>NZ_VIXA01000001.1:0-2477088 GCF_007829925.1 Micromonospora palomenae
CGGGAAGCGGCTGGCCGAGATCACCCGGGAGTCGTACAACCTCGACGCCAAGATGAACGCGACGATGACCGAGCGGTTCGGCGTGGCCGGGGCGCTGCTGGTCAAGCTCTTCGGCTCGCCCGAGATCGAGGCCCGCCGCTTCGCCGGCCGGGCCGAGCGGGTCCGCGACATCGGCATCCAGTCGGCCATGTACTCGCGGACGTTCTTCGTGGCGATGCTGCTGGTCGCCTCGCTGGCCCAGGCGCTGACCTACGGGCTCGGCGGCTGGCTCGCGGTCACCGGCGCGGTCAGCGCCGGCACGGTGGTCACCCTCGCGCTGCTGCTCACCCGCCTCTACGGCCCGCTGACCGCGCTGTCCAACGTCCGGGTGGACGTGATGAGCGCGCTGGTCTCCTTCGACCGGGTCTTCGAGGTGCTGGACCTGCGCCCCGGCATCGAGGAGAAGCCGGACGCGGTGCCGGTGCCGCGCGGCAACGGGCGGGTCGAGTTCCGCGACGTGCGGTTCCGCTACCCGGCCGCCGCCGAGGTGTCGCTGGCCTCGCTGGAGGAGGTCGCGACCCTGGACCGCACGGTCAACGAGCCGGTGCTCAAGGGCGTGTCGTTCGCCGTCGAGCCGGGTCAGATGGTGGCCCTGGTCGGGCCCTCCGGCGCCGGCAAGTCGACGCTGTCCATGCTGATCTCCCGGATCTACGACGTCACCGACGGCGAGGTGCGGGTCGGCGGCGTGGACGTCCGCGACGCCACCCTCGCCTCGCTGCGCGACGAGATCGGCGTGGTCACGCAGGACTCGCACCTGTTCCACGAGACGATCGCCGAGAACCTGCGCTACGCCAAGCCGGACGCCACCGACGACGAGATCTGGGCGGCGCTGGCCGGCGCGCAGGTCGCCGACCTGGTCCGGGCGCTGCCCGAGGGGCTGGAGACGATGGTCGGTGAGCGCGGCTACCGCTTCTCCGGCGGCGAGAAGCAGCGCATCGCCATCGCCCGGCTGCTGCTCAAGGCGCCGTCGATCGTGATTCTCGACGAGGCCACCGCCCACCTGGACTCGGAGAGCGAGGCCGCGGTGCAGCGGGCGCTGGCGGTCGCGCTGACCGGGCGTACCGCGCTGGTCATCGCGCACCGGCTCTCCACCGTCCGCGACGCCGACCAGATCCTGGTCCTCGACGACGGCCGGATCGTGGAGCGGGGCCGGCACGAGGAGCTGGTCGCGGTCGGCGGGCTCTACGCCGAGCTGTACCGCACCCAGTTCGCGGTCGCCGACTCGCCGGCGCCGTACGCGGCGACGGAGCCCGAGCCGGTGATCACCACGGTGCCGCTGGGCACGTACGTCGCCCAGGAGGCGCTGCCGCCAGCGGCGTCCAACTAGCCGGCGGCGTCCAACTAGCCGGCGGCGGCCAACTAGCCGGCGGTGGCCGCCCGCAGCTCCCCGAAGGCCGCCCCGAGCGTCTCCGGGGTGAAGTGCGCGTTCAGGCCGCTCGGGTTGGGCAGCACCCAGAGCCGGGCCCCGGCCAGCGTCTCCGGCTGCGGGCCGAAACCGGCCTTCGGCCGGGCGAACCCGATCCGGTACGCCGTCACCCCGACCACCGCCACCCAGGCCGGCCGGTAGTGGGCGACCTTGCCGGTCAGGATCTCCGCCCCGGTCACCAGCTCCGCCGGGGTCAGCTCGTCGGCGCGGGCGCTGGCCCGGGCCACCATGTTGGTGATGCCCAGGCCGAGGCCGGGGAGCTGGGCCTGTTCGCTCGGGTGCAGCTGGCGCGGGGTGAAGCCGCCCCGGTGCAGCGCCGGCCAGAAGCGGTTGCCGGGTCGGGCGAAGTGCCAGCCGGTGGCCGCCGACCAGAGCCCGGGGTTGATGCCGACGAAGAGCACGTCCAGCCCGGGCGCGATCAGGTCCGGAATGGTCCGGTCGGCCGCTGCGGCCAGCTCGTCCTTCGTCGGCCGTCCCGCGCCGGAGGCCCCCCGCATCGCACCGGAGGCCCTTGGCATTTCGTCCGGCTGCGCACCGGTGGGCGGCCGACCGGACGTCGGCCCCGGCCGTCGGCCGGACTGGGAGCCCCGTGGCCCGGATCCGGCCCGGGCAGCCGGCCGACCCGGCCGGGCACCGGCCGGATCGTCGGAGCGGTCGGCGGGGCTCACAGGCCGCGCAGCGCGCCGCCGTCGACCGGCACGGTGACCCCGGTGACGTAGCTCGCGGCGGGGGAGAGCAGGAACGCGGCGACCCGGCCGAACTCCGCCGGGCCACCGATGCGCCGCAGCGGGATGCCGGCCTCTGCCTCGGCCCGGGCCGCCTCGGCGTCCCCGGTGGCGGCGAGGAGTTCCCGGTTGCGGTCGGTCATGATCCGTCCGGGCAGCAGGCCGAGCACCCGCACGCCGCGCGGGCCGTACTCGTCGGCCATGTCCTTGGCCACCCCGGCCAGGCCGGGGCGCAGGCCGTTGGAGATGCCGAGGCCCGGCACCGGGCCGCGGGCCGAGGTGGAGAGCACCAGCCCGATCGCACCGCCGTCGGTGAGCGCGCCGGCCACCGTACGGGCGGCGCGGACGCTGCCGAGGAAGACCGTCTCGAAGGACTGCCGCCACTGCTCGTCGGTCGCCTGGGCGGCGGTGCCGCGGGGCGGGCCGCCGACCGAGACCAGCGCGCCGTCCAGCCGGCCGAAGTGCTCCCACGCCGCCACCACGAGCCGCTGCGGCGTCTCCGGGTCGGCCAGGTCGGCGGTGAGCCCGATGGCGTGCCCGGGACCGCCGAGCCGCTCGACGGCCTCGGCGACGCGCTCCGGGGCGCGGGCCGAGAGGACCACCCGCGCGCCGTCGGCCACGAGGCACTCGGCGGTGGCGAAGCCCAGGCCGCGGGAGGCGCCGGTCAGCACGTACACCCGGTCGGTGAGTCCGAGATCCATACCGCCGATCCTGCCGTACCCGCCTACCGGCCACACCGGGTGGGCGGTCAGCGCCGGGCGGGGCGCAGCAGGCGTACCCGACCGGCGAGCTGCACCGCGACGGCGCCGCCGGCGCGGGCGACGGCCGGCAGCCGGCGAGGTCGCGGCGGGTGGTGCCCGTCGTAGCGGCTGCCCGCCTCGCGGGCGACCAGCTCCTCCGCGCCGAGCGGGGGCAGCGTGCCCCGCTCGCGCAGCGTGCGGGCCAGGTCCCAGCCGTCGCGCAGCGAACCGTTGGTGGGGCGGTCGGCCGCCCACTCGCGGAAGGTGTCCCACCAGGCGTCGTCGAGGGCGGCGGCGAGCAGCGGCCAGTGCCGGGCCACCTCGCCGGCCCGCTTGCCGAGCAGGGCGATCCGGGCGGCCCGCACCGGCCCGGGCGCGAAGCCGGCCGGCAGCGGCGCCCCGGCGACCAGCGCCGCCACCAGCGCCGCCTGCCGGGCAGCCAGTTCGCCGCCGGGCGGACCGGGGGCCGTCCGGTCGCTCACGTGACCACCGGGAATCCGGAGGCGGCGGCGAGCGCGTCCAGCTCGGCCCGCAGGGCGGGCGCGGGCGGGTAGTGCCCGTCGCGTTCCAGCAGCAGCGCCGGGGGCCGGCGGCGGGCGCAGAGCGCGCCGACCAGGTCGAGCACCTCCGGCGGCACCGGGTCGGTGTGCGTGTCGTGGTAGAAACCGCCCCGCTCGGCACCGCCGGCCACGTGCACGTAGGCGACCCGGTCCAGCGGGAGCCGGTCGAGCAGGGCGAGCGCGTCGCCGCCCCGGTTGCGGGCGTTGGCGTGAACGTTGGCGACGTCGAGCAGCAGCGTCGCCCCGGTGGCGTCCAGGATCTCGGTGAGGAAGTCCGCCTCGTCCAGCTCGTCGTCGGGCCAGTCGAAGAGCGCGGCGATCGGCTCCAGCGCGATCGGCACCGGCAGCTGCGCCTGCGCCCGCCGGACGTTGGCCACCACCGCGGCCACCGCCTCCCGGGTGCGCGGCAGCGGCAGCAGGTGGCCGGCCTCCAGGCCGCCGGCCCGGACGAACGCGATGTGCTCGCTGACCAGCGGCGCGTCGAGGAGTTCCGCGACCCGGGCCAGGTGGGCCACCCGGGCCGGGTCGACCGGTTCCGCGCCGCCGAGGGAGAGCCGCACCCCGTGCGGTACGACCGTGACGTCGCGCCCGCGCAGCTCGCCCAGCCCCGGCGGGAGCGGGCCGGTCGACGGGACCGACTCGGCCACCACCTCGACGAAGCGCAGCCCGGGCAGCTCGGCGACGAACCCGGCGATCTCCGGCCGCCAGCCGATGCCCACCCCGCTCGGTCCGGTCATCCGCCGCACCCACCGCCGCCGCCGCAGCCGCCGCCGCCACCGCAGGAGCTGCCGCCGCCGCCACCGCAGGAGCTGCCGCCGCCGCCACCACCGCAGGAGCTGCCGCCGGTGCCACCGCTGCTGTTGAACGCCTGCCGCTGGATCTCCGCCTGCTCGGCGAAGCCCGGGTCCAGGGCCCAGAGCGAGGCGGTGCCGAACAGAGCGACCCCCATGGCCGCCCCGGCCGCGCCGTAGGTGGCGTAGGCGGGTGCGGACGCGGGGGAGAGGTGGATGTTGCTCCGGCGCAGCTCGCGCAGCGCGGCGTCGGCCGCCCGGGTCCGCCACGGCACCCGGGCGAGCAGCACCAGCGGGACGATCAGGGCGAGGACGGCGAGCAGCAGGAAGCCGACCGGTCGGTCGTTGGCCAGCCCGGCGGCGATCCGGGCCGCGCCGAGCGCCATCAGGGCGAGCACCAGCCACGCGCCGCGCCGGGCCGTGGCGCGCTGCTCGGGGTGCAGCGCCAGGCCCTGCCGCTGCAGGCCCTCGCGCAGCTCGGTGAGGGCGCGGGACACCCGCTGGTCGCGGGCCAGCTCCCGGGTGTGCAGGTGGTTGCGGGCGGCGTGGTGGACCGCCTGGTCCAGCGGGGTGACGCCGCTGGGCAGGGGACCGCCGGTGGCGAGGCGCCGGTCGGGACCCACCCCGACCGCGCCGCAGCCGCGCAGGCCGCCGAGCGCCGTCCAGATGGCGAGCTGGTCGCCGCCGTTGAGGTACGCGACCTGCTGCGGCCCGAGCTGGCCGGCCCCGGCCGCCGGCTGCCCGGCGAGGATCCGGGACCGGTAGACGATCGAGCCGACGACGACCACCAGGGCCGCCAGCAGATAGAACCGGAGGAACGTCGGGCCGGAAATGCCCCAGGTGTCGGCCGCCAGCATCATGGCTCTGCTCCTGTCACGCGAGGGGACCGCGGCCTCATTGTGGAGCAGGGCCGCCACGCGCCGACCGCCGTGCGGGGCGAGTTACCAAGCCGATACGTCCGGCGGTCAGCGCCGGCGCACGGCCTCCTCGACCAGGTCCAGCACCGGGCCCAGGTCGCCGGCCGGTCGGCCCATCGCCAGGTGCAGCACCAGGCCGTCGTACGCCAGCTCCAGGAACTGGGCCAGCACGTCGATCGGGACGTCCTCGCGCAGCACCCCGGCCTCCCGCTGCCGGACCAGCCGGTCCCGGGTGGCCTCGGCGATGGCGGCCGAGCGCTCGGCCCAGCGGCGGGCGAACGCCGGGTCGGTGCGCAGCCGGCGGGAGACCTCCAGCTGGCTGCCCAGCCAGCCGGTGGTGTCGGGGGAGATCGCCCGGGCCAGCAGGTCCCGCATGACCTGGACGAGGCCGTTGCGGGCCACGGTCTCCACCATGGCCGCCGCGTCGTCCTCGGCCACGGCGAGGAAGAGCGAGTCCTTGTCCCGGAAGTGGTGGAAGATGGCGCCCCGGGACAGCCCGGTGGCCTCCTCCAGCCGGCGCACGGTGGCTCCCTCGTAGCCGTGCCGGGCGAAACAGGCCCGCGCCGCGGCGAGGATCTCCTGTCGGCGCGCGTCGAGCTGGTCCTGACTTACTCTGGGCACGGGTCGATCGTTCCAGCTGACCCTGCGTTACGCAAACCGTACGTACGGCTTGGGATCTTGCGTGGTGGGACGAGCCGGCGCGGGCGATCCGGTTAGGATCGGCGGGTGACGACGCCCCCGGTCGCCTCCGCCCCCCTTCCGTCCGCCCCACTGACCGTCGCCGCCGTGCAGGCCGACCCGGTCCCCGGCGACGTGCCCGGCAACGCGCGGGTCGCCGCCGGCCTGGCCGCCCGGGCCGCCGGTGCCGGCGCCCGGGTCGCTGTGCTGCCGGAGCTGTTCCTGCCGGCGTACCATCCGCCGACGCTGGCCGCCGATCCGGCCGGCACGGACGTGGCCGCGACCGGTGACGGCGCGGTCGACGACCCCCGGCTCGACCCGCTGCGGGCCGCCGCCCGCGACAACGGGATCACCCTGGTCGTCGGCGCCGCGGTCCGCCACCCGGACGGCCGCCGGACCATCTCCGCCCTGGTCGCCGACCCGACCGGCGCGATCCGGGTCGGGTACGACAAGCAGCAGCTCTGGGGCGGCGAGCGGGAGCTGTTCGACGCCGGCCGGCGGGGCGCCACCCTGCTGGTCGACGACTGGCGGCTCGGGCTGGGCATCTGCTACGACGGGTGCTTCCCGGAGCACGCCCGGGCCGCCGCGGCCGACGGCGCGCACGGCTACCTCTGCCCGAGCGGCTACCTCGCCGGGTCGGCGCACCGGCGCGACCTCTACTACGCCGCCCGGGCCCTGGACAACACCATGTACGTCGTCTTCGCCAACGCCGTCGGGGGTGCCGACCCGTGGCGGTTCAACGGTGGCGCGGCGGTCTACGACCCGGAGGGGCGGCCGCTGGTGCGCGGCGCCGACGACGGTGAGGCCGTGCTGGTCGCCACCCTGGACCCGGCCGCGCTGGCGGCCACCCGCTCGGCCCACTCGATGCTCGCCGACCGGCCCGCCGACCAGGGGCTCCCCCGAACGGCGCTGCCGGCCTGACGGACGTCGCCGACCGCCCGGCCCTGTCGACGGCGACCCCCTCTCCCGTAAGGTGCCCGCGTGCCGCTGCTCCTGCTCGATCTGGACAACACCCTGCTCGACCGGGCGGGTCCGTTCCGCGCCTGGGGTGAGCGGTTCCTGGACAGCATCGGCGCGCCTCACACCGACATCGACTGGCTGCTCTCCATCGACGCCGACGGGCTCACCGACCGGTGGGACGTCGCCGACGCCATCCGCGACCGGTACGCGCTGCGCATCCCCTCCATCGACCTGGTCGAGGAGCTGCACGACGGGGTGGTGGCGAACACCCGCCTCGACCCGTTGGTCGCCTGCGCGCTGCGGATCGCCGACGACGCCGGCTGGGTGCCGGTGGTGGTCACCAACGGCTCGGTCCGCCAGCAGGACGCCAAGATCCGGGGGACCGGGCTGGACCGGTACGTCGCCGACTGGGTGATCTCGGAGGAGGCCGGGGTCAGCAAGCCCAATCCGAGGATCTTCGCGCTCGCCGCCCAGCGGGCCCGGATGCCGCTGCGCGGGGCGTGGGTGGTGGGGGACAGCCCGGAGGCGGACATCGGCGGGGCCGCCGCCGTCGGCCTGCCCAGCGTCTGGCTGCACCGGGGGCGTACCTGGCCGGACAACCGGTTCGCCCCGACCCGCACCGTCGACTCGCTGATCGCCGCCGTCGCCACGGTGCTCGCCGCCTGAGAGCGGGTTCGAGAAGCATCGGACGGTGGTCGGCCGCGATCAGGTGCCACGGCACCTGTCCGGCCTGGAATCATGGCGCGGTGAGTCAGTACTTCCAGGTCGGCGATCTCGTGTTGTGGAATCCGTCCCACACCGTCGCGCAGCTGTTCGCCCGCATGACCGAAGCGATGGTGCCGGTCGCCGGATGTCCGTCAGGCGTCGGGCCGGACACCGGACGGGACGAGTACGAGATCGACCCGGACACCTTCGCGGCGTTCGTCGACGTGCTGACCGCGCGGTACCTGTCGACGAACCACCCCATCCTCACGGCGATGCTTGTGGGATACCTCCCCGCCGCGCTCGTGATGGTCCAGCGCAGCGGCCGTGACGTGGCGGCGCTCGGGCGGCCGATCGCACGGGACAACCAGGATGTCTCGCTCAATCGCGACGCGTTCGACCCAGACGGCGACCGGCAGCGCCTCGTGGGCCTGGCCGAGAGTCACGCCCGGGCGATGCCCCACTGAACGGGTGCCACCGGGTCCGGTAATTCGGTTGCCGCCGGATCGGGCGTCGGCCAGCATGGGGCCGCGCGGGTGCGCAGCCGGGTCGAGCCCGGTCGAGGAGAAGGAGGTCGGTCATGGCCGTCTTTGCAGGGTCGTTCCACCTGCCTCCATCAGCCTCGATCAAGGGATCACCACTTCCGTGCGCGAACACGACCTCCCGGCGCCGCAGCGCCGTGGCCGCGGCAAGAGCCGCTTCGACGACGACGAACCACACTTCCTGAAGCACGGCCGGCACGTCGAGCCGGCCCTCGTCGAGCCCGACGACGAGCCCGAGCCCGAGGACCGCTGGTCCTCCTGGGACGAGGCCGTCCACGGCCCCGAACCTCACCCCGAGTGGCTGGTCACCGAGCTGGCCGCCCGGGACACCGAGCTCGGTGTGCTCAAGACCGGCAAGGAGGCGGACGTCCACCTCGTCCGCCGCGCGGTGCCGGACACCGACCGGTCCTGCCTGCTGGCCGTCAAGCGCTACCGGGACGCCCAGCACCGGCTCTTCCACCGCGATGCCGGCTACCTGGAGGGGCGCCGGGTGCGGCGGTCCCGGGAGAACCGGGCGATGGCCGGGCGTACCGCGTTCGGCCGGCAGATGATCGCCGGGCAGTGGGCCGCGGCCGAGTTCGCCGCCCTCAGCCGGCTCTGGGAGATCGGCGCGGACTCCGGGCGGATCGCCGTGCCCTACCCGGTCCAGTTGATCGGCACCGAGCTGATGCTGGAGTTCGTCGGCGACGCCGACGAGGGCGCGGCGGCGCCCCGGCTGGCCCAGCTGCGCCCCGAGGCGGGCGAGCTGCGCTCGCTGTGGGAGCAGATGGTGGACGCGCTGGTCGTGCTGGCCCGCGCCGGGTACGCCCACGGCGACCTGTCGCCGTACAACCTGCTGGTGCACCGGGGGCGTCTCGTCATGATCGACCTGCCGCAGGTGGTCGACGTGGTGGCCAATCCGCAAGGGCCGGAGTTCCTGGCCCGGGACGTGAAGGTGGTGGGCGCCTGGTTCGCCGCGCGGGGAATGCCGGCGGCCGAGGTCGACCCGGCCGAGCTGACCGGTCTGCTGCTGCGCGAGGCGGGGATCCGCTGATCCGGGTACGCCCCGGACGGTCCGGTGGCCGTCCGGGGCGTACCCGCCTCGTCCGCCGGGGTCGCCGCCCGGCGGGCCGCGCTACTGGAGGTAGCGCTCGACCTCCGGGATCGGGCGCTCGCCCTGGGCTTCCGGGTCGCCGTGCGCCCGTCGGGCCGCCCGGCGGCGGCGCAGCAGGTCCCAGCACTGGTCCAGGGACTCCTCCAACGCGCGCAGCCGCTCGCGCGCCTCGTCGTCGGTGCCGGACTCGTTGGCCTGCGCCGCGGAGCGCAGCCGGTGCTCCTCGTCGACGAGTTCCGAGATCCGGTTCAGGATGGTGGTGTCGTCCATGCCCCTGAGCCTGGCACAGGGCGCCCCGGCGCGCCCGGATTCGCACCCCCCGGACGGCGCCGCGTCGGGGTAGGTTCCCCCACCATGGCCCCTGTCGTACGCCCGCTGCGTCCCGCCGACGTGCCGGCGGTCGCCGAGGTGCTGGCCGCCGCCGCGCCGTACCAGATGATGACCGAGGAGTGGCTGAGTTGGCGCCTCACCGGCGCGCCGGCCGTCGAGCGGTTCGGCGTGCTGGTCGCCGAGAGCGCCGGGACGGTGGTCGGGGCGGCGCGGACCGGGCTGCTGCACGAGAGCGCGGATCCGGGGCTGGGCTTCGCCAACCTCTCGGTGCACCCGCAGCGGCGTGGCGGGGGTGCGGGCACCGCGCTGCTCGTCGCCGCCGAGCGGCGGCTCGCCGAGCTGGGGGCGGTGGCCGCGTACGCGCAGGTGGCCGACGATCCGGCCAGCACCGGCTTCGCCGAGCGGCGCGGCTACCGGCGCGGACGGCGGGCCGAGTTCCTGCTGCTGGACCTGGCCGAGGCGGAGCTGCCGTCGGCCCCGGCGCTGCCGGCCGGGGTGCGGCTGCTCGCCGCGGCCGAGCTGCCCGACCCGCACCCGCTCTACCTGGCCGACCTCGACGCCTCCCGGGACGAGCCGGGCGAGGTGACGATGGACGAGATCAGCTACGCCGACTGGCGGACCGCCTACTGGGAGCGCCCCGACCTGGACCGGGACCTGACCACGGTGGCCGTCCGGGACGGGGAGGTGCTCGCGTTCGGCTTCGCGCTCACCGACGGCCGGACCCGCTACCGGTCGGGGATGACCGGCACCCGGCGCGGGCACCGGGGCCGGGGGCTGGCCCGCGCGGTCAAGCACCGCTCGCTGAGCCGCGCCCGGGCGGCCGGGCTACGGTACGCGTACACCAGCAACGACGCCGGCAATGTGCCGATGCTCACGCTGAACCGCGGATTAGGTTACCGGCCGGTGGCCGCCGAGTGGCGCTACCTGCGCGATCTGCCGGGCTGACGTCCGGTAAGGACCGTGCACAGTGGACGGCCTTCGTTGACTGTGAGAATTTCTCCGGACGCAAAATCTGGAAAAGCCTTTTCATCAGTGACATGCTCACCGCAATCGTCACGCGCCATCACCACGGCACCACGCAGCGCGAGGCGGTGCGGCACCGGAGGAGGGCCCGTGCAGGTGAGCCATGACTGAGTCGACCGCCCCGGTTCACCGCAAGCCGCACGTCGCCACCCTGCGTCGCACGTTGCCCAAGCTGCTCCGCGACCCGCTGGGCACCCTGGTCGGCCTCGCCGACGCGACGCCCGGGCAGGTCGTCCGGCTGAACCTGGGCACCATCCGGCCGTACCTGGTCACCGAGCCGGCGCACGTCCAGCACGTGCTGCGGGACAACGCCGCGAACTACACCCGGGCCGGCGACAGCATGCTGTGGCGGTCGGTCCGGAAGCTGGGCGGCGACGGCATTCTCTCGGAGGGTCCGAAGTGGGAGGCGAGCCGGCGGCGGCTCCAGCCGCACTTCACCCCGAAGCGGCTCGACGCCGCCGTGGCCGACATGAGCCGGGCGATCAGCGACGCCGTGGCCGAGCTGGCCGGCCCGGCGCGCGACGGCACGCCGGTCGACGCGGCCGCCGAGGTCTCCCGGATCATCTGCGCGGCCGTCAGCCGGGTCTTCTTCGGCGCCAAGATCGACACTGCCGACGCCAGGCGGGTGGTCGTCGAGCAGAACACCGTCGCGACCGCGCTGCGGTTCCGGCTGCTCGCCCCGTTCCTGCCGGACGCCGTGCCGATGCCCGGCGACCGGGCCTTCCGTCGGGCCGTGCGGAACATCGACGAGATCCTGCTCCCGCTGGTCCGCGCCGAGCGCGCCAACCCCGAGGGCGGCGACGACATCCTCGCCGCGCTGGCCCGGGCCAGGGACGCCGACGGCAACAAGCTGGACGAGCGGCGGGTCCGCGACGACGTGGTGTCCACCTTCGCCACCACCACCGAGACCACGTACACGGTGCTCACCTGGCTCTTCCCGCTGCTGGAGCAGGTGCCCGACGTCGCCGCCCGGCTCTACGAGGAGATCGACCGGGTGGTCGGCCCCGGCGACGTGGTCACCCGGGAGCAGGTCGGCGAGCTGCGCTACACCCGGATGGTGCTGGACGAGCTGCTCCGCGCCTATCCGTCGGGCTGGCTGGTCCCGCGGACGGCGGTAGCCGACGACGTCATCGGCGGCACCCGGATCTCCGCCGGCGCGACGATCGCCCTCAGCCCCTACGTCACCCAGCGGCTGGCCCGGTTCTGGGACCGCCCGGAGGTCTTCGACCCGGAGCGCTTCGCCCCCGACGCGCCCCGGCGCGCGCACCGCTACGCCTACTTCCCGTTCGGCGGCGGCGCCCACCAGTGCATCGGGCAGTACCTGTTCCAGCTGGAGGCGACGCTGATCCTGGCGACCCTGTTCAGCCGGTTCCGGTACCGGCTCTGCGAGCCCGGGATGCCGGCACCGCAGCTCGCCGCGTCCCTGCGCGCCGGGGGGCCGGTGCCGCTGATGCTCACCCCGCACCGACAACCGGCCCTGGCCTGACGACCGTGGCACCTGACGTACGGGCGATCGACGAGCTGCGGGAGGCCGCCGGGCACGGACGGATCTGCGCCCTCGCCGCGCAGGGCCAGCGGGACCTGCAACGCTGCCTGGCCGCCCATCCGGCCCTCTTCGCCGCCGGGCCCTTCGACGCGGCCCTGGCCAGCAGCGTCGCCCTGGCCATCGCGTTCAGCGCCCCCGAGTGCGACGCCGCCGAGCTGCGCTTGACCAACCGGGCGGTGCTCTGGGGGTTCGCGCTGGACTGGCAGGTGGACCACCTGGCCACCTCCGCCGCCGAAGTCGACCAGCTGGTGCGCCGGCAGCTCGCGGTCGCCGCCGGGGCGCCCGCGACGGTGGACGACCCGCTGGGCCGGTTCCTCGCCGAGTTCCGCGCCGACCTGGCCGCCGCGCCGGCCTTCGCGACGCTGGGCGGGGCGTGGCGGGAGGCGGTGCGCCGGACGCTGGAGGCGATGCGGCGGGAATGGCACTGGCGCACGGCCGGCCGCGACGGCCGGCTGCCGCTGCCGTCGCTCGCCGACTACCTGGCCAACGCCGACAACCTGGCCTGCACGGTGGTGAACGTGGGGCACTGGATCTCCACCGGCGACCCGGACGCACCCGACCGGCTCGATCGGCTGGTCGCCGCCAGCGACGCGGTGCAACGCGCCCTGCGGCTGGTCAACGACCTGGCCACCTACGAGCGGGACCTGCGCTGGGGCGACCTCAACGCAATCATGCTGGTCGAGGACCGGGCCGTGGTCGAGCGGGAGCTGACCGGCCTTCTCGCGCGGGCCACCGACCTCCTCGACGAGCTGCGCGCCGACTGCCCCCGGGAGGCGGCCTACCTGACCCGGCAGCTCGGCTACACCAGCGGCTTCTACCGGTCGACCGACTTCTGGGGGGTGGCGTGAGCACGGAGGCGCTGGCCCGGGACGCCGCACCGCCGGAGGATCCCGGGTACGCGATGGCGGCGGGCGAGCTGGTCGCCGGGCTGACCGTCCGTCCGGCGGGCCGTACGTCGGCGTCGCCGTACGAGACCGGCCGGCTGGTCTCCCTGGCGCCCTGGCTGCCGCAGCACGCCGAGCGGATCCGCTTCCTGCTCGCCGGGCAGCGTCCGGACGGCGGCTGGGGCGGGCCGGAGGGCTACGCCCTGGTGCCCACGCTGAGCGCCGTCGAGGGGCTGCTCGCCGCGCTGGAGCGGGACGCCCCCGTCGGCTGGTCCCACGACGGCGTGCGCAACGCCGTGGACCGGGCGCTGCGCCTGCTGTACGACCGGGCGGCCGGCCCGGCGACGTATCCCGTGCCGGACCTGCCGGCCGCTGACCTGATCGTCCCGGCGCTGGTCGAGCGGATCGGCGACCGGCTGGCCGAGCCGCCGGCGGCGCTCGCCGACCGGCGCCCCGCCGGCCCGCCGCCGCTGCCGGCCGGCATGGACTCGCAGCGCCTCGACCGGGTACGCCTGCTCGCCCGGTCCGGCCGTCCGATGCCGCCGAAGCTGTTGCACGCGCTGGAGGTGCTCGGCCCGGCGGCGCGGCGGCTGCCCACGGTGACCCCCACCGGGTCGGGCGCGGTCGGCGCCTCCCCGGCCGCCACCGCCGCCTGGCTCGGCGGCCCCGACGGGAGCCCACCAGCCAGCGTGGACTACCTGGGCCAGTCGATCGCCGGCCACGGGGGCCCGGTGCCCTGCGCCACCCCGATCACCGTCTTCGAACGCTCCTGGGTGCTCGCCACCCTGGCCCGGGTCGGCGTACCCCTGTCGGTGCCGGCCGGGATCCTCGCCGAGCTGCGGGCCGCGCTCGGCCCGGACGGCGCCGCCACCGGGCCGGGCCTGCCCACCGACGCCGACACCACCGCGGTCACCCTGTACGCGCTGGCGCGGCTGGGCCAGCCGGCCGACCCGGCGTGCCTGGCCGGGTACGACACCGGGGAGCACTTCTGCACCTGGCAGGGGGAGAACGGCGCGTCGGTGACCACCAACGCGCACGTGCTGGAGGCGCTGGGCCGGCAACTCGGCGACGGTGGCCCCCGGGCGGCGGGGGTGGTGCGCCGGCTCACCGGCTGGCTGCTCGACCGGCAGGAGGCCGACGGCCGGTGGTCCGACCGCTGGCACGCCTCGCCCTACTACGCCACCTGCTGCGCGGTGCTCGCCCTGCGCGACCACGGCGGTCCGTCGGCCCGGCCGGCGGTGGAGCGGGCGGTCGGCTGGGTGCTCGGCAGTCAGCAGCCGGACGGCTCCTGGGGGCGATGGGCCGGCACGGCGGAGGAGACCGCGTACGGCCTGCTCGCGGTCCTGGCGGGGCGGCCCTCGCCCTCGCTCGACGCGGCCGTGGCGGCAGCGGCCGGCCGACTGTCCGTTATGGACGATGAAGGCGACCGCCCTCCACTGTGGCACGACAAGGACCTGTACCATCCTGGACAGATCGTACGGGCGGCCGTGATCGCCGCGCGCAAGGCGGCGGGCGACCGACTGCGCGATGGCGCCCATACCCCGACAGACCCCTGGTCTGCACTGCTTGAGTGAACTTCCGGACACTGCTAGCGTGCGCCGGGGCCGGGGTCGCGCTATTCGGCCGATCCGAAACGTGAATCAGGACCGGCGAGGGACGGGTGTGATGGGTTCCCGCAGTGCAAGTCTGCGCACCAAGGTTGTGGCCCTGCTGGTCTCGCTGGCCGCGCTCTGGGCTTTCGCGGCCTGGGTGACCCTGCGCGACGGTCTCAACGTGCTCGGCGTGCAGACGCTCGACGCGCAGGTCGCCGAGCCGAGTGAGTCGCTGCTCACCGAACTCCAGCGGGAACGCCGGATGTCGGCGGCCTACCTCGGCCGCCCGAGCCAGGAGCAGGCGGAGCAGCTGCGCGAGCAGCGCCGGCGCAGCGAGGAGCGGGCCGCCGACTTCGCCGAGTCGGCCCGCAGCTCGCGGGCCCGGCTCGCCTCCAGCGACGAGCTGGTGGAGCGGATCGACGAGGTGGTCACCCGGCTGGACGCCCTGGGCGCGGTGCGGGACGCAGTGGCCACCCGCGCCGTCGACCGGGCCGGCGCCGTCGACTCGTACACCGGGGTGCTCGACTCGCTGTTCCGGGTGTACGCCTCCCTCGGCAAACTGGACGACGAGCAGATCGCCAAGGACACCGCCACGCTCACCCAGCTGGTCCGGGTGCGGGAGCTGATGTCCCAGGAGGACGCCCTCTTCGCCGGGGTGGCCGCCGCCGGCCGGATCAGCGACCGGGAGTACGCCCAGTTCGCCCACCTGGTCGGCGCGCAACGGTTCCTCGCCGGCGAGGCGCTGGCCGAGCTGCCCGACGCCGACCGCGAACGCTACGTGCGGATGACCGACGGGCAGTCCTTCGTCCGGCTGCGGTCGATGGAGGACCGGCTGGTCCGGGACGGCCGCCCCAACGCGCCACTGCCCGTCGAGGCCGACGACTGGCAGGCCGCCATCGCCCCGGCACTGCAGGAGCAGGAGGCCACGGTGCTGGCCAGCGGCGACGCGCTGGTCGACCGGGCCACCCCGGTGGCGATCTGGGTGATCGTCCGGATGGTGCTCGCCGCCGGCCTCGGCCTGATCGCCGTCATCGCCTCGGTGATCGTCTCGATCACCACCGCCCGCGCCCTGGTCCGGCAGCTCGAACGACTGCGCGAGGCCGCCTTCCGGCTGGCCAACGAGCGGCTGCCCGGCGTCGTGGAGCGGCTCGGGCACGGCGAGCAGGTCGACGTCGCCACCGAGGCGCCACCGCTGGAGTTCGGCGACGACGAGATCGGCCAGGTCGGCAAGGCGTTCAACGTGGTGCAGGAGACCGCCGTGCGGACCGCGGTCGAGCAGGCCGAGCTGCGCCGCAACGTCCGCGAGGTCTTCCTCAGCCTGGCCCGGCGCACCCAGGCCCTGGTCCATCGCCAGCTCACCCTGCTCGACGCGATGGAGCGCCGCGAGCAGGACGCGGAGGAGCTGGAGGACCTGTTCCGGGTGGACCACCTGGCCACCCGGATGCGGCGCAACGCCGAGAACCTGATCGTGCTCTCCGGGTCGACCCCGGGCCGTGCCTGGCGACGCAACGTGCCCATGGTGGACGTGGTGCGCGGCGCGGTCGCTGAGGTCGAGGACTACACCCGGGTCAACGTGCTGCCGCTGGGGCCCGTCTCGCTCGCCGGTCGGGCGGTCGGTGACGTGATCCACCTGCTGGCCGAGCTGATCGAGAACGGGCTCGCCTTCTCCCCGCCGCACACCTCGGTGGAGGTGCGGGGCCAGCTGGTCGCCAACGGCTTCGCCCTCGAGATCGAGGACCGCGGCCTCGGCATGACCGAGGAGGACCTGGCCGCCGCCAACGACCGCATCGCGGACCGCTCCGAGCTGAACCTGGCCAACGCGTCCCGCCTGGGCCTCTACGTGGTCAGCCGGCTGACCGAGCGGCACGGGGTGAAGGTGCAGCTCAAGGAGTCCGCGTACGGCGGCACCACCGCCATCGTGCTGATCCCCCTCGACCTGGTGGAGACCGGCCAGGACGCGAACACCTCCGGCGGCTTCCCGGTCGGTACCGGGTCGGTGCCGCCGGTCGCCGCCGCCGAGAGCACGCCGGCCGGGGCGCCGGCGGCAGGCAGCGACACCGCCGCGGACGGCGATCCGGTGAGCACTCCGGCGCTGCCGGTCCGGGCCGGGACCGCACCGTCGCCGTCCACGTCGGGGCTGCCCACCCGGTCCCGGACCGGGGCGGGACAGGGTGCTCTGACCGCTCCCACCGTGCCGACCGGCCTGCCGACCACCGTGGCCCGGACCGCCGCGCCGCAGCGGCCCGTGGCCGTCCCGACGCCGGTCGACGCGGCCGTGCCGGAAGCGACCACCGAGGACCGGGCGCCCGCCGGCACGGACGACCGGACGCCCGCCGGCGCGGACGACCGGACGCCCGCCGGCACGGACGACCGGACGCCGGCCGGCGCGGACGGCCGGGTGACGGATTCCGGCCTGCCGGTGCGGGTACGGCAGGCCAACATCGTGCCGGAGCTGCGCGCTGAGCAGGCGGCGACCGACGACGAGCCCGACGAGCAGGCGGCGCGCGTGCCGGAGCAGGTGCGCAAGATGATGAGCTCCTACCAGACGGGCACCCGGCGTGGCCGGACCGATGCCGCCCGCCTGCTGGGAGGCGCCGCCACCGGGGCGCGGTCCGGCAACGGGCCGGAGAACGGGGACGGTCAGGCGACCTGACGGCGGCGCGAGGAGAAGCAACCGCGCGACGGGGCACGGCAACACCGACGTACGGCGACACCAGCCGGGGGAGAAGAGGACGACGAGTGGGGCAGAAGACGGCTTCGAGTGCCGACCTGACGTGGCTGCTGGACGATCTGGTCGGTCGGGTCAAGCAGGCCGAACACGCCGTGGCGCTCTCCTCCGACGGCCTGCTGATGGCCTCGTCGAGGGGGCTGAGCCGGGACGACGGTGAGCACCTGGCGGCGATGGCGGCCGGGATCCAGAGCCTGGCCCGGGGCGCGGGCAAGCGATTCGGCGGCGGGCAGGTCCAGCAGACCATCATCGAGATGCAGTCGTCGTTCCTGTTCGTGACGGCGGCCGGGCGCAACGCCTGCCTGGCGGTGCTCGCCGCCGAGGACGCCGACGTCGGTCTGATCGCCTACGAGATGGCGATGCTGGTGACCCGGGTGGGCAAGTTCGTCGCGTCGCCGACCCGGGGGCTCGACCAGCCGGCCGGCGGGAAGTAGCGGCGATGAGGGTCGAGGGCGGTTCCGAGGACAGGTGGGTGGACGACCACGCCGGGCCGGTGGTCCGGCCGTACGCGGTCACCCGCGGCCGGGCCCGCCCGGTCACCGGCACGTTCGACCTCATCTCCCTGGTGACGGCGACCCGCGCGGATGCCGGCGCGGAGTCCGGGCTGGGCCCGGAGCACCTGGCGATCGTCGCGCTCTGCCAGCGGATGCAGTCCGTGGCGGAGGTCGCCGCCCATCTGGACCTGCCGGTGGGGACCGTCCGGGTCCTCCTGGGCGACCTGATGGCCCGCGAACTGGTGATGGTGCGGCCGCCGCGCGGCAGCGCCGGCCTACCTGACGAAAGCGTCTTCGAGGCGGTGATCAATGGACTACGGGCACTCTGACCGGCCGGCGGGAGCGCCGCCGCTGCCCACCGCGATCAAGATCCTGATCGCCGGCGGCTTCGGCGCGGGCAAGACCACCATGGTCGGCTCGGTGAGCGAGACCAGGCCGCTGCGCACCGAGGAGGTGCTGACCGAGACCGGCATCGGGGTCGACGACCTGTCCGGTGTGGAGGACAAGACCACCACCACGGTGGCGATGGACTTCGGCCGGATCACCATCAGCGACGACCTGGTGCTCTACCTCTTCGGCACCCCCGGCCAGGACCGGTTCTGGTTCGTCTGGGACGAGCTGGCCCTGGGCGCGATCGGGGCGGTGGTGCTGGCGGACACCCGCCGGCTGGCGGACTGCTTCCCCTCGATCGACTACTTCGAGGAGCGGGGCACCCCGTTCGTGGTGGCGGTGAACTGCTTCGAGGACGCCCGGCGCTACCAGTTGGACGAGGTGCAGGCGGCGCTCAACCTGGACCCGGGCGTGCCGGTGCTGCTCTGCGACGCCCGGCAGCGGGAGTCCAGCCGGGACGTGCTGGTCACGCTCATGGAGCACGCCATGAAGACCCGGGAGGCCCGCCGCCGGGAGGACTGACCGCCCCCGCGCCGCGAGCGCCGGGCACCCGCACCGACGACACAGGGCCCCTCCCCGCCAGCGCGGGAAGGGGCCCTGTCGTCGTGGTACGTCAGCTCGCGATCATCCGGCGCAGCACGTACTGCAGGATGCCGCCGTGCCGGTAGTAGTCCGCCTCGCCCGGGGTGTCGATCCGGACCACGGCGTCGAACTCCACGCCGGTGTCGGTGGTGACCTGCACCGTGCGCGGGGTGTCGCCGTCGTTGAGCGCGGTCACGCCGGTGATGGAGAAGGTCTCCGTGCCGGTGAGGCCGAGCGACTCCGCGGTGGTGTCCACCGGGAACTGCAGCGGCAGCACGCCCATGCCGATCAGGTTGGAGCGGTGGATCCGCTCGTACGACTCGGCGATGACCGCCTTGACGCCGAGCAGCATGGTGCCCTTGGCCGCCCAGTCGCGCGACGAACCGGAGCCGTACTCCTTGCCGGCCAGGATGACCAGCGGGACGCCCGCCTCCTGGTACGCCATCGAGGCGTCGTAGATCGAGGTCTGCTCGCCGGTCAGGTGGTTGACCGTGAAGCCGCCCTCGACGCCCGGGACCAGCTGGTTGCGCAGCCGGATGTTGGCGAAGGTGCCCCGGATCATCACCTCGTGGTTGCCCCGGCGCGAGCCGTACGAGTTGAACTCGTGGCGCGGCACGCCGTGCTCGGCGAGGTACTTGCCGGCGGGGGAGTCGGCCTTGATCGAGCCGGCCGGGGAGATGTGGTCGGTGGTCACCGAGTCACCCAGCTTGGCCAGCACCCGGGCGTCGCTGATGTCCACGACGGCCTTCGGCTCCCGCTGCATGCCCTCGAAGTACGGGGGCTTGCGGACGTAGGTGGAATCGCCCGCCCAGGCGAAGGTGTCACCGGTCGGGGTGGGCAGCGACTGCCAGCGCTCGTCGCCGGCGAAGACGTCGGCGTACGCGGCGCTGAAGCCGGTGGCGCCGATCGCCTGGGCGATGACGTCCTGGATCTCGGCGCTGTTCGGCCAGATGTCGCGCAGGAAGACGGGGTTGCCCTCGCTGTCCTCGCCGAGCGGCTCGTTGGCCAGGTCGATGTCCATCGTGCCGGCCAGCGCGTACGCGACCACCAGCGGCGGGGACGCCAGGTAGTTCATCTTGACGTCCGGGTTGATCCGGCCCTCGAAGTTCCGGTTGCCGGACAGCACCGAGACGACGGCGAGGTCGCCCTCGTTGACCGCGGCGGAGACCTCCTCCGGCAGCGGGCCGGAGTTGCCGATGCAGGTGGTGCAGCCGTAGCCGACCAGGTTGAAGCCGAGCTTGTCCAGGTAGGGCGTGAGGCCGGCGCGGTCGTAGTAGTCCATGACGACCTTGGAGCCCGGCGCCAGGGTGGTCTTCACCCACGGCTTGCGGGTGAGGCCCTTGTCGACCGCGTTGCGGGCGAGCAGCGCCGCGCCGATCATCACCTGCGGGTTGGAGGTGTTGGTGCAGGAGGTGATGGCGGCGATCACCACGGCGCCGTGGTCCAGCTCGTACTCGACGCCGTCGGCGCTGGTCACCCGGACCGGGTTGGTGGCGCGCCCGCCGGCGCCGGCCGCGGCGGTCTCCAGGTCGCGCGGCTCGTCGGCCGGGTCGCTGAACTCGTTGGCCGGCGGGTCGCTGGCCGGGAAGGACTCGGCGCTGGCCTCGTCGGCCGGGCCGTTGGCGCCGCGCGGCAGCTGCTCGCGGGCGACGCCCGGCTTGAGGTCACGCTCACCGGCGGAGTCGTCGGCGACGTAGTCGGTCAGCGCGGAGCGGAACAGCGTCTTGGCGCTGCCCAGCGGCACTCGGTCCTGCGGGCGCTTCGGGCCGGCCAGCGACGGCTCGATGGTGGAGAGGTCCAGCTCCAGCCGCTCGGAGTACTCCGGCTCGCGCTCCGGGTCGTGCCAGAGGCCCTGCTCCTTGGCGTACGCCTCGACGAGCGCGACCTGCTGCGGGTCGCGTCCGGTCAGCTCCAGGTAGCGAACGGTCTCGGCGTCGATCGGGAAGATCGCCACGGTCGAGCCGTACTCCGGGGACATGTTGCCGATGGTGGCCCGGTTGGCCAGCGGCACGGCGCTGACGCCGGGGCCGTAGAACTCGACGAACTTGCCGACCACGCCGTGCTTGCGCAGCATCTCGGTGATGGTCAGCACCAGGTCGGTGGCGGTGGTGCCGGCCGGCATCTCGCCGTGCAGCTTGAAGCCGACGACCCGCGGGATCAGCATGCTGACCGGCTGGCCGAGCATCGCGGCCTCGGCCTCGATGCCGCCGACGCCCCAGCCCAGCACGCCCAGGCCGTTGACCATGGTGGTGTGCGAGTCGGTGCCGACCACGGTGTCCGGGTACGCCTGGCCGTTGCGCTCCATCACCGTGCGGGCCAGGTACTCGATGTTGACCTGGTGCACGATGCCGGTGCCCGGCGGGACGACCTTGAACTCGTTGAACGCGGTCTGGCCCCAGCGCAGGAACTGGTAGCGCTCCTTGTTGCGCTCGTACTCCAGCTCGACGTTGCGCGCGAAGGCGTCCTCGCGGCCGAACAGGTCGGCGATGACGGAGTGGTCGATGACCAGCTCGGCCGGGGCGAGCGGGTTGACCTTGGTGGCGTCGCCGCCGAGGTCGCGGACGGCCTCCCGCATGGTGGCCAGGTCCACGACGCAGGGCACGCCGGTGAAGTCCTGCATGAGCACCCGCGCCGGGGTGAACTGGATCTCCACGCTGGGGTCGGCGGTCGGGTCCCAGCCGCCGAGCTGGCGGATGTGGTCGGCGGTGATGTTCGCGCCGTCCTCGGTCCGCAGCAGGTTCTCCAGCAGGACCTTCAAGCTGTAGGGCAGCCGGTCGTGGCCCTCCACCTTGTCAATCCTGAAAATCTCGTAGCTCGCGTCTCCGACGCGTAGCTGGGTCTTCGCACCGAAGGTGTCGAGGCTCGCCACGTCGTACTCCTTCACACCAGCGACCGTGAGTAGTCCTGAGCAGTCTGTCGCACCGGTCGGAGCGCCGCCCAGGTTAGGTGACACTTACCGCCGATTCTCGTCGTCAACAAAACCGTACGTCCGTCTTGCTATTCGCGCAACCTCGTGCCAGGGTTCGGGACGAGGAGGTGCCACCATGATCCATCACGTCCTGCTCGCCTGCCCACGCGGCTCCGAGGAGGCCTCCCGGGCCTTCTACGCCGGCCTGCTCGGCCTGGTCGAGAAGCCCAAACCGCCGGCCCTCGCCGCCCGCGGTGGTTGCTGGTTCACCGGGTACGGCGCGGAGCTGCACCTGGGCGTCGAGGACGGCTTCCGCCCCGCCCGCAAGGCGCACCCGGCCCTGCTCCGCCCCGACCTGGACGACCTCGCCGCCCGGCTGGCCGCCGCCGGACACCCGGTCACCTGGGGTGACGACGAGCTGCCCGGGATGCGGCGGTTCCACACCGAGGACCCGCACGGCAACCGGCTGGAGTTCGTCGCCCCGATCACCGGCTGACCGCCGCCGATCCGCACCGGCCGTCCCGCTCCGACGGGGGTGAGCGGGACGGTCGAGCCGCCGAGCACCCCACCCGGCCGCGGCGGCGCGGGTAGGGTTCGGGGTCGGATCGGAAGGGGTGGCGGGTGGTCGACGTACAGCACTGGCTCTCCGCGCTGCCCCCGGTCGCGGTCTATCTGATCGTCGCCGGGGTGATCGGTGTCGAGAGCATGGGTGTCCCGCTCCCCGGCGAGATCGTGCTGGTCAGCTCCGCCCTGCTGGCCGCCGCCGGGGTGGTCGAGCCGGAGTGGGTGGCCTGCGCCGCGGCGTTCGGCGCCATCGTCGGCGACTCCATCGGGTACGCGGTGGGCCGGCGCGGCGGCCGTCCGCTGCTGGCCCGGTTGGGGCGGCGCTTCCCCCGACACCTCGGCCCCGCGCAGCTCGCCCGGGCCGAGCAGAGCTTCGCCCGGCACGGCGTCTGGGCGGTCTTCTTCGGCCGGTTCGTCGCGCTGCTGCGGATCCTGGCCGGGCCCCTCGCGGGCGCGCTGCACGTGCCGTACCGCCGGTTCCTGGTCGCCAACGCGGCCGGCGGGCTGGTCTGGGCCTTCGGCACGACGTACCTGCTCTACACCGTCGGCCGGGCCGCCGAGCACTGGCTCAAGGACATCTCCTGGGCGGGCCTGGTGCTCGCGGTACTCGCCGGGCTGGGCAGCACCTGGTGGCTGCGGCGCCGGGCCCGGCAGCTGGACCAGGAGCCCGCGTCGGAGCCGGCCGAGCCGGTCCGGGCCGGCCGCGACGGCTGACCCGCCGCCACCACCAGAGACGACGAAAGGGCCGGCCCCGGGTGGGGCCGGCCCTTGTCGGTGGTGCGGTGGGTCAGGAGGCGGTGGAGTAGCCGCGGGTGGCGATCCAGTCGGCGAGGTTGTCGATGCTCATCCGGTAGGAGGCCTGGTCGGGGTTGGCCGAGTCGGCGATGGTGACGGTCTTGCCGCCGTCGCGGTAGCCGATGACGCTGATGTAGTGCCCGCCTTCGAAGGAGTGGGTGGTGCCGTCGGTGTCGGTGGCGGTGCCGGCGATGTTGGCGACCACGGCCCGGCCGTCGTCGATGGTGCGGATGACGTCGGCGCGCAGCTTGTCGGTCTGCTTGCGGTCGGCCTTGCTGTCGCGGATCTCGACCGAGCGGTAGACCTTCTTGCCGGTCTCCTTGTTCAGTACCGGGGTGATGTCGTTGATGCTGTTGGTGCCGGCCTCGGTGGTGCCCATTTCCTTGGCCACGGCGTCGACGTCGATGTCCTTGCCCTGCACGGACAGGGCGTTGCGGGTGGCCGAGGGGCCGCAGTAGTAGAAGTTCGGCTGGGCCTCGTAGCGCACGTTGAGCTCCCGCTCGCCGTGCGGCTTACGGTCGTTGCCCCGGTCGGTCTGCATCGAGGCGGTGGCGCCCTGGGTGGGGGCGGCGTGCGCGGCGAGGGCCGGGCCGGCGATCCCACCGGCGGTCGCGGCGATGCCGGCAGCGGTCAGAACGGTCTTGCGGATCAGATCGGTACGCATGAGGGTGCACCTTTCGATCGGGGGACACGCACACACCGCCGGGGGACGGCTGCGCGTGAAAGGAAGTCAAAGAAGGGGGATGCCCGGCGGCCGCACAAAGGGGCTCTGCTCGGGTGTCCGGGGGGATGTAACCAGCCCGGCGGGCTGCGCATTCCACAGGCCCGAGGCCCATGGTGCCGGGGGATGTAACCAACCGGTGCGGGCCGGCATTCCACCGGGCCTGACTTGCCGGTTCACCGTCCGGCCGGGGGGCCAAGCGCCGTATGCCATGTACAACGACCCCGCCCCGCCGACCATTCCACCACCCGGCCTGCCCCGACCACCCGACACCGCAGGGCAAACCCGACATTCAGGCACGCGAGCGCCCCCCGAATCCGGACATCCGGCGCCGATCCGGAGGAGCGGGTGACGACCTCGGTCGAGGTGTCGGCGGTCGACCACCGGCCCCCACCGCCCACGCCGATCCGGCCGGCCGGGCCTGTCCGGCGGATCATGCCGGACAGGCCCGTGAGCCCGAGGAGGGTTCAGCGCTTCAGCGTGAAGGTGAAGTCGCCGGAGAGCTTGCCGCTCAGCCGGACCGCCGAAACGACCTTCCCCTCCGTTATCAGTCTCTCGACCTCGGCCCGCGAGAGACCGCAACCGTCAGCGATCAGTCGCACCGGCCGGACAGGGATCCGCGCCGCAAAGCGGACCGAGACGTCGACCACCTCGCGGTCCAGGTGATCCGATCCGCCGGTGACGAGGCGCCAGGCGTCGTCCCAGTCGAGGGCGATGCGGTTACGGCGCTGCACGACCGGATCCTGGAGCAGCTCAGCTGTCAGGCCAGGGTCGTTGTCATGCAGCCGGTCAAGCAGCTCAGGTCGGATGGAGCGGACGGTCATCCGTTCCAGGACCGCGAGCTTCGTAGTCTCCCCGCAAGCGGTGCAGAGCGCGAGGAGCCAGGCGTCGAGGAGCTTGTGGTTGGCGTTGACGCGAAATTTGCCGCTCGCCCGGAAGCGCTCGGACGCGCACGCGTGGCATCGGCGGCGAATGAGCGGCAGGCAGGTGGGCACGACTATCCAGTTTTCGAGCACAGAAGTACACCGATTTCAGTGAGAAGTCCGCAGCAAGAAGGAGCGCGGCGCACATGCGCGACGCGCGACAGATCAGCGCTCGGGAGGTCTCACAGGGTGTACAACGGCACGTCCTTCGACTGGACGACGTGGTTCGGCAGCACGGTAACGGCGCACCGCGGCGCCGCGCCACCGGTTTCGAGCGCCCCGGCGCTAGGCGTCGCGCAGCAGCGCGACCACCGCGTCGCGGGCCGCGCGCACGGCGTCCCGGGACTGATCGGTGTGGTCCAGTGCGTCGAAGCCGTGCCGTCCGTCGGGTACGTCGAGGACCCGCACGGAACGGCCACTCGCCGCCGCCGCCGAGGTGAACGCCTCGATCCCGGCCAGCACCGGCGGCATGTCCCGACCCGCCCGGACCAGCAGGATCGGCAGGTCGCCGGCGGACGCCACGGCGTCGACCGGGTGGAACCGGGCCTCGACCTCCCAACCGGGCAGCGGCTCCAGCAGCGGATAGGTGCCGACCAGCCCGCGCAGCCACGACGGCGCGGCGCGCAGCCAGTCGCCCAGCAGCAGGCCGCCGCCGGAGAAGAACCAGAGCACCAGCCGGTCGGCGTCGACCCGGGGATCGGCGCGGACCTGCGCGACGGCCGCCGCGACGTCCTCGGCCGCGGCCGGGAAGCCCGTCAGCTCGTCCACCCGGTAGCTGACGACCGCGGCGACGAGGCCCTGCTCGGCCAGGAGGGCACCGTATCCGCGGTAGAGGAGCCAGTCGCGCGGATCGGACGCGCCGGGTGGCAGCGGTGCGCCGTGGACCAGCACCACGGCGGGCCGGGGTCCGTCACCCGCCGGCAGGTGCAGGTCCACCTGGCCGTGCCGGTCGACGGGGGCGGCCGGCGGGGACAGGACGAACGGTGTCCGGTCGAAGGGCGTCGCCATGCCGGGATGGTAGCCGCCAAGCCCCTGCTCCGATGCCCCGTCCACCATCCACTATGGATGAATTGGGACAGGTCGGCAGGTGGTCTGTCACCATGTCGGTCATGGAGATCTGGCACAACCCGTCCTGCTCGAAGTCCACCTGCGCCCGCACCACCCTCGACGAGGCGCGGGTGCCGTACCGGCTGCGGGCGTACCTGGAGCAGCCGCCGAGCGTGGCCGAGTTGACCGAGGTGCTGCGCCGGCTCGAGGCGCGCGCGTGGGACATCTGCCGCACCGGGGAGCCGGCCGCGGTGGCGCGGGGCATGGCCGACTGGCCCCGCGACGACGCCACCGAGCCCCGCTGGATCGAGGCGATGGTGGCGCATCCGGAGCTCATCCAGCGGCCGATCCTGCTGCTCGACGACGGCAGCGCGGTGCTCGGGCGTACCCCCGGAGCGCTCGACGAGGCGCTGCGCCGCGCCGGGGCCGAGCCCGAGCGCTGAGCCGCGCCCGCCGGGTCAGGCCTGCTCGCCGGCTGGCGTGCCGTTCCCCGCGGCCTGCGCGTGCCGCTCGCGCAGCCGGTCCCGGATCTCCTCCGGCGTGTACGACCGGCGGCGCCGCTCGGCGCGGGCGATGACCACGCCGGACGCCGCGACGCCGGCCAGGCCGGCCAGACCGAGTACCTTCCACCACCGCATCCGTTGCCGCATCGGCCTAGGGTAGTGGCCCATGAGCGACCGCAGCGAGCGAAACACCGGGGCGACGGCATGAGCATCAGCCTGGACGAGGCCGTCGACCTGACCCGTACCGGAGACGTGTGGGTGTTCCGCGGCCGGAGCGTGCCCGACCGCGCCATCCAGCTCACCACGAACAGCCCGGTCAACCACGTCGGCATGGCCGTGGTGCTGGACGACATGCCGCCCCTGATGTGGCACGCCGAGCTGGGCCGCTCGCTGCCGGACATGTGGACCGGCAGCCACCAGCGCGGCGTGCAGCTGCACGACCTGCGCGACGCGGTCTGCGTCTGGGCCAACCGGTACGGGCAGCGGGCCTGGTTGCGCCAGCTCGACCCGCCGGCCGACGCGGCGATGGAGCAGGCGGTGCTGCGTACCGTCGCCCGGCTCGACGGCACACCCTTCCCCTCCACCGCCCAGCTCGCCTGGCGCTGGGCGCGGGGCCGGGTGCCGCAGGTGCGGCTGCCGGGCCGCTGGGACCGCTCCGCGGTGCCGGTGTCGGACCGGGCGCTGGAGACCGCGTACTGCGCCGAGGTGGTGGCGGTGACCTACGAGGCGATGGGGCTGCTGCCGGCCGGCCGCCGTCCGAATTGGTACGACCCGGGTCGGTTCTGGAGCGGCGACGACCTTGACCTGGCCGGTCGGGCCAAGCTCGGCGCCGAGATCGAGGTGCACATCCCGCCGCGCTGAGGTTTGCCGGCGCCCGTCGGCGGCAATTGGTGACGCCGTGAGAGCCTCCACCGATCTCGACACGCTGACCGACTTCTTCGACCGGTACGGCGTGGCGCTCACCGCCGGCGACGTACCCGCCCTCGCCGGCTGCTACGCCCTGCCCGGGCTGGTGGTTGCCGACACGTACAGCTTCTCCTTCAGCACGCTGGCCGCCGTCGCGCTCTCCTTCGTCGGCGCCGCCCCGGACTACCAGGAACGGGAGCTGGTCGCGGCGAACGCGCTGATCGAGGACGTGCAGCCGGTCTCCGCGCTGCTGACCGAGGTGGCCGTGCAGTGGGAGTTCCTGGACAGCCAGGGTCGGGCGGTGCCGGGCGAGCGGTACCGCTACCTGCTGCGCACCACCGAGGACGGTCCGGCCATCTGCACCGTCATCCGCGCGGCGTGACGACTGTCGGGCGGCCGTTCGGTGGGCGGCGTCGGTCCGGGGCTGACCCGACCGGACCCGAATCGGTCTCGTGCGGCCAGCCGTTTTCCGACCCGTACCGGCCGGACGGACCGTACCGGGCGGGCCCTCTGCTGTCCGACATCTTTGCTGGCTAGGCTGGCGCGTCTGCTCCGACAAGGGGGACCCCATGTCCGACCACTCGGCCCCACGGCCGGGGGCGCGATCCGCACCCGCCGTGCTGGCGTCGATGCCGTGGATCGTCGTGCTGCTCGGCGTCGGTCTGCTCGCCGTCCTGCTGGTGTTCGCCCTGCTCTCCTTCCGCGGACCGGAGCACCCGGCGGCGCCGGAGCCGGCGCCGCCGATGTACCTGCCGAGGATGCCCTCCGTGACGTCGTCCGCGACGCCGCCCGCCGACACCCCGCTGGTCGCCGTGGACGCCACCCCGTCGCGGACGGCCAGCGCCACCCCGTCGCCGCGGGCCAGCACCCGCCGGCCGGCCGCGACGCCGACGACCCGCGCACCGGCCGCCGGCTCCGGCCGGGTGAGCGCGGACTACCAGGCCACCTCCAGCGACCGGGACTCGTTCTCCGCCCGGTTGACGGTGCGCAACACCACCGGCGGGGCTCGCGAGTGGCAGGTGGAGCTGCTGTTCACGGGCAACGTCAAGTCGATCCGGGCGTCGTCGGACTCGGGGCTGTCGGTGCGTACCCAGGGCAGTGGCTGGTTCGTGCTGAGCGGCACCAGGCCCCTGTCGGCGGGGGAGAGCGCCGTGGTGTCCATGACGTTCGGCCGGACCGGCACCGGTGACCGTCCGGGCCAGTGCACCGTCAACGGGGCGGACTGCACCATCGGCTGAGCACTGGACGCGTCCGTACCATCAGGACAGTGCCGGCGCGCAGACTTTCCGGCCCTGCCGATGATGGCTACGCTCGCCGAACGGCACGGATGAGGGAGGGGCATGTCCGGCACGCGTCGCCGCTCGTCCCGGGCCGCCACGGCGCTCGCCTCGTCGCCCTGGCTGCTGGTGGCCACCGGGGTCGTGGTGATGGTGGTGCTGCTGGTCGTCGCGTTGGCGGCGTCCCGCGGCCGCGAGCCGGAGACCGCCCGCCCGGCTGACCTGCCCGCCACCGTGGCGCTGCCCGACCTGCCGTCGAGTCCGCCGTCGCGGGCCCCGGTCGCCCTGCCCGCCCCGGGCGCCCCGCAGCTCACCCCGCGCCGCAGCGATCCGCCGCCCGGTCCGACGCCCAGCGGGCACCCGGCGTCCTCCGCCGCGGGACGGGACGCGCGACCGGAGTCGACCCCGCCGCCTCCGCCGCCGTCGCCGGTCACCGGGCGGTACCGGGTGGTGAACTCCTTCGACGGCGGCTTCATCGGCGAGGTGCTGCTCGCCAACGCGGCCGCCGGTCCCCGCCCCTGGACGGTGCGCCTGGTGCTGCCGGCCGGCAGTCGCGTGGCCAGCTCCTGGGTGGAGGGTGCGCCGCAGGGCACCTCCCGGATGTCCGACGGCGTCTTCACGTACGCCAGCGGGGTGGACCTCGACGGCGGCGCGTCCGTGGCGCTGCGGTTCCACCTCGAACACACCGGCGAGAACACCCGCCCGAGCGAATGCGCCGTCGACGGCGCCGCCTGCGCCGGCCTCTGACCCGCCCGCTGTCCGGTGGCGCGGGGTGACCTTCCCGCGCGCCGGAACGACGGCACGTTTCGCAAGGAGGCTGCTTTGTTGCGACCATGTTTGCAAGGTATTGCAGAATGTTTCGGCAAGAGCTAGCGTGCGGGCGAATCAGCGACCAGAGGAAGGCCGTCGATGAAACCCCCGCCGATATCTCGCAAGGCACTGCTCGCCTTGGTCTCCACCCTCACCCTCGCCCTCGTCGGCGTCCCGGTCGCCGTCAACCAGCTCGGCGCGGACGCCACCGACCGGACCCCCACCGTCGACACCCTGGCCGCGGCCGGCGCCGCCCAGTGGGGCGCCGAGCCCTCGACCGAGGCCCTGCTGAAGGCCGGCGCCGGCACGGGCCGCGCCGAGCAGTTCTACTTCGTACTGCCGGACCGGTTCGCCAACGGCGACAAGCGCAACGACTCCGGCGGGCTCACCGGCGACCGCCTGCGCACCGGCCTGGACCCGAAGGACAAGGGCTTCTACCACGGTGGCGACCTCAAGGGCGTCATCGACAAGCTGGACTACATCCAGGGCCTGGGAACGACCGCCATCTGGCTCGCGCCGATCTTCAAGAACCGCCCCGTGCAGGGCAGCGGCGCGGACATCTCGGCCGGCTACCACGGCTACTGGATCACCGACTTCACCCAGGTCGACCCGCACTTCGGCACCAACGAGGAGATGCGGAAGCTGGTCAAGCTCGCCCACCAGCGCGGCATCAAGGTCTACCTTGACGTCATCGTCAACCACACCGCCGATGTCATCAAGTACGGCGAGGACAAGTACGCGTACGTCGACAAGAAGACCTCGCCGTACACCGACGCGCAGGGGCGCGCCTTCGAGGACCGCAACTACGCCGACGGCACCCGGGACTTCCCGGCGGTAACCGCGGACGCGGGCCCGTACACCCCGACCTTCGCCACCCCGGCGGACGCCAAGGTGAAGGTGCCGGCCTGGTTGAACGACCCGACCATGTACCACAACCGCGGTGACTCGACCTTCGCCGGCGAGAACAGCGAGTACGGCGACTTCTTCGGCCTGGACGACCTGTGGACGGAGCGTCCCGAGGTGGTGCAGGGGCTGACCAAGGCCTACGGTGACTGGATCGCCAGCACCGGCGTCGACGGCTTCCGGCTCGACACCGTCAAGCACGTCAACCTCGACTTCTGGCCGCAGTTCAGCCGGGGCATCAAGCGGGCCGCCGACGCCGCCGGCAAGAAGGACTTCTTCATGTTCGGCGAGGTCTACAGCGCCGACCAGGAGGTCACCTCGACCTACGTACGGCGCGGTGGCCTGCCGGCCACCCTGGACTTCTCCTTCCAGGAGGCCGCGCGCGGCTACACCGCCGCCGACGGCTCCGCCAAGGCCCTCGCCGACGTGTACGCCCGCGACGACCTGTACGCCGCCCGGGACACCGGCGCCAACCGGCTGACCACCTTCCTCGGCAACCACGACATGGGCCGGATCGGCTCCTTCATCGCCGCCTCCGGCGGCGACGACGCCACCCAGCTGCGCCGCGACCAGCTCGCCCACCAGCTGATGTTCCTCACCCGGGGCCAGCCGGTCGTGTACTCCGGCGACGAGCAGGGCTTCACCGGCCCCGGCGGCGACAAGGACGCCCGGCAGGACATGTTCGCCACCAAGGTGGCGGACTACCTCGACGACGACCTGATCGGCACCACCCGCACCCACGCCGACGACCAGTACGACACCGGCCACCCGCTCTACCGCACCATCGCCGAGCTGGGCACGCTGCGCCAGGCCCACCCGGCGCTGCGCGACGGCATCCAGGTCACCCGGTACGCGGCCGACGGCGCCGGCGTCTTCGCCTTCTCCCGGATCGCCCCGGCCGACCGCACCGAGTACGTGGTGGCCGTGAACAACGCCGCCACCACGCAGTCCGTCTCCGTCGACACCTGGTCCGCCGGCACCGCCTTCACCGGCGTCTACGGCGGCGCGGCCACCGCCACCGCCGGCGCGGACGGCAAGCTCGGCCTGACCGTGCCGCCGATGGCGGCCGTGGTACTCAAGGCCGGTCGCCCCATCCCGCAGGCCACCGCCGCGCCGGGCATCACCCTCAGCGCGCCCGGCGCCGACCCGGTCGCCACCCGGGCCACCGTCACCGCCCAGGTCACCGGCGACCCGCTGGCCACCGTCACCTTCGCCGCCCGGGTGCCCGGCGGCAGGTGGACGCTGCTGGGCAGCGCGCACACCGCCCCGTACACCGTCCACCACGACCTGACCGGCCTGCCCGGCGGGACGAAGGTCGAGTACAAGGCCGTCGTCCGCGACGGCAAGGGGCGGACCGCCGGCACCCGCGCCACCGGCGTGGTCGGCACCCCGGCGCAGAGCGCCGCCCGGGACTGGGCGGTCGTGCACTACCAGCGTCCCGCCGGCGGGTACGACGACTGGGGCCTCTACACCTGGGGTGACATCGACCCGGCGTACGCCACCGAGTGGCCCAAGGGGCAGCCGTTCGCCGGTGAGGACTCCTACGGCCGGTTCGCCTGGGTCAAGCTCAAGCCGGGCGCGAAGTCGGTCGGCTTCCTGGTCGTCGACAAGAACGGCAACAAGGACGTCGCGAACGACCGCACGATCGACGTGACGCAGACCGGCGAGGTCTGGGTCAAGCAGGGCGACCCGACGCTCTACCCGACCCGGCAGGCCGCCACCGGCGAGCCCGACCCGGCGGTCGACGAGAGCACCGCGGTCATCCACTGGCGCAAGGCCGACAACGACTACGCCGGCTGGGGTCTGCACCTCTGGGACGGCGCCGCCAACCCCACCGACTGGTCCAACCCGCTCAAGCCGGAGAAGATCGACGCCTACGGCGCGGTCTTCCGGGTGCCGCTGGCCGCCGGCGCGACCGGGCTGAGCTACATCATCCACTCCGGCGACACCAAGGATCAGCCTGACGACCAGCGGCTGGACTTCGCCAGCGCCGGGCGTGAGGTCTGGCTGCTCGCCGGGGTGAAGGGCCGGCTGCTGCCGCCCACCTCCTCCGGCCCCGCCCGGGACCTGGACATCACCAAGCAGAAGGCGCACTGGATCGACCGGTCCACCGTCGCCTGGCTGACTCCTCCGACCGACGGCAAGCAGTACGCCCTGGTGGCCGCCCCGGCGGGCGGGCTGAGCATCGCCGACGGCGAGCTGGCCGGGACGTACACCTCACTGCCGCTGCGGGCGCAGCGCAACGGGCTCACCGAGGCCCAGCGTGCGGCCTTCCCGCACCTGTGGTCGTACCGCACCTTCACGCTGGACCGGGCCGACCTGGCCAAGGTCCCGGCGGCGCTGCGCGGGCAGCTGGTGGTGACCGAGCGCGACGCCGAGGGCGTGCTGCTCGGCGCGACCGGCGTGCAGATCCCGGGCGTGCTCGACGACGTCTACGCCCGGGCCACCGACGCCCGGCTGGGCGCCACCTTCGCCGGCCGGGTGCCCACCCTCGCCGTCTGGGCGCCCACCGCCCGGACGGTGTCGCTGCAGCTCTTCGACTCGCCCACGGCCGAGCCGAGGACGGTGGCGATGAGCCGCAACGACCGCACCGGCGTCTGGTCGGTGCGCGGCACGAAGGCCTGGGCCGGCAAGTACTACCGCTACCAGGTCGAGGCCTGGCAGCCGGCGGCGCAGAAGGTGGTCACCGCCGCGGTGACGGACCCGTACTCGGTGGCGCTCGCGCCGGACTCGACGCACAGCCAGATCGTCGACCTGTCCGAGGAGTCGCTGGCCCCGTCCGGCTGGGCCAACCTGCGCAAGCCGCCGGCGGTGCCGGCGTCGAAGGCGCAGATCTCGGAGCTGTCGGTACGGGACTTCTCGATCGCCGACGCCACCGTGCCGGCGGAGAAGCGGGGCACCTACCTCGCCTTCACCGACCCGAACACGGCCGGCATGAAGCACCTGAAGGCGCTCGGCGACGCCGGGGTCAACTACCTGCACCTGCTGCCCTCGTTCGACTTCGCCACCATCCCCGAGAAGCGGGCCGCCCAGCAGCAGCCCGACTGCGACCTGGCGAAGCTGCCGCCGGACTCCGACCAGCAGCAGGCCTGCGTGGCGAAGGTCGCCGAAAAGGACGGCTACAACTGGGGGTACGACCCGCTGCACTACACCGTGCCGGAGGGCGGCTACGCCGTCGACCCGGCCGGGGCCAGGCGGACCACCGAGTTCCGGCAGATGGTCGCCGGGGTCAACGGCGCCGGGCTGCGCGTGGTGCTGGACGTGGTCTACAACCACACCTCCGCCTCGGGCACCGACCCGAAGTCGGTGCTCGACCAGGTGGTGCCGGGCTACTACCACCGGCTGCTGGAGGACGGCAGCGTCGCCAACTCGACCTGCTGCGCCAACACCGCCCCCGAGCACGCCATGATGGGCAAGCTGGTGGTGGACTCCCTGGTCACCTGGGCCAAGGCGTACAAGGTGGACGGGTTCCGGTTCGACCTGATGGGTCACCACCCGAAGGCGAACATCCTGGCCGTGCGGGCCGCGCTGGACCAGCTCACCCCGGCCCGTGACGGCGTGGACGGGAAGAAGATCCTGCTCTACGGCGAGGGCTGGAACTTCGGCGAGGTCGCCAACGACGCCCGGTTCGTGCAGGCCACCCAGGCCAACATGGCCGGGACCGGCATCGCCACCTTCAACGACCGGCTCCGCGACGCGGTGCGCGGCGGCGGTCCCTTCGACGGCAACCCCCGGATCCAGGGCTTCGCCTCCGGTCTCTACACCGACCCCAACGGCGACACCGTGAACGGGACGGCGGCCGAGCAGAAGGCGCGGCTGCTGCACTACCAGGACCTGATCAAGGTGGGGCTCGCCGGTAACCTGCGGGGCTACCGGTTCACCGACTCGTCGGGCCGGCAGGTCACCGGCGCCCAGGTGGACTACAACGGCTCGCCGGCCGGCTACACCGCCGCGCCGGGCGAGGCGGTCACCTACGTCGACGCGCACGACAACGAGATCCTGTACGACGCGCTGGCGTACAAGCTGCCGCAGGACACCTCGGCGACGGACCGGTCGCGGATGCAGGTGCTGGCGTTGGCGACCACCACCTTCGGGCAGGGGGCGGGCTTCGTCACCACCGGCTCCGAGCGGCTGCGCTCGAAGTCGCTGGACCGCAACTCGTACAACTCCGGTGACTGGTTCAACCAGATCCGGTGGGACTGCGCGCAGGGCAACGGGTTCGGCGTCGGCCTCCCGCCGGAGCAGGACAACAAGGACAAGTGGCCGTACGCGAAGCCGCTGCTGGCCGACCCGAAGCTGGTGCCGGACTGCGCCGCGATCAACCTGGCCGACGCCCGGTACGCGGAGCTGCTGCGGATCCGGGAGTCCTCGCCGGTGTTCGGGCTGGCCACCGCCGGCCAGGTGCAGCGGCGCGTCGCCTTCCCGCTCTCGGGCGAGAACGAGACGCCGGGCGTGCTGACCATGACCCTGGACGCCCGCGGGCTGGACGGGAAGTGGAAGTCGCTGACCGTGGTCTTCAACGGCACGCCGGAGACGGCGAAGCAGACGGTGACCGGCCTGCGGGGGGCGGATGTCGCGCTGCACCCGGTGCTGGTGAACTCGGCCGACCCGGTGCTCCGGACGGCCTCGTTCGACCGGGCGGCCGGCACGTTCACCGTGCCGGCGCGCAGTGTGGCGGTCTTCGTCCAGAAGTGACCCCATGACGGTCCGGCCCCCTGCCACCGAGGTGGCAGGGGGCCGGACCTGTGTGTGGATCCCGAGCTGACCGGCGGTCAGTTGAAGCAGTCCTTGACGGTGCCGGCGCAGTTGGTGGGGTCGTTGTTGGTCACGGTCGACTTGTCGTCGAGCTTGACCTTGCCTTCGTTGTTGAGGATGCCGCCGGCGACTCGGTGGTTCTTGGACGAGTCGGTGGCGGTGTTCTTGGTGACGTGGGTCTTGGTCAGGGTGACGGTGCCCTTGTTGTTGAAGATGCCGCCGCCGTTGAGGGCGGTGTTGCCCTTGACCTCGGTGTCGCGCAGGGTGAGCCTGGCGTTGTCGTCCTTGTCGTCCTTGTCGTCCTTGCCGTTGGACGAGTCCTGGAAGCCTTCCTTGAGCTTGACGTCCGTGTCGCCGTTGAAGATGCCGCCGCCGAAGCGGCCGGCGGTGTTGTCGAGGATCTTGCTGTCGGAGATGGTGGCCGTGGCCTTGTCCTTCTCCTTGTCGTCCTTGTTCTTGTCGTCCTTGCCCTTGTTCCAGTCGTGACCGTTGTTCTTCTTGTCCTCGCCGCCGGTGTTGACGATGCCGCCGCCGTCCTTGTCGGCGTGGTTCTTGGCGACGATGACCTTCTCGAGGTCGAGGTTGGTGTTGCGGGCGTAGATGCCGCCGCCGCTGTCGCAGGCGGTGTTCTCCTTGATGACCGACAGGACGATCTTGACGAACCCGCCGGAGCTGAACACGCCGCCGCCGTTTTCGCCGGCCTTGTTGTTCTCGATGGAGGTCTTGAAGATCTCCACGCTGCCGGCCTCGTCGCGGCCCTCGAAGCGCGGCCAGGAGTCGTGGTCCTTGCCGTGGTCCTTGCCGTGGTCCTTGTCCTTGTCCTTGTCGCGGCCGTTGGCGATGCCGCCACCGTTCTTGCCCGCGGTGTTGTTGGCGATGCGGGACTCGCGCCGGTCGTCGTGGTCACGGTCCTTGCCGTCGGCGGAGCCACCCCGGCCGTCGGCGGACTCGCCCTTGTCCTTGTCCCGGGCGGACTCGTCCTTGTCCTTGTCCCGGGCGGACTCGCCCTTGTCCTTGTCCTTGTCGTCGCGGGCGGACTCGCCCTTGCCGTGGGAGAACCGGTCGTCGTGGTCGGAGGACCCCTTGACCTTGAGGTCGCCGAGGTTGAAGATGCCGCCGCCGTTCTCGCGGGCGTGGTTGTCCTCGATCGTGCTGTCCTCGATGTCGACGCGGCCGAAGTTGGCGATCGCGCCGCCGTTGCCCTCGGCGTTGTTGCGGGTCAGCGTGACCTTCTTCAGGTGCGCGCTACCACCGCGCTCGACCAGCAACGCACCACCGTCGGCGTCACCGTCCTTGCGGTCATCGTCCTTGCGGTCACCGGAGCCCTGCGAGCCACCCGGGGCCGCGACCGGAGCCATGGTGACCCCGTTCGCGGCGGGGGCCAGCTGCGCCGGCTGGGCCACCGGTGCGCCACCCTGCGGCGCGGCCGCAGCCGGCTGCCCCGGGACGCCCGGACCCGGCTGCCCAGGTCCGCCCTGCTGACCCGGTCCGCCCGGTCCACCGGGTCCGCCGGGTCCGCCCGGTCCACCGGGTCCGCCGGGGCCGCCGGGTCCGCCCGGGCCCTGGTTGCCGTACTTGAACTCGGAGGCGTTGCCGCCCTTGAGCGTGACGTCCTTCAGGGTCAGGTCGCCGCCGTCGGCGACCCGGAACAGCCGGAACGTCTGCTCGGAGTCCCGCTTGATCGTGGAGTCCTCACCCTTGATGGTGATCTTCTGCTTGATCGTCGGCAGGCCCGTGCCGGACTTGCGGTCGTAGCCGTCCAGCTCGTAGGTGCAGTGCGGGGCCAGCTTCAACGTGCCACCGTGATCCCGGTTCGCCAGATCGACAGCCTCGATCAGCTTCTCGTCGTCACACGGCACCTCCCGCACCCGACCGTGCTCGTCACGATCCCGGTCCTTGTCCCGGTCGTTGCGGTCCTCGCCCCTGTCGCGGTCCTTGCGGTCCTCGCCCCGCTCCTCGACGTCGCGGTCCTGGCCGTCGTCCCTCGTGAGCTGCTGAGCCGTGGACCACTTCAGGTCGGTCAACCGGTGGGCGCCGGTGGCCCCGGTGGTCGCGTAGGCGACCCCTGCGAGGCTGACCGCTCCTGTCAGGCCCACAACGCCGGTGGCGAGCCAGATCCGGCGACGACGAAGCGGGGAGGCTGTCTCGCGGGTGGCGTCATCGTTATTGCGAAGGTAGTTGGACATCGGAGCTCTCTGCCCTCTCCTTGTACCCGACAAGGTCGCTTCGCCACGGCGAGGCGGCCTTCGCTACAAATCGGTTGTAGCTGCTGAACAACAACGTATGAGAACCTTCTTCACCTCGTGGGCGTATACGAAAAAAGCCCACATTAGGTATGTGGGCGGTGCAGCCAACAGCACGACGGACGGCGGTGCAGCAGAGGTGTCACCGGTGGCGAAGGGCGTCGCGGAGGGCGAAAGCGCGTGCCGGGGGCCTCCGGGCGCGACGCGTACCGGTAGGGGTGGGGGAGTCCCTTCCCGCCGGGGGCGGGAAGGGACTCCCTGGTCGTGCGTCGGCTCAGTTGAAGCAGTCCTTGACGGTGCCGGCGCAGTTGGTGGGGTCGTTGTTGGTCACGGTCGACTTGTCGTCGAGCTTGACCTTGCCTTCGTTGTTGAGGATGCCGCCGGCGACTCGGTGGTTCTTGGACGAGTCGGTGGCGGTGTTCTTGGTGACGTGGGTCTTGGTCAGGGTGACGGTGCCCTTGTTGTTGAAGATGCCGCCGCCGTTGAGGGCGGTGTTGCCCTTGACCTCGGTGTCGCGCAGGGTGAGCCTGGCGTTGTCGTCCTTGTCGTCCTTGTCGTCCTTGCCGTTGGACGAGTCCTGGAAGCCTTCCTTGAGCTTGACGTCCGTGTCGCCGTTGAAGATGCCGCCGCCGAAGCGGCCGGCGGTGTTGTCGAGGATCTTGCTGTCGGAGATGGTGGCCGTGGCCTTGTCCTTCTCCTTGTCGTCCTTGTTCTTGTCGTCCTTGCCCTTGTTCCAGTCGTGACCGTTGTTCTTCTTGTCCTCGCCGCCGGTGTTGACGATGCCGCCGCCGTCCTTGTCGGCGTGGTTCTTGGCGACGATGACCTTCTCGAGGTCGAGGTTGGTGTTGCGGGCGTAGATGCCGCCGCCGCTGTCGCAGGCGGTGTTCTCCTTGATGACCGACAGGACGATCTTGACGAACCCGCCGGAGCTGAACACGCCGCCGCCGTTTTCGCCGGCCTTGTTGTTCTCGATGGAGGTCTTGAAGATCTCCACGCTGCCGGCCTCGTCGCGGCCCTCGAAGCGCGGCCAGGAGTCGTGGTCCTTGCCGTGGTCCTTGCCGTGGTCCTTGTCCTTGTCCTTGTCGCGGCCGTTGGCGATGCCGCCACCGTTCTTGCCCGCGGTGTTGTTGGCGATGCGGGACTCGCGCCGGTCGTCGTGGTCACGGTCCTTGCCGTCGGCGGAGCCACCCCGGCCGTCGGCGGACTCGCCCTTGTCCTTGTCCCGGGCGGACTCGTCCTTGTCCTTGTCCCGGGCGGACTCGCCCTTGTCCTTGTCCTTGTCGTCGCGGGCGGACTCGCCCTTGCCGTGGGAGAACCGGTCGTCGTGGTCGGAGGACCCCTTGACCTTGAGGTCGCCGAGGTTGAAGATGCCGCCGCCGTTCTCGCGGGCGTGGTTGTCCTCGATCGTGCTGTCCTCGATGTCGACGCGGCCGAAGTTGGCGATCGCGCCGCCGTTGCCCTCGGCGTTGTTGCGGGTCAGCGTGACCTTCTTCAGGTGCGCGCTACCACCGCGCTCGACCAGCAACGCACCACCGTCGGCGTCACCGTCCTTGCGGTCATCGTCCTTGCGGTCATCGTCCTTGCGGTCACCGGAGCCCTGCGAGCCACCCGGGGCCGCGACCGGAGCCATGGTGACCCCGTTCGCGGCGGGGGCCAGCTGCGCCGGCTCGGCCACCGCTGCGGCACCCTGGGCGGGCTGCCCGGGGACCTGCACGCCCATCTGGCCTGGTCCACCCGGACCGCCGGGCACACCTGGTCCGCCCGGTCCACCGGGTCCGCCGGGTCCACCCGGTCCACCGGGTCCGCCGGGTCCACCCGGTCCACCGGGTCCGCCGGGTCCGCCCGGTCCACCGGGTCCGCCGGGGCCGCCGGGTCCGCCCGGGCCCTGGTTGCCGTACTTGAACTCGGAGGCGTTGCCGCCCTTGAGCGTGACGTCCTTCAGGGTCAGGTCGCCGCCGTCGGCGACCCGGAACAGCCGGAACGTCTGCTCGGAGTCCCGCTTGATCGTGGAGTCCTCACCCTTGATGGTGATCTTCTGCTTGATCGTCGGCAGGCCCGTGCCGGACTTGCGGTCGTAGCCGTCCAGCTCGTAGGTGCAGTGCGGGGCCAGCTTCAACGTGCCACCGTGATCCCGGTTCGCCAGATCGACAGCCTCGATCAGCTTCTCGTCGTCACACGGCACCTCCCGCACCCGACCGTGCTCGTCACGATCCCGGTCCTTGTCCCGGTCGTTGCGGTCCTCGCCCCGGTCCCGGTCGTCGTTTCGCTTGTCCTTGTCGTCACGCTTGTCGGAGTCCGGGCCGGCATCGCTGACGTTCTGCTTCGGCGCCGCCTGCGAGTCGCTGGCCCGCTTCGGGTCGTCGGAGTTGTCGTTGCGGGCCGCCAGCCCGCCCAGTGCCGCCAGGCCGACGACGCCGGTCAGGCCGGCCACGCCGGTGGCGACCCACAGCTTGCGTCGCCTAGTCGACGACAGGGCCGAAGGGGCCCCGCCGTCGGGAGTCGTTAGGTCGTTGGACATCAGAGCCTTCCGCCCTTTCCTGCTACCAGACGGGCTCGTACCAACCTGAGCGGCACGAGCAGCTACAAATAGGTTGCAGCCTGTAATCCACACCGTATGAGAAGGATCCTCGCGACGCGGACGTATCTGAGAAAACCCCGCATTTCCCTCACATCGGCCGGGTGGGCGCAGCGGGGCGCAGGTCGTGAAGAAGGTGGTGAGCAGCGCAAACAGCGGCGGGCCCCGCCACCGGCGCCGCGACGACGGAAACGTCGCAGGCACCGGCGGCGAGGCCCGCCGGGGGTCGTACCGGGTCAGCCGGGCAGGCGCGGACCCGCCTCGCGCTGCTCGGCCAGCCAGGTCTCCACCTCGTCCGAGCGGCGGGGCAGACCGGCCGACAGGTTCACCGCGCCGGTCGCGGTGACCAGGATGTCGTCCTCAATCCGCACGCCGATGCCGCGCAGCTCCTCGGGGACCAGCTCGTCCTCGGGCTGGAAGTACAGCCCCGGCTCGACGGTCAGCACGTAGCCCTCGCCGAGCGGGCCGTCGCGGTAGTGCTCCTTGCGCGCGTTGGCGCAGTCGTGCACGTCGATGCCGAGCATGTGGCTGGTGCCGTGCAGCGTCCACCGGCGGTAGACCGTTGACGCCGGGTCCATCGCCTCGTCCACGCTCACCGGGAGCAGGCCGAGGTCCTTGAGTGCCTCGGCGAGGACCCGCATCGCGGTCAGGTGGACCTCCCGGAACGCCACCCCGGGCTTGATGATGTCGATGCCGGCCTGCTGGGCGGCGTACACCGCGTCGTAGACCTGGCGCTGCAGCGGGGTGAACCGGCCGTCGACCGGCAGCACCCGGGTGACGTCGGCGGTGTAGAGGTTGCGGTTCTCCACGCCCATGTCCATCAGCAGCAGCTCACCCGGGCGGGTGGCGCCGTGGTTGTGCACCCAGTGCAGGATCGTGGCGTGCTCGCCGGCGCCGACGATCGAGCCGTACCCGACGTCGTTGCCGTCGTGCCGGGCGCGCAGCGCGAAGATCCCCTCCAGCAGCCGCTCGGAGACCCCGCGGTCGGCCGGCAGCCCCCGGGCCACGTCCTCGAAGCCGCGTACGGTCGCGTCGACGGCGTCCTGGAGCTGGGCGATCTCCCACTCGTCCTTGACCAGCTTCAGCTCGGAGATGGCGATGGCCAGCTCGCGGTCGCGGGCCGGCTGGCCGTCGGCGCGGGGGCCGTCCCAGGGCCGCACGGCCGCGTCCACCCGCGGGTCAAAACCGCGCAACACCCGGGTACGCCCCGGCGCCAGCCCGGCCAGCGCCGCGTCCAGCCCGGTGAGGTCCTCGGTCGGCAGGCCCAGCTCGGTCGACTTCTCCGTCAGGGTGTGTCGCCGGCCCACCCACAGCTCGCCGTGCCGGCTGCGGAAGAACTCGTCGGTCTTCCGCGAGGAGCGGGGACGCATGTACAGCGTGGCGTCGTGCCCGGAGCCGTTCGGGCGCAGCACGAGCACGCTGTCCGGGTCGTGGTCGCCGGTCAGGTAGACGAAGTCGCTGCCCGGCCGGAACGGGTGGTCGGTGTCGTTGGCGCGTGCCTTCTCGGTGCCGGTCGGGATGACCAGCGTCTCGCCCGGGAAGGCCGCCGAGAGCGCGGCCCGGCGCTTGGCGTGGTTGGGCACCTCGGGACGCGGGCCGACCGGCAGCGTGGTGTCCCGCCAGCCCTGGCGCATGAAGTCCAGGAACGCCTGCGGGAAGTCCGGGTCGTGCGATTCGGTGCCGTCCGCCGGCTTTCCGCTCGTCCGGTCCTCGGTCATGGTCCGCTCCCTTCGCCTCGTTGCTGGTCCAGACGGTACCCGCCCGGTCCCGGCCGGAAGAGCCTGCGGTGCCGCGACGGCCGCTTCACGCGCGTGGAAAGATGACCACCATGTGCGGACTCCTGGCCTTCTTCAGTGCGCGCGGCGACGCCGCCGCTCACCGCGACAACATCGCCGGGGCGTTGGAATGCCTGCACCACCGCGGCCCGGACGAGACCGGTGTCGAGGTGGTCGGGGACGCCTCCGGCCGGTACGCGGACGGGGTGTTCGCGCACAAGCGCCTGGCGATCATCGACGTGGCCTCCAGCCACGAACCGCTGCCGTACGCCGACGGCCGCTACCTGCTCACCTTCAACGGTGAGATCTACAACTACATCGAGCTGCGCGACGAGCTGGTGCGCACCTACGGGGCCCAGTTCGCCACCGCCGGCGACGGCGAGGTGATCGTCGCCGGCTACCACTACTGGGGCGAGCAGGTGCTCACCCGGCTGCGCGGCATGTTCGCCTTCGTCATCTGGGACCGGCAGGAGCGGCGTGCCTTCGGCGCCCGCGACTACTTCGGCATCAAGCCGCTGCACTACCTGGAGACCGCCGACGGGCTCTACCTCGCCTCGGAGAAGAAGGCGCTGCTGCCCTTCGCGCACTCGAACTACGAGGGCGACGCCGGCATCGACACGGCCAACCTGAGCCACTACCTGACCCTCCAGTACGTGCCGGAGCCCGGCACCCTGCACAAGGGGATCCGGCGGATCGGCTCGGGGGAGTACCTGACCTGGAGCCCGGGCGGGCGCATCGACGTGCGCCGGTGGTACCGGCCGGTGTTCCACCCCGCCCCGGTCGCCGATGAGCAGCGGCTCTACCAGGAGATCCGGGAGACGCTGCGGGAGAGCGTCCGGATGCACATGCGCTCGGACGTGCCGGTCGGCTCGTTCCTGTCCAGCGGGATCGACTCGACCGCCGTGGTGGCCCTGGCCCGGGAGTTCAACCCGAACATCCTCACCTTCACCGTCGGGTACGACGTGCCCGGCTACTCCGAGATCGACGTGGCCCAGGAGTCGGCCCGGCACCTCGACGTGACCACCATCCCGACCAAGATCGGGCCGCAGGACATGATCGACGCCCTGCCGAAGATCGTCTGGCACCTGGACGACCCGGTGGCCGACCCGGCGCTGGTGCCGCTCTACTTCGTGGCCAAGAAGGCCGCCGAGCACGTCACGGTGGTCCTCTCCGGCGAGGGCGCCGACGAGTTCTTCGGCGGGTACACGATCTACCGGGAGCCGCTCTCCCTCGGCGCGGTCAACGGCCTGCCGGGCGGGGTGCAGAAGGGCCTGCGCGCGGTCTCCAAGGCGATCCCGCAGGGGGTCAAGGGCAAGAGCTTCCTGGAGCGCGGCACCACCCCGATCGAGCAGCGCTACTACGGCAACGCCCGGATGTTCACCGAGGAGGAGAAGCAGCACCTGCTGCGCCGCTACGACCCCTCGGTCCGCTACACCGACGTGACCGCGCCGATCTACGCCGAGTGCACCGAGCTCGACGACGTCACCAAGATGCAGTACGTCGACCTCTACACCTGGCTGCGCGGCGACATCCTGGTCAAGGCCGACCGGATCTCGATGGCCCACTCGCTGGAGGTGCGGGTGCCCTTCCTCGACCGGGCGGTCTTCGACGTGGCCGCCGGCATTCCGGTCGACCTGAAGCTCCCGCCCCGCTCGGACGCCACCAAGTACGCCATGCGCCAGGCGTTGCAGGGCGTGGTGCCGCCGGCCATCGTCAACCGGAAGAAGCTGGGCTTCCCGACCCCGACCCGGGTCTGGCTGCGCGGCGAGATGTACGAGTGGGCCCGGCACGTGCTGGCCACCTCCGGCGCGGGCGACCTGATCGACCTGTCGTACGCGATGCGGCTGCTGGACGAGCACAAGCGGGAGGAGGCGGACCACTCCCGCAAGGTGTGGACCGTGCTGATCTTCTGCATCTGGCACGCCATCTTCGTGGCCAAGACCCTCGACCCCGGCATCCAGCGCAACCAGTCCGCCCTGCTCACCAAGCCCGTGGTCGGCTCCATGGTCCGCTGACGGCCGGGCCCGGCGCGCCCCGAGCACGCCACCGCCGTTGATCAAGAGGTTTGCGTCGACCGGAGTCCGCTCCGGCGACGCAAACCTCTTGATCGTTTCAGCGGCCCGTCAGGGTGTCAGCGGCCGGAGCAGGTGAGGGTGGGCAGGGTGTTGGCGCCGGTGGTGGTCGCGGTGAAGCCGAACGTGGTGGTGCCCTCGGGGGCGATCGTGCCGTTCCAGGCCGCGTTGGCGACCGTCACCGCCGATCCGGAGGAGCTCACCGTGCCGTTCCAGAGGCTGCTGATCGACTGACCGCTGGGCCACGTCCAGCTGGCCACCCAGCCGCCGTACGTCCGGGCGCTGTGATTCATGATCATGACCTCGCCCTGGAACCCGCCGGGCCAGGAGTTGAGCACCTTGTAGACCGCCATGCAGTCGCCGCCCGGCGGCGGCGTGGTCGGACTGGGCGGCGGGGTGGTGGGCGAGGGCGGGGGAGTGGTCGGGCCGGGCGGCGGCGTGGTGGGGCTCGGCGGAGGCGTCGTGCCACCGCCGGAACCGACCCCGGTCACCTCGCCGTTGCCCCCGTCGAAGGTGACGTCCGAGCAGCCGAAGAAGTTCTCCTGGCTGTCCGAGCGGACCCAGCGGGAGTAGACGATGTGCCGCCCGCTCTTGCCGGAGGGCAGGTTGCCGCTGAAGTAGTAGTGCCCGTCGTTGGTGCCGACCGCGCCGCGCTGCGGCGGGTTGGTCACCGTCAGGAAGGGCTGCTCCTCCAGGTCGCTCCAGGCCAGCGGTCGGGTCGGGCTCCAACTGTCCTTCGTGACGTAGAAGTAGAACGTGCCCGGGTGGTGGGCCCAGTTGCTGTAGCGGAAGTCCAGCCGCGCCCCGGCGGTCAGGTGGGTCACCGGCCAGTCGGTGCGGGCCAGGTCGTACCCGGCGAAACCGGGGTTGCCGCCGCTGCACAGCTTGCCGTCGGGGATGAAGCCGACGGTCCGGCCGCCGGCGTCCGAGCGGAGCACGCTGAACCAGTTGTAGAGGGAGTTGGCGCCGCTCTGCGCGACCGCCGCCGAGCAGGCCGGGTTGACCGGCCTGATCTCGCCGGTCGGGCTGAGGCCGTCCTTCCAGCACAGGTAGGTCCGGCTGCCCGGAGTCATCGCCGCGCCGTGCGCGGCGGCCGGATCTGGACCGGAGGTCAGGGCGACGGCGCCCAGGGCGAGGGTGGCGGCCGCGGTGAGCAGCGCGGCCGTACGGGAACGGATCACGAGGTTCTCCTGACCCGCGGGGCGGCGCGACGGCCGGCCCCGCTGTGACGAGCGGATGCGACGATCGCGGCGCCACGGCCGGCGGCCCGGGAGTCGGGAGGGCCGGATGGCCGCGCACCGCCCTCGGTCCGCGTCCCGCGGACCGGTGCCCTCGCGTCGGCTCCAGCTCGGCGCCGGTGGTGCGGCAGCCCCCGCACCGACCCGGCACGCGTCATCCCACCACGCCCCGGCGACCCCGCGCAATAGTCGTTGCTCGATACGTGGAGACGGGGCTTCGCGCCCGCCGTGGCGGGCACTGTGCCAGCCTGGTACGAAGCGACGGACGCTGGGAGGCGACGTGGGATACGCGGTGGTGCTCGGTGAGGCGTTGGTCGACCTGCTCGACGCCGAGTGCGAGGGCCGGCCGGTCTTCCGGCAGGAGATCGGCGGTGGCCCGCTCAACGTCGCCGTCGGGGTGTCCCGGCTCGGCGGCGCGGCCGAGTTCGTCGGGTCGTTCGGCGACGACGTGCTGGCCGGCCGGATCCGCGCCTTCCTCGCCGACGCCGGCGTTGGGCTGGCCGGCGCCGTCGCCGTCGGGGTGCCCACCACCCTCGCGGTCACCACGCATGCCGGGGCCGAGCCCGACTTCCGCTTCTACGGCGAGCCGCCCTCGTACGGCCTGCTCACCGCCGACAGTCTGGACCTGGCCCTGATCGAGGGCGCCGACGTGCTCTACTGCGGGTCGATCGTGCTGCTCTGCCCGCCGGTGCTCGCCGCCGCGCGGCATGCGTGGTCGCTCGCCACCGGCCTGCGGGTGTTCGACCCCAACGTGCGGCCCCGGCTGCTGGACGGGCCGTCGACGCTGGACGGGCTGCGGGAGGTGGTCGCGGAGTTCGCCGCCGGGGCGCACCTGGTCAAGCTGAGCGAGGCCGACGCCGCGCTGCTCTACCCGCGCGAGCCGGTCGAGGGGGTCGCGGCGTACCTGCGCGAGCTGGGGGCGGGCACCGTCGTGGTCACCCTCGGCGCGGACGGCGCGATCGTCGCGGCCGGCCCCGACCCGGTACGCGTGCCCGCGCCGAAGGTGCGCGCGGTCGACGCCACCGGCGCGGGCGACTCGGTGATGGCGGCGCTCATCGCCGACCTGCTGGTCGACGGGGAGCCGGCCGAGCCGACCGAGTGGCACCAGCGGGTGGCGTTCGCGCTGCGGGTCGCCGGCCTGGTCTGCGAGTCGCCCGGCGGCGCGGTGTCGATGCCCACCCGCGCCGAGGTGCTGGCCCGCTTCGTCGACTGAGCCGGCGTCAGGGGGTGCCGTTGAGTTCGGCGTACCCGCGGCGGGCGGCGATCAGGGCGGGTCGGGCGCCGAAGGGCGCCTCGGCGGCGACCCGCTCCGGCGGGGCACTGCCGGTGTGGGCGGCGCGGATCAGCCAGGCCAGGTCGACCAGCTGGCGGTGCTGGGCCCGGACGAACTCGGCGTCGACCGGGTCGCCGTGCCCGGGCACGACCACCGTCGCGGGCGTGGTGAGCCGCAGCAGCTCGGCCACCGCGTCCGGCCACTGCAACGGGTACGAGTCCTCGAAGGCGGGCGGCCCGCTCTGCTCCACCAGGTCCCCGGCGACCAGCACGTCGGCGTCGGGCACGTGCACCACCAGGTCGGCGTCGGTGTGCCCGCGCCCCGGGTGACGCAGCACCACCCGGCGGCCCCCGACGTCGAGCACCGCCTCGGTGAGCACGGTGTGCGTCGGGGCGAGCAGCTCCGTTCCGGCCACCTCGGCGGCGAACTCCGGCCGCTCGCCCCGCAGCTCCTCGTACGCCTCCCGGCGCAGCGCGTCCGGCCGCTCGCGCAGCGCGGCGGCGGCCAGCTCGTGGGCGTACACCGGGCGGGGCGGGTCGGCGGCGAGGGTGGCGTTGCCGAAGCAGTGGTCGTAGTGGTGGTGGGTGTTGACCAGCGTCCACGGGTGGCCGGTGACCGCCCGGGCCGCCGCGGCCAGCTCGGTGGCCTGCCCGGCGGTGGAGAGGCTGTCCACCAGCAACGCCTCCCCGTCACCGACGACCAGGGTGACGTTGACGTCGAGCACCGGCTCGCGCAGCACGTGGACCCGGTCGGCGACCTCCACGAACCGGAGGGTCATGACACCCGCGCCGCACGCGCCACGAAGCGCTGCCGGTCGACCAGCGCCCGCTCCACCCGACCCTCCGCCACCGTCTCGCCACCGTCGGTGACCGTCACCTCGAACACCAGCCGCCGCCCGGCGACCTCGGCCAGCCGGGCCTGCGCCACCACCGTCCGCCCGACCGGCGTCGCCGCGCGGTGCTCCAGCTCCACCCGGCTGCCCACGGTCGTCGAGCCGGCCGGCAGGTGGGTGGCGGTGGCCGCGACGGTGGCCGCCTCGGCGAGGGCGAGCAACCGGGGCGTGCCGAGCACCGGCACGTCGCCGGAGCCCACCGCCTGCGCGGTGTCGGCGTCGGTGACGGTCAGCTCGACCCGGGCGGTCAGCCCGGTCGGGAAGGGGGTGTCCGACTGCTCCTGCATGGGCTCAGCGTAGGTGTTCGGCGGGTGCCCCGGCCACGACGACGGCGAACCGGACCACCCGCCGCCGGGCGGCCGGCGCGGCGGCCCGCGGTGGCCGGGCGGGGCATGGGAGGCAGCCGGCCCGGTGGTCCCCGTGAGCCGCCGTTAACCTTGACCGCGATGGCCGTCGTGACTGACCCCCAGCCCCCCGCCCCCACCGGACCGACCGCGTCCGCCGACGGCGGGCGTCGCCGCGTGATCGCGATGGCGGTCTGGGGCGCCGCCTTCGTCGTCGCCTGGCTGGCCATCGGCCTGCCGACCGACCCGGCGTACGCGTTCGTCTGGATCTGGGCGGCGACGATCGCCTGGAACTCGTCCCGCCCGTGGCGCAGCCACCTGCACTTCGCCCGGGACTGGGTGCCGGTGGTGCTGCTGCTGGCCGCGTACAACCTCTCCCGGGGCTTCGCCGACAACGGGGCGACCCCGCACGCCTACGAGTTGATCGTCGCCGACCGGGTGATGTTCGGCTGGGCCACCGGCGGCGAGGTGCCGACGGTCTGGCTCCAGGAGCACCTCTACCGGCCCGACGTGCACTGGTGGGACGTCCTGGCCAGCTGGGTCTACTTCTCCCACTTCGTGGTGGCGCTGGCCGCCGCCGCGGTGCTCTGGTTGCGCGACCGGGGCCGGTGGGCGGCGTTCATGCGGCGCTGGGGGTTCCTCTGCGCCTCCGGGCTGGTCACCTACTTCGTCTACCCGGCCGCTCCGCCCTGGTGGGCGGCGCAGAACGGCCTGCTCACCGAGGTCGCCCGGATCTCCACCCGGGGCTGGAAGGCGTTCGGCATGCACGGCGCCGGCAACCTGCTCAACGCCGGGCAGATCGCCAGCAACCCGGTCGCCGCGATGCCGTCGCTGCACACCGCGTTCGCCCTGTTCGTCGTGCTGTTCTTCCTCCGGGCCACCCGGAAGCGGTGGTGGCCGCTGCTGCTGGCGTACCCGCTGGCGATGACCTTCACCCTGGTCTACTGCGGCGAGCACTACGTGATCGACGTGCTGGTCGGCTGGGCGTACGTGGGGATGACCTTCCTGGTGGTCGGGCTCGCCGAGCGCTGGTGGGCGGCCCACCGGGCCCGCCGCCAGCTGGCGGCCCCGCCGACCACGGCCTCCCCGGCGGCGGTCTCCTCGGCCACGGCCGAGCCGGTCGCCGTCGAGCCGGTCGCCGTCGAGTCGACCGTCGCCGAGCCCGCCGGCGCGCCGGCCGGGCAGCCAGCGGAGCAGCGCGCCGCCCGCTGAGGCGGCAGCGAACGCGGCGCGCCTCTCGCCGGACCGTCAGCGGGGACGCGCCGCGCCACTCGCCGGATCGTCAGCGGGGAACGGGCCGCGGCACTCGCCGGATCGTCAGCGGGGGCGCCGTGCGGCGTGCGCCCGGGCGATCAGCTCCGCGGCGAGCGCCCACGCCTCGGTCAGGTCCCGGTCGTGCGCCGCGGCGCCCGAACCGCCCGCGGTGTCGGCGTGCACCGTCGCCAGCCGCAGCCGCCGCTGCGCCGGCCCCTGCACCACCCGCACGCTCTGGATCCGGGCGTACGGCACGATCGCCAGCTGCCGGGTCAGCAGACCGGAGCGGACGGCGAAGACGCGCTCGCCCAACCCGGCGCCGAGCGCCCGCACGCTGAGCGGTCGCAGCCAGCGGGCCCGGGCCGGCGGGGGCGTCAGCGGCAGGGCGGTCAGCCGCACCCCGGGCAGCACCTCGGCGACGATCTCCTCGCCGGTACGCAGGTCGCCGACGGGCAGCAGCCGGTCCGGCCGGTTCCGGTCGTCCTGCTCGCCACCGGAGTAGCCGGCCACCTCCAGCCGCAGCCGCAGCCAGCCCTTCATCCGCCAGAGCAGCGGCCAGGTCACCCCGACCGTCTGCACCCGGTCCAGCGGCACGGTCTGCACCCGGGTCTCCAGCAGGCCGTTGCGGACGCGCAGGCGGTCCTCCTCACGGTCCAGCCGGAAGCTCCAGTCGTCGAGCACCCGGCGGACCGGTTGCAGGATCACGCCGGCCATCGCGGTCAGCGTGCTGGCCACCGCGATGAACGACCAGGAGCCCTCGGAGAGGAACTGGGCCGCCACGAAGACCAGGCCGAACGGGAGCAGGAACGCCTGCGGGGTGAGCAGCTGGCTGACCAGCAGGTCGGTGTTGCGGACGGCGTGCAGCGGCCGGCCGGCCGGCTCCGGTGGCACCCCGGCGCGTTCGGCGGCCGGCGCGACCTCCCCGCCGGCGGCCCGACCCGCCACGGCGAGCAGCCGCTGCCGCAACGCCGCCGCCTCGGCCACGCCGAGGTACGCCAGCGGCGCCTCGGTCTTGCCGCCGCCCACCACCTCCAGCCGCAGCTCGGCCAGGCCGGTGAGCTGGGCGAGCAGCGGCCGTACCACCTCCACGGCCTGCAACCGCTCCAGCGGGATCGCCCGGGTACGCCGCCAGAGCAGCCCCTCGTGCACCCGCAGTTCCCGCCCGACGATGTGGTAGCCGGTGTTCCACCAGCTGATCACCGCCAGCACCGTCGCGCCCAGCGCCAGCACCACCACCATCACGGCGAACACCCCGAAGCCCACCCGGGACAGGGTCGACCAGGACAGGCCCGCGATCACCACGACCAGCGACTTCGCGCCGTGCAGCACCGGGCTGAGCGGGTGCAGTCGCTGCCGCGGCTCCTCCCCGGCCGGGCCGGGCACGGGGGCGTACCCGGGTGTGCCGGGCGGCGGGGCGTGGGCGGGCGAGCCGGGCGCGGGGCCGTTGCCCACGGGCACGGGACCGTATCCGGGCGGCGAACCGTATCCGGGCGGCGCGGGCGCCGGGCCGGGTCCGGGTGGTCCGGGTGCCGGGCCGGGCGTCGGTCGGCCGGAGGTGGAGCCGTATTCGGGGTGGCCCGATGTCGGACCGTGCTCCGGTGGGCCGGACGTAGGGCCGTGGACCGGCGGGCCGGACGTCGGGCTGTGTGCCGGCGGGCCGGAGACCGCACCGTGCAGCGGCGGGCCGGACGTCGGGCTGTGCGCCGGTGGGCCGGAGACGGGGGTGTGTCCGGGTGGGTTGGAGACCGGCTCGGGTCCGGGTGGGCCGGCCGGTGCGGACGGCTCCGACGGGGCCGGCGCGGGGCCGGTGTCGGGCCGGACCGGTTCCGGCCCGCGCGGCCCGTCGTTCACAGCCCCTCCGCGCGGTCTTCGCCCAGCGCGGTGAGCCGGTCGCGCAGCCGGGCCGCCTCCTCCGGCCGCAGGCCGGGCACCCGGGCGTCGCTGGCTGCGGCGGCGGTGTGCAGCTGCACGGTGGCCAGGCGGAACGCCCGCTCCAGCGGCCCGGCGCTGACGTCGACGAACTGCATCCGCGAGTACGGCACGATGGAGAGCCGCCGGACCAGCAGCCCGTGCCGGACCAGCAGGTCGTTCTCGCGCTCGGCGTAGCCCCAGGCGTGGACGGCCCGGACGATCGCCACCGCCCGCCAGGTGCCGAGCAGCAGCACCAGCCCGATCGCGACGCCGAAGGCCCAGTGACCGCTGAGCGCCCAGCCGAGGCCGAGACCGGCCAGCACCACGGCCAGCACCATCGCGAGCCGGAGCAGTTCCACCCAGATCAGGTCGCCGGAGATCCGCTGCCACCGGACGGTGTCCGGCCAGGGTTCCAGGGCGCTGACCGGACGCTGAGGTGGCTCGGCGCCGTTCACCGGGACGATCCGCTCTGCGCGCTCACCGTTCGAGCGTATGCGATCCCGGCAGTGGTGCGACCTCGCGCAGGAAGCCGCGCGCGTCGAGGAAGTCGCCGAGGGACGTCCGGTGCTGCGGGCAGGCCAACCAGGTCTTGCGCCGCTCGGGGTCGTGCAGGCGGGGATTGTTCCAGCGCAGCGCCCAGACGGCGGGAGCGCGACAGCCACGGGCCGAACAGATCGGTGCCTCGTCGGCGGTGCTGGAGTCGGTCACCCGGGGCAGTCTAGGCCGGGGTGCCGGAAGTTTGAGCGCCGGGCGACCACGGGGGGAGCCGCCCGGCGACGGGGTGAATCGTACACGCGCCGGACCCCTGTGTGTCCACCCTCGTTCAGCGATTCGGCGAACGGGACGGCGCGGCGGAAATCGGCTTCTCCCTCCATCGGCTCTCAGCCAGGCATGGGAGTCTTGGTACGCACCACGCCGCGACGACCGATCATGCTGTGGAGGACCGGTGGCCCAGCCGACCACGCCCGACGCCCCGACCCCGAACGGGTCGGCCCCCGAGACGCCCACGCCGGTGAGCACACCGGTGAGCACGCCGGCGGAGGATGCCAGCCTGCTGGAACGGGCGCTGTTCGAGATCAAACGGGTCATCGTCGGCCAGGACCGGATGGTGGAGCGGATGTTCGTCGCGCTCCTCGCCCGGGGTCACTGCCTGCTGGAGGGCGTACCCGGGGTGGCCAAGACGCTGGCGGTGGAGACCCTGGCCAAGGTGGTCGGCGGCGACTTCGCCCGGGTGCAGTTCACCCCGGACCTGGTCCCCGCCGACATCATGGGCACCCGGATCTACCGGCAGTCCAGCGAGAAGTTCGACGTGGAGCTGGGCCCGGTCTTCGTCAACTTCCTCCTCGCCGACGAGATCAACCGGGCCCCGGCGAAGGTGCAGTCCGCGCTGCTGGAGGTGATGAGCGAGCGGCAGGTCTCCATCGGCGGCGAGACGCACCGGGTGCCGAACCCGTTCCTGGTGATGGCCACCCAGAACCCGATCGAGCAGGAGGGCGTCTACCCGCTGCCGGAGGCGCAGCGGGACCGCTTCCTGATGAAGATCGTGGTCGGCTACCCGACCGACGCCGAGGAGCGCGAGATCGTCTACCGGATGGGCGTCGCCCCGCCGGAGCCGGCGCAGGTCTTCACCTCCGACGACCTGATCGCCCTGCAGCAGAAGGCCGACCAGGTCTTCGTGCACAACGCGCTGGTCGACTACGCGGTCCGGCTGGTGCTGGCCACCCGTACCCCGGCCGAGCACGGGATGCCCGACGTCGCCCGGCTCATCCAGTACGGCGCCAGCCCGCGCGCCTCGCTCGGCCTGGTCCGGGCCACCCGGGCGCTGGCCCTGCTGCGCGGCCGCGACTACGCGCTGCCCCAGGACGTGCAGGACATCGCGCCGGACATCCTCCGGCACCGGCTGGTGCTCAGCTACGACGCGCTCGCCGACGACGTGCCCGCCGACCATGTGGTGCACCGGGTCATGTCGACGATCCCGCTGCCCTCGGTGGCGCCCCGCCAGCAGGCGACCCCGGTGCCGCCGGTCAGCGCGCCGCCCGGCGCCGGCTGGCCCGGGCAGCGGCCGTGACCTCACCCGTGCGCCCGCCCGACGCCGGCGGCGAGCGGACCGAGGCGGTGCTGTCCCGGTTGCAGCTGCTGGTCACCCGCAAGCTCGACGGCCTGCTCCAGGGCGACTACGCCGGACTGCTGCCCGGCCCGGGCAGCGAGGCGGGGGAGTCGCGGGAGTACCGGCCCGGCGACGACGTACGCCGGATGGACTGGCCGGTCACCGCCCGGACCACCATGCCGCACGTGCGGCGGACGGTGGCCGACCGGGAGCTGGAGACCTGGCTCGCGGTGGACCTGTCGGCGAGCCTCGACTTCGGCACCGGGCGCTGGCTCAAGCGGGAGGTGGTGATCGCCGCGACCGCCGCCCTGACCCACCTGACCGTGCGCGGCGGCAACCGGATCGGCGCGGTGATCGGCACCGGCGCGGAGACCGCGGCGCCCGCCGGCCGTTGGCGCGCCGCCCCGCCGCCGCCCGTCGGGCCGGGCGTGCTCACCCGGGTGCCGGCCCGCTCGGGTCGCCGGGAGGCGCACGCGTTGCTGCGGGCCGTCGCGCACACCCCGGTCCGACCCGGGCGCAGCGACCTGGGCGCGCTGATCGACCTGCTCAACCGCCCGCCACGACGGCGGGGCCTGGCGGTGGTGATCTCGGACTTCCTCGCGCCGCCGCAGCAGTGGGGCCGGCCGCTGCGTAAGCTGCGGGTCCGGCACGACGTGCTGGCGATCGAGGTGGTCGACCCGCGCGAGTTGGAGCTGCCGGACGTGGGGGTGCTGCCGGTGGTCGACCCGGAGACCGGGGAGCTGCACGAGGTGCAGACCGCCGATCCCCGGCTGCGCCGGCGGTACGCCGAGGCGGCGGCCGCCCAGCGCGAGGCGATCGCCACCGAGCTGCGCGCCGCCGGCGCCGGGCACCTGCGCCTGCGTACCGATCGAGACTGGCTGCTGGACATGGTGCGATTCGTGGCCGCGCAGCGGCACGCCCGCACCCGGGGGACGACGCGATGATCCGTTTTCTGCAACCGTGGTGGCTGCTGGCCCTGCTGCCGGTGCTGGCCCTCGCCGCGCTCTACGTCTGGCGGCAGCGCCACCGCCGGGCGTACGCGATGCGGTTCACCAACGTGGACCTGTTGCGGACCCTGGCGCCGAAGGGCCTGGGCTGGCGGCGGCACGCCGCGGCCACCGCGTTCCTGCTCGCCCTGGTGGCGCTGGCCGCGGGAATGGCCCGGCCGGCGGTGGACACCCGGGAGCCCCTGGAGCGGGCCACCGTCATGCTGGCGATCGACGTCTCACTGTCCATGCAGGCCGACGACGTGGCGCCGAACCGGTTGGAGGCCGCGCAGGAGGCGGCGAAGCAGTTCGTCGGGGAGCTGCCGGAGAGCTACAACCTCGGGCTGGTCTCCTTCGCCAAGTCGGCGAACGTGCTGGTCGCCCCCACCAAGGACCGGGAGGCGGTGACGGCGGCGATCGACGGGCTGACCCTGGCCGAGGCGACCGCCACCGGCGAGGCGGTCTTCACCTGCCTGGAGGCGATCCGCTCGGTCCCGGCCGACGGCACGGCCGGCATTCCGCCGGCCCGGATCGTGCTGCTCTCCGACGGCTTCCGCACGTCGGGCCGGTCGGTGGAGGAGGCCGCCGCGGCGGCGCAGGCGGCCAACGTGCCGGTCTCGACCATCGCCTTCGGCACCGACTCGGGGCAGGTCGACATCAACGGCCAGCCGCAGCGGGTGCCGGTGGACCGGCTGGCGCTGGCGCAGCTTGCCGAGACCACCGAGGGCTACTTCTACGAGGCGGCCTCGGTCTCCGAGCTGAAGCAGGTCTACCAGGACATGGGCAGCTCGATCGGGTTCCGCACCGAGCCGCGCGAGATCACCCAGTGGTACGCGGGGGTGGCCCTGCTGCTCGCGCTCTGCGCCGGCGGGCTGAGCCTGCTCTGGTCGTCCCGGATGCTCTGAGACCCGTTCGGGGTGCGAGCGGGCGGGACGGGTGGCCGTACCGGCCGGCGGTGGTCAGTGACCGCCGCCGGCCAGGACGAAGACGACGGCCACCCAGACGGCGGCGAGGGTGAAGCCCAGCGGGGCGACGTAACGGCTCATGGACGGCTCCGGGTGGCGGCTGGACGGTCCGCGCGTGCGGGGGCGGACCGCAGGGGTTGAGCAGGACGCGCACACGAAGTCGTGACCGGGCGGCTCCACCGTGGGCCGTTCCTGGAGCGGGACGGCGCGGGCCGGCCACCCCGGCGGTGGCCGGAGCGGGCGGTGTGGGGAGCGGGAGCTGGGTCAGCTCACCAACTGAGTCGTGGCTCAGCGGGGCTGACGGAGGGCCCGGCCACGACTGGGAGGATCGCTATCTCGCACAGCGATCACCTCCTGCGGTCGGCGGGGCCCGGAACGCGGGCCGGATGCCGACCCGCAAACGCCGATCATCGTACAACGGGGACGCTGCCGCCGCGCACCCGGCCGAGCGTCCGGACCGACCCGGCCGAAGGGTCGGCGAGGAGGGGCCGTGCAGGGCGTCCGGACCCCTCGGGCAGGGTCCCGGGCGGTCCGGGCGTTAGCGCTTACCTGTCGGTAACGCCTAGGCTCCGACCGACGCAGAGATCAGTTGAGCAGAGGGGGACCCGTGGCCCGTACCGTGCTGGTGACCGGCGGCAACCGGGGGATCGGCCTGGCCATCGCGCAGGCGTTCGCCAAGCAGGGCGACCGGGTGGCGGTGACCCACCGCAGCGGCGACGCCCCGGCCGGGCTCTTCGGCGTCCGGTGTGACGTCACCGACGCCGCGTCGGTGGACGCGGCCTTCACCGCCGTCGAGGCGGAGCTGGGGCCGGTGGAGGTGCTGGTCGCCAACGCCGGCATCACCGACGACACGCTGCTGATGCGGATGTCCGAGGAGCAGTTCACCGGCGTGCTGGACACCAACCTCACCGGCACCTTCCGCTGCGCCAAGCGGGCGTCGACGAAGATGCTCCGGGCGAAGTGGGGCCGGATGATCTTCATCTCCTCGGTGGTCGGCCTCTACGGCGGCGTCGGTCAGGTCAACTACGCGGCCAGCAAGGCCGGCCTGGTGGGCGTGGCCCGCTCGATCACCCGCGAGCTGGGCAGCCGCAACATCACCGCCAACGTGGTCGCCCCCGGCTTCATCGACACCGACATGACCGCCAAGCTGCCCGACGAGCGTCGCGCCGAGTACCGCAAGGCCATCCCGGCCGGCCGGTTCGCCGAGCCGGACGAGGTCGCGGGTGTGGTCACCTGGCTGGCCTCGGACGCCGCCGGCTACATCTCCGGCGCCGTCATCCCGGTCGACGGCGGCCTGGGCATGGGCCACTGACGACCGCCCCACCCGAGAAAACGTACGGAGGAACCCCCGAATGTCCGGACTGCTCGCCGGTAAGCGGCTGCTGGTCACCGGTGTCATCACCGACGCCTCGATCGCCTTCTCGGTGGCGAAGCTCGCCCAGGAGAACGGCGCGCAGGTCGTGCTCACCGGCTACGGCCGGCTCTCCCTGGTCGAGCGGATCGCCAAGCGGCTGCCCGAGCCGGCCCCGGTGATCGAGCTGGACGTGACGAACCCGGAGCACCTGGCCGGCCTGGCCGACAAGGTGCGCGAGCACGTCGACGGCCTGGACGGGGTGGTGCACTCGATCGGGTTCGCCCCGCAGAGCTGCCTCGGCGGCGGCTTCCTCGACGCCCCCTGGGAGGACGTGGCCACGGCGCTGCAGGTCTCCACGTACTCGTACAAGTCGCTGGCCATGGCGGCGCTGCCGCTGATGTCCTCCGGCGGCGCCGTGGTCGGGCTCACCTTCGACGCCACCAAGGCGTGGCCGGTCTACGACTGGATGGGCGTGGCCAAGGCCGGCCTGGAGTCCGCCTCCCGCTACCTCGCCCTGCACCTGGGCAAGCAGGGCATCCGCAGCAACCTGGTCGCCGCGGGCCCGCTGCGTACCATCGCCGCCAAGTCGATCCCCGGCTTCGACCAGTTCGAGGACGCCTGGACCGAGCGCGCGCCGCTCGGCTGGAGCCTGACCGACCAGGAGCCGGCCGCCCGGGCCTGCCTGGCGCTGCTGTCCGACTGGTTCCCGGCCACCACCGGCGAGATCGTCCACGTCGACGGCGGCTACCACGCGATCGGCGCCTGAGCCACCGGCGCAGGCCGGTGCCCGCGGGGTGGCCGCCGGGCCGGCACGGCCGTCGGGGGAGAATGGGACCATGGCGTACGACGCATTGGTGTTGGTCTCCTTCGGCGGCCCGGAGCGCCCCGAGGACGTGCTGCCCTTCCTGCAGAACGTGACCCGGGGCCGGGGCGTGCCGCCGGAGCGGCTCGACGAGGTCGTCCAGCACTACCTGCACTTCGGCGGGGTCTCCCCGATCAACCAGCAGTGCCGCGAGCTGCTCGCCGCGATCCGGGCGGACTTCGCCGCGAACGGCGTCGACCTGCCGGTCTACTGGGGTAACCGCAACTGGGATCCGATGCTCGCCGACACGGTGGCGCGGATGCGCGACGACGGGGTCACCCGGGCGCTGGCCTTCGTCACCAGCGCGTACGGCGGCTACTCGTCCTGCAGGCAGTACCAGGAGGACATCGCCGCGGCCCGGGCCGCCGTCGGCGCGGACGCCCCGGTGATCGAGAAGCTGCGCCAGTTCTGGGACCACCCCGGCTTCGTCGAGCCGCACGTCGACGCGGTGCGGGCGGCGCTGGCCCAGCTCGACCCGGCGAAGCGGGACACCACCCGGGTGGTCTTCACCGCGCACTCCATCCCCGTCTCGGCGGCGGCCACCGCCGGCCCGCACGGCGGCCGGTACACCGCGCAGCTGGCGGAGGTCGCCCGGCTGGTGCACGCCGCCGCCGCGCCCGATCTGCCGTACGACCTGGTCTGGCAGAGCCGGTCCGGCCCGCCGCAGGTGCCGTGGCTGGAGCCGGACATCAACGACCACCTGACCGCGCTCGCCGAGTCCGGGGTGACCAGCGTCGTGGTCAGCCCGATCGGCTTCGTCTCCGACCACCTCGAGGTGGTCTGGGACCTGGACACCGAGGCGCTGGAGACGGCCAAGCGGCTCGGCCTGGACTTCGTCCGGGCGGGCACTCCCGGCACCGACCCGCGCTTCGTGGCGATGGTCCGCGAACTGGTGGCCGAGCGCACCACGCCCGACGGGGAGCGGCTGCGCCGCCGCCTCGGTGAGCTGCCGATGTGGGACACCTGTCCCACGCCGTGCTGCGTGCCGGCCGCCCGCCGCCCCTGAGACCACCCACTCCGACACCCCCTGGGAAGAGACGATGCAGGACCGCAAGCCGGTGCAGAGCTGGCTCACCGACATGGACGGCGTACTGGTGCACGAGGGCCAGCCCGTGCCCGGCGCCCCCGAGTTCGTCAAGCGGCTGCGCGCCTCCGGCAAGCCGTTCCTGGTGCTGACCAACAACTCGATCTACACCCCGCGGGACCTCCAGGCCCGGCTGGTCCGGATGGGACTCGACGTGCCGGAGGAGGCGATCTGGTCGTCGGCGCTGGCCACCGGCCAGTTCCTCGCCGACCAGCGGCCGGGCGGCACCGCGTACGTGATCGGCGAGGCCGGGCTGACCACGGCGCTGCACGCGGTCGGCTACGTGCTGACCGACTTCGCGCCGGACTACGTGGTGCTGGGGGAGACCCGCACCTACAGCTTCGAGGCGATCACCAAGGCGGTCCGGCTGATCAACGACGGGGCCCGGTTCATCTGCACCAACCCGGACGTCACCGGCCCGTCCGTGGAGGGCGCGCTGCCCGCCGCCGGCTCGGTGGCCGCGATGATCTCGAAGGCGACCGGGGTGGAGCCGTACTTCGTCGGCAAGCCCAACCCGATGATGATGCGCTCGGCGCTCAACACCATCAACGCGCACTCGGAGACCACCGCGATGATCGGCGACCGGATGGACACCGACATCCTCTGCGGCCTGGAGGCCGGGCTGGAGACCATCCTGGTGCTCACCGGGATCAGCAGCCGGGTCGAGGCCGAGCGCTACCCGTACCGGCCGTCGCGGATCGTCGACTCGGTCGCCGACCTCATCGACGAGATCTGACCGGCCGGCGCCGTGGGCCGGCCGCGCGCCGGCCGGGCGTCCGTCGCCCGTGCCGGGCGGCACGGGTACGCCGTCAGGGGCGCAGCGGAGCGTTGCAGGCGGCGACCAGCGCCTGCCGGCAGGCGGTGGTGAGCGGGCGCAGCGCGGCGTCGCGCTGCTGGGCCTCGTAGTTGTTGATCGCCCCGCCCGGCGCGCTGTGCCCGGCCAGGGCGAGCACCCGGTCCAGCACGGCCGCCCGGGCGAAGAGCCGCCGGGCGCGCGGGTCGAAGCCGGGCGGCAGGTCGGTGGCGCCGTCCGGACGGCGCAGCGCCGCGAGGGCCCCGGCCAGCTCGGGCCGCCACTGGGCCACGTCGAGCCGGGTCAGCGCGGCGGTCGTCTCGGCCAGCGCGGCGGCCAGCTCGGCCTCGGCCTCCGCCGCGCCGGGCGCCGCGAGCGACGCCTTCGGCGCGTCGGCCGGCAGCGGGTACACCCGCCAGAGCACGGTCTCCCAGGTCATCCCGGAACCGGACGTGTGCGTGCGCACCTCGGGGATCAGCCCCAGCGGCCCGGCGACCACCGCCTCGCCGGCGAGCAGCGCCGCGCCGGCGAAGTCGCCGGGGCCGGGCAGGCCGCGCGGGTCGCCGGGTGCGGGCAGCACCAACCGGATCTCGTCGGGCGAGAGCTTGGCCAGGCTGGGCAGCGCGTCGCGCAGCGGGACGTCGGTCCAGGTGCCGGGCGCGTCCGCGACCAGGTGCTCCTCGTCGCCGGCGATGGATTCGGCGACCTCGTCGTACGGCACCAGGCCGGCGCGCCAGGCGCGCACCCAGGCAACGAACCGGCTCGACCGGCGCGGGGCAAGGGTGGCCGCGCCCGTTGCGGGGGAGGACATGCCGAAAGGGTACGTGGTCCCCGCCTGCCCTGTCTCGACTGCCGCTCCGGCCGCGTCACCTGCCCCGAACTGCCCGCTTCGCCCCCGCCCGCCCGGCTGCGCCCCCGCCCTGGCGCTTCCTCGGAAACTGGGACCCGATCATGAGGAGCGCTGGGCAGGCGGGGCCGGGTTGCCACCGAGCGGGTGCGGCGGCGCGTCGGCGGGCGGCGCGCCGGGGCGGCGGTTAGTTTGATCGACATGGCGCGGCGATACGGCGAGGACGTGCTGGCGGGGGACTGGCGGCGGCGGAAGGTGACCCCGGAGGTCGACGCCGAGCCGGACCTGGTGGTCGAGGACGCCGACTCCGGCTTCTGTGGCGCGGTGGTCGGGTTCGAGTCCGGTGCGGTGGTGCTGGAGGACCGGCACGGCCGGCGGCGCAACTTCCCGCTGCTGCCGGCGGCGTTCCTGCTCGACGGCCGGCCGGTGACGCTGCGCCGTCCGACCCGTGCCCCGGTGCCGGCGGCCCGCCGGCGGACCGCCTCCGGGTCGATCGCGCTCGACAACGTCCGGGCGCAGGTGGCCAAGGCGAGCCGGATCTGGGTGGAGGGCGTGCACGACGCCGCCCTGGTGGAGCGGATCTGGGGTGACGACCTGCGGATCGAGGGCGTGGTGGTCGAGCCCCTGGACGGCATCGACGCCCTCGACGCCGAGGTGCGCGACTTCGGCCCCGGACCGACCCGGCGGCTCGGGGTGCTGGTCGACCACCTGGTGCCCGGCTCCAAGGAGAGCCGGATCGTGGCGAAGGTGACCTCGCCGCACGTGCTGGTCACCGGCCACCCGTACGTCGACGTCTGGCAGGCCGTGAAGCCCGCGGCGCTGGGCATCGCGGCGTGGCCGGTGGTGCCGCCGGGGCGGCCCTGGAAGGAAGGCGTCTGCGCGGCGCTCGGGGTGGCCGAGCCGGCGGACATGTGGCGGCACATCCTGTCCCGCGTCGACAGCTTCGCCGACGTGGAGACGCCGCTGATCAACGCGATGGAACGCCTGATCGACTTCGTCACCGAGCCCGGCTGACCACCTCCGCCACCGCCTTCCCGCGCCACCGCCCTTCCCGCGTCGCTGCGTTCCCCCGCCGCGCCGGCCGGAACGCTCACGGCGCGCCGCTCCTCCGGCCGGCCTGCTCGCGGCGCCTGGCCGGACCGTCGCGAGCGGTGCCGGATCAGCCGATGAGGGCCTGTTGGCGACGCTGTCGAGCTGATGACGTAGACGATTCAGCGGCCTGAGTCGTTCACGTCATCAGCTCGACAGGCTCCGGCCCGGGCCATCGAGGGGATGGCCTCGTCGGTGCGCCCGCCAGAGGCCGCCCCCCCGCCTCGACCGGCCACGGCCGGCGTGGCCGATCCCCGCCACCGGGCCGGCGCGGTCAGTTCCGCCACTGGGCCGGCGCGGCGGTCAGGGCTCCTGGTCGGGGGTGCGGGTGAAGACGAACGTGGCGATGTCGAGGGCGACCGCCCGGCCGGCCTCGTCGCGGACCACGGTGAGAATCTCGCCGTCCTGGGCGCCGGTGCGGCCCCGCCAGCGGTCCGGGGCCTCCGGGGTGAACCGGAGCACCGGCTCGCCGACCCGGCCGGCCCACAGCTCGCCCGCCGGGTCGGCGCGGAACTCGAACTCGACGCCCATCCACCACCAGCGGCCGGTCAGCTCGGCCAGTTCCCCGGCCGGCGGCGCGGCGGCCGGCCGCCACGGCGTCACCGGCTCGGGCTCGGTGTCGAGCACCAGGGTGAGCAGCTGCCGGGCGAGCCCGCCGAGGTGGGCCGAGCGCAGGCCGTACGCGTTGGCGTAGCCGACCACGGCGGTCCGGCTCGGGCGGTGCACGGCCAGCGCGGCGACGTACCCGGGCATCGAGCCGCCGTGTCCGACGTAGACCCGGTCGCCCTCCCGGTAGAGCTCCACCCCGAGGCCGTGCCCGCCGGTCCACGAGTCCAGGTCGCTGATCACCACGGGCGCGCACATCTCGGTCAGCGTCTCCGGCGCGAGCACGGCCGGCGTGGGGTCGGCGAGGAACGCCGCCCAGCGGGCCAGGTCCGCCACGGTGGACCAGAGCTGCCCGGCCGGCGCCATCGCCCCGGTGTCGGTACGCGGCTCCTCCCGCAGCGTGTCGTGCCAGGGGTGCACCACGTAGCCGCGGGCGTACGGCTCGGTGGCGTCGTAGGTGGTGCGGTGCATGCCGAGCGGGACGAGGAGCCGCTTCCGGGTCAGCTCCGCCCAGGGCGTGCCGGTGATCCGTTCCAGCACCCCGCCGAGCAGCCCGTACGCCAGGTTGGAGTAGTGGTACGCCCGGTGCGGCGGGTACGCGATCTTGTCGGGGGTCAACCCGGCGACCAGCGTGGCCAGGTCGCCGCCCTCGGTCCGCTCCCACCACTGCCCGTCCGGCTCGCGTTGCAGCCCGCCGGCGTGCCCGAGGAGCTGGCGCAGGGTCAGCGCGCCGACCGGCGTGCCGGACAGGTGCCGCTCCAGCGGGTCGTCCAGGCCGAGCCGGCCGGCGTCGCGCTCCTGCATGACCAGGGTGGCCGTCATGGTCTTGCTGATCGAGCCGAGCCGGTACTGCAGGTCGGCGTCGGGACGCGGGTGGTCCCCGGCGGCGGCGAGGTGGGCCAGCGTCCCGTCGCGGACGACACCCAGCACCAGCGACGGCGCGCGGCCGGTGGACTGTGCCTGCGCCACCAGCGCGTCGGCCCGGCGGACGGTCTCGGGCAGCAGGGGCACGGCGTTCTCCTCGGTCGGTCGTGGCCTACCCCGGCGAGCTTACTGATCATGGGGGACGGCGTGGCGTGCGTCGGCGTGTCACGATTGATTGGTGGACGCCGTGGTGTGGATCGTGCTGGGTGTGCTGTTGGGCGTCGCCGAGATCTTCACGACGACCCTTCTTCTGATCATGTTCGCGGCCGGCGCGTTCGCCGCCGCCGGGGCCGCCGCGCTGGGCGCCCCCGTCCCGGTGCAGGCGCTGGTGTTCGCCGCCGTGTCGGTGCTCTCGGTGGCGTTGGTCCGGCCGGTCATCGCCCGGCACGCGCGCAGCGCGCTGGAGACCGGCGAGCAGGCGTTCGGGGTGGAGGCGCTGGAGGGCGTCACCGCGCTGGTGCTGGAGCGGGTCGACGACGGACGCGGCCTGGTCAAGATCGACGGTGAGCTGTGGAGCGCCCGGGCGTACGACGCGACGCAGTCGTTCGAGCCCGGTGAGCGGGTGCAGGTGATCAAGGTCCGGGGCGCCACCGCCCTGGTGTGGCAGGACGACATTTCCTCCCCCGGCGAGCTGCCGGAAGCGAAAAGGTGAGCGGTATGGAGTTTGCAGCGGTCCTGTTGGTGGCCGTGGCCCTGATCGTCGTGGTGACGCTGGTCAAGGCGGTACGCATCGTGCCGCAGCAGCGTCAGGACGTGGTGGAGCGGCTCGGAAAGTACAAGCGCACCTTGAACCCGGGCCTGAACCTGCTGGTCCCGTTCATCGACGCGGTGCGTACCAAGGTCGACATGCGCGAGCAGGTGGTCAGCTTCCCGCCGCAGCCGGTGATCACCTCGGACAACCTGGTCGTGTCGATCGACACGGTCCTCTACTACAAGGTGGTCGACGCGGTCCGGGCCACCTACGAGATCGCCAACTTCATCCAGGCCATCGAGCAGCTCACCGTGACCACGCTGCGCAACGTGATCGGCTCGCTCGACCTGGAGCGGGCGCTGACCAGCCGCGAGGAGATCAACCGGCACCTCTCCGGGGTGCTCGACGAGACCACCGGACGCTGGGGCATCAAGGTCACCCGGGTGGAGATCAAGGCGATCGAGCCGCCGGCGAGCATCCGCGACTCGATGGAGAAGCAGATGCGCGCCGAGCGGGACCGCCGGGCGGCGATCCTGACCGCGGAGGGGCACAAGCAGTCGCAGATCCTCACCGCCGAGGGTGAGAAGCAGTCCGCGGTGCTGCGCGCCGACGGTGACCGGCAGGCCCGGATTCTCCAGGCCGAGGGTCAGGCCAAGGCGATCCGGACCGTCTTCGACGCGATCCACCAGGCCAACCCGAGCCAGAAGGTGCTGGCCTACCAGTACCTCCAGGCGCTGCCGCAGATCGCCAACGGCACCGCCAACAAGGTCTGGATCGTCCCGGCCGAGCTGACCAAGGCCCTGGAAGGGATGGGCGGCGCGCTGGGCGGGCTGGCCGGGATGGTGGGCGACCTGCCCGCGCCGGAGGCGGCCGACCACGCGAGCCAGGTCGAGCGCGAGGCCGCGGAGGCGGCCCGGGCGGCGGCCTCCGCCGCCCAGGAGATCCACGACGAGGTACGCGTCGCCGAGGCGCAGGCCACCGGCGGCAAGGCCCCGCAGGGGCTGCCCGCCCCGGAGCCGGTCTCGCCGGAGAGCCTGGTGAACGACCCGTCGGACCAGCGCGCCCGCGGCTGAACCGGCCGCCGTCCGACCCCGGACGGCAAATGCGAGAAACACTCATACGGCGTCCCGGCGCCTGCCACGATCGGTCTGACGGACGGGTGGTGGCCAGGAGCCGGGGCGCCGGATGCGTCCCCGCGCCGCCCGTCGGAGCGAGCGAGGTGACCATGGACCCGGCGAAGCGGCTCTTCTCCAGCACCCCCGTCCCCGGCGCGCACGATCCCGCCGGCCCGCTGGGCACCCGCCGTACCGGTGGGGGATTCGGGGTGCTGCCCTTCGTCGGCGACCCGGGTCCCGCGGCGCCGGCCACCAACGCGAGCTGGGCGTGGTCGCTGCGGCGCTTCGCCCGCGCGTCGGTGTGGCTGCTGCCCGCGTACGCGGTGCTGTACGGCGTGGTGGCGATGGCCAGCGACGGCGGGGTGGGCAACGACCCGTACCCGGCCGACGGCCGGCCGCTCTACCTGGTGGGCTGGGTGGCCGCGGTCTGGCTGGGCCTGCTCGCCCTGCTGGCGTTGACCGGGCTGCTCGCCGCCACCCGCGACCGCAAGGTGGCCGTCACCGGGCTGCTGGTCAGCATCGCCGGCACCGTGCTGATGCTGCCCTTCGCCGGGCTGGCCGAGCAGACCCCGGTCTTCGGCACCACCGCCCGGATGCTGGTCCTGGTCGGTGCCACCTTCTACAGCGCCGGCTGGCTGTTCACCGGCTGGTCGGTGGCCCGCTCCGGGATGTTCTCGATGGGGGACGGCGTGATGCTCATGATCGCCGCCCCGCTGCTCGGCCTCGGCGGCGCGCTGATCGGCTCGCTGCAGACCTTCGGCGCCATCTTCGTCCTGATCTCGGGCATCGGCATCGGCTACCGCTCCGGCCGGCTGGTCCCCGCCGCGATCGCCCGCGACGCCGCCACCGCCAGCGTCCCCACCTCGACCGGCGGCCCCCAGGGCCCCCTCCCCGCCGCCTGACCCCCGGCCCGCGCCCGCGCGCCTCGGCGGGTTGATCAAGAGGTTTGCGTCGGGAAACGGCCGCCGGCTGACGCAAACCTCTTGATCAACGCCAGCCGAGCGGGCAGGAGGGGCGTGAAGGGGAGGCGGGGAGTGTGGGGGTGCAGGGGGGACGAGAGGGCGGACTGGGGACGGGAGGGGTGTGGGGCGGGGAGATGGCTGGCAGGTCACGGTGAGTTAGCTGACAATCGCGTGCCGGGGTGGCCCGCTTCACGAATCGCTGGCAATCCTGGACACCATGCCCCGACCCCGGTCGCCGCTGTCGCGGCTCTTCACCGTGCTGCTCGCCGGCCTGCTGGCCGGCCTCGTTCTCGCGGTCGCCGCGCTGCCGGGCAACCTGCTCGCCGGGGCCACCGCCAAGGCGGCCCTCGGGGCGTACGACGAGCTGCCGGCCGCCCTGCGCACGCCGGCCACCCCGCAGCGGTCCTACCTCTACGCCAACGACGGCACGACGCTGCTCACCACGTTCTACGACGTGAACCGCACGGACGTGCCGCTGGCCGAGATCGCCCCGGTGATGCGGCAGGCGATCGTCGCCGCCGAGGACCGGCGCTTCTACTCGCACGGCGGAGCCGACCTGCGCGGCCTGGCCCGCGCCGTCGTCGCCAACCTGACCGGCGGTTCGGCGCAGGGCGGCTCGACGCTGACCATGCAGTACGTCCGCAACGTGCTCAAGACCGATCCCAGCCGCACCGCCGAGGAGCGGCATGCCGCCACCGAGCAGACCGTCGGGCGCAAGCTCCAGGAGATCCGGTACGCCACCGCGCTGGAGGACACCCTCAGCAAGGACGAGATTCTCAACCGCTACCTGAACATCGCGTACTTCGGTTCCGGGGCGTACGGCGTCGCGGCGGCCAGCCAGCGCTACTTCGGCAAGGCCCCGGCGGACCTGACCCTCGGCGAGGCCGCCCTGCTCGCCGGCCTGGTCCAGTCGCCCGACGAGTACAGCCCGATCGACGGCGACGCCGAGGCGGCGCTGACCCGGCGCGGGTACGTGCTCGACGCGATGGTCGCCACCGGCGCGATCACCGAGGCCCAGGGGGCGCAGGCCCGGGCTGAGAAGCTCACCCTGCGTCCGACCGCCCAGCCCAACGGCTGCGTGGCCACCCGGACCGACGACGCCGGCTTCTTCTGCGACTACCTGCGCCGGTGGTGGCTGGAGCAGCCCGCGTTCGGCGCCACCGCCGAGGAGCGGGAGCAGGCGCTGCGCCGGGGCGGCTACCGGGTGGTCACCTCGCTCGACCCGGACGTGCAGGCCACCGCGGCCAGCCAGGCCCGCAAGGTGTACGCCGCCGACGACGCGCGGGCGGTGCCGATCGCGGCGGTCGAGCCGGGCACCGGCCGGGTGCTGGCGATGGCGGTCAATCGCCGCTACGGCGTGGCGGAGCACGAGACGGTCAACCCGCTGATCTCCGGCGGCGGCAGCGTCGAGGGCTACCAGGCCGGCTCGACCTTCAAGATGTTCACCATGCTCGCCGCGCTGGAGGCCGGCAAGCCCCTCGCCACCGGCTTCGACGCCCCCAGCCGCCTGCCCACCCGGTACGCCGCCGAGGGCGAGGGCAGCTGCGACGGCAGGTGGTGCCCGGCCAACGCGAACCCGGAGCGGATGGACGGCTACCGGATGATGTGGGACGGCTTCGGGCGCTCCGTGAACACCTACTTCGTCTGGCTGGCCGAGCAGGTCGGCGAGGACAAGGTGGTGGAGATGGCGCAGCGGCTGGGCATCACCTTCCGCGCCGAGGCCGACGCCGCCTTCGCCGCGAACGACGCCGCCGACTGGGGCGCGTTCACCCTCGGCGTGGCCGCCACCACCCCGCTCGACCTGGCCAACGCGTACGCCACCGTGGCCGCCGAGGGGACGTACTGCGCCCCGACCCCGGTGGTGTCGGTGACCGCGCCGGACGGCACGACGGTGCCGGTCGGCCAGCCGTCCTGCAAGCGGGTGCTGGAGGCCGACGTCGCCCGGGCCGCGACCGACGCGGCGCGCTGCCCGGTGGGGCAGCAGTCCGCGTACGGGCAGTGCAACGGCGGCACGGCCAGCGGGGTGGACCGGATCGTGGGCCGCCCGGTCGCCGGCAAGACCGGCAGCTCGGAGAAGAACGCCACCGAGACCTTCGTCGGGTTCACCCCGCAGGTGGCGGTCGCCGGGATCGCCGCCAACCCGGACGACCCGAGCGACGCCGTCGGCGCCGCGGTGCAGAGCAAGGTGATCGACGCGGTCGCCCGGATCATCCGCACCGCGGTCGACGGCCAGCCGGTCCGCGACTTCACCGCGCCGAGCCGCGAGCTGGCCGGCAACCCGCAGCGCCCGGAGCCGAAGCCGGCGCCCCGCCCGGAGGAGCCGCGGCGCGAGCAGGAGATCCCCTCCGACATCCTGCGCTGGCTGCAGAACCGCCGGGGCTGACGCCCGGCCGCACGATCGTCGACGGTCACCGTTCCCCGCTCGGGGACGGTGACTGTCGCCGTTTCAGGACGTGCGGCGCGGGCCGACCCGGAACATGCCGGTCATGTCGTCGTGGACGGCGTAGCCGAAGCGCCGGTAGAGGGCGACCGACTCGCCCGCGGCGAAGAGCCCCACGAAGGTGCGCGCCGAGGCGCGGCCGGCGATCCACTCCTCCAGCCGACCGAGGATGGCGGCCCCCACCCCCCGGCGCTGCCGTTCCGGCACCACCGCGAGGTCCTGCAGGTAGTAGTAGATCGCCCCGTCGCCGATCAGCCGGCCCAGCCCGATCACCCGGTCGCCCTCCACCGCCACCACGGCGTGCAGCGACGCGGCCAGCGAGGCGGGGATCGCCGCCGGGTCGTACGCGTCGGCCCAGCCGACGGAGCGGGTCACCGCGACGAACTCCTCGACCGTGGGCAGCCGGTCGACCAGTCGGTACTCCATGATCGAAACCCTAGCCGCCCGATCGCGCCCGATCCCCGGACCCGCCGGTCACCGCCGGCCGGACCAGCCGGTCCAGGGCGGCGGCGACCGCCGTCGGGTCGGCCTCGCCGTCGAGCACCCGGAAGTCGGCGAACTCCGGCAGCGCCCGGTAGGCGGCGTCCAGCGCGGCCAGGTGGCCCAGTTCCTCGGTGTCGATGCCCCGCTCCTGCACCCGCCGCTGGGCCAGCGCGGGCGACACCGCCAGGAAGCAGACCAGGTCGGGACGGGGGAAGAGCGCGTACGCCGCCCGGACCAGCCGGCCGCCCCGGTCGCCCCGGGCTCGCATGATCACGTACTGGCACCAGGTCCAGCGGTCCATCACGCCCACCCGCCCGGTCAGCCGGACCCCGGCGACCGCCCGGGCCACGGCCAGCCAGCGCACCGTCGCCTCCAGCGCCGGGTAGAAGCGCCGGCCGAACAGGTGCACGCCGTCGCGCCGCCCGAGCCGGTGGGCGAGCCTGTTCCACAGCGGGCGGCCGCCGGCGTTCTCGAAGTACGTCGCCGGGACACCCCGCTCGGACAGCCGCCGGGCCAGCGCCCGGGCCTGCGTCGACTTGCCCGAGCCGTCGACCCCGAGCAGCGCGATGATCATGGGACGGGTCATGCCCCGGCACGCTAGCCGACCCGGGCAAGAGAAATCTCCGCCGAGCTGTCGGGAACCGTCGCCCCGCTCCGACCCATCCGTGAGAGCGCCCACCGGAGGCGCCCGGGCGTGAGGAGAGATCATGCGCAAGCTCGTGCACTGGGTCCACCAGTCCCTCGACGGCTTCATCGAGGGCCCGAACGGCGAGTTCGACTGGCCGTCGATGGGGCCGGAGCTGTCCGCGTACTCCCTGGAGCTGACCGAGCGGGCCGGCGCCTTCGCCTACGGGCGGAAGGTCTGGGAGATGATGTCCTGGTACTGGCCGCGCGCCGAGTCGATGTCGACGGACCCGCACGACCTGGCCTTCGCGCCGATCTGGCGACGGACCCCGAAGGTGGTCGTCTCCCGGACCCTCACCGGGGCCGAGTGGGACGCGCAGGTGGTCGGCGGCGCCGACCTCGCCAAGGAGATCACCGCGCTCAAGGAGCAGCCCGGCGGGGACCTGCTGCTCACCGGCGGCTCCGGCGCCGCCGCCGCGCTGACCGCGCTCGGCCTGATCGACGAGTACCAGGTGATCGTGCACCCGGTCGTGCTCGGCGGCGGCCGGCCGGTCTTCCCCGGCGGCCCGGAGCGCCTGGACCTGCGGCTGGCCGGGTCACGCGTCTTCGACGGCCGGACCGTGCTGCTGCGCTATGAGCGTGCGGCGGGGTGAGGGTGGCCCGGGTCGCCCCGGCGACCCGCCCCGGCCACCGCACCACGGGCACCCGGCAGAATCGTCGCCGTGCCCGTCCACCAGATCACCGACCCCGACGACGACCGGATCGCCGACTACCGCGCGTTGACCGACGTCGAGCTGCGTACCCGTTGGGAGCCCCCGCACGGGCTCTTCATCGCCGAGGGGGAGCTGGTGCTGCGGCGGGCGCTGCGCGCCGGCTACCCGGCCCGGTCGTACCTGGTGGACGCCAAGCGCGCCGACCAGCTCGCCGACCTCGACACCGGCGACGCGCCGGTCTACGCCGCCACCCCGGACGTGCTGCAGCGGGCCACCGGCTTCCACGTGCACCGGGGCGTGCTCGCCTCGTTCCGCCGCAAGCCGCTGCCGGCCGCCGCCGAGGTGCTGGCCACCGCCCGCCGGGTGGTGATCCTGGAGGACGTCAACAACCACACCAACCTCGGCGCGATCTTCCGGGCGGTGGCCGGGCTCGGCGTGGACGCGGTGCTGCTCTCGCCGACCTGCGCCGACCCGCTCTACCGGCGCAGCGTACGGGTCAGCATGGGCGAGGTCTTCGCCGTCCCGTACGCGAAGCTGGAGCCCTGGCCCGACGCGCTCGCCGAGGTACGGGCGGCCGGCTTCACCGTGCTGGCGATGACCCCGGCCCCGGACGCGGTGCCCATCCAGCGCCTCGACGCCGCCCAGCGGGCCCGCGCCGCGCTGCTGCTCGGCGCGGAGGGCGCCGGGCTGACCCGGGCCGCGATGGAGGCCAGCGACGCCCGGGTGGTGATTCCGATGCGCCGTGGCGTCGACTCGCTCAACGTCGCCGCCGCCACCGCGGTGGCCTGCTGGGAGCTGGGGCGCGACGACCCGCTCTGACGGCGGGGCGGCCTGTCGTCGGATGGAGTCACGGACGGTAGCGTGTCGCCCGTGTTCCCTACCGTGCGTGAGGTGCTGGCGCTGGACCCGGTCCGCCACGGCGCGCCGCGCCTGGTCGCCGGGGACGCCGGCCTGGACGCGCCGGTCCGCTGGGTGCACGTCGCCGAGGTGCCCGACATCGCCACCCTGCTCGGCGGCGGCGAACTGGTGCTCACCACCGGCATCGGGCTGCCCGCCGACGACGCCGGCCTGCGCGCCTTCATCGGCGACCTGGCCGATGTCGGCGTCTCCGGGCTGGTGGTCGAGCTGGGCCGCCGGTACGTCAGCGGGGTGCCCCGGGTGATGGCGGCCGCCGCCGAGCGACGCGGCCTGCCCCTGGTCGAGCTGCGCCGGGCCACCCCGTTCGTCCGGATCACCGAGGCGGTGCACGCGCTGATCGTCGACGCCCAGCTCACCGAGCTGCGGGCCACCGAGGAGATCCACCAGCGCTTCACCGAGCTGTCGGTCGAGGGCGCCGGCCCGGCCGAGGTGGTCCGGCAGGCCGCCGAGCTGGCCGGCTGCCCGGTGGTGCTGGAGAACCTGTCCCGGCAGGTGCTCGCGTACGACCCGGCGGGGGAGAGCGCCGAGCTGCTGCTGGACGGCTGGGAGCAGCACTCCCGACGGATCCGTCCCGCCGGGCGCACCGCGTACGACGCCGACAGCGGCTGGCTGGTGACCACCGTCGGCGCGCGGGGGCAGGACTGGGGCCGGCTGCTGCTGCGCTGGCCCGGCGGGGGTGACCTGGCCGCCGGGACCACGCTGGGCGGCCGGCCGGCGGGCACCCCGCCGACCCGGCTGACGATCCTGGTGGAGCGGGCCGCCTCCACCCTGGCGCTGGGCCGGCTGATCCGGCGCGACGCCGAGGGCCTGGAACGGCAGATCCACCGCACTCTGCTCACCGCCCTGCTCGACCACTCCCGCCCGGTCGACGAGGTCGCGCTGCGGGCGCGGGCGCTCGGCGTCACGCTGGAACGCCGGCACCTGGTCGGGGTGGTGGTCCGGCACCGCCTCGACGACCCCGCCGCCGAGGCCGCCGGGGAGAGCACCGTGGCGGCCGAGTCCCCGGAGGCCGGCCCGGCGCGGCTGCGGGATCTCGCCGAGGCGGTGGGGCAGGCGCTGCGGGAGGCGAAGCTCACCGGGCTGACCAGCGCCGTCGACGACCAGGCGGTGGGCGCGCTGCTCGCCCTGCCCGACCCGGCCGCGGAGGAGCGGGCGCTGACCGCGTTCGCCGCCGCCCTGCGCCGGATCCGGCTCGACGCCGCCCCGGCCCGTCCCGCGGTGGCCGGCGCCGTACCGCCGGACGCGGTGATCGTCGCCGCCGGCTCCGGGGTGGGCGGCCTGCGGGAGGCCCGGCGGTCGCTGATCGAGGCCCGGCAGATCGCCGACGCGGCCCGCCGCGACCGTCGCGACCTGCCCATCTTCCGGCTACCCCACGTCGGGCTCGCCGGGCTGCTGCACCTGCTGCGCGACGAGCCCCGGGTGCAGACTTTCGTCGAGCGGGAACTGGGCGCGCTGCTCGCCCACGACGCCCGGCACCCCCGCGACCAGCTGCTCGGCACGCTGCGGGCGTACCTGGAACAGGGCCGCAACAAGTCGGCGGCGGCCGCGGCGGCGCACCTGTCCCGGCCGGCGTTCTACGAGCGGCTGGCCCGCATCGCCCGCATCCTCGACGTCGACCTCGACTCGGTCGAGGCCTGCCTCTCCCTGCACGTCGCCCTGCTCGCCCTCGACGCCATCCGCACCCCCTGACCTACGCCCCTCCCGAGCCCGTCGTCCTGTCGATCATGAAGTTGTTGTCCCCTGCCGCGGCGTGTCGTGGCGATAACTTCATGATCAACGGGGAGAGGGCGGGGGACGGGGGTCAGGTGAGGGCGGTGAGGGCCTTGGCGTAGGGGGCGGGGACGAAGTTCGGGCCGCCGGGGGTGAAGACGTCCGAGGCTGCCGCCGCCGACCAGGCGGTCTCCGGGACCGCGTCGACCAGGGCGCGGACGACCGGAGCGTCGCGCCACTGCTCCTGCTCGGCGAGCAGGCTCAGCGCCACCACCGACTCCTCCACCTCGCCGACGCACTCGAACGGCTTGTGCCCGTCGACGCCGAGCAGCTCCCGGTAGCCGGGGACCTGCGCCGGGTCGGCCAGCAGGTCGCCGCCGAAGATGCGCACCACCCGCTCGCGCGGCATGAACGGCGCCATGGCCAGGAAGACGAACCGGCACTTCGGGCAGTCGCGGCACCAGCGCTCGCTCGCGTCGCGCAGCTTGAACGCGGCGTTGCAGCTGGTCACCACCGCGTCGTACCGGTCGATCGCGGCGAAGAGCCGGGCGATGTGCAGCTCCGACAGCGAGCGCAGCAGCGAGAAGTACGGCTCGGTGAGACCGGCGTGCTCGGCCAGCGCCGCCCGCAGCAGCCCCTCCGCCTCGACGCCCTTGGACCACTGGTGGTTGATCTCGTGACCGTTCCAGATCAGGTTCGGGTCCGACGCGGAGCGCTCGTTGGACATCACCACCGGCCCGAGCCCGTGCAGCACGGCGGTCGCGACCGCGATCAGCGAGTTGATCGCGGTGACCGGGATGTGGCCGTTGAGCGCGCCGGCCGCGTTGAGGTCGAACAGCACCGGGTCGATCCGCCGCCGGGCCGCGAGGGGGGTGAGCCCGGACGCCTCGTTCACCGAGACGATCACGTGGTTCGGGTTGACCGAGAACGGCACCGGGTCGAAGCCGGCCCGGCGCAGCGCCTCCAGGCTGACGATGGAGTCCTTGCCGCCGCCGACCGCCGAGAGCGGACGACGGTCGGAGTCGTCGTACTCGCGGGCCGGGGAGACCGTGCCGGAGGGCACCTCCGGGCGCAGTTCGAGCACGTGCGGCAGCTGGTTGCGGTAGGCGTACTCGGCCAGGCCCTTGGTGTAGACGGCGGTGACCAGCTCGGCGGCGGCCGCGCCCAGCGGCGCCGGCAGCACCAGCCGGCGCGGCGCGGCGGCCTTGTAGTAGCTGACCCCGGCGACCACGTGCAGCAGCTCCAGGACCCGGCCCAGGGTGGCCACGGTCTCGTCCGACGGCGGGTCGGCGGGCAGCGGCAGGGTGATCGCCTCGGTGAACCGCTGCTCGCCGTCGGGACCGGTCAGCTTGTAGTCGAACAACGCCTCGCCGGTGGCGAGGTCGATCGAGTAGGACGGGAAGGTGAAGGCGTCCATCCGCCGGAGCTGCTCGTTGGGCACACGCCATACTAGGCCCTGGTTCGTCCGGCCGTGTCCGGCTGCGCCGGACCGTGCCCCGTGCCACGCCGTCGAGACCCCCGAGGAGAGAGCCCGTGCGCCTGTCTGACCTGCGCGGACGTACCGTCGCCGTCTGGGGGGCCGGCCGCGAGGGCCGGGCCGCCGTGACCGCCATCGCCGCGCACGGCCCCGCCGGCCTGGTCGCCGTGGACGACAGCGCCAACTTCCTCACCCTGCCCTGGGAGGGTCCGCTCGCCGAGGCCGCGCCCCTGGTCACCGGGGAGGCCGGCTTCGAGCGGCTGGCCGCCGCCGACGTGGTGGTCCGCTCCCCGGGCGTGCCGAACACCCACCCGTGGATGGTGGAGCTGCGGGCGCGGGCGGCCACGATCACCCAGGGCACCGCGCTCTGGATGGCCGACCACGCCGAGCGGACCGTCGGGGTCACCGGCAGCAAGGGCAAGAGCACCACGTCCAGCCTGATCAGCCACCTGCTCGCCGCGGTGGACCGGCCGAACGTCTTCGGCGGCAACATCGGGGTGCCCACCCTGGACCTGCCCGAGGCGGACCTGTACGTGCTGGAGCTCTCCAGCTACCAGTGCACCGACCTGACCGACTCGCCCCGGGTCGCCGTGGTCACCGCGCTCTTCCCCGAGCACCTCGACGCGCACGGCGGCGAGGCGGAGTACTACCGGGACAAGCTCAACCTGCTGGCGTACGGCCCGCGGACCGTGGTGGTCAACGGCGCCGACCCGCGGCTGGCCGTGGAACTGGGCGACCGGGCCGCCGTGCGCGCCGGCCGGCCGGACACCGCGAACGTGGCCACCGGCCCCGACGGCACGCCCTGGTTCCACCTGGCCGAGCAGCCGCTCTTCCCGCGCGCCGTGCTGCCGCTGGTCGGCCGGCACAACGAGGGCAACCTCTGCGTGGCGCTGGCCGTGCTCGACGCGCTCGACGTGGACGTGGTGGCCCGCAAGGACACCCTGGCCGTGGCGGTCGCCGAGTTCCAGGGGCTGGCCCACCGGCTCACCGAGATCGCCGACCCGTCCGGCCTCACCTTCGTCGACGACACCCTCGCCACCAGCCCGTACGCGGCGATGCACGCGATCGACGCGTACGAGGGGCGGCCGTTGACGGTGATCGTCGGCGGCACCGACCGGGGGCTGGACTACAGCCCGCTCGCCGCGCACCTGGCCGAGCGGGAGATCACCGTGATCGGCATCCCGGACAGCGGCCCGCGCATCGTCGAGGCGCTGGCCGGGCTGCCGGCGGTGCGTACCGAGATCGCCGAGGACCTGGTCGCGGCGGTCGGGCTGTCCCGCAAGCTCACCCCGCCCGGCGGGGTGGTGCTGCTCTCCCCGGCCGCGCCCAGCTACGGGCGGTTCCGCAACTTCGAGCACCGCTCCAAGGTCTTCGCCCAAGCGGTCGCCGACACCGCGCGGTGACCTCCGCCGAGGACCGGGCCGGGGACCCCGACGGTCCCCGCCCGAGCCGGCCGCACGCGCACCCCACCGACCGGTACGGTTCCAACACCGAGCTGTACGCCACCGCGGGCCTCGTCGAGGGCGTCGGGTACGCCCTGCGCTGCTGCCATCGATGCGCCCCGGACGAGCAGCCCGACTGCGCGACCGGGACGACGCGGACGGCGGTCCTCGCGCCGCACGGTGGCGGCATCGAGGTGGGCACGTCGGAGTTGTGCCTCGCGGTCGCCGGCTACCACCCGGCGACCCTGGAGCCCAGCACCGACGGCAAGGGCCTGCACCACTACTGGATGTTCGAGGGGCTGCTCGACTCCGGCAACGCCGCCCTGCACGTGACCTCGGTGAACTGCGACGACCCGTGGGCGGAGTCGATCTGCGGTGGGGTCCGCCACGCCGTCGCCCTGCACGGCTGCACGACCCGGCAGGCCGGTGAGCCGGACGGGACCGCGGCGGTGGTGATCGGCGGGCTGGACGCCGGGCTGCGGGACCTGCTGCGCCGGGAGTTGGCGACGGTGGACATCACCGTCGCCCGGCGGGTCAACCGCGCCATCGACGGGACCAGCCCGCGGAACATCTGCAACCGGACGGCGTCCAGGGCGGGCGCGCAACTGGAGCTGACCACGCCGCTGCGCGAGGCGATGTTCGGCACCAACACCTGGGACGGACGCAAGCACACCACCCGGCCGCTGTTCTGGGACTTCGTCGCCGCGACCCGGACGGCACTCGCCCTGCACGCCGACGCCTGACGCCCCCGATCCGAGCGACGGGCGGTGGGTCAGCCCAGCACCTCGTGCAGGGCCCGCATCGCGCGGATCGCCGAGCGGATCTCCTGGAGGTAGCGCCCCGGGGTGAGGGAGGGCTCGGGCAGCCGGACCAGGTCGGGCAGGGCCGGGTCGACGCCGACGGTGTCGATCGCGCAGCCGTACGGCACCGCCAGGGTGCGCAGCGCGTCGCAGTGCTGGAACGGCACGTAGATCGGCGCGGTCACCATCAGCAGCGCGTCGCCGGGGGAGAGCCGGACGTGCCCGGCCCAGAACCGCTGGGTGTCCGCCGTGTGCGCGCGCCGCCGCTCCGGCTCGCTGGACGGGGCGGCGAGCACCCGGACCGGCGGGAGCCCGGCCGACCGGTAGGTCCGCGCGGACCAGGAGTGGTGCGGGTGGCCGGCGTCGTGCCCGTCCTCGTCGTCGGGCGCGGCCACCCCGAGGACCGCGCGGACCGCCGCGTCGAGGGCGTCCACCTCGGTGTCGGCCGTGATCCCCGCCCCGGCCAGCACGTCCCGCTCCACCTCGGACAGCGGCCGGAAGCTGCCGAGCACGGCCACCTCCCCGTCCACCGCCAACCCGTGCCGCAGCAGGTGGGCGGCGTACGCGACGCGCCGCAGGCAGGCGTGCGCCAGCCCGCCGAGTACCACCAGGTGGGCGTACCGGGGGTGGGCCGGTCGCACGGGGCGGACCAGGCCGAGCGCCTCGGCGGTGGTGAGCACCAGCGCGGCGGTGGCCGGGTCGAGGGTCGGTTCCCGCGCCTCGGGGCGTTCCCGGCCGCCCCGGAAGTCCCAGTGCCGGGCGGAGAAGTCGTCCAGCCCGGCCAGCACGGCCGTCAGGTCGCCGGTCGGCCACCCGCCGCCGAACCGGGCGACCAGCGCCCGCAGCGGCGGGGACTCCACCCACGCCCGCACCCCTCGGGCGAGCTGCACGGGCGACGCGTCCGCCGGGCAGTTCGGCAGCGCCACGTCCGCGATCCGCACCAGCGGATCGTACCGACGGCCGTGGCCAGGAGGGGCCCTTGTGGATCGGCACTACGCTGGGCGCACCGACGAGATCGGGGGCTGCCGATGACTGGCGACGTGCTCCGTCGACGTTCCACCGGGCGTACCGGATCGGCCAGTGGACTGGTCCGGCTGCTGGCACACACCGACCCGGTGGCGCTGGTCGGCATCACCCTGTCGATCGCGCTCTCCGTCACGCTCGACCTCACCAACGCCGCCAGCGGTGTCGAGTCGCTGCTGGCCGGGCTGATGGGCATCACCATCTCGCTGCTGGTGGACTCGTTGGCCCGCGCGGAGCGCCGGTTCCACCTGCGTACGCTGCTGGACGGGCCACCCTGGCTGGTGCAGGGCGCGCCGGAGATCGTCGTCGCCGTCCGGGAGGCGGTCGAGCGGCACCCGGGCACCCGGGTCGCGGAGGAGGCGCAGCGCCGCTACGAGCAGTTCCGGCTCGAGGCCGAGCAGCTCGCCGCGGGGCGGGTGGTCCGGCGGGGCGACGACGACGAGGACCTGATCGGCGCCACCCGGGACTGCACCCGAAGCCTGCAGGGGCTGACCAACCTGACGCCGCGGGCCAGCGGCGAGCTGAGCTGGTGGCGCAGCGAGATCGGGCGGCGCTACTGGGAGGCGAACCTGGCGGCCCTGGCGCGCGGGGTGCGGATCACCCGGGTCTTCGCCTACGCCACGCTCTCCGACGAGCTGGTCGAGCTGGTGGAGAAGCAGCGCCGGGCCGGGGTAAGGGTGGGCCTGCTGCCACTGGGTGTCGTCAGCCCGCACCTGCACGTCAATCTGACACTCTGGGACGGCTCGAGCTGCTGGGAGGCCCGGATGAGCGCGCACGGGGAGATCAGCGAGAACCAGTTCTCGGTCAACCGCGCCGACATCGACCGGCTCACCCGGGTGTTCGACCTGTGCGCGAACGTCGCGACCTTCCAGGACTGACCGCGCCGGCGGGCGGTGGAGCGGAGATGGGCCAGCCATGACGTGGAGTGCCGTGCTCCTGGTGACCGCCGTGGTCTGGGCGGTCAGCGTGATCCGTTCGGTCCGGCTGCGGGCGTTCGTCTACAGCCTGCCGCTGCCGATGACGCTGGCCCTGGTCACCACGGACCACCGGGTCGACGGCGCCCAACTGCTCGGCGTGCTCGGCCTCAACCTCTTCTTCGTCACCGTGGCGCTGACCCACCACCGGTTGCGCTGGCCGATCCTCCTGGCCGACCTGGCCGGGATCGCCGCCTACGTGGCGTTGAGCGCCGGCCTGCTGGCGGTCCCGGTGCCGTTCGGGCCGGCCCTGGCGGGCACGCTGGCGCTCTGGCTGCTCGCCATGGTGGTGCTGCGCCGCCGCGCCCGGGCGGTGGCCGCGGCGCCGCAGCGGCCGGTCGACGCCCGCCGGGACAGCCTCCCCGCCCCGGCCAAGCTGGCGGTGATCTTCGCCGGGGCAGTGCTCACCGGCCTGCTCGGCCAGCTGCTGCGCGGGATGGTGGTGACCTTCCCCTACTCCGGCGTGCTGGTCGCCGTCGAGGCCCGTCGCCAGCTGGTCGACTTCAGCCGGCACTTCGCCCGCAACAGCCTCGCACTGGTCGGGTTCCTCACCGCCTACCACCATCTCCAGGACGGGTCGCCGGTCGTCGCCCTGGCCGGGGGCTGGGCCGCCTTCGCGCTGCTGGCCACCGCCCTGCACCTGCCGCGCCGCCGCCGCGCCGAACCCGCCCCGGCCGACGCCCTCCCGGACGCGTCGGCCGGCCCCGCTCCGGCAGCGCCGACCCGGCCCGCGCCGGACCCCTCGACCCGGCCCGCGCCGGACGGTGCGGCCGGCACCCCGCACGCCCGGCCCCGGCCGCGTCCGACCGCCGCCGAGCGCCGCGCGACCACCTGAGACCGACGCCGCCGGTCAACCCGCCGCGGCGACCAGCTCCGCGATCCGGGTCAGCGGCTCGGCGTACGCGGGCCAGTCCAGGCCGTCGACGCTGACCTCGGCCCGCCGGCGTACGCCGTCCACCGCGCCCGCCCGGGTCACCATCTCGGTCAGCACGGCGTACGACCAGTCGGGGCGGAGCAGGTCGCGCAGGGCGGGCACCTCGGGGCGCAGCAGCGCCAGCGCACCCACCAGCGCCGCGGCGGCCCAGTTGGACGTGCCGCCGACGAGCAGCGCGTCGCAGCCGACCACGCAGTGGATCCGCTCGCCCCGGTCCACGACCCGAGCCACCAGCTCCGCCGGCAGTCGGCCCATGCCGAGCTCGTTGCCGCCGTCGCCGATGCCGATCCGATAGGCGGAACCGGCGGCGTAGAGCCGGTCCAGCGGGGCGGTGTGGGCGCCGATGTCCTCGCCCCGCATGTTGCGCGGGCAGCCGTCGACGCAGGGGCCGACCCGCTCGCAGGCGATCAGGTGCGACAGCGCGGCGTAGCGGGGCAGGACGGTGCCGGCCCAGTCGTCGTACCCCTGGACCGGCGCCACGTCCAGCGGCACGTCCGGTGCGGCGGCCCCGAGCGCGGCGGCGACCACCGGCGCGCAGGGCGCGTCGGTGACCAGGCGGACCTCCCCGCCCAGCGCCCGCAGCGCGGCGGCGAGCTGGACCGCCCCGATCGGACCGTCGGTCTCGGCCGCGGGCGGGTCGGCGGCGGGGATGTAGAACCCGGTGAGGACGGCGGCGTCGGGCGCCGCGACCAGCGAGCGGGCGGCGGCGAGCAGGCCACCGGCCGCCGGTACGGCCAGCCGTTCGCTGCCCCGGCCCACCTCCCGCGCGGCCGTCCGCTCCAGCTCCGCGATGGTCTGCGCCAGCCGCATGTCGGACCTCCTGCAACCCGGGGGACCGGCCCAGCGTAGGGCGAGCGGTCCAGCCGGCCGCCCTGCGGAATGAGTCGCGGATCGCTCGGCTGTCCACCGAAAGGATTGCGAAAGGGGCGGTCGGCCCCGGAAACCGCACCGAGCGGGTTGACGCGATGTCAGGCCGCCACCCCGGCTGGGCTACACAGTGACAGTTGTCCCTGTCGGCGGCTGGTGGAAGCGTGCGAGGAACGCGAATCCGCCGCCGCTGAAGGGTGCGACGATGACCTCCGACGACCTGCTGGCCCGACACCGGGCCGTGCTCCCGTCCTGGATGCCGCTCTACTACGCCGAACCGCTCGAGCTGGTGTCCGGCTCGGGTCGCCGGGTGACCGACGCGCAGGGCCGGACCTATCTGGACTTCTTCGGCGGCGTGCTGACCAACATGATCGGCTACGACATCCCGGAGATCCGGGAGGCGGTGGAGCGCCAGTTGCGCACCGGCATCGTGCACAGCTCCACGCTCTACCTGATCCGCCAGCAGGTGGAGCTGGCGGAGAAGATCGCGCAGCTCTCCGGCATCCCGGACGCCCGGGTCTTCTTCACCAACTCCGGCACCGAGGCCAACGAGGCCGCCCTGCTGGTCGCCACCAACCACCGCCGCTCCCACCAGATCCTGGCGGTGCGCAACAGCTACCACGGCCGGTCGTACGCGGCGATGGGCGTCACCGGCAACCGCGGCTGGTCGGCGAGCGCGCTCAACCCGCTCCAGGTGGCCTGGCTGCACTCCGGCGAGCGGCTGCGCGGTCTGCTGGCCCGCCTCGACGCCAGCGACCGGATCGACGCGGCGGTGGAGGACCTGCGCGAGGTGCTGGCCACCCAGACCGCCGGCGACGTGGCCTGCCTGATCGCCGAGCCGATCCAGGGCGTGGGCGGCTTCGTGGCCCCGCCGGACGGGCTCTTCGCCGCCTGGAAGAAGGTCCTCGACGAGCACGGCATCCTGCTGATCTCCGACGAGGTGCAGACCGGCTGGGGGCGTACCGGCGAGCACTTCTGGGGCTACCAGGCGCACGGCGTCACCCCGGACCTGCTCACCTTCGCCAAGGGCGTCGGCAACGGCTTCGCCCTCGCCGGCGTGGTCGGCCGGGCCGACGTGCTGGAGTCGGTGCCGGCGATCAGTTTCTCCACCTTCGGTGGCAACCCGGTCTCGACCGCCGCCGGCAACGCCGTCCTGGACTACCTGCGCGACCACGACCTGCAGGCCAACGCGGCCCGCACCGGCGCGATCCTCGCCGACGGGCTGCGCGCCGCCGTGGCCGGTCTCGACTGCGTCGCCGAGGTACGCGGCAAGGGGCTGATGCTCGGCGTCGAGTTCGTCCGGCCGGGCGGCACCGAGCCGGACCCGGCGCTGACCACCCGCGTTTTCGAGGCGTGCCGGGCCGGTGGGCTGCTCGCCGGCAAGGGCGGCCTGCACGGCAACGTGCTGCGGATGGGCCCGCCGCTGACGCTGACCGAGGACGAGGCCCGCGAGGGGCTGGCCATTCTCGTCGAGGCCATCCGTTCCTGCGCCGCGGCGGAGGTGGCGGCATGAGCGGGACGGACGACGTGACGGTCATCGGGCACTTCGTCGACGGCAAGCGGGTGTCCGGTGGCTCCCCGCGGCGCGGGGACGTCTTCAACCCGGCCACCGGCCGGCGTACCGGGGAGGTGGAGCTGGCCTCCGCCGCGGACGTCGCGGTCGCGGTGGAGGCGGCCGAGCGCGCGGCGCGGACCTGGCGGGACGCGTCGCTGGCGAAGCGCACGGCGGTGCTGTTCGCCTTCCGGGAGCTGGTGCACGCCCGCCGCGACCGGCTCGCCGAGGTGATCACCGCCGAGCACGGCAAGGTGCTCGCGGACGCCGCCGGCGAGGTGCAGCGCGGCCTGGAGGTGATCGAGTACGCCTGCGGCATCCCGTCGGCGCTGCGCGGCGGCTTCAGCGAGAACGTCTCCACCGAGGTCGACTCGTACAGCCTCCGGCAGCCGCTGGGCGTGGTGGCGGTGATCTCGCCGTTCAACTTCCCGGTGATGGTGCCGCTGTGGTTCGTGCCGGTGGCGGTGGCCTGCGGCAACGCGGTGGTGCTCAAGCCGAGCGAGAAGGACCCGAGCGCCGCGCTGCTGCTGGCCGAGTGGTTCGCCGAGGCGGGCCTGCCCGACGGCGTGCTGAACGTGGTCAACGGCGACAAGGAGGCGGTCGACGCGCTGCTGGACCATCCCTCGGTGCGGGCGGTGTCGTTCGTCGGCTCCACCCCGGTCGCCCGGTACGTGCACCAGCGCGGGTCGATGGCCGGCAAGCGGGTGCAGGCGCTCGGCGGGGCGAAGAACCACATGGTGGTGCTGCCCGACGCCGACCTGGGCCTGGCCGCGGACGCGGCGGTCAACGCCGGCTTCGGCTCGGCGGGGGAGCGGTGCATGGCGATCTCGGCGCTGGTCGCCGTCGAGCCGGTCGCCGACGCCCTGGTCGCGAAGATCGCCGAACGGATGTCCGGGCTGCGCACCGGCGACGGGCGGCGCGGCTGCGACATGGGTCCGCTGGTCACCGCCGCGCACGCCGATCGGGTCCGCTCCTACGTGGAGTCGGGCGTGGCGGCCGGCGCGGTGCCGGTGGTGGACGGCCGGGAGGTCACCCCGGACGGGGAGTCCAGCGGTTTCTGGCTCGGCCCGACCCTGTTCGACCGGGTCACCCCGGACATGTCGATCTACACCGACGAGATCTTCGGCCCGGTGCTCGGCGTCGTCCGGGTCGGCTCGTACGACGAGGCGGTCGAGCTGGTCAACGCCAACCCGTACGGCAACGGCACGGCGATCTTCACCAACGACGGCGGCGCCGCCCGCCGGTACCAGCACGAGGTGGAGGTCGGCATGGTCGGGATCAACGTGCCGATCCCGGTGCCGATGGCGTACTACTCGTTCGGCGGGTGGAAGTCGTCCCTCTTCGGCGACCTGCACGCGCACGGCGAGGACGGGGTGCGCTTCTTCACCCGGGGCAAGGTGGTCACCAGCCGCTGGCTCGACCCGCGCCACGGCGGGGTCAACCTCGGCTTCCCCACCCAGACCTGAGCAACCGCAGTACGCCCGCCCCGGCCAGGTACGCCACCAGCGCCGGGACGGGCGTGCCGAGCGGCTCCGGGGCGGCCTTCGGGGTGGTGCTGTTGACCAGCAGCCCGCCGATGACGGCGGCGTACCCGGCGACGGTCAGCGCCGCGCGGACCCGGCCGGCCCGGCCGCTCCGCCGTCCGGTGCGGTGCCGGGCGCTGCGCATTTCGATCGGGCCGAAGACGGCGACCAGCACGGCCAGCACCACGGCGAGCAGCAGCAGCCAGGGCACCCGCCAGCCCCACCAGGCGGCCGAGCCGACCCGTGGGGTGGGCAGCAGGCCGATGGCGTCGAGCAGCCCGATCAGCAGCACGGCGGCGGTCAGGTGCCAGAGGAAGACCGTCAGCACCACCAGGTTGACCGCGATCACCACCCGCCACGGTCGGGGCCGGCACAGCCAGCGCCGCGCCGAAGCGCGCAGCAGCAGGATCAGCCCGAGCTGGGCGGCGGCGAGGGCGAGCAGCGCCAGGCTCGGCGGCGAGGCGTTGTCCAGCCGCTCGCCGGGCACCTTCAGCATCGCCACCGGCCACGGCCCGACGACGGTGAGCAGGATCAACGCGGCCAGGCCGCCGACCAGCAGCGCCAGCGCCGTCGGCCGGGAGGTGGGCAGGCGTCGCCGGCGTACGCCCGGCCGGTCGGACCCCGACGGCGGGTGCGGCACGGCCGTCTCTGCCCGGTCGGGCGGCGGTGCGGTCCCGGACGGCCCGGACGGTGGCCCGGTCGCCGGGGTGCGGGCGTCGTACCAGGCGAAGCCGAGCTGGTGCACCGCCAGCCAGCCGAAGAGGTAGTTGCCGGCGGCCAGCGTCGCCGGCCCGGTCAGCCGGCCGAGGTCACCCAGCGCCACCAGGGCGACGAGCGCCAGCGGCACGGCCAGCCCGTAGCGGCGGTGCAGCGTGTACATCGGCGGGGTGAGGGCCACGACCAGCAGGTAGGCGACCAGGAACCACAGCGGGATGGTGGCGAACCAGATCACGGTGCGCAGGTGGGTGGGGTCGGTGCCGCGCAGCCGGCCCAGCGCCGCGGCGACGGTGAGCACCAGCAGCAGCGCGCTGGTGGGGCGGATCAGCCGGGCGCTGCGGTCCAGCAGCCAGCCGGCCGCGTCGCCGCCGCGGGCCCGGTGGCGGGTCAGGGACGCCGCGTTGGCGTAGCCGCCGACCAGGAAGAAGACCGGCATCACCTGGGCCAGCCAGGTCAGCGGGTACGCCCACGGCAGGTCGGCGAGCGCGGAGTGCCCGGTCGGCCGGCCGGCCGGGTCCCGGCCGATGACGGTGACGCCCCAGTGGCCGGCGACGACCATGGTGATCGCGAGCGCGCGGAGCAGGTCGACGTAGCGTTCCCGCCCTGCCGGGGTGCGCTCCGCGAGCTGGCCCAGGCGGCGCATGCGCTCAGGCTATGCCAGTGCGGTGCGGCCGGTGGTGATAACGGATCGGCCGCCGGGTCTTGAAGTCGACGCGCTCCTGCCGTAGAAATTCTTCAGCAACAACAGGCAAACTGAAGAGAATCAACGTGCCTCGACCGGCGGACGCCACCGGATGTCATCGGCGATCCGCCCCACCCGAACCGAGGAGAGCTGATGAACAGGCGTGAGATCCTGCGGCGTACCGCCGCCGCCGGCCTGCTGGCCACCCCCGCGGCGGGCCTGCTCGCCGGCTGCGCCACCGGCGGTGGCGACGACAAGGCCGACGGCGGCACCTACAAGGGCACCAAGAGCGAGCAGAACCCCCTCGGGGTCAAGGAGGACGCGCCACTCGAGGTGGTGATCTTCAACGGCGGCTTCGGCGAGGAGTACGCCAAGGCCCACGAGGCCATGTACAAGGAGAAGTACCCGAAGGCCGAGATCAAGCACTCGGCCACGCAGGAGATCAGCAAGACCCTCCAGCCGCGCTTCGTCGACGGCACCCCGCCGGACGTGGTCAACAACTCCGGCGCCGGCCAGATCGACTTCAACGGCCTGGTCTCGCAGAACGCCCTCGCCGACCTCGGTGAGCTGCTCGCCGCCCCGAGCCTCGACATCCCCGGCAAGACCGTCAAGGACACCCTGCTGCCGGGCGCGGTCGAGGTCGGCTCGTACGACGGCAAGTTCCTGGTGTTCAACTACACCTACACCGTCTACGGCATCTGGCACTCCACCAAGCTGTTCGGCGAGCGCAACTGGTCCTACGGGAAGACCTGGGACGACCACATCGCGCTCTGCAAGCAGATCAAGGCCGCCGGGATCGCCCCCTGGACGTACGCCGGCCTGCACCCGCGCTACATGAGCTGGCCGCTGATCGCCACCGCGATCAAGTTCGGCGGGCCGTCGGTCGCCACCGCGATCGACAACCTGGAGCCGAACGCGTGGAAGTCCGACGCGATGAAGGCCGCGGCCGACGCCTGGCACCAGATCGTCAAGGACAAGTACATCCTGGAGGGCTCGCCCGGCCTGGACCACAAGCAGTCGCAGACCGCCTGGTGCCAGGGCAAGGCCGCCTTCATCTCCTGCGGATCCTGGCTGGAGAGCGAGCAGAAGGACGTCACGCCGGCCGGGTTCAACATGACCGTCCAGCCGACGCCCAGCCTGGGCAGTGGCGACAAGCTGCCGTTCGAGGCGATCCGGGGCACCGCGGGCGAGCCGTTCATGGTGCCGGCGAAGGCGAAGAACGTCGCCGGTGGCCTGGAGTACTTCCGGACCATGCTGTCCAAGAAGGGCGCCCAGGACTTCACCAAAAAGGTCTCCAGCCTCACCGTGGTCGCCGGCGCCACCGACGGCGTCGAACTGCCGTACGGGCTGAGCACCGTGGTGAAGGCGCTGGACGCCTCCGGCACCAACGGGTTCAACTGGGTCTACAACAACTACTACCGCAAGCTTGAGCGCAACCTCGTCGACGCCGCGTGCGGCGAGTTCTTCAGTGGCCGGATCGGCCCGGCGGAGTTCCTCGACCAGTGCCAGAAGGGCGCCGACTCGATCGCCCAGGACAGCTCGGTCAAGAAGTACAAGCGCACCGCGTGACAACCCGGCCGGTGGGGACCTCCGAGGTCCCCACCGGCCGACCGCCGGGAGTTGGGGCCCACCGTGAAACATGGCAAGTACCCGCTGATCGTCACCTTCCTGGTGCCGCCGGTGCTGCTCTACGTCGTCTTCGTCGTATCGCCGTACCTGCAGGCGTTCCAGATCTCCACCACCGACTGGCTCGGCTACTCCGCCGACGCCAACTCCGTCGGGCTGGCCAACTTCCGCGCGCTCTGGCACGACGACTACGTCTGGAACGCGCTGAAGAACAACGCGATCCTGCTGGCCCTGGTGCCGGTGCTGACGATCGTCCTCGGGCTCTTCTTCGCCACCATGCTCAACATGGGCGGGCGCAAGGGCCGGGCCGGGGTGACCGGGGTACGCGGCAGCGCGCTCTACCGCACCGTCTACTTCTTCCCCCAGGTGCTCTCGGTGGTGATCATCGCGCTGCTCTGGAAGGAGGTCTACCACCCCAACAAGGGCCTGCTCACCAGCGCGCTGCACGCGGTGGGGCTCGGCTCGCCCACCTGGCTCGGCGACCCGCGGACCGCCTTCTGGTGCGTGCTGGCCGTGATGGTCTGGAGCAACGTCGGCTTCTACGTGGTGCTCTTCGGCGCCGCGATGTCGGCCGTGCCGAAGGAGATCTACGAGGCGGTGATGCTCGACGGGGCGTCCCGGCTGACCACCCTGCGTCGGGTCACCCTGCCGCTGCTCTGGGACACCGTCCAGGTCGCCTGGGTCTACCTGGCCATCTTCGCCCTCGACGGGTTCATCCTGGTGCAGCTGATGACCAACGGCGGCCCCAACTTCTCCACCGACGTGATCGGCGTGCGGATGTACGACACCGCGTTCGGCAGCGAGACCAAGTTCGGCTACGCCTCGGCGATCGGCGTGGTGATGTTCTTCCTGACCCTGTCGGTGGCGGTGCTGTCCCTGCGCGCCGGCCGACGTGACCGAATCGAGTACTCGTGACCACCCTGGACGAGGCCGCCCCGGTCGCCGCGACGACCGCGCGCTCGGCCGACCGCCCGGTCCGCCGCGAACTCGGCGTCGCCAACGTCTTCTCGCACGGCTTCCTGCTGGTCTGGACCGCGCTGACGGTCCTGCCGCTGCTGTGGATGTTCGTCAGCTCGTTCAAGAGCAACGGCGAGATCCTCGCCGACCCGTGGGGGCTGCCCGAGACGCTGCACTTCGACAACTGGGCCCGGGCCTGGACCGGCGCGCACATCGGCCGGTACTTCCTCAACAGCCTGGTGGTGGTGGCCGGCTCGGTCAGCCTGACCATGCTGATGGGCGCCACCGCCGCGTACGTCTTCGCCCGCTACGAGTTCCGGGGCCGGCAGTTCGTCTACTACCTGTTCGTCGGCGGCCTGATGTTCCCGGTCTTCCTCGCCCTGGTGCCGCTCTTCTTCGTGGTCCGCAACGCCGGGCTCTTCGGCACCTGGACCGGCCTGATCCTGGTGTACGCGGCGTACTCGCTGCCATTCACGGTCTTCTTCCTGACCGCGTTCTTCCGCACCCTGCCGACCTCGGTGGCGGAGGCGGCGCTGGTCGACGGCTGCGGCCACTTCCGGCTCTTCTTCCGGGTGATGCTGCCGATGGCCCGTCCGGGACTGATCAGCGTGGCGATCTTCAACTTCCTCAGCCACTGGAACCAGTTCCTGCTGCCGCAGGTGCTGATGCAGGGCGACGAGTCGAAGTGGGTGCTCGCCCAGGGGCTCTTCGCCCTCTCGGTCAGCCAGGGTTACGCCGGCGACTACGCCCGGCTCTTCGCCGGCCTCACCATCGCGGTGCTGCCCGTGCTCGCCGTCTACGTGGCCTTCCAGCGGCAGGTCCAGTCCGGTCTGACCGCCGGTCAGCTCAAGTGACGCCTGTCCGATCCCGATCATGCTGAACGGGCGACCCTCGGCGGGGGGCGCGCGGCGCGGTGGCCGCCGCCCACTCCTCACCCCCGGCTTGACCGGTAGGAAAAGTCCTACCTATGGTGGGCGCATGACCGTGACCCATGTGCAGCTGCTCTCCGTGCCCGTCAGCGACCAGGACCGGGCCCGTGACTTCTACGTCGACGTCCTCGGCTTCGACCTGGTGCGGGACAACCCGATGGGCCCCGGTGGGCGCTGGGTGCAGGTGGCCCCGAAGGGCGCCGCCACCGCGCTGACCCTGGTCACCTGGTTCCCGACCATGCCGCCCGGCTCGCTCAAGGGCCTGGTGCTGGAGACCGACGACCTCGACGGCGACGTGGCCGCCCTGCGCGACCGGGGCGTCGTCTTCGCCGAGGACGGCATCCAGGTCGCCCCGTGGGGGCGCTACGTCACCTTCGACGACCCGGACGGCAACGGCATCGTGCTCCAGTCCACCCGTGTCTGAGGCCGACGTCTTCGCGGCGCTGGCCAACCCCACCCGCCGCGAGGTGCTCCGGCTGCTGCGCGAGCGCGGCGAGCAGCCGGTGCAGCGGCTCGCCACCCACTTCGACATGCGCCGGCCCAGCCTGTCGGAGCACCTGCGGGTGCTCAAGGACGCCGGCCTGGTGACCGAACGCCCCGTCGGCCGGCAGCGGCTCTACGCGCTGCGCCCGGAGCCGCTGCGCGAGGTGGCCGACTGGCTCACCCCGTACGAGCGGTTCTGGCGGGCGAAGCTGGCCGAGCTGCGGGACGTCCTCGACGGGATGCCCGATGACTGAGCCCACCACGACGATCCGGGTCGACCAGTTCCTGCCGCACCCGCCGGCGAAGGTGTGGCGGGTGCTGACCGAGCCCGACCTGCTCGCCCGCTGGCTGATGCCGAACGACGTCGTGCCGGTCGTCGGGCACCGGTTCACCTTCCGTACCGAGCCGCGGCCGGCCCAGGGCTTCGACGGCGTGGTGCACTGCGAGGTGCTGGAGGTGGACCCGCCGCGCCGGCTGCGCTGGGCCTGGCGCGGCGGGTCGCTCGACACCGAGGTGAGCTGGACCCTCGCCCCGGAGGGGCGGGGCACCCGGCTCTTCCTGGAGCACAGCGGTTTCGATCCCGACGACCCGGTCCAGCAGCGCACGGCCACCCTGCTCGGCGGCGGCTGGCGCTCGCACGTCTGGCGCCGGCTGGAGGAGATCCTGGCCGCCGCCTGACGGGCGTCGTTCCGGCCGCGCGGGGTGGGGGACCGCCCTCGGTGGCCGGCCCGGTCGGGCGGGCCCGGCCCGCGTCGATCCGAGTGGGCGGGGTCAGTCGGTGGCGGGGACCAGCAGGGCGTGCAGGGCGACGGGATCGGTCACCTCGGGCAGCTCCCGGGCGGCGAGCCAGGCCGCTCCGGCCGCCCCGTCGCCGGCCCGGCACACCGGGGCGTCCGGCCAGTGCCGGTGCGCCTCGGCGCGGACCGCCGCCGCCAGCGGGGTGTCCCCGGTGAGCAGCCCACCGCCGAGCACGATCGGCGTGACCGCGCCGTCCGGCCGGATCCGCCCGGCGCTGTCGACCAGGTGCGCGGCGGCCCGTTCGATCAGCGCGACCGCCTCCGGCTCGCCCTCGACGGCGGCGGCCACCACCAGCGGCGCGAGCCGGGCCAGCTCGACCGGGGGCCGCCGGGTCACCGCCTGGATGAGCGCGTCGACGGTGTCCCGGGGGCGGGCCGCCACCTCGGCGGTGCCGAGCAGTTCGGTGAGCAGCCGGCGGCCCAGCGGGCCGGGCGTCCCGGCGCTGTCCAGGGTCGCCAGCAGCCGGCGGACCGCCTCGCGGCCCAGCCAGAAGCCGGAGCCGGCGTCGCCCAGCAGCCAGCCGTGACCGTCGGCGACCCGGTCCAGTCGCAGGTCGCGTACCTGGGCGGCGATCGCGCCGGTGCCGGCGATCAGCACGGTGCCGTCCGGGGCGGCGGTGCCCGAGGCGTACGCGACGAGGGCGTCGCCGTGCACCGCGTACGGGCAGTGCAGGCCGGCCTCGGCCCAGGCCCGGTCGAAGGCGGCCCGCCCCGCCGGGTCGGCCAGCAGGCGGGCGGCGCCGGCGAGGCCGATCGTGCCGGCGCGTACCCGGGTCGGGTCGACCCCGGCGAGCGCGCCGCGCAGCGCGGTCAGCAGTTCGGCTGCGGCGCGGTCGGCGCCGTGGCTGGTCGGGTTGCCGCCGCCGCCCCGGCCGGTGCCCAGGCGTTCGCCGGCCAGGGTCAGCGCGGTCGCGCGGGTGGACGTACCTCCGACGTCGAGACCGACCACGACGGTGTCGGACATGCTCACGGGCCTCCCGGTGCGGCGGTACGGGTGGGTTCATGCTGGTCCGACCCGGGCCCGCAAGGCAAGATCGGCGGTCGACGCGGCCGGTGTGCGCCAGGTAACAGTTTGAAAACTTCGCCCACGCTCTTGACACGGAGGGGCCTTCAGTAAGAACTTTTACCACTAACAGTTAACACTCCTTTCCGAAAGGCGCTCCGATGGTGGATCATGAGGTGGACACTTCCGCGGGGACCGCGGTGGTCGACGCCGACACGGTCGACCGGTGGGGCGCCGACGGGGTGCTGGCCAGAGTCCGGGCCGGCGCCGGAGAGCTGACGGGGGCGTTGCGCCGGGTCGCCGAGCACGTGCTCAGCGACCCGGAGGCGGCCGCCCGGGCCACCATCGTCGAGCTGGCCGAGCGCAGCGGCACCTCGCCGGCCACCATCACCCGGTTCTGCCGCGCCATGGGCTTCGACGGCTACGCCGACCTGCGGCTCGGCATCGCCTCCGAGACCGGGCGGGCCCGGTCGGCCGGGTGGACCGTCGACATCGGACGCGAGATCCAGCCCAGCGACCCCCTGGAACGGGTGCTCGACCAGATCATGGCCGCCGACACCCGCGCCATGCACGACACCGCCACGCTGCTCGACCTCGCCGAGGTGGAACGGGCCGCGGTGGCCATCGCCGGCGCGTCCCGGGTGAACATCTTCGGCGCCAGCGGCAGCGCCCTGGTCGGCGAGGAGATGCAGTTCAGCCTGCACCGCATCGGCGTGGCCGCCTGGGCCTGGAGCGACGTGCACGAGGGGCTGGCCAGCGCGGCGCTGCTCGGCGTCGGCGACGTCGCGCTCGGCATCTCGCACACCGGGCAGACCCGGGAGACCATCGAGATGCTCGCCGAGGCCGGCAGTCGGGGCGCGACCACCGTGGCGCTGACCGGCTTCCCGCGCTCGCCGCTGGCCGAGCTGGCCGACATCGTGCTGGTCACCGCCAGCCAGGCCACCACCTTCCGCCCGGACGCGCTCTCCGCCCGGCACCCGCAGCTCGTCGTGCTCGACCTGCTCTACATCGCCGTGGCGCAGCGCACCCACGACCGCGCCCACGCGGCCTTCCGGCGTACCGCCCAGGCCGTCGACGGGCACAAGGCCGCCAAGAGGCTGTCGGGAAACCCCGGGGCGAGCGAGGCGGAGTCCAGCCGGCGATCCGGCAAGGCGGAGATGGGTCCGGATACCGGTGTTGTATCCGGACCGATCTCCAACGCGGCCGGTCGTCGGCTGGTCCCGCCGCAGCCGACGCGGAGTTTCCCGACAGCCTCTGAGGGGGCCGCCTCATGATCAGTGCACAGGGGTACGCCGAGGCCGTCCGCCCGGTGCTCGACCGGGTGGTCGACTCGCAGACCGAGGCGATCGGACAGGCCGCCGACCTGATCGTGGCCAGCCTGCGGGCCGGCGGGGTGCTCCAGGCCTTCGGCGCCGGGCACTCCGAGGCGTTCGCCGCCGAACTCGTCGCCCGGGCCGGCGGGCTGGTCCCCACCAACCGGCTCTCCCTGCACGACCTGGTGCTGCACGGCGACGCGCCCCGCGACCTGCTCGCCGACCCGAAGCTGGAGCGCGACCCCGCCGTCGCCCACCAGCTGTACGCCCTCGCCGACCCGCACCCGGCCGATGTCTTCGTGGTCGCCTCCCAGTCCGGCATCAACGGCTCGGTCGTCGAGCTGGCGCTGCTGGTCAAGTCGGGCGGCCACCCCCTGATCGCGGTCACCTCGGTCGCCCACACCGCACGGGTGGCCCCGCGCCACCCGTCCGGCCACCGGCTCGCCGATCTCGCCGACGTCGTGCTGGACAACGGCGCGCCGTACGGCGACGCACTGCTGCCGCTCGAGGGCGGCGGCGCGGTCTGTGCGGTCTCCTCGGTCACCACCGCGCTGCTGGCGCAGCTGCTGACCGCGGAGGTCGTACGACGGTTCCACCAGGCCGGAGAGGTACCCCCTATCTACCTCTCCGCCAACGTCCCCGGTGGGGACGAGCACAACCTCGCCCTCGAGTCGCGGTACGCCGGGCGTCTCCGGCGAACCGCCTGACCCGACACACAAGGAGAGACGACGATGTCGATTACCCCCGAGAACCCCGGCGACCTCAACCGCCGGACCCTGCTGCGGCGGGCCGCCGCGGCGGGCCTTCTGGTCACCCCGGCCGCCGGCCTGCTCAGCGCCTGCGCCGGCAGCGAGCCGGAGAAGTCCGACAACGGCGGCACGGCGAAGAGCAAGGACAACCCGTTCGGCGTGAAGGACGGCAGCGCCGTCAAGGTGGTCGTCTTCAACGGTGGCCTGGGCGACCAGTGGGCCAAGGAAGACAAGACCATCTTCAACGCCAAGCACCCGAACATCACGGTCAACATGTCTTCCACCCAGAAGATCAAGACCGAAGAGCAGCCGAAGATGGCGACGCAGCCCAGCGACCTCGTCATGAACTCGGGCGCCGACAGCATGGACCGCGCCACGCTGATCAACGAGGGCGCCATCGAGCCGCTCGACGACCTGCTCACCGCGCCCGCCTGGGACGGCGAGGGCACCGTGGCCGACTCGCTGCTGCCCGGCACCGTCTCCGACGGCACGCAGAACGGCAAGTTCTACGTGGTGAACATCGCCTTCACCGTCTGGGGCAACTGGTACAACGCGGCCAAGTTCAAGCAGGAGGGCTGGGAGGCGCCGAAGACCTGGGACGACTTCTTCGCCCTGGCGCCGAAGATCAAGGCCAAGGGCATGGCGCCGTACGTCCACGACGCCGTGCACGGCTACTACCCGCGCTGGGCCCTGATGGCCAGCATCTGGAAGTCCGCCGGCAAGCAGGTCATCGTCGACATCGACAACCTGAAGGACGGCGCCTGGAAGGCCGACGGCATCCTCAAGGCGCTCGAGCCGTGGGAGAAGCTGGTCAAGGACAGGCTGCTCCTGCCGGGCAAGCTCGACCACACCCAGTCGCAGCAGGCCTTCCTCGACGGCAAGGCGGCGTTCATCCAGGTCGGCACCTGGCTGAAGAACGAGATGGCCGCCACCATCCCGCCGGGCTTCGAGATGACGCTCTCCGACTACTGGACCAACGCCGACGACAAGGCGGCGAAGGACGTGTTCGCCTCCTCCGGTGAGGGCTTCGTGGTCCCGAGCAAGGCCCCCAACAAGGAGGCCGCCAAGGAGTTCCTGCGGGCGATCCTGTCCAAGGCCGGTTCGGCGAAGTTCGCCGAGCTGACCAAGTCGCTGGCCTCCACCAAGGGCTCCGGCGACAACGTGCAGGACTCCGCGCTCTCCAGCGCGAACACCCTGATGAAGAACGGCAGCTCGGACCTCATCTCGTTCAAGTTCCCGGACTTCTACGCCGACCTGGACAAGGAGAGCCAGAACCTCTCCGAGGAGCTGATGGCCGGCCGGCTCACCGCCCAGCAGTTCGTCGACAAGATGCAGGCGGCCGCCGACAAGGTCGCCAAGGACTCGTCGATCAAGAAGCAGACCCGCACCGCCTGATCCGACGGAGAGAGTGAGTCCAATGCGGCACGGAGTCGCGCGTTTCGTCACGGGCTTCCTGGCCCTGCCCGTCGCGCTGTACCTGTTCTACGTGGTGTGGCCGTTCGCGCAGGCGGCGGGATACTCGCTGACCGACTGGGGAGGGTACTCGGATTCCCAGCGCTTCGTCGGGCTGGACAACTACGTCCGGCTGTTCTCCGACGAGCTGATCAGGAAGGCGTTCTGGCACAACGTCTTCTTCCTGGTCACCGTGCCGCTGTTCACCATCGCGCTGGCCCTGTTCCTCGCGTTCCTGCTCAACGTGGGCGGACGCGAGGACAGGGCCGGCATCCGCGGGGTGTTCGGGTCGAGCCTCTACAAGGTCATCTTCTTCTTCCCGCAGGTGCTGTCGCTGGTGGTCATCGCCGTCATGTGGCAGCAGATCTACCGGACCGACCAGCAGGGCCTGATCAACGGCCTGCTGATCAAGGTCGGCCTGGTCGACCCGCAGAACCCGATCGCCTTCACCGCCGACCCGGAGCCCTTCCTCGGCATCCCGGCGGTGCTGTGGTGGCTGCTGCTGATCGCGGTGTGGAGTGGCGCCGGCTTCTACATGGTGCTCTTCTCGGCGGCCATGCAGTCGATCCCGAAGGACATCTACGAGGCCGCCATCCTCGACGGGGCCGGCCGGTTCCACACCTTCTTCCGGGTCACCCTGCCGCTGCTCCGGGACACCATCTCGGTCGCCTGGGTCTACCTGGGCTTCATCGCCCTGGACATGTACGCCCTGGTCTTCGTCATGACGCCGAGCCAGGGCGGCCCGAACCACGCCAGCGAGATCTTCGCCTCGGTGATCCAGTTCAACGCGTTCCAGAAGGGCCAGTTCGGCTACGCCTGCGCGATCGCCGTGGCGCTGGCCATCTTCACCATCCTGCTGGCCGCCCTCCAGTTGAGGATTACCCGTCGTGACCGGATCGAGTACTGAGGAGGCCTGGACGATGAGCACGGTGACCCATTCCTCCGGCCAGCGGCGACCCGATGCGGTGCCGCCGGCCGGTCCGGCCGCGAGCCGACGGGCCGAAGCCGCCGCTGGCAGCATCGGCGGCCGGATCTTCAACGGCTTCTCGCACCTGTTTCTCGCGGTGTGGGCGATCATGGTGATCTACCCGCTGTTCTGGGTGGTGATGTCCGCACTCAAGACCGACTCGGAGGTGATCCGCGAGCCGCTGTCGCTGATCCCCGAGTCGCTGCAGTGGGACAACTTCGCCCGGGCCTGGACGGCCGGGATCGACAGCTTCTTCCTGAACACGCTGCTCGTGCTCGTCTTCAGCGTGACCCTGACGATGCTGCTGGGCTCGATGGCGGCGTACGCGCTGGCCCGTTACGAGTTCCGGGGCAACCGGCTGATCTACTGGATGTTCCTGTCGGGGCTGACTCTGCCGATCTACCTCGCCGCGGTGCCACTGTTCAAGGGCGTCTACAACATGAACGTGGTGTTTCCGCTGCTCGGCCCGAACAAGCACCTCACGCTGATCCTGGTCTATGTGGCCTGGTCGATGTCGTTCACCGTCTTCTTCATGCATTCGTTCTTCCGGACGCTGCCCGACTCGATCGCCGAGGCGGCCCAGGTCGACGGGGCCTCGCACACCCGGACCTTCTTCAGCGTCATGCTGCCGATGGCCAAGCCGGGCCTGATCAGCATCGGCATCTTCAACGTGCTGGGCCAGTGGAACCAGTGGTACCTGCCGACCCTGCTCATGCAGTCGGTCGCCGGCGAGCCGAAGCACCAGGTGATCGCCCAGGGGCTGATCGAGCTCTCGGTCAACCAGGGCTACAAGTCCGACTGGTCGGGGCTGTTCGCCGGCGTCACCATGGCGATGCTGCCGGTGCTCATCGTCTACATCGTCTTCCAGCGCCAGGTCCAGTCCGGCCTCACCGCCGGCGTCAGCAAGTAACCCCGCCCCGCCTCCGGTCTCGACGCACTTTCCCGGAAAGAGTGGCTGTCCCGCCGCGGATAGCCACTCTTTCCGTGAAGGGGGGGGGCTGGTGCCGGGGGTGAGCGGTCAGGGGTGCCAGGAGCGCCAGAGGGCGGCGTAGGCGCCGTCGGCGCGGACCAGGTCGTGGTGGCTGCCGATCTCGGTGATCCGACCGTCGGACAGCACGGCGACCCGGTCGGCGTCGTGCGCGGTGTTGAGCCGGTGCGCGATTGCGATGACGGTGCGCCCGGTGAGCACGGCCGCGAGGGCCCGCTCGGTACGCCGGGCGGTGGTCGGGTCGAGGGCGGCGGTCGCCTCGTCGAGGATCAGCGTGTGCGGGTCGGCGAGCACCAGCCGCGCGAGGGCGAGCTGCTGGGCCTCGGCCGCGCCGAGTTGCCGGGCCCCGTCGCCGAGCGGGGTGTCCAGGCCGTCGGGGAGCCCGGCGTACCAGTCGGCGCCGACGGTGCGCAGCGCGGAGCGCATCTGCTCGTCGGTGGCGTCCGGCGCGGCGAAGGCCAGGTTGTCGCGTACCGAGCCGATGAAGACGTGGTGTTCCTGGGTCACCAGGGCGATCCGGCGGCGGCGCTCGGCCGGGTCGAGGTCGGTGACCGGGCAGCCGCCGATGCTGACCACGCCCTGCCGGGGCGCGTCGATCCCGGCCAGCAGCCGGGCCAGGGTGGACTTCCCGGCTCCCGACGGGCCGACGACGGCCAGCCGCTCGCCGGGCCGGACCTCCAGGTCGATGCCGTGCAGCACGTCGTGGCCGGCGCCGTAGGAGAAGCGGGCCCCGCGTACGACGAGTCGCTCGTCGCGGGGGGTGCGCGCGGTGCTGGGCGCCTCCGGCGGCACCAGGCCGACACCGAGCACCCGGGCGAACGAGGCGAAGCCGCGCTGCGCCTGCTCCGTCCAGAGCAGGAGCCGGTCCAGCGGTTCGATGGCCTGTTGCAGGTAGAGCGCGGCGGCGACCACCGCGCCCAGCGAGACGTCCCCCCGGGCGAGCAGGTACCCGCCGACGAGCAGCGCCGCGGCGACCGGCAGCGGATAGCTGGCCTCCACCACGCTGAAGAAGACCGTCCGCAGCCCGAGCGTCGCCCGCCGCGCGGCCCACAGCCGGGCGATCCGCGTGGTGCCGCGGGCGATCCGCTCGTCGGCGAGCCGGAACGCCTCGACGGTGCGGGCGCCCTCGGCGGTGCTGGTCAGCGTCTCGGTCAGCGCCGCGGCGGCCGCACCCTCGGCCAGGTACGCGGGGCTTGCCCGCCGCAGGTACCAGCGGGTCGCCGCGCCGATCGACGGCAGCCCGGCCAGCGCCGCCAGGCCGAGCAGCGGGTGCAGCAGGAAGACCGCCCCGAACAGCAGCGCCAGCTGCACCGAGGCGATCACCATGGTGGGCACCACGTCGCGGACGGTGGTGCCGACGGTGGACACGTCGACCGAGCTGCGGGTGGCCAGTTCCCCGGAGCCGGCCCGCTCGACGACGGAGACGGGCAGCTCGAGCGTGCGGTGGACGAAGTCCTCGCGCAGCTCCGCCACGGCCCGCTCCCCGAACCGGTGGCCCGCGTACTGGGCGTACCGGGAGAGCACCGCCTGCACCAGGACCGCTCCGCCGATCGCCAGCGCCAGCCGGTCGACGGTGGCCACCCCGGCACCCCCGGTGACCCGGTCGACGATGCGGCCCAGCAGCCACGGCGGGGCGAGCCCGGCGACCGCGGCGGCGCTGTGCAGCGCCAGCACGCCCAGGACGGCGCGCCGGTGCCGGCCGAGCAGGTCGCGCAGCGCCCGGTGTACGGCGCCGCGGTCAGCCACCGGCAGTCGGCTCACCGGAGGGCCCCCTCGGCGTCGGTGGGCCGGTCGACGTCCGGGTCGGCGCTGTCCCGGGCCACCAGCCGCCGGTAGCCGGGATCCCGGTCGAGCAGGTCGGCGTGGCCGCCGGTGCCGACGATCCGGCCGCCCTGCAGGTGGGCGACCGTGTCGGCCCGGCCGAGCAGTAGCGGCGACGTGGCCAGCACGAGGGTGGTCCGGCCGGCCCGCGCGGCCCGCAGCCGCTCGGCGATCCGCGCCTCGGTGTGCGCGTCCACGGCGGAGGTCGGGTCGACGAGGATGAGCACCTCCGGCTCGGCCAGCAGCGCCCGGGCCAGGCGCACCCGCTGACGCTGACCGCCGGAGAGCGTACGGGCCCGGGCGTCGAGCGGGGTGTCGAGCCCGTCCGGCAGCGCCTCGGCGACGTCCTCGGCGGACGCGGCGCGCAGCGCCGCCACCAGCCGCTCGTCGTCGGTCCCCGGCCCGCCCCGGTCGTCCCCGCCCGGTCGGGGGCGCAGGACGTCGCGCAGCGCCCCGGCGAACAGGTACGAGTCGTGGTCGGCGACCAGGATCCGGGCCCGGACCTCGTCCAGCGCGATCCCGGTCAGCGGCACGCCACCCCAGGTGACGTCGGAGGCGACGTACCGGCCGAGCCGGTCGGCGAGCGCCAGCGCCTCGGCCGGGTCGTCCGCGGCGACCCCGGTCAGCCGCCCGGCGCGCACGGTCAGCCCGGTCACCGGATCGTGCAGGTCGGCGGGACCACCGGGCGCGGGCAGCGCCGCCGACCGGCGGGCCGCCGGCACCCGACCCGGCTCACCGGGCGCGGTCCGGGGACCGCCGACGTCGTCGGGGACCAGGTCGAGCAGGGCGACGATCCGGCGGGCGGCGACCCGGCCGCGGATCAGTTCGTGGCTGCCCTCCAGCAGGAACCAGACCGGCACGACGAGGGTCGCCACGTATCCGTAGACGGCGACCAGTTCGCCGATGCTGATCTCGCCGGTGACCGCCATCCGGGCCGCCAGCCACACCACCGCCGCGAGGAACAGCCCGGGGATGGCGACCGTGGCCGCGTCGATCCAGCTGTTGACGGCGCCGACCCGGTAGCCCTCGGCGAGCAGGTCCCGGGACCGGGCGGCGTAGCGGCGGGCGAACAGGTCCCGGCCGCCGACCCCGGCGAGGACGCGCAGCCCGGCGACGATGTCGCCGGAGCGGGCGGTGAGGGCGCCCTGCTGCTGCCGGTAGACCGACTCGGCGCGGTCGAGGCGACGCAGCAGCGGCCCGACCACCAGCCCGACCGCCGGCACGCCCACCAGCACGCAGAGGGCGAGGAAGGGGGAGATCGACCAGAGCACCACGGCGATGACCCCGTAGGCGATCACCGCGCCGACCCCCGGGCCGGTCAGCGTCAGCACCTGCGCCGTCCAGTCGATGTCGGAGCCGCCGACGGTGGCCACCTCGCCGGCGGCGGCCCGGCGCGGCAGCACCGCGCCGATCCGGGACAGCTGCCGCAGCACGACGGCGGCCGAGCGGGCCTTGGCGTCCTCCCGGATGAAGGTCATCGTGCGGTGCCGCATGATGCCCAGGTAGGACAGGCCCACCCCCGCGACGACGATCGCCGCGACCCAGAGCCACAGGGCGCGGTTGTCGTGGGCGCGCAACCCGTCGTCGACGGCGCGGGCGATCAGCCAGGGCCGCACCGACAGCCCGACCATCCAGGCCGTGCCGAGCAGGCTGCCGCGCAGCACCCGCCAGGGCTGGCAGCGGACCAGCCACCACATGTAGCGCAACGGCCCCCTGGTGTCCGGAGTGCCGGGCTGGGCATGGGGGATCTGCGGGGGCACCCGCCCACGCTACCGACCGGTGCGAAGATCCACCGACCCGTTTGTCGGCTGCCCGGCCCGCGACAGTCACCCGATCCGGCCGCCCAGCGGCGGCCGGTCGGACAGGGCTCGACGGCACCCGGGGCGCGGCCGGCAGGCCGGGCTCGCCGGCGCCGGGGCCGGCCGTGCGGGTCGGCCGGTGTCACAGGGACGAGGCAGAATCGCATCCGTGCTGGTGGCGGTGGTGGCGGACGAGCGGGGCGGGGGAGTCCTCCAGCCCCTCGACGCCGACGGCCGTCCCGCCGGCGCGGCCGACGTGGTCGTCGACCTCGCCGCCGCGGTCGCCGCGCGGGAGGCCGCCGAGCACCCGCGCTGGGTCTGGGCCTCGGGTGTCGCGCTCTATCCGGCGCTGCTGCGCGCCGGGGTGCGGGTGGAGCGCTGCCACGACGTCGAGCTGACCGAGGCCCTGCTGCTCGGTCACGCCGGCCGCTGGGGCGAGCCGCGCTCGCTCGCCGCCGCGCACGCCCGGCTCACCGGGGCCGCCGTGCCGCCCGACCCGCCGCCCCGGCCGCCCGCGCCTCCCGGGCACGGCCAGGGCGCGCTCTTCGACGCCGTCCCCGGGCCGCCGGGCCCGGGCATCGAGGCCCTGGTCGAGGTGTACGCCGACCAGCTCGCCCGGATCGCGGCCACGCAGCACCCGGGCCGGTTCCGGCTGCTGGTCGCCGCCGAGTCGGCCGGTGCGCTGATCGCGGTGGAGATGGGCGCCGCCGGCCTGCCCTGGCGCGTCGACGTGCACGACGCGATCCTCGACGAGCTGCTCGGCGAGGCGTCCCCGGTCGGCGGGCCGCCCCGCCGGCTCGCCGAGCTGGCCGCCCGGATCGCCGACGCCTTCGGCGTACGCCAGGTGCACGCCGACTCCCCGGCGGAGCTGCTGCGGGCCTTCGCCCGGGCCGGGGTGGAGCTGCCCAACACCCGGGCCTGGGTGCTGCGCGGGGTCGACCACCCGGCGGTGCCGCTGGTCCTGGAATACAAGGAGCTCTACCGGATCTGGACGGCGCACGGGCGGGCCTGGCGGGACGCCTGGGTCCGGGACGGCCGCTTCCAGCCGGAGTACGTCCCCGGCGGGGTCGTCTCCGGCCGGTGGGCCACCCGGGGTGGTGGCGCGCTGCAGATCCCCAAGGTGATCCGGCGGGCGGTGGTGGCCGATCCGGGCTGGCGGTTGGTGGTCGCCGACGCCGGCCAGCTGGAGCCCCGGGTGCTCGCGGCGGTTTCCGGCGACGCCCGGCTCGCCGCGGCCGGCGGGGCGGGCGACCTCTACGCCGCCCTGGCCCAGGACTCCTTCGCCGGTGACCGGGCCCGGGCCAAGGTGGCCCTGCTCGGCGCGATGTACGGCCAGACCGGCGGGTCGGCCGTCCCCGCGCTGGCGGTGCTCAAGCGCAGCTACCCGACCGCGTTCGGCTACGTGGAGGCGGCGGCCCGCACCGGCGAGGCGGGCGGCCTGGTCCGCTCCTGGCTCGGGCGCACCTGCCCGCCCGGCACGGCCGGGTTCGTCGACGGCGACGACGCGGGCGTCGATCCGGACGCCGGTGCCGACCCGCAGTCCCCGCGGGCCCGGGCGGCCCGGTCCCGGGGGCGGTTCACCCGCAACTTCGTCATCCAGGCCACCGCCGCCGAGTGGGCCTCGACGCTGCTCGCCACGCTCCGCGGCGAGCTGGCCGGCACCGCCGCCGAGCTGGTGTTCTTCCAGCACGACGAGGTGATGGTGCACTGCCCGGCCGGGCAGGCCGAGGCCGTCGCCGCGGCGGTCGGCCGGTCCGGCGAGCGGGCCTCGGCGCTGCTGTTCGGGGACACTCCGGTCCGGTTCCCGCTGGATCTGTCCATCGTCGACTGCTACGCCGACGCGGCATAGCGCACAATTTTCCTATTTGCCCCGCTACCCGGCGCCGGGGGCGCTCGTTGGGTCCGGTGTGCGCAACGGGCCGGGCAGCTCTGCTCGGTCCGTCTTCACGACGGAGGTGGCGCAGCTGAACCGGATCGCAGGGATGATCATCGCAGCGGGCGGGGGACGCCGGATCGGCGGACCCGAGGCGCTGCTGCACCAGGGTGGCACGCCCCTGGTGAACCAGATGATCGACACGATGACCGAGGCGGGCTGCGAGCAGATCGTGGTGGTCCTGGGCGCGGCCGCCGACCAGGTGCGGGAGACCGCCGACCTGAGCCGCGTCACGGTGGTGGTCAACCGCGCCTGGGGCACCGGGGTCGGCTCCTCCATCCGGGCCGGCCTGGCCGCGCTCACCGACGAGGGGGTCGAGGCGGTGGTGGTCGTCCCGGTGGACATGCCGGGCCTCACGCCCGCCGCGGTACGCCGGGTGGCCGCGCTGCCGTACCCGGACGTGCTGGTCTGCGCCACCTACGACGGGCTGCGCGGCTACCCGATGCTCTTCGGCCGCCGGCACTGGTCCGGCATCGCGACCCTGGCCAGCGCCGATGTCGGCGCCCGGCCGTACCTGCTGGCGCACAAGGACCAGATCGTCGACATCGCCTGCGACTCGGTGGCCGACGGCAGCCGGGTCGACACGCCCGAGCTGATGGCCCTCTACGGCCTGACCGTCCCGCCGCAGCGCGTCGGCGTCTGAGCCGTCCCCGACACCCGGCACGCCGCCCACGGCGCTACGGTTCGCGCGGCGTGGCATCGTGCGGGGCGTCCGGGAGGTGCCCCGACTGCTGGCCCGGCTCCGCCGGACCGGGGCGGCCGGCAGCGACCCTCCGCCGGTCGCCACTCGCTGACGCCTCCGCGCCCCGCCGGTCCACCCGCCCGACCAGCGCCGCCTCGGCGCTCCGGAGTGGATCACACGACGGGTGGCACCATCGTTCGCTCCAGGTCGAACAGGGCGGCGGCGCTGTCCCAGCACACCGCGCGCAACCAGTCGTCGCCGAGGTCGAGCCGGGCCAACCCGGCCAGTTGCTCGGCGTACGGGTAGGGGATGTTCGGGAAGTCGCTGCCCAGCAGCACCTTGCCGGCCAGCCCCAGCTCGCGCAGCCGGGGCAGCTCACCGGCGGGGAAGGGCACGAACCGGTCGAAGAACGGGGTGAACGCCATGGTGGTGTCGAGCCGCACCCGCTCGTACCGCTCGGCGAGGTCGAGGAAGGCGGCGTAGTCGGGCGCGCCCAGGTGCGCCACGATCGCGCTCAGCCGCGGGTGCCGGGCCAGCAGGGCCGCGAAGCCCGCCGGCCCGGTGTGCGTGGTGCCGACCGGGGCGTGCCCGGCGTGCACCACCACCGGCACGGCCGCGTCGGCGAGCAGCCCCCACACCTTGTCCAGCGCCGGGTCGGTCGGTGCGAACCCGCCGACCTGGACGTGCACCTTGAACACCCGGGCGCCGCCGTCCAGCGCGTCGGCGACGTACCGGGGCGCGTCCGGCTCGGGGTAGAAGGTCGCCGAGGGCAGGCACTCCGGCGTGGCCCGGGCGAAGTCCAGCGTCCACCGGTTCAGCTCCGCCGCCATCCCGGGCCGGTGCGGGTACGCCAGCGCGCTGAACGCCCGTACGCCCATCCGCCGCAGGTGCGCCACCCGGTCGTCGTCGCTCCACCGGTACCGGATGGGCCACTCGGTGCCCACCAGCGGCCCGGCCGCGTCGAAGTACGCCCACACCCGGCGCAGCAGCCGGGGCGGCAGGAAGTGCACGTGCACGTCGGCCAGCCCGGGAATGCCCAGGTGCCGGCAGAACGCCGGAACGTCGTCGTCGTCGGCCGGCACCGGCCCGCTGGTGGTCACACCTCGATATTGAACCGGTGCAGCACCGATGGCGCCACCAGCCCGACCGCGGCGAGCACGGAGAGCACGGTCAGCACGGTGCGCAGCACGATCACCTCGGCCTTGCTGCCGGTCCGTAGCGCGATGCCGTTCGGCAGGCCGACCATCAGCCACATCCGCCGTTTGATCGGGATGGGCCAGAGGATCGGTACCCCGGCCTTGGTGATCATGTCGCCGAGGATGTGCACGAAGCAGCCCACCCCGACGGCCACGCCGATCATCGGATAGCCCCGGTCGCCGGGCAGGTTGGCGAAGGTGAACCAGGCGGCGGCGGCCGAGGCCAGCGTGACGATGACCCAGCCGGCCCGCTCGGCCCACTCGTCGAAGAGCCCGCGCAGGGCCAGACCGATCATGAAGAACAGGATGCTCACCACGGCCCACTTGCCGTACGCCGCGCAGAGCGCGGTGGTGCCCCAGCCGACGAGGACGGTGAACGGCAGGGTGTGGGTCAGGGTCCGGTGGCCGTTGTTGCGGCGCGGGTCCCGGCTCAGCTTGGTGGCGTAGTAGACGCCGAGCGAGACCTTCTCCATCACCTCGGCGATGAAGAGCGAGAAGACCCCGAAGGTGCGGGCCACCGTCGCGCCGCCCTGGTTGCGGGTGACCTTGCCGGAGAGGTCGAGGTCGGGGAAGAGCGCCCCGCCGGCGCAGACCGCGGTGCCGACGGCCAGCGCCAGCGGCGACTGGTGGTAGTCGGCGAACTGGTCCAGCGCCCACGAGCCGGTCAGCCACACCGCCGCGCCGGACAGCGCGTGGGACGGTCCCATCATGTCGCGTCGCCCTCCCCAGGTTCTTGATCGACAAAGCTACGCCACTGTGTCAGAGCCGCCGCCGAGGGGGCAATCACCCGGACGGTCCACAGGGGAGGGCGTCAGGCGGCGGGTCGGAAGCTCTGCCGGATCATCAGGAAGTATGTCGCGTTGACCTGCCAGTCGAACTCTTCTGTCAACCATGAGACGGTGTAGGCCCGGCCCGCCGCGACCGCCACGATCAACCGGGCGGTGTGCACCTGCACGCCGGCGGCGTTGAGCCAGGAGCACTCCCACAGCGCCCCGCCCCGGAACATGTCCAGCCGGGAGATGTCCACCCGGCGGTAGCCGGGCAGCGCCCCGTCGCCGGTCAACCGTCGCTCCTCGGCCCGCCAGTGGGCGACCGGGTCCGCCGGCGCGACACCGGGGGCCACGCTGAGCACCCGTCCGCCGCCCGGCTCCCGGAAGCAGGTCACCGGGCCGTCGGTGAAGCGCAGCCAGCGGGCCGGGGCGGCGATCCGGAAGCCGGTCGCGTCCTCGTACCAGGTCCACCCGGCAACCAGCGCGGGCTCGCCGGTCGGCGGTGGCACGGAGGGGACCGGGGTGGCGTCCGCCGGGGCGGGCGTGCCGCAGGGAAAGGCGACGGGCCGGACGGCGGTCGCGCCCCCGCCGCCGCCTGGGGAGGGGGACGCCCGGTCGCCGCCGCCGCGCAGCGCCGCCGCGATCCCGGCGCCGACCAGCAGCGTGCTCGCCACGGCCACCGCGACCAGCCCCTGCCGCCGGCGGCGCGTGCCGCCCCGGCGTCGCGGGACGACCGGGGCGGGTGCGGCGGCGGCCCACGGCACGACGGCGTCCCCCGGTGCCGGCGGGCCCGCCGCCCGCTTGCCGCCGCCCCCGGCCGGCGCGTCCGTCGGCGTCGGGGCGTTCGTCGGTGTCGGGGCGTCGCCCGCCGCCGGTCGGCCGGTCTCCCACGACGCGGGCAGCGCGGCGGCCGGGACGCCACCCGGCCGCGTCCCGGCGTCCGGAGCGGCGGGACGGGTGTGGTGGGACGCCGGCGGGTCGATCGCCTCGGGGCGCCGGCCCGCCAGCGGCAACCCGACGTCGGCGGCGGCGAGCGCCGCCCGCAGCAGCCGTTCGGCCTCGACCGCGGTCAGCCGACGCCACGGGTCGCGCTGCAACAGCCCCTCCAGCACCGGCCGGAGCGGCCCGGCCCGGCGGACCGGGTCGGGCGGCTCGGTGGCCAGCGCGCTCAGCGTCGCCATCGCGGTGGACCGGGCGTACGGGGACTGGCCCTCCACGGCCGCGTACAACGTCGCGCCCAGCGACCACAGGTCGGTGCGCGGGTCGGAGACGCCCTCCCGGGCCCGTTCCGGGGCGACGAACTGCGGTGAGCCGAACACCAGGCCCGGGCCGGTCATCAGGCCGTCCCCACCGTCGAAGGTGGCCAGCCCGAAGTCGGTGAGCATCACCCGCCCGTCGTCGGCGACCAGCACGTTGTGCGGCTTGACGTCGCGGTGCAGCACCCCGGCAGCGTGCGCGGCGCGCAGCGCGGCCAGCACCGCCAGCCCGATCCCCGCGACCCGCCCCGGCTCCAGCGGTCCCTCGGTGGTGAGAATCTGCTGCACCGAGCGGGACGGCACGTACTCCATCACGATCCACGGGCTGTCCCGGTCGTGCACCACGTCGTAGAGCCGGACCACGTTGGGGTGGTTCAGCCGGGCCGCGGTGCGCGCCTCGCGCAGCGTGCGCAGTCGCAGCTCGTCCCGTTCGGCCTCGTCGAGCCAGTTGGGCGGGACGACCTCCTTGACCGCGACGTCCCGGTGCAGCATCTCGTCGCGGGCCAGCCAGACCCGGCCCATCCCGCCGCTGCCGACCAGCTCGAGCAACCGGTACCGCCCGGCGACCAGCAGTTGCTGCACGACGCCTCCCCCTCGGCTACCCCCCGATACACGATATCCAGCGGCCTGCGGTTTCTCATCCACAGCGCGGTCCGGTCCGGAGGTGCCGTCAGGTCGGCGATACCACCTCGGTGACCCGGCCGCGGAAGCTCTGCCGCACCACGGTGAACTGTCCGGTCGCCGCGGCCCAGTCCTCGTCCGCCGTGCTCCAGCCGAGCAGCCACCCGCCGGCCTCGTCGCCGGGCAGCAGCCGCAGCGCGTGCTGCCGTTCGCCGAACGGGGCCGTCCAGCGACACTCCCACTGCGCACCCCGGCCGGCGGCCGCGCCGATCCGCACCTTGGCGTAGTGCGGCAGCGTGCCGGCGTCGACCAGCCGGCGCTCCTCCGACCGCAGCCAGGCGACCGGGTCGGGGTGCTCGGCGGTGACCGGCTCGACGCTGAGGGTGCGCCGACTGGACGGGTCCCGGAAGCAGGCGACCCCGTTCTCGGTGAACCGCAGCCAGCCGACCGGCACCGTGACCCGCCAGCCCTCCTGCACGTACCAGGTCCAGCCGGCCGGTGGGCGGAAGCCACCGTCGGCGGTGCCGGGCCGGGCGACGATCGGCTCGCCGACCGGGTGGGGCCGCAGGCAGGGGAAGGGCGGTGGGTTCCGCGGCGGGCCGCCGTCCGGCGGCGGCGGTCGGTCCGGTTCCCGGCCGTACGGTCGGTCCGACCCGCCGTCCGCAGTGGAGGTGGATCCGCTGGTCGACGACGAGTCGGTCGGCGACCCGTCCGACTCGTCGTCGACGATCGCGAAGGCGGTGCCGATCCCGGTGGCCGCCGCCACGCCCAGCGCCGTCACCACCAGCGCCACCCGGCGCGGGGTGAGCCGCAGCCAGCCCAGGACGCGCGCGAGCACGGCGCCGAGGTCGACCCGCGCGGCCGGACGGTCACCGGCCGCGGCGGCGGCCTGGCCGGCGCGGGTGCCCGGGCCTTTCGCCTCCCCGGAGCCGGTGGCGGTCCCGTCGGTCGCCCAGGCCGTCGGGTCGGCGGCCGCCGCCTCCCGGGCGGCGCGGGTGGCCGTGCCCTCCGCTTCGCCGGACCCGGCCGGACCCTGATCGGCGGCGGCCCGCGCGGCGCCGGAGCGGCCCGGCGGGGCGTACGGCGACGACAGTCCGCCGGACGATCCCGTGCCGCCGCTGCCGGCTCCGGACCGGTCCGGCACGCCGGGCCAGGGCGGCGGTGGGGTCACGATGGCCGCCGAGCGGGCGACGGGGAGCACCACGGTGGGCGGCTCGGTGGCGGGCTGGTGCGCGGCGGCCGCGATCAGCCGGTCGGCCTCGTCGTGGCGGATCCGCCGGCGCGGGTCCCGGCGCAGCAGCCCCTCCAGCGCCGGTCCCAGCGGGCCGGCGTGCGGCGCCGGGTCGGGTGGCTCGGTGGCCAGCGCCGCCAGGGTCGCCATCGCGGTGCTGCGGGCGTACGGCGAGCGCCCCTCGACGGCGGCGTGCAGGGTGGCGCCGAGGGACCACAGGTCGGCCTCCACGCTGGACACCCCCTCGGCGGCGCGTTCCGGGGCGACGAACTGCGGCGAGCCGAGGACCAGCCCGGGCCCGGTCATCAACCCGTCGCCACCGTCGAAGGTGGCCAGCCCGAAGTCGGTGAGCATCACCCGCCCGTCGTCGGCCATCAGGACGTTCTGCGGCTTGACGTCGCGGTGCAGCACCCCGGCGGTGTGCGCGGCGCGCAGCGCGGCCAGCAGTGCCCGCCCGATGCCGGCGGCGCGCACCGGGTCGACCGGGCCGGTGTCCTCCAGGACGGCCTGCAACGTCCGGGAGGGGACGTACTCCATCACGATCCACGGGCGGTCGTCGACCTGGACCACGTCGTAGACGCGGACGACGTTGGGGTGATTGAGCCGGGCCGCGGTGCGCGCCTCGCGCAGCGTCCGCAGCCGCAGCTCGTCGCGCTCCGCCTCGGCCAGCCAGTGCGGCGGGACGACCTCCTTGACCGCCACCTCGCGGTGCAGGATCTCGTCCCGGGACCGCCAGACCCGGCCCATCCCGCCCCGGCCCACCAGTTCCACCAAGCGGTACCGGCCGGCGATCACTTCCTGCTGCACGGTTCTCCTCACCGTTGGCCGACGTACACCGTAGCCAATGGATCGGGGGAGACCTATCCGTCGTCGGGATTCGACGGTTCAGCAGGCTGCCCCGTCCATCGCCAGCAGGTTGCCCTCCGGGATGGCGATCCGCGCTCGCCCGCCGGCCAGCAGCGCGGCGGCCCGCCGCGTTTGGAAGGCGCCGTGCTCCCGCTGGGCGGCGGTGTAGCTGCCCGCGGTACGGGCCGCGATGGTCGCCCAGCCGTACCGCCGGCTGACCATGGTGCGGGCGCGGCGGGCCACCCGGCGGGCGAAGACCTCGTCCCGCAGAAGCTGGTCCACCGCGCCGGCGAGGGCGTCCGGGTCGCTGTGCGGAAAGGTCACCCCGGTGACACCGGGCTCGACGATCTCGGCCAGCCCGCCGGTGCTGGCCACCGCCAGCGGCGCGCCGGCCGCCGCGGCTTCGAGGGCCACCATGCCGAACGGCTCGTAGAGGCTCGGCACCACGGTCGCGTCGGTGGCGGCCAGCACCGCCGGGAGCTGGGTGGCGTCCATGAAGCCGGCGAAGCGGACGGTGTCGCCCAGGTCGAGTCGCCGCGTCTGGTCCACCAGCTCCTCCCGGTACGGCCCGTCGCCGGCGATCACCACCCGCAGCCCCGGGTGTCGCCGGCGCAGGTGCGGCACCGCGTGCACCAGGTGCTGGACGCCCTTCTCGTAGACCAGCCGGCCGGCGTAGCCGACCAGGGGGCCGTCCCCGGCGAACCGGGCGCGGGCCGAGGCGACCGCCCGGGGGCGGGCGTGCCAGGCCCGGTCGTCGACGCCGTTGGGCACCACGTCGACCCGTGCGGCCGGCACCTCGAAGAGCCGGGTGACCTGGTCGCGCATGTAACCCGAGCAGGCGATCACCCGGGCGGAGGCGTTGCTGAGCCAGTGCTCGACGCCGTGGATGGTGCGGTTCATCTCCTCCGGCAGCCAGCCCTGGTGCCGGCCGGCCTCGGTGGCGTGGATGGTGGTGACCAGGGGCAGGTCGAGGTGCTCGGCGAGAGTGATCGCGGTGTGCGCGACGAGCCAGTCGTGGGCGTGGATCACGTCGTAGTCGCCGGACTCGGCGGCGCGCAGCGCGGTGCGGGTCAGCGTGTGGTTGAAGGCCATCGTCCAGGCCAGCAGGGAGCCGGTGGCCAGCGGGAAGGTCACCGGGTCCTCGGCGGCGCGCAGCACGCGCACGCCGTCGGCGTACTCCTCGAGGGGCGCGCCTTCGGCGTGCCGGGTGACGACGGTGACCTCATGCCCGGCGGCGGCCAGGGCCACCGACAGCGCGTGCACGTGCCGGCCGAGTCCACCGACGAGCACGGGCGGGTATTCCCAGGAGAGGATCAGCACCCGTTGGTGCCGGGCGGGGTGGATGTCGATCACGTCGGCGTCAGGTGACATGAAGGCCCCCTTTGAGTTGTCCCCCGTACGTGCGGCGGAAGGCACCCACCGGGTGCCCGCCGTCTCGCCTGGGTCGGGGCCCATCCTGCCGACCGCTGGATAACCAGCGGAGACGCCGTCGTTGCCGGTGTGTAACGCGTGCCTAGCGGGGCCGGCGGACGCGCAGCAGCTCGGCCACCGACCACGCCTGGAACGGGCAGCCGGTGGCGGCGTGCGGCGGGGTGCCATCGGCCGTCTCGCTCACCGATCCTAGGCCATAATCCCCCAAATGGCCCTCAAGTCCGACCAAAAGGTCATCGGTGGCCAGGCCGGCCTTCCGGTACGCGTCGACGAACGGTCCGATCAGCCACGGCCAGACGGTCCCCTGGTGGTAGGCGGTGTCCCGCTCGGCCGGCCCGCCCCGGTGCCGGGCGGCGAAGTCGGGGGAGTCGGGGGAGAGGCTGCGCGGGCCGAGCGGGGTGAACAGCCCGGCCGCCACCCGGCGCAGCACCGCCGGGTCCGGCTCCAGCGGGGCGTACGGCAGGGACCAGGCCAGCAGCTGGTTGGGGCGCAGCAGGTCGTCGTCGTGGTACGCCGCCCCGCCCAGCGGATAGGCCGGCGCCGGCGCGTCCACCACGTCGTGCAGCCAGCCCGCCGGCGACGGGAACCGCTTGCCGAACGCCTCCCGGGCCCGCGCGTGCAACCGCCACAGCTCGGCCGCGTCCCGGCCGGCCAGCTCGGTCAGCTCGGCCAGGCCGGCCAGGCCGTTGACCCAGAGCGCGTTGACCTCGACCGGCTTGCCGGTGCGCGGCGTCACCGGCACCCCGTAGACCCGCGCGTCCATCCAGGTCAGCGCGGTGCCCGGGATGCCGCCCTGGGTGAGCAGGCCGTCGGCCGGGTCGACCGCGATGCCGTACCGGGTGCCGGCCAGGTGCGCCTCGACCACCCCGTGCAGCGCCGGCAGCAGCTCGTCGGCCAGGTCGGTGTCGCCGGTGAGCGTGACGTGCCGGCTCACCGCGTGCAGGAACCACAGCGTCGCGTCGACGGTGTTGTACTCCACCCGGCCGGTGTCGGCCGTGTTCGACAGCATCCCCTCCGACAGCGTGGCCGCGTACGAGCGCAGCAGCGCCCGCCCCTCGTCGGCCCGCCCGGTGCACAGGAACAGCCCCTCGTACGAGGTCATCGTGTCCCGCGACCAGGCCCCGAACCAGGGGTAGCCGGCCACCACGTCGGGCCCGGTGCCGGTGCGCACCACGAACGCGTCCGCGGCCAGGGTGAGGGTGGCCTCGACCGGGTCGGCCGGCTTCGCCGCCGCCACCACCGCCCGGTGCCGCCGTCGGGCCGCCGCGACCACCTCGGTCGCCGGCGGCGGCTCGTCGGCGAGGTCGCCGGCCCAGGCCAGCACCGACACCGTGTCGCCGGGGCGGTCCAGCGCGCCGGCGAAGCGGCCCGCGTACCAGAGGTCCTCCTCCGGGTGCAGCCCGCGCGCGGCCTCCTCGCGGTGGTGCACGCCGAGCCACCACTGCCCCTCGGGCGTCCAGTCCGGCCCGGCCAGCCGGAACGAGCCCTCCACCACCGCGCCGCCGTCGACCGGCTCCATCCGGGGCGCCGGGCCGTCCGCGCGGCGCTCGCCGTGCGTGTCCCGCCAGGTGCAGGCCGCCGAGAGCTCCAGCCGGACCGGGCCGCCGGCGACCAGCCGGTGCACCACCGCCACGCCGGGGCGGCCATGGGTCATCGCCAGCTCCCGCTCGATCACCACGTCGCCGATCCGCCAGCGCCAGCGCGGCAGCCCGTCGACCAGCTCGAAGCGCTCCAGCAGCTCGAAGCCGCGCGGGTCGACCACGCCCGAGGACCACTCGTGCGCGCCGAGCCGCACCCGCGCCCCGGAGGGCAGCGTCACCGCCGGGTCCAGGCTCACCAGTCCCACCCGGCGGGACGCCGGCGTCTCGCCGGCCACCACCAGCAGGCCGTGGTAGCGCCGGGTGCGCAACCCGCTCACCGTGCCCATCGCGTACCCGCCCAGGCCGTCGGTGACCAGCCACTCCCGGGTCGCCCCGCCGGCCAGCTCGCCGCAGACCTGCGGACCGAAACCGATCTCGATCAACTACTTTCCTCCTGCGGCCGCGAGGTGTGACGCGCCACGACGACAATGGCCCTTGTGGTGAAGTACCCCGGCGGCGTCGAAGATGTGCACGTGTTCACCGACAGGTCGCCCTCCGACGCACCGTCCCCCGACCCTGAGCGGCTCCGGCTGGCCCAGGCCGACGCCGGGGAGCAGGACTGGCGCGCATGGGGTCCCTATCTGTCCGAGCGGGCGTGGGGGACGGTACGGGAGGACTACAGCGAGCACGGTACGGCGTGGGACTACTTCCCCCACGACCACGCGCGGTCCAGAGCCTACCGGTGGAACGAGGACGGCATGGCCGGCGTCTGCGACGACCGGCAGACCTTCTGCTTCTCCCTCGCGCTCTGGAACGGCGTCGACCCGATCCTCAAGGAGCGGATGTTCGGCCTCGGCGGCGACGGCGGCAACCACGGCGAGGACGTCAAGGAGTACTGGTGGTACGAGGACTCCACGCCCACCCACTCCTGGATGCGCTGGCGCTACCACTACCCGCAGGCCGCCTTCCCGTACGACGAGCTGGTCGCGGTCAACGCGCTGCGCGCGCGGGACGAGACCGAGTACGAGCTGGTGGACACCGGGATCTTCGACGACGACCGGTACTGGGCGGTGACCGTCGACTACGCCAAGGCGTCCCCGACCGACATGTGCATCCTCGTCACGGTCGCCAACCGGGGTGACGAGGCGGCCACCCTGCACGTGCTGCCGCACCTGTTCTTCCGCAACACCTGGGCCTGGGGGCTGCCCGGCGCCGACCGCGTGCCCCGGCTGGTCGGCGAGGGCTCCCGGCTGGTCGGTGAGCACTGGGTGCTGGGCCAGGTCCTGCTGGAGGGCGACGGCGCGCCGACCCCGCTGCTCTGCGACAACGACACCAACGCCGAGCGGCTCTGGGGGCTGCCGGGGCGGTCGCCGTACCCGAAGGACGGCATCAACGACCACGTCGTGACCGGCGCGGCCACGGTCAACCCGGCGCGGGAGGGGACCAAGGGGGCGCTGCACTACGTCCTCGACGTGCCCGCCGGCGGCCAGCGGCAGATCCGGCTGCGGCTGACCCGCACGGCCCCGCCGCCCGGCACCGCCCCGCCGCCCCCGGCGGACCTGTGCGACGGCTTCGACGCGGTGCTCTGGGCCCGCCGGGCCGAGGCCAACCGGTTCTTCGCCGGGGTCATCCCGGCGGCGGCCAGCGCCGACGAGGCCCTGATCGCCCGGCAGGCCATCGCCGGGCTGATGTGGGGCAAGCAGTTCTACCACTTCGACGTCAAGCGGTGGCTGGAAGGCGATCCCGGCTCCGCGCCGCCGCCGGCCGGTCGCCGGCACGGGCGCAACAGCGCCTGGTGGCACATGAACAGCTTCGACGTGATCTCGATGCCCGACCCCTGGGAGTACCCCTGGTACGCCGCCTGGGACCTGGCCTTCCACTGCGTCAGCATCGCCCGGGTCGACCCGGGCTTCGCCAAGGACCAGCTGCTGCTCCTACTCCGCGAGTGGTACCTGCACCCCAACGGGCAGATCCCGGCGTACGAGTGGGCGTTCGGCGACGTCAACCCGCCGGTGCACGCCTGGGCGGCGCTGAAGGTGTTCGAGATCGACGGCGGGCGCGACCACCAGTTCCTGGCCCGGGTGATGCACAAGCTGCTGCTCAACTTCACCTGGTGGGTCAACCGCAAGGACACCGGCGGCAACAACGTCTTCGAGGGCGGCTTCCTCGGGCTGGACAACGTCGGCCCGTTCGACCGGTCCGCCGCGCTGCCGGTGGCCGGGGTGCTGGAGCAGTCCGACGGCACCGGCTGGATGGCGATGTACGCGCTCAACCTGCTGGACATGGCCATCGTGCTCGCCGAGCACGACCACGCCTACGTCGACACCGCCACCAAGTTCTTCGAGCACTTCGCGTACATCGCGGCGGCCGCGTACTCACAGGGGCTCTGGGACGACGAGGACGCCTTCTTCTACGACGTGCTGCGGCTGGCCGACGGCAGCCAGGTGCCGCTGCGGGTGCGTTCGGTGGTCGGGCTGCTGCCGCTGGCCGCCACCACCCGGCTCACCGCGCGCACCCTGCAACGCCTGCCCGAGCTGGGCGCCCGGCTGCGCTGGTTCCTCACCCACCGCCCCGAGTACGCCGACGTGATCGGCGCCCGCCGGCTCGGCCCGGACGGCCGCCAGCAGCGGCTGCTCTCCATGGTCGGCCCGGAGCAGGTGGTCCGGCTGCTCGCCCGGATGCTGGACCCCGACGAGTTCCTCTCCGACTACGGCCTGCGCACGCTGAGCCGCGCCCACCTGGACAAGCCCTTCTCGGTGACCCTGGGCGGGCAGGAGTTCGCCGTCGGGTACGAGCCGGCCGAGTCGACCAGCGGCCTGTTCGGCGGCAACTCCAACTGGCGGGGCCCGATCTGGATGCCGACGAACTTCCTGCTGATCAGCGCGTTGCGCGACTACGCGGCGTTCTTCGGCGACGACCTCCAGGTGGAGTACCCGACCCGCTCCGGGCGCAAGTGCACCCTCGATGAGATCGCCGACGACCTGTCGGCCCGGCTGATCTCGCTGTTCACCCGGGACGACTGGGGGCGACGGCCGATCTACGGCGCCGCCCAGCTCTTCCAGACCCACCCCGACTGGCGGGACCTGATCTGCTTCCCGGAGTACTTCCACGGCGACAACGGCGCCGGCCTGGGGGCCTGGCACCAGACCGGGTGGACCGCGCTGGTCGCGGACCTCATCCTCACCCTGCGGCGCTGACCTGCCGGGGGAGAGTCGCCAATCCGTCACCGGACGGTGACCACAGGTGACCGTCGCTAGCATCGACCGGGTGTCGCCCACCGACGGCCCGGACGCCGAGCCGGCCGAGTCGAACGAGCCAACCGAGCCGGCTGGTTCGGACGAGCCCGCCGAGTCGGCTGGTTCGGACGAGCCGGGCGAGCCGGCCCGGGTCGTGGCGGCCGCCCGGCGGCTGGCCGAGGCCGAGGGGTGGGCGGCGGTGACCCGCCGCCGGCTGGCCGAGCGGACCGGGATCGACATCGAGACCCTGTACCGCCGCTTCCCCGATCCGGCCGCGCTGGTGGCCGCCGTGGCGCTGCGCGGCTTCGCCGACCTGGCCGCCGCCCTCGCCGCCGCCCGGGCAGCGGTCGGCGACGACGGCGCCTGGCCGGCGGTGGTGACGACGTACCTGGACTTCGCGTACGCCAACCCGGAGGTGTACGACGCCATGCTCGCCCACACCCCGGACCTCACCCTCGGCCGCGACCCGGCGCCCGGCGCGCCCCGCGCCGCTTTCGCCGAACTGCGCGCCGCGCTGACGCCGCTGGCCGCCGGCCGCGACCCCGACACGCTCGCCGAGATCGGCTGGGCCCTCCTGCACGGCACGGTCATGCTGACCCGGGGCGGCCGGCTGCGACCGGAGACCCAGGAGCAGCGGGAGGAGCTGATCGCGGCCGGGCTGTTCGCCGCGCCCTGACCTGCGTGGTCGACCTCGTGTCGGGCGCCACGCCGCGGCGTAACCCGGATGACCTTCGCCGGCGGCGCGCAGTAGCGTGTCCCGGACGCCAGACCGGGAGGGGGACCCATGGAACAGCGCCGGGACGCGGCGGTGCTCGTCTTCGACGCCGACGACACGCTCTGGGAGAACAACGTCGTCTTCGAGCGGGTGATCGACGACTTCCTGGACTGGCTGGAGCACCCGACGCTGGACCGGGCGCAGATCCGGGCGGTGCTGGACGACATCGAACGCGCCAACGCGGTGGCCCACGGGTACGGCAGCAAGGTCTTCCTGCGCAGCCTCGGCGAGTGCCTGGAGAAGCTGCGCGAGCGGCCCGCCACCGAGCGGGAGCGCCGGGAGATCGACGAGCTGGCCGCCGCGCTCGTCGCCCACCAGGTGGAGCTGATGCCCGGCGTCGCCGACACCCTGGACGCCCTCGCCGGCCGGTACGACCTGCTGCTGCTGACCAAGGGCGACCGGGAGGAGCAGCAGCGCAAGCTCGACGCCTGCGGGCTGCTGCACCACTTCGACGCCGCGCACATCGTGATGGAGAAGGACGTCGACACCTACCGCTGGCTGGCCCGCGAGCACGGCTTCGACCCGGCCCGCGCCTGGATGATCGGCAACTCCCCGAAGTCCGACATCCTGCCCGCCCGGGCCGCGGGCATGAACGCGGTGTTCATCCCGAACGAGAACACCTGGGTGCTGGAGCACGACGAACTCGACCCGGCCGACGAGGGCGTGCTGCGCCTGAAGGAGTTCACCGACCTGCTTCGGTACTTCTAGAGCGAGCGCGGCCGGTAACGTCCGGTAGGTGCCCCTGACGTTCCCCTCGCACCTGGCGCCGGTGCTGCCGCTCAAGCTGTGGCGACCGCGCTGGTTCGACGGGGTCGCGCTGGCCACCGGCGCGGTGTCGCCGGACGTCGCCTACCTGTTCACCGGCACCGGGATCGAGCTGGGCGGGCACACCCACACCGCGGGCGGGGTGCTCTGGTGGGGCCTGCCCGTCGCGTTGGCCTACGCCTGGATCGTCCGCCGCACGGTGGCCGGGATCGCGGTGCACCTGCCCGGCGACCGGCTCTTCGCCTGGCGGGATCACGCCGCCCTCGGCGCGGTCCGGCACCCGTGGCAGGTCACGGTCTGCTCGGCGCTGATCGGCGCGGCCAGTCACGTGCTCTGGGACCGGGCCACGCACACCGAGCGCTGGCTGCGCCTGGTCGGGATCGACGACTTCCACGCGCACACCGGCATGTACTGGTGGTTCTTCTCGGACCTGGTCAGCACCGCCGTCGGCGGCGTCGTGGTGGTCGCCCTGGCGCTGCGGGCGGCCCGCCGGGGCGAGATCTTCCAAGGGGTACGACCGCCTCCGCCGCCGGCGCGGCCCGCCGTCTTCTGGGCGGTGGCCCTGCCGGTCACCGCCGCCGGGGCGACGGTGTTGCCGCTGCTGCCGGCCGCCACCGTGCCCGCTCCCGCCGGGGTCCGACTGCTGCACCTGGCGGCCCTCGCGCTCATCGCCGGCGCCGGCGCGGCGGGAGCGCTCTCGGTCGGCCGGACGTCCCCCGGCCGGACGGGTCGCTTCGAGGAGAAACAGCGTCAACCCGGGTAGCCGCGTTACGCGGACATGCCGCATTTCAGGATTGGCATCAATCACATTCGGCGGAGCCCCGGAATGCTTGTCCGAGCGGCGGCCGGATGCCTAACCTGGGCGCGCGTTCACGGCTCTTCGGGGTGAGTCGGGAACGCACCGAAGTCCGGTAGTTGGGCACCGTGGAGCTGAGTGCAGGCGGGCCGGCTCGCCGTGCTGAGCCCGGCGTGGGCGGCGTGCCACGCCCGCCGTGCTCGCAGCGGCGATTCCGCTACCACACCGGACGGCTGGTGGTCAGGGCCGGGGAGTTGCGGACCCGGTCCTGACCCACCACCAGAACTGTTTACGCGCCGCTCCCTCTTCTCGACCGGAAAGTGAAAGCGTCGGCCGCGTCCTGCGCGTTACATCGACCCGCCGAAATTGTGCGACGAGATCCGTCACCATTTCCGGGACACCGGGAAGACGGCCGGGATGCGATCATCTGGCGAATGGAAGCAACTCCTATCGCCGGTGGCCCCGTCGGGACGACGACGGGCCGGGCGAAACCGATCCCGCCGCCCAACCGGGCCTCCCGGTTGACCACCCTGCCCGCCGCGACGACGCAGGTGGTCGTCGTGACCGGTGAGAGCTACAGCACCACCTACGCCACCCTGGAGACGTTCCACAAGGTCAACGGCCACTGGGTGGCGGTGTCGGCGCCGCTGCCGGCCCGGATCGGCTCGAAGGGCTTCAGCGACAACCACCTGGAGGGCGTGCCGAACACCCCCACCGGGGTCTACTCGTTCGGCCCGACCATGTACGGCATCGGCGCCAACCCCGGCGTGCGCTACCCCTACCACCAGGTCGTGCAGTACGACTGGTGGAACGAGAACCCCGACTCGCCCGCCTACAACACGTTCCAGCACACCACCACCAACCCGGGTGGTTGGAGCGAGGCGCTGTGGACGGAGAAGCCGGCGTACACCCACTTCGCGGTGATCACGTACAACATGCCGCCGAACGTGGCCGCGCCCGTTCCCATGAAGGGCAGCGGGATCTTCCTGCACGAGTACAGCACCTCCGGCGGCAACGCCACCGCCGGCTGCGTGAGCATGTCCCACGCCAACCTGGTCTCGGTGCTGAAGTGGCTCGACCCGGCCCGCTCGCCGCGCATCGTCATGTGCCCGGTGCAGAACCTGGGCCGCTACTAGCGGGTTCCGGGTCCACCCAGGAGCCTCCGGCCGAACGGCCGGAGGCTCCTTCCGTGCTCCGTGCAGGGTCGTCGGGAAGTAGCCGCAAGATAGCAGCGCGCATATCGGCGCTTCCTAGCCTCCACCCGACGTGTCTGTCGAGGACCGGAGGGTAGCGGTGAAGAGACGATCACGAGGTCCCCTCGTCGGGGGACTGGTGCTGGCGTTAATGGCCACGGTGGGCTGGATGGAGGTGCCAGACGACCAGCTCGCCGCTGCCGTCCCGGTGGCGAACGCCGAGGAGGACGACGGCTTCTTCTCGAAGCTGGGTAACGCGGCACGCGACATGGTCGACGGTGGGCCGCGCAAGGCCCGGCCGGAGGCGGTCAGCGCCGGGCTGGCGGTGAACGAGAAGCCGCCGCCGGCCAAGAACTGGCCGCCCCAGAAGCGGGTCAAGGAGCTGACCGGCAAGCGGACCGCCAACGGCAGGGTCTATCAGCTCTCGGACGGTCGGACGCAGGCCGAGATCTCGATGGTGCCGCTGCACTACAAGGACGCCAAGGGCAAGTTCCAGACCATCGACACCACGGTCCGCCCGGCCAGGGACAAGGGGTACGTCCAGGGCAACCGGACCAACACCTTCACCAGCCTCTTCGGCGACAGCTCCGACGAGCTGGCCCGCTTCGAGAAGGACGGCCGGGTCATCGAGCTGGGCCTGGCCGGCGCTGCCAAGAGCGTCACGCCGAAGGTCTCCGGTTCCACGGTCACCTATCCGGGGCTCGCCGGTGGCGCCGACGTCGTCTACGACGTCACCTCCACCGCGCTCAAGGAGAAGATCGTCCTGCACCGCGCCCCGACCGGGCCGGTGTCGTACACCTTCACCCTGGACACCGCCGGCCTGACCGCGCAGCAGCGGGCGGACGGCTCGATCGCGTTCGTACCGCGCGGCGGTGGTGAGCCGGCGTTCGTGATGCCGGCGCCGTTCATGTACGACGCGAAGGACGACAAGGCCTCTCCGCACGGCAAGGTGTGGAGCGACAAGGTCACCCAGCGGGTGCAGCAGATGTACGGGCAGACCAGCGTCACGGTGTCCGCCGACGCCGGCTGGCTGGCCGACCCGGCCCGCGTCTATCCGGTGGTGATCGACCCGACCATCAAGATCCAGCCGGTGCCGACCGACGCCCAGGACGTCGAGATCTACTCGGGCGCCCCCACCACGCCCCACAACGACACGTACCAGCTGAAGGTCGGCACGACCGACACGCAGGCCTGGCGATCGCTGCTCAAGTTCAACCTTGGCTCGATTCCGGCGAACACGCCGATCGCCGACGCGCAGTTGCAGCTGTACTACTCGCAGACGCACACCACCTATGCGGCCGACGTGCCGATGCAGGCGCACCGGGTGACCGCGGACTGGACCGAGGGATCCGCGACGTGGGGAACCATGAGCACCAAGTTCGCCGGTGCGCCGGCGGCCAACGTGGTGACCAAGGACGACGGCGATTCCGGGACGTCGGTGGTCGGGACGTGGCCGTACTCGACCAGCACGTTGAAGGCGCAGGGAATCAACGGCGACTACAAGTACCACGGCAGCTCCAGCTCGTCGGACACGCACACCTGGGTGCCGACCATCACCGAGTCGGGTGACTACCAGGTCGAGGTCCACTACGTGGGTTCTCCGTTGGACCGGCCGAACAACGCCCCGTACACCGTCTACTTCTCCGGTGGGTCGAAGAGGTACGAGGTCGACCAGACCACGCCGGACAGCCAGGGCAAGTGGGTGACGCTGGGTACCCATCCGTTCGTGGCCGGCACCACCGGCAAGGTGGTGCTCAACGGCGTGCCCGGCACGTCGGCGATCGCCGACGCGGTGCGGTTCACCAAGGCCGGCGCGGTCAAGAAGTACGCCAAGTCCAGCGTCTGGAACTCGTTCCCCGTGCGCAACGTGGTGCAGGAGTGGGTCAACGGCACGGCGAACTACGGGTTCATGGTCAAGGCGCTCGACGAGGCGACCAAGGGCAAGGGCGGGCCGATCTACGAGGCGTCCGAGTACGCCTACAACAACGACCGGCGGGACTTCAACCTGCCGAAGCTGGTGGTCACCTACGGCCGGCCGAGTGTCACGGTGAACCCGCCGACGACGATCACCTCCACCGGTGCGGTGCTGGACTGGCCCGAGTACGTCGACCCGTCGACGGCGACCGGCGACAACATCGTCGAGTACCAGGTGCACCGCAGCATCCACCAGAACTTCGAGCCCTCGGCCGCGACGCTGATCGCGCCGGTGTCCTCGGCGACCCGGTCGTATCAGGACACCACCGCGGTGCCGACGGCGGCGGACAACACCGACCCGATGGCGCGGAAGTTCTACTACTACATGGTCGCGGTGAAGACCCAGGACGGTGAGGTGATCGCCGGCCCCACCCAGCAGGCGATGCTGCCGAAGGCTGGTCAGATCACCCGGATCTACCGGACCGCCGGCACCACCCCGACCGGCACTGACGGGGTCGTCGACACCACCCTGTCCAAGGCCCGTGCGACTGAGAACGTGAACGTCTACGACGGTGACCCGTACGTCAGCCCGGGCAACAACTCGTCCTACTACGGCGACACCCGGGGTCTGGTCAAGTTCCCCGACCTGGCCGGGATCCCGAGCAGCGCGCAGGTGGTCGACGCGCAGCTGCGGATGTACAACACCTATCTCTACCCGGGTGACGACACTGACGAGTACGTCGACGTCTACAAGTTGACGACAGCGTTCGACGAGACCAAGGCGACCTGGAACACCAGCAACGGCACCACCGCGTGGCTCACCACCGGCGGCGGCGGTGACTACGACGCCAGCTGGAAGGCGAGCTTCAACGGGTTCACCAACGACCCGGAGTGGGAGAACTGGAACGTCACGCCCGCGGTCAAGGGCTGGCTCACCACGCCCGCCAACAACAAGGGCTTCCTGCTGCGCCAGCGCGACGAGACGAACCTGACGGCGCGGGCAATGCTGTTGTCCTCCGAGGCCGCCGAGCCGCTGCTGCGGCCGACGTTGGAGGTGACCTACCTCGAGCAGACCGCCGAGTCGACCTACTATGCGGCCTCGACGCCGCAGACGCTGACGCCGAATGCCACGTACACCCTTCCGGTGACCGTGTCGAACCCGACGCTGGCGCCCTGGAACACCAGCGACTGGGAACTGTCCTACGACTGGAAGCGGTACAACGCGGCGGGTGTCCTGGAGGACGTCCCGGACGAGAGCTACGAGTTGCGTACGCCGCTGCCGAAGGACGTGCTGGCCGGCGGCACGGTCGACATCACCGCCCAGGTGAAGACCCCGCCGTCGTCCACCGACGGCAACAAGCGCAGCGAGTACGTGCTCAGCTGGGACCTGCGCAGCAAGCTCGACGGCCGGAAGCTGTCGGCGACCGGCCCGATCAAGGGGCTGCCACAGAACGTGGCGGTGGAGGAGCCGACCTCCGACCAGCTCGGTCTGGAGAAGTTCTACTCGTACGCGGGCAAGAACACCGGCGCCGGCGGCACCCTGATGAACAACCTGTTCGCCGGCAACACCGTCTGGTCGTACAACCCGATCAACAACCCGTCGCGTGGCCTGTCGACGTTCGTGCGGATGTCGTACAACTCGCTGGACACCAGCGACTCGGTCGCCGGTTTCGGCTGGTCGCTGCAGGCGTCGTCGATGATGCGCCTGGGCACCCCGCTGGACTTCCACCCCAATCCGAACCCGACGAAGGTCACGCTGACCGACGGCGACGGCACCAGCCACTGGTTCACCTGGGACTCGGCCACCTCCGAGTGGAAGAGCCCCAAGGGGGTCAACCTCTACCTGCAGAAGAACAGCCCGGTCGACTGCAAGCCGAACGTGCAGGAGCGCAAGGCCTGGGTGCTCACCAAGCCGGACCGCACGCAGTTCTTCTACGACTGCGAGGGCTTCCTCTCCAGCACGGTCGACAACAACGGCAACGAGATGCTCTTCACCTACGAGGAGCGCAAGAGCAACAACAAGCCGACCAAGTTTCTCCGGTACATCACCGACCCGACCGGCCGGATCACCCTGACCCTGGACTACTACGCCAAGGGCCAGACCTACGACTACATCAACGACACCACCTGGGCCCGGGTGTCCGGTGCGACCAACCTGACCAACCCGAAGATCATCGACCACGTCTCGCAGATCACCGACATCTCGGGACGCAAGCTCACCTTCACCTACACGGACAAGGGTCTGCTGGGTGAGCTGATCGACGGCGCCGGCTCCACCAACGGCACGCCGAAGACGTTCAAGTTCCGCTACGACATGACGCAGGGGAACAAGAACGTCAAACTGGTCAAGGTCACCGACCCGCGGGCCAGCGCCACCGGCCAGGCCTACTCCACCGACCTGGTCTACAACTACCCGCAGGCCGGCGACGACCCGAAGTGGCACTGGCGGACCAAGTCCTACACCGACCGGCTCGGTCACCCGACCCAGTTCGGCTACGTCGACCCGGACGCCACCAACAACATCCAGACGACGGTCACGGACGCGGAGAACCACGCCACGACCTACCTGATGGACGGCTACGGACGGTCCATCCAGACCACCAACGCCAAGAACGAGGTCACCAAGCTCGGCTGGGACGACGATCACAACGTCACCCGGCTCGAGGAGGCCAACACCGCCGTCTCCACCTGGGAGTACGACACCAAGACCGGTTACCCGACGGTGGTGAAGGACGCCGAGGCGGTCAAGAACGGCTGGCCGGGCACGGTGCTGACCTACCAGCGCCAGCTCAACGGGTACGTCGCCGAGGTGCTCACCAAGACCAGCTCGGAGGGTCGCAAGTGGAGCTTCGCGTACACCGCCGAGGGTGACATCGAGTCGGTCACCGACCCGCTTGGCAACACCACGGCGACCGTTGGCGACTACACCAGCACCAACACCTACGACGAGTGGGGCCAGCTCCTCACCGCCAAGGACGCCAGGGGCAACATCACCCAGTACGGCCCCTTCCACGTCAGCGGCTACCCGACGACCATCAAGGACGCCGGCGACGGGTTGTCGTACTTCACGTACGACGCTCGGGGCAACGTCACCGAGGTCAAGAACGGCAAGAACGCCAAGGTCACCCAGGCGTACGACACCTTCGGCCGCCCGACCACCAAGGTCGAGCCGGTGGACGCGGCCAACGGCCGCTACATCACCACCACGGCCCCGGAGTACGACCAGAACGACAACATCACGAAGGCGTTCGCGGCCAACGGGACGGCGTCGACCTCGGTCTACGACCGGGCGGACCAGGTCCTCGAGACGCTGGCTCCGAAGGACGAGGCGACCGACCCGGAGCGGAAGACCACCACGACGTACGACAAGGTCGGCAACGTCCTGACCGTCACGGAGCCGCAGGGCAACCTGACCGCGACGGTCGGCGACTTCACGACGACCACGAAGTACGACGTGATCTACCAGCCGATCGAGGTCAGCAACGGTCTCGGCCAGAAGGTCAGCACGGAGTACGACAACGTCGGCAACGTCAAGGTCCTCTACGACGCCAAGAAGAACGCCAGCGCCGCGGACGACTTCACCACGAAGTTCGACTACGACTGGAACCACCGGGTCGTCAAGACCACGGACGCGCTCGGCAAGTTCACCACCGCCCGCTACGACAAGGACGGCCTGACGGTCGGCAGCACCGACGCGGACGGCAACGAGTCGCTGGCGAAGTACGACGCCCGCGGCGCGCTGGTGGAATCGAAGGTGCCGCACAGCAAGGACGGCGCCGGCACCATCACTCACCGCACCACCAAGTACGAGTACGACCAGGTCGGCAACCAGACGAAGGTGATCAGCCCGCGCGGTGTGAACACCGACGAAGCCGTCGACGCCGACGACTTCGCCACCCAGACGGTGTACGACAAGCTCAACCGCGTCGCGGAGGAGTGGTCGGCCTACGACAAGGACGACAGCCGCTACAACACGCCCAACAAGACCATCTACACGTACGACTCGGTGGGCAACCTGGAGAAGGTCAGCGCGCCGCCGTCGGACGGGCAGACGGTCCGCAACGACACCACGTACACGTACTACGACAACGGGTGGACCAAGACCACGTCCGACCCGTGGGACATCACCACGTCGTACGACTACAACGACCTGGGTCAGCAGATCAAGACCACGCTGACCTCGGCCGGTGGGTCGCAGTCCCGGACGATGACCTGGGACTACTTCCCGTCGGGCAACCAGAAGGGTCGGTCGGAGGACGGCCTGCCGGTCGGCAAGGACGTGGTCCTGGTCGACAACTCCGACACCCACAACACCGCCACCCAGGGCACCTGGACGAGCGGCGCTGCCCAGGGCAACTACGGCTACGACGTGGCCACCGCGCCGGCGGGTAGCGGCACGGCCCAGTTCAACTGGCAGCTGAACATCCCGCAGGGCGGCAACTACGACGTGTTCGTGCGGTATCCGCAGGTCAGCGGTGCGGCGACGGACGCCAAGTTCACCATCACCTACAGCGGTGGCGCCAGCGTCACCAAGACGGTGAACCAGACCCAGGGCGCCGGCACCTGGATCAACCTGGGCAAGTACGCGTTCGTCGAGGACGGTGTCCAGAAGATCACCCTCACCGACCAGGCGACGGGCAAGGTGGTCGCCGACGCGGTGAAGCTGGTGCGGGACAACGCCGCCGACGTCGACAACGAGAAGAAGGAGTTCACCTACAAGTACAACCCGAACGGGATGATGGTCGAGGTCAAGGATCTCAGCCCCGGCGCGAAGATCGGCCGGTACGAGATCGGGTACGACGACCTCAACCAGATCGCCTCGGTGAAGGAGTTCGTCGGGACGGCGACGACGCCGAAGAACACCACGTCGCTGACGTACGACCCGAACGGCAACCCGCTCACCTCGACCCACGACCTGACCTGGTCGAAGATCGAGTACGACGAGCGGGACATGGTCGCCAAGGTGACCAACGCCGACTCGGCGACTGCGGGTAACCAGCAGATCTCGACGTTCGCCTACACCGCCCGCGGGCAGATGCTCAACCAGGTCAAGCCCAACGGCAACACGGTGGACTTCGAGTACTACCTGGACGGCGCCACCAAGCGTCAGCTGGAGAAGACCTCCGGCGGGGCGACGGTCGCCGAGCACAACCTGGAGTACTCGGCCAACGGGCACCCGTCCCGGGACGTCATGAAGTTGATGAACGCCGACAACTCGGCGGACCACATCGACAACACGTACGTCTTCTCCTACGACCCGCAGGACCGCATCAGCCGGCTCGACAAGACCGGTGACAGCAGCTCGGTGGAGTCGTACACCTACGACGCCAACAGCAACACGGTGGCGCAGACGATCGAGGGCGCGACCAGCACCAGCAAGTACGACCGGAACCGGCTGCACTCCACCACCTCCGGTGGGGTGACGTCGACGTACAACTACGACCCGTTGGGTCGCCTCGACACGGTGTCGATGGGTGGTCAGCGGGCGCAGAAGTACTACTACGACGGGTTCGACCGCACGGCGAAGACCACCGCGGGTATCGGTGCGACGGCGAAGTCGACGACCTACGTGTACGACCCGTTCGACCGGACGGTGTCGCAGACAACGGGTTCGAAGACGACGGCGTTCACGTACCTGGGGATGGACAACCAGGTGCTGCGGGAGGAGGTCGCGGGTAAGGCGACCAAGTCCTACCAGTACGCGCCGTGGGGTCAGCAGCTGACCCAGATCAAGCACAAGGACGATGGATCGCGGGAGTACTCGCAGTTCATCTACCGGCCGCGTGGTGATGTCGTCGGTATCACGAAGGAGGACGGTAAGACTCGGGCGACGTACGGCTACACGGCGTACGGCAAGGACGACGAGTCGCAGTTCACGGGTGTGGACAAGCCGGGTGCGCAGGCGGAGGGTGAGGAGCCGTACAACGCGTTCCGGTTCAACGCCTCCCGCTGGGACGCCGGCTCCGGCACGTACGACATGGGCTTCCGCAACTACGACCCGGGCCTGAACCGGTTCCTGACGCGGGACTCCTACGGCGGCGCCATGGCGGACATGGGTCTGGCGACGGATCCGTTCACCGGTAACCGGTATGCGTTCGCTGGTGGTAACCCGGTCAGCTTCGTGGAGTTGGACGGGCACCTGTTCGGGATGTCGTGGTCGGATGTCGGTCACGCCGCCCTGGACGTGGCGGGCATGGTGCCGGTGATCGGTGAGGTCGCCGATGTGGCCAACGGCATCTGGTACCTCGCCGAGGGCAACTACGTCGACGCCGCCATGTCGATGGCTTCCGCTATCCCGCTGGCGGGTAACGCGGTGGCGGCGGCGAAGCTGGCCAAGACCGGTAAGAAGGTCGTCGACGGCATCGACACGACCAACGACACCCGCAAGGCCGCGAAGGCAGGAGAACCCTCCACCGGCACGCCGAAGTCCGGTCCGAGCTGCAAGGTGAACAGTTTCGTCCCTGGCACGAAGGTGCTGATGGCCGACGGTTCGACAAAGGCCATTGAGGACCTGCGGGAGGGCGACTGGATCAAGGCCACGGATGTTGAGACCGGTGACACCCGGGACCGTCAGGTCACGGACACCCGTAACAACAAGGGCGACAAGAAGCTGGTCACCCTGACCATCGACCTCGATGGTCAGAACGGCGATGCCACCGGCAAGGTCACCTCCACCGGGGGTCACCACTACTGGCTGCCGGACGTCGGGCGTTGGGTGACCGCCGACACCCTCAAGCCAGGCATGTGGCTAAGGACCTCGTCGGGCGTCTGGGTCCAGATCAGTCTGGTGGACCATGAGCGGCGCCATGAGCGTGTCTTCAACCTCACCGTCGACGCTGACCACAACTATTACGTCTTGGCCGGTGGCCAGACGATCCTGGTTCACAACGAGTGCCCTGAGCAGATCGATCTCAACAGCGATGAATTGAGCAAGAAGGCCTTTGAGACGCGCCAGAAAGCAGGGCTCTGGGACGGTGACCGCAATGTTGCGGTGGCTAGGGTGAAGGGGCCTGAAGGGGAACGGCTCGTCGCTGGCGTCAGCAAGCGCAAGGATTACCACTCGGAAGATTCCATCATGGATCAGTTGAAAGACGGAGAGATGATCCATGAGTTGTACAGCGAGCGGCTGCCGTGTCCTGATAGGTGTGGGCCGATGCTGGCCGGTAGCGACCGCATGGCGAGTGACGCGAGGATCACGTATACGGTCCCGTACTACAGCGAGAAGGCAAAGGGCGGTCGAGCCCTGAACAGGGGGGCGAGGGAATTGCTCGTAAGCCTGCTTCAACGGGAACGGGCCCGACTCCAGTAGTGCAAGCGGGCTGGCCGACCAGTTGTACAATCGGGTCGGTCAGCCCGCGTTCCTGTTACGATGACCGCCATGCCTGACAATGTCGACCTCCCCCGTCCCGCTTCTCTGGCTGACCTGGCCGAAAGTGTCATGCGCAGTCTCCGGCTCGTCGGCGTTCCGACCGCTCGAGACCGCTCCGACCCAGGCGCATATGTTTACGTCGATGAATCTACGGATGAGTCAGGCGGCGTTTTCGTCGAGTGGAATTTGAGCGAAGAACTGCGCCACGCGATGATGCAGTTTGCTGCGGAGGGGGATCTGAGTAGCCCCCGTCTTTCCTTTATCGAGTCTGCCCAGGGTGCGATGGAGTCCGCATTGCGCGCGATCGTTGCTGCAGCAGGTTTCAAGATCGATACGGAAGCGGTAGGAGTTCATGAATTTGCATTCAAAGTGGAAGCAGTTTGAGCGGTAACAAATGAAAGTTGCTCGTAAAGAGGGCTGATCTTAGCGGCCGCCGTCCCTTTGAGGTCAGCCCAGAGCGGGTGCTAGGCCGTTCGGACAATATGAGTCGAGTCTGCCGGATGGTCGGTGCCCCGTCCTGGGTGCGTGGCAACGCAATCGAGAATGCACTAATTCGGGAACTCATCCGGTGGCTCCTGAAGCTACGTGGTGATCAAGGGGAATCCGTGCAACTGCTGCTACAAGCAAGTGGAAGGCCCTCGATCCGGCAGGCAGGGCGGGCCATCATGGATGGGATGGACGCTGGAGAGGTTGACGCCAGAGTCGGGGCACGCGAGATGACCGCCCTGACGTACATTGACGACAACACGGCGTTTGGGTTGCGTAGAAGATCAATTACAATCGAGCCGCCTGATGGCTTCCTTGGATCATTTCGTGCGTTCGTCGGTAACGGTTTGCTCATCTTTAGAGATGTAACTCTGTGGATACGCATGCCGATTTTGCTTGGAGTGCCGTCGTCCATGCCGCCCCGGATTAAATTCATGTGTGTGTTCAGCACTCCATCGACGGCCCAGTGGTGGTTGACCTGCACGAAGGAGAGCCCTCGGAGTTGGCGATCGAAGGCGCTGAACTGTTCGACGGCGCCATCTCATCTCTGCAGGGGCAATTTGTTATCCATGACCCACTCGAAGAGGTCAAGTTGCAGGTGACCACCGACCGTCCAGGTCCGGCTCGTTTGCGAATCTCGGCTGACTACGAATCGCTGCCGACCGTGCTTCGCTTTCAGGTCTGGTACTGAGGTCGTTTCCTCGGCTTCGTGCAGGCCTTGGGGTAAGTTCGCCTTCATGGGTGAGAGAAGGTTCAGATGAGTCTGACGGATGATATGCGTCAGGCCTCCCGGCTCGACACTTGGGCTCGGCAGTGCGCGGCAGCGTTGGTTCTCGTGCGGTACTGCAATCTCCACGAGGATCCGAAGTTTTCCCCCTGGTTCGAGCAGCATCGAGAGCACCTGTCCAGGTCGGTCGACCTCGCCACGCGTATCTGCCGGCAGGGCACCGAGCGATCTGCCGAGATTGAGGACGATGTGGCTGCCCTCCGAGTCAGCTTGGGAGAAGTGATCGACGGAAGTGACCCGGACGGGCCACCCTTTGAGACGGAGGTCGTTGATCATCTGGTCCTGGCTACCGAGGTGCTGGACTTCGTGGCTGCTCCGGATGAGTTGGATGAGTTGCAGGAGGTATTCGAGCGTGCCGAGGAGTTGGCGGAAGCTGCGAGGGAGATGGGAGAGAGAGACTTCCCGGGTGGTGAGTGGGAGGTCGTGGATTTCGTCGGCTTGGAGAATGAAGCCAGACATGCTGATCTCGCCGAACTGCGGAGCATCCAGCAGGGCGGGCGTGATCCGAACCCTGCCAACCTGCTTTCCCGCAGTGAGTCTCTTGCTCGGCAATACGCTGATGTGGTCGAGAAATGCTATTCGGATGAAGATGCGGGTCGCTCGTAAAGAGGACTGATCTGAGCGGCGCCCGTCCCCCGGTGGGGACGGGTGCCGCCTCGCGGGCAAGCATCCGCGTTTCTGGCGGTCAGGCCGCGATCGGATAGTCCAGCTCCGCCGCCCGCTCCCACAGGTCCGCCAGTCGCTTCTGCGGACTGAGCGCCTGGATGACCTCATCGGTCAGGGGCTGCAGCGCGAGGATCTGCTCGACCACGGCTTTGTCCAGCTCGATGTCGTAGAGCGACCAGGCGTACTCCAGGTACTCCTCGGCGCCGCCGTCGCACAGGATGTCGAGCAGCCAGGCCCCGTCGGGATCAGTCTCCTCGTCGTCGGCGGGGGAGAGGTCGATCCCCTCGCCGGCCTGCCACCGGTCGTCCGCGGAGCGCCGCCAGAGCACGAACGTGGCGTCGAGTGTGCCGTCCTCGTGGCAGAACGTGGCCTCGTGCACCAGCGGCGCGAACTGTGGGGGCAACCCCTCCAACAGGCCGGGCCACAGCTGGCCGCCGGTGTAGTTGTGCATGGGGGAATCGTGGTAGACGCCGCGGATGAAAGCACCGTCGGCGGCGAAGACGATGTCGTACTCCTCGCCGCTGCCGTTGCGCATCGACGCCGCTTCGCTCTCGCCCCGTCTGCGGCTGTAGTCGTAGTAGACGCCGTCGATTATGGAGTCGAGCATCGCCAGGGCTCGGGAGCGGTCGCGCACCACATCGATGGGTGGCAGCTTGGCGGCGGTGTCGTAGACGGTCACCCGGCAAGCCTACGAGTCGGCGCCGGACCTGAGGTTTGTGCTCGGTTGCTGAGCAGTACCTGCCGGTGATCGACGGGCCCGGACGCCGAGTGCGACAGGTGTGGTGCCCCTGTGCGCCCGCTGGCCGTCGCCATGCACCTGGCGGCCGAGCCGCCTGGGCGGTGCGATGGATGTGGCGAGGACTCTCGGCTCGGCCGATTGGCGGACGCGGGCCGGACCAAAGGTCAGCGGTGCTTCATCGAGTGGATCACCGGGCCCGGCCGGACGTAGATCGTGACACACCGGAGTCGCACCCCCCTCGCCCGTCCGGCTGCTTGGCGGACCGCCTTCTCCGGTGTGGACTGATGTAGATCGCTCCCGTCGTTGTTTCAAGCTGGCAATATTTGGGCAGTGCACTGGTCGGTGACCGAGCGAGCCCACGGCGATGGCGATCACACCGTGTGACGGCGCGCCGGGAGCGCTTCCGGCCCCCTTCTCGTTACCGCGACACACCGTCTCAGGTCATTGATATTCGTCACCTTCCATTGCCCGATTTCTGCCTTGTTGCACCCGCAACCGTCCACCTAACCTGGGCGCGCTCGAGGTTCAACGGGGGAGCGGCGATGAAACTGCAGATTCGGCTTCTGGGCAGCATGGAGCTGCGCGTGGACGACCAGGTCGTCACGCCGGGCGCGGCCAAGCGGCAAGCCGTCCTCGCCGGCCTGGCGATGGAGGCGAACCAGTCGGTCTCGTTGCAACGGCTGGCCGACATGGTGTGGGCCGACATCCCACCGGCCTCCGCGGTGGCGAATCTGCGTTCCCACGCCGCCGGCCTGCGCCGGGAGCTGGGCGACCGATTGGTCGCCCGGCCCAACGCGTACCAGCTGCGGTTGTCGCCGCACGAGCTGGACGTCACCGAGTTCCACCGGCTGGCGGGAGAAGGGCGGGCACTGCTCGCTGCGGCCGATCCAGCCGGTGCCGTCAGGACTCTCACCGCCGCGCTCGCGTACTGGCGCGGGGCTTCGGGCGACGGCCTGCCTCGTGGCACCGTGCTGGACAGCCGGTGGGCGAGCCTCGACGAGCAGCGGCTCCAGGTATTCGAGGAACTCGCCGAGGCGCGGCTCGCCGCCGGCGAGCACGGACAGCTCCTGCCCCAGCTACGCGTACACCTTGCCGCGCACCCGCTGCGCGAGCGGGCCTGGGGGCAGCTCATGCTCGCTCTCTACCGCTGCGGGGACGTCCCGGCGGCACTGACGGTGTATCGGGACGCCCGGGCCATACTGGACGAGGAGCTCGGCATCGAGCCGGGCGAGGAGCTCGCCAACCTGCACCGCGCGATGCTGGACCGGGCTTCGGAGCTGGCGTACACCCCGCCGGCCGCCCCGGTCACGACGACGACCGTGCCGGTCGCTGCGCCGCCGGGCGACGCGCCGACGCCTGCGCCGTGGCCCGCCGGGAGCGTCGGCTGGACCGTCCCCCGAGAGCTGCCGGCAGATCTGGTCACCTTCGTCGGCCGCGCCCGGGAGACCGCCGAGGTGGTCACGGCCCTCGGCGGTACGGCACCGGCGACCGTGGTCGTCACCGGCGCTTTCGGCAGCGGCAAGACCGCCCTGGCGGTACGCGCCGCGCACACCCTCGCCCGCGACTTCCCGGACGGGCAGGTCTTCGTCGACCTCGGCCACCAGCGCGCGGTGACCCCGGGTGAGGTGCTTGCGCGGGTGCTGCGCGCGCTCGGGGTCGCCCCCGCCGACGTACCGGAGAACACCGACGAGCGCGCCGGTTGGTTCCGGTCGCTGGTCGCTGGTCGCCGGCTGCTGCTGGTCGTCGACGGCGTCACCCGGGCCGCCCAGGTGCGACCGCTGCTCCCGGCCGGGCCCGGTCCGGCCCTCCTGGTGGTCGGCCAGACCCGACTGAGCAGCCTGGACGGGGTACAGCGGGTGACGCTGCGCCCGCTGGGCGCCGCCGAGGCGCGTGACCTGCTCGGCACGCTCGCCGGCCCGCAGCGGCTTCTCGCCGACGCGACGGCCACCGCTGAACTGGTACGCCTCTGCGCCGGTTCGGTGCTCGCCCTGCGGATCGCGGGCATGCGCCTGGCGGCTCGGCCGGGCAGGTCGGTGGAGGCCCTGATCGGCCAGCTCACCGACGGGCGGGAGCAGTTGGACCTGCTGGACTACGAGGACCTGTCGGTGCGGGCCAGCCTCGCGGCCGTCGTCGCGGCGGTGCGCGCCGAGGACGAGGTGGCCGGGCAGCTCCTGGTGCTGCTCGGCGCGGCGCCCGACGCCCCGCTCCAGCTCGATCGGGCGGCCCGGCAGCTCGGCGTCTCCGCCTCCCGGCTGCGTCGGGCCCTGGACGATCTGGTCGACGCGCACCTGGTCCACCGCGACGAGCCCGGCCGGTACCGGCTGCCGGGGCTGGTCCGGGAGTACGCCGCGGAACTGACCGCGGTGCCGCCCGTCGCGGCGCATCCGTTGACCGGCTGGCGGGTGGATCCGCTGGCCGCCTGACAGTTTGCCGATCGGAGTGCCAGCCACCGACGATCTCGCCCTGGCCGGGCCGCAGCGGGCGGTGACGCCGAGTCGTAACTACCGACTGGCCCGGTGCGGGGCCCGGGCCCGTCGGCGCCTGGGTCAGGAGACCTCGCTGCGGACGATCGCCACCGCCACCCGGCAGAACTCGTCCATGTCCGGGTTGAACCCGGCCGCGATGTCCGGGTGCAGCCCGGCGCGGGTCTCGTCGAGCAGCCGCTGGCAGACCTGCTCGACCGGCTCGCCCGCGTAGCTGGCCCGGACCCGTTCGGTGGCCGCCTGCAGGGCCGAGGTCAGCTGATCCTCCAGCGGGCCGCGCAGCTTCTGCTGCACAGGGTCGAGCCCGCTCGGATCGAGCGTGACATGTGGCTCCGACATCGGCGCTCCCTTCGTCGGCGTCCGCGGTACCCCACCGCGGTCGTCGGTCAAACCCCGGCCGGTACGGCGGCCACCCGGACCTGGTACGAGAAGTCCTCCGCGGGCTCCTCCGCGTACGACAGCCGCCGGATCTGCCGGTCGTCGTCGTAGAGCGCGACGTCGACCAGGACGCCGAGATGGGCCAGCCCGATGTTGGCGACCCGCTTCTTGTCCTGGAGCACCGCGCACACCCCGCCGAGCAGGGTGCTGGCGTCCGAGGTGCGGTGCCCCGGCGGGCAGCGCAGGATCAGGTCGACCTCGACGGGCCCGGCCAGCGGCGTCCAGCCGGTGTGCTGGGCCGCGGCGCAGGCCGCCTGGAGCAGGGCGCGGACCCTCGTCGCCTGCCGGTGTCCGGCGGCGAAGATGGACAGCGCCTCGGTCTTGACCGGTGGCAGGCCGCTCACCTCGAACGTCAGGGCGAGAGCGCGGGTGTCCTGCACGACGGCACCTCCTCGTGGGGACGATCCTGCCCAACCGGTGGACCGGCGGAGGGAAGTTCGCGCGAGAACCAACCGTTCGGGCGGGCTGGGGTCGGCCGGAGGCGTATCGACTTCGACGGCGACGCGCTGGCTGGTGAAGCTCACCTGACGCTAGTCGACCCGGCGGGCGCGGGGTAGCCCCACCGTGCCCACCTGGTGGGAACGACCGCCGGTCAGGCCGGCCGGCGCGGGGCGAAGGCGCAGAACTCGTTGCCCTCCGGGTCGGCGAGCACCCACCAGCCGACCGTGTCGTCGGGCTCGCGCAGCAGCGTCGCCCCCGCGGCGATCAGTGCGGTGGCGTCCGGGCCGGTCAGGTCGACGTCCCAGTGCACCCGGTTCTTGACCCGCTTGCGCTCCGGCACCGGATCAAAGACCCAGTAGTCCCAGGGAAAGCCGGCCGCGCCGACCACCGAGGCGTGGCCCTCCGCCGTGGTCTTGACCCGGCCGCCCACCACGCCCGCCCACCAGGTGGCCTGGGCGGTCGGGTCGGCGCTGTCCACCACCATCTCGAACGGCCCGGGCCGCCTGCCCTCGCGCGGCGCGAACGCGCAGAACTGGTTGCCCTCCGGGTCGGCGAGCACCCACCAGCTGATCTCGGCGTCGGGCTCCCGCACCAGCCGGGCGCCCGCGGCCAGCAGCGCCGCCGGGTCGGCGTCGGCCAGTCGCAGGTCCAGGTGGACCCGGGTCTTGCCGGTACGCGGCTCGGGCACCCGGTTGACCCAGATCGACTCCGGCCCGGCCCCGCCCGGCCGTGGGTCGACCCGGAAGTCGCCGTCGCCGGTGTCGACCGCCTCGCCACCGAGGATCCGGGCCCAGAACCCGGCCAGCGAGCGGGTGTCGGCGGCGTCCATGCAGAGGTCCTTGAAGCGCGCGATCATCCGGCCATCATGCCCGTCGGCCCTGACACCACGCCGCCCCGCCACGGGCCGCCCCGCGCACCTGCCATGATCCACGCGCTTTGCGGCGTGTCGGGGTCTCCCGCAGGCAGGACACCCCGACACGCCGCAAGCCGCGAGCCGCGAGCCGCGACCCGCGGCCGGGGGAGGGTCAGCGGCGGCCGCGCTTGATCTCGTGGAAGGCCGGTATCCGCAGCAGCGGCAGCAGCGAGTCCCAGATGGTCAGCGCGTCGTCGAGCTCGGGCACCTCAGTCAGGATCGGCCCGTGGATGCCGCGCTCCGCGCCGGGCACCATCAGCACCGGCGCGCCGATGTCCGGGCCCGCCGAGGCGTACGCCAGGGCGTGCGACTCGCGTACCGCCTCGTCCCAGCGCTCGTCGTCGAGGGCCGGCGCCGCCTCGCCCAGCCCGGCCGCGTCGACGGCCGCGGTCACGATCGACGCGGCGAGCGGGTTGCCCGCGTCGTGGCTGCGCGCGCCGAGTTCGGCGTAGAAGCGGGCGACGTCCTCGGGGCGGCCCTGGGCGCGCAGCGCCTCCACCAGCCGCAGCGCCCGGCTCGACGCGGTCAGCGCGTCGGCGAACTGCGGCGGGACGTTGCCCTCGTTGAGGATCGCCAGGCTGAACGCCCGCCACTCGACGCTGAGCCCTCGGGCCTCGGCGACCCGCACCAGCCAGCGCGAGGCGCGCCAGGTCCACGGGCAGGCGGGGTCGAAGAAGAAGGTCGCATCCATCGGCCGAGCCTACGGCGGGGCTGATCGACCCGCACCGCGGTGATCTCCGGCACACCCCGCCCGGACAATGCGCGTCGTCACGCTGAGGTTTCGCGGTGTCGCGGGTCGGGCACTGTGGGCGCACGAAACGCCCGGACTTGGCGCGATTCCGCCGCCCTCCGCCCGGGCCGTCTCGCCGTGCGCCGGGGCACGGGCCTTCCCCCGGTCTCTCGCCGAAGAAAGGGGGAGGGCGATGACGACAGACCCCGAAGCGATCCGACATCGGCGCCGTCCGAGCGTCCGGCTCGGGGCGGCCGCCGCCGCGCTGGCGCTGGTCACGCCACTGGCGGCGTGCGGCTCCGATGGCGCAAGCGGCGGTACGCCCACGATCAACCTGTACTACCCGCCGGAGCAGAACCTCCAGAAGGTGGTCGACGACTGCAACGCCCAGGCACAGGGGCGTTACCGGATCGCCTACCGGGTGCTGCCGCGGCAGGCCGACGACCAGCGGGTGCAGATGGTCCGTCGGTTGGCCGCGCAGGACACCGGGATGGACGTGCTCGGCCTCGACGTCACCTGGACCCAGGAGTTCGCCAGCGCCGACTGGATCCGTGAGTGGACCGGCCAGGACAAGGCCGAGGTGGAGCAGGGCACGCTGACCGGCCCGCTGGAGACCGCCCGGTACGAGGGCAAGCTCTACGCCGCCCCGAAGAACACCAACGTGCAGCTGCTCTGGTACCGCAGTGACCTGGTGCCGCAGGCCCCGACCAGCTGGGACGACATGATCAAGGCAGCCCAGGACCTCAAGGGACAGGGCAAGCCGTACCAGGTGCTCACCATGGGCGCCCAGTACGAGGGACTGGTCGTCCTCTACAACACCCTGGCCGAGAGCGCCGGCGGGAAGATCCTCAGCGACGACGGCAAGCAGGCCGTGATGGACGACGGGACGGTCAAGGCGCTGGACCAGCTCAAGCGCTTCGCCACGTCGGGCGTGGCCTCGCCGTCGTTCAGCAATGCCACCGAGGACCCGGTACGGCTGGAGTTCCAGGCCGGCGGCGGCGCCTTCCAGGTCAACTGGCCCTTCGTCTACCCGGCGTTGCAGGAGGCGGACCCGGAGCTGGCCAAGAAGGTCAAGTGGGCCCGGGTGCCGGGCATCGACGCGAACACCCCGAGCAAGGTCACCATCGGCGGGGTGAACATGGCGGTCAGCGCCTACTCGAAGCACCCGACGGAGTCCTTCGAGGCGGCCAGGTGCATCCGCAACGAGAAGAACCAGAAGTTCTCCGCCATCAACGACGGCGTGCCGCCGACCATCGAGAAGGTCTACGACGACCCGGAGATGGCCGAGGCGTACCCGATGAAGGAGACCATCCTCGACGAGCTCAAGGAGCCGGCGGTCCGACCGCTGACCCCGGCGTACCAGAGCATCTCCACGGTGATGTCGGCGATCCTGTCGCCGCCGTCGGGGATCCAGCCGGAGCGGACGGCCGACGAGTTGCGCGACGCGATCTCCGACGCCCTCCAGTCCAAGGGGGTCCTGCCGTGACCGAGCGAACCCAGCGCCGCCGGCCGACCGGTGGCGGCGACCGTCCGGAGGTGACGGCATGAGCATCAACGCCACTCCCACCGGGGCGGAGGTCGCGGCCGAGGCCGAGCGGCCCACCGGCCGGCACGCGGCGGTGCCCGCCCAGCGGGCCGGCCGCCGGGCGAAGACCCCGCTGAGCGAGAACAAGAAGGCCGAGCGCCGGCTGGGCTGGCTGCTCTGCGCCCCGGCCGCGCTGGTCATGCTGCTGGTGACCGCCTACCCGATCATCTACTCGGTCTGGCTGTCGCTGCAGCGCTTCGACCTGCGCTTCCCCGACCAGCGCGAGTTCATCGGGCTGGAGAACTACGTCACCGTGCTGACCAACGAGTTCTGGTGGACCGCGTTCGGCGTCACCATGCTGATCACGGTGGTCACCGTCGCCGTCGAGCTGGTGCTCGGCATGGGGCTGGCGCTGATCATGCACCGGACGCTGGTCGGCCGGGGCATCGTCCGCACCGCGGCGCTGATCCCGTACGGCATCGTCACGGTGGTGGCCGCCTTCTCCTGGCGGTACGCCTGGACGCCCGGCACCGGCTACCTGGCCAACCTCTTCGACGGCAGCGCGCCGCTGACCGAGCGGGCCAGCTCGCTGGCGATCATCATGCTGGCCGAGATCTGGAAGACCACGCCGTTCATGGCCCTGCTGCTGATGGCCGGGCTGGCGCTGGTCCCGGAGGACCTGCTCAAGGCCGCCTCCACCGACGGGGCGACCGCCTGGCAGCGGTTCACCAAGGTGATGCTGCCGGTGATGAAGCCGGCGATCCTGGTCGCGCTGCTGTTCCGCACCCTGGACGCGTTCCGGGTCTTCGACAACATCTTCGTCCTGACGGCGGGCGGCAACGAGACCTCCTCGGTGTCGATGCTCGCCTACAACAACCTGATCCGGGGCCTCAACCTCGGCATCGGCTCGACGATGTCGGTGCTGATCTTCCTCACCGTGGCGATCATCGCCTTCGTCTTCGTGAAGCTGTTCGGTACCGCTGCTCCGGGCAGCGACGACGGGGAGAGGCGCTGACATGGCCGAAACCACCACCCGGGCGAAGCTGCGCTGGGGACTGCTGGACGTCATCGTCGTCGTCTTCGCGCTGATCCCGGTGCTCTGGATCGCCTCGCTGTCGTTCAAGACCCCGGCCACCCTCACCGACGGGAAGTTCATTCCCCGCGAGTGGACGCTGGACAACTACCGGACGATCTTCGACACCGACCAGTTCGTCCGGGCCCTGGTCAACTCGATCGGCATCGCGCTGATCGCCACGCTGGTCGCGGTGGTGCTCGGGGCGATGGCCGCGTACGCGATCTCGCGGCTGGACTTCCCCGGCAAGAAGCTGCTGGTCGGCGTCTCCCTGCTGATCGCGATGTTCCCGCAGGTGTCGCTGGTGTCGCCGCTGTTCGAGATCGAGCGGCAGCTCGGGCTCTTCGACACCTGGCCGGGCCTGATCCTGCCGTACATCACCTTCGCGCTGCCGCTGGCGATCTACACGCTGTCGGCGTTCTTCAAGCAGATCCCCTGGGACCTGGAGAAGGCGGCGAAGATGGACGGCGCCACCCAGGGCCAGGCGTTCCGGCGGGTGATCGCCCCGCTGGCCGCGCCGGGCCTGTTCACCACGGCGATCCTGGTCTTCATCTTCTGCTGGAACGACTTCCTCTTCGCGATCACGCTGACCTCCACCGAGCGGGCCCGCACGGTGCCGGTGGCGCTGTCGTTCTTCACCGGCGAGTCGCAGTTCGAGGATCCCACCGGGGCGATCTGCGCCGCCGCCGTGGTGATCACCATTCCGATCATCCTGTTCGTGCTCTTCTTCCAGCGCCGCATCGTCTCCGGACTGACCTCCGGCGCAGTCAAGGGATAGGTGGTAGTCGTGGCTGACATCGTGCTCGACAAGGTGAGCAAGCGGTTCCCGGACGGGACCGTGGCGGTGCAGGACGTCGATCTGGAGATCGCCGACGGCGAGTTCGTCATCCTGGTCGGCCCCTCCGGCTGCGGGAAGTCCACCACCCTCAACATGATCGCCGGGTTGGAGGACATCAGCTCCGGCGAGCTGCGCATCGCCGGGCAGCGGGTGAACGACAAGGCGCCCCGGGACCGGGACATCGCGATGGTGTTCCAGTCGTACGCGCTCTACCCGAACATGACCGTCCGGGAGAACATGGCCTTCCCGCTGCGGCTGCAGAAGCTGGACAAGGAGACCATCAACCAGAAGGTGGACGAGGCGGCCAAGGTCCTGGAGCTGACCACGCTGCTGGACCGCAAGCCGGCCAATCTCTCCGGTGGCCAGCGCCAGCGAGTGGCGATGGGTCGGGCCATCGTCCGCCAGCCCAAGGCGTTCCTGATGGACGAGCCGCTGTCCAACCTGGACGCCAAGCTGCGGGTGCAGATGCGCACCGTGGTGTCCCGACTGCAGAAGCAGCTCGGCACCACCACCGTCTACGTCACCCACGACCAGACCGAGGCGATGACCCTCGGCGACCGGGTGGTGATCATGCGGGGCGGCGCGGTGCAGCAGGTCGGCCCGCCGCAGGAGCTCTACGACCACCCCCGCAACCTCTTCGTCGCCGGGTTCATCGGCTCCCCGTCGATGAACTTCCTGCACGCGGCGGTCTCCGAGGGCACCCTGCGGACCGCGCTCGGCGACGTGCCGATCGGTGACCGGCTCCGCCGGCAGCTCGAAGGGGCCGACGCTCCCCGCGAGCTGATCCTCGGCATCCGTCCCGAGCACTTCGAGGACGCCGAGCTGGTCGACGACGAGACCCGCCGCCGGGGCATGGAGTTCGAGGCGCCGGTGGACATCGTCGAGTCGATGGGCTCGGACAAGTACGTCTACTTCACCGTCGAGGGGGAGCGGGCCAGCGCCGCCGAGCTGGAGGAACTGGCCGCCGACGCCGGCGCCGCCGACTTCACCGGCACCGGCGCCAGCCTGGTCACCCGCCTGTCGGCCGAGTCCCCGGTGACGGAGGGCACGAGCCGCCGGGTCTGGTTCAACCTGGAGAAGATCCACCTGTTCGACCCGTCCAGCGGGCGCAACCTGACCCTGCACGAGGGCCGGGCCGCAGGCGCGCTGGCCGACTGACGGGCGTCGCCGAGGGGCCGGTGGGTGTGTAACCCCCGGCCCCTCTCGCATTGCCGGCCGAAGGTCAGTCCGGTTACGGATCGTGGCGACGTGTGTCCCGCCGAGCCGGGGTCACCAGGAGTGATGAAGGGGCAGGCCGAAGAAGTCGGCGTACCGGGTGAGGGCCGCCTCGACCCGGCCGCGCGTCGAGTCGTCGAACGGGGTCAGCTGCCGCACGGTCACGGTGACCCGGGCCCGGCCGATGGTGCGCTTCCAGGTGCCGACCACCCGGCCGCCGCGCACGATCGTGGACTGGAAGACGCCGTTGCCGCCGGGGACCACGGCCTGCCGGTGCGCCGGGTCGAGCATCAGCGTGCGGTCCTTGTAGCCGAGCAGGTACTCGTCGAACCCCGGCAGCGCCAACACGTCGTCACGCGCGGTGCGGGGCGCGTCCAGCAACGCCGCGTCGAGCACGGCCGGCACCCCGTCCACCTCCACCGTGGCCAGGTCGTCGCCGGCCACCGCGATGCCCCGCCGGGCGTCCGCCGCGGTCAGCCCCGTCCACCCGGCGAAGTCCTGTCGGGTGGTCGGCCCGTGGGACCGGAAGTACCGCAGCGCCAGCAGACCGAGCGCCTCGTCGCGTTCGGGACGGCGCGGCTCGGGCGCCCACTCGTCGAGCAGGGCGAAGGTCTGCTCGGTCCCGATGTGCGGGGCGATGCAGGTCACGCCGCGCTGGCTGGCGTACCAGAGCAGGTGGTAGCCGCGCTGGCCGGCCGGGTCGATGCCGGCGGCGGCCAGGGTGGCCAGGCACTCGGCGCGGGTCAGCCGGCCGCCGCCGGCCAGCGCCGCCCCGAGCACGTCGGCCGCCCGGTCGGCGTCGGCCTCGGTGAGGCCGAGCGCGGTCCGGCGGGCCGCCGCGCCGCTCAGCGCCCGCACGCCGGTCACCTCGAGCATCCAGCGGGCGTCCCGCGGGGGTACGAGGTGCACGGTGCCCCGCATCGGCCAGGTCCGCAACGCCTCCCGGCGTTCCAGCGCCGCCCGCACGTCCGCCACCGTCCACCCGGGCAGCCGGGTGCCCAGCGACCACAGGCCGCTCGCGGCGTCCTGCGCCTGCATCGCGCCGAACCACTCGACCACGCCGGTGACGTCCCGCGGCCGGCCGCGCGGGTGTTCCCGCAACAGCAGGCTGGTCATCCGTAACGCCAACGCCTCGCCGCCGGTCAACCGCACAGTGCCGCCCTTCGCCCGGAACGACGGTCAGCCTAGGCGGCGGCACCGACACCGACGCGGACACGCGACCGGGCGGGCGGGCCGTGGCCCACCCGCCCGGCGTGCACGATCATCGACCGTGGCGGGCGCGGTCAGCGCCGCCGGCGTGCCGGCTCCGGCACGTCCGCGTCGACCCGCTCGCGGCGGACCTGCGCGTCGATCGGCTCATTCTCGACGATCTCGTCCTTGTTCAGCCGGACCCGCTCGACCGGCACCTGGTCCTTGCTGACCACCGCCCGCTCGGCGCGCAGCTCCATCTCACGCTGCTCGTCGCGGATGTCCGGCCGAGCGTCGCCGCGGTTCGCCGCGGTGATCGGCTCGCGCACCACCCGTACCTCGTCGTGCTCGACCGGCACCGTGGTGTGCACGTCCTCGGTCACCACGTGCTTGCTCAGCCGGGCCTTGCCCGCCGGCTCGCTCTGCGTGCCGACCCGCAGCCGCTCCTCGGACCGGGTCATCTCCGGCGCACCGGGCCGCCGCTGCGGCTGCTCCTGCTGCTGGAGCTGGTAGTGCCGGTAGAGCTGGGCGAGCTGGTCCGCGCCGAGCGGCGCCTCGGTGCCCGACTCGACGGCGGGCGCGCTGCGCACGGTCGCCTTGTCGTACGGCACCCGCAGGCGACCCTCGGCCATCCCGGCCCCGGCCAGCGGCGCCATGGACTCGTGGTGGCCCATCACGCCGGTCTTCACGCTGACCCAGGTGGCCTCGCCGGCGGGATCGGCCCAGACCTGGGCCACAGTGCCGATCTTGGCGCCCGAGCGGTCCTGGACGTCCTGCCCGTACAGCGAGCGGACCTGCTGTTCGGTGAGTCGCATCGTTCGTCCTTCCTCTCGTGGGTCACGACCTGGCTACCCGGCCCGTCCGGAGCACATTCGTCGGGGCGGCCGTGGATAGCAGCAGCGGGAGGACAGGTGCCGGAGGCGACGCATAAGTGTCGGGACATCGGGGATGCGCCGTCCGGGACCGTAGCGAAGATTGCGAGGTATGAGATGACTGCATCCAGTGAGCCCGCCCCGCGCGCCCGCCCCGCCGGAGGTACCCCGGCCAAGACCAGCGCCGCCGCCACCTTCGCCCTGGTGTTCGGCGTGGCGGCGCTGTTCAGCGTGCTGACCGCCATCCTCGCCTGGATCGGTCTGCTGCTCGGGATCATCGGGGTGATCCTGGGGATCGTCGGGCTGAAGATGAGCCGCCGCCCGGGGGTGACCGGGCGGGGGGTGGCGATCGGTGGGCTGGTGCTCAGCGTGCTGGCGGTGCTGCTCGGGTTGGCCCTCGTGGCCGGGATCAGCACCTTCGTCAACGACGAGGGTGCGGTGGACCGCCTCCAGCAACAGGTCGACGACCTGCGCGACCGGCTCGACGACTGAGCCGGACCGGGCCGCCGACCCGGTGGCGGAGCCCTCAGCTGACACGGGCCCTGATCGCGCTGCGCCCGCCTTCGCGGGCGGAGCGCGATCCCCCGTTCAGGTCCATCGTGCGTCGGCGGCGTCCCGGCCGCCGGCGCCCGTGCGACCAGGATCCCGGTCGGCGAGGGCGGCGGGCACCCGCCCCGCAGGGAACTTGCGCAAATCTTGAGCCGGCTACGTCCCGGCGCCAGGAGGGTGGACCCGGCCGAGGAAGTCGCGCATCAGGGACACCACCTCGTCGAGGTGGGTCTCCAGCAGCCAGTGGCCGCCGTCGAGCAGGTGCAGCTCCGCGTCCGGCAGGTCGCGCAGGTACGCGCGGGCGGCCCCCTCGGGCATGTACCCGTCGTGCGGCCCCCAGACGATCAGTGTGGGTGGCCGGTGCTCCCGCAGGTACGCCTGCTGACGCGGGAACCAGTCGACGGTGCTGCGCTGGTCGGCGAGCAGGTGCACGAGGTGGTCGGGGCCCGGCGGCCGGCCCACCTGCGCCCAGGAGAGCGTCCACAGGTCCGGGCTGATCCGGTCGGCGATCTCGCCGGGCACCTCGCCGAGGAACTCGGCGCGGAACCCGCTCTCCGAGACGTGTTCGGCCACGTCGGCCAGCGCCTGCGGGCTCGGGTCGGCCCACATCTTCTTCAGCGGCGCGTACTTGGGCCCGTGCTGGTCCTCGTAGATGTCGCCGTTCTGGATGACCAGTGCCGCGACCCGTTCCGGCGCGCTCATCGCCAGCCGCAGCCCGAACTGGGAGCCGTAGTCCTGCAGGTAGATGGCGTAGCGACGCAACCCGAGGACGTCGGTGAACCGGCGCAGGAAGTCGGCGTACCCGTCGAAGGTGTAGGCGAACGGCGCCGCGTCGGCCCGGGTGTAGCCGAAGCCCGGCAGGTCCGGGGCGAGCAGCCGCCAGCGGTCGCCGAGCGCCGGCATGAGGTTGCGGAACTGGAACGACGAGGACGGGTAGCCGTGCGGCAGCAGCACCAGCGGGGCGTCCACCGGCCCGGCGTCCCGGTAGAACGTGCGGATGCCGTCGACGTCGACAATCCGGTGCGCCACCGGAACGGCTCCCATGGCCCCGCCCTACCCGCCCCCGACCCGGGCAAACCCCGCCCCCGGCGGGCCGACCGCAGGAGAGCCGCCCCGGTGGGCCGGGACGGCTCTCTCCTGTCACGTCGGGGTCAGCAGCCGCAGGTGTAGAAGAGGATGTCCCAGTGGCTGCCCTCCTTGGTGTAGAGGTTGCCGGAGGCCGCCCGGTACTGGTAGCCGAAGCCGGAGATGTAGCCGACGTACGTGTAGTGGGACGTGATGTAGTTCTGGATGCAGGTGCTCAGGGCGATGTCGAGCTTGTAGCCGTTCCAGTGGCTGTAGGTGCCGCTGGCGTGCCCGACCTCGGTGCCGGCGGTGATGGTGACGGCGCAGCCGCTGGCGCGCTTGAAGGTGATGATCCCGTCGATGGTGGCCTGGCGGACGCCGTCGAACGAGGTGCAGGTCGAGACGTAGCGGTCGCTGCAGTTGCCGCTGGATGTCCAGGAGATGCCGGCGGCGCGTAGTTGCGAGGTGGCGCTGGAGTGGCTGATGGCGAATGCCGGGCTGGCCAGCCCGAGCGCGGCGCCGATCGTGGCGGCGGTGGCGACCAGCAGGGTGAGCAGGCGGCGGCGCAGGGTTGATCGGTGGGACGTCATGGCTCTCCCGTTCCCGTGCGTGGTGGGAATTTTGCGAAGGAGGAGGCCGACCTTGAAGGATTTCTACCAGACATAGACAGTCTTGACTAGATGCCAAATGCCGTGCGGGTTCAGCGCCGGTCGGCGGCGACCAGCTCGCGGGCGGCGGGCGCCACCTCGGCGGCGAATCGGCGTAGGTCGTCGGCATCGTCGCTGCCGAGGATGAAGACGCTGACGCCCTCGCTGAGGGCCAGGTCCGCCATTTCCTCGGCCCACTGCTCCGCGGGTCCGTCCAGCGGGCCGCGACCGACCGCGCCGAACCGTCCGGTGATGTTGAGCAGCCGCCGGACGTCCCGGGGCGACCGGCCGGCCTGCTGGGCGGCGTCGTCGATGATCCGGTTGCCGGTGGCCAGGTCGCCGGGTTGCAGGTAGCCCAGCGACGGGAGCCAACCGTCGGCCCGCCGGCCGGTGAGCGCGAGCATCCGGGGCTTGTAGGCGCCCAGCCAGATCGGCACCGGGTGGGCGGGGGCCGGGCCGCGCTTGGCGCCGTGCACCCGGTGGAACTCGCCGTCGACCCGCGCGCCGCCGCGCGCGCCGGCGTCCCACAGTTGGCGGATGACGTCGATGGCCTCCTCCAAGGCCCGCACCCCCTGCGCGGGGGTGAGCCGGCGGCCACCCATCGCCTCGATGGCGTCCCAGAACGCGCCCGCCCCCAGGCCCAGCCGGACCCGGCCGCCGCTGAGCAGGTCGAGGCTCGCCACGCTGCGCGCGAGGACCGCCGGCGGGCGCAGCGGAAGGTTCGTCACGTTCGCCGACAGGCCCACCGTGCTGGTCCGCGCGGCGACGTAGCTCAGCAGCGTCCAGGTGTCGAGCAGCTTCGGCTGGTAGGGGTGGTCCTGGAAGGTGACCAGGTCCAGCCCGACCTGCTCGGCCAGCACGGCCAGGGCGACGGTGCCCGCCGGGTCGTCGCTCGCCGGGGTGGTGAACGATCCGAAGAGCAGCGGGTGACCGTAGTCGCTCATCGCCGGTCAGCCCCTGCGTAGGGCGGGCACGAGGGCCGCCGCGCTCCGATGCTCATCCGCCTCTCCTTCCCGTCACGGCCGCGGGCAGTCCACCGATCCGGGTGCGGGATGCCGGCCTCGACCAGGGCAGGCTCCGCGCGGTCGCTCGTTTGACCCGGCACCTGACGGGTAGTCGCGGGAGCTGATTCGAACCGAGGAGGGACGTGCCGATGGACGGCCAGGTCAAGGTAGCGGTGGTCTACTACAGCGCGACCGGCATCACCTACCAGATGGCGCAGGCGGCTTGCGAGGCCGCCGGCGAGGCTGGCGCCGATGTGCGCCTGCGCAAGGTACGCGAGCTGGCGCCCGCCGAGGCGATCCGCTCCAACTCGGGCTGGCAGGCCCACCACCTGGAGACGCAGGACGTCCCCGAGGCCCAGCTCGACGACCTGTCCTGGGCCGACGTGATCATTTTCGGCTCGCCCACCCGCTACGGGATGATTGCCGCCCAGCTCAAGCAGTTCATCGACACCACCGGCCCGCTCTGGTCGCAGGGCGCCCTGGTGGACAAGGTCTACAGCGCCTTCACCTCCACCGCGACCTCGCACGGCGGGCAGGAGTCCACCCTGCTGTCGCTGTTCACGATCTTCTACCACTGGGGCGGCCTCGTGGTGACCCCCGGCTACACCGAGCCGAGCCAGTTCGCCGCGGGCAACCCGTACGGCGCCTCGCACACCAGCAACAACGGGGAGACCGCTCCGGACCAGCTGGCGTTGGGCGCCACCGCCCTGACCGCCAAGCGGGCGGTACGCCTCGGCGCCGCGGTCAAGCGCGGCCTGGCCGCCGGCTGACCCACTCCGGCGACCGGCGATCCGGGCGGGGGCTCTCGGCCCGTCCGGACCACCGGTCGCCGCAACCCCTACCCGTGATCGGCCGGTCCATGCGCGGTCAGCGCCGGACGAGCCAGCAGGTGCCCGAGCAGGTCCGCCAGGACGGCCAGCCCGTCCCGGCTGAGCACCGACTCCGGGTGGAACTGCACCCCGGCGAAACCGGGGCCGCGCAGCGCGTGCACCGCCCCGTCGGCCGGGTCACGGGACAGCTCCACCGGCCCGTACCGGGTGCCGAGCCGGTCGCGGTCGGCCAGGGCGGTGAAGGTGGAGTAGAAGCCCACCCGCCGCGACGTGCCGAAGAACGGGACGTCCCGCTGCAGTCCCTGGTACGGCGCCTCCCGCCGGTGCAGCGGCAACCCCAGCAGGCCGGCGAGCAGCTGGTGGCCGAGGCAGACCGCCAGCGTGGGCAGGCCGGCGGCGAGCCGGTCGGCCAGCAGCGCCCGCAGCGCCGCCATCTTCGGCTCGGTGACCGCGCCCGGGTCGCCCGGCCCGGGCCCCACCACCACCAGGTCGTACCCGTCGAGCGGGGCGGCCCGTTGCCACGGCCGGACGTCCACGGCGAGACCCAGGGCGCCGAGCTGGTGGGTGAGCATCCCGGTGAAGGTGTCCTCGCCGTCCACGATCAGCGCCCGCCGACCGGCCAGCCCCGCCAGCGTGGTCGCCCCGGGCACCCGCTGCTCGAGCCAGAACCGGGCCAGCGACGTGTTCCGCGCGGCGAGCAGCGCCCGCACCTCGGGGTCCTCGGCGAGCGGCTGTTCCGGGTCGCGGCGCGGCGCCAGACGCGCCGAGCCGGAACGGCCGTAGCGTGCCGGCCGGGCGGGGTCGGCGGCCGGCGCCTGCGGAGCCAGCCCCAACGCGGCGAGCACTCCGGCCGCCTTGGCGTGCGTCTCGGCGACCTCGCCCGCGGCGGTGGAGTGTCGCACCAGGGTCGCCCCGACCGGCACCCGCAGCTCACCGGCGGGGGAGATCTCCGCCGTCCGGATCAGGATCGGCGCGTCCAGCGTCTGCCGGCCCTCGCCGTCGCGCCCGAGCAGGGCCAGCACGCCGGAGTAGTAGCGCCGCCCGGAGCGCTCGTGCCGAGCGATCACCCGGCAGGCGTTCTCCATCGGACTGCCGGTGACCGTCGGGGCGAACATCGTCTCCCGCAGCACCTCCCGGACGTCCTTCGAGCCGCGCCCGGCGAGCAGGTACTCGGTGTGCGCGAGGTGCGCCATCTCCTTCAGGTACGGCCCGACCACCTGGCCGCCGTGCTCGGCGACCGTGGCCATCATCTTCAGCTCCTCGTCGAGCACCATGTACAGCTCCTCGACCTCCTTGGGGTCGCGGAGGAAGCGCAGCAGGGCGGCGCGGTCCGGGGTCGCCCCGGCGTGCCGGAAGGTGCCGCTGATCGGGTTCATCATCACCAGCCCGTCGTCAACGCTGACGTGCCGCTCCGGGCTCGCGCCGACCAGGATCCGGTGCCCGGTGTGCACCAGGAACGTCCAGTACGCGCCCCGCTCGCCGAGCAGCAGCCGGCGCAGCGCCGCCAGCCCGGCCCGCAGCGGCGATCCCTGCACCGTCGCCCGCAGGGTGCGGTGGATGACGAAGTTGGCGCCCTCGCCGCGGCCGATCTCCTCGGCCAGCACCCGCTCGACGGTGCCGGCGTACTCCTCGTCGGCGACGTCGAACGCGGCGCCCGTGGTGACCACCGGGGCCTGCGGGAGCGCGGCGAGCGCGTCGGCCAGGGCGATCCGCGTGTGCCCGGCTATCTCCAGGTACTCCAGCGGGGTGCCGTCGTCGACGCACTGGAAGCCCCGCTCGGCGATCTGCCGGTACGGCACCAGGGCCAGCGTGCGCGGGCCGGCCGCCCCGTCCGGCAGCGGCAGGTCGGCGAGCCGGTCGGCGGTGCGGACCGTACCTGTGAAGAGGTCGAGGTGCGCGGCGCCCTCGCGACGGACGAGCGCGAACGGGCCGGGGTCGGCGTCGTGCGCGAGGGCGGCGAGCAGATCGTGCGGGCGGTTCATTCGGTGTCTCCTCCGGGCCGTCGGCGCCGCCCGTCGGGGCGGCCCGGGAGCCGGGGAGAGACCGGCGGCCGCCTCGTCGGGCGGCCGCGTGGAAAGCTACGCGCGGAAGGTGGCCGCCGGGTCGGCGGGCCACCAGCAGGACAGGTGCGCGAGCATGTCGACCACCCTACGCGGCCCCCGCCGGGCGCGGAAGCCGTCCGAGGTACGCGTCGCGCGCCCGCGAGCGATCGAGGCTTTGCCGGGCCGGTCGGCGGGTACCGTGACCGGCGATGAACATTCTCGCTCTCGACCTCGGCACCTCCTCGGTACGCGGGCTCGTGCTCGACGCCGACGCGGATCCGCGGCCGGGTGCGCTGGCGCGACGCAAGGTGCACGTGAGCATCGGCGACCGCGGCTCGGGCACCCTCGACCCCGCGCAGTACCTGGCCTGCCTGGTCGAGTGCCTGGACGAGCTCGCCGCCGCCGGGCACCTGCGCGACGTGCACCTGGTCGCGGTCTCGGCGCAGTGGCACTCGGTGGTGCCGCTCGACCCCGCGGGTGCGCCGCTCGGGCCGGTCCTGACCTGGCTGGACACCCGCCCCGTGCCGGCCCCCGGCAACGCCGGCCCGGCCGATCCGAACGCCTACCACGAACGGACCGGCGGGTGGTGGCACCGCGGCTACTGGCCGCTCCGGCTGCCCTGGCTCCGGGCGCGGTGCGGCAGCCGGATCGCCCGGTTCGCCGGCCTGGCCGAGTACGTCCTCGGCCAGCTGCTCGACACCGCGCCGATGTCGGTCTCCATGGCCTCCGGCACGGGACTGCTCGACCTGCGCACGCTGACCTGGGACGCCGAGGCCTGCGAGCTGGCCGGGGTCCGCCCGGGCGAGCTGCCCGAGCTGGCGCCGACGGGGTGGAACGGGCGACTGCGCGCGGAGCACGCCCGTCGGTGGCCCCAGCTGGCCGGCGTGGCCTGGGCCGTCCCGGTCGGTGACGGGGCCGCCTCCAACGTGGGGTCCGGTTGCGTGGACGGGCGGCGCGCGGCGGTGACCGTGGGCACCTCCGCGGCGGTCCGGCTGCTGCACCGGCTGCCGGCCGGTGAGCCGCTGCCGCCGCTGCCCGAGGAACTCTGGCGCTACCGGGTGGACCACGAGTACGTGGTGACCGGGGCGGCCTACTCCAGCGGTGGCAACCTGTACACCTGGGCCAAGCGGGAGCTGCGGCTGCCCGAGGGCCCGGAGCTGGCGGCCGCGCTGGCCCGGGTGCCGCCGGACGGCGGCGCGGTGACGGCCGACCCCCGCCTCGGCGGCGACCGGCCACCCGGCTTCGCTCCGGCCGGCGCCGGCGAGCTGCGCGGGCTCAGCTTCGCCACCACCGGGGTGGAGATCCTGGCCGGACTGATGGCCGGCCTGTGCCGGATGGTCGCCGACGATCTGGCCGTGCTGGAGTCCACCGTCGAGACGCCGATGGAGGTGGTGCTGGGTGGGGGAGCGATGGCGGCCTCCGCCTGGTGGCGCTCGGCGTTCGCCACGGCGCTGGCGCCCCGCCCGGTGCGGCACCGTGCCGAGCCGGAGATCGGGGCGATCGGCGCGGCGCTGGTGGCGCTGGGCCGGGTGGCCGAGGCGGGGCGGCTGGCGATGACCGACCCGCCCGACGAGGGACGCGCTCCGGAGCGCTCCGGCGCCGCTTCCTGACCGGAGCGGTGGCACAGCCCGTTGACACAGCTCGCGGGCCTGGTTGGATGGACCCCGCTCCCTGACGCGGGGGAGGCGGGGGACCGAGGAGGCAGGTGTGGGCGCAGGTCCCGACCCGAGGCAGGGCGAGCAGGGTGGTCGGAGCCGGGGGACCGTCCGGGTCGTACCCCACCGGCGGCGCTCGCCGTTCCGGCTGCGCGACTGGCGGATGCGCACCAAGCTCGCCACCGTGCTGGTCATCCCGTCCGTGGCCTTCCTGGTGCTGGCCGGCGTGCAGACCGCGGCGCTGGTCGGGCAGACCACCGCGCTGAGCGACTTCGCCCGGCAGGTCGGCATCGGCCGGCAGATCACCACCGTGGTCGACCGGCTCCAGCAGGAGCGGGACCGCTCCGCGGGGGAGCTGGCCGAGCTGCGGCGGGCCGGGAGCGAGGCCGACCGGGACGCGGCGGTCAGCGCGCTGCGGCCGTTGCAGGCGGCCACCGACCAGGCCGTCAGCGAGCTGCGCGGGGCCGCGCAGCCGCTGGCCGACGCCGACGCGTCCTGGCGGGTGGCGTACGGCGAGGCGCTGGAGGCGTACGACCAGGTGGTCTACATCCGGGCCGCGGTGCCGCCGGCGGTGCTCAACAGCGACACCATCCTGAGCAACTACCACCGGGCCATCGAGGCGCTGCTCAACCTGCTGGCGGAGCCCTCGCCGGGGGAGCAGCAGCCCGTGCTCACCGACGCCGTGCTGCGGTACGTGCAGCTCGCCCGGGTCAAGGAGCTGTCGTCGCGGATCCGCGGGCAGCTCTACGCCGCCGCCCGGGCCGGCCGCTACGACCTGGACGACCAGGTGACCCTCACCGACCTGCGGGCGCAGCAGCTGGCCGCGCTCGGCGCGTTCCGGGTCGCCGCCACCAACGATCAGGTCCGGCTCTACGACCGGACCTCGGTCGACCCGGCGTTCGTCGCGGCGATGAAGCTGGAGGAGAAGAGCCTGCCCACCGGCGGCGCCCGCGCGGAGGTGCTGCCCGCGCCGCAGTGGTGGGCCGCCAGCGAGCAGCGCCAGGAGCTGCTGCGCCAGCTGGAGGCGCGGGTGCTGGACGACGCGGTGACCCGGGCCGACACGGTCAGCGGCGACCGGCTGCGCACCACCCTGCTGGTGGTCGGCGGCATCGTGGTGGTGCTCGGGCTGGCCGTGCTGCTCGCTCTGCTCATCGGCCGGTCCATCGCCAACTCCATGCAGCGCCTGCGCGGGCAGGCCCTGCGGATCGCCCAGGTCGAACTGCCGGACGCGCTGGACCGGCTCCGCTCGGTGCAGGGCGGCGTACCCACCATCGACGTGCCGCCCCCGGTCGTCCGTTCCTCCGACGAGATCGGCGAGCTGGCCGAGGCGTTCGTCGCGGTGCACCGCAGCGCGGTCAGCGTCGCGGTGGAGCAGGCGGAGACGCGGCGCACCGTCAACGCGATGTTCGTCAACCTGGCCCGACGCAGCCAGGTGCTGGTGGAGCGGCAGCTGGAGCTGCTCGACGACCTGGAACGGGAGGAGGCCGACCCGGACCAGCTGGAGAACCTGTTCAAGCTGGACCACCTGGCCGCCCGGATGCGCCGTAACGACGAGAGCCTGCTGGTGCTGGCCGGCACGGAGTCCACCCGGCGGTGGAACCGCCCGGTCGGTCTCGGGGCGGTGCTGCTGGCCGCCAGCGCCGAGATCGAGCAGTACCAGCGGGTCCGCCGCGAGTCGGTGGCCGACCTGTACGTGGTCGGGCACGCCGTCGGTGAACTGGTGCACCTGCTGGCCGAGCTGCTGGAGAACGCCACCGCCTTCTCCCGGCCCGACACCGTGGTCCGGGTGGGCGCCCGGGCCGAGGGCCACGGCGCGGTGGTGGAGATCGTCGACCAGGGGCTGGGGATGAGCCCGGCGGCGCTGGAACAGGCCAACACCGTGCTGGCCTCCCCGCCGGCCGCCGACGTGGCCGCCTCGGAGCGGATGGGTCTGTTCGTGGTCAGCCACCTCGCCGCCCGGCACGGCATCCGGGTACGCCTCAGCGGCGGCGCCCAGGGCCTGCTCGCCCGGATCGACCTGCCCGCCGCGCTGCTGGCCGCCGCGCCCCCGGCGGAGCTGGACGGGCCGGTCTCACCCCGGATGCTGACCACGGCGGTCGCCGGCGCCACCCGCCCCGGCGGGCCGCGACGCCCGGCCGGTGCGCCGGCGCCGACGGAGCTGCCGGTGGCCGGCCGTCGTCCCGACCCGGCTCCGGTGGTGCCCGTCCAGGGGCGGCCGGTGCCGGTCCGCGCCGAGGACGTGCTGTCGCCGGCCGCGGGCGCCCCGGCGGCCGGCGGCGGCTGGTGGTCCCGCCAGGGGCCCGCGCCGTCCGCCGCCGTGCCGGCCGGTGATGTGACGCCCGCGCCGCCCGCGACGCCAGTCATCGGGGGCACCAACGAACGGGGCCTGCCGGTGCGGGTGCCGATGGCTCAGCTCTCCGCGGTCACCGAGCCGGCCCGTCCGGAGGTTGCCGCCGCACGGGACGACCCGGACCCGGAGGCGGTCGGGGGGATGCTGTCGCGGCTGTACAGCGGGGTCCGCCGGGCCGAGGCCGAGGAGACCCGGGAGATAATCTTGCCGCCGTCGGGTGGGCACAGCGAAGGGGGACGACAGTGACGACGTTGAGCCAGGAGGCGCGGGACCTTAGCTGGCTGGTCAACGCGTTCGCGGAGCGGGTGCCGGGGGTGGCCCACGCCGTGGTGGTCTCCTCCGACGGGCTGCTGGTCGCGATCTCGGCGCACCTGCCCCGCGACCACGCCGACAAGCTCGCCGCGGTGACCTCCGGCCTGATGAGCATCACCGCGGGGGCGGCCCAGATGTTCGACGGCGACATCGTCAAGCAGACGGTCGTCGAGATGGGTCGCGGCTACTTCCTGGTGATGCAGATCCGCGACGGCTCGATCCTCGCCACGCTGGCCGCGTCGGACGCCGACATCGGCGTGGTGGGCTACGAGATGGCCCGGCTGGCCAAGCAGGCCGGCGAGATGCTCACCCCGGCGCTGCGCGCCGAGTTGCAGCAGGCGCTGCCCCGCTGACGACGACCGGCCCCGCCGTACCGGCGGGCCGGTCCCGCTCGGCCGGGCCCGCCCGCCCCGGCGGGTCGGACCACCGGACCGCCCCCACGCGGTCCGGTGCGCCGGTCCCGGCCGGCAGGTCGCTCAGAGGCCGTTGTCGCTGATCACCTGCCGGTACCAGTGGGCGCTGCGCTTGGGGATGCGGCGCTGGGTGGCGTAGTCCACGTAGACCAGTCCCCAGCGCTGGTCGTAGCCCTCGGCCCACTCGAAGTTGTCCAGCAGCGACCAGACGTGGTAGCTCTCCAGCGGCACGCCGGCGGCGATCGCGCGGTGTGCGGCGGCGAAGTGGTCCCGCAGGAAGGCGATCCGGCCGGCGTCGTCGACGGTGCCGTCGGCGCCCACGACGTCCGGGCAGGGCAGGCCGTTCTCGGTGACGGTGATCGGGACGGGGCCGTAGTCACGGGTGACCCGGGTCAGGATGTCGTACATCCCCTCGGGGTAGATCTGCTGCCACTCCGCCTCGGAGGTGGCCCACCGCCGCACGGTGCCGCCGTCCGCGGTGACGTAGATCGGCGTGTAGTACTGCACGGCCAGCAGGTCGACCGGGCTGGAGATGATCTCCAGGTCGCCGTCGGCGATGCCCCGGACCAGCCGGCTGTCCTCGCCGAGGTCGGCCAGCACGTCGGCCGGGTACGCGCCGGTGAGGACGGAGTCCAGGTACAGCCGGTTCTCGTACCCGTCGTAGAGCCGGGTCGCGGCCGCCGCGGCCGGGGTGTCGTCGGCCGGGTAGCAGGGGTGCAGGTTGAACGCCGGCCCGATCCGTGCGGTGGAGCCGGTGGCGCGCAGGGCGCGCACCGCCAGCCCGTGCGCGAGCTGGAGGTGGTGGGCGACCAGGTACGCGGCGTCCGGATCCTGCCGGCCCGGGGCGTGGTGGCCCCAGAGGTAGCCGTTCTGCACCACGGTCTTCGGCTCGTTGACGGTCAGCCACACCGGCACCTGGTCGCCCAGGCCCCGGAACACGGCGTCGGCGTAGTCGGCGAAGCGGTACGCGGTGTCCCGGTTCTCCCAGCCGCCGGCGTCCTGCAACGACTGGGGCAGGTCCCAGTGGAAGAGGGTGACCATGGGCGCGACGCCGCGCTCGTGCAGGCCGTCGACGAGCCGGCGGTAGAAGTCGAGGCCGCGCTGGTTCGGTCGGCCGGTGCCGTCGGCCTGGATGCGGGGCCAGGAGACGGAGAACCGGTAGCTGTGCAGGCCGAGGTCGCGCATCAGGTCCAGGTCCTCGGACCAGCGGTGGTAGTGGTCCGCGGCCACGTCGCCGGTGTCGCCGTTGCGGGTCCGCCCCGGGGTACGGCTGAAGGTGTCCCAGATCGACTCGCCGCGCCCGTCCTCCTTGGCGGCGCCCTCGATCTGGTAGGCCGAGGTGGCCGCGCCCCAGCCGAAGTCGCGTGGGAAGCGCAGGGTGCCCGCGCCGGGAGTGGCGGTCGGGTCCCCGTCCGGCGGGGTGTCGCAGCCGACCGTCACGGCGGCGGCCGCGCCGGCCACGGCGGCGGCGACCGGGGAGAGCCCGGCGCTGGCGGTGGCGGAGAGCGCGGCGCGGTGCAGCAGTCGCCGTCGGGTGAGTATCGACATCGGTGTTTCTCCTCAGGGTGCGGGCCACCCCGACGGCCGGGAGCGCTCCCAGCACCGGCATGCGGCGTTCCGGCCGCCTCGGGGGCGGACCGCCAGCCTAGAGGGCCGCGCGGAGGCGGCCGGGATGGGGGAAGTGAGATGTGACGGGCGCCGTCGGTCGTCCGACGCGCCGGGCGGGGCGCAGATAGCGAGCGAGGCCGGCCGGGCGGCGTACGCGCCTGTCCCGTCGGCCTCTTTTCCCGTCGACTACGGGGGTTTAGTGTGGGGACGGGGGAGGGCAACCCCCGTCCCCACCTTGGTGCACACACGCACGAGTCGAATTGGCGTCCGCCGTGCGTGTCGCGCGGGAGCCGGGCCACGCGAGTGGCTCTGGTTCCACCTCCCTCCGTCACTGGCGGGTGTCGGCTGGCGACGGTGTCCGGGCTGGCCCGTCGTCAGCCTCTTGGCTTGCACCGCGGCCGGGCGACCACGGTCGTCGAAACAATTGCATCTCCGTCGATGGAAGCGCTCCCATCGGCGATGCAGCGACTGTAACGCCCGTCACGGGTTTGTGAAAGCCCCAAAACGAGATCGAAACATCGATCGGTGCTCTCCCTGCGGTGTTGTCGTGGGAGCGCTTCCATGGCAGACTGTCGAATCGACGCAGCGGAGCCAGCTCGCGTGAGCGTGGGTCGCCGAGGGCATCCGGATCTCCGGACGGCACCCCGAGGAACCGCCGCCGCCGCCCCAGGGGCGGCAGACCGGCGCAGTTCCGCACCGACCACCTTCCCGGGCGCCTCCGTCCCCCCGCGTTCCCTGCTCGCGTGGAGGCGCCTCGCCGGCGGCCCCGTCAGGCTCCGGCCCTCCTCCGAGGAGACACCGCGCACATGAGACTCTGGGCAAGACGCCGCCGGACGGCGATGTTCGCCGCCACCGCGCTGGCCATCGGCGGGGTGACCCTGCCGGCCGGCGCCGCGCAGGCCGCCCCCGCCTGCGACGTGGTCTACGCGACCAACGACTGGAACACCGGTTTCACCGCCAACGTCACCGTCAAGAACCTGGGCGACGCGCTCACCGGCTGGACGCTCAAGTTCTCCTTCCCGAACAGCTCCCAGCGCGTCACCCAGGGCTGGTCGGCGAAGTGGAGCCAGACCGGCAGCGAGGTCACCGCGACCAACGAGTCGTGGAACGGCAGCCTCGGCACCGGCGCGTCGACCACCATCGGGTTCAACGGCGCGTACTCCGGCAGCAACCCGAAGCCCACCGCTTTCACCCTCAACGGGGTCGCCTGCAACGGCACCCCGGCCAACCAGCCGCCGACGGTGTCGCTGGGGCTGCCGACCGGGCCGTTCGAGGCACCGGCCGACGTGCCGCTCACCGCCACCGCCAGCGACCCGGACGGGACGATCGCCAAGGTCGAGTTCTACCGCAACGGCCTGCTGGTCAACACCGACACCACCGCCCCGTACGGCTACACGCTGGAGGACCTGCCGGCCGGCAGCTACACCGTGCAGGCCAAGGCGTACGACAACGCCAACGGCGTCGCGGTGGCGGAGAAGGCGTTCACCGTCAACCCCGCCTCCGGTCCGGTGCTGGTGGCCACCCCGTCGGCGGTCAGCGTGACCGAGGGCGGCACCGGCACGGTCAACCTGAAGCTCAGCGCCGCGCCCAGCGCCAACGTGCCGGTGACCCTCACCCGCACCGGCGACACCGACGTCACCGTCACCCCGGCGACCGTCACGCTCACCCCGGCCAACTGGAACACCGGGGTGACGGCCACCGTCGCCGCGGCCGAGGACGCGGACACCCTGGGCGGGACCGCCACCGTCACGGCCTCGGCCACCGGCTTCGCGCCGCTGGCGATCGCCGTCACGGAGATCGACAACGACACCCCGGGCGGGGACAACGCCTACATCAAGCGGTTCCTCGACCAGTACGGCAAGATCAAGAACTCGGGGTACTTCAGCCCGGAGGGCGTGCCGTACCACTCGGTGGAGACGCTGATCGTCGAGGCGCCCGACCACGGCCACGAGACCACCTCGGAGGCGTTCAGCTTCTGGCTCTGGCTGGAGGCGCAGTACGGCCGGGTCACCCAGAACTGGGCCCCGTTCAACAACGCCTGGACGGTGATGGAGAAATATATAATTCCGAATCATTCGGACCAGCCGACGGCCGGCGCGGCGGGCACCGCCCAGTACGCCGCCGAGTACAACCTGCCCAGCCAGTACCCGTCGCAGTTGCAGCCCTCCGTCCCGGTCGGCCAGGACCCGCTCCGCTCGGAACTGCAGAGCACCTACGGCACCGGTGACATCTACGGCATGCACTGGCTGCTGGACGTCGACAACACCTACGGCTTCGGCCGCTGCGGTGACGGCACCACCCGGCCGGCGTACATCAACACCTTCCAGCGGGGCACCCAGGAGTCGGTGTGGGAGACCGTGCCACAGCCCTCCTGCGACACCTTCGCCCACGGCGGCCAGTACGGCTACCTCGACCTGTTCGTCAAGGAGGGCAGCGCCCCCGCGAAGCAGTGGAAGTACACCAACGCCCCGGATGCCGACGCCCGCGCCGTGCAGGCCGCGTACTGGGCGCTGACCTGGGCCAAGGCCCAGGGCAGGGAGGCCGACGTGGCGGCCACCGTGGCGAAGGCCGCCAAGATGGGTGACTACCTGCGCTACGCCATGTTCGACAAGTACTTCAAGAAGATCGGCAACTGCGTCGGCGCCAGCACCTGCCCGGCCGGCAGCGGCCGGGACTCGGCGCACTTCCTGATGTCCTGGTACTACGCCTGGGGTGGCGCGTACGACCCCAGCCAGAACTGGTCCTGGCGGATCGGCTCCAGCCACAACCACTTCGGCTACCAGAACCCGTTCGCGGCCTGGGCGCTGACCAACGTGCCGGAGCTGAAGCCCAAGTCGCCGACCGCGGTCGCCGACTGGCAGAAGAGCTTCGATCGGCAGCTGGAGTTCTACACCTGGCTCCAGTCCGCCGAGGGCGGTATCGCCGGTGGCGCGACCAACAGCTGGGACGGCAGCTACGCCCAGCCGCCGGCCGGCACCGCCACCTTCTACGGCATGTACTACGACGTCGACCCGGTCTACAACGACCCGCCGTCCAACCAGTGGTTCGGCATGCAGGCCTGGTCGATGCAGCGGATCGCCGAGCTGTACCTGCAGACCGGCAACGCCAAGGCCAAGGCGCTGCTGGACAAGTGGGTGCCGTGGGCCATCGCCAACACCACGGTGGGCACCAACTGGTCGATCCCGTCGGACATGAAGTGGACCGGCCAGCCCAACAACTGGGACCCGGCCAACCCGCAGGCGAACACCAACCTGCACGTCGAGGTGACGGTGAAGGGCCAGGACGTCGGCGTCGCCGCCGCCTACGCCCGCACCCTGATCGCGTACGCGGCGAAGTCGGGCAACGTGTCGGCCAAGAACACCGCCAAGGCGCTGCTCGACGCCCTCCACGCGGCCAGCGACGCCAAGGGCGTCTCCACCACCGAGAAGCGCGGCGACTACCGGCGCTTCGACGACGTCTACACCGCCGCCGACGGACAGGGCCTCTACGTCCCGTCCGGCTGGACCGGGAAGATGCCCAACGGCGACGCCATCGCCGCCGGCAAGAGCTTCCTGGACATCCGGTCGTTCTACAAGAACGACCCCGACTGGCCGAAGGTGCAGGCCTACCTCAACGGTGGCGCCGAGCCGACCTTCAACTACCACCGGTTCTGGGCCCAGGCCGACGTCGCCATGGCGTACGCCGACTACGGCAACCTGTTCCCGAACGGGTGAGGTGACCCCTCCCGGGTGGGTGGCGCGGCGCCACCCACCCGGGGGCCGACCGGGCCCGGGGGAGCGGACCGCCCGGTCGGCGGGCGGCCCGACTCCCACGGTCGGGCCGGGGGTGGGTCGACCATCCGGTCGACGCAGCGGATCGGGCGACCCACCCCACCGCCCGCCCGCGGCGTGCGTCGGGGAAATGCCGCGAAAAAAGAGGGCGTCGTGGGATCACACGACGCCGCGCGACGGAGTACCGTGTTTCTCGGAGAGGCCGCTCCCCCCGTGGCGGCCTCTCCCTTAATTTTCCCCCCGGTTCAGCTTCCGTCCGGGGTGACCGGGTGCCGCAGCCCCGGATGGCCGGCCGGCAGCGACCGCCGGATCAGCACCCAGCTCACCGTCAGCGCCGCCGCCACCAGCGGCCAGGTCAGCGCCGCCCGGGCCACCGTCAGCGCGACCACCTGACCGCCGAGGTACAACGGCAGGAACACCGCCACCCGCAACGCGTACGTCGCCGCCCAGACCCAGCTGCCCCGCGAGTACGCCCGCAGCAGCGCCCGGTCCCGCCGCCACCGGCCCCGCTGCCGCAGCGCCACCCCGACCACCACCCCCAGCAGCGGCCAGCGCACCACGATGCTGACCACCCAGACCAGCGCGCTGGCCGCGTTGGAGAAGAGCTGCACCAGGAAGAAGTCGGCCGCTCGTCCGGTGTAGAGCGCGATCAACGCGGCGACGCAGACGGCGAGCAGCCCGACCAGCACCGACCTCGGCCGGTCGCCCCGGCGCAGCCGCCACCCGGCCACCGCCGTGCCGGCCAGCACGGCCGCCGCCACCCCGCCGGCGATGGACCGCCCGGTCAGCAGCCAGCCGAGGGTGAACGCCACCGGTGGCAGGGTCGCGTCGACCGCGCCGCGCCGCCCGCCGAGCAGGTCCGCCAGCGACTCCGGCCGCTCCGCGACCGCCGGCTCCCGTTCCGCCGTACCGCCCACCGTCACCTCCCGTGGTCCGGCCCCAACCTAGCCGGGACGCACCGGTGTCCCGCCGAGCGACCTGCCGGGCGGGCCGTTACGGTGTGCGGGTGCGCGCGACGGCAAGGGGTTGGACCGCAGTCTGGTTGGTCGTACTGGCTCTGGCCCAGGCGGCCGCTCTCGTGGTGCTGTGGCGCTTCGCCGTGCACACCGGGACCGGCCAGTGGCTGGACACGGTCGCGTTGACCGGCAATCAGATCGGCCAGGACCGCATCGACGGGCCGGTCAACAAAATCCTCAACGCGATGTCGGTGGTGTCGCTGCTCGCCGCCACGGCCGTGATCGGCTTCATCGCGCTGATCCGTGGCCGCAAGGCGCTCGCCGTCGCGGCCACCCTGCTGATCGCGGGCGCGAACGTCAGCACGCAACTGCTCAAGTACGTCCTCGACCGGCCGGCGCTGGGCATCGACCCGGAGCGGGACGCCGCCGGCAACAGCCTGCCCAGCGGGCACGCCACCATCGCCGCCTCGGTGGCGCTGGCGCTGGTCCTGGTGCTGCCGCCCAAGGTGCGCCCGCTCGGGGCGTTCCTCGGCGTCGCGTACGCCGCCATCGCCGGCGTGGCCACCCTCTCCGCCGGCTGGCACCGGCCCAGCGACGCCGTGGCGGCGTTCCTCGTGGTCGGCGTCTGGGCGGCGCTGGCCGGGCTGCTCCTGCTGGTCTTCCAACGGGAGCAGGCGCAGGTCTCCGCCGAGGACGCGCACCGGGTCGCCGCGGCCCTGCTCGGGCTGGGCGGCCTGGCGGCCGTCGTCGCCAGCGGCCTGGCCCTGTCCTGGCTGCTCGACCAGCAGCAGGTGCCGGTCGACGAGCTGAGCCGCCGTCCGCTCTTCATCGGGTACGCGGGCAGCGCCGCCGGCATCGCCGGCACGATGGCGGTGGTGGCCGCGCTGGTGCTGCTCCCGATGCACCGCCTGGTGCCCCGCTACAAGGGCTGATCAGCGCCGGTACGTCCCGACCATGGTGCCGCTGGCCAGTTCCCGGCCGGCCAGTGCCGCGTGCACGTCGGCGGCCTGCGGGGCGTCGGCCAGGTCGACCGGGCGTTCCAGGGCGTACAGCCGGAAGAAGTAGCGGTGCGCCTCGTCGCCCTTCGGCGGGTGCGGTCCACCCCACCCGGTGGTGCCGAAGCCGTTGGGCCACTCCTGGCCGCCCTCGGGGACCATGCCCTCCCCGACCCCGCTGGAGGTCGGGGAGATCCCGGTGACCAGCCAGTGCAGGAACGGGCTCCGCCCGGCGTCCGGGTCCTCGACCAGCAGCAGCAGCTCGGTCGCGGACTCCGGCACGTCGGACCACTCCAACGGCGGTGAGGCGTTCCCTCCGTCTCGCGAGAACCGCCCCGGCAACTGGTCGTGGTCGTTGAACGCGGTGCTGCGCAGCATGATGCCGGCCATCTGTCGCCCGCCCCCTCTCGTCGGCCCGGCGCGTACCCGCGACCGGCCGGCCGAAACCGACGTGGCAGGGTACGAGCACGACGACGGCGGGGGAGGACCGGCCCGGTGGAGACGGTACGGACGGCGTTCCGGGACGAGTGCGCCCGGCTCGACGGAGTGCTGCGCACCCTGTCCGAGGCGGACCTGGACCGCCCGACCCCCTGCCCACCCTGGGCCGTCCGCGACCTCGTCGCCCACGTCAGCACCGGCGCCGGCCGCCTGGTCGACATGCTCGCCGCGCCGGCCCCGCCCCGGGCGGAGGTGGACGCCGCCGGCTACTTCGGCGCGGCGAAGTTCACCCCGGAGGTCGACGCGGCGCGGGTCGACAGCGCCCGCCGGGCGGCCCGGCGACCGGCCGACGCGGCGGCGACGGCCGAGGCCTTCACCGCCGCCTGGCGGGGCACCGACTCCGCCGTCGCGGCGCAGCCCGCCGACCGGGTGGTCCGCACCCGGCACGGCGACGCGATGACCCTGTCCGATTTCCTGGTCACCCGGGTGGTGGAGGTCGGCGTGCACGGCCTCGACCTGGCCCGGGCGCTGGACCGGCGGCCGTGGCTGACCCCGACCGCCGCGCGGGTGGTCGCCGACCTGCTCACCGGCGGGCGGCCCGTCCCGGCGCGGCTGGGCTGGGACCCGCTCACCCTGATCCGCAAGACCACCGGCCGGCTGCCGCTCACCGAGGCCGAGCGCGCCGAGATCGCGACGGCGGAATTTCGCTGGCTCTCCTTCGCGGGCTGACGTGCCCGGCCCGGCGCCGGGTGCCGGCCGTCCGGGTCGCCGGCCCCGCTCGCGCCCGCCGTGCTGGGCAGGGGCGGGTCGCCGGAGCCCGGGTCAGTCGCCGGTCCGGGGCGCGGGGACCGCGGCGACCGTGCGGCGCAGATGCGCCAGGACGATCGGGTCGATGTGCCCCGGCACCAGCCGTTCCTCGAGGTTCTCCCAGCCCGCCCAGGAAGCGAGCGCCTCCTCCAGCGCGGGCCCGGCCACCGTCGCGGGCGCCGCGGCGCCCGCCGGGTGGACGGCGGCCGTCAGCCCGGCGCCGCCGGCGGGGTAACCGGCGGCGGCCAGCAGACCGGCCACCTCGTCGGCGAGCGGGCCGGTCAGTTCCAGCAGGGTGGCCGGGTCGGGCTTGCCGAAGAGCATGGTGTGGATGTCGAGCAGCCGGTGCAGCTCCCCGACCGGGTCGGGGTGGTCGTCCACCCGCAGGTCCACCAGGTTGTCGCCGGTGCCCGCGTACCCACCGCCGCGCTGGACCACCAGGAGGGCCGCGCTCTGGCGACCGCGCCGGTCGCCCCCGGCCTGCTCACCGGCGCGCAGGGCGGCGAGCAGGCGCTGCGGGAACGGCAGCGCCTCGCCGGCCAGCCAGCCGTCGCGCACCGCCTCGACGATCTGCGGGCCGGCCAGGATGTTGCCCTGGGCCGCCCAGTCGTCGCCGGCCAGGCCACCGGCCCAGCCGCCGCAGCGCGGGCCGGTCCAGGTGGCGCCGGGGCCGGTGGCGCCCACCACACCGAGCTGCCGGTCGTCCCGGCCCGGATCGGCGGCGACCAGTTGGGCGATCACGTCGGCGGCGGGGACGCCCGCGCGCAGCAGCGCCAGCCCGTTCGGCCGGTAGGAGAGGTTGGCGTGGGCCTGGCTGGCCACCGCGCCCACCTCCGCCTCGGCCGCCGGCACCAGGGCGCCGGCGGCGAGGAACCTGCTGGCCACGGCGACGCCGTGCAGGCGGCCGTCGGCGGACCGGGCGACGAGGGAGAAGGTCACCGGTGAAGGTTAGCGCCGCCGTGGGGCACCCGGGAGCCCCCGAGGGCGGGCGGCGGTCGGCCGCGACCGGGGTGACCGACGCCACCGACCGGCGCTGGCCCGGCCGGCCGACGTCTCGTGCGGACATCGTCGTCCGTCCCTGCCGGCGGTCGGGACGCGTCGGGCGGCGACCGGCGATCGGTGACCCTTGTCCGCGGGCGGGCGAGCGGGCACGATCGACCGGATGACGAACCGATGGGGCATGACGGTGCCGTTGGGCGGCGTCCCGCTCGCCGACCACGCCGCGGTCTACGCGGCCCTCGACCGGGCCGGGTTCACCGACGTCTGGTCGTCGGAGGTCAACGGCGCCGACGCGTTCACCCCGCTCGCCCTCGCCGCCGCCTGGCAGCCGCGGCTGCGCCTCGGCACCGCGATCGCCCCGGTCTTCACCCGGGGGCCCGGGCTGCTGGCGATGAGCGCCGCCGCGCTCGCCGAGGCCGCCCCGGGGCGTTTCGCGCTGGGCATCGGCGCCTCCTCGCCGGTGCTGGTCGACGACTGGAACGCGATTCCGTTCACCGAGCCGTTCCGGCGTACCCGGGACGTGCTGCGCTTCCTCCAGGCGGCGCTGCGCGGGGAGACGGTGGACGGGGCGTTCGGCACCTTCGCCGTCCGCCGGTTCACCCTCGAACGCCCACCGGCGGTGCCGCCGCCGGTGCTGCTGGCCGCGCTGCGCCCCGGGATGCTCCGGCTGGCCGCCGCGGAGGCCGACGGGGTGATCCTCAACTGGCTCGCCGCCGACGACGTGTCCAAGGCCCTCGCCGAGCTGGGCGGACGCGGCCCCGGCTTCGAGGTGGTCGCCCGGATCTTCGTCTGCCCCACCGAGGACGCCGGCTACGCCCGCACCCTCGGCCGGCGGCTGATCACCAGCTACCTGACCGTGCCGGCGTACGCCGAGTTCCACCGCTGGCTGGGCCGGGAGAGCGCGCTCGGCCCGATGTGGACGGCCTGGGCCGCCGGGGACCGGCGCGGCGCCGGCTCGGCCGTGCCCGACGAGGTGGTCGACGCGTTGGTGCTGCACGGCTCGCCCGAGCGGTGCCGCGCCGAGGTGCGCCGCTACGCCAAGGCGGGGGTGGACGTGCCGGTGCTCGCGCTGCTGCCCACCCCGGAGCTGACGTCCGGCGGCGCCGCCGCGCTGGGCGACCTGATCGCCCGGCTCGGGCCGGCGGGGGAGGAGCGGGCGTGAACCTGACCGACCGGGTGGCGGTGATCACCGGAGCGGCCGGCGGCATTGGCTCGGCGCTGGCGCGCCGGTTCGCCGCCGAGGGCGCGGCGGCGCTGGTGCTGGCCGACCTGGACGCCACCGCCACCGGCGCGGTGGCCGAGAGCGTCGGCCCGATCGCCCGGGCCGTCGCCGTGGACGTCACCGACGAGGACCAGGTCCGCGAGCTGGTCGCCGACACCGAGCGGCGGTACGGCCGGATCGACCTGTTCTGCGCCAACGCGGGCGTGGCCACCGGCGGGGGCGTGGAGGCGGCCGACGCGGAGTGGGACCGGTCCTGGCGGGTCAACGTGCTGTCCCACGTGTACGCCGCCCGCGCGGTGCTGCCGGCGATGCTGGCCCGGGGTGAGGGCTACCTGCTGCACACCTGCTCGGCGGCCGGGGTGCTGACCGCGGTGGGCGACGCCCCGTACACCGCCACCAAGCACGCGGCGGTCGGCTTCGCCGAGTGGCTGGCGATCACCTACCGCGACCAGGGCGTCCGGGTCAGCGCGCTCTGCCCGCAGGGGGTGGACACGCCGATGCTCGCCGACGGGCTGGCCGCCGGCCACCTCGGCGCCCGGGTGATCGCGGCCTCCGGCGCGGTGCTCACCCCCGATCAGGTGGCTGACGCGGCCATCGCCGGGCTGGCCGAGGAGCGCTTCCTGATCCTGCCGCACCCCGAGGTCGCCGCGTACGCCCTGCGCCGCGCCCAGGACCCCGACGGCTGGCAGGCCGGCCTCCGCAAACTCGTCCGCCGCCTCCGCGCCTGACCCCTCCCTCCCGCGCTCCCGCCCCCCTCCCGCCGGCCCGGCCCGGCCCGGTGATCAAGAAGTTTGCGTCTCGGCGGGCCGGTCTCCCGACGCAAACCTCTTGATCACCGTGGACGGAGGCCGCGCTGGCCGTGCCCGGGCGCGCGGCTGGGGTGCCGGGGGTCAGGGGTGCCAGCGGAGGGGGCCGGGGTGGACCGACCAGAGCAGGCGGCGCCAGCCGGGGCGGGCGGCGCGCAGGGCCGCCACGTACTGCTCGGCGAGTGCCGACGCCCGGTCGGCGTGGGCCGGGGTGGCGCTACCGGGGGCGAAGGCGACCTGGTTGAGCAGGACGGCCAGCTCGTCCACGTCAGGGCCGTCCACCATGGCCGGTGCGGTGGCGACGGCCAGGCCGTACCCGGCGTGGTCGGTCTCGCCAGTCGGGGGAGCAGGCGGGCCGGCGGTCGGGGGAGCGGTCCGGTCGGCGGTCGTGGTGGCGCGGGCGTCGGCCAGGGTTCGTCGGGCGTGCCGGGCCACCTCCGTGGCGGCCAGGTCGCCGCCGACCGGCCGGCCCGCCAGGCGCAGCGCGTCGGTGACCTCCCGCCAGGCGCCGGCGATCCGCTCACCGGGGTCACCCCGTTCGCGGCGGGCCCGCGCCTGCGCCCGGCGCATCCCGGCCAGCGTGGCCAGCCCCGCCCCGACCAGCAGCAGCAGGCCGGCGACCGCCACGGCGACCAGCACCGGCGTCGGCAGACCCCGATCACCGCCGGGACGGTCGGCTGCGGCCACCGCCGGCGGGGTCGCGGTCGGCTCCACGGTCGGCTCGGGCACCTCCGACGGGGGCGGGTCGTCCGGCGTCGGCCGGAAGTCCTCCTCCACCGGGCGGGGCTCGGTGTCCGGCCGCGGCAGCGGGTCGAACGGCACCCAGCCGACGCCGGAGAAGAGCACCTCCGGCCAGGCGAACGCGTCGGCGGCCCGGACCGGACCGTCGCCGCGCGACTCGAAACCGACCACCACCCGGGTCGGCAGGCCGGTGAGCCGGCCCAGCACCGCGAACGCCGCCGCGAACTGCTCCGACGTGCCGCGCTGCCCGCCGCCACCGCGCGGTCCGAAGAGGAAGAAGTTCAAATTCGGGTACGCGTGCCCGCTCGGCGCGTCCGCCACCACCCGGTAGTGCTCGGCGAGGAACTGCTCGATCGCGGCGGCCCGCGCGTACGGGGCGCCGTTGTCCTCGGCGAGCTGGCCGGCGAGCTTGCGCAGCGGCTCCGGTGTCCCGTCGGCGACCCGCAGCACCCGCGCCACCTCCGCCCCGGCCGGCACGTCGGCGGTGGCGAGCAGGTTCGTGTCCGGCCGCTCCCGCGCCGAGGTGACCGTGTAGCGCAGTCCCGGGCTCAGCCCCTCCGGGCGGATCAGCGTCCCGGTCGCCGGGTCGTACGCCACCCGCGCCCCGGTGACCTCGCGCGGGGTGGCCACCGCCGGCAGCAGCCGTCCGGTCAGGTCGGCCACGGTGATCTCCTGTCGGACGGCCTCCACCGGCCCGGCGTGGGATGCCGTGGCGGGCAGGATCCGCCCCGCGTTGCGGTAGGTCGCGCCGACCCGCCAGGTCACCCCGTCGTAGTCGCTGAGCACCGCCAGCCGGATCCGGCTCTCGGTCCCCGCCGGCGCCCGCGTGGTCACGTCCAGCAGCTTCTGCTCCGGGTTGAGCGCCCAGCCGGAGATCCGGATCAGCGGGTTCTCGTCCAGCGACTCCACCCGTGGCGGCTCCACGTACCGGCGCGGGTCCACCGGCCGGTCGTCGACCCGGGCGGCCAGCAGCGGCCCGAGCAGGGCGGCCAGGCCCACCACCACCGCCAGGCCGAGCGCGGTGCCCGCCACCAGCCGGGTCCGCACGGCCGCCCGGACCGACGGGGCCAGCCCGGCGGTCGGATCGGCCGCCCCCGGCGCGCCCCGCCGGTCGGACCCGGCCAGCCCCACCGCGACCGCGCCGGCGAAGGCCACCGACGGCCAGGTCGCCGGGTCCGCGTTCGGTCCCACCACGTAGAGCGCGCCGGCGTAGAGCAGCGTCGGCGGCAGGAAGCCGAGCAGGGTCCGGCCGGCGCGCAGCGCCACCTCCGCGCCGGTCAGCCCGGCCAGCCAGGCCGCCACCAGCGGCACCAGCACGGTGTCCGGGGCCGGCTCGACCGGGATCATCGCGGTGAGCAGCCGGGGGATGCCGTTGCGGGCCGCGTCGGCGACGATCGGCCCGAAGCCGCCCGGCAGGTCGGCGTGCCGGGCGGCCAGGTGCAGCGAGAACGCCGTCCAGCCGGCCATCGCGGCCACCGACACCGGCGCCACCAGCCAGGACGGCAGCCGCCGGGCGGCCACGCTGACCAGCACCGAGCCGACCGCCGCGCCGAGCATCAGCCGGGTCAGCAGGTCGTCCGCGTACACCCGACCGAGCACCACCCCGGCCAGCGCGGTCAGCACGACCAGCGCCACCGGCACCGGCACCGCGCGCAGCCCCCGCCGCACCGTCGCGCCCCGACCGTCGCCCGGCGGCGTCGCCGGACCGGGTGCGGCCGGGCGCGCCTGCGTCGTCACCACCGGCGGACCCCGTCCCACTCGGCGGCGAACCCGGCGCCGTCGGCCACGTCCAGCACCACCAGGCCCGCCGCGGCGGCCGGCGTCGGCCCGTCCGCGCCGAAGACCGCCACCACCACCGACGGGTACGCCCCGCGCAGCGCGCCGAGCTGCCCCAGGTCACCCCGGCCGCCCGGCCCGGTGAGGAAGACCAGCGTGTCGCCGGCCCGGTCCTGCCGCAGCCGGCTCGCCGAGGTGCGCAACGTGTCGGCGTCGCCGTCGGTCAGCTCCACCGCGGCGAGCCGGTCCAGCGGCGGCTCGCCGGCCCGGTCCTCCCCGGGCGCCACCAGCAGCAGCGCCACCGGCAGGTCCTCCCGGACGGCGGCGGTGACCACCGAGGCGGCCGCCTCACAGGCGGCTTCGAAGGACTCGGCCACCCCGTCCACCCGCTGCGGGTGGGCGCCGGCCCGGTTGTCCAGCAGCACCACGATCCGGGGCAGGCTGGTGTCCACGTTCTCCCGCACCATCAGCTCGCCGACCCGGGCGCTGGTGCGCCAGTGCACCCGGCGCAGCTCGTCGCCGACCACGTACTCACGCAGCGAGTCGAAGGTGATCGACCCGTGCGGCACGCTGTCCGACCGGCCGTCGAGGCTGCGCCCCGCGCCGGTGGGCACCGCGGTCAGCGGGTGGATCCGCGGGTGCACCCAGACCGGCACCGTTCCCCCGTACGGGCGGGAGAGCGCCACCAGCCCCAGCGGGTCGCGCCGGGTCACCCGCAGCGGGCCGACCGGCACCACGCCGCGGCGTCGGGTCGGCACCTCGTACCGGACGGTGGTGTCCCGCCCGGGACGCAGCCGCAGCACCGGCACGGGCACCGTCGCCGCGCCGCACCGGTCCTCGGCCAGCAGGTTCGCCGCCAACAGCCGCCCGGCGTTGCGCACCGTGACCGTCATGTGGGCCGGCTCGCCCCGGGCCACCCGGTCCGGGTCGGCGCTGCGGGCGACCGCCAGGCGGGGCCGCCAGGCCGCGGTCGCCACGGCGTAGCCGACCGCCACCGCGGCCGCCGCGCCGAGCAGCGCCAACTCCGGGTACGCGAAGCGGAAGCCGACGCCGAGCAGCAGCACGGCGGCGACGAGCAGCCCGACGCCCCGGGCGGTGATCCCCATCGGCGTACGGCCGTCAGCCGTGTGCCGGGGCCGGCTGGCCCGACGGCAGCGGCACCGGCACCGACGCGATCGCCTGGCGCAGCACCTCGGCGGGGGTCACCCCGCGCACCTGCGCGTCCGGGGTGAGCAGCAGCCGGTGCGCGAAGACCGGCTCGGCGAGGGTCTTCAGGTCCTCCGGCATGATCCAGCCCCGGCCGTCGATCAGCGCGTACGCGCACGCCGCGCGGGTCAACGCGATCACGCCCCGGGGGCTGACCCCGACCCGTACCTGGGGATGGCTGCGGGTCGCGGCGGCCAGCCGGACCGCGTACGCGTAGAGCGGCTCGGCGATGTGCACCCGGCGGGCCATCCGGACCATCTCCCCGACGGTGGCGGTGTCGGTGACCGCGCTGAGCGAGTCGGGGGAGCGGACCGTCGCGCCGCGCAGCACCTCCACCTCGACCGCCTCGTCCGGGTAGCCCACCGACAGCTTCACCAGGAAGCGGTCCAGCTGCGCCTCCGGCAGCCGGTAGGTGCCGTCCATCTCGACCGGGTTCTGCGTGGCCACCACCAGGAAGGGCTGTGGCACCGGATGCCGGACGCCGTCCACGGTGACGGTGCGCTCCTCCATCACCTCGAGCAGCGCCGACTGGGTCTTCGGCGAGGCCCGGTTGATCTCGTCGGCGATGACGATGTTGGCGAAGACCGGCCCGGGGTGGAACTCGAAGCCCCGGGTGGCCTGGTTGAAGATGGTCACCCCGGAGACGTCCGAGGGGAGCAGGTCCGGGGTGAACTGGATGCGGCGCCACTCACCCTTGACCGTCGCGGCGATCGCCCGGGCCAAGGTCGTCTTGCCCACGCCGGGCACGTCCTCCAGGAGGACGTGCCCCTGCGCGAACAGCGCGGTCAGCGCCAGCCGTACCACCTGCGGTTTGCCCAGCACGACCGCGTTGACGTTCTCCGCCAGCCGGGCGGCGAGGGCGGCGAAGCCCTGCACCTCCGGGTGGGTGAGCGGTTCCTGGGGGCTGTTCACGGTGGTGGTGCTCCTCGACTGGCTGGTGCGGCGTCAGCAGGTGGGCAGGACGTTGATGTTGTCGCCGCCCTCCAGGTTGAGCCAGGCCCACGGGATGTAGTTGCGCCCGGAGTACTCGACCTGCACCCACCAGGTGCTGCGCTTGTTGTCGTTGTAGATGTAGGCGTAGACCTCTTCGCCCGACTTCTTGCAGTACGCCTTGAGTCGGGTGCCGGGCTTGGCCCAACCGACCTGCCTGTTGTTGTCCTGCCGAGGCACGGAGAAGACCTCGTTGCCGTTGCGGCCGGCCACGTCGTTGTCGCAGTAGCTCGCCTCCGGCCCGGACGCGCCGTTGTTGCAGGTGGCGACGCCGTACAGCGGGTCGGTGGTCTGCGCGCGGCTCGCCGTGCCCTTGCCGGCGGCGTTGCTCGCCGTGACCGTGAACGTGTACGCGGTCCCCGGCGTCAGGCCGGGCATCGTGATGCTGGAACAGGGGCCGGCCCTCGCCGCCTCACCGGCGGTGCTCAGCGAGCAGGTGGCCTGCCCGCCGCCCGCGTCGACGGTGAAGGTGACGGTCGCCGCGGTGGCGGTCGCCGACGATCCGGTCACCGTCACCCGGGGCGGCGCGACCGTCCGCGCGGTGGTGCTGGCCTCCGGGCCGGGACCGGCCTCGTTGACCGCCTTCACCTTCACCGTCACGCTCTGCCCGTCGTCCAGCCCACGCACCGTCGTCTGCGTGTCGGTCACCTCGCTGACCTTGCCCCCGACGTCGACCAGGTACTTCGTCACCGGGCGGCCGTTGTCGAGCGCCGGCGACCACTGCACGGCGACGGTGCCCCGCTGGTCGGCGACCGTGGTCGCCCGCAGCTCCACCGGCTGCCCCGGCGGGGCGAACGGCACCACCGTGTTGCTCACCGGCGAGGCCGCCGAGCCGGCGCCCTTGTCGTTGACGGCCACCACGGTGAAGGCGTACTGGGTGCCGTACTCCAGCTCACCGGCCGGCACCACCAGCTCCGTCTTCGCCGACTCCCCGGCCGGGGCGTTCGTGCCGGCCGAGGTCGCGGTCACGGCGTACTTCGCGATGGTGTTGCCCTGCCCGTTCGCGGCCGGCCACTTCACCAGCACCGTGCCGTCCGGCCGGGCCTCGGCGGTCACGCCGGCCGGCGGGTCCGGCACCGCCGCCGTCGGCGTGACCGGGTTGCTCCGCCGGGCCGGGCCGGCGCCCTTGGCGTTCACCGCGTGTACCGCGAACGTGTACGACTCGCCGTTGGTCAGGCCGGTGATCTCCACCGCCCGCTGGTTGGCGCCCACCTCGTGCTTCTGGCCGCCGCCCTCCACCACGTACCTGGTGATCTCGGCGCCGTTCGCGGCCGCCGGCTTCCAGCTCACCCGGGCCCGCGCGTTGCCGGCGGACGCGGTGACGCTGCGCGGCGCGCTCGGCTTGCCCACCTTCGGCTTCTTCGGCGGAGGCGGCGGCGGGGGGACCGGCGGCGGATCGCCGCCGAGCACGTCGTTGGCGTACTTGTTGACCTCGCGCACCTGGTGCTTGTCGTCGACCACCCGCGCGGTCGACGAGTCGGGCGCGTTGATGAACAGGTGGTTCTCCCGCACGTCCAGCTCCAGCGGGCCGGTCATCCCCTTGCCCCGGATGGTGTCGACCAGCTTGCCGGCGCCGTCGAAGGCGTAGACCGTCCCGCTGGCCTCGTCGGCGCAGTAGAACCGGCCGGCCCAGGCCACCGCCGCGTTGAGCCGGTCACCGCTGCCCGGCACGGTGAACTGGCGTACCTCGCTGCCGTCGGCCACGACGTGCACCCGCCGCTCGCCGCCGACCGTGACCGGCACGGCCGGGCCGCTGGTCCGGGCCGGCAGCGTGCCCGCGGACGACATGGCCAGCGGGGTGCGGACCGTCTCGCCGGCGCGGACGGTGACCAGCGACGCCGAGGTGCGGTCCAGCACCGCCACCCCGTCGTCCAGCGTGGACACCACCAGCTCGTGGCTCGGCTCGGCCACCGTGTACGTCTCGACCTGCTTCGGGCTGAGGCCGCCGCCATCGGCCGGGGCGGAGGGCAGCTCCGCCGCGGTGACCGCCGAGACGGTGCCCTCACTGGGGATCGCGATCCAGAGCCGGCCCTTGCCGTCGAACGCGCCGCCGGTGATGCCCGGCGGGTAGCGCACCGGCTCGCCCACCGGGGTGAGCGAGCGCGGGTCCAGCTGCCGGACGATGCCCTGCACGGCGTCGACGACGAACGCCGCGTCCTCGTGCAGCACGACGTTGACCCCGAGGCCGGGGGTGGTCCGGGTGGTCGCGGTGATCTGGAGGGTGGCCAGGTCCAGCGAGCTGACCTGACCGGTGTTCAGGTCGCGCAGGATGAGCAGCCGGTCGGTCTGGGTGACCTGCATCGGGTGCCGCCGCGCGCCGGGGATCTCCATCCGGGTGTCGACCCGCGCGGTGACGCCGTTGACCCGGGCCATCTCGCTGCGCGCCGCGCTCCACAACCAGCTGCTCGCGTCGTAGTTGGCCACCGCGTTGTCGGCGGCGCCCAGCCCGAGCACCGTCAGCCCCATCGCCGCCAGCAGCGCGCCCACCGTGCCGATGGTGACCAGCCCGCCGCGCATCCGGGAGCGGCGTGGCGGTGCGGCGGTGTCGGTCACGGTGCTCCGCCCCGAGTCGTCGATGGTGGCCACGTCTGGCTGCCTCCCCGTCTGGCTGTCCAGGTGGCGCGCCGTGTCCCCGGCGACCCTGCCCTGAGCCGTGGGACATCATATGGGCCGCGCCGGCACCGGGGAACCCGCTGGGTCCCCCTGTGGACACCCAGCGTGTGCGCCGTGGACGGTCGGTCAGCCCGCCGGCGTCCGCCGCTCCCGGTCCGTGCAGACCTGTCCCGACGTGGCGAAGGCGTCCGTGGAGTACACCGCCAGCACCGTGAAGCAATAGTCCACCGTGGAGCTGAGCCCGTTCACGGTGTAGGTCGTCTGTCCCGGGTCGATGGTGGCCATCACGCCGAGCGCCTTGCCGGCGCGCCCGCCGGCGACCATGAACGGCACGCCGCCACCGGCCGGGTCGGACCAGGTGATCGTGACGCTCGTCCCGTCGTCGCGCAGCTTCAGGCCGGTGGGCGGCGCGCCGGTCGCCTTCGCCGCCCCCGGCGTGCCCCCGGTCGGCGCCGGCGGCACCCCCGGCTCGCCGCGGTCCAGCGCCACCGCGCCGACCACCCCCGCGGCCCCCAGCACCACGACGCCCGCCACGACGGCCAGCACCACGCGACCCCGCCCGCGCCGCTCCGGCGGCGCCTCGACCGGGTACGCCGGCGGCGGCTGGTATACCGGCGGATACGCCGTTTCCTGGCGCGGCTGCTCGATTGGGGCGTCGGTCTCCTTCGCCACCCGCGGCGGCATGTCGTACGCGACCAGCGGCTCGTCGACGAGTTCCAACGGCCCGTCGATGTCCGCCTGGGCGGTGGCGTCGTCATCCTCGGCCGGCTCGTCGCGGACCGGGGCGGTGGTCAGCGGCTGCGGCGGCGCGACGCTGCTCCACGGGGGCGCGGTCAGCCCCCATGGTGGCGCGCTGACCGGCGGTGTGCTCACCGGGGTGGCGCTCACCGGGTGCTGGGGTGCCGGCGGCGTGCTGGCCACGGGCGGCGTCGGCGGCCGGTGCGCCTGGTGGGCCGGCGGGGTGCTGACGGGGTAGCTGGGTCCCGGCGGGATGCTGACGGGTTGATTCGGTGCCGGCGGGGTGCTGACCGGGTAGGCGGTCGCCGGCGAGGTGCTGACGGGGTGGCTTGGTGCCGGCGGCGTGCTGACCGGGTAGGCGGGTGCGGGCGGGGCGCTGGTCACGGGGGGCGCGCTGAGGTGGTGGGCCGGCGGGGTGACCGCATGGTGCGGCGTCGGCGGGTGGCTCACCGGCGTGCTGGGCGCGGGGGCCGCGTTGACGGGGTGGGTCGGCGGGGCGACCGAACGGTGCGGCGGTTGCGGGGCGCTGATCAGGTGCGCGGGTGCCGGGACCGGCGGCGCGCTGATCGGCGGCGCGGGTGCCGGCGTGACCGGCGGTGTAGGCGGCGGCGTGACCGGTGGCGCGCTGATCGGCGGTGCGGGTGGCGCGCTGACCGGTGGGGTGGCGTTGAACGGTGGCGTGCTGACCGGCGGGATGGGAGCCGCGCTGACCGGCCGCACGGGGACCGGGGGAGCGCTGACCTGATGCGCGGTGGCTGGGGGAGCACTGACCGGGTGCGCGGTGGCCGGGTGCGCGGTGGCCGGTGGTGCGTTGACGACCGGCGGTGCGGGTACCGGTCGGGCGGTCGTGGGCGGCGGGGGCACCGGTGGTGCGCTCACCGGCGGCGCGCTGACGGGCTGGGATGCCCCGGCGTTCGGCGGCGCGCTGACCGGGCCGGTAGTGCCCGGGCCTGCGCTGACCGGTGGTGCGCTGACCGGTGGTGCGCTGACCGGTGGTGCGCTGAGCGGTGGTGCGCTGACGGGTGGCGTGCTGACCGGGGCGCTCGTCGGTCGGGCCGTCGCCCGCGGCGTCGCCGCCTGGCGCTGTGCCTCCTCGCGCAGGAGCGGATCTATCTGCTGGACCTGGATGGTCGGCCGGTCCCAGCCGTGCGCCTTCGGGACCGCCGGCCGCGGGACCTCCGCGGCGGGCGGCTCGGTCGATCTCTCGGGCGGCGTGACCGGCGAAGCATGCGGCGCGGTGGCTCCGGTGGTGACCGGACCCGGCACGGTGACGCCGGTGGTCACCGGACTCGGCGTACCTGCGGTGGTCACCGGACTCGGCATGGTGCCTCCGGTGGTCACCGGCGTACCCGTGGTCGGCCGGTGGTCCGGCGGAGGCGGAAGTGGCGCCGGCGCCGCGTCGGCCGGCGGCGCTGGGAGGGTCGGATTCCGGCTCGGCACCTGAGGCGCCGGTGGGACGACCGTGGGCGTGGTCACCGGGCCGGGCGGTACCTGTGCTCGTGGGGGGACGGGGGGCGGTGGCACTGCCGCCTGGGACGGCGCCGGGCGCGGAGCCGGCGGCGTCGCGGCGGCAGGCCCGGGCGCCGGCGGCAGGGTCGACGTGGCGTCGGTTCCGGACCGCGCATCCGCCGGCGCGGTCGCCTGGTGCGACGTGGTCGGGGGCACGGTCGGTGCCCGCAGGTGCGGCGGTGCCCACGGTGACGTGGTGGGGGAGGCGGCGTCGACGTGCGCGGGTGGCCCGGGTCGGGGCGGGGTGGGCGCGGGGACCATGGGCGGCGGCGGGGTCGGTCGGGCGGGCGGGTGTGGCGCGGGCGGGGCCGACCGGGGGACCGGCGCCTGGGGTGCCGGCGGCACGGAGATCTGCCGGTGTGGCGCGGGCGGAAGCTGCGAGGCCGCGACGGGCGGCGGTGGCGCGGGTGGTGCCGGCGCGGGCGGCACCTGCCGTACGGGCGGGGCCTGCGGTGGTGCGGAGACCTGTTGAGCGAGGGGCGGCGCCGGCGGCGCGGGCCGCTGGGCGGGCACCGGCGCCGTGGGTTGCTGCCGCACCGGCGGTACGACCGGTCTCTGCTGCGGCATGCCGGTCGTGGGCGCGGAGAACGGGCCGCCCGTGCTCGGCGCGGTGCTCGGCGGTCCGGGCTGCCGAACGGCGGGCGGCCCGGAGTGCCGGAGCGGAACCGGTCCGGGCTGCGGAGCCGGCCCGGGCTGCGGGGCCGGCCGGGACGGGGGCGGGGTCGTCGCCGGTGCCGCAGCGCCGAGGTACTGCCGGGCCGCCCGTACCGCGGGGTGGTGCTCACCGAGCACGGCGGGCCCGGCGGTGGCCACCCGGGTGTAGTTGCGGCGGGCCTCGTGCCGGTTGCCGAGCTCCTCGGCCACCGACCCCAGATCGAAGGAGATGGCCAGCATCAGCGGCTCGGTGCCGGTCCACCGGCGCTCGCCCGCCGCGTACGCCTCCTCCAGCACCCGGCGGGCGGCGGTCGGGTCGTCGGCCTCGCGGTGCATCCGCGCCAGCAGGTGGGCGGTGCCCAGCACCTCCGGGTGATCCTCGCCGTACGCGGGCCGGACCGAGGCCATCGTGTCGGCCAGCAGCCGGCGGGCGGCGGGCAGATCACCGGCGGAACGGAGGGCGAGCGCCCGCTGCTGGGCAGCGACGAGGGGGGAGGGTTGTGACACGTGAGCCATGCTGCCGGTAGACGGTGCCCGGACGCTACCCGCACGACGGCACGCCCCGCCGGTGCTGCCCGCCCCATGCCCCCTGACCTGGGCAGATGTCGCGACATTGCACCGTGCCGGCGGCGATGTGCATGATCCATCTCGGCCGTGTACAGTAATGCCCCGTGCGGCCCACCAGGGGCGGCTGACCGGCGGGAGAGCCGGCGACGCCGACAGGGTAGGCTGGACGAGTAAGTCCGGGTGGCGGAATGGCAGACGCGCTAGCTTGAGGTGCTAGTGCCCGTATAGGGCGTGGGGGTTCAAGTCCCCCCTCGGACACCAATAAATATCCGACGGTGTGCGCTGAGATCCACTTCAGCGCGCACCGTTTGCGTTTCAGGCCGGTAGGTGAGCCGGAGTCCGAGTTGCCGGTAGACCTCGGCCTTATCGGCGGGGTCGGCGTCGCGGAGCACGGCGGTGATGTCGCCGAGCGGGTTCACCAGGGTCGTGATTTCTGCTCGGCTCATCCAGCGCGGGTGGCATGCCAGGACACCCGCGCTCGTGCAGGATCCGTCGGACGGTCTCAACGCTGATCGTCGTGACGTAGCCAGCCTCGATCAGGTAGTCGCGCAGCTTCGACAGTGACCAGCAGGAGAACGGTTTGCCGAGGAAGCGGGGATCGCCCCGGGCGATGACGCACATGGGGGTCTGCTCATCGATCCGTTTCGGGGCGCCCCGCTCCATTCTGGGTCGAGTGCGTCGAACCCCCGTTCGCTGAGGGCGTGGACCACGTCCCGGACGTAGTCCTAGCTGGTCTTGAGCAGGTGAGCGATGTCCGGGCCGGCTGTCCCTGGGCGGACATCAGCAACACGATCGCCCGGCGCAGCTTCACCGGGTCCTTCGCGGTCCGGGTAATCCGCTGCAACCGCTGACCCTCGGCCATCGACACCTGCCGGACGAACACCTCCGGGCGTCTACCCACCGGCGACCACCTCCCACCGTCAACGATGAGAGACAGCCTGCCGGATGAGTCCTCAGAACCGGCGGATTACACGATCAACGTTCAAAGACGAGGCACTAGCCGACGGTGACGGACTGACCGCCTGCGGGCAGTCCTTCCCCGGCCGCGTTGACCGAGCACACGGCCACGGTGTACGAGTGACCGCTGACGTGCAGGTCGCCGTAGAGGTCCTGACGAAGCAGGGCTTCGTAGACCGGCGGACGGTCGGCCTGCGGATTCCGGATGAGGTGGTCGATGGTGAGGACGCGGTGCCGGCCCCACTGTTCGTCCAACGTCGCGGCCAAGGTGGCCAGGTGTCGGTCGCCGGCTTCCAGCTGCTCGGTCCACTCCGGGTCCCGCAGGCCAGTGAGGTCCGGCCCTTCCCACAGCGGAGCGAGGACGAAGCCCGCCGCACGGGTAGCCAGCCACTCGCCGGTGTGAGGGTCGTAGTCGATCAGGGTGGGATCGCCCGCGGAGGGGATCGGTCCGGTCACGAGCGCCCCGATGGCCCTGAGGGCGCGGGTGCATCGAAGGCAAGGCCATGAACGACGGTCACGACACCCATCCTCACCGCAAGCCGCTTACCGTCGCCTCCGGGTGCGTCACCGCAGCCGCGATCGTCGCGGCGCGCCGATCGGCTCCACCTCAGAGACCCACCCATGCGTCACCCGGCTGAGCGCCGACCTGTCCGCTGGCCTGGTCTGCTGCGAACTGGCCGGGCTGTCCCCGGGTACGGCGGTCACCGCGCTCGCCGCTGCCGGTGTGGTCGCCGGGGGGCAGCAGCCCCTACCACCCGTCGTACGTGCGCTTCGGCCCCACCATCGCCAACTCGCCCGAGGGCTCGTTCCAGGGCGAAGAATGACGCCATCGCGGCAGCCACCGCAGCTTGGACCGATGGTGGACGGGGCGACGGTGCTGACGATGCCGGCCTGAGTCCGGGTGGCCGACTGCGGGGTGGGCGCGCCGATCACCAGGCGCAGGGCGCGTAGTCCTTCAGGAAGCAGCCGTACAGGTCTTCGCCCTGTTCGCCGCGGACGATCGGGTCGTAGACCCGGGCCGCGCCGTCGACCAGGTCCAGCGGGGCGTGGAAGCCGGCGTCCGCCAGCCGCGTCTTCGTCGGGTGGGGTCGCTCGTCGGTGATCCAGCCGGTGTCGACGCTGGTCATGAGGATGCCGTCGGCCAGCATCTCCTGGGCGCTGGTGCGGGTCAGCATGTTCAGCGCGGCCTTGGCCATGTTGGTGTGCGGGTGCCCCGGCCCCTTGTAGCCGCGGGCGAACTGGCCCTCCATCGCTGACACGTTCACTACGTACTTGCGGCGGGCGGTCGCTGCGGCCATCGCCGGTCGCAGCCGGCTGACCAGCACGAACGGCGCGGTCACGTTGCACAGCTGCACTTCGAGCAGTTCGACCGGGTCCACCTCGTGCACCCGCTGCACCCAGCTGTTGACGGGGTCGAGGTCCGGCACCAGACCGCCGGCGTCGATGGCGGTGGCTGCCGCGATCCGTTCCGGCGAGGCGGAGCCGCTGGTCAGCGCCAGCGCGGTGAGCGCTTGCGGGGTGATCGCCGGCTGCGGCGGGGCGGTCAGGCTGCCCGCCGGGTCGCTCCGGCCGGCCGGTTTGGCGAACGTGATCATCTCCGGCAGCGGGCCGTCCGGCAGGGCCGCCGCCTCCGCGGCGACGAGCTGCGCGTACGCCCCGGGAGTGCGGCGGACGGTCTGCGCCGCGTTATTGATCAGGATGTCGAGTGGTCCCTGGTCACTGACCGAGTCAGCGAGGGCGATCACCTGGGCGGGGTCGCGCAGGTCGATCCCGACGATCCGCAGGCGGTGCAGCCAGTCCGAGCTGTCGGGCATCGCGGCGAATCGGCGGACCGCGTCGTGTGGAAACCGCGTGGTCACCGTGGTGTGCGCGCCGTCGCGCAGCAGCCGCAGCGCGATGTACATGCCGATCTTGGCCCGGCCGCCGGTGAGCAGCGCGCGCCGGCCGGTCAGGTCGGTGCGGGCGTTCCGGCGCTCCCGATTGAGTGCGGCGCAGGGCGGGCAGAGCTGATGATAGAAGGCGTCCACCTCGCGGTAGCGCTGCTTGCAGACGTAGCAGCCGCGCGGATTGTGCAGGAAGCCGGCTGTGGTACCGACGGTGGGGGAGGCGAGCGGGATGCCCTGGGTCTCGTCGTCGATCCGGCCAGGGGCACCGGTGGCGGTGGCCGCCGTCACCGCGCGGTCCGCCGCCGCGATGGCATTCCGCCGTTCCTCGCGTCGCCGCTGCTTGATCACCTTGTAGAGCTTCGCGGTGGCCCGTTGCACCCGCACCACGTCGGGGTGATCGGGAGGCAGGTCCTCCAACGCCTCGAAGACGCTGAGACAGGTCTCCAGTCGGCCGCGGTCAATGCCGGGTTGACTGTTTTCAGTAATGTTGTCCGCCGTCATGCCGCCGCTGTCTCATCCCGTTCCCTGCGCCGGATTTCCCGGGCCACCCCAAGTCCGACCCGGAACTGTACGCACCGCACGGCCTTCGCCGGATCAGCGGCTGGGCACAACCTGCGCCAAGATCCGGCGGCGGGCAGCAGAGCGGTGAACCGATCACCGGGTTGGCCGTACATCGTGTGTCGTCCGTCACACGGCGGTGGCAGTAGTATTCGAACCCGCACACAGTTGGGGGTGACCGTGACGGCGGGTTCGGCGACGGCCCGGCGCCCGGTGAGCTTCAGCACAGCGGGGCTCCCCGAGGCTCAGAGGATCGCGTTGTGGGAGGACCACAACGCGCAGGCACTGATCGGCCTGCGGTGTCACACGCTGGGCCCGGCCGCGTTCGACGGGACCGAGCTCAACCTGCAGCTCGAGCAGATGCACCTGGCCCGCGTCCGCAGCAACGCGCACGTGGTCGAACGTCCGGCCGAAGTGATCCGCAAGCATCCGGCGGACGCGGTCGCGGTCTACCTGACCCTCGTGGGGGAGGCGTTCTTCTACCACGACGACGGGGTGTTCACCCTTCGGCCGGGACAGGCCCTGATCTGCGATGCCGATCGTCCGTTCATGCGCGGCTTCTCGCGGGGCTTGGAAGAGCTCGCGATCAAGGTGCCGCGCCCGCTGTTCCGGGAGTTGACCGGCCTCGGCTCGCTCAGTACCCCGCTGGTGCGCGATTTCGCCGGAGGTGATGTGCCGGCACGGACGTTCGCGAGGCTGATCGACCGTGCCCTGCGTCCCGAGGGGGGCGAGCCCCTCGACGAACGGATCGCGCTCCACCTGCTGGCCGGCATGGCCGGCAGCCGTCCGATCAACCTCGGCACGGTGCATCTGGCCAACGCCCGTACCTTCATCGAGGATCACCTGACCGACAGCGGCCTGACTGCTGCCCGGGTCGCGGCCGGCATCGGCATCAGCGAACGCCACCTGTCCCGGGCGTTCGCCGCCACCGGCACCACTGTGCCGCAGTTCGTACTGGCGCGGCGGCTGGAACGCGCACGTGCGCTGCTCGCGTCCTCGCCGCAGACGCCGGTCGGTGAGGTTGCGGCCCGCTGTGGCTTCGGGTCGGCCACCCACTTCTCGCAGGCGTTCCGGGCGCGTTTCGGCATGCGCGCCACCGACCTGCGTCGCCAGGCCCGGGCGGGCCGGCTCGGTTAGTTCTCGAATTCCGCCACAGCTTCGTCTTTCCGCCGTGTTACGGCCTCATCCCTTGCTGCGGCTGCGGAGCACCGCCGCACACTTGTCGAGCGAGTGGCCAGGACCACACGCCGAGCAGTGGAGTGGGGGATCTGATGGCAGTGTTCAGCGACGGGATGGCCGAGACGCCGCTACCTCAGGGATCGATGGTGACGACCGACGTCGTCGTCATCGGCTCAGGCCCGGCGGGAGCGGGCGCGGCTTTGTTCCTGTCCACCCTCGGAATTCCGAACATCATGATCACGAAGCACCGCTGGACGGCCAACACGCCGCGGGCGCACATCACGAACCAGCGCGCGATGGAGGTCTTCCGGGACCTGGGCATCGAGGACCAGGTGCTCGCCGACGCCACTCCGCACGAGCTGATGGGCGACACTGTCTTCTGCACCTCGATCGCCGGGGAGGAGATCGGACGGATCCTCACCTGGGGTACCCATCCCGCCCGGCGGGCCGACTACCAGCTCGCGTCACCGTGCCTGCCGGTCGACATTCCCCAGACCTACCTGGAGCCGATCCTGCTGCGCAACGCCGTGGTGCGGGGTACCCAGGCCCGGTTCTCCACCGAGTACCTGGGGCACCGGCAGGACGCCGATGGCGTCTACGTCCAGGTTCGGGACCGCCTCACCGGCGAGGAGTACACGATCCGGGCCAAGTACCTCATCGGTGCCGACGGCGCCCGGTCCAAGGTCGCCGCCGACCTCGACCTTCCGATGGAGGGTGCGATGGACATCGCGGGCTCGATGAACATCACCTTCAAGGCCGACATCTCGGCGCACTGCGGGCACCGGCCGTCGGTCCTCTACTGGGTGATCCAGCCCGGTTCGAACGTCGGCGGAATCGGGGCCGGGCTGGTGCGGATGGTGCGGCCATGGAACGAGTGGCTCGTCGTGTGGGGCTACGACATCAGCCAACCCCCACCGGTCGTCGACGAGGCCGCCGCCATCCAGATCGTGCGTAACCTGCTGGGGCTGCCGGACATCGAGGTGGAGATCACCGGCACGTCGTTGTGGGGCAACAACGAGATGTACGCGACGCATCTGCAGTCCGGTCGGGTGTTCTGTGTCGGGGACGCGGTCCACCGCCACCCGCCGAGCAACGGACTGGGGTCGAACACCTCGATCCAGGACTCCTACAACCTCGCCTGGAAGATGGCCGCCGTCCTCCGTGGGCAGGCCGCGCCTTCGCTGCTGGAGACCTACTCGGTGGAACGGGCTCCGGTGGCCAGGCAGATCGTTCAGCGCGCGAACAAGTCGAGCCGCGAGTTCGTCCAGTTCTTCGAGGCGCTGGGCCTGCTCGACGCCTCCGACGAGGCCGAGATGGCCGCGCGCATCGAGGAGCGCAAGGCCAACACCCCCGAGGGGGCGGCCAAGCGGGCCGCGCTGATGTCGGCCATGGAGCTGAAGCATTACGAGTTCAACGCCCACGGTGTCGAGCTGGGGCAGTTCTACGAGTCCGACGCGGCGGTCTCCGACGGCACCCGCCGGCCGGAACCGCGCCGGGACCCGGAGCTGTACTACGAGCCGTCCACCGTCCCGGGATCCCGGCTGCCGCACGCCTGGGTGGGCGATGCCCGGCACAAGGTGTCCACGCTCGATCTGGCGCCGATGACACGGTTCACGTTGTTGACCGGCATCGCGGGGGAGCCGTGGGTGGCGGCCGCCGAGAAGGTCGGCCAGGAGCTCGGCGTGCCGCTGGAGGCCGTTGTGATCGGCCCCGGGCGTGAGGTGACCGACCTGTACTACGACTGGGCGCGGTTGCGGGAGGTCGAGGAGGACGGCGTGCTGCTGGTGCGCCCGGACAAGCACATCGGCTGGCGGTCGATGCGGTTGCCCGCCGATCCGGAGCGGGCGCTGCGCGAGGCGATGTCGGCGATCCTCGGCCGGGGTGATGCGGCGTGAGAGTCAGCTTCAGGCATGAGACGCTGCCGCAGCGGGTGGTTTTCGCGTCGTACGAAGCGGCGGGTCACGTCGCCGACGAGGTGGCCCGGCTCGGCGCCGTCCGCCCGATGGTGATCGCCGCGGAGGCCGACAGCGCGCTGGCCGACCCGTTGGTGGCCGCCCTGCCGGCCGCAGTGCGCCATACCGAGGTGGCGATGCACGTGCCCACCGACGTTGCCGACCGGGCCCGCACGGCCGCCGAGAAGCACGACGTCGACGTCGTCGTCAGCATCGGTGGCGGCTCCACCACCGGCCTGGCCAAGGCGGTGGCGCTGACCACCGGGCTGCCCATCGTCGCCGTTCCGACCACGTACGCCGGCTCCGAGGCCACCAACGTCTGGGGGTTGACCGAGGACGGCCGCAAGACCACCGGGGTCGACGCCCGCGTCCTGCCGCGGTCCGTCGTCTACGACGCCAGCCTGATGCTGTCCCTGCCGGTGCCGCTGAGCGTGGCCTCCGGACTGAACGCACTGGCCCACTGCGTCGATTCGATGTGGGCGCCGCGGGTCGACCCGATCGACCAGGCGCTCGCGTTGGAGGGCATTCGCGCCCTTCGCCAGGGACTCCCCGAGGTCGTGCGCGATCCGCAGGGCATCGCGGGGCGCGAGCAGACCCTGTACGGGGCCTACCTGGCCGCCGTGGCGTTCGCCTCGGCCGGCTCCGGACTGCACCACAAGATCTGCCACGTGCTCGGCGGGATGTACAACCTCCCGCACGCGCAGACCCACGCCGTGGTGCTGCCGTACGTCCTCGCGCTCAACGCACCGTCGGTCCCCGACAGCGAGCAGCGGATGGCGGCGGCCTTCGGCGAGACGTCCGCCGTGGACGGGTTGCAGCGCCTGCGGGAGCAGGTGGCGGCACCGCGAGCCCTGCGGGACTACGGGCTGCGCGAGACCGACATCCCGGCTGCCGTCGACGCGGTCCTGGCGGCCGTGCCGCCGAACAATCCGACGCCGGTCACCCGCGAGAACCTTGAGGATTTGCTACGCCGAGCCTGGGACGGAGGGGAGCCACGATGAACATGGAGCAGCAAGACCGCGAGTCACAGCTCGTCGAACGCGTGGTCGCGTCGTTCGACGACACGCCGGACCCGCGGCTCAGGGAGCTGATGCAGGCGCTCACCCGGCACCTGCACGCCTTCCTGCGCGAGGTGCGGCTGACCGAGCAGGAGTGGCAGCAGGCCATCGAGTTCCTCACCGCCGCCGGGCACATCACCGACGACCGGCGTCAGGAGTTCATCCTGCTCTCCGACGTCCTGGGCGCCTCGATGCAGACCATCACCGTCAACAACGAGGCGTACCGCAACGCCACCGAGGCGACGGTGTTCGGCCCGTTCTTCGTCGACGGCTCACCGGAGATCGAGCTCGGCGGTGACATCGCGGCCGGAGCGTCCGGGCAGCCGTGCTGGGTCGAGGGCACGGTCACCGATACGGACGGCAAGCTGGTGCCGCATGCGCGGATCGAGGTCTGGGAGGCCGACGAGGACGGCTTCTACGACGTCCAGTACGGCGACGACCGGGTCGCCGCCCGTGGCCACGTGTACAGCGACTCGGACGGGAACTACCGCTTCTGGGGGGTCACGCCGACGCCGTACCCGATCCCGCACGACGGCCCGGTCGGCCGGCTGCTGGCCGCCACCGGCCGGTCCCCGATGCGGGCCTCGCACCTGCATTTCATGATCCAGGGGGAGGGATACCGGACCCTGGTGACGCACATCTTCGTCCGCGGGGATGAGCTGCTGGACCGCGACAGCGTTTTCGGAGTACGGGACTCGCTGGTCAAGGAATTCGAGCCGAAGCCGGCCGGTTCCCCCACCCCCGACGGCCGCGACCTGGGCGACCGGGCGTGGTCACGCGTGCGGTTCGACATCGTCCTGGCGCCCGCGGCTCACGAGGAGGCCTGACCCATGCCCACCGACGTGTATCTGTACGACGCCGTACGCACCCCCTTCGGGAGGTACAGCGGCGCGTTGGCCGGTGTACGGCCGGACGACCTGGCAGCGCACGTGCTGCGGACGTTGGTCGAGCGCGCGCCCGCGCTGGAACCGGACCGCGTCGACGAGATCGTGCTCGGCAACGCCAACGGCGCCGGGGAGGACAACCGCAACGTCGCCCGGATGGCCGGCCTGCTGGCCGGCCTGCCGACGTCGGTACCGGCCACCACGGTGAACCGGCTGTGCGGCTCCAGCCTGGACGCGGCCATCGTCGCCTCCCGGCAGATCGCCCTCGACGAGGCGGACGTGGTGCTGGTCGGCGGTGTGGAGTCGATGAGCCGGGCGCCCTGGGTGCTGCCCAAGCCGGAGAAGGCGTACCCGGCCGGGGATGCGACGCTGGTCTCCACCACGCTGGGCTGGCGCCTGGTGAACCCGCGGATGAATCCGGAGTGGACGGTCTCTCTCGGCGAGGCCACCGAGCTGCTCGCGATCCGTGAGCAGGTCGGCCGCGAGGCGCAGGACGTCATCGCGCTGCGCTCGCACCAGGCTGCTGCGCGGGCCTGGGAGGCGGGGTTCTACGACGACCTCGTCGTCGGCGTGCCCGGGGTGGAACTCGCCCGCGACGAGTCCATCCGGTCCGACACCAGCCTGGCGAAGCTCGCCGCGCTCAGGCCGGTGTTCCGCAAGCAGGACGGCACGGTGACCGCCGGGAACTCCTCGCCGCTCAACGACGGCGCGTCCGCGGTGCTGCTGGGCAGCCCGTCCGCCGAAGAGATCGTCGGTCGGTGCCCGCTGGCGCGCATCGCCGGTCGCGGGGCTGCCGCGAACGACCCGCAGTACTTCGGGTTCGCGCCGGTGGAGGCCGCCAACCTGGCGCTCAAGCGGGCCGGCATCGGCTGGGGTGAGGTGGGCGCGGTCGAGCTGAACGAGGCGTTCGCCGCCCAGACCGTGGCGTGCATCAACGCCTGGGGCGTCGACCCCGACATCGTCAACGCGCACGGCGGCGCCATCGCCATCGGTCACCCGTTGGGCGCCTCCGGGACCCGCGTGCTCGGCACGCTCGCCCACTCGCTGCGGGCTTCGGGCGAGCGGTGGGGGGTCGCCGCGATCTGCATCGGGGTCGGGCAGGCGCTCGCCATGGTTCTCGAGAACCTGGACGCCTGAGCCGTGGCCGGCATCCTGGACAACCCGACCGCGGCGGTCGCGGGGATCCCCGACGGCGCCACGGTGATGATCGGCGGATTCGGCACCGCCGGTCAGCCGGTCGAGCTCATCGAGGCGCTCATCGCGTGCGGCGCCACGAATCTCACTGTGGTGAACAACAACGCCGGCAACGGGGACGTGGGCCTGGCGGCGCTGATCCGTGCGGGTCGCGTCCGCAAGATCGTGTGCTCCTTCCCCCGTCAGCGGGACTCCTGGCACTTCGACGAGAAGTACCGGGCCGGTGAGATCGAGCTGGAGCTCGTTCCACAGGGCAACCTCGCCGAGCGCATTCGCGCCGCCAGCGCCGGCATCGGAGCCTTCTACACCCCCACCGGCTACGGGACCTCTCTGGCCGAGGGCAAGGAGGTCCGTGAGATCGACGGGAGGCACTACGTGCTGGAGTACCCGCTGCGAGCGGACTACGCCCTGGTGAAGGCGCACCGGGCCGACGAGCTCGGCAACCTGGTCTACCGCAAGACCGCCCGCAACTTCGGGCCGATCATGGCGGCGGCCGCGACGACGACGGTCGTGCAGGTCGAGGAGGTGGTGCCGGTCGGTGCGCTCGACCCGGAGGTCATCGTCACGCCGGGCATCTACGTCGACCGCATCGTCCGTGTGCCGGCACCCGTGCCGGTGCCCGAGCCGGTCGGAGCGGGTCAGTGAGCGGGGTGAGCCGGCGCGGGCTCGGCAAGGACGAACTTGCCGCCCGGGTCGCGCGCGACATCCCGCACGGAGCCTTCGTGAACCTCGGCATCGGGCTACCGACCCGGATCAGCAACCACCTCTCCCCGGCCAGCGGCGTCGTGCTGCACACGGAGAACGGCATGCTGGGCATGGGGCCCGAGGCGCAGGGGGATGCGGTCGACCTCGACCTCATCAACGCCGGCAAGGTCCCCGTGACCGAACTGCCGGGCGCCTCGTACTTCCACCACGCCGACTCCTTCGCCATGATGCGCGGCGGCCACCTGGACGTCTGCGTGCTCGGCGCCTATCAGGTGTCGGCCCGCGGTGATCTCGCGAACTGGCACACCGGCCGGCCCGACGACATCCCGGCCGTCGGCGGCGCGATGGACCTCGCCATCGGGGCCAGGGAGACGTTCGTGATGATGGATCTGCTGTCGCGGGACGGAGCCCCGAAGCTGGTGCCGGAGTGCACCTACCCACTGACCGGTGTGGGATGCGTCAGCCGCGTCTACACCGACCTCGCGGTGTTCCTCATCGAGGACGAGGGCGTGGCAGTACGGGAACTGTTCGACTGCACGTTCGACGAGCTGATGCGTCTTCTCGAGGTGCCGCTGCTGGACCGGACCCGCCAGGGAGTCCGATGACCCGCACCTGACACGCAGCCTCGGACAACGCTGCACAGGCCTGAAACCATCGGATCGAGAAGGAGTCGACCATGGCTTTGAACACCCAGACCATGACCGATGAACAGCGCAAGTCGGTCGTCTTGGAATACCTGAAAGCCTTCGACAACGGTGGTGTGACCTCCACCGGGGGCAGCATCCTGGACCTGTTTGCCGATGACGCCCAGGTGTACTTCCCGAAGTGGGGGCTGGCCACCGGAAAGGAACAGATCGGCCGACTGTTCGGCGAGGTGGGTGGCATGATCAAGCAGATCGAGCACCACTACTCCCACTTCAACTGGATCTTCTCGGGAACCGACACCGTGGTCTGCGAGGGCACCAGCCACGGCGAGCACCGGGACGGACCGTGGCGGGCAGGGCTTCCCGAGTGGGGGGCCGGACGCTGGTGCGACGTGTTCGAGATCCGCGACTGGAAGATCCAGCGCGTCTTCATCTACCTCGATCCCGACTACGCCGGGCAGGACACCGCTCGCTACCCCTGGTTGCAGCGCGGGTAACCCGAGCCGGCCCGGCGCGAGCTAACGGCGGTTTGCGATTCGGCGCCTCACGCTCGACACACGGTGATGGGTCCGGGGACTGCTCGACCTCCTTCTTGCGGTGCAGCTCGTTATGGGGTGTGCGGGCTGAGGCTCGAATCCCGCTAGTGAGTTTCAAGGTCTTGCCGATCATCATCGCGGTGACCAACCGCGGGGTGCCCGAGGGCGTTCGCACCGTCCGTACCAAGTGTCGGATCGCGCGCTTCGTGCCGCAGGCCCCGCGTCAGGCAGACTGACCCGGCCAACCGTGTGGGGCCATGTGCGGCCGCGATCGGGGGAGCGGCTTGGGAGCAGTCGGGCGCGCTGAACGGCCTTGAACTGCACTCAACGGGACCGAACGGAGCCCAACGGCATAGGCCCGAGCTGGGGCCTGTCCGGCTCGCTGTCCGCCACCGGCTTGCCCAGCTGGGTCACCCAGTCGACGAACTCCGCGTCCTGACTCGGCAGCGGCTCGCCGTCCGCCGGGGTGCCCGCGCCGTTCCCGTCGGCCCGGGACTTGTTGCGCCGGAACAGGCCCAGCCGGCCGCTGGCCCGCCCGCTGGCCCGTCCCGCCTCGACGACGGATGCCGGGGCGGCCGGCGCGGCGTCGGTCGTGGGCGGGGGCCCGGCGCGCTGGGCGGTCGCGAGGGCGTCCCAGTTCGCGGCCCGGTTCAGGTCGGGCAGGGGCGGCCGGTGCCGAGGCGGGAGCGCCGGTTCGGGCCTCTCTTGCGTGCCGGCCGAGTGGGTCGCCTCGGCGCCCGGAGCGGGCTCGGTCGAGGGCGGCACCCGCCGCGCCGGAACGACCGGCCAGGTCGCCTGAATCCGCGTCCGGTCGGTCTTCGGCGGCTGGTACATCCGGCGGGTTCCCGGGGCGACGAGTGCCCCGTCGGGCGGCATGGCGGCGGGTTCGGTGTTGTCGGCCTCCGCCTCCGCCGTCCCGGAGCCGTCCCCGCCGGGTCCCGCGGGAAGGTGGGCCGCCGTCGCGGGGGCCGGTTCCGATGTCTCCGGGGTGTCGTCGAGGTCGGCCGGTGTGGCGAGGTCGGCGGGTACGGCGGTAACGGCCGGTGCGGCGGTCCGCGTCGCGGAGTCGGCCGGTACGGCGCTGGCGTCCCGGTCGCCAGCCGGCGCACCGAAGCCCAGCGGTTCGGCTGCGGTCGGGAGCTTCGCTGCGGTCGCGCTGGCGACCGGCCCCGTGCCGGCCAGGTCGACGGGCTCCGGCTCGTCGGTCGTACCACCAGCGGCCGGCGTCATGGCCTGCGGCACGGCGGGGCCGGCGGACAGCGGACCGAGGATGTCGGTCGGCTCGACGACCCGCGCTTCGGCGGTGCGCGGCAGGAGCGGCCAGCGGAACAACGCGGCGGCGGCCGAACCGAGCACACCGGCGGCGACGGCGAGCAGCGCGCCGTAGTACGGCGTGATCTGGTACCGGTCGACGGCGTCGCCGGGACCGGCGGTCAGGTAGGCGAACGCGACCAGCACCGTGCCGGCCGTGCCGGTCGCGCCGTTGACCAGCGGCGGATGCCCGCGCCAGCGGGCCAGCCCGCCGGTCGCCGCGCCGATGAGCAGGGCCACCGCCGGCAGAATCAGGAACGCCGGCCGGTGTGCCATGTCGGCGTCGAGCCCGGCCGGCTCCAGCACACCGAGCCGTACGGCGGGCAACGGCCCGGCGGTGGCGAGCGACGGGACGACCGAGACGAGCGCCAGCAGCCAGACCACGCCGCCCACCGCCGCCATGTTCCAGCCCAGCGGCGGCTTCACCACTACGGCGATCGCGGCACCCGCGCCGACCAGCGCGCCGAGGGTCGCGCAGATGCCGACGGCCCAGATCGGGTCCACAGAGAAGCGCTCGGCGGCCTGGGCCGGCCGGACCCAGAGCGGCGCGACGACGGTGGCGCCCAGCGCGGCGGCGGCGGCGACGGCCACCAATCTGCCCGTGCTCCCCAGCACCCCGTACCGGCGGGCCAGGCGTGCGGTGACGACGGTGCCGGCTACGGCGGCGTGTGCCGCGAACCAGCCCACCCAGACGAGCTGGGCAGGCCACTGGTTGACGGTGGCGCCGGTGGAGGCGCCGGTGAGCTGGACCATGCCGAAGCCGAACGCGATGCCGAGCTGACCGGCACCGGCGAGCACGCCCATCCCGAGCGCTGTGAGCAACAGGTTACGCCAAGTGCGAAAGACCATGTCCGGCACGTTACGCACCTGATGCGCCCGTTTCCACCGGAATGCCGGATTCCACGTCCGACCGCCGTGCCAGCGGTTATTTCAGTTCGACCAGGCGCGCGCGATGTACGTGGTGGCGCCCACATTGGTGAGCATGTGGACGGTTTTCGGGTCACGGTAGACGACGCCGCCGGTCGGCTCGTCGGCGTCGACGGTGCCGTCCACGGTCTGCACCACGTTCTTCGCGCCCCGGATCGCCACCACCAGCACGTCGCCGACCTGACGGCCGGCCTCGTCCCCAGCGCTGGCGCGGCGTCGCCGGCGGTCCCGAGCCACGGGTAGGGGCGGGGTCGCCGGCCGCACTCCGCCCCGTCCCGCCCGCCGCCGCTACGGCCTCAGCACGACCTTCACGCAGTCCTCCTGCTTGTTCTTGAAGGAACAGCGGCAGCACCGCGCCGCGGAGATCCCGCCGGACAGGGCCGGAGGTCGTGAGCCGGCTTTCATCCACGCCTCGCCACCAGCATCCCGGTCACTGGTCGAGCGCGGCGGCCAGGCGCCGCGCCTCGGTGACCAGCCGGCTCGACCCGCCGCGCGCGGCGACCTCGGCCAGCCCGGGCACGTCGATCCGGGCGCCGGCCGCGCCCGCCGTCTCCGCCGCCAGGGTCAACAGGTCCGGGGTGCCGCGCGGGGCCTTCGGCGCCGCGAGCAGCGCGGGCAACGCGGCGGCGAGCAGGCGCCAGGTGCTGAGCGGGGCACCGGCGGCTGCCGCGTCACGCAGCGGCTGCAGGGTGCGGGTCAGCGTGAGGTCACCGACGGCGGCGAGGGCGCCTAGGTGGGCCCCGACCGCGGGAGCGTCCAGGTCGCCGGCGGCGGCCAGCATCAGCAGGGCGTCAACGGCGGCGACCCGGTCGGACTCGTGCCGGGCACCCAGGCCGTACGCGAGGGCGAGGTCGACGGCGGGACCGCCGTCGCCGCCGCACTCGGCGAGCAGCGGCAGGATCGCGGCGCCGCCGGACAGGTCCTGGTCGGCGCCGCTGGCGATGTCGGGCAGCGCGTACGCCGCGACCAGTCCCCGGTAGCCGGGCAGCACGGCCGGCCAGAGCAGGGCCGCGCCGCCGACGTAGCTGTCCACGGATCCGGCCGGCACGGTGAGCAGGCCGAACGGGTCGTCGACGCCCTCCGGCGGGCTGACCAGCACGTGCGTCCGCTGCCGGGGCAGGTGCTCGTACCCCCAGTAGTAGCCCTGTCGGTGCTCGCTACGCGGCAGCGTGACCACCCGCTGGTCCGGGGTCGGCAGGCCGCCGGCACGCAGCCATCCGGCGAGCCGGTTACCGGCGGGCGTGCCGAGCGCCGCAGCCCTGGCCGCGAGGGGCTCGTCGACCCGTGCGGGCAGCCGCAGCAGGGCCTGCGTCAGGTCCATCTCCCACGCGCCGCGCTCGCCGAGCCGGGTCAGGCGCTCGTACAGCACCTCCGGGTCGATGGCGCCGTTTGCCGTGGTCGGGGCCGCGAGCAGACCGGGGTGCTGGGGCGGGCCGACGCGGTCACCGATCTCGGCCAGCCGGGCGCGCAGCAGCCGGTGCGGCGGGGGTACCCGTGGATCGAGGGACGGTCCGCCCGGCGTGCGGCGCCGCAACGCCGCCAGCATCGCGGCCCACCGTCCCCGCCGTACGCCCCCCTCGACCGGGTCGGCCGCCGCGTGCAGCACCCCGCCGAGGAGACCGCACAGGCAGCACGGATCCCACGGGTGCTCCTCCGCGCCGGCGCGGTGCCGCCGCAGCACCGGAAGCAGGGCGTCTTTCAGCCGGGCCCGGTCGCCACCGGCGAGCCGGACCACTGCGTCGAGGACCCGTTCCAGACCGGACGCCGTCGTGGGGCCGCCGAGCAGGGAGGCGGCCTCCTCCGCCAGCTCGTCCGGGTCGGTGATGGCCGGGGGCGCGGGCAGCGGGCCGGCCGGTGGCGGCAGGTCGTCGCCCACCGCACCGACCACGACCCGCGGGGCGACCACGTGCCCGTGCCGGGCGGCCAGCGTGCCGGCCCGGTCGCGGACGTCCGCCGCCGGGTGGTCGACCGCTGTCGCGATGACCTCGGCGATCTCGGTCGCCCGGTCGGGGTGCCGGCGGGCGAGCTGGTCCAGCCAGCCGAGCTGGGCGCGGACCACCGCCTTGTCGGGCCGGACGAGGACGGCCCGCGACGCGTCGAGCAGCCCCTCGACCTCCACGCCGTCAAGAGCCCGAAGCGTCTTCTGCGCCATCGACGCCACGGACCCGGGGGCGTCGGCGAGCAGGCGCAGGTAGTCTCCGCGATGCCGGTCGACCTCGCTGGCGGTGGGCTCCAGCAGGGCGTGCAGGGTGACGAACGCGCGCAACGCGGCCGGCCGGTCGCCGCGCAACAGCCGGCTCACGCAGCCGTCGAGCAGCATCGTCCGGTCCAGGCGGCCCTCGCCGGCCAGTCGCGCCAGCGCGCGCGGCAGGGCGAGCTTCTCGTCGGTCATGAACTCGTCGAAGGACATCCGCGTCCCGGCGCCGTCCACCTCGAACAGGCGCGGCACCAGGGCGTCGAGGAACACGTCCGCCCGGAGCCGGTCCACCAGCGGGACCGGTCGCTGCCACTCCGGCGGCCACGCCATCAGGGCGAGCCACCCCTCCACGAACTGGTCACCGGTGGGTGTCGCCGCCTTCTCGGCGGTGAGCAGCTCGGCGACGAATCCCCAGCCGTCCATCGGGTCGTCCCGGCGGAGCCGGTCCGCCAGCCGGTATGCCAGCTCGGCCAGCCAGGGCACCCCGCGCGTCCGCGCGACCTGGACCACCAGCCCGGCGTCGGCGGCCCGCAGCGACACGTTCCGCCGGCCGAGCAGCTCGGCCGCCGTGGCGGCGGTGGGCAGGCACCCGACCGCGGCCACCGCCAGGGCCGTCGCCTCGTTGTTCCACCACCAGTTGTCGCGCCGTCGGCGCACGTGGGCCACCAGCCCGTCGGCGAACGACCGCCGCCCCTGGTCGTCGAGGCCGGTGACCGCGTCGACGGCCGCGCTGATGTCGCCCCGGACCAGGAACTCGAACGGATCGGTCACGCCCCGACCTCCACCGGAGCGCCCACCATCGTCGTGGCGAGCGCGTGCTTGCAGGGCCCGCGCTGACCGCGGTGCCGCGCCCACCAGGGGCAGGAGCAGGTGTACGAGCCGTCCGTCCGGCGGCGGACCCGGTAGACCTCGTCGCCATGGCGTACGGTCGCCGCCTCGCCGTCGAGCGTGACCGCACCCGCCTCGACCAGCGCCCGCGCCCCGACCAGCCGGGGATTGTCCCGCTCGGCCCGGCCGGCGTCGTACGGCAGCACCCGGTGGAAGTAGCCCGCCTCGGCCACGTCGAAGCCGACCCGGCCGGCGGTGCCCAGCTGGGCCAGCGCGGCCCGGACCCGGTCCGCCGAGATCCCCGCCGAGGCGGCCAGCGCGTGGACATCGATCGTCGGGTCCCAGGACAGCAGCGCGGCGACCAGCGCGGCGTCGTCGGTGACGTCGTCCGTGGCGAGCGCGGTCAGCGCGCCGCCCTCGCCGGAGAAACCCCGGTAGGGCTCCGGCGACAGGGTCAGCGACAGCCGCAGCGCGCCGGTGTCGAGCTCCCACACGCTCGGCAGCGGCGGCGACCCGGCCGCCGCCGGTGGCCCGTACACCCGCAGGGTCTTCGCGTACCGGAGCAGCCCACGCAGCGTGGCGAGCCGTCCGGCGCCGGCCAGGCACACCGCGCCGGGCACCGGGCGCGAGGTCAGCCGCAGCGAGCGCCCGGCCGGCACCACCCAGAGCACCGACCGGTCGTTGCCCGCGGGCAGCCGGCGCAGGAAGGCGGCCGCCTCCGCCGCCGGGATCTCCGCCCGCGGTTCCATGGCCGCAGCGATCAGATGGACCTCGGCGAACCCCCGCAGCCAACGCCCGGGCAGCGGCACCTTCTTCTCCACCACCGGACCGTCGAGGGTGGACACGGTCAGGTCGTCCGGCCCCACCGACAGGTGCAGCGGGTCGATGCCGCCCACCCGGGCCAGCGCCTCCCGCAGCGGCGCGTTCACGTCGACGTTGGTGGTGCCGTGCTCGACGATGTCGCCGTCGAACCCGGCCGGCACGACGTCCAGCCGCGCGTACACCCCGCAGCAGCCGGAGAACGACTCGAAGCGCATCCGGTCCCGGCTGCCGGTGACCACGGGATCGAGGCTCGCCGGGCTGACCGGCTGGTGATACCGGGTCCGGGCGACTTCGGCGACCGCCAGCAGCCCGGCGGCCGCCGCCTGCGGAGTCGTCAGGAAACCGGAGAAGAACCGCGGGTTGGTCGCGGGCCCGCCGCTGGTCTGCAGCGCCAGGTCACCCCGGTGCAGCGTGGACGGCTGGAGGTAGCGGTAAGTCTGAAGGGCGCTCACGGCTGCAGAACTTACGACCGACCCCCGACAATGCGGGCCCGCTTGACTGTTGGTGGACTGCCGTCAGGTGGGGATGAGGTCGAGCAGGTCGAGTTGGACCGCCTTGGCCTCCCGGTCGCGCACGACACCCCTTCCGGATTGCCGCGCAATTGGTCGACCAGCTCGTCGTCGACGTCGGAATCCTCGGCCGGGTTGATCCACGCCCGGCGGGCGACGGTGAGCGCCTTGTCGACCAGATCCCCGTCGTTGCCGCATTCGGCACACAGGACGGCCGGAGCGCCCTCCAAGTCGTGGCTTCCGGGTAGTGCGGCCAGCAGTAGGTGTGCAGTCCGAGGACGCCCCGCGGGTCGTTGTCGCCGTCGACGAAACCCCAGACCAGGCGGGGGCACTGCATGCACCGTCCTGCGAACCGCAGTGTCCGGTCTGCCCGGCACCAAGGGTCGTAGCGCAGGTGCACCGGCATGGTGCGGGCGGCGCCCAGGCTGGTCTGTGGCTGCTCGACGCGCACCGGCGTCTCGTCGCCGGTGTAGCGACGCATGAGCAGGTCGGCCGGTCGTCGCCGGCTGGCGGCTTGTCCAGCCACAGGACGCCGACGCCGACGCCGATGCCGGGGAAGGCCGCGGTGGCGAGCGGGCGGAAGCCGCCGTGGTCGCTGGCGAGCGCGCGGATCGCGTCGAACCGGGCGCCCTTGCGGCCGGTGAGTCCGGCTGGCAGGCCGGCTGCCGGCTTGCCGGATCTCAGGACCTGCGTGACAGATCAATCTCGATCACCACGCGGTCGTGGCGGTTACCGCGCGGCCGCGGCCCATCGACGCGTCACCCCCGGATGAGCTCCGTGTCCGCGCTTCCGGAACACTGCGTACCCCCCGGCCCCAGCTCCGGAGCGAAACCACCGCCCGGCAGGCAACCGCCGGCGGGGGTGCGGCGTGACTAGGGGTACGACCAGGCGGGGAGGGAGGGGACGCATGTCAGGCGAGGAGAGCTTTGACGCGTTCTACCGAGGTAGCAGGCAGCGGCTCTACGACTGCCTGTACGCCCTCACGGGCAACGCCGCCGAGGCGCAGGACGTGGTGCACGAGGCGTACGCCCGGGCCTGGCAACGGTGGTCGACGGTCGGCGAGTACGCCGATCCGGAGGCCTGGGTACGGACGGTCGCCCGCCGCGTCGCGGTGAGTCGCTGGCGGCGGGCCCGTTCGGCGCTGAATGCCTACCGTCGGGCCGGCCCGCCGCAGGACGTGCCCGGCCCCAACCCGGACAGCGTCGCGCTGGTCGGCGCGCTCGCCCAGTTGCCGCCCGCTCAGCGGACCGCACTGGTGCTGCACCACCTGGTCGGCCTGCCGGTGGCCGACGTGGCGCGGGAGACCGGCGTGCCCGAGGGCACCGTGAAGGCCCGCCTGTCCCGCGGCCGGCGAGCGCTCGCCAACCTGCTCGAGGTGACACCTTCGGAGGCGCACAATGTCTGACGGATTCGAGAGCACGTTCGCGCCGCTGCGGGGGCAGCAGCCGCCGGCGCCGTTCGCGTTCCCCGAGGCGGTCCGCCGTCGCGGACGGCAGCGCTCGCAGCGCCAGGCGGTCGTAGCCGGCCTGGCCGTCGTCGCCGTGGCGGGGGCGGGGGTCGGTTGGGCTGCGAACCTCGGGCCGGGCGACGGCTCGCCAACCCCCGGCGCCAGCCGGACGACCGTGGCGCCGAGTGGCACCGGGTCGCCGAGCGTGGCGCCGAGCCCGACGACCCCGGCAACGAGCGCTCCGCCGAGCCCGAACGGCAGCGGCAGGCCCGACCCCGGCACGGCGGACCTGAGCACCCTCATGCTCCGGCCAGCGGATCTCGGGCCGGGTGCGTGGCGGAAGCAGCTGCCCAGCGAGCCGTTCTCCGGCGACACGTGGCGCTGGGCCGACCTGTGCGCGGCCTACGGCAGCTCCGACTACCCGTCGCTGCGCCGGCAGGCGGACCTCGACTTCACCGGGTACGCCACCGGGTCGGCCGGGTACGTCTACGAACACCTGCACCGGTATGCGGGCGGGTGGGGCCCGCGGGCGCTCGACGACGTACGTCACGTGCTGGCGACCTGCGCCGGCACGGCGACACCGTCGACCGCGCCCGGAAGTCCGGCGCCCCGCAGGTTCACCGTCGTGGGCACCGGCTTCGCTGGGGACGAGGCGCTGCTCGTCCGCGAGGAGCAGTGGAACTACGAGGGTGAGACGCTTGCAGCCGATCCGATCGTGACGCTCGTCGCGGTGGTCCGGGTCGGCGACCTGGTCGGCACCGTGATGTTCTCGCCCGACCGGGACGAGCCGTACGCCCGGATGGTCGCCACGGCGGCGGCAGGCCGGCTCGCGGCGGGGTAGCCGACGGCGGACGCGCGTGGCGACAGCTCGGGGCGGGCGGGGTGCGCTGCGGCCGGCTGCCGGAGGTCGCGGCGGCCACCAGGACGGTCCAGGGAGTCCTTGTCCCGGTCGTACCGCTGGGCGGTGCGCGGGTCGGCGTGGCCCATGGCGCGCTGCCGGTCCTCGAGGTCGGCGCCCTTCTTCCGGGCGATGGTGTTCCAGGCCTGCCGGCAGGAGTGCGGGCTGATCTGCTTCCAGCCGGGCAGGCCGGCCGCCTTGGCCAGCCGGCGGATGAAGCTGGCCACCTCGTGGCGGCCGATCCGCTCGCCGGCGAAGTTTAGGAGAGCCCTTCACCATCCCGGAGATGATGACGGTCACCGGCAGGCTCATCCTCACCGGCGTCCGCCGACGGCTGCCCATCACCACCATCGTGGCCGCTGTCTTCGCCGCCCAGGCCGGCGCTGTCCTCGCGATACCGCTGCTCGCCGGCACCCGCACCGGCGCTGTCATCACCGTCGTCGGCTTCGGACTCGGCTTCGGCATCACCAGCCTCGCCACCCCCGCCCTGCTCGCCGACCGCTACGGCACCACCGCCTACGCCACCATCGCCGGAGGACTCGCCGCCCCCGTCACCATCGCCAAAGCCACCGCGCCCCTCGCGGCCGCGATTCTCCTGCACACCGCCGGCGGTTACATACCGCTGCTCACCGCCGTCGCCATCTGCTGCGCACTCGCCACCGTCGGCATGACCACCCGAGCGAAGATCCCTGCGCCACAACCCTTCACTGCTGAAATCTGAGGCCAAATCTGTGACCACCTCGGGGTAGGCCGACCCGGCCTTCACAGCCGGCGCTGCGCATCAGGGCCTACCAGTGACCCCCGCAGGGCATGCACAAGTCTTGAACCGGCTCCGAAAGCAGCCTGGCAGCCTGCGCCCAAACGCGTGGCGCTGGATCGCCTGCGCCAATCTCGCCGCGTTTTCATCCGACGTTTTTGGCGTCGTCCTCGAGCACGTCGATCAGCCGCTGCTTCACCGCGTGGCGACGGGTGATGTGCTGACGGGGGCGGGTCTGTCAAACGAACGGTGTAACTCGGGTTGTTGACGACTACTTTCGGCCTGCGGACAGGCGTCCTTCGAAGGCGATGTCGAAGGCGTTGAGGGCGGGTTTCCAGCGCATGGTCCACCGCCGGCGGCCCTGCCCGGTGGGGTCGAGGCTCATCACTGCGAGGTAGACACATTTCAGCGCGGCGGACGCGGGCGTTGGCTGGCCCTGACCGCACCGCTCCGGCCGGCGGCCGCCGTCTCTCGGGCTGCGCTGCCGGCGCGGCCCTGGAGCCGTCACTGGGGCGGGGACGAGGCGGCGTCACCGTCTTGCTTGCGCCAACTCCCGCCGCCGTCGGCGGCCAGGAGGCGCTGAATCATGGCGAGAGCTTCGGGTTCGGTGTCGAACTCCCACCGCAATACCCGACCCGTCTCCGCGTCGCCGGCGCGGGCGATGACCTTCCACCGGACCTCGCGGGTCAGCCACACGTTCCGGCGGCCCAGCCGTCCCCAGATGCCGTTCCACCAGCGCCCCGCCACTTCCCGCACCACCGCCTCGTGCAAGCGTTCGATTGGCGCTGTCTGGCCAGCGAGGGCGGTGTGGCGGCTGGCGCCGCCTTCCGCACCCACCAGCACTTCACGCTCAAGCAGACCCACTGCGGTCGCCACCACCTCGACGACTTCGGAGTCTGCCGACCGACGGCTGGGAACCCTGCACCGGCGCCGGCCTTCGGCAGTGCCGCTCAGCGGGCCTTCCTCGTCGCCCGCTTGCGCGGCGGCGTCAACAGGTCGGCGATCGCCGCGATCGCGGACGGCACCAGGCGGTAGTACGCCCAGACGCCCCGCTTCTCGCGCTCGAGCAGGCCGGCCTCGGTGAGGATCCGAAGGTGATGACTCACGGTCGGCTGGGAGAGACCAAGCGGCGCGGTGAGGTCACTGACGGACGCCTCGCCCTCCGGAGCGGACTGGATCAGACTGAGCAGTCGCAGCCGGGCCGGGTCGGCGAATGCCTTCAGCACTCCCGCGAGCCGCTCGGCATCGGCACGCTTGATCGGCTCGCCAGCAAGAGGCGAGGTAACAGGCATAGCGGTTTTCGCAGCTCCCACGTCTCCATCGTTCCACCAACACCATCAATAGGCCGGTGGAACCAGGACCCGGTCATGGTCCGTTCGCGGGTAGGGAGCAGTGTTAACTCGTCCCGGCCGTGTCCGCCCCGTCGGGCGAGGGTCTGCGTCGGCCCAGCGTGTCGGGATCTTGGGCCGCTCGGGGTGATGATCGGCGGACGAAAGCTACGGCGGATCTTCGGCTACCCAACGCTGTCGTGACGCCCGCGCGGATGTTCGGATCTTCGGGACCGGGCGGGCCGCAGGGGGAAGCCTCAGCCACAGGTCCGTGCCCCGATCCGTGCCCGATGTAGCGGTCAACAGCGGCCAGCAGAGGCCCGGCCGGCATCGGCCCCGGCCGGCCACGCTGAACCTGGACCCTGAGGACCTCGCGGCTCCGCCCCGAACCCCGACCCTCAGAGATCAGCCGGGAGCGGATCACCTCGCCGGGCACCACAAGGGCTACCAGCCTTCCGGGGACGGGGCCAAGGTCGTTCGGACGTAGGGCGCTCCACTTTGTCCCCGTCCCCGGAAGCCTGGACGGTCTGGCAACTGCCCGACGAGGAGATCCACGTGCCACCCGGATTAGGCGGCGGCGCGTTCGGCGACTGGGCGGCGACGCACTGCGGGGTCGGTCAGTGACCGCGGGGGCAAGGGGGCGTTGGGGTTGTAGATGTTGGTCCCGGGCGGCACGATCTCGTCGATCCGGTCGAGTGTCGCATCGTCCAGGGTGAGTGAAGCGCCCTTGAGGAGGTCCTCCAGCTGCGGCATGGTCCGCGGCCCGATGATCGCCGAGGTGACGGCGGGGTGGGCCACGGTGAACGCTACGGCGAGCTGGGGAAGGGTGCAGCCGATGCTTTCCGCGAGTTCGACGAGCTGTTCGACGATGTCGAGCTTGGCGGCGGTCTCCGCGATCGTGGGGTCGAATTGCGCCGGCCGGATTGTGGGACGGCCGGTTGACAGGTCGACGGGCTGGTTCTTGCGGTACTTGCCGGTGAGGAACCCGAAGGCCAGTGGGCTCCAGACCAGGACTCCCATCCCGTAGCGCTGGCAGACGGGCAGGAGTGAGGCCTCGATCCCGCGGGCCAGGATCGAATACGGCGGCTGCTCTGTGCGGAAGCGTCCGAGGCCGCGCCGCTCGGAGACGTGATGCGCCTCGACGATCTCCTCGGCCGGGAACGTCGAGCAGCCGAAGGCGCGGATCTTTCCCTGCTGTACGAGGTCGCTGAGCACCGAGAGGGTCTCCTCGATGTCGGTCGCGGGGTCGGGGCGGTGAATCTGGTAGAGGTCGATCCAGTCGGTGTCCAGGCGCCTGAGGCTGTCCTCGACCGCCTTGAGGATCCAACGCCGCGAGTTGCCACCGCGGTTGCGACCCTCGCCCATTCTGAAATGCACCTTGGTGGCGAGTACGACATCGTCACGGCGCCCTCGCAATGCCTTTCCCACGATTTCCTCGGACTCCCCCTGTCCGTACATGTCGGCGGTGTCGACGAGGTTGATCCCCTGGTCGAGGGCCGCATGGATGATACGGACGCAATCGTCGTGGTCGGGGTTGCCGACAGCCTGGAACATCATGGTCCCGAGGCAGTGGACACTGACCTCGATACCGGTTCCGCCGAGGGTGCGATAGCGCATGGTGATGCTCCCTTACCAGTTCAACCGAGCACACAGAGCGACAGAAGCGTCGATCACGCGTGGCACCCTAGGATCTAGAGTCGGCTCTAGGTCAACCCGCTAACCTGACCGGTATGGCTGGAGTCACAACAAGCTTGAGCATCGGACAGGTCGCCGAACGCACCGGCTTGAGCGTTCACGCGCTGCGCTTCTATGAGCACGAGGGCCTCTTCGTCAACCCCGTGCGGCGTGGACCTGGCGGGCGTCGCGTCTACAGCCAGGGTGACGTGGACTGGCTGACCGTCTGCATCATTCTCCGCGCCTCAGGCATGCCCCTGCCCGCGCTCCGCCGATACGCCGACCTCGTCAGACAAGGAGCCGGAAACGAGGAAGAACGACTCACGCTCCTGCGCGAGCACCAAGGGCACGTCACCACCCAGATCGGCAGGCTCACCGAGTGCCTGGACCTGATCAGGTTCAAGGTCGGAGTGTATGAAGACCTCCTCGACCAGGACGCCCCCGCGGACCACCAATGTCACGCCCCATCCCCTTCGGCAGACAAAGAGAAGACGCCGATAAAATCGGTCAGCCCCTAGACCCCGATGTGCCTCGGTCGTTGGAGCAGACAATTTGAACCTCGTAATTCCTCACGGTGCTGTGACACAGCAAACGTTGACAGCAACAGCTTCGGACGAGGAGATACGGACAGAGACGCCGCAGAACCAGCCATGGCAGGCCGGGGATGGACCGTCATGAACAGCCTTGACGAGCGATGGATCAGGGGGCGAGCGGTCGCATCCAGTCCGCAGAAGGAGGACGGAAGGCTGGGGACCGGCGTGAGATGCCGTGGATCCTACGGGGTATGAGCTGCCGGCCGCTGGGTGAACGCCGCCTCTAAATGGCGCGCAGCGGTTGCACCCCTGCCCTGCGAAGATCAAGGCGGCTGTCCGCGGGCGTCGGCTACTGCGGATGACCTGTTTGACCTGTTGGCTGCCGCCGGCTCTCACCCATGCCTATCGGTCGGCATGGCTGTACGGATGGCTGTACCAACCCGCTCCGCCGTACCGCCTCATGATCACCGCCTGCCTAAACTGCCGCGATGAACACCGAACGGAATCCCGAGCCCCACTGGTCGACAAGACCCGGTGCCCTGACCGGCTTCTTGGGCGGCCTGGCAGCAGCCGCAGGGGCCATCGTGATCATGGTCAACTACCAAACGCCCGGTTACGAAGTCGGATTCTTCATCGGCTCGGTACTCATAGTGGGCGGCCTGCTGCTACGCATAGAGTCGGCAATCCGAAGCACGGGCCACCGACCGAGCACCCGTGACAGCGGTGATGGCTGACTGGCAATGGCGGATCTCCTCGTCGGGCAGTCGCCTGACACGACTCCCGTACTCGCACACGTCAATTCAACCCGTTCCTGGTCGGGTCGCGGCATGGATGCGTCCAGGTAGTTCACCTAGTCCATGGAGTCTTGGTCGATAGCGAGGTATGGGCGGTATGCAGAGGGGGTGATTAGCTGGCCCGGGAGGAGCTTCAGGTACGCCGCAGAAGCCATCCTGAACGACCTCCTACCTGACGCCAGACCGTCGGCAATACCCGGGACTGGCCAACTGTCTGGAGGTAGACACGTCAGAACGGAACGGTCGACAGACCCAGCACCTACCTCACCCACCCGCACCACACCTACCGCCTCCACATCGACCTTGGCATATCCGTGCCGCCCACACCGCCACCTGCAACAAGCGGATCACCGCGCTGCGCCGTGCCGTGGACGCCTACTGCCAGCCGCTCGTCGACGGCTGCGCCTACGAGTGGCTGGCGTCGATCGCCTTCCCGATCGCGTCCTGCGTGGGCTGCTTCTGGGACACCTGCAGGACGATGATTCGGGCGCTCAGGGCGGGGTCACGACCGATTTCCGCGCAGTAGTGGTCCAGCTGTGCGCTGCGGCGGACGGCGTCGTCGATGTCGCCGCCGGGGATGTTCCGCAGGTCGGCGTGCGCGGCGACCATGCGCAGCACGAGGACCGACCGTGTCCGCCTCGCAGGCTGACGCCCAATCACGCCCGGACAGGGCTTGCGCGCTGCGACACTCGGTCGGTGGCCGGCAGGCGGTGGGTGGAGCGGCTGGGGCCGGCCGTCGCGGTGGCCCCCGGCACCCGCGTGGACCGGTTCGAGATCTTCTTCGACCTGGTCTTCGTCTTCTCGTTCTTCATCATCACCCGGGCCACCGCAGCGAACATCACCGGCCACAGCCTGCTGCACGGCATGCTGGTCCTCGCCGTGCTCTGGTGGTGCTGGGTGGTGCACACGGTGGTCGCGACCCGGGTCCGGCTCGGCGTGGGATTCGTCCCGGCGCTGATGGTCGTCGGGATGGCCGCACTCTTCTGCTTCGCGCTGTCCCTCCCGCAGGCGTTTGGAAACCCGGTGCAGTGGGCTGTCGGGCCGGTGGTGCTCGCGGTGAGCTACCTGGTGCTCCGCGGCGTGCACCTGCTGCTGTACTGGCACGTCGCCGGGGAGAAACCCGGCGAGCGTCGCCTGTTGCTGAAGTACTCACCCGAACTGGCGATGAGCACCCTCCTGCTGCTGGGTGCCGCGCTGATCCCGCCGCTGATCGACGACCGGGGACGGGCCGACATGGTGCGCGACGGACTCTGGATCGCCGTCGTCCTGTTGCAGTACGGCGCCGGGCTGGTTGCCAACGCGTGGGGCTGGGTGTTGACCTCCGCCGAGCACTGGACCGAACGGTACGACTTCATCCTCATCATTGCCCTGGGCGAGTCGATCATCTCCGTCGGTATCGGCGGCAACCTCCTCGGTGAGCCGGTCACCTGGCGGGGCGTCACCGCCGCGGTGCTCGGCATCTTCTTCACCGCCGCTTTGTGGTGGACGCACTTCGACATGATCGCTCCGGCCGCCCGGATCGCGCAGCACGCGGCGCAGGGACGCTCCCGGGTCGCCATGGCGCGGGACGCCTACGCATACGCCCAGCTCGTCATGATCGGTGGGATCATCCTGTTCGCCCTCGGAGCAGAGGAGATGGTGCGGCAGATCGCGGACCGCTCGATCAACCTCACCGAGCCGACGCACGGCCCGGGGGTGCCGCTGCTGTTCGGCGGAGTGATCTGCTACCTCTGCGGCGGCATGCTGTTCCAACTGCGCACCCTCGGCACGCTCTCCTGGACCCGCGTCGGCACCGTGCTCGTACTCGCGGTCGCCATCCCCCTCGCCACACACCTCCCCGCACTGGCGGCGCTCAGCCTGCTGACGGCCATCTGCATCGGGTTGGTGGCAACCGAGGTGGCAGTCATGGCCGACGCCCGCCGAGCCCTGCTCAAGGCCGTCTTCGAGGAGAAAACCACCTACGAGAAGCACGAAGCCGACTGGCGGGCCCGCTGGCACGAAGGAACCCCAGACGAGAAACCCCGCTGAGGGGCCATGTTCCGCCGTGCCGAGTCCCACCGCATGGTTGACGGATCCGTCCCAGCAAATGCATGTCGCTTGAGCCTAGGTCTGGTGGGGTTCCTGGTAGGGAACTGGGCTCAGGTGTTGCTTGATTGTTGAGTACGAGTGCGGCAGCACGGGCCGGGCGCGGGAGGCAGGGCGCGTCATCGAGCCGCGACAGGCCCTCGGTGGGAGCGCGTTCTCCCCTTCGGGTGTGGCGGGTATCGGTGAGATGTCAGCGCACCAGAACGGCGCGACACCCGAGGCGCCCGGCTCGCGTCGGCCCCAACCTCGGGCCCGGCGGCGGGCGGAACCCCTCCCTGGCCCCATGCACAGGACAGGTGGGGGATGTTCCGCACCCTCAAACCAGTCCCCAACCCCTCTGACGGGCAGGACCGCTGATCCGGAGGTAGAGCCGGTCAATGCTGTGCCCTCGCGTCGAATTCCCAGCCAGGGCACATACGAGATGGGTCAGTCCATCCATGCTCCGCCACGCGTCACTTTTGCCCAAAAGCTTCCGTGAGACATCAGCGTGCAGGCTTGCGGAGGGCCCTCAACCTGCGCCTCGTCTGCTCTTGCTACCTGAGCCGGATTCTCACTCGCCGGACCGCTGACCTTCACATGATCTTCAGGAGTCGGGCGGTCGGACTGTCGACGCTGTCGGGACTACTTCGTCTCGATCAAGGCAGGTGTGGCAGTGGCGGACGCATCCTCCATCAGCCGACGACGGTTTCTGGCCCTCGCGGGCGGTACGGCCGGCATGGTTGCCGTGAGCCAACTGGTCGCGGAGCTTCCTGCGGCGTACGCGGACGAACTGGACCCGGCGCCGTTCGCTCTCGGCGTCGCGTCCGGCGAGCCGAACCACGAGAGCGTCGTGCTGTGGACGCGGCTGGCGCCGGATCCGCTGAACGCGGTCGACGGCGGGATGCCGACGGATCCCGTTCAGGTCGCCTGGGAGGTGGCCCGCGACCCGCAGTTCCGTCACGTGGTGCAGTCGGGTGAGGTGACGGCGGCCCCGGGGTCGGCGCACACCGTGCACGTGGTCGTGGGCGACCTGGCCCCCGACCGTTGGTACTGGTACCGCTTCCGCGCCGACGAGGTGTACAGCCGCACCGGGCGTACCCGGACCATGCCGCCGCCCGGCGCCAAGGCCGACCACATGCGGTTCGCCTTCGTCTCCTGCCAGTCCTGGGTCGGCGGTCCCTACCCGGCCTACCGGGACCTGGCCGCACAGGACCTCGACTTCGTCGTCCACCTTGGCGACTACATCTACGAGACCACCAACGGCAGCCTCACGGAGTTCCGCCGGCTGCACGCGCTATACAAGACCTCCCCGGACCTGCGCGCCGCCCACGCCCGGTTCCCGTTCGTCCTGACCTGGGACGACCACGAGGTGCAGAACAACTACGCGGGCTCCATTCCGCCCGGCCCGGCCGACGGCCGGCCCTTCCTGGAGCGGCGCGCCAACGGCTACCAGGCCTACTACGAGCACCTGCCGCTCCGCCCCGAGCAGCGCCCTACCGGGCCTGACATGCTCATGTACCGCCGGGTCAACTTCGGCCGGCTGGCCCAGTTCAGCGTGCTCGACACCCGGCAGTACCGCAGCGACCAGGCGCTGGGGGACGGGCGTAAGGAACCGACCGGCGAGGTCTTCGATCCGACCCGCACCATGACCGGCCCAGAGCAGGAGCGGTGGCTGCTCGACGGGCTGAGCCGGTCGAAGGCACGCTGGAACGTCGTCGCCCAGCAGACCATCATGGCCGCCTTCGACTACGACCTCGGGCCCGGGCAGATCGTCAACCTGGACCAGTGGGACGGGTACCCGCCCGCGCGGTCCCGCATCCTCGACTTCATCGCCACGCAGCAGGTCTCGAATCCCATCGTCCTCAGCGGGGACTGGCACACCCACTGGGTCAACGACCTGAAGACCGACTTCACCGACCCGGGCTCCAAAACGGTCGCCACCGAGTTCGTCGGCACGTCGATCTCCTCCGGCGCCGGGTGGGACGCCGACGTCCGGGCCGGCCTCGCGGCCAACCCGCACGTCAAGTTCTACAACGGCAGCTATCGCGGTTACGTGATCTGCGACGTCACCGAGCAGCGCTGGCGGACCGACCTGCGCATCGTGTTGAACGCCCGAGACGCCGCCTCGCCGGCCTACACCATCGCCGCGTTCGAGGTGCTCGACGGCGCACCGGGAGCGCACCGGATCGACGCCGGCGACGGCATCATCGCCCGGGTCACCGACGCAGCCACGGGCGCGGCCCTGCCCAACGTGCAGGTGACGGTCACCGCTACCGACGGCATCCAGCCGATGGCGAGCACCACGGACCCGTCGGGCGAGGTGCTCGCCTTCGCCCCGCCGGGCAGGTACACCGTCGCCGTGAACGGGGTCGGCTACGAGCCGGTCAGCCATCCCGTGACGGTCGTCGAAGGCGCGCCGACAAAGCTCGACCTGCCGCTGCACCGGGCCGCGACCAGGGCCGGCGCCGGTCGGACGATCCCCGGACCCCAGTCCCAAGCCGGCACGGCCGACCTGGTGCTCGGCAACGACCTGATGGCGCTGGCCGTCTCGGCCGGGACCGACGACCCGCAACTGTCCGGAGTCACCGTCGGCAAGCCACTGGACCTGGCTGCGGTCGGACACCTCGACCAGCTCGACTGGATCAACCTGCCGTACGCCTCGGTGACGCAGCCCCGCGGCGGCAACGCCTGGCAGCAGCGCACCGTCCGGTCCACCGCCGTGGAGGTGCTCTCCGCCGGCGGCTCGGCGGCGACCGTACGAGCCACGGGCGCCAGCACCGCCGTGCCCGATCTGCGGGTCGTCACGACCTACACCATCCGGCCGAACGAGCCATGGGTGACGGCGGAAAGCACCTTCACCAACCTCGGCACGGCGCCGCGCACCTTCTGGACCGGCGACGCGCTCGACCACGACGGCGCCGGCCAACGCAGCGGCGTCCCGGGGCACGGAACCATCACCAATGGCACCCCGGCCGACTACCCGCCCACCGCGCCCTGGGTCGGGATGACCGGCTCGGACCGGCAGACCTACGGACTGCTCTACGAGGACACGGGCTTCGTCGCGTACGCCGCCTACAACTGGGTGATGAGCCAGCGGCAGGTGACCCTCGCACCGGGCGAGACATTCACGCTGCGGCGCCGCATCGCGGCCGTCGACTGCGGCGAGGGCGCTGACCCGTTCGCGGTGCTCGACCGACTCTGAGGGTTCGACGTGGGCGGGCAGCGGAGAGCTGCCCGCCCGTGCTCGTCGGCGCCGCCATTGAATGCCTCTACCACCTGTCCGTAGTCGGTGAGGCCTACCTGCGGGACCGCTTGCGTCCGGACCGAGCCCGTGATCGCAAACCGTCTCGAACGGTGGCCCGAAAGGGCCGGCCCGCGAAGTCGGGGCGCGCGCGAACCCAATGTCGCGGCGGCTTCGTCACAAACCTCGCGCGGACATATGCCGTTGTGCGGGGCCGCGGTGTCGAGCCTGAGGCTGTGCCGCTGGTCGAAACGGCGCGTTGCGGCGACCAGGTCCGCCATGGCCGCCTGCTATTCGATGGTCCGTGATCGCGGCAGCATACGGCTCATGCGACATCCCTCTCTCCGGTTGCTGCTTGCTGCGTTCATGGTGCCGATGTTGGCGCTGCTTGGGGCCAGTGCGTGCGGTGAACAGCCCGGGCATGGCTCGGGCTCGCCTCCCGGGCGCACGCCTCCCACCGTTGACGGGGTGAAGCCGTCGGTGAGCGTGCTGGCAACTCGTCTAGCTCAACCCACGACTGCTCCGACTGAGCTGCACTTCAGCGAGTCGATGGTGCGCAGCAACGAGGTCAACAAGCAGAACAAGGGCGGGCAAGCGAACGTCGAGTTGGTCGCCGGCAGCGACGACCTGAAGACGCTAGAGCGCGTCGGCCGCGAGTGCGTCAAGATCTTCCTGCGGGAGCAAAAGGCGGCCTTCTGCAAGGTTTTCGGCACTGAGGCCGACTACAAGGCTCGTGAACTGCGTAAGGCGTGAGACTCCAACTGCTGGGCCTGGTACGTGGGGGTGCCCCTGGCAGGTGGCGAACCGATGGTCACCGAAGGGAGCATGATCGGATGCTCTGCCGAGCATTGTCCCGGCAAGCTGTATCGCTGATTCCTGGGGTACCAGGCGACTGCCGGTGATTTCGGCCAGTTCGCCGACGACTCGGCTCTTTTGAGCGCGGCCGTCGCCCAACCGTCGTCCACGCCGTACATTGAGGAAGTAGGCTGACGGGAGCAGGGGCCCTCTCAGCGGCCGGGCGTGACGTACTTGTCCGGCATGACCTCCGCCAACAGAGCGCGGAGGAATGTTCAGGACCTCGTCGTCCGGTGTTCAGCAGCAGGCGCCAGCCGGGACCAGCGCCCGGGCGAAGACTGGATTCGACAGCACCGACCAGTCAGGTTCGAGCATGATCTCTCTTGTGGTGGCCGCACTCGCCCTGCTCGGCGGCACGACATGGCTTGCCATGAATCAGCCGGTTGCTCGCAACCCTGTGCTCAATCGACGGCTGACCGCGACGGGGCTGCTGCTCTGCCTGATCACCGCGGTGATCACACTCATCGCGGCGGTCGTGACCTGGCGGTGACCAGGTGAACTTTCTCCGCGAACCCTCGACCCTTCCGCTGCGCGGACCCTAATCTGACGACCTGGAGAACACGGGGTAACGGAAGGTAACGCGATGACCGCCACCACGGTCGACATCAACACCCGACCCGACGGCACCCTCGTCATCCACCCCTACGGCGTCCTCGACGCCGCGGACGCCGTCGGGCTGCGCCGCACACTGGTCCAGGCCATCCGGCACACGCGGCCTCTGCGCCTGGTCATGGACCTCGCCGATGTTCAGGACCTCGACCCGATCAACCTCGGCACTCTTGCGGCCGCCTGCCACCTCGGCGACGACCACCAAGTCGCCGTCTTCCTCGATCACTCCTCCGCGTCCCTCGCGGACCTGCTGGCAGCCGCCGGCGTACCCCGGCACCGCTTGCGGCATATCACCTGACTTCCAGCACCAGTAGCCTCGACGACGCCGGCACGTGCCGGTAAGGGTGGCGGGCGTTCGCTCCAGTGTTCACCGCGGATATGGACGGCCTCGCCGTGCTGGCGCAACTCATCGGTCGATGCTGTTGAACGTGATAGAGAGGTCGTCGGTCTTCTGGTGGTCGACTCGACCTGGTCGTCGTCGAAGGCGAGCAGCACTGGACAGTCGAGGAACCACTCGTCACCGTCGAGGTCCCACACCAGCCAGACCTGACGCAGGGTCTGACCGGCTAGGGCAGCCAAGCGGCGGTCGTGCGCGGCGAGGATTGCGTCGCGATCTTGCAGCCAATTTGGCTGGTAGCTCCACCGGCAAAGGTGGTCACGCAGGTCCTGCTACGGACCTGTCGCGCAGGTCTCGGGACCGGACACCCGGCTGCCGGCACTGTCGGGCTCCACTTGATGGGTAGCGGATCGGTGTCAGATGTTGGGTCGGCTGGACGATCATGTGGATCTGTCTTCTCGGTCCGGGTCAAAGGTAGTCGAAGTAGCGGACCCACCATGTGGCGTCGCCGGGTGCGAAGGTGTCGGGATCCCAGGCGCCGTCGTAGCGCTGCCAGAGGGGTTCTTCGGGGATGAGGGTGTAGTCCAGGTCGTTGAGGGCCCGGTGGATTCGGGTGGCGTCGTCTGTGTGCAGCAGTTGGGCGGCGTCCTCGTCGTTCCAGACTCCGGGGTTGTCGACGGCGAGCACGGCCAGGTCGCCGAAGTTGCTGATGACGATGACGAGCGGGTGGCCGGTGGTGGTGGCTGCGGCGGGGATGTTGATGCGGCCGTGGAAGCTCGCGTCTTCCACGTGCCGGTCGACGTCGGTCCGGCAGTTGAAGTCGTGATCGAGTCGCTGAGCCAGTTGGTCGAAGCGTGCCCTGGCTCGGCGGTGGTCGTAGTTCGCGGGGAACTCGAGGTGGTCGAGGTCGTCGAGGGAGTGCAGCAACTGCCAGAGCTGGGCGTCGTCGGCAGGCATTCGGCCATTGTGCCTGCCCGTTCGGCTCTCCCGGCCGCCCCCCGGCTGCGGCTAGCGTCCTGTTGTGTGACCACAGCCAGCTAGACGTGGGAGGTCGCCATGTCGGTCGAGCACCGGCCGAGAGCACCGCGGCTTCCGCCGCGCTGGTTCATTCGTCTCGCCTGGTCGGTGCACCGAGGCCTGTACCGGACCTTTCGTGGCCGGTTCGGACTGTGGCGACCGCGCACCAACGGTTGGGGCGCGTTGCGGCTGACTACGACCGGGCGCCACACCGGCCGGCAGCGCAGCGTCATCATCGGCTACTTCGAAGATGGGCCGAACCTGGTCTCGCTGGCGATGAACGGGTGGGGTGAGGGTGAGCCCGCCTGGTGGCTCAACCTGCAGACGCATCCGGACGCGACGGTCGATCTGGTCGACGGGCGGCGGCTGGTGCGTGCTCACGCCGCGACAGGCGACGAGCGGTTGCGGCTGTGGGCCCGCTGGCGGGAGATCGACACGAACCTGGACGCCTTCGCCGCGCTGCGGACGTCCGAGACCGCGGTGGTGGTCCTGGAGCCCAGACCCGGCGCGACGGACCCGGTGCCAGGTAGCTGATCGGCCAGCGACCGGTGCCCGTCATAGCGGGAACCCGATTCGATCACCGCTTCCGCCGGTCGTCCGGGGCCCTGGTTACGGGGGCGGCGGATCTTCGCGGCGGGTCAGTCCTCGAAGGTGAAGGTGTGGCTGCTGGGCATTTTGCGTAGCTCCGCAAAGAACGGCGCTGGCTGTCCTGGCGCGGTGAAAGTGGCGCGGCTCGCATCACAGTTGCGCCGGCTGGCGCGCCCGCGACTAGCGGCCCGCCGAGACAGCCGAGTCCATCGCCTGGGCGAGCGACCACTCCCGGTCGCAGGGCGGCGGCGATCAGGTCGGCGACGTCCACTTCCGGCTTCCGTCAGGCGGCAACCATCACGCCGGGCGGTTCCGTGACGGTCGCGGGCGTGGGTCCAGTCCGCGACGGGTATTCGGATTTTGTGGGCAGGGGCTCCGGCTGGTCGATCGGGGCGGTGAGGACGCCGAGCAGCCCGGTCACTTCCAATACCCGGCGGACGATGGGTTGCGGGTGGGTGACCCGGATCTGGCGTCCGGCTTGGACGGCGGCGTTGCGCCCGGCGACGAGCGCGCGGAGTCCGGCGCAGTCCAGGAACGTAACCCCGGCGAGGTCGACGTCGAGTACAGCGGGAGTGTGATCATGCAACACGCTGAGCAGCCTGTCGCGTAGGGCTGTTGCGGTTGCCAGGTCGACCTCTCCGACCACGGCGACCCGGGCCGTGGTCGGCGACGGGCAGGTCGTGGCGATGCGTAGCTGCGCCAACGCAGTCACGGGCGAAAACTTGGTGGACATTGTGTTCCTCCGGCCCAACTGCTTACAGGGATTGCTTGGTGAGCGGGCGGGGGCTGGGCCCGGGGCCGGGGAGGCAACAACCCGAATGCAGCGGGGCGTTGCAGGCTCGACGAGCTGCGTGAATCGGTACGACGCAGCTACCCCGAAGACTACTCGCAAAAGGTCCTGCTGGGAGCCGCATGGTTTCCGCCAACCCGGCTCGGCGCCACGCGCCGATGCGTGAGGGCGTCGCTCGGGCCCCCGGTGGCTGACCGCACACACCGTCGGTCCGCCCACGAGCCGACCAGATGCCAGCGCTGTCGCCCCGCCATCGCGCGGTCGACCGACCGGTGGTGGCACCGGTTCGTCGGCCCGACCATGCGACTCACCCACGGCCGTGTGCGTCGGGGGACTGCTCGATGAGCATCAGAGGAATGTGAGCGCGATGGCCTACATCGCCAAGGACCACAACAACGAAGTACGCACCTCCGCGCCGAGTGCCGGGCTGGCACCGCTGGTGCCGGACGTCGCCCGGCATCAACCCGGGAGTGCAAGGTCAGGCTGCGAATGACCACATCGGCCGGTCGGGTGAACTGCCTGCCCGGCTCCCGCTGACATCCGTCCGAGCCGCGCCCTGGGCCTCGCCCAACATGCGCTGCTCGGGATGGCGTTCGCTGCGGCCGGCCATGACCTGACCCGCCGGCGTCGCGACTTCACCTCCAGGAGCGCCCCGTCCCCAGCGGCTTCGAGGTTCTCGTCGGCGCCGGCTACGGCGAACGGGGTCGCACCGTGCTTAAGGGCGCGGCGCGGTAACCCGGGGCGTTCCGACCTGGCCGGAGGTACCGGCCTTGATAGACACCGTCCGTGACGGCCCACGAGGGCTGTCACGGACGGGGCCGTTGGACCGCCGGCTGGGCTGCCGGTCAGCTCCGGGAGAGGACGACCTCCGCTCGCCCGCCGGGATGCCGATGATGAACAGTGGACGCGCGACACGCCCGGTGACGTGTCGGGTGGCGTAGGGTGAGAAGCGCAGTAGCCGCCCTGGTCCCTGGTGGTGCCCTGATCGCAGGCACACCACCAGGAGCATCGGATGCCTGTCCCGTCCAGCTACGTCGTACCGGGCCCGGAGTCCGTCAACGATCTCGTCCAACGGATCGCCGACCGGGACCAGGCCGCCTTCCGCCGCTTCTACCGTCTTCTCGTCCGTGTCGTCTTCGCTCAGGTCTGTGAGAGCCTCGGCAGCCCGGCGCTCGCCGTGGCGGTGACCCGGGCGGTGTTCGTCGAGGTGTGGCGGCTCGCGCCCAGGCCCGACTCCTGCCAACTCGACGGCATCGCCTGGGTGACCGCGATCGCCGCCCGCCGCGCGGCGGACCGGCTCCGCGAGATCAATGGTCCGGCGTCCTGCCTCCCGACCGGCTATGACGATCTCCTGGGCCGCGAACTCGCCGTGATGCTGAAATCGGAGCGGCCGGCCGGATGACCAGCGGGTCGCCGGGCCGGCGTCATCCGCGGTCAGCTCACCGGCATCGGCGCGGCCCCGGGTTCGGGCTCGCTGGTCACGCGCCGAACATCTGGCATCGGCGCGGTTTCCGAGACCCGGGTGCGGTTGGCGACGGCCGGTGCCGGCGCGCTCACCGCGGGCGTGACTCGGTCCAGGAAGCGCAGTAGTTCGACGGGGAAGGGCATGACGAGGGTGCTGTTCCTCTCGGCGGCGACCTCCACGACTGTGTGCAGCAGTCGTAGCTGCAGGGCGGCGGGGTCGGCGGCCATGGTGGCGGCGGCCTGGGCGAGTGTGGTGGTGGCCTGGTATCCGCCGTCCGCGGCAATGACCCGGGCGCGGCGTTCGCGTTCGGCCTCTGCCTGGCTGCACATGGACCGTTTCATGGATTCGGGCAGGGCGACGTCCTTGACCTCGACCCGTTCGACCTTCACACCCCACGGTCCTTCGGTCGGTGTGTCGATGATGTTGGTGAGTTCGGAGTTGAGCTTGTCCCGGTCGGAGAGCAGTTCGTCGAAGTCGGCGTGGCCGATCACCGCGCGCAGCGAGGTCTGGGCGACCTGGGAGACGGCGTAGCGATAGTTCTGCACGTTCACCAGGGCCTTGACGGGGTCGACGACGCGGAAGTAGACGACCGCGTCGACGCGAACGGAGACGTTGTCGCGGGTGATGCCGTCCTGGGCGGGATCGCTGAGGGTGGTGATCTGCAGGTTGACCTTCACCAGCCGGTCGACGCCGGGGGACGATGAGGGTCAGGCCCGGGGTGCGGCTGCTCTCCTGCACCCGGCCGAAGCGGAAGACTACCCCGCGTTCTTACTGCTGCTCGACGCGCACCGCGCGGGCGACGGTGATGAGGCCGACGATGCCGATCGCCAGGATCGCGATCACCATGGCTGTCTGTAGAGCGTTCATGCGGGCACTCCGGTGGGAGACGGGGTGTGGCCCAGGCGGGTTCCGCCCGACGCGGGGCTGCCGCCCTCGTTGTCCCACACCGCGTACACGTCGGAGCCGGTCGTCGTGGTCGCGCCCCGCGCGGTCGGTTCGGCGGTGAGGATGTCGGGTGTGCGCCTGAGGTTGGCCGGGTCGGCGGCGGCGGCCATGGCCCGCTCGGCTGTCGCAGGTGCCGTGTCGGGTGGGACGACGAGCAGGTCGAGTTGGTCGTCGCGGCCGGTGGTGGCTACCAGCAGGGCGGGATCCAGGGTGTCGAACCAGCCGATTCGGACCACGTCCGACCGGACGGTCAGTCGACGGAACCGGCTGTCCCAGGTGTGGATGTTGAGCATGATGTGCCGGATCCGGCCATACCGTTCAGACAGGGCGAGGACGAGACCGGGGAGTTCCGCCGCCAGGTTCCAGGAGCGCGGCCACCACGCACCGTCCACGACCGTCCGGCCTTTGACGGGAGCGAGGGACAGCCGAGGTTGGGCGGGCGGCGGAGGGATCACAGTGGTGGGCATGGCTCACCTGTCCTCGCGGTAGGTGCGCGGCGTGGCGCGACCGGTGCCGGTCGCCGTCCGGGAGTGCGGACCAGGGTCGGACCGGGCGCCGGGACGGCGCTGCAGCATCCGGAGCTGCACGATGCGGGCGGTGCCGGGGAGGGCGACGAGCAGGATGCCGAAGACAGCAGCCAGCAGCAGGGCCACTCCGACGGGCAGGTGGCCGTGCGCACCGAGGAACGACACCTCGGCGCGCTGGCCGTTCTGCAGTACGAAGATCAGGAGCAGCAGGAGCACGAACGCGAACAGCACGGCGGCGACCCACAGGCCGCCCATCCGCGAACGCTTCACCGTTGGGCGGCCGGGCGTGGGCCATGGAGGGGAGGCGTTGTCACGGCTGGTGGCCGGGGGGCCGGGTGAGGATTGTGCTGCGGTGCGGTCATCACGAACCGCCACCCTCCGAGGAGCAGCTGATATGCCTGAATGCGGTGGGAGCCAGCGCAGGCATGGGCGCTGGCGGGTGGGTGACGCAGCGTCCGGTCCGGAGGCATCGGTGCGACGAAACCGGCGACCGTCGGGGCGTACGAGGTGACCAGGTGGTCTGGTGCGTCGGGCGGCCAGCACGGGGACCTCGATCAGTGGGGTGCGTCCGTCGGCGGCGAACTGTCAGCCACCGGGGTCCCGAGCGACACCTGTCATCGTACGCTTCCGGATGCCCATCGGCGACCGTGCCGGCAGTCGCCGTCGGGGCTCGGCGCTGGCGGGTGCCACATCGCGCAGAGGGCGCAATCCAGGAGTAGCGTGTGAGCCGTCGCCCGGGTTGCCGGTTGGCCACAAGACGAATGTCCGCGCAGGACGACGGGTCGGAGCCAATCGTGGACGATCTGACGAGCCGTACGCCTCGCCGTTTCCGAGCGGCGTCCCGGTGGACGCGGGGCGCCCGCCCGGCTGGCGTCGCCGGGGCGTGGCCGTCCCCGTCAGGGCCGGCCGATGAACTCCGAACGTAGGATCCGGCTGTGGGCACTGATCGCCAACGTCGCCCAGGGCGGGACGGTCGGGGTTGACCATGTCTGCGCTGTGTCGGTGTCGGCCACCGGCGTGGACGCCGCCGCCGTCGCCGTGACGCTGCGCGCCACCCCACGCGAGGTGCTGTACGCCAGCGACCGCACCGCCTCGGACCTGGAGGAGCTGACCCTGACCCTCGGTGAGGGTCCGTGCGTGGACGCGATCACCGGCGGCCCGGATCTGATCGCCGATCTGGCAGCCCCCCAATGTCGGGCCCGCTGGCCGGCGTTCGCCCCGGCGGCGGTGCTCGCCGGGGTCCATGCGGTGTTCGCCCTGCCGCTGCAGGTCGGCGGGATCCGCCTCGGCGTGCTCGACCTCTACCGCGCGCGCTCCGGCGGCCTCGACGGCGAACAGTTGGCCGACGCGCTGGCCTTGGCCGACACGGCCTGCGCGGTGCTGCTGGACGGCGGGGAGCGCGACCGGTCGGCCCCGGACGAGGGTCGGCCGGAGCAGGTCGGCTCGCAGCATCCCGAGGTGCACCAGGCCACCGGTATGGTCACGGTCCAGTTGGGGGTAACCGCAGCGGTGGCCCTCATTCGGTTACGTGCCTTCGCCTACTCCCACGACCGACGCCTCCGGGATGTGGCAGGCGACGTGGTCGCCCGCCGGCTGCGTTTCGATCCCACGGACGACACACCGGTTGGCAGGGCGGGCTGAAGCCCGCGCTGTGGCCGTCGTGAGGCGGGGCAGGGACCACGACCCGGGGCCGTCAAGGAGCCGGCGGGACCATCGTAGGACGAGGGTGAGTGACATGGCTGAGATCCAGTTGTCCGACGTGTTCGTGGAAATGGCCGACACACTCGTCGACGATTTCGACGTGCTTGAGTTCCTGCACGTGCTAACCGAACGATGTGTCCAGCTGCTCGGTGTCTCGGCGGCCGGACTGCTGCTGACCGACCAGCAGGGCACCCTGCAGGTGGTGGCCGCGTCCTCGGAACGCACGAGGCTGCTGGAGCTGTTTCAGCTGCAGACCGACCAGGGGCCCTGCGTGGACTGCTTCCGCACCGGCCGACCCGTGTCGGTGGTCGACCTGTCCGCCACCGGTCGGTGGCCCCGGTTCACCGTCGCCGCGGCCGAGGTCGGGTTCGCAGCGGTACACGCCCTGCCCATGCGCCTGCGCTCCGAGGTGATCGGCGCGCTGAACCTCTTCGACAGCCAGCCGGGCGCACTTGACGAAGGCAGGCTCCGGATCGGCCAGGCACTGGCCGATGTGGCCACCATCGGCCTGCTTCAGCAACGCGCCATCCACCGCCGCGACATCCTCACCGAACAGCTGCAGACCGCGCTCAACAGCCGTGTCCTGATCGAGCAGGCCAAGGGTGTCCTCGCCGAGCGCCTCCAGGTGGACGTGGGAGAGGCCTTCGCGCTGCTGCGCAGCGGCGCCCGCAGTCACAACCGGCGACTGTCCGATCTGGCCCAGGCGATCGTCGACGGGTCCGAGCTGCTCCCGCCCGAACCGCCTGCCGGGCGACCTGGCTGAGTGCCGGCTCAGCACATCGCCGGTCGGGCGCCCCGTGCGGTGGTCCAGTCCCACGGTACGGATTTCGCGGTGCCCGCCCGGACGATCGGGCGTACGGTGAGGCTGTCGCCCGGGTCCCCGGTGGCCGTCGATCTCGCCGCCACCAGCCCATAAGGGGCTTCAACAATGGTCATTCCCCTCCCGACCGTTTCCCGTACTCGGCTGCTTCAGGCACCGGGAACCCGCGAACAGTTGTTGCGTCGACTCGCGGCCCTGGACCGCGACGATCCCGCTCGCGCGAGGCTCCGGGCCCGGATCATCGAGAACGACCTGCCGATGGCCGGCCGACTGGCCCGCCGATACGTCGGACGCGGGGAGCCGTACGACGACCTGGCGCAGGTCGCCGCGCTGGCCCTGGTCAAGGCCGTCGACGGGTTCGACGTCGAGCGAGGTCTGCCCTTCTCCGGCTACGCGGTCCCGACCATCCTCGGCGCCCTCCGCCGCCACTTCCGTGATACGACATGGGACATGCGGGTACCCCGCCAGGTCCAGGAACTGAACAACAGGATGCGCGCCGTCACGGAAGAATTGACGCAGCGGCAGGGCCACCACCCTAGTGCCGCCGAACTCGCCGACCAGCTCGAGGTGGGCGTCGACGAGATCCTGGCCGCCGTCCTCGCAGGGCAGGCCTACCGGCTGGTGTCTCTCGACGCGCCACACCACCGCACCGACGACTTCGAGACCCTCGCGCTCATCGGGGCCGTCGATCCCGGTTTCGCCCAGGTGGACGAGCGCCTCGCGCTTCGGCCACTCCTCGCTGCCCTTCCCCTGCGTGAGCGTCGGATCCTCACGATGCGGTTCCACGACCACCTGACCCAGAAGCGGATCGCCAACGAGGTCGGACTGTCGCAGATGCATGTCTCCAGGCTGCTGAAGCAGTCCCTGACCCGACTCAGGACCCGGCTCGGCTGACCGGCCGCCCTTCCGGCGACACCCAGACAGGGGTCAGGCGCTCAATGATCCAGAGAGGAACGCCATGGCTGCTGGCCCCGTCGTTACGACCGATCCCTCCACGATCCTCGCAGGGAGCTCCGCGCCCGCCCGGCTCGGCGTGTGGGTGAAGCGGGGCGTCGCACTGCGCGCCTTCCGGCTGAGAGTGTTCCTGCTGGTGGCCGCCCTGCTCCTGCCGCTGCTGCTCACCGTCGTGCTCGGTGACCGTTGACCCCTGCGGCGGCTCATGCCCAGGCCGGATCGGCCAACTGTCGGAGCCGCAGGATCCCGGTCAGGGCCAGCGGTGGGGCAATGGTTCGTGTCGCCCTCGGACACGAACCATTACGCCACGGTGCGCGCTGAAATCCACTGCAGCGCGCACCACCCACATCAGGCCAGCGCCCCGACGGCCTAGCGACCCCGGAGCCGACCGTGCGCTGCCAAGACCAGATGCGCGGATCTGCCGCCGACCGCCGCGCGGTGAGCAGCGGACGCGGGACTCGACGTCCGGTCGTGCCGATGAGCGGACACCGCGTAGACAGCTGGTGCGACACATGACGCGAGAATCGGCGCTAACGGGTCACCGCTTTTGCGCCGCAGGCAGCGTCTTGCACACGCACGCCTTGTTGCCGTCCTGGTGGGCGATCACCGTGTACGAGGGCGCCCGGCTGTCTTCGACGATGATTTCGATGGCTGGTACCGGTGCGGGCTCAGCACGACGTTCCGGGCCTGTTCGGACGCCGCCCGTAGCGCCTCGGCCGCACGACGGGACGTGCCATGACCGTCGGCCGGTCCCGAGGCGGCACCCCGGGCGGACTACCAGTAGTTGGGCTGGTCCAGCGGGCCGCGCTCCGGCCGCGGCGCTGTGAACAATGTAACCAACATGGGGTAGACGCCGGTGAATCTTGTTAGGATTTCGCATTTCTTCAGGTCGCCGCCATTGAAGAAGGGATCCGTCCGAATGAATATTGTGGACATCGCGCGCTATCCACTGGCCGACCCGGGAAGCGACGCATGGGAACGCGTCGTTTCCCGAACGCGCACCGAACTGCGCGAACTCGGGTGCAGCGTGCTGCCGGAGTTCATTCTGCCGAGCAGCTGGGAGGCGCTGCGGCGGGAAGGCGCCGGGGTCGCCCCGCTGGCGTACTACGACGTTGAGGAGACCAACGTCTACAACATCGCGTTCGACGACGACCTGCCGGCCGAGCACCCGGGCCGCATCGTCATGCGGCGCGGCAACGCGTTCGTCCCGCGCGACCGGATCCCCACCGACAGTGTCATCCACCGGCTCTACACCGACCCGTCGTTCGTGCGCTTCGTCGCCGCCTGCTTCGAACTCCCGGAGCTGCACGAGCTCGCCGACCCGCTGTCCGGCCTGGTGCTCAACGTCGTGCAGCCCGGCATGGAGCACCCGTGGCACTTCGACACCAACGAGTTCACCGTCAGCATGCTGACCCAGGAGCCGGAGGAGGGTGGCGTCTTCGAGTACTGCCCGAACATCCGATCGGCGGGCGCGGAGAACTTCGGCGCCGTCCGTTCGGTGCTCACCGGCGCCGACCGCTCGCCGGTGCGGGCCCTGACCCTGCGCCCCGGTGACCTCCAGCTGTTCAAGGGCCGTTACGCGCTGCACCGGGTGAGCGCGGTGCGCGGCGCCACCGCCCGGCACTCGGCGATCTTCGCCTACTCCGAACGCCCCGGCGTGATGGGCAGCGTCGCCCGTACGCGGCAGCTGTTCGGCCGGGTCCTGCCCGCGCACCGCGACGCCGAGCGCAATGCCGTGCGAGTCGACCAGTTGCTGGATTAGCAATCGCGAGGAGCCGCCCCCGTGCGTTTCGACCGGACCGGAAAAGTTTCCCTCGACGGCATCTACACGCAACCCGATCCCCGCGCCTATTTCACCACCCTGCGTGAGCTCGACTATTACATTCCCCAACTCGCCAAGCCCTATTTCCAGCAAATCATCGGGCAGTACCGCCAATCGCGGCAGGTGGCCGTCCCGACCGTCGTCGACGTCGGCTGCTCCTACGGCGTCAACGCGGCGCTGCTGCGCTGCGACGCCACCATGGACGACCTGTACGACCGCTACGCCGGCGCCGAGTGCACCCGGCAAGCACTGCTCGAGCGCGATCGTGAGCTGGTCCGGGCGCACCGGTCCCCGGCCCGGTTCGTGGGGCTGGACGTGTCCCGGCCGGCGCTGGGGTACGCATCGGCGGCCGGGTTCCTCGACGACGCCGTGCAGGCCGACCTGGAGGCGCGCGAACCCACGGCGCGGCAGCGCGCCCTGTTCGCCGGTGCCGACATCGTGATCTCCACCGGATGCCTCGGCTACGTCACCGGCCGGACGCTCGTGCGCGTGGTCGGCTCCCGCCGGGACCGGCTGCCGTGGATGGCGCATTTCGCGCTGCGGATGTTCCCGTTCGAACCGATCGCCGACAGCCTCGCGGCCCTCGGTTACGACACGGTGCGGGTGGACCGGACGTTCCGGCAGCGCCGTTTCGCGTCCGACCGGGAACAGCGGCAGGTGCTGGAGACGATGTCCGCCGCCGGCGTTGATCCGGAGGGTCTGGAGACCGACGGCTGGTTGTACGCTCAGCTCTACGTTTCCCGGCCCATCGGCACTCCCGACCCCTTGACCTTTGACGTTGACCAGTCACTGGCCCAGAAGGCCGCCCGATGAGCAGCGAATTCCAGGAGACCGAGTGAAGACGTTCGAAAACGAGGACACGCTGCCGCGGGTGCCGTTGCCCGCGCTGGAGGACACCTGCGCCCGGTTCCTCGAGTGGTCTGCGCCGCTGCTGACGGAGGAAGAGTTCGCCGACACCGAGGCCGCGGTGCAGGAGTTCGGGCGGGCCGACGGTCCGGGGCCGAAGCTGCACGCCGATCTGGTGCGGTACAACGCGGATCCGGCCACGCACAGCTGGTTGGACACGTTCTGGCCGGCGCGCTATCTCGGTCGCCGGGACCGGATCGCGTTGAACGCCAACTTCATCTTCCTGTTCCGCGACACGCCGTTGCGCGGTCTCGCCGAGCCGCAGGTGGAGCGCGCGGCGAGGCTCATCGCCGCCGCCGTGAACTACAAGACCCAGCTCGACGACGAGCGCATCCCGCCGATCGTGACGCGCGGGCAGCCGTTGTCGATGGAGCAGAACAAGTTCCTGTTCTCGACCACCCGCATCCCGGGGCCGGTGCAGGACACCGTCCGAGCGCCGTACAGCGACGAGATGCCAGGCCCGTCGACGGCGCGGCACATCGTGGTGTTTCAGCGCGGCAACGCCTTCCGAATGGACGTGGTCGGTCCGGACGGGCGCCCGTACTCCCTCGACGACCTGGCGGCCGGCCTGCGTGAGGTGCAGAAGGCCGGTGCCGCGCGGGCAGCGACGGCCACCGCGGCCGGTCATCTCACCACGATGGCCCGGGCCGAGTGGGCGGCGGCCAGGGACCGGCTGGCGGCACTGGATCCCGGTAACGCCGCGGCGCTGGACACCATCGAGACGGCGCTGTTCTGCGTGTGCCTGGAGGACCTGACGCCGGCCGACGACCTGGCGGCCTGCGACCAGTTGCTGCACGGCGACAGCGGCAACCGGTGGTTCGACAAGGCGGTGTCGCTCATCGTGTTCGCCGACGGCACGGCCGGCATCAACGTCGAGCACTGCGGGCTGGACGGCACCACCATCCTCAGCTTCGTCGACACGATGCTGGCCGCGTCGCCCGAGGAGCACGCCGCGCAGTCGGGTGCGGCGGCGCAGGGGGTGCCGGCGATCGAGCCGGTCACGTTCGTGCTCGACGACGCGCTGCGGGCCGACATCGCTGCCGCGGCACGGTCGTTCGCCCAATACGGCGCGGACACCGCCACCGTCGCCCTGTCCTTCGACGAGTTCGGGGTGGACGAGGTCAAGCGGCTGCGGATGTCGCCGGACGCGTTCGTGCAGGTGGCATACCAGCTCGCGCACAAGCGGGCCAAGGGCTTCATCGGCGCCACGTACGAGTCGATCGCCACCCGCCAGTACCGGCGGGGGCGGACCGAGGCGATGCGCGTCGTCACGCCCGAGGTGCTGCGGTTTGTGTCCACGATGGACGACTCCGCCGCGTCACCCGACGAGCGGCGCGCGGCGTTCCGGGCCGCGGCCGACAAGCATGTCGAACGGGCGAAGCAGTGCCAGGCCGGTGCGGCACCGGAGCAGCACCTGTGGGAGCTGCAGCTGATCCAAAAGCGGCGTGGGGCGGCGCTCGGCGTGCCCGAGTCGTCCCGGCTGTACGAGACGCCGGGGTGGCTCAAGATGCGCGACGACTACCTGAGCACCAGCTCGGCGCCGTCGACCAGCATCCGTTACTTCGGGTTCGGGGCCACCAGCAGTCGCTGCATCGGGATCGCGTACGTGCTGCTGCCGGACCGGTTCAACCTGTACCTCAGCACCCCGCGCCCGGTCGCCGGCATGATGTACGCGTTTGCCGACCGGCTCCGCGAAGCGTTGCGTGAACTGCGCGACCTGCTCGACGAGCGGTAGCCCGGGTCACGGGTCCGCCGCCGGCCGCTCGATCTCCGCGATCTGGTGGTCGAGTGGCGGCGGACCCGGTCCCGCAGCGCGTCCCAGGTTTCGGCGGCGAGCCCACGACAGATCGGCCCGCGCGTCTTCGGCCGGCACTCGGCGGTGCGCGGCTGGCTGGCGGTCGAGGACGAAGTCGGCTGCTTGAGGATGCGCCACACGCCGTGAGCGTGCCCAGTTGACCGCCGGGCCGTGGGAGCAGGTTGGGAGCGCCTGGGGTTCCCGGTAGAGAATCGGGCACCCGGGGGATGGGGCACACCCTGGTCCTCGTCGTCGAAACCGTCCCGCGGGCTGTCTTCCGACAGGTCGAGCGGGCCGCCGGGCCACGGCTTCCCAGAAGAGGAGGTCGCGCACCCCGACCTCCGAAGGAACAGGCGTCGGTGGTCGGGGTGCTGTTACGGCAGAGCCTCAGTCCGGACGTACCGGTCGGCGTCAGGTGCGGGGTGCGGCCACGGCGGCCTGGGCGTCGACGATGCCCCAGCCGTACATCGGCGTGTAGATACCGCGAAGTCCGAGGACCGGGGTGCGGGCCGTGCCCATCAGCGTCGAGTACACATTTTCAAGGCTGCGCTGTTGGGCGAACAGCAGGGCCGCGACTCCCGATACGTAGGGCGTGGCCATCGACGTGCCGGCGTAGGCGTCGTAACTGCTCTGTCCGCAGCCGGCTGAGCCGGCGCCTACCGGGACGCTGGACCACACGTCGTCGTCGCAGTTGACAAGGCCAGCGCCGCCGGGGGCGGCGACCGCCTTCAGGTCAGCTTTCACGCCCAGGTTGGAGTACCACGCCTTCACCTCGTTCCGGTCGGTGGCGGCGACGCAGAGGGCACCGGATTCCCACGCTGGAGTGCCGCAGAGCGGTGCCGTCTCGTTGCCGGCGGCGGCGATGACGGCGACACCCTTCGCCTGCGCGTACGCGATCGCCTCGGTCGCGGCGGACTCAACGCCGGTGAGGGTGAGGGCCTGGGAGCCCGGCAGTGCCCCGAGGCTCAGGTTGACGACCTGGGCACCGTTATCGGCGGCGTAGCGGATGCCCGCGGCGATGTCGGCGAAGCTGCCACTGCCCGCCTCCAGCACCTTGATCGGCATGATTTTCGCGTCGGGGGCGGCCCCCGCGACGCCGACGCCGTTGCCGGTGGCCGCCGCCGCGATGCCCGCAACGTGGGTGCCGTGCTCGTCACCGGCGTCGGGCCTGCCGTTGGGGCCCCGCCAGTCGCCGTTGCCGCAGGAGGCCGAGCCGCAATCGATGAAAGTCGCCCCGGGCACGAGCTTGGGCGCCAGGTCCGGGTGGCTGAGGTCGACGCCGGTGTCCACAACCGCGATCACCACCCCGGCTCCCGTGCTGGTTGCCCAAGCCTGTTCGGCGTGGATCTGCCGCAGGCCCCATTGCTTGTCGTACAACGGGTCGTTGGCAGCCGCCTGAGCGGACGTAGCGGCGACCGCCACCAGGGCGGCGGCCACCGCGGTGCTGGCGAGTAACCGGATGATCGACATGGGCTCTCCTCGGGATGCGACAACGCTTCATCTATGAATCGTTGATCACGTGCGAGACGCAACAACGCGCCTCGTGGAGGTCGCCGGAACCGGGGATCGTCAGCCGGACAGGCCGCTGGTTCGAGGTGCTGCACGACGCGCGCGCCCGGCAGGCGCGCTGGCGGCGGATCCAGAGTCTGGCTGGCAGCGCGTCTTCGCCGACCCGCAGATGCGTTCCGCCTGCGAGCCCTGTCGGTTGCGGCGGCCGCCCGCGACACGGTCCGGGTGGCCCGCACGCTCCGATGCTTCCTGTGCCTGTTCCTGCCCCTGTGGATCGCCGTCTCGGTGTACCTGATGGCACCGCTCGACGTTTCGTCCGGGCAGCGGATCGTGGCAACGGGACTCGCCTTGACTTGTCGTCTCGGCAGTCGGGCTGGCGCTGGCCCGACCAGGCGCCGGGGCCTGGAGGTTGCCTGTGGCGGTCACCGCGCCGGTGCTGGGCCTGGTGGTCACCGCCGGCAACGGGATCGGCCCGGTGCTGCGGCCGAACGCACTCCTGGAAGATGCCGCCGGCCAGCCCACCGATATGTCGGCCGGGCTGCTCCAAGTCAGACGAGGTCGTGGTGGCCGCAGGGGTAGAGGGACTGCCGCAGGTACGCGGCGGTGCGGGGCCGGCGGGCGCCTCGGACCTCCAGCACGGCGGCGGCCGCGTCGCAGCACGGCGTGACACGTCGAGGCCGCCAATCATCCGGCCGCCAATCCGAGCGGCGTAGGAGGCGATGACGCGGTTCCGGGCTGACCGGGTGTTGGATCCGCATGAGCTGAACGGCCTGTGGTGCGCGGCGCGAAAGGCGACCGAGCCGGACGTGGGCATCGTGGACGGCCGGGATGGTAGCCGGGAATAGCCGAGGAGCCCGCCGACCAGGACGGTTGGCGCGGCTCGCTCGTTGCTGCTGGTAGTTGCGGTGCGAGGGGGTGACCAAGGTGAAGTGCTGCTTCTGCGGCCGGCGCTGGCTGCTGCCGTGGGCGTGCGGCCGGTGTCGTCGAACCCGCCGCGGCTGGCGGCGCGCGTTCCTGTCGACCGCAGCCCGCCCTGTCACATCTACACGCCGCGTCGTCAGCAACCCGACGTCCGACGGGCCTGACTGCCCGTGACCGGTACGGTGCCCGGCATGGTTCGCACCCACCACCTCGCCGCCGTCTTGCTCCTGGCCACCGCTGTGCTGGCCGGCTGCTCCAGCGACAAGGACCCGGAGTCCGCCGCGTCATCGTCGAGCGCGGCAGCCAGCAGCGCGCCGACTACCGCTGCCGCACCTCCGGTCGACGGCGGGTCCTACTCCAGTCCGCTGGTGCTTCTCGACGCGCTTAGCAAGGGTGGCAGCACCTGAAGGGCCTATCGGAAAAGGGGGCCCGGCCAGGGTGGCCTGGCCCCCTTTCGACCTGCGGTGGAGCCAGGGGCTCGCCGGGTCAGATCCGGGTTAGTCGTACGGCGTCGGCGATGATCAGGCCGCTGGCCGAACTCCACCGGCTCACGGCCACCCGGTTGGCATCGCCCGCCGGGAGCGCGAACGTGCCCAGGGAGCGCCACTGCCCACCGGTTGCCCGCTGGTCCACGTAGACCGTCCGGTTGCCGGTGGTGGTGGCGACGATGTACGGGGCCGCGCCGTTGTAGCCGGAGTTGGCCGGCCACCAGGCGTCGACGCGGTAGTTGCCTGCCGCCGGGACGTTGAACTTGTACCAGGCGGCGTCGCTGGCGGCGACGGGGTCCGCGTAGCGGTAGTCCGCCCCGTAGCGCTGCCCGGAGAACGTGGAGACACCCCAGTTGGCGCTGGCAGTGAACCGGCCCGCGGTGGCGTTGTCCACCACCGAACTCCATGCCGTCCCGCCGCCGGCCATCTTCGCGGCGACGTCGGCCCGCATCACGTTCAGGTCGATGAAGGACGGGTCGATCTTGCCGGTGGTGCTCGTCTCCCGGTGGCCCCGGGCGTAGCTGGCGTCCCTGCCGAGCCGGGTGAGCACGGCGGCGGTGGCGGCGATCGACGCGTTGTACTGCGCGGCGGTCATCTCCTGGTTCACCCCGTTGTAGTCGATCTCCCAACCGATCATCAGGGTGTTTCCGTCGCCGGCGGGGATCGGCCCGCTGCCGCCGCTGGTGCCGGCATGGTTGCATCGGCCGGCCGAGATGACGTGGAAGACCCCGTGGTAGTCGACGAGGGCCTGGCAGAGCGGCCCGGGCAGGTCGGAGCGGCCGTTGATGCAGATGTTGAGTGCCGGGTGCGGGTTGCTGGCGCTGGAGGTTGCCGCGGTGTGGTGCCACAGGACGCCGATGGGGTCGAAGGAGCCGGGACGCATTCGGTTGAGCCAGTCGCCTTCGACGACGACCTGAACGCCAGCGGCCCGCAGGACGTCCACCAGCCAGGGGATGGTCGCCATCAGGGCCGTCCGAGCAGATCGGCGAGGCATTCGACCTTGGGTGCGGCGTCCGCCGGGGCCGGTCGGACGGCGGCGGTCAGGGCGGAGGCGGTCAGCAGTGCTGGAATGCCGAGCACGCCTCGACGCCGCAGACGGATTGATCGTGCTGTTGCCATGGCGCTCCTTGAGGTGTGGCAGAGGGGGGCCGACTGAGGATCGCGATGACGGGCAGGCTATATCGTTACAACCATCTATGTCGATACCCTTCACTGTCCACGTTGCGGCTGAAAGAATTTGGCATCGGGGTCAGACCCCAGCTGGCAGTTCCGCCGCCCGGTGCCGCAGGGCCGGCAGCCGCCGAACGTGCCGGTCGGGATCGCCGACGCCGTGTCCGCCGACGGCGGCCCGTCGCCTCGGCACCTGGGTTGCGCTGGGCGGTGACGTCGACTCCGCGGTGTGTCGGAGGGTGCCTGGACGGTCACTCCGGGGACAATCACAGGCTTGGGGGTGAACGAAGGCGTTCCATCGGAGGTGCCTGTTGTTTCGGTGTCCAGGCCGGCTGGCTCGGTGGACGCTGCGTGGCGCTCTCCTGATCGGAGGCGTGGTCGGTCTTTGGGCTTCTATGAGGCGGTTGCGGATGATGCTGCTCGGGCCGCCGGGCCCGCGGCGTCTTGCACCCTCGGCAACCTGCTCAGCGCCGACGGAACCCTCCTCGGCGGATCCCTGTGGTGCGAGACCTTCTCGCCCACCGGCGCCGCGATGGAAGGCCCGTCAGGCCGCGTCGGCGGTGAGACAACGGTCGCAAGCTGGGGCCAACGGCCTGTGCGGAGTACGAGTGTTCAGTGAGTCCTGATGATCCCCGGTCAGGCATTGACCGGCCGCGGGCAGATCGTGGTGCTGAGCGTGTGAAGGGCACTGCGGCTCGGATTCGAGGTCGAGGTGGCCAGGCGGGCCGGTTGCGGCTGCATCAGTTTGAAGTCGCCCTGGTGATCTCGGTGCAGGCTGGACTCGCCGCCGCTCTGGCCTGGTTGATCGGGCACGATGTGCTGGGCAACCCTTCGCCGGTCTTCGCGCCTTCCGCCGCGGTGGGTACGATCGTCGCCGCGCTCGGCCAGCGTGCCCACCGCACCGTCGAACTGCTCATTGGAGTCGGACTGGGTATCGCCACCACTGACTTCCTGCTGATGTTTCTGGGCACCGGGTTCTGGCAGACTGGGTTCGTCGTCGGTTGCGCCATTCTGGCCACGCTCGTGCTGTTCGGGCGCAGTGGGGCAGCCGTGGGGCAGGCCGGTGGTACGGCGGTGCTACTCGCGACCCTGTCTCCGGCCCAGCAGGACCTTGAATGGCCGCGGATCGTCGACGCGATGGTCGGCGGCATCGTCGGCCTTCTGGTGGTCGCGTTGCTGCTACCGATAAACCCGATGCGGATCCTCGACCGCGATGCAGCCCCGGTCTTCCGATGCCTCGCCGGTCAGCTGAGGGAGGTTTCCGCAGCGCTGGCAACACGCGATCAGCAGCGGGCGGTCCGAGCGCTGGAAACGCTACGCGGCATGGGACCTGACCTCGATCGGATGCACCAAGCGCTCAGCGGCGCCGAAGAGGTGGTCAGCCTGGCGCCCGCTCGCTGGTGGCGCCGCCAGGACGTGGAACGCTTCGCGCACGGGACCGTTCACCTGGAACGAGTCATCGAACACAGCCGGGGGCTGGCCCGCCAGTCAGCGATGGCGCTGGAGTACAACGAGTCGATCCCTCCCGACCTGTCCGTCGGCGTCGGCCACCTCGCCGACGCGGTCGAGCTGCTGCGCCGTGAGCACCGTGCCGGGCGCCCGCCCGAGAGAACCCGCCAGAAGATACGCGACGCCGCGCACCAGGCTGGCCGAGCCCGAGCCCTGGGAGTGGACGACTTCGGAGACGCCGTGGTGGCCCAACTACGCGCCATCGCGAGCAACTTGCTCCGAGCTACCGGCTGCGAGCCGACACCGGCGAATCAAGAAGTACGGACAGCAGTCCAAGACGGCAAAGAATCTGTCCGGCCCGGTGGACGCTCGAATGAGTAGAGGCCGCTCGCATGGCCGGCAGGGGAGCTGTGGTCAGCGGGAATTGATCCCACAGTCCTCGCAGCTGCGGAGCAGCGCGCCTACTCCTGCTGAACCAACTCCTCCGCCGTCAATGATGGCCCCGACATGCCACGCAAGGCCGTCGCCCCAGCGAGCACGATCCGGAGTTGATGTTACGCGCGCCGTGCGGAGTGTGAACGGCCTCGCATTTTGACGTCCCACGGGGACATGGACCAGCGGGGACGGGGAACCTGTCGAGGTGGCTCATGATCCTGTCGCCGTGGTGAGCGAGTTCCTGCGTGTCGTCCGCTCGGGCGCCGATCCCAGCCGGGCTGGTCATCTGATGGCGCCTGTGGTGACCGCGCATCAGGTTCAGGCCGAGGACCCCGCGGTCGTGAACCGAACCCCACAGCAGTACGCGGAGCACGTGCAGGAGATGATCGACGCTTACGGAACGTTCGACCTGCGGGTGGACGAGCTGTTCGGGTCCGGGGACAAGGTGTACGCCCGCTGGACCCAGCATGGCCACCACATCGGGCAGGTCAATGGCATCGCGCCCACCGGGCGACCGGTCGTCCAGGTGACCAGCGCCGTGTACCGGGTCGTCGACGGGCTGATCTGCGAATACTGGATCCAGATCGACCGCTGGGGCCTGCACGCACAGTTGGCGACCTGAACGCACCGCTCGGTCACCCCCCTTCGCCGCCTCGGCGTCGACCGGCGAGCTGAGCGTGCGCCAGGCTGTTACCCGAACTGCATCGGGGCGGCACTGCGGGTGCTCTGCGAGGTGGCTGGCGTACCACGTCCATCCCGAGTCGGACGCCGCTGCGAGGCTGGGCACCGCCCGATACGAGATGGCGCCGCTGCCGGGTGGCCAATAGGATCGGATCATGCGCTGGACCTTCGACATCATCGCGCCGCCGCGCTCCTGAGCGGGGCGGCCCTGCTCATCGCGTCCAGCCGTTGTGCGGGCTGAACGCGCGGTTCACGCATCGTTGAGTCCGGCACGTCCCGCTCCGCGACCTCATTCCTTCTCGTCGCAGGAGCGATTCCTTCATGCTTGTCTCCGAACACCCGGTGACCGCCGCTCGACGCTTCACCACCGGCCTGTGGTTGCTCATATCCGCAGGCGTGCTGTGGGGCACCGGTGGTCCCTCCGGCAGCCTGCTCGCCCTCGAAACGGGGTTGTCACCGCTGGCAGTAGCCGCGTACCGGCTTGCCATCGGTGGCACCCTCATCGTCGTCCCGCTAGTGCTGACCCGACGGCCGCTGCCGCGCGGCCGGCACGCCTGGATCCGGATCACCGTGCTCGGCATCCTCGCCGCCGTCTTCCAGGCCTGCTTCTTCGCCGCGGTATCACTCAACACGGTCAGCGTCGCCACCCTGCTCACCATCGGCGCATCACCCGTCCTGGTCCTGATCGCCGAATGGATCACCGGGCGGCGCCGGATCAGCCTGCCGATCCTCGCGACAGTGGCGCTGGCCGTCACCGGCCTGGCCCTGCTCGTCGGCGCACCGTCCAGCGGTCACAGCACCTCGGGCGTGCTGGCCGGAGCCGCACTGGCGCTGCTCTCGGCAGGCGGCTTCGCCACCATGACCTTCGTCAGCGCCCGACCCGTTCCCGGCCTCGACGACCTCGCCGCGACCGGGTTCGGCTTCACCATCGGCGCAGCCACGCTCGCCCCGCTCACCGCCGAGACATCAGGCATGAGCTTCACCCCGGGCTGGGCCTCCGTCGGGCTACTGCTCTTCCTGGGCACCGCGCCCACCGCTGTGGCGTACACCCTGTACTTCCGAGGGCTGCGTACCACCTCGGCTGGTACCGCAGCGCTGATGGCGTTGCTGGAACCACTCGTCGGAACGGTCCTGGCGACCTGGATCCTCGGCGACCGTCTCAGCCCCGCCCGGTTTCATCGGCGCCGGGCTGCTCGCCACGGCCATCCTGCTCCACACCCGTCACTCGCATCGCTAGCCGTCGGGGCCCGGGTTGGGATTACCAAGAATGCCTGCCCGGGCCCCCGGGGTTCGCCATGGCTTCGACCTTGCTGAGCTTGCCCGCCTCGGCGAGATGGTCACGGCGGGCCTCGGGGCGGCGTTCGTACCGGCGCTCGCGCTCGCCGGCGGCCTGCCTGCCGGTGTCGCGGCCACCAGCCTGTCCGCGCTTGGCGGCCGGCACCTCTCGGCGATGCACCGCGCCTACCGGACCGGAGCCTCGCCGGCCGTCGCGGTCACGGTGACCGCGCTCATGGCCGCCGGGCGGGCGGTGACCCCGGCCGTGTCTTCAGGTGTGGAGAAGACATAGCGGCACGCGGATGCGGCGCGCGTCGGCCCCGCGTCCCGTCCGCGGACCACAGTGGACCAGGTTGCGGGGGCAGTGAATCGTCGAGGTTCAGCGGGTGAGCGCTGCGAGGAAGTCGTCGACGAGTTGGGTCTGCGTCGCGGCTGGTAGCCGCTCGGGGTCGAACAGCGCCTGAACCACCAGCCCGTGGGTGAACGAGAGTACCGTCGTCGCGAGCTGGGCTGAGTCGCCGTCGGGCAGTTCGCCCAGCCGTTGAGCGTCCTCGATGCAGGCGCGCAGGCCTGCGCGGATGCGTTCGTAGCGGAGGCTCTGGGCGGCGAACAGGTCTGGCTCGGACAGGGCGACGTCCCAGGAGCCGACCCAGATCCGGTTCATCGCCGCTGCGTCGGGGGTCAGCGGGAGGATGTTGAGCATCTGCGTGCGCAGCGCCGCCAGTCCGGGTGCGGGAGCGGCTTGGCGTGGGCGCTGCGCGGTGCGTGCCTCGAGGATGTCCAGGGCGTGGGCGATGAGTTCGCGCTTGCCGGCGAAGTAATGGGTGACCAGTCCGGTCGAGGACCCGAGGGCCGCCGCTACGGCGCGCATGGTGAGGCCGCCGAAGCCGTGCTCGGCCAGGACCTGCCAGACCGCCTCGGAGACGTCCTGGCGGCGGGAGTCATGGTCGGTGCGTGCGGGGCTCATGGTCTGCTAGCTTACATGCCAAACGTTTGTTACGTACGGAGGTTGTGATGTTCGCGCTGCCCCTCACCGACTCGGCCGTGCTGCGCCCGCTGGATCCGTGGCAGGCCGAGGAGTTCCTCGCCCACATGGACCGGGCGCGCGAGCACATCGTGCCGTGGGTGTCGCCCTCGTTCGTCGCACGCGACCTCGGCGAGGCTCGCCAGGTCCTGCAGCGTTTCGCGGACAAGCGGGCTCAGGATGGCGGCGGCATCTGGGGCATCTGGCTGGACGGCGTGCTGGTCGGCGGCGTCATGTTCGTCTCCTTCGATGCGGCGCTCGGCGTCTGTGAAGCGGGCTGCTGGCTGGAGCCCGGCGCGCAGGGCCGCGGGCTGATCACCCGCGCAACACAGCAGATCATCGACTGGGCCGTCGACGAACGCGGCATCGTCCGCGTCGAGTGGCGCACCAACCCGCGCAACGAGCGCAGCATCGCGGTCGCGCAGCGGCTGGGAATGAGCCGCGACGGAACACTACGTCAGGTCTTCCGGCACGACGCGGGCGGACGGATCGACCTCGACATCTGGTCCGTGCTGGCCGACGAGTGGCGGGGCCGCCGCGCCGGCCGACCGGACCCTCTCACTCCCAGGAGCATCGAGTCCTCTGACCTGAAGGCCGAAATCGAAGGCCTGATGGCCACCTTCCTGGGCGCCTTCGCCAACCCTGGCGGCACCAGGCCGAACGTCGAGGCGATCTACGAGGTGTTCGTCCCCGAAGGGATGATCATCACGAACGTTGGCGGGACCCCCGTCATCTACGATCTGCGCCAGTTCGTCGAACCGCGGGAGAAGATCCTCACCGACGGGACGCTGACCGAGTTCCGGGAGTGGGAGACGTCGGAGACCACCGAGATCTACGGCTCGATCGCCCACCGGTTCAGCGAGTACCGCAAGTCCGGCTACCTCAACGGTGAGTGGTTCGAGGGCCGGGGCATGAAGACGACCCAGTTCGTCAAGACCCTATCGGGCTGGAAAATGAGCTCGCTGGCCTGGGACGACGAGCCCACCCTCAGGCCCGCCACGACAAGTGCTTGAGCCGGCCCGAGCGCGGCCACGACGACCTCCTTCAGCGCCGGACCATCCGCCCCGCCATCACACGCCGTGTCGACCTGTCCGGGCACGCCTGAAGGGTGCCGGGAGAGATCTGGACATCCCGGCGGATGCGGCCCTGCCACGCTCAGGCCCTCGCTGGGCTCCACGCGTTGATCCCGCGCCTTAGCGTGGCAGGGTGGCAGCACCCCGCATGGCACCGCCGTCGGAGATGAGCCGCCGGCTGACGTTCCTGTTCGCGTTGGCGGCGGGAGCGGCCATCGCCAACCTGTACTGGGCGCAGCCGCTGCTCAGCTTCATCGCAGGCGATCTACGCGCCGCGACCGCGACGGCCGGCTGGCTCGTCACCGCGACGCAGGTCGGGTACGCCGTCGGCGTGCTGCTGCTCGTGCCGCTCGGCGACGTCCTGGACCGCCGCCGGTTCGTCCCGGTGATGCTGCTGACCTCGGCCGCCGCACTGCTGCTGTGCGCGCTGGCGCCGTCGATCGGCGTACTCCTCCTCGCACTGGGCGTGCTCGGCGTGACGACGATTTCCGGGCAGGTCCTCACACCGCTCGCCGGGGACCTGGCCGGCGACGCCCACCGCGGTCGGATCGTCGGCGCCGTCGGGTCCGGGACCCTCACCGGTATCTTGGCCTCCCGCACGATCAGCGGGTTCGTCGCCGGCGCCGCCGGGTGGCGTACGACCTTCGCCCTCGCCGCGGTCGCCGCCGTCCTGCTCGCGGTCCTGCTCTACCGCGCGATTCCACCGCTGGCACCGCGGACGCGCATGCCATACCCGCAGCTCATCGCCTCGGTCGGCGCGGTGGTCATGCGCGAGCGGGCGGCCCGATGGACGCTGATCCTGGCCGCCACGGGGTTCGCCGCGTTCTCGCTGTTCTGGACGGCGCTGACGTTCCTGCTCAGCGGCCCACCGTTCCGGTACCCGGTAGCGGTGATCGGGTTGTTCGGGTTGGCTGGCCTCGCTGGTGTCCTTTCCGGCCTGCACGGCGGTCGTCTGCACGACCGCGGTTGGTCGCTTCCGGCCACCGGCGCGGCCTGGGTACTGGCCCTCGGCGCCTTCGTCGTCGCGGCGTTCGCCGGCCGGTCCGTCGTACTTATCATCATCGTGATCGTCATGATCGATGTTGCCCTCCAGACGCAGGCCCTCCTCAACCGGGCGCGGCTGTTCGCCCTCTCCCACGAGGCCCGCAGCCGGCTCAACACGGCGCTAGCCACCGGCAACTTCATCGGCGCTGCTATCGGCTCCGCCGCCGCGACCACGCTCTGGTCCGCGGGCGGCTGGACAGCGGTCACGATCACGGGAATGGCGCTCTGCTGCTTCGCGCTCACCGTGTGGGCGCTGGGACGCCGTGGTCCACTCGTGATCCGCTTCGCCGTGCCGGACGGCGCTGAGCCGTCCGGGCGTTTGCGGGCCGGCCAGGTCCAGGCTCGTTGACGCGTCCAGCAGGGCCATCAGTTGCGGGTTGTCGCCGGCCTGACCCGCAGTGCGCAGGATCGAACGAACTCAAGCATCAAACCTTTCTTTCCGTCGTTGGCGGGCGTGGCGGAATGTCGGGCATTTGACATGGTGCCGGGGGTCGATCGAGGCGGCGTTGCAAGAGTTGGAGCGCCGGCTCCGAAAAGCCGATGGAAATCTGGGGCCCGACTCGAAGAGGCAAGGAATCGTGCGTCGTTCGACGCTTACTCGAGGGGTTTTCAGCCTTGCGGAGTCATGCTCGCATGGGGGGCGGCGGTTCCGTCGGATGAACGTCTCTTCCCTGGTCAGCTGCGGTGGCCGACGGCCAGGTGGCTTGCCCGACCGGGTGCGAGATGATTTCCTGAAAATAGTGCGGATTTGCATTTGGTGAGTCTGCGGAATCGACAATGTTCGCACGGCGGTCCGCTCGGGTAAATGGCTGAGTCTGCTTGGTGGCAGGAGCCTTGTGAATGGGATTCATCGCTCCAGAATTTGAATCCGACCGGGGAATTGTTGCCCCGGCGGCTCTCACTTCAGGAGGTAAATCCCCATGAGTCGAATGAGATCGGGCGGACGCGGGGGCACGGTCATGCGCCGTACCATCTTCGCGTTGGCCGCCGCGATCGTCGCCACCGGCGCGATCGGAACCCCGGCAGTGGCCGACGGCAAGCCGGTCACCCCGTCGGCCCAGCCGGCCGAGGCCGTGCCGGGCGGGTTCTCCAGCTGGCGTGAGCTGTTCTCCGTGCAGGAGCGGCTCAACTCGGCCGCCGACGAGATCATGGCCGCCCGCGGCGACGGCTTCGCCGGCGTGGTCGCCGCGCCGGAAGACCGCAAGCTCACCGTCTACTGGAAGGGGCAGGTGCCCGGATCCGTCCGTGACCTGGCCAAGCGGCTCGCCGTACCGGTCAAGTTCAAGCCGGCCCGGTTCCACCAGCGCGAGATGGTCGCCGAGGCGCAGCGGCTCGCCGCGGACCCGCGTGCTGTCTCGGTGTCGGCCAAGGTCGACGGCAGCGGGCTCGCGGTGACCGTCACCGGCAAGGCGCCGGCGGCGGGTAAGCAGGACGTCCTGCGTACCGCGCGGCTGCCGCTCAGCCTGAGCACCGCATCGCGTCCGACGCTGCTGAATCGCCAGAACGACTTCGCCCCGTACTGGGGTGGCGCGCGGTACTACGCCAGTGGTGGATGCAGCACCGGCTTCGGGGTGTACTGGAACGACGCCCGCCAGATCCTCAGCGCCGGGCACTGCGGGTCGAACGGTCAGGTCGCGTACGACGGTGGTGGCCCCACCAACACCATGGGGCCGATCATCAACGACAACAACCCGCGGGACACCCTGATGATCAGGGTCGCGGCCGGCGGCCGGATCTACACCGGACCGTACAACGCTGCCACCAGCATCGGGGTCGGCGGGGCGGTATCGGACTACGTCGGCAACTACGTCTGCACCGGCGGCGCCTCGAGCGGTGAGCACTGCAGCATCCGGGTCAGCGTCGTCAACCAGTTCATCAACGTCGGCTACGTGATCGGGCCCGTGACGCAGGCCAACCACGTCACCGCCGGGGCCTGCGCCGCCGCCCCGGGCGACAGCGGCGGGCCGGTGTACTCGTACCGCTCCGATGGGCGGGTCGACGCTCGCGGCACCGTCTCCGCCGGGGTGACCGGCACGGCGGTCTGCCCCGGCGTCGTCGCCAACGGCTCCAGCACCGTCTGGTACGCCCCGCTGCTGCGGCCGGTGGGTGACGCGCAGATCGGGTCGCTCACCTACCACGGCGCCTCGCTCATCCAGGGCTGACGCGTATCCGGCGCCCAGCCACAACGGGTCGGCGCCAATCAGTGATCGAAGTAGTGTGGGCCGGTCCGTACGGGCCGGCCCACGCCGCTGACGCCCCGAGCGCCTCCACCGTTGGGAGTCGTCCCATGCAGGAAGGCCGCGAATGCGGCGAGCGCATTCGCCTGCGCGATCCGTCCCACCGGGTGCAGCGCGCCGGCAGCACGGATGGCGCGTCGGCAGCGGAACCGGGCCCGGCCCTGCGGCGGGTCGACCGTGACGGTTGCGGTCCCACTGCCGGTTGGGTGCGCTTCGAGGTCGGCGAGCATCTCGTCGACGGTGCGTGCGACGTCGGCGAGGGAGGCGACCTGGGCGAGGTCACTGGTCTGCATCCCGACGGCATGGGCGAGCTGACAGCGCCCGCAGTTACCGAAGTAGCGGCACGAGTGTGAGCGCGAACCTTCCTACTTGTCGTGCTGTCGGCGCACCATCTCGGTGATCCAGATGGGCGCGAACGGGGACGTGCAGCCCGGGGGAGTCGGGTAGTCCTTGAGCACCTCCAGGCGCTCACCGATCTCGAGTGCGCGGGCGCGGTGCTCGGCGTGCTCGATCCCGATCTGAGCCAGGCAGTGGTTCATCGCCCACTGCAGGCGATCCGGGGCGTCTTTCATCTCCGCTTCGATGACGTCGAGCAGCCCTGCGAGGTCGAGGCCCTCGGGCTTCTTCGCCACGCGTTCGGTGGTCAGCGCCCAGCCGGCACTCGCGACCACTGGATCCGGATCGGCGGACCAGGCCAGGCGCAGCTCTTCGGCGTGCGGGTTCTTCTTCACCACGTAGTTCACGAGCCAGTCGTGCACCTTGGGTGTGCGCGCCTCGCGCAACATGGCGTCCAACTCGGCACGCTCGAACGCCTTTGGGCGGCAGATCAGGGTCGCCAGCAGTCTCGCCGCGGTGTCACCTGTCTTCCAGAGCTGGCACGCGAGTTCCTGCTGCGTCTTCAGCCGCTTCGCGACCGCGCGCAGCTTGCTGAGGTTCACACCGTGATCGTCACCGTGTCTCTCGTTCACCTCGCGTATCTTCGGGTCCTCGAGCGCGGCCAGCTCGGCCATCACCTCGGCCACCATCGCCTCGGTCGGCGTCGTCTCGGCCACTGGACCTCCCGTCCATCACGTGCGAGATGCAGCCTACGACGGAAGTCGGCCTCTGTCGTACATGCCGGTTCGGCGACAGCCACCGACCCGAAATCCCTCGTCGTCACCAATTCGCAGTAGTTCTCTGGCGCCACCTGGGAGCGAGCGGGGCGGTGTCGGGCGGCCCCCTGATCTTGGGGAGTTGGCCACCTCACCTCTCGCGCCCGACGCGCGTGCCTGAGCCGGCGTACCGGTGCCGAGTCGTCGCCACCGTCGCCCACGCGTCGGTCAGCGAGTCTTCCTTTGCGTCCCAATGGTCGGCTGGGCGGCGTCGCCGATGACGGACTGTGCGGTGGTGGTGTCGGCCCACCCCAGGCGGTGCACGGCACGGATCTGCAACGTGTGTGCGCCGGGCGTGACCGTGACCGTGGCGGAGCGGGCGGTGCCCGCCGTGGTGAGCACCAGCTTCCCGTCCACCAGCACCTCGAAGCTGTTGATGAGGTAACTCGCCGTGCCCACCGACCAGGAGGCGGTAACCGTGCCCCGGGTGTGGTAGGTGGTGCCGGACTTGCGACCGGTGAGGCCGGCGAGTGCCAGCCCGGAAACCTTGGCCGCCCTGGTCCGGATTCCGCTCAGCTGGGCGTAGAGCGAGTCACCCGGGCACTCCGTCGCCACCGCGTCGCGGTGACCGGAGATGCGGTTCATCACCACGGACTCACCGAGGTCGTACTTGCCGTTGACCGCGGACACCAGGGACACCTTGCCGTACGGGTCGTTGCCGTACTGGCCGAGCTTGTATGCCGCGACGTGCGCGACGGCGTCCTGGACGACGGTGGGCGCGCCGGAGGTGATGTACGTCCCGAGCACGGCGATCGCGGCGGTGTTCGTGTTGAAGCCGTAGGTGTGCGCCCCGGTCACCGGCTTGTCGATGCCGCCCTTGCGGCCCTCGAAGACCACGCCGCACTTGTCGACCAGGAAGTTGTAGCCGATGTCGTTCCAGCCGTTGCTCTTGACGTGGTAGACCTCGATGCTGCGGACGATGGCGGCCGAGTCGGTGCAGCTGTAGGTGCTGGTGCCGGCGGTGTGGTGCACGAAGAACGCATTGACCGTGGTCCCGTACGACGGTGGGTCCAGCACGATCGACTCGTCGGCCTTCCACCCCGCGCGGGTGACCACCTTCGGCGCGGGGATCGGGTTCGGGGGCGTGCTAGGGCTGGGCGACACGGTGGGTGAGCTGGTGGTGGGCGCCGGCGCGGAGGTGGTGGTCGGCGCGGGCGCGGTGGTGTCGGCCGGCGCTGGGGCGGTGGTTTCGGCCGGCGCCGTCGTGGTGGCGGTGTCGGTGGGCGCGGGCGCGGTTGTCGTGGTGTCGGTCGGCGCCGGCTCGGTCGTCGTGGTGTCGGTCGGTGCCGGGTCGGTGGAGGTGGGTTCGAGTGCCTGCACCGCGGCGACCGGCTGGAGGCGTTCGGGACGGATCTGCGCGGCGCCGGCTGCGGTGGCCTTGCGGCGCTTCGGCTGGCCCGGGTCGACAAGCTCCAGGCGCAGCCCGGCGGGCAGCCCCTTGCTGCCGTTGCCGCCAGCGGTTCTGGCGCGCACCTCGACTGCGTCGGAGGGACCGACCCACAGCGGGTCCGTGCCGCCGCGCGCCTTTCCGGAGGTCGCCTCGGCACCCGGTTCCGGTCCGAAGTGGTTGTCCAGATCCAGCGGCAGCCAGCCCGACCAGCCGCCGCCGATCGCCCGGGTCCGGACGGAGATGCTGCCCTCGAAATCGACCTTCGGGTTCGCCCAGGTCACCCCGACCATGGCGAAGCGGTCGGTCTTCCGCTGCGGGATGGCCACCTCCCGGTCGTCGGCGGCCGGGAAATCCACGGTGTGCAGCGCCGTGGTGACCGGCCCGTCCGCGGCTGCCCACTCGGCCCCGTGCTCGTCGAGGCCGACCGCGACCAGGCCGGCCGTTCCGGCCACGGCGGTGGCCACCAGCGCGGCCCCGACGCCGGCCGTCCGGCGGCTCCAGCGGATCCCCGTTAATCTCACAGCTGAGTCCCTCCGTAATGATCTACCGGAGGGCTCAGCGCCGGTAATGTCCGGAGCGTTACTCGCTCAAGCTGGCGATGCAACCGCAAACCATCTCCTCGCCCGTCAGGCTGCCCTGGATTCGCTTCACTTTGGACTGTCAGGCGGTGTATCCGGAGCCGATGATGATCAAGCTGTACGGTCGGACACGAGAGGCTTCTGCTCACTGTGCAGCCGCCCGCCGACGCGGTCGGCGGGCGGCGAGGGGGATGGGATCAGGCGGTGCGGCGCAGCTCGGTGAGCAGCTGCTCCACCCGGCTGCGGATCTCGTCGCGGATGGGGCGCACGGCCTCGATGCCCTTGCCGGCCGGGTCCTCGAGCTTCCAGTCCTCGTACCGCTTGCCGGGGAAGATCGGGCAGGCGTCGCCGCAGCCCATGGTCACGATGACGTCCGAGGATTCGGCCGTGGCGTACTCGAGGAGCTTGGGGGTCTGGTCGGTGATGTCGATGCCGACCTCCAGCATGGCCTGCACGGCGGCGGGGTTGACCGTCTCGGCGGGAGCGGAGCCGGCGGAGCGAACCTCGACGGTGTCGCCGCCGAGGTGGCGCAGCCAGCCGGCGGCCATCTGGGAGCGGCCGGCGTTGTGCACGCACACGAACAGGACGCTGGGCTTGTCGGACATCAGGAGCCTTCCTTGCAGTACGGGTCGCAGGGCCGGTTCACCGGCGCCTCCGAGTGGGCTGTGGGCGGGGACCGGTCAGGGTCGTTGTTGCGGTCGGGCAGCCGGTAACGGCCGGCCGGACGCGGCGGATTGACCAGGGCGCGATACGAGTTGTCCGCGCCACCGTGCGCCGGGTTGGTGCTCATGGGCGGTGGTCGAGCGCCCGGTCGCGCTCGTCGGTAGGCACGACCACCTGGTCTGCGGCCTGCCCGGCGTCGGGGTAGAGCGCGGCCAGGAGACCGATGCCCACGGCGAGGCCGACGATCTGGGCGATGATGAAGCCGGGCACGGACGCGGGGGCGATGCCGGCGAAGGTGTCGGTGAAGGCGCGCCCGATCGTGACCGCCGGGTTGGCGAACGAGGTCGACGAGGTGAACCAGTACGCGGCGCCGATGTAGGCGCCGACCGCGGCGGGGGCGACGGGGGCGCGCCCGGAGCGGGCCAGGGCGAAGATCAGCAGGATCAGGCCGGTGGTGGCGACGACCTCGCCGAGCCAGAGGTGCCCGGCGGTGCGGTCCTTGGCGGAGAAGTCGACGGCGGCCAGGTCGAACATCAGGTTCGCCAGGATCGACCCGCCGATCGCTCCGGCGACCTGGGCGGCGACGTATCCGCCGAGGTCCCGGCCGGTCAGTCCGGTGCCGGCGCGGCGGCCGAGGAACCAGTCGGCGGCGGAGACGACCGGGTTGAAGTGGGCCCCGGAAACCGGTCCGAAGATCAGGATCAGCGCGCCGAGGGCGAAGGCGGTGGCGATCGAGTTCTCCAGCAGTTGGAGGCCGACGTCGCCGGGGGAGAGCGTGGTGGCCATGATGCCGGAGCCGACCACGGCGGTGACCAGCAGGGCGGTGCCGGTGAACTCTGCCAGCAGGCGCCGCCAAAGTGCGATGGTCATCAGTGTGTACTCTCCCGTTGCAGTGAGGTCCCGAGCCGCTTTTCGGCCGGGAATGAGGGTTATCGGCTGACGGGGACGTGCAGCTCGTCGAGGAGCCGGCGGACGCGGCGTTCGATCTCGTCGCGGATCGGCCGGACCTCGGCAAGGCTCAGGCCAGCAGGGTCGTCAAGGTCCCAGTTCTCGTAGCGGGTGCCGGGGAAGACCGGACACGCGTCGCCGCAGCCCATGGTGACGACCACGTCCGCGGCGCGGACGACCTCGTCGGTCCAGGGCTTGGGGAACTCCTCGGAGATGTCGATGCCGCGTTCGGTCATCGCCGCGACCGCTGCGGGGTTGACCTCGATGCCGGGTTCGCTGCCACCGGACCAGGCCACCGCCTGCTCGCCGGCGAGGTGGGTGAAAAAGCCCAGCGCCATCTGGGAGCGGCCGGCGTTGTGGGTGCACAGGAACAGGGCGACGGGCCGGCCGTCACGGTGGTGCCCCTCGACGCGGGCCAGGGCCTGCAGGCGCTGGCGGGCGAAGCGCTCGGCGAGCAGCGGCAGGTAGTTGGGGACGCTGCCAACGGTGGCGAACTGGTCGTAGCTGGCGTGCAGGAACCGTTGCACCGTCTCAGTGCCGTAGGTGCCGTCGAACTCGGCCGCGAGGCGGGTGGCGGCGGTGCGCAGGGCGAGCTGCTGGTCGACGGAGAGGTCCTCGCGCAAATACGCGCTGGTGTCAGTCATGGCGATCTCCCGAACTCATGGCGGGGGTGACGACGGGGGCGACCCGGTCGACGCGTGCGGCCAGGTCGGCGAACGCCGCCTCGAACGCGGCATCGGTGTCCAGCCGGACCGGGTCGGGCACTGACCAGTGCAGCCGAGGCCGGACCGGTCCGGTGAGTTCCTCGTGGGCGTTGTCGCAAACGGCGATGACGAGGTCGTCATCGCGCACGATGTCCGCGACGTGAGAGGTGCCGGTCGGGTTCAGCTCCAGCCCGTGTCGTTGAGCCACAGCCACAGCACGAGGATGAACCCGGTCTGCGGGCTTCGTCCCCGCGGACGCCGCCGAGGTGTGGGCGCGGTCGGACCAGATGGCGGCGGCGAGCTGCGAGCGGGCGGAGTTGCGGGTGCAGACGAACACCACCCGACCGACCCCGGCCAGCGGCGCCGGGGTCAGTGTCGCCAGGGCCGCCGGTCGCAACCGCAGGTAGGTACGACGACGGTCTCCCTCCGACCGGCCGCGGACCACCAGGCCGGCCTCGGTGAGGACCTTGACGTGATGGGCCACCAGATTCGTCGGCATCCCCAGGTCCGAGGCGATCTCGCCAGGGGAAGCGTCACCCAGGGTGAGCGCGTCCACGATCGCCAGCCGCGCCGGGTCGCCGAGCGCGGCGTGAATCCGGGCGCGCCCCTGCAGAGAGACAAGCTCAGTAGCCATTGACTCAATGATTACTGAGTAACTGGATGAACGTCAAGCGGAAGAAGCCAGCGGCCAGGTGGTTGCCCACAGCGCGCCCGGCCGGGCGGAAGGAGCAGTCGGGTGAGGGCCACTCCTGAAACCGGTCGGCCAGCTCGTGCGCGCCCAACTCGCCCAAAAAGGCGCCCAGTTGGTGGGCAGGGGGCTGCGTTGCCGGCTCTGCCCAAAGGGCCGCGGTCAGCAGCAGGTCTTGAGGTACGACTGCAGTTCGGCCAACGCCGCGACCGCCCCGTCGCGGTCGGCCCGGTAGTACACGGTCTTCCCGTCGCGCCGCGACGTCACCATGCGCCCGCGGCGCAGCAGGGTCAGCTGTTGTGACGCCGTGGCCTGACTGATCCCCGCGCGTTCGGCCACTTCCCCGACCGACAGCTCGGCACCTCCCGCGAACAGCAACATGATCCGCTGTCGCGTCGGGCTGCCCAACGCCTTGAGAAACTCCTGCGTGTCCAGCGCCAGCCCGGGCAGTCCGGCGCTGGGCGCGACCGCGGCCGGCTCTGGCTCATCCATGCTTCCCACCTTTCCGCAGCATCGTCATATTGTCATTCAACAAAATGACAATATGATGGTGTGGTGACCACCTCGTCCGAACCCGTGATCATCGTCGGCGGCGGCCAGTCGGGCCTCGCCGCCGCCCGCGCCGCGCTCTCCGTTGGCCTGCGCCCCGTCGTTCTGCACGCGGGCGTCGACACGGTCGGGTCCTGGCCCGACTACTACGACAGCCTCACTCTGTTCTCCCCGGCCCGATACAGTGCGCTGCCCGGCATGGCGTTCGGCGGTGCCGACCCCGACCGCCACCCCACCCGCGACGAGGTTGTCGCTTACCTGCGCCGCTACGCCGGCAGCCTGGATGCCAACATCCGCACCAGCGTCCGCGTCACCGCCGTGCACCCGCGCCCAGGCACCGGGTACATGGTTAGCACGGACACCGGTGACGAGATCCCTGCGGCGGGTGTCATCGCCGCCAGTGGCTCCTTCGGCAACCCGCATCTTCCGCTACTTCCCGGTCGGGAGAACTACGCCGGCCAGGTGCGCCACGTCGCGCACTACCGCCGGCCCGAGCCGTACGCCGGCAAGCGGGTCATCGTCGTCGGCGCCGGCAACTCGGCCGTCCAGGTCGCCCACGAACTGGCGTCGCACGCGAACGTCACGCTGGCCACCAGGGCGCCGATCCAGTTCGTGCCCCAGCGCATCCGCGGACGGGACCTGCACCACTGGCTCCACGTCACCGGCACGGACCGGCTCCCACGGGCGGTGCTGACTCGCCTCGTCCGCCACGCTGCGCTGCTCGACACCGGCGTCTACCGCGAGGCCATCGCCTCCGGACTTTTGGCCCGCCGGGAGATGTTCACCGCCTTCACTCCTGACGGGGTCGTCTGGGCCGACGGCAGCTCTGAGGTGGTTGACGCGGTGATCTTCGCTACCGGCTACCGCCCGAATCTCGACTATCTCGCCCCGCTCGGGACCTTGGAGCGCGGGATGCCGCGGCAGGTGGCCGGCGTCTCCACCACCCACCCCGGGCTGGTCTACCTGGGGTTGGAGTTCCAGCGCTCGTTCTCGTCGAACACCCTGCGCGGGGTCGGCCGCGACGCCGCTTGCGTCGTCGCCGCCTTGGCCGAGCGTGTGTCCGGCGCAACGCCGCGCCGGCGGTGGCTTACCGAGCGGCTGCCGGTTCGACGGTGAGCAGCGCGGCGAGCTGGCGCAGGATGGCCGGCCGGGCCCGGTAGTACACCCAGGTGCCCCGACGCTCGGCGTCGACCAGCCCTGCTTCGCGCAGCGTCTTGAGGTGATGCGAGATCGTCGGGCCGGTGAGATCAAAGGCGGGGGTGAGGTCGCAGACGCAGGCCTCCCCGCCCTCGGCTGAAGCGATCATCGACATCAGCCGCAGCCGTACCGGGTCGCCGAGGGCTTTGAACGCGGGCGCAAGCACCGCGGCGGTCTCGGCCGGTACGCGCCGCTCCGCCAGGGGAGGGCAGCAGGGGGTGTCGGCGGTCAGGTCGACGAGGGTGAGAGGCGCCGCTTGCTTCGACATGCTCCTAGGTTGACATCTATCTAATCAACGTGCAAGTCTCTACTTCGACGGATGTCAAGACAGACGTCTGGGGAAGGGGAACGCCATGTTCGGATTCATGCGCAGGCCGAAGTCTCCGGCGGCTGGCGTGCGGTTCTGCGACTCCTGCGCCGAGGTCACCACCACCGAGCAGCGAGCTCAGCGCCGCTACGACGCCGCCCGCACCGCCGCATTTGCGGCCATGTGCCAGCGGTAGCCGACGAGGAGCTGTTACGCTTTATCGCCTATCGGCGATAAACGATTAAGGGGTTGGCGGTGGACGAGCTGCTGGATCGGACGACGGCGCAGACGTATGCGTCGTGGTTCCGGGCCCTGGCGGACCCGACCCGGGTGCAGATCGTGGAGTACCTGGCCCGCCATGCCCGGCCGATGAGCGTGGGGGAGATCGTCGCGGCGGTCGGGTTGGCACAGTCCACCGTCTCACAGCACCTCAAGATCCTCACCGAGGTGCGGTTCGTGCTGGTGGAGCCGGCCGGAACGGCCCGCCACTACCGGATCAACGACGCGTGTGTCGGCTGCTTTCCCTCCGCCGCCGATGTCGTCATGGGCCGGCCCGCCCCCAGTCCGAACGGAATGTGCTGATGGTCGACATCACCGTCCGTGCCATGGGCGCCGGTGACGCCGACCGGGTCCTGGCGATCTACCAGGCCGGACTCGACGCCGGCAACGCCAGCTTCGAGACCACCGCGCCGACCTGGGCGGCGTTCGACGTCGCGAAGCTGCCCGAGCACCGCTTCGTGGCCGTCGACGGCGGCGACGTCCTGCTCGGCTGGATTGCGGTCTCGGCGACCTCGAATCGGGCGGTCTACGCAGGGGTGGTGGAGCACTCCGTCTACGTGGCCCCGGCCGCGCAGGGCCGGGGCGTCGCCCGGCTGCTGCTGCAGACCCTGATCGCTTCCACCGAGGCCGCCGGCATCTGGACGATCCAGTCCGGTGTCTTCCCGGAGAACACCGCCAGCCTCGCCGTGCACGAGCGCGCCGGGTTCCGCGTCATCGGCGTGCGTGAGCGGGTCGGGCGGCACCACGGCCGCTGGCGGGACGTCGTCCTGCTGGAGCGCCGTAGTCCCGCCATCACCTGACCGGCACCGGCCCGGAGGGCGCGGGCCGCCGTCCACCTATTTGATTCGACAGATCTCTACACAGAGGAGTCACCCGATGAGGGCCCTGGACAACCTTCCCGTTGTGGTCATCGGCGCCGGCCCGGTGGGGCTGGCCGCCGCCGCGAACCTGCACGAACGCGGCATCGCCTTCACCGTCCTGGAAGCCGGCGACTACGCCGGCGCCGCCGTACGGCAATGGGGACACGTGCGGGTGTTCTCCCCGTGGCGATACAACATTGACCCCGCTGCCCGCCGCCTCCTGGACGACGCCGGCTGGGTCGCCCCCGACCTCGAGGCACTGCCCACCGGCGCGGAACTCGCCGCCGACTACCTCCAGCCCCTGGCCGAACTGCCGCAGCTCAAGCCACACCTGCGCTACGGCGCGCGGGTAGAGGCGATCAGCCGCCTCGGCCTGGACCGGCTGCGCACCGCCGGCCGCGAGCACACGCCGTTCCTGATCCGCCTCGCCGACGGTGACGAGGTCCTGGCCCGGGCGGTGATCGACGCCTCCGGCACCTGGGGCACCCCCAACGTTCTCGGCGCCTCCGGCCTGCCCGCCCGCGGCGAGGCCACCGTCGCCGCGTTCCTGGAGCACGCGCTGCCGGACGTGCTCGACACCGACCGGGACCGGTTCGCCGGCCGGCACACCCTGGTCGTGGGCGCCGGCCACTCGGCGGCCAACACCCTGCTGTCCCTGGCGGAACTGGCCGCCGGCGAGGCGGGCACGCAGGTGACCTGGGCGATCCGGACCGCCTCCCCGGCGCGCACCTACGGCGGCGGAGACGCCGACGCCCTTCCGGCGCGCGGCGCGCTCGGCTCCCGACTGCGCGCGCACGTCGACGCCGGCCGGATCCGGCTGCTCACCGGCTTCTCCGTGCACACCCTCACCCCGACCGACGGCCGGGTGGAGGTGCTCGTGCGCCACGCCGACGGCGGCGAGGAGTCGATCACCGTGGACCGCATCGTCGCGGCCACCGGCTTCCGCCCGGACCACTCGATCGCCTCCGAGCTGCGCCTGGACCTCGACCCCGTCATGGACGCCACCCGGGCCCTCGCCCCGCTGATCGACCCCAACGAGCACTCCTGCGGCACCGTCCCCCCGCACGGCGTTGACGAGCTGTCCCACCCGGAGGTCGGCTACTACGCAGTGGGTATGAAGAGCTACGGCCGCGCGCCGACGTTCCTCATGGCCACCGGCTACGAGCAGATCCGCTCCGTCGTCGCCGCCCTCGCCGGCGACTGGGAGGCCGCCCGCGACGTCCAGCTCGACCTGCCCGAAACCGGCGTCTGCAACAGCAACCCTGCCGACTCCGCAACCGGCGACAGCTGCTGCGGGCCGACCCCGACCGGCGAACCGGCAGCGCGCGGGCTCGCCACCGGCATCACCGGTGGCCTGCTGTCCGCGCCGCTGAACCTGGTCACCCTCGACGCTGCCCCCGCAGGCGGCCAGACCGGTGGCTGCTGCGGCAGCTGATGCCCACCACCACGACGGTGCCCGCCGACCCCACGGTCGGCGGGCACCACGCCCACGGCTGGCGAATCGTCGCCGCCCTCGCCATCACGTCCACCGTCGGCTACGGCACCCTCTACTACGCCTACGCCGTCCTGCTGCGCCCGATGGCCGTCGCCCTCGACGTGTCCACCACCGCCGTGACCGGCGCGCTGACCGCCTCGGTCCTCGCTGGCGCGGTCATGGCCATCCCGGTGGGACGGTGGCTCGACCACCACGGCGGACGCGCGCTCATGACCGCCGGTTCGATCACCGCCACCGCCCTGCTCGTGGCCTGGTCGCAGGTTCACACCATCGCCCAGCTCTACGCCGTCATGATCGGCATCGGGATCACCGGCGCGATGGTGCTCTACGAGCCCGCCTTCGCCGTCATCGTTTCCTGGTTCACCCCGGACCGACGCGCCACCGCCCTGTTGGCTGTCACGATCGTGGCCGGGTTCGCCAGCACCATCTTCATGCCGCTGACCGGCCTGCTGGCCGAACACCTCGGCTGGCGCGGTGCGCTGCTCGTCCTCGCCGTCATCCACGGCGTGATCACCGTGCCCCTGCACGCGCTCACCATCCGCCGGCGCCCGTCGTCGGTGACGACGGCCCTTGCCGGGCCGACACCACCGGATCCCGCCCAGCGGCGTGCGATCATCAAGGCCGCGATGCGCGATGCCAGGTTCTGGATCCTGGCCGGTACCTTCATCGCCCAGGGTGCGGCGACAAGCACCATGACCGTTCACCTCGTCGGCTACCTGACCAGCCGCGGCCACCCCGCCACCTTCGCCGCCACCGCCACCGGCCTGCTCGGCGTCCTGTCGGTCACCGGCAGACTCATCCTCACCGGCGCCCGCCGACGGCTGCCCATCACCACCATCGTGGCCGCCGTCTTCGCCACCCAGGCCGGCGCTGTCCTCGCGATACCGCTGCTCGCCGGCACCCGCGCCGGCGCCGTCATCACCGTCGTCGGCTTCGGACTCGGCTTCGGCATCACCAGCCTCGCCACCCCCGCCCTGCTCGCCGACCGCTACGGCACCACCGCCTACGCCACCATCGCCGGACGACTCGCCGCCCCCGTCACCATCGCCAAAGCCACCGCGCCCCTCGCGGCCGCGATCCTCCTGCACACCGCCGGCGGATACCTACCGCTGCTCACCGCCGTCGCCATCAGCTGCGTACTCGCCGCCGTCGGCATCACCACCCGAGCGAAGATTCCTGCGCCACAACCCTCCACTGCTCACACCTGAGGCTGGATGTGTGACCCACTCGGGGTGGGTCGACCCGACCCTCACCCCAGTCGACGCGGTCGGGGTAGTAGCACGCGGCCAGGGCGGGGCCAGGATCCCAACTTTCGGAGCACAATAGGGACCCTTCTTGGCAGGACAAGCGCGGTAGCACGCCGCCGTAGTGGCTCGCCAGCCAGCCGGGCGCGACGACTGTCCATCCTGGCCTCATCCCCTTGACAGTTACACTCATCTATTCTTTGCTGTTCGAGACGATTAACTACCGCCCAGCACGGCGGTGTTCGTGCTCGGCGACAGGAAGAGGCACGGCTATGAGTGCGAGCATGAGGCGGTTGGCCCGTCGCGTCGTGGCGGTGGGCGTGACCGCGACCCTGGCGACGGCAGGATCAACATTCCTCGCCGCAGGCGCGGCACAGGCGGCGGGAGTGCGCGCGAGCGTGGTCAACGCAGCAAAGGCGTACCTCGGGACCCCCTACCGCCTGGCCTACGGATGGACGTGCGGAAAGGCAGCGGTGGACTGCGAGTGCCTCAACCGGCATGCCATCTGGGACGGCACCTACGCCGCCACCGGTCGTGGCCTGCAGCTCAACTACTGGCTACAGGGACAGATCAACCAGGGTCGCCGCACGACCGCCCCCCGACCTGGCGACCTGATCTTCTGGGACACCGACCCCAACGACGGCATCCGCTACGGCGGCGACCTCGACCACACCGGCGTCTACGTCGGCAACAACCAGGCCATCGACGCCAACGCCTACTACGGCTACGTGAAGTACGACTCCATCACCCTCGGCGGCACCGAACCCGACCCGATCTTCGTCGACGTCCTCACGCCCAACGGCTACTGACAGAACCTTGAAGTGCGGGCCGGCAATCGACTACGGTCGCCGGCCGGCCCGCACCAGGTCCAGCACCTGTTCGACCGGCAGGGCGGGCATCCGGTGACCGTCACGGCCGCTCATCTCGTCGTTGACGAACAACGCGTTGAGCACCGCCTCCTCGACGGCCTGCACCACCGCGTCGAAGAACCGGTCGATGAACCCCCAGGGCACGTAGGTGAGTGTGTCCAGGCGTTCCGTCCCGGGCTGCGGATAGTCCGCGCCCAGCCCACCTTCGTTCCCGGTGGAGAAGGTGAGGAAGAGGTCGCCGGAGAAGTGCGACCCGCTGGTGCCGGTGCGGGCCAAGCCGAGCGGCACTCGCCGTGACAGCGCCTTGCACTGGCCGGGAAGCAGTGGTGCGTCGGTCGCCACCACGGCGATGACCGATCCCGCGCCGGCCGGCACCGACGCGCCGGCGCGGGGGTCCTCGCCCGGCAGCGCCCGGCCCACCGGTACCCCGACTACGACCAGTTCCTCTCGGGCACCGAAGTTGGCCTGCACCAGTACGCCGACCGTGTAGCTCGTGTCCGCCAGGGTGACCAGCCGCGAGGCCGTTCCGGTGCCACCCTTGAAGCCGTAGCAGCACATTCCGGTACCCCCGCCGACCGAACCCTGCGCCACCGGCCCGCCAGCCGCCTCCTCGATCGCTCGCACGACCGTAGCCGCCCGCACATGCTCGCCATTGATGTCGTTGAGATAGCCGTCGTAAGTCTCGGCCACCACCGGCAACATCCACCGATCGGCCCGCCGCGGGACGTTGGCGACCACCCAGTCGATGACACCGCGGTGCCCGGCGCCGACCGCATGTGAGTTGGTCAGCACCACGGGAAGGTCCAGCAGGCCCGCTTCCTCGATGAATGCCGCTCCGGTCATCTCCCCGTTGCCGTTGAGCACCGACGTTCCTGCCGCGCACGCCGACCCGACCCCCGCTCGGCCCCGAGGCAGGATCACCGTCACGCCGGTGCGGACCGGACCGACGCCCACCGTGAGCGCTCCGGTGCCCTCGACCAGAGTGACCGCACCGACCTCCACACCCGGCACATCGGTGATGGCGTTGTTCGTTCCGGGCACACCGGGCAGCGGGAGCCCGAGCTCGCGAGCGCCCGGCTTCACCGACCGGCTCCGTTGGTGGTCTTCCGACACCGGCACCTCCGTCGCAAGGGATTCTCCGTACGCGACGACGAACAATACTGGTCGCCTACACCGCCCGGTGTCTTCTTGGTAGCGTGACGCTCGTCCATGGACCGCTCGATGAAGGCTGGGGGAGCCATGGCCCGCCCGAAGCTGCAGGACCAGCAGCGTGCACATCTGGCGGCAGCGGCGCGACGCGCCATCATCACCCACGGCCTGGCCAACGTCCGCATCCGCGACATCGCCGAGGCCGCCGGAACGTCCCCAGGCACCGTGACCTACTACTACCGGCAGCTCGACGGCCTCTTCCAGCAGGTTTACGAGGAGGCCGTCGACCGTTTCCACCGCCAACGGGCGCAGGCCGCCGCACTGGCGCAGGACCCCGCGGCGAAACTGCTGGCTGCAATCGACACCGGCCTGCCGAGCGGTCCGGACGATGAGCTGTGCTGTCTGCTCTACGAATTCTCACCCCAGGCGCGCCGGCGACCCAGCGACGCCGGTCTGCGTCGCACCCTGTACGACCGGCAGGTGCAGCTCTACGAACAAATCCTCACCGAGGGCAGCCGCGACGGCCAGTTCACGCTCGCGCTGCCCGCGGCGGAGGCGGCCCGAAACCTCGTCGCCCTCCAGGACGCCTACGGCTATCACATCATCGCCGGCACCACGGTCACCCGTGACCAGGCGCGCCAGTACCTCATCGGCTATGCCAGCTATGCGACCAACACCCAACTCGCGCCGTCGGTCCGCCCCACGTAACTCGACGAGCGCCTGGTGCCGTGAGCACAGGCGCTCACGGTGTGGGGCGCCGTCCCCGCCAAGACGTGTGCGCGCGCTCAACTGGTCGTGATGCCCGAAACGCCTAAGACCGGCCGCTCGCCGGGTTGCTTCTCGCGCCCGCTCGCGCCCGCTGCGGGCTACGGTTACCGGCCCGCAGATGGCCCCAGCCGCCCCGGATCCCTAGCTGGGGCAACCCTCAGCTGTAGCAGCGAAGATCCTCCCCGCCTGGCACAAAACTGATCTCAATCTCAATCTTGCCGTACGTTTGTGGGCCTGGAGGAAATCGCCCGAACACCAGAAGTAGACGGACGTCTTGCCCGCTCGTCGCCCGGTCCGCGCACAACTGATCTGCCGGTTCCGGACCCGGCACGATCCGCCAATCACCGGCCGCCAGCAAGGTGCGGTAGTGGTCGATGACTGGGTCCATCGAGGTGTTTGGCGGCAAGCTGAGGTCCGCCGAAACGCGCCCCCAATCGTCGCTACCATCCCCGCAGGGGGCCTGATCGATACGGTCGAGGGTGGTGCCGGATGGAGGAGAGGTCAGCACCCGGTCTCGTGCCAGCTGCTCGGCCAACCGATGATCGGCATCCGTGCACTCGATCGCCCGCGCGCCCGGGCTCTCGATCGGCTCGCCCAGGTGCTGGATGGCGAGGCCACACAGCACCAGAACACCGACCAGCACCGTGCCGACCACGGCGATTCGGGCAACGGTCTGCTGGGGCATCCGCCGAGGGTAGAACAGCGCATCCTGCTCTCGTAGCTCGCTCACGGCGAAGGCGTCTTCGTGCCAGATCCGTTCTCCTTGCAGATCCGCAGCCAGCCGTGGAATCCAGTGACACCATCGAGAATGTGCCCAAGATCAAAATTGGGGTGAACTCAGGCTAGGATCCATCCGAGCGAGGGAGACGAGGTGCCGTTCACCGGTAGTCACGTCGCGGCCGTGCTGCCGCTGACGCGGTCAGCGTGGCTGGTGCCGTCGGCCCTGGTGATCGGGAGCATGGTTCCCGACCTGCCCTACTACCTGCCGTTGCCGGTGGAGGCGACGCTGACCCACTCGCTCGCCGGCGTCCTTGGCGTCGACGTGGTGCTGGGTCTGGCGGCGATGGCCTGTGGCATGGGCTGCTGGCCCGCTTCCTGACCGCCATCTCGCCGGGCAGGCTACGCGAGCGCCTACGCCCGCCCGCGCGTCTGCCTCATCGGCCGGCTGGCCGTGCGGCGATGCTGGTCGTCTCGCCGGTGGTCGGCGCGGCCACCCACATGCTGTGGGACTCGTTCACGCACGACGGGATGTGGGGCGCCGCGCACATCGGCTGGCTCGCGACCACCCGGCGCCGCGCTGACCGCAGCCGCTCGAGGAGCGGTGCAGGCAGTCCACGCCAACCACGACGGCATCGACGGGGTGCCGGCCGTCGAGTACGTTACCGGCGAGTAGACCTGGCGATGGTGGACGGCGGGGAGGCGGCATGGCCGGGAAACACCGTTCGTGGTGGGGCTGGGGGCACGTCGAGGACGCAGTGACCGGCGCGGAGGCCACCGCGTTGGCCGACCGGGTGCGGACCCTGCTGCCCGACGCCGACCTGACCGAGCACGTCGCGCCGCCGGTGGCCGAACTCGACCTGCGCCCGCCGCGGGTCGATCCGCCGATGTCGCTCGTCCGGCTGTGCTCGACGGACCCGGCCGACCGGGCGGCGCACACCCACGGCAAGGCGTTCCGGGACGTCGTCCGCAACCTGCACGGGGAGGTTCACGACCCGCCGGACCTGGTGGTCCGGCCGGCGACCGAGCAGGACGTCGTCGACGTGCTGGACTGGTGCGCGGGGCGGGACATCGCGGTGATCCCCTACGGCGGCGGCTCGTCAGTGGTGGGCGGCGTGGAGCCGCGGCTGGACGACGCGTATCCCGCGGCGGTCAGTCTCGACCTCGGGCGCCTCGACCGAGTGCTGGAGGTGGACCCGACCAGCCGGGCGGCCCGCATCCAGGCCGGCGTGTTCGGCCCGGCGCTGGAGGACCAGCTCCGGCGGCACGACCTCACGCTGCGGCACTTTCCGCAGTCGTTCGAGTTCTCCACCCTGGGCGGCTGGTTGGCCACCCGTGCCGGCGGTCACTACGCCACCGTCCTGACCCATATCGACGACCTGGTGGAGTCGATGCGGGTGGTGACCCCGGCGGGCATTAGCCAGTCGCGCCGGCTGCCCGGCTCGGGCGCCGGGCCATCCCCGGACCGGCTGTTCCTCGGCTCGGAGGGCGTGCTCGGCGTCATCACCGAGGCATGGGTGCGGCTGCAGGACCGGCCGCGCTGGCGGGCGGGCGCCTCGGTGCACTTCACCGACTACGACCTGGCGGTCGAAGCCACCCGGGCCATCGCCCAGTCCGCGCTGCACCCGAGCAACTGCCGGCTGCTCGACCCCGCCGAGGCGCTCCTCAACGCCGGTGCCGCCACCACCGGCGGCGTGCTCGTCCTCGGATTCGAGTCCGCCGACCATCCGGTCACACCGTGGCTGGACCGCGCCGTCGAGCTGTGCCGCGACCATGGCGGAACCCTGCCGGAGCCGCCCCGCGGCGACGACTCGTCCGGCCCACGGCAGCGGACCGCCGCCGACGCCTGGCGGTCAGCGTTCCTGCGGATGCCGTACCAGCGCGACGCACTCGCCGCCCGGTCGATGATCGTGGAGACGTTCGAGACCGCCTGCACCTGGGACCGATTCCCCGCCTTACGCGCCGCCGTGCTCGACGCGGCCGGCGACGCGCTCCGCGCCGTCAACGCGACCGGTGTGGTCACCTGCCGCTTCACCCATGTCTACCCGGACGGCCCCGCCCCCTACTTCGGCGTGTACGCCACCGGCCGCTGGGGCGCCACCGTCGACCAGTGGGACCAGATCAAGCATGCCGTCTCCGACGCGCTGCTCGCCGCCGGCGGCACGATCACCCACCACCACGCCGTCGGCCGCGACCACCGACCCTGGTACGACCAGCAGCGTCCGGACCCGGTCGCGCTCGCCATGCGCGCCGCCAAGAGCGCGCTCGACCCGTCCTGGATCCTCAACCCCGGCGTCCTCGTCGATCCCGCCGGCTGACGTGGGCCGGCTCCGCGCGCCTGACCTCCCGGCAAACCTTCGGTGGCGGGGTGCGGGGGAGGCAAGCGTCCCGTGACGCAGCCCGTCAGCGACGCCGGCGGGCGTTGAGCCGGGCGGCCTGGCGCGTCAGGTGGTCGCGTTCGGCGAGGTTGGGGGCCTTGTGGGCCGCCTCGGCGTAGAGCCGTGCCGCCGTCGCCAGGTCGCCGTCGCGCTCGTGGAGGTACGCCGCCACCGCCGCGTGGCGGGGTAGTGAGTCGTTCAGCGCCGCGAGCGCCGCCAGCCCGGCGCGTGGTCCGTCGGCCTCGCCGACGGCCACTGCCCGGTTGAGCCGGACGACGGGGCTGTCGGTCAGGCGCGCGAGCTCGTCGTACCACTCGACGATCTGCACCCAGTCGGTCTCCGCGGCGGTGGGCGCGTCAGCGTGAAGTGCCGCGATGGCGGCCTGGGCCTGGAACTCGCCCAGCCGGTCGCGGGCGAGGGCCGCCTGGAGGATCTGGACGCCCTCGGCGATCGACGTGGTGTCCCAGCGGCCGCGGTCCTGCTCGGCGAGCGGCACGAGGCTGCCGTCGGGCGCGGTCCGGGTGGCGCGCCGGGCGTGGTGGAGCAGCATGAGGGCGAGCAGCCCCGCCACCTCGGGGTGGTCGATCGCGGCCGCGAGTTGCCGGGTGAGTCGGATGGCTTCGGCGGCGAGGTCGACGTCGCCGGAGTAGCCCTCGTTGAAGACCAGGTAGAGGACGCGCAGCACGGTGGCGACGTCGCCGGGCTGGTCGAACCGCACTCCGGAGACGGTGCGCTTGGCCCGGCTGATGCGCTGCGCCATGGTCGCCTCGGGTACCAGGTAGGCGTGGGCGATCTGGCGGGTGGTCAGCCCGCCGACGGCGCGCAGCGTGAGCGCGACCGCGGACGACGGCGTCAGCGACGGGTGGGCGCACAGGAAGTAGAGCTGGAGCGTGTCGTCCACCGCGGGCACGGGCCCGGGTGCCGGCTCCTCGTCGACCAGGTCCTCACGCCGGCGGCGGGCGGCGTCCGCGCGGGTCGCGTCGAGGAACCGGCGCCAGGCCACGGTGACCAGCCAGCCCTTCGGGTCCGCCGGCGGGTCGGCCGGCCAGACGCGGACCGCCTCGACCAGCGCGTCCTGCACGGCGTCCTCGGCCGCCGCGAAGTCGGCTCCGCGGCGGACGAGGATCCCGAGCACGCTCGGCGTGAGGCTCCGGAGCAGGGCCTCGTTCATCTGAGCGGTCACTCCGTGATGGTGGGCGGCGCGGTGAGGAACGGGCGCACCTCGAGCCACTCGTGGATCGGCTTCCCGCCCGCCCCAGGGGCGGCCGACAGCTCCCCGGCCAGCTCGACGGCGCGCTCGTAGCTGTCGACGTCGATCACCATCCAGCCGGCGATGAGGTCCTTGGTCTCGGCGAACGGGCCGTCGGTGACCGGCGGGCGCCCCTCGCCGTCGTACCGGACGAACGTCCCCTCGGGGGCGAGAGCCTGACCGTCGACGAACTCGCCGGTCCCCTCGAGTCGGGCCGCGAAGTCGTGCATGTACTGCATGTGCGCCGAGATCTCCTCCGGCGTCCACTGGTCCATGGGCACGTCGTTGACCGGAGTCGGAGCGCCGCGGTAGTGCTTGAGCAGCAAGTACTTCGCCATCGTGTTTCTCCTCTGCTGGTTGCGACCCATCTTGGTCACCTTCACCGCTGGGACGGAGCCAGCCACCAGTTCTCGACATGGCCGTCAGAAATTTTTGCTTTCGTGGATGAGCCTGGCCGACTAGCTCCGCCGGGAATCCTTGACGAACACGATCCCGTCGATGCTGTCCACGTGGGCCGGATCAAGCGGGGAGTAACCGAACCAGGGGGACACCCGGGCAGCAGGCGTCACGTTGGCGAGGGCAGTGGCCAGTCGGCGGGCGTTGACGATGTAACGCTCCTCCGGGAGCGCGTACAGCAGCCCCTCGATGGTGTCCGGAGGCGGGGCGTCCACCCCCTGGTGGCGGATCGTGCCGAGGGCTGTGGCGAGGAAGGCGTATCCCTCGCCCAGGTGGGCGCTGACGATCGCGCCGGCGCTCCACCATTCCAGCGGCAGGTCGCCCATCCGCATCGTGCTCTTGTGCCGCTGGAGGTGGCCGTTGTGGGCGTTCACCAGCGCCGGCCCTCGTTCGGCGATGGCGAGCAGGTTGGCGGCCATTATGGAGTCCCGCACGCCGAGCAGCCGCGCCACGCGGCTGGGTGACGTGTCGGCCATCCAGAAGTGGTAGCGCAGCAGCCCGGTAGCGGTACGGCCGTACAGGCGTGCCCGGTGCCAGTCCTCCCGTGCGGACGCCGCGATCAGGTGTGGCGTCTGCGCGTCGAGCAGGGCCACCAGATCATCGGCGAGCAGCCGCAACTGTTTGGCGTCGGGCGTCTGCCCCACGGACTCAGCCGGGTCCATCATCGCGGCGGGATTGGTCCACCGGTCGTCAGCGCCGAGCAGGCGGTCGAGCGTTTCCGCGGTGCAGGGAAGCAGGTCGGCGTCGACCCAGGCGGTGAGGTAGCCGTGGAGTGCGGTGAGGGCCTGCCGAGGGCTCGCGGCACCGGTGATCTCCAGCGGGCCGTCGAAACCGGCAAAGCGCAGCTGCTCTGACCCGGGCCGGCCGTCGTTGTACGCGCGCATCCAGCGCACCAGCTCGCGGTTGGCCGCGAAGGCGCCCCACTCGTGGCTGAAGCCGCGCTCCATGACCTCGTCGAGGATGCCGGTGCCCGAGGTGACGTAGTCGTCCACGACCAGGCCCATCACGCAGTCGCTCTCGATGGCGATCGTCCGGTAGCCCTCCTGCTCGACGAGCTGCCGGAAGATCTCGTTCCGCACCTCGAGCAGAACGTCCTCGCCGTGGGTGGGCTCGCCCAGGGCGAGCAGCCGCGGCCGGGTCGGGAGCAGCCGCATGACGGTCGCGGCCTCGACAGCATGGGCGGTGTCCTCGGTGCCAGCAATCATGCCCTCAACGCTATCGTTGAACCTTCGGTTGAAACTTCTCCGCGATGTTGACAGGACAGTGGGGCGAAACCTTCAAGACGGTGGACGGCTCAGGCCGGTCGACCTCGCGCGCGGGCACGGCCTGTCCACCCAGGCGATCAGGAACTACGAGGCGGCCGGCATTCTTCCGGGCGCCGAACGCACCCTGCACGGATACCGCACGTACACGCCGCTGCACGCGCAGGCCCTCCGCACGTTTCTCGCGCTCGTACCCGGACACGGCCAGCAGACGGCCACGTCGATCATGCAGGCGGTCAACCGGGACGCGCCCGAGGACGCGCTCCGGCTCATCGACGAGAGCCACGCCCAGCTGCTCGACGACCGCCGCACCCTCCAGGCAGTCGAAGCCGCGCTTCGCGACCTCGATCCTGTACCGCGGGAGCGCGGTGACACGTTCGTCGGCCCGCTGTCGCGGCGGCTCGGCATCCGACCGGCCACCCTACGCAAATGGGAACGCGCCGGCCTGGTCCAGCCGCGCCGCGACCCACGGACGGGCTACCGGGTCTACAGCGAGGCGGACGTCCGCGACGCCCTGCTGGCCCACCAACTCAGACGGGGTGGCTACCTGCTGCAGCAGATCGCCCCGCTGATCGCCCAGGTCCGCACCGCCGGAGGCGTCGCACCGCTGGAGTCGATGCTGCGCGACTGGCGCGCCCGCCTCTCGGCCAGGAGCCGCGCCATGCTCGCCGGCGCCGCCGCATTGGACGCCTACCTCGACCACCGCCCTGCTCCGCCCGGATGACGAGCGGCCTGCTGGCCGCGAAGCTCCGGGGTGTCTCAGTGATCGTGGCGGACTGCCGTCCGAGCAGTGCGGGACCGCTCGCGGCCGACCCTGGCAGCAACAGCGATGCGGCCTCGGTCACCCGCCACCCGGGCGGACCGCATCGAGCGTCTGGGGAAGCAGCCGGCGGCCGGCATGGAGGACGGCGCCGTCGGGGCGGACGACGGCTGCGCGAGCAGCGCCTGTCCCCAACCATCGATGCAGTTCGCTGCCCGGGTGGGCAACGATCAGAACGGCTCCGCGCCGTTCGATGTCGGCGCGTTGCGCGGCGGACGGCTCGATGGACGTCACGATCGCGAACCGGCCAGCGGCCAGGTCGTCGAAACGTCGTTGGCCGTCGATGATCGCGTTCGGGCACAGCCGGCCCGCGAGGCCGCGGCGAAGCCGTGGTCGCATCACGAGGTCGGAGCGGTGAAGCGGGGGTGTCCGGCTGTCCGTGGCCAGGCCCGTGAGGCCCGGCACGAGGTGCAGCCGCGGCGCCACGGCGCGACGGATGACGTTGCCGAACTCGCCGCCGGCCGTCATTGCCGTACCGATGAACTTCGCCAGTTTGATCATCGCGCGGGCGTGGTGCTTGCGTTCGATCTCGTACGTGTCGAGCACGCTCTCGGCCAGGGCCCCGTCGAGCACGCCGGCGAGCTTCCAGGCCAGGTTCATCGCGTCGCGCAGCCCGGCACACATGCCTTGGCCGATGAACGGTGGGGTGAGGTGGGCGGCGTCGCCGAGCAGGAACACCCGCCGGTCGCGCCACCGGTCGGCGACCTGCGCGCGGAAGGTGTACTCGGCTACGCGGATGATCTCCAGCTCCGCGACGGGGATGTCCCCGGTCCACCGCGAGATCAACGGATGCAGCCGGGCCATGTCGCGGTAGTCGTCGGCGGTCTCGCCGGGCGTCAGCTGGAACTCCCAGCGGTAGCGGGTCCTCCCGACCCGCATGTAGGTGCCGGCGCGGGCCGGGTCGGCGAGCTGGTGCACGCCCTCCCACTGGCCGAGGTCGGCCTCCGTCACCACGTCGATGACCAGCCAGCGTTGCGTGAAGCCCAGACCCTGCATGGCGGCGCCGATCGAGGCCCTGGACAGGCTGTTTGCACCGTCGCACCCCAGGACGTACGCCGCCCGGACGGACTCGTGCTCTCCGGTGGCGGTGTCGGTGACGTCGACCCGCACCCCGCCGGCGTCCTGGGTCAGCGCGGTGACCTCGGCGTTGCCGCGGAACGTGACGGTGCGGTGCCGCTTGAGATTTCGGCGCAGAATCGTCTCCAGATCCGGTTGGTCGAACATGCTCCCCTGGGGATAGCCGTGCCGGTCGGGCCCCGTGTCCCGCCGGAATTCGGCCAGCACCCGCATGTTCCGGTCGAGGAGGCGCAGACCCCGATGCGGCCGGGAGATCGCGGCGAACTCGTCCCGGAGCCCGAGCCGCGCCAGGATGCGGTGGACCTCGTCGTCGAGGGCGACGGCGCGGGGCTGGGGATAGATCGACTCCCAGCGCTCAAGGACCAGACACTCGACGCCGTACTGAGCGAGCAGCGTCGCGGCGGTGAGCCCGGTGGGGCCCGCGCCGACGACCACCACGGGAACCGTCCTCATCGGGCCGATACGAGGTGAAGGGCGAGGTAGACGGCGACGAGGAGTCCGCAGACGACGGCCGGGGCGTACTTCTGGGGGCCGTCTCCCTTGCGCAGGTGGGCGACGAGGGCTCCGGCGAGCAGGAGCAGCAGCCCGGCGCCGGCGAGGGCGCCGATCAGCGGCTCGGCCAGGCCGATGAGCAGCCCGGCCGCCCCGGCGACCTCGAGTACGCCGATCCGGCGATAGGCGGCGACGGAGAAACCGGCCTCGGTGGCCAGCTCACGCATGCGCGGCAGGGCGAGGATCTTGGCCGTGCCGAGGGTGAGGAAGATCAGGGCGAGCAGCACCGCGAGGATGGCAGCAGCGAGCGTCATGACACAACAACCAATCGCCATTCGATGGCATAACGGCCCAGGACGGCCTTGATGGCCGCCTGGTCGGCGGATGGAGAAACGGTGACGGTAGCCACGATGGAGCTACCCTCGGTCGTGGCCCGGATGTGGTGGACCTCCGGGACCTTGTCGAGCGCGGCGCGGACTTCCCGACGGATGGCGTCCGTGCGCAGTGCGGGCTTGTAGAGCTTGCCCACGGCGGTGACGGGCAGTTCGTCGAGGACCGTCACGGTCCTGGGCGCGGCGGTGCGGTCGGGCACCCGTTCGCTCGCCCAGTCGCGCAGGTCGTCCTCGGTCACCGTGGCGCCGGGCGCGAGGGTGACGTAGGCGACGGGTACCTCGCCGGCGTGGACGTCGGGACGCCCGACCGCGCTGACCCCGGTGACCTGCGGGTGGGCCAGCAGGGCGTCCTCGATGACGGCGGGGTCGATGTTGTGCCCGCCGCGGATGATGAGGTCCTTGGCCCGGCCGGCGAGGAAGACGAAGCCCTCCTCGTCGATGCGCGCGAGGTCGCCGGTGTCGAGCCAGCCGTCGACGAGCTTGCCGAGGCCGTCCAGGACGGGGCCGTTCTCGTCGCGGTCGGTGACGTAGCCGGGGAAGACGGTCGGGCCGCTGATCGCCAGCAGGCCCGTTCCACCCGGGGGTACGTCCTCCCACGTGCCGTCCGTGCTGACCACCCGCACCCGCTGGTAGGGCAGGCGCTGCCCGACCGAGCCCGGCCGCGACACGTCGGGGAAGCTGCGCGCGCTGGCGCAGGTGGCCTCGGTCAGCCCGTAGCCCTCGATCAGGGCTGTCCCGGTGTGGGCGTGGAAGGTGTCCCGGACCGCGGCGGGCAGCGGTGAGGCGCCCACCATCGGGAACCGCAGGCTACTGATGTCGGCGTCGACCGGGCACTGCGCCAGCGTGGCGTACACGGTGGGCACCGCGCTCATGGCGGCGATCCGGTAGTGCTCGACAATCTTCCAGAATGCGCCGTACAGCGCGGGGTCGCGGTAGCCGAGCGGACCGGCCCACACCACGGCCTGCCCCTTGAACAGGGGCGCCAGCAGCGTGACGACGAGCGCGTTCACGTGGAACAGCGGAAGCGCCGCGAAGACCACGGTCCGTTCGTCGAACAGGTTGCTGGCGGACAGCATCCACGCGTCGGCGACCTCGTTGGCGTGCGTGTGCGCGGCCAGTTTCGGGGCGCCGGTGGTGCCGCCGGTGTGGAACATCGCGGCCAGGTCGCTCGGCCCGGGCGGCTCACCGTGGAAGGCGGACGGTTCCATGGCGGCGGCGAGCTGGTCGAGGTAGCCGATGCGAACGCCGTCGATGGGGGGCAGCGGCTCGGGGGTGCCCGCCGCCCCGGTGGAACGGAGGACCAGGATCGCGTCGAGCAGGCCGTCGCAGGCGAGCGCCTGCGCGGTGTCCCACGTCTCCGGCGCGAGGTCGGGCCCGGCCGTGACCAGCACGCGCGCGCCGGAGCGGCGGAGGAGTTCGGTGAGGTGCGGCCGCGACAGTCCACTGCCCAGAGGGGCCGCGATCCCCGCCAGCTGCGCGGCCAGCGTCGCGGTGATCAGCTCGGCGCAGTTGGGCGACATCAGGGCGACCGCGTCACCCCGCCGCACCCCCAGGTCGTGAAGCAGGTTCGCGACCCGGTGGACGTCGGCCAGGAGTTCGGCGAAGGTACGGCGCAGCGGCTCCCGCCAGCGGGCGGCGTCCGGCAGGACGGTGAGCGCCGTGCGGTCCGGCCAGCGCGTGGCTGCTCGGGCGAGCAGCCCGTACGTCGATTCGGGCAGGCCACGCGCCGCGAGCGGCACGGCCTCGATCGCGGCAAGGTCGGTGGGCGTGGCGTAGTCCGGCCACAGCAGAGGCTCGGTCATTCGGCGTACCTCACGACCGTACGCTGCCGGCCCAGGTCGATCGCGCCGTCGTCGGTGGCGACGGTGGCCTCGACGACGTCGCCGTCCTTGAGGTACTTGGGGTTCTGGACCTGGCCCTTGAAGAACATCCTCCACTTGACGGCGGGCGGCAGCAGCGAGACGAGGAACATGACCGGCTTCGGCGGTGCGCTCAGGGCCGTCCCGACGGGCGTCCCGGTCAGCAGCAGGTCACCCGGGTCGATCCGCTGGAAGCGGGTCAGCGTCTGCAGCGCCTGGACCGGCGTGTAGATCATGTCGGTGGCGAGCATGTTCTGCCGGGGTTCGCCGTTGACCCACAGCTTGAGCCGCAGGTCGGTGAACCGCTTGAGTTCGTCGGCGTCGAGCAGCACCAGCGCGGGGCCGACCGGGGTGAACGTCGGGTAGGACTTGGCCTCGTAGAACTGGGTCTTGGGGAGCTGGAGGTCACGGGCGGAAACGTCGTTGGTGACCACCAGGCCCGCGACGTACTCGGCGAGGTTGTCCGCGGTGACGGTGGTGCCGACGGGCAGTTCGCGGCCGAAGACGAGCCCGATCTCGACCTCGTAGTCCAGCAACGTGACGTGGCCGGGGCGGACCACGTCGGCGAACGGGCCGCTGATCGAGCCCGAGGTCTTTCGGAAGAACGTCAGGGGGACGGTGTCGGGATTGCCGTTGGTGTCCTTGACGTGCGAGACGAAGTTCGTCATCTGGGCGACGACGCGGCAGGGCGCGGTCACCGGGGAGACCAGGGCGAGGTCGTCGACCGGGACGGTGTCCGTGCTCGTCGTGGCCGCGTCGATGGCCGGCCGGTCCGCCAGCAGTTCGGCGGTGGTGGTGGCGCTGGTGTGGACCTTGGCGGCGCCGGTGGGGGTGAGCACCCACCAGGCGTCGGCGGTGCGCAGGACGGAGGTGCTCATGAGGTGAACGCTTTCATCAGGCCGCGGAGGCGGTGGAGGTCGAATTCGTTGTCCTCGCGCAGCGCGCCGATGACCGCGTGCAGCTCGCGAAGCGATTCCCGGCCGGGTCTCATGCCGAGAAAGTCCTTGGTGGCGGGCGGACCCCACTGGGCGAGCCCCGAGGCGCTCATCGGGGCCCAGCCGGGCTCGAGCGTGCAGTCGAACAGGTCGCCGTCGGTGAAGTGCTCGACCAGGAAGTCGTCCGGGTCGCGCCAGTAGTCGAAGATCTGGCTGCCCTGGATGTGCCGGCCGATTCCCCAGGACCGCTGGTAGCCCCGGTCGAGCAGGTACTCCCCACCAGCGGCCAGCGAGTCGAGGCCCGGGACCTGGTAGGCCGAGTGCACGTACCGGTTGGCCGGGCCGAGGGTCATCGCGAGCGTGTGATGGTCGGTGGGCGTGCTGCCGCGGTCGCAGCGGATGAAGCTCATGGTCGGGCCGCGCTCGCGCTGCCCCTGGTGGTAGAGGAAGTCGCTGACGATCAGACCCAGGTGCTCGAGATACCAGTTGAGCGTCTCCAGGTACCGGGTCGTCTGCAGCACGACGTGACCGAGCCGCTGCACCTTGGCCGGCTCCCGTGGGGGCCGCTGGGTGGCGTTCGTCCGCGCCACGTCGTGCCCGACGTTGAACGTCAGGGGCACCTGGGTGGGCAGCGCGGGAAGTTCGTGCGTGTCCGTCACCACGCGGACCCGCGCCCCGCTCGGGTCGACCAGATCCACCGTCACCCCGCCGAGGCTCTCCGGCAGCGGGGCGACTTTGGTGCCGGTCGCGTCCGCGAGGCGCAGCACGTCCGTCGGGTCGGCAGCCCGGAAGGCGGGGCCGATGAACCGTGACCGGGGGCCCCGGCGGATGAGCACGCAGGGCGAACCCGGGTCCGTGCCCCGCAGGTGCAGCTCCTCGGCGGTACGCGACGACGTCGTGAAGCCGAAGGCTCGGGCGAACAGCTCGGCCCGCTCAAGATCGGGCTTCTCGAACTCCAGCCAGGCCAGGTCGTGCACCTTGATGAGCGGGTTGCGCGCCCTCCCCGGGTGCTCGCCCGGCAGTGCACCCTGCTCGCTGTGCAGACCCGTGTGCGGGTCGTGCCGCTCGATCATGTCCCGCTCCCTTCCAAGGCGCTGACGAAATCGTCACTTACGAGTGTAGCGTCAGTCAAGCGCTGATGACGATTCCGTCATGTCTGAGGGTCGGCGGGGTTAAGGTAGGCGCAGACCGACCTGGGAGAGGTGGACAAGTAGGCATGGCGCAACAGACCAGGCATGCCCCCAACCGCCTGGAACGGCGGAAGGCGCACACCCGATCGGCGCTCGTTCGCGCGGCCCAGACCTTCATCGCGGCCGGCAAGCAGAACGTCCCGATCCTCGAGCTCACCCAGGCCGCGGACGTGGGGATGGGGTCGTTCTACAACCACTTCGACAGCAGGGAGCAGCTCTACCAGGCCGCGGTGGAGGACGCCCTCGAGCGCTACGGCGCCCTGCTCGACGAGCTGACAGTGGGCCTGGACGACCCGGCCCATGTCTTCGCGCAGAGCTTCCGGCTGACCGGACGTCTCCACCGCCGGAGTCCCGAGCTGAGCAAGGTGCTGCTCAGCAACGGCCTGGCCCTGGCTGGCTCCGACAAGGGACTCGCGCCGCGGGCCCGGCGCGACATCGAAGACGGCGTCCGTGCCGGGCGGTTCGACGTACGCGACCCCGAACTCGCGACGGTGATCATCGCCGGGGCCGCGTTGGTCCTCGGGCAACTGCTGCACGATCACCCCGAGCGCGACGACGCCGCAGCCACCGACCAGGTCACCGAGGACGTGCTGCGCATGCTCGGCCTTCCGCCCGACGACGCGCACGAGATCTGCCTGCGGCCGTTACCCGCGCTCGACGGTGTCCGCCCGTAGGACCGATGTCCATCCACCCGAGCGGAGCCGCCGGCCGGCTCTAGGCGGTGGCCGCCTCGCGCACCATCCGGTTGGCCGTCTCCGGCTCGTATCCGGTCGCGCGCAGCAGGTCACTCGCCATGGTGCGCAGCTGGATCACGACGGCATCCGAGAAGGGCTTGACGCCCTTGTGGTACGCCTGGCCGGCCAGGCACGCCCCGTCCAACACCGCGTTGCGGGTCTGGTCGAACGACCCACCCGCCCGCGCCTCCTGCCTCAGCAACTGGATGGCCTCGGCGAACCTGTCCACGGCGCCGGGGAGTTCCTCCGGCACCGGCTCGTCGTACTGCAGCGTGGTCGCGGCCCAGCGGGCCAGCGCCCGGCACCCGAGGACCACCCGATCGATGTGCTGGATGCCGCGCCGGTAGTTCTCGACATCGACCCGGCGTCGCCAGCGCGCCGGCGCAATGGTCGTCACCTCCTCGGCGCCACCCAGGGCCTCGTGCATCCGGGCGAGATCGGGTTCCATCCCGCTCAGCTGATCCAGCGCCCGTATCGCTCGGTCCGGGTCACGCCGGGCGAGTGCGTGGGCAACCTCTCGAAGCTGCGTGTGGAGGGTCGCGGCGACCGGAGCGGTGGCGCTGTCGAGAATGCGCATCGGGTTGATCGGTAGCAGCAACGCCACCACCGCCAGGCCGATGGCGCCGCCCACTCCCGCGTCGACGATCCGCGCCCATTCGAGGCCCTGCTCCACGTGCGAGAGCGTGGCGATCAGCACAGCGGTACTGCCCGCCTGAGCGACCAGCGCACCGCTGCGCCCGGTCATCAACAGGGCGACGGCGATGGCCAGCATCACCACCAGGCCGATCTGCCAGGGCCCGAACCCGAGAGAACGCATGAGAAGATCACTGACAAGCAGGCCCAGCCCCACGCCGAGCATCAGCTCGGCGGTACGCAAGGCGCGCTGCCCGAGGGCGGCGACGATCGTGCCGACGGCCGCGCTGGGCGCGAAGATCGGGGAGGGGCGACCCAGGACGTCGTGCGCCAGCCCCCAGGACAACGTCGCCGCAAGCCCACATTGCGCCGCGACGAACAGGATGATCCCGAACAGCCGCAGCCTCAGCCGGCCTGCCTCGGCACCGCGACGCCGGGCCTCCGCCGTCAGCTCCCTGGCGCGACCGGCAGCGACGTTGGGGCGAGACCCGACTCGCCGGTCACCTGCCATGGCGTGGGTTACCCGACCCGTCCCTCACAAACCTCCGGCCCTTCCTGCCGCTGCCCGCCAGCGATCGTCTAACGGGGTGGTGACGGCGGCTCGGCTGGGAGTCTTCGAGTGCGGGCCGCGTCGGCCACGGCGACGCCGGCCAGGACGAGTGCGGCGGCGGTGGCTACCGTGAGCGGCGGCAGCGGCCGCATCGCCGGGATGAGGGCGACGAGGGCGAGCGCGCCGACGACGCGGGGGAGCGACACGCGCCCGAACACCGCGTACTCGAAGATGGCCCGTCCGACGAGGAACAGGGCGGGTCCGCCGAGGATGACGGGGAGCCAGGCCGGGTCGGTGTGGCCGAGCGCATGCTGGATGACGAGTTCGTCGCCGACGGCGATGGCGACGATGCCGGCGACCATCATCACGTAGGAGTAGGCGGTCAGGACAGTGACACGGCGCGGGTCGCGGACCGCGGTCAGGGCGGCGGCCAGCAGTGCTCCGGCGCGGTGGATGTAGATGCGCCACAGCAGTGCCGTGGTGGCGAACGCGACCAGGGTCGCGGCGCTGCGGTCGGGCGTGAAATGGCCGGTTCCGAGCGTCAGCCCGGTCACCAGAATCGGCTCGCCGAGCGCGATGATGAAGAACTGCTGGTACCGCTCGGCCGTGTGCTCCTCGGAAACCACGATCTCCTGTCGACGCTTGCCCTGGCGGCCCAGCCAGGGCGTGGGGAAGCCGAGGGCGAACACCACGTACTCCCCGACCGTCGCCGTCATCCACAGCGCTGCACGCGCGGGGACGGGCAGGAGTGCGCCCGCGATCCAGGGCACCGCGGCCACGCCGACCCAGAACAGTAGCCGCACCGCGCTGGCCTGCGCCTCGTGGCCATGCAGAAAGAAGACGGCCATGGCGAGGCCGACAAGCCGGATGGTGACGTACACACCGGCGAAGACCAGGCTGTTGCGGCCGAACGCCTCTGGCGCCGCGGCCGCCAGCACGATGGTGCCGAGGATGATCGGCATGATCAGCAGTTGTACCAGCGGATGTCGCGGATCGAACGCGTCCAGAAACCTCGTCGTAGCGGACCAGAGGTGCATCACGGCGAACAGCAGCACCAGTGTTTGGAGCGTGCCAGTCCAGGTCAGCTGCTCGAGCAGGTGCTGCGAGAGCTGAAAGAACACGAGGACGAACGCCAGGTCGAAGAAGAGTTCCAGGAATGTCGGCCGCGCCTGTTCGGGTCTTCGCAGCAGTACGCCCGCTCTACCTGTCGTCATCGTCGCCCGCTTCTGCCGTTGCTGCCCGCCCTGGCCGAGAGAGCCTCGGCGGCCTAGAGGTTGACGGCCTCGCGCACCATCCGGTTGCCCGTCTCCGGCTCGTACCCGGTCGCCCGGAGCAGGTCACTCGCCGCCGTGCGGAGCTGGACCACCATGGCGCTCCCGTACGACTTCAGGCCTTTTCGACATGCCTGGCCGACCAGCCGCGCGATGTCCAGCACCGCGTTGCGGGTCTGCTCCGCGGGCCCAGCTTTTCGTGCCTCCCGCTGCAGCACCTCGATCGTCTCGGCGAGCCGCTCCACGGCGGCGATGAGTTCCTCCGGCACCGGCTCGTCGTACTGCAACGAGGTCGCCGCCCAGCGGGCTATCCCCCGGCACTCGAGGGCCACCCGATCCATGTACTGGATGCCGTGCTGGTAGCGCGCGACATCGCGGCGCCGCTGCCACCGGACCGGCGAGATCATGGTCACCTCCTCGGCGCCACCCAGGGCCTCGTGCAGCCGGCTGAGGTCGCCGTCCATACCGCGAAGCCGGTCGAGTGCCCGCACCGCGCGGTCCGCGTCCCGCTCTCTCAGCGCGTGCGCGACCTCCCGAAGCTGCGATGTGAGTGTCTCGGTCAGCGGTGCGGCGGCGCGCTGGAGAGTGCGCATCGGGTCGATGGGCACCAGCAACGCGACCACCGCCAGCCCGACGACCGCGCCCGACGCGGCTTCGACGATCCGCTCCCATTCGAGGTTGCCCTGGACCGGTGACAGCGTGGCGAGCAGCACGGCGGTGCTGCCGGCCTGAGCGACCAGCGCGCCGCTGTGCCCGGTCATCAGCAGGGCGACGGCGATGGCCAGCGCTACCACCACCCCGATCTGCCAGGCCCCGAACCCGACGTAACGGAGTAGGAAGTCGCTGATGAGCAGGCCCAGCCCGACGCCGAGCATAAGTTCGGCGGTACGCCGGGCGCGCTGTCCGAGTGCGGCGACGATCGTGCCGACCGCCGCGCTGGGCGCGAAGACCGGCGCGGGACGCCCCGCCACCTCGTGAGCGAGCCCCCAGGCCAGGGTGGCGGCCAGCCCGCACTGGGCCGCGATGACCAGGATGATCTCGACTTGACGCAGCCGCAGCCGCAGCCGCAGCCTGCCGGCCGTACCACCGCGGCGGGCAGCCTGCGTTGCCAACTCTCTGGCCTGCTCGACCACCTCCTCGGGGCGGGGCAGGGGGCTCCGGTCAGCGGCCATGGCGGGGGTTACCCCGCCGGGCCCGCGCAAACCTGCGACCCGTTCTCCTGTCGAAGCAACTCGGCTGCATCCGCTCCCGTGGCGACGGGCTCGGCGACGCCGGGCGGGTGGTAGCCGACAGCGACCCCATCCACGACCCCGGGCCGAGCCGTTGCGGCAGCACCAGGAAACCGCTCGTTTCAGCCGGGTGGTGACGGCGGCTCGGCTGGGAGTCTTCGAGTGCGGGCCGCGTCGGCCACGGCGATGCCGGCCAGGACGAGTGCGGCGGCGGTGGCTACCGTGAGCGGCGGCAGCGGCCGCATCGCCGGGATGAGGGCGACGAGGGCGAGCGCGCCGACGACGCGGGGGAGCGACACGCGCCCGAACACCGCGTACTCGAAGATGGCCCGTCCGACGAGGAACAGGGCGGGTCCGCCGAGGATGACGGGGAGCCAGGCCGGTTCCGGGTGACCGAGCGGGTGCGTGATGACAAGCTCGTCGCCGACGGCGACAACGACCATGCCGGCGACCATGATCACGTGGGAGTAGATCGACAGGACAGCGACCCGGCGCGGGTCGGGGACCGCCGCCATGGCGGCGGCCAGCAGTGCTCCGGCGCGGTGGATGTAGATGCGCCACAGCAGTGCCGTGGTGGCGAACGCGACCAGGGTCGCGGCGCTGCGGTCGGCTGTGAACTCGCCGGTTCCGAACGCCAGTCCGGTCACCAGGATCGGCCCACCCAGTGCGATGATGAAGAACTGCTGGTACCGCTCGGCCACGTGCTCCTCGACGACCACGATGTCGGCTCGACGACGGGAACCGGCGCGGCCCAGCCCCGGCGTGCGGAAGCCGAGTGCGATCCCCGCGTACTCCACGGCCGCCGCCGTCATCCACAGCGCTCCACGTGCCCCACCGGGTAGGAACGCACCCGTCACCCATGGCACCGCAGCCACGCCGACCCAGAACAGTAGCCGCAGGGCGTTGCGCTGTCCCTCGTGGTCACGCAGCAGAAGCACCCCGACAGCGAGGACACCAACCCGGACGGCGACGTAGGCACCTGCGAACACCAGGCCGTTGCGGCCGAAGGCCTCAGGCGCCGCGGCCGCCATCACGAGGACGCCGAACATCATCGACATGACCAGCAGCTGTATCGGCGGGTGCCGCGGGTCGAACAGGTCGGTGAACCTCGCCGTATAGGCCCAGACATGCAGCACGGGGAGCAGCAACACCAGTGTCTGGAACGCGCCGGTCCAACTCAGATGCTCCAGCAGCTCCTGCGAGAGGCGGAAGAACGCGAGGACGAACACCAGGTCGAAGAACAGTTCCAGGAACGCCGACCGCCCCTGCTCGGCATTTCGCAGCAGCTGCTCCGCCCTACCGGTCGTCATCGGTCGCCCGTTTCTGCCGTTTCTGCCCCGCGCTTGCACGTGGACCGAGCGCTCGCCTGAGCTGGCGGCACGCGCCGGTCAGCCCGGTCAGTCGGCGGCCGGTGGCCGGTCCCGGTCACCGGAGTGCCGGCTGTCGGCCGTCCCACCGTCCCTCGGGTGGTCGCCCGCCGGCTGATCCGGTCCGCCGCCCCCCGCGCGGTCCGCGGGGCCGGCCGCTGCCGGCACGGAGCCGGCTCGCCGGTTGGCGGGGACGAACTCACGCACCAGAATCTGCGCGATGCCTGCGGCCGGGATGGCCAGCAGGGCTCCCAGGAGGCCGCCCAGCTCCGCGGCGAGCAGCACGCTGACCAGCACGGTCAGGGGGTTCAGCTGGACGGCGCGGGACATGATGACCGGTTGCAGCAGGTGGTTCTCGACCTGCTGGTAGACCACGAAGAAGACCAGCACGACGACCCCGGCGGTGGGCGAGTGCAGGAAGCCCGCGCCGCCCGCGACGATGGCGCCGAGGGTCGCCCCCACCAGCGGGATCAGGTCCGCGATGGCGACCAACAGGGCGATCACGGCGGCGAACGGCACGCCGGTGAGCGCGAGCACCACGAAGGTCGCCAGGCCACAGATGAGGCTGATCAGGAGGTTTCCGCTCAGGTAGCCGGTGATGGTGCGCGCCGACGCCCGGCCGATGCGGCGTAGCCGCTCGGCCCGGGCACCGCCGGCCAGGGCCAGCGTCCCGGCGGTGATCCGCGGCCCCTGCACCACCATCAGGTACGCCAGCACCACCACGGTCAACACTCCGGCGACGCCCTGAACCGTCCCACGGACCAGGCCGACCGTTGACCGGCCGAACTGGCCGCCGAAGCGCTGGAACTGATCGGCGTGGGCCTCGACGTACTGCCGCAGGTGGAACCGCTCCAGCAGCTCACCGACCGGCCCGCGCCCGGCCCGCGCCTCGCGCAACAGGTCCGGCGCCCGGTCCGCGAACCGCGCCAGCTCGTCCAGCAGGGGCACCACGATCAGTACGCGGCGAGAGCCACGAAGGCGGCCAGGAACACCAACAGCGTGGCCGCCGCCCGACGCCGGACGATCCGTCGTTGCACCCGGTCCACCAGGGGATTCAGGGCCACCGCGAAGAACGCGGCAACCACCACCCAGATCAACACCCGCCGGGTCTCCCACACCATCGCCAGCCCGACCAGGGTGGCGATGACCAGACCGATGACAATCAGCGCCTGGCGGGCCGTGGACCGGTCGTCGGCGTTGCTCACCGGGCGCGGCTACCCTCCGCGACATGAACAAAACACCATCGGAGCAGTTTCGATCTCTGTGCGTGCCGTCAGGTGCACGGGCTCGACGGGAGGCCGTCGAACGCGGCCCGCCGTCCGACCTCGCGCTGGTCCTGACCAATGTGCGCCGCTGAGCTCCGGCCAGCACTTACGGTGAGAACAGTCGCAAGAGTCCTGGCAGGAGGCCGGTGAGTGGAGTCGTATCCGATCATCGAGTCACATGGCCTGATCGGGGACCTGCAGACAGCGGCGCTGATCGCGGACGACGGCACCCTTGACTGGTTCTGCGCGCCGCGGTTCGACTCGCCCAGCCTGTTCGCCGGACTGCTCGACCACAAGAGGGGCGGGTATTTCCGTATCGCACCCGATGGCGCCGAGGACGTCAGAAGGGAGCAGTTGTACCTGCCGGGGACACCGATCCTGATCACTCGTTTCCTGACGTCCGGCGGCGTGGGTGAGGTCATCGACTTCATGCCGGTCGCCGGCGATACGCCGACCGATCGTCATCGCCTCGTTCGGCTCATCAACGTGGTGCGGGGCACCATCCGGTTCCGGGTCGATTGCCAGCCGCGATTCAACTATGGGCGCGACCGGCACGAGATCGAGATGTCTGCCGACGGCACCGTTTTCCGCAGCCCGACGCTCAGTATGACGGTGCATCGGGTCCGCCCCGCCGACCAGCCCCCGGACGAAATCGAGATCGAGCGCGACGGCGACGGGGTGCGCGCCTTCGCCACCTTTCGCGAGGGTGCCACCGGCGGGTTCCTCGTCGAAACCGGCTCGGGTGAGCCACCCCGGCTCATCGGGCCTGAGGAAATACGGGCCATGTACGAGCAGACCCGGGACTATTGGCGGACCTGGCTCAGCGGCTCCTGCTATCGCGGACGGTGGCGGGAAGCGGTGGAGCGCTCCGCCCTGACGCTGAAACTGCTCACATACGCGCCGACCGGCGCCCTGATCGCCGCTCCGACCGCGGGCCTGCCGGAGCAGATCGGCGGGACGCGGAACTGGGACTACCGCTACGCCTGGATCCGCGACGGCTCAGCTTCGGTCTACGCCCTGCTCGGTCTCGGCTTCACCGAGGAAGCGCGCCGATACCTGCTGTGGCTCAACGATCGCATCTGCGAGGGGGCCGGCCGGATGACGCCGCTGCACCACATGTACCGCGTCGACGGCTCGACCGACCTCGACGAGGAACTCCTCGATCACCTTGAGGGCTATCGACGCTCCCGCCCGGTGCGGATCGGCAACGCCGCTGCCGAGCAGCTCCAGCTTGATATCTACGGCGAAGCGCTGAGCGCCATCCACTTCGCCGACTCGTATGGACTGCGCAGCTCCTATCAGGCGTGGCTGAACACAGTGAAGTCCATCGACTGGCTCTGTGAGCACTGGGACAGACCCGATGAAGGGATCTGGGAGACCCGGGGCGGTCGCCAGGACTTCACCTTCGGCCGCCTCATGTCCTGGGTGGCTGTCGACCGGGCCATCCGCCTCGCTCAGCGGTACGGGGTACCCGGCGAGATCGACCGCTGGAGCACCGAGCGCGGCCGGATCTACCACCAGATCATGAACCGCGGTTACCACCCCGTACGCCGGGCGTTCGTGCAGCACTACGACAGCGACGTCCTGGACGCGGCGCTGCTGATGATGCCGAGCGTGGGGTTCATCGCGCCCGACGATCCGATGTGGCAGTCCACACTGCGGGCGATGGACGCCGAACTCGTCTCGGACAGCCTCGTCTACCGATACAACCCCACCTCATCGCCCGACGGCCTGCCCGGCGCCGAAGGCACCTTCAACATGTGCACCTTCTGGTACGTCGAAGCCCTGGCCCGCTCGGGACGGCTGAACGACGCGCTGATCACCTTCGAGAAGATGCTCACCTACAGCACCCACCTCGGTCTCTTCGCAGAGGAGATCGGCCCGGCCGGCGACCAGCTCGGCAACTTTCCCCAAGCCTTCAGCCACCTCGGACTGATCAAGGCCGCGATGACCCTCGATCACCTCATGGACGCTGCACCGGGACCGTGCCGCGCTCCGTTCGAAACCCTGGTCGAGCGGGATTCACCGCGTTCGTGAAGGCTTGTCGGTTTACGCCTCGTCGCGGAGCCTCCGCTTCAAGATCTTGCCCGTGGAGGTCATGGGCAGGTCGTCCCGGAACTCGACGAGGCGGGGGTACTTGTAGGTCGCCATTCGCTCCCTGCACCAGTCCACCAGCTCGTCCTCGGTCAGCTGGGATCCCGGTTGGCGGATCACGAAGGCCTTGACCTCCTCGCCGTGTGACGGGTGCGGCACACCGACCACGGCCACCAGGCTCACGTCCTGGTGGGTCATCATGATCTCCTCCAGCTCCCGGGGATACACGTTGTAGCCGCCGCGGATGATCATGTCCTTGGCCCGGTCGACGATGAAGTAGTAGCCGTCCTCGTCACGGCGGGCGAGGTCGCCGGTGCGGAACCACCCGTCCCGGAGCACGTCCGCGGTTGCCTCGGGGCGGCCGTGGTAGCCCTTCATGACGTTGTGTCCGCGGATCGCGATCTCACCCGCCTCGCCCTCAGGCGCCTCGTTCCAGTCGGCGTCGACGAGCCGCATCTGTACGCCCCAGACCGGCTGCCCGATCGAACCGGGTTTCGCCTCCCGCCCGGGGTGGTTGAATGAGGCGACGGGGCTGGTCTCGGAGAGGCCGTAGCCCTCCCGGATCCGAACGCCGTACAGCTTCTCCACCTGCTCCAGGATCTCCACCGGAAGGGCGGCGCCCCCGGAGACCGCCATGCGCAGGTGTGCCGTGATCGCGGCGACGTCGACCTTCTCCCGGCCGGCGGAGAGCAGGCCCCAGTACATCGTCGGCACCCCGGCGAAGAAGGTGACCCGCTCGCGCTCCATCAGCGCCAGTGCCGTGCCGGCATCGAACCGCGGCAGGAGAACCAGCGTGGCGCCGCTGTACAGGCCCGCGTTCAGCTGCACGGTCTGCCCGAACGAGTGGAACAGCGGCAGCGTCACCAGGTGGACATCGTCATCGACGGCGCCGAAGAGGCGCCAGCACGTCAGTGCGTTCATCACCATGTTGGCGTGGCTGAGTTCGGCGCCCTTGGGCTGTCCCGTCGTCCCGCTGGTGTAGAGGATCACCGCGGTGCCGGTGGCCTCCGTGAGCACCGTCTCGAACCGGGTGGCCCGGCCGGCGAGCGCGGATCCCAGCGTGGCGGCGCCCTCGATCGGACTCGCCGAGCACTTCACCCTCGTCGGCGTACCCGACGACCTTCCCCTGGAGCAGGCCGCGATCATCCCCGACGCGGTCTCCACCCCCTGGGGTGCCATCGTCGCCACCGCCGACGTGCGTCCCACCCAGGCCGTCGGCGTGTGGGGGTTGGGCGGTCTCGGCGCCCACGCGGTGCAGTTGCTGCGTCTCGTCGGGGCCGCTCCGATCGTCGCCGTGGATCCGATCCCGGATGCCCTGGCCCGGGCCCTCGCCCTGGGTGCCGACCACGCCCTCGACCCCGCGCCGCCGACTTCGACGACCAGGTACGCCGGATCACCGGCGGGCGCGGCCTCGACGTCGCCTTCGACCTGGCCGGCGCCCCGCCGGTCTGGAGCCAGGCCCAGACCGTCCTCGCCAACGAGGGCCGGCTGGTCCTGGTCGGACTGGCACCCCAACCGCTGACCATTCGCCGGACCACCCTGTTCAGCTACCTGAAGCAGCAGATCCGTGGGCACTACGGCAGCCTTCCGGAGCACGTCGAGCAGCTTGTCTCCCTGGTGGGGCATCACCGCCTCGACCTCTCCGGGTCGATCAGCGATGTGCTCCCGCTGTCCGAGGCACCCCGGGGCGTCGAACGGCTGGTGAAGAAGGAAGGCACCCCGATCCGGCTGATCCTCAAGCCCTGACATCTACCGCGGGTCGTGAGGCTCTCGCCTCTTGAACCGACCCGCCCCACCTGCCCCTCGGACACCAACGGTTGCCCACGGTGCGCGCTGAGATCCATTGCAGCGCGCACCGTTTCCGTTTCGGGTTGGTGGGTGAGCCCGGTCGGCCACGGGCAAGCGTCCCGGTGGCTGCCGCCAGGGCGTCGAAGAGATGTCACGGCGTGCCGCTGACCGCTGGCGGGCGGTGACCGTTTTCACCCGATCACGGGCCTGCGTCAAAAGCGCGTCAAGAAACGGCGGTTCCCCGTCACGGTCGCGTTATAGCCCCTGTCCGTCGGGGCGATGTGGCGTTTTGATTGCCCGGCGCGACCGGAGGCGGTCGTGACGAATGAATCCGCGATGAGGAGTCAGCTGTGTCTGACGTGGTGTTCGTGCTGGTGACGGTGGCGTTGTTCGCAGCGCTCGCCCTGGTGGTGAGGGCGGTGGAGAAGCTGTGAGCGCCGTCAACGTCGTCGGCCTGGTGCTGGCGATCGGCCTGGGTGTGTTCCTGGTGGTCGCCCTGCTGTTCCCGGAGCGCTTCTGATGACCGCGACAACAGCCGGCGTCATCTTCGTCCTCTCCCTGATCGCGGCGCTCGTCGCGGTCTACAAACCCTTCGGCGACTACATGTACCGGGTGGTCTCTGGGACCCGGGAATCGCGGGTCGAGCGTGGGATCTACCGGCTGGTCGGGGTCAACCCGGCTGCCGAGCAGTCCTGGGGGGTCTTCGCCCGCAGCGTGCTGGCCTTCTCCGCCGTCTCGATCCTGTTCCTGTACGCGTTCCAGCGCCTGCAGAACCACCTCTGGCTGTCGCTCGGCTTCGACCCGGTGGTGCCGCACGGCGCCTGGAACACCGCGGTGTCGTTCGTGACCAACACCAACTGGCAGTGGTACTCGGGTGAGGCGACGATGGGCCACCTGGTGCAGATGGCCGGCCTGGCGGTGCAGAACTTCGTCTCCGCCGCCGTCGGCATCGCGGTCGCGGTCGCCCTGGTCCGCGGCTTCGCCCGCAGCCGCACCGGCGAGCTGGGCAACTTCTGGGTCGACCTGACCCGGATCGTCCTGCGGATCCTGCTGCCGATCGCGGTGCTGGCCGCGCTGGCCCTGATGATCGGTGGCGCGGTGCAGAACCTTTCGGGCGGCACCGACGTGACCACCCTGACCGGCGGTGGCCAGACCGTCACCGGCGGCCCGGTCGCCAGCCAGGAGGCGATCAAGGAACTCGGTACCAACGGCGGCGGCTTCTACAACGTCAACAGCGCGCACCCGTTCGAGAACCCGACCACCTGGACCAACTGGCTGGAGATCTTCCTGCTCCTGGTGATCCCGTTCAGCCTGCCCCGGGTGTTCGGCCGGATGGTCGGGCAGAACCGGCAGGGCTACGCGATCGCGGCCGTGATGGGGATTCTGGCGTTCGTCAGCATCGCCCTGACCAACGTCTTCGAACTCGCCGGGCACGGCACGGTCCCGCAGGCGGTCGGTGCGGCGCTCGAGGGCAAGGAGGTGCGGTTCGACGTGTCGAACTCGGCGACCTTCGCCGCCGCCACCACGTTGACCTCGACCGGCGCGGTGAACTCGTTCCACGACTCGTTCACCTCGCTCGGCGGCATGATGACCATGGTCAACATGATGCTCGGCGAGGTCGCGCCCGGCGGCACCGGTTCCGGCCTCTACGGCCTGCTCATCCTCGCGGTGATCACGGTCTTCATCGCCGGCCTGATGGTCGGCCGGACCCCGGAGTACCTGGGCAAGAAGATCGGATCGCGGGAGATCAAGTTCGCCTCGCTGTACTTCCTGATCACCCCGGCGCTGGTGCTGGTCGGCACCGCGGCCGCGTTCGCGACCGGCAACAACTCGACCGCGCTCAACGTCGGACCGCACGGCCTGTCCGAGGTGCTCTACGCGTTCACCTCGGCAAGCAACAACAACGGCTCCGCCTTCGCCGGCATCACGGTGAGTACTCCGTGGTGGAACACGGCGCTCGGGTTGTGCATGCTGCTGGGCCGGTTCCTGCCGATCATCTTCGTGCTCGCGCTGGCCGGCTCGCTCGCCCGCCAGGCACCCACCCCCGCCTCCGGGGGCACCCTACCGACCCACCGACCGCTGTTCGTCGGGATGGTCGTCGGCGTCACGCTGATCCTCGTCGCGCTGACCTTCCTGCCCGCACTCGCTCTCGGCCCGCTGGCCGAAGGGCTGTGACCACCATGAGGAACAAGGACATGTCCGTCACGCCAGTGACATCCGGGACCGAAGAACAGCCGACCGCCGGCACCCCGGCCACCCACGGCAACCGGGGCGGTGGTCTGCTCGACCCCGAGCAGCTCATCAGGTCGCTGCCGGACGCGCTGCGCAAGCTCGACCCGCGCACGCTGTGGCGCAACCCGGTGATGCTGATCGTCGAGATCGGCGCCGCGTTCACCACCGTCCTGGCGGTGACCGAACCGTCGGTGTTCGCCTGGGCGATCACCGTCTGGCTCTGGCTGACCGTGCTCTTCGCCAACCTGGCCGAGGCGGTGGCCGAGGGCCGGGGCAAGGCCCAGGCCGCCGCCCTGCGGCAGGCGAAGAGGGACACCATTGCCACCCGGCTGATCGGTTGGACGCCCGGCGCGGCGGCGAACACCTACCGCGACGAGGCCGTGCCGGCCCCCGCGCTCAAGCAGGGCGACGTCGTCCTGGTCGAGGCCGGCGGGATCATCCCGGGCGACGGCGACGTGGTCGAGGGCATCGCCAGCGTGGACGAGTCCGCCATCACCGGCGAGTCCGCCCCGGTGATCCGGGAGTCCGGCGGCGACCGCAGCGCGGTCACCGGCGGTACGAAGGTGCTCTCCGACCGGATCGTCGTCAAGATCACCCAGAAGCCGGGGGAGAGCTTCATCGACCGGATGATCGCCCTGGTGGAGGGCGCCAACCGGCAGAAGACCCCGAACGAGATCGCGCTGAACATCCTGCTCGCCGCGCTCACCATCATCTTCCTGCTGGCCGTGGTGACCCTCCAGCCCCTGGCGATCTTCTCCAAGGGGTACCAGGCGGCCGCGCTGGACAGCGGCGCGATCACCGACGCGGGCGTCACCGGCGTCGTCCTGGTGTCGCTGCTGGTCTGCCTGATCCCCACCACGATCGGCGCGCTGCTCTCCGCCATCGGCATCGCCGGCATGGACCGCCTGGTCCAGCGCAACGTCCTGGCGATGAGCGGCCGCGCAGTCGAGGCCGCCGGCGACGTCAACACCCTGCTGCTGGACAAGACCGGCACGATCACCCTGGGCAACCGGCAGGCCACCGAGTTCCTGCCCGTCGAGGGCGTGACCGCCGAGCAGGTCGCCGACGCCGCCCAGTTGTCCAGCCTCGCCGACGAGACCCCGGAGGGGCGCTCCGTCGTGGTGCTCGCGAAGAACGACTTCGGGCTGCGGGAGCGCGAGCCCGGCGTGATGCCGCACGCCACCTTCGTGCCGTTCACCGCGCAGACCCGGATGAGCGGCGTGGACCTCGGCGCGGAGAGCGTCGCCGGCGGGGTCCGCCGGATCCGCAAGGGCGCCGCCGCCGCGGTGATGAAGTGGGTACGCGAGAACGGCGGTCACCCGACCGAGCAGGTCGGCCAACTCGTCGACGAGATCAGCGGCATCGGCGGTACCCCGCTGGTGGTGGCCGAGCACCTCGACGGGGAGCCGGCGCGCACCCTGGGCGTCATCCATCTCAAGGACGTCGTCAAGACCGGCATGCGGGAGCGGTTCGACGAGATGCGCCGGATGGGCATCCGGACCGTGATGATCACCGGTGACAACCCGCGTACCGCGAAGGCGATCGCCGACGAGGCCGGCGTGGACGACTTCCTCGCCGAGGCCACCCCGGAGGACAAGCTCGCCCTGATCCGTAAGGAGCAGGAGGGCGGCCGGCTGGTCGCGATGACCGGCGACGGCACCAACGACGCCCCCGCCCTGGCCCAGGCCGACGTCGGCGTCGCGATGAACACCGGCACATCGGCCGCCAAGGAGGCCGGCAACATGGTCGACCTCGACTCCGACCCGACCAAGCTGATCGAAATCGTGGAGATCGGCAAGCAGTTGCTGATCACCCGGGGCGCCTTGACGACATTCTCCATCGCCAACGACATCGCCAAGTACTTCGCGATCATCCCGGCCATGTTCGCGGGGCTGTACCCGAGCCTGGACGCCCTGAACGTCATGCGGCTGGCCAGCCCCGAGTCGGCGATCCTCTCCGCGGTCATCTTCAACGCCCTGGTGATCATTGCGCTCATTCCGCTCGCCCTGCGCGGTGTCCGCTACCGGCCCGCCGCCGCGTCGAAGCTGCTCAGCCGCAACCTGCTGGTCTACGGCCTCGGCGGCATCATCGTGCCGTTCGTCGGCATCAAGCTCATCGACCTGCTCATCCAGTTCATCCCAGGGATCTCGTGATGCGCCTACCCACCTGGCTCGCCCAACACCTCGCCGCCCTGCGCGCGCTGCTCGTCTTCACCGTCCTGCTGGGGCTGGCGTACCCGCTCGCCCTGGTCGCGGTCGGCCGGCTGCCCGGCCTCCACGACAAGGCGGACGGCTCGCTGCTCGCCGCGAACGGGCAGACCGTCGGCAGCGCGCTGATCGGGCAGTCCTTCACCGACGCCGACGGCAAACCCGTCCCGCGCTACTTCCAGTCGCGGCCGTCCGCCGCCGGTGACGGCTACGACCCGACGTCCACCGCGGCCAGCAACCTCGGCCCGGAAAGCGTCGTCGACACCATCGCCGCCAACCCCGACGACTCCACGCAGAGCCTGCTCACCCAGGTCTGCGCCCGCAGCAAGGCGGTCGGGGAACTCGAGGGCGTCGACGGGCGGCGACCGTACTGCACGTCCGACGGGGTCGGCGCCGTGCTCGCGGTGTTCCGCGCCGACGGACTGACCGGCCGGATCACCCGGGTGGTCAGCGTCAACCAGACCGCCCCGGCCACGCCGTTCGTGACCTCGTACCAGGGTGTGCCGGTCGAGCTGGCCAAGCCGGGCGAGGACTACGTGGCGGCCGGCGGCGTGATCACCCCGATGCGTGGTGACGCTCCCGCCGACCCGGCGGTGCCGTCCGACGCGGTCACCGCCAGCGCCAGCGGCCTCGACCCGCAGATCTCCCCGGCGTACGCGAAGTTGCAGGTCAACCGGGTCGCGCGCGAGCGGGGCGCGGACCCGGCGGCGGTCCGCCGCCTGGTCGATGAGCACACCACCGGGCGGTCGCTGGGCTTCATGGGTGCGCCGGGCGTCAACGTCCTGGAACTCAACCTCGCCCTCGACCAGCAGTTCCCGGCCCGCTGAGACACCCATCACGGGCGAGGTCGGACCTGACCGGCCTCGCCCGTGCCGCCGGCCCCCACGCCACGACACCGACCGAGGTCGGTGTCGTGGCGCCTCCCGAGCAGGAAGGATGTTCTGCGTGCCACGAGGAGAACTCCGGATCTACCTGGGGGCCGCCCCCGGCGTCGGTAAGACGTACGCGATGCTGGAGGAGGCCCAGCGTCGCGCCGCACGGGGCACCGACGTGGTGGTCGGCCTGGTCGAGACCCACGGCCGCGCGCACACCGACGCGATGATCGGCGACCTGGAGGTCGTGCCGCGGCGTGAGATCACCTACCGCGGCACCGGATTCACCGAGATGGACCTGGACGCCGTGCTGGCCCGCCGGCCCGAGGTAGCCGTGGTCGACGAACTGGCCCACACCAACGTCCCCGGCTCCCGGCACGAAAAGCGCTGGCAGGACATCCAGGAGCTCCTCGACGCCGGCATCAGCGTCCTCTCCACCGTCAACGTCCAACACCTGGAATCGGTCAACGACGTCGTCGCCCAGATAACCGGCACCACCCAGCGGGAGACCGTCCCCGACGAGATCGTCCGCGCCGCCGAACAGGTGGAACTGGTCGACATGACGCCGGAGGCGCTGCGCCGCCGGATGGCCCACGGCAACATCTACCGGCCCGACAAGATCGACGCGGCGCTGGGCAACTACTTCCGGGTCGGCAACCTCACCGCCCTGCGCGAGCTGGCCCTGCTCTGGCTCGCCGACAAGGTCGACGACCAGCTCGACGCGTACCGCGCCCAGCAGGGCATCTCCGCCACCTGGGAGGCGCGCGAGCGGGTGGTGGTCGCGCTCACCGGCGGGCCGGAGGGCGAGACGCTGGTCCGCCGGGCCGCCCGGATCGCCGCTCGGAGCAAGGGCGCCGACCTGCTCGCCGTGCACGTCGCCCGCAGCGACGGGCTGGCCGACGCCGACCCCGCCCAACTCGCCCGGCAGCGGGTGCTGGTGGAAAGCCTCGGCGGCACCTACCACCAGGTCCTCGGCACCGACATCCCCGCCGCGTTGCTCGACTTCGCCCGCGGCGTCAACGCCACCCAGCTCGTGCTCGGCGCCAGCCGGCGCGGCCGCTTCGCGCAACTGTTCGCGCGCGGCGTCGGGGTGACCACCATCGCGCTGTCCGGGCCGATCGACGTCCACCTGGTCACCCACCCGGAGGCCGGGCGGGGCCGGCGCGCCGCCGCGGTACCGGCGGCACTGTCCCGGCGACGCCGGCTGCTCGGCTTCGCGCTGGCCGGGCTCGGCATGCCGCTGCTCACCCTGCTGCTGCGGGCGCTGCCGGACCTCAGCCTCACCAACGACATCCTGCTCTTCCTCGCCGGCGTCGTCGGCGTGGCGCTGGTCGGCGGGCTCTGGCCCGCGCTGGTCGCCGCGCTCGCCGGCTCCCTGCTGCTGAACTGGTTCTTCACCCCGCCCTTCTACACGCTGACCATCGCCGAGGCGGACAACCTCCTCGCCCTCGGCGTCTTCGTCGGTGTCGCCGTCGCGGTCAGCTGGGTCGTCGACGTCGCCGCGCGGCGGACCCGGGAGGCCGCGCGCGCGTCCGCCGACGCGCAGACCCTGGCCACCGTCGCCGGCGGCGTGCTGCGCGGCGAACGGCCGCTGCCCGCCCTGCTCGACCGGCTCCGGGAGACCTTCGGACTGCGCGCGGTCAGCGTGCTGGAACTGGCCACCGACGCCGAGGGACGACCCGACCGCGCCCGCGACGAGGGCGCCTGGCGGGTGGTGGCCAGCGTCGGTGACCTGCCGGCGTGCAGTCCCAGCGCGGGGGAGACCGCGGTACCGGTGGACGACCGGCTCACCGTGGTGCTCAGCGGCCGGCGGCTGGAGGCCGCCGACCGGCGCATCGTCGAGGCCTTCGCCGCCCAGGCCGCCGTCGCCCTCAAGCAGGAGCGCCTCGCCGAGGAAGCCGCCACCGCCCGCCCGCTCGCCGAGGCCGACCGGATGCGCACCGCGCTGCTCGCCGCGGTCAGCCACGACCTGCGTACGCCCCTGGCCTCGGCGAAGGCCGCGGTGAGCAGCCTGCGCAGCCCCGACATCGAGTTCGACGCAGACGACCGGGAGGAACTGCTGGCCACCGCCGACGAGTCCCTCGACCGGCTCGGCCGGCTGGTGGCGAACCTGCTCGACATGAGTCGCCTCCAGGCCGGTGCGCTGGGCGTCACCCACGCCGCGATCGGGCTGGAGGACGCCGTACCCCGTGCCCTGGACGAACTCGGCCCGGCGGCGGCCGACGTCAGCACCGACATCCCCGCCGACCTGCCTGCCGCCACCGCGGATCCGGGCCTGCTGGAGCGGGTGCTGGTCAACCTCGTCGCGAACGCGCTGCGGCACAGCCCGCCCGGGCAGCCGCCCACCGTCACCGCCAGCGCCCACGCCGGTCAGGTCGAGCTGCGGGTCATCGACACCGGCCCCGGCATCCCCGAGGACCAGTGGGAGCACGTCTTCTTGCCGTTCCAGCGCCTCGGCGACCGGGACAACCAGACCGGCGTCGGGCTCGGCCTCGCCCTGTCCCGCGGCCTGGCCGAGGCGATGGGTGGCAGCATCACCCCGGAGACCACGCCCGGTGGCGGCCTCACCATGGTCCTGCGGCTGCCAGCCGCCACCAACACCGCGACGGAAGGACCGCAGGAATGACCCGCATCCTGGTCGTCGACGACGAACCGCAGATCCTGCGGGCCCTGCGGATCAACCTGCGCGCCCGCGGCTACGACGTCCAGGTCGCCGAGACCGGCACGGCGGCGCTCAAGGCCGCCGCCGCCCACCCCCCGGACCTGGTGGTGCTCGACCTGGGGCTGCCCGACCTCGACGGCATCGACGTCATCCGCGGCCTGCGTGGCTGGACCGCCGTGCCGATCATCGTGCTCTCCGGCCGAGCGGGCAGCGAGGACAAGGTCGCCGCCCTGGACGCCGGGGCCGACGACTACGTCACCAAGCCCTTCGGCGTCGACGAGCTCCTCGCCCGCATCCGGGCGGTGACCCGTCGCCTCTCCGCCACGCCGACCGACGGCGCCTCCGTGGTCGCTCCACGGGTCGGTCGCCACACGATCAACCTCGCCGACCGGACCGTCGCCCGCGACGACGGCGCCGAGGTCAAGCTCACCCCCACCCAGTGGGCAATGCTGGAAAAACTGCTCCGCCACCCGGGCAAGCTCATCAGCCAGCGCCAGCTGCTGCACGACGTGTGGGGCCCGGAGTACCAGCAGGAGACCAACTACCTACGCCAGTACATGGCCCAACTGCGGCGCAAGCTCGAGGACGACCCCGCCCGCCCCCGCCACCTCATCACCGAACCCGGCATGGGTTACCGCTACCGCCCCTGACGACCCGCGCCGAGCGCTAGCCCTGAAGCTCAGAGGGAAGCTGGCGGCGGCCGCCGTCCGGCGGCAACGTGCTGTCCGTGCGCGATCTCGCCGCCGACGACCGTTGGCTCGATCGGGCCGAACGCGGCCGGAAGGCGGGAGTGGCGAGTTCGGTGTCGATCGGCCTGCCGACGCAGCATTGCGCCGCCCGGGTCTGCTCGACCAGGTCTGCGTCGAAAGTGTGCGGGTGAAGTCCGGCGAATACTTGATTCGTTCCAGAAAACTGGACTATGGTCGTCACATGACGTCCGACTTCGAGACCCAGCTGCGGGCGGTCTCGTTGCGCGTGACCCGGCCCCGGTTGGCGGTGCTCGCAGCGCTGCGCGACCATCCGCACGTCGACACCGACACGGTGATCGCGCTGGTACGGGCGGATCAGCCCACCGTCTCCCACCAGGCGGTGTACGACGTGCTCCGCGCGCTCACCGACGCCGGCCTGGTGCGACGCATCCAGCCTGCCGGTGCGACCGCCCGGTACGAGTCGCGGGTGGGGGACAACCACCACCACGTCGTGTGCCGCTCGTGCGGTGCGATCGCCGACGTCGACTGCGCGGTCGGCGATGCTCCCTGTCTCACCGCCTCGGATGACCAAGGTTTCGTGGTCGACGAGGCGGAGGTTGTGTATTGGGGCATCTGCCCCGACTGTGCGACCGAACGCACCTCCCAGTGATCCGCCAGCTCGGAAGGAAGTAGATGAGCGACACCCAGGACTACACCCCCTCCAGCGCGCAGGGCGTGGACAAGAAGGAGGCGGCCGGCTGCCCGGTCGCGCACGACTCCGTGACCGCGCACGGCAGCGAGAGCGAGAACCCGGCGATCGACTCGCCGACCCCGAAGACCGGTGGTCGTCCGCGCACCAACCGGGACTGGTGGCCCAACCAGCTCGATCTCTCGGTGCTGCATGCCCATTCGTCCAAGGCCAACCCGCTGGGGGAGAGCTTCAGCTACGCCAAGGAGTTCGCCAAGCTTGACGTCGAAGCTCTCAAGCAGGACATCACCACGGTCCTCACCACCTCACAGGACTGGTGGCCGGCCGACTTCGGCCACTACGGCGGCCTGATGATCCGGATGAGCTGGCACGCCGCAGGCACCTACCGCATCCACGACGGTCGCGGCGGCGCCGGCGACGGTGGTCAGCGGTTCGCCCCGCTCAACAGCTGGCCGGACAACGCCAACCTCGACAAGGCCCGCCGGCTGCTCTGGCCCGTCAAGCAGAAGTACGGCCAGAAGATCTCGTGGGCCGACCTGCTCGTACTCGCCGGCAACGTGGCCCTGGAGTCGATGGGCTTCAAGACCTTCGGCTTCGGCTTCGGCCGGGAGGACGTCTGGGAGCCCGAGGAGATCTTCTGGGGTCCGGAGGACACCTGGCTGGGTGACGAGCGCTACGTCGGCGAGGCGGAGATGGCGCCCGAGGTCGGCGCGACCGAGATGGGACTCATCTACGTCAACCCCGAGGGCCCCAACGGCAACGCGGACCCGCGGGCGGCGGCCTACTTCATCCGCGAGACCTTCGGTCGGATGGCGATGAACGACGAGGAGACCGTCGCGCTCATCGCCGGCGGCCACACCTTCGGCAAGACCCACGGCGCCGGCATCGCCGACGACCACGTGGGCCCCGAGCCCGAGGCCGCCCCGCTGGAGGCGCAGGGCCTGGGCTGGCTGAGCACCTACGGCAGCGGCAAGGGCGGGGACACGATCACCAGCGGTCTCGAGGTGACGTGGACCGACGTCCCGACGCAGTGGAGCAACCGGTTCTTCGAGATCCTCTTCGGCCACGAGTGGGAGCTCACCAGGAGCCCGGGCGGCGCGAAGCAGTGGGTCGCCAAGGACGCCGAGGCGATCATCCCGGACGCCCACGACCCGTCGAAGAAGCACAAGCCGACGATGCTCACGACCGACCTGGCGCTGCGCTTCGACCCGACGTACGAGAAGATCTCCCGCCGATTCCTGGAGAACCCCGACGAGTTCGCGCTGGCGTTCGCCAAGGCCTGGTACAAGCTGCTGCATCGGGACATGGGTCCGGTCAGCCGCTTTCTCGGGCCGTGGGTCCCGGAACCCCAGCTGTGGCAGGACCCGGTGCCAGCCGTCGACCACGAGCTCGTGGGTGACGCCGACGTCGCCGCCCTCAAGGCGAAGGTCCTGGAATCGGGCCTGACGACCGCCCAGCTGGTCTCCACCGCCTGGGCCTCCGCCGCCAGCTACCGGTCCACCGACAAGCGCGGCGGCGCCAACGGCGCGCGGATCCGGCTCGAGCCGCAGCGCAGCTGGGAGGTCAACCAGCCCGAGCAGCTCGCGACGGTCCTGCAGACCCTCGAGGGCATCCAGCGGGAGTTCAACTCCGCCGGCGGCGCCAAGATCTCCCTCGCCGACCTGATCGTGCTGGCCGGCTCGGCCGCGGTGGAGAAGGCGGCGCGCGACGCCGGCGTCGAGGTGACCGTGCCGTTCCGCCCGGGCCGCACCGACGCCAGCCAGGAGCAGACCGACGTCGAGTCCTTCCGGGTCCTCGAGCCGCGAGCCGACGGGTTCCGCAACTACCTGCGGCCGGGCGAGAAGACCCAGCCGGAGGTGCTGCTCGTCGACCGTGCCTACCTGCTCAACCTGACCGCGCCCGAGATGACCGTCCTCGTCGGCGGCCTGCGCTCCCTCGGGGCCAACGTCGGCGGCACGCGGCACGGCGTCCTCACCGACCGGCCCGGCGTGCTCACCAACGACTTCTTCGCCAACCTGCTCTCCCCGGGGACCCGGTGGAAGGCGTCGGAGTCGGACGAGCACGTGTACGAGATCCGGGACCTGGCCACCGATGAGGTGAAGTGGACCGCCACCGCGGTGGACCTCATCTTCGGCTCCAACTCCCAGCTGCGGGCCCTCGCGGAGGTCTACGCCAGCCAGGACGCGCGCGACAAGTTCGTGGGCGACTTCGTCGCAGCCTGGACCAAGGTCATGGAACTCGACCGGTTCGACCTCGCCTGACCCGGCGCCAGCCGACGAGCCCCGGTCGATCCACGAGCGATCGACCGGGGCTCGCCTGCCTGGGATTCGGTTATCCGGGTCGGGTAGCACAGCTGGCCGGGCGAGCCTGGCCTGCTCCTTGAGTGATCCCTTCAGGCCGGGTACGGGACCGAGTTGCGTGCCGCACGGAGAGCGGCGGTCCACCAGGCGAGCTGGTCCAGCAGGGTTTTGGCATATCCGGGCGCCTGGGGGTCCAGCGGCCGACCGTCTTCCCACGCTGTGCGGTAGTTCGGGAAGGCCAGACCATCGCGAATTGTCACGGCGTGCAGTTCGGTGAGCACGTTCTCCAGGTGGAGGACAGCGTGGCGGCCGCCAGCTGCACCCCCGTAGCTGACGAAAGCGACCGGCTTGGCCGTCCACTGGGTGAAATGCCAGTCGATGGCGGCCTTCAGGGACGCGGGGTAGCTGTGGTTGTACTCCGGCGTGACCATGATGAATGCGTCCGCGTCCTTGAGGTGGGACGTCAAGGACGCCATTCCCTCGGGGCGCGGGTACGAGTCGCCGGCGAACTTCGGTGAGGCTGCCGGCAACGACAGCGGGATCTCGGCGTCGGCGAGATCGACGACCTCGATGTCGAACCCGCCGTGCTCGCGCGCTTGGTCGGCGACCCAGGAGGCGACGACAGGCCCGAACCGGCCCTCTCGAACGCTCCCGATGATGATGACCAACTTGTGCTTCTCGCTCATGGGCTCCACGGTCCATCGTCCGGACGCTGGCAACCAGACCGGGCGCAGGCTGGCCCTCGTGGGGCCACCCTGCGGGGTTCGATGCGCTGGGGAGACCGCGCTAGGCTCCCGAACATGAGCACGCCGCTGGGCGACTTCATCCGCGCCAAGCGCGACTCCATCCAGCCGGAATCGTTCGGACTGCCTGGTCGTGGCCGCCGTCGGTCCCCTGGGCTACGACGCTCAGACCTCGCCACGCGTGCCAGGATCAGCGTCGAGTACCTCACCCGCATCGAGCAAGGACGAGACCGCAACCCGTCCCCTGCGGTGATCCATGCTCTTGCGGACGCACTGAGCCTCGATGCCGCCGAACGCAATCACCTGCGCCACCTCGCCAAGATCACCGGCGGAGGGTGCGCAGGGCGCGGGCGGCCGGTGCCGCCCAACCGCCAGGTCCGGCCCACCGTGTTGCAGACCCTCCGACTCCTTGAGCCCGGCATCGCGTTCGTCACCAACCGTCTGGGAGACGTGCTCGCGTACACGCGTGAGTTCGAGCTGCTGATGCGTGGGATCGGGCTGCTCGAGAGCGGGACGCCGAACCTGACGCGCTACGTGTTCACCAATCCGCACGCCCGGATTTTCTTCCCGGACTGGGACCAGGTGGCCGACGAACGAGCGTTCGAACTGTGGCTCGGGCCGTCTGCGGAGACCTCCGAATGGTTCAGGGCCGAGCTCGCCCCCCTGGCCGGAAAAGAGTTCACCCGACGACTCAACCGCCACCTGCCCCCACCGCACGTCCCGCTTCGGGTCAATCACCCCATTGCGCACGAACTTCGGTGGCAGCGAGAGAAGCTCGAGTTGCCGAAAAACGACGCACAGGAGCTGGTCGTTCTCCTGCCGGCCGATGACGCGACGGCGCGGGCCATGGAGCGGCTGCGTCACCAATCCGACCGTATCCTTCGCGCGGTTGTCTAGCTCATGGCATTGGCCCTTTCGCCCATTACCCGCTACGGCTGACCCTTGCCGCGAAGGGTGAGCGCATCCGGGCGGCATGTCCGGTCTGTTGAGCGAGCTGCCGAAACGTCGTGACCTCAAGATCGATCGCGGTGTGGTGCGACTCGACCCGCTCGAACCTGCCCGCGAAACAAGGCGAGTACCTTTTCTGCGGCCCTGTGCCATCTGGCAGCGTTTACGCTGTTACCGAGAAGGGCGGATCATGATCGTTACATGGCGCCGGGCACTGACTCCTGCCTTGTCCGGGGTCGGCCGATGAGCGCAATCGCATTCCTCAACATCGCCATGCACGGGCACATCAACCCGACGCTGCCGGTCGTGGCCGAGCTTGTTCGTCGTGGCCACTCCGTCACCTACCACACGACGCCCGCCTTCGCCGAGGAGATCGCGGCCACCGGCGCGCGAGTGCTCCGCTACCCCGGGGAGGACCAACCCCTCGCCAGCACGCCGGTCACGCTGATGGAGCAGCTTGCACGCACCGCCGTACGCGTGCTGCCCGCCGTCCTCACCGATCTGCGCGGCGCCCGGCCCGATCTGGTCGTGCACGACTCCCTCTGCCCGTGGGGGCCGGTGGCCGCCCGGGAACTCGACGTGCCGGCAGCGTCGTCGTTCACCACGTTCGCGTTCAACCGGCACCTGCATAGTCCCACCCGCGGCTCCTGGGAGTTGCTCGCCGCGGCGGCGGCCCGGCCCCGCCACGCCGGGGGGTACCTGAGGTCGCGCTGGGAGCTGCGCCGCCGGTACGACACGGGTGCGGTGCCCCTGATCGACCTGGCGAACATCCGTCAGCCGCTCAACCTGGTCTACACCTCGCGGACGGTCCACCCCGAGGGTGACAGTTTCGACCAGTCCTACCGGTTCGTCGGACCGAGCATCGGTGCCCGCCCAGCCGACTCGTCGTTCCCGGTCGATCGACTGCGGGACCCGGTGCTGTACGCCTCCCTGGGCACGCTGTTCAAGGCCGACCCGCGGCTGCTGCGCGGCCTTGCCGACGCGCTCGCTCCGCTGGGTGGCACCGTGATCATCTCCACAGGATCAACCGATCCCGCCGCGCTCGGTCCGCTGCCGGCCAACGTGATCGCCCACCGCTCCGTACCGCAGCTAAAGGTGCTGGCCCGCGCAGCGCTGTTCCTCACCCACGGCGGGGTGAACAGCGTCAACGAGGCCCTGTACGCCGGCGTCCCGATGCTGGTGGTTCCGCAGGGCGCTGACCAGCCGTTGGTGGCTGCCCGCATCGTCGAGCTCGGTGCCGGCCTCTCGATCCGCACCGAGGACGTCAACGTGGAGGCCGTGCGCGTCCTCGCCCAGCGCCTGCTCGACGAGCCCCGATTCCGGGCCGCCGCGAGCACCCTGCAGGTCGCCCAGCGTGAGGCTGGCGGCTATTCGCGCGCCGCCGACGAACTCGAGCGCTATGTGCAGCAGACCGGCCCCGTCACTCAGCCGGGCTCTGCCGATCTGCCACCGCAGGGCTGAGCGATGTCCCCCCTCGTCGCCATCCTGCTGCTGTTCGCCGGGCTGTCCGAGGCCGCCGGGCGGCTCCTGCCCGTGGTGGCACGCCTGTCTGGCGTGTCGCGCATCAGGGTGATCGGGTTGATGCTGGCCGGCGCCGTGGTCGACGGCGCGGTATTCGCGCTCTGGCCACTGTCCGCGTGGACCGTCGCCGAGCTGCTGCTGTCCACCGCACCGTCCGAGGAGGCCGCGCTGGTCTGGACGCCAGCCCTGGCCGCCCCGCTGCTGCTTGCCGCAGTCCTCGCGTTCCCGCTGCTCGGGCCGCTGCTGCACGTGGTCCTCATGGTGGGAGTGGGGAGCGGCCTCGCCACTGCGCTCGCCACAGCGGCCGGGCTCGGCTGGTGGGACGCCGCCGGTTGCGTAGCCCTCGCGGGATTCGGGCTTGGCGTCGCGGTCGAGGGCGTCCGCCGCCTGGTCGTGCGGCTCAACAGGCCAAGAGCACCGGAGCCGCTCACATGATCGAGTTTGCGCTCCTGCTGCTGCTGGGCGCGATCGGACCGGTCCTTATCGCCGAAGCTCTGCTCGCCCGCTACGAGGTGCTGGTCTATGCCGCAGGCTGGCGGGATCCCACCATCGCACGCCCCAAGGGCATGCCCCCCGCCCGGGGCGCGGAGCCGGACCGCCCCCCGGACGCATACCTGGTCTATCTGGACGGTATCGGGAAACGCCGCTTCCACGACACCCGCGACGGCGGCCGACTGGTCAAGTCCCTGATCGACGGGGCACCGGAGCTCAGGGTGCTGGGCCAGGTGCAGCCCTACTCCCCGCTGGCCCTTCCGCTGGCCGACCGGCCGGTGTGGGTATGGCTGCGTCGCCACATCGGGCTGCTGCTGTTCCTGCACAACGTGATGCAGATCTTCGTCGCCGCCGACCGCCGGTACCGTCCCCTGTACAACCGTGCCGTCGGCTCGCAGATCGCCGCTCAGCTCCGGCTCGCCGGTTACCGGCGTGACAGCGGGATCCCCGTGGTGATGCTCAGTTACAGCGGCGGCGCCCAGGTCGCCACCGGCGCGGTGGACGAATTGTGGTCCCAGCTGCGCTCCCCGCTCTGGCTGATCACTCTGGGCGGGTTCCACAACGGGGCCAACGACATCAGTCACGCCCAGCACCTCGACCGGCTCACCAGTGCCGGCGACCGGATCGAGCGAGTCAGCACCTGGATGTTCCCGCAGCGGTGGCGGCTGTTCCGGTGGAGCGGTTGGAACCGGGCTGACCGGGAAGGGAAGATCACGGTGCACTGGCTCGACCCGGCCACCCACGTCGGTCCGCTCAGCTACATCAGCCCGGAGGCCCGGCTACCCGATGGCCGCAGTTACCTCGACCGCACCGCCGACACCGTGATCGCGCTGATCCGGGACCGCCTCAGCGCGCCTGCGAAAACCGACGACCCGTAGTCCGGTCGTCATCGGGCGGCTCTCCCTCGATCGGTCGATCAGCCGTTGTTCGTACGGTCGCGGTATTCCGCTCGCAGATCGTCATTGGCCGTGTGTGGCGCGCACTCACGGGTAAAGCGCAGCATGCGTCAACAGGTGCCACGGCGCCGAGACCTGAAGCGGAGTCCCGGCTCGCGCTGGGAACGGCTCGTGCGGGCGGGTGGACGGGGTGCCGCCGAGGACCGGCTCGTCCAACGACTCAAGGTGCGAGAGCGGGCGGTCCGGGTGTACGGCGGAGGCATCGTGGCCCTACAGGCGGGCATCGCTGCGGTAACCGCCTGGCTGCTGTCGCACGAACTGACCGGCAATCCCAGTCCCGTGTTTGCTCCGCTTGCTGCGGTCGGCACTTTGGCCGTGTCTGTAGGGCAGCGGGTACCGCGGATCGTCGAGCTGGTCGTGGGTGTGGCGCTGGGGGTGCTTGTGGGTGATGCGCTGCTGTCTTTCATCGGCATCGGGCCCTGGCAGCTCGGCCTGGTTGTCGTCATGTCGATCCTCGCAGCCTTTGCACTCAGCAGTCGGGCGGCGGTGGTGATCCAGACGGCGAGCACCGCAGTGCTGATCACCACCTTGAGCCCGCAGGCCCCGAACGTGGAGTTTTCCCGGTTCGTTGACGCGCTGCTCGGCGGTGGTGTCGCACTGGCCACGGCGATCCTCTTGCCGGTCAACCCGTTGAGAGTCGTCAGGCGTGCTGCCGGACCGGCGCTGCGAACGCTGGTCGAACAACTGACGGAGACGGCAGCGGCGTTGTGCGAGCGCGATATCGAGCGGGCGATCCGTGCCCGGGACCGACTGCGTGGTAACCAGGAGGAACTTCGGGTATTGCGGGAGGCGGTGGCGGGCGCGCGGGAGGTGACCCGGCTGTCTCCGTTGTCATGGCGGCACCGACACGGCGTGCTCAGTCACTACGCCCGCACCGCCGAGCCGTTGGAGCGGGCGATGAGCAACAGCGGGACAATGATCCGTCGAGCTGTCACTGCCATTGAGGACAAGGAGCCAGTCCCGCCAGCGATGATCAACGCGGTTCTCGCTCTTGCCGGGACGGTGCGGACACTTCGGGACGAGTTTGCGGCTCGACGTGAGCCGCACGATGCGCGGGCGAAAGCCCTGCAAGCCGTCCAACACGCCGGCGCAGCTTACGGGGATGACATTGGTTTCTCCGGGACCGTCGTCCTCGCCCAGATACGCACCACGGCCAGCGACCTGCTCGTCGCGTCCGGCCTCTCTCAGGCGGAAGCCAACAGGCAGGTCCGGTGCGCCTTCGGCAGGCTGCCGGATCCGTCGCAACAAGCTCGGCGAAGCGGGCCTACCGGCAAGGGCGCCGATCATCCGCGCCTGACGCCGGGTGCGTCGGCCGGGCGGCTTTGATCCGGCAGGCCGCCACCGGCCTGGAGCAGCCCGCCCCGGCGTGGAAGCAGACCTCAGCGCCTGGGTGTCAGGGACCGGGCCTGATCGGGAGGCGGGGCGTTGAATTCATTGTCCGGCCGGTGGGTGGTCGGCCGGATGAGGTTCTGGATCCATCGGCTTGCGGAGGCGCTCGACCAGATCGCGCGCCGCCTCGATGTACGGCTCGTCGGTCTCGCGGGGCCCGTGTCCCTTGATCGGTGGTGGGACGCTGTCGCTGCGTGGGACGACCACGTCGCTGGGGTCTCGGAATCGGCGGTCCACCGCTGCAGCCGGGCCGGTGACGGTGAGCGGCTCGTCCGGCCGGTGGGCGGAAAAGATCCATCCGCCGATGGCGTCGGTGTCGCGCCACAGGTTCAACCATCGCCAGCCGACTCGACCACCCACCTCGTGCAGCATGTCGTCGTCGATGTAGGCGGGGTAGAGCCGGGCGTACAGCCGGCGCAGTGGTGAGGCAGAGGTGAGTAGGGCGACCCGGCGGCTGACGTGGGGCGGCAGTTGAAGGACGGTGGCGGTGACCAGTACGGAGCCGTGGCTGTGCCCGGCGAGCAGGACGGCGTTGCCGCTCTCGACCAGGTAGGTGATGCGTCGTACCAGCTCCGGCACGGCCCGTTCGGCGTAGCAGGGCGGCGCGAAGGGGTGGGCGGCGCGCGGCCAGAAGGTGGTCAGGTCCCAGAGAACTCCGACGTGGCGGCGGAACCCGGCGGTCCGGTAGGCGAAGATTCCGCCGATGACCAGACTGAGCATGGTCGCCGCGATCAGGTAACTGCCCATCCCGATGCCGAAGTTGACCAAGCCGGCCGGCACTCCTGCATACCGCTCGATTGCGTCGCCCGGATACAGCCCGAGTAGGTCCAGTGCGGTGGTTGCCGCGCTGAGTCCGGCGAGGCCGGCGTAGACCACGGCCAGCGGTATCAGCCATTCGGTGAACCGGGCCCGGACGATCGCCTGCTGCACCTGCCGCAGCCGGGGCGCCGCCTCCGCCGGCGGGTCCGGGAAGTCGCGTGCGACGATCGCGGCCGCCGCGCGGGAGCGGCCGCGTCGGGAGATCAGGATCACCAGGCCGGTGAGGACCAGCGTGATCAGCGCCGCCCGGAAAAAGCCGTAGATCGCCCAGGTGTACGCCGCTGGTGGGCGGGGGACCAGGTCTGGTGGGGTTGATGCGGTGCGGTCCAGGTAGTCGGCCACCCGGTGGACGAGTTCGGCGGAGAACGCCACCGCGATACCCGCGGCCGCGGTCCCGGTCGCCAGCGCGCCCAGCCCGAGTAGCGGCGGGTGATTCGGCTGTCGGTCCCGGCGCCACAGCAGCGCGGCGGCCAGGGCGGCCAGCAGCCCGGCATGAGCGACGAACAGCCAGGTGAGGGTCGAGCCGTAGCCGGGCAGGCCACCCCCCTCCTGCCACCGCGCGGGGCTGGCCAGGACGTGAGCGCAGACTGCGATGGTGAGACCGACGGCGATCGTCCGCAGCAGGCGGGCGGCGCCGTCGAGCCGCCGGTTCGCGGGGGCCCGGTCGATCAGCGGGGGAGTGCAGAGCAGGGCCACACAGGTGGCCAGGACGGCTCCCGTTGCCACCGCCAACACGGCGGTGATGGCTGAGGCGCCCTGCGCGGCCCGAGCGGCGAGCAGGCTGCCGCCCAGCGTCGCGAACGCGGCAGCGACGTGGATCGAGCGAAGCCGTCCCACCAGTGGCTCGGCGTCCCACTGGCCCACCGTGCTGAGCGGGTGCCTGGACACCAGGCTTTCCGGCGGGCGGAACGCCGTGAACGACCGCCCCGGGCGCGTGCTGGCCCACCAGATCAGGCCGATGGCGGCGGCCGGGACCAGCGCGAGCACCGCCAGCCGCAACCCGGTGGGACGTTCACCCAGCCAGGACAGCCAGCTACGACCAGACAGACAGGTCGAGGAGGACATGCACTGCCAGGCGACGAGGTCCAGCGCGACGCCGACGGCGGCAAGCACGTAGAGCGCGGTCAGGGTGAGGCCCAGCACCCGACACAGAGATCTGACCACCGCGTCGGAAGCCGGGTTTCCCGGGCGCATCCAGATCGCCACGTTGAGCAGCAGGAACGGCAGCAGGAACAGCAGCGAGAGGGTCCGAACCGCGGTGTCGTAGGGCAGGTCACTCCACCGGTACGCCTCGAGGGTCGCCCCGCTCGGGCCGCTGACCTCCGAGCAGCCGGGTCGTGGCCGGTAGAAGCCCGCGCTGCGATCCCCCGCGACCTGCCGCACGTTCGGTCGGTCCAACACCTGGGCGGCACCTGCGGCGGCGATCCCGTGGACCCGCAACTCCACCACGTCGTTCGGCGTCGCCGGCCCGCTCACTCCCGCTGGTTCATCTGCCATCGACCCTCCGAGACATCTCGGCAGCCCCACCGCAGGTGGCGGGCTGAGGATGGTCCCGCCGGCCGAGTGGAAGGCGGATCTACCCCACCCGGCGGGCTCTAACCCCGGGACAAGGCCGGCATCTCCGGGGGTACGCGCGTGGGCCGTGCTCGCACAAGGAGTGGACGTGTGTCCGGAACCCGTACGTGAATCCGGCGGAGTCCGGGCGGATGACGACTACAGGTACCAGAGCAGCCTAAAATCCCGATATAGGGTGTTTTTCGGGAGGTATGTACGGGAAGGGCGGTAGGAGTTCTTGCTAGCCGGCACAGATAGGCAACAGAGTGAGGTTGATCTGCAGGCGGCCCTGTCAGGCCCACCAGCCACCCGACGTTCACGTCGGCGAATCGGCGCGGTGCTGGTGCTGGCACTGGCGGTGTTCCTCCCCCTGGTTGCGCATGTACTCGAGCTCCGGTCGCATCGGGAAGCCGCTCCGCCCGTGATCCACACGTTCCATGTCAGCCCGACCGGGGACGACGCCCTCGACGGCTCTTCGCCCGCCAGAGCATGGCGATCGCTGGACAAGGCGGCCGCCTTCGCCTTCAAGCCGGGAAACAAACTCCTGCTCGAAGGGGGTGCGCACTTTCGTGGGAGCCTGACCTTCGGGCCTGGCGAGGCGGGTGACGCGGCAAACCCGGTCGTCGTCGGCACGTACGGCGCCGGCCGTGCCACGATCGACGCCGTCGGCGGCGCGGGCATCAGGGTGCACAACACGGCCGGCATCGAGATCCGGGACCTGGTGGTCGTCGGCGGCGGGGCGGACAACAGGACCACCGGCGGGATCGAGTTCTACTCCGACGTGACCGACGGCCGGACACTCGACCACGTGCACATCACCGGGGTCGAGGTGAGCGGATTCAAGAACGGAATCCAGATCGCCGCCGGCCCGAATTCCACCGGCTTCCGTGGCGTACGGATCCGTGCTGCCAATCTGCACGGCAACACGGAGAATGGACTGACCAGCTTCGGGCCTCGCTTCAATGCCGCGGCGCCGCGCTACGCGCACGAAGACGTTGTCGTGTCGGAGGTCGAGGCGCACCACAACCCGGGCGACCCGACCAATCATTTCAGTAACACGGGCAGCGGAATCGCGCTCGGAAGTGTGCGAGGCGGGCGCATCGAGCGGTCCAGTGCGCACGACAACGGGTCGTCGGCCGCGGCGCCCGAAGGGCCGGTCGGCATCTGGACCTGGGATTCGACCGCCGTGGTCATGGAGCGCAACGTCTCATTCCGCAACCACACGGCCGGCCAGAAGGACGGCGGTGGCTTCGACATGGACCAGAACGTGTCCCTGTCGGTCCTGCAGTACAACCTGTCCTACGACAACGACGGCGCCGGGTACCTGCTCTACAGCGGCCAGTCCAACACCGCGCACACCGACAACGTCGTCCGTTTCAACATCAGCATCAACGACGCCCGCAAGCTGCCGGAGTACGCGGGTATCCACCTGGCCGGGTCGGTCAACAACGCCGAGGTCTACCACAACACCGTGGTGATGGAGGCGAAGAGCTGGGCCCCCGCGGCCATCCGCTTGCAGAAGTTCTTTGGTGGCTTGTCCAACGTCGTCCTGCGCAACAACCTGATCGTCTCGGGTGGGACCAACCTCGTGCTCGCCGACGAGTTCTCGACGGCCGACGTCCTGTTGCAGGGCAACAACTTCTTCGCCGAATCGGGAAGCTGGGCCGTTTCGTGGGCCGGCGCGTCCTATGCCAACCTGGAAGATTGGCGCGCGGCGACTGGGCAGGAACGCCTCGGGGCAAGGGTCGGCGGATCGAGCGCAGACCCGCGTTTCGGGAGGGCCGATCGCTCCGGCTCGCCGGCCCAACGGGCGAAAGCGCTCACGCCGCGCCGCGATTCGCCGCTGGCCGGCCGCGCCCTCAACCTCCGGTCGCTCTTCGACGTCGATCCGGGACCGGTGGACTTCCTCGGCCGGCCGCTCGTCGGGGCCGGCACCGTCGGGGCCATCCAGCCCGCCGCCTGAGCGACGTCTCGCCACTGCGTGGGACACCGTTGTCGACGGCGCCTGCGGTCGGCCCATGGTGGCGGTCGGGACACGACGTCGGTCAGGCTTGGCCCCTTGTGATGGTCGCGGGTTGAGGCCGCCGGGAGCACGTGGCAGGCTCCTGCCCCATGATCGACGACTTCGCGAAGACGCATCTGCACAGCGACCTGCGTGAGGTTCGCGAGGCGATCCTCTGGAAGCTCGACGGGCTCGGCGAGTACGACATCCGCCGCCCCCTGACCGCGACCGGCACCAATCTTCTCGGCCTGGTCAAGCACCTGTCGGTCTGGGAGGCCAGGTACTTCGGCGAGGTCTTCGGGCGGCCGTTCCCCGAACCCCTGGGTCGCTGGGACGACGCCGAGGCGCGCGGCAGCGACATGTGGGCGACCGAGCACGAGACGCGTGAGGAGATCATCGACCGCTACCGTCGCGTGTGGGAGCACTCAGACGCGACGATCATCGCCCTGGACATCGATTCGCCCGGCTACGTGCCCTGGTGGCCGCGCCCACAGGTCACGCTCTTCGCCATCCTGGTCCATGTGCTCACCGAGACGAACCGGCACGCCGGACACGCCGACATCCTGCGCGAACAGCTCGACGGGTTGACCGGGACAGCAGCCCGATACGCCAACCTGAAGCCCGACGCGGCCTTCTGGGAAGCCAGGCGCGCGCAGATCGAGCGGGCCGCCAAGGCAGCCGGTCCTACCATTGCCTGAGGCGCGGGTCGTGAGCGGTGATCGTCGCCGTCGAGCGTCAACGATGGTCGGGTGCAGGTGATCTGGGCATCGCGTCCGCATCGAGCGATCGCGCCGTCGGGATGGCGACCGCCCTCGTCAGGTCGTCGTCGAATCCGGCGGGATTCAGCAGCTGGAAGCGCCACGCGTCCCGGCACATCGCGGCGAGGTTCCGGGTCGTGCGCCAGCCCCACTTCCGGGCCGCCGCGCCAGGGTCGGCAACCAGTCTGGCCACGTCACCCTGCCGCCGTTCGACGATCTCGTACGGCAGGGACTTTCCACAGGTCGCGCTGACCGCCCGGACGAGCTCCAGGACTGAGGTCCCCACGCCGGTGCCGAGATTGAGGGTTTCCAGTCCCGTCACCTCGTCGAGACGCTCCAGTGCGATGCGGTGCGCCTGGGCGACGTCCATGACGTGGATGTAGTCGCGCACCGCCGTACCGTCCGCGGTGGCGTAGTCGCGGCCGAAGATGCTCAGCCGTTCGAGCCGGCCGATGGCGACCTGCATCAGATAGGGCATCACGTTCTGCGGGATGCCGCGGGGGTCCTCGCCCAGCAATCCGCCGGGATGTGCGCCGACCGGGTTGAAGTATCGCAGCGCATAGGCCGCCAGCTCCGGGTGCTGCCGGCAGGCGTCGCCGATGATCTGTTCGCACATCCATTTCGATCTGGCGTACGGGTTCGTCGGCCGTGCCGGGGCCTGCTCGTCGATCGGGATCCGGGCCGCCTCCCCGTAGATGGAACACGATGAGGAGAAGACCAGGCGGTGCACGCCGTTTTCCCGCATGGTTCGCAGCAGGCTCGTCGTGCCACCGACGTTCGTGTCGTAGTAGTCGACGGGGATCCACACCGACTCGCCGACCGCCTTCCTCCCGGCGAAGTGGATGACCGCATCGATGGGATTCTCCGCAAAGATCGCCGAGAGCGCCCGACGATCACGTACGTCGGCCTCGTAGACGCCGAGCAGGGGGCGGCCCGCGACCTTCTCGACCCGGCTCGGCGCCGCCGGTGAGCTGTTGGAGTAGTTGTCGACGACGCACACCTCGTAGCCATGCTCGAGCAACTCGACGCAGGTGTGGCTCCCGATGAAGCCGGCGCCGCCGGTCACCAGGACAGTCTTCAGACCAGACATGGGAATTTCCTTCCTGTGCGTCCGCGCAGCGGGGCGTTATCGGATATGGAGCGGCACGTCGGCGTAGGAGTAGCCGGCGATGGCCGCCGCGAGCGGGAGGAGCGCCAGCACGCCGACGAGCAGGGGGCCGGCGGCGGTCGGGACGGCTGACCGCACGCGCAGCCCGGCGGCCCGGGCCGCCTCCACCACGTGCAGAACGGGTACGGCGAGGCCGGCCGCCGCGTAGCAGAGGGCGCCGAGAATGCAGAGGAAGACGTACCCCGGAGTGTGTGCCGACCGCTCGCCGAGCAGGGCGGCCGCGGACAGCACCACGGTGATCGCCGCATAGGGCAGGACGAGCCGGGTGGGGAGTGGCTCCAGCCCGGTGCGCGCCTTGGGGGTGACCTTGAACGAGACCTGCCTCGGCCGCGCGTTCAGCCGCGTGGCGGCCAGGACGCCCCACACGACGTACGGCCAGCGGGTCAGGGCGAACAGGACACCTTCCCAGCTCAGGACGGGCACGGATCGGGGGCGTAACAGCCCGCGCCGGCGGAGCAGCAGGGTCAGTAGGGGCAGCCACAGCGACACCGCAGCCAGGCGGGCCAGGAATTCCAGATAGTCGACGTTGACCCACGGCAGCCCGGTGACCGCGGCGAACGGGGGCAGGGCGAGACCGATGACGGTCGCGATCGCCAGTAGCGGGTAGTAGGACAGCTGGAACGCGAAGCGCAGCCGCATCGCGGCGCCCATCCGCCGCAGGTGATCCGGCGCGAGGTCGTAGCGCAGCATGGTGAGGCTGCGCGACCACTGGAACTCCTGGATCAGCATGTCGGCGACGGTGAGCGGGCCGTCGCCGTGCGCCTCGGCGTCGATGGCGAAGGCACCCTGCCAGCCGGCGGAGGTGAGCAGGAACGTCGTGGAGAAGTCCTCGGCCAGCTCGGGGCCGAGACCGCCGATGTCGCGCAGCGCCTGCGTCCGTACGGCGTAGTGCGAGCCGATGCACAGGGGAGCCAGGCCGCGGTTGTGGCCCAGCTGAACCGGGCCGTGATAGGTCGCCTCGCGGTGCAGCCGTCCCCGCGCCGACCACGAGTTCGCGCTGTTGGCGTCACAGACGCTCGGTGCGGCGACGTAGCCGATGGCGGGATCGGCGAACGGTCGCGTGATCGCGGCGAGATAGGTCGGTTGGGGCACGTGGTCGCAGTCGAGCTGGGCGACCACGTCGTAGTCCCGGTAACCCCAGTGGTCGTAGAAGTAGGCGAGGTTGCCTTCCTTGCAGCGGGTACGGCGGGGCCAGGTGGCCCGGTGGTAGGCGGCGACGCCACGTCGACTGGACACCCCGACCCCGTTCGCGGCGCACCATCGCAGGGCCTGCTCGGACGGGTCCTCGTCGCAGAGCCAGACGTCGTACGGGTAGGGAAACTGCTGGGCCAGCATCGCGGTGAGGGTGCGGTGGGCGAGCGACCAGGGTTCGGACGGTGCGCGGGTCACCACGAAGGCCACCCGCAGCCGCGGCACCCCGAGCGCGGGATTGACCTGGCGCAATCGCGAGACGGCGAGGAGGTAGTAGGCGGGCAGCGCGGTCAGGTACAGCAGCAGCAGACTGTTCAGGGCCAGTCCCGCCCAGCCGACGCGGTGCGCGGGTTGCCACCACCACAACCAGAAGGCCACGAAGGAGGTCGCCCAGCCGGCGGTCAGCCCGGCGACGGCCAACCGGTCGTGCCAACGCAGGGCCGATACGAAGGTGGCTGCCCGGGTGGCGCGCAGGTACCGGAAGGGCGCGAAGGTCGGTCCACCGGGCCCGGCGCGGAGCACGTTGCCGCCCGAGAGATTCCGGATCTCGGTTTCGAGTGTCTCGGGTGCTGGCCGAGCCGGAGCGCTCATGCCGCGGTCCGTGCCCGCTGCCCGGCCCAGATCTCCGGCGGTCTACCCGATCGCCGGACGTCCTCGCCGAGACGGTAGCGCCGACCGGAGTGTTCCGTACCGGATGCGTCCGCCCGGCGACGCCCGCCGGCTCGCCGATTCCCCGAAGTCTGCACGTGCACTTGCGGTCCCCGTATCAATATCGATGATTGCCGATGCAATGGCGCTCAGTGGTCCCGGTTCTGTCCGGCAGGGGGATCGTCGGTCAGCGCGAAACCGACTAAAGCGATGCTAGTGGCAGCAATGCGGCGCAATGCGGCGAAACCTGAGGATTGCCATATAAGGGGCATCGCCAGGAGGTCCCATGCCGCACGCGACGAGGAGCACGCCCGCCGACACTGGCGGCCCGTCTATACGGCGCAGGGCATGACGGACCCGAGGGTGAGCGCCGGCACCTGCTGAACCGCGAACGCGAGCGCCTTGCCGCGGGCCTCGGTCAGTAGAGGCCGCGTTCGCGGGCCGCGAGGCGGGCGAGACCCAGTAACGCGTCCAGGTGCGGGGTGGGCGCGCCCGTCAGTGCGCCGATCTCACGGACGGCGGTGACCAGGGCGTCCAGCTCGATGCTGCGACCAGCCTCGGCGTCCTGGAGCATGGAGGTCTTGAAGGCGCCGAGCCGTCTGGTGGCCTCCGTGCGCTCCGCGATGCTCTGCGAGATCGGGCAGCCGATCCGCACACCGATCTCGGCCGCCTCCGTCATGACCCGCTGTACGAACGTGTTGACCAATGCGTCGTCGAGGATGCGGTCGGCGGTGGCGCCGGTCAGCGCGGAGATCGGGTTCATGGTCATGTTGCCCCAGAGCTTGTACCAGACGTCCCGCTGGATCGACTCCGAAACCGTCACCGTGAACCCGCCGCGGCGCAGCAGGGTGGCCACCGCCGCCGCCCGCGGGGACGCCACGCCCGACGGCTCGCCGATGATCAGCTCGTCACCCGCGGTGTGCACGGCGTGCCCGGGCCGGAGGGTGCGGGCGGCGAGGTAGACCACGCAGCCGATCACCTGCTCAGGTGGCAGCGCCTTCGACACGACGCCGCCGGGATCGACCGCGTCCAGGCCGGTGCCGGCCAGTGGGCCGCCGAAGTCGTGGAAGAACCACCACGGGACCCCGTTCAGCGCCGGGACCAGCACGGTCTCCGGGGTGAGCAGCGGCACCAGCGCGGGCGCGAGCGCGGGCAGGTGGTGCGCCTTCACCGCGAGGATCACGACGTCCTGCGGGCCCAGTGCCGCGGCGTCGTCGGTGGCCCCGGCCACCGGGGCGGCCTGCGGCCCGCCGTCGCGCGAGCTCAACAACCAGCCGTGCGTACGCAGCGAGGCCAGCGTGTCGTTCCTGGCCAGGGCCGACACGGGGAGACCGGCCAGGGCCAGGCGCGCGCCGATCACCCCACCGACCGCGCCCGCCCCGACCACGCAGACATTTCGCACGGAGTCGAAGCTACACCTGAGTGGAGCCAGGCCGCCGTGGCCGCAGGCGCCGCGAAAGCGCCCGGGGCATAAGTATCGACGTACTTGCATGTCTCAATTGAGTTCGTGTATGAAGGTGCAAAGGCACGTCCGGATGCTGGTTCCGGGGAGGAGCGACGATGAAACATGCCCTGCGCCGCCTGCGAACGGTGGCGGTCGCGCTCGGCGCCTGCACACTTGGGCTGAGCCTGCTGTCGGTACCCGCCGCCGAGGCGTACTCGGTGCGACCTCTCGCACCACACTCCGAGCGGGCACCCGAATCGGATCAGTTCTCGGCCGAGGGCGTCACCACGGTCGGTGAACTCCGCACCGTCGACGGCTCCCTGTCCTACGCCCGGGGCGGCCGGACGCAGATCATTCGGCACCCCGGTGCGGCGTACGTCAAGGTGCACTTCAGCTCACTGCGACTGGCCGACGGCGACCACGTCACCGTGTCGAGCCCCGACGGTGAGGAGAGCTACCGATACGACCGCTACCTGAACCGGGCGACCGGCTCGGACTACACCATCGACGGGCAGCCGGGCTTCTGGGCGATGTCGGTGGAGGGTGACACCGCCGTGGTGACGCTGCACAGCAGCCGCCGCTCCCGTGGCAGCGCCGCCACCATCGACCGCTTCTGGCGCGGCTACGACCGCACGGAGATCACGCAGCACAACTTCTCCACGATGTCCGTCTGCAGCACCGACGCTCGCCGTGATGTGGTCTGCTACCAGAACAGCCACCCCACCGAGTACGCCCGCGGCAACGCGGTGGCGCGGCTGCTGATCAGCGGCGGTGGGCTGTGCACCACCTGGCGGGTCGGCAACACCAACCGCATGCTGACCAACAAGCACTGCTTCTCGACGCAGTCCGCGGTCAGCGGCAGCGAGATGCAGTTCAACTACCAGTGCGCCACCTGTGGCGGCGCGAACCCTGGGCCCGGCACCAAGGTGAGCGGCGCCACCCTCTACAAGGTGAGCTCCGGCGGCTCCGGCGAACTGGACTACACCCTGTACTCGGTGAACAACTTCACCGCCATCCAAAGCTTCGGCACGCTGTACCTGGCGACGACCGCCACCAGCACCGGCACGCGGATGTACATCCCGGGGCACGGCGACGGCAGCCCGAAGCGACTGTCGATCTACGAGAACACCCAAGGTGGCACGACGTGCACCGTGCGGAACGCGAACTACAACACCTGGAACATCAGCTACAGCTGTGACACCTCTGGCGGCAACTCGGGCTCACCGGTGCTGAACGCCAGCCACCGGGTGATCGCCCTGCACCACCTCGGCGGCTGCCCGTCGAACCAGGGGGCGAAGGCCCACCTGATCTACAACGAGATCGCCAGCCTGATCGACAACGGCTGACGACTGCTGACAACGACGGGCCGTTGGGGCGCGATCCGCGCCCCAGCGGCCCTCGGTGGATTGACAGCGCATAGACGTACTGATATCTGTTAATAAGGTTATCTAATGCGTCACGGCGGTAACCGGGACCGTCCGGCGCGGCGCAGGCCACCAACCGGAGGGCGGTAGCACCGCACCCCCCATCCGAGGAGAGCCCATGCTTCGCAAGCGGACAGTCGCCCACCTTTCAGCGGCTCTGCTGGTATCCACCGCGACGGTTGGCTACGGCCTGTCGTCGGCCAGCGCCGCGTCGGCCGGGCCGATCACCGGCCTCGGGGGGAAGTGCGTCGACGTGGCCGGCGCCAACCCGGCCAACGGCACGCCGGTCCAGCTCTGGGACTGCAACGGCACCGCTGCCCAGGCATGGACGGTCGGCAATGCCGACGGCTCGGTCCGCGCGCTCGGCAAGTGCCTGGACGTCACGGCCGCGTCGACCGCCGACGGCGCCAAGGTCCAGCTGTACGACTGCAACGGCACCGGCGCCCAGAAGTGGGCCGCCAGCAACGGCGCGCTGGTCAACACCGGCTCGGGCAAGTGCCTCGACACCACGGACTGGAGCACGGCCAACGGCACCCGGTTGCAGATCTGGAGTTGCTCCGGCAACGCCAACCAGCGGTGGGTCCTGCCCGGCGGCGGTGCCACGCCCAGCCCGTCGGCCCCGGCCGGCGCCCCCCTCGACGACCCGGCGAAGAAGGACGTCGCCATGCAGCTCGTCTCGGCGGCGGAGAACTCCTCGCTCGACTGGCGCGCGCAGTTCTCCTACATCGAGGACATCGGCGACGGGCGGGGCTACACCGCCGGCATCATCGGTTTCTGCTCCGGCACGGGCGACATGCTCGCACTGGTGGAGGCTTACACGAGGACCAAGCCCGGCAACGTGTTGGCCGGGTACCTGCCGGCCCTGCGCGCCGTCAACGGCACAGACTCGCACGCCGGCCTCGACCCGTACTTCCCCCGCGACTGGCGGACCGCCGCCGCGGACCCGGTGTTCCGGGCCGCGCAGGAGGCCGAGCGGGACCGGGTGTACTTCAACCCGTCGGTACGCGACGGCAAGGCCGACGGGGTACGGGCGCTCGGGCAGTTCGCCTACTACGACGCGGCGGTGATGCACGGCTATGAGGGCATGCGGGGGATCCGCAGCCGTGCCCTCACCCGAGCGAAGCCGCCGGCGCAGGGCGGCGACGAGCGGACCTGGCTGAACGCCTTTCTTGATGAGCGGGTCGCCGAGATGAGGAAGGAGCCCGCCCACTCGGACACCTCCCGCGTGGACACCGCCCAGCGGGTCTTTCTCCACAACGGCAACTTCAACTTGAACACGCCACTAGTCTTCGCCGTCTACGGCGACCAGTACCGCATCGGCTGACGCCCGCCCCCCGGTCGCCTCCCGCGGTCGCCATGACCGCATGTCGTCCACGCCCGGGGCGGCCGGAACAGGGGGCGTGGTAGACATTCCGCGTGGTGGAGGTGAGCCAGCCCGGCGAGCGCGGCGTCGACGACGCGGTCCTGGACGCTGCCCGGGACTGTGTCCTCGCCTACGGGGTGCGTCGCACGACGCTGACGGACGTGGCCCGACGCGCCGGGGTCTCGCGGATGACGGTCTACCGGCGCTGGCCGGACGTGCAGTCGCTGATCGGGGACCTGATGAGCCGGGAGTGGCATCAGGTGCTGATGGAGGCCGCGGACGACGGGCGTGCGGGCTCGGCCCGGTCCCGCCTGGTCTCGCGGGTGGTGGCGGTGGCCCGGGTGCTACGAAGTCACCCGTTGCTGTGCAAGATCCGCGACGTCGATCCGGAGGTGCTGCTGCCGTACCTGCTCGACCGGCGCGGCAACGGCCAGGACGAGATGCTGCGGTTCCTCGTGGCGGCGCTGGTCGATGGCCACGAGGACGGCTCGGTCCGCGCCGACGATGCCGAGGTGCTGGCCCGCATGGTGTACCTGACCACGCAGTCCTTCGTGCTGTCCCTCCGCACGGTCGCCGATGACGTGCCGGTCGCCGAGTTCGACCGGGAGCTGGCCCGGCTGGTCGACGGCTACCTGCGGCCGGACTAGGGCTGCCTCGAAGTCGCTGTGTCCGCAGTACCTAGCCGCAGATGATCCGCAGCGCGCGCGGGCGGAGCGTGACGTGCACCTGGTCGCCCCGGCCGACCGGATCGCCGTCCCCGTACGCGACCACCGCTCGGTCGGCGCGTACCGTGACCGAGCTGCCGCGGTAGGACGTGACCTGCCGGCGTCCGAGGTGCCAGCCGGCGCGCATCTGTCGCAGGACGACCGGGAACAGCAGCTTCGGAGCGTGTCGGACCACGACGACGTCCAGCGCTCCGTCGTCGGGCTGCGCCATCGGGGCGATGTGCAGCCCGCGGCCGTAGTACCCGCAGTTGGCCACCACCACCGTGTAGGCGTGCAGCTCCTCCGTCCGGCCGTCCACGGTGATGGTGTACCGGGTCCGCGGCCACCGCAGCAGCGCCCGCAGCCCGGTGGTGGGATACACCAGCGACGCGGGCAGGCGTGACCGGTTGGCCAGTTCGTTGGCGGCCGCGTCGACGCCCGTGTAGACGCTGCCGACGACCGTCTGCCCGGCGACGCGGAGCACGTCGAGGTGCCGGGGCCGGCCGTGCAGCAGCAGGTCGGCGACGGCATCGGGGGAGTGCGGCAACCGCAACTGGCGGGCGAAGTCGTTGCCGCGTCCAGCCGGGATGACGCCGAGCAGGCCGCCGAGGTCGGCGACCACGCCGGCGAGCAGCCGGATGGTGCCGTCACCGCCGGCGGCGACGACCACCTCGTCGTCCTGCACTGCGGCGGCGGCGCGCTGGCGGGCCTGCTCGGCGGTCTGCGTGTACTCCACCCGGATCCGCGCGCCGGCGGCGCGGAGCTGGTGGGCCACCGGCATCACGCGGGACAGTCCTCGGCGCGCGGCCGGCCCGAGGATCACGGTGAAGGCGCGCACCTACGGCACCAGGATGCCGGGGTTGAGGATGCCGGCCGGGTCCAGCTGCTGCTTGACCGCCCGGAGCAGGTCAACGGCCACGTCTCCGATCTCGGCGGCGTACCAGGCGCGGTGGTCCGCGCCGACTCCGTGGTGGTGGCTGATCGTGGCGCCGGTGGCGGCGATCGCCTCGCTGGCCGCCGCCTTCGCCGTCCGCCAGCGGCCGATCGGGTCCGATCCGGGCGAGCAGATCACCGTGAAGTACAGCGAGGCGCCGGTCTCGTAGACGTGGGAGACGTGGCCCAGCACCAGTGCCCCGTCGGGCAGCGCGTCGAGGATCGCCTGGCGGACCCGGCCGTGCACCTCCGGCAGCGCCGACCAGTACGCCGCGGTCTCCAGCGTCTCCGCGAACGCCCCGGCGTCCAGCAGCGCGTCCCGCAGGTAGGGGGCGTCGAAGCGGTGCCGTGCCCACTGTTGCCCGGCCTCCTCACCCAGCGGCACCCCGCCGTGCGCGGCCAGCACGTCGGCGGTGGCCTCGACGGTGGGCAGGACCTCCTCGCCCTCGTACCCGACGACCAGCAGGCAGCCTCCCTCCGAGCGTCCGGAGCCGGCGGCCCCGATCATGGTCTCGATCTCGTCGGAGAGCCGCAGCAGCGTGGGTCGCGGCCCGTCCTGCGCCAGCCGCCGTACCGCGTGCAGGCCGTCGGCGAACGATTCGAACCGCCAGCCCTCGTAGTGTGACCGCGCCGGCAGCGGACGTACCCGCACGGTGACGTCGGTGATGACGCCGAGCGTCCCCTCGCTGCCCAGGAAGAGCTGTCGCAGGTCGGGACCGGCGGCCGAGGCGGGAGCCCGGCCCGCCCGGACGGTGCCGCGGGGCGTGGCGACGGTCAACCCCATCACCATGTCGTCGAAGCGGCCGTAGCCGGCCGACGCCTGGCCGGACGAGCGGGTGGCGGCGAATCCGCCGATGGTGGCGTACTCGTACGACTGGGGGACGTGGCCGAGGGTGAATCCGTGTTCGGCGAGCAGCTCGGTGGCCTGCGGGGCGCGCAGCCCCGCCTGCAGGGTGGCGGTCCGGGACACCGGGTCGACGGCGAGAAGCTGGTTCAGCCGTCCCAGGTCGAGGGCGACGTACCGAGTCGCGGCGGGGGTCAGCCCACCCACCACCGAGGTGCCGCCACCGAAGGGAACCACGGCCACCCCGAGCCGGGAGCAGATGTCGAGGACGGAGACCACCTGGCGGTGGTCGGCCGGGCGGATCACCGCCTGCGGGGCCCGGCGTACGTCACCGTGTCGCTCCCGCAACAGGTCCGGCGTCGACATTCCCGAGGCGTGGCGTACCCGGGCCTCCTGGGTGGTGATCACGTGCCCGTCGCCGACCACCTGCCGCAGCGCGTCGAGGACCGCGCCGTCCAGCTCGCAGTCCGGCACCGCAACCGCCGCCAGTGCCACGACCGACGGTGGGGGCGTCAGCTCGAGCACCTGCGCCAGCAGGCGCGACGCGGAGTCCGGCAGCTTCACGTCCTTCGCGGTTCCCCAGCGAGCCCAGCCGGCGGTCGACGCTTCCCCTCGTACATCCATGTGTGACAGAGTTACATCGGATGTCACTTGAGCGCAAGGAGGGTGTGTGAACACATCGTTGACCGGCGCAGGCCGTGACCGGGACCTGGCCGAGCTGGCCGCCGGCAACGTCGTTGACGTCCTCGTTGTCGGGCTCGGCGTCACCGGCGCCGGGGTGGCGCTCGACGCCGCGAGCCGCGGCCTGTCCGTGGTCGCCGTCGACGCCAACGACCTCGCCCACGGCACCTCCCGGTGGAGCTCCAAGCTCGTCCACGGCGGCCTGCGCTACCTCGCCCACGGCCAGGTCGGGATCGCGTACGAGAGCGCCGTCGAGCGCCACGTCCTGCTGACCCGCACCGCCCCGCACCTGACGCGTCCTCTGCCGATGCTGCTTGCCGCGACCGGCTACACCACCGGTTGGCAGGACCGCGCCGCGGCAGCCGGCCTGCGCGCCGGAGACCTGTTGCGCACCTGTGCCGGAACCTCCCGCCGGACCCTGCCGGGCACCCGCAGGCTCGGCGCGGCCGAGGCGAGCGCGATGGCACCGGCGCTGCGCCCGGCCGGCCTGCGCGGAGCGCACCTGTCCTGGGACGGCCAGCTCTGCGACGACGCCCGGCTGGTCGTCGGCCTGGCCCGCGCCGCCGCGGCGCGATCCGCCCGCATCCTGCCCCGCTGTCGGGCCACCGAACTGCACCGCGACGGCGCCACCATCGAGGACACCCTCACCGGGGCCCGTCTGCACGTCACCGCGCGCGTCGTGATCAACGCCGCCGGAGTGTGGGCGAGCAGCCTGACGCCGCACGTACGCCTGCGCCCGTCCCGCGGCACCCACATCGTCCTGTCCGCCGCCCGCCTGGGCGGGCTCTGGACCGGACTGACCATCCCGGTACCCGGGCAGTTCACCCGCTACGTCTTCGCCCTGCCCCAGACCGACGGTCTGGTCTACGCCGGGCTGACCGACGAAGCGGTGGACGGACCGGTGCCGGACGTGCCGGAGCCCGCCGAGGCCGACGTCGCATTCCTGCTCGACGTGCTCAACAGCGTCCTCGACCAGCCCCTGCTACCCGCCGACGTGCTCGGCGCCTTCGCGGGACTCCGCCCGCTGCTCGCCGACGCGGACGCCCGGACCGCCGACCTCTCCCGACGACACGCCGTCATCGACGACCCGGACGGGATCATCAGCGTGGTCGGCGGCAAGCTCACCACCTACCGACGGATGGCGGAGGACGCCGTCGACACCGCCGTCCGCCGGCGCGGCCTCGCCGCCGGCGCCTGCCGCACCCGCCGCCTCCCGCTGCCCGGCGCCGCGAGCAGGGCGCAACTGGCCCGGGTCCCCGCGCCACGCCGGCTTGTTCAGCGGTACGGCACCGAAGCGGTCGCCGTGCTGGCCGAGGCGCCGGCCGAACTCCGCCGGCCGATCGGCCCCGACATCCCGGTCACCGGCGCCGAACTGCTCTGGGCCGCCCGCCACGAGCTCGCCCTCACCGTCGACGACCTGCTCGACCGACGTACCCGGATCGGACTCGTCCCGGCACACCGCGAGGCCGCGCTGCCCGTGGCGCGGGATGTCCTCGCGCTGGCTGCCGACGGCACGGCAAACCCCACCGGAGCGTCGGCCTGAACGCGCCGGTCTGGGCGGCTAGCCGTTTGGAGTACCCCAGGCGACGTTCGTCCGGCAGCGCCACAGCCGTCCGATCGTCAGCGCCAGGCCACGCCAGAAGCCGAACCGTGCAAACGCCGAGGCCGCGTACACGCTGCAGCTCGGGGCGCTCCTTAGGGTCAAGATCGCTCCGCAGCCTAGCGCTGCGCCCAGAGCAGGGTGTGTCCGCTGCTGCCCTCGGGAACGAAGTCCTCGGAGGTGATCGTGAGCCCCGCGTGTCGCAGCCAAGCGCGGTAGGTGGCGGCGTCGGCGTGGCTCCACCACATGGCGGCGGCGCCGCCGAGCCAGTTGTCGTCCCTACCGGTCCAGGCCTCGTGGCCGACGGTGGCCAGCAGCCAGCCTCCGGGGCGTAGCCAGGTGGCGATCCGATCGATGAGCGGTGGCTGGTCGGCCAGCGGCATGTGGATGAGGGCGTAGAGGCAGACCACGGCATCGATTGACATCGGTGGCAGTTCGAGCCGAGTGGCGTCGGCGCGCAGGAACGTGCCGGTCGGCACCAGTCGGCGTGCCCGCTCGATCTGCACGTTGCTGATGTCGACTCCGGTGACGTGGTGCCCGGCATTCGCGAGGAAGCGGGCGACCGGCACGCCGCAGCCGCAGCCGAGGTCGAGGATCGTTGCTGCGGCCGGTAGGCGTCGACGCAGCTCGGCCAACCAGGGCGCGTACTGGCCGTCGTCGGCATCATCGGCGCGGTAGTGGTAGGAGAGTGCGTCGTACCCTGATCGGACCACATCACGCTCGTCGTCCCTGCTCATGCTGGATCAAGCTACGAGTCTCAGCGCCGGTTGCCGACTCGATTACTGGTGGCAATCCGGGTGCACAAGTGAACCGACGTAGGAAAGCTGGCCAGGGTCGATGCCCCATCCGTCAGCCACGTGGGTGAGTCTGCCGTGCGACCGTTCCGCCGGCGATCAGGAGAAAAAGGGAGTACACACTCCCTTCCACTTTCAACATATACCGCACCGGGGGGCTTGCGGCAAGACCCCGGTCGTGCCGCAGAATTGCCGGCCGAGCCCAGAACCAGCGGAAATGGGAGTACCGAAACATTCTCACCGGCGACGAACGCGGCGCGGGAAACGGCGGCGCCGCACTGAGTCGACGGACCTCGACTTCGCGCAGACCATCCCGTGGACCCTGCCGGGCGAACGCCCGCTCCCGGCCGAGTTGGTGGGGTTCCTGAACGCCGGTCACCACCGGGGCTTCGGCAGCCCGCCCGTGCGCGCTCAATCAACGCCACGCACTCGCCTCCCATTGCCAGCACACCAGATCGGAGCTGATGACGTGAATTCGCTGACCGCCAGCGCGTTCGACCTTCCCGACCGGCTCGCGGCCAAGGCCGATCCGGCGCTGATCGCCCGCGACGAGCAGCACTTCGCGGCCCTCGCGGAGAGCCTGGAGCAGTCGATCGCCGATCTGTCCGACCGCCTCGACGCCGCGCGCAAGGCGCCCGGCGGCAAGGGCCGGCAGGCGGTGGACCGGGACCAGGAGGTCCGCCGGCTGACCGCCCGCCTGCGTGCCCTGCGTCGTTTCGGTGTGGATCTGTGCATCGGCCGCATGGTCAGCGCGGACAACCCCGAGCCGGTGTACGTCGGGCGACGTGGCCTCACGGACAGCGCGGGTCGCCGGCTGCTGCTCGACTGGCGCTCCCCGGCGGCGGCGCCGTTCTTCGGAGCGACCCACGCCAACCCGATGGGTCTGGCGAGCCGCCGCAGGTATCGCTGGACCCGTGGCCGGATCAGCGACTACTGGGACGAGGTGTTCACCGCGGACGGGTTGGAAGGGCATGCCGCGCTCGACGACCAGTCCGCCTTCATCGCCAGCCTGGGCAGCAGCCGGTCGGCCCGGATGCGGGACGTGCTCGGCACGATCCAGGCCGACCAGGACGCCATCATCCGCGCGGGATCGAGCGGCGCGCTCGTCGTCGACGGCGGTCCGGGTACGGGCAAGACCGTCGTCGCCCTGCACCGCACCGCCTACCTCCGCTACGCCGACCCTCGCCTCGGTCACCGCCGGGGCGGCGTGCTGTTCGTCGGTCCGCACCAGCCCTACCTCGCCTACGTCGCCGACGTCCTCCCCAGCCTCGGCGAGGAGGACGTGCAGACCTGCACCCTGCGGGACCTCGTGCCCGAGGGTGCGGCGGCAACCATCGAGACCGACCCCGACGTGGCCCTCCTGAAGTCGTCCGCGGACCTGGTGAAGGCGATCGAGGCGGCCGTCAGGTTCTACGAGGAGCCGCCCACCACACCGATGACGGTCACGACCGACGAGTCCGACATCCGGCTGAGCGCCGACGACTGGGCCGAGGCGTTCGAGGCACCGGATCCCGGCACCCCGCACAACGAGGCGCGTGACGAGATCTGGGAAGAACTGCTGACGATCCTGCTGGAGAAGTACGACGGCGATGAGCCGGATGACCTGGTCCGCAGGTCGCTGATGCGGAACCGGGAACTGCTCACGACCTTCAACCGCGCCTGGCCGCTGCTCGAAGCGACCGACCTCGTCGGAGACCTGTGGTCGGTGCCCGCCTACCTGCGTAGGTGCGCTCCCTGGCTCAGCGCGGACGACATTCGGAAGCTGCAGCGCGACAACGCCCAGGCCTGGACGGTGTCCGACCTGCCGTACCTGGACGCGGCACGGCAGCGGCTCGGCGATCCGGAGGCGTCAGGGCGTAAGCGTCGGCATGAGGCCATGATCGCCGTCGAACGCGCGCGGATGGCCACGGTCGTCGACGAGCTGATCGAGGCCCACGCCTATGACGACGGTGAAGGTGTGCTGTCGAGCCTGCGCCAACTGGATCTCCAGGATGCTCTGGTCGACGAGACCGCCCTGCCCAGCACCGACCGGGACCTGCTCGCCGGCCCGTTCGCGCACATCGTCGTGGACGAGGCGCAGGAACTGACCGACGCGGAGTGGCAGATGTTGCTGCTGCGCTGCCCGTCCCGGAGCTTCACCATCGTCGGGGACCGCGCCCAGGCCCGGCACGGGTTCACGGAGTCGTGGCAGGAACGGCTCGAGCGGATCGGGCTCGACCGGATCAACCCGGCCTCCCTGAGCATCAACTACCGGACGCCGGAAGAGGTCATGGCGGAAGCCGAGCCGGTCATCCGGGCCGTACTGCCGGACGCCAACGTGCCGACCTCCATCCGCAGCAGCGGCGTCCCCGTCGTACACGGATCTGCCTCTGATCTGCACTCGATCCTCGACGCCTGGCTCGCGGCGCACGCCGACGGGATCGCCTGCGTCATCGGCGACCCCACATTCCAGCCGACGTCCCGCGTCCGGTCGCTGACCCCGGAACTGTCGAAGGGGCTCGAGTTCGACCTGGTCGTCCTCATCGATCCGGAGGCATTCGGCGAAGGCATCGAAGGAGCGGTCGACCGCTATGTCGCGATGACCCGAGCCACTCAACAACTCGTCATCCTCACGAGATCCTGACAACGTGATCGCTGAACAGGACGGCCGTCCTGCGCCCCGGATCTGCCAGCTTGCTTCCTGCCATCTGCGACCTGCCCGGTCAGCCGCTGGTCAGGCACCTGTCGTCGAGCCGAAGAGCAGGTCGAGGTGGGCATCCAACGCATCCAACGCCTGCTCGGTGGTGTACTGCCCGCCGAGCAGATAGACGCCCAGCCCTTCCATCAGCGCCAGCAGGCCGGCCGCGGCGGCGACAGCGTTTCGAGGCGGGAGGAGGCTGGCGATGAACCCGGTCAGCTGCGCGGTGTCCTCGCGCAGAGTGGGCGCGGCCGCCGGTCGCACCGCGGTGTAGGCGAGGAATGCCAGCGCCACCCGTCCATCGTCGCGGGTCCGCTCGTCGAGCGGCAACAGCGCGGCGATCATCGTGCGCAGCAACAGCCGAGGGGAGGGGTTCTCGCCCAGTCGCGCCATCGCCTCGGTGACCCGGATCTGGCCACGCTCGCGGACCACGGCCAACGCGAACGCCATCATCTCGTCCTTGGTGCGGAAGTAGTGCTGGACCATCCCGGCGGACACGCCGGCCTCGGCAGCCACGTGACGGAGGCTCACGGCCTCCAGGCCCTGCTCCGCGGCGACGCGCATCAAGGCGTCAGCGATGAGAGTGCGTCGCTCCTGGCGATCGACCTTCTTGGGCATGACCTCGATCGTTTCACAGTGGGTGACCCGGACACTCCGCCAGCGGGCGGCGCTACCGGCTGACGGTTCCGGTCGCGGGGGTGCCCCGGGCGCTGCGCAGGAGGCCGTCGGGGTCGTCGGCGTACAGCCGCAACTCGTCCATCGGCTCGGACCGGCCCTTGGGCAGGTGGAAGGTCGTCGGCCGGCGCAGCAGGACGTCGATGCTCGTCTGGCTGCCGACCGAGATGTACAGCACCCGGCGATCCCCTTCCTGCTCGACCTGCACGGATTTGCTGGAGGGCAGCGAGCGGTGACGCTTGCGGAGGGCCTCGACGTCCGTCCATGGGATCCAGATGTCGATGCCCGAACTCAGCCGGACCCGCAGGCCGGTGTCACCAACGAGGTGCGGGTGGATCTGCATGCTCGCGTAGAGGCCGGCCATCCAGAGCAGACCCCAGATGCCGAGGACGAGCACGATCCAGCGGGCCGGCCCCCACGGCACCACGTTGGTGACGATCAGGTCGAAGATCGGAATCTCCACGATCGACAGGGCGATGAAGATTCCGAGGATGGGCTTGACCACGCCCAGGTAGCCGAACGGCTCATCGCCCGGCGCCAGCGGCAGCGGCTTGCGCCGCGCCCACACGTACAGGCTGCGCCACATCGCGGCCTCCATCGCGGCCGCCCGGCGCAGCAGCGGGCCCACCTTCGCCCCGGTCGGGGCATTCCTGTCGGTCATGGTCGTCCTCGCGGTAGTGAGCGGGCGGTCAGTGGACGGTGACGGTCCCGGCGCCGCCGTCCACGGTGACGAGCTGACCGGTGGAGATCGTCCGCGTGGCGTCGGGCACGCAGATGACGGCGGGGATGCCGTACTCCCGGGCCACGGTGGGGCCGTGCGCCATGACCGCGCCGGTCTCGGTGATCAGCGCCGAAGCGGTGAGGAACAGCGGGGTCCAGCCGGGGTCGGTGGTCGCGGCGACCAGGATCTCGCCGGGCTCGATGTGGGCGGTGGCCGGGTCGTGGACGACCCGGGCGGGGCCGGTCACCCGGCCCGCCGACGCGCCCACGCCGACGATGGTGCCGTCGAGGGCGGGCGCCGCCGGCAGTACGGTCTCGACGTCGGTGCCGTCGGAGAGCAGCGCCACCGGCACCGCCCTGCGGCGCGACTCCCTGCGGTGTACCGCCCGGCGGGCGGCGACCGTCACCCGGTGATCGATGCTCCGGTGCACCGCGGCGTGCACCTCGTCGAGGGTCAGGAACATGATGTCGTCGGGCTGCTCCAGCAGCCCGGCGCCGTGCAGGTCGGCCCCGATGAGCAGCAGTTGCCGGCGCGTCTCCCGCAGCGGGTACAGGCCAGCGAACTTGCCGGCCTCGCGCAGGCCGGCCAACGACCGGGCCCGGCGCAGCAGGAACCCGGCTATCGTGCCGCGTAACGGCCGCCGACGGCGGGCCCGCCTGATCAGCTCCTCGAGAGCGGCCTCGGCCGCGGCGGCGGCCCGTTGGAAGCGCCGATCGGGCCCCTGTTGCGGATCGGTGACCCGCAGGTAGTTGGCGATCGCCGCGAAGACCGGTGCCGGATCCTCCGCCCAGCGCGGTACGCCGAGGTCGACCTCGGCGACGCCGCGATGACCGTAGGCGTCCAGGAAGCCGTCCATCCCGACGTCGGGCAGCGTCCCGCGCAGATACCGCGCGGCCAGCTCGTCCGGCGGGGTGTCGAGCAGGAGTTGACGGTGTTCCCCCGCGCCCTGAGCGAGCCGCCAGAGCGCCAGGTTCATCTCGATGGTGACGTTGTGCGGCATCCCGCCCAGCACGGTGTGGATCTCATCCGGGCTCGCGACGCCCTTGAGCAACGAAGCCGGCAACGCGGCGGCCAGCATCCCGGTGACGATCGGCCACATGATCGCGTCAGCGCCGTTCTCGGAGCCCCGCGCCTGCAGGAAGCGGAGCCGGTCGGCGGCGGTCCGCAGGTCGGCGGGGGCCGCCGACCCCACTTTCATCTCCTCGATCGCCCGGAACATTCGAATCCGCGCCGCGTCGGGACGGGCCAGCGCGCGCACGATCCCCACCACCGCGCGGCCGGCCGTCCGCAGGGACGCGGCCCCCGGCGCCGCGCCGCGCTCGGTGCTGCCCTTGGTCGGCGCGAACCGCGGATCCGCCAGGACGTGCTGCATCACCGCTTGTGCCCGCGGGCCGAAGTCGACCGCCAGGAGCTTGACCAGCCGCTTGCGGGATGACCTGCTCCGGGCCAGCTCGGTCAGGTCACCGTAGAGGCGACCGCCGATGTCGACGATCTCGACCCGGACGCCGAGCGAGGCGAGCATCGCCGCGATGTGTGATTGCAGGGTCGACATGCCCATCGGGGTGACCGGTTGCAGCATCCCCTGGACGTGGCCGAACTCCAGGTAGACCCGGGGGAGGGGCTTCCCGGTCTCCGGAGGGAGGGGGAACAGGCTGGTGATCGGCCGCGATTGCAGCAACCACAGCACGCCGTCTCCGTCGAACGCCCACTCCACGTCCTGCGGGCAGCCGAAGTGACCCTGCAGCCGCTCACCTGTTGCTCGCAGCTCCGCCAGGTGCGCGGATGTCAGACATCCACCGTCGGCTCGGGTCACACCGTCGAGGACGTAGTGATCTACCGTCACCGCCCCGTCCACCACCGTCGTGCCGAGACCCGGCGCGGCGTCGACCGCCATCTCGTCGCGGCGACCGGTCACCGGGTTCGCGGTGAACAACACCCCCGCCACAGAAGGGGCGACCATGCGCTGCACGACGACGGCCATCCGCACCGCCTGATGATCGATCTGGCGGGCGTCGCGGTAGGCGGTCGCGCGGACGGTGTGCAGCGAATCCCAGCACTTCCTGATCGCGGCGATCAGGTCCGAGGTGCCCGTGACGTTCAGGACGGTGTCCTGCTGGCCGGCGAAACTCGCCTCCGGCAGGTCCTCCGCGGTGGCGCTGGAGCGCACCGCCACCGGGCCCGCACCGAGCCGCTCGTACGCGGCGACGATCTCCGCCTCCGGAATGACGCCGAGCCGGTGAGCCTCGGCGGTGACGCAGAACCCCTCGGGGACCCGCTCGCCTCGCCGGATCAGCTCGCCCAGGCCGGCCGCCTTGCCGCCGACCAGGTCGACCATTTCGGCGGTTGCCTCGGACAACGCCATCACGTGCATGTGGGCCTTCTCTCTATGCAATGCATCTGCATTGCGTCCCACGCTACCCGGTTGGCGATGCGACTGCAATGTCACCGCGAGGATGGGTCATCCTCGGCAAGCCCGCCGCCCGAGCTCCCCGCGTCAGGCGGGCAGTGGCCAGCCGGGCGTGGCCAGTAGGGCTCCGTCGTCGCCGACGAGCAGGGCCTCGTACCCGGGTAGCGTGGCGAGCCACGTCACTGCCTCAGGCCCCTGCGCGGCCGCTGCGGTGGCGTACACGTCCGCCCAGGTCAGGGACGGCCCGATGACGGTGATCGAGCGCAGGCCCCGGGCGGGGGCGCCGGTGTGCGGATCGACGATGTGCGCTCCGCGGTGTGCACTGCCCGAGGTCGCGACGGCCCCGTCGACGACCTCGATGGCGGTGAGGAGCTGATCGGGCTGTGCCGGATCCTCCACGCCCACGCGCCAGGATCCGCGTACCGTCATGTCCCCGCCGGCGTTCAGGTAGAACTCGTACCCGTCCAGGTGCTGCGCGGCGCGCTCGACGGCCCAGCCCTTGACGAGGCCGGACGGGTCGAAGCGGGTGCCACCGCCCGGTTCGGGAAGGTAGGCGTTGAAGTAGCCGTCGGTACGCTGTCGCGCCTGCTCACACAGGTCGAGTACGACGTCGACCAACGGATGGTGTACCGGTTCTCCCCGGTTCAGCGCGCTCACCCGGCTGTCCGGGCGGTACGTGCTGAAGATGGCGTCCATCCGGCGCAGTTCGGCGAAGGCCCCGGCGACGGCGTGTGCCGCCGCCGGGGAGTCGGCGTCGGGGCCACGTAGGTGCACGCTGACGGGCAGACCCATGATCTGCTCGACGAACGCCTGCCTGGTCACGGCTTGGCCTTGAACTGAGCGGAGTCCAGCGCGGCCTGCAGCGACTCGGTGTAGCCCTCGCTGGTCAGCGTCGCCCCGGACACCGCGTCGATCTGCGCGCTCTGCGCCGCGAGCGCCTCCGTGCGCAGCTGCGGCACCGCGTGCTTGTTGATCTCGCGGGAGCGGTTGTTGTCGTTCGGCACCGTCACCGGGCTGATGTCGGTGATCCGGCCGCCGCTGATGCTGGCCTGCACCTGGACGTTCCCCCGCTTCGTCTGCACCACGGGGCCGTCGGCGACGGTGGTGGAACCGGACCGTGCGACGGTGCCCTTTGACGTCCCGGGGTCCGCCGGCGCACCGGCGCCGATCCCCACGCCCGGCGCGCTGGCGCCGTCAACGGTTCCGGCCGAAAGCGAGCTGCCGGGTCCGGTCGACGTCTTGTAGCTGAAGAGAAGTACCACCACGGCGATCGTGGCGAGGAACCACATCGTGATCTTACGCATGTCGTCCTCCTCGGGTCGGATTGTGAGCGCCATGCGGAATGGGTGGCCGAGTTACCAGGTGAAGCGTTCAAGATGAATGCGTTCCGCCGGCACGCCTGCCTGCCGAGCCGCCCGTACGACCGTTTGCATCCACTCGTCCGGTCCGCAGACGAACACGTCGTGCTGCTCGATGTCCGGGACAAGCTCACGCAGGGCTTTCGCGTCGTCGCCGAACCCGGCCGGCAACCATGAACCCGTCCGCCCGCGCGGCCCCAGCAGGTACTCCACGCGCAGGCCACGGACGGCCGCGAGGCGCTCCAGTTCCTGGCGAAACACCAGGTCTTCTGCCGAGCGCGCCCGGTACAGCAGCGTGGCTTCGCCTGGCGCGTACGGTAACTCTTCCAACAACGTCCGCAGCGGGGTTATTCCGATACCGGACGCGATCATGGTGACCCGCGCAGCCGTGCGCCGGGCGGCCGTCAGCCGGCCGTACGGCCCCTCAATCAGCACACGGGTTCCCGGCCGTAACTCTGATACCTGCTCGCTGCCCTCGCCGCGGGATCGCACCGTGATCCGCAGCGTGTCCTCACTCGGTACCGCGGAGAGCGAGTACGGATGGCCGCGACTCCAACCCGGGCCGCTGAGGAAGCGCCACTGGAAGAACTGCCCGGCGCGGGCCGGCAACCGGTCCAGATGGCGTCCGTTCATGTAGATCGAGTACACGTCGGGAGCTTCCGGGACGACTGCGGCAATCGTGAGTCGGTGCCGCAGGGTCCGCCAGGCCGGCAGCCCGAGCCGGAAGGCGACCACCGCGCCGGCGCACGCGATGTACGCGGTCCACCAGTACAGGGTCGCGGCCCGGGAGCTGGTGAAGTCGGCCCCGGTCCAGAGCTGATGCGGCAGCGCCAGGCCGACGCCGAGGTAGGCGTACAGGTGCAGCAGGTGCCACGCCTCGTAGCGCAGCCGCCGCCGCGCGGCTCGCAGGGAGGTGAGCACGACCATCGCCAGGGCGGCCGCCCCGGCGGCCGCCAGCAGCATTCCCGGGTACGTGGTGACGAGCGACCACGCCTCGCCTGTCACGGAAACCCCATCCGTCGCGGCGTACCCGACCGTGATCAGCACGATGTGCGCGAGCATCAGATTGAAGGACGTGAAGCCGACGACGCGGTGCCAACGGGCCAGCCTGTCCTGACCGTAGGTGCGCTCGATCCACGGCACACGCGCCATCAGCAGCACCTGGATGAGCAGCAGGTCGGCCGCGACAAGCCCGGTCAACCGGCCGAGCGACGTCAGGCCCGCCGCCCAGCCACCAAGAGCCTGCACACCGCCGCCCCGTACCCAGAGCGCGACGACGACCAGAAGGCTGACCGCGGCGGCCGAGGCGATCGCATCGGCCCACCACGCCCACGCGGTGGTTCGTACGGGCGTGGCCGCCCGCGCCTCTCCCGTCACGACACCCCCTTCCGCGTCGGATTGCCCCCATCGCCATTCGGGGCTCCGGCGGCGGGCGGTGGTGCGATCGGAGAATCGGTCAGAAAACATCGCACCGGACAATGTTGATTGAGCGCGATCGCGGCTATCAGCCGGCGAGTCAGGAAGCAACCCTCCTCACGCGCGTTGCCGGGCGTCCCCGCCCACAGGGAAACCGCTTCTTCCCGCATCCGCGCCGTTCATGTCAGCGGGGGAGCGAACCGGCGGTCAGGCGCCGGCCGTGGGCAGCGTCGAGTTGTCGATGACGGATCGGAAGCGAACCGCCCACGGACGCCTACCGTCCGGACCGCGGCGGCCGTCGGCGACGGTCTCGTCCCGGGTACGCCCCGATGCCTAGTCGGCGACGTGGATGACGATCTTGCCGCGGCGTTTGCCCGTCTCGAGCGCCTCGTAACCCGAGCGCGTCTCGGCGAGAGGCAGGATCCGGTCCAACACCGGCTTCAAGTGGCCGTGGTCGACGAGTTCGGCGATGGAACCCAACGCGTTCCGCTCGGGCTCGACGATGAAGTACACCCCGCGCACGCCGTGCCGGGCTGCTTCCTGCTCGTCCGGAGGCGTGGCGAGGCTGATCAAAATGCCGCCCGGCTTCAGCACTGACCAGGACCGCGACTGCGTGGCTCCTCCGACGAGGTCAACGACGACGTCCAGGTCGCGGACGTGATCCTCGAAGCGGTCGTGCGCATAGTCGATTGCCTGCTCGGCACCCAGGCCCTGGACGAACTCCAGGTCGGCCGCCGCCGCCGTGGCGCTCACGCGAGCACCGAGGCTGGCCGCGAGCTGCACCACGTAGCTCCCCACGCCGCCGGCGCCGCCCTGCACCAGCACCTGCTGGCCTTCCTGCAGATCGGCGTGGTCCACCAGTGCCTGCCAGGCACTCAGCGCAGCCAGTGGGAGCGCCGCGGCGTGGTCATGGTCGACGGTGGTGGGTTTGGCCGCCACGACGGCCGCGGGCAGGACGACGTACTCGGCGGCAGCGCCATCCCGGGTGAACGGGATCAACCCGTAGACGGCCTCCCCCTCGGCGGGGGTCTCCACCCCCGCGCCGCACGCCGCGACCACTCCGGAGAACTCGTGCGACGGAATGATCGGGGTGCGCTCGGGTCCTGTCCCGTCCGAGCTGTGGGTCCAGGTTTCCGGCCAGGTGAGCTCGCGGGGTGTCATGGACGCAGCCTTCACGGCCACCAACACCTCACCGGGCCCCGGCTCGGGCCGCGGCGCCTCCTCGTACACGAGTTGCTCCGGGCCGCCCCGGCTGTGAGCCCTCACGGCGTGCATCGTGCTCATCCGACGGCTGCTCCCTCCCCGAGGCATGGCGATCAGCCCAGCAGCCCCGGAGGATGAACCCAGGCTGACTTTCGCATTATGTGGCGGTTCGGCAGCCCCCCGCCGAACTTCCGCGATCTCGGGCGCAGACGAGCGTCGCCGAGCACCGTCACCAGCGTCCTGATTTCTGCCGGCACCTGGCGTCGGCTCACCCGTGCCCCACAGCCCGCGGGAGGTCGGCGTACCGGACGGTTTCGCCTGCGATCAGGGCGGCGAGGATACCCACCACCACGGCGAGCGCGACCAGTGACGGCAGGACCGCCGCGGCCGGTAGCCAGCCCAGCAGCACGGCCGTGGCGACCAGCCGCCCGACGTGCACGCCGAGTCGCATCCGGTTGGCGAAGAACAGGTGACCGACAAGAAACGACGCCGCCCGCCCCCTCCGCTCCCGGCCGTCACTCCGCTGCCGTGAGGGTGGTGTGGCAGCCGATGGCGTCGACGTTCCACCGCCGGCCCCCGGCCGTCACGTTGTGCAGGCGGATTCGGCCGAGTTCGTCGGGCAGATGTGGGTCGGCGACGAGGGTGTCTGCCTGCGGTTGCAGGCCGAGCATGGTGCGGAACAGGAGCAGGGGTGCTCCGCTGGCCCAGGCCTGCGGATTGCAGGCGGTGGGGTAGGGCACGGGCTGGCGGCCGAAGGACCGGTCGTAGCCGGAGAACGCCTCCGGCAGGCGGTGCTCGGAGTGGCGGGCGGCCTCCAGCATGGCCATGGCGATGCGGTTCGCCTCGTCCCGATAGCCGTAGCGGGCGAGGCCGGCCGCGATGATGGAGTTGTCGTGCGGCCAGACGGTGCCGAGGTGGTAGCCGATGGGGTTGTAGCCGGTGTCGGCGGTGGACAGGGTCCGGACCCCCCAGCCGGAGAACATCTCGTCGGACATGAGCTGCCGGGCGATGTGCCCGGCGCGGTCCTCGGGCACGATGCCACTCCACAGCAGATGACCCATGTTGGAGGTCATCGAGTCGATGGGCCGCTTGTCCCCGTCCAGCCCGACGGCGTAGTAGCCGCCCCGCCGCGGGATCCAGTAGTCCCGGTCGAACTGCTCACGCAGCCGGTCGGCTTCCGCCCGCAGCCGGCGGGCCAGGTCCGGGTCCTGCCACGGCCCGTCGGCGAGTTCCGCGAGGCGCACCTTGGCGTCGTAGGTGTAGCCCTGCGTCTCACAGGTGGCGATCGGCAGGACCGGGACGGTCCCGTCGGCGTACTGCACGCCGTCCGGGGAGTCCCGCCAGCACTGGTTGCCCAGGCCCTGGTCGGAGCGGGTGGCGTACTCGACGTAGCCGTCGCCGTCGCGGTCGCCGTGGTGGTCGATCCAGCCCAGGGCGGCGTCGGCGTTGCCGCGCAGCCGGCGGACGAGCTCGTCGTCGCGGGTCCACCGCCAGTACTCCGACAGCAGGATCAGCCACAACGCCGTGGTGTCGGCGCCGCCGTAGTAGGGGCGGTAGGGCTTGAGGCCGAGCCGGGTCAGCTCGCCCGACCGGTACTCGTGGAAGATCTTGCCGGGTTCCTGGTCGGTGAACTCGTCGAACGTGGTGGCCTGGTGGGCGGCCAGCACGATCAGGGCGCCGCGGGCGACGTCGGGGCCGCACATCATGGTCTGGTAGGCGGTGATCAGGGTGTCCCGGCCGAAGACGGTCAGGAACCACGGCAGGCCGGCGGCGATCAGTATGACTGGTTCCCCGGCGATGGTCTTCTCGATCCGCATCGACACGAGATCCACCGCCGACTTGTGGTAGATGTCCCGGACCAGGTCGGCGTCCGCGTGCAGGTGCGGCTTGCTCGCCGCCCACCGGGTCGACGGATCCTCCATGCCGTGGTCAATGGCCTGTCCGAACTCGCGGGGCGTGGGGCGGTAGTCCTCCTCGCCGCAGCGCAGCGGTACCCACAGCTCACAGCCCCACTGCTGTCCGCGCGCCAGCCTCAAGTTCCATTCCAGTGTGTCTCCGTCCACCTGGTCGGCCGGCGGATCAGCTTCGATCCGCACCGTCGCCGCGTAGTCGCCGTTGCGGTACGCGAACTCGAGGGCCGACCCGTCCGGCGCGTGCCGACGGACGATGTGCGGGCTGCGGTCCCGGCCGGACTCCTTGATCTCGAACAGGTCCGCGAAATCGGTGCCCACCGCGAGCCGCAGCCGCACCTGTGCCGGCTCGATGCCGAAGTAGCGCAGCTCGACGCGCTCGTAGAGCCCGTCGCCGACGAACCGTTGCCGCCGCACGCCGACCCGGTTCGCCGGCAGCCCGGGTAGCTCCGAGTTGGCCAGGAAGAAGGCCGCCGAGTACGGGTCGACGGTGCCGGAGGAGAGCACCAGCAGCGGTGCGTCGCCGATCGTCAGCACCCACCTGCTCACGAAGCGGGTGTCGTCGTGCACGAGCCCGCCGATGGACCCGTCCGGCACGTTTCCCACGGCGTCGGAGAACATGAAGGTGCGCCCTTCCAACACGCCGATCGCATCCGGCCCCAACTCGGGCGGGAGGTCACGGCATGCGCCGCTCGGCACGCGCCGGGCGGTTCCGGTGACCATCGGATCCGCGGGTGTGGGACGCCCGGATGTTGCCGACACCGACACCTCCTTCCGCTGCGAGGTGGGCTCGCGTCAAGGCGGGCGCGTGTCCGCAGCCTATGAGCGCTCCTCACGTCCTGCAGGCAGATCGGCGCATCTGTCTGGCTACGGCCTTGGGGGCTGGACCGCGAGGCCTCGGGGTCATGCCCGGCACCCGCGGGCGGCGTCATCGGGGTTCGTGTCGCGCTGCCGGTGCGGGGTCCGCGGACGGCTCAGGGCGCGATGCCGAACGGACCCATGCTGCCGTAGTCCAGCCGGAGGGCTTCGGCCATCGCCCATGCGTTCGGCAGGGTGAACATGTCGGCCCCGCCCAGCCGCTGGCTCCACCGCGGAACGAGTTCATCGGCGGCCCGGGCGGCCACGGCGTCGAGGTAGGCCTTGAAGATGGCCCAGGCGTTGGTGGCGTCGACCGGGGCCAGGATCTTCTGCACGTCGACCGAGGAGAGCGCTGCCTCGGTGGTGGAGCGCAGGTCTCTCAGGTATTCGATCTGCGTCCTGACATCGTCCGGGGTGCCGGGCCGCGTCACGTGTCCGCCGACGAGCTTGTCGAAGGGGTATGCGAGCGCCTGTTCCTGAGCGTTGACGAAGCCGGGGATGTTCGCGGAGACGGCGAGGTTGGAGAACGGGACCCGGCCGGGGAAGATCACGTCCACGAGCATCAGCACGCGTTGCGTCGGGGCGTAGACGAAGATGTTTCCCTCGGCGTGGTTGGGGCCCTTGTAGTCGAGCTGGAGGCTGTGGTCTCCCGCTTCGATGGTCAGCGTGTCGTCGAAGACGTGGGTCGGCAGCGGGCGGTGGGGGTCGCGGAGCAGCGCGAGTCGTTCCGCCGTGATGCGGTGCGCGTAGCGCGGTACGTCCTCGGGGTAGACCGACATCGCTCCGACGTGGTCGGAGTGCTGGTGGCTGTAGACGACCTGGGTGATGGATCGGCTGGTCACGCTGCGGATTGCGCGGAGAATGTTGTGGCCGAGGGTGGGTGGCGCGTCGACGGCGATGACGCCTTCGTCCGTGACCACGAACATCATCTGGTACATGCCCTCACTGAGCCAGAACACCCCGTCGGCGATCTCCTCCAGGACGTACCCGGCCTCGGGGATCTCGGGGCCCAGGGCGGCCTGCGGCACCGGGGCCGTCGGTAGCTCTCGCGCTCGCTCGGCCAGGTCCGAGTACGGCGTTTCCGACACGTGTGGCTCCCTGCCTCGCCAACCGCACTGACCAGCTGTGCCCGCCCCGTCCGCCGCGGTCGCTGGGTGACGAACCGCCGGGCGCTCGCTCGATCGTCCTCGGCGGGGGTTCGGGCCGGCAGCCGTATCGCCCGATGCTCATCCGCAAGGGGACACCCGATGGCTCGGGGGCTCCGCACCACCCAGTTCGGCCGGGTCGCTCAGTCGGTCGGCCGCGCGTGCGCCGGCACCTGGAGCAGGTCCAGGCAGTTGCGCCACAGCGTCTCCAGCTGCCCCGGATCGTTGAGCAGCTTCGCGAGCAGGACCCGCCCCTCGATCTGCGCGACGATGGACCGGGCGGCCTCCCGGGATTCGACCGACGGACCGGCCTGGCCCTGCTTCTTCGCCTCGAGGACCACCTGCTCGATCAGGTCGATCTGGGCCTCGAAGATCTCCTGGAGCCGACGGCGGATCTCCTCCGCCTGGTTGCTGAGTTCTAGGGCGAGGTTGCCGAAGAGGCAGCCGGCGACCAGCCCGACCTGCTGCTGCCCGGCGCGCTGCACCTCCTCGGTGGCCTCGAACAGGTCCCGCAGGCGGCGCAGCGGGTCGTGTCCGCTGCCGAGCAACTCCTCCCACTGGCGGCGCTGGGTCGCCCAGTGCTCGTCGATGACGGTGAGGGCGAGCGCCTGCTTGGACTCGAAGAAGTAGTAGAAGCTGCCCTTCGGCACGCCGGCGGTCGCGCAGATCTCGGCGACCCCCAGCGCCGCGTAGCCGCGCTGCTCGATCAGCGTGGCGGCCGCGTCGAGAAGTTTGTTCCGCGCGTCACTGGTCCGACCCATGCTTTGACGATACACGACCGGTCGGCTAGCTTTTAGTCGACCAGTCGTCTAGTGGTCATCCGGGCTGCCGCGATCGCGGCTCCCGGCCCCGTCAGCCGCCGTCCTACCAGGGCCTCGGCCAGTCAGGAAGTGGTTCGTCATGAGCAGCAGTCAGGGTCAGAAAGTCGCCGTGATCACCGGTGCCTCGCAGGGCATCGGCGCCGGCCTCGTGGACGCGTACCGCAAGCTCGGATACGGCGTCGTGGCAACCTCACGCTCGATCGGCGATGCCCATGATCCGGACATCGTCACCATCCGGGGCGACATCGCCGACCCGGACACCGCGCAGCGGGTGGTCGACGCGGCGTTGGAGCGTTTCGGCCGCATCGACAGCCTGGTCAACAACGCCGGCATCTTCGTCGCCAAGCCGTTCACCGACTACACCGACGAGGATCTCGACCAGGTCACCAAGGTCAACCTCCTCGGATTCTTCCACCTCACCCGGCGGGTCCTGCCGCACCTGCTGGCAGTCGGCGGCGGTCACATCGTCAGCATCACGACCAGCCTGGTGGACCAGCCCAGCTCGCACGTCCCGTCCGCGCTCGCGTCGTTGACCAAGGGTGGCCTCAGCTCCGCGACCAAGTCGCTGGCCATCGAGTACGCCAGTCGTGGAGTCCGGGTCAACGCTGTCGCGCCCGGGATCATCAAGACCCCGATGCACCCGGTCGAGACCCACGAGGCGCTCGCCGGCCTGCACCCGGTCGGCCGGATCGGCGAGACCAGCGATGTGGTCGACGCCGTCGTCTACCTCGAATCCGCGCCCTTCGTCACCGGCGAGATCCTGCACGTCGACGGCGGCCAGAACGCCGGGCGCTGACCGCCGTCACCACAACCTGTAGACAGGAGCATCCGATGCCGATCGTCAACATCCAGATCACCCGCGAGGGCAGCACGCCCGGCGCGTCGGCGGCGACCGCCGAGGAGAAGGCCGCGCTGATCAAGGGCGTGAGCGAACTGCTGCGCGACGTCCTCAACAAGCCGTTGGACTCGACCTTCGTCGTCATCGACGAGGTGGAGACCGAGAACTGGGGCCGGGGCGGCCTGCCGGTCGAGCAGTTCCGCGAACAGCAGCGGTCACGCGCCAGCGAATAGGACCGCCTGCGCCGTACCGCGGCGTGCGCTGCGGACAGCGGCAGTGGGTGACGTCGTCGTGAACCTGAACCGACAGGACCGATGGCAGCTTTCCCCACCAAGGGGAGGCAATCGGCCGGTGGGCGAAGCCAGCGCTTCGCCCACCGGCCGATCATCGTCTCCGGCCGTGCGACCGGGCTCACCGCGCCGGCTGAGCCGGCTGCCGGTCGGGGCTCCGACGTGAGCACACCTCCGCTGAGGCGGGGTCCTCGACAAATCTGGCGTGCCTGCGCGGCGCGCGTGGAAGGGTGAGAGCCATGAAGCTCACAGTCATCGGCGGTACCGGAATGATCGGCTCGCAGGTGGTCCAGAAGCTGAGGGCAGCCGGACACGAGGCCGTCCCCGCGGCGCCGTCGACCGGCGTCGACCTGCTCACGGGAGACGGCCTGGACCAGGCGCTGGAGGGCGCCGACGTCGTCGTCAACGTTTCCAACTCGCCGACCTTCGACGAGGCCTCGCTCGGCTTCTTCCGCACCACCATGGGCAACCTGCTGGCCGCCGGGGAGCGCGCCGGTGTCCGGCACCAGGTGGTCCTCTCGATCGTCGGCGTCGATCAGGTACCCGAGCTCGACTACTACCGCGCCAAGGCCCTGCAGGAAGACCTGCTCCGGCAGGGGCCCACGCCGTACTCCATCGTGCGGGCCACCCAGTTCTTCGAATTCGTCAACGCGATCCTGTCCTGGACCTCCGACGACACCACCGTCCGGCTGCCCGCCACCCGGCTTCAGCCGATGGCCGCCGCGGACGTCGTCGACGCCGTCGTCGACGTCGCCACCGGGGCGCCGCTGCAGGGCATCCGCAACGTCGCCGGCCCGGACGTCTTCGCCCTCGACGACCTCGGCCGGGTCACCCTGGCCGCACAGCAGGACAACCGCAAGGTCGTCACGGACGACACGGCCGGCATGTTCGCGGCCGTCACCGGCGACGTGCTCATCGCGGGCCCGGACGCCCACCTGGCACCCACCCACTACCAGGACTGGATCCAGTCCGCCCGCTGAGGGGTGCGCAGCCGTCAGGAGCAGCGACAAACATCGGGGGCGCCCCGGCCCGTGCCGGAGTCGCCCCCGATGCTCACCGCCCGCTTCCCGGTCAGCCGGGCTGCGTCGGCGCGTGGTTCCTCAGCCGTCGGACGGTTTGCGAAGCGCGCCGCGGACCCGGTCGACGACCGGGCCTCACGGAGGGGCAACCGCCCATCGGCCGCCGTGCGGCGGCGCGCGCCGAAGAACGCGAGGTCGGCGGTCGGTTTCCCGGGGTGGGCATCGGGTAGTCGCCGGCTCCGGTACCGCCGGCCGATCTCCGACCGGCAGACGACGGTGGCAGGAGTGTTGCCGTGTTGCGTGCACGTCGAGCGGTCGGGTCCCGCTGAGATGTGCGGGATCAGCGGCGAGGCGAGGTTCGACGGCGCGACCCCCGACGCCGGCGCGGTGACCCGGATGACCGAGGCGATGCGCTCCCGGGGCCCCGACGGCGAAGGGTTGTGGAACGACGGCTGGGTCACCCTGGGACACCGTCGGCTGACCGTCATCGACCTGTCCGAGGCGGGCGGCCAGCCCATGGTGCGCGAGGACCTGGGGCTGGGGCTCGTGTTCAACGGATGCGTCTACAACTACCCCCAGCTGCGCGACGAGCTACGGGAGGCCGGGCACACCTTCCACTCCACCAGCGACACCGAGGTCATCCTCGTGGCGTACGCGCAGTGGGGTGAACGTTTCGTCGACCACCTGGTCGGCATGTTCGCCGCCGTGCTCGTGGACCGGCGGCGGCGCCGGCTGGTGCTGGCCCGGGACCGGCTGGGTATCAAGCCGCTCTACCTGGCGGAGTCGCCCGGGCGGCTGCGGTTCGCCTCCACCCTGCCGGCGCTACTGGCCGCCGGTGACGTGGACACCGGCATCGACCCGGTGGCACTGCACCACTACCTCTCCTGGCATTCGATCGTGCCGGCACCCCGGACCATCCTGCGCGGGGTGCGCAAGCTCCCCCCGGCCACGGTGCGGGTGGTGGAGTCCGACGGGCGCAGCCGCGAGCGCGTCTACTGGCGGCCCGACTACCAACGGGACCCGGCACACGCCGGCATGAACGCGCGGGACTGGCAGGCCGCGGCCGGCGACGCGCTGCGCACGGCCGTGCGGCGGCGGCTGGTGGCGGACGTACCGGTCGGGGTGCTCCTCTCCGGCGGCCTGGACTCCAGCATGATCGTGGCGTTGCTCGCCGAGGCCGGGCAGCACCACCTCCAGACGTTCAGCATCGGCTTCGACAGCCGCGGCGGCGAGGTGGGCGACGAGTTCCACTACTCCGACCTGGTCGCCGCGACCTTCGGCACCGACCACCAGCGCATCCAACTCGGCAACGACGACCTGGTGCCGGCGGTCCGCCGGACGATCGAGGCGATGACCGAGCCGATGGGCAGCCACGACGTGGTCGCCTTCCACCTGCTCTGCGAGCAGGTGGCCCGCCAGGTCAAGGTGGCCCAGTCGGGTCAGGGCGCCGACGAGGTCTTCGCCGGCTACGCCTACCACCAGCCCCTCACGCGGGTACCCCGCGACGGCGCCGCCGAGGCGTTCGCCGCCGCGTTCTTCGACCATGACCACGCGGAACTGGACCGGGTGGTCGACCCGGCGTACGCGTGCGACCACGACGCCAGCCGCGAACTGCTCGACGCGCACCTGGCCGCGCCCGGCGCGGACACCGCGCTGGACGCGGTGCTGCGCCTGGACACCCACCTGATGCTGTCGGACGACCCGGTGAAGCGGGTGGACAGCATGAGCATGGCGTGGGGCCTGGAGGTGCGCACTCCGTTCCTGGACCAGGACCTCGTCGCCCTCGCCGCGGCCTGCCCGCCGGAGCACAAGGTGGCACAGGGCGGCAAGGGGTTGCTCAAGGAGGTGGCCCGGGACGTGCTGCCCGCCGAGGTGATCGACCGGCCCAAGGGCTACTTCCCGGTGCCTGCCCTGCGCAACGTCGACGGGCCGGTGCGACACCTCGTCGAGGAGGCCCTGACCGCGCCGGCCGCACGGGAGCGCGGCCTGTTCCGGCCCGGGTACGTCGCCGACCTGCTCGCCGAACCGGCCCAGGCGCAGGCCGCCGCCGGGAGCAACAAACTCTGGCAGCTAGGCCTGCTGGAACTCTGGCTCCAAGCCCACGACATTTACTGACTCCCGGCGCGCTTGCTCGTCCGGCCAGTCGGCCCGGCCGCCGGTTCAGTGGGCGGTGGTCTGGGCGGTCAGGTGATCCAGAACGGCCTGGACGTCGCCGTCGGTGCGGGCCATGATTCGCCGCTGCCGGGTCGCGCCGGTGCCGTCCCGGCGGATCCGGTCGAGCTGGCGCAGCACCGGGTCGAGATCGCCGTGCCGGGTCAACGCGGACGCGACGGTGACGACGAGCTCGTCGATCAGGTCCCAGGCGGGACGGGCGCCGCCGCCGCGCAGGTCGACGAGGTCACCGTCGACCCCGTTGTGGGCGGCTCGCCAGTGCGCGGCGGCCACCAGGCAGTCCCGGATCGGAGTGGCGCGGACCCCGGCGCGGACCTCGTCGGCCATGGTGGCGACCAGCGCCCTGACCAGCGCGGCGACCAGCACCGTGTCGTCAACGGTGGGGCAGACGTCGCCGACCCGGATCTCCACCGTCGGGTACGCGGCGGACGGGCGGGCGTACCAGTAGACCATCGCCGCGTCGAGCATGATCCCTGCGGCGATCAACTCCTGCACGGTGGCGTCGTAGTCGGCGACCGACTCGAAGTGCGGGGTGGGTCCGATGCTCGGCCAGCGTTCCAGCTGCACGGACCGCCAGCTGGCGTGCCCGGTGTCCCTTCCGTCGTGCAGGGGGGAGTTGGCGGTGAGCGCCTGCACCACCGGCAGCCACGGGCGCAGGTGGTTGCACACCTGCACGGCCAGCTCCCGGTCCGGCACACCGACGTGGATGTGGCAGCCGCAGACCGCGGGGTCGTGGGCCACCGGACCGAACCGGCGGGACATGGCGTGGTAGCGGTGCTCGTCCGGCACCGTACGGTGGGCTTCGCACACCGGGGTGGCCCCTACCGCGACGAGGCGTGCCCCGGCCGCCTCCGCCGCCCGGGCGGCGGCACCGCGCAGCGCGACCAGGTGTTCGCGCAGCTCTGCCAGGTCGGTGCAGACCGGGGTGACCATCTCCACCATGCTGTGCCGGAACTCCTGCCGGCTCTGCTCCCGAGCGGTCCCCGACAGCGTCTGCAACACCCGGTCGGCGACCGGCAGGCTCTCCCCGGTCGCCGGGTCCAGGAGCAGGAACTCCTCCTCCACGCCCAGGGTGAGGATGGTGGGAGTGGGTGCGGCGGGGGCGGCCACTCGGTGTGGCTTCATGGTCACCTCCGATCGTGGGCAGTGTGCTGGAGTACCGCGGGGCGGCGTGCTGCCGCCTGGTTGGCCTGCCGCGCCTCGGGCGCGAACCGGGGGATGCTGCTGCGAATGTCCGAGCCGGCGAACGTCGCGCCCTGCTCGATCGTGCCGGTGAGGAATCCCCTGCCGAGCGGGCTGAACGGGACGAAGCCGATGCCGAGTTCCTCCAGCGTCGGGAGGATCTCGGCCTCGGACTCGCGCCACCACAGGGAGTACTCGCTCTGCAGGGCCGTGACCGGCTGCACGGCGTGGGCCCGGCGGATGGTCCGCACACCGGCTTCGGACAGGCCGAAGTGCTTCACCTTTCCGGCCTGGATCAGGTCCCTGACCGCTCCGGCGACGTCCTCGATGGGCACGTCCGGGTCGACGCGGTGCTGGTAGAACAGATCGATCGACTCCACGCCGAGCCGCCGCAGGGAGGCGTCGGCGACCTGCCTGATGTGCTCGGGCCGACTGTTCAGACCGGCCTGCCGGCCGTCGGCGTCGAACGCGAACCCGAACTTGGTGGCGATCGCGACCTGGCCGCGGAACGGGGCGAGGGCCTCGCCGACGAGTTCCTCGTTGACGAACGGGCCGTACACCTCGGCGGTGTCGAAGAGCGTGACGCCGTGTTCCCCGGCGGCGCGGATGACGGCGATGCCGTCCTCCCGGTCTGCGGCGGGGCCGAGGCCGGAACTGATGCCCATGCAGCCGAACCCGAGGGCCGACACCTCAAGGCCGGTGCCGAGGATGCGCTTGTCCACAGTCGTGATCCTTCCGTAGGCGAACGTGTCGTGCGGGCTGCTTCAAGGGGCGGGCGGCGGGACGCAGGTCGGTGACGTCGGCGCTCCGGCGGTCGCGCGGGACGAGCGTGGCCGGCCAGGACGAGGGCGAGGCGCCGGCATCCCGGTGCCGACGGTGGAGGGCGGCGGACACGCGATCGGCGACCGCGTGCCCGGCGCCGGGCACCACCCAGACAACCCCCACCGCTCGCGTCGTGCCAGTGCCTGCTGAGACCGGTACTGCCAGAACCTCCCAGGCGGGCTGGGCCGGCCGCGTCGACTCAGTCCCGACGCTTCGTAGCTAACCTTCTTGACTGCTCACTCATATGTAGCTAAGTTTCAGCCACCCGGACTGAGAGGTCGTCGTCTATGAAGACCCGATCCGTCACCGTGACCGTCCTGGTGGCCACCCTGGTGGCCACCCTCGCGCCGCTCCCCGTCCACGCCTCGGCCGAGCCCGCGCGCCCGCCCACCGCCGAGCAGGGCTGGGTCACCTCGACGCTGCGGCACATGAGCCTGGAGCAGAAGGTCGGGCAGCTCTTCTCCACCTACGTCTACGGCAGTGACGCCACCGAGCCCACGGCCGCCGACCGCGCCGCGAACCGCGCCGCGTTCGGCGTCGAGACTCCGGCCGAGGTCATCGACCGGTTCCACCTCGGCGGCGTCTGCTACTTCTCCTGGTCCCACAACCTGGACAGTCCCCGTCAGATCGCCGGCCTCTCCAACGGTCTCCAGCGGGCCGCCCTCGGCGACGGCAGCAAGGGGCGCGTTCCCCTGCTCATCTCCACCGACCAGGAGCAGGGCACGGTGCTGCGCATGCCCGCTCCCGCCGCGCAGTTCCCCGGCGCGATGGCGCTGGGCGCCGGGCGCTCACCCCGGGACGCGCGCACGTCGGCGGACGTCACCGGGCGGGAGCTGCGCGCGGTGGGCATCCACCAGCCGTACGCGCCGATCGCCGACGTCAACGTCAACGCGGGCAACCCCGTCATCGGGGTACGGTCCTTCGGCGCCGACCCCACGCTGGTGGCCGAGCTGACCGCCGCGCAGGTCGCCGGGTTCCAGGACGGCGCCGGCGTGACCGCGGTGGCGAAGCACTTCCCCGGCCACGGCGACACGGCCACCGACAGCCACACCGGCCTCCCGGTGATCAACCACAGTCGGGCGGAGTGGGACCGGATCGACGCACCGCCGTTCCGGCAGGCGATCAGCGCGGGCGTCGAATCGATCATGACCGCGCACATCGTGGTGCCCGCGCTCGACCCGTCCGGCGACCCGGCGACGTTGTCGCCGACGATCCTCACCGGCGTGCTGCGCGGTGAACTCGGCTTCCGGGGAGTCATCGTCACGGACGCGCTGAACATGGCCGGCGTGCGGCAGAAGTACGGCGACGAGCGGGTGCCCGTACTGGCGATCAAGGCCGGCGCCGACCAGTTGCTGATGCCGCCGAACCTCGCGCTGGCGCGGGACGCGGTGCTGCGGGCCGTCGCCACGGGCGAGCTGACCGAGCGGCGGATCGACGAGTCGGTGCGGCGCATCCTCGGCGTGAAGTACCGGCAGGGGCTGGCCCGGTCGCCGCTGGTCGACGTCGAGGAGGCGGTACGGACGGTCGGAGCGCCCGAGCACCTCGCCGCCGTCACCCAGGTCACCGACCCGACGCTCACCGCGGTACGCAACGACGCCGGCCTGCTGCCGCTGGCCGGCACCAACCGGTCGGTGCTGGTCACCGGCTGGAACAGCGCCGCCTTCGCTCCGGTCGCGACGGTCGCCGACGGGTTCACCGCCCGGGGCGCCCGGGCCACCGCCCGGCCGGCGACGCTGCCGTCCGACGCGGTGATCGCCGCGACGGCCACCCAGGCGGCCCAGCACGACCTCACCGTCGTCCTGGTCAACAAGGCGTGGGACACCACCGTCACCGATCCGCGGGCCACCCAGCAGCGCCTCGTCGCGGCGCTGGTCGCCACCGGAAAGCCCGTGGTGGTGGTGGCGGTGCGGGACCCCTACGACATCGCCCACCTGCCGGGCGTGACCACCTATCTGGCGACCTACTCGTACACCCGGGCGGCGATGGACGCGCTCGTCCGCGCGCTGCACGGCGAGCTGTCCCCCCGGGGGCGGCTGCCCGTCACGATCCCCACGGCCGAGGGTGCGGGCACCGTGCTCTACCCCTACGGCCACGGCCTGACCTGGTAGGAGGCAACCCATGCAGCGTAGGAATTTCCTCGCCGGCGCGGTCGGCGCGGGAGCGCTCGGAGCCGGCGCGGGGGCGCTCGGCGTCGGCGCGGCCCTGGCGCCCGCGGCGGGCAGCCCCGGTGTCCGCCGGGTCCGCACCGGCCTGGACCAACTGGTGGCCTCCGACTTCGCCGTGCTCGCCGGCCAGCGGGTCGGCGTCGTCTCGAACCCGACCGGCGTCGACGGGGCCTACCGCCACCTCGTCGACCTGATGCACGGCTCGGGCCAGGTCCGGCTGACCGCGGCGTTCGGCCCCGAGCACGGCTTCCGTGGCTCGGCCCAGGCCGGAGGCAGCGAGGGCACCGGCGTCGACGCGCGCACCGGCATCCCCGTCTACGACGCGTACGGCGCCTCGTTGGCCCGGTGGGAGAGCATGTTCACCGAGGCGGGCGTGGACACGGTCGTCTTCGACATCCAGGACGTCGGCGTCCGCTTCTACACCTACATCTGGACCATGTACACCTCGATGGTCGCCGCGGCCCGGGTCGGCAAACGCTACGTCGTGCTGGACCGCCCGAACCCGATCGGCGGGCGGGCCTACGGGCCGATGATGACCGCGCCGTACACCTCCGGGGTCGGCCTCAAGGAGATCGTCCAGCAGCACGGAATGACCGTCGGGGAGCTGGCCCGGTTCTTCAACGGCACGTTCCTACCCGTCGAAGCCGGGCGACCGGTGGACCTGCACGTGGTGCGGTGTGAGCACTGGAAGCGGGACCGCCTCGCCGCCGACACCGACGTGCCCTGGGTGATGCCCAGTCCGAACATGCCCACCCCGGACACTGCGCTGGTCTACCCGGGCACCGGCCTCTTCGAGGGCGTCGCGTCGATCACCGAAGGCCGCGGCACCTGCCGTCCGTTCGAGCTGATCGGCGGGCTGGCGACCGACTTCGACCACCACTGGAGTGACCGCCTCAACGCCCGCGACCTGCCGGGAGTCGAGTTCCGCGAGGCGTACTTCGCACCGACCTCGGCCGGGCAGAAGCCGGCGCTGTTGAACAAGCTCTGCGCCGGCGTCGAGGTCAAGGTCGTCGACCGGGCGGTGTACGACCCGATCCGTACCGCGGTGGCGATGCTGGTGGAGGCGCACAAGTACCCGGCTTTCGCCTGGCGGCGCGACTCCTGGGACGCCGTCCGCCCGTACTGGATCGACAAGCTCACCGGGTCGCCCCGGCTGCGTACCCAGATCGACGCCGGGGCCGACGTGGACGACGTCGTCGGCGCCTGGGCCGACGAGCTGGCCGCGTTCGACCGCCAGCGTCAGCCCTACCTGCTCTACTGAGGAGTGTGGTCATGACCACGTCGTCCCGCCCGCTGCACCGCCCGGCCGCGCTCCGCCGGCTCGCGCTCGGCCTGGCCGTGGCCATCCTCGGTACGATCGCGCCGGCCGCCGGGGCGGCCGGCGCGCCGCCGCGCGACGAGTCGGGGCCGCCGGCAGTAACCCCCGCCGACATCCACTTCCGGCACGACACGCTGCGGCCCGGCAGCGCCCGCGAGGTCGGTCTGCTCCCCGCGCACGTGGATCGCCTTCCCGCCGACCTGGCGGCCTATCTCCAGCCGACGCCGGACCACCCCGGATATCCGGCGTACGCGGGCGCGGTGGTCCTGGCGGCCAAGGACGGCGTGGTCGTGCAGCACGCCGCCGTGGGCACCGCGGTGCGGTACGCCGCCGTCGGACCGCCGCCCGGGCTGGTCGGGGTGGAGCTTCCCGCCGATCAGCAGATCCCGATGCGGCCCGACACCGTCTTCGACCTGGCGTCGGTGTCGAAGCTGTTCACCACGATCGTCACCATGCAGCAGGTCGAGCGGGGGCGGGTGGACCTGGACGCCCCGGTCGCCCGCTACGTCCCGGAGTTCGCGGCCGGCGGCAAGGAGGCGGTCACGGTACGGATGCTGCTGACCCACACCTCGGGTCTGCCCGCCTTCACGCCACTGTGGAGCAGATACCCGACGCCGGCCGAGCGGTTCGCCGCCGCGCTGGCCACGCCGCTGGCGGCCGGGGCCACGCCCGGCACCCGCTACGTCTACTCGGACCTCGGCCTGATCGCGCTGGGCGTGCTGGTGGAACGGGTCACCGGGCGGCCGTTGGCCGACCTGGTCCGCGACGGCGTCACCGCGCCACTGGGCATGACCGACACCGGCTACAACCCGGGGCCGGAGCTGCGGTCGCGGATCGCCGCCACCGAGTACCAGCCGTACGCCGGGCGCGGCATGGTCTGGGGCGAGGTGCACGACGAGAACGCCTGGTCGCTCGGGGGCGTGGCCGGGCACGCCGGGGTCTTCTCCACCGCGGCCGACCTGTCGCTGCTCTGCCAGTCACTGCTCAACGGGGGCGAGTACCGCGGGCGACGGATCCTCCGGGCGGACACGGTGCGCGCGATGCTGGTCAACTACAACGCGCCGCTGGAGGCGGCCTACCCGGAGAGCGATCGCGGGCTCGGCTTCGAGCTCAACAAGCACTGGTACATGATGGGGCTCTCCTCCCCGGTGGCGTTCGGGCACACCGGCTTCACCGGCACGTCCATCGTCATCGACCCGCTCTCCCACTCGTTCGTCATCCTGCTGAGCAACCGGGTGCACCCCGACCGCGGCTGGGGCAGCAACAACGTCGCCCGGCGCGCGGTCGCGCGTGACCTCGCCGAGGCGATGCCGGTGCGGCCCCGGTCGCGGGAGGCCTGGCGGGCCGACCCGCGCGACCTCGCGACGGTCACCCTCACCGCCCCGCTGCGCCGGGCGGCGCAAGGCGGCGGCGCCGCGAGCTTCCTGCTCTGGTACGACACCGAGCCCCGCTACGACAGCATGCGGTTCGATGTCTCCACCGACGGAGGGCAGACGTGGGCTCCGGCGCGGATGCTGCTGCGGCACGGGGACCGACGCTGGACCAGCGACGGCACGGTCACCGGCTACGGCGACCGGGTCTGGTGGCAAACCTCGGTGGCGCTGCCCGACCAGGCGACCCACCTGCGGTGGAGCAGCAGCACCGACGGCTCCGGCCAGGGTCGTGGCGTGTACGTCGACCGGGTCGTCGCGGGGGACCGGGACGGGGTGCTCTTCGACGGCGAGGGCGTCGACGCCTTCCTCCTCGTCGCCGACGGGTGGTCACCCGCCCGCAGCTGACCGGCCATTCCTCGCCTCGACGCCTTCAAGGAGGCCACGGTGCCACTCTCCAACGTCGACACCGTCCGCGCGGCGTTCGACGCCTACCTCGCGCAGGACCGCGACGCGGCGAACCAGCTGTACGCGGACGACCTGGTGTTCACGAGCCCGCAGGACGACCACATCGACCGGACCGCGTACTTCGAACGGTGCTTTCCCACGGCGGGCCGGCTCAACTCCCAGGAGATCCTGGAGGTCGTGGACGGCGACGGAGACGGTGTCTTCATCCTGTACGAGTACGAGCTGAAGACCGGCGACCGGCACCGCAATACGGAATACATCACGGTGCGCGATGGCCAGATCGTCGAGATCCAGGTCTTCTTCGGCGGGCAGGTGCGACCGACCTGACCACGCGCCCTGCTCAGCGCAGCCGGCGGATGTCGCCGTACGCCCGGTAGAACCCACCTCGGCCGGACTCGCGGACCTCGGTCACCAGGTAGCGGGCGCCCGGCTCGCGGATGCCCTTGGGGAACTGCACCGACCAGTCGCGCCGGTAGCCGTCGGAAACCACCTGGACCCGCAGCCGCCCCCGATCGTCCAGGCACTGCACGACGACGCCCGCGCCGGCGTCGCTGGTCACCTCGACCACCGTCGGCTCCACCGTCCGCGGTGCCTGGCGGGGCGCCTTGACGTCCAGCACCTGCGGCACGTCGCCGACCTGGGCCGCCCGGATCGCCGGCTCGCTGGCGTCGATGCAGGCCAGATGGCCGCCGGTGGTGACGACATAGAGCCGATCGTCGTGGTACTGCATGGAGTACGCCGAGCCGCAGCCGGTGCCGAGCTTCCACAGCCGGGTGCCCGCCGCGTCGAAGCAGTAGATCGAGGACTGGCTGTCGCCGGCGAAGACGTACCGGCCGCCCTGCGCGGTCGCGCAGGAGAAGACCGGGGCGTCGCACCGGTAGCGGCGTTCGACCCGACCGTCCTTGGCCAGCCGCACCACCTCGCGGGTGCTCGTCCCGGCGAACACGCTGCCGCGCTCCTGCCACCCGAAGAGCACCGAGCCGGTGCTGGTGTGCCAGAGCTCGCGGCCGGTACGCCAGTCGTAGCCGGTCACCCCCTGGGAATGGCCGTGGTAGAGCGCGTCGGTGTCGCAGCGCACCATCCAGGCGGAGCGGCCCCGCCCGGGCCGGCGCCAGAGGAACTCGTCCTCGTGGTCGATGGCGGCGATCCCGCCGTCGGCGTCCGAGACGCCCAGGACGCCGTCGTGGATGTCCAGCCAGTAGATGTCGATCTCCGGGGCGATCGCGTACGCCACCCGGGGCACCTTGCCGGAGAGGTCGTAGACGTTGCCGTCGTCGCAGCCGGCGTAGATCCAGGCGTCGTCGGCGACGATGCACTTCACCCCGTCGGGGAGGCGGACCTGGCTGCGCACCTGGGCGTCGTGGCCGAGGGTGGTGATCACGCCGTGCTCGTTGCCCACCATGCAGTGCTGCCCGTCGACGAAGATGCCGAAGGCGGGGGCACCGGAGTCGTAGCGCCACAGCACCGGGGCGGTGCGGGCGGTGGAGCGGGTGCTGACGATCTGCCGTCGGGAGACGCTGCGCTTCTTTCTGACGCCGGGGACCGCCGGGGCGTACCCCTTGCGGACCTTCTCTCCGATCTTCTTCGCCGCGGCCGCCCGGGCCCGCGCGTTGTCCGGATAGGCACTCGCCTTGACCTGCCCCTGGTCGCCGATCCGGCCGTAGCGCACGGTCAGCGTGGCGTCCTCGACGACGACCTCGTAGAACTTGTGCGCACCGTCCACTTCGGACAGTTCGAGGTAGGTCGTCTCCTGCGACATGGGGGCCTCCGAGGGGTCAGCGACCGGCCCGACGTGGCCGGCGCGGCGACAGTGACCACACGCTAACCGCTACCCCCGACAAGATCGTCGGGGTTGACGAGCCGCTGGTGGCGGCCCGTCAACCCCGATCCGTGCCCGCTAAGACTCGGGTCACTCACCGCCCCGGTGCACGACTATCGCGAGGTCCCGCGAAGCACCTCGACGACGAAGCGGTGGTCGTCCAGTTGCGGAAGTCCGGAGACGCCGAACCAGCCGACCACGCCGGTGCCGCGCACGCGCAGTGGCACCGCGCCCCCGGCGGCCGCGTACTTCGCGGCCGGCAGTCCGAATCTGTCCGCCAGGGTCACCTGCTTGTCCTGGCACAGCCGTGCCATGTACAGCGACGAGTGCTCGAACCGCATCACCACTCGTCCCTTGCGACGCAGCCACCCGTCGTTGTCCAGCGTCGAACCGGGCAGGCCACAGTGGAACAACTGGCGCCCGGTCCGCCACACACCCACGGAGATCGGCAGGTCCCGCTCCCTCGCGGCGGCGACCGCCCGCATCCCCAACTCGTACGCGTCCGACTCCGAGAGAGCCGGCAGCTCCAACTCGCCCTCCTCGCGCAGCAGCTCCTCCAGCGTCGGCCACGCGTCATGGTCAAGTGGCATACGTACCTCTTCTTGGTCGAGTGGCGGACTGCGCCGGGGTGTTCCGTGCAGGTTGATTGTCGCAAACCGGATGGGTGCCTCCTCCGCGATGGGCCAGACGCCGGCGACACGTGCGTACATGATCAATGTCGGTGCCGAGGCGTAACCTCGGCCCGGTGAGGATCCGACCCGGGAGGGACCCCGATGGCTGACGCCGATGATGTCCGCCGGATAGCCCTGGCCCTGCCGCACGTGGCGGAGATCGACAGCGAGGGCTTCGACTTCCGGGTCGCCGACAAGGGATTCGTCTGGTCCTATCCCGAGCGCGTGCCGGGGAAGGCACGGGTGATCCGGACCGACGTCGCGGTGCTGTTCGTCGGCGACGAGGCCGAGAAGCAGGCTCTCCTCCTCGGCGAGCCGGACCTCTTCTTCACCACACCCGGCTACGAGGGGTGGCCGCTGGTGATGCTGCGCCTGGCCGAGGTCGATGTCGAGCGCCTTCGGGAGCTGGTGACCGACGCGTGGCGGATGCGGGCCCCGGACGCGCTGGTCAGCGACCGTTGACGGCTGCCTGACCGGCGCGGTGCCGCGCCCACCGCGCTCGCCGGAGCGGGGCGACGCGGGCGGGTGCCCGGCCCGGCGCGGTGGCGGCCCAGGCGGGGCGTTGGTCGTCGTCGATCGTGAGGGTGGCCAACAGCCCGGGGTGGTCGGTCGCCCCGCGCATGCCTATCGACCTGCTGCAACAGATCGTGACGTCGGTTGTCGCCATGATCTGTTGCACCGCGCCGTCGTCGATCCGCAGGTAGCCCGGCGGCACACAGGACCGCACGTCGGGGGAGCCGCCGTGCCGGAGGTTGAGGTCGCCGCTCAGCACGGTGGGCGCGTATCCGGTGCTCCTGCGGATCATCGGTACGACCGTGGCGAGCAGGTGGGCGCACTGGGCGAGCGCGACGGTGGCACTGGTGGCCGCCAGGTGTGTGGTGCAGGCGTGCAGCAGGCCGGCGACGTGGACGCAGAGCCAGGCGCGTTCCTCGGGGTCCGTGACATCCTGCGTCGGGTGGATCCCGCTGTGCACCGTGTGTCCCGGGTACGGCGCGGCAAGGTGGGTCAGCAGCCCGACGCCGTACGGCTGCCCGTTGCGGCACTCCGTGACGGCGCCGGTAGGGCGGTCACCGGCAGCCTTGAAGGCGGAGACGACCGTGCCGCCGCCGTGGACGGCCGCGAACACGTGCTCCAGCGCGGCCACGTCGTCCTGACAGATCTCGTTGAGGGTGACCAGGTCGGGCAACTCGGCCCGGATCACCTCCGCGGCCTCGGTCACCGATCGGCCCGTGTAGCAGCCGGCCCGGCCGCTGTTGCAGAGGTTCAGCTGGAGCACCCGCAGGGCGGTGGATCCGGTGGAGTCGGCCACCGACGATCCGGCCGGCAAGCCGGCCACGGCGATCAGGCACACCACGACCAGGGCCGGGCGGAAACTTCGGTACGAACGAGCAGCCCCGCTCCGGCGCAGGAGTCCGACCAGGGCCGCACCACGCAGACGACGGCACCCGCGGGGGCGGGTGACGTCGGTGGCGGGCTGCTCGGACATGCGGACTCCGGGTGGAGGAGGACGTGTCTTCGCCGGGTGGCAGCGATCTTACTGCTGCCGATCGGTCGCCGGACGCTGTGCAGGCCGAGGTGTTCCGGGCGCCAGGAGCGCGGAGTTGGTCCGGGGCGCAGGCGCGGTGGGCTCGCGGCCGGTAGCCCGACCGGGTGAACGGCGCTCGCGCGGGGACCCCCGGCGACGGGTGCACCGGCATGCTGCCTTCGACGAGGCGGTGCCCGCACGACACCGGGGTGGAGAGGATTCCAGATGGCAGACGGCGACGTGCCGGAGCAGATGCAGGCCGCGGCCTTCGACGAGTTCGGCGGTCCGGAGGTGATCACCCCGTGCATCCTGCCGGTGCCGCAGATCGCCGACGACGAGGTGCTGATCAAGGTGTGGAGCGCCGGCGTCGGGGTCTGGGACGCCATGACACGGGAGGGCACGCTGGTGCCCGAGGGATCCACCTTCCCGATGGTGCCCGGCGCCGAGGCCGCCGGCAGCGTCGCCGCAGTCGGAAAGCAGGTGACCAACGTCGCCGTGGGCGACGTGATCTACGTGTACGGCTACACCCGGCCCAAGGGCGGCTTCTACGCCGAGTACGCGGCGACCAGGGCCGAGTACGTCGCGAAGCTGCCGGCGGGCCTGCCGGTGGAGCACGCGGGGGCCATGCCCACCGACGCGCTGACCGCCTTGACGGGCCTGGACGTGCTGGACCTGTCCGCCGGCGCGTGGTTGCTGATCTTCGGGGCGAGTGGGGGACAGGGTCACCTGGCCGTGCAGTTGGCCAAGCGGCAGGGGCTCAACGTGGTCGCCGTGGCGTCCGGGGCGGAGGGCGTGGCGCTGGTGAGCCGGCTCGGCGCCGATCTGGCCGTCGACGGTCACGGTGACCTCGCCGAGGTGCTCGCCCGGATCCGGGAGGTGGCGCCGGACGGCATGGACGGCCTGTTGGCGATGGCCGGTGGGAAGACGCTGGACAAGCTCACCGAGGCGCTGCGCGACGGCGGTGTGCTCGGGTACCCCCACGGGGTGCAGCCGGAACCGAGCGAGCGGCCCGGCGTGACGGTGCGGGCGTACGACGGCGAGACCGGGCCCCGGCAGTTGCAGCGCCTCAACGAGCTCATCGAGGCGGGACCGTTCGAGGTGCACGTCGCCGAGAAGTTCCCGCTGGGGCAGGCGGCGGAGGCGCACCGTCGCCTGCAGACCTCCTTCTCGGGCAGGCTGCTGCTCACGGTGGTCTGACCGCCGGCCGCGGCACCGACCGACTGATGCTGGCGACAGCAGGTGGTTCCGGAAATAGTCGAGCCTGCGCAGACCGGGGTAGCCCAGCTATTAATGGCGAGGTCGAGAACATTTCCACCCTGCGGTGAGCGGGGACTGGCTTCGGGAGCTGCCCGAGGCCGAGCGGGGCGGGTCCCCGCGTAACGATCGCCATTATTTCGTCAGCAGGAAGAGAGCATTTCCTTTCATCGCCGAGTTCGCCGGGTCGGCTCGTCCGTCCGTCGGCGATTTCGGTGTAGCTGCCGCCTCGCCATTCATTGCCGTGCGGCCGCCGGTGGCGGCGATCGCGTCGGACGTGCTGCAGGTGTGGGTGAGCAGACGGATGGGTCGGAACTCGCCGAGCCCGCCCTCGGTGCGCCGCCGGGAGGCGGTCGTCAACGTCGCCGGCAGCGAATATGTGGATGAGAAGAATTCGCTGCGACAATCGTGAAATCGTGCGGAGCGGCGCCGAAGTGAAGCAGGACACATCCGTGGGCGCTGTTTTGTCGGCGGCGCCGACGCTGAACAGCGAAAGGGTCGCGTCGCGCCAGTTGCCGCGCCGCCGGAAATCTCCCGGGCCTTCTTGACGGCGTATCCGTGATGCGATCTCATCGGGGCCGGCGCCGACGAATCATCAAACGGCCGGCGCCGTCCGGCGTCCCGTCATCGTGGTCGTGCCATTCACCCTTGGCCCGCGACCATGGTGGACGCTGCCCATTTCGCCCACCCGATCGGTGGGCCCTTTCGAAAGGGAGTGCACAATGACGTCACTCGGTGTCAAGATGCTCGGTGCGGTCGCCGTCACCGGTATCGCTCTCGCGGCCGGCGCCTCACCCGCCACGGCCTCCGCCGACAGCGACTTCGCACTGGAGAGCGCCGGGGTCAGCGCCTACGGCAGCTACGACATGATGATGAGCATCCCGGAGCGGCCGGTACCGCCGGTGGCGGTCAACGGGACGCTCGCGGTCAACGCTCCCGGGCGGTGCGGCGTGGTCCAGATCGCCACCAACGGGCCGGCTGACGAGCTCGTCTGGCGGACCTTCGCCGCGCTGTGCACTCCTGGTAAGACGACCGCCCAGACCCGTTCCGAGTTGCTGTGGGGCGGTTTCAAGCCACGGCTCCGGCTGTGCGTCGGCACCACGGTGGCCCGGGCGGAGCGTGGCCGGGTCTGCGACACGTACACCCCTCCGGTCGACTGACCCGGACCGCGCAGCACGGCCCGGGCCGCGCGACCAGCGTGGCCCGGGCACGTGCGGGCTGCCGGGCGATGAAGCCAGGCTCACCCCGCCTTCGGCGTGGCCGCCCGGGCCAGGGCGACGACCCGCCCACGCTCCGACTCCGCGAAGCGGTCGAGCATGGCCCGCACCTCGTCGGCGCTCACGTTGGCGCCGAACAACTCGCTGCCCGGTTCCAGTCGTACGCCCTCGGCGAGGGGGGCGGCGACGACCGGATCGAAGCCGAGCCGGTCGACCAGGGACGCGACGACGTCGAGATCAGCGGGGTCGTCGCCGGCGATGGCGATGGCCTTACGGTCGGGTGTGCCGCTCGGCCGCGCCCCGTCCTCGAGATCGTGGTAGCCCATGTGGTTGAACGCCTTGACGACGCGGGAGCCGGCCAGGAACGCCTGGACGGTCTCGCTCGACGAGGTGCGCGGGTCGGTAAGGTCGTCGCGGATGCCGTCGATCTCCCACCAGTAGTTCATCGCGTCGACGACGAGCTTGCCGCGCAGCGCCTCGACGGGGATGCTCCGGTACTTGCCCAGCGGAAGGGCGAGGATGACGATGTCGGCGCCGGCCACGGCGTCGACCGCGGTGGTGGCGACCGCGCCGGGCGTGAGCACCTCGATGGTGAGGGCGATCTTCTCCGGGTCGCCGGAGCCGGCGATCAGCACCCGGTAACCGGCGGCGAGGGCGAGTCGAGCGAGCACGGTGCCCACCTTGCCGGCACCGAGGATGCCGAGGGTCCGGGGCTCGCTCCGGGCGCTGTCGTTCATGTCGTCCTTCCGCTCTCCGATCGGGCGTCCGTGGGCCCGATCAACTGGCCAGGATGTCACGGACCATGGGGATCACCTTGGTGCCGTACAGCTCCACCGCGCGCATCCGGGCGCTGATCGGCTGCGCTCCGGCGGTGTAGATGAGGTCGAACCGGCCGACGCCGAGACTGCGGATCGCGCGGGCCACCCGGCGGGCGACGGTCTCCGGGGAGCCGATGTAGAGGGACCCGTGCTCCACCTCGGCATCGAACTCGGCGCGACGGATCGGCGGCCAACCGCGCAGCGCGCCGATCCGGTCCCGCATGACCCGGTAGTACGGCCAGTACAGCTCCTTCGCCTCCTCGTCGGTGTCGGCGATGAAGCCGGGCGAGTGCATCCCGACCGGGTGCGCCGTCGTGCCCAGCTGCTCGGCGGCCCGGCGGTAGAGGTCGATGTAGGGCGCGAAGCGCTCGGGAGCGCCGCCGATGATGGCGAGCATGAGCGGCAGGCCGTACCGGGCGGTACGCACCACCGACTGCGGCGAGCCGCCGACACCCACCCAGGTGGTGAGGCGTCCCGATTCGGTCTTCGGGAAGACGTCGGCGCGCTCGAGCGGGGCGCGCTTGGTGCCGCTCCAGGTGACCGGCTTCTCGTCCAGCAGCTTCACGAACAGCTCGATCTTCTCCTCGAAGAGCACGTCGTAGTCGCGCAGGTCGTAGCCGAACAGCGGGAAGGACTCGGTGAACGACCCGCGCCCGAGGATGACCTCGGCCCGGCCGTGCGACAGCGCGTCCACCGTGGCGAAGCGCTGGAACACCCGGACCGGGTCGTCCGAACTCAGCACGGTCACCCCGGAGGCGAGCCGGATCCGCGAGGTACGCGTGGCGATCCCGGCCAGCACGGTCTCCGGCGTGGACACCGAATACTCCGGCCGGTGGTGCTCGCCGAGGGCGATGACGTCGACCCCCAGGTCGTCCGCCAGCACCGCCTCGTCGACGACCTGGCGGATCGCCGCGGCGTAGGAGACGAGCTTGCCGGAGTCGTCCTCCGGCACGTCGCCGAAGGTGTCGAGGCCGAATTCCAGATCAGACATGGGTGGGCTCCTTCGCCAGCAGCTCCCGGACCCGCGGCGCAACCTCACTGCCCAGCAGTTCGATGGTGCGCGCGCGTGCCTCGCGGGGCAGGTGCATGATGTCGTACTTGAGGTCGAAGCGGCTCAGCCGCAGGTCACGGGCCATGGTGGCGATCTTCTGCGCGACGGTTTCGGGTGACCCGACGAAGAGCGCGCCGCCGTCGAGCTCGGCCTCGTAGCGCTTGCGGTCCGGCTTGTAGAAGCCGCGTTCCGCAGCGATCTGCGCCACCACCGGCTGCCAGTACCGCCACCAGGTCTCCACCGCCTCCTCGTCGGTGTCCGCGACCAGGCCGAGCGAATGCTGCCCGATCGGCTGCACTGGATGCCCGAACTGTTCGAGCGCCCGGAGGTAGAGGTCGACGTGGCCGGCGAACCGCTGCGGGCGCCCGCCGATGATCGCGAGCATGAGCGGAAGGCCGTAGCGAGCGGCGCGGACCACCGAGTTCGGGCTCCCGCCGACACCGATCCACGTCGGGATGCCACCCGCCGGCATCCGCGGATGCAGGCGCTGCTCGACCAGCGGGCTGCGTACGGTGCCCGACCAGGTGACCTTTTCGTCCCGCTGAAGCCGGACGAAGAGGTCGAGCTTCTCCTCGAACAAGCGCTCGTAGTCCGCCAGGTCGTAGCCGAACAGCGGGAACGACTCGGTCGCCGACGCCCGCCCGAGAACCAGCTGGGCCCGGCCGTTCGACACCGCGTCCAGGGTTGCGAACTCGTGGTAGAGCCGGACCGGGTCGTTGGTGCTGAGCACCGTCACCGAGGTCCCGAGGCGGATCCGCTCGGTCGCCGTCGCGATCGCCGCGAGCAACACCGGCGTCGCCGAGTCGGTGTGGCCCTCCCGGTAGTGCTCGCCCACGCTGAACACGTCGAGGCCGACCGACTCCGCGAGCCGTGCCTCGTCGATGAGCAGCCGCACCGTCTCGGCGTCGCTCAGGACCCGGCCGCCGTCGGTGGCGACCTCCCCGAACGAGTTGAGCCCCAGTTCAAAGCCCTGAGCTGTCATCGCCTCCTCCTCACGCTCGCTCCCCGGCGGCGATCTCGCCGCAGGAAGCCCTCGACGATTGACACGTCAACCATGCTAGCCTCAGGATTGACATGTCAACCAGGAGCGGGAGATGACGAAAGCCACACCTGACCGGCGGAAGGGACGACAGCTCCCGAGCGCGGCGGAGCTGCGGGCCTGGCGCGACTACATCGAGACGGCGGAAGCACTCAGGTCCCAGCTCGCGTCCCGCCTCCAGACCGAGTCTTCCCTCTCCCCGGGCGACTACGCCGTGCTGCTCGCTCTCACCGAGGCGCAGGAACGGCAGATGCGCTCCTCCGAACTCGCGGCCCACATCGGCTGGGAGCGCAGCCGGCTCTCCCACCACCTGGGGCGGATGGAGCGGCGCGGGCTCATCCGACGCCAGGAGTGCGCCACCGATCGCGGCGGGGCGGAGGTCCTGCTCACGCCGGCCGGAGCCGACGCGTTCCGGCGCTCCACCGTTCCGCACCTGCGCGCCATCCGCGAACTCTTCGTCGACGCTCTCACGCCGGATCAGCTCGTCGCGGCGGGCGAGATCGCCGCAGCGCTGCGCGCGCACCTCGACACGCACCAGATTCCTCAGGCGCCGCGAAACGTCCCGTGAGCCCAGAGCTCTCGTCGCACTGGTGATGCTGGGACCAAGCATCCAGCGGCTGAGCGCAGCCGCTAAGCGGTGGTTGATTCCCGATTCGGTGCTTATGACGCATCCGGGATATCTGTCCGCCGATGTTCCTTATGCTCCAGGTGACATTCCTACTCGATCCAGGACTCCGGCCGGTCCTGCGCCGCGTCCTGCCCGCGCCACGGACCGCTGGCCTGGCGTCGCCTCGCAGCACGCCCCTGCCACGGCTCGCGACCGCCGGTTCCGACAGAGATGCGTGAGACACGATGAAGGACGCGGACACCATTGTCCTGCCCAGGCTGGCGTCGACCGAGGTCGACGTCGAGGATCCCTGGGGCGAAGGCCACGACGTGGCCCCCCAGCCGGCGACCCACCCCGTCCGGTGGCGGGTCGCCGCCTGGCTGGTACCGGCACTGCTGACGGTCGCGCTCTGCCTCGTCCGGGCCGGCGCGCCCGTCCCGCCCACCGAGGACGCCCCGACCTGGGGCATCGCCGGCTCAGCGCTGATGCGCTGGTGGGCGGAGTTCCTCGGCACGCCGGGCCCGGCGGTGCGGGCGGTGTCGATGGTGGCCATCACCGCCGCGGCGGCCCTCGTCGGGCTGTTGGCGGCCCGACTGTTCACGCCGCGGGTCGGCCTGCTGGCCGGAGTGATCTTCGCGCTGCTGCCGACATCGACCCGGTACGCGCAGGAGGTCCAGCCGTACGCGCTGACGGTGTTCGCCGCCGTGCTCGCCACGTTCCTGCTCGTGCTGGCCGTCGACCGGCCGACGTTCGGCCGCTTCGCCGGCTACGGCGCCGCGGTGCTGCTGCTGGGCCTCTCCCACGGTCTCGCGCTGCTGTTGCTGGCCGGACACGGCTGGACCGTTTTCGCCTTCCGGCGCGGCGTGGCCGGCCGTTGGTCGGCGGTGGCGCTCCTGGGTGCGCTACCCGCGGCCGCCGCGCTGGGACTGTTCGGCGGGCAACCCGGCGCGCCGATCGCGGGATCGAAGCTCACCCCGGACGTGTTGGCCGCGACCCCCCGGGAACTGTTCGGCGTCACCGCCCTGGGGATCGTGCTGCTCGGGTTGGCGCTGTTCAGCCTTCCGTTGCGGCGTTCCGCCGCCGTCTACACCGCGTGGGCGGTGGTGCCCCCGCTGGGGTTGCTGCTCGTCGCGCAGGCGACGCCGATCTGGCTGCCGGAGGTATTGCTCTTCACGCTTCCGGCGTGGGCGACGCTCGGGGCGGTCGCCCTCGCCCGGGTGCGTGCCCGATGGTGTGCGGTCGCCCTGGTGGCGATCGCGGTGCTCGGTGCGCCGGCACAGCTGGCCCGGCCGGCGCCGGAGGGCCGCGAGCAGGCGACCGGCGATCTCGCGAGGATCATTCAACTGTGGACCCGGCCCGCCGGCGGCGAGACGCCGCACGGGGCTCGCCCGGCCCCCGCCGGTGAATGAGACGACCGGCGGAACGATGCTCATGACCATTTAAGCAACACGCACCCTTTGAGCAGATTGCCCGAATAGCATCAGCTCCGGTCGAGTTCATGTCGGGCAGAGTCCTTTGGGGGCAACGTGGGGATCGCCAGCGACACCCGGCTGGCTCACGTCGCGGGGGAGGTCACGGCGGGTGCTCCGGCCGCCACCTCGCCCCGGGCCTCGTCGGAGCAGCCCTCCGACCGTCGACAGCGCAACGTCAGAGCGCGTCGTGCCTACGCGGCATGCGGGACGACGGCCGGACCGTTGGTCGCGCCGCGGCACCCGGAGGCGGCGGTCGAGTTCCGCCACGCCGTCTCGCCGGTGTCACGGCTGATCCTCACGCTGTTCGTCCTCGTCAACAGCGCGGCCGGGGTGCTGTTCATCGGCTGGCTGTTGCTCCCCGCGCACGTGCCGGGGCCGGGCGTGACCGGGATCGGGAACTGGCAGACGACGGCGGCCCGGCTCGGCTTCTGCGTGGTCGTCGGCGTGGAGCTGATCCGCCTCGCGCAGAACGTGGTGATCTGGGTGTTCGCGTTCCACGCCAAGGATCCGATCCCGGTCGATCCGCCGGTCGGCCTGCGGGTGGCGCTGCTCACCACGATCGTGCCCAGCAAGGAGCCGATCGACGTCGCCGAGCGGACCCTGCGGAGGATGACGCAGATCGTGTACTGCGGCCAGGTCGACGTCTGGATCCTCGACGAGGGGGACGACCCGGCGGTGAAGGAGATGGCCGCGCGACTCGGGGTGCGGCACTTCAGCCGTAAGGGCCGCCCGGAGTACAACCGGCCGAGCGGCGAGTTCCGGGCCCGGACGAAGTCGGGCAACCACAACGCCTGGCGGGCGGAGTACGAGCACTGCTACGACGTGGTCGCCAACGTCGACCCGGACCACGTCCCGTTGCCGGGCTTCCTCGAACGGACCCTCGGCTACTTCCGTGACCCGGACGTCGCCTTCGTGGTGACGCCGCAGGTCTACGGCAACATGCACCAGAACTGGGTCGCGCACGGCGCGTCGGTGCAGCAGTACCTCTACAACGGGCTCATCGCGCGGGGCGGGAACGGGCTGGACGCGCCGCTGCTCACCGGCACCGGCCACCTCTACCGACCGGCGGCCTGGCGGAGCATCGGGGGCTACCAGGACTCGATCATCGAGGACCATCTCACCAGCATCCGGGTCCACGCCGCCGTCAACCCGCAGACCGGTAACCGGTGGAAGGGCGTCTACACCCCGGACGTGGTGGCCATCGGGGAAGGCCCGACGTCGTGGGCGGACTACTTCAACCAGCAGAAGCGGTGGGCGGCCGGCATCTGCGAGATCCTCATCCGCCCCGAGCTGCGCGCACCGCGCGAACTCCGTGGCCGGCGCCGCTGGCAGTACCGCCTGCTGCAGTTCTACTACCCGAGCGTCGCCGTCAGCCTGTTGCTGGGCAATCTCGCCACGGCCATGTACCTGCTCACCGGGGTGGGCGCGGCCCAACTCGACGTCACCGTGTGGTCGGTGCTGTGGGGCTCGAGCATGGGCACCTGGTTCCTGCTGTGGCTCTGGCTCCGCCGCTTCAACATCGCTCCCCACGAACGGGAGGAGATCGGCCTGGTCGGCATGGCGCTGGCGCTGTTCGCCGGTCCCATCTACGTGGCCGCCGGTGTCAGTGCGCTGCTTCGGCGGAAGCTCGGGTTCGTGGTGACGGCCAAGGGGAAGCTGCGCACCACCGAGTCGCTCGGCACCTTCCGGCTGCACTTCTGCTGGGCGGCTTTCGCCGCTGCCCTGCTCGGCGCGAGTTTCGTACTGGACACCAGCTTCACCATGCTCCACGTCTGGCCGATCCTGACCCTCGTGACAGGTCTCGGTCCGCCGCTGATCGCGCTCCTGTCGAACATCACGGCCCGCGGAGAGCAGCACGACGACACGGCCGAGCAAGCCGCGCGCGCCGGCAATGAGGAGCGCCAACCGCCGAAGTCGCGGGTGGCGGCGAACGGGGGTCTGCCATGGCCAAGCTGACCGTCCTGCGGGTCATGATGGTGTTGATCGCCGCGCTGCTGCTGGCCTACGCCTTCGCCATGGCGCCGAGGACCACGGCCGAGGGCCGAAAGGAGGCGCCGCCCGACCGGGTCGCCGCGGCCGGACCAAGCGCGGTGGCGACGGCCGAACCAGGCTCGTCGCTCGGACCGGACCGGAAGATCTTCCCTCCGGCCGGTAAGACGTTCATCGGTGTCATGACCCACGAGGGCCCGCACGACTTCACCGCGGTGAACAGGTTCACGGCGGCCGCGAAGCGCCAGCCGCAGGTCATGCTCTTCGGCTCCGGATGGGCATCCGACACATTCGACCGGACGCCCTTCGACCGGATCAACGACCGCGGCATGCTGCCAATGCTGGGCTGGGAACCGTGGGACTACCGATTGGGCGAAGCGGCCATCAAGAAGGGGCTCCCGACCCGCGAGGTCGACAGGTTACGGAACGAGCAGACCCAGTACCGGTTGTCCCACATAGCGCGCGGGGACTTCGACAGCTACCTGCGATCCTGGGCCGAAGGGATCAAGTCACTCGGCTACCCGGTAGCCATTCGGTTCGCCCATGAGATGAACGGCTACTGGTACCCGTGGTGCGAGTTGGTCAACGGCAACCGACCGGGCGACTACGTCAAGGCGTGGCGCCACGTACATGATCTGTTCCGGGCCGCCGGGGCCACCAACGTCACATGGGTGTGGAGCCCGAACAACATCTGGGACGATTCGCTCCCGGAACTCTCCACGTTCTACCCGGGCGATGCCTACGTCGACTGGGTGGGCATCTCCGGCTACTACACCACTGTGTTCACCCCGGACTACCGGTCCTTCGACGTGATCTTTGACAGGATCATCAAGGAGATCCGCGCCTTCAGCAGCAAACCGCTGGTGATCACCGAGACCGGTGCCTCCGACGCCTACGGGCGCAAGGCCGAGTGGATCACGCAGACATTCCGGCTGCTGCCCCGCTACAAGGACATCATCGGCGTCATCTGGTTCGAAGTGAACAAGGAGAGGGAGGTGGACTGGCGCATCGTCAGCTCACCGGCAGTGGCAAGAGCCTTCGCCAAGGGGGTCGCCGACCCTCGCTACCAGGTCACCTGGTCGCCAGACATGCTCCTGCGCACGAAACTCGAGGACTAGATGTTCCGTACCCTGCCTCGTCCCCGGGTTGACGACATGGCCGAGCGGTCGCTCGCGCCGACAGCGAGGAACGCCCCGCCGAGGTTGCGGGTGGCGGCCGAGGGGGTTCTGCAACGATGAGGCTGACCGTTCCGCGGGTCCTGATGGTGCTGATCGGCGCGCTGCTGCTGACCTACGCGTTCGCCATCGCACCGACCACCATGTCCGGGAGCCGGGAGGACGGTCCGTCCGGCCGGATTGCGAAGGCCGAGCCGGGCGCGGCCGTGACGGCCGGAGCCACGGCGGCACCGAGCGCGCCGCCCCGACCGGCTGCGGAACTCTTCCCGCCGGCCGGCAAGGCGTTCATCGGTGTCATGACACACGAGGGCCCGCACGACTTCACCGCGGTGGACACGTTCACGGCGGCCGCGAAGCGCGAGCCGCAGGTGATGCTCTTCGGCGCGGGGTGGGCGTCCGACACATTCGACCGGACGCTCTTCGACCGGATCCGCGACCGGGGCATGCTGCCGATGCTGGCGTGGGAACCGTGGGACTACCGCCTGGACAAGGCGGCCCGCAAGAAGGGCTTCAGCGCCCGCAAGATCGACAAGATCCGCTCCGACCAACCCCACTACCGGTTGTCCCGCATCGCGCGGGGGAGCTTCGACACGTACCTGCTGTCCTGGGCCCAGGGCATCAAGGCACTGGACTATCCGGTGGCCATCCGGTTCGGCCACGAGATGAACGGCGACTGGTACCCGTGGTGCGAGACGGTCAACGGCAACCGGCCGGGCGACTTCGTGAAGGCCTGGCGGCACGTCCACGACGTGTTCGAGGCGGCCGGGGTCAAGAACGTCATCTGGACGTGGAGCCCGAACGTCAGGTGGGACGACTCGACCCCGAAACTCTCCACGCTCTACCCGGGCGACGACTACGTCGACTGGGTCGGACTCTCGGGGTACTACGGCACCGGGGCGCTCTCGACGTACCGGTCCTTCGACGCGATCTTCAACCCCACGATCAAGGAGATCCGAACCTTCACCCAGAAACCGTTGGTCATCACCGAGACCGCCGCCTCCGACGGTAATGGGCGCAAGGCCGAGTGGATCAAGCAGACCTTCCAGTTGCTGCCCCGCCACCGGGACATCATCGGCCTGATCTGGTTCGAGGCGAACAAGGAGGTGGACTGGAGGATCGTCAGTTCTCCGGCCGCCGCCAAGGCCTTCGCCCGGGCGGTCGCCGCCCCCCGGTACGACTTCGGCTGGTCGCCGACCATGCTGCCGCGTACGCAGATCGAGGAGTAGGCCCGACGGACCGGACGCTGCCCGCGTGACGCACCTGGCGGCGGGCCAGAAGTTGATCGACCCCCTACAATCCTGTGGCACCTGTCACACCCGGCTCCGGGTCTTCTCCGCGCCGGGCGCACCACTCGGCGCGCGGAGGGGAGGCTCGGGAGTGAGTCCACGTCACGGATCCGGTCCTGGCGGCATGTGGCGGATCGGCCCGATCCGCCTGCTGGCGGTGGTGGGAGTCGGCTACCTGATCATCGTGCTGACGCTCGCGGCGGTGAACGTGGATCTGGGTTTCGGGGAGTCGCCGGCGGCGGATCGTCCCGGTCCGGCCGGCCCGGCGACCGACCTCGATCCGGCCTTCCCGACGCCGGACCCGGCCACCGCCACTCCGGCCGAGGGCGGCGGGGAGGTGCGCGTCGGATCGGTGGCGACCCGACCCGCCGCACCGTCGACGGCACCCCCGACCACCCGCCCGCCGGCCACCCGGCCGCCCGCCGCCCCGGCGGCACCGGTGGTGGTGCGGTCCTACGAGGCCGAGTCGACGGAGAACGGCCTGGACGACATCAGGATCTACGACTGCCCCGGCTGCTCCGGCGGGAAGAAGGTGGGCAACATCGGGCGTGACATGGGAACGCTGCAGTTCAACGGCGTGACCGCCCGCACCGGCGGGTCGGCCACCGTGACCATCGCGTACGTCAACGGCGAGGCCCCCCGCGTGGGGCGGATCAGTGTGAACGGCGCGGCCCCGATCACGCTGACCTTCCCGGGGACGGGCGGGTGGAGCAGCGTCGGCACCATGGTCGTGACGGTGCCGCTCCGACCCGGGCCCAACACGCTCAAGATGTTCAACCCGGACTCGCCGGCACCCGACTTCGACAAGATCACCGTGGCCGTCCGATAGTGCCGCCCCGCCGGACGCCCCGATCCGGTCGGGCCGCCGGCCGGCGTGCTCAGACGCCGGAGGGGTAGCTCTCGGGTTCGGCGAGGTTGGCGGGCCGGATGTGCAGCGGCCGGACGGCCTGGGACTCGTCAACCCAGCAGAGGGCGTCGTAGCGGTCGCCGAGCACCGTGGCGACGTAGTTGCCCCAGCTCTCCCGTTCCGGGTGGTAGACCACGCCGACCGCCCGATGGTCGAGTTCGTCGGTGAGCAGGTCGGGCCGGCCGTCCCGGGGAAAGACGAAGAGCGCCTCCGGCGGCGCGGCGGCGTGCAGCGCGTCCTCCAGCGAGTGTCGCCGGCCCGGCGGCATCGCCATCACCCGCATCGGCGCCCCCCAGGCGTCGCCGGCCACCACGGTCCCCCGATGGGTGGTGAAGCCGACCAGGACGACCTGGTCGACGCCGTACCGCTCGCGGGCGAGTTGGCCGATGTTGACCTCGCCCGCCTCGACCATGTCGGTGGCCCGGGCGTCACCCACGTGGGTGTTGTGTGCCCAGACGACCGCCTTCGCGCCCGGTCCGTAGTGCGTGAGCAGCCGGTCGAGGGTGTCGTCCATGTGCCGGTCACGGACGTTCCACGACTCGCGGCCGCCCCGCACCATCGCCCGGTAGTAGCGCTCGGCGCCGGCGACCGCCTCGGCGTTCTGCCACGCCCCGAACCGGCCCGCGCCGTCGGCGGCGGCCCGCTCGCGCAGCGCGGCGAGCAGGTCGACGACCTCGTTCTCGCAGCTGTTCGGCACCAGCCGGGTCGCCAGCGCGTACTGCTGCGGGTCCTCGTCGTACGGCTGGAAACAGCGGTACGCGGCCAGCGCCGCCGGCACCTGTTCCGGGTCGTGCTCGCGCAGGTAGACGAGGATCTCGTGCAGCGACTCCCACAGCGAGTACACGTCCAGGCCGTGGAAGCCGACCCGTGCCGTCGCATCCAGCTGGGCGTTGTGGGCCCGCAGCCAGCGGGTGAAGTCGACGACCTCCTCGTTGGCCCACATCCAGGTCGGCCACCGCTCGAACGCCGCGAGGGCTGCGCGCGGATCCGCCGGCGCGTCGCTGCGGCACCGTACGCTGCGGTCGACCCGGTCGCAGTCGGGCCAGTCGCCCTCCACGGCGACGAACGAGAAGCCCTTCTCCTCGACGAGCCGCCGCGTGATCGCGGCCCGCCAGGTGTAGAACTCGTGCGTGCCGTGGGTCGCCTCGCCCAGCATCACCACCCGGGCGGCACCGACGCGGTCCAGCAGCACGTCCAGGTCGCCCGGGTCGGTCAGCGGCGCCGCGAGCCCGGTCACCTCGTCGTCGTAGCGTCCCATCGCGCACTCCCGCCGCCTCGGATCGGCCCGTGGCCACCCGGCAGGCGCTCGGGCCGTACCGGCGGGCGCCCAGCAGCTCCCGCCCGCCGTCACGGACACGTCGACCCGTGCCTACCCGCACCGGCTGGGCGCATGCGTACCGGCTGCCGTCGTTCGGCGGCTGCCGTCGCCGGCAGGCGGGGAGGTGCCGGCCGCCCGAAGACGTGCGGGTGCGCCGGACCGACCCCCAAAAGGCCCGGAATCAGGAGGAATGACCAGGGGGCCGGCAGGGCACATGGACGGGGTGAGCACGGTGGGCAACCAAGCGGGCATGTGGGTCGTCGAGGACCTGGATCAGCTCGTCAACCTGGTGCGGAACAACGCGGACGAGTCGCTGTACGTGCGGTGGTCCCGGGGACCGGAGGCGGACCTGACCGACGAGCAGCAGGCCAGGCAGTCCAGCCGGGATGCGCTCACCGGGACGGAACTGCCGGGCCTGTCCGCCAACCCGCTCGCGGTGGAGTCGTGGTGGGGTGACCGTTCCCTGCGGCTGTGGATCGCCCGCCGGCTGTACGACTACTGCCACCTGGGGGACCTGCGTGGTCCCGGCGTACGTCCGTGGGTGCTGCTGGGCGAGCAGATCGGCCGGGGGCCCGACAACGAACCCCTGGTGATCTGCCACCGGCCGGTGGCCTGGGTCGGCGAGGCGGCCCTGAGGCAGGCGGACCGGGCGGTGGAAGGACAGGCGTCGCGGGAGTGGGGTCCCCTGCACCGGGCGGACTGACCGGCGAGCGCCCCGACCATCCTCGGCGCTCCAACTGGAGGTGCGGCGGCAACGGCGGATCGTCGAGTCGGCCGACATGCCACCTGATGCCCGGACGCCATCGGACGAAGCCCGGCCGCGCGCCGGGGCGTGCCGACGGCCCGGCGACCCCCGTCAGCCGGTCACTGTTCGTCGTCGAGGACCTCGGTCCGGTCGTCGCGCGTGACGGTCACCGGAGGGTGCTCGTCGGGCTGGGGCGCCTGCGCCAAGGTGTGGTGGGGATCCCCGTCGGGGGAGTAGAGCACCCGGTCGGTCTTGCCGGTCTTCTCCCGGTCTTCCTCCGGCTCCGTCACGTCACCCTCCTGCTGCCGCTCGTGTCGCCCACGCTACGCGGCCGGCCCGCTGGTTGGTCCGGTTTCCGCCCGGTACGTGCCGGTCGGCGGGACCGTGGCGGGGCCCGGCGGGGGAGCGGTTGCGCCGGTGCGGCGTGCGCTCAGCCCGGCAGCCGGGCCGGACGGCGCTGCTCGCCGGCCAGCAGGGCGTACGAGGCGAGCGCCCCGGCGAGGACCGCGTCCACGGAGATGACGAAGCCCCGGTCCATCCCGTCCGGGGCGAGGGCCGTGCCGGTCACCAGGGCGGTGACGGCCACCAGCACCATCGCCACCCGGACGAGCTGGAGGGGGTCGGGTCCGCTCCGGTCGGCGCCCGGGGAGGGGCGCCCCGCCACCATCAGCAGGGCGCCGACGGCGCCGGCGGCCCCGATCATCAGCGAGGGCACGGCGAGCCCGTCCACCCCCTGGCGCAGCATGCTGCCCCCGGACCAGGCCAGCAGCCCGAAGACCACCATCGCCAGGAGGTGTGGGAGGGCGCCCCGGCCCACCCGACGCGTCCGGTTCACCGCCGGGTCGTTTCCGTCTGCCACGACAGTCCTCCGCTCGGCCAGAATGCCGTCGATGTCATCGTCGCACCACCGCGCCCGGATGGCAGCAGCCGATGAGCGCAGACACCCCGGCGGACCCGCCCGGTTCGCGCCACCGTGCGGCCGGGCGGAGCGCGCGGACCGGCGCTGGGGGAGCGCCGGCGGGGTCGAGCCCCGGCGGGTGGGCCGGGGTGACGGGTCACCCCGGCCCGGTGCCGGTCGGGTCAGGGCAGGGTCCAGCGCTGGGCGCCGGTGCCGTTGCAGTCGTGGATCTGCAACTGGGTGCCGTCGGTGGTGTTGGAGGCCGGGATGTCGAGGCAGCGGCCCGACTGCGGGTTCTTCAGGCTGCCGTCGGGTTGCGGCGCCCACTGCTGCGCGCCGGTGCCGTTGCAGGTCCAGAGCTGGACCGGGGTGCCGTTCGTGGTGCCGCTGCTCTTGACGTCGAGGCACTTGCCCAGCCCGCGGATGGTGCCGTCGCCGGGCAGCGTCCACCGCTGGGCGCCGGTGCCGTTGCACGTCCACAGCTGCACCCTGGTGCCGTCGGCGGTCTGGCTGGAGCTGATGTCGACGCACTTGCCCAGGCCCTTGATCTCACCGGTCCGGGCGCCGCCGGTGCCCACGCCCGGGCCGGTGAAGGTGTAGCTGTCGACGTCGAGCAGCGCCCCGCTGCCGCCGGTGAACACCAGGTACAGGTCGTGGGTGCCGTCGTCCGGCTTGGTCACGGTGGCGCTGAGCTCGGTGTAGTTGTCCCAGCCACCGGTGTTGGGCACCGCGATCCGGGCGACCTCGGGGCCGCTGGCGGAGTCGTACCGGAAGGAGACCGTGCCCCCGGCGCCGCCGGAGGAGACCCGGGCCCTGACCCCGGTGATGCCCTTCAGGCTCACCGCGTGGTGCCGGACGTTCTCCCCGTTCTGGATGTCACCGAGCCGCTTGCCGCCCTGGGCCGCCGCCTGGTCGATCACCTTGGGGCCGTTGAGCGTGACGTGGTGCTCGGCCTGCCACTGCTTGGGGTAGAGGCTGATCTCCCGTTCCCCGGTCAGCGGCACGGAACCGGTCGCGCCCCGGTCGGTGTAGCTGCCGCGCAGCACGAAGAAGAGCACCGAGTCCGGGCCGGCGTGCACCGGACCGGTGTTGAAGGTGGCCCCGCAGCCGGTGCCCTGCCCCTCCTCGTGCGCGTGCTCCTGGTGCCCGAGCGCGGCCCGGACCACGACCGCCGAGCAGGCCGGGGTGCCGTCCTGCGGGTCACTGGCCGCGGCGGAGACGGTCAGGTCCTGGCCCCAGTCGAAGAGGCCGCCCGCCGGCAGCCCGCTCAGGGTCACCGTCGGCCGGTTGTTGCCGACGACGACCGGCACGGTGGTGGTGCCGCTGCGACCGGTGCCGTCGCTGACCGTCAGCCGGGCGTGGAAGCTGCCGTTCGACGGGTACGTGAACGACGGGTTGGCCGCCGTCGAGTCGACGCTGCCGTTGTCGGTGAAGTCCCAGGCGTACGTCAGGGGGTCGCCGTCGGGGTCGGCACTGCCGGCGCTGGAGAAGGTCACCGCCAGCGGCGCGAGACCGTTGTCCTTGTTCACCGCCGCCCTGGCCACCGGCGACCGGCCACCCTGGACGTAGTTGATTTTGTAGAGCCCGGCGTCGGTGGCGCCGGAGAACCAGCCGCTGCCGTACTCCAGCAGGTACAGCGAGCCGTCCGGGCCGAACTCCGCGTCGATCGGGTGCACGAACGTCATTCCCGCGAGCACCGGCTCGATCACGGTCGGCGCGCCGGTGGCCGGGTTGCCGTTGTCGAACTGGACCTCCTTGATCCAGTTGCGGCAGTACTCGGAGATCAGCAGCTTGTTGTCGTAGTAGGCCGGCCACTTGACCTGGGAGTTCAGGTTGGGGTCGTAGTGGTAGACCTCGACGTGGTTGGGCGAGCCGCAGCCGCCCGGGTTGTCCAGGGCCGGCCAGTCGTCGCTGCCGCCGTGCTGCTCCCACACCAGCGCCGGCTTCGTCGGCGGGAGCTGCGTCAGGCCGGTGTTGCGGGGCGAGTCGTTGACCGGCCCGGTCGCGCCGCCGCAGGGGAACCAGCCGCGCGGTGCGTTCGCCGCGAAGTCCCAGTCGTTGTACGCCACGTTCGGGCCGCCGCAGTAGGGCCAGCCGTAGTTGCCGGGCCCGGTGGCCCGGTTGAACTCGTCGTAGGCGGCCGGCCCCCGGTTGGCCAGGTCGGCGCCGGCGTCCGGGCCGACCTCACCCCAGTAGAGGGTGTTCCCCGCCTTGCGGTCGACCCAGATCCGGTACGGGTTGCGTACCCCCATCACGTAGATCTCCGGCCGGGTCTTCGCCGTGCCGACGGGGAAGAGGTTGCCCGACGGGATGGTGTAGCTGCCGTCGTTCTCCGGGTGGATCCGGTTGATCTTGCCGCGCAGGTCGTTGGTGTTGCCGGACGTGCGCTGGGCGTCGTACTGCGGGTTGCGGGTCGTCCGCTCGTCGATCGGCGCCATCCCGGCGGAGTCGCCGCCGGAGTTGGTGTTGTCGCCGACGGCGAAGTAGAGGTTGCCGCCGGTGTCCCAGCTCATCGAGCCGGCGGAGTGGCAGCAGAGGTCGCGTTCGGTGGGCCACTCGATGAGCACGTCCTCGCTGGCCGGGTCGAGCACCAGGGTGGCCGGGTTGAAGGTGAACCGGGAGATCCGGTTGACCAGCGGGGTGACCTTGGGCGAGTAGAAGAGGTAGACCCAGCGGTTGGTGGCGAAGTTCGGGTGCGTGGTGATGCCGATCAGGCCGTCCTCGAACCGGGCGTCGAGAGCGAGGGTGAGCGCGACCGTGGTGGACCGGGTGGCCGGGTTGAAGAGCCGGACCTGCCCGCCGCCGGCGCTGGTGCCCCGGTTGATGTAGAGCACCTTGCCGTCGGGCAGGACGGCCAGTTCGATCGGCTCACCCATCGTGAGTCCGCTGTCGAGGGTGATCTTCTCGAATCCGCTGGTCGGCGGGACGGCCGCCACGGCGGCGGCCGGGTGAGGCGCGGCCGGCTCGGCGGCGGGGTGCGGGTGACCGGGATGGGCGAGAGCCGCCGACGGTACGGCGGCGGCGAGCGCGGTGAGCAGGGCGGTGGCGGCGACGAACAGGCGGCGTTGCGGGACGCGTGACACGGGACCTCCGAGCGTCGTGACGAGCTCGGTGCTACTTCCGCCGCCGCCTCGAGGAGCACCGTGGGGTGGTCAAGACATTAACGTCTTTCGTTCGATCTGAACAGAAGTGAAGCCCGCGCAATCGAAAGTTGTCGAGATTCGAAGGAATGTCGTGGCTCGGCTCGCGAAGGAGTGCGCGCCCAGCTGCCACAGGTATCCGCTCAGGTTCGGCCAGCACGGCGGCCAGGTCCAGCTCGAAGGCGACCGCGTTGACCCGGACGAGGTCGCGGTAGATCGACCGGCGGCTCAGCGTGCGGGGCTGGGCGCCTTGATGCCGGCCACCGCCGCGAAGCCGGCCAGTGCGATCTCGGCCGACTGCTGGAGGTCGGCGCGGGCGACGCCGGCCGCGGCGTGCACGGCGTGCCCCTCGGTGACCACCGCGACGAACCGGGCCAGCGCCGCCGGGTCCGCGTCCGCGGGCAGGTCGCCCTCGGCCACGGCGCGGGCGAGGCGGTCGGCGAGGGCACGTTCACCAGTCAGCCGGCTGGCGGCGAGGAACTCGGCGACCGGGGCGCTGCCGGTGCCACCGGCGGTGCCGCCCTGGATCGACAGGCACCCGGCGGGGCAGTCGGAGCGGGTCAGCGCGAGCACGTTCTCGCGCAGCAGGGTCGCCACCACCTCGTACGCGGTGGGCTGGGCGAGCGCGTCGCGCGCGTACGCCATGTCCCGCTCGGCGTACCGGGCCGCGACCTTGCGGAAGAGCTCCTCCTTGCTGCCGTAGGCCGCGTAGAGGCTGGGCTTGTTGATGCCCATCGCGGCGGTCAGGTCGGCCATCGAGGCGCCCTCGTAACCCTGGCGCCAGAACACCTCCATCGCGCGGTCCAACACCTCGTCGGCGTCGAACCCGCGCGGTCGCCCCCGTTGCGGCATGGCGGCACCCCCCCGGTGCACCATGGCACCTCCGGCGCGACCGGTCGGTACAGAATTGTCCGGCTGGTTCGGGCCGGTGGGGAGGGTGTTCAGCGCTTGACGCCGTCGAGCGCTTGCATGATCACGTCGGTGACGGCCTGGGGCTGGCTGACCATGATCACGTGCGAGCCCTCGACCTCGGTGATGGTCGCCCCGGCCCGCTGCGCCATGGACCGCAGGACGTCACTGCCGGCGGCCTTGTCGCTGGCGGGGACCGCGGCCCAGGACGGCAGGGTGCGCCAGGCCGGTTTCCCGGTGGGTTGGCCGAAGGCCAGCGACGAGACGGGGCGCTGGGTGGCCGCCATGACGGCGGCATCCTTCTTCGACACGTCGGCGGCGAACGCGTCGTGGAACTTCGCCGGGTCGATCAGGAACTCCGTCTCGGTGCCCTGGGCGGTCGGGTACGTCACCTGCATGAGCGCGGAGGTGAGCACGCTGTCCTTGGAGTCGCCCTCGATCGCCAGCAGGGTCTCGCCCTCGTCCGGGGCGAAGGCGGCGACGTAGACCAGGCCGACCACGTTGTCGACCTGGGCCGCGGCGTTGGTGATGACCGCCCCGCCGTACGAGTGGCCCACGGCCAGCACCGGGCCCTCGGTCTGCTTCAGCGCGCTCGCGACGTACGCGGCGTCCTCAGTGACGCCGCGCAGCGGGTTCGGCACCGCCTTGACCGTCACGCCCGCGGCCTGGAGGCGCTCGACCACGCCGTTCCACCCCGAACTGTCGGCGAAGGCGCCGTGGACCAGGACGACGGTCGGCGTGCCGTTCGGTGCGGTGGCCATGGTGGTTCCCCTCATCGCAGTCGTGGGGCGCGGACGAGGGTCCACGCCGGAGCCCGTCAACTACTGAGGGTAGCCAGGGCGGTGCGGAGAGATCGGTGTTTCCGCTCCGCCGCCTCACCGGTGCGGCGCGCTGCGCGGCCCGCCGGCGGGATGAGCCGGGACGGCGCGGGCGGGTTCACCCCGGCTCGCCCGAGTGTGCCCGGCGGACGGTGCCGGCTCCGTAGAATCCCGCTGTGCCGCGCATCGTCCAGCTGCTGGCCTCGCCGGTACACCGCTACGTGGGGCGGCCCGCCGACGGCCCGCTGCCCGCTCCACCCGGCGAGCTGGTGACCGAGGTCCGGCTCCGGGCCGAGCTGGGCATCGTCGGCGACCGGTACTTCGGCCGGCCGGCGCACCGCGCGGCGAGCGTGACCGTGATCGCGCAGGAGTCGCTGCCGCCCGGCGTCGACCTGGTGCAGGTCCGGCGCAACATCCTGACCACCGGCATCGCGGTGGACGAGCTGGTCGGATCGGTGCTCGTCCTCGACTCGGGGGACGGCCCGGTCAGCCTGCGGGTCAACCGGCCGGCCAACCCGTGCGCCTGGATGGACGTCACGATCGGCCCCGGCGGATGGCGTGCGCTGCGGCGCCGGGGCGGCGTGCGCTGCACGCCGTTGAACGACGGCACCCTGCGCGTCGGCCCGGTGGACGTCGACGTCGTCGTCGACAGCTGACGACACCGCGACCGGGGTGAGTCAGGGTGTACCGATCGGTTGAAGCGCGGGTCGGAGTGCCACGAGGTGGGGGGGCGACGGATGGGCGGGCGCGTCACGTCCAGTCTGTCCGGTGCGCAGCAGGTCGACGGAAGCGTGGCGGCGCCGGCCGGAATCCGGGGGATTCCGACCGGCGCCGCTCGGCGGGTCAGCCGGGGTGGGAGCAGGTGTTCGGGATGGTCGGGCCGGAGGTCACCAGCTGGACGGCGGTGGCGGCGCCACGACCGGCGGCCGGTCGTCGCAGGTGATCGTGTTGGGCAGCAGCCACGGGGCGAGCCACCCGCCGTCGTTGCCGCCGAGGTCGGTCAGGCTGAACTCGGATCCGGCGGGGGTGAAGTGGAAGGAGCCGCAGTTGTTGACGCCGACCGCCCCCACGTTGCGCGCGTCGACGTTCGCGAACGAGGCCGAGCCCGCCGTGCGGGCGCTCACCACGGACGTTCCCGCGCCGTCCACCCGGACGTCGCGGAAGTGCACGTTCGTGATCGAGTACCGGTCCTTCACCGGCCAGTCGCTGACCAGCATGATCGCGTTGTAGGTGTTGTCCAGGTAGTGGTCGCCGACCACCTGGATGTCGGCGTCGATGCTGCGGTCCAGGGCGTAGAACCAGATGGCGCCGAGGCCGATGTTCCAGTTCAGCTCGTAGGTGCCGGCCCGGGCGGTGGTGTTCTCCGTGATCCACAGGTGCCCGGTGAACGGCTCGGCGCCGAACCGGGAGCCGACCTGGATGGCGCTGCCCTCGCGCACCGGGTCGGCGACCAGGTTGCGCGAGACGGTGTTGTCCGTGCCGCCGTACACGGCGATGCCGTTGGCGAGGACCGGCGACTGCACGGTGTTGCGGTCGATGATGTTGCCCGCGTTGCCGGTCTTCTCCGACCACATGGCGAGGCCGTCGTCGCCGCTGTTGCGGACGAAGTTGTTGCGCACCACGGAGTTGGTGACGCCGGTGTGGAAGTTCAGGCCGTCGGCGATCTGGTCGACGATGACGTTGTTCGTGACCCGCAGGTCGGTCATCGGCCCGTCGAACCAGAGCCCCACCTTGGTGTGGTGCAGGTAGAGGCCGTCGACGCTGGAGTGGCTCAGCGCGCCACCGACGCCGTTGACCTGGTCGGTGTCGATGCGCTCGCGGACGTCGCCCTCGATCGCGAAGCCGGACAGGTGCACGTTGCGGCTGCCGCCCGCCGACGCGGGCCGGCCGTAGAAGCCGACCCCGGTGTGCACCGAGCCGTCCGGGGCCGGGGTGTCGAGCGCGACCTCGCGTCCCTTGACGATCGTGTACCAGTTGCCGGCGCCCTCGATGGTGACGTCGTCGACGATGATGTGGCGGTTCACCTGGTAGGTCCCCGGCGGCAGGTAGACCTTCAGCTTGGTACGCCGGGCGAAGGCGATCGCCCGGTCGAGGGCGCCGGCGGAGTCGCGGCGGCCGGTCGGGTCCGCGCCGAACGCCAGCACGTTCGCCGCGACCGGCACGACGCGCGGCGGGGCGACCAGCTCCGAGTCGAGCAGGTCGATGACCGTCCACGGCGCGACGCTGCCCGCCGGGACCGCGAGTCGCAGCACGCTGCCCGCCGGATACGTCCGGCCGAGCAGCATCCGCTGCTCGTCGTAGAAGTGGTGCGGGCGGAACGGCCTGGTGATCGTCGGGGTGGGCGTGGTGGCCGCGGGGACGCAGGAGCATTCGGTGATCCACCAGTCCGGGTGCAGCAGGCCGGCCGTGGGGTCGTTGGAGAACGGGTACTGGTTGTACAGCCAGGCGTACTGCGAGGTGAGCGTCATGGTCCGGGCGGGCCGGCGACCGACCGAGACGTCCAGCGGCGCGGTGATGCCGCCGCCGGTGGGCGCGTCCGGGATGCTGTAGCGCACGGTGATGGCGTTGGTCGCGGCCGGCAGCGTGAACTCGACGAACTGGCCGGGTGCCAGGCTCACCGCCCGGCGACCGGAGGCTTCCGACGCCAGGGTGTACGCCGTGCGCCCCGGGCCGATCAGCGTGCCGTTCGTGGTGGCCTGCTCCGCCTCCTGCTCCAGGAAACCGACGTCGGCGCCCCGGCCCGCGACCAGCGACGGGTCGAGAGCGGCCCGGGTGACCACCGGGGGCGCGGGCGGGGCGGCCTCGGCGCGGGCCGCCCCGGCCCCACCGGTCACCGTGACCGCCATGACCGCCGCCATGGCGGCCGCCCCGCCGGTTCGCCGGCGCGCCGGTCCGCCCGGCCGTCCTGTGCTGGTTCGAGACATCGCGTGATCCGTTCTCCCGAGGACCCGACGACCGTCATCGACGCCGCGGGCAGTCCCCGTCGTGCCGCGGTGGATGTCAGAAGCGAGGCGAGTTGGTTGCGGCGATGTTATTTCTATAAGCTGTCAATATTCAAGCAGGTGTTTGTGCAGGAATTGCGGAGGCGACTTGCCCGGTCCGCGGGCGGCTTCGGCGGAAAGAGACTGCGTGACGTCGAGCGTTGACGTGACACGTCAGCGTGCAGTTCATTTCTTGCAGTGTCGGTGACGTATCATCGCGGCGTGACGAAGCGACTGACCGAGGTGGCGAGGAAGGCCGGCGTCAGCGAGGCCACCGTCAGCCGGGTGCTCAACGGTCGTGGCGGCGTCTCCGAGTCGACCCGTACCGCCGTGCTCACCGCGCTGGACGTGCTGGGCTACGAGCGGCCGACCAAGCTGCGGGGGGAGCGGGCCCGCCTGGTCGGGCTGGTGCTCCCGGAGTTGCAGAACCCGATCTTCCCGGCACTCGCCGAGGTGGTGACCGGGTCGCTCGCCCAACGGGGTTACACCCCCGCGCTCTGCGCCCGGACGATCGGCGGCGTCTCCGAGGCGGACTACGTCGAGATGCTGCTCGACCACCAGGTCTCCGGCGTCATCTTCGCCGGTGGCTCGTACGCGCTGGCCGACGCCTCGCACGAGCACTACCGCCGGCTGACCGACCGTGGGCTGCCGGTGGTGCTGGTCAACGCCGGCGTCGACGCGCTGGACTTCCCCCGGGTCTCCACCGACGACGCGGTCGCGGTCGAGCAGGCATACGGGCACCTGCGCTCGCTCGGGCACGAGCGGATCGGCCTGGTGCTCGGCCCGGAGGGGCACGTGCCGTCCCGGCGCAAGCTGGACGCGATGGTCCAGGCCGCGAACTGGGGCGACGACCGGGAGTGCGTCGAGCGCTCCAGCTTCTCGATGGAGGGCGCGCGGGTCGCCGCGACCAAGCTGGTCGAGCGGGGCGTGACCGGCATCATCTGCGCCAGCGACGTGCTGGCCCTGGGCACCATCCGGGCCGCCCGGCGGCTGGGTCGGGCGGTGCCGACCGACGTGTCGGTGGTGGGCTTCGACGACTCCGCGTTCATGACCTGCACCGACCCGCCGCTGACCACCGTGCGGCAGCCGATCGAGACGATGGGCCAGGCCGCGGTGGACCTGCTGGTCACCCAGATCGAGGGGGCCGGCGTGCTGCACGACGAGCTGCTGTTCGAGCCCGAACTGGTGGTACGCGGCTCCACCGCGCCCGCCCCCGGCCGCTGACCCGGGCCCGCCCCCGGTCGTCGGTCGACCGCCGGCCACCGTTCCCGCCGCTGACCGTCCCGGCGGCCACTGACCGACGATCCGGCCACGAACCGCCTCCCTGACCGCCGACCGACGCTGCAAGGCCGTCGACCGCTGCTCGCGGTCGGCGGCCGCTTCGTCGTTGCCGTCGCCCGGCGCCGAGCAGCACCGGCCCGATCCAGCCGGTCCACACTGCTCAACCCCACGCCGACCAGGTTGGACGCCGCCTGGACCGCCGGAAGGTTCCCGCGCGGGCGACGGACCGGGCACGAGCGCCAAAAGCTGGGAACACCCCACAACTCGGGCACCGCCCACGGCTCTGTCATCATCTGCCACGCCGACGTCACGTCCTTTCAGTGCACGGTCGAAACCTTGCTGAAATGAGTCGGCCTCGCTACAGTGACTCCACTCACAGCTGGCCCCGACGCAGCTACCGGGGGTCAGGTCACCCGATCAATGCAGATCACTCGCAGGGCGGCGCCGCAGTGCGATCACCGCAGGTCGGCGACGTCCTGAAGACACCCGTTCCCGAAGGGATGGACAGATGTCCGTACCGCAGTACCGGAAGGCTGCGGCGTTGGCGCTCGTGGCCGGCCTGGGGCTCAGCCTCACGGCGTGCTCCACGAAGAGCGACGACACGACGAGCGATGCCGGTGGCAAGGTCACCATCACCGTCGACTGCCAGCCGGTCGGCTCCCAGAAAGAGCTGCTGAAGAACTGGAACGACGATGTCGTCGAGTTCCAGCGGCAGAACCCGAACATCGTCATCAAGAGCGTCAGCGTCGGCGAGCAGTGCAACAACCCGCCGGACTTCACCGCCCGCCTCGCCGGCGGCACCGTGACCGACGTGTTCTACGGGTACATGACCGATCTCCAGCAGGTGCTGGACTCCGGTCAGGCGATGGACATCACCCAGTACGCCACCAAGGACACCGTCCCGACCTGGGACAGCGTCGACCCGGCGCTGAAGGAGGTCTTCACCGACGGCGGCAAGCTCTACGCCGTCCCGGTGAAGAACTACTCGATGGGCCTGGTCTACAACAAGGTCCTGTTCCAGCAGGCGGGGCTCGACGTCAACAACCCGCCCAAGACCTGGGGCGAGGTCCGCGACGCCGCCAAGAAGATCTCCGCGCTGGGCAACGGCATCGCCGGGTACGCGGAGTACAGCGCCGGCAACACCGGAGGCTGGCACTTCACCTCCCTGCTCTACTCGCAGGGCGGCCAGGTGCTGACCCCGGACGGCAAGAAGGCCGACTTCAACAACGCGATGGGCAAGCAGGTTCTGCAGAGCCTCAAGGACATGCGGTACGGCGACAACAGCATGGGCGCCCGCCAACTGCTCCAGTGGGGTGACCTGCTGACCAATGCCGGCGCCGGCAAGGTCGGGATGTTCGTCGGCGCTCCGGATGCCACCCAGGCGATCGTCAGCCAGTTCCAGGGCAAGTTCCAGGACTGGGCGATGGGCCCGCTGCCCGGCCAGGACGGCCCGGCGAAGGCGACGCTCGGCGGTGGCGAGGGCTACTTCTTCAAGAAGGGCCTCTCTCCGGAGCAGGTCAAGGCCGGTCTGAAGTGGATCGCGTACCAGAAGCTGACGCCGGGCAAGGGCCAGTTCGACTACGTCCGGGCCAAGCCGCAGAACTACCCGGTGGGCCTGCCCCAGCCGCTGCTGTTCGCGAACGGCAGCGAGGCGCAGAAGCAGGAGTTGGAGCTGCGCAAGGCGAACGCGAACGTCGACACCGCGAACTTCGCGATCTTCGAGGCGAACCCGGTGCCGATCAAGGGTGAGCCCCGCAACGCGCAGGCGATCTACGCGGTGCTCGACGCCGTGATGTCCGGGGTGCTGACGAACCCGAACGCGAACATCGACGCGCTGCTCAAGACGGCCGAGGACAAGGTCAACAAGCTGCTCGCCGAGAGCTGATCCGATCGTGTGGGGGCCGGCGCGCCGGCCCCCACACCCTCCGCGCCGCACCGTCGGCCGCTGACTCACGCAGGAGTTTGTCTTGGTGATCACCACCGTCCCGGGGACCACGAGGGGAGCGGGTCGTCCCGCGTCGCCGTACCCGGCCGGACCGCAGCGTACGAGCCTCGGCCGCAAGGTACGGGACAACCTCACCGGGCACACCTTCCTGATCGGCGCGGTGCTCTGCTTCGCCGTCTTCTCCTGGTACCCGATGATCCGCGGCATCGTCATGAGCTTCCAGCGCACCCGGCGGGGCGAGACCACCTGGGTGGGCTGGGACAACTACCTGCGCATCATCGACGACCCGAGCTTCTGGACGGCCTGGAAGAACACCTTCTACTTCACGGTTCTCGCACTCGTCCTCGGGTACGCGGTGCCGTTCTTCGTGGCGATCCTGCTCAACGAGTTCCGCCACGCCAAGGGGTACCTGCGGATCCTGGTCTACCTGCCGGTGATGCTGCCGCCGGCCTCGGCGCTGTTCCTCTTCAAGTTCTACGCGTACGACCCCAGCGAGGCGGGGCTCTTCAACGCGATCCTCACGGCGCTGCACCTGCCGACGTCGCAGTGGATGCAGTCACCCGAGATGACGATGCCGGCGATGGTGCTCGCGTCGACCTGGATGAACATGGGCGGCGCGGTGCTGATCTACCTGGCGGCGCTGCAGAACATCCCCGGCGAACTCTACGAAGCCGCCGAGCTCGACGGCGCCGGGATCTGGCGGCGGATCGTCCACGTGACGATCCCGCAGACCCGGCTGATCCTCGCGCTCCTGGCGATGCTCCAGATCGTCGCCACGATGCAGCTCTTCATCGAACCACTGATCCTCGCCAACGGTGCGGGCGCGGAGGACTCCGCGACCTCGGTGGCGTACCTCATCTACCAGCACGGGTTCTTCCAGAACGACCTCAACGGCGCCGCGGCGCTCGGCGTGATCATGCTCGTGGTGCTGGCCGGCTTCTCCGCCGCCTACCTGCGGCTGAGCGCGAAACAGGACTAGGACGGGGCGAGCAATGGCACAGGACTCCGGGACCCGGACCCTCATCTCTCCTGCCCAGCTCCGGCGGGGGCGCGGCAAGGTCGTCTACTGGACGCTGCTCGCCGTCGTCGTGGTGGGCTTCACGCTGATCTTCCTCGGGCCGCTCTACTGGATGGTCACCGGCGCGCTCAAATCCGGCCAGGAGATCGCGCAGACCCCGCCGTCGCTGTTCCCCGCCGACCCCGAGCTGCGGAACTACGCCGACGCGTGGACCAACCTGAATCTCGCCAAGCTGCTGTTCAACACGTTCTACTACGCGATCGGCGCGCTGCTGTTCCAACTCGTCCTCGACACCGCCGCGGCGTACGCCCTGTCGAAGCTTCGACCGGTGTTCGGCAACCTGATCCTCGCCCTGATGCTGGCGACGCTGATGATCCCGGCGATGGTCCTCATCGTCCCGCAGTACGTGACCGTGATCGACCTGCCGATCCTGCACCTCAACCTGCTCGACTCGCCGTTCGCGATCTGGCTGCCCGCGGTCGCGAACGCGTTCAACATCTTCCTGCTGAAGCGGTTCTTCGACTCGATCCCGGAGGAGCTGATGGCGGCGGCCCTCGTGGACGGCGCGACCCCGCTGCGCACGCTCTGGTCGATCATCCTGCCGATGTCGCGCCCCATCCTCGGCGTGGTCTCGATCTTCGCCGTGACGGCGGTCTGGAAGGACTTTCTCTGGCCGAAGCTGGTCATGCCGTCGCCCGAGACCCGGACGGTCAGCGTCGGCATCTACGCCTTCTCGGGTGGTACGCCGATGAACGTGGTGATCGCCGCGTCGGTCATCGCCGCGATCCCGACCGTCGTCGTCTTCCTGATCTTCCAGCGAAACATCATGTCCGGACTGACCACCGGCAGCCTCAAGGGCTAGCCCCGCGGCTGCGGACGCCGGGCAGGACAGCCGCCGGCGGGCTCGACGAGGAGCCGACCGCACCGCTGCACCACCAGCGCAACCATCCCCGCGCGACGGACGACGGCCGCTCGCCCGATTCACCCTCAGGTCCGGCGAACCCGCCGACCGACGCAGAAAGCAGGTGCTCGTGTCCACAGCAGACAAGGGTCCGTGGTGGCGTGGAGCCGTGATCTACCAGGTGTACCCGCGTAGCTTCGCCGACGGCAACGGCGACGGCATCGGCGACCTCGCCGGCATCCGGTCCCGGCTGAGCCACCTGTCCGCGCTCGGCGTCGACGCGATCTGGTTCAGCCCCTGGTACCCCTCCCCGATGGCCGACGCCGGCTACGACGTGGCCGACCACCGCGACATCGATCCGGTCTTCGGCACCCTGGCCGAAGCGGAGGCGCTGATCGCGGAGGCACACGCGCTCGGCATCCGGATCATCGTCGACGTGGTGCCGAACCACTGCTCCGACGCGCACCCCTGGTTTCAGGCGGCGCTCGCCGGCGGGCCGGACGCGCCGGAGCGGGAGCTGTTCTGGTTCCGCCCCGGCCGGGGCCCGAACGGCGACCAGCGGCCCACCGACTGGGTCGGCGAGTTCGGCGGCGAGACCTGGACCCGGACGGTCAACCCGGACGGCACCCCCGGCGACTGGTACCTGCACCTGTTCACCGCCGAGCAGCCGGACTTCAACTGGGACCACCCCCGGGTACGGGCGGAGTTCGAGGACATCCTGCGGTTCTGGTTCGACCGCGGGGTGGACGGCATCCGGATCGACTCGGCGGGCCTGCTGGTCAAGGACGGGACGCTGCCCGAGGCCCTGGCGGACCGGCCGCACCCGTTCCACGACCTCGACGGGGTGCACGAGATCTACCGCGCCTGGCGCCGGATCGCCGACTCCTACCCGGGGGAGCGGGCGCTGATCGGCGAGGTGTGGCTGCCGGACCAGGAACGGTTCGCCCACTACCTGCGCCCGGACGAGTTGCACTCCGCGTTCAACTTCGACTTCCTCGGCTGCGCCTGGGACGCGACGGCGCTGCGCCACTGCGTCGACGAGACGCTCGCCGCGCACGCCCCGGTCGGCGCGCCCGCCACCTGGGTGCTGTCCAACCACGACGTGACCCGCCACGTCACCCGCTACGGCCGGGCGGACACCACGTTCAGCTTCGCCAGCAAGCGCGAAGGCGTCCCCACCGACCTGGAGCTGGGCACCCTCCGGGCCCGCGCGGCGGCGCTGCTCACCCTCGCCCTGCCCGGCGCGGTCTACGTCTACCAGGGCGAGGAGCTGGGCCTGTGGGAGGTCGAGGACATCCCGCCCGCGCTGCGCCAGGACCCGATGTGGGAGCGCTCGGGTCACGGCCGGGACGGCTGCCGGGTGCCGCTGCCCTGGGCCGGCGACGCACCGCCGTTCGGGTTCAGTCCGGACGGCGCGACCCGGACGCCCTGGCTGCCCCAGCCGGCGGAGTGGAAGGACCGGACCGTCCGGGCGCAGACCGACGACCCGCACTCGATGCTGGAGCTGTACCGGGCGGCGATCGGCGTGCGGCGTAGCGAGGCGGACCTCGGTGACGGGACGCTGCGCTGGCTGCCGGCCCCCGACGGGGTGCTCGCCTTCGCCCGCGGTCCCGCCTTCGCCTGCCTGGTGAACCTCGGCACGACCCCGGTGCCGCTGCCCCGGCACGAGGCGCGACTGCTCGCCAGCGCGCCCCTGGACGACGACCTGCTGCCGCCGGACACCGCCGTCTGGCTGCGTACCCGGAAACGGCCGGCCGATCCCGGCGCCGCGCCGGCCTGCTGAGCTGACCCCGGCGCCGGCCGGTCCGTCCCGACCGGCCGGCGCCACCCCCACCGGCCGGTCCGTCCCGACCCGCCGCCACGTCGCCGGCCCCCCTCGCCGGCGCGACCGAACGGAGGTACCGCAGAGCGCAACGCCCGCACCACGGGGGACCCGGCCCGCCCGACGAAACGGAGAGCACCCCTCATGGCCCACCACACCATCGGCACCCCCGCTCCACCCCCGGGACGATCCGCCCGCTCACTGCTGGCCGCGATCGTCGGCACCACGCTCGTGGCGGCGTGCGTCAGCGCCGTCGCGATCTCCACCGCCACCCCGGCACAGGCCGCCGGGCTGTCCCCGTTCGACATCGCCGGCCGCGGCGCCACCGTGCCGTTCGTCGAGCACGAGGCCGAGCGGGCCAGCCACAACGGTACGAAGATCGGCCCGACCCGCTACTACGGTCAGTTGCCGTCCGAGGCGTCCGGCCGGGAGGCGGTCACCCTCGACGCCGCCGGCGAATACGTCGAGTTCACCCTGACCGCCCCGGCCAACGCGGTGACCTTCCGCTACAGCCTCCCGGACAACGCCGCCGGCACCGGCCGGGACGCCAGCCTCGACCTGCGGGCGAACGGCAGCCTGGTGAAGGCGGTGCCGGTCACCTCCCGGTACGGGTGGTTCTACGGCGGATACCCGTTCAACAACAACCCCGGTGACACCAACCCGCACCACTTCTACGACGAGACCCGGACGATGTTCGGGACCACCTACCCGACCGGCACCAGGATCCGGTTGCAGGTCTCCTCGACCGCCCAGTCGCCGAGCTTCACCGTCGACCTGGCCGACTTCGAGCTGGTCGGCGCGCAGATCGCCAAGCCCGCCGGCGTGCTGGACGTGGTCACCGACTTCGGCGCGGACCCGACCGGCGCCACCGACTCGACGGCGAAGTTCCAGGCCGCCGTGGACGCCGGGAAGGCCCAGGGCCGGGCGGTGTGGATCCCCGCCGGCACCTTCACCCTCTGGGACCACGTGGTCGTCGACGGGGTGACCCTGCGCGGCGCCGGGCCGTGGTACTCGGTGCTCGGCGGCCGGCACCCCACCGACCGCAAACGCGCCGCCGGCATCTACGGCAAGTACGTGCCCGGCGGCGGGTACAGCGGGGGGATCCGGCCGCACGAGGCCGGCGGCCCCAGCCGCAACGTCACCCTGCGCGACTTCGCCATCATCGGCGACATCCGGGAACGCGTCGACGAGGACCAGGTCAACGCCATCGGCGGCGCGATGAGCAACTCGGTGGTCGACAACGTCTGGATGCAGCACACCAAGGTCGGCGCCTGGATGGACGGCCCGATGGACAACTTCACCATCCGCAACAGCCGGATCCTCGACCAGACCGCCGACGGGGTGAACTTCCACTGGGGCGTCACCAACTCGACGGTGACCAACACGTTCGTCCGCAACACCGGCGACGACGCCCTGGCGATGTGGGCGCAGAACGTGCCGAACGTCGGCAACTCCTTCACCCACAACACCATCGGCGTGACCGTGCTCGCCAACCACCTGGTCACCTACGGCGGCCGGGACATCACCATCGCCGACAACGTCACCGCCGACTCGGTGACCAACGGCGGCGGCATCCACGTCGCCAACCGCTACCCCGGGGTGCAGGGCCCGACCGCGGTCGCCGGGACGATCACCGTCGCCCGCAACACGTTGATCCGCAACGGCAACTCCGACTACAACTGGAACTTCGGCGTCGGCGCGATCTGGTTCTCCGCGCTGAACGAGCCGATCCAGGGCGCCGACATCCGGGTCACCGACACCGACATCCTGGACAGCTCCTACGCCGCCCTGCACTGGATCGAGGGCCAGACCAGCGGGATCAGCTTCTCCAACGTCCGGATCGACGGCGCCGGCACCTACGCGCTGCAGGTGCAGGCGCCGAGCCAGGTGTCGTTCACCAACGTGCGCGCCACCGGCATCGCGCAGAGCAACCCGATGCACAACTGCGTAGGCAGCGGCTTCCAGATCAGCCAGGGCGCCGGCAACTCCGGCTGGTACACCGCCACCCCGTACTGCGGACCGTGGCCGACCCCGCAGTGGGGCAACGGCCCGACCAGCCCGCCCACCGGCACCCCGACCACCCCACCACCCACCACTCCGCCCCCGACCACCCCGCCGCCGACCGGGGGCAACCTGGCGCAGGGCCGGCCGGTGACCGCGTCGAGCGTGTCGCAGAACTATGTGGCGGGCAACGCCGTGGACGGCAACGCCGGCAGCTACTGGGAGAGCGCCAACGGCGCGTTCCCGCAGACGCTGACCGTCGACCTCGGCGCGGCGGTCAACACCGACCGGATCGTGCTGAAACTGCCCGCGGGCTGGGAGACCCGTACCCAGACGCTCTCGGTGGCCGGCTCGACGGACGGTGCGGCGTACTCGACGGTCGTCGGGTCGGCGGGGTACACGTTCAACCCGGCCACCGGCAACGCCGTGTCGATCACCCTGCCGGCCGGCAGCCGGCGCTTCCTGCGGCTGAGCTTCACCGGCAACACCGGGTGGCCGGCGGGCCAGGTCGCCGAGTTCGAGGTGTACGGCGGCGGCACGACCCCGCCGCCCACCACCACGCCGCCGCCCACCACCACCCCGCCGCCGTCGGGGAACCTGGCCCTGGGCCGGCCGGTCACCGAGACCAGCCACGCCGACGTGTACGGCGCCGGCAACGCGGTCGACGGCAACCCGGCCACCTACTGGGAGAGCGCCAACAACGCCTTTCCGCAGTCGCTCACCGTCGACCTGGGCGCCGCCCGTTCGGTGTCCCGGGTGGTGCTGAGGCTGCCGCCGGCGACGGCCTGGCAGACCCGTACCCAGACCCTGGCGGTCCTCGGCTCAACGGACGGCGGAACGTTCACCACGCTGAAGCCCTCGGCCGGGTACACCTTCAACCCGGCCACCGGCAACACGGTCACCATCACCTTCCCCGCCACCACCCAGCGGCACCTGAGGTTGACCTTCACCGGCAACACCGCCTGGCCCGCCGGCCAGGTCTCCGAGTTCGAGGTCCACGCCGCCTGACGGCGCCCGTCTCCGGGCCGGTCGGCCGTCCCCGCGACCCGGCCGGCCCGGCAGCTCCACCCCGCCGGGGCACCCCCCGCCCTCCGGCGGGCACCACCACCCCCGAGAGAAGGTGCAGCTCCGCCATGCCCGGAAACAGCACGAGACGACGTACCCCCGGCCGGTGGTTGACCGCCGGCCTGCTGGCCACCGCACTGCTGGTCACCGGCGGGCCCGCCGTGCCCGCCGCCGCGGCCCCGGCCGGCCCCCGCGACGGCGCCCCCCGCGCCGCCGCGCCGGCCCCCGCCACGGCCGCGGCGCTGGCCGGGATCGCCGCCACCATGACCGCCAGCAGCGTCAACCAGGTGTACGGCCCGGCCAACGCCAACGACGGCAACCCGGCCACCTACTGGGAGAGCGCCAACAACGCCTTCCCGCAGTGGATCCAGGCCGACCTCGGCGCCATCGTCACCGTGGACCGGCTGGTGCTGAGGCTGCCCCCGGCCGCCGCCTGGCAGACCCGGACCCAGACGCTGTCCGTGCAGGTCAGCACCAACGGCTCGACCTTCACCACCCTGAAGCCGTCCGCCGGCTACACCTTCGACCCGGCCACCGGCAACACGGTGACCGTCCCGCTGACCGCCACCGGCAGCCGCTACGTCCGGCTCACCTTCACCGGCAACACCGGCTGGCCCGCCGGTCAGCTCTCCGAGTTCGAGGTCTACGGCACGGCGACCGGGGACACCCAGGCGCCGACCGCCCCGACCAACCTGGCCTACACCGAACCCACCAGCGGGCAGATCAGGCTGACCTGGAACGCCGCCGGCGACAACGTCGGCGTCACCGGCTACGACGTGTACGCCAACGGCGCGCTGCGCGGCAGCGTCGCCGGCACCGTGCTCACCTTCACCGACAACCAGCCCACCAGCGCCACGGTGAGCTATCACGTGCGGGCGAGGGACGCCGCCGGCAACCAGTCGGCGAACAGCAACACGGTCACCCGCACCGGCAGCGGCACCGGCGGCAGCAACCTCGCGGTCGGCCGGCCGATCACCGCCTCGTCGTACGTGCACACCTTCGTCGCGACCAACGCCAACGACAACAACACGGCCACCTACTGGGAGAGCGCCGGCCACCCGGGCACGCTGACCGTGCAGCTCGGGGCGAACGCCAGCGTGAGCGCGGTGGTGCTGAAGCTGAACCCGGACCCGGTGTGGGGCACCCGGACGCAGACCGTGCAGGTGCTCGGCCGGGAGCAGAGCGCCACGTCCTTCACCAGCGTGGTCGGCGCCGCCGGGTACACCTTCAACCCGGCGTCCGGCAACACGGTGACCATCCCGGTCTCCGCCACCGCCGCCGACCTGCGGCTGACCTTCACCGCCAACTCCGGCGCCCCGGGCGGGCAGGTGGCCGAGTTCCAGGTTATCGGCGTGCCCGCCCCCAACCCGGACCTGACCGTCACCGCGCTGTCGGCCAGCCCGGCCAACCCGACCGAGGCCGACGCGGTCACCCTCTCCGCCACCGTCCGCAACGCGGGCACGGTCGCGTCCGCCGCCACCGCCGTCAACCTCTACCTCGGTGGGGTGCGGGTGGGCAGCGCGCCGGTCGGCGCCCTGGCCGCCGGCGCGTCGACCACCGTCATGGCGAACATCGGGGCCCGCGCGGCCGGCAGCTACCCGCTGAGCGCCAAGGTCGACGAGGCGAACGCCGTCATCGAGCGGGACGAGACGAACAACAGCTACACCAACCCGTCCCCGCTGGTGGTGAACCCGGTGGCCAGCTCCGACCTGGTCGCCGCGTCGGTCGTCTGGACCCCGGGCAACCCGTCGGCCGGGAGCGCGGTGGCCTTCTCCGTGACGCTGCGCAACGCCGGCAGCGTCGCCTCGGCCTCCGGCGCGCACGCGATCACGCTGACCCTGCTCGACCAGTCGGGCGCGGTGGTCCGCACGCTGACCGGCTCGTACTCCGGGGTGATCAACCCGGGCGCCACCACCGGCCCGGTCGGACTGGGCAGCTGGACCGCGGCGAACGGCCGGTACACCGTCCGGGTGGCGGTCGCGGCCGACGCCAACGAGCTGCCGGCGAAGCAGCAGAACAACACCAGCGAGCGGCCGCTCTTCGTCGGGCGGGGCGCGAACATGCCGTACGACATGTACGAGGCCGAGGACGGCGTGGTCGGTGGCGGCGCGGCCGTGGTCGGACCGAACCGGACCGTCGGCGACCTGGCCGGCGAGGCGTCCGGCCGGCGGGCGGTCACCCTCAACTCGACCGGCAGCTACGTCGAGTTCACCACCCGGGCCAGCACCAACACGCTGGTCACCCGCTTCTCCATCCCGGACGCCCCGGGCGGCGGCGGGATCGACGCGACGTTGAACGTCTACGTCAACGGCGCCTTCCACAAGGCCATCGACCTCACCTCCCGGCACGCGTGGTTGTACGGCAACGAGGCCAGCCCGGGCAACTCACCGGGGGCGGGCGGACCGCGGCACATCTACGACGAGGCCAACGTCATGCTCAACGCGACCGTGCCGGCCGGCAGCCGGATCCGGCTCCAGAAGGACCCGGCCAACACCACCACGTACGCGATCGACTTCATCAACACCGAGCAGGTCGCGCCGATCGCCAACCCGGACCCGGCGCGGTACCTGGTACCGGCCGGCTTCGGTCACCAGGACGTGCAGAACGCGCTGGACGCCGCCCGGCAGAGCGCGACGGCGCTCGGGGTCTACCTGCCGCCGGGGACGTACGCAACCGCCCAGAAGTTCCAGGTGTACGGCAAGGCCGTCAAGGTGCTCGGCGCCGGCCCCTGGTACACCCGGTTCGTCGCGCCACGCACCCAGGAAAACACCGACGTGGGCTTCCGGGCGGACGCCACCGCCAACGGCTCGACGTTCTCCGGCTTCGCCTACTTCGGCAACTACACCTCCCGAATCGACGGGCCGGGCAAGGTGTTCGACTTCGCCAACGTGGCCGACATGGTGATCGACAACATCTGGGCCGAGCACCAGGTCTGCCTCTACTGGGGCGCGAACACCGACCGCACGACGATCCGCAACTCCCGGATCCGCAACACCTTCGCCGACGGCGTGAACATGACCAACGGCAGCACCAACAACCTGGTCAGCAACAACGAGGCGCGGGCGACCGGCGACGACAGCTTCGCGCTCTTCTCGGCGATCGACGCCGGCGGCGCCGACATGAAGGACAACGTCTACGAGAACCTGACGTCGCTGCTGACCTGGCGCGCCGCCGGGGTGGCCGTGTACGGCGGGTACGGCAACACGTTCCGCAACATCTACATCGCCGACACGCTGGTCTACTCCGGCATCACGATCAGCTCGCTGGACTTCGGCTACCCGATGAACGGCTTCGGCGCCGACCCGCCCACCCGGTTCGAGAACATCTCCATCGTCCGGGCCGGCGGGCACTTCTGGGGCGCGCAGACCTTCCCGGCGATCTGGGTCTTCTCCGCCTCGAAGGTGTTCCAGGGCATCCGGGTCAGCGACGTCGACATCGTCGACCCGACCTACAGCGGCATCATGTTCCAGACCAACTACGTCGGCGGGCAGCCGCAGTACCCGGTCACCGACACCGTCTTCACCAACGTCTCGATCAGCGGCGCCCGGCGCAGCGGGGATGCCTTCGACGCCAAGTCCGGCTTCGGGATCTGGGTCAACGAGATGCCGGAGGCCGGGCAGGGCCCGGCGGTCGGCTCCGCCACCTTCACCAACCTGCGGCTGAGCAACAACGACCAGGACATCCGCAACACCACGTCCACCTTCACCATCAACCGGAACTGACCGTCGGGGAACCGGACGCCGTCGGCGGGCTCACCGCCGTCCGGCGGCGTCCGGCCGCCCGGGTCGGGGCGGCTCCGCGTCCCGGCCGGGCTCGGCGTCCCCGCCCGGCTCGGCGTTCCCGCGGCGCCGCTCACCCGCGCGGCACCGACAGGGCCACCGGGCGGGGCGGTCCGCTCAGGACGGCACCCGGTGTGGTACCCAGCCGAGGAAACGGTCGCGCAGGTCGGCCGGGTTGGCCGCGAGGTCCTGGGTGGCCGAGGTCAGGCAGGTCGCGAGGTACACCCGCAGGTTGGTCGACTGCTGCCGGTACTCGTCGAGCAGGATCTGCCGGCGGTTCGGGCAGGGCCAGTCGCGCCCGCAGTCGCGGCACCGCCACGACGGACTCACGGGGTCATGTGGATCGGGCATCGGTCTCCGATCTCCGTGCTGCTGTGAACGATTCTCGGACATTCGGGCCGCCAATCCCACCGCCGATGAGTTCCATTCGCAGGACGAGCGGCTGATGGCCGGTGACGGGCCTGGCTCGTTGCGGCCCGCCCGCGTTAGGTGCTGCGGGGCGGCGCGGACTGGCGAGGGGCGGTGGAATCACCGGCCGGGGGTGCGGCGAGATCGATGGGTGGGGGATCGGGCCAGTCCGGGTGGACCGTCCGGATCCGCTCCGCCGTCTCCAGGTCCCAGGGCAGGTGGTCGTTCAACGCGGTGCGCAGCTGCTGCTCGCGTCGTTCGAGCGTCCGGATCCGCTCGGTGATGTCGCGCAGGTCCCGGTCGTGCCGGGTGGACAGCTCACCGATCTGCGCCTCGTAGCTGATCCGCTGCCGGGCCATCATCTTCTCGATCTCCTCGATCAACGCGCGGGCCGTCGCCACCTCCAGCGAGATGGTCTCCGCCTCCGCCTTCTTCGACTCCGAGGTGGACTTGCGGGCCAGCGCCCGGTCCACCGAGCGGTTGAGGCGCTTGACCCAGACCGTGCCGACGATGCCACCGCCCGCGGCGATGACGGCGAGGAAGATGGAGGGCAACCACTGCTGCCAGTTCATCCTTCGACCCCCCGCGAGGCGGGCGCGCTGGATGCGGCGCAGCGTGACCAGGTGGACGGTCATGATCACAGCGAGGTGCAGGTAGACGCCGTGGGCGTAGAACGACGGCGTGGCACCCTGCCGTCGGTTGCTCTCCGAGCGGCGCGCCTGCGCGCCGACGTGCCCGATGTAGGTCTCCAGCATGTCCACGACCTGGGCCAGCAGCCGGGTGGGCGACTCGCCGGTGGCGAGCAGTTCCTCGGCGTGGCGCTGGGCGCCGGCTTCCCCGTTCGGCGGTGGCCCGGTCGCCGGCCTGCGCCGTCCGAGCGCGGCGGCCAGTGACGACCGGACGGCTGCGGGCAGGCGGTGCAGGAGGCGGCGGCGTTGGTGGGGGACCCGAGTCACGACTACCTCGATCCAGGCGGTTCAGAGGCGGGCACAACAGGTGAACGCACGCGGGGGTCACGGCACCGGCCGGGCCCGGCCAGTCACTGCACGACGCTGGGCGATACCTCGACTATAGCCACGTGGAAACGATGAAACCCCAGCTCAGAGGCGATATGATCTTCGGCTCACGGGGTGCTGAGCGTGCGGCGGATCGGCACCCCCGACGACTGTCCTCGATCTGACTCCGCAGGGCGGTGCGGGTGTCCGGCGCGGTCCGCCGGGCGCGCCGGGCGACGTCGGCGGTGTCGGGCCGGCCCCGGGCGTAGGCTGACCTGCGTGGATCACGAAGACCGGATCGCCCTGTTCCTCGACTACGAGAACCTCGCGCTGGGGGCGCGCGACCACCGCGGCGGCATGGCCTTCGACTTCCGACCGATCGCCGACGCCCTCGCCGAGCGGGGCCGGGTGGTCGTGCGGCGGGCGTACGCGGACTGGTCGTACTTCGACGAGGACCGTCGGATGCTCACCCGGTCGCACGTCGAACTCATCGAGATACCCCAGCGGATGGGTGCTTCCCGCAAGAACGCCGCCGACATCAAGATGGCGGTCGACGCGGTGGAGCTGGCCTTCGAGCGCGACTACATCTCGACGTTCGTGATCTGCACCGGCGACAGCGACTTCACTCCGCTGGTCCACAAGCTCCGCGAGCTCAACAAGCGGGTGATCGGCGTCGGGGTGGAGAAATCCACCTCCGCGCTGCTGCCGCCGGCCTGCGACGAGTTCCTCTACTACGACCGGCTGGAGGGGGTCGACATCCCGCCGACCCGGGCCCGGCGGGCTCGTCCGGCCCGAGTGCCCAGCCCCGAACCGCAGCAGGTGGAGCAGGAACAGGTCGAGCAGGAACCCGAGCCCCAGGCGGCGGTCGAGGAAGGGGTCCGCGACGTGGACACCCTCGCGGGCCTGGTGGCCCAGACGGTGGCCGGTCTGCAGGGCAGCTCCGGCGGCGAGGTGACAGCGTCGACGTTGAAGCGCACCCTGCTGCGCAAGGACCCGACCTTCACCGAGTCCGACTACGGGTTCCGCACCTTCGGCGAACTCCTGCGCCACCTCGCCAAGCAGAACGTCGTCGAGCTGGCGGAGGGCCCGGCCAAGGGCGACCCGGAGGTCTCCCTGCCCGAGCACGGCGACCGGGAGGAAGCGTTCGGGCTGCTGCGCGCCGTGGTCCAGGACCTGGCCGGCGCCGACGGCGCGGCGGCCCTGTCCGGCCTGAAGAACCAGCTCCGGCGGGCGCGGCCCGACTTCAGCGAGAAGAAGCTCGGCTACCGCAGCTTCCTCCAGTTCTGCAAGGCGGCCGCCACCAGCGGCGTGGTCCACCTGGAGTGGAACGCCGACGCCGACGACTACCTGCTCACCCCGCAGGCTTCCTGACCCGGCCGCGCCGGCCGGGACCACCGCGGACTGACCGCCAGTACCGGGTGGACCCCGCCGACCGGCTCTCACCACCTGCGCGGCGCCTCCCGCGCGTCGTCGCGGACGTGCTGCGCCTCCCCGACGCCCGTGTCGCGGACCGAGGCCACGCCCTGGGCCGCGGTGGACCTGACGTGCTCGGTCGCCTGGTGGACGGGTTCGCGCAGGTTGTCCTGCACGCCGTGCATCACGCCGCTGGCCTGCTGCTTGAACTGGTCCGAATGTTCCATGGCCTCGTGCTTGACGCGCCCGGCCAGCTCCCGCTCCTTGCGGCTGGGCCGCAGAAGCGACGAGGCCAGCGCGCCCACGCCGAAGGCGATGAGGCCCGCGGCGAGCGGATTGCCCTCGGCCCGTTCCCGCGAGGCGTGGGTGAGGTTCCGCGCCCGCTCGCCGGCGGTGGCGGCGCCGTGCTGCGCCGTATCGGTCAGGTGTTGCGTGGTGTCGGACAGCCGATGCGTGGTGGCCGAGGCCCGCTGCGTCACGCCGGACGCCTGGTGGCTGGCCACGTCCCGCGCATGCCTGGCGTTGCCCATGATCGTGTCGACCATGCGGCTGAGCCGGCCACGGGCCCGGTTCACCGGCGCGGCCGCGATCCGACGCGGGTTGACCCTGTCGGTCAACGCGTCGACGTCGCTGCTCAACTCGGCTCTGGCTGCCTCGATGTCGTACCGGATCCGGTCCGGATCGGTGGACATGACGTCTCCCTTCGGTTTCAGCGGCCTCTGACCGCGTCCGGAATCTCGTGCGCCGTCTGCTTGGTACGCGGTAGGGCTTTCACCGTGCGTAGCTGCTTGCGCGCCCGGGAGGCGAGCACGGCGCCGATCACCGCCCAGATGATGGCGACGATCAACGCGGCCCAGCCCTGGTCCATGACGTTGGACAGCGCCCACCACAGGGCGTGGGACAGGAACACCAGGGTCAGCAGCGCCGCGATCGCCGCGGCGGCGAACATGGCCGCCACCATGCCGAGGCTGCGTGCCTCCTCCCGCACTTCGGCCTTGGCGAGCTCGACCTCCTTGCGCAGGAGGTAGGAGAAGTTGCGGGTGGCGTCGGCGAGCAGCTCACCGATGGAGGCCTGGGTCTTGTCCGGACCCCCGCCCATGGGCGATGCGCTCATGGGCCCACCTCATGGCCCAACGGACCGTGGCGGACCGGCGCGGTCATCCCCGGACTCGCCGGCACGTTCAACGGCATCTCGGCCGCCGCCGGCGGGCCCTCGCCGGCGTACCTGCCGGTGTCACCGCCGCCGCCCTGGCCGTCCTGGCCGCCGGTGAGGGCGCGGCCCAACCGACCGGCGAGCAGCCCGGCGATCGCGGCCCCGGCGAGGAAGGCCCCGGGGTGCCGGCTGGCGTAGTCGCGTACCTCGCGCACCAGGGCACCGGGTTCGCGCTTGTCCAGCCAGCCCGCGGCCTGCTGGGCGGCATCCGCGCCCCGGCGGACGACCTCGTTGGCCATGCCGCTCTGGTCGGCGCAGTCGGCCATGGACCGCAGTTGCGTACCCAGCGTGCGCAGGCTGTCGGCGGCCCGCCGCTGCTGCTCCTCGGCCTGCGTCCGGGCCTGCGCGGAGGCTTCGCTGAGCAGGTTGCGGGCCTGCTGGCGACCCTCCGAGGCGATCTGCCGGCCCTGTTCCATCGCCTGCCGGGCGGTGTGCCCGCCGGCCTGCGCCGTCTCCTGGCCGATGCGGCCGGCCTCCTGCCGGAGCTGTCCGACCTTGCCGCCGCGCGATCCGTCACCGGATGCAGGAGGGGATTCCCTACCCGTTGTCATGCGATCTCCCTTCGTCGGGGCCCGCCCTTCGGGCAGGAACGGGAACGCCGGTTACCCCTCGCCGCCCGGTGTATACATCCCTCCGGCTGCCGGCCGTGCCGGTGTGGGAGGGCCGTCCCTCGGGAGCTGTCAGGTGCCAACCGAACGGGTGTAGGTGCCGATTTCGCCGCCGGCGCCCCGGCGGATTTGGACAATGGACGCATGAGAATGACGATGTTGCAGAAGAGGCGGGCGGCGCGGATGCACCGTCGGAACTGGTGGCCGCTGGCGGCGGTCGTCCTCACCGCGGGAGCGGCCGGTGCCGCGGCGCTGCGGCGGCGTAAGGGCGCCGCTACCGAGAACTGGGTGGGCTCCGGCGGCGAAGCCACCACCCCGTCCCCGGACGTGATGATCCCCGCCGGCAGCCGCACGGACAATCCGTTGTCGCCCAAGCGGTGACGCCGGGCGGCCCGCCGTCCGACGGCCTCCCCCCGGCTCAGCGGTGTCGCCACCGGCGCAGCGCGTACAGCGCCGCGCTGGTGGCGAAGAGCGCCCCGCTGACCGCCAGCCAGCGGGTCAGCAGCGGCCGGGGGGTCAGGCCGGTCGCCGCGGTGTACGTGCCGTCGCCGAGGCCGAGGACGCCGGGCAGGTGGACGAGCAGGAGCAGCCCGGCGGCGAGCGCGGGCACCCGGACGTGGTTCAGCGCCGACGGGCCGCCCCGACGGCCCGCTCCGGCGCGCAGCGCCCGGTCGGCCAGCGCGTACACCGGGAACAGCAGCAGGTCGTGGGCGATCACCGCGCCGAGGAACCAGAGCAGCATCCGCACCGCGGACTCCTCCCCGGCCAGCCGCAGCACGATCCAGCCGGTCACCGCGAAGCAGCCGAGCAGGAGCAGCAGGTGCCCGGGCGAGGCGCCGTAGGCCCGCCGGAACCTAGCCATCGGCGCGCCCCTCGAAGGCGATCTCCCGGACCCACTTGGTGCAGTGCACGCCCGGCAGCGCCGGCACGATGACCCGCGCCGGATAGCCGTGGTCGGGGGAGAGGTCGACCCCGTTGACCCGCAGGGCGAGCAGCGAGTCGGGGTCGCGGACCTGGTTGGCCTGCAACCGGGCCTGGCGGAACAGGCCGGCCCGTTCCAGCGACCGGACCGACGCCGTGGCCGCCTCCGGCGCGCCGACCAGCGCGGCGAGGTCGCGCAGCCGTACCCCGGTCCAGGTCTGCGCCGTCGACCAGCCCTCCACGCAGGCGATCGGCAGGTCCGCCGTGTGCTGCGCCATCGCGAGCAGGCGGCCCCGGTCCAGCTCGACGCTGCGCCCGCCGCCGCGTACGGTCAGTCGCCAGCCGGTGCCGGTGTCGGCGGGCTGGATGCCGGCCGCCGCGGCGCTGCGGTTGACCGGGAAGCCGTTCGGCCCGGCGCCGGGCTGCCGACCCCGGGGCAGCAGCAGCGCGGTGCGACGCAGCACCCCGTCCAGGCTCTGCCCGACGGTCAGCGCGGCCAGCAGCAGCGCGCCACCGCCCGCCAGGGCCAGCACCCCGCGCCGGCTCATCGTCGCCGGGCCGGGCCGCCGGGACACCAGGCCGTCCGGATCCGCCGGCTCCGGCCCGGTCCGCTCCACCGGGGTACGCGCGAAGCCCGGCCCGCGCAGCGCCGTGACCATCCGGGGCAGCTTGATCGCCACATGGGTGACCAGGGCGGCGGTGAAGACCCAGGCGCCGTACCAGTGCGCGGTGTAGAAGTCGAACCCGAACAGGTACGCGTACTGGATGTTGAGCAGGCCGGTGGCCGTCTCGAAGAGGATCCCGCCGACCAGCAGCAGCAGCGACAGCCGTTCCAGCACCTGGGCCGCCGAGCGGGCCGGCGGCCAGTCGAAGAGCTTCGGCACCACCGACCAGAGCTTGCCCAGCACCACCGGAACCAGCACGATCCCGAGCGTCACGTGCAGGCCCTGGGTGAGCCGGAACAGCCAGGCCGGCCGGGTGGGCCAGTCGAAGACGGGCGGGTGCAGCCAGCCCACGTCGCGGGGGAACGCCTGGCCGAGCCGGGGGCCGTAGGCGATCCAGTCCAGCAGCCCGGTGACGATCACCAGCGGCAGGGCGGCGAGCAGGACCGCCCCGAACACCGAGGTCAACCACGGGCCGCGTACCGGGCTGCGCCACGCGTCGGCGGTGGCGTCGACGCCGGGCGGGCGGTGCCGGTCCAGTGCCCGCCACAGTCGCTCCGGGAAGGCGTACCCGTGGGTGTCGGTGGCGCCGTCGGACGTTCCGGCCTCGGCGGCTCGCGGCCCGGACCGGTCGGCCGCCCGGCCCGGCCCGCCGCGCCCGGGCGTCGGGTCGCCGGGCGGTGGCGGCGGGTCGGCGGGCACGGGACCTCCTGCGGGCGGGACTGCGCGGGCGCGGTGGCCCTCGTGCTGGACGCTAGACGGCGACCTCGCCCGCCGGTCCGCTTTGCCGCATTACCGAAGGCTTACCGCAGGTCCCTTACGGAGTGCTGACGTCCGGCCCGAACCGGCCCGCCGGGCCGCCGCGCTGACCTAGCGTGACGGGAATGCGGGTACTGGTCACCGGCGCGGCCGGGTTCATCGGATCGCAGGTCGCGGACCTGCTCGTCGCCGAGGGACATCAGGTGGTGTGCCTGGACGCGTTGCTGCCGCAGGCGCACGGCGGCGCGCTCCCGGAGTGGTCGCGCCGGCACGACCCGATGATCGGCGACGTGCGGGACCCGGGGCTGCTCGACGACCTGCTGGCCGGGGTGGACGCGGTGTGCCACCAGGCGGCGATGGTCGGGCACGGGCTGGACCCGTCCGACGCCCCCGACTACGCCAGCCACAACGACTACGGCACGGCGGTGCTGCTCGCCGCGATGCACCGGGCCGGCGTGTCCCGGTTGGTGCTGGCCAGCTCCATGGTGGTCTACGGCGAGGGGCGCTACGGCTGCGCCCGGCACGGCGTCGTCCGGCCCGCCCCGCGCCGCGCCGCCGACCTGGCCGCCGGCCGGTACGACCCCACCTGCCCGGAGTGCGGCGGCACCCTCGCCGCCCTGCTGGTGCCCGAGGACGCCCCGCTGGAGCCGCGCAGCACGTACGCGGCCAGCAAGCTGGCGCAGGAGCACCTGGCCGCCGCCTGGGCCCGGCAGACCGGGGGCGGGGTGTGGGCGCTGCGCTACCACAACGTCTACGGTCCCCGGATGCCCCGCGACACCCCGTACGCCGGGGTCGCCTCGATCTTCCGCTCGGCGCTGGCGGACGGCCGGCCGCCCCGGGTGTACGAGGACGGCCGGCAGCGCCGCGACTTCGTGCACGTCACCGACGTGGCACGGGCGAACCTGCTGGCGCTGACGGCACCCGTCCCGGACGGCCTGGTGCCGCTCAACGTCTGCTCCGGCGAGCCGCACACCGTCGGCGACCTCGCCGCCGCGCTGGCCGCCGCGATGGACGGGCCGGCCCCGGTGGTGGTCGGCGGCGCCCGCGCCGCGGACGTACGGCACGTGGTCGCCGACCCGGGCCGCGCGCGCGAGCTGCTCGGCTACACCGCCCGGGTCGGCTTCCTCGACGGGGTGACCGCCTTCGCCACCGACCCACTCCGCGCCCCGGCCGCCGTAGCAGCCTGACCCCCCGCCCCGCCCGCGTGCACTTTCTCTGAAAGAGGGGCCTCGGGCGGCGGAATGCGCCCTCTTTCTCTGAAACTGCGAGCGGGCGCGTGGGGCCGGAGGAGGCGGCGGCCGGGGCGTCGGGGGAGGGGGCTCCCGGTCAGGAGACGGTGAAGAGGAGGTGGTTGACGGCGAGGGCGGTGAGTGCCTGGGCGGCCAGCCACCAGCGGCGGGCCGGTGCGGGCAGGTGCGCGGCGGCGACCAGCAGCCACACCGCGAACGGTAGCCAGATCCGCTCCACCTCGGCCTTGCTCATGCCGGACAGGTCGGCGCCGATCACCGCCAGCGCGGCGGCGGCCGGCAGCAGCACGGTCGGCCCGAGCAGCCGCACCCGGGACGCCGGCGCGACCGGCCGGCGGTGCGCGAGAAGGCCGCCCACCAGCCGGCCCGGAACCCGGCCTGGAGCCCCGACCGTCGGGGCGGACGCGGCCGGCTCCGCCGCACCGGCTCGCGCCGTGCCGCGCCAGGCCGCCCGGGCCGCCAGCAGCGTGCGGCGCAGGGCCGGCCCGACCACCGGCCCGGCCGAGAGCAGCAGCGCCGCCAGGTTGGCCCAGACCCAGTACCCGTACGGGCGGTCGGCCGCCCAGCCCTGGTAGTAGCGCTCGACCACCCGGTCGTACCCCTGCCACCAGTGGAAGCCGGCGAGGGTGAACGCCACCACCACCGCGGCCACCCCGGCCGCCCCGGCGAGCAGCGCACCGCGCCGACCCGAGGGCCGCAGCGCCAGCACGGCCAGGGCCAGCGGCCCGACCAGCACGAAGCCGTACGACAGGTGCAGCGCGAAGCCGAGCAGCAGCCCGCCGGCCAGCGCGGTCGCGGGTCCGCATACCGCCAGCAGGGCCAGGCCGGCGGCGACCACGCCGGTGAAGACGCCGTCGGCGGAGGCGCCCACCCAGACCGCCCCGGGCAGCAGCACCAGGAACGGCAGCACCGCCCGGGCCGCCTCGCCGGCGCCCAGCGCCCGCAGCGCCACCGGTACGGACACCACGATGCTCGCCCCGACCAGGACGCAGGCCAGCGCCGCCGCCGTCCCGCCGCCCAGGCCGACCCGGTCCAGCCCGACGAAGAACAGCAGCGCGCCGGGCGGGTGGCCGGCGGTGTGGGTGGACCACGAGTCCGGCTGGAAGTCGAGGATCCGGTCGGTGAAGCCGGCCAGCATCCGCCGGACGTCGGTCACCCCGGGCACCTCGTGCAGGTACTCCGCCTGCGGGGTGAGCCGCCGGGTCAGCCCCGCCGACCAGCCGTCCACCAGCGCCAGGGCCAGCGTCCACGCCACCGCCGCCAGGTAGCCGGCGCCGAGCAGCGGGCCCCACCGGGCGGTCCGGGCCCAGCGCAGCCCGGGGCCGAGCACGACGCCGGCAACCAGCAGCGCCGCCGGCGTGCCCCAGCCCAGGTGCGGCCGCCAGGTGGCGTAGAGCGGCGCGGCGTCGGCGTACAGTCCCACCCCCCGGTGGTTCAGCACCGCGCCGACAGCCACCGCGGCGGCCAGCAGCGCCGCCTCGACCGCCAGCACGACGAGATCGCCCCGGTCGCGGGCCGGGGCCCGGTCGGGGGCGGGCGAGCGGGGGAGCGTGGTACCGGGTCTCATGTCGACCGGACGGTACGGCCTGCGCGCCGGCTCGTCAGCCGAACCACCGGTACGTCACCGGACGGTAAGAAATGCCTGCTCGGTAAGCGTTCCGTAAGGCCGAACGCGGCGCGGGCGCCCCCGGGCGGACCTAGCGTCGGCGGTATGCCGACACAGATCGACGTGGTGCTGCCGTGCCTGGACGAGGCCGCCGCCCTGCCCGGCGTGCTGACCGCGCTGCCGCCCGGCTACCGGGCGATCGTGGTGGACAACGGCTCCCGGGACGGCTCGCCCGAGGTGGCCGCCCGGCACGGCGCCCGGGTGGTGCACGAGCCCCGCCGGGGGTACGGCGCGGCCGTGCACGCCGGGATCGAGGCCGCCGAGACGGAGCTGGTCTGCGTCCTGGACGCCGATGGCTCCTTCGCCCCTCGGGAGCTGCCCGCCCTGGTCGCCCCGGTTGCCGAGGGGAGCGCCGACCTGGCCGTCGGCCGCCGCCGCCCGGTCCGCGTCGGGGTGTGGCCCTGGCACGCCCGCGCCGGCACCGCGCTGGTCGCCGCGCTGCTGCGGCACCGGGGCGTACCGCTGCGCGACCTGAGCCCGATCCGGGTGGCCCGGCGCGAGGCGCTGCTGGGTCTCGGCGTCACCGACCGGGCCTTCGGCTACCCGCTGGAGCTGCTGATCCGGGCCGCCGCAGCGGGCTGGCGCATCCACGAACTCGACGTCGCCTACGCTCCCCGTGCCGTCGGCACCCGCTCCAAGGTCTCCGGCTCGGTCCGCGGCACCCTGCGCGCCACCCGCGACTTCGCCGCCGTGCTGCGCAGGGTGGACGGTCCCCGGTGACCGTGCTGCTGGTGGTCGCCAAGGCACCCGTGCCCGGCGCGGTGAAGACCCGGCTCTGCCCGCCCGCGACCGCTGTGCAGGCCGCCCGGGTGGCCGCCGCCGCGCTGCGGGACACCCTGGACGCCGTCCGGGAGACTCCCGGCGTGACGCCGGTGCTGGCGTTGGCCGGCCGCCTCGCCGACGCCGAGGACGCCGCCGCGCTGACCGCCGCCGTCGCCGGCTGGCCGGTCCTGCCGCAGCGGGGCGCGGACTTCGCCGCCCGGCTGGTGCACGCCCACGCCGACGTCGCCGACGCCTTCCCGGGCCGTCCGGTGCTCCAGATCGGCATGGACACCCCGCAGCTGACCCCGGCGCGGCTGGCCGCCGCCGTACGCCGGCTGGCCGACGCCGACGCGGTGCTGGGGCGGGCCGCCGACGGCGGCTGGTGGGCGCTGGGGCTGCGCGACCCCCGGCAGGCGGTGGCGCTGCGCGCGGTGCCGATGTCGACCCCGGACACCGGGCGGTCGACCTGGTCGGCGCTGGCCGAGCGGGGGCTGCGTACCGTGCCGCTGCCGGTGCTGCGGGACGTGGACGACTGGTCGGACGCCCGGGCGGTGGCCGCCGCGGTCCCGGGTGGCCGGTTCGCCCGGCAGGTCGCCGCGGTACGCCGGGCGATGGTGGTGCGGGCGTGACCGCGCCGGCGGTGGACGGCTTCGCCGCCGCCCTGCGCGACCGGAGCGTGGACGCCCACTGGCTGGTGCCCGCCGACGGGCTGCGCCGCCCGCTGCCGGTGGACCGGTGGCACGGGCCGGCCGACCCGGCGGACACGGCGGTGCTCGCCCGCTGCGCCGGCCCCACCCTGGACCTGGGCTGCGGACCGGGCCGGGTGACCCTGGCCCTGACCCGGTCCGGGCTGACCACGCTCGGGGTGGACGTGTCGGCCCGGGCGGTGGCGCTGACCCGGGCCCGGGGTGCGGTGGCCGTGCAGGCCGACCTGTTCGGCCCGCTGCCGGCGGAGGGACGCTGGGCGCACGCGGTGCTGCTGGACGGCAACATCGGCATCGGCGGCGACCCGGCGGCGCTGCTGCGCCGGTGCCGGGCGTTGCTGCGGCCGGCCGGCACGGTGCTGGTGGAGCTGGAGCCGCCGGGGTCCGGCGCCTGGCAGGGGCAGGTCCACGTGCTGACCGGTCGGCGTCCGGGGCCGAGCTTCCGCTGGGCCTGGCTGGACACCGCCGCGGTGGCGGGCCCGGCGGCGGCGGCCGGGCTGGCCGTCGGCGAGGTGTTCCGGGCCGGCCGCCGCTGGTTCGCCGAGCTGAGCCGCCCCTGAGCCCCCGGCCGCGCCGGGCCGCCGGTCCGAGTGAGTGTCCGACGGTCGGCCGGGACGGGTCAGCCGTCGGCCAGCGGCAGCCGGACGACGAACCGGCACCCGCCGGCGACGTTGCGCACGTCGACCCGGCCGCCGTGCGCCTCGACCAGTCCGCGCACGATCGCCAGGCCCAGCCCGCCGGAGCCCTCGGCGCCGCCGTTGCCGGGCCGGGGCGTGCGGGCCGGCTCGCCCCGGAAGGCCACGTCGAAGAGCCGGGGCAGGTCGTCCTCGGGGATGCCGCCGCAGGTGTCCGCCACGGCCAGCCAGGCGGCGTCGCCGTCGCGGCCGGCGTCGACCCGCACGGTGCCGTCGTCCGGGGTGTAGCGCACCGCGTTGAGCAGCAGGTTCCCCACCACCCGGGCCAGCTCCGGCTCGCTGGCGGTCACCGTCGGCCAGCCCGACTCGGCGGCGACCAGCCGGATCTGGCGGGCCGCGGCCAGCGGCGCGGTGCCGGCCAGGGCGTCGGAGACCACGTCACCCAGCGGCACGGCGGACAGCGACAGCCGCAACGCCCCGGCGTTGATCCGGGACAGTTCGAACAGGTCGTCGACCAGGCGGGTCATCCGGTCGGTCTCCACCCGGATCCGGCGGTGGTACTCGTGCACCGTCTCCGGGTCGGCGACCACCCCGTCCTCCAGCGCCTCGGCCATCGCCCGCAGCCCGGCCAGCGGCGTGCGCAGGTCGTGCGACACCCAGGCGACCAGGTCGCGGCGGCCCTTCTCGATCCGCCGCTCCCGCTCCCGGGCCTGGTCCGCCCAGACCGCCGCCGCGGCGAGCCGCCGGCCGAAGAGCCAGCCGACGGCGAGGCTGACCACCGCCGCCGCGGAGACGGTGATCAGCACCACCTCCAGGTCGTGCGGGGAGAGGAACATCGCCTCGGCGATCACCGCGACCCCGGCCGCCACCGCGCTCACCGTCATCGCCAGCAGGACGGAGATGTGCACCGTGATGGACCGGCCGCGCAGCAGCCGCAGCGCCCCCGCGCCGAGCAGCCCGACGCAGCAGGCCGCGGCGAGCGCCGCCCCGAAGATCAGCGCCAGGTCAGCCATCAACCGGCTCGTACCGGTAGCCGACGCCCCACACCGTGACGATCCGGCGCGGGTCGGCCGGGTCGGCCTCGATCTTCTCCCGCAGCCGGCGCACGTGGACGGTGACGGTGGACTGGTCGCCGAAGCTCCAGCCCCAGACCCGCTCCAGCAGTTCGGCCCGGCGGAACGCCCGTGCCGGGTGCCGCATCAGGTGGGCCAGCAGGTCGAACTCGCGCAGCGTGAGGGCCAGCTCCCGACCGTGCAGCCGGGCCACCCGGGGGCCGGTCTCGACGGTGAGGGCGCCGTCGGTGAGCACCTCCGGCGCCGCGCCGGCCGGCTCGCCGCCGGCCCGGCGCAGCACCGAGCGCACCCGCAGCACCAGCTCGCGGGGGGAGAAGGGCTTGCTCAGGTAGTCGTCCGCGCCCAGTTGCAGGCCGAGGATCCGGTCGGCCTCGTCGCCGCGCGCGGTCAACATCACGATGGGTACGCCGTCCGGCCGCTCCCGCAGCCGCCGGCAGACCTCCAGCCCGTCGACGCCGGGCAGCATCACGTCGAGCACCACCAGCTGCGGCGGCGCGGCGGCGACGGCGGCCAGCGCGGCGGCGCCGTCCCCGACGTGGTCCACCTGGTAGCCGGCGTGTTCCAGGTAGCGGCAGACCACGTCGCTGACCGTCCGGTCGTCGTCGACGACCAGCACCCGTTGCGGCACGCGTACCTCCCCCTCGTGCCGGTCAGCGTAGCCGCGGGCCGGGCCGGTGTCGGGGCGCGGAAACCTTGCGATGTCCTTACGGAACGATGCGCGCCGGCGGCGGGGTCAGCCGGCGCGGGTGTCCGTCCGGGTGGCGCGTTCGGCCATGGCGTCGACCAGGTCCGCCCGGGCCCGGGCCACCCGCGACCGGATGGTGCCGACGGGACAGTCGCAGACCTGCGCCGCCTCGGCGTACGACAGGCCGAGGAGCTGGGTGGCGACGAAGGCCTCGCGCCGCTCGGCCGGCAGTTGCCGCAGCAGGGCGTCCAGCACCACGACGTTCTCGAACCGGCCCGCCGACGGCGGGTCGTACCCGTCGATGGTGGTGGCCGGTGGGCGGGCCCGCCGGGAGCGGAGGTGGTCGGCGGCGACCCGCCGGGCGATGCCGAACAGCCAGGTCCGCGCCGAGGACCGGGCGGCGAACCGGGGCAGCGCGCGCATCGCCCGCAGGTACGTCTCCTGCACCAGGTCGTCGGTCTCCGCGTCGGCCAGCAGGTGGTGCAGGAACCGCCAGGTCGGGCCCTGGGTGGCCCGGACGAACGCGGCCAGCGCCAGCGGGTCGCCCCGCCCGGCGGCCAGCGCCCACGCGGTCACCTGCTCGTCGCCCTCGTCCACCACAGCCGCTCCCTCGTCCGCCACGCCCCACCTCCTACGACGAAGCGTAGTAGGTCGGTTCTCCGTGTCGGCCGGTGGTACGGACGAACGGGCCCGCCGGTTCACCGGCTCAGGCGTCCGGGCAGCGTTCCGACAGGGCGTACCGGACCAGCACCACGTCACCGATCTGTCGGGCCTCGATCACCCGGGCCCGTCGGCCAGGGTGCCAGGGGAACGGGCCGTCGCGGACGAAGCGGGGCGCCCGGGGGTCGCCGACGAAGAACGGGGCGACCACCAGGTGCAGCTCGTCGGCGAGCCCGGCGGTGAGGAACTGGGCGTGCACCGACCCGCCGCCCTCCACCATCAGCCGGTCCACCCCGCGCCCGGCCAGGTCGGCCAGCGCCCGGGCCGGGTCCAGCGGGTCGCCGGCGTCGACCACGGTGGCCAGCCCGTCCAACATCTCGCTGGTCTTCGCCACGGCTGGCGAGGCGCAGTACACGATCCGGTCCGCGTCGCCGACGGTGAAGAACCGGGCGCGCCGGTCGAGGTCGCCCCGCCCGGTCAGCGTCACCTTCAGCGGCGACGGCGGCAGCCCGCGGTCCATCCGCGCCCGGCGCAGCCGCTCCGAGCGGATCACCAACCGCGGGTCGTCGCGGCGGACGGTGCCGGCGCCGACCAGGATCGCGTCGCAGCCGGCCCGGACGGCGTCGACCCGGGCCAGGTCGTCGGCGTTGGACAGCAGCAGCCGCTGCCCGGTGGCGTCGTCGATGTACCCGTCGATCGACGTGGCGCAGCTCAGCAGCACGTACGGCCGCCGGCCCGCCGGCACGGCGCCCATCTCAGGTCAGCGACGGCGAGTCGGCGGTGCGGGTGGCCGCCCGGCTCGCCTTCGCCGCCAGGTAGTCGGCGTTGGCGGGGGAGAGGTAGACCCCGGTGGGGACCACCTCCGTCACCGCAACGCCGAGCCCGTCGAGCTGCTCGGCCTTCTCCGGGTTGTTGCTCAGCAGCGTCAGCCGCCGCACGCCCAGCACCGCCAGCATCTGCGCGGCCGCCCGGTAGTCGCGTTCGTCCTCGCCGTGCCCGAGCGCCACGTTCGCCTCGTAGGTGTCCAGGCCGGCGTCCTGCAACGCGTAGGCGTCCAGCTTCGGGTACAGGCCGATGCCGCGCCCCTCCTGCCGCAGGTAGAGCAGGAACCCGCCGGCGTCGGCGATGCGCTCCACCGCCTCGCGCAGCTGCGGGCCGCAGTCGCAGCGCTGGCTGCCGAAGACGTCCCCGGTCAGGCACTCGCTGTGCGGGCGGACCAGCGGCGCGGGCCCGCCCGGCTGCCGCCGCAGCGCGCCCGCCCAGTCGCCGAGCCCGAACGCCAGGTGCTCCCGCCCGTCCACCAGCCCGTCGAAGGTGAAGACCCGGGCCGTGGTGGCGTACCCGTCGGGTAGGCGCAGCGGGACCGTGACCTGCGTGCGGACCGTGGCGACCGGAAGTGCTCCGTACATGTGTCTCCTCCGTCAGGCGCTGCCGGCCAACCCGGCAGCGGGTACCGCGGCAGAACCGCCCTGGCCCACCGTACGAGGCGTGGACCGGTACGAGAACCGGGCCGGAAGCCGGCCCAGCAGCAGCACGGCGGCGCCGGGCAGGGCGGCGACGACCACCAGCGCCCCGTACACCAGAGCCGTGGACACCCCCTGGGCGGCGCCCAGGCCGGCGGCCCCGAACGCCCAGGCGGCCACCCCCTCGCGCGGGCCGAACCCGGCCACGTTCGCCGGCAGCCCCATCGCGAGCAGCGCCAGCAGCGTCAGCGGCAGCAGCTGCGCCAGCGGGGCCGTGGCTCCGGCGACCCGGGCCGCCACCAAAAAGGTCCCCAGGTGGCCGAGGACCGCCACCGCCGAGGCGAGCAGCACCCCCGGCCCGGTCCGGCGGGTCAGCAGGCCGGCGCGGACGTCGGCGGCGGCGGCGCGCAGCGCGCGGGCCCGCCGGGACGGACCGGAGCGGGGCAGCGCCCGGGCCGCCAGCACCACCACGAGGGCCACCGCCAGGGCCAGCGCGGTGGCCTCCGGCAGCCAGGGCCGCACCGGCGACGGCAGCGCCAGCAGCAGCGCCGCGGCGAGCGTGACCTGGACGACCTGACCGGCGCTGCGTTCCCAGACCACCGCCCGCACGGCCCGGCCCAGGTCGCCGGCCTCCCGGCCGTGGCGGACCGCCCGGTGCACGTCGCCGAGCACCCCGCCGGGCAGGGTGGCGTTGAGGAAGACCGCCCGGTAGCAGTCCGCCACGGCGGTGCCCAGCGGAAGCCGGACGCCGAGCCCTCCGGCGACCAGCCGCCATCGCCAGGCGCAGCAGACGGTGCTGAGCGCCCCGAGCAGCAGCGCCGCGACCACCGCCGCGGTGTCGATGCGGCGCAGCGCGGCCAGCGCCGGGCCGGTGCCCAGCCACCACAGCAGCGCCGCCACCAGCGCGACGCCGCCGAGGTTGCTCACCCAGGCCCACGTCGGACGGACCGGGGTGCCGGGGGTGTCGTGGGCAGCCTGTGGCACGCGGGGCCTCCTGTCGAAGATCTCTCCCTCCTCCACGTACTGGCCGGCCGTCGGGTTCATTCCACCCCGGCGAGCAGGTCGTCGTGGCCCACCGTGACGGTCAGCCGGCCCGCCGCCGCCTCGGCCAGCCGCCGCCGCGCGTACTCGGTGATCCGGGCGGCCAGCTCGGGGCGCTGCTCGACGGCGGCGTCGCACCAGTCGGTGAACCACTCGGCGATCAGCGCGTCCTGCCCGGCGCCCAGCCGCCACGGGCTGGACCGGACGGTCACGGGAACCCCGCGCCGCCGGAACGCGGCGACGGTGGCCGCGGCGGCGTCCGGCCCGAGCAGCCGCCGGCCGTCGACGGTACGGCGTTGGTGCGCGTCGAACGCCGCGGCGACCTCCGCGTCCAGCTCGTCCGGCGGATCGAGCCGCACCCGGCCGATGACGGAGAGCGTGAACAGGGTCGGGCGGCCCGCCCCGACGCAGGCCGTCACGATCGCCTCGATCTCCTCGGCGGTCAGCATGTCCAGCAACGCCGAGGCGGTGACCAGGTCGGCGCCGGTCAGGTCGGCGGCGGTGAGCCGGGTGATGTCCGTGCGCCGCGTCTCGACGCGCACCGGGCTGCCGTCGGCGGCGCGCGGCGGGGCGGCGAGGGCCCGGTCGAGCAGCCCGGGGTCCCGGTCGTAGAGGACCCAGTGCTGCGGGCCGGGCAGCCGGGGGGCCAGCCAGCGTGCCATGGACCCGGTGCCACTGCCCAGGTCGTGCACCACCAAGGGCCGGCCGGCGGCCAGCCGGGCGCGGACCCGGTCCACCAGGTCGTCGGCGCGGGCGGCGGCGTCGGCGGGCTCGCGCAGCGCGAGCCAGTCGGCGAAGGGGTCGGTGGCGTGCGTGGTCATAGCTGCACTCCATTCAGGACGTGGGCGATCGCGGCGGCGGTGTCCGGCCAGCCGGCCAGGCCGTCCCGGCGGGCCAGGGCCGCCTGCCGCAGCCGGTGCCGCAGCGGCGCCCCGGTGAGCCAGCGCCGCAGCGCGCCGGCCAGCGCGGCCGGGTCGCCGGCGGGTACCAGCAGGCCGGGCGGCTCGCCGTCCGGCGCCCGGCCCAGCGCCTCGGGCACCCCGCCCACCCGGGTCGCGAGCACCGGCAGGCCGCGGGCCAGGGCCTCGGTGACCACCATCCCGTACGTCTCGGCGTGCGAGGCGAGCACCAGCAGGTCGGCGGCGGCGTACGCGGCGTCGAGGTCGGACCCGGTGCGCGGTCCGGCCAGCCGTACCCGCCCGGCCAGCCCCCGCGCGTCCACCAGCCGGCGCAGCCCGGCCACGAAGCCGGGGTCGCGGGTGAGCGCGCCCACGCAGTCCAGCGTCCAGGGCAGGTCGGCGACCTCGGCCAGGGCGCGGACCAGCACGTCGTGTCCCTTGTGGGCGGTGACCGCCGCGACGCAGAGCAGCGCCGTGCCGGCACCCGCGCCGGTCGCCGGCGGCGCCGGGTCCACCCCGGGGGTGGCGACGTGCACCCGGTCGGCGGGCAGCGGGTACCGGTCGAGCAGGCGGCGGCGGGTCCACCCGCTGGTGGTGACCACCGCGGCGGTGCAGGCCAGCGCGGCGGCCTCGGTGGCGTCCTCCAGCGGCATGTGCACCAGCACCACCAGCCGCAGCCGCCGGGCGTGCGGGGCCAGCACCTCCGGCACGGCCGAGGCGACCAGCCCGTCCAGCAGCACCACCGTGCCGTCGGGCAGCGTCGCGAGCACCCCGGCCAGGCGGGTCCGCGCCGGCGGGTCGGGGCGCGGCCACCGCCCGGGTACGCCGTGCTCGCGCACCGCCCACCCCCGCTCGGCGAGGCCCCGGCAGACCCGGCGGTCGTACGTGTTGCCGCCGCTCGGGGTCGCCGGGTCGTCGATGTCGCCGGGAAGGACGACGTGCACCACGGGCACCGGCTACAGCGACCGTTCGTAGCTGGCCCAGGCGATGTGCGACTCGTGCAGCGTCACCGTGATCCCGGCCAGCTCGCGGGCCCCCGGGCCGAGCCCACCGGCGTGCGCCCGCTCGGCCAGCCGGTCCGCCACCGTGCGGCACAGCACCTCGGTGGTGGTGTTCACCCCGGCGAAAGCCGGCTCGTCGTCGAGGTTGCGGTAGGTCAGCTCGGCGAGGACCGCCCGCAGCTCCTCGGTGGCCCGGCCGATGTCCACCACGATGCCGTCGGCGTCCAGCTCGGCGCGGCGGAAGGTCGCGTCCACCACGAACGTCGCCCCGTGCAGCCGCTGCGCCGGCCCGAAGACCTCGCCCCGGAAGCTGTGGGCGACCATCATGTGGTCCCGTACGGTCACGCTGAACACGGCGTCACTCCCCGTCGTAGGTGATGAGGTGGCACAGCGCGGGGAGGGTCCCCGCGGCCAGTCGGTCGAGCACGTCGGGCAGGTCCGCGAAGCGCGACCGGCCGGTGAGCAGCGCGTCGAAGACCGGGTCGGCGAGCAGCTCCAGGGCCAGCGCCATCCGGTCGGCGTAGCTTCGCCGCGCCGCCCGGGCCGGCGAGACCGTGCCGACCTGGCTGCTGCGGATGGTCAACCGGCCGGAGTGGAACGACCCGCCCAGCGACAGGTGCACCGGCCGGTCGCCGTACCAGCTCAGCTCGACCACCGTGCCCTCCGGGGCGAGCAGGTCGATGGCGTGCTGCAACCCCGGGCCGGTCGCGCTGGCGTGCACCACCAGGTCCCGCCCGCCGGCCGCGTCGTCGGGCGACGCGAACCCGACGCCCAGCGCCGCGGCCACCGCCGCCCGCGCCGGGTCGGTGTCCACCAGTTCGACGCGTACCCCGGGGAAGCGGGCGAGCAGCGCCGCGACGGCGCAGCCGACCATGCCGGCGCCCACCACGCTGACCCGGTCGCCGACCAGCGGCGCGGCGTCCCAGAGCGCGTTCACCGCCGTCTCCACCGTGCCGGCCAGCACCGCCCGGGCCGCCGCCACGCCGTCGGGCACCGGCGTCACGGCCGAGGCCGGCACGACGTACGCGCTCTGGTGCGGGTGCAGGCAGAAGACGGTACGCCCGCGCAGCCGCGCCGGACCGGCCTCGACCACGCCGACGCTGAGATAGCCGTACTTGACCGGGGCGGGGAAGTCGCCCTCCTGGAACGGGGCGCGCATCGCCGCGTACTGGTCGGCCGGCACGCCGCCGGTGAAGACCAGCGTCTCGGTGCCCCGGCTGACCCCCGAGTACAGCGCGCGTACCAGGACCTCGTCGGGGCCCGGCGCCGGTAGCGTCACCGGGCGGATCTCACCCACGCCGGGGGAGCGGAGCCAGAAGGCGCGGGCGTCGCGGATCACGCGGATGTTCTCCTCATCTGGCTGCCGGACCGAACCGAACGGCCGCGCGCTCCGTGTTTCCTGTCGAGGCCGTCGATCATAAACACGGAGGCAGGGTGTCCAAGGTTCGAACCGGTCCGGTGATCGGCCTGACCGCCCAGATCGTCCTGCTCGCCGGGCTGGCCGCGACCGTCGGGCTCGACGTCGCCGGCTGGCTGGCCGGCGTCGCGTACGGTATCGGGCTCTGCGGGGCGCTCGACCGTGGCCTGCGCCGGCGCGGCGCGGACCGGTTGGGTCCGGCGGACCGGGTGACGCTGACCCGGGCCGTGCTCGTCGGCGGGGTGACCGCCCTGGTGGTGGACGCCATCGACGCGGCGGCGCCGCTGGCCGTGCTGGTGCCGATGGCCGTGGTGGCGCTGGCCCTGGACGCCGTCGACGGCTGGGTGGCCCGGCGCACCGGCACCGCCAGCGCGCTCGGCGCCCGCTTCGACATGGAGGTCGACGCCTTCCTGATCCTGGTGCTCAGCGTCCACGTGGCGCCGTCCACCGGCGGGTGGGTGCTCGCCATCGGCGCGATGCGGTACGCCTTCGTCGCGGCGAGCTGGGTGCTGCCGTGGATGCGTGGGACGCTGCCGCCGCGGTACTGGCGCAAGGTGGTGGCCGCGGCCCAGGGGGTGCTGCTGCTGGTCGCCACGGCGGAGGTGCTGCCCGCGCCGGCGACCGCCGTCGTGGTGGCGGCCTCGCTGGCGCTGCTGGTCGAGTCGTTCGGCCACGACGTCGGCTGGCTCTGGTGGCACGGCCGGGTCCGGACCGCCCCGGTACGCCGTCCGACGCCGGCTCTCCGGCCGGCGCCGGAGACCGTCGCCGAGCGCCCGCTCGCCGCGCACCAGCCCGTCTGAGCCGCACCGATCGCCCGGCCGGACGGCCGGGGGTAGCCCAGGGAAGGGACATCGCAGTGTCAGTGCTGTCGCGCCTGCGCCGCCGGGCCAGGGTGGACGGACCAGCCGGTCCTCCCGCCGCCGCGGATTCCGTCGACGCCGCGGCGGAATCCGTCGACGCCGTGGCGGATGACGCCGTCGCCGGTGGACGGGGACGGGTGCGTACCGTCGCGGCGCGGGTGACCACCGTGGCGGCCGGCCTGCTCGTGTTCGCCGTGCTGGTGGCGCCGAACCGGCTCGACCAGCTCGGCCCCGCCGCGTTCCTGCGCATCCCGGTCGAGGGGCTGGTCGCCGCCGCGCTGCTGCTGGTGCTGCGCGGCGTGGCCCGGCGGACGGTGGCGGTGCTGTGCGGCGTCGCGCTCGGGCTGCTCGCCGTCGTCAAGCTGCTCGACATGGGGATGTCCGCCAGCCTCGCCCGCCCCTTCGACCTGGTTCTCGACTGGGTGCTGCTGGACGACGCGTACGGCTTCGTCCGCGACTCCGTCGGCCGGGCCGGCGCGGTCGGCGCGATCGTGGCGCTGGTCGCCGCGGTCGGCGCGTTGCTGGTGCTGACCACCCGGTCGGTGCTCCGGCTGACCCGGCTGGTGGCCCGGCACGACCGGCGGACGGTCCGGGTGCTGGCGGGGTGCGCGGTGGTCTGGGTCGCCGGCGCGACGATCGGCGTGCCGGTCGCCGACTCGGGCACGTCCCGGCTGGTCGGCCAGCATGTCGGTCAGGTGGGTGCCGGGCTGCGGGACCGGGAGGCCTTCGCCGCCGAGGCCGCCGCCGACGCCTTCCGCGACACCCCGGGCGATGAGCTGCTCACCGCGCTGCGCGGCAAGGACGTGATCGTCGCGTTCGTGGAGAGCTACGGCCGGGACGCGGTGCAGGACCCGGAGTTCGCCCCGCAGGTCGGCGCGGTGCTCGACGGCGGTACGCGCCGCCTCGCCGAGCGGGGCTTTTCCGCCCGCAGCGGTTTCCTCACCTCACCCACCGCCGGCGGGGGAAGCTGGCTGGCGCACGACACGCTGTTGTCCGGGCTCTGGGTGGACAACCAGCAACGCCACCTCAGCCTGCTGGCCGGCGACCGGCTCACCCTCAACGGCGCGTTCCGGCGGGCCGGCTGGCAGACGGTGGGGGTGATGCCGGCGGCCACCCAGCCCTGGCCGGAGAAGAGCTTCTTCGGCTTCGACCGCTACCACGACGCGGCCGGGCTCGACTACCGCGGCCCGAAGTTCAACTACGCGCCCATGCCCGACCAGTACACGCTGGCCACCTTCCACCGGCGGGAGCGGGCCACGCCGGGGCACGCGCCGATCATGGCGGAGATCCCGCTGATCTCCAGCCACTCACCCTGGGCGGCGATCCCCCGGATGCTGGACTGGGACCACGTCGGCGACGGGTCCATCTACCGCCGGCCGACCTCGGTGGCCGTCAACCCGAAGGACGTGGTGGGGCGCAGCGCCACCGAGGTCCGCACCGGCTACCGGCGCTCCATCGAGTACTCGCTGAACAGCCTGATCTCCTACGTGGAGACGTACGGCGACGACAACCTGGTGCTGGTCTTCCTCGGCGACCACCAGCCCGCGCCGGTGGTGACCGGGGAGAACGCCGGACGGGACGTGCCGATCACCATCGTGGCCCACGACCCGGCCGTGCTGGCGCGGGTCGCCGCCTGGGGCTGGGACGAAGGGCTGCGGCCCGGCCCGAGCGCGCCGGTCTGGCGGATGGACACCTTCCGGGACCGGTTTCTCAGCGCCTTCGGCCCGCAGCCGCCGGCCGGCGCGGCCGCCCCGCCGTCGCCCCGCTGAGCCGGGAGGGATTCCGGACGGAGCGGACGAGCCTCCGGCGAGCTGGCCCGGATAAGCTGATCGGCCCCGGCGAACTCGACAGACAGGAGCACCGTGGGCAGGCGATCGGAGGTCGCCCAGGCGGCCACGAGTGCCGGCCTGGTGATCATCGCCCACACCTGGTGCGCCACGGCCGCCGCGAATGCACTGTGGGTCGGAAGGGATTCGCCCGGCGAGTGGACCTTCTACTTCGGCGCAACCAACTGCCTACTCCTGCCGGTGACCGTGGCTGCGGGTTGGTTGCTGACCCGCCTGCCCGGGACCAGGTACCTCGGGCGGGGTGCGCTCGTGGGGACAGCGACGGTGACCGTCCTTGTCGCAGCGGCGGCGGTGACGGGGTGGGCGCCACCGTGGATCAGCGAAGGTTGGACCGGCACCGGCTGGACGTGACGGCGAGCGGGACGGGCACACTCACCCGACACCCGCCGGCAGTTGACCCGGATACGACCGGCGGCTCAGGTGTTCGGCAGGCCCAGCGCCTCGTCGACCCGGCCCAGCACGGCCGCGTCGTCCACCCCGACCCCGCGCAGCAGGTCGATGGCGGTGGCCCGGATCTGGCCCACGATCATGATCAGTGGCAGCGGCGGGTCGGCCCGGAGCATCCGGGCGGCGAGGCGTACCGCCTCCAGGGCGGCGTGGTCGGCGCGATCCGCGTGCCGGTCCGCGTCGGAGTGTCCACCGAGGTCGGTGGAGAGGGCGTCGGCGGCGGCGCGCACCGCCTCGCCGAGCGCCCGGATCGCCTCGCCCAGCTCCGGCGGGGCCGGCGTGCCGAGCCGGGTCAGCGTCACGCCGTTGCGGGCCAGCACCCGGATGTTGCGTACCGCGTAGTCGAGCTGGTGGCAGGTGGCCTCGACCTCCGCCACCTGGTCGAGGTGGCGACGCTTGCGGACCCGCAGCCGCAGCGACTCGCTGCAGGCCTGCACGGCGACGCGGAAGCGGTCCACGCAGCCGTCCACCTCGCGGGCCCGGTCCAGCGCCGCGCGGGCGGCGTCCTCGTCGGCGCCGGCCAGGGCCCGGTCGATCCGGTCGAGCAGGTCGGCCAGGTCGCCGTAGGTGCGCCGGGCCTCGGCGACGAGCGGGCCGAGCGGGTCCCGGGCCACCATGAGCTGGCTCGCGGCCAGCGCCACCGCACCGCCGATCAGCGCGTCGACGAACCGGAACGGCACCAGCCCGCCGCCCTGCGGCGCGGCGACCGCGACCAGGTAGAGGGCGGAGACGGCGGCCTGGACGGTGAGCGTGCTGCTCGCCCCGATGGTGAGCATGAGGCCGATGGTCAGCAGCAGCACGAGGAAGACGGTGCCGGTGCCCGGGCCGAGCGACTGCACGGCCAGGTCGGCGGCGAGCACCCCGGCGGCCACCCCGAGCACCATCTCGACGGTCTGCCGCAGTCGCTTCCCGCGCGCCTCGCCGAGCACGATCAGCGCGGCGCTCGGCGCGAAGAACGGATCCGGGTGGCCGATCAGCCGGGCCGCGACGATCCACGCGACGGTGGCCGCCGCGGCCGCCTCCAGCGCCGGCCGCCAGCCCTGCCGCAGCCGCCCGACGGCGGACCCCGCCCACTTCCGGGCCATGCCCGCCATCGCGACTCCTCCGGCCGTACGCCGGATCTTGGTGTCCGGTCAGGCCGTCGGCACTACCCGCGAGGCCGCGTCCGGCAAACGTGGACGGCGGGTGGCGGGCACCACCAGCGGCGTGCCGGTCTCCGGGTCCTCGACGATCCGGCACGGCAGCCCGAACACCTCCTGGACCAGGTCGGCGGTGACCACCTCGCGCGGGTCGCCCTCGGCGACCACCCGGCCGTCGCGCATGGCGATCAGGTGGGTGGCGTAGCGGGCGGCGTGGTGCAGGTCGTGCAGCACCGCCACCAGCGTCCGGCCCTGCTCCTCGTGCAGCCGGGCGCACAGGTCCAGCACCTCGATCTGGTGGGCGACGTCCAGCCAGGTGGTCGGCTCGTCGAGCAGCAGCAGCGGCGTCTGCTGGGCCAGCGCCATGGCGATCCAGACCCGCTGCCGCTGCCCGCCGGAGAGCTCGTCGACCGGCCGGTCGGCCAGCTCGGCGACGCCGGTGGCGGCCATCGACTCGGCGACCACCCGTTCGTCCTCCCGGGACCACTGCCGCAGCAGCCCCTGGTGCGGGTACCGGCCGCGGGCGACCAGGTCGGCCACCGTGATGCCGTCCGGCGCCACCGACGACTGCGGCAGCAGGCCGAGGGTACGGGCCACCGCCCGGGACGGCAGCGCGTGGATGTCCCGCCCGTCGAGCAGCACCGTCCCGGCGCGCGGCCGCAGCGTCCGGGCCAGGGCCCGCAGCAGCGTCGACTTGCCGCAGGCGTTCGGACCGATGACCACGGTGAACGACCCGTCCGGTACGGCCACCGACAGCCCCTCCGCGACGATCCGCCGCTCGTACGCCAGGGTCAGCCCGACCCCGTCCAGGCGTGGGTTTCCCGACACGTGATCTCCCTCAGTTCCGTCCGGCCCGCCGCGCGGCGAGCAACCACACCAGGTACGTCCCGCCGAGCACGCCGGTCACCACGCCGACCGGAAGTTGCTGGCCGGCGAGGGCGCGCTGCGCCACCAGGTCCGCCCCGACCAGCAGCACCGCACCGGTGAGCGCCGAGGCCACCAGGTTCGGCCCCGGCGCACGGGTGAGCCGGCGGGCCAGGTGCGGGGCGGTGAGCGCCACGAAGGAGACCGGCCCGGCGGCGGCCGCCGCGACGGAGGCGAGCAGCACCGCCGCGCCGAGCAGCACCTGCCGGACCCGGGTCACCGGCACGCCCAGCGCGGTCGCGGTCTCGTCGCCCAGCTCCACCATGGCCATTGCCCGGCCGCCGGCGAGCACCACCGGGGTGAGCGCCGCGAGGACGCCGAGCAGCGGTACCGCCTGCGACCAGCCGCGCCCGTCCAGGCTGCCGGTGAGCCAGAGCACCGCCCGGGCGGCGTCCATCAGCGGCGCCCGGGTGAGCAGCCAGCCGTTGACGCCGGTGAGGATCGCCGTGAAGCCGATGCCGACCAGCACGAGCCGGTGACCGGCCAGGCCCCGGGCGCCGGCGACGGCCCGGATGAGCAGGCCGGTGCAGATCCCGGTGGCCAGCGCCGCGCCGGACAGCACGAGGCTGCTGCCGCCGAGCACCACGGCGATCAGCCCGCCGGTCGCCGCTCCCTGGGTGATGCCGAGCACGTCGGGGCTGCCCAGCGGATTGCGCAGCAGCGTCTGGACCACCGCGCCGGAGAGCGCCAGGGCGGCCCCGACGCCCAGCGCGGTGACCAGCCGGGGCAGGCGCAGCTCGCCGACGATGAACTCCTCGGCCGCGGTGCCGCCCCCGGTCAGCGTGCGCAGCACGTCGGCCGGGCTCATCGGGTAGTCCCCGCCGCCGACGGCGAGCACGCCGAGGCCGGCGGCGAGCAGCACGGCGGTGGCGACGACGACCAGCGATCGGGGACGCCAGCGCAGTGACCGGCCACCGGGGGTGCGGAGCACGGTCATCGCCGGGCCACCAGACGCAGGAAGAGCGGGCCGCCGAGCACGGCGGTGACCAGGCCGACCTGGAGTTCGCCGGGGCGGCCCAGCACCCGGCCCAGCACGTCGGCGCCGAGCAGCAGGACGGGCGCGTACAGCGCGCAGGCGGGCAGCAGCCAGCGCAGGTCCGGCCCGGTCAGCACGCGGACCAGGTGCGGCACGAGCAGCCCGACGAAGACGATGGGCCCGCAGGCGGCGGTGGCCGCGCCGCAGAGCAGCGTGATCGCCGCGATGGTGCCGCCGCGTACCAGGGCCGGCCGGGCGCCGAGCGCCCGCGCGGTGTCGTCGCCCAGGGCCAGCGCGTTCAGCGACCGCGCGCCGGCCAGGGCGACCAGCAGGCCGGCCAGCACGAAGGGCGCCACGGTACGCAGGGTGGCGAACTCGGCGTTGGCCAGCGAACCGACCGTCCAGAACCGCAGCCGGTCCAGCGAGGCGGAGTTGAGCAGCATGACCGCGCTGACGTAGGAGTAGAGCACCGCGTTGAGCGCCGCCCCGGCCAGCGCGAGGCGGTCCGGGGTGGCCTGCCGGCCGCCGCCGACGGCGTACACCCCGACGGTGACGGTGGCGGCGCCGAGCAGGGCGAACCAGATCCAGCCGCCGGCGGTGCCGACGCCGAGCAGGGCGGTGGCGGAGGCGACCGCGGCCGCCGCGCCGGCGTTGATGCCGAGCAGTCCCGGGTCGGCCAGGGGGTTGCGGGTGAGCGTCTGCATCAGCGCCCCGGCCACCCCGAGCGCCGCGCCGGCGACCAGGCCGAGCAGCGTGCGGGGCAGCCGCATCCGGTGCACCACCGCGTGTTCGGGGGAGGCGGCGGAGACCAGGCCGTGCCAGACCTCGGTGGGGGAGAGCGGTCGGGCGCCGACGGCGATGCTCAGCACCGCGACGACGAGCAGGAGCAGCAGCCCGGCGGCGAGCGCCGCGGCCGGGCCGGCGCGGCGGGTGGGTGGCGCCGGCGCCGGGGCGGCGGCGAGCGTGGTGACGGACAGGGTCGGCTCCGGGGGGAAACGGCATGGCACCGGTTGACTTCGGGTTAGGTTAGGTTAACCTAACCCCGCCATCGCGGATCATCGCGGTCCGGTCCTGATCGAAAGACGTCATCATGCCTGCTTCCATGTCCGCCCGCGGACTCTCCCGCCGGGGCCTGCTCGCCGCTGGCGGCGCCACCCTCGCGACCCTCCTCGTCGGCTGCGGCCAGGACGACGAGCCCGGCTCCACCAGTGCCAAGGGCTCGACCGGCCCCTGGTCGTTCACCGACGACCGCAACCAGAAGATCGAGCTGGCGAGCACTCCGAGCCGGGTCGTCGCCTTCATCGGGGTCGCCGCCGCGCTGGTCGATTTCGGACTCGACTCGCAGATCGTCGGCGTGTTCGGCGAGACCACCCGCAGCGACGGCTCCGTCGACCCGCAGGCCGGTGGTCTCGACGTCGACCGGGTCACCGTGCTCGGCAACGTCTGGGGCGAGTTCAACGTCGAGAAGTACGCGGGGCTGCGCCCCGAACTGCTGGTCACCCACATGTACGACCCCGGCGCCCTCTGGTACGTGCCGGACGAGAGCCGCGACAAGATCCTCGCCCTGGCGCCCAGCGCCACCGTCACCACCGCCCGGGTGCCGATGACCCGGCCCATCGAGCGGTACGCGGAACTGGCCCGCTCCCTCGGCGCCGACCTGAACGCGAAGAAGGTCACCGACGCCAAGGCGCGCTTCGAGGCCGCCGCCGAGTCGGTCCGCCAGGCGGTCAAGGCCAACCCCGGCATCCGGGTCCTCGCCGCCTCCGGCAGCCCCGACCTGTTCTACGTCTCCAACCCGAAGGTCAGCACCGACCTGATGTACTTCGCCGAGCTGGGCGTCGACATCGTGGTGCCGAACAAGCTCGCCACCGGCGACTACTTCGAGAGCCTGAGCTGGGAGAACGCCAACAAGTTCCCCGCCGACCTGATCCTGCTCGACAACCGGTCCACCGCGTTGCAGCCCAAGGACCTCGCGGCCAAGCCCACCTGGCAGCAGCTGCCCGCCGTCCGCGCCAACCAGGTCACCCCGTGGGACGCGGTGCCCCGCTTCTCGTACGCTGGCGCGGCGCCGCTGCTGGAGAACCTCGCCACCGCCATCCGGTCGGCCAAGCGGGTCGGCTGACGCCGTGACGACCGGCACCGCGACCCGCGTCGCTCTCCGCTACCGCTTCTACCAGGCCCAGGTCCGGCACACCCGGCGCATCGGCGCCTCGCTGATCCGGGTCACCCTGACCGGCGAGGAGCTGGCCGCGTTCGCCGGCGGCGGCCGGGACCAGAGCGTCTCGCTCTTCCTGCCCCACCCGGGCCAGCCGGAGCCGGTGGTCCCGCTCGACGCCGGCGACGACTGGTACGCGCGCTGGCGGGCCACCGACCCGGCGGTCCGCGCGGTGATGCGCTCCTACACCATCAGCGGGCAGCGGCCGGAGGCGTCCGAGGTGGACGTCGACTTCGTCCACCACGGTGACAGCGGCCCGGCCACCCGGTGGGCGGGCCGGGCCCGGCCGGGGGACCGGATCGTCCTGCTCGGACCCGCCGAGCGGGACAACCGCAGCGTCTGCTTCCGGCCCCCGCCCGGCACCGACCACGTCCTGCTGGCCGCCGACGAGACGGCGCTGCCGGCCGCCGCCGGCATCCTGGCCTGGCTGCCCGCCGGCGCCACCGTCCGGGCGTGGATCGAGGTGCCGGCCGCCGCCGACGTGCGCGACCTGCCCACCGTGGCGAACGCGGAGGTGCGCTGGCTGGTCCGGGGCACCACCCCGCCCGGCAGCGGCCTGCTGGTCGAGGCGATCCGCGCGGCCCGGCTCCCGGCCGGCGTCCCGTACGCGTGGATCGCCGGCGAATCCTCGACGGTCCGGGCGGTCCGCCGGCACCTGGTCACCGACCGCGGCCTGGACCGGCGGCGGGTGACCTTCGCCGGCTACTGGCGGCGCGGCGCCTCCGAGGAGCAGCTGCGCGCGGAGGCGGACGCCTGACCGACCTGGCCGTTCGCGCCCGCGGCGCGTGCCGCGGGGCCGGGCGGCGGCTACCCCTCGGTGCGGACGACATCGCTCCCCGGCGGGGCGACCGAGGTCCCGGGCCCCGCCGGGCCGCATACCGTCAGGCGTCGAGGCCGGCCAGGTCGAGCCGGCGCAGCCGGTCGGGGTCGGAGAGCACGTCGACCGCGACGATCCGGCCGTCGGTGACGGTGAAGCCCATGACCGAGATCGGCCGGCCCTGCGCCGCGACCACGGCGCCGGCGGCGCCGTTGACCAGCGCCGGCCGCATGAACGGGTAGAGCCGTCCGAAGGTGACCGCCTGCCCGGCGACCGTCTCCGCGCCGGTGAGCACGACCGTGTGGCGGCTGCCCGGGCCGCCGTCGGAGCGCAGCACGACGTCGGGGTGCAGCACGGCGACGAGCGCGTCGAAGTCGCCGTCGCGGGCGGCGGCGAAGAACGCCTCGACGACCTCCCGCTGCCGGGCGTGGTCCGGGTCGGGCACGGGGGCCTGCCCGCGTACCCGCCGCCGGGCGCGGCTGGCCAGTTGCCGGGCCGCGGCCGGGGACCGCTCGACCATCGGGGCGATCTCCTCGAACGGCACGGCGAACATGTCGTGCAGGACGAACGCGAGCCGCTCGGCCGGCGTCAGCGTCTCCAGCACCACCAGCAGCGCCAGCCCGACCGAGTCGGCCAGCACCGCGGCGTGTTCGGGGTCGTCCCCGGGCTCGCGGCTGATCACCGGCTCGGGCAGCCGCACGTCGAGTGGTTCCTCGCGGCGCCGCTCCCGCGAGCGGAGCACGTTCAGGCAGACCCGGGCCACCACGGTGGTCAGCCAGCCGCCGATGTTCTCCACGGCGCCGGTGTCGGCCCGGCTGACCCGTAGCCAGGCGTCCTGGACGGCGTCGTCGGCCTCGCTCACCGAGCCGAGCATCCGGTACGCCACCGCCCGGAGCCGGGTCCGGTGCTCCTCGAACCGCTGCGTCAACCACTCGTGCTCGTCGACCGCTGTCACGTCGCCCCCTCGTCGCGTCTCACAGCAGTAGACACAGCCGAGCCGGCCGATGTGACGGCGGGTCGGTGAGTGGGTGCGGCGGCAGCCGCCCCGGGCGGCGGTCCCGCCGGGAAGCGTCAGGCCGCCTCGGCGGCCGTCCGGGAGTGGTGGCGGGGCAGGGCCGTCAGGTCGCCCGGCGACTCCTCCCGCCGGTCGTCGCGAACCGGGTCGGCGACCTCCTCGGGGGCGTCGCCGGAGAGTGCCAGCGCCCGCTGCGCGTGGCGGGCGGCGTCGCACGGCCACTCCTGGTGGTCGCAGAGCAGGTTGTCGCAGTGCCCGGTCTCGTCCGGCTGGTGCGCGTCCGCCACGCCGGCGGCGAGCCGCCACAGGAGCGGGTCAGTCACCCCGGCGGGCGCTGTGCCCCGGTCGCGCGGCTCTGGGCGGTCGGTCTCGGACACGGTCTCCCCCTCGGTCGGTACCGGCGGAAAGTCTCCAGCTCCCACGTCCGGTAAACGCCCTCGTGGAGTGGTCAACGCCACGTTGACGGATTGACCTGTGCCGGCCCTGGGCACCAGCACCGGATGACGACTCGACGGGTGACCCCGGAAAGCCTCGGCGCCTGGCTGGTCAAGGGCAACGCGGACGCGGGCGATCTGGCGTCCCGCTTCGCCGCCGACCCCCGGGTGCGGAGCTGGTGCGTCCGCCCCGGCTACCGCTCGGAGCTGATGCGGGCGGGTCAGCCGGTGGTCCTCTGGGCCAGCGGCAGCCGACGCCGGCTGGCGTACGGGGTGTGGGGTGTCGGACGCCTGGCCGGGCCGGCCGTGCCGGGGGCGCCGGGGGAGCCCTGGTCGGTGCCGCTGGAGCTGACGGTGCTCGACCCGGGCGACCGGGTGCCCCGGGAGCGGCTGCGCGCCGACGCCCGGCTGGCCGGGGCGGAGGTGCTCCGCCAGCCGCAGGGCGCCAACCCCTCCTGGCTGACCGTGGCCGAGTTCGCCGCGCTCCGGGAGCACCTGCCACCGGCCTGAGCCGGCTTCCGCACGCAACCGCCCGGTTCCGCAGGTTTGCGGCGTGTGGTCCCGGGCATCCGGGGCCACACGGACGTCGACGGAGGTGGTTGACATGGTGAACAGACCCGGTCGAGGGGCATCGGCGACCGCCGCGTCCCCCGTCCGTCGCGCCGCGCAGGCGGCCGGCGTGCTCTTCCTGCTGATCGGGGTGCTGGGCTTCATCCCCGGCATCACCACGGACTACGGCACGATGAAGTTCGCCGGGCACCACTCCGAGGCGAAGCTGCTCGGGCTGTTCCAGGTGTCGATCCTGCACAACCTGGTACACCTCGCGTACGGCGTCGCCGGACTCGCCCTGGCGCGCACGGTCTCCGGCGCGCGCACGTTCCTGCTCGCCGGTGGCGCCATCTACCTGGTGCTCTGGCTCTACGGCGTGGTCGTCGACCACGACAGCGGTGCCAACTTCGTCCCGCTCAACACCGCGGACGACTGGCTGCACCTGTTCCTCGGCGTTGGCATGATCGCCCTCGGGCTGGCGCTGACCCGCCGCCCCGGCGGCGCCCGACGCTGACCCTGATCCGACGACGCCGCGCTCCCGAGAGGGGCGCGGCGTCGTCGTCCGTGTGACCGACGCCCCTGCGGCCTTGCCTATGCAACTCGTTGCATAGCAGGATGCCCGCATGGCCCTCGAGCACGCGATCCTGGTCTCCCTGTTGGAGCAGCCGGCCTCCGGCTACGAGCTGGCCCGCCGCTTCGACCGCTCGATCGGCCGCTTCTGGACCGCCACCCACCAGCAGATCTACCGGGTGCTCAAGCGGATGGAGACCGACGGCTGGGTCACCGCCGAGGAGGTCGGCCAGGACGGCCGACCCGACAAGCGGTGCTGGTCCGCCACGGCCGCCGGGCAGAGCGCGCTCGCCGACTGGCTGCGCGCGCCCGTGCAGCCCGAGGCGGTCCGGCACGAGCTGGCCGTCAAGATCCGCGGTGCCGCCTTCGCCGACCGGGCGGGCCGCGCCGACCTGGTCGCCGAGGTCGAGCGCTACCGCGCCGACCACGAGGCGGTCCTCGCCAGCTACCTGGCCGGCGAGCGCCGCGACTTCCCCGCGCCCGACCCCGGCGACGCCCGCGCGGCACTCCAGCACGTCGTGCTGCGCGGCGGCATCGCGTACGAGCGGATGGTGCTGGCCTGGCTCGACGACGTCCTCGCCACCCTGCGCGACCTCGCCCGCTGACCCCCACCCTCCGGAAAGGACCCCCATGGCCGACCCGTTGCTCAACCCGCGTACCTACGACCCCGCCCACCTCGACTCCGAGTCCCGCCGGCTGCTGCGCGCCACCGTCGACTTCTTCGAGCAGCGCGGCAAGAAGGTCCTGGTCGACAGCTACAACGACCACACCTGGTACGGCGACTTCCTCGACTTCGCCGCCAAGTCCGGTCTCTTCGCGGCGTTCTGCACCCCGGCCGCCGACGGTGCCGGCGACCCGGCCAAGCGCTGGGACACTGCCCGCAACGCCGCGCTCAGCGAGGTGCTCGGCTTCTACGGCCTCGGCTACTGGTACACCTGGCAGGTCACCGTCCTGGGCCTCGGCCCGGTCTGGCAGAGCGACAACGCCGCCGCGCGGGCCCGCGCCGCCACCCTGCTCGACGCCGGCCACGTGATGGCGTTCGGCCTCTCCGAGCGCAGCCACGGCGCCGACATCTACTCCACCGACATGCTGCTCACCCCGGACGGCGAGGGCGGCTTCCGGGCCACCGGCGGCAAGTACTACATCGGCAACGGCAACGTCGCCGGCCTGGTCTCGGTCTTCGGCCGCCGCGCCGACGTCGACGGCCCCGACGGGTACGTGTTCTTCGCCGCCGACAGCCGGCACCCCGCGTACCACCTGGTGCGCAACGTGGTGAACGCGCAGATGTACGTCAGCGAGTTCCGCCTGGAGGACTACCCGGTGCGCGCCGAGGACGTCCTGCACACCGGCAAGGCCGCCTTCGACGCCGCCCTCAACACCGTCAACGTCGGCAAGTTCAACCTCTGCACCGCCTCGATCGGCATCTGCGAGCACGCGATGTACGAGGCGGTCACCCACGCCCACAACCGGGTGCTCTACGGCCGGCGGGTGACCGACTTCCCGCACGTGCGCCGGGAGCTGACCGACGCGTACGCCCGGCTGGTGGCGATGAAGCTCTTCAGCGACCGGGCGGTGGACTACTTCCGCTCGGCCGGCCCGGACGACCGCCGCTACCTGCTGTTCAACCCGATGACCAAGATGAAGGTGACCACCGAGGGCGAGAAGGTCGTCGACCTGCTCTGGGACGTCATCGCCGCCAAGGGCTTCGAGGCGGACACCTACTTCGACAAGGCCGCGCGGGACATCCGGGGCCTGCCCAAGCTCGAGGGCACCGTGCACGTCAACCTGGCCCTGATCCTGAAGTTCATGGCCAACTACCTGTTCCGCCCGGCCGAGTTCCCGCCGGTGCCGACCCGGCACGACCCGGCCGACGACGAGTTCCTGTTCCGGCAGGGCCCGGCCCGGGGCCTGGGCGCGATCCGCTTCCACGACTGGCGGGCCGCGTACGACGCGCACGCCGGCGTGCCGAACGTGGCCCGGTTCCGGGAGCAGGCCGACGGGCTCTGCGCGCTGCTGGCCGCCCACGCGCCGAGCGAGGAGCAGCAGCGCGACCTGGACTTCCTGCTCGCCCTCGGCCAGTTGTTCGCGCTGGTCGTCTACGGCCAGCTCATCCTGGAGCAGGCCGCGCTGACCGGCCTGGACGCCGACCTGCTGGACGAGATCTTCGACATCCTGGTCCGCGACTTCTCCGGCCACGCCACCGAACTGCACGGCAAGGCGGCCACCACCGACGCGCAGGCGGCGTGGGCGCTGACCCAGGTCCGCCGCCCGGTCGCCGACCCGCAGCGCACCGCCCGGGTCTGGTCCCAGGTGGAGGCGCTCTCCGGCGCCTACGAGATGAACCCCTGACGGACCGCCGGGTCCCGGAAGGCGGCGGGTCGGGGTGTCGGGGCGCTCCGACACCCCGACCCGCCGCAAACCGGGGTGGATCAAGGCCGGTCAGGCCGGCAGCAGCGTGGCTCCTTCGGGGCGCCGGTCGGGCAGCTCGCGCTGTGCCCACGCGGTGGTGAGCAGGACCAGCGCCGCGATGTAGGTGACCATCACCGCCAGCCGGCGCCCGGGCAGCTCCGCCCCGGCCGCGCCGAGCCCGATCAGCGCGTCGGAGACGAGGAAGAGCGCCCCGCCGGCCGCCGCCCGGCGGGACACCCCCACCGAGGCGGCGGCCATCAGGCTCAACGCCAGGCTGTAGCCGAGCACCGGCAGCCGCAGGTCGCCCAGCCGCTCCCAGAGCAGCGCGTTCGCGCCCGCCCAGACCGCCAGGTAGCCGGCGAACGCGGCCAGCGGCGCCCGCCGGTGCCGCAGGAAGGCGGTCAGGAAGCAGAGCTGGGTGCCGAGGAAGCACCCCATCCCGACCAGGAACGCGGTGGTGCCGGGCAGCAGCAGCGCCACGTCACCCGCCGTCGCGAACACCAGGCCGGCCGCCACCAGGTCCCACTTGCGGCGTACGCGCAGCAGCCAGGCCAGCAGCAGCGGCGCGAGCAGCGGCTTCGCCGCCCACTGCAGCGCGGGTACGTCGAGCGCGACGCCGGCCAGCTCGACGGCGACGACCGCCGCGTACAGTCCGGGCCAGAGCCGCCTCATCGGGCGGGCTGCCAGCCGGGCCGGCCGAAGAGGTGACCGAGTCGGTGCCGCCAGGAGGTGGCTTCCCGGACATCGCGCCAGATCGCCACGTACTCGTGGGTGGCCACCCGCAGCGGGTTGTAGGTGTTGATGTTCTTGGTCAGGCCGTAGCGGACGGCGGCGCGTTCGGGCTCGAAGCTGCGGAAGAGCCGGTCCCAGATGATCAGGATGCCGCCGTAGTTGCGGTCGAGGTACTCGTTGTTGGCGCCGTGGTGGACCCGGTGGTGCGACGGGGTGTTGAAGATCCACTCGATGGGCCGGGGCAGCACGTTGATCCGCTCGGTGTGCAGGAAGAACTGGTACAGCAGGTTGATCGACTGCTGGAGGAAGATCATCCACGGCGGGATGCCGAGCAGCGCCAGCGGCAGCCAGAACGGCAGCGAGGTCATCGGCGTCGTCCAGCCCTGCCGCAGTGCCGTGGAGAGGTTGTAGAACGTGCTGGAGTGGTGCACCACGTGGGCGGCCCAGAACAGGCGCACCTCGTGGTGGGTGCGGTGGAACCAGTAGTAGGCCAGGTCGTCGGCGAAGAAGAGCAGCACCCAGGTCCAGACGCTGGTGGGGGAGAGCTGCACCGGGGCGAGGGTCCACAGTCCCACGTAGAGGCCGACGGTGAGCAGCCGCCAGGGAGTGCCGATCAGCACGCTGCCGACGCCCATGGTGAGGCTGGTGGTGGTGTCACGCAGCTCGTAGCCGCGTTCGTCGTCGTCGGGGGCGAACCGGTACGACAGCGCTTCCACGACGACGAGCAGGAGGAACGCCGGTACGGCGTAGAGCACGGCGGGGATCATGCTCGACATTCCCTTCCTGGTGGGGTGGTGGGGGTGGTGAGTGAGGCGGTCAGCAGCGCCTGGGCCTGCGCGGCGGCGTCGTCGCCGCGCCCGTCGGCGATCGCCTCGGCCAGCCGGCGGTGGCCGGTGACGTCCAGCAGTTCGGCGGCGCGGCGCTCCGGCGGCACCTCGCCGACGGCCACCGCCCCGGCGACCAGGCTGTTGAAGGACAGCAGGTACGCCGTGTTGCCGGAGCCGTGGACGATGTCCCGCCAGAGCACGATGTTGGCCTTGTCCATCGCGTGCAGGTCCGGCGCGAGCGCCGCGTACGCCTCGACGTCGCGGGTGACGCTGCCCCGCAGCTCGGCACCGGCCCGCTCGGCGCAGAGCCGGGCGGCGTCCACGCCGACGCAGGCGCGCATCTCCAACATGTCCCGTACCAGCGTGTCGACGGGGAGCACGTCGCCGGACTGCACGAGGGACAGCGCCAGGTCGAGACCGGCGTGCACCCGCCAGTCGAGCACCCGGGTGGCGCCGCCCTGGCTGACCCGGAGCAGGCCGAGCTGTTGCAGCCGCCGCAGCGCCTCGCGCACAGCGTGCCGGTTGACCGCGAACGCGGCGGCCAACTCGCGCTCGCCCGGCAGCGGTTCGTCGGGGCGGTAGCGGCCGCTGACGATGGCGTCGCGGAGCTGACCGAAGACGTGGTCGGCGACGGAGCTGCGGGGGACGGGTACGAAGGCCACGGCAGCAGTGTGACCCCGCGCACATCAACCCGTCAACTGGTTGGACCAGTTCGCGTACCCCAAAAAAGAACGGCGGCCGGGTCGTCGACCCGGCCGCCGTCTCGCGGGGTTCAGTCCCGGCCGCGCTCGCGGCGGTAGCGGCGGATCAGCGCGGCGGTGGAGGAGTCCACGTCGGACAGATCCGGGTCGCCGCCGGTCAGCTTCGGCGCGAGCTGGTTGGCCATCACCTTGCCCAGCTCCACGCCCCACTGGTCGAACGGGTTGATGTCCCAGATCGCGCCCTCGGTGAAGACGATGTGCTCGTAGAGGGCGATCAGCTGGCCGAGGGTGCCCGGGGTCAGCTTCGGCGCGATGATCGAGGTGGTCGGGTGGTTGCCCGGCATCACCCGGTGCGGCACCACGCCCGCCTTCGTGCCCTCCGCCTCGACCTGCTCCTTCGTCCGCCCGAACGCCAGGGCGGCGGTCTGCGCGAAGAAGTTCGACATGAACAGGTCGTGCATGTCGCCGAGGTCGTGGTTGGGCTGGCTGAACGCGATGAAGTCGGCCGGGATCAGCAGGGTGCCCTGGTGGATCAGCTGGTAGAAGGCGTGCTGGCCGTTGGTGCCCGGCTCACCCCAGAAGATCTCGCCGGTGGCGTGGTCGACCGGGGTGCCGTCCAGCGTCACCGACTTGCCGTTGCTCTCCATGGTCAACTGCTGCAGGTACGCCGGGAACCGGTGCAGGTACTGCGAGTACGGCAGCACGGCGTGGGTCTGCGCGCCCAGGAAGTTGACGTACCAGACGTTCAGCAGGCCCAGCAGGGCCGGGATGTTGCGCTGCACCGGCGTGGTCCGGAAGTGCTCGTCCACGGCGTGGTAGCCGGCCAGCAGCTCCCGGAACCGGTCCGGCCCGACCGCCAGCATGACCGACAGGCCGACGGCGGAGGGCAGCGAGTACCGGCCGCCCACCCAGTCCCAGAAGCCGAACATGTTCTGCGGGTCGATGCCGAAGTCACGCACCCGCTGCTCGTTGGTGCTCACCGCGACGAAGTGCTTCGCGATCGCCGCGTCGTCGTCGGCGTCCAGCCCGGACAGCAGCCACATCTTCGCCTGGTTGGCGTTGGCCAGCGTCTCCTGGGTGGAGAAGGTCTTCGAGACGACCACGAAGAGGGTGGTCGCCGGGTCCAGGTCGTGGGTCTTGTCGTGGATGTCGGTCGGGTCGATGTTGGACACGAATCGACAGGTGATGCCCGCGTCCCGGTACGCCTTCAGCGCCTCGTACGCCATCACCGGCCCGAGGTCGGACCCGCCGATGCCGATGTTGACCACAGTGCTGATCCGCTCGCCGGTGTGCCCCCGCCACTGCCCGGAGCGGACCCGCTCGGCGAACGTCGCCATCCGGTCCAGCACCCGGTGCACGTCGGCGACCACGTCCTGGCCGTCGGCGATCAGGGTGGCGTCGCGGGGCAGCCGCAGCGCGGTGTGCAGCACCGCGCGGTCCTCGGTGGAGTTGATGTGCCGCCCGGCGAACATGGCGCAGATCCGGTCGCTGAGCCGGGCCCGCTCGGCCAGCGCGGTGAGCAGCTCCAGCGTCTCGTCGGTGACCAGGTTCTTGCTGTAGTCGACGTGCAGGTCGGCGACCTCGCCGGTGAGCCGCTCACCCCGGCGCTGGTCGGCGGCGAACAGCTCCCGCAGGTGGGTGCCGCGCATCGTCTCGGCGTGCTTGCGCAGCGCCTGCCATTCGTCGGTGGTGGTCACACTCGCAGCCATCGGCTCGATCTTCTCCTTCACGACGGGACGCCGGTGGCGCTCCTCGCGCCGCCGCCGGCTCGGCTCCAGCCTGCCACCCCGGCGGGGCCGGCGCGACGCGACGCGGCAGACCCGTCCCGCACCGTGGTCGGCGACACGCCGTTGCGACACGTGTACGACACGCCGGTCACGCCACGACACCGCGCGGTCGCCGACAGTAGGCTCTCTCCCTGCCCTGTCCCTCGGCCCGGGAGGACCCATGGCGACGGTGATCGGCCCACGCCGCTCGTCCCGAGAGGACGGCCCGTCCGACGGCGCCGACGAACTGGAGCTGCCGGAGCTGGAGGACGGCCACTGGATGCACCGGGCGACCGAGTTCGCCCACACCAGCTTCCGGTCGGTCGCCCGGCGGCTGCCCCACCTGGTCCGGGAGGCGGTCACGCTGGCCTGGGCCACCAGCCGGCGGGACACCCTCGCGGCGATCGGCCTGAACCTCGCGGCCGGGGTGATGACCACCCTCGGGCTGCTCGCCACCACCGGCGTGCTGCGTGAGCTGTTCGCCGGCGGCCCGACACCCGACCGGGTCCGCGCCGCGCTGCCGTCGCTGGTCCTGGCCGCGCTGGCGGTGACGGCCCGGGGCGTCCTCACCGTGACCGCCGGCTGGGCCCAGGCCCGGCTGATGCCTCAGATCAACTACGAGGTGGAGCTGCGGCTCTTCGAGGCCACCACGGCGGTGGAGCTGGCCGCCTTCGACGACGCCGGCTTCGCCGAGGAGATGGACCGGGTCCGGGACCGGGGAATGGCCGAGGCGGCGTCCATCGTCGACCACACGGTCAACCTGATCACCGGCGTGGTCGGCGTGCTGGCCACCGCCGCGGCGGTGACCGTGATCCAGCCCGTGCTCCTGCCGTGCCTGCTGCTCGCCGCGGTGCCCGAGGCGGTCACCGCGGTCCGGATGGCCCGCCGAAAGTACCTGGCCATGCTGGCCCGGATCACCCGCCGCCGCCGGATGTGGATGCTGGCGCACCTGATGGCCAACCGGCGCACCGCCGTCGAGGTCCGGGCCTACCAGATGCGCGACTTCCTGCTGGGCGAGTTCCGTCGCGTGATGGCCGTGGAGACCCGGGCCGAGCTGCGCCTGGTCCGGGCCCAGAGCGCCACCCGGGCGTTCGGCATGTCCGCCGCCGGGGTGGCCGCCTTCGGCATGTACGCCGTGCTCGGCGGGCTGCTGCTCACCGGCGTGGTCGCGCTGGCCGCCGCGGCGACCGCCCTGCTGGCGCTGCAGTCCGCCCGGTCCAGCCTCGGCATCGCCGTCTTCGCCACCAACAACCTCTACGAGGACGCCCTCTACTACCAGGACTACCGGGACTTCCTCGAGCGGGCGCGGGGGCGGATCGGGGTGGGGGAGGGCCGCCCGGCGCCCGGGTTCGACACCATCGCACTCGACCGGGTCAGCCTCCGCTACCCGGACACGGACACCCCGGCGGTGGACGAGGTCAGCCTGACCGTGCGCCGGGGCGAGGTGGTCGCCCTGGTCGGCGAGAACGGTTCCGGCAAAACCACCCTGGCCAAACTGATCGCCGGGCTCTACCGCCCCACCGGTGGGACGATCCACTGGGACGGCGTCGACCTCGCCGAGCTGGACCCGGCGCAGACCGCGGCCCAGGTGGCGGTGATGACCCAGGAGTACTGGAAGTTCCCCTTCACCGCCGGGCAGAACATCCGCATCGGCCGGCACGACCGCCGCGCCGACCAGGCCGGCCCGACCATGGAGGACGCCGCCCGCGCCGCCGCCGCGCACGACATGATCGCCGACCTCCCGTTCGGGTACGACACGCTGCTCGACCGGGAGTTCAAGAACGGCCAGGACCTCTCCGGCGGCCAGTGGCAGCGGCTGGTCGCCGCCCGGGGCCTCTACCGGGACGCCCGGCTGCTGATCTGCGACGAGCCCTCCGCCGCCCTCGACGCCCGGGCCGAGCACGCCCTCTTCAAGCACCTGCGCCGCCGCCCCGACCGGGCGGTCGTCCTGATCACCCACCGGCTGGCCAACGTCCGGCACGCCGACCGGATCTTCGTGCTGGACCACGGCCGGCTGGTGCAGCACGGCACCCACGACGAGCTGATGGCCGCCGACGGGCTCTACCGGGAGCTGTTCGAACTCCAGGCGAGCGGCTACCTCGCGGTGGCCGGCACGGAGTCCGGGGGATCGCCGACCGGGTGACCGGCCGGGTGGGACGGCACACCCCACCCCGAAAGTTTCGGCGTCCCGGAGCCTCCGCTTCGTCGCCAGCGCCGCAGACACGCCGGGTGCGATCACCCGACAGACGAGACATCGATTTTCGTTGAAGTGTCGGAAAGCTTTCGGTACCGTCAGGACGGGACCCCTCGACCCTTGCGGTGACAGTCGCAGCACGGCGGATCCCGGCGCGGCCTCCGGGCGGTCACGTCGGGCGACGGAGCCGGTCACCGCGTCGGGCGACGGTCGAGGCGCGACGTCCCACCCCCGTCACTGTCGAAAGGTTGACCTGTCATGACCCACGTCCCCGCCCGCCCGGGCGGACGTCCGACGACCCGAGCCCGGCTCCGCGCGACCCTCGTGGCCGCCGCCGCGGGCGTCGCCGCCCTCGGCACCACGCTCGCCCTGGCGCCCGGCGCCAGCGCCGCCACCACCCTGGGCGCGTCCGCCGCCCAGACCGGCCGCTACTTCGGTACGGCGGTGGCCGCGAACAAGCTCTCCGACGCCACCTACGTCGGGATCCTCAACCGCGAGTTCACCATGGTCACGCCCGAGAACGAGATGAAGTGGGACGCGACCGAACCCACGCAGGGCCAGTTCACGTACGCCAACGCCGACCGCATCGTCAACCACGCCCGCGCCAACGGGATGCGCGTACGCGGGCACGCGCTGGCCTGGCACTCGCAGCAGCCCGGTTGGGCGCAGAACCTCAGCGGCCCCGCCCTGCGCTCGGCGATGGTCAACCACGTCACCCAGGTGGCGACCTACTACCGGGGCAAGATCCACTCCTGGGACGTGGTGAACGAGGCGTTCGCCGACGGCGGCACCGGCGCCCGGCGCGACTCCAACCTCCAGCGCACCGGCAACGACTGGATCGAGGTGGCGTTCCGCGCCGCCCGGGCGGCCGACCCGACCGCCAAGCTCTGCTACAACGACTACAACACCGACGGGCAGAACGCGAAGAGCAACGCGGTGTACGCGATGGTGCAGGACTTCAAGGCCCGGGGCGTGCCGATCGACTGCGTCGGCTTCCAGTCCCACTTCAACAGCGCCTCGCCGGTGCCGGCCGACTACCAGGCCAACCTCCAGCGCTTCGCCAACCTGGGCGTGGACGTGCAGATCACCGAGCTGGACATCGAGGGGTCCGGGTCGGCCCAGGCCGACAACTACGGCCGGGTCGTCCGGGCGTGCCTCGCCGTGAGCCGCTGCACCGGCATCACGGTCTGGGGCATCCGGGACACCGACTCCTGGCGGGCCAGCGGCACCCCGCTGCTCTTCGACGGCAGCGGCAACAAGAAGCCGGCCTACACCGCCACGCTCGACGCGCTCAACGCAGGCGGCCCCACCACGCCGCCGACCACCACGCCCCCGCCCACCACGCCCCCGCCGTCGACCCCGCCGCCGGGCGGCGCGTCCTGCACGGCCAGCGTGTCGCTCGACTCCTGGACCGGTGGCTTCGTCGCGACCGTCCGGGTCACCGCCGGCGCGTCGGCCGTCAGCGGCTGGACGGTGGGGCTCACCCTGCCGGCCGGCGCCGCGGTCACCAACTCCTGGAACGCGCAGCCCAGCGGCACCAGCGGCAGCCTGACCTTCCGCAACCTCAGCTACAACGGTCAGCTGGGCGCCGGCGCCAGCACCACCTTCGGCTTCCAGGGCACCGGCGTGGGACCGTCCGCCACACCCACCTGCTCGGCGAGCTGAGCGGGTGATCCGGCGCGGAGGGTCCGCCCTCCGCGCCGGCTCGCCCGGTCGGGTGCCGCCGAGGACACCTCCCGGTAGGCGGGCGGAACAACCCTCCGCACCACTCGGCGTCAAGCCGCCCGTCTGGCCGGTGTCCCGGTCGCCTCGGCGGGCGCTCAGCCCTGCCGGGCGAAGAAGTCGGCCATCGCCAGCGTGTGGGTGGAGAAGGCCAGCTCGACGGGCTCGGTGAGGACCAGCCACTCGGTGGCCTCCTCGGTCGGCGCCGACGGCGGCAGTCCGTCGGCCGGCCGCTCCGGCAGCTCCCCGAAGATCATGATGGTGCCGCCGGCCGGCGCCCCGTGCACCGCGAACAGCCGGGCCTGGTCGGCCTCGCCGATCAGGCCGGTCTCCTCGCGCAGCTCCCGGACCAGCGCGTCGGCCCACTCCTCGCCGTACTCGATGAAGCCGCCCGGCAGCGCGAGCAGGCCGCGCGCCGGCTCGATGTCCCGGCGGACCACCACCAGGCCCAGGCCGGCGTCGGTGCGGACCGGCAGCAGCGCCACCGCGACCGGCAGCGGGTTGCGCCAGACCGTCTCGCCGCAGGCCGCGCAGACCCGCGGCCAGCCGGCGTCCGCCGGGTAGGCGGCGCCGCAGAAGGAGCAGTGCGCGTACGGAGAGCCGGTCATGTCGCCGCACGTTACCGGCCCGGTGGCCGCTCCGGCGACCGATCAGCCTGCTCCCGGAGCGTCTCCCGGGCCTGCATGAGCGCGAAGCCGAGCAGGTTCAGCCCTCGCCACCGGGCCGGGTCCTCCGCGCGCGGATCGTCGGCGGTTAACCCGATGCCCCACACCCGGTCCACCGGGCTCGCCTCGACCAGCACCCGGTCCCCGGTGCCCAGCAGGTACGCCCGCAGGTCGTCGTGCTGGCCGAACTTGGCGACGCTGCCGGCGACCACGATGTCGTACCGCTGGGCCTCCCACACCGCCTGGTCGAAGCCGCGCACCTGGCGGCCGAGCGCCTTGGCGCGGTGCGGGTGGTTGGCGGCGAGGATCCGCCCGCCGGTCTCCTCGTCGCCGAAGAGCGCCGCCTTCTGCCACATCATCCAGTGCTCGGCGGTGACGAAGCGCCGGCCGTCCACCGTGAACGCCGCCGGCCACCACTGGCTCAGGCAGCCCGCGCCGATCGTGCCGTCGCGCCGGGGCCGGTGCCCCCAGAAACAGAGGTACTTCACCGGCTGTCCGCTGTGGACGAGGGCGGCGAGGTCGGCGGCGCTACGGGGCGGCGGCATGCTCGACAGTGTCGCCCCGGGCACCGACACTCCGCCTCCCCGTTTCCCCCGGCCCGCCGAAACCGGCTCGTCAAACGGGCCGCCGGGGATTTGGGAGCGCGTCGGGCCGCGCGGATCCGCACGGCCCGGCGCGCGCTCCCGAGCTGTCGCGCGTACCCCGGAAAGGCGTGGTGGTCAGGCGGCGGGTGCGCCGGTGTAGAAGGCGGTGGTGCGTGCCGTCGCGGCCCGCGCGGCCTCCGGGTCGGTGCCGGCGGCGACGCTGGCCTCGCCCCAGCTCTCGCTGCTCAGGGTGACGAACCGCCGGCCCTCCTCGGAGCCCATCCAGGCTTCGGCCTGCTCAGGCGAGATCCCGCTGCCGTCGGCGGCCAGGTGGGAGGCGAGGCCGAGCAGCCCCAGGTCCCAGCCGACGCCGACCGCGCCCGGGCCGAACTCGGTCCAGCGCTCGTCGTCGACGTGCGCGACGTGCTCCAGCTCGAACCGGGTACGCCCGTCGCCCTCCGGTGTCAGCCGCACCTCGATCCAGCTGACCTCGCCGCCGTACTCCCAGGTGGCGGCGAAGCTCTTCGGCGGGTCGCAGCGTTGGATGGTGCCGCCGGCGTTGCCCTCGAACTGATAGCGGCCGTGCAGCCGCAGCTCGCCGGAGATCGGCAGGAACCAGCGGGGGATGCGTTCGGCGTTGGTGCAGGCGTCCCAGAGGTCCTCCAGGGGCGCGTCGTACGTCTGGCTGATCGTCATCACCCGGGCCTCGCCGGCTTCCAGGGTCCGGCTGCCCACGGTGCGCCGTACGGCGCTGATCTGGTGCGTGACGTCGGTCATCAGGGTTTCTCCTCGGTCGGGTGCTGCGGTGGGTGCAGGCGCCGTTCGCGTCGGCCGCGCGCCAGCTCGGTGGCGAGGGCGTCCAGGGCCGGCGCCCAGAACCGGCGGAAGCCGGCCAGCCACTCGTCGACCTCGCGCAGCGGTCGCGGGTCGACGGCGTAGAGCCGGCGGGCGCCCTGCGGTCGGACGGTGGCGAAGCCGTTGTCCCGCAGCACCCGGAGGTGCTGCGAGACGGCGGGCTGCGAGATGCCGTACTCCCGCTGGATCACCGCGCAGACCTCCCCGGCGCTGAGCTCGCCCTCGGCGAGCAGCTCCAGGATGCGGCGGCGCACCGGGTCGCCGAGGACGTCGAAGGCGTGCACGGATCGTTTCTATCAGCCGAGGCTTATATAAGCAATCAGCCCAGTCGCGCGGCGACGGCGGCGCGCAGCTCGGGAAGCCGGCCGTGCAGCAGGCCGGGGCACTGGGTGTTGTTGAAGTCCTTGTGCCCGTAGATCTCGCTGGGTGCGATGCCGTACTGCTGGCAGGTGAAGGCGCAGAAGACGATCAGGCTGTTCCAGAGCGCCGCCGGCGGCTGCACGGTCAGGTAGATGCCGTCGTTCTCGATGCCGATCGCCTGGCTGTTCTGCCCGACGCAGTGCGCGCCCTGCACCATGGTCTGCCCGTGCAGCAGCGCGTAGAGGCTGCCGTGCCGGCCCTCGGTGAGGTGTCCGCCCCGGCTGTTGGTGAAGTGCTGCCCGGAGTCGAGCCAGCCGTTGCTGTCCATGTGCAGGTTCTGGATGTCGCGGGAGTTCGCGTACGCCTTGGCCAGGCTGTAGTCGGTGGTGTTTGGGAACGCGGTGTGGTGCACGATGATCTTGTTGGGCCGGCTCTGCACCACGCTGACCGGTGACGACGGGGGTCGGGCGCCCCAGGTCGCGCAGTTGGCGATGACGGGCTGGTCGACGCGGGTGGCGACGGCGCGCGCGTCGCGGCCCCCGCCGAGCTGGGTCAGGGCGGAGGCGCCGGCGGCGGCGCCGAGCAGGACCGCGCCGCGCAGCGCGGCCCGGCGGGACACGGGTACGGACATGGGGGGCCTCCTTCGTCGGTGGTGCCGGCGGCGGGCCGGGCGGCTCGCCGCCGGTGGGGGTCAGCAGGGTCCGTTGCAGGCCAGCACCCGGAGCCGGTCCAGGCTGCCGTTCCAGACGTTCTGGTCGCCGGGGAAGACACCCGAGGACGCCCACTGCCAGAAGGAGTACGTCGGCCAGCCCGCCGGCAGGGTGCCCACCGTGCTGGCGTAGCGGGCGATCCAGAGTGGATTGTTGGCGGCGAACTGCGAGGTGTTGCCGGTGCAGGTGGTCCACCAGTCGGTGGTGGTGTAGATGGTGGCCCACCGACCGGTGCGCGCGTGGTACTGGTTGACGAACGAGGCGATCCAGCTGCGCATCGCGCTCTGGCTCAGGCCGTAGCAGGTCGCGCCGTACGGGTTGTACTCGATATCGAGCGCGCCGGGCAGCGTCCGGCCGTCCTTGGACCAGCCGCCGCCGTGGTCGACGAAGTAGTTGGCCTGGGTGACGCCGCTGGTGGTGTCCGGGCGGGCGAAGTGGTACGAGCCCCGGATCATCCCGACGTTGTAGGAGCCGTTGTACTGCTGGGCGAAGTACGGGTTGGTGTAGTAGGTGCCCTCGGTGGCCTTGACGTAGGCGAAGCGGGCGCCGTTGTTCCAGGCGGCCGACCAGTTCACGTTGCCCTGGTGGCTGGAGACGTCCATGCCGGGCAGGCCGGCGGGGGCGGCGCCGGCGGGGCTGGTGCCGAGGCCGACGGCGGCGACCACCGTGACGGTCGCCAGCAGTGCGGCCGCGCACGCGCGGAGACGGTTCATCTTTCCTCCCTGGGGGGCGCCGCGGGGGCGGCGGGAGTGACGAAAGGAACTGTCAGTATTAGGTCATGAGGCGTAGATAAACTTCAATAGATGAAGTCAAGATTATCTATGGAGTGTGGCCCGCCGACACACCTGACCGTCCGGCCATGGATCCGCGTCGACGTACCCGCCAGAATGGCGGGGCCAGCTGCCGAGCCTCTGTGGGCGCGGCCAACGGAAAGGGTGACCGGATGGCGCACATCGACCTCGGCGTGGACGAACGGCGCGAGCCCGGCATCGTCGGCCTGCTGCGGTACCGGCCGGAGACCGCGGGACCGCTGATGGACCTGGCCGAGGTGCTGCTGCGCGGGCCGAGCAGCCTGAGCCGCGGTGAACGCGAGCTGATCGCCGCGTACGTCTCGGGCCGCAACGGGTGCGACTTCTGCCGCGCGTCGCACTCCGCCACCGCCGGGGCTCAGCTCGACGACGGCCCCGACCTCGTCGACCGGGTCCTCGCCGACCTGTCGACCGCCCCGGTGCCGGAGAAGCTGCGCGCCCTGCTCCGGCTCGCCGACGCCGTCCGCGAGGACGGGCGCGCCGTCACCGGCGAGCTGGTCGACGCCGCCCGCGCCCACGGCGCCACCGATCGGGAGATCCACGACGTGGTCCTGATCGCCGCCGCCTTCAGCATGTACAACCGGTACGTCGACGGGCTCGGCGCCGCCACCCCGGACGACCCCCGGGCGTACGCGATGTCCGCGCAGCGGATCCTGACCGCCGGCTACCGCGCCTGAGGAAAATCCGTCGCCGGAGTGTCGATCCGGCCGCCCGCCGTTCGTGTGGAGAGTGGAAGCCGATCCACACCAGGAGGACGACATGAAGCAGTACCTGTTGAGCATGTACCAGCCTGAGGGCGGGACGCCGGACCCGGAGTTCCTGGCCGGGGTGATGCGGGAGCTGGGCGCCATCCGCGAGGAGCTCGAGGCGACCGGCTCGTGGGTCTTCGGGCAGGGGCTGCACGCCCCGGAGACCGCCAGCGTGCTGCGCCCGAAGGACGGCGAGGTGCTGGTCACCGACGGCCCCTTCGTCGAGGGCAAGGAGTACCTGGGCGGGTTCACCATCATCCGCGCCGCCGACCTCGACGCCGCCCTCGAATGGGGCCGCCGGTACGCCCTCGCCACCACGCTGCCGATCGAGGTGCGCCCCTTCCAGGGCGAGGGGTGACCCTCGACGTCGAGGCGGCCTTCCGCGCCGAGTACGGCCGGGCGGTCGCCGTGCTGGTCCGCGTCCTCGGCGACATCGACCTCGCCGAGGAGGCGGTCCAGGACGCCTTCACCGAGGCGGTGCGGCGCTGGCCGGAGACCGGCCCGCCGCCCAGCCCGGCCGGCTGGATCATCACCACCGCCCGCCGCCGCGCCATCGACCGGCTGCGGCGGGAGGCCTCGCGGGCGGACCGGCACGCCCAGGCCGCGCTGCTGTACGCCCAGGAGCCACCGGCCGAGGAGGGACCCGTGCGCGACGACCGGCTCCGGCTGATCTTCACCTGCTGCCACCCGTCGCTCGGCCCCGCCACGCGGGTCGCGCTCACGCTGCGCCTGCTCGGCGGGTTGAGCACCGCCGAGATCGCCCACGCCTTCCTGGTCCCCGAGGCCACCATGGCCCAGCGGCTGGTCCGCGCCAAGGCCAAGATCCGCGACGCCGGGATTCCGTACCGCGTCCCGCGCGACGCCGACCTGCCCGACCGGCTGCGGGCGGTGCTCGCCGTCGTCTACCTGATCTTCAACGAGGGGTACACGGCGAGTGCCGGGGAGCGGCTGGTCCGCACGGAGCTGTGCGCCGAGGCGCTGCGCCTGGGTCGGCTGCTGGTCGAGCTGATGCCCGACGAGCCGGAGGCGCTGGGCCTGCTCGCGCTGATGCTGCTCACCGAGGCCCGCCGCCCCGCCCGGGTCACCGCCCAGGGCGCGCTGGTCCCGCTCGCCGAGCAGGACCGCACCCGCTGGGACCAGGCCCTGATTGCCGAGGGGCAGGACCTGGTCCGCCGCTGCCTGCGCCGCAACCGCCCCGGCCCGTACCAGCTCCAGGCCGCGATCAACGCCGTGCACAGCGACGCCCCCACCGACTGGGGCCAGATCCTCCAGCTGTACGACCAGCTCCAGGCGCTCGCCCCCGGCCCGGTGGTGGCGCTGAACCGGGCGGTGGCCGTCGCCGAGGTGCACGGCCCCGCCGTGGCGCTCGCCCTCGTCGACGACCTGCACCTCGACACGTACCACGTCTTCCACGCCGTCCGCGCCAACCTCCTCCGCCGCCTGGGCCGCTCTGCCGAGGCGGCCGCGGCCTACGAGGCCGCCATCGCCCACACCGCCAACGAACCCGAGCGCGCGTACCTCCGCGCCCAGGCTCGTCTGGTTTCTCCTTGATCGTCTGCGGGTTTCCGGCGCGACACGCCGTCCTCCCCGTCGGAAAACACCAGACGATCACGGGTTCGCGCTAGCAGAAGCGGGGGGCGGGTGGGGGTTGTCCACAGCGGGGTGGGTGTCCACAGCGGGGGGTGAGGGGGGTCGCGGTGGGTGGGGGCGGTTGGCAGCGTTCGGTGGGTGGATGGGGTGCTGCGGGTGCTGCTCGATCGCAGCGGGGGTGTGGTGAGCCGAGGGGCGGCGACCCGGGTCGCCTCGGAGTCGGCGCTGTGGCGGGCCTGCCGCTCCGGGGCCTTGCTGCGCGTGCTGCCCGGCGTCTACGTCGACGCCGGGCTGCTCGGCCTCAGCGCGCCCTCGGAGGTGGCTCCGTCGGGCGGGATGGTCGAGGCAGGCCGTCCGGGCTCGACCGGCGAGCTGGCTCGGCGTCGATTGAGTGCCGGGTGGGGCGGGTCGGCCTCGGGCAGCCCGGCTCTCGCCTTCGCGCGGCTCGATGGGGCAACGAGGAAGCGAGCGGCGATCACCTACGTCGACGGGCGGGGGGCGTTGGGCGGCCCGACCGCCCTCGACGTGTGGCAGCTACGCCGGCAGCCCGACGCGGAGCCGGTACACCTCGACGTGCCGGCGGACTCGGCTCTGCGTGGCCGGCCGCACCTCGTCGTGCACCATCGGCGGGGACTGGTGCTGGGGCCGCCCCAGGTGGTGGTGCGGGCGGGGATGCCGGTGGTGCGGTTGGAGCAGGCTTTGGTCGACGCGTGGCCGCTGCTGCCCGCCGCGGACCGCCCCGCAGCGGTGATCCGTGCCGTCAACGATCGGCTCACCACACCGCAGCGCATCGCCGCCGCCCTCGACCGTGTGCCGCGCCTCGCCGGTCGCGCCGAGCTGCGGACGCTGCTGGCAAAGCTCGATGCCGGCTGCCGCAGCCCGTTGGAGATCTGGGGTCACGACCACGTCTTCACCGGCCCGGGGATGCCGGCGTTCCAACGGCAGACGCGGATCGTCGTCGGTCGCCGGACGATGTACCTGGACGTCTGGGCCGAGCGGGAGCGGGTCGACTTCGAACTCGACGGCGCCGCGACCCACGGTGACCGGCGACAACGCGAGGTCGACCTGCGGCGGGACGCGCTGCTCGCCACCGCCGGCATCCTCGTGGTGCGCTTCGCCCACCGCCGTTTGGTGCACGAGACCGACGCGGTGCGCCGCGAGGTGCTGGCGATCCTCGCCAGCCGCCGAGCGGAGGGCTGAAGCGCGGACGGCTGAAGCGTGGACGGACGGGTCAGTCGCGGAGGGTGCGGAGGATGCGGGTCAGGTGCGCGTGGTCGGCGGGGGAGAGGTGACCGAAGAAGCGGTCCGCCTCGGCGGTGCGGGCCGCGCGGATGGCTGCGCCGATCCGCGTACCCTCGTCGGTCAGCGTGACCAGGGTCGCGCGCCGGTCGGCCGGGTCGGGGTGGCGCGCGACGAGCCCGCGTTCCTCCAGGCCGTCGACGACCTCGGTGGTGGAGCGGGGCGCGATGTGCAGGTGGTCGGCGAGCGCGCTGAGCCGCATGGGCCCGTGCCGGCCGAGCACGGCGAGGGCGCGGGCGTGACCGGGGTTGATCTCCCACGGTTCGAGGGTCTGCCGGGACTGGTGGCGCAGCCGGCGGGCCACCGCCCAGAACAGCTCGGCCAGGCTCTCGTCGTGCGCCTCGCGCTCGTCGGCGTCCACGGGAATACGGTAGCAGAAACTCCTGTTGTTCCCTCATGATGAGGTAACCTCAGCAATAACCCCGACAGGAAGAGGCACTCCTTGGACCCGACCCCCACCCACCGGGAGGGCCGCGGCGGCGCCCCCCGTACCGTCTCCGCCGCCGAAAAGGCCCAGGCCCGCGACGTGTCGCTGCGCCGCATCGGCCGGCTCTTCACCGCGTACCGCTGGCAGTTGGCCACCATCACCGTGATCATCGTGGTCTCGTCGGTGCTGGCGATGGCCACGCCGTTCCTGCTGCGTGCCGTGATCGACCGCGCGCTGCCCGAGCGCGACCTGACCCTGCTGGTCTGGCTGGTCGTCGGCATGGTCGCGGTCGCGGCCGTGACCGCCGTGCTCGGCGTCGTGCAGACCTGGATCTCCACGCGCGTCGGCCAGCTGGTGATGCACCGGCTGCGCACCGACGTCTTCACTCACCTGCACCGCCAGTCGATCGCGTTCTTCACCCGCACCCGCACCGGCGAGGTGCAGTCCCGTATCACCAACGACATCGGCGGCATGCAGACCGTCGTCACCTCCACCGCCACCTCGATCGCGGCCAACCTGACCACGGTGGTGGCCACCGCGGTCGCCATGGTGGCGCTCTCCTGGCGGCTCTCCCTGGTCTCGCTCCTGGTGCTGCCCCCGGCGATCTGGCTGACCCGCAAGGTGGCCCGGATGCGCCGCGAGATCACCGGCCAGCGCCAGCGCGAACTGGCCGACCTCAACGTCACCATCGAGGAGGGGCTGTCGATCAGCGGCGTGCAGCTCAGCAAGACCCTCGGCGCCGGCGCCGCGCTGATCGCCCGGTTCGCCACCTCGTCGGCCCGCCTGGTCGACCTCGAACTCCGCTCCGAGCTGGCCGGGCGCTGGCGGATGGCCACGATGACGGTCATCTTCGCCGCCATCCCGGCGGTCATCTACCTCAGCGCCGGCCTGCCCGGCACCGCCGGTACCCTCAGCATCGGCACCCTGGTCGCCTTCACCGCCCTGCAGGGCGGGCTGTTCCGCCCCCTGATGGGGCTGCTCAACGTCGGCGTCTCGCTGACCGCGTCGCTGGCGCTCTTCGCCCGGATCTTCGAGTACCTGGACCTCCCGGTCGAGGTGGACGACCCGGCGCAGCCGGTCGAGATCGACCCGGCGCGGGTCCGCGGCCACCTGCGCCTCGAGGACGTCACCTTCAGCTACCCGGGCAGCGACACCGCCGCCGTCGCCGGGATCACCCTGGACGTGCCGGCCGGCACCAGCCTGGCGCTCGTCGGCGAGACCGGCTCCGGCAAGAGCACCCTCGCGGCCCTGGTCAGCCGCCTGCACGACCCCGGCAGCGGGCGGATCACCATCGACGGCGTCGACCTGCGCGACCTGCGGCTGACCGACCTCGCGGCCGTGGTGGGCGTGGTCAGCCAGGAGACCTACCTGCTGCACACCACCGTGCGGGACAACCTCCGGTACGCCCGGCCCGACGCCACCGACGCCGAGATCGAGGACGCGGCCCGCGCCGCGCAGATCCACGACCTCATCGCCGGCCTTCCCGACGGGTACGACACCGTGGTCGGCTCCCGAGGGCACCGCTTCTCCGGCGGGGAGAAGCAGCGCCTGGCGATCGCCCGCACGCTGCTGCGCGACCCACGCATCCTGGTGCTGGACGAGGCCACCAGCGCCCTGGACACCGAGACCGAACGGGCGGTGCAGCGGGCCTTCGACCAGCTCGCCCGAGGTCGTACCGTGATCACGATTGCGCACCGGCTCTCCACCGTGCGCGACGCCGACCAGATCGCCGTGGTCGACCACGGGCGCATCGTCGAGTCCGGCACCCACGACATGCTGATCGACCGCGACGGGCGCTACGCGGCGCTCGCCCGCTGACCCGGCGACGTCAGCGGCGGTCCGACGGCGTCGACGCGGTCCGGCTGCGTCGGCCGGGCCTAGGCGGTCGGCGGTCCGGCGGCGCGTACTCGGGGGTCGGCCAGGGCGCGCGCCATGGCGGCGATCAGCCCGCTCGCGCAGAGGGTGGGGGCGCCGACCAGGAACTCCTCGCGTTCCATCCACTCGACCCGCTCGATGCCCGGACGGTCCAGCAGCGCCTGGTCCAGCGACCGCTCCGAGTCGTCGTCGTAGCACGACCGGGCCTCGTCGCCGAGCCACAGACCCCAGTGGAAGGGGCCCAGGCGCGCCGGCCCCGAGTCCGACTCGTCGTGTACCTCCAGCCATCGGTCGCGTGGTTCGGCGAGCAGGACGCCGAGGGCGTTCGCGGCCACGAGATCGGGCAGCGTCATCGGCGGCTCGCCGGGCTCGGTGGAGGGCAGCACCAGGTCGGCGAGGTCGTCCTCGTGCTCCGGGCAGGAGCACTCCGGCCGTCGCGGCGGCGTCCAGTGGGCGGTATCGGGACTTGGTGCGGCGGAGAGGGGCATGGCCGCATCGTAGGGGTGCCGGCGCCCCCGTGGGGGTCCGCGAAAAGCCGATCTCGGATACTCGATCCACGCGTCTCGCACGGGTGGGTGGCGCGGTGCGGAGGCGAGTGCCGGGTGAGCGACCCGGACGGCGACCCGGTGCTCTTCCGGCAGCGGCGACGTGGGCCGCTCCGGTCCTTTCCGGACTTGACACATTTCCGACTGCCCACCGGGGTTGAAGATCCGATAGGGTGACCGCGAGTATTGCTCCGATTTCTTACCGTAGCTGCGCGGCGTTCGTCCCGGGGGTCCTCAATGAAGCCGATCCAGCGGTGGGCAGTTCTGATCGGAGTGAACCAGTGCGGGTACGACCTCCAGCTTCCGCCGCTGCGCTACGCGGAGAGCGACGCCCGAGCGATGAGCGACGTCCTGCTCGACCGGGAGGTCGGAACGTTCGACCCCGGTGATGTCGAGTTGTACGTCGGCGCGAAGGCCACCTGGCGCGACATCAAGCGGCGGCTTCGGGAGCTGACACTCGACGCGGGCCCCTCCGACGTGCTGCTGGTCTACTTCGCCGGGCACGCTCTGCGGCCCGAGTGGAGCACCCAGCCCGACGCCTACCTCGTCACCGCCGACCTCGATCCCGACGCGCTGCTCAGCGAGCCGGACAACGGCCTCCGGATGGCGTTCCTGAAACGCGACGTGTTCGAGGCGTTCGCCGGCACCTCGTTCCTCATCCTCGACTGTTGCCACGCCGGCACGTACCTCGACGCCGACCTGCGGCACGCGGAGGCCATGCAGACCTACCGCACGCAGGTCGACCGACACAGCGCCCTGATGGCGTGCCCGAAAGGGTCGGCGGCGAGGGAGAGCGAGGAGCATGGGCACGGCGTGCTGACCCATCACCTGCTCCGCGCGCTGAGCGGCGAGGCGGCCGACGGCAACGGGCGGGTGTCCTTCGCCCAGATGGCCACCTTCGTGGCCGAACAGGGAATCCAGCCGCCACCGGTCCAACTCGTGCAGATGTGGGGACCGACGACGGTCCTCACCCAACCTCCGGTGCCCCGGCACGACCGGCGGCCGTTGAGCGCGCCCGCCCTCGCCGGCACCAGCCGGCCCTGCAAGAACCCGCTCGACGACCTGTCGAGCTCCATCAGCCAGCTGCTGGGGCGCCTGTTCCGCTCCGAAGCCCTGCTCGCTCCCCGGGCCCGCCAAGCCGTCGAGGCGACCAAGGCCGAGGTGATCCGGTACGCCCTGGACGCCCATTCCGTCGCCGTGGTCGACTTCTCGCCGTCTGGCATCCGCGCGATGAGCTTCACCTCCCGGTTCGACAAGGACGAGCTTCATCCGCTGCTGGAGTTGAGCGCGGCCGACGCCACCCTGGCCCGGTCCTCGTCACCCGGGCACGTCGTCTCCGACGACGCCGGGCGGCGGGTGCTCTGCGTACGGCTGCCCTCCCCGGATCGACCGCACACCCTGGTCATCGTCGACCCGGCGCTCGCGGCGCTGGACATGGGCGAGCCGTTGGCCGTCATGCTGGAAGCCGTCTGGAGCTCCAACCTTCCCGACGATCCGCTCCTGACGGAGATGCAGGTGATGACCGCCCTGCGTACGTCCTTCGGTCGGTTGCCGTCGTCGCTCTACGAGCACGCGTTCAGCCTCTACCAGAAGCTGATCGACTCGATGACCGTCGTCTTCCAGCCGGTGGTGGAGTTGGACGTGCGCGCGGCGGGCGTGTGCATCCACAGCTACGAGGCGTTGGCCCGGCGGCGGGAGAACGAGTCCGTGGCGCCTGTGACCGCGCTGCAGATGGCACACGCCTGGGGTGACCGTTTCATCATCGAACGCGACGGCCTGCTGTTCGCCAAGGCGGTCGACTCGTACGCCAAGGCCGATGCCGCCTCGCCCTGGGAGGGGACCAAACCTCTCTCGGTGAACGTCGCGGTCCGCTCGCTGCTCAGCGATGCCTACATCGCCCAGGTCGCCCGCGCGCTGACCGACGCGGATCTGAAGGCGCGGACCGTCACCCTCGAGATCTCCGAGCACGACGAGATCGCACCCGGGCCGGGCGAGGACTGGATGCAGCGGCCGCTGACCTACTTCCACCAGCGTCTCACCGCGCTGGCCCGCCAGCTGCGGATCAGCTTCGCGGTGGACGACTTCGGCGTCGGCTACTCGTCGTTGGCGCGGATGGCGGAGCTGCCGCTGACCCAGATCAAGGTCGACCGGGCGGTGCTGCACCATCACCTGGCCCTGGAGGAACTCGGTCTGGTGGTCCAGGTCGCGCGCTACGCCAGTGACCGGGGCGACGCGTCCAGCCCCCGACCGGTCATCGTCGAGGGCTTCGACGATGACGCGCCGGTGCCGCTGAAGCAGATCTACGACCTCGGCATCCACCACGTCCAGGGCTATTTCTGCGGTGAGACGGCATCGACGTCGTTGCGGCCGTTGAGCCCCACCGACCGGGAACGTATCGCTGCGATGGTGAGGGGTGAGCGTTGACCAGTATCAAGTTGTTGCTACCGCCCGAGGTGCTGGACGAGGTTGCGCTGCCGTACGAGGGGGTCCGGGACCTGTCGGCGCTGACCCTCGCCATTGAGGGCGTCAGCGTCGCCGCGAACCTGGCAACCCTCGCCACGTTGCAGCCCCAGATGGAGAACCTGGTGGCCGCGATCCGCAACTGGCGGCTTCGGGAGCCGCAGCAGTCGGTGACGCTGACGGTGAAGGGCCCGGGAATCGACCTGAAAATCGACCTGCCCCGCAACGTCCGCAGGTCCGAGCTGTTGGATCAGCTGAGACCGCTGCTCGACGAGCAGCCCTGAGCCGCGCCGACCAGGCAGGGGCCGAGCCGATCCGGCGACCCGAGCGGGGGCAGGTGGATCGGTCGTTCGGCGGAGCTGCGCGGGTGCCGGCCCGGCTAGTCTCTACCGGTCCTGAACAGCGATTCAACGAGGTGCGGCATCGTCATGGCGTTGCGATTCAATACTCCACCGGGTTGGCCGCCGGCACCCGAGGGCTGGCTGCCGCCGGCCGGTTGGCAGCCGGATCCGACGTGGCCGCCGCCCCCGGTGGGGTGGCAGCTCTACGTCGACGACGCCGTGGCGCCGGGCCCCGCGAACCTGCCCGCCATGCGCGCACCGGCCGACGCCGTCGTGGCGCAGAGCCCCGCCGAGCTGGTGGAGCCGCAGCCGGTGACCCCGGTGCCGGTGAGCACGGTGCCGATGAGCACGGTGCCGGTCTCGCCCCCGCCGCAGGGGCCGGCCCCGCTGGAGCCCGGTGTGCTCTGGGCCGCGGTCGGGCAGCCGCTCACCGGGATCGGCGGCGGCCGGTACAAGCTGACCGAGACCATGTTGTACTTCGAGCGGGGATTCCTCTCGACCAACGCGCAGCAGGTGCCGATCGGCGACGTGATCGACGTGGACCTGCGGCAGTCCATCACCCAGAAGGCCCGCGGGCTCGGCAGCGTGGTGGTCAAGGTGCAGCGTTCCAACGGTGTCGAGCTGGTGGTCCTGGAGGACATCCCGCAGCCCCGCGAGGCGGTGGCGGTCATCAACGACACCGCTCACGCCGCGCGGTTGGCTCAGCAGCAGCGGAGCAACACCCGGCACTACTCCGGCCTGCCCGGCACGCCGGTGCCGCCCGCCGCCCCGGCACCGCCCGCCGCCCCGGCGCCGGCGGCGGCGCCCGCGCCGGTCGACCCCATCGCGCAGCTCCGCCAGCTCGGTGAGCTGCGCGACGCGGGCATCCTCACCGAGGAGGAGTTCGCCGCGAAGAAGGCGGAGATCCTGTCGCGGCTCTAGCGCTGGTCGGGGGCGGTGACGGCTGACCCGCGGGGCGGAGGCCGGCGAGCTGCACGTACACCTCGCGCCGGGCGGTCGCCCGGCCCCGCCGGTCCAGCACGTACCCGGCCAGCCAGATCCAGCCCGGGTACGGCTCGTCCGAGCCGACCGAGACGACCCGGAGCAGCAGGGCGCGGTCCCCGCCGAACTGCACGGATGCTCGGCCGTCGACGACGAGCAGGTCGCCGGGGGAGGGGCGGTCGTTCACCAGGGGCCGGAGTTCGGTGGCTGGCACTCCCGGGCATGCACGGTCCGCCAGTCGCGCACCGCCCGCCTGAGCCGCTCGTTCTCCTGGCTCAGCTCGCGTACCCGCTGGTGCAGGTCGGTCAGCTCGTCGGCGACCACGGCCTGGAACCGGCGTACCTGATCGGGGTCGACGCCGTCGCGGCGCGGCGGGAAAGCGTGCGTGCGGACCTCGTGCGGCGTCGGCCGGGCCGGGGCGCCGCCGGGATACAGCTCGGTCACGGGCGTCCTCTCGCGGGTCTGGAAGGGCGGGCCGCGCGCACGCCGGCCGCGCGCGGCCCGCCGGCCCCGCCGCCGCAGCTTTAATCAGCGGTACGGCAGCGCAGCGGTCCGGTGGGTCGGGACGGGCACGCGCACCCGCCCCGACCAGGGGGATGAGCCGAACCCGTTGCCACGCGAGGAGCGGCTCACCAGCAACATAGCTAGAACAGTCAGATGAGTCAACGCTGCTTGTTGGGCGCGTCGCGTTGTGATCGAATCGGGTTGCCACGCGAGGAGTGCCATGCGAGAAGTGCCGGACTACTGGCGCATCGCCGACGATGTGATCGCCGACGTCAGGACCAAGAGGCTCAACCCGGGGGACAGGCTGCCCTCGATCAGCCAGCTGCGCGACAAATACGGGGTGAGCCACGGAACCGTGCAGATGGCCTACGCCCGGCTGGAGGCCCTGCGGGTCATCCGACGACAGCAGGGCAAAGGCGTCTTCGTGACCGATCCGAAGACCTGGATGCGCGAACCCTGAGACCGCCGGCCGCCGCCTCGTTCGGCAAGGGGGCTCCGGTCGGGGAGAGGGACAGGTCGAGCTAGGACGAGCGGTCTTCCCGGTCGTCGTCCGGGCCCGGATCGTCCCCCGGCGCGCTGTCATCCCGCTGCCGATTCGAGGACAGCCGCTCATGCCAGGCCCGGCATCGGGCCTTCCAGTCCGCCTCGGACTCGGCGGTCAGGCAGCGGCCGAGCAGAGCCCGCACTCCCTCGACCACCGTGGGATCGGTCAAGTGCTGCGCGAAGGTCTCCAGCGTCTCGAACATCCGGCGGCGGGCACCGGACTCCACCAGGTCCAGCGTCACCATCGCTTCCACGGCGGCGGAAAGGTCGATCTCGAGCAGCGCCGGAATGAGACGCCGGGTTACTCCGACGTCCGACGAGCGGTTGGCCACGCCGATGCAGTGCGCGAGGAAGTCGGGGTCGGCCGGTCGGGTGGTGTACAGCTGTGGCAGCAGCTCGATCGTGAGCCGTTGGACGCCCTGCTCCATGCTGGCGAGCAGATCCAGCACCAGCTGCTCGTCGGTGGCTCCCCGCGCTGCGAGAGCGCGTATTGCCTGCTTTCGGGGAATCTTGTCTTCCGTCTCGTCGACCGCGACCTCCGCGAGCGTCATCAGTTCGGAGCGGGTGAGTCGGGCAGGCTCGTGGACCATCCGTGCTGCCGCCATGCGCTCGTTGCGCATCTCGACGTGACGCAGCCCGACCTTGAACAGGGTCGACAACTGCCGGCGCAGCACGTCGCCGAAGGTTCCGTACGAGAACGGGACAATGGTCAGCTGCCGCTCGGACTCCACCTCGTGCATGGTCTCGATCAAGCGTCGGCGTCCCTCGTCCTCCACCGCGGCGAGCGGGACGTTGCGGGTCAACGTTCGGTACGTCTCGTAGGTCTCGTCCAGGCAGAGCACGATGAGTGGCTTGCCGGTGGACAGCGCCTCCCGCAGCTCGGTCTGCCACGTGACCGAGCCGTACCTCTCGACGATCACGAACACGCACAGGTCCGCGCTGCGGACCGTGTCGCGCGAGTTGGTTTCCCAGCTGGCATTCGCATGGTTCAGGTACAGAATTTCGCCGGACAGGTAGTGCCACACCTCGGCGCCGAATCCCTTGACGACCGCGGCGAATTCATCGCGGACGCGCTTGGTGTCCTGTGCCCCGCAGAGCATGAGCTGCAGCATCAGCAGTCCTTCCCGCAGCACAGTGCACGGATATCGGCGTGTCGGTGGTGCAGCGCGGCTCTGGAGAGGGCAAGTCTTGCCAGCGGCAGGTTCGACTGTCAATGACAGGAATGGGACACCACGTCCGGAGCACGCTTTCAGAATGAGGACACCGCCTCATCCGAGGGCGTGCGGCCGCGCGCCCGCCGCGTCGGCTGCGAAATTCGCTGTCCCTTTGCCGGAGGACGGTGCTAGACAGCCGGAGTGGATAAGACCCTGGAGTTCCCCGTTCTGCTGCGGCTGATCGACGAACGGTCGACCGCCTTCCGCGCCGCGGTCGCCTCCGCGCCCAGCCTCGACGTGCAGGTGCCGACCTGCCCCGAGTGGACGCTGTTCGATCTGGTGCAGCACCTGGGCGAGGGGCGCCGCTCCTGGGCCGCCACCGTCGCCGCAGGGCCGACCGCCTCGGCCAAGGCCGCATCGGAGGGCCCGGCCGCGCCTCGGGAGCGCGAGGCCCTGTTGGCCTGGTTGGCCGCATCGACGCAGCAGCTACTGGACGCATTGCGGGAGGCTGGCCCGGATCGCGGGTGCTGGACGTGGTGGGGTACGTCGCAGTCACCGCAGACCTGCGGTGCCGTCGCCCGGCACCAGCTCCAGGAGATCGCAGTGCACACCTACGACGCTCAGGTCACCCTGGGCGCCCCGCAGCCGCTGCCGGACGAGGTGGCACTCGACGGTGTCGAGGAGTTCCTGTCCACCTGCTGCGCAACGACGGCCGCTTGGCCGTACGAGCCCGCTGCCGTCGATTACCACGCCACCGAGGGCCGCTCCTGGCGCAACTGGCTCTCCGCCGACGGCTCACGGGCCGCCCGCCTGCCCGCCCCCGGCACAATGCCCGCCATCGCTGCCGGCGAGGACCCGGACGCGGCCGACGCCTCCGCCCGAGGCACGGCCAGTGAGCTGGTTCTGGCCTTTTACGGCCGCATTCCGATGGACTCCCTGAAGCTCGACGGCGACCGACGTCTCTTCGACCTGCTCATAGCCTGGGAACCGGATGAGTAGGACCGCAGACCCGCAGCTCAACTCATTCTGAGACGATCAGTCAGGCGGCGGCGCCGCAGTACACGCACTCGTTGCGCTCGGACCAGTCCTTGCGGTCCAGCGTCCCCGGATCGATCGCCCGGTGCCCGAAGTGCCGGCGCACCGCCATCCGGAACGTCCACAGCTTCTCGGCGAACCGGTGGTACGCCTCGTGCCCGGCGTCGGTGCGCACGTCCTCGCCGGCGCGGATCAGCCGTTGCATGTCGACCAGCCGGTGGAACGCGTCCTCGCCCGCCACCACCAGCTCCGGCGTGCCGGACATCAGCAGCCGTTCCCGTTCCTGGTACGCCCCGGACTCGCTCATCGCCCGGGTGGTCGCGGCGCGGTCACCGGCGGCGGCGTTGCGCAGCATGCTGTGCGCGGTGCCCAGGGCGAGCGCGAAGTCGATGCAGGTGCGCCACCGGTCGAGGTCCCGGTCCCGGTCCCGGGTGTCCCGTTCCCGCCGCAGGTCGACCAGGAAGCTGCCGGAGAGCGCGATGATGGCGCCCGCTCCGGTGCTCAGCAACGGCATCCAGTCCATGAGAGACATGGTGCCACCCGTCGGGAAGGCCTCAAGATCGCGGGCAGCGGCGGACTGGGGCGCCATCGGCACCGCGACGTCACCGACCGTTGTGGACGAATTCGGGTGCCGGGGGCTTCTCGTCCGCGCCGGTCGGGCCGGACACTGGAGGTCGAGATCAATCGATGCCTCGTGATCCGGAGGGCCCGATGACCATCCTCGCCACCCCGCCCGCCCCGCTCACCCGCCTGCGCCGCCTGGTCGGCACGTTCGCCCTGCTCACCGCCATGGTCGCCGGGGCGCTCGTCGGCCCGTCCGTGGTGACCCCGTCGCTCACCGACTCCGCGTCCGCCGCGGTCTACAGCTCGTGCACGATGACCCGCTGCGCGGACGCCCGCACCGCCCGGTCCGGCTGGGCCGCCAAGGGCTTCCCGACCAGCCGGGGCTGGTACACCTGGAGCGGCGGGCGCTACAACTTCGCCGGCGGCCAGTTCTACAACCGGGAGGGCCAGCTTCCCGCCAACGCCACCTACCACGAGTACGACGTCTACCCCCGGGCGTACGGGGCCCCCCGGGACGCGTACCGGATCGTGGTCAACCGGAGCACCGGCGTCACCTGGTTCTCGCCGGACCACTACGCGAACTTCTACCGACTCTGAGCGGGCAGCGGTCGGGCCGGGGACCAGCCGGCCCGACCGAACCGGGGAGGATGACCGGATGGACGTGCCCGACCTGCCACCGTGGCTGGAGCTGACCGCCGAACCCATCGCCGACCCGACCGCCGGCACGGTGGTCGTGCCGGGCGCCGACGCCCGCAGTCGCGCGGACCTGTTCGGGCTGCTCGCGCAGGCCCTCGACCTGCCCGAGTGGTTCGGGCGCAACTGGGACGCGCTGGCCGACTGCCTGCTCGACCGAGACGACGCCGGCCCGCTCGCCCTGCGCGTCGACGACGCCGAGCAGCTCCTCGCCGACGAGCCGCCCGGACAGTTCGCCACCCTGCTCCAGGTCTGCGACGACGTGTGGTCGCACGGCCGGTACCCGTTCCGGCTCGTCCTGCGCACCACCGGCGAGCGGCTGCCCGCGCTACGCCGCCGCGTCGCCACCGCGCGGACCTGAACCGCGGGCCGGAGCCCGGGCCACCGGCGGGCGGCCGGGCGGACGCCTGGTCGACCGTCTCCAACCGCTTCCGCCAATGGCGTGACCCCGGCGTGTATGAGGCCCGGCTGGAGGGCCTGACCGGAAGCCGCGAAGCGGGGCGAGGTGGACCTGTCCCAGGTCAGCATCGACTCCACCACCGCGAGAAGGCCAGGTCAAAGGAGGCGGCTTCGAAGAAGAGAGGGGGGAGACGCCGAAGCGGATCCCGAACGGGAGGAGCGACGACGCGTTCGGCTCCGCCGAAAGCTCCGCCGAAAGCTCCGGCTGAAGGCCGCCCTCCTGGGACGCTCGCGGGGCGGGCAGACCAGCAAGGTCCACCTCGCCGCCGAAGGCGCCAGGCCCGGTCGGCCCGTCAGCCACGACGCAGCCCTGTACAAGGAGCGGAACACCGTCGAGCGGCCGATCAAGAAGCTCAAGGCCTGGCGAGGCATCGCAACCCGCTAGGACAAGACCCCGGAGAGTTGGCTCGCCGGCCTCCACCTGCGCGCCTCGGTGATCTGGATCGAAGACTCACCCGGACAACCCGTTGATCACAATAGGATGCAGCAGTGACCGGCGGTGAGCGAGGGCAGACGATCACGCAGGTGGACACGGCGGAGACCGGGCAGGGCGACGCCGGCCGCCGGGATACCGGCGTCGGGACTTGGCGCGCGCGCATCCGCCGGGCGATACGCGCCGCCTCCCGGCCGAGCCCCTGGAAGCGCGGCCTGGTGCTCGCGGCGCTGGCGCTGCTGCTCGGCCTGATCCTGCTGCTGCACGCGCAGATCACGGACCGCGGGGGCCTCGGCAGCCTGGTGGAGACCTTCCTGCCGTGGTTCGGTCTGTTCATCCCCGTACTGCTGATCGGGGCGCTATGGCGTCGTTCCGCCTCCGCGGTGGCCGCGCTGCTGCTGCCGGCCGTGGTGTGGCTGAACCTCTTCGGCGGGCTGCTTGGCGACAAGTCCCGCCTGGGCGGCGACCTCACCGTGGCCGAGCAGAACGTCAACGCCGACAACCCCGACCCGGCCGGCACCGCCCGCGACCTGGCCGCCTCCGGTGCGGACGTGCTGGCCCTGGTGGAGCTGACCCCGCAGGCCACGGGCACGTACGAGAAGGAGCTGGCGAAGGCGTACCCGTACCACACGGTGCAGGGCACGGTCGGGCTGTGGAGCAAGCTTCCGCTGTCGGACACTCAGCCGGTCGACATCCAGATGGACGCCGGGCCGCTGGCGGCCACCAAGCCGGTCGACATCAAGATGGCCTACAACCGGGCGCTGCGCGCCACGGTGGCCACGGACCAGGGGCCGCTGGCGGTGTATGTGGCCCACCTGGGGTCCGTACGGGTGAATCCCAGGGCGGGCTTCTGGACGGCCCATCGGGATAGAAACGCGCAGGCGCTCGGCGAGGCCATCGCCGCCGAGCGGAACGAGCGGGTGGTGCTGCTCGGCGACCTGAACGGCACCATGGACGACCGCGTGTTCGCCAGCATCACCTCGCAGTTGCGCTCGGCCCAGGGCGAGGCCGGCAAAGGCTTCGGCTTCACCTGGCCGGCGAAGTTCCCGGTGGTGCGGATCGACCAGATCCTGGTCCGCGGCGTGAAGCCGGAGAGCTCCTGGGTGCTGCCGGCCACCGGCGGCGACCACCTGCCGGTGGCGGCCAGCATCAGCTGGTGAACACCGCGTCAAGCTAGTTGGGCTTGTCGAGGATCGCGCTGAACCGCTCCTCGGCCAGGTCCAGCTGGGCGAAGATGTGTCGCTTCACCGGCGCCGACAGCGGGGTGTCGGGCCGGCTGATCAGGTCGCGGAAGACGGGCACCAGCGGTCGGTACTTCGCCGCCGAGCGGGCCACCTTCGGCCCGATGGTGTAGACCACGCCCACCCCGTTGTCGGTGAAGTCGGACACCTTGATCACCCGCGCCCACGGCTCCCGGTCCAGGCTGGCCGCCACGTGCTCCCGGTACTGGGCGTTGCGGTCGCGGTCCGGGTCGTACTCCGGATTGGTGACCGCGGCGACCAGCCGGGCGACCCGCGGGCCGAAGCGCGCGGCCAGCGTGGCCAGCGCCGCCGCCGTCGGGTCGGCGACATCGGTGCCGGCCAGCTCGCCCGGATGGTCCTCCACCGCGTCGTGCAGCAGGCCGGCGACGATCACGTCCACGTCGCGCACCTGGTAGTGGTGCATCATCCGGATCGCCACCCGCAGCAGGTGGTTGAGGTACGGCTCGCGCACCCGCCGGTCGTCGCGGTGCAGCTCGGCGGCGAGGTCGAGGGCGGCGCCGAGCCGTTCCCGCGCGGCCGGGTCGAACGCCCGGATCTCCAGCCGGAACCGTTCCAGCAGGCCGGGTTCGCCGTGGATCTCGGTGATCGCGTGCATCGGCATGGTGGCGAGGTACGGCGGGAACTCCATGCACCACTTATAGCCGATCTTCACTACCGGCCCGACCCGGCCGTCGCGTACGCGACCTCAGGCGGTGCCGGAGAGCCGCTTGGCCAGCCGACGACCGTCCCGTGCGGCGTGCCGTCGATGACCGCCTCGTCCATCAGCCGAGCCATGATCAGCCGCCCCGGCCCCGGCCCCGCTCCCCGCCGTTTGCGCCGGCCTCCCGCCACCCGCCGGTGTCGGCCACCGCGCCAGCCCGTTCGGCATCTTCCGGCACGTGATCCTGCCGCTGAGCCGGCCGGCGGTCGGATCGGCGCTGTCCGACCCCCGGCAGATCGACCGGCTGGCCGCGCTGGTCTGACCGTCCCCGCCGCCGACCCTGGCCGGTGGTCAGGCGGGGGCGGGGCCGAGGCTGTCGCGGCGGACGAGTTCGGCGGGGAGCACCTCGACCCGGGGACGGCCGACGGCCGGTTCCAGGGCCAGGGTCATCGCGCGGGCGCCCAGTTCCACCAGGGGCAGCCGGACGGTGGTCAGCGCGGGCGTGACGTCGGCGGCCACCGGCATGTCGTCGAAGCCGACGACGGAGACCTCCTCGGGGACCCGGACGCCCCGGGCCCGCAGCAGGGTCAGCGCGCCCACCGCCATCGAGTCGTTCAGCGCGGCCAGCGCGGTCAGCCCCGGCACCGCGGCCAGCAGCTCGTCCGCGGCGCGGGCGCCGCCGTCGCGGGTGAAGTCGGCGTACCGGACCCGCTCCGCCGGCAGCGCGGCACCAAGCCCTTCGGCCACCCCGGCGAGGCGGTCGCTGGTGGTGGTGAGCTCCCGGGGACCGGCGATCACGCCGACCCGGTGGTGCCCCAGCCGGCGCAGCTCCGCGCCGAGCCGACGCGCGCCGTCGGCGTTCGCCGGCATCACCGCGTCGCCGGGGTGCTCGTGCCGGCCGATCACCGCTACCCGGCCGCCGGTCGCCTCGTACGCGGCCAGCTTCTCGGTGAGCCGGGCGGTGAAGTCGGGGTCGTGGTAGCCCGAGCCGGCCAGCACGATGGCGGCGACCTGCTGGCCCCGCAGCATCTCGACGTACTCCAGCTCGCGCTCCGGGTCGCGGTAGCTGTTGCAGATGATGACCAGCCGGCCCCGGTCGGTGGCCACCCGTTGCAGGCCCCGGGTCACCTCGGCGAAGTACGGGTCGGAGACGTCGTGCACCACCACGCCGACCACGCTGCGCTGCGGCCGGGCCAGCAGCTGGGCGTGCGCGTTCGGGACGTACCGCAGGTCGGCGACGGCCCGCAGCACGCGCTCGCGCAGCTCGTCGGCGACCGGCTTGCTGCTGCCGTTGATGACCCGGGAGGCGGTGGCGGGGGAGACGCCCGCACGGCGGGCGACATCGGCCAGCGTCGCCAATGGCCACCCCCTGCCCGCTCCCGTCCCGCGCCCCGCAGTGGGCACAGGCTACCGCACGGGCGTCAGGAAAGCCCTTGCCTGTGCTGCGGGCCGCCCCTAGCGGTCACCCGATCGCCGGACCGCGTGCGCGGGCTGGTCGGCGGTCGGCGGCGTCAGACCAGCGCGGCCAGCCGAGACACCAGCTCCGCCGGCGCCGGCATCGCGGCGATCTCCCGGCTCACCTGCCCGGCCGCGGTCCGAAGGTCGGCGTCGGTCACCAGGCGGGTCAGCGTCTCGGCGGTGATGTCCCGGGGGCGCAGCGCCAGGCCGGCGCCGCGGCGGGCCACCAGCTCGGCGTTGTGCCGCCGGTCGCCCGCCCCCACCGTGGCCAGCTGCGGCAGCCCGGCGACGAGGGCGCCGAGGACGCTGCCCGCCCCGCCGTGATGGACCAGGGCCGCGCTTGCCGGCAGGGCCGCGTCGAGGGGGATCCAGTCGACCACCCGTACGTTGCCGGGCAGCGCGCGGGCCGACCGGCGGTCCGGCCGGACCAGCACGAACTCCGCGTCCACCTGGGCGGCGGCCGCCACCACGGCGGGCATCGGCCCCTCGTCGCCCGGGCCGGTCAGGGTGCTGCGGCTGACCAGGACCCGGGGCCGCGCGCCCGGCTCGCGCAACCAGCCCGGCAGCTCACCGCCGCCGATGTAGGAGGCGTACCGCATCGGCCAGCCGTCCTGGTGGGTCACGCTGGGCGGGGCGACGGCGAGGGCGGCGGCGGGCGGCGGCAGCTCGGTCAGGCCGTGCCGGCGCAGCGTGCCGCCGAGCCGGCCGGTGGTGGCGCGGACCAGGTCCCTGCCGTCGAAGAGGGCGTTCTCCTGGCGGACCGCCGGCACGCCCAACCGGGCGGCGGCCACCGCGCCGGCCACCGCGAACGGCTCGTGCAGCACCAGGTCGGGTCGCCACTCGGTGGCCAGCGCGACCACCCGGTCGGTGAGCTGGTCGTTGAGCGCGCCGAAGAGCAGGCCGGCGCCGCGGGTGCCGGCGGTGCCGGCCAACTCGGCGCGGGCGATCAGCGGGTGGCGCAGCATGATGGGCAGGGCGATCCGTCCGAGGTCGAACCCGGGCGCGACGTCCCGCACCGGCAGGCCGGCGCGCTCGACGGCCAGGCCCCCGCCCCCGGTGGCGAGCAGCACCTCGTGGCCGGCGTCGCGCAGCGCGGCGGCGAGCGGCACGAGCGGGAAGACGTGACCGACCATCGGCGCGGAGACCACCAGGACACGCATGGCATCGATCCTAGGGCCGGTCAGCGGGTGGGGAGGGCGGCGGTGACCCGAACGGCCTTGACGATGGCGGGGATGGAGCCGATCAGGAGGACCAGGCCCCAGACGATCGCGACCACCGCGAAGACCAGCGCCCCCACGTCGTCCAGGATGCTCACCACGACGACCGGCACCAGGTTGTGCAGGAACTCCAGCAGCACCGTGCAGACCAGCGTGGTCAGCGCCAGCAGCACCAGCCCCTTGTTCTGCAGGAAGCGGGGCTGGGCGAGCAGCAGCAGCACCACCCAGACCAGTTTGAGCAGCAGCACCAGGCCGAGCAGCAGGCTCGCCTCGCCGACCGGGAAGAAACCCCACAGCGCCAGGTACGCCAGCGTGCCGAAGGGCGCGGCCAGGAAGAGCGAGACCATGATGGACAGCTCCACGAAGGCGAGCACCAGCATCAGCAGCGACACCAGGATCAGCACGATCGAGAAGATCAGCGTCGCCACGCCCTGCACCCGCCCCTGGACCCGGTCCGGCACCACCAGGCTCAGGCAGAACAGCCCCGTCGTCCAGAGCGCCACCACGTCGATCAGCGCCAGGTAGCCGGTGCCCCGACCGGAGGGCTCGTCGACCCGGCCCACCTCGCCGACGTCCACCCCCAGGTCCTGCGCGCTGGCCCGCAGCGAGCCGCCCGCGTCCCCGCCGCCGGTGAGCAGCGACGAACCCAGCTCCACCCCGACCACCAGCGCCACGGCCAGCAGCGCCAGCAGCAGGAACGGCTTGCGCAGCTCACCCACGACGGGCCTCCTCGCGGGTCGGGCCCCCGCGACGGGGCGAGGGTCCGGGCCGGGCCGCCCGGCGGCTCAGGATCCGATCGTGACCGTGCACGCCACACCTCCCGCACAGCCGACGGTGATCTCGCTGGCCCGGTCGACGGCGACCTTCGCCACGGCCGTGCCGTCCTCGGCCGGCTCCACCTCGTCGTCCACGGTGAAGCCGGCGTCCCGGGGCGCCGGCGCGGTGACCCGGAACCGGTCCGGGCTGCGCAGCACCAGGGTGCGCAGCCCGTCCGGGTCGGCGACGCGCAGCACGCAGGCGCCGACCACGGTGAGGGTGTCCCCGGTACGGTCGCAGCCGGCCCGCACCGTCGCCGGGTCGACCGTGGCGCTGTCGCCGACCAGCCGGCCCAGCCAGCGGACGGCGCCGTCGTCGTCCGGGCCGCCCCGGTCGCCCCGGCCCGCGCCGACGGCCACCACGAAGAGCACCACCAGCAGGACGGCCAGCCCCACCAGCAGCAGCTTGCGTCGCCCGCTCATCGCCGGGCCGCCGCCGCCCCGCCGACCTCGGTGAACCGGATCTGGTCGATCCCGGCGAAGTACCGGTCGAAGGCCTGCGTCTTGCTCACCGCCACCAGGGTCACCTGGTGCGGCCCCTTGCCGAGCCGCAGCGTGCCGACGTCCTCGAAGTCGGTGCGGACCACCTTCGGGGTGAAGCCGAGGAAGGTGCCGCCGACCTGGACGCCGTCGATCTGGAAGATGGTGTTGGCGTAGTCGAACGAGGTGGTGCGGGCGGCGGAGAACCGCCAGACGGCGTCCTTCGGCAGGTCGACGGTCATCGTGACCTGGTCGCCGACCGCCAGGCCCTGGAAGAACAGCTGCCGGTCCTGCGACCAGGTGACCCCGCAGCAGTTCGGCTGGACCACCACCTTCGCCGCGGCGCCGGTCGGCGACTCCACCTTCGCCTGCGCCACCAGGCTCTCCGCCTCCAGCGTGACCACCTGCGGCTCGCCCGGGGTGGGCGCGTCCTCCGGCCGGGTCACCAGCCAGCCCACCACCGCCCCGACCAGCAGCACCAGCGCCACGGCCGCGGCGATCCACGGCCAGGGGGCGCGCCGGGGCGGGGCGACGGCGCGGACCTCGTACGTCACCCGGCCGCTGGAGCGGGAACTCTCCTCCGGCGCGGTGTTCGCCGAGTAGGCGAAGCCGGTCATGTCGTAGCGGCGGGGCGCGGTGCCGGGCGGCACGGCGAGGCGGACCAGGAAGGAGACCGACCCCTGACCCGGCACCACCCGCTGCGGCTCGGCGACGGTGAACCAGGACCGCTGGCTGCCCTCCCCGGGGGCGACGTCGAAGACCACCGTGTCCGGGGCCGCGCCGGGGTTCGAGACGGTGAAGGTGAGTTCGCCGTGGTTGCCGGTGTCGAGGGTGAACTGCTCGGCGGCGGCGACGACGGCCCATTCGGTGGTCATGACGGCTCCTCTGCGGACGGTCCCGGAGGTGGAAGGGTGCGTGGGGGCGGGACGGAGGCCCGGCCGACCGCCGGCCCGGTGGGCAGCGGCGGCGCGTCGACGGGCGGTTCGGGGTCGGCCGGCGGGTCCGCGGGTTCGGCGTCGCCGAGCAGGACGACCTCGGCGGTCACCGCGGCCGGCTTCTCCGCCGTCACGATCCGGCTGATCAGGGCGAGCGAGCCGGCGGCGGCCGGCGGCACCCGGACCACCAGGTGGAAGGGGCGGTCGACCGGTTCGTCCAGGACGAACCCGGTCACCCCGGTGGCCAACTCCAGGGCGCTCCGCATCCCGTACGGGGTGCCCCGCCAGCGGGCCAGGTGCGCGCCGTGCGCCACCAGGTCCCGCAGCCGCCCCACCGGCAGCGCCGGCGGCGCGTCCGGGCGGGGCGAGGCGAGCACGTGGTCCATCGCCACCCAGCGGGTCAGGTACCCGACGAACCCGTCCGGCGCCCGGTACGGGGCGAACAACGCATCGACGTCGGCGAGCACCGCCTCGTCCGGGGCGTGCAGCGCCTCCATCACCTCCAGCAGCGCGAACAGCACGCTGCCGGGGACGCTGGCCCGCTGGTACGCGGCGGGCAGCAGCCGCTCAATCGCCGCTCGGCGCATCCTGCCGCACCACCTCGATGTCGTGCTCGCCGGAGCAGAGCAGCCAGGTGTCCGGGACGGTCACCACGTCGGCGGTGGCCTGGTTGGCGCTGGGCGTCCAGTCCACGGCGTCGCCGCTGCGGTACACCCCGCGCTCGCCGCCGGCCAGCACCAGCCGGTCGGTGCCGCCGGTGGCGGCGATCGCGTCGACCGGTACGAACCGGGACCGGTCCCGCAGCGGCAGCCCGCAGTTGACCATCACCGGCTGCCACTGCGGCTGCGCGGCGAGGGTGTCCAGTCGCACCACCCCGCCGCTCTGGGTGGCCGCCAGCGCCAGGGTGCCGGCGAAGGCCAGGTCGCGGCAGGTGCCGCCGATCCAGCCGGCCTGCACCGACTGCCACTTCACGTCCGACTCGAACAGCCGGGTGCGGTGGCAGCCCTGCCCGGGCTTCTTCGGGTCCGGCTCGCCGGCGCCCGACCAGAGCAGGGTGGCCGGGCCGTCGTACTGCACGGCGAGGACCCGGTTGTCCACGTTGGCCAGGCCGACGTGGGTGAAGCTGCCCGGGCGGCCGGCGGCGGTGGAGAGGTAGACGCCGAACCCGGCCTGCGCGGCGACCGCCACCCCGGGGGCGCCCCGCTCCGAGACGAAGGCGCGCACGGCGTAGAAGCCGCGGTCGGCGTCGGCCGGGTCGACCAGGATCTGCAACGGCACCGAGCCGGGCAGCAGGGAGACCTCGTACAGGCCGGTGTCGGTGGCCACCAGCAACGCGCCCGCGCCGTCCCGGTCGATCCAGGCCACGTCGGAGATGCGGGAGTCCAGGTCGGTCAGGAGCGACCAGTTCTCGCCGAGGTCGGTGCTCAGGTGCACCCGGGAGCCACCGGCGGCCCGGACGGTCACCGCCGCCACCGAGCCGGGGCGGGCGGTCACGCCGGGGCGTACCGGGGCGGGGGCGGGGGACACCCGCACCACCGTCTCGCCCTCGAACCGGCCGGCCGGCTCCCAGCCCGCGCCGGCGTTGGTGGAGCGGAACAGCACCTCGCCGCGGCCCGCGTACCAGGTGCGGGCCTGGTACTGGTCGACGGCGAGGGTGCGTACCTCGGCGTCGGGGGCCTCGTCGACCACGAACCGCACCGACTCCACGTAGCGCACGCCCGGCTCGGCGTGCTCCAGCATCCGGTACACGTTGGAGGCCCGCAGCGGCTCGCCGAACGCCCAGCCGGCCGGGTTCAGCGTGGTGGGCAGCGGGCTCAGCGTCTGGTGCAGCCGGTCGTGGATGCGCCGCCGCACCGCCTCGGCGTCCTCCTCCCGGCGCACCACCACCCGGGCCCGGATGGAGACCGCCTTGTAGCGGGCCCACCCGGCCCGGCAGCTCGTGCCGAGGGCGCGGCGCTGGTCCAGGTCCGCCTCGACCCGGCGGCGCGCCTCCTCCACCTCGTGCTCGCGCAGCACCGACACCGGCAGCCGGCCGCCGGGCCGGGCCTCGTCCGGCACGTACGGCACCAGCACCACCTCGACCTCGCCGGGCCGGGCGAAGCTGTAGACCGCGGCCCGGGTGAAGGCCCGCGCCCGGGCCACCGCCCCGGAGCCGGCGGCGAGGATCTCGAAGTCCCGGGCGGTCACCGCCCGCTGCTGGGCGAAGAACTCGTAGGGCCCGCGGACCAGCGCCGAGTCCAGCGTCTCCATGTCCCGCCCGCCGCTGGCCGGCTCCGGATTGTCGGCCCGCACCCCGGGCAGCGGGTCGCGCAGGCTGGTCAGCGTCCCGGCGGCGACGTTGCCGGTGCGCCCGCCGCCGGCGCGGTACCAGAGCCGGATCCCCGCCCCGGCCGGCGGCACGGCCGCCACCGTGACCAGTCCGGAGCCGACCGCGCCGGTCGCCGCCGCCCCGGCCGGTCCCTCGCCGGACGGGCGCAGGTCCAGGGCGGGGGCGAAGGTGACCACCCCCGAGCAGCGGTCCACCAGGTACACCTTGGCCTGCGGGCCGACCCCGGCGAAGCTGTCCACCGGCCGCCAGATCTCGTACGTCCGTCCCGCGTGCTCCCGGGCGGCCGCGCCCAGCTCCACCGAGCCCGGCGGCACCTCCACCCCGAGCAGCAGGTCCAGCGGCTCCGCCGTCCGGGCCAGCGGCGCCCGGGCGGCGCGCAGCGCCTGCCCCGGCTGCCCGGTGCCGGTGCCGAGCAGCTCCGCCTCGACCGGCTCGCAGTGGTGCATCCGCACGGTCACCTCGGCCTGCCCGGCGGCCAGCGTCGCCGGCTCGGTGGTGACGAAGACGACCGGTTTCGGGTCCGCGCCGCGGGCCGCGGCGACCCGGGTGCCGGCGGGGATGCGCACCGCGCCGTGCTCGCCCCCGGTACGGGTGAACCGGACGTCCGCCCAGGCCGCCGACGGGGCGTGCCGGGCCACCCCGAGCAGGTTGAGGAACTGCACGTACGCCTTCTCCGGCAGCTGGTTCAGCCGGTAGATCATCACCTCGGTGAGGTGCGCGAACGCCTCCACCAGGGCGATGCCGGGGTCGTGCGCGGACAGGTCCGTCCAGGCCGGGCAGGACTGCCGGATCCGCTCCCGGGCTTCGGCGACGAGGTCGAGGAAGGCGCGGTCGTCGAGGTGCGGCACGGGCAGCGTCATGACAGGTCCCCCTCGGCGTGGTCGTGGACCGGCCCGTCGGGCTCCTCGTCCTCGGGGAGCAGGTCGACGGAGAAGACCAGCTGGCCGGGGGAGAGGCTGGCCCGGACCCGGTAGTCGAGCCGGATCACCAGCCGCCACGGGTCGTCCGGGTCCGGCCCGGCGTCGACGTCGATCACCTCGACGCGTGGCTCCCAGCGCCGGATCGCCTGCCGGACGTAGTGGATGGCCAGGCCGGCGGTGGTGTCGTCGTTGGGCGCGAAGACCAGCCGGTGCAGCCGGGAGCCGTACCCGGGGCGCATCAACCGCTCGCCCGGAGTGGTGGAAAGCAGCAGGTACAGCGCCTGGCGTACCGTCTCGTCGCCCTCGGTCATCGCGAGCCCGCCGGCCGCGGTCAACGCCAGACCACCGGTGCGGCCGGCGTCGAAGCCGGCGCCCACGAAGCGGAACGCCCTCATCGGTCCGCCTCCACCAGGCTCTGCCGCGGGTCGCGGACGGTGTGGTGGACCAGGCCCGGCGGGGTGCCGTCGGTGAGCCCGTCCAGGTGCGACAGGACGATCCGGTGCCCGTCGACGCGCAGCCAGTCGCTGTAGCCGATCCGCACCGGCAGCGTCTTCGTGCAGGGCTTCACCGTCGGCCCGTAGTTCGGGCAGGCCACGATGTCCCGCCCCTGCGGGTCGTCGTCGACCAGCACCGGTACGCCGGTGACGGTCACCCAGCGCTGCGACGCCCGGTTGGTCACCCGCCCGTCGTGGTCGCAGGTGATCACGGATTGCAGGTGGATCCAGCGCATCAGCCGCCTCCTGAGCTCTGGCGGGCGAGCGCGGCGGCCCGCTCCCGCGCGGTCGGCGCGTCCTCGGTCGTCTCGGCGTGCAGGAAGTCGACGCTGCGGGCGCGTACCACCATCGCCCGGCCCGGCGCGGAGAGCACCAGGTCGGTGGCGGCGTGCAGGGTGGTCAGCTCCGGCGTCAGCTCCAGGAAGCTGCCGGCGTCGGTGGCGAGCTTCAGGCTGCGCGCCGCGTCGTCCACCACGATCGTCTGGCCGCTGCCGGTACGCACCGACCACCGGCCGGACCGCCCGTCGGCGATGCCCGCGTCGTACGGCGCGACGGCGCCGAAGAGCGAGCCGAGGACGATCCCGGCGGCCGGTTCGCCCCCGGGCAGCGCCACCAGCACGGTGTCGTCCGGGTCGGGCAGCGCCACGATCCCCTTGCCGGCCCCGGCGCCGGGGCAGAGCACGGCCAGCCAGCCGGCGTCCAGGTCCCCGTAGGCGGGGAGGGTGAGCCGCACCCGGCCGAGCCGGTCCGGGTCGTCGACGTCGGTGACCGTGCCGAGGGTGACCGCCGCGCCGGCGACCGGGGCGGGTGCCGGGGCGGGCGGCGGGGCGGTGCTGAACCGGGTCAGGTGGCCGTTGGCGTCGATCGTGTGCACCACCTCGGTCAGCACGTACACCCCGGCGACCGGGTCGGCGATCCCGGCCAGCTCGACGCGGCGGCCGGGCCGCAGCGCCGGGTCGCCCTCGGCGACCCCCTCGGCGGTGACCAGCGCGGCCACCCGGGCGTCCAGGCCGGCCTGGGCGATCGCGGCCAGCTCGTCGTCGCTGCGGCCGGGCTGGTCCACCGCGGTGCGCACCCCGTCCGCGCCGACGGCGGCCGGGTCCGGGTCGAGCGGGATGCGCCGGCCGGTGCGCGCCGCGTCGGCCCGCTGGCTGATCGGCTCGGCGCGCTGCGGATGCCAGCCCAGCGCCGCGCTCTGCCCGGCGGCCCGGTCGAGGTTGGCCGCGATCCGCAGCGAGTGCAGGGTGTGGCCGAGGGGCAGGGTGACCGGCTCGCCGTGCCCGTCCAGGGTGACCAGCCGCAGCCGGTCCTCGTCGTCGGCGAGGTGCAGCCCGGCCCGGCCGGCCACCTCCAGCAGCAGGTCGAGGTCGCTGTGCCGGTGCTGGAGCACCCGCTCCAGGCGCGGGCCGTCCTCCTCGGCGTCGACGTCGAGACCGACCTCGGCGCAGAGCTCCCGGGCCAGGTCGGCGGCGGTCACCGACTCGAACACCCGCAACTGCTGTCGCTTGCGCAGCCGGTGCAGCGGCTGGTAGCCACGCAGCCGGACCAGGGCGGCGCCGTCGGCGGCGTACTCCACCTCGACGCAGGTCACCTCCCCGGTGAACAGGCCGGCGTCGTCCAGCCGGACGTCGAGGGTCGCGCCGGTCGGCACCGCCGGGCCGGGGCCGAGGTCCAGCGCGGCGGGGCCGGGGCCGGCGGCGTAGCCGATCTCGCACTGGGTCGGCTGGTCCAGCCGCCCGGCGATCCGCACCGACCGGAGCCGGCGGGCGTCCAGCGGTACCCCGTCGAGCAGCACGGTCGGCCAGGCCGTCACGGGGCACCTCCCGGCGGGGGTGGAGTGGTCGCGGCGGCGGTCAGCGGGGGCACCGCGAGGGCGGTGCCGGCCGGCACGGTCAGCGGATCGGTGATCCGGTTGTGCTCGGCGAGCAGCCGCCACCGCAGCGGCGAGCCGAGCGCGTCGTGGGCGAGCAGGTCGAAGCGGACCCCGGAGTACCCGGGCACGGCGGAGCCGTCCCCGGCCGCCACCACCGCCGAACCGGGCGCGGCCACCGGGGTGGTGGCGGCGGCCAGTTCCTCGTCGAAGCCCTCCTGGGCCTCGTCGGCGGACTCCGCCACCCGCACCAGCTTCAGCCGCAGCCAGGACCGGCGGGGCGAGCCGGTCAGGGTGAACGCGTCGAACCGTTCGGCGATCGCGACGATCACGCCGGGAACGTTCCAGGTCTTGCCCCAGACCAGCCGGACCAGCGGCGGCCGCAGCCAGCCGTGCGCGGTGGCGGAGTTCTCCGCCAGCATCCACAGTGGACGAGTGAGGGCGCGCACGTCCTCCGGGCGGGTCGGCGCGTCCACCAGGTCGGTGTCGAAGAGCAGGTCGAGCACCAGCTCGGTGCGGCCGCCGCCGGTGAAGACCAGCGGGTCGTCGGCGAGGCCGGCGCCGGTGAGCTGCCCGTCGCCGACGCCGCGCGGGCGTACCCCGGCCAGCCGGGTCACCTGCACGGTCTCCGGGTTGAGCAGGCAGTCCACCCGGACGCCGGAGGAGTCCACCAGGAAGGCCACCCGTTCCATCAGGCCCCCCGCTGCTCGAGGTCGAGGCGGCGCAGCCGCTCGCCGTCACCGTCGCCGGTGGCCGGCCGCCACGCCGGGCCGTCGGGCAGCGCCGGCCACGGATCCCCGGCCCACCGCCCCGCCGGCCCCGTCGTGGTCGCTCCGGTCGGGGGTACGCCTCCGGCGCCGCCCGCCGGCCCGTCCGGCAGGACCGGCCACGGGTCGGGTGCCGGGGTGGGCGCTACGGCGTCGGGCCATCCATTGCTGGGCCGTGCCGGCGGCCACCGGTCGGCGGACCCGGACGCGCTGTCGAGGCCGGTGCGGGTCGCTGCGGCGCCGCTGGGTTGCTCGGCCGTCCGGGCGAGGTCACCCGGGTACGCCCCGCGCGCCCGGCCCGCCCCGGGGCCGGCCTGCGGTCCGGGGTGGCCGGTGGCCGCCCGCGTTCCCGTCGGGACGGACCAGGGGGCGGGGAACCGGAGCGCACCGACGTGGTCTGCGCCGGTCGTGCCGGGCCGGTGCGCCGGGTCGGTGGCGGTGCGCGCCCGACCATCGGCTGTCGTGCCGTCGACGGATGCGGTCGCCGGGACCTGGCCGGTGGCCGGCCCGGACTGGTCGATCCGGCCGACGCGGGGCTCGCCGGGGCCGGCGGACGGCGGCGCGTCCCGGTGCGGGTGGGTGTCGCCGGACCCGGTGTGCGACAGGCCGCCGAATCCGGCGGCGGGCCCGGGTATCGCCGGACGGATCCGCCAAGCTGCCGGCCCCGGGGGAGTGTCGCGCCCCGGCGACCGGTCGAGGTCGTCGGCCGACAGCCCGACCCGTCGGTCGGTTTGCCCCGGCCGGTGGTGGTCCGGCCGGCCGGGCCGGGAATGCGCGGGCGGCGGTCCCGGCCGGGAGTCCGGCGCGGCGGCTCCCGGCCGGCCGCTCGGGTCGGCGACGCCGGGCAACCTGCCGGCGGCCGGAGAACTCGATCCGGCTGTGCCGATGACGCCGTCGAGCCGGTTGCTCGCAGTGGTGGACCCGGGACGAAGGCCCGCCCCGGAGTCGCCGGCCCACGAGCCCACGCCCGTGCCAGGGTCGCCGGGCCGGGAGCCCACGCCTGTGCTGGGGTCACTGGGCCACGAGCCCTCGGTGCCATCGGGGTCGCCGGGCCACGTGCCCACGGCTGCGTTGCGGTCGCCGGGCCATGAGCCCCCATCGGGGTCGCCGCGCCACGCGCTGACGGCGGGGTCGGCGTCCCTGGGCGACGAGCCGTCCGGGTTGCGGGGCCACGAGCCCGCGGCCATTTCCGGCCGGAGCGGGCCGGTCGGGGGCAGCGCCGGCGTACCGGAGCGGGCGGGCGGCCGGTCGCCACCTGCCCCGTCGGCGGGCCCGCCCCGGGGGTCGCGCGCAACCGTCGACGGCCCGGCGGCGGGCAGGGCGTCCGGGTCGACGTCCAGGCCGCGCAGCAGGCCGGGGGCGTGCGCGGTGACCAGGCGCAGCCAGTGTTCCGGCGGCTGGCCCGGCCGGCGCGGCACGTCCCGCGTCGCCTCGGCCGACGGCACCTGCGGCCTCGCCTCGGGCAGGCCCGGCGTCGCCTGGGCCGGCGGCCCGGCCGGCAGGTCCGGCGTCGTCCCGGCCGGGGAGCCACCGGCGGCCGGGGCGGGGTCCCACCGCTCGACGGCGTCGGCGGCGTCCCGGAGCCGCCGGGCCAGCCAGTTACGCGGTCCTGGGCGCGGCGGCGGCACTGCCCGACTCCAGTTCCAGGCCCTCGTACGCCAGGGTGAGCGCCTCGATGGCGATCTCCTGGGAGAGGGTGTGCAGGTGCGCGCCCCGCCACCGCATCGGCCACGCGTTGATCATGTTCCAGCGCAGCGCCTCGCTGGTGCCGGCGGCGTCGAGCAGCACCACCGAGACGTTGCGGCGGTTCACCGTCCCCCGGGCCGCGGCCTGCACCCAGTCCCACAGCTCGCGGGAGGAGGTGAGCCCGAAGTGCAGGGTCACCGGGGCGTAGTCGACCTGGCAGGGTACGGCCCGGATCCGGTCGTTGCCGGCCTCCCGGTACGCCCGCCGGGTGATCGTCACCTCCAGGCCGCTGACCTCGGTGAAGTGCCCGTTGGTGATGCCGTTGATGAGCAGCTTGAAGTTGTAGGCCCGGTACGGGTCGACCGGGGCGCCCGGTTGCGGCGTGGCGGGGGTCGTCATGTCAGCCTCCGATCGTCTCGGTCTCGGTGCCACCGGCCCACTGGCTGAGCTTGAACACCACGAACTCCGCGGGCTTGACCACCGCGATGCCGATGTGGGCGATCACCATGCCGGCGTCGCGCACGTCGGCCGGGTTGGTCTCCTCGTCGCACTTGACGAAGAACGCCTCCTCCGGCGTGCGCCCGAGCAGGGCGCCGTCGCGCCAGACCCGGGTGAGGAAGGCGCCGATGTCGCGCCGGATGGAGCGCCACAGCGAGAAGTCGTTCGGCTCGAAGACCATCCACCGGGTGCCGTTGGCGATGGCCTGCTCGATGGAGATGGAGAGCCGCCGCACGTTGAGGTAGCGCCACTCGCTGGCCTCGGCGGCGAGCGTACGGGCGCCCCACACCCGGATGCCCTCGCCGGCGAAGTAGCGGATCACGTTGACGCCCTTGGGGTTGAGCACGTCGTGCTCGGGGCGGGTGACCAGGTACTCCAGGTCGACGGCGCCGCGTACCGGCTCGTTGGCCGGGGCCTTGTGCACCCCGCGCAGCCCGTCGGTGCGGGCCCAGATGCCGGCCATGTGCCCGCTCGGTGGGGTGAGCACCAGCTCGCCGCTGAGCGGGTCGCGCACCCGCAGCCAGGGGAAGTAGCAGGTGCCGAAGTCCGACTGCCGGGGCCGGTACGCGGTGGTGCCGCCGCCGTCGTCGTCGGCCGGCTTCGCCGTACCCTCGGCGGGTTTGCCGTCGGCGGCGCGGGGGGCCCGGGCGGAGCTGGGCGTGGCGACCCGGGTCAGCGCCGAGATGTCGTCGATGCCCGGGGGCGGGTCGCAGATCGCCACCATGGTGCGCAGCCGCTCGGCCATGCTCAGCAGCGCCTCGTGCGAGACCGGGTCGTGGAAGCCGGGGGCGGCGAGGATGGACACCTCGTCGACGGCCTCCAGCAGTTGCAGGCCGGCGCGGCGCTGGCCGCCGCCGGTGAGCTGGCCGCCCTCGCCGACGTTGACCACCCAGCACCGGGTGCCGCCGTTGTCGAGGAAGCCGAAGACGGCGCGGGCCAGCGGGGTGCTCTCCGGGCGTTCGCCGCCGGCGTAGAGCCGCAGGAACTCCGACCAGCTGTTCACCGGCATCGCCCGGTCGACGTGGGCGCCGCGGTCCGGGGCGATGCCGACGAACGCGGCGGTGCTCATGCCGACCGGCCCGATCGGGTGGGCCCCGCTCGGCACCTCCTCGACGTAGATGCCGGGGGAGAAGTAGTTGGGCATCGGTCCTCCTGGTGCGCGGGGCGGTCCGGGTCAGCGGGCCGGGGGTTCGCAGACGATGACGAGGTCGGTGTCGGCGGGGTCGACGTCGGCGGTGAGGGTGTGGCCGCGGCCGACCAGGCGCAGTCGGACCGGGCCGGTTTGCTCGGGGTCGTCCGGCACGCCGGTGAGCCGGAACCGGCCGGCCGGGTCGGTGTGCGTGGCCTGCGCGGTGCCGACCAGTTCGACCCGCATCGCGGCGAGGGGCTGCTCCTGCGGGCCGACCACCCGGCCGTCCAGGGTGCGCATCGGCAGCTGCCGCAGCCGCAGCGGGCGCAGCACCGGCGGCGCCGCCGGCAGCGGCCGGGCCACCTGTACGGGTACGTCGATCAGCAGCGCCGGCCGGGGCGGCACCCCGAACGCCCGCCACAGCTCCGGGTCGCCGGCCTCCAGCAGCACCTCCGGCTCCCCGTCGACGACCGCGGCGGCGAGCACCCGGTCCAGCCGGGGCAGCGCCGCCGGACCGGCGGCGCTGAGCAGGTAGCGGACCGTGAAGCGGTACGGCTCCCGGTTGCCGGTGCCGCGGGTCTGCCGGCCGGGCCGCAGCTCCAGCGGCCAGACCGTCAGCCCGTCGGCGGGTCCGCCGTCGGCGGGCGGGCCGACCGGGACGACCTCGCCCGCGGCGGTGGCCAGCCACGCCGCCAGGTCGGCGGTGGCCGCCTCGACCGGTCCACGCCCGTCGTCGGTCATCGCGGCGGGCTTCCCTGGATCCGGTACGCGATGGCCTCGTTCCAGACGTGCGGGTAGACGCCGATCTCGAAGTACCGGGTGAAGGCGTTGATCGGCGCGTTGGTGTGGTCGTGCCAGAGCAACCAGACCGGGGCGATGGTGAAGAGCACGTAGTTGAGCAGCACCAGCGGGATGTAGAGCGGGCCGAGCAGCCGGCCCTGGAAGATGTGCACGTCCTCGTGCCGCTGGATGCCGGGGCTGGAGCCGGCGCAGACCGTGCCGATGGTGGTGGCGTACCGCGGGGAGACGCCCTCCACGACGTTGACCCGGCAGCTGTGCTGCGAGGTGGTCCGGTCGAGCTGGTGGCCGAAGATGAGGTGTACGGCGAGGTAGACCGCGCCGACGGCGGTGTTCAGCAGGCTCCAGGTGTGGTCCACCACGAAGAGCCAGACGCCGCGGGTGTCCGGGCCGTACACCCGGGCGGAGGCGACCGCCCAGCCGAACGGGCCGCCGACGAGCAGCCCGGCGACGGCGCCGATCAGCAGGCCGAGGGTGCCGCCGGCCCAGCCGCCGAGCGCGGCGCCGAGGACGATGTGGACGGCGGCGCTGATGATTCCGAAGACCATGACGCTCACCTCTCTCAGACCCAGGAACGGATGTAGCGGGGCTCGCCACCGCCCTGGGCGATCCGGCTCGGCGACGCCTGCGTCGCCTGCCGGTTGCCCGGCGGCAGCTGGTTGATGCCGAGGGCGGCGGAGAAGATGATCAGCCCGTTGAAGAAGGCGATGATCCACTTCTCGGCGCCGACGTCCGTGGCGAACGCGGCGGTCAGGTAGGACAGCGCCAGGGCGACGCCCAACGCGATCCACTTGCGGGCCTTGTCGCCCGCGGGTCCGAGCAGGCCGCCGACGACGTTGGCGGTCAGCAGGGTGGCGGCGCTCGCGCCGGTGAGGCTGCCGAGGGCGGGCCAGGTGAAGAGATCGTTCACGGCGATCTCCCTTCGGGGTGGTGCCGGGAGGGTGGTGTGGTGGTGAGGTACGGCGGCCGGTCGGGCGGGCCCGGGCCGGCCGCCCGGGGTGGTGGCGCGGTCCGACCCGAGGCGGGTCAGACCGGCCCCGGATGCTCCGCCGACGGGGTCGGCGCCGGCGTGCCGGCCGGACCCGTCGGCGTCGTGGCGGCGGTCGCGGGACGCCCGCGCCGGCGCAGCAGGAGTACGGCGACGACCCCGCCGACCAGGAGCAGGACGACCACGGCCCCGACGACCAGGAGCCAGGGGAACCCGCCGTCGGTGTCGCCGCCCGTGGCGGCGGCTCCGGTGGCGGACGGCGAGGGCTTCGCCGGCGCCTCGGCCACCGCCCGCAGCTCGGTCGGCTTGTCGCGGTTGGAGCCGACCTTCCAGGTGACCGAGCGACCGGTGACCGTGCCGTTGGTGTCGATCACGCGACCGGGAAAGCTCACGGAAATCTCGAACGACATCAACTGCATGAACGCGGCCTGGTTCCGGGGGTCCTGCTCGGCCACTTTCCCGCCGTATTTCTTCGGATCGAGCGAGAGGTTGAACCGGTAGAGGTCCCCGTCCCGGACCAGTTTCACGCTGTCGCTGGTGAATTCCTTCAGCGGAGTGCGGTGGTAGGTGATCTGGGAACCGTAGTAGCGCTCGTCCTCGTAGACGCGTTCCTCGCCGGCCGGCAACGAGGGGATGTTCTGCCGCAGCTCGGCGAAGCCGACCTGGACCGTCCTGTTGTTGCTGGTCAACACCCGCCTCTCGGCGGTCAGCAGCAGCTGCCCGTCGATCGTGTCGTCGGCGTTCACGGTCAGGCCGATGTGCAGCTGCATGCACCCGGTGAGCACCGCCACCAGGGCGAGACACGCCGCGAGGCGGAATGCCCTGCCGCGGTCGAGTCTCGTATTCATGCCAGCAGTGTGTGTGATCGCCCTCACTATCCGCAGTCAGCGATCAGTCACAACGGTGTCACCGATCTTACCGGCCCGTTCTCCCTTTCGGCTGACGCCGGAAATGGGCGCGATCGATATTCTGAAGGGTTGGCCGGACGCAATTCCGACGCTCCGCCTCGGGGAGGGCGGTGACGGAATTCGGCCAGGGTGGACGGTGCCCCGCGACGCGCCGCCGCCGGGCCGACCCGACGACGGCGGGCCGGCATCGGCGCCCGGCCCGTGCGGAACGCTTGCCGAGCAGATTCTGGATATCTAGTATCCAGAATATGAAGATGGCCGAGGGCGTCGAGTGGGCGCTGCACAGCTGCCTCAACATGACCTGGCTGCAGCCGGGACGGGCGGTGTCGGCCGCCCGGCTGGCCGCGTTCTACGGGCTGCCCACGGCGTACCTCAACAAGCAGTTGCAGGCCCTGGTGCGGGCCGGGATCCTCCGGTCCGTCTCCGGCCCGCGCGGCGGGTTCCGACTGGCCCGCGCCCCCGAGGAGATCACCCTGCTCGACGTGGTGACCGCCATCGAGGGGGCGGAGGAGGCGTTCCGCTGCGCGCAGATCCTCCGCCAGGGGCCGGGGGGTCGCGCCGATGTCGACTACCGGCAGGCCTGCCTGATCTCGCAGGCGATGCGCCGCGCCGACCTGGCCTGGCGGCGGGAGCTGGCCGGGCAGACCCTCGCGCAGCTGCGGGAGGCGGTCGGCGACCGCTACCCGGACACCCCGCGGAACACCCGTGAGCGCCTCGTCGCGCCCCCGTCCTGACCACCGTCCCCATCGGAAGGCGAGCACCATGACCACGGCACCCCTGCATGTCCGCGCCGACGACGCCACCGTCCTGGCCGACGGCCCGACCAGTCTGATCACCCTGCTCGGCGACGCCGGCGAGACCGGCGGCGCGCTCACCGCCAACCGGGCCACCCTGCACACCGGCTCGCCCGGCGCCCCACCGCACCTGCACACCCGCGCCGCCGAGACGTTCTTCGTCCTCGACGGGGTCCTCGACGTGCTGGTGGCCGACGAGATCCGCACCCTGCGCCGCGGCGACTTCCTGCTCGTCCCCGCGCACACCCCGCACGCCTTCGCCCCGGCCCGCGGCGAGTCCGCCGACGTGCTGGTGGTCTTCACCCCCGGCATCGACCGGTTCGACTACTACCGGCTCCTCGAGCGGGTGTACCGGGGCGAGGCCGATCCGGCCGAGATCGCCGCCAGCGGACAGCGCTACGACAACCACTACGTCGACAGTCCGCTGTGGCGCGACCGCCCCTGACCGCGCCGGCCGCCGGGCCCGGCCGCCGTGGCGGGCCCGGCGACTAGGCTGACCAAGTGCATCTCGTCGCCTGCGTGCTGCTCGTCGACCCGGCCGGCCGGCTGCTGTTGCAGCTACGCGACGGGCACGCCCCGTACCACCCGCACGTCTGGGGGCTGCCGGGCGGGCACGGGGAGCCGGGGGAGACGGCCGCGGAGACCGCGAGCCGCGAGCTGTACGAGGAGACCGGGCTGCGCCCTGACGGCGAGCTGCGGCTCTTCGCCAGCCAGGAGCTGCCGGAGCTGGACCGGGTGAAGCACTACTTCTGCGCCGCCACCCGGGCGCGGCAGGAGGACGTGGTGCTCGGCGAGGGCGCGGCGATGCTCTTCGTCCCGCCCGGCGAGGTGCTCGACGGTCGCCCGTACACCCCCGGCACCGTCGAGGTGCTGACCCGCTTCCTGGCCTCGCCCGAATACGCCGGCCTGGCCCCCGCTGGTCGCTGACCGCCGGCCCGGTTCAGGCCGCCGGGTCGGTCGAGGCCGGGACTCGTCCGCTCAGTCGCGTGGCGGGTGCCAGTCGGCGTACCGGGCCGCCTGGCGCAGCGCGACGCGGGACGGGGTGAGCCGGATCAGGGTGTCGCGGAGCGTGACCGCCACCGGGTGGCGCAGTTGCTGGCCGAAGCGGCCGGCGCGGGCCGAGGCCCGGGCCACCGCCTGGCTGCGCGGGCGGCGCTCCCGGTCGTAGCGGGCGAGCGCGGCGTCGAGGTGTGCCGGCCCACCGGCGCAGGCCGCGCCGAGGGTGACCGCGTCCTCGATCGCCTGGCAGGCGCCCTGACCGAGAAACGGGGTCATCGCGTGCGCCGCGTCGCCCAGCAGCGCCACCCGGCCGCGCACGTAGGACGGCAGCGGCGTGCCCAGGTGGTGCAGGTCGTGCCGCAGCACCTGCTCGGGCCGGGTGGCGGCGAGCAGCGCCGGGACCGGGTCGTGCCAGTCGCCGAAGCGCTCCCGCACGGCGGCCAGCTCGTCGGGGGCCCGCCCGCCGGGTGGGGCGGTCACCGCGGCGTACCAGTAGACCTGGTCGGCGCCGAGCGGGACCATGCCGAACTCGGCGCCCGGACCCCAGCTCACCGCGGTCGGCAGCGGGTCGTCCCAGCGGATCGCCGCCCGCCACGCCGTCGTCCCGGCGTACGTGGGCCCGGGGTGCTCCGGCCAGAGCCGGGACCGCACGGCCGAGCGCAGCCCGTCGGCGCCCACCACCAGGTCGGCGGCGAGTTCGGCGGGCTCCCCGCGCCAGCGGTGCCGCACCCGGGCGCCGTCCGGGTCGGTCGTCACGTCGGTCACCTCGGCGTCGGTACGCAGCGCGGCCGCCGGCAGGGCGTCGCGCAGGACGCCGTGCAGCCTGCCGCGGTGGACGCCGAGCGCGGTGGTGCCGAGCTGCCGGGTCAGGTCGGCGCCGTCGACCCGGGACAGCCAGCGTCCGCTCCGGGTGCGCAGCCCGCCGGGGGCCTCGGCCCGGCCGTGCGCGCGGACGGCCGCGCCGACGCCGAGCGCATCCAGCCCCCGCAGCGCGTTGGACATCAGGGTCAGCCCGGCCCCCACCTCGCCCAGTTCCGGCGCGCGTTCGAGCACGGTGACCGGCCAGCCCGTCCGGTGCAGGGCGAGGGCGGCGGCCAGGCCACCGATCCCGCCGCCGACCACCACCGCGTGTCCGTCCATCACGACCGCCCTTCTACAACTGTAGAAGTTCATACTACAGCTGTAGAACACCGACGAGGAGGCCCGGATGAACGGTCGGTCCGCGCGGGTGGCGGCGTTGGCCGACGCGGCGATCGCGCTGCTCGCGGAGGGCGGGATGCGGGCGTTGACCCACCGGGCCGTCGACGCCCGGGCCGGGGTGCCGGTCGGCACCACGTCGGCGTACCTGCGGACCCGGCAGGCGCTGATCGAAGCGGTGGTACGCCGCCTGGTCGACCTGGACCGCGTCGACCTGGTGGACCGCGAACTGCCCACCGACGCGCCGCCCCCCGGGCCGCCGCCGCGGCTCACCCCGGCCGACCTCGACCACCTCGCGGTGGCCACGGCGCAGGTGCTGGACCGCTGGCTCACCACCGGCCGGGACCGCAGCCTCGCCCGCTACGCCTGCCTGCTGGAGGCCGTGCACCGACCCGAGCTGCGGCCGATCCTGGCGCACGGCACCGTGCTGCGCGAGCAGGCCCGGGCGCTGCTGGCGGGCGCCGGCGCGTCGGACCCACGGCGGCAGGGCGACCAGTTCGTCGCCTTCGTCGACGGGCTGCTCTTCGACCGCCTGGTCGGCGCCGGCGCGCTCAGCGCACCGCCGCCCGGCAGCCCGGAGAGCCGTGAGGACCTGCGCGCCGCCATCCGCGCCCTGCTCCGCGCCTTCACCGGCGCCTGACCTGTCCGACCGGGCCGGGTGTCGGTTCCTCGGCGGGCCGTGATCGCTCGGCGGTCGGTGGAGAATGGCCGGCGATGGCCGCGTCCGGCGCGCCGGTGTCCCGGCCTCGGTGGAGCGACGGTCCGGCGGTGAGTGCGGTCAGGCGACCGGGGTGCGGGTGCGGTGGTCGCGGGGGCTGATGCCGCGGACCCGGCGGAAGGCGGTGCTCAGCGCGAACGGGCTGCCGTAGCCGACCCGGCGAGCGACCGCGCCGAGGGTGGCGTCCGGTTCCCGCAGCAGGTCCGCCGCGAGGGTCAGCCGCCAGCCGGTCAGGTAGGCCATCGGCGGCTCGCCGACCAGCTCGGTGAAGCGGCGGGCCAGCGCGGCCCGGGACACCCCGACCTCGGCGGCCAGCGACGCCACCGTCCAGGGGCGCGCCGGATCGTCGCGCAGCAGGCGCAGCGCCGGTCCGACCACCGGGTCGGCCGCCGCCGCGTACCAGGAGGGGGTGACGCCGGGCCGGTCGAACCAGGTCCGCAGCACGGCGATCAGCAGCAGGTCGAGCAGCCGGTCGAGGACGGCCTCCTGGCCGGGGGAGTCCCGCACCACCTCGTCGGCGAGCAGCCCGACCAGCGGGCTGTGCCACTCGTCGGCCCGGACCACCAGCAGCGCGGGGAGCGCGGCGAGCAGCCGCTGGTTGACCTCGCCCGGCAACTGGTACGTCCCGGTCAATAGCGCCGTTCGGCCCGGCGTGCCGGTGCCCCAGGTGCGCACCCCCGCCGCCGGGGTGGTGGTCAACGGCTCGCCGCGCAGCGTGGTGCACCGCTGGCCGGGGTGGATGACCACCTGCGGCGCGGTGGCCGGGTCGTCGGCGACGGTGTACGCGTCCGGGCCGCGCAGCACCGCCACGTCCCCGGGGTGCAGCAGCTCGGCGGAGCTGTCGTCGGGCACCACCCAGGCGGAGCCGCGCACCACGGCCACCACGGTCAGCGGCGCGCGGTCCTCGATCCGCAGCGCGAACGGCGGATCCAGCAGCGAACGGAGCAGGAACGCGCCCCGGGCGCGGGGGCCGTCGAGCAGACCGGTCAGCAGATCCACGGTGGCGAGCGTAGACGCCCGCGTATGCCCGCACGACGGCGAACCATTCAGCGTCTCACCACCGATCGGTCGACTGCATTCGTCCTCGGCGGCACCGGCAGGACCGGTCGACGGGGCCGCGGCGCGACGTCCGGGCGTACGCGGCGGAGGCCGCCGGGGCCTGGCGGCCCCGACCCGCCGGCCGGGGCTACGGTGGGGCCCGAACGGGGGCGAGGAGGCGGCGATGGTCCGGTGGGGCTGGTTCCGGGAAGCCGCCGGGCGGCTGCGGCAGGGCTGGCTGCCGGTGGTCGAGACGACCCTGGCCGCGACGGTGGCGTGGATCCTGGCCACCCGGCTGGTCGGCCACCCGCAGCCGTTCTTCGCTCCCGCCGCGGCGCTGATCGTGCTCGGCCAGGCCCGGGGTCAGCGGGTCCGCCGGGCGGTCGAGGTGCTGCTCGGGGTTGCCGCCGGCGTCCTCGTCGCCGACCTGGTGGTGCAGGCGCTCGGGCCGCGCACCAGCTGGACCGTGTTCACGGTCATCCTGCTCACCATCGCGCTCGCGGTGGCGGTCGGGGCGAGCACGGTCGCCGTGGTGCAGGCCGCGGTCTCCGCGCTCTATCTGGTGGTGGTCTCGCCACCGACCGAGTCGCTGGTGCCGTTCCGGTTCGTCGACGCGCTCATCGGTGGCGGGGTGGCGGTGGTGGCCAGCCAGCTGATCGACGCCCGGCGGCCGCTCGCCCCGCTGGTCGCCGAGTTCCGCCGCACCTACCAGGGGATGGCCGAGGTGCTGGAGGAGGTCGCCGCGGCCCTCGACGCCCGGGACGAGCCCGCCGCGCTGGCCGCCCTGGACCGGGCCCGCCACCTCGACGCCGCCGTGGAGCGGCTGCGCACGGCGGTGCTCGCCGCCGGCGAGGCGGTCCGGCTCAACGTCCGGCGCCGGCGGCACATCGGCCGGCTGCGCACCGTCGACGCCACCGTCGGCCAGCTCGACTACGCGGTCCGCAACGTGCGGGTCCTCGCCCGGGCCGGCGTGACGTTCAACCGGCTGCCCACCCCGGTGCCGCCCGAGCTGGGCGCGGCCCTGCGGGACCTGGCCGAGGCGGTCCGGGCGGCGGGCGAGGCGCTCGCCGCCGACCTCGACGGCGCGGAGGAGGCCGGCGACCGGCACGCCGCCCGCGCCGAGGCCGCCGCCCTGACCGCGGTACGCGTCGCCGGGCGGCTCTTCACCCCCGGCCAGACCCTGCCGCTGGCGATGATCGTCGGGCAGGTCCGGGCCACCGCCATCGACCTGCTGCGGGGCATACGGGCCGACGACGACGCGGCGGTGCTGGCCCGGGTCGACGAGGCCCTCGGGCTGCCTGCGGTCTGACCAGCATGTGGTAAGGAGCGCATCTGGCTTGTGGTCGTGACGAAACCGGTGTGTGATCGACAGCGAGACGCCGTACCACCGGAAGGACCGCCCGCCGTGAGCCCACTCGTCACCGCGCCGAGCCCCGCCGTACCCCGGCAGGTGCTGGCCGCCCGCACCGGCGTCGCGGTGGTCTTCGCCCTCAACGGCCTCGCCGTGGCGTCCTGGTTCTCCCGGGTCCCCGCGGTCCGCGAGGCCCTCGAGCTCAGCGCCGGCCGGCTCGGCCTGCTGCTGCTGGCCATGTCCGGTGGCGCGGTGCTCGCCCTGACCACCGCCGGGCTGGTCACCCAGCGCCTCGGAGCGGCCCGCACGGTGGTGGTGTCCACCGTGCTGGTGGCGGTCGGGATGGCCGGCGTCGGGGTGGCCGCGGGGGTGGCCGGCTCGCTGCCCGGCGTGGCGGTCGCCCTGTTCGCCCTCGGCTACGGCTCCGGCACCTGCGACGTGGCGATGAACGTCGAGGGCGCCGCCGTCGAGAAGCGGCTGGGGCGCACCATCCTGCCGCGCTTCCACGCCGCCTGGAGCCTCGGCTCGGTGGCCGGCGCGGGCATCGGCGCGGGGGCCGCCCGCGTCGGGCTGCCGATCGGCGTGCACCTGGCGGTGCTGGCGGTGGTCGTGCTCGGCGGCACGATCCTCGGCGCCCGGGCCTTCCTGCCCGCCCAGCCGGCACCGGACACCGCCGCCACCCGGCGCGGTGGCCTGCTCGCCGCCTGGCGGGAGCCGCGCACCCTGCTGCTCGGCCTGCTGGTGCTGGTGATGGCGTTCGCCGAGGGCAGCGCGAACGACTGGCTCGCGGTCGCCTTCGTCGACGGGTACGACACGAGCGAGGCCGTCGGCGCCGCCGTCTTCGCGGTCTTCGTCACCGGCATGACCATCGGGCGGACCGCCGGCACCGTCGCCCTCGACCGCTGGGGGCGGGTACCCGTCCTGTTCGCCACCATCCTGCTCGCCGCCTTCGGCGCGGCGGTGGCGGTGCTGGCCGGCCCCGGGCCGGTCGCGATCGCCGGGGTGGCGCTCTGGGGGCTCGGCGCCTCGCTGGGCTTCCCGGTGGGGATGAGCGCCGCCGCCGACGACGAGGAGCGGGCGCCGGCGCGGGTCAGTGTGGTGGCGGTGCTGGGCTACACGTCGTTCCTGGCCGGGCCGCCCCTGCTCGGCCTGCTCGGCGACCGGGTGGGCATCCTGCACGCGCTGCTGGTGGTGCCGCTGCTGCTGCTGCCCACCCTGGCGCTGGTGCCGGTGACCCGGCCGCCGGCGCACCCCGCCAGCACATAAAACCTAACAGCGGCCGGCCGCGGCCGGTATCGGGTGCGCGGCCGACTGCGCAGCCCCGCCGTGCTGGCTAGGGTCGCCGGATGCCTACCGAAGAGATCACCGCCGCGGCCGCGGGCAGCTGGACCCTGGGCGACCGCGTCGTCCGCCGGATGGGGTTCGGCTCGATGCGGACCACCGTCGACCCCGACCCGGACCGCGCGGTGCGGGTGCTGCGCCGCGCCGTCGAGCTGGGCGTGAACCACATCGACACCGCCGCCTTCTACGTCTCGCCCGGCGGCACCCTGAACGTCGGCACCGGCCCCGCCCGGTACGCCACCGAGCTGATCCGCGCCGCGCTCGCCCCGTACCCGGAGGACCTGGTGATCACCACCAAGGTCGGCTTCGGGTACGACCCGACGACCGGCCTGCGCGAGGAGGCCACGCCGGCCCAGTTGCGCGCCCAGATCGAGGAGAACCTGCGCCGGCTGGGCCGCGACCACCTCGACGTGGTCAACCTGCGGATCGTGAAGCGCCCCGGGCGGGACTCCGTGGCGGAGTCCTTCGGCGCGCTGGCCGAGCTGCGCGACGCCGGGCTGATCCGGCACCTCGGCCTGTCCAACGTCCGCCTGGACCACCTCGACGAGGCGCAGGCCATCGCCCCGGTGGTCTGCGTGCAGAACAGCTACGCCGTCGACAACCGGGGCGACCAGGACGCGCTGCTGCGCGAGTGCGGGGCGCGCGGGGTGGCGTACGTGCCGTTCTTCGCCCTCGCCGGCGTCCGGCGGGAGGCGGGCGCGGCGGCCGAGCACACCGCCGCCGTCCACGAGATCGCGCGGGCCCACGGCGCCACCCCGCACCAGGTACGCCTCGCCTGGACCCTGCACCAGGGGCCGCACGTACTGGCCATCCCCGGCACCGGCGACGAGGCGCACCTGATCCAGAACATCGCGGCCGGCGCGCTGCGGCTCTCCGCCGAGGAACTGGCCGCGCTCGACTGAGCACGCCCGGTCAGCTCACGCCCACCGTCCTCGCAGCCGACTGTCAGGTGACGGTGCTCCACTGGAGGGACGCCGAGGAGAGGAGCGGGCAGATGGGCTGGTTCAGCCGACGGTCGCGGGCCGCCGTCCCCACCCCGACGAAGCTCGACCGGGAGGCCACCCGCGAGGACCTGGCCGCGCTGGAGGAGTTCGTGACGAGCCGGCAGGGCGTGGAGTTCTACCTGGAGCCGGAGACCACCGCCACGGACACCACGGTGGTGGCGATCGCCCACGACGGCGAGTGGATCCGCCGCCGGACCGGCTCGCCGCAGGTGGCGGCGAAGCTGGCCGGCCGGCACGCCGTGCCGCTCTACGAGGCGGCGAAGACCGGCTACCCGGAGCGGATGCGGGTCTGGAACCGGGCCCACCCGGAACGCCGGATGCGCTGACCGCTCACCCCTCGACGGCGGCGCGGGCCTCGTCGAGGGTCATCGGGTCGGCGTGGCTGGAGACGTACCACTGGTATCCGTCGTCGAGCAGCCGGTGGACCAGCGCCAGGTCGGGGCCGTCCCCGTCCTGGCGCAGGTGCACCGGCGGCGGGTAGAAGCAGTCGCCGAGCAGCATCACCGCCGAGTCGGGCACCAGCACCACGGTCGAGTCGGGGGCGTGCCGGCCGCCGACGTGGCGCAGCCGTACGCCGGTGGGCAGCTCCAGCTCGTCGGTGAAGGTGCGGGTGGGCGGCAGCACCGCGAAGTCGTCCCAGGAGTCCATCGCCAGGGCGCGGGCCCGGAAGCTGGGGCCGAGTCGCGGCTCCGCGCGGACCTGCTCGCGCAGGTAGCGGTGACTCCACGGGCGGGCCGCCTCGGCGCGCAGCGGCGCCTCCCCGGCGACGTGGCCGACGATCTCCACGCCCGGCCAGGCGCAGGCGCCCCACACGTGGTCCCAGTGGTGGTGGGTGTAGACCAGCCATCGCGGCTCCGGCAACCCCGCCGCGACCAGGGCGCCCCGGATCTCCCGGGCGTGGCCCGGGCTGTGGCCGGCGTCGACCAGCACGCCGCCGCGCTCGTCGGTGATCAACGCCACGCTCGGTTGGATGGCCCCCGGGTCGGGATCGCCCGGGTAGCGCCAGACCCGCCCGGCGAGGTGGTGGAACGTGGGCTCGGCGATGGCTGGGGTCCTTTCCCGATCGACCGGCGACTCTTCGGTCGGCAGGACCGATCGTAGGCGTTCGGTCCCCGGCCGATGGCCCCGGTGGCGCCGCTGACCGGCGGATACCTGCCCGCACCGTCCCCTGTGCTCTGCTGCCGCCCCGGCAACAGCGGAGCGCTCCCGGTGTTGCCTGCGGGGCAGCAGAGCAAAGGGGGTGCGGCATCGAGGTCGGACATTGTCCGACGTGCGGGGACGGTCGCCAATGATCGTCAGGCTTCGATGGGCCGACTCGCCCGGCGGGACCGGGGGCGCCGTTGACCCGGCGCCGAGGGGTGTGGCAGCATTCGCGGCCTGACGGCAGTGAAGGAAGTCGGTGCGATTCCGACGCGGTCCCGCCACTGTCACCGGGGAGCGATCCCCCCTCGCGAGTCACGGCCGTGTTCCTGCGGTTGGAAGGCCGGGGGAGAGCGTTGATCCGGAAGCCAGGATACTTCGGCCGTCGGAGCGACCCCAGGGCGTGGACACCCGAGGAGGACCCCGATGACGCGCAGCGTCCCCACCGTCGACGAGCTCCGTCGTACCCGTTCCGGGCGCGCTGACGCGCCCCTGCCCGGCCGCGCCGTCGCGCCGGCCGACCGCCCGGACACCCCGTCCGGCGCCCGCGCCCCGCGTTCCGCCGTTCACCGCTGACCGCCGCACCGTGCCGCCCACCGGTTCACCGCCGGTGATCCGCCGGGCGGCCCGTCGTACCCGCTGAACCGCGCCCGTCCCCTCGCCTCGCCCGACCGGTCCCGCGCCGGTCCGGGCGTCACTCTCCGGAGCCGTCCGTGCGCATCCTGCTGCTCTCCACCGCCGACACCGACCTGCTCGCCGCCCGCGCCAGCGGCGCCGACTACCGGCTGGCCAACCCCGCCCGGGTCGCCGCCGACGCCGTGCCGGCGCTGCTCGACGGCGTCGACCTCGCCGTCGTACGCCTGCTGGGCGGCCGGCAGGCGTGGCCGGACGGGCTGGCCGCCGTGCTCGCCTCGGGCGTGCCCACGGCGGTGCTCGGCGGCGAGGCGGTGCCCGACGCGGAGCTGATGGCCGCCTCCACGGTGGCCTCCGGAGTGGCCACCCAGGCGCTGTCCTACCTGGTCGAGGGGGGTCCGGCGAACCTGGCCGAGCTGGCCCGGTTCCTCTCCGACACGGTGCTGCTCACCGGCGAGGGCTTCGACCCGCCCGCGCCGACCCCGGCGTACGGGGTGCACGGCGACCGGCATGCAACGGCGTCGACGGCGGCCCGCCCCACCGTCGGGATCGTCTTCTACCGGGCGCACGCCCTCGCCGGGAACACCGGCTTCGTCGACGTGCTCGCCGACGCGGTCGACGCGGCCGGCGGCGACCCGCTGCCGATCTTCTGCGGCTCGCTGCGCGGGCTCACCCCCGGCGACGGGCCGCTCGGTCTCTTCGCCCGCTGCGACGCGCTGGTCGTCACCGTGCTCGCCGCCGGCGGCGCCGTCGCGGCGGACGCCTCCGGCGGGGGTGACGAGGACGCCTGGGATGTCGGCGCGCTCGCCGCCCTCGACGTGCCGATCGTGCAGGCGCTCTGCCTGACCAGCACCCGGGAGCAGTGGGCCGGCAGCGACGCCGGACTCTCCCCGTTGGACGCCGCGATGCAGGTGGCCATCCCCGAGTTCGACGGGCGGATCGTCACCGTGCCGTTCTCGTTCAAGCGCATCGACGCCGACGGGCTCTCCGTCTACGCCGCCGATGCGGAGCGGGCCGCCCGGGTGGCCGGCATCGCCGTCCGCCAGGCCCGGCTGCGGCACGTGCCCAACGCCGACAAGCGCCTCGCCGTCGTGCTCAGCTCGTACCCGACCAAGCACTCCCGGGTCGGCAACGCGGTCGGCCTGGACACCCCCGCCTCGGCGGTACGGCTGCTCGCCGCCCTCGCCGACGCCGGCTACCACCTCGGCGACGAGCCGGTCCCCACCGACGGGGACGCGCTGATCCACGCGCTGATCGCCGCCGGCGGGCACGACGTCGAGTGGCTCACCCCCGAGCAGCTCGCCGCCGCCGAGGCACGGGTACCCGGGCAGACCTACCGGCGCTGGTTCGCCCGGGTGCCGGCGCCGCTGCGGGAGCGGATGCGCACCCACTGGGGCGAGCCGCCCGGCGAGCTGTACGCCGACGGCGGCGACCTGGTCCTGGCCGGGCTGCGCTTCGGCAACGTGGTGCTGATGATCCAGCCGCCGCGCGGCTTCGGCGAGAACCCGATCGCCATCTACCACGACCCCGACCTGCCGCCCAGCCACCACTACCTGGCCGCGTACCGCTGGCTGGCCGCGCCGGTGGCCGACGGCGGCTTCGGCGCCGACGCGGTGGTGCACCTCGGCAAGCACGGCACGCTGGAATGGCTGCCCGGCAAGGGGCTCGGGCTCGCCGCCGACTGCGCCCCCGACGCCGTCCTCGGTGACCTGCCGCTGGTCTACCCGTTCATCGTCAACGACCCCGGCGAGGGCACCCAGGCCAAGCGCCGGGCGCACGCCGTTGTCGTCGACCACCTCGTCCCGCCGATGGCCCGCGCCGAGACGTACGGCGACCTGGCCAAACTCGAACAGCTCCTCGACGAGTACGCCACCGTCCAGGCGCTCGACCCGGCCAAGGTGCCGACCGTGCGGGCGCAGATCTGGGAACTGGTCCGGGCCGCCGAGCTGCACCACGACCTGCACACCGATGACATGCCAACCGCCGACGACTTCGACGACTTCGTGCTGCACCTCGACGGGTACCTCTGCGAGGTCAAGGACGTGCAGATCCGCGACGGGCTGCACATCCTCGCCGAGGCGCCCACCGGCGAGGCCCGGGTCAACCTCGTCCTCGCCGTGCTGCGCGCCCCCCAGGTCTGGGGCGGCACCCGCGCCCTGCCCGGCCTGCGCCAGGCGCTCGCCACCGCGTACGGGCTGGACGAGCAGGAGCTGCTCGCCGAGCCGGGCCGGCGGATCGCCGTGCCGGAGCCGCTGACCGAGGCGGCGGACGGGCCGGCCGCGACCGCCGCCGACGCCGTCGACCTGGTCGAGGCCCTGGCCCGCCGGCTGGTCGTCGGCATGGAGACCCTCGGCTGGGACGCCGACAAGGTCGACGCGGTGGTCGAGGAGGTCACCGGCCGGGCGATCGGCGACGCCGCCGAGGTGCTGCGCTTCGCCGCCCGCGAGGTGGTGCCCCGGCTGGCCCGGACCACCGACGAGATCGACCGGGTGCTCGGCGCGCTGGACGGCCGGTTCGTGCCGCCCGGCCCCTCCGGCTCACCCACCCGCGGCCTGGTCAACGTGCTGCCCACCGGCCGCAACTTCTACTCCGTCGACCCCAAGGCCATCCCGTCCCGCAACGCCTGGGACGTCGGGGTGGCCCTCGCGGACTCGCTGCTCGCCCGGCACCTCGCCGACACCGGCGGGTACCCCCGCTCGGTCGGGCTCACCGTCTGGGGCACCAGCGCCATGCGTACCCAGGGCGACGACATCGCCGAGGTGCTGGCCCTGCTCGGCTGCCGGCCGACCTGGGACGACCGGTCGCGCCGGGTCACCGGCGTCGAGGTGGTGCCGCTGGCGGAGCTGGGCCGCCCCCGGGTGGACGTCACCGTCCGCATCTCCGGCTTCTTCCGCGACGCCTTCCCGCACGTCGTGGCGCTGCTCGACGACGCGGTACGCCAAGTCGCCGCCCTCGACGAGCCGGCCGGGGAGAACTACGTCCGGGCCCACGTGGACGCCGACCTCGCCGAACACGGCGACGCCCGCCGGGCCACCGCCCGGATCTTCGGCTCCAAGCCGGGGGCGTACGGGGCGGGGCTGCTGCCGCTGATCGACGCCCGGAACTGGCGCACCGACGCCGATCTCGCCGAGGTGTACGCCGTCTGGGGCGGCTACGCCTACGGCCGGGACCTGGACGGGCGGGAGGCGCGCGCCGACATGGAACGCTCCTTCGCCCGCATCGCCGTCGCCGTGAAGAACCAGGACACCCGCGAACACGACATCGTGGACTCCGACGACTACTTCCAGTACCACGGCGGGATGGTGGCGATGGTCCGCCACCTCACCGGCGCCGCGCCGGCCGCGTACGTGGGCGACTCGGCGATGCCGCACGACGTACGCACCCGCACCCTCGGCGAGGAGACCCGGCGGGTGTTCCGGGCCCGGGTGGTCAACCCGAAGTGGATCGCCGCGATGCGCCGGCACGGCTACAAGGGCGCGTTCGAGCTGGCCGCCACCGTGGACTACCTGTTCGGCTACGACGCCACCGCCGGCGTCGTCGACGACTGGATGTACGAGCACCTGGCCGCCGCGTACGTCTTCGAGGAGACCACCCGGGAGTTCCTGGAGCAGTCCAACCCGTGGGCGCTGCGCGGCATCACCGAGCGGCTGCTGGAGGCCGCCGACCGGGGCCTGTGGGCCGCGCCCGAACCGGCCACCCTCGACCGGCTCCGCGAGACGTACCTGGCCAGCGAGGGCGACCTGGAGGACCGGCAGTGAGCGCGAGGAGTGAGCCGGTTTTGCGAGCCCCGCAGTCGCGATCGAAGGAGGCGCAGTGAGCGCGAGGAGTGAGCCGGTTTTGCGAGCCCCGCAGTCGCGATCGAAGGAGGCGCAGTGAGTGCCTACCCGTTCAGCGCGGTGCTCGGCATGGACGACATGCGCCTCGCCCTGCTGCTCAACGCCGTCTCCCCGGCCATCGGCGGGGTGCTGGTGCGGGGCGAGAAGGGCACCGCCAAGTCCACCGCCGTGCGGGCCCTCGCGGCGCTGCTGCCCCCGGTCGACCGGGTCGCCGGCTGCCGCTTCGCCTGCGACCCGGCCGCCGCCGACCCCGCCTGCCCGGACGGGCCGCACCCGGCCGAGCCGGCGGCCGAGCGCCGCCCGGCCCGCCTGGTCGAACTGCCGGTCGGCGCCGCCGAGGACCGGGTGGTCGGCTCGCTCGACCTGGAGAAGGCCCTCGGCGAGGGGGTACGCGCCTTCGAGCCGGGCCTGCTCGCCGCCGCCCACCGCGGCGTGCTCTACGTCGACGAGGTGAACCTGCTCCACGACCATCTGGTCGACCTGCTGCTCGACGCCGCCGCGATGGGCCGCTGCCACGTCGAGCGGGAAGGTGTCTCGGTCAGCCACGCCGCCCGGTTCCTGCTGGTCGGCACGATGAACCCGGAGGAGGGGGAGCTGCGCCCGCAGCTGCTCGACCGGTTCGGGCTCACCGTCGCCGTGGGCGCCAGCCGCGACCCGGCCGTCCGCGTCGAGGTGGTCCGCCGGCGGCTCGCCGCCGACGCCGACCCGGCCGGGTTCGCCGCCCGGTGGGCCGACGCCGACGCCGAGATTGCCCACCGGGTCGCCGCCGCCCGGCGGCGGTTGGACCGGGTACGGCTGCCCGACGCCGCGCTGCGCCAGATCGCCGAGGTGTGCGCCGCGTTCGACGTGGACGGGATGCGCGCCGACATCGTCACCGCCCGCACCGCGCTCGCGCACGCCGCCTGGCAGGGCCGGGACCGGGTGGGCGCCGAGGACGTCCGGGTCGCCGCCCGACTCGCGCTGCCGCACCGGCGCCGCCGCGACCCGTTCGACAGCCCCGACCTGGACGAGAAGCGCCTGGACGAGGCGCTGCGGCGGGCCCAGGACGAGCACCCCGACGACGAGTACCCCGACGACGACCCGCCCGGCGGCGGTCCCGACGGCGGTCCCGGCGGCGGCCCGGCAGGCGGTCCCGGCGGGTCCGGGCCGGACGGGGGCGGGGCGGGCGATCCGGCCGGCCGGCACGCCGACGACCACGGTCCCGGCGGCACGCACGCGGCGGGGCCCGGCGATCCCGGGTCGGCCGAGGCTGGCGAGGACGGTCGCTCCGGCGACCGGAGCGACCGCTCCGACCTGGCCGGTCGCAACGACGGCGGCCGGCCGGTGGACGACGACGGATGGCCGGACCGGACCGGCGCAGGCGCCGACGGGTGGCCGGACCGTACCGACGGCGACGGCGGGCCGGACGACGGCCACGGCTCCCGCTTCGGCGGCGACGCGGCAGACGGCGAGACCGGGGGCCGGTCGGCGAGCGGGGCGCACCCGGTGGCCGTACCCCGGGGTGGGTTGCGGGCCCGGCTGCTCACCGCGCCCGGGATCGGCGACGGCGTGCCGGGACGGCGCTCCCGGGCCCGGACCGGGCGCGGCCGGACCACCGGCGCGCGGGTGCCGGCCGGCCGGCCCGGGGCGCTGCACCTGCCGGCGACGCTGCGGGCCGCCGCCCCGCACCAGCCGGGCCGGGGCCGGCGCGGCGGCCCGCTGCTGCTGCGCCCGGACGACCTGCGCGAGGCGGTCCGCGAGGGGCGCGAGGGCAACCTGGTGCTGTTCGTGGTCGACGCCAGCGGGTCGATGGGCGCCCGGCAGCGGATGTCCGCCGTCAAGGGCGCGGTGCTCGCCCTGCTCACCGACGCCTACCAGCGCCGGGACAAGGTCGCCGTGATCGCCTTCCGGGGCGCCGGCGCGCGTACCCTGCTCCCGGCCACCTCCTCGGTGCTGGCCGCCTCGACCCGGCTGGCCGAGCTGCCCACCGGCGGGCGCACCCCGCTGGCGGAGGGTTTGCTCGCCGCCGCCGAGCTGCTGCGGGTGGAGCGGCTGCGCGACCCGAAGCGTCGTCCGCTGGTGCTGGTCGTCACCGACGGGCGGGCCACCGCCGGCGACCGCCCGCTGGACCGGGCCGCCCGCGCCGCGGCGGTGCTCGCCGCCACCGGCGCGCCCAGCGTGGTCGTCGACTGCGAGTCCGGCCCGGTCCGGCTCGGCCTCGGCCGCCGCCTCGCCGCCCAGCTCGGCGCGGACCACCACCGCCTCGACGCGGTCGCCACCAACCCCCTCCTGACGCTCGCCACCGGTCCGGCCTGCGCCTGCCGTGGCGGCACCCACCACGACTGCGCGACCGCGGCGGCCGGACCCGCCACCCTGACCAGAAGGAGCGCCTGATGCCGCAGGGCAAGCCGTCCACCGTGCCCGCCGACGGGCTGACCACCCGGCAGCGCCGCCACCGCCCGCTGCTGCTCGTGCACACCGGACAGATGAAGGGCAAGTCCACCGCCGCGTTCGGGCTGGCGCTGCGTGCCTGGACCGCCGGGCTGCCGATCGGGGTGTTCCAGTTCGTCAAGAGCGCCAAGTGGCGGGTCGGCGAGGAGAACGCCTTCCGCGCCCTCGGCGAGGTGCACGAGCGCACCGGCCAGGGCGCCCCGGTCGCCTGGCACAAGATGGGCGAGGGTTGGTCCTGGATCCAGCGCGGCGGTGAGGCCGACCACGCCGCCGACGCCCTGGAGGGCTGGCGGCAGATCCAGCGCGACCTGGCCGCCGAACGCCACGGCCTGTACGTGCTCGACGAGTTCACCTACCCGATGAAGTGGGGCTGGGTCGACGTCGACGAGGTCGTCGACACCCTCGCCAACCGTCCCGGCTTCCAGCACGTCGTGATCACCGGCCGGGACGCCGACCCGCGGCTGGTCGCCGCCGCCGACCTCGTCGCCGAACTGACCAAGGTCAAGCACCCGATGGACGCGGGCCAGAAGGGTCAGAAGGGCATCGAATGGTGAGCCCGGACGCGTCGTGGCCGCTGCCCCGGCTGGTGGTGGCCGCCCCGGCCAGCGGGCACGGCAAGACCACCGTGGCCACCGGCCTGCTCGCCGCGCTGCGCCGGCGCGGCCTGACCGTCAGCCCGCACAAGGTCGGCCCCGACTACATCGACCCCGGCTACCACGCCCTCGCCGCCGGCCGGCCCGGCCGCAACCTCGACCCCTGGCTGGTCGGCGAGGAGCGGATCGCGCCGCTGCTGCGGCACGGCGCGAGCGTCCCCACCCCCGCCGACGTGGCGGTCGTCGAGGGCGTGATGGGGCTGCACGACGGGGCGGTCGGCCGCCGGTCGTACGCCTCCACCGCACACGTCGCCCGGCTGATCGACGCGCCCGTGCTGCTGGTCCTCGACACCACCGCGCAGGGCCGCTCGGCCGCCGCGCTGGTGCTCGGCATGCGCGCCTTCGACCCCGGCGTGCGCATCGGGGGAGTGCTGCTCAACCGGGTCGGGTCGCCCCGGCACGAGACCCTGCTGCGCGACGCCCTCGCCGAGGTGGGCGTACCGGTGCTCGGGGCGGTCACCCGCGCCGCCGAGGTGACTGCCCCGTCGCGGCACCTCGGGCTGGTGCCGGTCGCCGAACGGGCCCCCGAGTCGCTCGCCGTCGTCGCCGCCCTCGCCGAACTGGTCGAGTCCACCGTGGACCTCGACGCGGTGCTCGACCTCGCCCGGACCGCCCCGCCGCTGACCGTCTCCGCCTGGGACCCGGCCAGCGCCGTCGGCGGCCCCACCGGCGGGGACCGTCCGGTCGTCGCGGTGGCCGGCGGACCGGCTTTCACCTTCTCGTACGCCGAGACCACCGAACTGCTCGCCGCGGCCGGTGCCACCGTGGTCCGCTTCGACCCGCTGCGCGATTCCGCCCTGCCCGCCGGCGCCCGCGCCGTCGTCGTCGGCGGCGGCTTCCCCGAGGTGCACGTCGAGGCCCTCGCGGCCAACTCCGCGCTCCGCGCCGAACTGGCCGACTTCGACGGGCCGATCGTCGCCGAGTGCGCCGGCCTGCTCTACCTCGGGCGCTCCCTCGACGGGGTGCCGATGTGCGGGCGGCTGCCGCACACCGCCCGGATGACCGGCACGCTCACCCTCGGCTACCGGGAGGCCGTCGCCGCCGCCGACTCCCCGGCGCACCGGACCGGCGAGCCGGTACGCGGCCACGAGTTCCACCGCACCGCCACCGACCCCGGCCACGGGGACCGGGCGGCGTGGCGCTGGGACGGCGGCCGGCACGGCTTCGTCGATGGCCGGGTGCACGCCTCCTACCTGCACACCCACTGGGCGGCGCACCCGTCGGCCGCCCGCCGCCTGGTCGAGGCGGCGGCCCGGTGAGCGCGCCGACGCTGACCGGGGTGGGCGTCGGCCCCGGCGACCCCGAACTGCTCACCCTCAAGGCGGTACGGGTGCTGCGCGAGGCCGACCTGGTGGTCGTACCGGTGATGGACCGGCTGGCCGCGGACGGCGACGCGCCCCCGGGCCGGGCCGAGACCACCGTGCGCGCGCACGTCGACGCGGACCGGCTGCGCCGGCTGCCGTTCGCCCTGGACGACCGGGGCGGGGTGACCGCCCGCCGGGAGCGGGCCTGGGACGCCGCCGCCCGGGCCGTGGTGGCCGCCCTCGACGGCGGCGCCGCCTCGATCGCCTTCGCCACCATCGGCGACCCGAACGTCTACTCCACCTTCGGCTACCTCGCGCAGAGCGTCCGGGCGCTGCGGCCGGCCGTCGAGGTGCGCACCGTGCCCGGGGTCACCGCCATGCAGGAGCTGGCCGCGCGCAGCGGCGTGCCGCTCTGCGAGGGCCGCGAACCGCTCACCCTGCTGCCGGCCACCGCCGGGCTGGCGCTCATCTCCGACGCGCTGGCCGGGCCGGGCACCGTCGTCGTCTACAAGGGCTGGCGGCGGCACCCCGAGCTGGTCGACGAGCTGCGCCGCCACGACCGGTTGCCGGACGCCGTGCTCGGCCGCTCGGTCGGCCTGCCCGGGGAGCGGATCGGGCCGGTCGACGCCGCCGCCGACGACCTGCCGTACCTGTCGACACTGCTGGTCCCGGCGCGCCGGGACCGCCGGGGAGGAAAACTGTGACGACCACCGGAAAGGTCTGGTTCGTCGGGGCCGGACCCGGCGCGGCCGACCTGCTCACCCTGCGCGCCGCCCGGGTGATCGGCGCCGCCGACGTGGTGATCTGGGCGGCCAGCCTGGTGCACGTTGACGTCCTCGCCCACGCCCGCGCCGACGCCGAGATCGTCGACTCCTCGCAGCTGCCGATCGAGGGGGTGCTGCCGCTGTACCGGCGGGCCGCCGCCGAGGGGCTGACGGTGGCCCGGATCCACTCCGGCGACCCGGCGCTCTGGGGCGCGGTGCAGGAACAGCTCGACCTGTGCCGGGCGCTCGACCTGGCGGTGGAGATCGTGCCCGGGGTGTCCTCGTTCACCGCGGTGGCGGCCATCGTCGGCCGGGAGCTGACCATCCCCGAGGTGGCCCAGTCGGTGATCCTCACCCGCCTCGAAGGTGGCAAGACGCCGATGCCGCCGGGGGAGCGGGTCCGCGACTTCGCCCGGCACGGCACCACCATGGCGCTGTTCCTCTCCGCCGCCCGCTCCGGGCAGGCGCAGGCCGAGCTGCTCGCCGGCGGCTACCCGCCGGACACCCCGGTCGTGGTGGCGTACCAGGCGACCTGGCCAGACGAGCTGGTGGTGCGCTGCGCGCTGGCCGACCTGGAGGCCACCGTCAAGGAGCACCGGCTCTGGAAGCACACCCTCTTCCTGGTCGGCCCCGCGCTCGCCGCCACCGGCACCCGCTCACACCTCTACCACCCCGGGCACTTCCACACCTTCCGCCGGGCCGAGCCGGCCGCCCGCGCCGAGCTGCGCCGCGCCCGCGCCGCCGGGTCGGGGGACGGCCCCCGGTGACGTACGCCGAGCCGCCGCTGCGCGAGCCGGACCTGCCGCGTACCGCGAAGGTCCGGCCCACTGCGCTGCGCACCGGCTGGACCACCGGCGCCTGCGCGACGGCGGCGGCCAAGGCCGCGGTGACCGCCCTGGTCACCGGCGTGCCGCAGCCGGAGGTGGAGATCGGGCTGCCCGGCGGCCGGCGGGTCAGCTTCCCGGTCGCCCGGTGCGACCTCGCCCCGGGGCCCGAGGCGCGCGCCGAGGCGGTGGTGGTCAAGGACGCCGGCGACGACCCGGACGTCACCCACGGCGCGCACCTCACCGCCACCGTCGACTGGCGCGCCGAGCCCGGCCTGGACCTCGCCGGCGGCCCCGGCGTCGGCACCGTCACCAAGCCCGGGCTCGGCCTCGCCGTCGGCGGCCCGGCGATCAACGAGACCCCGCGCCGGATGATCGGCCAGGCCGTGGCCGAGGTCGTCGACCTCACCGAGGTCGGCGTCCGGGTGGTGATCAGCGTGCCGGGCGGCGAGGTGATGGCCCGCAAGACCACCAACCGGCGGCTCGGCATCCTCGGCGGCATCTCGATCCTCGGCACCACCGGGATCGTCCGGCCCTTCTCCACCGCCTCCTGGCGGGCCAGCGTGGTGCAGGCGGTGCACGTGATGGCCGCCCAGGGCGAGTCCACCGTGGTGCTCTGCACCGGCGGGCGGACCGAACGGGCCGCCCGGGAGCTGCTGCCGGAGCTGCCCGAGGTGTGCTTCGTCGAGGTCGGCGACTTCACCGGCGCCGCGGTCACCGCCGCCGTCGGCGACGGGATGACCGGGGTGGTCTTCGTCGGGATGGCCGGCAAGCTGGCCAAGCTCGCCGCCGGCATCCTGATGACCCACTACACCCGCTCCAAGGTGGACCTGTCGCTGCTCGGCGCGGTCACCGCCGAGGCCGGCGGCGACGCCGACCTGGTCGCGGCGGTCACCGCGGCGAACACCGGGCGGCACGCGTACGAGCTGTGGGAGGCCGCCGGCCTGCTCGGCCCCGCCGGGGACCTGCTCTGCCACCGGGTCCGCCAAGTGCTGCTCCGCTTCGCCGAGCGGGCGGTCACCGTCGACGTGGCCATGGTCGACTTCGCCGGCTCCCGGGTCGTCGCCTCCTCGGGCCGGTGGGCGGCATGAGCGCCACGCCGTCGCGGAACGGTGAGCCGGTCACTCAGGGTGGTGGCGGGCGGCGGCAATCCACCGGCGACCGATATGACTCCCAGTCATATTTATGCCTGAGCGGCATACCGCTCACCGAGGACCTGTCCGCCGGCGCGGCCGTGACCGTGGTGGGGATCGACGCCGCCGGTCGCCCGGCGCACCCCGGGCTGGCCGAGGCGCTGTCCACGGCCGGGCTGGTGGTCGGGGCGGCCCGGCACCTCGCCGCCGTGCCGGTGCCGCCCGGCTGCCCGACCGTGACCCTCGGGCCGCTCACCCCCGCCCTGGACCGGCTGCGCGCCGCCGTCGCCGCCGGCGAGCACGCCGTCGTGCTGGCCAGTGGCGATCCCGGCTTCTTCGGCATCGTCCGGCGGCTGCGGGCGGCCGGGCTGCCGCTGCGGGTGCTGCCCGCGGTCTCCAGCGTCGCTGCCGCGTTCGCCCGCGCCGGGCTGCCCTGGGACGGCGCGGCGGTGGTCACCGCGCACGGGCGTGACCCCCGGCCGGCGCTCAACGCCTGCCGCGCGCTGCCCGCCGTCGTGGTGCTCACCGCGCCCGGCGCCGGGGCGGCCGAACTCGGGGCGGGCCTGGTCGGCTGGCCCCGCCGGCTGGTGGTGGCCGAGCACCTCGGCACGGCCGACGAGCGGGTCACCTGGACCAGCCCCGAGGACGCCGCCGGCCGCCCCTGGGCCGATCCCCATGTCCTGCTCAGCCTCGCCCCGGACCGGGCCGCTGGCGGCGGGATCGGCCCGATGCGCGCGGACAACCAGCCGGCCGCCGCGCCGGCCGGCGGCTGGGCGCTGCCCGAGTCCGCCTACGCCCACCGCGACTCGATGATCACCAAGGCGGAGGTGCGCGCCCTCGCGGTGGCCCGGCTGCGCCCCCGGCTCGGCCGGCTGATCTGGGACGTGGGCGCCGGCAGCGGCTCGGTGGGCATCGAGTGCGCCCTGCTCGGCGCGGCCGTGATCGCGGTGGAACGCGACCCGCGGGCCCCGGTGCGGGCCAACGCCGCCCGACACGGCGTCGACGTCCGGCTGGTGACCGGTCACGCCCCCGAGGCGCTGCGCGGGCTGCCCGACCCGGACGCCGCCTTCGTCGGCGGCGGGGGCACGGACGTGCTGGCCGCGGTGGCCGAGCGCCGGCCGGACCGGGTGGTGGTCACCCTCGCCGCACTGGACCGGGTCGCCCCCGCCGTGCACCTGCTGCGCGACGCCGGCTACGCGGTCGAGGGCAGCCAGCTCGCCGCCGCCCGCCTCGCCGACCTGCCCGGCGGCTCACTGCGCCTGGCCGCCACCAACCCGGTGGTCGTGCTGACCGGGGAGCGCCGGTGACCACGCCACCCACCCACCACACCGGACCCTCGCGGGGAGCGCACGTGCACCAGACCGCACCACCCGACACCGCCCCGACCGGCCCCGCCACCGCGCCCGGCTCGGCGGCCACGGCGCCCGGCTCGGCTGCCACCGTGCCCGGCCCGATCGGGGACACGACCGTTGCGGCCGCGAGCCCGACGGTCGGGACCGCGACCGGTCCCGCCAGCGTCGGGCTGGTCGCCGCCACCGCCGCGGGCCGGCGGTACGCCCGTACCCTCGCCGCCGCCTGGCCGCACGCCCGGGAGATCCCGGGGGAGACGGTCGCCGACGCGTTGCGGACGGCCTGGACGCAGTGCGACGCGGTGGTGGCGTTCCTGGCCACCGGGGCGGTGGTCCGGATTCTCGCGCCGCTGCTCGGCGACAAGCGCACCGACCCGGCCGTGGTGGTCGTCGACGAGGCCGCCCGGCACGCCGTCGCGCTGCTCGGCGGGCACGCCGGCGGCGCCAACGCCCTCGCCGCCGAGGTGGCCGCGCTTCTCGACGCCCGCCCGGTGGTCACCACCGCCACCGACGCGGTCGGCCTGCCCGGCCTGGACACCCTCGGCTGGCCGGTCGAGGGGGCGGTGGCCGCCGTCTCCCGGGCGATCCTCGACGGCGAGCCGGTCCGCCTCGACGCCGACGCCACCTGGCCGCTGCCGCCGCTGCCCGACAACGTGCGTGCCGACGCGCCGGACGGCGGGTACCGGCTGCTGGTCACCGACCGGGTCGTGCCGCTGGACGGGCGGACCGCCGTGCTGCGTCCGCCGTCCCTGGTCGCCGGGATCGGCTCCAGCCGGGGCGTCGCCGCCGCCGAGGTGGCCGGGCTGTTGCGCCGGGCGCTCGCCGGGGCCGGGCTGGCCGAGGCCAGCCTGCGCTGTCTGGCCAGCGTCGACCTCAAGGCCGACGAGGCGGGCATCGTGGACACCGCCCGCGCGCTCGGCGTACCCCTGATGACCTGGCCGGTGGCGGAGCTGGCCGCCGTCGACGTGCCGCACCCCAGCGAGGTGGTCCGCGCCGCCGTCGGCACCCCCAGCGTCGCGGAGGCCGCGGCGCTGCGCGGCGGTGACGCCACCCTGCTGGTGCCGAAGACCGCCTCGGCGATGGCGACGGTCGCCGTCGCCCGGCACGCCCCGCGCGGCCGGCTGGCGATCGTCGGGCTCGGCCCCGGCGCGCCCGACCTGCGCACCCCGCGCGCGGTGGCCGAGCTGCGCCGGGCCGCCGTGGTCGTCGGGCTCGACCAGTACGTCGCGCAGGTCCGCGACCTGCTGCGGCCGGGCACCCGGGTGCTCGCCAGCGGGCTCGGCGCGGAGGAGGAGCGGGCCCGCGCCGCCGTCGCCGAGGCCACCGCCGGTCACGCGGTCGCGCTGATCGGCTCCGGCGACGCCGGGGTGTACGCGATGGCCAGCCCCGCCCTGGAGTACGCCGACGCCCGCGTCGACGTGGTCGGCGTGCCCGGGGTGACCGCCGGGCTGGCCGCCTCCGCGCTGCTCGGCGCGCCGCTCGGACACGACCACGTCTACCTGAGCCTGTCCGACCTGCACACCCCGTGGGAGGTCATCGTCCGGCGGATCACCGCCGCCGCCGAGGCCGACCTGGTGGCGCTGCTCTACAACCCGCGCAGCCGGGCCCGGGACTGGCAGCTCGGCGCGGCGCTGGAGCTGTTCGCCGCGCACCGCCCGCCGGACACCCCGGTCGGCGTGGTGCGCAACGCCAGCCGCGCCGACGAACGGGTCCACCTGGCCACCCTGGCCACCTTCGACCCGGCCCTGGTCGACATGTACGGCGTGGTGGTCGTCGGCAGCACGCAGACCCGGCTGGTCGCCGGCCGGATGGTCACGCCCCGGGGGTACCGGTGGCGGCGGTGACCATCGGCGCCTGCCAGGGCTGCGGCGCCTGCCTGCTCACCTGCCCGACGCACGCCATCCGGCCCACGCCCGGCGGCCTGACCGTCCGCGAGGACCGCTGCACCGGCTGCCTGGAGTGCCTGGAGATCTGCCCGGTGGACGCCATCCGCGCCACCGCCGAACCCCGAGGAGAACGATGACATCGACCCCGACCGCCGCCCCGCCAGTCGGCCGGTGGAGCCGTGCCGAGCGGGTACGCCTCGGCGGCGTGGTGGCCGCCGTCGCCGCCCTGCACGTCGCCGGGTGGAGCCTCTACCTGTACTGGAACGACCAGCCGGCGGCGGCCGGCGGGCTGGCCGGCGCCGGTGCCCTGGCGTACCTGCTCGGGGTGCGGCACGCCTTCGACGCCGACCACATCGCCGCGATCGACGACACCACCCGGCTGATGCTGCTGCGCGGCCGCCGGGCGGTCGGTGTCGGCTTCTTCTTCGCCCTCGGGCACAGCGCGGTGGTGCTGCTGCTCGCCCTGGTGATCGGGCTCGCCTCGGCCACCATGACCGACGGCGGCCTGGCCGGGATCCGCGAGGTCGGCGCCGTCGTCGCGGCGGCCACCGCCACCGCGTTCCTGCTGCTGGTGGCGGTGCTCAACGCGGCGGTGCTGGCCGGGATGGCGAAGCTGTGGCGGCGGCTGCGCGCCGGCGCGCTGGACGAGTCCGAACTGGACCTGCTGCTGCTCAACCGGGGCCTGGTGCACCGGATCCTCGGCTCCCGCGCCCGGTCGCTGGTCCGCTCCTCCTGGCACATGGCCCCGGTCGGCTTCCTCTTCGGCCTGGGGCTGGAGACCGCCAGCGAGGTCACCCTGCTGTCGCTGTCGGCGAGCACCGCCGCCGGCGGCGGCCTGCCGGTGCTGGCCCTGCTCACCCTGCCGCTGCTCTTCGCCGCCGGGATGTCCGCCATGGACACCGCCGACAGCCTGCTGATGGCCCGCGCCTACTCGTGGGCGTACCGGCACCCGGCCCGGCGGCTCTGGTACAACCTGGCCACCACCGGGATGACCGTGCTGGTCGGCGCGCTGGTCGCCAGCGTCTACCTGGCCAGCCTGCTGGTCGACCAGCTCGGGCTGACCGCGCTGGCCGGGTACGCCGCGCTGGGCGACCACTTCGAACAGCTCGGCTACGCGGTGGTGCTGCTCTTCGTACTGGCCTGGGTCGGCGCGGTGGTGCTGTGGAAGCTGCGCGGCCATGACCGGCGCTACGGCGGCGCGGCCGAGGAGCGGCCGTGACCCGGGTCGTGCACCCCATCGAGCGGGAGTCGTACCGCATCCTGCGGGACCGGGTCGACCTGCGCCACCTGCCCCCGCTGAGCCGGGCGGTCACCGAGCGGGTGGTGCACGCCAGCGCCGACCTCGGCTACGTCACCGAGCTGGTCTGCGACGAGGCGGCGCTGGAAGGTGGGCTGACCGCGCTGCGCGCCGGCGCGCCCATCGTGGCCGACGTCTGGATGGTCGCCGCCGGGATCACCGGGGCCGGTCGGGACATCGTCTGCCCGGTCGCCGAGCCGGACGCCGCCGAGCTGGCCCGCGACACCGGGCTGACCCGCTCCGCGGCGGCGGTGCGCATCGCCCTGGACCGGGTCGGGCCGGGCGCCGTCTGGGTGGTCGGCTGCGCGCCGACCGCGCTGGCCGAACTGATCACGCTCGACGCGGCGCCCGCCCTGGTGATCGGGCTGCCGGTCGGCTTCGTCGGCGCCGCCGAGAGCAAGGCGGCGCTGCGGGCCAGCGGCCTGCCCGCCGTGTCCAACGTCGGCGAGAAGGGTGGCTCGGCGGTCGCCGCCGCCGCCCTCAACGCCCTGCTGTACCAGGAGGAGGCGACATGACCGCGCTGGTCATCGTCGGGCACGGCACGCGCAGCGCGGCCGGGGTCGACCAGTTCACCGCGCTCGTCGACCGGGTCCGGCGGCGCGCCGCCGGCAGCGTCGGCGACGTCGAGGGCGGCTTCATCGAGCTGTCCCGCCCGCCGCTGACCGACGCGGTCGGCGCGCTGGCCGGCCGGGGTCACCGGTCGCTGGTGGCGCTGCCGCTGGTGCTCACCGCCGCCGGGCACGGCAAGGGCGACATCCCCGCCGCGATGGCCCGCGAGCAGGACCGCCACCCCGGCCTGACCTACCGCTACGGGCGCCCGCTCGGGCCGCACCCGCTGCTGCTCACCGCCCTGGCGGAGCGGATCGACGCCGCCCTGGCCGGGGCCGACCGGGCCGGCACCTGGGTGGCGCTGATCGGCCGGGGCTCCACCGACCCGGACGCCAACGCCGAGGTGGCGAAGGTGGCCCGGCTGCTCTGGGAGGGGCGCGGCTACGCCGGGGTCGAACCGGGCTTCGTCTCCCTGGCCGAGCCGTCCGTGCCGGCGGTGCTGGAGCGGCTGCGCCGGCTCGGCGCCCGGCGGATCGTGGTCGCCCCGTACTTCCTCTTCGCCGGGGTGCTGCCGGACCGGATCGTCGCCCGGTCGACCGAGTTCGCCGCCGCCCACCCCGACCTGGACGTGCGGGTGGCCGACCTGATCGGCGACTGCGACGCGCTGGCCGACCTGGTGCTGGAACGGCACGCCGAGGCGCTGCGCGGGGACATCCGGATGAACTGCGACACCTGCGCGTACCGGGTGCTGATGCCGGGCTTCGCCGACAAGGTGGGCCGGCCGCAGACCCCGCACGACCACCCGGACGACCCGGTGGGCGGCCACCATCACCACCACCACGACGGGCACCACCAGCACGGGCACCACCAGCACGGCCAGGACCCCGGACTGCGCCCGGGGCAGGTCGCCGTGGTGGGCGGCGGCCCCGGCCCGGACGACCTGATCACGGTACGGGGGCGGGCGCTGCTAAACGCCGCGGACGTGGTGGTGGCCGACCGGCTGGCCCCGCAGGGCCTGCTCGCCGGGCTGCGCCCCGGGGTGCTGGTGGTCGACGCGGCGAAGGTGCCGCGCGGGCCGTCGATGGGGCAGGACACCATCAACGACACCTTGATCGCGCACGCCCGCGCCGGCAAGCGGGTGGTCCGGCTCAAGGGCGGCGACCCGTACGTCTTCGGCCGGGGCCACGAGGAGGTCCAGGCCTGCGCGGCGGCGGGGGTGCAGACGGTGCTGGTGCCCGGGGTGAGCAGCGCGGTCGCCGCGCCGGCCCTGGCCGGGGTGCCGGTCACCCACCGGGGGGTCGCGCACGAGTTCACCGTCGTCTCCGGCCACCTGCCCCCCGGGCACCCGGACTCCCTGGTGGACTGGGCGGCGCTGGGCCGGGCCCGGGGCACCCTGGTGCTGCTGATGGCGGTCGACACGGTGCAGAAGATCGCGGCGGTGCTGGTCGAGCACGGCCGGGCGGCCGACACCCCGGTCCTGGTGGTGCAGGACGCCGGCCAGCCGGGTCAGCGGTCGCTGTCGTCCCGGCTGGACGAGGTGGGCGAGCTGGCGGCCCGGGAGGACGTCCGGCCGCCGGCGGTCTTCGTGGTGGGCCCGGTGGTCGGGCTGCCCGGGCCCGCCCGGCCGGCCGATCCGGTTCCGTAGCCGCCGACCGGCCAGCCCGGACGGGTGGGACGTGTCGCCGTGGCCCGCCCGCCAGGGCCCCGGTCGACGTCAGCCCGCCAGCGCCCGGCCCAGCGCGTAGCCGAGGGTCGCGGCGGCCAGCCCGGCGGCCACGCTGAGCAGCACGTTGGCCAGCGCGTGCCGCCGGGCGCCGCCGCGGGCCAGCCGCAGGGTCTCGTAGCCGAAGGTGGACCAGGTGGTCAGCGCGCCGCAGAAGCCGGTGCCGACCAGGGCGGTGACGGCCGGCCCGGCGGGGACGGCGAGCAGCACGCCGAGCAGCAGCGAGCCGGCCACGTTGACGGTGAGGGTCCCCCAGGGCAGCAGCGAGTCGTGCCGGGCCTGCACGGCCCGGTCGGTCAGGTAGCGCAGCGGCGCGCCGAGCGCCGCGCCGACGGCGATGAGCAGGACGGTCACCGGTCGGCGCCCCGGTCCAGCAGCCGGCCGGCCAGCGCGTCCCCGACCCAGACCGCCAGCAGGCCGGCGACCAGCGTCGCCGCCAGGTACGCCAGCGCGGTCGGCACGGCCCCGGCGGTGACCGCCCGCTGGGCGTCCACCACGTACGCGGAGAAGGTGGTGAACCCGCCGAGCACGCCGACGCCGAGGAACGGGCGGACCAGCGGGCCGGCGTCGCGGCGGCCGAGCACCGCCATCAGCGCCCCGATCAGCAGGCACCCGGTCACGTTGATCCAGAAGGTCGACCACGGGAAGCCGGTGGGCGGGTGCGGCAGCGCCGCCTGGACGCCCGCCCGGGCCAGCGCGCCGAGCACCCCGCCGGCGGCGACGGCGCCGAGCACGGCGGCCGGGTGTGCGCCCAGCTCGCGCCGGTCGGCGGGTACGCGCAGGTCGACGTCGGGGTCGATGCGCCGGGATGCTGACACCTGTCCTCCTACGTGCCCGGGCACGGGCCGGGACCGTGGGCGTACCCGGCGCGGTGGTGCCGGTCGCGGCCGGGGCGGCGGACCCACCGCCGGCGCCGCCCGCGAGCATATCGCCGCCCCGGCCTCGGGCCCCGGCTCATCGCGGCCGAGGGCGGCCCGCTGGCGCAGGCCCGGCACCGGCTCCCGACCCCGGGCTGGCCGCCGGCCGGGTCACTGGTCGTCGGGCAGTGGGCGGGCGGCCAGCCCGCCGAGCAGCGCGCCCTCGACCGCGGTCAGCGTCACCACCCCGCTCCACACCTCCGGCGTCCAGCCGATTCCGTCCGCCAGCGCCAGCCCGGCCAGGTGTCCACCCCAGACCAGCGCGGCCAGCACCGCGCCGGCGACCGGCAGCCGCAGCGCCGCGTCCGGGCCGCGTACCGCGTCCGACCGGCACAGCACCAGGTCGGCGAGGGCCGCGCCGGCGACCGCGCCGACCGCGCCCCAGGCCTGCGGCACCGGGAACTCGAACATCACCAGGGCGAACAGCGCCACCCCGGCGACCACGGCGGTGGCCGCCCCGGGCGTGGCCCGGCGGCGGTGCGACAGCAGGAACGGCACGCCGATGACCACCGTGGTGACCAGGTACGCGTCCACGCCGAGGACGGCCGCCTGCTGGGCGCCGGAGGCCCCCGGCTCCCGGGTGGCGGCGGCGCTGAGGAACGCCGAGGAGTGGCCGAGCAGGATGGTGGTGGCCATCGTGCCGAGCGCCAACGAGGCGACCCCGGTCGCCGCCCGCGCCCCGCCCTCCCGGCTGGCCCACCAGGAGCGCAGCGGGCTGGTCAGCAGCAGCACCGCCCCGCCGTCGAGGAGCAGGTGACTGGGGCTGAACTCGGCGTCCAGCCCGACCTCCACCCCGAGCGTCTCGTGCCAGACCATGTCGGCCAGCCCGCCGGCGGCGAAGACCGCGACGCCGATCGCGCCCACCCGGTACCCCCGCGGCCAGCCGTCGCGCCACCACCGCGGCGCGCGGTCCCGACGCCGGTACGCCAGCCAGCAGATCCACCCCGCGCTGCCGACGAAGCCGGCGTACAGCAGGCCGTGCCACGGCGTGAAGAAGCCCTCGATGGTCTCGAGCAGGCTGGTGTGCGCCCATCCGTCGGCCAGCGCCCCGCCCACCAGGCACGCGCCGAGCAGGACGGCGACCAGGTCCTCCCGCCGGCTCGCCGGGGCCACCCCTGCCGGGCTGGCCGCCCGCCCGCCGATGCCCGCCGGTGCCGTGTCGGTACGCGTCATCGTCGCCACCCTCCCACGCCGTGTGCCACCCTGCGCCATTGTGCCGCTTCGATGCGTGATCGGGCGGCAGGCGCATCGGCCGTCGCCGCGCTGGTCGGCCGTCCGGGGCGGGGCGTACGGTACGCAACGTCGCCTCGGCGCGGACCCGCGCCGGTACCCGCGCGCACAGGAGGCACCGTGCAGGACCGCACCCCCTCGCCGGAGGAGCTGGAACCCGTCGAACGGGTCGGCATCGACGAGCTGCGTGCGGTGCAACTCGACCGGCTGCGCTGGTCGCTGCGGCACGCGTACGACAACGTGCCGCACTACCGCCGGGCGTTCGAGGCGGCCGGTGTGCACCCCGACGACTGCCGGGAGCTGGCCGACCTGGCCCGGTTCCCGTTCACCGGCAAGGCGGAGCTGCGGGAGAACTACCCGTTCGGGATGTTCGCGGTGCCCCGCGAGCAGGTGGCGCGGCTGCACGCGTCCTCCGGCACCACCGGCCGGCCCACCGTGGTCGGCTACACCCGCGAGGACCTGCGTACCTGGGCGCGGCTGATGGCCCGCTCGATCCGCGCCTCCGGCGGGCGGCCCGGCGACCGGGTGCACGTGGCGTACGGCTACGGCCTGTTCACCGGCGGCCTGGGCGCCCACTACGGCGCCGAGGAGCTGGGCTGCACGGTCATCCCGGTCTCCGGCGGGATGACCGAGCGGCAGGTGCTGCTGATCCGCGACTTCCAGCCCGAGGTCATCATGGTCACCCCCAGCTACATGCTGGCCATCGTGGACGAGATGGAGCGGCAGGGCGTCGACCCGCGCGCCACCTCGCTGCGGGTCGGCATCTTCGGCGCCGAGCCGTGGACCGAGGACATGCGCCGGGAGATGGAGCAGCGCCTCGACATGCACGCGGTGGACATCTACGGCCTGTCCGAGGTGATGGGCCCGGGGGTGGCCACCGAGTGCGTGGAGACCAAGGACGGGCTGCACCTCTGGGAGGACCACTTCTATCCGGAGATCATCGACCCGGTCACCGGCGCGGTGCTGCCCGACGGCGAGCAGGGCGAGCTGGTGCTCACCTCGCTGACCAGGGAGGCGATGCCGGTGGTCCGCTACCGCACCCGCGACCTCACCCGCCTGCTGCCCGGCACCGCCCGGCCGATGCGCCGGATCGAGAAGATCACCGGCCGGACCGACGACATGATGATCGTGCGTGGGGTGAACGTCTTCCCGACCCAGATCGAGGAGCTGATCCTGCGTACCCCCGCGCTGTCGCCGCACTTCCAGTGCGTGCTGGCCCGCGAGGGGCGGCTCGACACCCTGACGGTCAAGGTGGAGCGCCGCGCCGGGGTCGACGTCGAGGAGGCCGCCCGCGCCGGCCGGGCACTGGTCGAGCAGGTGAAGAACACCATCGGGGTCAGCGTGGCGGTGGAGGTGATCGCGCCGGACGGGGTGGAACGCTCGATGGGCAAGATGCGGCGGATCGTCGACCAGCGGCGGGTGGGCTGAGATGGCGGAGAACGGCCGGGTCGCGCCGAGGCGTACCGCCGCGCACGACATGTTCGACGCGGACGTGGCCTCCCGCGCCCTGGGCATCGAGCTGGTCTCCGCCGGCGACGGCGCCGCGGTGGCCCGGATGCGGGTGACCGCGGCCATGCTCAACGGGCACGCCATCGGCCACGGCGGCTTCGTCTTCCTGCTCGCCGACACGGCCTTCGCGCTGGCCTGCAACAGCCACGGCCCGGCCACGGTCGCCGCCGGCGGCGAGATCAGCTTCCTGCGCCCGGTCCGCGAGGGCGACCTGCTGACCGCCCGGGCCACCGAACGGACCCGCTACGGCCGCAGCGGCATCTACGACGTCACCGTCTCCCGGGGCGACGAGGTGGTCGCCGAGTTCCGGGGCCGCAGCCGGACGCTGGCCCGCGGCGTCGAGGGCTGACCGCGCGGCGCGCCGCCGCTGTCGGCGGTCTCCGGCACGATGACCGGATGACACACATCGTGCTCTTCCATTCCGTGTACGGGCTCCGGCCGGCCGTGCTGGCCCAGGCCGACCGGTTGCGCGCGGCCGGGCACCGGGTCGTCACCCCCGACCTCTACGGTGAGCCGCCCACCGACACCGTGGAGGCGGGTTTCGCGCTGTTCGACAAGATCGGCCGCGACGAGGTGCTGCGGCGGGGCCGGGCCGCGCTGGCCCCGTTGCCGCCCGAGACGGTGCTGGCCGGCTGGTCGATGGGCGCGGGAGTGGCCGGGGCGCTGCTGGCCGAGCGGCCCGACGCCGCCGCGTTGCTGCTCCTGCACGGCACCGGCGCCGACCCGGCCGCGGTCCGCCCGGGCCTGCCGGTGCAACTGCACCTCGCCGACCCCGACGAGTACGAGACGCCGGAGGAGGTCGCCGAGTGGCAGCGGGCGATGACCGGGGCGGGGGCGCGGCTGGAGGTGTTCCGCTACCCGGGGGCCGGGCACCTCTTCACCGACCCGGATGTGCCGGACCACGATCCGCGGGCCGCCGAGCAGACCTGGGAGCGGGCGCTGGCCTTCCTCGCCGGGCTGCCCGGCCCGTCGGCCGACTGAGCCGGCCGTCCACCGCGCCGCGCGCGTGCCGGTTCGCCAGCCGCCTCGCGTGCGGGGGACCGGTTCAGGCCACCCGTTTCAGCGGCGGGCCACCGCGCGGCGGCGTCTGGCCGGCGCGTTCCGCTGCCGCCTGCCGCAGTGCCAGGACGACGGCGGCACTGCCCCGACCGGCGGGAGGCGACGGCGGCCGGTGCGCGCGCCCGTCCGGCGCGCTGCGCACGGTCCGGTCGTGGCCCGCGACGGTGTCGGAGGCTTGCCCGTGCCGGCGCGGCCCGGCCGCGAGCCGGGGGAGGATCCGCACGACAGTGTCCTCGTGGCCGCCGCCGGAGCGCGGACTCCACCCCAGGTCGGAGCGGAGGTCGTCGGCCGCCCGGGTGCCCCCGTCCCGGACTCGGTTCCAGGTCGACGACGCCGGCGGTGTCGACCACCGCCCCGCGCCGTCCATGGTGGACCGGCGGCCGGGCGCGATCAGCTCGCGGCGCGTTCCGGCGGCGTGATGGTGCCGCCCGCCGTCGGGTGCTGCCGCCGAGGCCACGAGGGCGGCAACCGGCTCGGCGGGGAGGGCGGACACCTTCTCAGCGTCGAGGGAGGGAGTCGGCTCGGCGTCGGCCGGGCGCGCCGTGGCGAGGCGGGGAGCGGGCGTGCCGGAGCGGGTGGGCGCCACCCGTCCGGATGCCGCCGCGCGCCACTGCTCGGCCCGCCGGCCGAACTCGGCGCGGACGGCCCGGGGCAGCCGGTCGTACGCGGTCCGGCGCAGGGCCGGGTCCACGATCTCGTACCGGCCGTGCCGGTCGCACCGGAGCAGGGCGTCGGCGGTGGCGAGTCGGCGCAGCAGCGTCGCCGCCCGTCCGGGCGCCCAGCCGAGCAGCCGGTCGACGGCCGGCGCGGTGAAGTCGACGCCGAGCGCCGCGCCCGCCGTCAGTACCGCCCGCAGCGCGTCGTCGAGCAGGTCCAGTCGGGCGGAGGCCATCCGGCGTACCGCCTCCGGCAGGCCGGGCTCCCCGTCGCCGGTCGCCGCGACGTACGCGCCGGCGTACCCGGGCATGCCGCCGACCAGCGGCAGCAGCCGCCCGGCGAGCGCGGCCGGTCGGCCGGCGCGGCCGAGCAGCCGGCGCAGCAGCCGCCCGGTGTCGACCGCGCCCAGCGGCGCCAGCGCCACCCGGCAGCGGCGGTCGTCGGGCACGGGCAGCGGGTCGGCCAGCTGCGGCCGGTGGGTGGCGACCACGGCCAGCGGCAGTCCGCGCAGGGTGGCCGCCGCGAAGAGGGCCCGCAGGAAGCGGTCCAGCTCCGGCCCGGCCCGGTCCAGGTCGTCGACCGCGACCACCACCGGCTGCCGGGCGGCGAGGGCCAGCAGCACCTGGCGGCAGGCCGCCGGGCCGCCGGTCGCCGTGGCCGTGCCCTCCGGCGCGGCGAGCAGCGCCGCCAGCGCGGCGACCGTCGGGGTGGCCCGGGCCGGTGCGACCAGCCCGTCGACCAGGGCGGCCAGCCGCCGGTGGACCACCGCCGGCGGGTCGCTGTCGCGCACCCCGGCCAGGTCGCGTACCAGCTCGGCGACCGGCCCGAGCGCCCCCTTCGGGTACGGCGGGCAGTGCGCGACGCACCAGCGGACCGCCACCCCGTCGACCTCCCGCAGCGCGTGGCGCAGCTCGTGCAGCAGCCGGCTGCGGCCGATGCCGTCCGGCCCGACCAGCGACACCCAGCGTGGACGGTGCTCGCGGGCGGCCCGGACGAGCTGGTCCTGGGCGGTGGCCAGTTCCCGGCGCCGGCCCACCAGCGGGCCCTCGTGCCGGGGCCGTCGCGGCCGGGCCGGCGAGGTGACCCGCCAGACGTCGAGCGGCAGCGCCTTGCCGGCCAGCGCCACCGGGGCGAGCGCCCGCTGGTCGACCAGGTCGGCGGTGGCCCGGTGGGTGGCGGCGCAGACCACCACCCCGCCCGCCGGGGCGTACTCCTGCAACCTGGCGGCGGTCGTGGTGACCGCGCCGCTGGCCGCACCGTGCCCGCCGTCGCGGGCGGCGGCCAGGTCGACCACCGCCTCACCGGTGGCCACCCCGACCCGGACCCGCAGCCGCACGCCCCCCGGCATGGGCCGCCGGTCCAGGGCACGCTGGATCTCCAGCGCGGCCCGCACCGCCCGGTACGCGTCGAGCCCGTCGGAGCGGCGCGCGCCGAACAGCGCCATCACCGCGTCGCCGACGTACTTCTCCACCACGCCGTGCCAGTGCCGCAGCACCCCGGCGACGGTGTCGAAGTACGCGCGTTGCAGCGCCCGGATGTCCTCCGGGTCGAGCCGTTCGGTCAGCGCCGTCGAACCGACTATGTCGGCGAACAGCACGCTGACCACGCGCCGTTCCTCCCGAACCGGCCAGGGCGACGTGACGTCCTCCCGACCGGTGGCGACCGTGGACAGTGGCATCGCACCCACCTTTCCCCCCAGCAGCGGTGCCTTACGACATCCGGACACTGTCACCACCGGGCCGTCGGGGGATCTGCAGAACGACGTATGTCGGCCGGTCGCAACCTTTAGTCGCAATGTCGACGCGAGGAGTACCACAGCGGGATCAAGCCCGTAGAACGGTGCGGGGACCTGTGACTAGGCTGCGGACATGGCCAGCGATGTGGACAGTGCACCGCTCGTCGGCCGTGCCGACCAGCTGACGGCGCTGCGTTCCGCGCTGCTCGACGAGCTCGGGCCCGGGCAGACGGCGGCGGTCTTCGTCAGCGGTGAGAGCGGGGTGGGCAAGACCCGGCTGCTGCACGAGGTCGGGGCACGGCTGCGCGACGCGGGGGCGGTCGTGCTGACCGGCACCTGCCTGGACATCGGCGACGCCTCGCCGCTGCACCCGGTGATCCAGGCGCTGCGCCGCTTCGACGCCGAGCTGACCGCCACCCAGGCGCGGACCTCGTCGGCCGTCCGCGGCCTGCTGCGCACGTTCGCCGAGGAGACGGCCACGGCCGACGGCGGCGCGCTGCTGGAGCGGGTGTCCCGCGGGTTGAGCCTAATCGCCGAGGGCCGTCCGCTGGTGCTGGTCCTCGACGACCTGCAGTGGGTGGACCGGAGCACCCGGCAGCTGCTGCTCTACCTCCTCGCCGGCCTGGGCGACCTCCAGCTCTCCGTGCTCGCCGCGGTGCGGGCCGAGTCGTTGCAGGGCGCCCACCCGCTGCGCCGGGTGCTCACCGAGCTGCGTCGGCTGCGCTCGGTCCGGGTGGTCGACCTGGCCCCGCTGGACCGCGCGGACACCGACCGGCTGGTCGCCGCGATCGTCGGCACGCCGCCGACGCCGGAGGCCGCCGAGCAGGTCTGGCAGCGCAGCGGCGGCAACCCCTTCGTGGTCGAGGAACTCGCGCGCGACCTGCGCGACGGCCGCGACGGGCTCTCCGACACGCTGCGCGAGATCTTCCTGTCCCGGGTCGACGCGCTGCCCCAGCACGCGCACGCGGTGGTGCACGCCGTGGCCGCCGGGGTGGAGCCGGTCGAGCACTGGCTGCTGGCCGAGGTGCTCGGCCTGCCCGAGCAGGAGCTGATCGAGGCGGTCCGCGCCGCGGTGGCGCACCGGCTGCTGGTCGGCGCCGACGACGGCTACCGGCTCCGGCACCGCCTGGTCGCCGAGGTGCTCGCCCACGAGCTGCTGCCCGCCGAGCGCTCCGCCCTGCACCGGCGCTACGCCGAGGCGCTCACCCGGGCGCCGGCGGAGCTGCACCAGGCCCGGCTGGCGCACCACTGGCGGTTGGCCGGCGAGCCCGGCCGGGCCCTGCCGGCGGCGATGGCCGCCGCCCGCGAGGCCGAGCGGCTGCACGGTTTCGCCGAGGCGCACCGGCACTGGTCGGTGGCGTTGCAGCTGGCCGACACCCCGCCCGCCGGGCCGACGGAGGCGGCGCCGGTGGAGGTCGACCGGGCGACGCTGCTGGAGCACGCGGCCGAGACCGCCCACCAGTGCGGCGAGCACGCCCGGGCGCTCTCCCTGCTGGCCGAGCTGGCCGGCGGTGACGACGCCGAGCCGTCCTGCGCGCTGCGCATCCGGCGGGCCCGCTACCTCGCCGCCGCCGGACGCTCCGCCCCCGCCGAGGCCGAGTACCAGCGCGTGCTGGAGGCCGCCGACTGCACCTCCCGGGAACGGGCCACCGCCGCCGCCCACCTCGCCGAGCTGCTGCTGCACCTGGGCCGGTACGCCGACGCCGGCGCCCGGGCCCGGGAGGCGCTGGCGCTCGCGGCCGAGGTCGACGGCAGCACCACCGAGGTGGTGCTGGCCAGCTCGGCGCTCGGCTTCAGCGAGGCGTTCCTGGAGGACCCGGACGCCGGCCTGGCCGTGGTGCGGCGGGCGCTGGAGATCGCCGAGCGGGCCGGCCGGCCCGAGGACGTGGCGTGCGCGTACCTGCATCTGGCGGAGCTGCTGACCGGGCCGCTGAACATCCTCGAGGAGGGGGTGGTGGTGGCCCGCCGGGGTGCCGAGCGGGTCGCCGAGCTGGGGCTGGGACGCACCTACGAGACCCGGCTGCTGGCCATCGCCACCAACGGGCTGTTCCGGGTGGGGCAGTGGGCCGAGGCGGAGAAGGTCGTCGCGGCGGCGCTGCGGCACCGCCCGTCCGGCGCGGACGCGGTCGAGCTGCTGCTGGCCCGGTGCCGCCTCTCCGTGGGCTACGGCGACGTGGAGGCCTCCGACCGCGACCTGGAGGCGGTGGCCACGGTGCTGGCCGGTGGCGGGGCGCGGCACGTGCTGCCGATGCTGATCCTGCGGGCCGGGCTGGCGATGTGGCAGGGCCGGCACGACGTGGCCCGGCAGGCCGTGCAGCGCGGCCTCACCGAGAGCCGCTCGGACGACGTGGTGCTGCTGGCCACCCTCGCCTGGCACGGCCTGCGCGCCGAGGCGGAGGCGCACGCCAGCCGGACGGTGCCGGTCGACGAGACCGTGGTCCGGCGGCTGCGCGAGGTGGTCGACCGGGTGGCCCGCAAGAGCGCCCACGCCGCCCGGCCGGTACGCCTGGGCGCGGAGGGCTTCCTGGTGCTCTGCACGGCCGAGCTGAGTCGACTCGACGGGCGGGGCGACCCCGACCTGTGGGCCCGGTCGGCCGCCGAGTGGGACCGGCGCAACCACCCGTACCCGGCGGCGTACTCGCGGCTGCGGCAGGCCGAGGCGCTGCTCGCCCGACGCAGCCGCAGCGCGACCGCGGCCAAGCTGCTGCGGCGGGCGTACGAGATGGCGCAGGGGCTGGGTGCCGTGCCGCTGACCAGCGAGATCAAGACCCTCGCCGGGCGGGCCCGGGTGGAGCTGGAGGAGCGCGCCCAGCCGGCCGGCGGCGCGGGGGCGACCTGCGGCGAGCCGGTCAGCGACGAGCTGGCGGTGCTGACCGCCCGGGAGCGCGAGGTGCTCGCCGCGGTGGCCGAGGGGTTGACCAACAAGGAGATCGGCCAGCGGCTGTTCATCAGCGAGCGGACCATCGGCGTGCACGTCTCGCACATCTTCGACAAGCTCCAGGTGCGTACCCGGGTCCAGGCCAGCGCGATCTACCTGCGCAACCGCGCCGACTGACGCACACCGGGCCGAGACGAATACGTCGTTCTACTGATCCCGTACGTCGGTGGCGCTGGAAGGCTGTCCAGCGACGCCGACGGCACGGGGGTGCCCCGACCACTGTGGAGGAGACATGACGGAACCGGTCTGGGGCCCGGTCCACGCCGACATCGTCGGGCTGCTGGCGGACCACCCGGGCGACGTGCCGGCGGTGGTGGACCACCTCACCAAGCTCCAGGACCTGCTGGTGCGGCTGCCTCCGCTGGAGCGCAGCTGCCCGCTGGCCGACTTCAACGAGCTGTACCTGACCATCACCACCAGCGTGCTGGAGGGGCTGTACGACGACTTCTTCGCCGACCCGGTCTTCCTGTCCCGGCTCGACGTGGAGTTCGCCACCCGCTACTTCGACGCGCTGCGGCTGTGGACGGAGTCCAGCCCGACCACCCCGAAGGCCTGGTCGTGCCTGTTCAAGCGGATGCGCGGCCCGGACGCCCGGCCGCTGCCGTCGGCGGCGGCGGGGGTGAACGCGCACATCAACTTCGACCTGCCGTTCGCGCTGGTGACGACCTTCGACCACCTGGAGTCCGAGCCGGTCGACGGCAGCGAGCAGCACCGCGACTATCTCAAGATCAACGACATCTTCGCCGACAAGATCCCCTCGCTGCGGCGCGGCTACCTGGAGCGGTGGCAGCTGCTGATCGACATGCTCAACGGGGACGTCGACGACTGGTACCAGGGCGAACTGGTGGAATACACCCGGGACGTGGCCTGGCGCAACGCCCAGAAGATCTGGCGGTGCCGGCACGACCCGCACGCCCGCGACTGCGAGCGCACGCGGCTGGACGACAACGCCGCGGCACTCGGCCGGCTACTGCTGTCGCCACTGGGGGCGTTCCTGCAGTAGCCGGGGACGGGGGGTCCCCGCGCTCCGGGAAACCGGGGCGCGGGGACGCGTCCCCGCCGGGCAGGATGGCCGGATGCCGCTGACCGAACAGCCCCTGCCCGGCAACGTCACCACCGGCGTGGTCCGGGTCGGCGACACGGTGCGCCGGCCGGTCGGCCCGTGGACCGACAACGTCGACGCGCTGCTGGCGCACCTGCACGCGGTGGGCTTCACCGGCGCGCCCCGGCCGCTGGGCCGCGACGCGGGGGGCCGCCAGGTGCTGGAGTACGTGCCGGGGGAGTGCGGGCCGGAGGCCGGGACGTACCCGCTGGCGGAACTGGCCTCGATCGGCCGCCTGCTGGCCGACCTGCACGACGCGGTGGTGGGGTTCGTGCCCCCGGAGCCGGCCGGCTGGCGGGTGGCCATCGCCCCGGACGGCGCCGACCTCGTCTGCCACCACGACGCCGCGCCCTGGAATCTGGTCCGCGCCGACCGCGGCTGGGTGCTGATCGACTGGGACGGCGCCGGCCCCGGCACCCGGCGCTGGGAGTTGGCGTACGCCGCGCAGGCCATGGCGGGGATGCGGCCGGACCGGCCGGTCGCCGAGTCCGCGCGCCGGCTGCGCGCCCTGGTCGACGGGTACGGCCTGGCCGGCGCGGACCGTCCGGCGCTGGCCGCCACCCTGGGCCGCCGGGCCCGGGCGATGTACGCGCTGCTGCGCGACGGCGCCCGCGACGGGGTGCAGCCCTGGGCCCGGATCTTCACCGTCGACGGCCCGTACTGGCGGTCCACCGCCGCGCACCTGGACGCGCACGTCGAGGACTGGGCCCGCGCGCTGGAGTGAGCGGGGGTGTCGGCCGGCCGGCACCGGGTACGCGCGGGTCATGTCCGTGCACCGTTCCGCCTTCCGCTTCGACCCGGCCTTCCGGGCCCCGCTGGCGCTGCTCGGCGTGCGCCCGGAGACCTCCTGGGTGCTCGTCGACGACGAGGCGCTGGAGATCCGGTACGGACCCTGGCGGCTGCGCACCCCCCGGGCCAACGTCACCGGGGCGCAGCTCGACGGGCCGTACCGGTGGTGGCGGGCGATCGGGCCGCACCTGTCGTTCGCCGACGGCGGGGTCACCTTCGGCAGCAGCACCGCCGCCGGGGTGTGCGTGCGGTTCGCCGAGCCCGTCGCGGCCCTGGTGCCGGGACCGTGGCCGCGCCACCCCGGCGCCACGGTCACCGTCTCCGACCCGGAGGCACTGCGCGACGCCCTGCGGACGCCGCCCGGCTGAGGCGAGCCGCCCACGCGGTCGGCGCCCGCGATGATCTCCCGGCTTGCCGGTTCCGCCGAGCGGTGCCCCGAGTACCGCCTACGGTCGGTGCAGGACCGTAGAGAGTGGGACGGGAATGGTGGACGGGCGGGACGGGGCGAAGCCACGGCGTACCCGAGGGCGGCGTGGCACGCCGGCGGGTCTCGGGCCCGAGGTGCGGGCGGCCCGCGATCCGCTCCAGGGGGAGCGCACCCGGTCGGGGTCGGTGACGGTCCCGGAGTGCGTGGAGAGCCACGCCCGCCCCCACCCGGCGGCCGACCCGCTGCGGCGCTGGCTCTTCGCCCACCAGGTGCAGCCCGCCGGTCCCGAGGCGGAGGAGGGTACCCAGAAGCGCCACCCCTGGTGGCGGGTGATGTGCCTGACCGGCGTCGACTACTTCTCCACCCTGTCGTACCTGCCCGGCATCGCGGCGCTGGCGGCCGGGGCGCTCTCCCCGGTGGCCACCCTGCTCATCGTGGCGCTGACCCTGTTCGGGATGCTGCCGATGTACCGGCGGGTGGCCCGGGAGAGCCCGCACGGGCAGGGCTCGGTGGCGATGCTGGAACGGCTGCTGCCGTTCTGGCGCGGCAAGATCTTCGTCCTGGTGCTGCTCGGCTTCGTCGCCACCTCGTGGATCATCACGATCACCCTCTCCGCCGCCGACGCGACGGTCCACCTGCTGGAGAACCCGTACCTGCCGGCGTCCTTCCCGCACGGCACGGCCGCCGCCGTGGTGGTGACCGTGGTGCTGCTGCTGGTCCTCGGCGGGGTGTTCCTGCTGGGGTTCAGCGAGGCGGTCAGCGTGGCCATCCCGCTGGTCGCGGTCTTCCTCGGGCTGAACGCGGTGATCGTCGTGGTCGGGCTGGCCGAGGTGGCCGCGGACCCGTCCCTGGTGGGCGACTGGACGCAGGCGCTGACCGCCGGCGGCACCGGTCTCGGTGACCTGCTCGGGCCGGCGGTGCTGGCCTTCCCGCTGCTGGTGCTGGGCCTGTCCGGTTTCGAGACCGGGGTCAGCATGATGCCGCTGGTGAAGGGGGCGGGGACGGACTCCCGGCAGCGCCTGGAGGCGCGGATCCGCAACACCCGCAAGCTGCTCACCGCCGCCTCGCTGATCATGTCGGTGTACCTGATCGCCACCACGTTCGTCACCACGGTGCTGATCCCGGCGGAGGAGTTCCGGCCGGGCGGCGCCGCCAACGGACGGGCCCTGGCCTGGCTGGCCCACGAACACCTCGGCGAGGCGTTCGGCACCGTCTACGACATCAGCAGCGTGCTGATCCTCTGGTTCGCCGGCGCCTCGGCGATGGCCGGCCTGATCAACATCGTGCCGCGCTACCTGCCGTCGTACGGGATGGCGCCGGAGTGGGGCCGGGCGGTCCGGCCGGTGGTCATCGTCTATACGCTGATCAGCATCGCCATCACGATCGCCTTCCGGGCGGACGTCAACGCCCAGGCCGGCGCGTACGCCACCGGGATCCTGGCGATGATGGTCTCCGGCGCGGTGGCGGTGACCATCGCGGCCGTGCGGGCCCACCACCGGATCGCCGGGGCCGGCTTCGGCCTGCTCACCGCCGTCCTGCTCTACGCCCTCGCCGAGAACGTGATCGAGAAGCCGGACGGCATCGCCATCTCGGCCCTGTTCATCGCGGGGATCATCGCCGTCTCGCTGATCTCCCGGGTGTCCCGCACCACCGAACTGCGGGCGGAGCGGATCGAGTTCGACCCGGCCGCCCGGCGGTTCATCGCCGACTCGCTGACCCACGACGGCCGGCTGCACCTGATCGCCAACAAGCGCGACAGCGGGGCGCTCAAGGAGTACCGGGTCAAGGAGCGGGCGCAGCGCGGTATGAACCCGGTGCCCGGCGCGGCCGACGTGCTCTTCCTGGAGATCGACGTGGTGGACCCGTCCCAGTTCAGCCAGGTGCTGCGGGTGCACGGCGTGGAGGTCGGCGGCTACCGGGTGCTGCGGGCCAGCAGCCCGGCCGTCCCGAACGCCATCGCGGCCATCCTGCTCGCCCTGCGCGACGGCACCGGCGTACGCCCGCACGCGCACTTCGAGTGGTCCGAGGGCAACCCGCTCGCCCACCTGCTGCGCTACCTCATCCTCGGCCGGGGCGACACGCCGCCGGTGGTCCGGGAGATCATCCGAAAGAGTGAGCCGGACCCGTCCCGCCGACCGGGCATCCACGTCGGCGGCTGAGCGCTGGTGAGCCCGGGCCGCCGGTCAGGCCAGTGACCGCAGCCGCCCGGCCCGTCCGGCGCTGGGTCGCTGCCCTTCCCGGCCCCTCCGCCGACAAACACAGTCCTCGACCCAGCCTCCTAGGACGCCGTAGGGGCGGTGACGGACGTGATCGGGAGCGGACACGAAACGGCCCGCGCCCCGGGGGTGCGGGCGCGGGCCGGGGTCGACGGACCTACTTGGACGGCTCGGGCAGCTTGCAGTCGACCTTCGGGTTGGCGCCGATGTAGTTCAGCGGCCCGGCCACGATGGTCACCAGGATCGTGCCCGCCTCGGCGCAGTTGGTGTCGTCGTTGCTGTAGTAGCCGCGCTGGCCGGCGGCGATCGCGCCGATGAGCAGCCAGATGACGACGATAACTCCGAAAATCGATGTGCCGCGCATGGGGTGCCTCCAGGGTCGTGGTGGGGTCGAGGGTGACGCCCTTGTACCCAGACGCGACGAGCGGATAAACGACATCCGGAACGGACACCGGCGCACCGGCCGGATCAGTGCGGCGGGGACGGCCTCTCCGGCGGCTTGCCCCGGCTGCGCAGGGTGTCCGCGACGGCCACGCCGGCGAGTACCACCATCGCGCTGGCGGCGGCGAAGAGCGGCGGCAGGAAGAACACCGCCGGGGCGAGGGTCAGCAGCGCCAGCAGCCCGCCGGGGCGCGACAGTGAGACCCGGCTGAACACCTCGTACTCGAAGGCGGACCGGCCGACCAGGAAGAGCGCCGGCCCGCCGAGGATGACCGCCGCCCATGACGGCGGGGTGTGCCCCAGCGGCTCGTGCAGCACCAGTTCGAAGCCGGCCGCCGTGGTCACCACCCCGGCCACCAGCGTCAGGTGGGTGTATGGCGCGGTCAGCAGGAACCTGCTCGGCGCCTTCGCCGCCTGGATCGCGTGCGGCAGCAGTTCACCCGAGCGGTGCACGTAGATCCGCCAGAGCAGCAGGGTGGTGACGAAGGCGATGGCGAACGCGCCGATGTTGTCCGCCTCCGAGTGCTGGAGGCTGAACATGGTGCCGATGACCAGGATGGCGTCGCCGAGCGCGATGATGAAGAACTGCTGGAAGCGCTCCGACAGGTGTTCGGCGGTGACGTTGCGCTGCCGCTCGGGGACCATCCCCAGCCCGGGCACCGGGTACGCCAGCCGGAAGCCGCCGTAGTCGATGGCGAGCGCCAGGGCCCAGAACGCCTCGCGGGCGTGCCCGCTCACCGTGGTGCCGATGATCCAGGGGATGGCGGAGACGGCGAACCAGATGAAGATCCGTGCCGCCCGGCGCTGGGTGGGCCGGTGTCCGCGTACCGTGGGCATGAGGAACAGGCCCCGGCCGAGGTGGATCGCCACGTAGGTGCCGGCGAAGACCATGCCCCGGTCGGTGAATGCGTGCGGGATGGCCGTGGTCATCAGCAGCGCGCCGAACATCACCGCCGTGATCAGCAGCTTGATCTCGGTGCGCTGCGGGTCGTACATGTCGGTGACCAGGGTGGTGATCGCCCAGGTCCACCAGACCGCCATCAGGATGATCAGGGACTGGCCGGCGTGCTGCCAGGTCAGGTCGCTGACCAGGCCTCTGGAGATGAGGGCGAGCGCGACGACGTAGACCAGGTCGAAGAAGAGCTCCAGCAGGGTCACCCGGCGGGGACCCTCGGGGTCACGCAACGGCACGCCGGCCTGCCGGGCGGGCGGCTCCGGCATGAGTGGCTGCACGTGCTGCTCCTGCGTACCGGGTTCGTCGGCGCGGCGGGCCGCCGTCGGCCCGCTCACCGACCGTAGCGACGGTCGCCAGCCGGCGTGTCCGGTTCAGCGCTTCCCGGCGAATTCCGGTTGCCCGCCCAGGGCCGGCCACGCAGCCTGTACCGGATGGACCCGCTCCCCGCCCCCGCCGGGCGACCGGCGCCGCTGCCGCGCATCGACGTCGCGCTGGTGCGCCGCCTGGTCGCCGGGCAGTTCCCGCACTGGGCCGACCTGCCGGTCCGCCCGGTGGCGGCGGGCGGCTGGGACAACCGGACCTTCCACCTCGGCGACGAGATGACGGTACGGCTGCCCAGCGCGCCCGGCTACGCCGCACAGGTGGCCAAGGAGCAGCGCTGGCTGCCGGTGCTCGCCACCCAGCTGCCGCTGCCCGTGCCGATCCCACTCGGGCAGGGGGAGCCCGCCGAGGGCTACCCGTTCGCGTGGTCGGTGTACGGGTGGATCGAGGGCCGACAGGCCCGGGTGGAGCAGATCGCCGACCTGACCGCGTTCGCCATCGCGCTCGCCGGCTTCCTCGCGGCCCTGCACCGGATCGACGCCACGTCCGGTCCGGCCGCCGGAGAGCACAGCGCCTGGCGCGGGGGACCACTTCGGACGTACGACGCGCAGACCCGGGCCGCGATCGCCGCCCTGAGTGACCGGGTCCCGGGTGAGCTGCTCACCGGGATCTGGGAGCTGGCGCTGCGCTCCACCTGGTCCGACCCACCGGTCTGGTTCCACGGCGACGTCGCCTTCGGCAACCTGCTGGTCCGCGACGGCCGGCTGGCCGCGGTGATCGACTTCGGCTGTTGCGGGGTGGGGGATCCGGCCTGTGACCTGACGGTCGCCTGGACGCTGCTCACCGCCGGGAGCCGGGCCGCGTTCCGCGACGCGCTCGCCGTGGACGAGGCGACCTGGAACCGGGGCCGCGGCTGGGCGCTGTGGAAGGCGCTGATCACGCTCGACGACACCGATCCGGCTCGCGCCGCGGAGGCGCGGCACACGCTCACCGCCATCCTCGAGGAGTACGCCGCCCCGGGTCGGTGACGGTCCGGGGCAGACGGTGTGGGCCGGTGTCCGCGCCGAGGCGCGGCCACCGGCCCACGTGGTGCTCAGACCTGGTCGGCGGCCGGCTCGGGCAGCACCGCACCGGCCTCGGCGCCGGCACCGGCCAGCAGCTTCGCCTGCTGCGGCCAGGTCGCCAGGCTCGGCGCGGCACGCAGCCCGGCGGCCCGGATGGTCTCGCGCAGCGCCGGCTCGTCCAGCTCGGCCAGCTGGCGGTAGGTGCGGATCCCCGCGGCCTGCAACGCGGTGGCCATCTTCGGCCCGACGCCCTGGATCCGGCGGAAGTCGTCCGGCGTCTCGGCGTCCGGCGTGGCCACGACGTCCGCGTCGGCGGTCGCCGGCTCGTCGGACGCGACCGGCGCCTCGTCGTCCAGCGCGCGGCGGGGAGCGGGGATCACCGGGTCCGCGGCCTCGACCTCGGCCGGGGCGGGAGCCTCGACCTCGGCCGGGGTGACGGCCTCGACCGGCGCGGCGGGGGCGACGGTGTCGGCGTCCACCTCGTGGGCGGTGGCGGTGGTGTCGCGGTCGCTCTGCGCGACGCCGACCGGCTCCACCGTCCGCTCCTCGTCGGCCTCGTCGGCGACGTCGGTGCGGTCGTCGTCCGCGTCGGTGCGATCGGCCGCCACGTCGGTCCCGGCAGCGGCCACGTCGACCGAAGCGACGGTGTCCGACGCGGCGGTGTCGTCGTCGGCGGTCAGCGGGGTGTGGCTGGCGGCCAGCGACGCGGCGGCCGGCGTCGTGTCGAGGTCGTGCGGGGTGGGCGCGTCGATCACGGCGGCGGGCGCCGGCGCGACGTCGACGGTGGCCGCCGGCTGGGGGGTGTCGACGGTGGCGGTCACCGTGGCGGCGGCCTTCTCCTCCTCGGAGAGCCCGACGACCGGGTCACCCTCCACCATGGGTTCCGGCCGCTCGGCGGTCGCCGCGGCCTGCCGGCCGCGGGCCACCCAGCCCCCGGCTCCGCCCAGCACCAGGGCCAGGATCACGATCAGCCACTGCCCGAAAGTCGACGGCACGGCAAACCTCCCTCTTGCATATGTCGGTGAAAGTCACGAAGAAAACTCGCCGGCAGCTTTGCACACGCGTATGGCGGACGACAGGGAGGATGGGTCATCGCGACGCAGGTGGGATGCACGGTGTCGGCGGGTGTCGGCGGGATGACCGACGGTACGGAAAGCGGGCGGACCCGGCCGGGTCGCGACGAGGTGCCGTCGTCCGACCCGGCCGGGCGGCTCGGTCCTCTTCGGCGTCCGCCCGCTCACCCGGCCGGGCGCGGCGCCGGGACGTCGGCGGCGTCCCAGCGGTAGAAGCAGCCGGCGATCGCGTCCCGGGGGGAATGCCAGGTCGGCAGGTACGGGGAGGTGTGCGCGGAGAGTCGCTCGTTGACCTGGAGGTACAGCGGGTGGTTGCGGGCACCGGCCAGGGCGTCCGGGTCCACGTCCTCGGTCTCCATCAGGTGGACGCACAGGTCGTGCAGGCAGTACAGGGACCGGTGCCGGACGCCGGTCAGGGCGGGCAGTTCGGTGGCGTCGGATTCGGCGAAGATCTGCGCCACCCGGCCCTCCGAGCCCGGGAGGATCCTGCTGACGATCAGTAGACGGCTCATGGGACCCCTCTCGCCGGTGGCGCTCCGCCCAGGTCGGAGCCCACGGACTGCTGTGCGGCCCACCCTGCCGGCACGCCTGTCACCTGACCGTCACGCGTGCCGCGCCGGTGGTGACGGCGGTCAGCCGCCCTGGGGCGCGACCCGGGCGGCCGGCGGTCGACCGGGAGGGTCGGGCCGCTCCCGGGTGGCGTCGCGGATCGGCGCGAGGGTGTCGTCGAGCAGCGCGGTCATCGCCGCGGAAGGTTCGAGCCGCAGCTCCCGCAGCAGCAGGTCGCGGTAGACGTAGAAGGCGTGCACCGCCTCGAAGGCGTTGCCCTCGGCGAGGTGGATGCGCACCACCAGCCGGTGCGGTGTCTCCCGCAGCGGCTCGGCGGCCATCGCCTCCAGCGCGGCCTGCAGCGCCTCTCCGTGCCGGCCGGCCGCCAGGTGGTGGCCGGCCAGGTCCTCGAGCATGTGCAGGCGTAGCTGGCGCAGCCGCTCCCGGTCGGCGAGGACCCAGTCGTCGTACCAGCCGGGGAGCAGGTCGTGCCGGCCCGCGGCGAGCGCGGCGGACGGGTCCTCGCCGTGGCGGACCCGGGCGGCCGTGCCGACCAGCGCGTCGACGTCGACCCGGACGACCGGGTCCAGTCGCACCGTGTCGCCGGCGGTGGTGAAGGGGCAGCACGGGTCCTGGCGCAGTCGCCAGAGGGCGGTGCGCAGGGAGGACAACGCCTTGTCCTCCGGCGCGTCCGGCCAGAGCAGGCCCGCGAGGTGGCTGCGGGTGGCGCCCGGGCGCAGCGCGATCAGCGCGATGACCCGTTGCAGGCCGCGGGGGACCACGATCGGGGTGTCGCCGTGCAGCAGCCGGAAGCCGCCGAGCAGGTGCAGTGAGATGTCCGGGCCGGGTGGGCGCCCGGTCGTCGGCATGGACGAATCAGCGGCCACGGCGGCACCCCCTGCGGAACGCGCGTCCCGACTCCTCGTGTGTCCCGGTGCGGCACCCGTGACCGCACTGTCGGGTCGCTGCGCCGTGGCGGTGTCGCCGCGGCCACCGGGCTGACCGTGACGAAGATTATCAATTGTGGTCACTCTCGGTCAATGTCGAGCTTCCGGTCGGCGCTCACCACGCTCAACCATGAAACCCCTTCTGAACTGTGCGCACGCCGTGGTCGCGGCCCTGGCGTCGCACAGCGGATACACAGGTTGCGTCAACGCACCGTCACGATGCGGCAGCGCCGGTCGGTGCCGGCCGGTGACGCCGGCGTGACGCCGGCGCGCGCATCGTGTCGGCAGTCGTCCGGCTCGCGGCGCGGTCCACACCGCGCCGGCGGCCGTGGGGGGAGGCCCATCCATGGACCGTTCGCTGATCGTCGCGAAGGTGGTACCCAGCGCCGAGGCGCAGGTCGCCGAGATCTTCGCCGAGTCCGACGCGACGGAGCTGCCGCGCCTGGTCGGTGTCCGGCACCGTTCGCTCTACCGGCTGCACGACCTGTACGTGCACCTGTTGGAGACGGAGGCACCGACGCCGGGCGCGGTCGAGGCGGCCCGGGGGCATCCGGAGTTCGAGCGGGTCAGCGCCCGGCTGCGCCCGTACATCTCGCCGTACCTGCCGACCTGGCGGGAGCCCCGCGACGCGATGGCCCACTGCTTCTACCGCTTCGACGCGGGCGCCCCCGTCGGGCGGCGGCCGTGACCGCCACCGCCCCCCGGGAGGGGGAGCTGTGGTCCCGCTGCGGCGGGTGCGCCTCGCTGCTGTACCGCAAGCGGCTGCGCCGCAATCTCGACGTCTGTCCGGAGTGCGGGGAGCACGCCCGGCTCGCCGCCCCCGAGCGGCTGCGGCAGCTGGTGGACCCGGAGTCGTTCATCCCGTTGCCGGACCGGGCGGCCGAGGTGGACCCGATCGACTTCGTCGACGTGCTGTCGTACCCGCACCGGCTCAGCGCGGCCCGGGCCGGCACCGGGCTGGCCGAGGCGGTGGTCTGCGGCACCGCCACGATCGGCCGGCACCCGTGCGCGCTGGCCGTGATGGACTTCCGGTTCCTCGGCGGCAGCCTCGGCGCCGCCGTCGGTGAGCTGATCACGCGGGCGGCGGAGCGGGCGCTGGAGGACGCTGTCCCCCTGGTCCTGGTGACCGCCTCCGGCGGGGCGCGGATGCAGGAGGGCGCACTGTCGCTGATGCAGATGGCCACGGTCAGCCAGGCGATCGCCGCGCTGCGCGAGGCCGGACTGCTCACCGTCAGCGTGCTCACCGATCCCACGTACGGGGGTGTGGCGGCGTCGTTCGCCACCAACACCGACGTGGTGCTCGCCGAGAGCGGCGCCCGGATGGGTTTCGCCGGTCCCCGGGTCATCCGGCAGGTCACCGGCCGGGAACTGCCGGAGGGCTTCCAGACCGCGGCCTTCCTGCTGCGGCACGGCCAGGTGGACATGGTGGTGCCCCGGCACGCCCTGCGCGGGCGGCTGGTGGCGCTGCTCGCCGCCGCCCGGGCCGGCCGCCGTCCGGCGTCGCGTCCCGCCGTACCCCGGCAGGAGCCGGCCCGCGCCGCCCGCCCGGCCGCCGTCGTGACGGATCCGCCGGTGGTCGACGCGGCGCCGGCCGACGCCTGGGAGACGGTACGGCTGGCCCGGCACCCCGGCCGACCGACCACACTGGACTATCTGGACACCGCGTTCGAGGGGTTCGTCGAGCTGCACGGCGACCGGCTGGGCGGGGACTGTCCGGCGGTGGTCGGCGGCCTGGCCCGCCTCGACGGCCGGCACCTGATGGTGATCGGCCACCAGAAGGGCCACACCACCGGCGAGCTGGTGGCCCGCAACTTCGGCATGGCCAGCCCGGCCGGGCACCGCAAGGCGCTGCGGCTGATGCGGCTCGCCGCCCGCCTCGGCCTGCCGGTGGTCACCCTGGTGGACACCCCGGGGGCCGACCCGGGCGTGGGCGCGGAGGAGCAGGGGCAGGCGGCGGCGATCGCGGAGAACATCCTCTCGCTCAGCATGCTGCCCACCCCGGTGGTCGCGGTGATCACCGGTGAGGGCGGCAGCGGTGGGGCTCTCGCGCTGGCCGTCGCGGACCGGGTGCTGATGCTCCAGCACGCCGTCTACTCGGTGATCAGCCCGGAGGGCTGCGCGGCCATCCTCTGGCCGGACCGGGGGGCCGCTCCGCAGGCCGCCCGCGCACTGCGGCTCACCGCCCCCGACCTGTGTCGCCTCGGCGTCGTCGACGACCTCGTCCCCGAGCCGGTCCCGGCGGCGCACCACGACCCGGAGGCGGCCGCCCGCGCGCTGCGGGAGGCGGTGCTGGCGCACCTGCTGCCGCTGCTCGACGTGCCGCCCGCCACCCTGGTGCGCCGCCGCCGCCAGCGCTTCCGGCGCTTCGGCGCGGCCCGCGCCGGCGCCCGGGTGGGTGCCCGGTGAGCGCCGGGACGGTCCCGGCCGGCGCGCCGTCGTCCGCCGACGGCGCGGAGGCGGCGCACGAGGTGGACGCCGTGCTGGCCGGCCTGCGCCGGCACGCCCGGCAGCTCGTCGCCGAGGTCGCCGGCCCGGTACGCCGGGTGCGGCTGCGCAGCGGCGACACGGTGCTGGAGGTGGAGTGGCACGAAGCCGCCGCCGGCCAGGGGGTCGTCGCGACGGAGACCGGCCGCGCCCCCGACGCCCCGGCGGTGGTTCCCGTCGCCCCGCCGCCGGCCCCCCGGCCCGCGCCGCCGGCCGGCCGGATCGAGGTGCGCTCGCCGATGGTCGGCACCTTCTACCGGGCGCCCGAGCCGGGTGCCGCGCCCTTCGTCACCGTCGGTGAGCTGGTCCGGCCCGGGCAGGTGGTCGGGATCGTCGAGGCGATGAAGCTGATGAACGAGGTGACCGCCGAGCGGGCCGGCCGGGTGGCCGAGGTCCTGGTCGACGACGGTCGACCGGTGGAGTACGACCAGCCGCTGGTCGCGCTGGACCCGGCCTGAGGTGGTGGGGATGTTCGAGAAGGTGCTCATCGCCAACCGGGGCGAGATCGCGTTGCGGGTGCTGCGCGCCTGCCGGGAGCTGGGCGTGCGAACGGCGGTGGTCTACTCCACCGCGGACGCCGACTCGGCCCCGGTCCGGCTGGCCGACGAGGCGGTCCTGATCGGACCGGCGTCGAGCCGGCGCAGCTACCTCAACGCCGCGGCCATCGTGGAGGCCGCCCGCCTGGTCGGGGCGCAGGCCGTGCACCCCGGCTACGGGTTCCTCTCCGAGGACGCCGACTTCGCCGAGATCTGCGCCGACAACGGCCTGGTCTTCATCGGCCCGCCGCCGCAGGTGATGGCCGCGCTCGGGGACAAGTCCTCGGCCCGGGCGCTGATGAGCCGGGCGGGGCTGCCGTTGCCGCCGGGCAGCGTCAGCCCGGTGCCGACCGCGGAGCGGGCCGCCGAGGTCGCCGCCGAGGTGGGCTACCCGGTGATCGTGAAGGCGGCGGCCGGCGGCGGTGGCCGGGGGATGACCGTGGTCCGGTGCCCGGCCGAGCTGCCCCGGGCGTACGCGCGGACCCGCGCGGCCGCGCAGGCGGCCTTCGGCGACGACCGGGTGTACGTCGAGCGCTACCTGACCGAGGCCCGGCACGTCGAGGTGCAGCTGCTCTGCGACGGGCACGGCAACGGCGTGCACCTGGGCACCCGGGACTGCTCGGTGCAGCGGCGGCACCAGAAGCTGGTGGAGGAGGCCCCCGCGCCGGCGCTCTCCGCCCGGACGCTGGAGACGATCGCGGAGACCGCCCTGCGCGGCGCGCTCGAGGTCGGTTTCACCGGCGCCGGCACGATGGAGTTCCTGGTGGACGCCGAGGAGGCGTTCCACTTCCTGGAGATCAACTGCCGGATCCAGGTCGAACACCCGGTCACCGAGATGATCACCGGGATCGACCTGGTCCACGAGCAGCTGCACATCGCCGCCGGGCTGCCGTTGCGGCTGCGGCAGGAGGACGTCCGGCCGCACGGGGTGGCGGTGGAGTGCCGGGTCAACGTCGAGGACCCCGACCGCGACTTCGCCCCCACTCCCGGCCGGCTGGAGCGCTTCCTGCCGCCCGGCGGCCCGTTCACCCGGGTCGACACCCACGGGCACCCCGGCTACCTGGTCGGGCCGTACTACGACTCGTTGCTGGCCAAGGTGGCGGTCTGGGCGCCGGACCGGGAACTGGCGTTGAACCGGCTGGAACGCGCCCTGGAGGAGTTCGACATCGCCGGGCCGGGGGTGCGCACCACCATCCCGTTCGTCCGGCGGGTGCTCGACGACCCCGCCTTCCGCAAGGGCCGCTACACCACCTCCCTGGTCGACCGCCTGCTCGCCGAACGGCAGCCGGCCCGGACCACCCCGCCGGCGCCCACGGCCGCCGTTCCGCCCGAGGCGGGCCCGCCGGCGGCATCGTCGCCCGGAGCCGGCGCGCCCCGGTCCGAGGCCGGTGCGCCGGCCGCGCCACCAGCCCCGGCGCACCCCGCCGCGCGTCCCGCCGTCGTCGGGGCCGCGCTCCCGGCACGACCCGGCGGGACCGTACCCGGCCCCCGCCCCACCGCCCGTCCGGTCGCCGCCACCGCGGCACCGGCCACCGACCAGTCCTGACCGCTTCCGAGGAGGACCCGATGACCGTCACCCACGGCCAGCCGCTCACCACCGAGATCACCGACATCCTGGTGGCGCACTGCGGCCTGGACGCCGACGCGGCCGCCCGCGCCCCCGCCGCCTCGCTGGAGGAGCTGGGCATGGACTCGCTGGCCCTGCTGGAACTCTCCGCCGTGGTGGCCGACCGGTGGCGGGTGCAGATCCCCGAGCAGGCCGGGCAGCTCAGCATCCCCGCCGTCGCCGACCTGGTCGCCCGCCGCGCCCAGCCACCCGGCCACACCGAGAACAGCATCGTCATCGCCGCGCCCCTGGCGCTGGTCTGGGAGATCACCAACGACGTGGCGCACTGGACCGACCTGTTCACCGAGTACGCCGCGGTGGAGATCCTGCACAGCGAGGGCGACACCGTCCGCTTCCGGCTCACCATGCACCCCGACGAGAACGGGATCGCCTGGAGCTGGGTCAGCGAACGCACCGCGGACCCGGCCAGCCGCCAGGTGCGGGCGCACCGGGTGGAGACCGGGCCGTTCGAGTACATGCGGATCCACTGGCGCTACACCGAGGAACCCGAGGGCGTCCGGATGACCTGGGTGCAGGACTTCGCGATGAAGCCGACCGCGCCGGTGGACAACGCCGGCATGACCGCCCGGATCAACGCCAACAGCCGGGTGCAGCTGGCCGTCATCAAGGAGCGCATCGAGCGGGCGTACGCGGGAGGCGACGATGAGTGAGATCACCACCGGACTGGTCGCCGCCCGGGACGTGACCGCCGACCGGCGGCGCGGCGGGGAGCTGCGGGTGCTGCTCGGCCCGAAGACCGTCGGCAGCACGTCGGGCTTCATGGGGGTGGCGGCGCTCGCCTCCGGTGAGCGGATCGCCGAGCACTACCACCCCTACAGCGAGGAGTTCCTGTACGTCGCGCGGGGTGCCATCACCGTCGACCTGGACGACGAGCCGGTGGAACTGGCGGCCGGCGAGGCGCTGTTCGTGCCCCGCAACGTCCGGCACCGGCTGCGCAACACCGGCGACGAGCCCGCCGAGGTGGTCTTCCACCTCGGCCCGCTGGCACCCCGCCCGGAACTCGGCCACGTCGACACCGAACTGGTCGAGCAGCGGGGCGCGTCGTGACCGGGCGCCGCACGGTCGTCACCGGCGTCGGGGTGGTCGCGCCGGGCGGCGCCACCCGGGACAGGTTCTGGAAGACCATCACCGAGGGGCGGACGGCGACCCGGCGGATCAGCTTCTTCGACCCGTCGCCGTTCCGCTCCCAGATCGCCGCCGAGTGCGACTTCGACGCCGACGCCGCCGGGCTCACCCTCGCCGAGCGGCAGCGCGCCGACCGGTACGTGCAGTTCGCCCTGGCCTGCTCCGCCGAGGCCCTGGCCGACAGCGGCCTGGACCTCACCGATGCCGACCGGCAGGTGACCGGGGTGGTGCTCGGCACCGCCGTCGGCGGCACCATGGCCCTGGAACAGGAGTACGTCCGGGTCAGCGACTCCGGCCGGCACTGGCTGGTCGACCACGCCCTCGGCGGGCCGTACCTCTACCAGGCCCTGGTGCCGAGCAGCCTGGCCGGCGACGTGGCCTGCCGGCACGGGCTGCACGGCCCGGCCCAGGTGATCTCCACCGGCTGCACCTCCGGCATCGACGCCATCGGGTACGCCCACCAACTGATCGTCGACGGCGAGGCCGACGTGGTGCTCGCCGGGGCCGCCGACTCGCCCATCTCCCCGGTCACCGTCGCCTCGTTCGACGCGATCAAGGCGACCAGCCCGGACAACGACGACCCGGCGCACGCCTCCCGGCCGTTCGACGCCGACCGGCACGGCTTCGTCCTCGCCGAGGGCGCCGCGGTGCTGGTGCTGGAGGAGTGGGAACACGCCCGCCGGCGCGGCGCGCACGTCTACTGCGAACTGGCCGGGTACGCCAGCCGCAGCAACGGCTTCCACATGACCGGGCTGCGGCCCGACGGGGTGGAGATGGCGCTGGCCATCAGCGACACGCTGCGGCAGGCGCGGCTGTCCCCGTCGGACGTCTCCTACATCAGCGCGCACGGCTCCGGCACCCGGCAGAACGACCGGCACGAGACGGCGGCGTTCAAGCGGGCGCTCGGCGAGGCCGCGTACCGGGTGCCGGTCAGCTCGATCAAAAGCATGGTCGGGCACTCGCTCGGCGCGATCGGCTCGATCGAGATGGCCGCCTGCGCCCTGGCGATCGAGTACGGCGTGGTGCCGCCCACCGCCAACTGGGTTACCCGGGACCCGGAGTGCGACCTGGACTACGTGCCCAACGTGGCCCGGGAGACGCCGGTGGACGTGGCGCTCTCGGTGGGCAGCGGCTTCGGCGGCTTCCAGTCCGCGATGCTTTTCCGCCGGCTGGCGGTGGCGGCGTGACCGGCCCGGGCGGGGTGAACGCCCAGGCGGTGGTCACCGGCATCGGGGTGGTGGCGCCCAGCGGCATCGGCGTCGACGCGCACTGGCACACGGTGCGCGACGGCATCCGGCGCACCGGCCCGATCACCCTGTTCGACCCGGCGAGCTACCCGACCCGGGTCGCCGGCGAGGTCGCCGACTTCGACGCGGCGGCGTACGCCGACAACCGGCAGCTCGTGCAGACCGACCGGTGGACCCATCTGGGCTTCGCCGCCACCCGGCTGGCGCTGGCCGACGCCGGCCTGCCCGAGCGGGCCCCCGATCCGTACGGGTGGGCGGTCACCCTGGCCAGTTCGTCCGGGGGCAACCTGTTCGGGCAGCGGGAGCTGCAACGGCTCTGGGGCGGGCCGACCCGCACCGTCGGGGCGTACCAGTCGATCGCCTGGTTCTACGCCGCCAGCGTCGGGCAGCTCTCCATCCACCACCAGTTCAAGGGACCGTGCGGGGTGCTGGTCGCCGAGACCGCCGGCGGCCTGGACAGCCTCGCCCACGCGGTACGCACCGTGCGGCGGGGCACCCCGGTGGTGATCGCCGGGGCGACCGAGTGCCCGCTGAGCCCGTACGCGCTGGCCTGCCAGCTCCGCTCCGGGCTGCTCAGCGACGTCGCCGACCCGGAGGCGGCGTACCGGCCGTTCGACCGCTCGGCCGGCGGCTACGTGCCCGCCGAGGGCGGGGCGGTCTTCGTGGTGGAGGAACTGGGCCACGCGCTGGCCCGGGGCGCCCGGATCTACGGCGAGGTCAGCGGGTGGGCGGCCACCCACGACGCCGCGCACACCGGCCCCGACACCGCCGGCGACCCGGACCAGTACGCCCGGGCGATGCGGCTGGCCCTGGACCGGGCCGGCGTCACCGCCAACGAGGTGGACGTGGTGCTGCCCGACGCGCTGGGGGTGCCCCGCTACGACCGCGGCGAGGCCGAGGCGCTGCGCACCGTCTTCGGCGACCGGCCGCCGCCGGTGACCACCCAGAAGCCGCTGACCGGCCGGGCCCACCAGGGCGGGTCGGCGCTGGACGTGGCCACCGCGCTGCTCGCCTTCCGGCACGACGAGCTGCCCGCGTCGGCCGGCCCTCGTGAGCCGGCGCCCGGTTGCGAGCTGGACTTCCTGCGTACGCCCCGGCAGCCGCGCCACCGGGTCGCCCTGGTGGGCGCGCGCGGCTTCGACGGGTTCAACAGCGCGCTGGTGCTGCGCGGGGCGCCACCGGCGCCGAGAGCGGCGGGGGAGTAGCGGACCACGGCCGCGCCCCGAGGTGGCCCGCCGCCGACCGGGATGGCGGAGGATCGCGGGCATGGCGTACCTGTTCCTGCTGCTCGCGATCTCCGCCGAGGTGTTCGGCACCAGCCTGCTCAAGGCCACCGACGGATTCACCCGGCTCTGGCCGACGCTCGGCCTCGCCGGGTCGTACCTGGCGGCGTTCCTGCTGCTCGCCCTGGCGGTGCGGGACATCCCGGTCGGGGTGGCGTACGCCGTGTGGTCCGGGCTCGGCACCGCGGCGATCGTGGCCATCGGCGCGGTCTTCCTCGGCGAGCCGCTCAGCGTGACCAAGGTGGTCGGCGTCGGCCTGGTCATCGCCGGGGTGGTGGTGCTCAACCTCGGCGGCGCGCACTGAGGACGGTGCCGTCGATCACGGATCTGGATCAGGTGACCCGCGGCCACTACACCTGGTGCAGGAAGAGCAGGCCGAAGGCGGCGGCGAGCGCGGCGCACCCGGTGACGGTGATGGTGCGAAGTCGTGCGGGCAGGTCGGCGTCCCAGCCCTCGACCGCCCCGGAGGCGCGGCGGATGAGCGGGGTGACGGCGCGCCCCGCGCCGAAACCGACACCGGCGAGGGCGGCGAGCTGCAGGCGCTGACCGGCGAGCAGGACCGCGACCGCGAGCACGTACGGGGCGGTGGCCGACAGGTACGTCCGCACGCCGGTGCCGAGTTCGAATCCGAATCGCAGCGCTCCGCGCCGGGGGCTGGGCCGCAGCACGTCCTGCGGCACCTGACGGGCATTCTGCGGCAGGGGGATGCTCACCACCCTGGCGTCCCGGAGCACTCCCAGCAGCGCCACCGCCACGACGGCCGCGTACCGCCAGGACACCGGCAGCGGCGCCGACAGCCCGGAGAGCGTCCCGAGGACCACGCCGCTGAGCAGGCCACCGGCGAGCAGCCCCAGGACGAACAGGGTGAGGAGCTTCCCCTGCGGATGCCGATCTCGCCGCCCGGGCGAGGCTAGCGCGTACGCGCTGTTGCGGGTTCAAACCGAGCCGGAGAGCGTGTAGCCGGCCAGCCCGCCGACCATGGCCCAGGTGAGCACGTGCCCGGAGACGGCGGCGAGCATCGCGCCGGCGGTGAGCAGCAGGACGGGTACCAGCGGGTCGGTGGCCCAGCGGCGCAGCCGCCGAACGGGTCGTACGGGTGGCGACTGGCCCGTCATACGGCGCCGCCGGTGAGCGTACGCCAGGTGGTCTGTCCCACGACGCCGTTGACGGTGAGCCCGTTCTGCCGCTGGAAGTCCCGTACCGCGGATTCCGTCCCCGAACCGAAGACCCCGTCCACAGCCAGCCCGTACGCGTGCTTGTTGAGTTGCCGCTGCACGCCCCGCACGACGTGTCCGGCGTACGGATGGTGCACGGTGGCTCCGACGATGGGCAGCCGCGGCCGGGGGTCGATCACCCGGCTCAGCGTGATTCCGCCGGCCGACACGGTGGCCACGAGGACGGGCCAGGTCTGGGCGTCGACGACGCCGGTCGCCGGGATTCCCCTGGCCGACTGGAACTGCTTCACCCTGGTCTCGGTGCCGCTGCCGAAGACGCCGTCCACAGTGGCGGAATAGTGCCACGCGGTCAGCAGGTGTTGCACCGTGTAGACGTTCGGGCCGGACTGGCCACGCCTGGTGGTGGGCCAGCCGACCGAGGTGAGGCAGCCGCAGTCGGTGTTCCAGCGGCAGATCGACCTCACCCAGCCTGAGCTGGTCTGCCGGTACCCGTCGTGGCAGCGGCGCTCCACCGAGCAGGCGCACGCGCCGCACGCGCCCTGGTAGCGCCAGAGCCAGCCGTCGTACGTGCCGGCGTAGCACTGGTTCGGCCGCAGTTTCCAGGTCGTGCCGTCGTTCTTGTGGAAGCCCGTGTTCGTCCCGCTGGTGTTGCAGGCGGCGGCGAAGATCGGGCTCGGACCGCAGCCGGGGGAACAGTTCTGGTCGCTGGCGTAGCTCGGGCAGCTGCCGTAGATGTCGTATCCGTCGGCGTAGGCGCGGCGGGCGGCCGGGAAGATGCTCAGCGCGGCCATGCCCAGCGCGGTGCCGGCCTGCAGCAGCGTGCGGCGGGACAGCGCCCAGGACATGGTCAGGCCACTCCTGGTCCGGCTCGCCGGCGGCCGCCGCCGGGACGCGGTGCCGGTACCCGGGTCCGTTCCCCGCAGCGCGGGCACCGCGTCGAGGGTGGTCATCGCGTGCCTCCCCGTCGAATCGAGTGGACGGTGTCGTCGCCGGACAGGTTGTCGACCTCGTCGAGCAGGTGGCCCAGCGCCACCGCGGAGCCGACCGGCTCGGACCGTCGGATCCGGCCGGTCGCGTCGATCACGACCGCGAACGGGGTGGCGATCGCGTCGTACCGGTCGAACAGGTCCGCCTGCTCGCCGAGGACGGTCATCGGCAGGTCCGCCGCTCGTGACGGGACGGTGTCGCGGTAGAGGACCCGGAGCACGACGTCGGTCCGTCGGGTGTGTTCGGCGGCCGCGTCGAGCAGTTGGTCGCAGGTCGCGCAGCCGGGATCCAGGAAGAGCAGGACCAGGGTGGCCGGGGACGGCGGTGCCAGGTCGCGGAACCGGGGCGCCGGCGAGCCGGGCCGCAGGCCGACGGACCCGGGGCGGCCGACGGTGCCGGTGGACAGGGCGTGCACCTGACGTACCAGGCCGGACACCACGAGGGCCAGCAGCAGGATCGCGATCCAGCTCAGGATCAGCGCGCTCGTCTGGAAACTCATCCGGGTACGCCTCCTCGGGTCACCCCGGCCGCCGGCCGGTCCGGGGTCGGGTCGTGCATGGCGGCGGGCAGGTGCGCCAGGAGCGCGGTGAACGTCGCCGCGGCGAGCAGGACGATGGTGAGTGAGGTGCCGGCTCGCCCCACCGGCACGACCGCGCCGGACAGAAGTGATCCGAGCAGGGCCAGGCCGGCGAGCGTGGACGCGCGCGCCACCACCCAGCCGGTCATCGGCACTTCGACCCGTGAGCACCCGCAGGGGACGGCCCGCCCGGTCGAGCGGACGTACCAGCCGTAACCCGCGTACGTGGCGAGCAGCGCGACGCTGCCGGCCAGGACCACGCCCAGCAGCCGGCCACCGTCGTCGCGGAGCAGGGCGACGACTCCGGCCACGCCGAGCAGGCCCTCGGCCGCGACGACCACCGCCGCGACGGTGGACGGCGCGGGAACCACCCGGTGGGCGGCCAGCGCCGTCGACAGCGCCGCCGGCTTCGAGAGGTGCTCACCGCAGGCGAGAAGCAGCGTGAGCAGCACGGTGTACGCCGCGACGCTGGCCACCAACGCGGACACGGCGACCTACTCGGCCGACTCGACGCGTAGCCCGTCCACCAGGTCCGGCACCCGGTCGAGCACCGTGTCAGCCAGTGGCAGCACGGTCACCCAGGTGTCCGCGGCGGCGAGCACGAAGTAGGGCCTGCCGTCCGAGAGCGTGTCCCGGAAGAGCTCTCCCGCCCGGGTCCGCAACCCTCGCCACGACGGCAACTGTCGCGTGCGCTCCGCGGTGAGCGGCGTCATGTCCAGCAGGCCGAGCCCGGGCACCTGCTTGATCACGGTTGCCGGCGCCGCGAACCGGCTGCCGACCCTGGTGTCGGGGCGCACGACGACACCGTCGTCGTGCTCCGTGATCCGCAGGGTCCGCAGCATCGTGAGCAGCTGCGTGGTCGAGGCGCCGTACAACTGGGTGACGAAGCAGTACCGGCGCCCTCGCCACGCCGCCACCAGCCGGTCCTCGGTCAGCCGGATCTGCGCGTCGTACGACCGGGCGCGCGCCGTCAACAGGGTGCCGCCCTGATAGGTCAGCTTCTCGTCGAAGTCGTCGACGCCGAGCGCCTGTGCCACGTCGTCGGCCAGGCCGACCGAGCCGGCCGTGAACTCGTGCCGCCGGCCGGCGATGGTCAGCTCGACCACCGAGGTGAACGGCGCGCTGAAGTCGAGTGGGCCGGTGAGCCGGAACCGCCGGCCGTCCATGGCGCGGTGTGCGACGGATGCCTCCGCGGCTACCATCCCCACCACCTCCCCCCGTGGGTGCGGCACGTGGTGGCCTCACATCATCCGCGCCACAACTATCTCTGACAAGCCCAATGTGCCTGCTCGTGTCACCGCACCCCCCGGAGATCACTCATGCCGGCGGTTCTGCTCGCTCTCACCGCTGTCGTCATTCCGTCATCAATTTCCACCCGGATTCCGCTGAGGCCGGAGCGGGAAAAGCCCGATGAGCTACGGATATTTCCAGTAGAGGACTGACACGTCCGCTTCGAGCGACAACTGTCCAGATCGTGCCGTGCCGGATGCCGCGCCGTATCGACGGCTGTCCTGTCGCGACCGGCGCTGTGGGCGGCGTCGGGCTCGCTGCGCCGCCGCCGCTCCGGCGGATCGGCCGGGGCGCACATCTCGGGGGATCCGGGCCGTGCTCCGGCACTGAGTGGTGTGTGACCAGGCCGAAAGGCCGAACCCGAGGCGGTCACCGGACGCTGCGGTGCCTCGTCGGCGACTGCGGGCGCACGGCGGCCCGGCCGGCGGTGTCCCGACCCGACGGACGCGCCTGATCCTGCCTGTCCGATCGAGTGTCGGCAATCCGGCCGGCCGCTCTTTCTGATCTAGCCATTTGCATCTAGCAATGGGTTTCCGGGCTGTCGTAGGGTTCCGACAGCACCCCGAAAGATGCACCTGATGGGCGGATTGCGCCCTATTTGACGCTGGGCGGTGGGCGGCAGTGACCATGGATCGTCCGACGGAAGATTCTACGGCGACAGACCCGGGTTGGGTTGACGAAATATTGTTAACAGGCCGGTCGAATGACATTTGTCTTCGTCTGCCGGAGCCGGTCGACCGGGGCACCCTGCGTCGCCTGGTGGGTGTGGCGCAGGCCCGTCTCGCCGCGGCCGGACTGCGCCCCGGCGGCGCCGCCGCGCTGCGGCTGCCGCCGTCGCTGGCGTACGTGGTGAACCTGCTGGCGACCTGGCGCACCGGCGCCCAGGCGGTGCTGCTCGACCACCGGCTCACCGACCACGAGGTGGACCGGGCGCTGGAGCGGCTCACCCCGCAGGTGGTCGTCGCACCGGTCCGCACCGGCGGCGGCGCGCTGCGGATCTTCGTCGACGTCACCGAGGGCGTCACGCCCCACTCGGACGCCCCGGCCACCAGTGGCCACGCGGTGATCCAGCTCAGCTCCGGCTCCACCGGACCATCCAAGGTGATCGGCCGCACCGCGGCGGACCTGGTCGCCGAGGTGCGCCGCTACACCCGGATCGACGGGGTGGCGCTGCCCGGGGAGCGGATCATCCTGCTGCCGTCCATGGTGCACGTGCTCGGCCTGGTCGGCGGCCTGCTCTACGGCCTGCACGCCGGCGTGGAACTGGTCCCACCGGAGCGGCTCGGCGGCGACGCGATCCTGGCCGCCGTCGCCGCCCAGGACACCCCGGCCACGGTGCTCGGCGTGCCCTTCCACATCGGACTGCTCGCCTCCACCCGACCGGACCGCCCGCTGCCGCAGTTCAAGCGGATGACCACCGGCGGGGAACTGGTCCCGGCCGCCACCGCGCAGGCGTTCGCCGACCGCTTCGGCGTCCCGCTGGGCAACATGTACGGGATGACCGAGGTCGGAGTCATCGGCACCGACCTGTACGGACGGCACCGCCCGTCGATCGCGCCCGCCCCCGGCATCGAGGTCCGCGAGTCCGGCGGCGAGCTCTGGGTGAGCTGCCCGGCGTCGCCGTACGTGGGGCTCAGCGACCCCACCCGCTGGGCCGACGGCTGGCTGCACACCCGCGACGCCGGCACCGTCGACCCGGCGACCGGCCTGGTCACCGTCAAGGGCCGGCTCGACTCGCAGGTCTCCGTCGGCGGGATGAAGGTGGACCTCACCGAGGTCGAGGCCACCCTCACCGGGCTGCCCGGGGTGGCCGCCGCCGTGGTCGTGTACGACGACGGCATCACCGCGTACGTGCAACCCGACGGCCCGCTGTCGGAGGAGGTGCTGGACAAGCTGCTCGCCGAGCGGCTCGCCGGCTACAAGCGCCCCCGCACCCTGCACCTGGTCGACCAGTTGCCCCGGACCACCACCGGCAAGCTGGTCCGCTCGGTCACCGCGCTGCGGGCGGCGGCCCCGTGACCGGCCCGCTCGGCGAACACCCGGGCACCGGCCCGCTACTCCAACCGCACCGACACCTCGACCTCGGCGTGGACGGCCGGACCCGGTCCGACGCCCGGGGGCCCGTCGACCGCGACCGCCAGCACCAGCCCGGCGCCGCACCCCGGGTGGCCGACCCGGACGCCGGCCCGGTCGGGCAGCGGGCGCAGCAGCTCGCGCGGGTGTTCGGGCACCGGCATCAGCCGGTGCAGGCCACCGGCGCGCAGCCCCCGGCCCAGCGCCTTGCCGACCGCCTCCTTGGCCGTCCAGAGCAGCAGGAACGCCTCGACCCGGGCGGCGTCCGGCAGGTCGCCCAGCCAGGCCGCCTCCGGCGGGGCGTACCAGCGGTGGGCCAGCGCCAGGGCGGGCAGCGGGCGACGCCGCTCGACGTCCACCCCGACCGGACCGGTCCGCCGGGCGGCGACCACCACCACGCCCTCGGCGTGGCTGACGCTGACCGGCAGCGACACGGCACCGGCCCGCACCCAGGGCCGCCCGTCGGGCCGGCGGCCCACCCCGACCTCCCGTTCCGCCCGGCCGAGCAGCGTGCACCCCGCCCGCCGCAGCAGCCGGCGCGCCACCTCCGGCCGACCGCCGGGGGCAGCGCTGACCCACACGTGCACGGTGTCCCGACCGGACACCGGTAGCTCGCCCACGAAGAGAGGTTAAAGCCATGCGAGACGAGGTCCGCACCTTCGTCATCGAGCAGCTCGAGGACATGAACTACGACGTCGAGGGGATCGACGACGAGACCACCCTCGGCCCGTCCGGGGTCGACCTGGAGTCCCTGGCCCTGGCCGACCTGTCCGTCCGCGTCGAGGACCGGTACGGCCTCAAGTTCGCCGACGACGAGTCGGAGAAGCTGGCCCTGATGACGGTCGGCGAGTTCACCCGCATGGTCGCCGACCGGGTCGCCGGGTCGACCAGCGACAACCGCTGATGTCCGGTCAGCCCGACCTGGGGCGAGCTGACCTGGTGAGCATGCTCGCCGAACTGACCGCGACACCCGTCGACCAGGTGCCGCACCGGGTCGGCTCGATGGAACTCGCCTGGCTCGTGCACCTCGTCGAGCAGCGCTACGACCGGCGGCTGGACCTCACCGACGACCAGCTCGCCGGGATCCGTACCGTCGACGACGCCCTGGCGGTGTTCCGCACCTCCCTGACCAGCCCCGCAGATGGTTGAGCGGGAGCCCGTACCGATCGTCGGCAGCTACGCCGTCAGCGCCCTGGGCAGGGGCGTCGACGCGCAGCTCGCCGGGGTGCTCGCCGGCACGCCGGCGTTCCGGCCGGTACGTCGCTTCGACACCACCGGCCGCCGGGTGACCGTCGCGGCCACCCTGCCCGACGTCGGGACCCTGCCGGACGAGCTGGCCGACGCGATCGACGCGGCGTGCCGGGCCGCCGGCCTGGACGCGGCGGCCCGGGCGGAGTCGGCCCTGCTGCTGGCCACCCACGGCGGGCCGCTGTCCCAGCCCGTCGCCTTCGCCGACGACCGTCCGCTCACCGGACCCGACGGTGGGGCCGGAAGCGGCGCCGAGGTCGAGGCGCCGGCGCTCGCCGGGCAGCTGGCCCGCCGGTGCGGCCTCGGGGGACCCACCCGGATCTACACCAGCGCCTGCGTCTCGGCGAGCACGGCGGTCGCGGACGCGGCCACGATGATCGGCCGGGGCGACGTCGCACGGGTGGTGGTCGCCGCCGGCTACCTGGTCGAACCGGACCAGTTCGCGCTCTTCGACGCCGGCCGGGCGCTCGCCGCCGACGGGGCGGTCCGCCCGTTCAGCGCCGGCCGGCAGGGGCTGCTGCTCGGCGACGGGGTCGCCGCGGTGGTGCTGGAGTCCGCCGGGGCGGCCCGTCGCCGGGGCGGCACGCCGGTCGCCACGGTGTGCGGGTGGGGCCGGGCCGGCGACGCGTACCACCCCTGCCAGCCGGACCCGCAGGGGCGGGGACTGGCCCGGGCGGTGCGGGCGGCCCTGCGCCGGGCGGGGCTGGACGCGGCGGCGGTGGGCTACGTCAACGCCAACGCCACCGGCACCGGGTTCAGCGACGCCTCCGAGGCGGCCGCGTTGCGGCTGGCGCTCGGCGACCTCGCCGGCCGGGTGCCGGTCAGCTCCACCAAGTCGGTGCACGGGCACGCGCTGGAGGCCTCCGGCCTGCTCGAACTGGTGGTCACCGTGCAGGCGCTGCGGCACGGGAAACTGCCGGTCAACGCCGGCTGGCTCGGCCCCGACGAGGCCTGCCCGCTGGACGTGGTCACCGACGCGCCCCGGCCGGTCGGCATCCCGTACGCGCTCAGCCTCAACGCCGCCTTCGGCGGGGCCGACACCGCGCTGCTGGTGGCGGCGCCGTGAGCGCCGTGCTGGCCGAGGCGCGCTGGCCGGAGCCCGGCGACGGACCGCCGCCGACGCTGCCCGGGTTCGTGCACTCGCCGTTCGCGCCGCTGGTGGCGGCGGTGGCCGACCGCTGCCTGACCCGCCGGTACGGCGCCCGCCCGGCGTCGGCGGGCACCACCTGCGCGCTGGTGCTGGTCAGCGCCGCCGGCGACCGGCCGAGCGCCGCGCACGTCCGGGCCACGGTGGCCGCCGGTGCCCGGGTCGGGCCGCTGTTCTTCTTCCAGTCGGTGCCGAACAGCGTGGCCGGGCACGTCGCGGCGCGCTGGGGACTGGACGGCCCGGTGGTGTGCCTGAGCCCCACCGGTGACCCGCGCGCGGACGGCCTGGCCCACGCGGACCTGCTGCTGTACGACGGCGACGCCGACGAGGCGTTGCTGGTCCTGATGGAAGAGGCACCCGACGGCACGCCCACCGGGGCGGTCGCGGTGCTGCTGGGGGGAGGAACGAGGCAATGAGGACGAAGGGACTGCGTGGGGCGCTCGCCGCCGACACCGCGCTGGGCGCCGGCAACGTGCTCGCCCGGGTGCTTGCGCACGGGGCCGACCCGACGGGACCGGGGTTGACCTTCGACACCCCGGTCGACGGGCACCCCGCCGAGCGGCCGCTGACCCTGGGCCAGCTCGACGAGCGGGTCGCCGCCCGGGCGGCCTGGCTGCACCGGCGCGGCGTGCGGCCCCGCGACCCGATCGCGGTGTGGGCCACCGGCGCCGCCGACATGGTGCTCAGCTTCCTGGCGTTGACCCGGCTCGGCGCGATCCCCGCGCTGATGAACGGCAAGCTCCGTCCGGAGATCGCCGCCGAGTACATCCGCCGGCTGCGCGCCGCCGGGGTGCTCGCCGACGCCGCGCACACCGAGGCCCTCGCGGGACACGACCTGGGCGCGCCGCTGCTCGGGCAGCCCGCCGAGGCCGGCGCGGGTGACCCGGCCGACGCGCCGCCGCACTACCGCCACCACGACGAGGACCCGATCGTCATCACCCACACCTCCGGCACCACCGGGGTGCCGAAGGCGGTGCTGCACTCGCACGCCAGCCTCTTCGCCGCCACCCGGCACCTGCTGTCCATGCCGCAGGCGCAGGGCACCAGCCGGATCCTCAACGCGCTGCCCGCCCCGCACACCGCCACCGTGCTGATGGTCAACCAGGCGCTGGGCAACCGGGCGGAGATGCTGCTCCTGTCCGAGCAGGGCGGCGAGCGGGTGCTCGACGCGATCCAGCGCTGGCGCCCGGACGGGGTGTTCGGCTTCTCCGTCACCTGGGCGGAGCTGGCCCGCTTCGACCTGTCCGGGTACGACCTGGACTCGGTGCGGCTGTGGTTCAACACCGGCGACTGCTCGCACGAGCCGCACGTGCGGCGCCTCGTCGCGGTCGGCTCCCGCGACACCGTCACCCGCGAGGGCGTGGTGCGGGTGCGCGGCTCGGTCTTCATCGACGGGCTCGGCTCCAGCGAGATGGGCCACTCGATGTTCCACATCACCCACACCGCCGACACCGACCGGTACGGCCGCTGCGTCGGCCGTCCCTACCGGTTCACCCGGGTGGCGGTGCTCGACCTCGACGGCAACGAGCTGCCGCCCGGGGAGGTGGGCTGGCTGGGCATCGACTCGCCGTCGCTGTTCCGCGGCTACTGGAACGACTCGGTGACCACCTACCGGTCTCGGCTGCGCGGCTGGTACCTCACCGGCGACCTGGTGTACGCCGACGCCGAGGGCCGCTACTACCACCTGGATCGGGCCGTCGACTCCGTCGAGCTGGCCGACGGGCGGCGCTTCTTCACCGCGCTGTCGGAGGAGCGCATCCTGGCCGCCTGCCCGGACGTCACCGACTGCACGGTGGTGATCGTCAAGCAGGACGACGGCACGGTCGTCACCGACGTGCTGCTGGAACTGGCCGCCGGCGCCGACCCGGGGACCGACCGCACCGGGTCCGTCCGCGCCGCGCTCGGGGCGGACGTCGGCGCGACCCTGCGCCGGGTGGTGCCGGTCGCCTCCGCCGACATCCCGGTCACCGTCACCGGCAAGGTACGCAAGGTGGCGCTGCGCGAGCGCTACCTGACCGAGTCGCCGTCATGACCGCCGTCATCACCGGGATGGGGCTGTTCAGCCCCGTCGGGCGGGGCGTGGCGGCCACCTTCGACGCGCTGACCACCGGGAAGTCCGGGCTGGCCCGGCCGCCCGAGGGGCACCCCGCCCGGGAGTCGCTGGAGGTCGCCGGGCTGCTGCCGCCGATCGACCCGCGCACGGTCGCCTCCGGCCCGGAGACCAAGGTGCTCGACCGGATCGTGGTGCTGGCGCTGCTCACCGCCGCCGACGCGCTCGCCGACGCCGGCATCGAGGTGGGCCGGGACGTCGACCCGGCGCGGATCGGCGTGATCGTCGGCGGGGTCGGCGGGATGTCCACATTGGAGACGCAGGTGGTGGCGCGGGCCGCCCGGGGGCGGGCGGCGGTCAGCCCGTACCTGCTGACCGGGATCCTGCCGAACATGCCGTCGGCGCGGATCGCCATCGCGCACGGCATCCGCGGCTACAGCTCCGCGGTGGGCACGGCGTGCGCCTCGGGCGCCCAGTCGGTCGCCGACGCGGTCCGGCTGATCCGGGCCGGGGAGGCCGACGTGGTGCTCTGCGGGGCCAGCGAGGCGCCGCTCTTCCCGACCTTCGCCGACACCTTCGGCAACGCCCGGGCGCTGGCCCGCGGCTGGGACGATCCGACCCGGGCCAGCCGGCCGTTCGACACCCGGCGCAACGGCTTCGTCCTCGCCGAGGGGGCGGCGCTGCTGGTGCTGGAACGCGCCGAGCACGCCGCGGCGCGCGGCGCCACCGCCTACGCCGAGGTGGCCGGGTACGGCGCGACCACCGACGCGTACCACCCGACCGCGCCCCGGCCCGACGGCGCGGGCGCGGCCGAGTGCATGCGGCGGGCGCTGGCCGGCGGGGGAGTGTCGGCGGGCGACGTCGGCTACGTCAACGCGCACGGCACCGGCACCAAGCTCGGCGACATCGCCGAGACCACCGCGCTGGCGACGGTCTTCGGCGCCGGCGGGGTGCCGGTCAGCTCCACCAAGGCGCTCACCGGGCACCTGCTCGGCGCGTCCGGGGTGGTCGAGGCGGCCGCCTGCGCGCTGGCCCTCGGCGCGGGGCTGCTGCCGCCGACGTACCACCTCGACGACCCGGACCCGGACTGCCCGGCGGACCACATCCGGGTCGAGCCCCGGGCGACCGGGACGGAGTTCGCGCTGACCAACTCGTTCGGCTTCGGCGGCCAGAACGTGAGCCTGCTGCTGCGGCGCACCGCCGGGGCGCGGGCCGCCGGGCCGCGCAGGTGACATCCCGGGCCGTACGCGCCCGGACCGCACTCACGGGGGGACATGGGGAAGGGCTGGAGATGGACATCCGTGGAATAGACCACATCGAACTGTACGTGGGGGACGCGCGGCAGGCCGCCTTCTACTTCGGCACCGCGATCGGCTTCCACCTGCGGGGCCAGGGGGGACCGGAGACCGGGCTGGCCGGGCAGCGCTCGCTGCTGCTCGGCCAGGGCGACATCCGGATGCTGCTCACCTCCGGGCTGACCGCCGGGCATCCCGCCTCGACGTACGTGCAGCGGCACGGCGACGGGATCGCGGTGGTGGCGCTGGAGGTCGGCGACGCCGCCGGGGCGTACGCGGAGCTGGTGGCCCGGGGTGCGACCGGGGTGAGCGCGCCGCGGACCTGGTCCGGCGCGGACGCCGAGGTGGTGACCGCCGAGGTCGGCGGCTTCGGCGACGTGCTGCACCGGCTGGTGGAGCGGCGCGGCGACCGGACGGAGTTCCTGCCCGGGGCGGTGGAGACGACGCCGCCGGTCACCGACGACGACAAGCTGCTCGCCGAGATCGACCACCTGGCGGTCTGCGTGCCGCCGGGGCAGCTCGACGAGACCGTCGGGCACTACCAGCGGGTCTTCGGCTTCGCGCAGATCTTCGAGGAGCACATCGAGGTCGCCGGCCAGGCGATGAACTCCAAGGTGGTGCAGAGCCCGTCCGGGCGGGTCACCCTGGTGCTGCTGGAACCGGACGCGGGCCACCGCCCCGGCCAGATCGACGCGTTCCTCACCGAGCACCACGGCGCCGGGGTGCAGCACCTCGGGCTGCGCACCGACGACATCGTCACCGCCGTCGGGGCGCTGGCCGAGCGGGGGGTGCGCTTCGCCGGCACCCCCGGGGCCTACTACGACGACCTGGAGCGGCGGGTCGGCCCGGTCGACGCGCCGCTGGACCGGCTGCGCGACCTGAGCATCCTGGTCGACTGCGACCACGGCGGGCAGCTGTTGCAGATCTTCACCGAGTCGATGCACGTGCGCCGCACCCTCTTCCTCGAACTGATCGAGCGACGCGGGGCGCGCACCTTCGGCAGCGGCAACATCAAGGCGCTCTACGAGGCCAAGGAACGGGAGCTGGCCGCGGCGGGGGCAACCCCCGCCGTCGCGGCCGGCACGGCACGAGGGGTTGGGGCATGACCACCACGGAGTTCCATCCGACGCTGACCGCCGAGCAGGAGGCGCTGCTCCCGTCCGACGAGGACGTGCGCTTCTACGCCGAACACGGCTGGTACCTGTCGAAGAAGCTGCTCACCGACGAGGAGGTGGACGCGCTCACCGCCGCCGCCGACCGCTACTACGGCGGCGAGCGGGACCGCCGCCTGCCGGTGCGCCCGCCGAAGCTCGCCTACTGGGAGCCGGCGAAGGGCCCAGTGCAGCGGCACAACGACTACGTCCACCACGAGCACGACGAGCTGGCGGCGATCCTGCGCAAGCCGCTGATCGGGGCGGTCGCCGCCCGGCTGGCGCAGGCCGACGAGATCCGCGTCTTCCAGTCCACGCTGATCTACAAGCCGCCGATCTCCGGCGAGCCGTCGAACATCGTGCCCTGGCACTTCGACAAGCACTACTGGGCGTCCTCGTCGTCGGAGAAGATGCTCACCGCCTTCATCCCGTTCCACGACTGCGGGGAGGAGATGGGCACCATCACGATGGTCGACGGCTCGCACCGGTGGCAGGAGATCGGCGCCGACGACACCGTCGTGCGGCACTTCGCCGACCGGGACCGCGACCAGCTCGAGGAGATGCTGGCCGAGAACGCCGCGCACAACGGCGCGGAGATCCGCAAGATCCCGATGGTGATCCCCAAGGGACACATGAGCTTCCACCACTGCCGCACCTACCACGGCAGCGGCGCCAACGTCAGCGGCCGACCGCGCCAGGCGATCTCGCTGCACCTGCAGGACGGCGACAACGCCTGGCGGGAGTATCCGCTCTCCGACGGCACGGTCGCCGCGTACAACCACGACGTGCTGGTCCGCCGCACCCACGAGGGGCGGCCCGACTACGCGGACCCCGAATACTGCCCGGTCATCTGGCGCGACCGCGCCCAGCAGGGAGGCTGACATGTCACGGTACGACTGGGGGAAGACGCATCCGGGCATCGAGCGGCTGGAGCAGGCGGTGACCGACCGCCGCGACGTGGTGGTCAAGCACCCGCTCTACGCCAACCTGGACACCCACGAGGCGCTGGTCACCTTCATGGAGCACCACGTCTTCGCGGTCTGGGACTTCATGTCCCTGCTGAAGTCGTTGCAGCGGCAGCTCACCTGCGTCACCGTGCCGTGGATCCCCACCGGCCCGACCGGCAGCCGCCGCCTGATCAACGACATCGTGATGGTGGAGGAGAGCGACGAGCTCGGCGAGGGCTACATCAGCCACTTCGAGCTCTACGTGCGCGGCATGCGCGAGGCCGGCGCGGACACCACCGCCGTGGACGCGCTGGTCGAACTGCTGCGGGCCGGTCGCCCGGTGACCGCCGCGCTGGCCGAGGCGGGCGTCCCGGCCCCGTCAGCGCGGTTCGCCGCCACCACCTGGAAGATCATCGAGTCGACCCCGGTGCACTGCCAGGCCGCCGCCTTCGCCTTCGGCCGCGAGGACCTGATCCCCGACATGTTCCTCCAGGTCGTCGCCGTCAACGAGCGCAGCAACCGGCTGCACACGTTCGTCGACTACCTGGAGCGGCACATCGAGGTCGACGGGGAGCAGCACACCCCGATGGCGATGCAGATGCTCGCCGACCTCTGCGGCGACGACGACGCCAGGTGGCAGGAGTGCGCCGACACGGTCAACCTGGCGCTCACCGCCCGGGCCGCGCTGTGGGACGACATCCTCGTCGCCGTGAAGGAGGGGCGCGACCGGTGACCGACGCCGACCCGGTCCGGCTCTACCGCACGGTACGGCTGATCCGCCGCTTCGAGGAGCGGGCCGTCGAGCTGGTCCACTCCGGGGCGATCGTCGGCGGCATCCACCCGTACCTCGGTCAGGAGGGGATCGCCGCCGGGGTGTGCGCCGCGCTGCGCGACTCCGACCTGGTCACCGGCACCCATCGCGGGCACGGGCACGTGCTGGCGAAGGGTGCCGACCCGGCCCGGATGATGGCCGAGCTGCTGGGTCGGGAGACCGGGCTGAACCGGGGCCGGGGCGGCTCGATGCACGCCGCCGACTTCTCCCTCGGGGTGCTCGGCGCCAACGCCATCGTCGGCGCCTCCGGGGCGATCCTCACCGGCGCGGTCTGGGCGCGGCGGCGGCGCGGCGACGACGTGGTGGGGGCGACCTTCTTCGGCGACGGCGCGGTCAACGAGGGGATGCTGCTGGAGGCGTTCAACCTGGCCGCGCTCTGGCGGGTGCCGGTGCTCTTCGTCTGCGAGAACAACGGCTACGCCACCACCATGCCGGTCGCCGGCGCGGTGGCCGGCACCATCGTGGGCCGGGCCGAGGCGTTCGGCATGCCGGCCGCCGTCGTCGACGGCCAGGACCCGGAGACGGTACGCGACGCCGCGGCCGCCGCCGTCGCGCGGATGCGCGCCGGCGGCGGCCCGGAGCTGGTCGAGGCCCGCACCTACCGCTTCGACGCCCACCACACCTTCGAACACGCGGTACGCCTCGACTACCGCCCGCCCGAGGAGGTGGCCGAGGGCCGCTCCCGGGACCCGGTGCACATCCAGGGCGCGCGGCTCGCCCCGGCGGACCGGGCGGCCGTCGACGCGGAGGTCGAGTCGACGCTCGACGCGGCCGTCGCGTTCGCCCTGGCCAGCCCCGAGCCCGACCCGGCCGGCGCGCTGGACCACCTGTACGCCAGCGGGCTGACCGCCCGGACGGGAGGTGGCTGATGCCACGGCTGTCCTACCGCAAGGCGCTGACCAGGGCACTCGCCGACGAACTGGCCCGCGACGAGACGGTGTTCCTGCTCGGCGAGGACATCCGGGTGGCCGCGTCGAACGTCACCGCCGGACTGCTCAAGCGGTTCGGGCCGGAGCGCGTCCTGGACACGCCCCTGTCCGAGCAGGCGTTCACCAGCTTCGCCACCGGCGCGGCGCTGGCCGGGATGCGCCCGGTGGTGGAGTTCCAGATCCCGTCGCTGCTGTTCCTGGTCTTCGAGCAGATCGTCAACCACGCGCACAAGTTCCCGCTGATGACCGGCGGCCAGTGCGCCGCCCCGGTCACCTACCTGGTGCCCGGGTCCGGCTCCCGGACCGGCTGGGCGGGGCAGCACTCGGACCACCCGTACTCGCTCTTCGCCCACGTCGGGATCGTCACCGCGGTGCCGGCCACCCCGACCGACGCGTACGGGCTGCTGGTCTCGGCGATCCGGCACGACGACCCGGTGGTGGTCTTCGCCCCGGCCGGCGCGCTGGACGTCCGCGAGGATGTCGACTTCGCCAGCCTCGCCCCGGTGCCGTTGGGCCGGGGCGTGGTGCGCCGGGCCGGCGACGACGTGACCGTGGTCGCCGTCGGGCACCTGGTGCACGACGCGCTCGCGGTCGCCGGGGAGCTGGCCGACCAGGTGTCGGTCGAGGTCTTCGACCCGCGCACGCTCTACCCGTTCGACCTCGACGGGCTGGTCGACTCGGTGACCCGGACCGGGCGGCTGGTGGTGCTCGACGACTCCAACCGGTCCTGCGGCATCGCCGGGGAGATCATCGCCAGTGTCGTGGAACGGGTCCCGCTGGCCGCCCCGCCCCGGCGGGTCACCCGCCCGGACGGCGCGGTGCTGCCCTTCGCGCCCGCGCTGGACCGGGCCGTGCAGCCCGGCCGGGCTGCCCTCACCGCCGCCATCCACCACGTGACCAAGGACGGATCATGATCGATGTGAACTACTCGTGGCCGGCGGCCGGCCGGGCGTGGACCGACCTGCCGGAGGCCGCCCGCCGGGCGATGGTCGCCGCCGGGGCGCAGGAGTGGGAGCGGATCTTCCACGGCCGGGCGACGTACAACAAGCAGTGGCGGCTGGCCCGGCCGACGGTGCTGACGGCCGACTCCTTCCGCGAGCTGAACGAGGTCTGCGACCGGGTCGCCCAGCTCATCCTGGACGCCTGCCGGCGGCGCGCCCGGACGGCGGGGGAGCTGCGGCGGCTGCTCGGCGTGCCGGTGGGGGAGACCCGGCTGCTCGACGAGGACGAGCCGCTGACCGAGGCGCTGCTGGCCGCGTACCGGCCGGACGTGCTGCTCTCCGGCGGGGAGCCGCGGATCGTCGAGTACAACATCGACAGCAGCCTCGGCGGCGGCTTCGACGCCGACACGGTGATCCAGCGGTTCGCCCAGCTCTACCGGGAGCGTGGCCTGCTCGACGGGGTGCCGGCGCGACCGGCACCGTCCCTGCTGGACCAGCGGTTCGTGGCGATCCGCGACGAGCTGGGCCTGGCCGAGGGGGCCCGGGTGGCGCTGCTGATGGACTTCGACGCCGAGTATCCGGGGCTGGACGACCCGGAGACGTTCATCCGGATTCTCTCGCCCCTGGCGGACCAGGCCCGGCGCTTCGGCATCGACCTGGTCATCGCCCCGGTCGCCACCGCCACCCTGGACGCCGACCGGCGGCTGGTGGCGGGCGGCGCGCCGGTGGACGCGCTGTTCCGGCTCTTCGTGCCCAACCGGGTCACGCCGAGCCCGGGCCTGGAGGCGGTGGCGGGGGCGCTCGCCGCCGGCACCCTGCCGATGTTCGTCAGCACCGCCGCCTGGCTGCTCGGCAACAAGGTCAACTTCGCCTGGCTCTACGAGGATCTGGACCTGCTCCCCGCCGACGACCAGGCCCTGATCCGCCGGTACGTGCCGCACACGGTGGTGCTGACCGAGGCCGAGCTGGACCGGGCGCTGGCCGAGCAGGCGGAGCTGGTGGCCAAGCCGGCCGACGGCTCCGCGGGCCACGACGTGCTGATCGGCCCGGAGCTGAGCGCGGCGGCCTGGGCCGACGGGGTGCGGGCGGCCGTGGCGCGGGGCGGCAACATCCTGCAGCGGTACATGCCGGCCGACCGGGTGGCGATGGACTTCGTGCAGATCGAGACCGGGGAGGTGGTCACCGCCGAGGTGCCGTACAGCATCGCCCCGTACCTGTTCGGCCGCACCGGCTCCGGCGCACTGGCCCGGGTCGGCTACCCCGGCTGCGAGGGGGTGCTCAACCTGGCCCGGGGCGTCCTGATGACCGGCATCCTGCTCACCGACTGACCCCGCCGAGGACCGTCTGTCGTCTCCCGTCGCGGCCGGCGTCGGGAGACGACGGGCGATCCCGGGTCACGGCCGGGGCGCGCGCCGGGCGGCGAGGTGGGCGCCGAGCCGGCGTACCGTCTCCGCCGCCGCGATGGCGTCGCTGCGGGCGCTGCCGTGCCGGCCGTCGCTGCTGTACAGCGACGCGTCCGCGCCGGCCGGGTGATCGGTGAGCTGCACGTGCACCGTGCCCAGCCGCGCGGCGAGCCGCCCGGTGTGCGCGGAGAGCAGGCGCATCCGCTCACGCAGTCCGGGCCGGACCTGCTCCGGGACGGCCGGGCTGTGCGAGACGTCGAACATGCCGACGGTGACCACGTCCGCCCCGGCCGCCCGCAGCGCACCGATCATCGCGGCCAGCTCGGCGTCGACCGCGTCCGGGTCGAAGGCCGGGCGGAACGCGTCGTTGCCGCCGCAGACCACCAGCGCCAGGTCAGGGTCGAAGGCCAGCGCCCCGTCCAGTTGCGCCGCGCGCACCTCGTGCGCCCGCAACCCCCGCCGGCCCAGGTTGAGGTACGCCAGCCCGGGGTCAGCCGCGCGCAGCTCGGCGGCGATCCGGTCCGCCCACTGCACCGGGGGGTACCCGTCGACCGGCTCGCACATCCCCTCGGCGACGCTGTCGCCCAGCACCACGAACCGGCGCCACGGATGCCCGGCCAGCAGCGTCGCGCTCTCGCCCTCGCGCAGGCAGTACGGATCGGTCGCTTCGGTCAGCGTCGATGGCATGGCCGGCAGGCTAGCCGACCCGGGCGGCGGGCGTCGACACTCCGTCGGGAGCACGACCGAGAGCCGGCAGTGGTCCACTTCCAACAGCGTCCGTCGATGTCGGTGCGTTACGCGACCACGTCCGGTCCGACCCCGGGTGAACAACCGCGCCCAGAGCCTGGATCCGCCCCGGGCCCGCGAGAAACATGGGCAACCATCGATCGGCCGAACCGGCCGTCCAGCCCTCCCCGGGAGGAACGCGTGAGACTCACTCGACGTGGCGTGCTGTCCGCCGTCACCGCCGCCCTGGTCAGCGGCGCCGTCGCCGCGGCACCGGCGCACGCCGCCCCCGCACCCCTGTCCGCCGACCGGGCCGCCACCCTCACGGCCGCGCTCGGCGCCGACCGCACCGCCGGCTCCTACGTCGACGCCTCCGGGCGTACCGTCGTCGCCGTGACCGACGCGCGGGCCGCCGCCACGGTCCGGGCCGCCGGCGGGCAGGCCCGCCTGGTCACCCGCAGCACCGCCGCGCTGGAGCGCGCGCAGTCCCGGGTGGACCTCGGCGTCACCGGCACCGCGACGTACGTCGACCCGGTGACCAACCAGGTCGTGGTCGGCGTGGACAGCACGGTCAGCGCCGCCGACCGGGCCCGCATCGGGGCCGCCGTGGCCGCCTCCGGCGGCAGCGCGCGCACGACCGACCTGGCCGGGACGCTGAGCATGCGGATCTCCGGCGGGGACGCCATCTACGGCGGCGGCTACCGCTGCTCGCTCGGCTTCAACGTGCGCAGCGGCAGCACCTACTACTTCCTCACCGCCGGGCACTGCACCAACCTGTCGGCGAGCTGGTACGCCAACTCGGCGCTGAGCACCAAGCTCGGCGACCGGACCGGCAGCAGCTTCCCCGGCAACGACTACGGCATCGTCCGCTACACCAACACCTCGGTCGCCATCGACGGCTCGGTCGGCTCGCAGGACATCACCGCCGCCGGTGACGCGTACGTCGGCCAGGCCGTGACCCGCCGAGGCAGCACCACCGGCACCCGCACCGGCACGGTCACCGGCCTCAACGCCACCGTCCGGTACGCCGAGGGCACCGTGCGCGGCATGATCGCCACCAACGTGTGCGCCGAGGGCGGCGACAGTGGCGGCCCGCTCTACGCCGGCAGCACGGCGCTCGGCCTGACCTCCGGCGGAAGTGGCAACTGCCGCACCGGCGGCCAGACCTTCTTCCAGCCGGTCAAGGAGGCCCTGAGCAAGTACGGCGTCGCCGTCTTCTGACCCCCGCCCCACGTGGCTCCCCGGTGCGCGCACCGGGGAGCCACCTCACGTGGCGGACCGGCGCCGCTTGCGGCGTCGGCTGCGGGCCCGGTTGCCCAGCTGCGGCGGGCCGGCCGGGCCGCGCCGCTGCCGTTCCAGGTGCCGGCGGGCCCGCTTCGACAGGTACTCCTCCGGGTCGCCGGGACGGAACACCCCCCAGACGACCCACCCGGCCATACCCAGGAACGCGAGGCCGCCGCCGCCGGCGGTGAGCGGCACCAGGCTCGGGATCCAGGCCTCGTCGGAGTTCTGGTCGACCACTCGCGCCGGGACCGGGCCGACCGGGCGTTCCTCCAGGTACGGCTCAATCGTCACCTCGGCGATGCGGAACTCTCCGCCGTCGGCCACGAACTCCCCGGTGCAGGTCCACCCCTCGTTCTTCCCCTCGAACGGGACACACCGGGTGACCCGCACCTGGCCGGGCGACCCGGCGTACTCGGCGAGGGTGGCGGCCACGCCCTGCGCGAGGAGCAGCAGGCCGAGCACCCCGAGGAACGCGGCGAAGCCGCCGACGATGAGGAACTGCAGCCAATCGAGGCCACCGAGCCGCCGTTGTGCCGGTGTTTCCGCCAGGTCACGCCCCATGCCCGGCGATGGTACGAGTGCCGGTCCACGGTGCGCTTTCCCGTGGCGTACCGGCGGGGTGGCCGGGCCCGGCGCTAACCTCGCCGGGGAGGTGAGGCCGGGTGGTGCAGGTGGCGGTCTGCGGCCCGGCGTCGGCGACGCCGGCCGAGCTGGCCCACGCCCGTCGGGTGGGGGAGCTGCTCGCCGCGCGCGGCGCGACCGTCCTCTGCGGAGGTGGCGGTGGGGTGATGGCCGCGGTCGCCGCCGGCGCCCGGGACCAAGGCGGCCTGGTCATCGCGGTACGCCCCGACGACGGCACCGCCCCCGGCCCGGTCGCCGACGCCTCGGCGACGCTGCTGACCAACCTGGGACAGGCCCGCAACGCCGTCCTGGTGTGGAGCGCCGACGCGGTGATCGCGGTGGGCGGCTCCTGGGGCACCCTCAGCGAGGTGGCGCTGGCGATGCGCCGGGGCGGGGTGCCGGTGGTGGTGCTCGGCGGCTGGCGGGTGGTGGACGCCGCCGGCGCGCTGGTGTCCGGCCCGCGCCACGTCGACACGCCGGAGGAGGCGGTCGGTGTGGCGTTGGCGGACCGGCCGGGCGACGGCGAGTCCGGTCCGGCACGTCGGGCGTAGCCTCTTCCCATGATCAGGTGTCGTCGGTCCATGGTTCCCCGGCGGCCATGTCGGTGAGGCGAGTGGATCATGCGGTGGCTGTGGGCCACAGCGTAGAGGCCGCCGATTGGGCTGCCGAGGCCGACAGGCTGCTCGGTCGGATGGCCGGACGGTTCGCCCGGGTGGAGACCCGCCGCCGCGCGCGGGCGTTCGTGTTCGGCAGCACCGGGGGGCCACGTTGGTGCGCTCGCGCACCCCCTTGCGCCGCGCGTTGTCCCGGTGCGGGATCGTCAATCGGTCCGGGTGCGGAGGCTCCGCGCCAGGGCGGGGATCATCACCGTCGCAGGGACGAGGTGTAGCCCGAGGAGGGCGGTGGTGGTGGCGGTGTTCGCCCCGGAGATGAGGGGCGGGACCAACGAGATCGCGGTCAGCGACACTGCCGTCCACACGAATCGCTCGGCGGGGCGAGCGCTCCAACGAAGAAGAGCGACGGCGATGACGATGCCCACGGCCGAGAAGAAGCCGGTCACCACGGCGAACCCGGACAACGGGATCGTCTCGCCACCATCGGGGATCTCGAAGTCGACGCCAACGGCCTGGGCAAACGCAGCGGCGAGGGTGGTGGCCACCATCGCTGCGAGCGTGGCAATGAAGCCGGTGCCGGCGAGCCCGCGGAGTCGGTGGGTGGGGCTGGTCCGGCCCGATGCCGGGCCCACGACGACCCCGGTGTCTTTCATGCTGTTCATGTCGTTCCTCCATCATTCGGTAACTGGCCCACGGGGTGTGTTGACTGGCGTGTGACGGTCCTGGCCCTGGGCGTGACGACGCGCACCCTCGCCGTGCGACGGCCGGGGTTCCGCAGGGCGCGGGCGCCGGTGCCGCGGAGCCAGAACCCGGCGTCGCGTCCGAGGACCGGCCCGGGCTCGCCGTCGCGCAGCTCCAGCTGCACCCGCCCGCGGGTGACGATGCCGAACGCGTCGCACCACTCCGCCGCGACCACCGCGACACGCGCGCCACCGCGCAGCGTGAGCGTCCACACTGGGACTACTCCGTGCCGTCCGCCGGCAGGCGCTCCGGCAGCCCGAGCCGCGGGAACTGGTCGTTGTGGAACGTGACGATCTCGGTGATCGCCCCGCCGGTGACGCGCAGGACGTCGATGGTTAGCGGCAGGTACGCGTCCTCCTGCTCCCGCCAGAGGTAGAAGGCGACGGCGGGCTGCCGGTTCACGGAGGTCAGGACGCCGCGCAGGTGCTTCATGCCTTCGAAGCCGCTCTCGACCCAGTCGTTCACCACCGTGTCGCGGCCGATGCGCAGGCCTGGCGTGGGCGGCATCGAGCAGCGGACGTCGTCCCGCAGCATGGCGGCAAGCCCGTCGATGTCCTTGGCCACGCTCGCGTCGGTGAAGCGGCGCACCAGCTCGCGCGTCCCGGCGTCCTCCTCGCCGCCGGTCCAGTCCTGCCGCTCGGCGGGCAGGTGCTCCCGCATGCCGGCGCGGGCCCGCTGCAGCGCGCTGTTCACGGAGTTGACGGAGTCCCCGAGGAGCTCCGCGACGTCCTTCGCCGGCCAGCCGAGCACGTCCCGCAGGATCAGCACGGCCCGCGGGCGCGGTGCGAGGTGCTGGACTGCGACCAGGTACGCCAGCTCGATCGTCTCCCGCGCGACGGCGACGGTCTCCGGCTCGTCCGCGTCGCCCGCGGGCAGCTCGTCGAGCAGCCGGTCCGGGTAGGGCTGCAGCCACAGCACCTCGCCGCCGGTCGCGGGCTCCGGGCGGCGCTTGGCGAGCAGGTCCAGGCAGGCGTTGGTGGCGATCCGGTACAACCAGGCCCGGAACGTCGACCGCCCCTCGAAGGTCTCCCGCCGCCGCCAGGCACGGAGGAACGTCTCCTGCACGGTGTCCTCGGCGTCCTCGAACGACCCGAGCATCCGGTAGCAGTGCACGTGCAGCTCCCGCCGGTGCCGCTCTGCCAGCCCCGAGAACGCCGGCTCGTCGACCTCGCCCAGACCGCTCCCGCTCAGCCCGCTCCCGCTCAGCTCCTCCAGCCGCGTGTCCGCACTCATCACGTCATCCTTCCGTCTCGTCGTGTCCCGTCTTAGGTGTGACGGGTGCGGGCGCGACAACTCATCACTAGGGTCGGTCGGCATGGCTGAGCGGTTTTCCTCCTTGATAGGTCGGGTTTTTCGACGTGGTGGACCGGGCGAGCAGGGCCTGCCGGCCGGGGTCGAGTCGGCGCCAGCGGGATCGTCGCTGGTGGCGGTGGGTACGGATCAGGCCGGCGAGGTGGTTCAGCGATCGGGTGGACAGCGGGAGGGCATCTTCCTTGGTCGACTGCTTGTCTTACCGGGAGCCCCGCCTGGCCCGGCCACCGACCTTCACCACGCCACTGACCTGCACCATCAGGTTGGAAATGGCTTGATCTACGGCTGGAGTGCTACTCGGGGCGGGCGGGCCACTGGATACGGCTCACGCCCGATCGCGGCGGATGAGGATGCCGACCGCTCCAGCCGGGCGCTGATCTTGCAGACGACAACCTGCACGATGGCTCGGCGCATGAGGAAGACTGGCAGGCATGGCTGACTTGGGCGATGCGAAGGCTGCGCTGCACCACTACCTCGAGGCGACTCGCGAAGACCTGATCTGGAAGCTCGACGGGCTGAGCGAACGCGAAGCCAGACTGCCCCGCACCGCGACCGGCAACAACCTGCTGGGAGTCCTCAAGCATTGCCTCAATGTCGAAGCCGGCTACTTCGGGCCCACATTCGGGCGCGAATTCCCCACGCCTGAGGAACTGGTCCCCATGCAGGCGTTCGAGGAGGACCCGCAGGCAGACTGGTACGCGCGCGAGGACGAGACGAAGGATGGGCTGATCGACCTGTATCGCCGTGTCGGGGTGTTCGCGGACCAGACGATCGAACAGCTACCGCTCGACGCGCCGGGGCAGGTGCCGTGGTGGCGGCCAGGTGGACAGGACGTGACGCTGCAAAGGATCATCGTCCACGTGACCTGCGACCTCGCCCGTCACGCCGGTCACGCCGACATCATGCGCGAGCAGCACGATACGGCGATCGGCCTGCGGCGGGAGAACACCAACATCCCCGACGACTATGACTGGCCGGCGTACGTCACCAAGCTGACGAAGCTGGCTGACCGCTCCGGATAGCCGCCTGGTCCCGTCGGTACATTCGGTGAGTTCAGCATCCGCTCTTCGGCATGACCGCGCGATCAGCGGCAATAGCGGACGCAGTCGATCCGATCGCGGCGGGTGATCCTCAGCTGGATCGCCGGCTTGGCGTCCGCGGGCGCCGCCCATGTCAGGATCTCGCGTGTGCATACCCATGACTGGCTGAACACGGCGGATCGCTTCGCTCCCGGTCGTGAGCTGTTCCGGTCACACCGCATGTTCCGGTTGTGGGCGCAGACGGTCAGCCATGGCCAACTCCTGCTGCGCTCGCCGCGGTCGTCTGACCACCCAACCCGCATCGAGGTGCTGTTCAAGCCGGTGTCAGCGCAGAAGGTCCGCTGGAGCTACGACGGGTTGGTGATCCGCTGTCCCAGCAGCGAGGAGCGGGAACGCATTCAGCAGCAGACGCCCGGTGGCATGCTAGGCGTGGATGACCGGGTGTTCGCGCTGGAAACGGCGGACTCGCTGGACTGGGTCGTGGCGATGGCTGTCGGGTGGCACGAGGATGACGACCCCGGCGACATCAGCCGTTTCGTCTGGCTCGACCAAGGCCGCAAGCCGGTGGTGCAGCGGCCATTGGATGGAGCCGACGGCGGCCTCAATCGCGGCCTCGCCTCCTTGGAGGACGTCCTCGCCGCGGTGCGGGCGGGCCACCGGCCAACGGACATCGCAGACCCGCAGCACGCCTACCTGCACGTCGTCATGGTCAGGATCAGTTGGCCTGGTCAGAGTGGCACCGTTGCGCCGGTTGGGGCGTTCCTCACCCGGCAGGCCGCCGACGCCTACCTAGCATCGCGGCATCCAGTCGAGGGTGCCGAGTTCTACGTGGAGGCCGTGCCGCTCAGCTTCTAGCCCGGCTCGCAGCTTGATCTGTGATCCAGCGGCGGCTGCCTGGCGATCGAACGCTCAGCGGCAGAAAAGTGCGGGCTCAATCAGTCGGCAGGAGCGGGCGCATGAACGTTCGCTCGTACCGCACGACACAACCCGAGTCGTCGCGGATGCTGTCAGCCGCGACGAACTCCGGGTCATTGCCGAACCGTGCGCGGTAACGCTCGTAGGCTGCCAGGCTCTCGAAGCTGAACAGCGCCTCAGCCTGGTCGCTGGCTCCCTCGGCGGGTAGGAAGTAACCGTGGTGCACACCACCGTGCTTGGCCACTAGCCGCATCCACGCGCGGGCGAAGCGTTCAAACGCCTCGATCTGGGCGGGGTTGATGGTGTAGTGCACGACGCAGGTGATCATGGCGCCACCATACGGGCCGGTGCTCGCACGTTTCGGCACGACCACGCGGTCAGCGGCATGTGCGCGTGTCCCAAGGGGTTCCGCGACCGGCCTCTTCCGAGGTGGCGTAATCGGCTTGTGGGGAGTGTCGAGGGCTGCTTCGCTGTTGCCCGTGACCGACCTTCACACGCCGCGACTGCGCTTGCACGCCATCGACACAGCAGAGGGTGAACGCATCGTCGGGCGGTGCGCCGGAGCCGGGGATGCCTGGGCTGAGGATTTTCCTTTCGGCGGCGACGTCATCGGCGTCACGGCCTTTCTCACAGCTACGGCCGCCCACGGGGACCAGCGCCCTTTCGGGCACTACCGGATCACCCGGACCGCCGACGGGATGGCCATCGGTGGCATCGGTTTCAAGGGCCAGCCGGACGACGGATGTGTCGAGGTCGGTTACGGCCTTTCCCCGTCAGCCCGTGGTCACGGCTATGCAGCGGAGGCGCTCGTCGCCCTGCTGAACGTCGCGGCCGATCACGGATTGTCCCGAGTTGTCGCCGACACCACCGGGGACAACGTCGCTTCCCAACGGACCCTCGAACGTGCCGGGTTCCGCCGAGTAGGCACCAACGATGACCTTTACCTATACGAGGTACTCCTCGATGCCCCTTCGCGACCGGCTCAGACGCAGTAGCCCGCTCGCCTGTTGGGGCAGCCCGTCGAGCCTGGCCACGGTAGCCCCAGAAAGGCGGACACCGCGCCCGGAGCGGCGGATGAGGGCGCCGGACCAGGATCCTTGACCGACGACGGATCATCGACTTCATGGCAGGACCGGCTCCGTCGCTAGCGAGCGTCTTACTGATCGAAGTACTTCCCGACCGCTGTCTGACCGCTGTACGAGACCTCTACAGGACGGCTGACGACCTCGACAGGCACCGTCCACCCACCGATCGCGGCGGATGGCACTGGTACCCGGCGACCGCCGTACCGCCGACCGAACACGACCGCGGCATCAGCCATCTGCTCCTCGACACGACCGTCACTGTCTACAACGCAGGCGTCGACTGGCTCGAGCTGACACTCGACATCGCCTGGAGCCCTGCGTCAAACCTCGTCGTGAACGCGGCAGTTGAGGTTGCGTGCTGGTGCGCCCAAGACCACAACATGCACCCGGTCCGCGAAGTCCGGTGGGAGGTAGCAACCGCAGGCGAGCTGGTCGAGGCTTTCGCCGCCGCCGCGGCGACGGTGAAGGGCTGGCTGAACACCGGCCCGCACGATCCCTCCACCTGGCGACGCCAGGCCGGGTTGCCTGACGCGCCAATCAGCTGACACTCTCACCACCAGCGGCCGACACTCGGCACTCACATCGAAACCGGCCCGGTACGCCTCAGGCGACGTGGCGGCCGCCTCACGCGACCGCCGCGGGCGCAGTCCCAGTCGAGGATTGGCATGATCGCTGTGGTGTCGCGTCGAGCGTGACTCGCGGCAGATCCGGATGCCCAGCAGTTCAGTGCCGCTCGGAAATCTGTGCTTGGCAAGGCAGACGGGCCTTCTCGGTGAGTGGTCGGTCAAGGCAGAATCTCGACGTACCCGTCGCTTCCGTGCACGCGGATCCGCTGCCCATCGGAAATCAGCCGGGTGGCATCTTGCACACCGACGACAGCCGGCAGGCCGTACTCCCGTGCGATCACTGCGCCGTGTGTCATCAATCCTCCGACCTCCGTCACCAGGCCTGTGATGGCGACGAAGAGGGGCGTCCAGCTCGGGTCCGTGTGGGCCGTGACGAGGATGTCACCCGGTTCGAGATCAGCCTGGGCCATGTCCAGGATGACGCGGGCGCGCCCTTCGATGGTCCCGGCGGAGACCGGTAGGCCGATCAGGGCGCCGGTCGGCACGTCGTAGCGTCGGTACGCCCCGGCGATGGCCTCGCCATCGGATGTCAGCACCCGGGGCGGCGTGAGCGCGTGGTACGACCGGAACGCGTCCTTGCGCTGCTGGATGAGCTGGTCGTCCACCTGGTTCGAGCGCGCGACGTCGTGGAGCTCCTGGAACGTGAGGTAGAAGATGTCCTCCTTCTCGGCGAGCACGTCGGCCTGCACGAGGCGCTCGGCCTCTTCCAGCAGGGCCTGCTTGTAGACGAAGTAGCGGCTGACGATGCCGTACTTCGGGTACTCCCGGTAGCCGATGAAGGTCCGGACCCGGTCGATCATCCGCTTGGCCTCGTCGGCTTTCTGCTCCCCGTCCGGCAGGGATCGCAGGCGCTCCAGCAGGTCCTCTTGCTTCTTCTGCGCCTCCTGTCGCCCTTGCTCGAAGCGCCGCTCGGCGGCGCCCGGCTCGAAGAGCTTGATGTTGTCGAGGATCAGGGGCACGAGCGTCGTGGGGCGTTCGCTCCAGCGCGGCCTCGTGATGTCGATCTCGCCGGCGCAACGCATGCCGTACCGGTCGAGGTAGGCCTCGATGGCGTCGCGCGCTTCGGTCCCGCCCGCGAGCTTCGGCAGCTCGTCCAGGAAGCCGTCGTCCTCGACGCCCCGCAGGAACGTCACCACCTCCGGGTGCGGGCGGATCACGTCCGCGACGTCGAGCAGCGCCAGTCCCATCTCTGACGTGACGTTGCCGGGGGCGGACAGCGTGAGCGTGTCGGCCGCGTTCTTCTCGCCCAGCCACTCCTGCAGCTGGTCGTTGAGCCACCAGGTGGCCTCCATCCCCGCCATGATCGCTTGCATGCTCAATGGTTCACTGAGGACTCGCTTCTGCTCCTGGAAGGCCTCCAGCAGGAAGTCGAACAGCGCCGGTCCGGTCAACGTCGCGATGTCGCGCCGCAGGGCGGCGATGGAGGCCTGGCTGCGCTCGATCAGCTCGGTGACGATGGCCGGATCGGTCTCGATCGGGGCGGACGCGCCGCTGGCCGGCGGCCCGCCGGGACCAGCCTCCGGGAGCGTCGGGACGAAGTCGCCGCGGTCGAGGACGGTCTCCAGCGCGTCCCTGATCAGCGGATCGCCCTTCCCCACCACCTCCAGGAGGCCGGCGCGGCTCGCGGGCGAGGCCAGGCGCGGGGTGACGTCGACGAACAGCCTCCCGCCGGCCTCGTGCATCGGCGCCATGGCCGTCAGCTGCCACATGGAGACGCCCAGTGGCTTCATGGGGTCGGTCATCATCTGCTGATGACCAACGGAGACGTAGACGTGGTTCTCCCGGTCGTGGGCCGCGGGGATGGGGAACAGCGTGGTGATCGGCCGGCTCTGCACGAACTGGAAGTCATCGTCGACCAGGCACCATTCGATGTCCTGCGGGCGGCCGAAATGCGCTTCGATCCGCCGCCCGAGCTGCACGAGCCGCACGACCTGCGCATCCGTCAGCGCCGGCTGCCCCTGCCGCTGCGGGTCGATCGCCACTTCCTGCGTCCCGCCCGCCGGCAGGGCGTGCACGGCACGCCGTTTGGTGGCGACCGCCTCGGCGACGACCTCGCCGTCGCGCACCGTGAAGACGTCCGGGTTCACCAGGCCGGAAACCAGGGCCTCGCCGAGGCCGAAGCTGGCATCCACGGTGGCGACCTTCCGGTTGCCCGTGACGGGGTCGGCCGTGAACAGGATGCCGGCCGCATCCGGGAAGACCATCTGCTGCACGACCACGGCCATGTGGACCGCACGGTGGTCGATGCCGTTCCGCAGGCGGTAGGTCACGGCCCGCTCGGTGAACAGCGACGCCCAGCACCGGCTGACGTGCTGGAGGATCGCCGCCGGCCCCACGACGTTCAGGTACGTGTCCTGCTGGCCGGCGAAGGATGCCGTCGGCAGGTCCTCTGCCGTCGCGCTGGATCGCACGGCGTAGGCGGCTTGCTCGCCGAGCTGGGCGAGCGCGCGGGTGATCGCCGCTGCCAGATCGCCCGGGATGGCAATCCCTTCGATGGTCCGGCGGATCTCCGCGCTGAGCGTGCGGATCGCCTCCCGGTCATCCGGGTTCAGGCGCGACAGCTGATCGAGCCGATCGTCGATCGACGGCGCTTCCGCCGTGATCCGCCGGAAGCCGGCCGTCGTCACGCAGAACCCAGCCGGCACGCGGATGCCTTCGATCCGCGACAGCCCGCCCAGGTGCGCGGCCTTGCCGCCAACGACCGCGACCTGCGTCTCGTCAACCTCTTGAAGATCCAACACGTACTGCTGGGTCATTGCGATACCTCCGCGGCAGCCCTGCTCGGTTGCACTGCACTGGCCGATCGAATCACCGGCGCCGCGAGCTGTGTCGAACCTCTTGTTGTGCGTTCCCCGTACATCGACAACACACCCACGTCGTGCCCCCCATTTCGTCGTCGGTGCTGCGTCCGGCCGCCGATTCTGCGGCAAGACCCGGGTCTTGCCGCAAGCCCCGCTGTGCGCTATACGTTAGAAGTGGCAAGGAGTGACATCTGCTTGCCTTTGCTTTTGTCGTCCGCCGCGGGCTGAGATCCTTCGACCGCCTGGAGCGTGCCGGGTACCTCCGGCGGATGCCGGACCCCCACGACCGCCGCAGCGCCCTGGCACTCTCAGACGCCGGTGGCCACGGCCGCGTCGCCCCGGGTGGGCTCGGCCAGCGCGATCGTCGGTCAGCTCATCATCGCCGCGGCCGAGGTGATCCGGCCGAGCAACCGGGACCTCGGCGAGGTGCTGGTTCAGCGTCTCCAGTCTCCTTGCTCACCCCAGCGCCGTTCCGAGCGACCCGGCAATGGCAAGGATCACCGATCCCACCTGACCGCACACCGCTCCTCGGCATGAGCGGATTTCTGATCATCCGGTTGGCACGAGGGAGTTCGGTGAAGCGCTGGGCAGGCTGCCCCAGCCGCATCGCAAGGTGCGGAAGCCTCGCGATCCGTCCGGGGTGGGGCCGAATGCGGGTGCGCCGGCGAACAGGAGAAAATGGACGAATGAGGGAGCGGACCGGCCTGACCCAGGTGGAGTACTTCGTACTGCACGAGTCCGACGGCGACGCGCCCCTGCCCGAGATCGCCGACGCCTGGCTCGACAACGGGGCGAGGTCCCCGACCGTCGAGGAGGCCGTGCCGGCGCTCGCCGGGGCGCTGGTGAGCCTGACCGCCGACGGTCTGGTGGAGGTGCGGCGGTTCACCAGCTGGCCGGCACCCTGGAACGGCGGCGCGACGGTCGAGGGTGAGCACCTGCGCGCCGAGGTGGGCGGCGTCGACCCCTGGCTGCCAGGCCCCGCCCGGATCGGTCTGCTGGTCGCCCGCGTCACCGAGGAGGGCGGGGCGTACCTCTGACTCGCTCAGGCGTTCCACCTGTTCGACGAGCCGGGCCACGGCGCGGAGGTCTACTCGCTGATGCGGGACAGCGACCTGCGGCCCGGCGAGTACCTGACCCGGTTCTTCGACACCGGCGACGAGCGCCAGCCGGTGGGCTGACTCAGCCCACGACGGCCCGGAGCAGGGCGATGTCGTGCTGGTCGACGGCGCGCGGCGGGTAGCCCTCCCGGAAGCGCAGCTGCTGGGCCACCGACAGGCAGGGCACCGGCCGCCCGCCGATGGTGCCCTCGACGAAGCCGTCCGCGGCGTAGCCGAAGCTGGCGCCGTCCAGCCCTTCCTGGACCCCGCTGCCGTCCGGTTGGAACGCCACCGGGTGCAGGTCGACCCGCCGGCCGTCCGGCGCGGTCAGCTCGGCGCGGACCGGCAGCCAGTCGACGGTCACGGCGAAGCCGAGCCGGTGCAGCAGGGCGAGGACCTCCGCCTGCTGGGCGGCGTCGACGGCGAGGTCGAGATCGCCGTGCGGTCGGGTCTGCCGGCCGACCACCGCGTCGACCGCCCAGCCGCCGGCCACCCAGGCCCGCAGCCCGTGCGCGGCGAACTCGGTCAGCAGAGCGGTCACCTCGTCTGCGTCCACCCGGCCAGCCTGCCAGACGGTGCCGACGCGCCCTGGCAGGGTGCGTCCGTGGCGGACCGGCCGCAGGTGGCGAGGCTGCACCACCGCCGCAGGCCGCTCTCGTCGAGGAACAGCCACCCGCACCGCTCGTCCGGGCACGCCCGCACGGTGAGCCGGCGCGGGTCGGCCAGCAGCTCGGCGGCGCTCCAGGCGACCGCGTGCACGGGCAGCCGCAGCCCGGCGGTCAGGTCCGGCCACCACCGGCCGCGACCGTCGGCGTCGCGCCGGAAGACCAGCGTCTTCGCGGCCTCCTCGGCGTACCGGGCGACGGCGTCGAAGGCGCGCCGGTCCTCGGGGTCGGTCAGGCAGGCGTACAGCCGGGCGCGCAGCGCGCGGGCCTCGTCGAGGGCGGCGTTCGCCCCGACCGGATTCCGGCGGGCCAGGTCGAGCAGGCGGCCCACGCTCACCTCGTCGGCCAGCCCCACGTGGCCGGTCCAGACCGCCAGGGTGCGGTAGCCGCGCAGCCACTCCGCGCCCGGCATCGGCGGCTGATGGCCCCAGCCGGCGAAGGTGTTGCAGAACTCCAGCGCCGGATGGCCGCCGACGCTCCACGGCAGGGACACGCCGCGGACCCGCACCTCGTACACCGGTCGGCCGGTCCGCTCCAGGCGGTGGTCGGCGCGCAGGATCCGCCGGTGCACCTCCCGCAGCCGGTCGCCCGGCTCGACCCCCAGGTAGTCCACCAGCGTGCGGCGGGTTCGCCGGTACAGCCGCAGCGCGTCGGCCTGCCGGTCGCCCCGGTACAGAGCGGTCATCAGGGTGGCGACCAGGTGCTCCCGGGTCGGGTGCCGGCCGACCACCGGGGTCAGCTCGGTCACCACCCGGGTGTGCTGGCCCAGCGCGAGCCGCGCCTCCGCGCGCAGCTCGACGCCGGTGAGCCGGCGCTCCTCCAGCGGCCCGTCGAGCCGTTCCCGCAGCACGTCGTCGGCGGTGCCGGCGAGCAGGGGGCTGCGCCGCAGCGCCAGCGCCCGGTCCAGCAGCCGGACCCGCTCGGCCGGCTCGGTGGTGGCGGCCGCCCGGTCCACCAGTTGGACGAACTCCACCGCGTCCACCCGGTGCCCGTCCGGCTCCACCAGGTAGCCGTCGCCCCGGGTGGTGATCCGGACCTGGTACGGACCCAGCGACGCCCGCAACCGTCCGATGTAGGTGTGCACGGCGCCCCGGGCCGACGCCGGCGGGTCGCCGTTCCACAGCAGGTCGATGAGCCGATCCGTGCTGACCAGGTGGCCGACGTCCAGCAGCAGCACCGCGAGGATGCACCGCTCCTGCCGCCGACTGCCCAGCTCGACCGGCTCCCCGTCCTGCCGCGCCTCGAACGCCCCGAGCAGAAGAAACTCCATACCCGTCCTGACCCCCTGACCCCCCACCCCGGTTGTCACCGCGGGGGAGAGGGGTGGTCAGGGGGTGGTGAGGGGAGGGGGTGAGGGTGGGGGCGTTCTGACACCGATGGAGGAGCAGAGATGCGCAGGAGAACGAGTGTCGCCGTGGTGGCGGCCATGGTCGCGGTGGTCGCGGCCGGGGCGAGCCCGGCGTCCGCGGAGAGCACCGGGGGTACGCGCGGCTGGGTGCCCGCCCCGCAGGGAGCCTTCGACCAGCCGGCCGGGGCCCGGTGCGACTTCGCCATCCACAGCGAGCCGGTCCGCGACGAGGTGCGCAAGCTGGTGCTGGACACCAACCCGGACGGCTCGCCCCGCCGCGAGCTGTACGCGGGGGACCTGATCGTCGAGGTGACCAACACCGACAGCGGGGCGAGCACCCAGGTGGACGCCAGCGGCACCGCCCTGATCGAGTACCACCCGGACGGGTCGCAGACCTGGTACGCCAACGGCCCGGCGCTCTTCGGCTTCCGGCAGGACGGCGGCACGCTGCCGCGCGGCTACTGGCTCGTCGACGGGGTGTACCGCATGGAGTTCAGCCCCACGTTCTACAAGACCCTCACCATGGTCCACGGCACGACGCACAACGTCTGCGACGACCTGGACTGACCGCCTCCCGCCGCGGCCCCGGGCGGCCTGGACCGCCCGGGGCCGCCGCTCAGACGCTCTCCTGCGAGATCTCGAAACCGGTCGGCGGCGAGTCGGTGAAGCGGCCCCAGACCGGGTGGGCCGAGATCCGGGCGAACCAGTCGTCGAACGGCTCCGGCCCGCCCCGGAACCACCAGTCCTCGTGGTGCCCGGTCCACTCCGGGTCCGGCCCGAACCGGTATTCGGCGCGCAGCTGGACGTACCCCTCGTGGTCGCCGCCGGCATCGACCACCTCGAACTGGCGCACGACGCTCAGGACGAACGCGGCGTCGCCGGTCGCGCCGATCGTCGCGTACTGGAACAGCAGGCCGTCCTGGTCGGGCAGCTCGGTCGACACCTCGAACTCGACGGCGGCGAAGCGCCGCACGGCGTCCAGCAGCCGGGCCGGCGGCGGGACGGTGGAGTCTGGCGCGGCGAAGCCGCCGAGGTCGCGGAAGGCGGCCTCGGCGGCTTCGATCGGCAGTCGTCGGGTCATGCCGTCATCCTGCCCGCCCGGACCCGGCGGCGCGGGCCCGGGCATCGGCGGGTCGGCCTACGGCCACGGCCCCGCCGCCAACTGCTTACCGATGTACGCCAGCACGTTGCGTGCCTCGGCCGCGGTCTTCGTCTGCAGGATCAACCGGTTGACCTCGGCGTAGTAGGCCGGACTGTGGGTGGTGGAGTGCACGGCCGCGCCGAGCGGGTTGGCCGAGCTGACGAACCGGGGCAGGTAGACGCCGTTCGCCGCCTCGTTGATGCCCACCCCGAGGCTGGTCAGGTGCGCCCGGGCCGGTGCCGCCGCCTTGGCGCCGCTGGCCACGATGTGGTGCGCGGCCGTCTCCGCCGGCCGGACCACGTTCGCCGCCGACATGCTCTGCGCCAGGGCCTTCGCGTTCACCGAACACGGACCCGAGTTGTGCACGAGCACCGCGTCGGCCGCCCGGCCGTCGCCGGTCACCACGTAGAAGGTGTGGATGCCCGCGACGGTCAGGTTGTACACCCGGTCGACCCGGGTGTAGTGCGCGACCCCGTCCACCATGGCGGTGCGGCCGTCGGCCAGCCGGACGACGTCCCCGAGCGCGAGATCACCGGCGTCGACCCAGGCCCCGGCCCCCACCACCCAGAACGGGTGCTTGTCGGTGGCGGTGATGACCTCACCGTTGACCTCGACGTCGACCAGGTGCTTCACGCCCTGACCGATGATCAGGTGAGTGACCTCGCGGGGTCCGCGCTCACCGGTCTCCGGGTCCTCGGCGAGGACCAGGTCGCCGGTGCGGACGTCCTCGATCGGCTTGGTGCTGCCGTCGGCCATCACCACCCGGGTGCCGGCGGCGAAGCTGTTGCCGACACAGGGGATCTTGGCGGCCGTCTCGACCACCTTCTCCGCGGTGCTGGGCACCGCGCGGGCCGCGACGTCGTCCGCGGCGGCCGCCGCCACCTTCGGCGCCGCGGTGGCCGCTCCCTTGATCGCCGAGGTGGCCATGCTCGCGCCGGCGCTGCCGACGATCGAGATGCCGGCGTCGATCAGTTCCGCGTTGGACTTGCTGACCCCGGCCGCCTGGAGGCCCTGGCTGGTGAAGGAGCTGGTCTCCTCGCCGCTGAACAACTGCCGGGCGCCGCTGATGGCGACGTCGACACCGTGCACCGCCACCGCACCACCGGCGACCGCGCCCACACCCGTCCAGCTCGTCGCGGCCCCGAGTGCCACGCCCGCGGCGGCCTCGGCGACACCGCCGACGAGTTTCACCCCGCCGAGCACCCTGTTCCAGGGGAATCTGCCGTCGGGATCACCCAGGCGTATCGGGTTGTTGTAGGCGTACGTGTAGAGCGCCAGGTTCATCGACGCGTACACGCCGCCGTTCGGGGTGCCCTCCAGGTAGTTCTCCAGCACCGGGTCGGGCGTCTGCCAGACCTGGGTCCGCGGGTCGTAGTAGCGGGCGCCGTAGTAGTAGAGGTTGGTCTCCTGGTCGTACTCCTTGCCGGTGTACTGGTGCGGCACCGGCTGCGAGGAGTGCTCGCTGACCCAGGTCTCGCCACCGGGGAAGTACTGCAGGTGCTCGCTCATGCCGCCCTGGTCGTCGGTGACGAACCCGGTCGACCCGAGGTGGTCGCTGTGCGAGTAGTACTGCCGGTCCTCGCGGCGGAAGTCCGGCTCGACCAGCTTGGTGATCAGCTTGTCCTGGCCGATGTAGACGTGCTTGAACTTCTGGTTGCCCCGCGTGGAGTAGTTCTGGTTCGGGTAGATGTGGAACTGCGCCCCGTCCTTGACCACCCGGCTGCCCTGGTCGTCGTAGTAGTAGCGGGCGCTGTTCGGGGTGCCGCCGGCGTTGTCGCAGGACGCCGGGGTCTGCGGCAGCGTCTTGCTCTGCACGTTCTCGTGGCTGCAGGCGAGGCGGTTCTCCTCGTCCCAGATCATCTGCCGGCGCGGCCGGGGCTGCTGCTCCCGGCTGATCTGGTTGCCGTTCTCGTCGTACTGGAAGGTGTAGATGCCGATGCTGGTCGGTGCGTGCGGCTTCGCGCTGCCGTAGGCGTACCCGTAGTTGTAGCTGAGCTTGCCCTCGACGATCGTGTTGCCGTTGCTGACCAGCTCGTGGGTCTGGCTCTTGCTGGTGATGTTGTGCAGGCTGTCGTACTTCAGGTCGACCCGGTAGCGGTCGGTCTGCGGGGTACGCGGCTGGTAGCTGCCCTCCGCGTGGGTGAGCTGGTAGAGGTCGTCGTAGGTGTAGCTCTGCTTGCTGGGACCACCGACCTGCATGCCGACTTCGGGGCCGCTGGGGGCCACGGTGTCGTTGGCGATGGACATGATGTTGCCGACGTTGTCGTAGCTGTAGTCCAGGTTGTGGAACACGTAGCCGTTGGAGAGCTTCGCCTGGATGTTGCTCAGCCGCCGGTCCTCGGTGTTGTACGAGTAGCGGGTGCGGGTGCCGTTGCCGGTGTCCAGCAGGATCCGCTGTTCGAACTTGTCGTAGTCCAGCCGCTTCAGGTAGTCGTAGCTGAACTCGCCCTTGACGCCCCGGGCCGAGTCGACCTGGCCGCCGCTGTTGTAGTGGTAGGAGAGCTTCTCCCCGTCCGGCCAGGTCATCGAGAGCATCCGGTTGAACGAGTCGTACCGGTACTCGGTGGTGAAGGTCTGGATGTGGCTGCCCTGGGCGGGGGTGGTGCGGGTCTCCTTGATCAGTTCGCCGAGCGGGCCGTACCGGCGGTTGACCTTGCCGGCGCCGTCGACCACGTCGGTGATCCGGTTGGCCGCGTTCTCCGGCGCGCCCGGAGCCCCGTAGGTGTAGCTGACGTTGTTCGCCGGGAAGACCGGGTACCGGATCGCCTTGAGCCGGGTGTAGTCGTAGTCGTACTCGATCGCCTTCGACACCGCCGCCAGCTTGCTGGTGACCTTGCGGACCAGGTTGTTGGCCAGGTCGAAGGTGGAGGTGACGGTGCCCGAGTCGGGGCTGGTCAGCGACGTCCGCCGGCCGAAGTTGTCGTACGTCGAGCGGGTGACGTTGCCCTTGTCGTCGATCGCCGCGACCAGCTCACCGATCGGGTTGTAGCGGTAGCTGGTCCAGATGACCGGCTGGCCGCCGGCCGGGTTGAACTCCTTGACCGCCGTGGTGATCTGCCGGGCGTCGGTGTAGGTGCGCTTGGACTTGCCGTTGGCGTCGGTGACCACCGTCTCGAACTGGGTCACCCCGTCCCGGTCCGGGCCGAAGCCGTACTCCATCGTGGTGGCGGTGCCGTCCGGGAAGGTGGTGCGGGTGGTCCGGTCCAGCACGTCGTAGCGCACCTCGGTCGGGGTGACCGGGTCGTACGCCGGGTTGAAGGTGAGGTTGCCGGCGCCCTTGGGCTCGGTCACCGGGTACCAGCTCTTCACCGCCCGGCCCAGGAAGTCGTACGTGACCCGCCCGGAGACCACCATCACGTCCTGGGGCGTGCCGTCCGGGGTGGCCGGCACGGCGGCGTCCTTCTTGGTCTGGGTGGTGCGGTTCAGGCCGTCGACGAAGGTGATCGTGTCGATGGTGTCGTCGCGGACACCGCCGTCGGCCTCGCGGTCCACGTGCCGGGTGACCGCGTACGGGTACGCCGCCTCGGGGTGGTACTCGAAGTCGATGGTGAACCGGTTCTCCGGGATCTCGTACGGCCCGGAGACCTGGTCGAGCCGCCCGACCGCGTCGTAGGTGTTGCGGATCTGCTGGTTGTTGAAGTCGGTGGTGGTCTCCACCAGGCCGAACTTCAGGTTGTGGGTGGCCGTCGACCGGTAGCCGAAGCTGTCGCTGATCGACTCGACGTGGGTGTTGACCACGTCGTCGTAGGTGTAGTCCAGCCGGTACCGCTGGCCGGCCTTGTTGGCCGGGCCGGTCACCGACTTCAGGTTGCCGTCGCCGAAGTAATCCAGGTCGGTGGTGGCCGTGGTGCCGTCGGCGAGGGCGGCCCGCACCTGGGTGAGGTCGCCGGTGGTGCAGTTGATCGTCGACTCGCGGTGCCGCATCAGCGTGCCGTCGCCGCGTACGTCGATCTGCTTCGGCATGCCGACCAGGTACGCCGCCTGGCAGGCCGGGTCCTGGGAGGTGTAGACGATCCGCGCGTCGAGGTCGTCGCCGGGACCCGCCTCGGCGGCGTCGAACTGCCGGGTCAGGTTGCCGACGTCGTCGTACTCCCGGGTGACGTAGGTGGTCTTGCCCGGGCTGGCCGCGCCCTCGTAGTACTTCACGTCGGTGCGGGAGTTCTGCGGGAACACCGTCGCGGTGGTGCTGGCCAGGTCGGCTGGGGAACCCGGCGACGAGACGTTGCGGGCGGTGTAGGTCTGCACCGTCTCCTGGAACGGCTTGCCGGCGCCGTCGGCGGTCAGCTCCTTCTCCAACAGCCCCTTGGTGTAGAAGCTGTCGGTGCGGAAGGTGCGGGTGACGCTGCGGCCCACGGCGTCGCCGTTGGCGTCGTCGCGGTGCTTCTCCACCACCGTGCCGTAGCCGCGGAACTCCCGCTCCCGCCGGTCGTAGACGCCGCCGTCGTAGTCGTAGGTGACCAGCTGCACGTCCTGTCCGTCACCGGGCCGGCCGTCGTTCACCGAGACCTTCGCCAGCACCCAGCGCGACTGCGGCTGGCCGTAGGTGTTGCCGTCGCGGGTGTAGTCGAACTCCATCCGGCCGCCCAACGGACGGTCGACGGAGGCCAGCAGGTTGGTCCGGCCGGTCCGGTTCTCGGCCACCACGAGCTGGTTGTCCCGGGTGGAGGAGAGGTGGTCGGCGTACCCGTCGCCGTTGATGTCCCGCAGCGCCTGCTCGGTACGGCTGGCGCCGGTGGCGATGTCCGCCCCCGGGTTGATCACGACGCAGACCACGGTGAAGCAGATGCCGAAGGTGAAGTAGACGCCGCCGCCCAGCTTGGCGTTGCGGTCGCCGTTGACGTCGGTGAGGCTGCCGTGGAACGGCACCGGCGGCTCGAACCCGTTGCCGGTGTTGAAGCCGACCCGGATCGGGCTGCCGGAGAGGACCTGGTCCAGCAGGCCGTCGCCGTTCATGTCGGCGAGCGTCCCGGCCGAGGAGGACCGGCCCTGGCTGAACGAGGCGCCACCGGCGAAGCCGTAGAAGTCGGTGTTGAAGCCGATGTTCAGCCCGGCGTTGGTGCCGCTGCCCTTGTTCAGGCCGGCGGGGTTGCGCCACTGCTCGGCGGCGGCGAAGGCGTAGCCGAGGTTGAGCGCGACCTTGCCGTTCTCGTACACCCGGTCGGGCAGGCTGTCGCCGTTGACGTCGAGCAGGTCGAACGCCCCGTCGGAGCGGGTGCCGCCGAAGCTGCCGCCGACGCCCAGCGGCGGCATGTCGTTGCCGGACTGGGCGCTGGTGGCCGCGGAGGTGCCGGGCGGGCTGTCGTACCCGCGGCCGGTGGAGATGGTCCGGGCCGCGCTGCCGGCGCTGGCGTTGCCGGAGACGTTGGTGCTGCGCCGCACCGCTCCGTCGGGCAGCGTGCCCCGGGTGTCGCCGAGCGCGCCGTCCGGGTCGGTGTACTGCACCGCGCCGGCCCCGACCACGTCGGGGAACTGGTCGCCGTTGAGGTCGAGGAAGTCGACCTGCCCGGTGCTGTCGCCGGTGGCCAGGCTGCCACCGATCGACCCGATGCCGCCGCCGACGCTGCCGGTCAGCGAGACCTGCTGCGACCGGGACAGCCGGGGCACCGCGGTCGCCCCGGCGAAGTCCTGCGGCCGGGGCAGGTTGATCGAGTCCACGCCCAGCCGGGAGCTGCTGACGCTGCTCCGGGCGATCCAGGAGTGCTCACCGGCGCCCCACCGGCCGTCCTGCGGCGACGGGGTGAACGGCGTGACCTTCGGCGGGTCGACCCGGGGGTCGGCGGCGAAGTCGTCCTTCTGCGCCTGCGGGTCGACGCTGTCCGGCAGCTGGTCGCCGTAGTGCTCGTCGACCACCAGGTCGTCCTGGTTGATCGGCTGGGTCGCCCGGTCCTTGTTGCCGTTGTAGCCGACCGCGCCCCAACCCCGGTACGGCTGCGGGAACGCGCCCTCCTCGGCGGCGCTGTGGAAGGCGCTCGGCGCGCTCGACCCGTCCACGGTGACCGACTGGCCGGTGAGGAACGCGCGCAGCTTCGGGTCGGTGGTGCTGAAGTCGAACCACAGCTCGTCACCGGTGTCGGCGGTGATGTCGAAGGCCCCCGGCGAGGTCAGCACCCCGTTGGTGACCTGGAAGTACCGCTTGGCCACCAGCTCGCCGCGGCGCTTGACGGTGAACGCTACCCGGGCGGTGGGGTGCTCGGCGCCGAAGGCGAAGCTCACCGTCGGCTCCACGCTCAGCGTCCCGCCGCTGGTGACGGTGTACGCCGACTGCGGCGCGGTCAGCCCGTCGACCGGGTACAGGTCGAGGGTGTACGGCGGGTGCACGTCGATGAAGGGCTTGCCGTTGGCGTCGGTGAGCCGGTCGACCCCCGGCGCGGCGGTGTAGTAGGCCCGCGGCGTCCAGGTCAGCTTCTCCACGTCGACCGGGGAGTCGACCCGGATCCGCCACTGCAGCGTCTGGCCCTGCTGGACGTCCAGGTCCAGGTTCACCGGCACGCTGCCGGTGGTGCCGGCGGCCAGCGTCTGCTCCAGCACCGGCGTGCCGTTGCGGGTGATCAGCACGGTCACGTCGTCGGAGGTGGCGCCGGCCTTCACCAGGTCGCCGGAGAGGTGCATGGTGCCGGTGAGCGGCACCTTCACCGTGGCGGCCCGGCCGCCCAGGGTGAAGTCGCGCGAGGCCTGGAAGCGGTACGACGGCAGCCCGTTGACGTCCAGCGGGTCGCCCACGCCGACGTAGCTGACCTTCGGGTCCCAGGTCACCTCGTCCAGTCCGCCGTCGGCGGCCGAGCCGACCCGGAAGTAGAGCCGGTCGCCGCGCGACACGGTGACCGCGTCCACGCCGGTCGGCGTCTTCGCGGCGTCGTCGTCGGCCTCGATCCGCGCCGACCAGAGTTCGGTGCCCTCCTTCTGCACGGCGACCCGGACCCCGTCGGCGGTACGCGACTCGGCGCGCGCGGCGGCGGTGCCGGGGGCGAGCTGCACCGCGCCCTCGACCTTGACCGTGCCGTCGTACGGCGCCACCCAGCGGCGGACGCTGTCCAGCAGCGGGAACGAGTCGGTCAGCCGGTCCCGGTCGGCGTTGAACGAGTCGAACAGGCCGGTCGCGTCGACCTCGCCCTGGCCGATCGGGACGGGGGTGTCGCCGCTGACCCCGTAGACCGGGACACCGTTGGCGCCCACCCGGCCGAACAGCACGCTGGCGCCGTTGACCAGGTCCTGGATGCCGTCGCCGTTGACGTCGCTGAAGTACTGCTCGGTGGTGGCGAACGAGTTGACGTAGTCGAGCTGGGCGGCGGCCGCGCCCAGGTAGCCCTCGACGCCCAGGGTCAGGGTGTTGCTGGACTCGCCCATGATCCCGGGCAGGTTCAGCGGCTGCGCCTGGGCGGCGAACGTCGCCTCACCGGTCGGGCCGGAGAGGTTCTTGCGGTACTTCACCGACCCGCCGTCGCGGAAGACCTTGTCGGGCAGCGAGTCGCCGTCGACGTCCACCAGCGCCAGCAGCCCCTTGTCGCTGCCGTGGCTGAAGCCGACCTTCACGCCGACCGAGCCGGACTTGCTCGGCGAGCTGCCCACGCCGACGTACAGGTGGCCGCCGCCGCTGGTGTTGGTGTTGGCGTTCAGCGCGCTGGCGTTGCCGGCCTGCTCCGGGGTGAGGTTCAGCGCCGCGCTGCTGAGCCCGTCGCCGGGCGAGGTCCACGGCTGCGCCCGGAACGCCTGGTACTGACCGGCGGAGTCGCGGATGTCGTCGTGGTAGCTGAACCGGTGCCGGTTGAACTCGTGGCCGTCGGCGTCGTACTGGATCACCGCGTCGAGCAGCGTCTTGGCGAACGCGCCCCGCTTGTAGGTGAACTCGTAACGGCGGATCAGGCTGTCGTCGAGGGTGACCTTCACCTCGCGGAGCAGGTCCGCGGTGACCCGCTTGAAGCCGCCCCGGGCGTCGATGGAGGTGTCGACGCGCAGCGCCTCGCCGCGCTCGCGGTCCCGGTCGAAGCTGACCGCGTACCGGCCCTCGCTGGTGCCCTGGCCGGTGTAGGTGATCTTGTCGACGTAGAGGTTACGACCGGGCACGCTGCCGCCGGCCAGACCGGTGTCGTCCACCTTGGCGTAGTGGTAGCGCATGAAGTTGCCGCGCGGGTCGCGCACCTCGCGGACCGACCAGAGGAAGACGTTGCCCGCGTCGTCGGCCAGGCTGGCGTCGGTGGCCGGCCCGTCGGCACCCGCCACCGCGCCGTAGTGCCAGTGGATGCCGTTCTTGTCGGTGACCTCCCAGGTGTAGTTCTTCGGGTTCGTGCCGTGCCGCACGATCCGCGCGAAGCTGCCCTCGATCCGGGTGTGGAAGACCTTCTCGGCGCTGCGGGCCACCGGCGCGCCCCGGTGCGCCACGGGGGTGAGCTGTTCGCCGTTGAGCAGGTACGTCTCGGTCTCGGTCGCGCCGGCGTACCGGGGCACGCCCCACCGGGTGTCCACCGAGATGCTGGGCACCGAGAGGTCCCAGCCGACGCCGGTCCAGCCGTTGCCGGAGGAGGAGCTGTAGGAGAGCCCGAGCTGCGGGGTCAGGCCCTGCCGGCCCGGCGGCACCTGGATCGGGTACGCCAGGTGGTTCTCGCCCTGGTTGTTCGCCGACGGCGGGGCGATCAGGTTGATCCCGGAGCCGGGGTCGGCGGCCTGGATGCCCTTGATCTGGTTGGGGTTGAACTGCACGCCCTCCGGGTGCTCCGGCACCGTCACCGTCGCGTTGATCATGTCGGTGAAGTGGTCGGTCAGCGAGGTGACGGTGTGGTTGACCTCGTCCACCGACACCCGCTCCAGGACCTGCCAGCAGGTCTGCACGTCGTCGAAGAAGTACGTGTAGATGTCCTGCGCGGTGAACTCGTCGGTGAGCAGCGCCGGGTCGTACGGCAGGGTGACCTGGATCGAGGCGGCGAACTGCTGCGGATGCGGGGTGAACCGGTAGCCACCCCCCTTCGTCTTGCCCGTCACGTTGGTCATGCCGCTGTCCAGCTTCGGGGTCAGCCCCTTCGGCAGGACGGTGACGCCGATCCCGGTCGGCAGTCGGACCGCCTTCGGCCCGATGGCCAGCTTCGCCCCGCCGTACGAGACGGTGGCGGCGATCCCGGGCGCGACCACCTGCTGGTAGTCCGGCAGGGTCGCCGCCACGTTGGTCATCGCCGCGGTTCCGGCGCTCTCGCCGCAGGCCGGGCCGGGCGTGGTCGCCGACTGGGTGCTGGTGCGGTCCGGTCTCTGGCGCGCCACCGAGGCGGACAGTCCGGAGGTGACGAGGGCGAGCACCGCGAGGACGGCCAGCAGCCTGGTCCATCGGCTCGTCAGAGCGTGGAGGCGGAACCCGGGGAGGGGAGGATGCCACATGGTCGAGACCCCTTCGGCGGCACACGTGGGACGAGGGCTCACGCAGTATCGACAGGTCTCAGCGCCGGGCGACATTGGCCATCGCAGTATTTAAACTGTCGGATAGTAGATGTAACGTCTACGCAGCGTGAGGCGCTGCGGCTCCGGTTGCCGGCGCGTCCGCCCCCGGACCCGGCTCCACGCCGGCACCGCCGGCCGGGCCTCCCGGGCCTCCTGGCCGCAGCCCGCCCACCAGCAGCGGGGCCACCGTCAGCACCAGGCAGGCCGCGGACATCACCCACAGCGCCGGGATCAGCCCGAGCGCCGCCGCCGTCCAACCGCCCAGCAGCGCGCCGACGGGCAGCCCCAGGAAGGCCAGCGAGCCGGCGATGCCGATCACCCGGGTCTGCAACGCCTCCGGGACCCGCTCGTAGAGCGCCGCGCCCAGCAGCGGGTTCACCGTCGCGATCGCCATCCCGGACAGGAACGTCACGGTGAGCACCACCACCAGCTCGTCGCTGAGCGCGAGCGCCAGCAGCCGGGGCGTACCGCTGGCCGCCGCGCCCACCGCGAAGGTCAGCTGCCGGGGCAGCCGCGGCCCGGCGGCGGTGAAGAGCACGTTGCCCAGCAGCGCGCCGCCGGCGAAGACCCCCAGCACCAGGCCGAAGCCGGCCGGGTCGCCGAACACCTCGGCCACCCAGAGCGGGATGTAGACCGCCACGCTGGCGTTGGCGAACATGTTCAGCGCGGAGACGACCACCAGCATGGTCAGCAGCATCCGGTCGGTGCGCAGGTAGCGGAAGCCGCCGCGCAGCGCCCGCAGGTAGCTCTCCCGGGGCGCCGGTTCCGCCGGTGCCGGCGGGTGCACGAGGACGCCGATCAGCAGCGCGCAGACCGCGAAGGTGGCCGCGTCGATCCAGATCGCCCGGGTCACCCCGACCCAGGCGATCAGCAGCCCGCCGAGCACCGCGCCGAAGAGCGTCACCCCGCGCACCAGCCCGTCGTAGGCGGAGGTGAGCCGGATCAGCGGCACCCCGGCGCGCTGCGCGGCCGGACGGAACATCACGTGCTTGACCCGGTCGCCGATGCCGCGCAGCCCGCCGGCGACCGCGACCAGCGCGACCAGCGCGCCGAATCCCAGCCAGGGCGCCAGCGCCACCACGGCCATCGCCACCGCGCTCGCGGCGTCGGCCACGATCGAGGTACGGCGCACCCCGAACCGGTCGGCCCAGGGCGTGGCCAGCGCGCTGGAGAGCATGTACGGCAAGGTCTCCGCCGCCGCGACGAGGCCCATCTTGGTGGGGCTGCCGGTGGTCTCCAGCACCAGCCAGGGGATCGCCACCACCGAGATCCGGCTGCCCAGGTTGGAGATCAGGTCGGCGGCGACCAGGACGGTCAGCTCCCGCCGCGGTGTCACGCCGGGCTGCCGATCCCCGCTCCGGTGGCCTCCGGCGCCGGTGGGTGCGCGGCGGCGTGCCGCGCCCGCAGGGCCAGCTTGTCCACCTTGGCCGAGCGGTTGAGCGGGAGCGCGTCGAGGAACTCCACCCCGCCGGGCGCCCAGGTCTCGCTCAGCTCGGCGGTCACCAGCGCGATCAGCTCGTCACCGGTCACCGTGGCCCGCGGCGCGCGCACCACGTACGCGTGGGGCAGCTCGCCGGCGACCGGGTCGGGGACGCCGATCACCGCGGCGGCGCGTACCTCGGGGTGGCTGGCGAGGACGTCCTCGATCGGACGGGAGTAGATCGGCCAGCTGCGCTGCCGGGTGAGGATCCGGTCCTGCAACCGGTCGACCAGGTAGAGGTAGCCCTCGTCGTCGAGGTGGCCGATGTCGCGGGTCCGGACCCAGCCGTCGACCAGCGTCTCGGCGGTCAGCTCCGGCTGGCCGTGGTAGCCGGCGAAGCTGAGGTTGGTGCGTACCCACACCTCGCCGTCGGCGCCCGGGGGGAGCACCCGCCCGTCGGCGTCGCGGATCTCGATCGCCACGTCCCCGTACGGCTTCCCGCAGGAGCGCAGCCGCTCCGGGTGGGCCGGGTCCTCGGCCAGGCCGGGCAGCGCGGTGATCACGACGGCCTCGCTCAGGCCGTACACGATGCGCAGGACCGGGCCGAAGCGCGCGATCGCCTGCCGCAGCCGGGCCGGCGCGGCGGGCCCGGCGCCCACGTTGAACATGAACATCGCGGAGAAGTCGGCGCCGTCCAGGGCCGGGTGGTCGAGCACCTGGTAGAGCATCGGCGGGGTGACGAAGGTGGAGTTGATTCCCTCCTGCTCCACGGTGCCGATGAACGCCACCGGGTCCCACTGCTGACGCAGGAAGAGCACGCCGCCGGTGAAGAGGTTGAACAGCGTGGTGATCTGCCCGCTGGCCAGCCACATCGGTGAGTGCGACAGGTGCCGCAGCAGCGGGAACCCGGCGGCCCGGAAGTCGGCGGCCAGGGCGAGGATCTGCCGGTAGAAGCTCTCCCGGTGGTGCACCAGCTTGGGTGTGCCGGTGGTGCCGCTGGTCTGCAGGAACGACTCCGGCGCGGGCGGGGCGTCGGGCAGCTCGATCGGGGCGCCGGGGGTGAGCTCCGCGCCGAGGCGCAGCACCGGCACCCCGGGCAGCGAGGCGGCGATCTCCGCGCCCAGGCCGTCGGTGGTCCGGGCATCGTGCACGAAGACGTCGGGACGGGCCAGCCGGACGAACTCGTCGATCTCCCGGCGCGAGGTGACCGGGGCGATCCACATCGTCCGGCAGCCCAGCAGGTGCAGCGCGAGCTGGAGCAGCGGCCCCTCGACGGCGTTGCCGAGCATCACCAGCACCGCCGCGCCGGGCCGTACGCCGTGCGCGGCGAGCGCGCCGGCCAGCCCGCGCACCTCGTCGGCGACCTCGGTGTAGCTGAGCCGCCGGCCGTCGCCGACCAGCGCCTCCCGGTCGCCGAAACCGGCGAACAACTCCAACGCCTGGTGCACGTAGCTGGTCGGTCGATCGGTCATCGCACAGCCCCCAGTCGATGCGTGGCGGCCGGCGCGACCTGCCCGGTGGGACGCGTCGCGGCGACCGGCAGACAATGGCATCCGGGCAGGTCAGAGCCCGGGACGCGACGGGGTGCGCGGCATGGCGACCGCACCGCCGCCGGCTTCGAGCCTAGGGGCGGGACGTCCTGACCGGACAGAGCCGAACGTTGTCCGGCGGCACCCGCCGGACATTTGATCAGGTCGATCGGGTTGATTGACGCCCGTCAGCGCCAGCGGCTAGGTTTCTGGACCATCGTCCGGGCGGTGCCGATCATGGACGCCGATTCCGGGCTGCCAACGATGGAGGTTCCATGTCGACCCCGAAGAGATGGCACGTCATAGCTTCCGCGGCCACCCTGCTGGTGGTGGCCACCCCGGCGGTGGTGGCCAGCGCCGGCCCGTCCGACACCGACACCGCCCGGCACGGGCGGGCCGAGTGGGCGGGTAGCTGGGCCGCGGCGGTCACCCGCGGCAACACCGTCGGCCTGACCAACACCGGTCTCAACAACCAGAGCATCCGGATGATCGTGCACACCAGCGTCGGCGGCGACCGGCTGCGCGTGCGACTGACCAACCTCTACGGCGACCAGGCCGTCAAGGTCGGCCACGCGACCGTCGCCCGGCCGAACACCGGCACCCCCGACGACCGGTCCGACATCGACGCGGCCACCCTGCGCGAGCTGACCTTCGGCGGAGCCACCTCGGCCACCATCAACAAGGGCGCCGAGCTGCTCAGCGACCCGCTCGACTTCGCCGTGCGGGAGCAGGAGGACCTCGTGGTCACCCTGCACTTCCCGGTGCTCACCGGGCCGGTCACCTTCCACGGCCAGTCCAAGGTCACCAACTTCATCGGGGCCACCGACCTGACCACCGCGGCCGACGGCGCCGGCTTCACCATCCGGCCGAACTGCTGCTGGATGTTCCTCTCCGGGCTGGACGTCGAGCGCCGGCACACCCCGGGCTCGATCGTCGTCCTCGGCGACTCGATCGGCGACGGCAACGGCAGCACGGTCAACGCCAACAGGCGCTGGCCCGACCTGCTCGCGGACCGGCTCGTCGACGCCCGGCCCGAGGTGCGCACCCCCGGCGTGCTCAACCTCAGCCTCGCCGGCAACCGGCTCAACCACGAGGGCCCGGAGCCGGGCGCCGGTGGCTTCCCCGGCTACAACGAGCTGGGCCCGAACGCCCTGGCCCGGCTCAACGAGGACGTCTTCCCGCAGACCGGGGTGAAGACCGTCGTCACCCACCTGGGCATCAACGACATCTGGATGTCCGGCGACTCCGCGGAGCAGATCGTCGCCGCGCTGCGCCAGGTCAACCAGCAGGTCAAGGCGCGCGGCCTGCGCAGCCTGGCGGCCACCCTCACCCCGTACGAGGGGCACGGCAACCCGGGGGTGTGGACGCCCGAGAAGGACGCCACCCGGCAGGCGGTCAACAGTTGGCTGCGCGGCGCGGGCGCCCACGAGTTCGACGGGGTGCTCGACTTCGACGCGGTGCTCCGCGACCCGGCGCAGCCGGGCCGGCTGCTGCCCGCGTACGACTCCGGTGACCACATCCACCCGAACGACGCCGGCAACCAGGCGATGGCGGACGCCGTACCACTACGACTGCTCGGACTGTGACACCGGTGGGGCGGCGGGGTGACCCGCCGCCCCACCGTCCATTCCTGGGGAGGAAGCACCACCGTGGACGTCGACGAGATCCTGACCGGCCTCTACAGCGAGCCGGGTCGGCAGAACCCCTATCCGTGGTACGCGGCCCTGCACGGGCACGGACCGATCAGCACGGTGCCGACCCGTGCCGAACACAGCACGATCACCGCGGTCGCCGTCGGGTACGACCTGGTCGGCCAGGTGCTGCGCGACCCGGAGTGGTACAAGCAGGCCCCGCCCGGCTGGCAGGAGCAGGAGATCCTGCGCACCTTCAACTCTTCGATGATGTTCGTCAACCCGCCGGACCACACCCGGATGCGCTCGGTCTTCGCGAAGACGTTCACCCCGCGCCGGCTGGGCGCCCTCGAACCGGTGATCGTCCGGGTCGTCGACACGCTGCTGGACCGGATGGCGGAGGCGGGCGCCGACGGCGCCGAGACCGACTTCGTGGCCGACTTCGCGTACCCGGCGCCGGCGCTGGTGATGGCCGAGTTCATCGGCCTGCCCGAGTCCGACCTCGACTGGTACCGGCAACGGGTCGACTGGATCGACGAGTTCCTGGACGTGGCCGGGAAGACCCCGCAGCGCCTCACCCAGGCCAACCAGGCGGCCGAGGAGCTGCGCGCCTACTACCGGGACCTGATCGCGCACCGCCGCGCGCGGCCCGGCGAGGACCTGATCAGCGGGCTGGTCGAGGCGGTGGACGCCGGCGACGTGGCGCTGACCGAGGAGGAGCTGATCGGCAACCTGATCGTGCTCTTCAACGCCAGCTTCGTGACCACCGTCTACATGTTCAGCAACGGCCTGCCGCTGCTGCTCGCGCACCCCGACGTTGTCGCGGCGCTGCCCGGCGACGACGCGCTCGCTCGGGGCTGCGTGGACGAGGTGCTGCGGCTGGAGAGCCCGGTGCACTTCCTGGCCCGGGCCGCGCCCCGCGACACCGAACTCGGCGGCGTACCGGTCCGGCGGGACGAGAACGTCCTGCTGATGATCGCCGGCGCCAACCGCGACCCGGCCCGCTTCCCCGAGCCCGACCGGTTCGACCCGCGCCGGGACGGGCCGCCCTCGCTCGCCTTCGGCGTCGGCCCGCACTTCTGCCTCGGCGCCGCGGTGTCCCGGCTGGAGGGGCGGCTCGCTCTGCCCCGGCTGCTGGCCCGCTTCCCGCGGCTGACGGTCACCCGGCCACCGACCTACAGCGGGAGCCTCTTCCTGCGTGGCATCGACAAGCTCTTCGTCTCGACCGGCGGATAGGAGACGGCATGCCCCTCGACCCCCAGGTGGTGGCGTACCGGGCCGCGCGCGCCGCGGCCGGCACGCCGCCGCTCTACACCCAGACCCTCGCCGAGGCCCGCGCCGCCGACCTCGCCGCGATCCGCGCCGGCGGCGGCGACGTCGAGCCGGTCCACGAGGTACGCGACACCCACGTTCCCGGCCCGGCCGGCGACCTTCCGGTACGGGTGTACCGGCCGGCCGGCGCCGGCCCGCTGCCCACCCTGCTGTACTTCTTCGGCGGCGGCTGGACGCTGGGCAGCGTGGACACCGCCGACGGCATCTGCCGCCGGCTGGCCAACGCCTCCGGAGGACAGGTCGTCACGGTCGGCTACCGGCTCGCCCCCGAGCATCCGTTCCCCGCCGCGGTGCACGACTGCCACGCCGCCACCGCCTGGATCGCCGCGCACGCCGAGGAGTTCGGGGCGGACCGGGAACGCCTCGTCGTCGGCGGCGACAGCGCCGGCGGCAACCTGGCGGCGGCGGTGACCCTGCTGGCCCGCGCCACCGGCCCCCGGCTCGCCGGGCAGCTGCTGGTCTATCCGAACACCGACCAGCGGGCCGACCGCGCCCCGGCCGGCGACGAGGACCCGCTGCTGTTCAACCGGCACTCCGTCGACTGGTACCGGCGGCACTACCTGCCCGACCCGGCCGACGCGGCGGACCCGCTCGCCTCCCCGCTGCTCGCCGCCGACCTCGCCGGCCTCCCACCGGCCCTGGTCGTCACCGCCGAGTACGACCCGCTGCGCGAGGAGGGGGAGCGGTACGCCGCGCGGCTGCGCGAGGCGGGCGTGCCGGTCACGCTCAGCCGGTATCCCGGGATGATCCACGGGTTCTTCGCGATGCCCGGCGTCTTCGACGCCGGCCGGCGGGCGCAGGACGAGGCCGCCGCGTTCCTGCGGGACCGCTTCGCGCTGGCCAGTACGGGATCGCCAACCGACGACGCGCGGCCGGCCGGCGAGCCTGCCAGCGGCGGGAAGCCGGCCCGTGACCTCGCCGCCGGTGCCGTGCGCGGAACGGGTGGGCCGGCCGATGGCTGACCCGGTGCGCTCCGACCTGCCGGCGCCCCGGCCCGCCCCGACGGGCCCCACCGACAACCGGCCGCCGGTCTGCCTGGGGGACTTCGCCGAGCTGGCCCGGGCGGCGGTGCCGCCGGGGGTCTGGGACTACGTCGACGGCGGCAGCGGCGCCGAGACCACCCTCGCCGCCAACCGGGCCGCCCTCGACCGGGTCGCCGTGCTGCCCCGGGTGCTCACCGGGGTGGACGACCCCCGCACCGCAGCGACGCTGCTGGGCCGGGAGCAGGCGATGCCGGTGGCGGTCGCGCCGATGGCGTACCAGCGGCTGCTGCACCCCGACGGTGAGTCGGCGCTGGCGGCGGCCGCCGGCGCGGCCGGGGTGCCCTACGCGCTCAGCACGCTGAGCAGCACCACCATCGAGGAGGTGACCGCCGCCGGCGACGGGCCGGTCTGGTTCCAGCTCTACTGGCTACGCGACCGGGGGCTGGTCGCCGACCTGCTGGACCGGGCCCACACCGCCGGCTGCGCCGCGCTGATGGTGACCGTCGACGTGCCGGTGCTCGGCCGGCGGCGGCGCGACGTGCGCAACGGCTTCGCGCTGCCGCCGGACGTCACCGCGGCGAACCTGCCCGGCGGCCGGGACGACCTCGCCCACACCGGCACGCCCGGGGTGTCGGCGATCGCCGCGCACACCGGCGCGGTCTTCGCCCCCGCCTTGACCTGGGGCGACCTCGACTGGCTGCGGGACCGTACCCCGCTGCCCCTGCTGGTCAAGGGCATCCTCGACCCGCGCGACGCGGTGCGGGCGGTGCAGGTCGGCGCGGACGCCGTGGTGGTCTCCAACCACGGCGGCCGCCAGCTCGACGGCGCTCCCGCCACCGCCACCGTGCTGCCCGAGGTGGTCGCCGCCGTCGCCGGCCGCGCCGAGGTGCTGCTGGACAGCGGCATCCGCAGCGGCACCGACGTGCTGCGCGCGCTCGCCCTCGGCGCGACCGGCGTGCTGCTGGGCCGGCCGATGCTCTGGGCCCTGGCGGCCGGCGGGCGGGCCGGCGCGGAGACGGCGCTGGCGCTGCTCGCCACCGAACTGCGCGACGCGCTCACCCTCGCCGGCTGCGCCGACCCGGCGGCGGCCCGCGACCTGCGTACCCTGAGCGGAGGTTGAGCCGTGGACGAACCAGTGGACCTGGACCTCGCCTCGTTGCACCCGGCGGTCGACGACCCGGCGTTGACCTCGATGAACTTCCTCAACGAGGTGGCCCAGCACTGGCCGGACGCGGTGTCGCTGGCGGCCGGCCGCCCGTGCGAGGAGTTCTTCGACGACGACGCTCCGCGCCGCTGGCTGGACCGGTTCCGCCGGCACCTCGTCGAGGAGCTCGGGCAGGGCCCCGAGCAGGCGCGGCGCACCTTGTTCCAGTACGGCCGGACCAAGGGCGTCGTCCATCAGCTCGTCGCCCGCAACCTCGCCGTCGACGAGGGCGTCCACGTCGACCCCGAGGCGGTCGTCGTCACGGTGGGCTGCCAGGAGGCGATGTTCCTGGTGCTGCGCGCGCTGCGCGCCGACCCCCGGGACGTGCTGCTCGCGGTGGCCCCGACGTACGTCGGGCTGACCGGCGCGGCCCGCCTGCTGGACCTGCCGGTGCGGCCGGTGGCCGGCGGCCCGACCGGGGTGGACCTGGCCGACCTGCGCGACCAGGTGCGCCGGGCCCGCGCCGAGGGCCTGCGGCCCCGGGCCTGCTACGTGATGCCGGACTTCGCCAACCCCTCCGGCGCCAGCGTCAGCCTGGAGGATCGGCGGCGCCTGCTCGACCTGGCCGCCGAGGAGGAGCTGCTGCTGATCGAGGACAACCCGTACGGCCTCTTCCCGGCCGGCGAGCAGGGCCGGCTTCCCACCCTCAAGGCGCTGGACACCCGGCGTCGGGTGGTCTACCTCGGCTCGTTCGCCAAGACGGTGCTGCCCGGCGCGCGGGTCGGGTACGTGGTCGCCGACCAGCGGGTCGCCGGCCGCGACGGCGCCGTCGGGCTCCTCGCCGACCAGCTCGCCAAGATCAAGAGCATGGTCACCGTGAACACCTCGCCGCTGGCCCAGGCGATCGTCGGCGGGGCGCTGCTGGAACACGACTGCTCGCTGGTCACCGCCAACGTGCGGCAACGGGCGGCGTACGGCCGCAACCTGCGCCACCTGCTCGCCGGCCTGGCCCGACGGTTCCCGGCCCCCTCGCCGGTGCGCTGGAACGCGCCGGCCGGCGGGTTCTTCGCGGTGGTCACCGTGCCGTTCCCGGTCGACGACGCGCTGCTGCGCCGCTCGGCGGAGCGCTACGGCGTGCTGTGGACCCCGATGGCGCACTTCTACGACGACGGCGCGCCGGTCAACGCGCTGCGCCTGTCGGTCAGCGCGGTCACCCCGGACCAGATCGACCTCGGCCTGGACCGGCTCGCCGCGCTGGTCGCCGACGAGTTGACGACCAGCGGCTCGCCCAGCGCGCTGGTCAGTCGCGATGCGGTCCGCTGAGCTCGCCGGAGCCACGGGGGATCAGCCGGCTCGCCACCAGGTGGGTCGTCGGCCGCCACTGTTCCCCGTCGAGCCGCCGGAAGATCAGTGACGCGGCGACCCGACCCATCTCGGACGGGTCCTGCGCGACGACCGTGGCGGCCGGCTGAAGGAGGTCGGCGAGGGGGAAGTCGTCGAAGCCGACCAGGGCGACCTCGTGCTGCCGGCCGAGCTGCTGCAGCGCCCGGATGGCCCCGACGGTGACCAGGTTCCGCGCGGTGAAGAGCGCGGTGGGCGGCGAGCCGGCGGACAGCAGCCGATGCACGGCCTCCTCCGAGGCCTGCTCGGTGTGCAGGTCGTGCACGATGGTCGCGGGCGACGGTCGGATGCCGTGGTCGCTGAGCGCCTCCTTGTAGCCCTGGAACCGTTGGCGCGCCGTCGGGATGCTCCGCAGGTCGCCCAGGTAGGCGATGTCGCGGTGTCCGTGTCGGATCAGGTGGTGCACCGCCGCCGCCGCGCCCTCGTGGTTGTCGGTGAGGACGGCGTCCACCGGCAGACCGACCGGCGGCCGGTCGACGAACACCACCGGGGTGCCGGTGTCGACCTCGCCGGCGAGGTACCGCTGGTCGTCACTGGCCGGGACGACGACCAGGGCGTCGGCCTGCCGCCGGGTGAAGGCCCGGACGAGTTCGCGTTCCCGCTCCGGGTCCTCGTCTACACTGCCCGCGAAGATGAGAACCCCCCGGTCCCGGGCCGCGTCCTCCAGTGCCCGATGCAGGGCGGCCGAGAACGGGTTGGCCAGATCCTCCAGCACGGCGGCGATCGCCGCGCTGCGGCCGCTGGACCGGCGGAGGCTGCTCGCGGTGAAGTTGGGCCGGTAGTCCAGTTGCGCGATCGCCCGCTGCACCGCCGCGGTCTTGGGTGCGGACACGCCGGCCTCGCCGTTGACGACCCGGGAGACCGTCTTCGGGCTGACCCCGGCGAGCATGGCGACGTCCCGCAGCGTCGGTCGGGCCTTGCCGGTGCTCGTCGTTGCGGAGGCGGCAACGTGCATGGGCGCTCCTACCGGGGCGGGTGCGGCGGTGCGGGCGGGGCCACGACGTCCGCCGTGGCCCCGACCGAACATGATCGAGCCCAGGTTATCCCCACACCGACCGCAGCGGCCGGACGGTCAGCGACCGTACGAGCACCTCGCCGCCCTCGGCGAAGAGGCGGGTCCGATCGCTGGTGGGCGACGGGAAGACCTGGTCGGTGATGGTGGTCTCGCCCGCCCCGCCGAACACCTCCACCGAGGAGCGGTCCACGTACACCGTCATCCGCACTCGGTTCCCGTCCACCGCCAGCGGGCCGGAGTGCACGCCGGGGAAGAGCGGACCGACGTCCACCAGGCCGGAGTGCGTCCGGTCGACGAAGAGGCGGCGGGCACCGACGTCGTACCCGATCAGGGTGCGTTCCTGGTCACCGGCGCGGACCTGGAGGCCGAAGCGGTCCGCGTCGCGGAGCTCGAACTCCGCCTGGATCTCCAGCACGCTGCCGTCCGCCGCCGCAGGCAGGTCGAGCACCCCGGGCGGTACGGTGGCGTCGCGCAGCGTGAACGCCGCACCGCCACCCCGCAGGGCGGTCGATCGCCCGGCCGGCTGCTGGACGAGGCGTACCTCGCCGTCGATGGTCTTCAGCCCGAACTCCCTGGGCAGGGCCATCGCGCCGCGCCAGGGTGAGGTGGGGATGCTGCCGGCGTACTGCCAGTTGTTCATCCAGCCGATCACGATGCGCCGGCCACCGGGGACGTTGTCGTACGAGACGGCCGCGTAGAAGTCCTTGCCGTAGTCGACCCAGTCGTAGCGTTCCAGCTCGCCGGGCGCCGGCCGGTCGGCGAACATGACATGGTCGACGAGGATGTGTCCCCAGCCGCCGGAGTTGAAGTCGTTGATCTCCAGGTGGGCCGGCCGGCCGGCCAGGTCGCGTACGTCCCAGCTCACCCAGTCCAGGCGCTCGCTGTCCCTGCCGGTGGCGGTCCGGACCACCTCGCCGTCCACGACGAGGTTGACCGCGGTCTCCACCGACCGGGGCAGCACCGGCTCGTCGGTGGCGACGAGGTGATCGACCAGCAGGTGCCCCCAGCCCCCGGTGTGCTGGTCGACGATCCGCAACCGGGCGCTGCGGCCCCGGAACTCGGTCACGTCCCAGCTACGCCAGTTCATGAAGCCGGAGAAGTTCCCGGTGCCGGTGCGCACCACCTGGCCGTCGACCAGCAACTCGACCACGGTACGGCCCGCGCCGGCGTCCAGGTGACCACCGGCGCCGACGAGCAGGCCCAGGTGGTTGCGGTCGATGGTGAACTCGGGTGACGTCAGCGTGCCGGTCGTGGAGTCGGCCTCGTAGAAGGTGGTGAGCAGCTTCTCGCCGACGTGGCCCCGCTCCGAGCGGGCCGGACCCACCACCGGCGCGCGGCCGCGCAGCCCGCCGGTCGCGGTCCAGCCCGCCTGCTCGTACGTCTGCCCGTCGGGCAGTTCGAAGTCGAGCACCGGCGCGGCGCCGACGGGCACGGCGTCGGTGGTGGTGCCGGCCAGGTGCGGGTGGGCGCCGCCGCCGACGAGCAGGTTCAGGTAGTCCTGGTCGATGCTGAAGTCGGGGGAGACCATCCGGCCCCGGGGCGCGTCGAAGCCGAGGAAGCTGTTGACGAGGGCCCGGCCCTGGAAGCCGCTGACCTGCTGCTGGCCGGGCACCGTACCGGGATACGGTCCGGTCCCGAACGGGCCGGGCCCCGACGCCGGATCGTTCTGGACCGTCCATCCCGCGTAGTCGCCGTCGAAGTCGGCGAAGAGCTTTCCGGCCGGCGGCGCCGGCTCGCCCTCCACCACGGTCTCCGCGGTGAACGTGGTGCCGTCCCAGTCGCCGAGGAAGTACTGCGCCCCCGAGCCGCCGGCCACCGCGCCGGGGTTGAGGTTGACCACCAGGACCCACTTGCGGCGCTGCGGGTCGCCGTCGACCGGCAGCTCGAACAGGTCCGGCACCTCCCACACGCCGCCGACCGCGTTGGCCGGGCCGAAGTCGCTCAGGTGACGCCACGAGCGGAGGTCGGACGAGCCGTAGAAACTGACCTTGTGCTCGGTGGCGAGCACGACCGCCATGGTCCACTGCCCGGATCTGGTGTCCCAGAAGACCTTCGGGTCGCGGAACTCGCGGGAACCGAGGTCGAGCACGGGATTGCCGGCGTACTTCGTCCACGTGCGACCGCGGTCGGTGCTGTAGGCCAGCGACTGGGCCTGGATGCCGGTGGCCGGGTACCAGCTGGTGTAGACGGCGACCATCGCCGGGGCGCCCGGGGCGCCGAAGCCGGACGTGTTGCGCTCGTCCACCACGACCGAGCCCGAGAAGATGTGCTCGTCCGCCGAGTACGGAATGGCGACCGGCAGCTCCTCCCAGTGCTGCAGGTCTCGGCTGACCGCGTGGCCCCAGGACATGTTCCCCCACTGCGCGCCCTCGGGGTTGTACTGGTAGAAGAGGTGCCACTCGCCCTCGTACCACACCAGCCCGTTGGGGTCGTTCATCCAGTTGCGCTCGGGGCTGAAATGGACCTGCGGTCGGTACGGCTCGTCCCTGGTCGCGGTCGACGCCCCGGCGGCGCCCGGCACCAGCGCCACGAGAGTCGCGGCGGCCACGGCCAGCCATCGGCGAATCCTCATCCCGTCCTCCGTCCGTCCAGAGCGTCCGGCACCCGCTGCCGGTGCCGGACCGCCCGTGGCCGAAATCGTGTGGCTGACTGACATCGATGTCAAGAGTTACGCCCGAGTTACGCCTCGGTTAGGAAAAACCGTGCATCCACCTATTGACATCCCTGTGGTGCTCACTCGAAACTGCGCTGACATCGTTGTCATCAGCCCTCCGGTTCCGCCGGGCGTCATCGAGGAGAACACATGATCCAGCGCATCGTCCGCCGCCGCGCGGCCCTGCTGGTCGCCGCCGCGGCAGCCACCAGCCTGGTCGTCACCGGGTGCGGCGACAGCTCGGGCGACGGCGGTTCGGGCAGCAAGACCGTCGCCGTCTCGCTGATCACCAAGAACTCCACCAACCCGTTCTTTGTCACCATGCAGCAGGGCGCGAAGAAGGCCGCCGACGCGGAGGGCGTGAAGCTGACCCTGGCCGCCGGCAAGGAGGACGGCGACGAGGCCAGCCAGGTGCAGGCCATCGAGGACGCGATCGCCCGGGGTGACGCGGGCATCCTCATCACCCCGAACGGCCCCGGCGTGAACCCGGCCATCAAGAAGGCCCGCGACGCCGGGCTCTACGTCATCGCGCTCGACACCCCGCCCGACCCGGCGGACACCGTGGACATCACGTTCGCCACCGACAACTTCAAGGCCGGTGAGCTGATCGGCAAGTGGACGGCAACCCAGCTCGCCGGCAAGCCCGCGACCATCGCCCTGCTGGACCTCTTCAACGACAAGGTCGTCTCGGTCGACTACGACCGCGATCAGGGCTTCCTGACGGGGATGGGCATCGCCACCGCCGACCGGAAGAAGAACGGCGACGAGGCGAAGACGGGCAGCTACTCGGGCGGCACCTACACGATCGCCTGCAACGAGCCGACCAACGGCGCCGAGGACGGCGGTCGCACCGCGATGGAGAACTGCCTGACCAGGAACCCGGGCATCAACGTGGTCTACACCATCAACGAGCCGGCCGCTGTCGGTGCCCACAAGGCCCTCCAGGCGGCGGGCAGGACCCAGGGCGTGCTGGTCGTCTCCGTCGACGGTGGCTGCGACGGCGTCCGCCAGGTCAAGGACGGGATCATCGGCGCCACCTCCCAGCAGTACCCGCTGAAGATGGCCGAGCTCGGCGTGCAGGCGATCAAGAAGATCGCGAACGACGGGGAGAAGCCGAAGACCTCCGCGGGCCTCGACTTCTTCGACACCGGCGTCACCCTGGTCACCGACAAGGCGGCCACCGGCGTCGAAAGCATCACCAGCACCGACGGCGCGCAGCGCTGCTGGGGCTGAGCCACCACCGCCACGGCCGAGGAGCCCGGGGAAACGCCACCCCGGGCCTTCGGCCGGGCGGCCCGTCCGCCACCGTCGACAACGGCAGGGAGCCCGCCGTGACCACCACGACACCACCGACCACCGCCGCGCAGCAGTTCGCCCTGCGCCGGCAGTCGCCACTGCAACGCGTCCAGCACCTGCTGCACGCGCATCCCGCGATCAGCCCGTTCCTCGTGCTGGTCATCTCGTTCGTCGTCTTCTCGACCCTCAACCCGCGGTTCGCCTCGCCGAACTCGCTGTCGCTCGTCCTGCAGCAGGTCGCGGTCATCGGCGCGCTCGCCGTCGGGCAGACACTGGTCATCCTGACCGCCGGCATCGACCTGTCGGTCGGCGCCATCACGATCCTGGCCATGATGCTCGCGGCCAAGCTGGCCGAGGGTCAGGGGCTGCCCGGCCTCCTCGCCGTCGTCCTCGCCGTCGCGGTCGGCGCCGGCGCGGGAGCGCTCAACGGGACGCTGGTGACGCGGTTGAAGCTGCCGCCCTTCATCGTCACGCTCGGCACGCTCAGCGTCTTCACCGCCATCGGGCTGCTCTACTCCGGCGGCCAGAGCGTCCAGGCCACCGACCTGCCGGCGCTGCTGAGCTGGACCGGCGAGTCCTTCCCGGTGGGGCGATTCCGGATCACCGCCGGTGTCGTCGCGGTCGTCGTCCTCTACCTCGCGGTCGGCTTCGCCCTGGCGAAGACCGCCTGGGGCCGGCACGTCTACGCCGTCGGCGACGACAAGGAGGCCGCCCGGCTCGCCGGCATCCGGGTCGACCGGGTCCTGCTCAGCGTCTACGTCGTCGCCGGCGCCATCTACGGCATCACCGCCTGGATCCTGATCGGACGTGCCGGTGCGGCCAGTCCGAACGCCATCACCGACGCCAACCTGGAGAGCATCACGGCCGTGGTCATCGGCGGCACCAGCCTCTTCGGCGGCCGGGGTGCGGTGCTCGGCACCCTGCTCGGCGCGCTGATCGTCGGGTTCTTCCGCAGCGGCCTCTCCCTCGCCGGGGTCGACGACCAGTACCGGGTACTGGCGGTCGGCCTGCTGGTGATCCTCGCCGTGGCCGTGGACCAGTGGATCAGGAAGGTGAGGTCATGACCGCCACCACCACGCACACCCCGACCGACCGGTCGGGTCCGCCGGACAGCGCGCAGCGGTCCCCGGTGCTCTCGGCCCGGGGCCTGGTCAAGACGTTCGGCAAGGTCGTCGGGCTCGACGGGGTGGACCTCGACCTGTACCCCGGTGAGGTGCTCGCCGTCATCGGCGACAACGGCGCGGGCAAGTCCACGCTGATCAAGTGCCTGACCGGAGCGTTGACCCCCGACTCCGGGGAGCTCTTCCTCGAGGGCAGGCCGGCGCAGTTCAAGCGCCCGCAGGACGCGCGCGAGGCCGGTATCGAGACCGTCTACCAGACGTTGGCCGTGGCGCCGGCGCTGGACATCGCGAGCAACCTCTTCCTGGGCCGGGAGAAGCGCCGACGCGGGGTGCTGGGGTCGGTGTTCCGGATGCTCGACCAGAAGGGCATGCGGCGGGAGGCCAGCCAGGCCCTCACCGACCTCGGGATCGGCACGCTGCAGAACGTGACGCAGGCGGTGGAGACCCTCTCGGGTGGCCAGCGGCAGGCGGTCTCGGTGGCCCGGGCCGCAGCCTTCGGCAGCAAGGTGATCGTGCTGGACGAGCCGACCGCGGCGCTCGGTGTGAAGGAGTCCAACCAGGTGCTCAGGATGATCGAGGAGGTCCGCTCGCGGGGCCTGCCGGTGATCCTGATCAGCCACAACATGCCGCACGTGTTCGAGGTCGCCGACCGCATCCACATCCAGCGGCTGGGCCGCTGCGCCGGCGTGGTGACCCCACGGTCGCACACGATGCCCGAGGCGGTGGCGATCATGACCGGTGCGACCACCCTCGAGGAGACACCGGGCCGGGCGGCGGGCTGAGTCGGTGGCAGCGGTGGACGGGGCGCCAGGATGCCCCGGCAGGAGAGGAACGACGTGATCACGGTAGTCGGCGAGGCCCTGGTGGACCTGATCGAGCATGGGCCGGGGGAGACGGTGGCCCGTCCCGGGGGCAGCCCCGCGAACGTCGCCGTCGCGCTCGCCCGGCTCGGTCAGCCCACCAGCCTGCTGACCCAGCTCGGCGACGACGCGTACGGGCGGACGCTGCGCGCTCATCTGAGCGGCAGCGGCGTACGGCTGGATCCGGCCTCGGTGGTCGACCTGCCGGGCACCAGCGTGGCCCGGACCCGGGTGGGCCCGGACGGACAGGCGGCCTACGACTTCGACATCGCGTGGTGGTCCTTCCCCGACGGCGCGCTCACCGCGCGTCCGGGCCCGGCCGACGTCTGCCTGCACACCGGCTCCCTCGCCACCGTGCTGCGCCCGGGCGCCGACGACGTGCTGGCGCTGGTGCGGGCCCGGCGGGACACCGCGACGATCAGCTACGACCCGAACTGCCGGCCGTCGCTGATGGGCGACCCAGTGGCGGCCCGGCAGCGGGTCGAGGATCTGGTGGCGGCGAGCGACATCGTCAAGGTGAGCCTGGAGGACCTGGCCTGGCTCTACCCGGGCCGCCGGTACGAGCGGGCGGGACACGACTGGCTGGCGGCGGGGGCGTCCCTCGTGGTGGTGACCCAGGGAGACGGTGGGGCGTGGGCGGTCACCCGTCGATGTGCCGTACGGGTGGCCGCGCTGCCGGTGACCGTGGTGGACACCGTTGGGGCGGGTGACGCGTTCACGGCCGGGCTGCTGGCGGCGCTGGACGACCGGGAGCTGCTCGGCGCGGTGCGGCGGGCGGCCCTGCGCGCCGTCGGGCCGGACGCCCTCACCGCCGTGCTCCGCCAAGCCGCTCGCGTCGCCGCGTGGACCTGCGGCCGACGGGGCGCCGATCCACCCACCCGTGCCGACCTGACGGCCGACTCCTCCGCGGTGGCGGGATCCCCGGTGGCCGGCTGACGCCGGCGGCGCAAGGGGGCGGTCGCGGTTCCGGTGGCCGGCCCGTAGCGACCATAATGGACGCCATGGTCGCTTGGGAGTATGCCCTGCTGGTCCGCCGCTACCAGGGGCAGGGACGCAATTTCCACGTCTCGTTCGTCTGGTACGGCCCGGACGGGTCGCGTACCGACATCACGGCGTACGGCGACACCGCGATCGCGCACCTCAACCGCGCCGGCCGGGAGGGCTGGGAGCTGGTCTCCGCCGGCGAGGACGTGAACAACGTGCAGGGCAGCACCGAGGTGCACCGCTACCACCTGAAGCGTCCGATCCCCTGATCCCGCGCGGTTGCTAGCGTGACCTTCCGGCGCGGGAGGGTCCGTCGGCGGGGACGGGAGGGCGAGGGTGAGGCAGCGGTACGCCGTCGGCGTGGACTTCGGCACGCTGTCCGGCCGTGCGGTGGTGGTCGCCGTCGACGACGGCGCCGAGCTGGGCAGCGCGGTGCACCCGTACCGGCACGGGGTGCTCACCGAACGGCTGCCCGAGGGCGTCCCGCTGCCGCCGGACTGGGCGCTCCAGGATCCGGAGGACCACCTCGACGTGCTGCGGATCGCGGTGCCCGCCGCGCTGGCCGCAGCCGGGGTCGACCCGCGTGACGTGGTCGGTATCGGCGTGGACGCCACCTCCTGCACGGTGCTGCCGACGCTCGCCGACGGCACCCCGCTCTGCACGCTGCCCGGGCTGCGGGACCGGCCGCACGCCTGGCCCAAGCTGTGGAAGCACCACGCCGCCCAGTCCCAGGCCGACCGGATCAACGCCGTCGCCCGGGAACGCGGCGAGACCTGGCTGGGCCGCTACGGCGGCCGGGTCTCGGCCGAGTGGCAGCTGGCCAAGGCGCTGGAGCTGCTGGAGGCCGACCCGGAGGTCTTCGACGCGGCGGAACGCTGGATCGAGGCCGCCGACTGGATCGTGTGGCGGCTCTGCGGGCGGGAAACCCGCAACGTCTCCGCCGCCGGCTTCAAGGGGCTGCGCCAGGACGGCCGCGGGCCGTCCCCGGAGTTCCTCGCCGCGCTGCACCCGGCGCTGCCCGGGCTGCTGGCCAAGGTCGACGGGCCGCTGGCCGCGCTGGGCGCCCGGGCGGGGACGCTCACCGCCGAGGCGGCCGGCTGGACCGGCCTGCCGGAGGGAACGCCGGTGGCGGTCGGCGCCATCGACGCGCACGTCACCGCGGCGGCCGCCCGCTGCGTCGCGCCCGGGCGGATGCTCGCGGTGCTGGGCACCTCCACCTGCCTGATCATGAACGCGGACGACTGCCACGAGGTGCCCGGCGTGTGCGGGGTGGTCGACGGCGGGGTGAGCGCCGGCAGTTGGGGGTACGAGGCCGGGCAGAGCGGGGTGGGCGACATCTTCGCCTGGTACGTCGACCGGGCGCTGCCCGCGTCGTACGCCGAACAGGCGCGACGGCGGGGCGTCAGCCCGTACGAGCTGCTGGACTCGCTCGCCGCCGAACAGCCGGTCGGCGGGCACGGGCTGCTCGCGCTGGACTGGCACAGCGGCAACCGCTCGGTGCTGATGGACCACGAGCTGAGCGGGGTGCTGGTCGGGCTGACCCTGGCCACCCGGCCGGAGGAGATCTGGCGGGCGCTGCTGGAGGCGACCGCCTTCGGGGCGCGGACCGTGGTCGAGGCGTTCACCGTCGCCGGGGTGCCGGTGCGCGAGCTGACCGCCGCCGGTGGCCTCACCGCCAACCGGCTGCTGCTGCGGATCTACGCCGACGTGCTCGGCCGGCCGCTGCACGTGCTGGACGCGGCACAACCGGCGGCGCTGGGCGCGGCCATCCACGCGGCGGTGGCCGGCGGGGCGTACCCGGACGTGCTGACCGCGTCGGAGGCGATGGGTGCGCCGCACCGCGAGACGTTTCACCCGGACCCGGCCCGCGCCGCCGCCTACGACGAGCTGTACGCCGAGTACCGGGCCCTGCACGACCACTTCGGCCGGGGCGGCACCGACGTCCTGCACCGCCTCCGCGCCCTCCGCAACCGCGCCCACCCCACCCCCTGACCCGGCCAGGCCCGCACTCCGCCGGGCGACCTCGGTGATCAAGAGGTTTGCGTCGGGGAGAGCGCATTCCCGTGACCGAAACTTCTTGATCACCGGGGACAGGGGAGGGAACGGCGACGCCCCGCCCAGCTGGGGCCGGGCGGGGCGTCGGGGGTGCGGGTGGGGTCAGGCCAGGTCGACGGCGGGGTAGAGGGGGAAGCCGGTCAGCAGCTCGGTGGCCTGCTTGCTGATCTTGTCGGCCAGCGCCGGGTCGAGGACGTACTTGGCCTTCGACGGGGTGCCGTCCGCGTTGGCGCCGGCCTTGGTCTGGCTGAGCACGGTGTGGATCAGCTCGGCGGTGGCGTCCATCTCGGCGACGCCGAGGCCCCGGGTGGTCAGCGCCGGGGTGCCGATCCGGATGCCCGAGGTGTACCAGGCGCCGTTCGGGTCCTGCGGGACCGCGTTGCGGTTGGTGACGATGCCCGAGTCCAGCAGCGCCTGCTCGGCCTGCCGGCCGGTCAGGCCGTAACCGGAGACGTCGAGCAGCACCAGGTGGTTGTCGGTGCCGCCGGTGACCAGCTTCGTACCCCGGCGCAGCAGACCCTCGGCGAGCGCCTGGGCGTTGTCGACGATGCGTTGGGCGTAGTCGGCGAAGTCGGGGCGGCGGGCCTCGGCCAGGGCGACGGCCTTGGCCCCCATCACGTGCGGCAGCGGACCGCCGAGCACCATCGGGCAGCCCCGGTCCACCTGGTCGGCCAGCTCCGGTCCGCAGAGCACCATGCCGCCGCGCGGGCCGCGCAGCGACTTGTGGGTGGTGGTGGTGACGATGTGCGCGTGCGGCACCGGGTCGAAGTCGGCGGTGAAGACCTTGCCCGCGACCAGGCCGGCGAAGTGCGCCATGTCGACCATGAAGGTGGCGCCGACCGAGTCGGCGATCTCCCGCATGATCCGGAAGTTCACCTTCCGCGGGTACGCCGAGTAGCCGGCGACCAGGATCAGCGGCTTGAACTCCCGGGCCGCCTCGGCCACCCGGTCGTAGTCGATCAGGCCGGTGGCCGGGTCGGTGCCGTAGCTGCGCTGGTCGAACATCTTGCCGGAGATGTTCGGCCGAAAACCGTGAGTGAGGTGGCCGCCGGCGTCCAGCGACATGCCGAGCATTCGCTGGTTGCCCAGCTCCCGCCGCAGCGCGAACCAGTCCGCCTCGGTGAGGTCGTTGACCTGGCGTACCTGGGCCTTCTTCAACGCCGGGGACTCCACCCGGTCGGCCAGGATCGCCCAGAACGCCACCAGGTTGGCGTCGATGCCGGAGTGCGGCTGCACGTACGCGTGCGCGGCGCCGAACAGCTCCCGGGCGTGCTCGGCGGCGAGCGCCTCGACGGTGTCCACGTTCTGGCAGCCGGCGTAGAAGCGGCGGCCGACGGTGCCCTCGGCGTACTTGTCGCTGAACCAGTTGCCCATGGCCAGCAGGGTGGCCGGGGAGGCGTAGTTCTCGCTGGCGATGAGCTTGAGCGACTCGCGCTGGTCGGCCAGCTCGGCGCCGATGGCGTCGGCCACCCGGGGCTCGACGGCGCGGATCACCTCGAGCGCGCTGCGGAATGCGGTGGATTCGGCGTTCAGCGACATGCGACCTCCTACAGACGTGCGGAAGGCCCAGGCGCTCGGCGTGCGTCCTCATGACGGGACCGCTTCCCGATGGTGCTCCATCCCCACGCGCCAGTCACGGCCCGCGCCGATCCTACCGGGTCGCCGTGGCGGGGCCCGCCCGACCTCGCCGGACGGAGGTGGTTGGGCGGGAGGCGGCGGCCGGGCCGGGCTCGGCGGACTGACGCGCCGCCGCCGCGCGGCCCCACGCCCGCGGCACGGTCTGCGTACGATCGGCGGATGCCATCCGAGGACGCCGGCGGCAGCCTGGTCGCCATCAGCGACCTGCACGTCGGGTACGCGGAGAACCGGGCGCTGGTCGAGGCGTTGCGCCCGTCCTCGCCCCGCGACTGGCTGATCGTCGCCGGGGACGTGGGCGACACTGCCGCCGACGTCGAGTGGGCGCTGGCCCTGCTGGCCGAGCGGTTCGACACGGTGGTGTGGGCGCCCGGCAACCACGAGCTGTGGACCCCGCAGGGCGACCCGGTCACCCTGCGGGGCGTGGCCCGCTATGAGCACCTGGTGCGACGGTGCCGGGAGTTGGGCGTGCTCACCCCGGAGGATCCGTACCCGGTGTGGCGGGGGCCGGGCGGGCCGGTGCTGGTGGCGCCGCTGTTCCTGCTCTACGACTACAGCTGGCGGCCGGAGGGCTTCGACACCCGCGAGGCGGCACTGGCCGAGGCGTACCGGACGGGAATCGTCTGCACCGACGAGTTCCTGCTGCACCCCGACCCGTACCCGAGCCGCCACGAGTGGTCCGCGGCCCGGGTCGCCGAGACCGCCCGCCGCCTCGCCGAGCGGGATCCGGCCCTGCCGACCGTGCTGGTCAACCACTGGCCGCTGGTGCGGGAACCGACCCGGGTGCTGCGCTACCCGATCTTCGCCCAGTGGTGCGGCACCGAGGCCACCGCCGACTGGCACCGCCGCTTCGACGCCGCCGCCGTGGTCTACGGGCACCTGCACATCCCCCGGACCACCTGGCACGACGGGGTCCGCTTCGAGGAGGTCTCGGTGGGCTATCCCCGCGAGTGGCGGCGTCGGGGCGTACCCCCGGGGCGGGTGCGGCAGATCCTGCCGGCGCCGGACGGGGTGCCGCCGACCGCCTGGTGACGCGCGCCGGGGCCCGGCCGTCGGCCGGGCCCCGTGCGGGGGTAGCGCTCAGGCCGTGACCGCGTCGACGGCCTTCTTGATCGCCTTGGGGGCGGTGGGGGTACGCGGCGCGTCCTTGCGCATCGCGATCATCCGCTCACCGATCTCCTGGAGCTGGTTGCGGCCGAGGGCCTCGCGCACCTTCGGGAACCACTCCTGCTCCTCCTCCTCGACGTGGTGCTCGACGTTCTCGATCAGCACCGTGGTCTTGGCGACGAAGCGCTCGTCGGAGGCGTCCATCGCGGCCAGCTCCGCGCAGAGCAGGTCGGCCACGTGGTGCTCCTCGTACGACTCGAGGATGTCGTCCTCCAGATCGGGCAGGAGCTTGCGGACCTCCGGGTACATCACCTCGTTCTCCAGGTAGGTGTGCACCGTCAGGGCTTCGAGGATCTGGTTCACCAGCTGCTGGCGCTTGCTGGCCGGGCCCTCCTCGGCCTTCTGGAACTCCTTGAAGAGGCGGCGCATCTCCTTGTGGTCGTCTTTGAGCAGGACGATGGCATCGGTGGACACCGGCAGACCTCCTTGTTTCGACTGACGTCTGCCCCGGTACCCCGAGGGTGAGCTGCGAAAACGGATGGGGCCCGGCGTGTTCCGCCGGGCCCCACCACTGGTCGTGCCGTGCTGCTACTTCACCGCGTTGTACGCGTTGACCATGCCGGCGCCGTAGAAGCCGTTGCGCTCACCGCCGGAGCAGGTCGCGTCGTAGGCGTGCGGGCCGGCCGGGATCAGCGGAACCGGGTTGTAGACGCCGTCCGGGCAGGACTGCGCCACCGACGTGGTCTCCAGCAACGCCGCCAGCTGGCCCGGGCTCATGCCCGGGTGCGCCGACGCCGCCAGCGCCGCCACGCCGGTGGCGTGCGGGCCGGACATCGAGGTGCCCTGCTTGTAGCCGTAACCGTTGGTCTTCGTCGCCGTGTTGAAGGTGGTCGACAGAATTCCGTCGGTGAGCGTGGAGCGGACACCCTGCGTGCGGAAGCGGGTGTCGCCACCCGGCGCCGTCACGTCGATGACCCCCTGGCCGTACGAGGAGTAGTAGCTCTTCTGCCCGGTCGGGCCGACCGCCGAGACGGTCACCACGCCCGGCGCCTCGGCCGGCAGGTCGAGGCAGGCGTTGGTGAGGTTCTCGCGCTCCTCCGGCGTCCCGTTGTTCGGGCTGCCGAAGTCGTCGAGCTTGTGCGCGAGGTCGTAGTTCGAGTTACCCGCGGACGCCACGTTCAGCACGCCCTTGTTCGCCGAGTAACGGATGGCCCGCTGGACCGCCTGCCACACCGGACGCTGGCGTGCGTCGTTGCGGCAGTTCAGCTCCCACGGGTCGATGTAGTAGCTGTTGTTGGTCAGCTGGAACCCGTGCTCGGCCGCCCAGATGAACCCGCAGACCGCGGCCTCCGGGAAGATGTAGCCGTCGTCGTTGACCACCTTCACCGCGGCGAGCTTGACGCCCGGCGCGATGCCCGCCACGCCGACGCCGTTGACGGCGGCGGCGATGGTGCCGGCCACGTGGGTGCCGTGGTCGGAGGTGGTCGGGTTCCAGGCCGCCTCGGCCGTGTCCACCGTGCCGCCGAGGCAGGACGTGCTCTTGTCCTTGGCGATCTGGGTGGCCAGGTCGGGGTGGCTGCTGGAGATGCCGCTGTCCAGCACGCCCACCACCACGCCGGAGTTGCCGGCGTTGACGGCGTGGGCCTGCGGGAGGTCGATCATCGGCATGTCCCACTGCTGACCGTAGAGGGGCTCCTTGGTCGGGTCGGCGGTGATGTTCGCCGCCTCCGCCGCGGAGACCTCGACGGTCTCGCTCTCTTCGAGCGCGGTGCCCAGGCCGGCGGTGGACGCGACCGACTCGACGCCCGCACCCGCCACGTCGGTGACGAAGTCGGGGTTGGTCGAGCGGACGACGAGCACGCCGATCTGGTCGTACTTGGCCACCACGGTGCCCTTGGCCGCGGCCACCCGGGCCGCCGCCTTCCCGGTGGTGGCGCCCTGCGGGGCCAGGACCAGGAACGTGGTGTCCGGGCCGGCGGCCGTCGCCGGGGCCAGCCCGCCGGTGACGGCGAGGCCGACACCGAGGGTCACGGCGGACGCGGCAGCCAGTGTCTTGCGACGAAGGTTCTTCACACAGACTCCCAGGGGCTGTTTCCAGCCGGGTTGCGCTCCCTGGTGGGGAGCGGCCGGCGGGAGGAGGGCAGGGTGCCCGCCTCCGGTGACTACAGCGTCCTCGGGTTCTGTGGCGTTACACACATCTGTGCGGCCGGTCGGCCACCGTCACACGGTGGCCAGGGTGTGCGGGATCTCGTCCAGCAACTCGCGGGCGAGGAAGCCGATCCGCCCGAACCGGGGGACCAGCCGCTGGCCGCTGACCGCGTGCGCCCAGGCGGCCCAGCAGGCGCCCTGCGCCGGCGTCGCACCCCGGGACAGCAGCCCGGCCAGCAGCCCGGAGCGGACGTCGCCGCTGCCCGAGGTGCCCAGGCCCGCGTCGCCGCTCTCCTCCCGCCAGCACTCGCCGGCGGGGGTGGCGATGTGGCCGTAGAGCGAGACCACCGCGTCGTACCGGCGGGCGAGCTCGCGCGCCTCGGCGTCCAGGTCGTGGCCGGGCTCGCGGCCCAGCAGGTGCCGCGCCTCGGTCACGTTGGGGGTGAGCACCACCGGCCGGCCCGCGCCGACCAGCAGGTCCGGCTGGTGGCTGAGCGCGCCGAGCGCGTACGCGTCCAGCACCAGCGGCGTCTCCGGCGCGGCGGCGTCCAGGACCAGGCGCAGCAGCGCCCGGGTCTCGTCGATGTCGTTGAGGCCGGGACCGAGCGCCACCACGTCGGCCTGCCCGACCAGCTCGCCGAGCCGGTCGCCCGGATCGCCGGCGACCGCCCCGTCCCCGGTCTCGGGCAGGCCGATCACCAGCGCCTCCGGCACCTGGATGCTCAGCGCGGCGGCGGTCGACTCGGCGGCGGCGAGCTGGAGCACCCCGGCGCCGGCGCGCAGCGCGGCCACGCCGGCCAGCAGCACCGCGCCGGGGGTGAAGCGGGAACCCCCGACCACCAGCACGGTGCCCCGATGCTCCTTGCCGCCGGTCGGCACCGGTAGCGCCCAGTCGCGCAGCAGCGCCGGGGTGATCACCCGCGTCTCAGACCGGTTCGGCATGGACCTCGTCCTCCCTGGTCGGTCGGGCGCCCTGCCGGCGCAGGTGCGTCACGTCGTTGAAGGTGTCCAAAACGAGGCGGCCCTCGGGGTCGGCCGACCAGCCGGTCACCGAGCAGTTGGCGATCACGTGCTCCCGGGTGAGCGCCATCAGCTCCGCCTCGGTCAGCCCGTCCACCAGGTAGCGGAGCATGAAGACCAGCGCGTCGTGGCCGAACAGCAGCACCCGCTGTCCCTCGTGGTCGCGGCGCAGGTCGCCCAGGAGCGTCCGCAGCCGCAGCGCCAGGTCGGTCCAGGACTCGCCGCCCGGCGGGCGGTAGTAGAACTTGCCGAGCCGCCGGCGGCGGGTGGCCTCCTCGGGGAAGCGGCGCTGCACGCCGTGCCCGGTCAGGCCGTCGAGGATGCCCAGTTCCCGGTCGCGCAGCCGCTCGTCCCGGCTGGCCGGGATGCCCGTGCCGGCCAGCGCCAGCTCGGCCGTGCGCACCGCCCGCAGGTACGGCGAGACCACCGCCACGTCGGGCCGGCGTTCGGCCGGCAGGCCGGCGAGCCAGCGGGCGGTGGCCCGGGCCTGCTCCTCGCCGGTCTCCGACAGCGGCACGTCGGCGTCCCGGTGGGTCAGGTCGATCAGCTCGGCGCCGGACGTCTCCGCGGCCGTCGCCGCGACGTTCGCCGTGCTCTCGCCGTGCCGGACGATCCAGAGGGCTGCCAGTTCCGCCATGCGGCCACCCGTACCCGAGCGGGCCGCCCGGTAACCGTTCCGGCCGGCGGGCAGCTCCCGGCGGGCCTGCGGCGTGAACGGACCGAGGCCGGGTAAGCGCTGGCGCGTTCGGAAGCCGAGACAGGGGAGGTACGCCGTGGCGACCGCAGTGAAGGAACAGAAGAGCCCGGTACGGGACAAGAACTACGACCTGATCCACGTCCTGCAGATGTCGCTGGACAACATCTACCGGATGGACACCTACATCGCGGATGCGGAGCAGCGGGGCGATTCGGAACTGGTCACCTGGTTCAGCAAGATTCAGGAGAACAACCGCAAGGCGGGTGACCAGGCCAAGCAGATGCTCATGACGCGCCTGCAGCAGGAAGGGCGCTGACACCCGCGCTGCCGGGGCCGGACGCGGCGGTCTCGTCGCGTCCGGCCCCGGCAGCCGCTCAGGGGACCTGGACGGCGTAGATGCCCCGGCCGAAGGTCCCCGCCACGAGGCGGTGGTTGGTGCCGTCGTACTCGATGTCGTCGACCGGGACCAGCGGCAGGCCCCGGCCCTGGCGCAGCCAGACCCCGCCGCCGGTCGGGCTGACGAACACGCCCTGGTCGGTGCCGACGTAGAGGGTCAGCCCCTTGCCGATGGCCAGGTCGTTGACCGGCGCCTTGGGCAGGGTGCCGCTGAGGTCGTGGAAGTGCCGGCCCCCGTCGAGCGAGCCGAGCACGTACGGCCGCTGGGAGCCCGACCGGTACGCGGACAGCGTCACGTACACCCGGTCGGCCCGCCGCGGGTCGACCACGACGCGGGTGACCCACGGCTGCCCGGAGAGCAGCAGCTGCCAGGAACCGCCCAGGTCCCGGGTCACCCAGACCCGCCCGTCGTCGGTGCCGACGTAGACGGTCCGGCCGTCCCCGGCCGGGGCGACCGTGGTGATGGTGCCGTAGTTGGTGTAGATCGGGTCGCGGCCCGGTCCGCCGGTCAGGTCGCCGCTGATCGCCGTCCAGGTCCGGCCGCCGTCGGTCGAGCGGTTGAGCACGTTGGCGCCGTAGTACATCACCGCCGGGTCGCGCGGGTCGAAGACCACCGGGGTGAACCAGTTGCGCCGGGCGGCGGTGACCTTGTTTCCGAAGTACGTCATCGTCTCGCCGCCGTCGACCGACCAGAAGCAGTTGCCGTACTGGTAGCAGGCGTAGACGTTCTCCTTGTCGGTCGGGTTGATCAGGTTCTCCTCGCCGTCCCCGCCGAGGTACTCGTTGAAGGCCGGGCCGCCCCACGAGCGCAGCGAGCCGTTGTCCTGGGTGCCGCCGGAGATCCGGCTGACGTCCTGCGGCGTGATCGCCACGCTGTAGAACTGCGTGTACGGCTCGTGGGTGGCCTTCACCCAGCCGCCGTCCCCGTCGGCGTCCGAGCGGTACGTCCCACCGTCGTTGCCGAGGTAGACCCGCTGCGGATAACGCGGGTCCCAGATCATCGCGTGGTGGTCGACGTGGGTGGAACTGCTGTCCGCCGTCCAGGTCCGCCCGCCGTCCTTGGTGGTCAGCAGCGGCACGCCCGCGACGTGCACGTGCTGGGGCTCGTCGGGGTCGACCCAGACCTTGCCGAACCACCAGCCGAAGGTGGACTGCGAGGTGGTCAGCTCCGGGGTGTCCGGCAGCCGGGTCCAGGCGTCGCCGCCGTCGCTGCTGCCGTAGAACCCGGCGAACGGGCCGGCGGTGGAGTTGACGATGGCGTAGAGCCGGTCCGGGTCCGAGACGGACTGCCCCAGGCCGATCCGGCCCACCTCCGGCCCGGCCGCCGGCAGCCCACCCGCCAGGCGCGCCCAGGTCGCTCCGCCGTCGACCGAGCGGTAGACCCCTGAGCCGACACCGCCGTAGGTGCGCAGGTCCGGGGTGCGGCGGTGGTCCCAGAGCACGGCGTAGAGCCGGTCGGCGTCGCGCGGGTCGATCAGCACCTCGGTCGCGCCGGTGAACTCGTTGGCCCCGGCGAGGATCCGCTGCCAGGTCGCACCGCCGTCGGTGGACCGGTAGACGCCCCGGTCGCCGCCGCCGCTGTAGAGCGAACCGGCGGCGGCCACGAAGATCCGCGTCGGGTCGGCCGGGTCGACGGTGATCGCGCCGATCGCGCCCGAGTCACGCAGGCCCAGCGACCGCCAGTTCCGGCCGCCGTCGCGGGAGGCGTACAGGCCGGTGCCCTCGTAGGTGATGCTGCCACCACCGGGATTGGCCTCGCCGGTGCCGGCGTACAGGGTGCCGTCCGGGCCGGTCGCCACCGCGCCCATCGCCTGGGTCCAGCCGTCCGGCCAGGCCGGCTCGAAGCGGTTGCCGGCGTCCCGGCTCACCCAGACCCCGCCGCTGGCCGCGGCGGCGTAGACGGTGTCGGGGCGGTGCGGGTCCAGCGCGAGCGAGGTGATCCGGCCGCCGATGTTGGTCGGCCCGACCGAGGTCCACCGGCCGCCGACCGCGGGCAGCCGGGCCCCGGCCTTCGCCGCCGTGTCGTAGGCGTGCCGGGGCAGCGCCTCGCCGCGCACGGTCCTCTGCAGGTAGCGGTACTCGGCGGGGGCGGAGGGCCCGCGCACCGGCCGGTACTCGTCCTCGGGACGCGGCGGTGAGGCGCCGGCGCCGGTGGGGGAGAGGGCCACGGTGCCGCCGGAGAGCAGCGTCGCGGCCAGGATCAGGGAGAGGGTACGTCGTCGTGCCACGGAGGTCCCTTCGCCGGTGGAGGGAGGGTCGACGGTCCCGCCGAACGTTACGAAGACGGATGTCGATGGTCAACCCTCCGGCGTCGCCGAAAGTGACCGGGTCGACACCGGACACTAGGCAGGAGCCATATCGATGGGGTGGAATGGCCTGACCTGCCGTACCCGTCGGAAGGACCACGATGACGCCTGCCCGGAGCCGGGCGCTGGCCGCCGCCACCCTCACGGCGCTGCTGCTCACGGCCGCCCCCGCCGCCCCCACCCACGCCGCGCCCGGCCGGCCGGCCGCCCCACCGCACCTCGCCGGCGACCACACCGTGCCGGTCTACTCCTACGCCGACGCCGTCCGGGAGAGCGTCCAGGTCGAGACGCCGACCGACGCCGACGGCGACGGCGTGCGGGACCGGGTCATGGTCGACCTGGTCCGGCCCCGGGAGACGGCGCAGGCCGGCGTCCGGGTGCCGGTCATCATGGACGCCTCGCCGTACTACCACTGCTGCGGCCGGGGCAACGAGAGCGAACGCAAGACGTACGACGCGAACGGCGTGATCGCCAAGGCCCCGCTCTTCTACGACAACTGGTTCGTCCCCCGCGGGTACGCCTTCGCCGCGGTCGACCTCAGCGGCACCGCCCGCGCCACCGGCTGCGAGGACGTCGGCGGCCGGGCCGAGGTGGCCGGGGCGAAGGCGGTGGTGGACTGGCTGAACGGCCGGGCCCGCGGCTTCACGCTGGACGGCGAGCCGGTCACCGCGTCGTGGAGCACCGGCCGGGTCGGCATGATCGGCAAGTCGTGGGACGGCTCGGTCGCCAACGGCGTGGCGGCCACCGGCGTCCGGGGCCTGGAGACCATCGTGCCGATCTCCGCGATCTCCAGTTGGTACGACTACCAGCGTTACCGGGGCCTGCTGCGGGCGTCGGACTATCCCGCCTACCTGCACCAGGTGGTCAACGGTCGGCCCGCCGAGGCGTGCGCCGCCGTGCTCGCCCGGCTGCGCGCGGACAGCGCGGAGGACACCGGCGACTACAACGCGTACTGGGCGGAGCGGGACTACCGCCGTTCGGTCGAGCAGGTCCGGGCGAGCGTGCTGGTCGCGCACGGCGTCAACGACCTGAACGTCACCACCGGCCAGTTCGCCCGCTGGTGGGACGCGCTCGCCGACCGGCAGGTGCCGCGCAGGCTCTGGCTCTACCAGGCCGGGCACGAGGACCCGTTCGACGTCCGCCGGGCCGAGTGGGTGGCCACCCTGCACCGCTGGTTCGACTACTGGCTGCAGGGCCTGCCCAACGGGGTCATGCGGGAGCCCCGGGCCACCCTGGAGACCGCCCCCGGGGTGTGGACCGAGCAGCGCGACTGGCCGGCTCCGGGCACCCGGAACGTCCCGGTGGCCCTGGGCGCCGGCGACGGCACGACCGGCACGCTCGGCGGTCCTGGCGCCCGTCCGGGCGTGGTGCGGGCGTACACCGACGAGTCGCTGACCGAGCCGCAGGTGGTCACCGAGCCGACGACCGCCCGCGCCGGACGGCTGGTGTTCCTCTCCGGCGCGCTGACCGCGCCGCTGCGGATCTCCGGGACGCCGTCGGTGCGCCTGCGGATCAGGGTCGACCGGCCGACCACCGCGCTGAGCGCGCGACTCGTCGACTACGGCACCGCGGAACGGATCCAGTACCGCAGCTCGGAGGGGGTCCGGACGCTGGCCACCGAGTCGTGCTGGGGGGAGTCCACCGTGGCCGATGACGCCTGCTACCGGGACACGGCCGAGATCACCGCGGTCACCGACCACGGCGTCCTCACCCGCGGCTGGCTCGACGCGGCGCACCACCGGTCCCTGCGGTTCACCAGCCCGCTGCGCCCGGACCGCTGGTACACGGTCACCCTGCCGCTCAACGCGTACGACGCGGTGCTGCCGGCCGGCCACGTGCTCGGTCTCGTCCTCGCCCAGAGCGACCCGGGCTTCACCGAGACCGACGACCGGGACGCCACCGTCTCGGTGGACCTCGGGCGCAGCACGCTGACCATGCCCGTCACCGGCCGGGCCACCCTGCCGTCGGCCCCGGTCGCGCCGGACGTGGTCACCGCTCCCGCCGCCCCGTCGGACGGCCGCGCCGCCCCGCCCGACAACCGTCAGTTGCCGGGCCGCTCCTGACGGCGGCTGTCGACCGGCCCGCCGCCGCCTTGCGGGGCGGCGGCGGGTCATGGCGCCGGCACCACCGGCCGACGCGGCGGTCCGGCGGCCGGCGGGACGCCCGGCCGCGGCCGCCGGTCACGGCGGAGGCCCGGCGAGCCGCTACCCTGCGCCCATGGACGGCGTGGCGGACGGCGAACGGCTGGCGGCGTCGCTCGGGCGCGCGCTCGCCCGGCTCACCTTCGTCGACCTGACCACGGACGCGGTGACGGCGCGGATCATCGAATCCGTGGTCGCCTGGGCGGGTGACCAGGGCTGGCGGGTCTACCGTCGGGCGCCGAGCGTGCTGCCCCTACCGCCGCCGCTCTCCCGTCAGCAGTCGGTACTCGACGTCGCGTGTGCCCGGCCGGACGGGCCGCCCGTGGTCATCGAGGTCGACCACACGGACCGGCGTCGTACCTGGGAGAAGCTGGCGGCGGAGGCGGCGGCCGGCCGCGTCGCGATCTGGGTGCGCTGGGGACCGGGGCGGTTCGGCACCGCGCCCGCGCCGATCCATCAGGTGACCTGCGAGGTCTCCCGCCGTGCCGGACCGGCCGGGGCGGGCCGGCTGCACAGCCGGGCGCCGGGCGGTGACCTGCCGCCACCCGCGCACTCCGAGCGGGGCGCTGGCAGCACCGCCGTGCTGCTGCCGCTGCCGTCGTTGGACGACGAGACGCCCTGACCCACCCCGTCCGTCGCCGCGCCGCAGGACCCGGAGCTACTCGAAGCGGGACGGGTCGCCGGCGCCGCGACGGAGGATCTCCGCTTCGCCCTCGGAGAAGTCGATCACCGTGGTGGGCAGGGTGCCGCACTCGCCGGAGTCGATCACCGCGTCGACCACGTGGTCGAGTCGCTCCTTGATCTCCCAGCCCTGCGTCATCGGTTCGGTGTCGCCGGGCATCAGCAGGGTGCTCGACACCAGCGGCTCGCCCAGCTCGGCCAGCAACGCCTGCGTCACGACGTGATCGGGGATGCGGACCCCCACCGTCTTCTTCTTCGGGTGCAGCAGCCGGCGCGGCACCTCCTTCGTCGCCGGCAGGATGAAGGTGTAGCTGCCCGGGGTCGCCGCCTTCAGCGACCGGAACAGCGCGTTGTTGATCTGGACGAACTGGCCGAGCTGCGCGAAGTCCCGGCACACCAGGGTGAAGTGGTGCCGGCTGTCGAGCTGGCGGATGTCCCGGATACGGTCGATGCCCTCCCGGTTGCCCAGCTGGCAGCCGAGGGCGAAGCACGAGTCCGTCGGGTAGGCGATCAGTCCGTTGCCGCGGACGACGTCCACCACCCGGCTGATCGTCCGTGGTTGCGGGTTGTCCGGGTGCACGTCGAGGTACGTCGCCATGGCGGCAGCCTAGGCCGGGCCCCCGCCACCCGGAACCGCCGGCCTCTCGTCGGGCGTGTCCACCATCCCACCGGGCGTGCTGGTGAGCCGGGCGCGGGAGTCGGCCGCTGCCGTTACGGTGTGAGCGTGGCGACGGCGGCGGAGGAGATCCGGATCGGGGAGCGGGTGGTCCGGGTCTCCAGCCCGGACAAGCCCTACTTCCCGGAGCGAGGCCTGACCAAGCTGGACGTGGTGCGCTACTTCCTCGCCGTCGGCGACGGCATCCTGCGGGCGCTGCGGGACCGGCCGACCATGCTGGAACGCTGGCCGCGCGGTGTCTTCGAGGGCGCGAAGATCGCCACCCGGCAGGACAACCGCGGCGACGCCTTCTACCAGAAGCGGCTGCCGGCCGGCGCGCCCGACTGGGTCCGCACCGCGCACATCACTTTCCCCAGCGGGCGGACGGCCGACGAGGTCGCGCCGAGCGAGCTGGCCGTGGTCATCTGGGCGGCCAACCTGGGCACCCTGCGGTTCCACCCCTGGCCGGTCTCGGCGGCGGACGTGGAACGCCCCGACCAGCTCCGCATCGACCTCGACCCGATGCCGGGCGTCGGCTTCGACCAGGTGGTGCCGGTGGCGCACGAGGTCCGTGCCTTCCTCGACGAGCTGGGCCTGGTGGGTTACCCGAAGACCACCGGCGGGCGGGGCCTGCACGTCTACCTGTCGATCGAGCCGAGGTGGAGTTTCGGCGAGTGCCGGCGCGCGGTGCTGGCGCTGGGCCTCCAGATGCAGCGCCGCCGCCCCGACCTGGTCACCACCACCTGGTGGCGCGAGCAGCGGGACCGGCCCGTCTTCGTCGACTACAACCAGATGGCCCGCGACCACACCATGACCTCGGCGTACTCGATCCGGCCGACGCCGGCGGCGCTGGTCTCCGCGCCGCTGGACTGGTCGGAGCTGGACGACGCCCGGCCCGAGGACTTCGACGTGGTGAGCATGCCGGCCCGGTTCGCCGGGCGCGGCGACCCGCACGCCGGCCTGGACGAGCGGCGCTTCTCGCTGGAGCCGCTGCTCGAGTTGGCCGACCGGGAGGGGTTGGCGGCCCCACCGGAGCGCTGACGGGTCACCGCCCGGGGCGTTGAGGGGTCACTGGAAGGGGCTCTGCGCGCCGGTGAACTCCTCGAAGACCAGCCAACTGCGGGTGGACAGCACCCCGGCGATGCCCTGCACCCGCTCCAGCACCACGTCGCGCAGGGTGGCGTTGTCCGGCGCGCGGACCAGGGCGAGCACGTCGTGTTCGCCGCTGAGCAGCGCCACGTGCTCGACGTAGCGCACCCGGGCCAGCTCCGCCGACACCTCCCGCCAGGTGTTCTGCTGGATCGTCAGGGCGATGTACGCCGAGGTGCCCAGCCCGGCCGGCTCGGGCGCCACCTGCGCCCGGAACCCGGTGATCACCCCGTCGCGCAGCAGCCGCTCCACCCGGGCGTACGCGTTGGTGCGGGAGACGTGGACGCGTTCGGCGAGCGTACGGACGGAGAGCCGGCCGTCGCGGACCAGCTCGTCGAGGATGCGCCGGTCCACCTCGTCCAGCGGACCGACCGAACGTCCCGTTCCACCGGGCAGGCCCGCCTCCGGACTGGTCTCCTGGCTCACATCAGCCCCCTCGGGATGCCATTCATCCCACGTTCACCGCGCATCTTGAGTCAATCATCCGACAGCAGGAGCATAAGGCCACCACACGTCCAGGAGGTCCCCGCCGTGACGACCACACCCCAGGCGGTCCGCAGGGCATCCCCGCGCACCCGCCGGCCGGCCACCCCGGCCGCGCCCGACCCGTCCGCCGGCCTGCTCCCGCAGGCCGAGCCGGTCCGACTGCTCGACCCGGACGGCACGCCGCTGCCGTCCCGCGCCGACTACCCCGAGCCGCCCGTCGAGGCGCTGCGCGAGATGTACCGCCGGATGGTGGTCGGTCGCCGCTTCGACACCCAGGCCACCGCCCTGACCAAGCAGGGCCGGCTCGCCGTCTACCCGTCCTCGCGCGGCCAGGAGGCCTGCCAGGTCGGGGCGACCCTCGCGGTGCGCGACACCGACTGGGTCTTCCCCACCTACCGCGAGTCGATGGCGCTGGTCAGCCGGGGTATCGACCCGGTCGAGGTGCTCACCCTGCTGCGCGGCGACTGGCACTGCGGGTACGACCCGACGCGGGTGCACACCGCGCCGCAGTGCACCCCGCTGGCGACCCAATGCGTGCACGCCGCCGGGCTGGCCTACGGCGAGTCGTACCAGGGCCGGGACACCGTGGCGCTGGCCTTCATCGGCGACGGGGCGACCAGCGAGGGCGACTTCCACGAGGGGGTCAACTTCGCCGCCGTGTTCAAGGCCCCGGTCGTCTACTTCGTGCAGAACAACAAGTACGCGATCAGCGTGCCGCTGTCCCGGCAGACCGCCGCGCCGAGCCTGGCGTACAAGGGCGTCGGCTACGGCGTGCCCAGCGAGCAGGTCGACGGCAACGACCCGGTGGCGGTGCTGGCGGTGCTCACCCGCGCGGTGGCGCACGCCCGGGCCGGTCACGGCCCGTTCCTGGTCGAGGCGCACACCTACCGGATGGAGCCGCACACCAACGCCGACGACGCCACCCGCTACCGCGACGCCGACGAGGTCGAGGCCTGGCGCGACCGCGACCCGGTGGCCCGGCTGGAGACGTACCTGCGCAACCGGGGCGCGCTCGACGACGCGGCGGTGGCCGCGATCGCCGAGGAGGCCGAGGCGTACGCCGCCGACCTGCGCGACCGGATGAACGCCCAGCCCACGGTCGACCCGCTCAGCCTCTTCGACCACGTCTACGCCGAGCCGACCCCGCAGCTGGTCGAGCAGCGCGAGCAGGTCCGCGCCGAGCTGGCCGCCGCCCGCGACGAGGAGGGGGACGCCTGATGGCCACCATGACCATGGCGAAGGCGCTCAACGCCGCGCTCGCCGACGCGATGCTCGACGACGACCGCGTGGTCGTCTTCGGCGAGGACGTCGGGCAGCTCGGCGGCGTCTTCCGGATCACCGACGGGCTCCAGGCCCGCTTCGGCGACAAGCGCTGCTTCGACACCCCGCTGGCCGAGGCCGGCATCGTCGGCTTCGCCGTCGGGCTGGCCATGTCCGGGCTGCGCCCGGTGGTGGAGATGCAGTTCGACGCGTTCGCGTACCCGGCCTTCGAGCAGATCGCCTCGCACGTGGCGAAGCTGCGCAACCGCACCCGCGGCGCGCTGAGCGTGCCGATCGTGATCCGGGTGCCCTACGCCGGCGGCATCGGCGGGGTGGAGCACCACTGCGACTCGTCCGAGGCGTACTACGCGCACACCCCGGGCCTGAAGGTGGTCACCCCGGCCACCGTCGAGGACGCGTACTCGCTGCTGCGCCAGGCGATCGACGACCCCGACCCGGTCGTGTTCATGGAGCCCAAGAAGCTCTACTTCTCCAGCGCCGAGGCGCAACTGCCCGCGACCACCGCGCCGTTCGGCCGGGCGGTCGTGCGCCGGCCCGGCACCGACGCCACCCTGGTCGCGTACGGTCCGGCGGTGCCGGTCGCGCTGGAGGCCGCCGAGGCCGCCCGTGAGGAGGGCTGGGACCTGGAGGTCGTCGACGTGCGCACCATCGTGCCGTTCGACGACGAGACGATCGCCGCCTCGGTCCGCCGGACCGGCCGGTGCGTGGTGATCCAGGAGGCGCAGGGCTTCGCCGGCGTCGGCGCGGAGATCGCCGCCCGGGTGCAGGAGCGCTGCTTCCACGCCCTGCACGCCCCGGTGCTGCGGGTGTCCGGCCTGGACATCCCGTACCCGGCGCCGATGCTGGAGCACACCCACCTGCCCTCGGTGGACCGGGTGCTGGACACGGTGGCCCGCCTCCAGTGGGACGACCAGCCCGACCCGCGCTGGCTGCCTCAGGGGAGTGCGGCGTGACCACGGTGGAGCGGACGCAGGTCTTCCTCCTGCCCGACCTGGGCGAGGGGCTGAGCGAGGCCGAGATCGTGGAGTGGCGGGTCGCCGTGGGCGACGTGGTCACGGTGGACCAGAGCGTGGTCGAGGTGGAGACCGCCAAGGCGGTCGTCGACGTGCCCTGCCCGTACGCCGGCCGGGTGGTCGCCCTGCACGGCGCGGCGGGTGAGGTGCGCCCGGTCGGCCAACCCCTGATCACCATCGCGCCGCTGGACGGCGACGGCGGCGGCGAGCCGGCCGGGCACGCCACCTACCGCGAGGAGGAGCGGGCCGGCTCCGGCAACGTGCTGATCGGGTACGGCACCGGGCACGCCGGCGCCGGCCGGCGTCGGCGCCGCCCCCGGTTGACGCTGGCGCCCGAGCCCACCGCCGGCGCGACCGACGCCCCCGAGGGGAAGGACACGCCGGAGCCGGCCGCGGCACCGACCGACCTCCCGGCCGGGCGGACGCCGACGGCGGCCCTGGTCATCTCGCCGATCGTGCGGCGGCTGGCCAGGGAACGCGGGGTGGACCTGACCGCGGTGCGGGGCACCGGCACCGGCGGCGTGATCCGCCGCGCCGACGTGGAGGCGGCCGCCGCCGCGCCGGCCAGCCGGCTCGCGGCGGTGCCGGAGCAGCCCGCCGCGCACGTCGGGCTCGCGCCGGCCGACGGGCAGGACGTGGTCATCCCGCTCACCGGCATCCGCAAGGTGATCGCCGACAAGCTCTCCCGCAGCCGGCGGGAGATCCCCGAGGTGACCATCTGGGTGGACGTGGACGCCACCGGGCTGCTGGAGACCCGGGCGGCCATCAACGCCGCCACCCCGGACGCGCCGGTGAGCATCCTGGCCCTGCTGGCCCGGATCTGCCTCAGCGGACTGCGGCGGTTCCCGCAGCTCAACTCGCACGTCGACACCGAGGGGCAGCGGATCGTCCAGTCGGCCGGGGTGCACCTGGGCATCGCCGCGCAGACCGACCGGGGCCTGGTCGTCCCGGTGCTGCGCGACGCCCAGCGGCTCACCACCCGGGAGCTGGCCGCCGCGCTGGCGGAGACCACCGCCGCGGCCCGGGCCGGCACGCTGCCGCCGGCCCGGCTGACCGGCGGCACCTTCACCCTGAACAACTACGGGGTGTTCGGCGTGGACGGCTCGACGCCGATCATCAACCACCCGGAGGCGGCCCTGCTCGGGGTGGGCCGGATCGTGGACAAGCCCTGGGTGGTCGACGGGCAGCTCGCGGTGCGCAAGGTGACCCAGCTCAGCCTCACCTTCGACCACCGGGTCTGTGACGGTGGCGTGGCGGGCGGCTTCCTGCGGCACGTCGCCGACTGCGTCGAGCAGCCGGCGCTGCTGGTCGCCAACGTCTGAGCGGTACGGGCGGAGCCGGCCGCGCTGGCCGGCTCCGCCGCCGGACGGCGTGGTGTCCGCTTCGTCCGCCCATCGGTGCGGGCGGTGGGGGCGTGGGCACGGCGTTTTCCGGTCGGTGGGCCGGGAAATCGGCGGCCGGGGGAACGACCGGCCCGCCGAGAGGAGCACCCGTGCCGTACCAGGGTCTGCCCGCCACCGTGCGGGACCGGCGTCCGTCCGTGGCCGGTGCGCCGTTGTGGTGCGACGCGCACGAGTACGGGCTGACCGGCGACGGGGTGACCAACGACCAGCCGGCGCTCGCCGCCCTGGTGGACCGGCTCGGCGACGGGTACGCCGCCGACGGACGGGCCCGGGTGATCTACTGCCCACCGGGGATCTACTCGATCCGCGACGCCGGCACGGTGTGGCGCAGCGGGGTCTCGCTGATCGGGGCCGGCTCGGCGGCGACCCGGTTCCTGCTCAGCAACGAGGGCAACCGCGCCGACCCGACGCCACTGGCCTTCTGGACCACCCTGCAGCACGGCGCGGACCGGGACCGGCACATCGCCGACTGCACCTTCGCCGACTTCGAGATCGACGGCTCCGGCGTGGCCATGGCCGAGTACAACTACCTGGCCAAGGGGCTGGGCCTGCAGTACGTGGTGCGCGGGGTGTTCCGCAACCTCTACATCCACCACACCGCGGCGAGCGGGCTCGGCTGCGACTTCCTCCAGGACGGCATCATCGACGGCGTGGTGGTGGTCGGCTGCGGCCGGCTGGACAACGGCGAGGAGATGGGCGGGGCCGGTATCGGCATCGGGATCGGCGGTTGGGGCACCGTCGAGCGGCTCACCATCGCCAACTGCACCGCGCTGGGCAACGGCACCAACGGCATTTTCCTGGAGTTGCAGAAGGACTACTGGCCGCCGCCGCGCGGCTACCGGATCGTCGGCTGCCACAGCCAGGGCAACCGGTTCGGCATCTCGGACTGGGGCGCCGACGGGCTGATCGTCACCGGCTGCACGATGACCGGCAACCTGGAGGCGGGCTTCGACGTCTCGGCCAACGGCACCTCGGGGGTGGCCGGCCGGGGTGGGCTGCTGACCGACTGCGTGATCGACGGCAACCTCCGCGACGGGATCAGCATGGGCAACACCCCCGGCCCGTACACGGTGCGGGGCAACCGGATCAGCGGCAACGGGGCGTACGGCTACCACGAGCACAACCTGGGCCGGGGCTACCAGGACCCGGCGATGGACGTGGTGATCGAGAGCAACGAGTTCTGGGGCAACGGCCTGGACGGCATCCGCGTCGACCGCCCGATGACCGACCCGGTGCTGCTCAACAACCGGATCCGCAACAACGGGCGGCAGTGCGGCGGCGCCTGCGCCGGCGGTGGCGAGACGGTCCGGTACAGCGACAAGGCGCTGGTGGACCGCTCGGCGAACTGGCCGTCGGACGGGCACCGGGGCAAGGTGCTGCGGGTGGGCGAGCGGGTGGCCATGGTGGCCGCCAACACCGCCTCCGAACTCACCCTCGCCCCGGTACGCCCGGACTCCTCCACCGCCTGGAGCGGTGACACCCCGCTGCCCGGGACCGCGTACGAGCTGCCCGCCGCGCCGGGTACCTGGGCCGGGATCACCATCAACGCGCCGGTCGACTCGGCGACGATCCGGGGCAACCGCGTCTGGGACAACCACGACCCGAGCACCCAGACCCACGGGCTGTGGATCACCGAGCGGGGCAGTTGCGTGGCCTGCCGGGTCGAGGACAACGACCTCGCCGGCAACGCCGCGAGCGCCACCCGGTGGGACACCCCGCCGGTCGGCGGCCGGTGGGACCGCAACCACGGCGACCGGGACTGGGACTGAACGCCCCGAGTCGGTACGCCGGGGACACGGACCACCCAGGCTTCCTGTTCCGGGACGGCCGGGCCGCGAATTCGCGGCCGAGCACATCGGCGTCCAAAAGCCCAGCCGTTTCCGAGCATTTCCCGCGAAAGTGCGCCGCGGCCCGAGAAGCGCCGTACAGAATGTGGCCAAGGGAAATGGAAACGGGGGGCTGAATATGGATGTGAGGCGGCGACTGACGCTATTGGCGGTGACCATCGCAGCCACACCGTTGATCCTCGGCGGGTGCACGGCGGACCGGAAGGACGCCACCGGCTCGGCGTCGGGCAGGGCCCCGGATCCCGCGGTCACGGTGACCCCCGCCGACCGGGCGAAGGACGTCCCGGTCAGCGCGGAGGTCGGCACGAGCGTGAGCCACGGGAAGGTAACCGGCGTCAAGCTCACCGACGACAAGGGGAAGCAGGTCGCGGGGGAGCCGCGCGAGGACGGGTCGAGCTGGGTGCCGAGCACCCCGCTGGAGAACGGCCGGACCTACACCGCGGAGGTGACCGCCACGGGGAAGAAGGGGCGGACCGCCGTCGGGCGGACGACCTTCACCACGTCGCCCAAATCGACCAGACAGGCGATAAAGAGCACGTTGTATTTCACCGGAAATCAGACGTACGGCACCGCGATGCCGGTGACCGTCGCATTCGATCCGCCAATTCCCAAAGAGGCCCGGGCGACCGTGCAACGGCGATTGTTCGTGAAGACCGACCCGCCGCAGCCGGGTACCTGGTCATGGGTGGGGGACGGCAAGCAGGTCGAATACCGGGCGCCGGATTTCTGGAAGCCCGGCACGAAGATCAGCGTGCGGTCGGGACTGGCGGGACTCCCGATCGGCAAGGAGTTCATCGGTGACGACGACCGCCGGTCCACCTCGAAGATCGGCCGGCAGGTGGCCCTCGAGATCGACAACGCCACCAAGCAGATGTCGGTCCTCCAGGACGGTAAGCTGGTCCGCAAGATCCCGGTGAGTATGGGCAAGCCGAGCACCCCGACCTCGAGCGGCAAGATGGTGATCATGGAGAAGCACGACTTCACCACGTTCGACACCCGGGGTTCGGCCGACCCTTACGTGGTCGACGTCGAGGACGCCCAGCGGCTCACCTGGGGCGGCGAGTTCATCCACGCCGCGCCGTGGTCGGAGGGCGATCAGGGCCACATCAACGTCTCGCACGGCTGCACCAACGTGTCGGTGACGGCGGCGGACTGGCTGATGGGCATCACCAAGGTCGGCGACCTGGTGACCATCAAGGGCACCGAGGTGCAGTTGGACCAGGGCAACGGCTTCACCGCCTGGAACGTCAGCTGGGACGAGTTCGCCAAGGGCAGCGCGCTGCCCGTGCCGCCCGGCCTGAAGCCGGCGCCCACCCTGAGCCCGGGGCACCCGGGGGCGGTGGCGGGGGGATCGTCGCCCGCACCCGCGCCGTCCGCCAGCGGCGGCTGAGACCAGGGGGAGGAACGACCGGGGTACGACCGGCTCACCGCGCGGCGAGCCGGTCGTACGTCGGCCCGGGCAGGCTCGGGGCCGGTGCCCGGTCGAGATCGAGCAGCCGGCAGTTTCGATGGCCTCCCGGAAGGGCTCCCGAGAGACGCTACGGATCTGATGTCGTCACCGACTCACCGGTGCGCCCGTGAGTCATCGACGTCATCAGATCCGTAGCGTTCCCGAGCCCCCCTGCCGTGCGCGCGCCGTCGCGGCCGGCGACGGTCGGGGCCGGTGAGGCGGACGTCAGGTGAGGTCGACGCGGGCGATGGCGGTGCCGATCAGGCTGCCCAGCCAGAGCCGGTCGCCGTGCTGCCGGACCCCGGTGATCATCCAGTAGGCGCCGTCGGGGCCGTGCAGCGTGCGCAGCACCGTCCCCTCGCCGTCGACCAGGGCGACCAGCCCGTACTTCTGCGGCTGCGGTCGTACCGCGTCGGGCAGCAGCGCCACCAGCTGGCGCAGCCGGGGGTGCGGCAGTAGCCGCTCGACGACCGGCAGCCGGGGGCTGGGCAACGCGATCCAGTACGTCCCGTCGCCGACCGCCGTGAGGTTGTCCGGGTACGCCGGCAGGTCGGTGAGCACGGTGACCGCCCCGTCGGGCAGGGCCACCCGCACCAGCCGGTGGGTGCTGGTCTCCGCCAGCATCAGCGCCGACTCGTCGGGGTTCAGCGCGATCCCGTTGGGGAAGTAGAGCCCGTCGGTCACCACCTCGGTGCGCCCCGAGCGCGGGTCGTAGGCCAGCACCCGCCCGTTGGGGCGGTGTTCCAGCAGGTCGTGCTTCCAGTGCGAGAGCGGGTAGCGGTCGGAGGAGTCGGTGAAGTAGACCGTGCCGTCGCGGGCCACCGTGGCGTTGTCGGCCAGGTGCACCGGCGGCGCGGTGCCGGTCAGCTCGCGCACCGCGCCGTCGGGGGTGACCCGCAGCAACCCCCGGTACGCGTCGCAGACCACCAGGCTGCCGTCGCGCGGGTCGAGCTCGATGCCGAGCGGTCGCCCGCCGGTCTCGGCGAGCAGCCGGGGCGTGGTGCCGGCGGTCGCGTCGGCGGGCCACCACCAGAGCCGGCCGTCCTCGTCGCCGCTGACCACCCGCCCGTCCGGGTCCACCAGCACGTCCTCCGGCCCGTGCGCGCCGGGTGGCAGGGGCAGCAGCTCGACCGCGTCGAGCCGCCGGTCGGTGGCCGCCCAGACCCCGGTCAACGGGGGCGGGACGGTGGCCGGCTCGCGGACGGGCCGGATCAGGCGGGGCGGGCGGGGGCGCTGGCGCGGGACGACCATCGGGTCATTGTCACCCGCCGATCCCGGTCCCGTGCCCCCGCCGGGCGTGTCGCGCCGGCGGCGCATCGTCCCTGAGGCGGATCGGGGACTCCCCCGGGGGCGACCCTGGGCGTACCCGGATTCGGCCCGTCGGACGGCGGAAATGTCGGTGGTCGGGGCTAGATTCGTCCGTATGGGACAGCGGGGTGACCGGCTCCACGTGCAGCTCAGCGTGGGTGACGACGTGGTCGGGGTGCGTGTGGTCGGCGAGGTCGACGTCGCCTCGGTCGGTGTGCTGCGCGCCGCGCTGTGGGCCGCGCCGGCGCGGCCGGTGCTGCGGGTCGACCTCTCCGGTGTCCGGCTGCTCTCCGCCGCCGGGGTCCGCGCGCTGGTCGCCGCGCACCTGCGGCTGCGGGCCCGGGGCGGCGAGCTGGTGCTGGCCGACCCGGATCCGGTGGTCGCCCGGGTGCTGCGGGCCACCGGCCTGCACCGGGTCGTCCCCGTCGTGCAGAGCCTGCCCACTCCGCCCTGCCCCCGCGGCGAGCTGGTCGCCTGTGCCTGAGACGCGCCGCCGCCGACCCTGCACGCCGATGGCGCGGGGCCGTCGACACGGCGCCGACGACCCCGCCTCCGGTCAGCGGACGCCGAGCAGGTCGACGACGAAGACCAGCGTCTCGTTCGGCTTGATGACGCCGCCGGCGCCACGGCTGCCGTAGCCCAGGTGCGGCGGGATGGTCAGCCGGCGACGGCCGCCGACCTTCATGCCCACCACGCCCTGGTCCCAGCCGGCGATGACCTGGCCGCCGCCGAGCGGGAACTCGAACGCCTCGCCCCGGTTCCACGAGGCGTCGAACTCGCGCCCGGTGGAGTGGGACACCCCGACGTAGTGGACGTTGGCGAGCTGGCCGGGCCGGGCCTCCGGGCCGTCGCCCACGGTGATGTCCTCGATAACGAGGTCGGCCGGGGGCGCGCCCTCGATCGGGCCGATCTCGGGCTTGCCTGCCTGGGGCATGTTCATCTGCTGATCTCCTGCCGTTCTGGCTCGATCGTCCGGTCGGTTCCGATCCTGCCGGATCGTGACCCACCGATCCCCGGCAGTCCCGACGACGACGCGCCGGGCGCGCCGTCGCGGACCCGGACACGCCGCAGGGGGCGCCACCGGTCGGTGGCGCCCCCTGCGGGTCGGTGCGGTCACTTCAGCCAGCCGTACCTCCGGACGACGGGGAGGTTCGCCCAGACCCGACCGAGGCCAAGGGTGTTGCCCGCGCTGACCAGGGCCAACCCGGCGAGCACCGCGGCGTAGATCATGTGATCGTCCATGAAGAGGTTGTTCTCGGGAGGCAGGACGGCGGTCCACATGAGCACCATCAGCAGTGCGCCGGTCGTGGCGGCCAGTCGCATCCCGATGCCGAGCAGCAGTGCCACGCCGATCCCGGCGAGACCGGCCATGAACAGCCAGTCGGCCCAGGTCGCGCCGGCGATGTCCTGGTAGACGCCCTTGAACGGGCCGGTCGCGCCGAAGGTCAGGAACCCCTTGGTCGGGCTGCCGCCGTTGATCCAGGCGTTCTTCGCCGCGGTCTCGTGGCCGAGGCCGAAGGCCTTGTCCAGGAACGCCCAGAGGAAGATCCAGCCGAGGGCGATCCGGGTGCCGGCCCAGACGAACCGGGCGGCGCGCTCACGGGGGGTCTCGGCCGCCGGAGCGATGGTGGTGGCGGTGGTGGTCCGCTCGATCGTCGCGGTCATGGTGTCCACGTCCCTTCTCTGCCTGGCACCGCGCTTTCCGGTGGCACATTCATTGCACCGCCACGCGGCGGTCGCGGGCAGGGCCGGTCGGGCCGTCCCGGACCGGGACCTTGGACCCCGAACGCGGCCCCGCCGGCGGGACCTTCGGCCCCCGTCCGACCCGGTCCACCGCCTCTGCCCCCGCTGGTCGGCGCCGCCATACCGTCCGGGACGGGCTGGTCAGCGTGCGGGTCCGCGACGGTGAGGTGACCCTGGACGGCCGGCTGGACCGGCGCAGCGCCGCCGACCTTGCGGTCCGGCTCGCCGGGCAGGTCAGCGGGGTGGTCCGGGTGGTCGACCTCATGGGGTACGACGTGGACGACACCGTTTGGTCGAGCTGCCCCCGGGCCGGGTCACCCCGGTCGCCTGAATCGCGGCCTGGACCCGGTGCCGCGCCCCGGGTCTAGGCCGGGTGGGTCACCGGGTCGGCGAGCTGGGCGGCCAGCAGCCCGGGCGCCTCCGCCAGCGACGGGCCGTACCAGGTGAGGTGGCGGCCGGAGACCAGCGCGCAGGGCGTGCCGGGGAACGCCTCCGGGCCGTCGGCGGCGGTGAACGCGTACGGCTCGTCGGGGAGCACGACCAGGTCGGGTTCCCGGGCGCGCAGCGCGTCGAGGTCGGGGCGCGGGTACCGCTCGGCGTCGTCGGCGTACAGGTTCGCCATGCCGAGCCGGCGCAGCACGTCCCCGGCGAAGGTGTCGCCGCCGAGTACCACCCAGGGCCGGCGCCACACCGGTACGACGGCCCGGCGCGGCACCGGCGGCGGCGTGGCCGGAGTGGCCCAGGCGCGGCGGGCGGCGGCGAGCCACTCCGGTTCGGCGGTCACGCCGAGCGCGGCGAGCAGGTCGGCCAGCTCGGTCAGCGCCTGCGGCACGGTACGCGGGTAGGTGACCCGGACCGGCACCCCGGCCGCGACCAGCGCGTCGGCGTCGGCGCGCCGGTTCTCCTCCACGTTGAGCAGCACCAGGTCCGGGCGCAGGGCGAGCACCCGGTCCAGGTCGGGGTACTTGCTGCCGCCCACCCGCGCCACGTCGAGCCCGGCGGGGTGCGTGCACCAGTCGGTCGCGCCGACCAGCACCTCCGGCAAGGTCACCGCCACCGCCTCGGTCAGCGACGGCACCAGCGAGACCACCCGCACGGCGTACCTCCCTCCCCGGCGCGGACGACGCCGGTCCGACCCATCGTCCCCGCGGGGGCCGGACCCGTCGGACCGGCCCCCTTGCCGGTCTTCTACAACGTTGTAATACTCGGGTGGCCGGCACCCCGAGGAGGACCGATGACCGCCCACCCCACCCCGACCATTCAGGACGAGACCCCGGTGGAGGCGCTCGGCGACCTCTACCGCGACGGCATCACCGCCTGCCGGGGCGCGTTCGCCGTCGACTGGGTCGACCAGGTCGGCGAGGACATCGACGCGGCCTTCCGGGAGGCCCGCTCCCGCCCCGACGGCGCGGTCGGCCGCGGCCCGCACCGCTGGTACGTCGAGATCCACCCCGAACAGCTGCGCGGCTTCGCCGACCTGGTCACCCACCCCTGGGTGGTGGCGGTCTGCCGCGCGGCGCTCGGCCCCGACTACGAGATCGTCGAGCTCGGCTTCGACATCCCGTTCCCGGGGGCCGTCATGCAGCCCTGGCACCGGGACTTCCCGATGCCCGAGGAGACCCGACGCCAACGGCGACTCACCTCGCTCGCGTTCAACCTGACCACCGTGGACACGGTCGAGGAGATGGGCCCGTTCGAGATCGCCCCCGGCACCCAGTGGGACGACGGCGCCGACTTCGACCACGGGATGTTCCCGCCGAAGGAGCGGTACCCCCGCTACGCGCAGCGGGCGGTGCGCAAGTACCCGCGGCGCGGCGACATCTCGGCCCGCTCGGCGCTCACCGTGCACCGGGGCACCCCGAACGTCTCGACGCTGGCCCGACCGGTGCTGGTGCTCGGCGTGGACGCCCCCGGCGCCGGCAACGCCGAGCGGCACGACATGGCGGTCACCCGGGAGTACCGGGACGGGCTGCCCGAGCTGGCCCGCGCCCACCTGCCGTGCCCGGTGGTGGAGCGGCTGACCCCGATCCGGCAGAAGCACACCATCGAGGGCCTGGTGATGGGGGCCGCCTGAGCCGCCGGCCCGGATCCGACCGCACCGGCGAGGCGACGAGCGGGATCGACGCCCTAGACTCGGCCGGTCGACCGACCACGTGAGGATCCGGCACCACCATGACGCGTACCGCCACCGACGACGGTTCCCGGCTGCGGCCGCTGCCGCTCGACGGTGCCGCGCTGCCCGTCCGGGCCGGTCAGGTGGTGCACGCCGGTCGCCGGCTCGGCGACCTGGTGACCCGGCGCCCGGAGGGCATCACCGGGCACCAGTGGAGTGCGGCGACCCGCGAGGAGTTCGACCACGTGGTCTGCGCCGCCGACACCGGTCGGCCGCTCTTCGCCGTCGTGCTCGGCGCGCCGGCGCCGCCCGGCTCGGCCCGGCAGCGCGCCGAGCGAATGCGCGACGCCGTCTGCGCCGCGGTCGAGCTGCCCGTGCTGCGGATCGAGTCGCCGACGTTGCGGTCCGCCGCACACGGCCCGCGGATCGTCGGGTACGTCATCGACGCCCGCGCGTACGCCGGTCCGGGCCCGTCCGCCGGCCAGGACGGCGACGGGTACGACACCGCGGTGGCCTTCCGCGACATCGTCGGTCGGCTGCCCGACGGCCGCACCGGCCCGGTCAACGACCTCGGGGCGCTGACCCGCGCCGCCGCCGTCGACGCGTACGTGTCCCGGCGGCTGGCCGACCCCATCGTGCGCGGGCTGCATGTGCGGTGGCGGGACGGGGCGGCCGAGGGCTGGAGCTGGGTCGAGGTGCGGCCCGGTCGCTGCCTGGTCGAGCGGGTGACCGTCCGCGAGCACCGCTTCTGGTGCGGAGTGGACGCCGCCCGGCTGGCCGAGGATCTGGCCACCGTCGCGGTGGGGGAGCGGCTGCGGGCGCTGGAGACCGACGAACCGCCACTGGTGGACCGGGCCGAGCTGCGGCGGGAGATCCGGGGGCTGCGCGCCCGCCGGGACGAGCTGGTCGGCGGCTTCGCCTTCGACCACCTCTGCGTCGACTGACATCCGACCGCAGCGTCGCCGCGCGGTGACTCCGCGTCTTTCGCAGAACCCCGATCGGGCCGTCTTCACCGGCCCGTTCCGAATTCCTCGATCCGCGTTGAACCATCGCCCGCGGCGCTCCGTACCTAAGCGGGAATGGACACAGTTCTTCCCAGCCGCGCCACCCGACGCGGCGGACGGTGCGGAAAGGGCATCGTCGGCCATCGACGCGCGACCGGAACGTCGCAGTGATCCCGACGGGCGTCCCACCCCGAATTCCGTTCGCCCGACGGGTCACGAGTCAGGTACCGGATCGAGAAGGAGAGCAATTCGATGCGCAGGTCCACAGGGGCGCGCCGGTCATCCGGTAACGCGCGGAGCAAGCGGCTGCTGGCGGCGGTCGGCGCGCTCGCGGTCTTCGGCGGTATCGCCGCGGTGACCCAGATCTCGTCGGCCCACGAGAACCGGCGGACGACGACCCGCAACGTCTCGTCCGCCTGCGTGGCGCCGAGTCCCGGCGCCACCTCGCCGAGCGGTCGCGGCAGCACCACGCAGACGTGGCAGAACGGGCGCTGGGTCCGCAACCACTGGGGCGACGGCCAGATGTCCGTCGCCGAGTGCCAGGCCGTCAAGGACGGCAACGCTCCGGTGAACACCGTCGCGTCCGGCGTGACCTGCCCGGACGTCGCCGGCAAGCTGCCCCGGGTCCCGGACCGCGCCCGGGCCGAGGTCGACCGGAACCTCGCCCTGTTGCAGAACCAGATCGCCGAGGCCGACCGGCGGCTGGCCGCCGAGGGCCGCAACGGGCAGACCTTCATCAACAACGCCATCCTGCGTCCGCTCGAGGACAAGCGGCGCGCGACGTTGAACCGGATAGCGACCGCCATCGACCGGGTGGGGCCGCGCCCGCAGGGCCTGGACCAGCTCGCGAGATGCACCGTCGCCGCGAACAACAACAACGGCGGCGCCAATGGCGGCCAGAACGGCGGTCAGAACGGCGGCCAGACCGGTGCTCCGACCGCCAGCCCCACCAATGGCGGCCAGAACGGTGGTCAGAACGGCGGCCAGAACAATGGCGGTAACAACAACGGTGGCAATGCGCTCGGCGTACTGGCCAAGGACTGCACCAACAGCGACCTCCAGCCGCACGACGGTTTCCAGAACGGCAACCGGTGCGTCAGCACGGCCTTCGGTGAGGTCGGCGCGGCCGCCAACAACCCGTCCCTGCTGATCACCCAGTTCCCGGAGCAGGTGCAGCGCAACCAGGCGTTCGCGCTGCGGGTCTCCACCCGGAACCTGATCCGCGACCGGTTCCTCGCCGCCGGCCAGGGCGGCTACTACCTGGAGAGCTCGGTCCTCAACGACCAGGGGCTGACCCGCGGTCACTTCCACACCGCCTGCCGGATGCTGCAGAGCACCGACGAGGCCCCGTCGAACCCGCAGGACGTGCCGGCGTTCTTCGTCGCCACCGAGGACGGTCGCGGCGGCAACGAGGCCGACGAGGTGACCATCCAGATCCCGGGCCTGCCGCAGTCGGGCACGGCGCAGTGCGCGGTCTGGGCCGGTGACGGCTCGCACCGGGTGCCGATGATGGAGCGGGCCAACCAGACCCCCGCCTTCGACGTGGTGCGGATCGAGGTCAACTGACCTGTCGTACGACACCGTCACGGGCCGTCCGGAGAGATCCGGGCGGCCCGCCGCCGTATGTCCGGACCAGCGCCGCCGCCGAGGCGCGTAGCGCGGTGCACCGGCGTCGCCGAGCCGGGCCGGCGGCCATGTTGCCGGCGGGCCCGTTCCACCGGCCGATCGTGACCGTGGCGAGGGGCGCGGCCCGGCCGTAGGGTCGGTGGATGTCGGACACCCGTTTCCCGGTCCTGCTCGACGGCCCGGGCAACCACGTCGACGACCCCCGAGAGCTGCTGGTCGGCTATCTCGACTGGTACCGGGAGGCGCTGGTGCGCAAGACCGCCGGCCTGTCGGAGGAGCAGTTGCGCTCTCCCGTCGACGGGCTCGGCTGGGCGCCGCTCGGGCTGGTGCGGCACCTGGGCTGGGTGGAGCGGCGCTGGATCCGGTGGGGCTTCGCCGCGGAGCAGGTCGCCCCGTGCCCGCCGGGCGAGGACGACGCCGAGTGGCGGGTGGGCGCCCTGTCGACGGAGCAGGTGTGGCGGGCGTACCGGGCGGAGGTGGCGCACACCCGCGGGATCGTCGCCGGGGTGCCGCTGTCGCGGCGGGCCGCGCTCGGCGGCCGGTTCCACGCCGCCGCGGACGCGCCGTCGCTGGGCCGGATCCTGTTCCACCTGCTCCAGGAGTACGCCCGGCACCTGGGTCAGCTCGACGTGGCTCGACAGTTGCTCGACGGGGTCACCGGCGAGTGACCGGGCGTCGCGTACCGACCGGGGAGCGCCACCGGGTGGAAATTGTGAACGCGGCGAAAAGCGTAGGGGTCACGCTGATTTCTCAGCGTGACCCCTGCGCGGCGGATCGTGATGCCCCGGCGATGCCGGTCAGCGGTTCTTCCACGCCTCCACGACGTTGACCGGGATGCGGCCGCGCTCGGAAATCTCGTAGCCGTTCTTGGCGGCCCATTCCCGGATGGCCCGGTTCTGCTCGCGGTCCATTCCCGAGACCGCGGCGCGAGCCGGGCGGCGGACCGGGCGGCCGGCCTCCACGTTGCCCCGCCCCATTCGCCTGCCAGCGCTGATGTACGGGTCGAGCGCCTTGCGCAGCACCCCCGCGTTCTCGTCGGAGAGGTCGATGGTGTACGCCACCCCGTCCAGGCTGAACTCGACGGTCCGGTCGGCCTTTCCGCCGTCCAGGTCGTCGGTCAGAACGGTGATTACTTTCCTTGCCATCGCCATTGCTCCCTGTGTCGGGCGGGGTGTGGTCAAGAGTTTGACGTATCGGCCGGCTAATCCGCAACAATATGCGTCGCTTTCATTTGACGAGTCGCGCCAATCGTGGAAAATCCGCGCGGCCAATGGGTGGGCGGCGTCAGTCGGTGAGCAGTCCGGCGTGTCCGGCCAGCGCGGCGGCCTCCGCGCGGCTGGACACCCGCAGCTTGCGCAGCAGCGCGGCGGTCATCCGTTTCACCGTCCGCTCCGAGACGTGCAACTGCTCGGCGATTTCCACGGTGCTGCGTCCGGCCGCGATGGACCGCAGCAGCCGCCGCTCCTCGGAGTCCAGGTCGACCGAGCTGCTGCGGGCCGGCCGGAGCAGGCCACGCAGCAGGGGACCGGGCAGCACCGCCCAGCCGTCGAGGACGGCCATGATCGGGGGGAGCAGTTCCTCCGGCTCGCTGCTCTTGGGCAGGAATCCCTCCGCCCCGGCGCGTAGCGCCTCCAGCGCGGGCGTCGGGTCGTCCCCGCCGGACATCGCCACCACCCGTACCCGCGGGGTGGTGCGGCGGATGGCGGCGATCGCGCGGATCCCGCCGGGTGGCGGCATGTGCAGGTCGACCAGGGCGAGGTCGGGCTGGGTGCGACCGACCAGCGAGGCGGCGGCGGAGGCGTCGCCGGTGGAGTCGACGACCCGGGCGCGTCCGTCGGTGCTGGCGGGCAGCAGCAGCTCCAGGCCGCGGACGAAGAGCGGATGGTCGTCCACGACGACCATCCGGATGGGGGCGTCGAGCATGCCTGTTTCCTTCCCGAACGGGTACGGATCATGCGGATTTGTGTGGAAAGAGGGGAGTTGGGCGGGTGCGGGCGCGACACGGAAAGAGGACGCTGGTGCGGCGGTGGCGGCCCGCCGGTCCCGACCAGGGTGGATCCGTCGGCGAACCCGACGACCCGGGGCTGATGCTGCGGGTGCTCTGCCACGAGCTGCGCACCCCGGTCAGCTCGCTGGCCTCGCTCACCCGGGCGCTCGCCGAGGACACCGGGCGGCTGGCCGCCGAGGAACGCCGGGCGATCAGCGAGCTGGCCCGCCAACAGGCCGCCCACCTCGACGGGTTGCTGCGTGCGGTCACCGCCGGCGGAGGCGCGCTGGCCCCGGCCGTCCGCCGGGAGCCGGACGCGCCGCTGGCCGATCTCCTGCCCGTGGTGGCCGCCCTCGTCCCGCCGCACCGGCTGCGTACCCGGGTCACCCGCCGGGCCGGCGGATGCCCGGTGCCGGCGCGACGGACCCGCCAGGTATTGGTGAACCTGGTGCAGAACGCGCTGGGGCACGGACCGGCCGGCGGGGAGGTCGGGCTCTACGCCGCGGTGCGCCCGGCCGGGCTGAGCATCCTCGTCACCGATCAGGGCCGATCGACCGACGGTCTCGCCGAGGCGCTGCGCCGGCCCACACCCGGCGGCGGAATGCACGGACTCGGCCTGTGGATCACGCGCCAACTGGTCACCGCCGACGGCGGGTCGGTGCGGGCGCACCGGCTGCGTCCGCGCGGGGTCGCGGTGGAGGTGCTGCTGCCCCGGGACGGCCGCCGACCGGGTTGACCCCCCGGGGCCGCCGGATGGCCCCGACGGGTCGGCGCGACGGGAACCCTGCTCGGTGCCACCCCGACCGACCGAGGAGGAAAAATAATGTTCAGCCACATCAAGGACCTGCAGTTCGAGGCCAAGCCGGACGGCCCCGACGCCGCGTTCGCCCGCCGGCTCCAGGAGATCCTGGGCGGCAAGTGGGGCGAGATGACGGTCGCCAACCAGTACCTCTACCAGGGCTGGAACTGCCGGCTGCCCGGCAAGTACAAGGACCTGCTGTTGGACGTGGGCACCGAGGAGATGGGCCACGTCGAGATGATCGCCACGATGATCACGCGGCTGCTGGAGAACGCACCCCTGTCGTTGCAGGAGGCGGCCGACGACAACCCGATGGTCGGGGCGATCTACGGCGGGTCGAACCCGGCGCACTTCATCCACGGCGGCGGCGGGGCCCTGCCGACGGACAGCAACGGCGTGCCGTGGAACGCGGCCTTCATCACCGCCAGCGGCAACCTGATGGCCGACTTCCAGCTCAACGTCACCGCCGAGGCGCAGGGCCGGCTCCAGGTCTCCCGGCTGTTCCACATGACCGACGACCCGGGCGTCAAGCAGATGCTGCGCTTCCTGCTGGCCCGGGACACCATGCACCAGAACATGTGGATGGCGGCGATCGAGCAGCTCAAGGAGGACGGGCTGGAGGAGATGCCGGTCCCGGACGCCTTCCCCGACTCCACGGAGTTCACCGAGCAGTTCAGCTACACCTACCTGGACTTCTCGCCGGGCAACGACGCCGCCGAGGGGCGGTGGGCCTCCGGGCCGACGCCCGACGGCAAGGGCGAGTTCCGCTACGACCACAGCCCGCGCGCCCACGCCCCCGAGCCGGTGCTGGCTCCCGGCGACCCGCGCCTGTACGGCACCAACCCGGGCGTCGCCGGCGGCATGGTCACCAAGGTCAAGAGCAAGCTCACCTGAGGTCGCCGCGCCGGGCCGTCCCCGCGTGGACGGCCCGGCGGCACCCGTACGCGCAGGAGGTGCGCTGTGACCGAACTCGTCGTGCGTCCGTTGGCGGACGCCTTCATGCAGGTGGGTGTGTACGTCGCCGTCATGGTGGCGCTCTTCGGCTGGCTGCGCTGGCGGTACGGGGACCGGATCACCGACGGGCTGACCCGCCGACCCCGGCTCGGCCCGCTGGTCGGCGCGCTGCTCGGGGTCAGCCCCGGCTGCGGCGGCGCGATCGTGCTGATGCCGCTCTACGCCCGGGGCAAGGTCTCCTTCGGCACGGTGGTGGCCGCGCTGGCCGCCACCATGGGGGACTCGTCCTGGGTGGTGCTGGCCTGGAATCCGCTCTTCGCCCTCAAGATCCACACGTTGCTCTTCGCGGTGGGGCTGGTCACCGGGTACGTCGTCGACGCGCTCGGGATCGACCCGGCTCGCCGGCGCGCTCGCCCCGGCATCCCGGCCGTCGTCGGGGCCGTCGGGGCACCGACCACCCGTGCCGTCCCCGCCGTGGTCGGCCGCGCCGTGGTCGGCCGCGCCGTGCCGGCCGCGGCCACCGGCGCCGCCCCGGCCGCCCCGGTCGCTTCGGCCCTGGCCGGGCCGGTCGGCGCGGTTCCGACCCAGCCGGTCGGCCCGGGCGGCTCCGCCGGTCCGCGATCCCGCGGCACGGTCGCCGGGCGGACCGGGCTGCTCGACGGGCTGCGCCGGCCCGACCCGGCCACCGCGTTCTGGGGGCTGACCACACCGGCGTTCGCGGTGTCGGTGCCGGTGGTGTTCCAGATGGTCGACCCCACCGTGCTGACCCGCGCGCTCGGCGGGGTCGACCCGTACCTGGCGCTGGGGGTGCTCGGCACGCTGGTCGCGGTGCTGATCTTCGCCGCCGGGCGGGGTCGGCTGGCGGACGACAGCCTGGAGACGGCGTACCCGCAGTCGCTGCGCGAGACGTTGCGGCACAGCGCGCACGAGGCGTCCTTCGTCACCGTCTGGGTGGCGGTGGCGTACCTCGGCTGGCAGGTGATCACCACCGTCACCGGGTTCGACGGCTCGCAGTTGGCGCTGACCGGCCTGCTCGGCGTGCTCGTCGGCGCGGCCATCGGACTGATCCCCGGGTGTGCCGTCCAGATCGTCTTCACCGGCCTCTACGTCAGCGGTGGGCTGCCGCTGCCGACCCTGGTGGCGAACGCGATCAGCCAGGACGGGGACGCCCTGATCCCGCTCGCCGCACTACGCCGCCACTCGGCCGCGTTGGCCACCGTGATAACCACCATCCCCGCGGCGGCGGTCGGCGCCGCCCTGCTCGTCGTGCTCTGACCCGCCCGGTCGGGGCGGGCGTCGACCCGCTCCGACCAGGCGGACGAAGGAGGTCACCGTGTCACCCCGCTCCGTTCGCGCGGCCCGGCGCAAGCTCGCCGTCCTCGTCGGCCTGGCCGCCGTCGCGCTGCTGTTCGGACTGCCCGCCCCGACCGTCGTCGCGCTGGCGCTGACCGGCCTCGCCGTGCCGGTGGCCGTCGCCCTCGCCGGTGGGCGACCCCGCGACCTGCTCCCGTCCCGTCCCGCCCGGCGGGGTGGCCTGGGTCACACCCAGGAACAAGGGGAACGCTTTGTGACTTGAGCCTGACACGCTCAACTCAACGCGATAGCAGGTGTTCGATGGCAACTCTTCCGGTACTTCCGCTGACCGACGCCGTCCTGCTGCCCGGCATGGTCATCCCGGTGACCCTCGACCCGACCACCCAGGCCGCGGTCGACGCGGCCCGCGCCACCGGCGACAAGCAGCTTCTCGCCGTGCCCCGCATCGACGGCGAGTACGGCTCCGTCGGCACGATCGCCACCATCGAGAAGGTGGGCCGGCTGCCCGACGGCGAGCCCGCCGCCGTGATCCGCGGCCTCGCCCGGGCCCGGATCGGCTCCGGCGTGCCCGGACCCGGCGCCGCCCTCTGGGTCGAGGCGACCGAACTCGACGAACCCGCCCCGGCCGGCCGGGCCCGGGAACTCGCCCGCGAGTACCGCGCGCTGATGACCTCGGTCCTCCAGCAGCGCGGCGCCTGGCAGGTCATCGACGCCATGGAGCGGATGACCGACGTCTCCGAGCTGGCCGACGCGGCCGGCTACGCGCCCTGGCTCACCCTGGCGCAGAAGACCGAACTGCTCGCCGCGCCGGACGTCGTCGCCCGGCTGGAACTGCTCGTCGGCTGGGTCAAGGACCACCTGGCCGAGCAGGAGGTCACCGAGCGGATCAACAGCGACGTCCGCGAGGGGCTGGAGAAGTCCCAGCGGGAGTTCCTGCTCCGCCAGCAGCTCGCCGCCATCCGCAAGGAGCTGGGCGAGGACGAGCCCGACGGCTCCGCCGACTACCGGGCCCGGGTCGAGACCGCCGAGCTGCCCGAGAAGGTACGCGAGGCGGCGCTGCGCGAGGTCGGCAAGCTGGAGCGGGCCAGCGACGCCTCCCCGGAGGCGGGCTGGATCCGTACCTGGCTGGACACGGTGCTGGAGATGCCGTGGACCACGCGTACCCAGGACAACACCGACCTGGCCGCGGCCCGCGCCGTGCTCGACGCCGACCACGCCGGCCTGGCCGACGTGAAGGACCGCATCCTGGAGTACCTGGCGGTGCGCAACCGGCGGGCCGAGCGCAACCTCGGCGTGGTCGGCGGCCGCGGCTCCGGCGCGGTCCTCGCCCTCGCCGGCCCGCCCGGCGTCGGCAAGACCAGCCTCGGCGAGTCGATCGCCCGGGCGCTCGGGCGCAACTTCGTCCGGGTGTCGCTCGGCGGCGTCCGCGACGAGGCGGAGATCCGCGGTCACCGGCGCACCTACGTCGGCGCGCTGCCCGGCCGGATCGTCCGCGCGCTGCGGGAGGCCGGCTCGATGAACCCGGTCGTGCTCCTCGACGAGGTCGACAAGCTGGCCGCCGGCTACGCGGGCGACCCCGCCGCCGCGCTGCTGGAGGTGCTCGACCCGGCGCAGAACCACACCTTCCGGGACCACTACCTGGAGGTCGACCTCGACCTGTCCGACGTGCTCTTCCTGGCCACCGCCAACGTGGTGGAGACCATCCCCGGCCCGCTGCTGGACCGGATGGAGCTGGTCACCCTGGACGGCTACACCGAGGACGAGAAGGTGGCCATCGCCCGGGACCACCTGCTGCCCCGGCAGCGGGAGCGGGCCGGCCTGACCGCCGACGAGGTCACCGTGGCCGACGAGGCCCTCGCCCGGATCGCCGGGGAGCACACCCGGGAGGCCGGCGTGCGGCAGCTCGAACGCGCCCTGGCGAAGATCCTGCGCAAGGTCGCCGTCGAGCTGGCCACCGACCCGGCCCCGGTCCGGGTGGACACCGGCAACCTGGCCCGCTACCTGGGCCGGCCGAAGTTCACCCCGGAGTCGGCCGAGCGCACGGCGGTGCCCGGCGTGGCCACCGGCCTGGCGGTCACCGGCGCCGGCGGGGACGTGCTCTTCATCGAGGCGACCAGCATGGAGGGCGAGCCTGGGCTGACCCTCACCGGCCAGCTCGGCGACGTGATGAAGGAGTCCGCGCACATCGCCTGGTCGTACCTGCGCTCCAACGGGCGCCGGTACGGGCTGGACCCGAACGCCCTGGCCGGGCGGCGGATCCACCTGCACGTGCCGGCGGGCGCGGTGCCCAAGGACGGCCCCAGCGCCGGCATCACCATGGTCACCGCGCTGGCGTCCCTGGTGACCGGCCGGCCGGTGCGGCCCGAGTTCGGGATGACCGGCGAGGTGACCCTCTCCGGCCGGGTGCTGCCCATCGGCGGCGTGAAGCAGAAGCTGCTCGCCGCCCACCGGGCCGGCCTGACCGAGGTGATCATCCCGGCCCGCAACGAGCCGGACCTGGACGACCTGCCCACCGAGGTCCGCGAGGCGCTGACCGTGCACACCCTCGCCGACGTCGCCGACGTGCTCGCCCTGGCGCTGCGCCCGGCCGACGCCGACACCCTCACCGGTCCGGCGCTCGCCGCCGCCTGACCGGCGCCGCCCGAGGCGGCGGGACACGACGAGGCCCCCGGTCCGACCGACCGGGGGCCTCGGCGTACCTCAGTGCCGGTCGCGGCGGCGCTCACCGCCGAAGTCGCGGCGCTCGCGCCGGTCACCGCCGTCGAAGCGGCGCTCGCCGCCGCCCTCGCCGCCGTCACGATCCCGCCGTACGGTGGCCTTGCGGCCCTTGATGGTGCTGCCGCGCAGCCCCGCGATCACGTCGTCGGCGACGCCGACCGGGATCTCCACCAGCGAGAACCGGTCCGCGATCTCGATCGAGCCGATGTCCCGACCGTTCAGCCCGGTCTCCCCGGTGATCGCCCCCACCAGGTCCTGCGGCCGGACGCCGGCGCGCCGGCCCAGCCCGATGAAGACCTGCGTGGTGCCGCCGGTGCGCGGCCGGGCGCCGCCACGCCGCTCACCCCGGCCCCCGGTCTCCGGCCGACCCTCGCGCGGGGCCCGGACCGCGACCTGCGGGATCTCCTCCTCGTCCTCGCTGGTCGGGCCGGCCGCCTCGTGCGCCAGCTTCACCGCCGCCAGCGCGACCTCCATCAGGTCGAACTCGTCGCTGAGCGTCTCGACGATCACCCGGAACGGGTCCAGGTCGTCCTCGAGCAGCGACTCGCGCAGCGCGGCCTGGGTCAGCTCCAGCCGGCGGGTGCGCAGGTCAGCCACCGTCGGGATCTTGTCGATGCCGATCCGCTGACCGGTCACCCGCTCGATGGTCTTGAGCATCCGGTGCTCGCGCGGCTCGGCGAGGGTGATCGCCACGCCCTCCCGCCCGGCCCGGCCCACCCGGCCAATCCGGTGCACGTACGACTCCGGCGCCGACGGCACGTCGTAGTTGACCACGTGGGTGAGCTGCTCCACGTCCAGGCCCCGGGCGGCCACGTCCGTGGCGACCAGCAGGTCCGCCGTGCCCGCGCGCAGCCGGCCCATCACCCGGTCGCGCTGCTCCTGGCTCATCCCGCCGTGCAGCGCCTCGGCCCGGTAACCGCGACCGTTCATCGTCTCGGTGAGCCGGTCCACCTCCTCGCGGCTGCGACAGAAGACGATCGCCGCGGTGGGGGACTCCACGTCGAGCACCCGGCCCAGCGCGGCCGGCTTGTGCCCCCGGGCGACGATGTACGCGCTCTGCCGCACCCGGGGCGCCTCGCCGGCGACCTGCGGCTCCCGGCCGATCTGGATGCGTACCGGGTCGGTCAGGTGCTGGCGGGCCATCCCGTCGATCCGGGACGGCATGGTGGCCGAGAAGAGCACCGTCTGCCGCTGCGCCGGGGCGTGCTCCAGGATCGCCTCGATGTCCTCGGCGAAGCCCATGTCGAGCATCTCGTCCGCCTCGTCCAGCACCACCGTGGCCAGCTCACCCAGGCGCAGGGTGCCCCGGGCGATGTGGTCCAGGGCCCGGCCCGGGGTGGCCACCACCACGTCCACGCCGGCGTCCAGCGCCCGCAGCTGCCGGCCGATCGGCTGGCCGCCGTAGATCGGCAGCACCCGGGTGCCCAGGTCCTTGCCGTAGCGGTGGAACGCCTCCGACACCTGCACCGCCAGCTCCCGGGTGGGCACCAGCACCAGCGACACCGGGTCGCCGCCGCCGCGCCCGTCCGGCATCCGCTGCAACAGCGGCAGCGCGAACGCGGCCGTCTTGCCCGTGCCGGTCGCCGCCTGACCGAGCAGGTCCTGACCGGCCAGCAGCGGCGGGATCGCCTCCCGCTGGATCGGGGTCGGCTCCTCGTAGCCGAGGGCCGAGAGCGCGCCGAGCAGTTCGGCGCGCAGCCCGAGATCCGCGAAGGCGATCGCCTCGTCGGTGCTGTCAGGGTTGGTCGGGTCGGTCGGTGCGGGTGCGGAACTCATGGGCAAAGCTTTTCATCACCGGCCCCGGTCCGCTCCGGCGACCGGCACAACCGTCGTGCGGGCCACTCAGAGGATGCTCAGCACCACGGTGACCCCGACGACGGTGTCGAGGACGGCGCACCACTCGGCGTACCCGCGCGGCACCACCCGCCCGGCCCGGTGGTGCACGACGTCCCAGGCGGCGTGCCCGAGCCAGCCGGCGGCCACCAGCCAGCGCGCCGGGCCGTCGTCCGCGACCGCCGCGAGCCCGGCCAGCGCGGTCCAGCCGGCCAGGCCGGCGAGCTGCACCGGCAGCGTGCCGGGGGTGCGCCACTGCCGGCGGGCGGTGCCGATCAGCAGGTAGCCGGCTGGCAGCACGAGCAGCAGCACCGGCGGCGGCACCGTGGGGGAGACCCAGTTGTCGACCGTCATCAGCAGCGCCAGCCAGGTCGGCCAGCGGCGCACCAGCGCGGCGACCACCGGGTGCCGGGGCGCCGGCGCCGGGTGCTCGTGCCGGTGCCGCACCGCCACCAGCACCATCGCCGGGAGCATGAGCAGGTGCCCGCCGAGCATCAGCGCGTCCGCGCCGACCAGCCCGGCGGCGAAGGGCACCAGCAGCAGCAGGAACGGCAGGTACATGGCGGCGACCATCTCCGCGGTGGCCCGCGCCGGGTGGCCCCGGTGCCACATCCACGCGGCCATCCCGATCGACATGTCGGTGGCCATCACCAGGGCGGCGACCTCGGGCCGGGCCAGCGTGCCGGCGACGCCCAGCGCGGCGCCGGCCGTGCGCCAGAGCGGACCGAGCAGCAGCATTCCGACCACCATGGCGACGGTCATCTCGACCAGGTGCCGCAGCAGGCGGCGGCCGGGGCGGTCGGTGGGGGTCGGCGGGGACGAGGGTACGGCGAGCGTCTCGGACATGCCTCGACCCTGCCGCCGACCGGCGCCCGGCCGACAGGCGCGACCGGCACGGAAAACCCGTGCGGGGCGCACGGCCGGACCGTGACGTTCCGCAGGGGTGGCCGGGGCCGACCACGCCCTAGGATCGGCGGACATGACGGTCGGCGCGGCGGTGACGGACCGGCGACTGCGCCGGGCCCGCGTCGTGACCCTCGGGTCGCTGGCCACCAGCCTCTGGACCAGCCTGCTGCTGCCCGGGATCGGGCTCGCCCGCGAGCCCGACCCGGTCCGGCTGGCGTGCGGCGCGGTGGGCCTGGTCGCGTTCGCCCTCGCGCAGGGCGCGGTGCTGCACGCGGCGGTCACCCCCTGGCTGCACCAGCGGCGGCGCCGCCGCGCCGAGGTCGCGTTCGCCGTCGTGGCGGCGCTCAGCGTGCCGCTGGTCGGCCCGGTGGCGGCCGGGGCCTGGCCGACCTGGGCCTGGCTCGGCGCCTCGCTGATCGGCATGACGCCGCTGCTGCTGCGGCCGGTCGCCGCGCTGGCCGCCGCCGCGTCCACCGTGGCGGTCGCGCTGGGCGTGGCCGCCTGGACCGGCGGCGCGCTCGGCACCACGCTGCTCGTCACCGGCCTGGTCGGCGGCGGCACCGCCGCCGTCAACCGGGTGCAGGTCTGGTTCTGGGACCTGCTCGTCGAGGCCCGGCAGGGGCAGGCGGCCCGGGCCCGGCTCGCCGCCGCCGAGGAGCGGCTGCGCTTCGCCCGGGACGTGCACGACCTGCTCGGGCACGACCTGACGGTCATCGCGCTCAAGGCCGAACTGGCCGCCCGACTCGCCCCGGTCGACGCCGGCCGGGCCGGCCGGGAGGCCGCCGAGGTGCAGCGGCTCGCCGGTACGGCGCTGCACCGGGTCCGCGCGGCGGTGCACGGCTACCGGGCGGTCGACCTCGCCGAACAGCTCGCCGCGGTGGCCGAGGTGCTGCGCTCCTGCGGGGTGCGGTGCGACGTCGTGCCGCCGCCGGCCGACCTGCCGCCGGGCGCCGCCGCCGAGCTGGCCGCAGTGCTGCGCGAGGCGGGCACCAACGTGCTGCGGCACAGCCGGGCCGGTTGGTGCCGGATCGAGATCACCCGGGAGGGCGACGTGGCCACGATGACGGTGCGCAACGACGGGGTCGGCGCGGACGCCGGGCCGGACCGGCACAGCCACGGGCTGCGCGGCCTGACCGAGCGGCTGGCGGCGGTCGGTGGCGGGCTGCGTACCGACCGGGCGGACGGCGTCTTCACCCTCCGGGCGACCGTGCCGGTGACCGCGTGATCCGGGTCCTGCTCGCCGACGACGAGGAGCTGATCCGGCAGGCCCTCGCCGCCCTGCTCGGCCTGGAGGACGACCTCGAGGTGGTGGCGCAGGCCGCCGACGGGCGTACCGCGCTCGACGCGGCGCGGGCGCACCGGCCGGACGTCGCCGTGGTCGACCTGGAGATGCCGGCGCCGGGCGGAATCGCACTCGCGGCGGAACTGGGCCGCGCCCTGCCCTCGTGCGCGGTGGTGATCCTCACCGGGCACGGCCGCCCCGGCCACCTGCGGCAGGCGCTCACCGCCGGGGCCCGCGGCTTCCTGGCCAAGGGCGCCCCGGGCGGCGCGCTCGCCGACGTGATCCGCCGGGTCCACGCCGGCTCCCGGTACGTCGACCCGGCGCTGGCGGCCGACGCGCTCACCCTGCCGCCCTGCCCGCTGACCCCACGGGAGCTGGAGACGCTGCGGCTGGCCGAGTACGGCGCCCCGGTCGCGGTGATCGCCCGGCGTACCGGGCTGGCCGCCGGGACGGTCCGCAACCACCTGTCCGCGAGCGTGCAGAAGCTCGGCGCGGCGGACCGGGCCGAGGCGGTGCGGATCGCCCGCGAGGCCGGCTGGCTCTAGGCCGGCTCGACCGGTGCCCGCGCCTCGTCGAACAGCGCCGGCCCGGCGTACGCCACCGGCGGCGCCGCGTCCGCCGGTCGCAGCCCGGCCAGCTGCTCGGCGCTGAGCGCGTAGACCACCCGGCCCAGCCCGGAGCGTTCGATGGCGGTGGCGCACATCCCGCACGGCTGGCAGCTGGTGTACATGGTGGCGCGGCCCGCCTCGTCGGCGGCCAGCCGCCGGGCCGCCCAGCGGGCCAGCTTCAACTCCGGGTGGGCGGTGATGTCGTCGTCGGTCCGCTCGGTGTTGACCTCCTCAACCAGCACCCGCCCGTCGGCGGCGACCAGCAGCGACCCGAACGGGCCGTCCCCGGCCGCCCGGGCCGTGTCGGCCAGCTCGATCGCGCGGCGCAGGTGTCGTTCGTCGGTCTCGGTCAGCACGCTCATCCCGGCCGGGTTCCCCGCCGGGGCGGCCGTCACACGCCCACTAACCTGGCGGGCGTGCGTACCGTCGAACTGCTCTGCTCCCCGCCCCTGGAGCAGGCGGTGCGCGCCGCCTGGGACCGGCTCGCCGCCGCCGGGCTGCCCAGCCTGGCCCGCAACACCCACCCCAGCAACCGGCCGCACCTGACCCTGGCCTCGGTCGAGGCGTTCCCGCCCGGCGGCGCCGAACGCCTCGCCGACCTCTTCGACGCCGCGCTGCCCCAGCCGGTCCGCCTGGACCGGGTCGAGGTGCTCGACGGCAGCGCCCCGCTGGTCTGGCTGGTCCGCCCCACCCCCGAGCTGACCGCCCTGCACGCCGCGGTCTGGGACGTGCTCGCCGGCGCCGACGGGCAGAACCCGTGGCACGCCCCGGGGCGGTGGATCCCCCACCTGAGTCTCGCGCTGCGCTTCCGCGACAACGACCGGCGGCTGGCCCGGGCCCTGGCCTGCGTCGACCGGCCGGCGGGGGAGTTCGTGGCCGCCCGCAGCTACGACGGCGACACCCGGACGGTCAGCCCGCTGGGCAGGGGCTCGCCGGCAAACTGACGCCGGTCCGTGGCTGCCCCCGCGCTCCCGCCGGCCTGGACCCGCCGCGACCGGCGGGCAGCCCTCGGCCAGCGCGCGTACCCGCCCGGCGACGGCGCCGACGGCGGGCCGGGCCCGCGGTCGCCGATGACCGAGCGTGGTGATCGATGTCACCCGCCGTGCGGTCCGCGAGGGTCCGGCCCGATCGACCCGGCGGGGGAGGATCACCACAGGGACGGGCTGAAGGGCCCGCGACGGTGCAGGAAGGATCAGCATGAACGACCGCGGAACCGTGGACATGTGGTTCGACCCGGTCTGCCCCTGGGCGTGGGTGACCTCCCGCTGGCTGCTGGAGGTGGAGCGGGTCCGCCCGGTCGACGTCCGGTTCAACGTGATGAGCCTCGCGGTGCTCAACGAGGGCAACGACGATGTGCCCGAGCCGTACCGGGACCGACCCGACGAGTACTTCGAACTGCGCCGCCGCTCCTGGGGGCCGGTGCGGATCTGCGTCGCCGCCGCCCAGGCCCACGGACAGGGCGTGCTCCGCGACCTCTACACCGCCTTCGGCACCCGGATCCACCCGGGCGGGCAGCCGCTCGGCGACGCGCTCAACCGGGCGGCGCTGGCCGACGCCGGCCTCGACCCGGCCCTCGCCGCCGCGGCGGAGAGCACCACGCACGACGACGCGGTCCGGGCCAGCCACGACGCGGGGATGAAGCCGGTCGGCACGGACGTCGGCACCCCGGTCATCCACGCCCCGGGTCCGGTGGCCGGGGAGACCGTGGCGTTCTTCGGCCCGGTGGTCACGCCGGCGCCGCGCGGCGAGGCGGCCGGTCGCCTCTGGGACGGGGTGCTCCTCGTCGCCGGCACGTCCGGCTTCTACGAGCTCAAGCGCAGCCGCGACCTCGGCCCGTCCTTCGACTGACCGACCGGGTGGGGCGCCGGGCCGTCGCCGCCCGGCGCCCCGACCCCCATCGATCTTCAAGCCGACCTCAAGTACGCCCACGCACGCTGTCCCTCGTCATCGCGGCTGAACACGGACGCGGTAGTAGTCGACCGGCAGTGAGGGACGTACTGCGATGTTGAGTTCGAGGGCCTGCACGTGCCCGGACGGTGTCCGGTGACGCGGCGCGTCGTCATCACCGGGATAGGCGTACGCGCCCCCGGTGGCAACGGCACCAAGGAATTCTGGGACCTGTTGACCGCGGGCCGGACGGCGACCCGGCGGATCTCCTTCTTCGACCCGTCGCCGTACCGGTCCCAGGTCGCCGGGGAGGCCGACTTCGACCCGGCCCGGGAGGGGCTGACGCCCCGCGAGGTCCGGCGGATGGACCGGGCGTCGCAGTTCGCCGTGGTCTGCGCCCGGGAGGCGGTCGCCGACAGCGGCCTGGACTTCGGCGCGCTGGACCCGCACCGGGTCGGCGTGAGCCTGGGCAGCGCGGTCGCCGCGGCCACCAGCCTGGAGCGGGAGTACCTGGTGCTCTCCGACAGCGGACGGCGGTGGGAGGTCGACGCCGACTACGTCTCGCCGCACATGTTCGACTACCTGATCCCCAGCGTCATGCCGGCGGAGGTGGCCTGGACGGTGGCGGCCGAGGGGCCGGTGGCGATGGTCTCCAACGGCTGCACCTCCGGCCTGGACTCGGTGGGCCACGCCGTCCAGCTGATCCGTGAGGGCAGCGCGGACGTGATGCTGGCCGGCGCCTCGGACGCGCCGGTCACGCCGATCGTGGCGGCCTGCTTCGACGCCATCAAGGCCACCACCTCCCGCAACGACGACCCGGAGCACGCGTCCCGGCCCTTCGACGGCTCCCGCAACGGGTTCGTCCTCGCTGAGGGGTCGGCGATGTTCGTGCTCGAGGAGTACGCGAGCGCCCGCCGCCGCGGCGCGCACGTCTACGCCGAGGTCTCCGGGTACGCCACCCGGTGCAACGCGTACCACATGACGGGGCTCAAGGCCGACGGCCGGGAGATGGCCGAGGCGATCCGGGTGGCGCTGGACGAGTCGCGGCTGGACCCCACCGCGATCGACTACGTCAACGCGCACGGCTCGGGCACCCGGCAGAACGACCGGCACGAGACGGCTGCCTACAAGCGCAGCCTCGGCCAGCACGCGTACGCGGTGCCGGTCAGCTCGATCAAGTCGATGGTCGGGCACTCGCTCGGCGCCATCGGGTCCGTCGAGATCGCCGCCTCGCTCCTGGCGATCGAGCACGGTGTCGTACCGCCCACGGCCAACCTGCACGAGGCCGACCCGGAGTGCGACCTCGACTACGTGCCGCTGGTCGCCCGGGAGCAGGACGTCGACGCCGTGCTGACGGTCGGCAGCGGTTTCGGCGGTTTCCAGAGCGCGATGGTGCTGCGACGGCCGGAGGTGCGGGCATGACGGGCACGGTGGTGGTCACCGGCATGAGCGTGGCGACCCCGGTCGGGCTGGGGCTCGAAGGGTTCTGGGCCAACGTCCTCGCCGGCCGGAACGGGATCAGCCGGATCACCCGCTTCGACGTCTCCGCGTACCCGGCCGCGCTGGCCGGGCAGATCCTCGACTTCCGGCCGGAGGAGCACCTGCCGAGCCGGCTGCTGCCGCAGACCGACGTCTCCACCCGGCTCGCCCTGGCCACCGCCGACTGGGCGATCGCCGACGCGAAGGTCGACCCGGCCACGCTGACCGACTACGACATGGGCGTGGTCACCTCGAACGCCTCCGGCGGCTTCGAGTTCACCCACCGCGAGTTCCACAAGCTCTGGTCGCAGGGACCGCAGGCGGTCAGCGTCTACGAGTCGTTCGCCTGGTTCTACGCGGTGAACACCGGTCAGATCTCCATCCGCAACAGGATGCGCGGCCCGAGCAGCGCCCTGGTGGCCGAGCAGGCCGGTGGCCTCGACGCGGTGGGGCACGCGCGGCGGACCGTACGCCGCGGCACCTCGCTCGTGGTCACCGGCGGGGTGGACTCAGCGCTCGACCCGTGGGGTTGGACGTCTCAGGTGTCCAGCGGACGGGTCACCGCCGCCACCGATCCGGACCGGGCCTACCTGCCCTTCGACGGGCGGGCCGCCGGTTACGTTCCCGGCGAGGGCGGCGCGATCATGGTGCTGGAGGACCTCGCGGCGGCGCGCGAACGCGGCGTGCCGCAGCGGTACGGGGAGATCGCCGGCTACGCCTCCACCTTCGACCCGCCCCCCGGGTCGCCGCGCCCGCCCGCCCTGCGCCGGGCCGCCGAGCTCGCCCTCGCCGACGCGGGGATCGCCCCGGATGCCGTCGACGTCGTGTTCGCCGACGCCGCGGGCGTGCCCGAGCTGGACCGGGTGGAGGCCGAGGCGATCAGCGCTCTGTTCGGCCCGCGCGGCGTGCCGGTGACCGCGCCCAAGGCGATGTTCGGCCGGCTCTACGCCGGGGGTGGCCCCACCGACCTGGTCGCCGCCCTGCTCGCCATCCGTGACGGGGTGATCCCGCCGACCACCGGCACCGGCCAGGTGCCCGAGCGGTACGCCCTCGACCTGGTCCTGGACCAGCCCCGACCGGCCCCGGTATCCACCGCCCTCGTGCTCGCCCGGGGCCGGTGGGGGTTCAACTCCGCCGTCGTCGTCCGCGCCGCCGGATGACCGGCCCGCTTTCGCACACCCCGACCACAAAGGAGCCATCCATGAGCACGATGACCATCGACGACGTGCGCCGCATCCTCGTCGCCTGCGCCGGCGAGACGGACGCGGCGGCCTTCGACGGCGACATCGACAGCGTCGAATTCGAGGAGCTGGGGTACGACTCGCTGGCGCTGATGGAGACCGCCGCGCGGATCGAGCAGGAGTACGGGGTGCGCATCCCCGACGAGCGGGTCGCCGACCTGCGTACCCCCCGCGAGCTGGTCGACCTCGTCAACGGCGCCGCGGCCCGGACGTCATGACCCCGGCCGTCGGAGAGCCGATGAGCCCGTCCCGGCCGCACCAGACCGTCCACACCCACGTCGTGGCCGCGCCCCCGGAGGTGGTCTACGAGCTGGTCGCCGACGTACGCCGGTGGCCCGTGATCTTCGAGCCGACCGTGCACGTACGGCACCTGGAGCGCACCTCGGGCGCCGAACGGTTCGAGCTCTGGGCGCAGGTCAACGGCCGGGTGAACACCTGGGCGTCCCGGCGCGACCTCGATCCGGCCGGCCTGCGGGTCACCTTCCGGCAGGAGCGCAGCCAGGCACCGTTGACCTCGATGGGCGGCGACTGGACGTTCCGGCCGGTAGGCGGCGGGCGGACCGAGGTCGTGCTGACCCACCGGTTCACCGTCGACGGCGGCGAGGAGCAGCTGGCGTGGATGAACCAGGCGCTGGACACCAACAGCGCCCGGGAACTGGCCGCGCTGGCCCGCGTCGCCGAACTCGGGCACCCGGTGGACGACCTGGTCTTCTCCTTCACCGACCGGGTCGTGCTGCCCGGTGTCAGCGCCGCCGACGTGTACGCCTTCGTGCGGCGCAGCGACCTGTGGCCGCAGCGGCTGCCGCACGTCGGCCGGGTGTCGCTGAGCGAACCGCAGCCGGACGTGCAGGACATGGAGATGGACACGGTGACCGCCGAGGGCCGGTCGCACACCACCCGCTCGATCCGGCTCTGCCTGCCCGGGCAGATCGTCTACAAGCAGGTCGTCCCGCCGGGAATGCTCCTCGGGCACGCCGGGTCGTGGGAGTTCGCCGACGGTCCGGGCGGCGCGGAGGTCCACGCCCGACACAGCGTGGCGGTCGACCCGGAGGCGATCGACGCCGTCCTCGGCGCCGGCAGCACCCCGGCGGACGCCCGCCGCCACCTGCGGGACGTGCTCGGCCGCAACAGCCGGGCCACGCTCGAGCACGCCGGCCGGTACGCGCGGGAGCAGCCGGCCCCGCACACCGGGGCGGGTGTGTCCCGGTGAGCGTCCCCTCGGTGGTCCCCGCCGCCGCGACCGGTGACGCGGACGGCGCGCTGACCGAGGTGGCCGACGGCGTCTTCGCGTACACCCAGCTGCCCGGCGGCTGGTGCGTCAGCAACGCCGGCGTCGTCGTCGGGTCCGACGGTGTCCTGGTGATCGACACCCTGGCCACCGAGCGACGCGCCCGGCGCCTCCGGGCGGCCGTCGACGGGATCGGTGGGGGACCCGGACGCCTGGTGGTCAACACCCACCATCACGGCGACCACAACTTCGGCAACCACGTCTTCGGCCCGGGCGCCACCGTCGTCGCGCACGAACTGGCCCGTACCGAGATGGCCGACACCGGGCTCGCCCTGACCGGCCTCTGGCCCGACGTCGACTGGGGCGACGTGCGGGTCACCCTGCCCGGGGTGACGTTCGCCGACCGGCTCACCGTGCACGTCGGTGACCGGCGCGCCGAGCTGGTCCACGTCGGGCCGGCGCACACCACCAACGACGTGGTGGTGTGGCTGCCCGACGAGCGCGTCCTGTTCGCCGGGGACGTGGTCCTCTCCGGGGCCGCCCCGTTCAACCTCATGGGCTCGGTCTCCGGGGCGCTCACCGCACTCGAACGGCTCCGGAAGCTGGAGCCGCGCACCGTGGTCTGCGGACACGGGCCCGTGACGGGGCCGCAGGCCATCGAGGACAACATCGCCTACCTGCGCTGGGTCCGGGACCTGGCCGCGACGGCACACGCGGAGGGCCTCACCCCGTTGGCGGCCGCGCGGTCGGCGGACCTCGCGCCGTTCGCGCACCTGCTCGACGGCGAGCGCATCGTGGGCAACCTGCACCGCGCGTACGCCGAGATCGCCGGTGGCCCGCCGGGCCGGCCGCTGGACGTCGTCGCGATCTTCGGCGAGATGGTCGCCTACAACGACGGCCGGTTGCCGACCTGCCGGGCCTGACCCGGCGCCCACGCCACCCCGCACCCCTCACGTTAGGAACGGTCGCTGTGTCCATCACAACCGCACCGCGCGCCCGCCGGGTGTTCGCGGCAGCCGCAGCCGTCGCCGGTCTGCTCACCCTCGCCGCCCAACTGCCGGACGGCGGATCGTCCCCCGCCCCCGCAGCGGCGCCCGCCCGCGCCGACCACCACCACGCCGTCGGGGAGCCGGCCCGGACGACGGTCGCCCCGCCACCGCTGGACCCGCGGACCGTGCCGGTCGCGTTCGTCGCCGGCCCGCAGCGGTCCGGCGCGAAGGGAGACGCTCCGCTGGACGTCTGCCTGGTCCTCGGGCGACCGGAGAAGGAACGGACGGTGAAGCTGCCGCCCGCCGCGGCCGAGCGCCTCTACCGTGCCACCCGCTCCTACCCTGGTCCGTGCGCCGACTACGGGCCGCCGAAGCGGCTCGGCGACGGGACGGTGCGGATCTACTCCCAGCTCGCCGGTGACCGGCCGGTGAGCCTCGGCTTCGTCCTCGACCGTCGGGCGCTCGGCGGCCTGCCGACCGAGCCGACCGACGGCGCGCACTGCTACGACGTCGACGGCGACGGTACGACCGACCCGGCCACCGAGTGCGTCCACGAGCACGAGTACCTGCTCGACCTGCCGCAGCGCTTCCGGGACGTGGTCGGCGGTCCGTTCCAGTGGGCCATGCTGAACTGGGACCCGCGTGGGCACGCCCCGGCCGAGATCTACGGCGTCCCCCACTTCGACCTGCACTTCTACCTCCAGGACCGGGCGGAGACGGCGGCCATCGGCACCGGCCCGTGCGGCGGCGGCAACCTGGTCGACTGCGCGGACTACGCCGAGGCGCGGCTGCCCGTGCCGGCCCGCTACCTGCCCGCCGACTACCTCGACATCGACGCCGTGGTGCCGGGCATGGGCAACCATCTCGGTGACCCCACGGCCCCCGAGTTCAACGGCCAGCCGTTCACCCACACCTTCATGTACGGCGCCTACGGCGGCGACATCACCTTCTACGAGCCGATGATCACGAGGGCTTGGCTGGCGGACCTCGCCGCCGGGCGGGTGGAACCGTCCTGCCGGCCGCTCAAGCTCCCCGCGGCCTGGAAGGAGGCCGGCTGGTACCCGACCAGCTACTGCATGTCGTACCGGGCCAACCGGCAGGAGATCACCGTCTCGCTGACCGACTTCGTGTCGCGGCCCGCCTCCTGACCCCTCCACCCTGCGGACGACCGGGAGATTCCGATGCGCTCAACTGATTCCACCATCAGCGACAACGGAGTCCGCCCGGTCGATCCGGCGGCCTACCGGGAGGCGATGGCGCGCTTCCCGACCGGCGTGGCGATCGTGACCACGCACGACGAGGACGGCACCCCGTACGGCTTCACGGCGAGCTCGTTCTGCTCGGTGTCCCTCGATCCGCCCCTGGTGCTGGTCTGCCTGGACCGGTCCGCCAACTCGTACCCCGTCTTCCAGCGCAGCCGCCACTTCGCGGTGAGCTTCCTGCGTTCCCACCACGTCGACCTGGCCAAGCGGTTCGCCAGCAAGAGCCCGGACAAGTTCGGCGCCGGCGGCTTCGTCCGCACCGCCGGCGGGGCGAGGGTGCTGCGCGAGGCGCTCGCCGCCGTCGAGTGCGTCATCGACAGCCGCCACGTGGCCGGGGACCACGTGATCCTGGTCGGCGGTGTCCGGCGGGTCGTCCTGCCCGACGAGGGGTCGCCGGTCGTCTACTTCGACCGCGGCTTCCGCGCGCTCTGCGACGGCGAGTGCCCCCACCCGGCGGAGCCCGGCGCCGGCCGTCCGGCCGACGGGGCGAGCCGGCCCTGACCTCATCCGCTCCCAACTTCTTCCGGAAGGCGCCTGCCATGACGTTCACCTCGGCGATCAAACCCGTCACCGTCGACGACGAGACGTTGCGGGCCCACCTGCGCGACGGGGAGGCGCCCGCGCTGCTGATGACCGTGGCCCACCTGACCGGCGACCTGTCCGTGCTCCGCGACGACCTGCGCCCCAACGGCTGGCTCTTCCTGCCGCAGGGCGGGCTCTCCGCCGAGCAGCAGGCGCATGCCCGGGAGCTGGCGTTCGCGGCGTTGCGCCGCCTGCGCGACGGCGCGCCCGTGCCGCCGCTCGACCCGGCCGCCCTGCGGCACATCACCAGCTGGGCGATGGGCCGGGACACCAGCGACCTGCTTCCCCTGCTCGCCCAGGAGGTCGTCCTGCCCGGGGAGGACCCGAAGGCGCCGCGATGGCACGGCGACGAGCTGGCACCCGGGCACGACGTCGAGGTCGCCGTCGTCGGCGCCGGCATGAGCGGCCTGCTCGCCGCGTACCGGCTCAGCCAGGTCGGGGTGCCGGTCACCGTCTACGAGAAGAACAGCGACGTCGGCGGCACCTGGTTCGAGAACCACTACCCGGGCTGCCGGGTCGACGTGCCGAGCCATCTCTACAGCTACTCCTTCGCGCCCCGGCTCGACTGGACGGACCACTTCGCCAGCCACGAGGCGGTGCTGGACTACTTCCGGGACTTCGCGAAGCAGACCGGGGTGCACGAGCGCATCCGGTTCGACACCGAGGTGCGCGGCGCCGAGTGGGACGAGGCGACCGGCCGCTGGCGGCTCCACCTCGACACCCCCGACGGTCCGCGTACCACCGAATGCGCCGTGCTGGTCACCGCGGTGGGGCAACTGAACCGGCCGAACGTGCCCGACCTTCCGGGGCGGACCGACTTCACCGGCCCGGCCTTCCACTCCGCGCGCTGGGACCACTCGGTGGACCTCACCGGTCAGCGGGTCGGGGTGATCGGCACCGGCGCCAGCGCCTTCCAGTTCATCCCCGAGGTGGCCGCGCAGGCCCGGGAACTGGTCGTCTTCCAGCGCAACGCGCCATGGTTGCGGCCCACGCCGCACTACCACCACGCGGTGCCCGAAGGCGCCCGCTGGCTCTACGAGCACCTGCCGTACTACGCCGCCTGGCAACGGTTCTGGCTGCTGGCGCCGGGGTTGCACGGGGTGCTGGAGGGGTGGGTCGTCGACCCGGACTACCCGCCCACCGAGCGGGCGATCTCCGCGGTCAACGAGGAGTTGCGGGCCACCCTGGCGACGTACCTGGAGGGCCAGCTCGCCGACCGGCCGGACCTGCGCGACCGGGTGATCCCGCGCTACCCCGTCGGCGCGAAGCGGGTGCTGCGGGACAACGGCGCCTGGCTGTCGACGCTCAAGCAGGACCACGTGCGCCTGGCCACCGACCCGATCGAGCGGCTGACGCCGCGGGGCGTCCGCACGGCGGACGGCACGGAGCACTCCGTCGACGTCCTCATCTACGGCACCGGCTTCCAGGCGTCGCAGTTCCTCGCCCCGATGCGGGTCACCGGCCGGAACGGTCGGGACCTGCACGAGACGTGGAACGGCGACGCCCGGGCCTACCTCGGTCTGACCGTGCCCGGGTTTCCCAACCTGTTCAGCCTGTACGGGCCGAACACCAACCTGTCGGGGCAGGGCGGCAGCATCATCTACTTCTCCGAGTGCGGCGTGACCTACCTGGTGGACGCGGTCCGTCAGCTGCTCGCCGGCGGACACCGCGCCGTGGAGGTCCGGCCGGAGGTCTTCGAGCGGCACAACGCCTGGGTCGACGAGGCCAACGCGCTGCGGGCCTGGGGCTGGTCGAAGGTGAGCAGCTGGTTCGTCAACCGGGCCGGGCGCTCTGCCCAGAACTGGCCCTTCCCGGCCCAGGAGTACTGGCGTCGCACCCGCCGGTTCGACCCGTCGGAGTACCTGATCCGCTGACCGCCCCGCGCGGCGGCGGCCGGTCGGCCGCCGCCGCGGGGTCAGCGGTGACCGACCGGCGGGCGGGACGGGTAACGCTCGCCGGCGGCGGCGCCGGGCGGGGTCGACGCGTCGATCGCGGCGAGGTCGGCGGGGGAGAGCCGGACGTCCAGGGCGGCGACGTTCTCCTCCAGGTACCGGCGGCGCTTGGTGCCCGGGATCGGCACGACGTCCGGCCCCTGCGCCAGCACCCAGGCCAGCGCGAGCTGACCCGGGGTCACCTCCCGCTCGGCGGCCAGCTTTCGCACCCGAGCCACCAGGGCGAGGTTGTGGTCGAGGTTGTCGCCCTGGAAGCGCGGGGTCCCGCGCCGGTAGTCGTCCTGCTCGAGCTGGTCGAGGCTCGCGATCGACCCGGTCAGCATTCCCCGGCCCAGCGGGCTGTACGCGACCAGACCGATGTTCAACTCCCGCAGTGTCGGCAGCAGGTCCGCCTCCGGCTCCCGGCTGAACAGCGAGTACTCGTACTGGCCCGCGGTGACGGGGTGCACGGCGTGGGCGCGGCGCACCACGTCGGCCGGCGCCTCCGAGATTCCGAGGTGCCGCACCTTGCCCGCCGCCACCAGCTCGGCCAGCGCCCCCCAGGTCTCCTCGACCGGCACCGTCGGGTCCACCCGGTGCTGGTAGTAGAGGTCGATGTGGTCGACCCCCAGCCGGCGCAGCGACGCGTCGCAGGCCCGCCGCACGTACTCCGGGCGGCTGTTCAGGCCGAAGTAGCCGTCGTCCGGGCGGCGCTCCACCCCGAACTTGGTGGCCACCACCACCTCGCCCCGGCGCCCGGCGATGGCCTTCCCGAGCAACTCCTCGTTGGTGAACGGTCCGTACATGTCGGAGGTGTCCAGCATGGTCACGCCGAGGTCCAGGGCCCGGCGGATGGTGGCGACCGACTCGGCGTCGTCGCGGCCGCCGTAGAACTCGCTCATGCCCATGCAGCCGAGGCCGAGCGCGGAGGTGACGAGGCGTTCGCCGAGCGTCCTGCTCTGCATCAGGGTCTTCCCTTCGGTTCCGGTGACCGTCACGGTCGTGACGGCTGGCTGGAGATCACGTAGCGGCGCAGCCGCAGTTCGGCGCCCTGGCCGAACAGCCGGCTGCCGGGCCGGCTGCTCCCGTCGACGAAGGCCTGCGGACGCGGCGCGCCGACGATCGGGTCGAAGTAGTGGGCGTCCGCGGTGGTGAGTCGGACCAGTCCGCTGGCGCTGCGGCCCGGGAGCGCGCCGTCGAGGATGGTGAACATGCCCATCCCGCCGGCGAGCTGCCGGGGGGCGACGGTCGTCGGTTCGCCGCCGTGGTCGAGCATCAGGTGCTCGCGGGATGGCAGGGGATGGCCGATGCGGTCCACGGAGAAGACCTCCTCCCCGTCGAGGAACCAGCGCACCGTGCCGGCCGCCCGGTCGTAGGAGATCACCGCGTGGTGCTCGTCGTCGACGGTCCGGTCGGCCACCGGCACGGTGTGCAGGAAGGCGGCGTAGTCGCCGAGCTGACCGCGCGCGTGCGGCAGCCGCTCGTAGAACACGTACACCCGCTTGTTGGTGAGGAAGAAGTCGAAGACCATCGCGGTCTCGTGGTCGAGGACCGGCATCGCGACGGAGGCCAGCCGCAGGTCGTCCTCGGGGTCCGTGACCTGGTCACCGAAGGGGTGGCCGGACGTGCCGTAGGTGCGCCCCGAGAGCCACGTCTCGAACGACAGCACCCGCCCCGGTACGGCGTCGAAGCCCTGCACGCCCGTACCGGCCAGGTGCTGCGGGTAGGCCAGCCACTTGACATGGTCCAGCGCGCCGGGCACCACCGGCCCGTGCTGCGCCTCCTGTCCGAGGGTGCGGACGAAGGCCGGCTCCGCGGTGGTCGGGTGCACGCCGGAGGAAATCGCCCGCAGGCCGTCGGCGGAGGTGGTGACCTCCGCGTCGTCGCCGATGTGCGGGCCGAAACCGTAGAGGCTCCACCGGGCGTCCGGCCCGGTGCAGTGGAACCCGTCCCGGAAGTCGTCCCAGACGATCCGGTACGGCTCCTCGCCGACGGTCTGGACGCCGGCGTTGGACACGGTGGTCACGGATGTGCTCCTAACCCCGGTCGGCGCGCGACCGGTGGGACCGAGGGAGGGGTGGAGGCCGGGACGACCGACAGGGGCGTCGCGGTCAGGCGGCCAGGCCCGCACGAAGGGCGGCCACCTGGTCGGCGAGAATCCGCCGGGAGACGGCCGCCTCGGCGACCGCGATCGAGGCGTGGAAGGTGCCGGGGTAGTAACGCAGCTCCGTGCGGACCCCCGCCTGGATGAGCCGGTGCGCGTAGTCGATCGTCTCGTCGCGCAGCGGGTCGAACTCGCAGGCCACCACGAAGGCCGGGGGAAGTCCGGACAGGTCGGTGGCGCGGGCGGGCGCGGCGAGCGCCGGCACGTCGGCGGCGCCGGCCCGCCCCCGAAGGTAGTGACCCCAGCTCACCAGGGCGTTGGCCCGGTCCCACATCGGGGTGTCGGTGAAGGCCCGCGCCGACACGGTGTCGAGCCGGTCGTCCAGGGCGGGGAAGAGCAGGCACTGGTGCCGCAGGGCCGGGCTGCCACGGTCGCGTACGGCCAGGCAGAGCGCGGCGGCGAGGCCGCCGCCGGCGCTTTCCCCGCCGACGCCGATCCGGTCGGCGTCGACACCCAGCTCGGTGGCCTCCTTGGCCACCCATTCCAGTACCGCGTGACAGTCGTCCAGCGCGGCCGGGAACGGGTGTTCCGGGGCCAGCCGGTAGTCGACCGAGACGACGAGCGCCCCCACCTGGTCGGCGATCCGGACACAGGTGTGGTGCACGCCGTCCACGCCACCGATGACGAAGCCGCCCCAGTGCAGGTAGAGCAGCGCCGGGACCGGCCCGGCGACGGCGGGGCGGTAGAGCCGTACGGGCACGTCGGGGGCGTCCGGTGGACCTGGTGCCCGGGTGTCGGTGACCCGCACCGGCGCCGCCGACAGGTACGGCTGCTGGTGGGCCGCGATGGCGCGGGCGGCCGCCCGCGCCGTCCCGAGGTCGGCGTAGTCGACTCTCGGCAACCGGCTGGCCGGCTCGGTCAGCTCGGGATCGAAGGCGTACACGTCATACCGCCTCTCGGGTCGGTTCCGGAAGTGCCGTCCACCGGCACCCGGGTGGGGCCGGTGGACGGCGTGGGGAGCGGGGTCGCTCAGAAGGTGACGACGACCTTGCCCCGGGTGTGCTTGCCGACGAAGTCGGCCACCGCCTGCTGCGCCTCGGTGAACGGGTACGTCGCGCCGATTTCCACCGCGAGCCCGCCGTCGGCCGCCCGGTCGACGAGGCGCTGCAGCAGCCCCTCGCTCGCCTCGATGTGCGCGTAGGCGGCCGTGACGTCCCGCTCGAAGGCGGGCGGGCCGCCGGCCGGCGAGACCAGGCGCCCGCCCGGCCGGACCGCCGCCGCCGTGGCGGCGAGCCCCGGCCCGGCGTTGATCAGGTCGACCACGACGTCCACCCCGCCGGGCTGCGCCCGGAGGGTCTCCTCCACGGTGTCCGCGGCGGTGTAGTCGATCGCCTCCGCGGCGCCGAGACCGCGGACGTAGTCGACCTCGTCCGGCTGGGCGGTGGCCAGCACCCGGACGCCGGCCTGCGCGGCGAGCTGCACGACGAACGAACCCACCCCGCCGGTGGCGCCGACGACGAGCATCGTGGAATCCGGTGCCGGATCGGCCAGTTCGACGATGTTCGCCGCGGTCATCGCGGCGACCGGCAGCGCCGCGGCGGCGACCGGGCTCAGCGCCTGCGGTCGGGCCACCACCTCGGGCCCGTCCAGCGCCAACGCGTACTCCGCGACGGCGCCGCCGACCGGGTGGGTGAAGGCGATCACCTCGTCGCCGGGGCGGAAACGGGTCACCCCGTCGCCGACCGCCTCGACGGTGCCGGCCGCGTCCAGGCCGAGCACGAAAGGGTGCCGGACCGGCATGATGTCCTTCATGACGCCGGTGGCGAGCTTGACGTCGAGGGGGTTGAGCGCCGCCGCCCGCAACCGGATCAGGATCTGGCCCGGTGCGGGGTCGGGCTTCGGCAGTTCGGCGACCACGAGCTGGTCGACGGGTCCGTAGGACTGTGCGATGAGGGCCTTCATGTCGATCGGCTTCCTTCCGAGGTGCCGGTGGCACCGGTGGTTGTCGCCCGCACCGGCGGGGCGGGCGGGTGCGGCGGCGCGGCGCGCCGCCAGGTGAGTACGCGTCGCTGCGCGCGTCCCGAGATCAGCGACGTGCCGTGCAGGACGAGCAGGTCGCCCTCCAGGGCCGCCTCGCGGACGAGTTCGGTGCCGACCAGGTGCGGGTGGGCGCTGACCAGGACGGTGTGGCGGATCTCGTCGCCCACCAGCCGCCAGCTGCCGGCGTACCCCATGAACGTCTCGTCCCGCCCGGGCACCCCGGACGGGGGACCGGCGGGGCGACGGTCGGTGCGCATCATGCTGACCGACATGTGCCCGTCAGCGGTGTAGACGAGGACGCCGGTCGGCGCCGCGCCCAGCGGGCCCGGCGACCGGCGGCCCTCGTCGTCCAGGTCGAAGTAGGAGACGAGATGCCACACGCCCGCCAACCTCCCCACCGGGACCGGCGTCGCGGGCCGGGAGGCGGTGTCGGCCCCGGTCATCGGGCCGGACCGCGCTGCACCGTGTAGCGACGGACCGACAGCTCCGCCCCCTGACCGAAGAGTCGACTGCCCGGGCGGCTCGCCTCGTCGACGAAGCGCTGCGGGGTCGGCTCGCCGGCCACCGGATCGACGTAGAAGCCGGGGTCACCCACGAGCCGGACCAGGCCGACGGGGGAGTGCCCAGGCAGGGCGCCGTCGAGCAGGGTGAGCATCCCCATGCCGAAGTTCAGCTGACGGGGCACGACCAGGGCCTCGGTGCCGCCGTGGTCGAGCATCAGGTGCTCCCGGCCGGGCAGGTGGTGACCGATCCGGTCGACCCGGAACACCTCCCGCCCGTCGAGGAGCCAGCGGACGACGCCCGCGTCCCGGTCGTACGAGAGGACGAGCTCGTGCTCGTCCTCCGGTGACCGGTCGGCCACCGGCACGCCGTACGAGAACGCCGCGTAGCGGCCCAGCTCGGCGCGGGCGAACGGGAGGCGTTCGTAGAAGGCGTACACCCGCCGGTTGGTCAGCAGGAAGTCGAAGATGACGTACGTCTCCGGGTCGACGGCGTTGATCCCCGTCGAGGCGAGCCGGAGGTCGTCCTCCGGGTCGGTGACCTGGTCACCGAAGGGGTGCCCGGTGGTGCCGTGGGTGCGTCCGGACACCACGGCCGTGCCGGTGAGGACCTGTCCGGCCGGTACCTCGAAGCCCGGGGTGCCGTCCGCCGTCCGGTGGGTCGTGTAGACGAGCCACTTGACGTGGTCGAGGACGCCGGGGACCGCGCCCGGCGTGGTGTCCTGGGCGACGGTGCGGGTGAAGACCGGGCGCCCCTCGGGCCCCCCGGAGACCACCCGCAGCCCCTCGGCCGAGGTGTGCACCGTGCCGTCGTCGGCGACGTGCGGGCCGGCGGTGGTGTGCAACCACCGCGCGTCCGGCCCGGTGGTGCGGAATCCGTCGTGGAACTCGTCGTGGAAGAGGCGGCCAGGCGGAACCTCCGCGATGGACCGGGCCGGTGCCACGTCTGTCATGGGTGCTCCCTCGTGCCGGGGGTGTCCGTCGACGGTGGACCGTGCGACGTGCGGGCGGCGTGGGTCAGACGGCGGAGCCGAGCAGCCGGGCGCTGACCGTGGCCAGCCGGTGCCCTTGGTAGTTGGCGGCGGCGAGCACCTGCTCGCCCGGCAGGCCGCTGCCGCCGGCGTGGCCCGTGCCGTACGGGTTGCCGTGGGCGGCGTAGACGCTCGGGTCGGTGTAGCCGGGCGGGACGATCAGGCAGCCCCAGTGGTACATCGTGTTGTAGAGCGCGAGCAGGGTCGACTCGTTGCCGCCCTGCATGTTGCCCGCGCTGGTGAAGGCCGTCGCGGCCTTCCCGGACAGCTCACCGGCGGCCCAGAGCTGACCGGTGCCGTCCAGGAACTGCTTGAGCTGCGCGGAGACGTTGCCGTAACGGGTCGGGGTGCCGAAGGCGTAGGCGTCCGCCCAGCGCAGGTCGTCGTGGGTGGCGACCTCGACGTCGGCGGTGGCGGTGAGGTGCGCCCGCCACGCCGGGTTGCTGTCGATCGCGGCGTCCGGAGCCAGCTCGGGGACCCGACGGAGGCGTACCTCCGCACCGGCCTTGGCGGCGCCCTCGGCGAGGGCCTGCGCGAGGGCGTGCACGTTGCCGGTGGAGGAGTAGTAGATGACGGCGACCTTCGTGGTCATGGGCGTCCTTCCGCTGTCGACGCGAGGGGAGAGGACGGCGGGGAGCACGCGAAGCTAAGCGGAACCCCCTCCGTTTGCGCTGAGAGTAACCGGCGTGGCGCGTCCGTGCAACGACCCTCGTCCTCCCGTCCGGTCCGTCGCCCGATCGGGCATCCTCCGATCGGCGGTGGTCGGGTCCTGCGGGTGGTTTTCCCGCAGCACCGGCACAATGGAGCAACCCGCGCCCCGGGTGGCACCGGTCGGCGCCGACCGAGGGAGGGGCCAAAGGTGGCCGAACAACCTCCGGCCGAGCGGACGCCCGTGGCGCTCAGCCTGCCGATCGCCGGTCGACCGGTCGAGCGCGCCGACGCCGCGCGGAACCGGCGCAAGATCCTGGTGGCGGCGGCGGGGATCGTGTCCCGGGCCGGCATCACCGCCCTGTCGCTCGACGAGGTGGCCCGGGTGGCCGGGGTGGGCGTGGGCACGGTCTACCGCAGGTTCGGTGACCGGGCCGGGCTGATCTTCGCGCTGCTGGACGAGGAGGAGCGGCAGTTCCAGTCCGCCTTCATGCAGGGCCCGCCGCCGCTGGGCCCCGGCGGCCCGCCCGCCGAACGCGTCCGCGCGTTCCTGCACGCGCTCGTCGACCGGGTCGAGGCACAGCGGGAACTGCTGGTCGCCGCCGAGACCAGCTCGCCGACGGCCCGGTTCACCAGTGGCCCGTACACCATCTACCACATCCACCTGGTCACGCTGCTCGGCCTCGCCCGGCCCGGGGTGGACGCCCACTTCGTGGCCGCGGCGCTGCTGGCCCCCCTCTCCGCCACGTTCCTGACCTTCCAGCGGCGGGAGCGCGGGTTCGCGGTCGACGCGATCAAGGCCGGCCTCGACGACCTTCTGGGCCTGGGCCTGTAGTCGGTGCTCCAGCCGGGGTCGAGTCGTCTTCGACCGACCCGGGCGATGGTCCGGAGCGGGACACGGCACGGCGGCGGGACCAACCACCGCCGCCGATCGTGCCGTCGGATGTCCCGCCCGGACCGAGGAGGCATCCACCATGCGCGAGCAGCGTTCACCGGCCACGCGTCTCACGCCCACCGCGGTGGCGGACCTCGCCGCGGTGGCGGCGCGCTGCGCCGCCGCGTCCGAGGCCGACCGCCGGCTCGACCCGGACGTCGTGCACGCCCTGATCGACGCCGGGTTCGCGCGTCACTTCGCGCCGACCCGGCACGGCGGCAACGCCGGCACCTTCACCGACCTGACCCGCGCCGTCGCCCGGGTCGGCGAGGCCTGCACGGCGACGGCCTGGTGCGCCTCCCTGGTGGCGAACCTGGGCCGGATGGCGGGGCTGCTCCCGGCCGAGGGCCAGGCGGAGGTGTGGGCGGACGGTCCCGACGCGGTGGTGGTGGGGTCGCTGAGCCCGACCGGCCGCGCCGAGCCGGTCTCCGGTGGCTGGCGGCTCTCCGGGCGGTGGGCCTACATCAGTGCCGTGGGTTTCGCGGACTGGGCGCTGCTCTGCGGCCAGGTCCCCTCCGACGGCCCGCCGGCGGCGCGGGTGTTCGCCGTGCCGCGCGCCGCCTACGAGATCACCGACACCTGGTTCAACGTGGGGATGGGCGCGACCGGGAGCAACACCGTCGTCGTGCGGGACGTCCTCGTCCCGGACGCCCGGTCCTTCGACCGCGCGCACCTGTTCACCGGCGCCGCGGCCGCCTCCACCGAGCCCTGTCACGTGGTGCCGCTGCCGGCGGTCAACGGGCTGTCGTTCGTCGCCCCCGTGCTCGGCGCGGCGCGCGGGATGGAACGGGCCTGGACCGCCCACGTCACCGAGAAGATCCGCTCCGCCGCCGCCGGCTCCGGCCCGGTGCCGCCCCGGCGCGTCGAGCAGGACGTCACCCTCGCCCGGACCGCCGGCGAGATCGACGCCGCGGAACTGCTGCTGGAACGGGCGGCCGCCGCCGCCGACCAGGGCGCCGGCATCACCCCGCTGGAGACCAGCCGCAACCTGCGGGACTGCTCGCTCGCCATGGACCTGCTCGTCGAGGCGGTCAACCGGCTGTTCCGGGCGGCCGGCACGTCCGGGCACGCGACCAGCAGCCCGATGCAGCGCGCCTGGCGTGAAGTCAACACCGCCAGCAGTCACGTGGCGCTGCAGTTCCCGCCCGCCGCCAGCGCCTACGCGGACCAGGTGTTCAAGATCTGAGCCCTGCGTCCGCCGATCGGCTTCCGTCGCGAGGAGAACCCCATGTCCCGCACCACAGCTGTTTCCACCGACACCGACTGGCTGCTGTGCCGGGGTTGCCGCACCCCGGTCTACGGCAAGCGCCTGATCCGCAACCACCGGGTCTGCCCCGAATGCGGCCTGCACCTGCCGCTCACCGCCGAGCAGCGGCTCGGGATGCTGGCCGACGACGGGCGCTACGAGCCGCTGGCCGTCACGGTGACCAGCAGTGACCCGCTGCGCTTCGTCGACCGGGTGCCCTACGCCGACCGGCTCGCCGACGCCCGCGCCCGCACCGGACTGAACGAGGCGGTGCTCTGCGCCCGGGCCACGGTGGAGGGTGTCCCGGCGATCATGGCGGTGATGGACTTCCGCTTCCTCGGCGGCAGCCTCGGCAGCGCCGTCGGCGAGCTGATCACCATCGCCGCCGAGACGGCGCTGGCCGAGCACACGCCGCTGATCATCGTGACGGCCTCGGGCGGCGCGCGGATGCAGGAGGGGGCGCTGTCGCTCATGCAGATGGCCAAGACCAGCGCCGCGCTGGGCGCCCTGGACCGGGCTGGCGTGCTGACCGTCTCGGTGATCACCGACCCGACGTACGGCGGGGTGGCCGCCTCCTTCGCGACGCTCGCCGACGTGATCGTCGCCGAGCCGGGGGCCCGGCTGGGCTTCGCCGGTCGCCGGGTCATCGAGCAGACCATCCGCCAGGTCCTGCCCGAGGGGTTCCAGACGGCCGAGTTCCTGCTGGCCCGCGGGATGATCGACATGATCGTCGAGCGGGGGCGACTGCGCCAGGAACTGGGCCGGCTGCTGCGCGCGGCCACCTTCACCGGCGTACGGTCCGCAGGCCCCGCGCCGGCGGACCCGGTCGTCCGTGACCACCGTGCGCTGCCCGAGCCGGACCCGTGGCGGCACGTCTCCCAGGCGCGGGACCTCACCCGGCCGACGACGCTGGACTACCTGTCCCTCGCCTTCACCGACTTTCAGGAACTGCACGGGGACCGGATCTCCGGCGACTGTCCAGCGGTGGTGGGTGGAACCGCGTGGTTGGACGGCCGGCCGGTGCTGGTGCTCGGCCAGCAGAAGGGGCACGATCCGGCCGAGCTGATGCGCCGCAACTTCGGCATGCCGGTGCCGGCCGGCTACCGGAAGGCGGCCCGGCTGATGCGGCTGGCCGAGAAGCTGGACCTGCCGATCGTCACGCTCGTGGACACCCCCGGCGCCTATCCCGGAGCGGACGCCGAGGAGCAGGGCCAGGCGGTGGCGATCGCCGAGAACCTGCGCCTCATGGCCTTCCTGTCGGTGCCGGTGGTGACGGTGATCATCGGGGAGGGTGGCAGCGGTGGCGCGCTCGGCCTCGCGGTGGCCAACCGGGTGCTGATGTTCTCGAGCAGTGTCTACTCGGTGATCAGCCCGGAGGGCTGCGCCGCGATCGTCTGGAAGGACCCCGCCGCGGCCCCGCGTGCCGCCGCGGCGCTCGGGCTGGACGCCCGGGAGCTGCTGCGCCTCGGTGTGGTCGACGGCGTACTGGTCGAGCCGGAGGGCGGCACGGGGGCGGACCCGCTGCGTGCGGCCGAGCTGCTCGGCGCAGCCCTGCGGGCGAGCCTGCACGAGCTGGGCGCGCTCGCCCCCGACCAGCTCGGCGCCGACCGGCGGGCCCGCTTCCGCCAGTTCGGCTCGGCCGTGACCGTGGAAGCGGAGCTGTTGACGATCAGCGGAGAGGTGCACTGAGCATGTTCAAGAAGATCCTGATCGCCAACCGGGGCGAGATCGCCCTGCGGATCGCCCGTTGCTGCCGGGAGCTCGGGATCCCGACGGTCGCCGTGCACTCCACCCGGGACCGTGACTCGGCCGTCGTTCAGGTCGCCGACCAGGCGGTGCAGATCGGTCCGGCGCCGCCCACCCGCAGCTACCTGAACGCGGCCGCCGTGCTTCAGGCCGCCGAGCAGTCGGGCGCCGACGCCATCCATCCCGGGTACGGGTTCCTGTCCGAGTCACCAGACTTCGCCGACGCGTGCGAATCGCTCGGCGTCACCCTGATCGGTCCGCCCGCCTCCGTGATGGCGGAGCTGGGCGACAAGACCTCGGCCCGGGCCCTGATGACCCGCGCCGGCCTGCCGCTGCTGCCGGGCAGCGTCCACCCGCTGAGCCCCGAGGCCGCCGAGGAACTGGCGGCGACGATCGGATTCCCCGTCATCGTCAAGGCCGCCGCGGGCGGTGGCGGCCGCGGCATGCAGGTCGTCCACGACCGGGACAGCTTCCTCGACGACTACCGCAGGACCCAGGCCACGGCCCAGATGCTCTTCGGCGACGGCCGGGTGTATGTCGAGAAGTACCTCCGCGACGCCCGGCACGTGGAGATCCAGGTGCTCTGCGACCGGTACGGTCGCGCCGTGCACCTGGGGGAGCGGGACTGCACCGTGCAGCGACGCCACCAGAAACTGGTGGAGGAGACGCCGGCGCCGGAGCTGCCCGTCGACCTCACCGAGCGGATGGGACGGTCCGCCGTCGACGGCGCGCTCGCGGCCGGCTACGTCGGCGCCGGCACCTTCGAGTTCCTGGTCGACCCGGACGGCAACTACTACTTCATGGAGGTCAACTGCCGCATCCAGGTGGAGCACCCGGTGACGGAGATGGCGACCGGCATCGACCTGGTGCGGGAGCAGATCAAAATCGCCGCGGGTGAGCCGCTCGCGTTCACGCAGGACGACGTCCGGCCCCGCGGGGTGGCGATCGAGTGCCGGATCAACGCGGAGGACCCGGCGCGGGACTTCGCCCCGGCGCCCGGCCTGGTGACGGAGTTCGTGCCACCCGGCGGCCCGTTCGTCCGGGTCGACTCCCATGTGCACGCCGGCTACGAGGTGCCGCCGAACTACGACTCGCTCCTGGCCAAGCTGGTGGTCTGGGCGCCGCACCGCGACGAGGCCATCGCGCGGATGCTCCGGTCCCTGGCCGAGTTCCGCATCTCCGGGCCCCGCCTGCACACCACGGTGGACTTCCTGCGTCAGGTGCTCGACGATCCCCGGTTCCGGACCGCCACGCACACCACGGCCCTTGTCGACCAGCTGATGGACCGACGGTAACGGCGGCGCCGGACCCCGTCCGGCGCCGCCGTCTCGTGGCGCGGCTCTCGGCGCCGGCCCCTCTCGGGGCCGGCGCCGATCGCGTCAGGGCAGCGTGATCGACTGCGAGTGCCGGAAGAAGTTCGTCGGATCCCAGCGGGCCTTCACCTGCTGCAACCGGGGGTAGTTCTCCTTGTAGTACAGGGTCGACCACGGTACGCCGGAGCGGTTGATCTCGGGGTCGCGGATGTCCATGTCCGGCGAGTTGATGTAGCAGCCGTCGGTCTGGTCGTTCGGCACCGGGTAACCGCCGGTGGCGGCGAACGTCTGGCCGTAGATGTCGCGGAGCCAGCCGACGTGCTGGGCGTCCTCCGCCGGGTTGATCCAGAAGTTCTCGTAGAGGGCCAGGAACGCCGAGTTGCGGTGCGGGTAAGCGGTGGCGGTGGTGGGCACCTTGTTGACCTTGCCGCCGGCGACCCCGGTGAGCTGGAGGGTCGCGTTGGGGTTCGCGTAGTCCTGGCGGGTCAGGTTCCGCCAGAGGGCCGCGATCTGGGTGTCGGTGAAGCTGCGCCGCAGGTACGCCGACTTCACCGCGCTGCGCATCGTCGGGTCCAGCATGGTGGCCGGGTTGCTGGTGCCGATGAGCCGGGTGGCCGCCAGCCACCGCAGCCGCCGGGGCGGGTACGGGGCGGTGATACCGGTGTCCCGGGTGACGGCGGCGAGGTAGTCGGCGAGCAGCTTCTCGGCGTCGGGTACGGCCGCGTCGATCTGGGTCAGCAGCCCCATGCCCCCGGCGGACCGGTGCGGGATGAACGCCACCCCGGACAGCGCGGTGTACGGGGAGTCGGCGCCGGCGTTCTGCGCGTACCAGGTGCCGAAGTTGCGCACGAGGGTGGTGAACCTGGCCTGGTCGAGGGCCACCCAGGGCACCGGCACGTTGCTGACGAGCACCTCGCGTGGCGGACGGGGCAACTGCTGACCGGGGATGGTGCCGGAGGCGTTCGGCGAGCGGAACCAGTAGCGGGTGATGATGCCGAAGTTGCCGCCTCCGCCGCCCGCGCACGCCCACCACAGGTCCCGGTTCGGGTCGGTGGAGGCGCGGGAGGCGACCACGAGCCGGGCGACCCGGTTCGCGTCGACGACGACCATCTCGACCGCCTCGATGTGGTCGGCGACGACGCCGTGGCTGCGGGAGAGCAGTCCGTAGCCGCCGCCGGTGGCGTGTCCGCCGATGCCCACGGTCGGGCAGACACCGGCGGGCAGGGTGACGTTCCAGCCCTTCTGCAGCGTCTCGTACACGGCGATGAGCAGGGCCCCGGGCTCCACCGCGAAGGCTTGGCGGTTCTGGTCGTAGGAGACCCGGTTCATCGCCGACATGTCGATGACGACCTTGCTGGCGGAGTGGTAGACGAAGTCCGCGTAGCAGTGCCCGCCACTGCGCACGGAGACCCGCTTGCCGGCGTCGACCGCCTCCTGCACCGCCTGCAGCACCTGGGCCGACGAGGTGACCAGCCGTACGGCGTCGGGCGTCGCGACCCACCGCTGGTTGTTGCCGACGACGAGGTCGGGGTAGCGCGGGTCGCCCGGGGTGACGGTCAGCGCGGGCGTCGTGGTGGTCGTGGCGGCCTGCGCGGATGCTCCCGTGGCCATGCCCGCCACGGCGGTACCCGCGACCGCGGCGGTCCCGCTGAGCAGGCTTCTCCTGCTGATGTGTGCCATGCCGTTCCTTCCCATTCGCATTCTCGGGTGCGCGGACGTGTCCGGCGGGACCGGAAGATCACGTCGGGGCGGACCGTTCGGGAAGAGACGCGGATTTCGCGTGTGATTTCCGGCGCACGTGAGGCCCGTCGGCCCGATCGGGCCGAGAGCGAGTGCCGAATTCCACCCCCCGTGGATGCTCGCCCGGTCCCATGTGCATCGGGTGCTGTTGGAACACTGAGCCGCAATCAATACGGTATTCGCGACGGCAATTCCTAAACAGCGTCGGAAGGTCCGATGTGATCACCCGAATGGAGGAGTCCTGTTGATTTTCCGTCACCACTTCGTTGACGTGGTGAATAGCTGACGATGAAAGAATGTTGGTGTCCGAATCCTCACCTTCTTTACGTATGTCGGGACGCGATATCTGATGGATACAGACATCGATGTGACAGTGCGGTTCGTCACAGTTGGGCAAGCACCCCGTCCGCGGTCCAGAAATCGCGCCTCTTCCTGCGGAAACGGTCCCTGCCGAGCCTTCGGCGACCGGGAAAACAGATGGCGCTGAGGAGTGGCGAGCATGTGTAAACTGGCGCCCAGTGGCGGGAAGTGGAGGGTCCTCCACTTTGCTGGTACGAGGGGGTGGCCATGGCCGTGACAAGGGGTTCGGCCGCGCGTACCGACTTCTCACCGGCGTCGGAGCGGTGCGGATCAGACCGCTTTCCGGCTGTCCTTCCGGTCTGTCGAGACCGGCGGAAGAATCACCGTGAGCGACGGGGGAGTACGTATGAGGTTCAACGTTCTGGGCCCACTGGAAATCATCACGGATGACGACAGGCCGATCGATGTGAGCCCGTCGAAAACAGGCCAGGTGCTGGCGTTGCTGATCGCCCGGTGCCCCGATGCGGTGGCGGTCGACACCCTCATTAGGGAATTGTGGGGCGAGAAGCCGCCGCGCAGCGCGGTCACCACCCTTCAGACGTACATCTACCACGGCCGGCGGTTGTTGGCGCGCGAGTTGTCACCGCTCGGTCAGGAGCTGGTATCGACCAGGGCGCCCGGTTATGCCATGCGGATCGCGGCGCAGGACGTGGACGTTAACGTCTTCGAACGACTCGTGCAGCGGGCGCGTGAATTGTTGGTTGACGACGAGCCGGAGGCAGCGCTGCGTGAACTCCGCACGGCACTCGACCTCTGGCGGGGCCCGGCGTTCGCCGGTCTGGCGGTCGGGGAGGTGCTGGCCGCGCACATCGCGCACCTCGACGAGGTGCGACTCCAGGCGACCCACCTGCGGATCACCGCGGAGCGCCGGCTCGGCCGCCACCTGGAGCTCGTGGCGGAACTGCGTGCCCTCGTCGCCGCCCATCCGCTCAACGAGTCCTTCCACGCTCAGTTGATCGAAGTGCTCTACGAGTCGGGCCGCCGGGCGGAGGCGTTGCAGGCATATCAGAACCTGCGCGGCATCCTTGCCCGTGAGCTCGGGGTCGAGCCGACCGTCCGGGTGCAACGCCTGCAGCTGACCGTCCTGCAGGGGGAGGACAGCCGGCTGGCCGGACTGGCCTCCCGGTGACCAGCCGGCCCGCCCGGTCGTCAGCGATGGCGACGACCGGGCGGGCCGGGCCGGTCAGGAGCTCTCGGTGACGGTGATGAGGAAGAGCGGGTCGTCGTACTCCACCGGCTCGCCGTTGTCGTGCAGCACCGCGCTGACCGTGCCGTGCACCGTGGACTCGACCGGGATCATCAGCTTCATCACCTCCACGATCGCCAGCTGCTGGCCCGGGGTCACCGTGTCGCCCACCGAGACGAACGGCGGGGCGCCGGGTGACGGCGCGTGGAACAGGATCCCGACCGCCGGTGAGCGGACCTGGTGGCCGTCCGGCTCGACGGCGACGGGTGTGGCGCCACGGGCGGTCGCCACCGCCACGGGCGCGTCGGTGACGGCGTGGACGGTCGCCGGTTCCACCGGCCATTCGGCCTCGACCGTCACGCCGCCGGCCCGCACGCGCAGGGCGCTCGGGGTACGGCCGAAACCCGTCAGCAGTTCCAGTGTGCTGCTGCGGACCAGTTCCAGCGCGGCCTGCACGTCCCGCATCGCCCGGGGGTCGTGGTCGTCGGGCGTCTCCTCCGGCGCCCGGTGCGGCGCCCGGGTGGTGTCACTCGTCATGACGGTGCCTCTCCTCGAAACCGTGCCGGCTCCGGCTGTTCGACCCGGCTCCGGCCGGGCCGGTGTCCCGTGACCCATCAGTAGTTGCCGAGCCCACCGCAGACGTTCATCGCCTGCGCGGTCACCGCGGCGGCGCCGTCACCCATCAGGTACGACACCATCGCGGCGACCTCCTCCACCTCGACGTAGCGGCCGATCGGGACCCGTCCGGTGATCCGGGCGTGGGTCTCGGCCTCGTCGACGCCCCAGATGTCCGCGTAGTGCTCCCGCACCCGTTCGGCCATGGGGGTCTCCACGAAACCGGGGCACACCGCGTTGACGGTGATGCCGGTCTTCGCCAGCTCCAGGCCGAGGGCCTTGCTGAAACCCACCACGCCGTGCTTCGAGGCCGAGTAGGGAGCGGCGTGGACCACACCCTGCTTGCCGCCGGTGGAGGCGATGTTGATGACGCGACCCCAGCCCCGCGCCAACATGCCGCCGGTGGTGAGGACCTGCTTGGTCATCAGGAACACGCTGTTGAGGTTGGTGTTGATGACGTCGAACCAGAGTTCGTCGTCGATCTCGGCGGTGGCGCCGCCGCCCGGGCGTCCGGCGTTGTTGACCAGGATGTCGATCGGCCCGTACCGCTCCACCGCCGCGCCCACGAACCGGGCGACGTCCTCCGCGGACCGCACGTCGCAGCTACGGCCGTCGACGTCGAGCCCCTCCGACTGGAGGCTCTTGACGGTGTCCGCGACCGCCGACTCGCGACGGGAACAGATGTAGACCCGTGTCCCGCTGCGAGCGATCGACCGGGCGACCGCCAGCCCAATTCCGCTGGTGGCCCCAGACACGATCGCCACCCGCTGGCTCTGCTCCGACATTGGCTCCCCTTCACCGCACGGCTGACTGTGACGCCGCCGAGGATCACCCTCCGTCCTCGAACACCGGTCGAGGGTGCCTGGAGGGCCGGGCGTCGAAGGCCGGGCCGCGCGCCCGGTCTTCGAGCCGGATTCGAGTCCGGACGGTCATCGTGGTGCCGCCGGGGCCCGCCGTCCGGTGCCCCCGTCCAGGCCAGCCATCCCGGAGGTCACCCATGCCGACGTCCACCTCGTTCGCCGAGCTGTACACGGAGGTCCAGCAGTTCTACGCGCGGCAGATGCGCCAGCTCGACGAACGCAAGTTGGAGGCCTACGCCGAGACGTTCACCGAGGACGCGGAGTTCGGTCACACGCCCGGACGCGAACCCGCCCGGACCCGGGCCGGCATCGCCGCCGACCTGCACGAGTTCCACAAGCGGTTCGAGAACGACCCGGTGCAGCGCCGGCACTGGTTCAACATGATCGACCTCGAACCGCAGGACGACGGGAGCATCCGCTCGACCTGCTACGCGCTGGTGATCACGACGCGCCCGGGTGGTAAGCCGGACATCGCGCCGAGCTGCGTCGTCCGGGACGTGATCGTGCGCGGCGAGGATGGCGGTCTGCTGCTGCGCTCCCGCACAGTCGAGCACGACCAGCTCTTCTGAACCGGCGACGTGCCGGTCGCCCGGCGGCGCACTCAGCCCCGGCGGGACGGCCATGCCGCCGGGCGACGGCGCGGTACGCGCCATCGCCCGGGCGGCCTGACCGGTCAGGCCCCGGCGGGCTGGGGGATGAGCACGACCTGCGATGCGGTCGACATCCACGTGGGTCGGATCTCGATGCGGGAGAACCGCCAGCCGTCGGCGGTGCGGACGAAGCCGAAGCGGTAGTCGCCGGCGAGGACCCGGACGGCGGGCGGGTCGTTCTCGACGAAGACCGCGGTCAGGTTCGCCTGCCCCGACGCCCGGTCGCCGTCCTGCTCGACGAGCAGGTGCGCCATCGAGTGCTGGAGCCGGTGGTAGTGGGCGTGGTGCTGCTGCGCCTGCTCGACCAGGCGGGTACGGCCCTCGTCGGTGCCGCCCGGCGTCACGGCGACCGCTTCCGGCGTGAACAGCGCGTCCGCGTCGCCGAGGCAGCGGCCGTCCAGCCACCTGCCGAGCCGGGCCACCAGCTCGGAGATCTCGCGGTGGTCGGTGAGTGCCCGGAGCTCACGCCGGAGCGCGCCGAGTTCCTCGTCGGGCGTCGGTGCCGTCCGGATCGTGCCGGTGGAGTCCTGCGTCATGTTCACCTCGAGAGTCCTGGATGTCGAGCCGTCGCGGCGGCCGGGTCGGATGCGTCGGCGCGCTCCGGATCACGGCACCGGTCGACGCCTGCCCGGGGCGCGGATGGCCGGGCCCACGGGGCCGGTGGACATCTTCCGTTCTAGCCGAGTCGGGACCGGCTGTGGCGCGATGCAGGATTCCAGACCGGACTCGAATCCGACTCGAAGCGCGCCCGCCTCCGGGCGGGGCCGGCCGGGCGGGTGCGGCGCGACGTCGGCGCGCACCCGCCCGCGGACTCATCCGTGGAAGCGGACGTAGTCGAAGACGGCGGTCACCGGGGGCTCCGCCCCGCCGTGCGCGACCAGGCCGATCCGTGGCGTCGTGCCCGCCGGGAACGTCCACACCCCGCCCCACGTCCAGCTCGTCCCGTCCCGGCTGGACCCGGCCCGGAACTCGTGCTCGCCGGTGGCCGGGTCGACCCGGTGGGCCAGCCGCAGCCAGGTGGTGGTGGCCGGGGTGCCGACGATGTTCCCGCCGTAGACGGGCTGGCCGGCGAAGGGCAGCTCGTAGCCGTACTCGACCTGACGGGTGTTCCAGATCGCCACCTGGGCCAGCCGGGCGAACCGGTCGTCGTCGACGTACGCGACCAGGCCGGCCTGCTGGTAGTTGCGGACCGTCTCCTCGCCCAGGTCGAGGGTCACCTTCGTCTCGACCACGTAGTCGCCGGTTGGCGCGTCGCGCAGCAGCACCCCGGCGGTGTTGCCGGTGCCGGTGAGGTCCGCCGCCTGCACCGGCCAGCGCAGCGCGCCACCGGAGACGGTCGCCGCCGGGTCCTCGCGGACCCACCGCCAGGCCGGGTCCAGGCCGTCGGCGAACTCGTCGGAGTACGCCGGCAGCACCCCGCCGGCGCGGGGCTCCGGCACCGCCCGTGGGGCGGGCCGGTGCAGCCGGGCGACGCTGACGTTGTCGAACTCCGCCGCGCCGCCGGTCGCGGTGACGGTGAGCCGGCCGACCGTCGGCCGGGTCAGCCGCAGCGACACCACGGCGAGCTGGTCACCGAGCCGGGCCGGGCTCAGCTCGGCGACGAGCTGCCGGCCGCGCACCTCGACGGCGAGGTGGTGCGGGTCGGCGGGGTCGAGAGCGGCGGGCAGGGGCGCGCTCGCCGTCACGCCGCCCGCCTCCCGGGCGACGAGCCGGCCGGCGGCGGCGTCGAGGCGTACCTCGACCCGGCCGACGGTCAGTCCGGCCGCCGCCGCGCCGGTGAGCCGCAGGTCGGCCTCCGCGCGCAGGTCGCCGCCGGTCACCGTGCGGCTGGTCAGCGCGCCGGTGCCGGCGAGGTGGCCGTCGGTGACCCGCCAGGTGCCGCTGCCGGTCCAGTCGCTCAGCGCCGGGGAGTCGAAGCGGGCGTCGAGTCGGGCGGTGGTCACCGGCGCCCGGCGGTCGCCGTCGGACGGGCCGGCGCCGGCGTTGACCCGGGGCCAGCCGTCGATCCAGTCGAGGCGGTCGATCAGCATCGGCCGCTCGTTGATGCCGAACGGCTCGTCCAGGTACGGGTCGGCCCGGTCGATGGCGTGGTAGACGATCCAGTCCTGCCCGGACAGGTCGGTGAGGAACCCGTTGTGCCCGGTGCCGATCCAGCGGTTGCCGTTCTGGGTGAGCACCGGCGTGCCGCCGGCCCGGGAGGCGGTCAGCGGGATGCCGTCGCGGTCGACGAACGGCCCGCGTGGGCTCGTCGCGCGGCCCACCTGGACCGAGTAGCCGGTGGCCGGGCCGGCGCAGCAGTTGGCGGTGGAGGCGAAGAGGTAGTACCAGCCGTCGTGGCGCAGCACGTAGCTGCCCTCGAACTTGTTGTCGATGGCGACCAGGGTGGGCGCGCCGACCGCGCGCAGCCCGTCGGCGGAGAGCTCGGTGACCGAGATACCGCCGTAGTAGCTGCCGTAGTAGAGGTAGTGCTTCCCGTCGACGTCGGTGAACTGCGACGGGTCGATGGTCCAGAGCCAGCCACCGCCGCCGCCGGGACGGGGCGCCACCACCGGCTGGTCGGCGAAGGTCCACGGGCCGGTCGGGGTGGGAGCGGTCGCCGCGCCGACGGCGAAGTCGCCGCCGTCGGGGGAGACGGTGGTGTCGGTGACGGTCACGTACATGACCCACCGGTCGCCGACCCGGCGCACGTCGGGCGCCCAGAAGCCGGCGCCGGCCGTGGCGTACGGCGGGCGTTGGTCGGGGCCGAAGGCATCGCCGAGGTAGGTCCAGTCGACCAGGTCGGCGGAGCGGGCGGTGGGCACCCGGTGGAACCGCTTCTCGCCCTCGCGCAGCGGGTCGGTGGTGCCGTAGGCGTACCAGAAGCCGTCGTCGCCGCGGACGACGACGGGGTCGGCGAAGGTGTCGGCGAATCCGGCGGAGAGCGGGTTGCGGTAGCGGTCGGGGGTGTCGGCTCCGGCGGTGGCGGGCGCGGAGGCGACCGCAGCCAGGAGCAGACCGAGTACGGCGGCGAGCGCGCCGCCGCGGCGGAGTTGACCCATCAGACCTGCCTCGGTTGGGGTGAATGGTGGTCGGTGCGTCATTCCGTCCAGTTCTACAACGATGAATACAACGTTGTAAAGGTGTCGGCACGGGTGCGGCGCCGACCGAACCGTCGCCGTGGCACCATCGGCGGATGACCGCTGCGCCCACCGACGGCCGCCGCCTCGCCGAGCTGGCCGCCCTGCTCGCCGACGAGACCCGGGCCGGCATCTGCCTGGCCCTGCTCGACGGACGGGCGTGGACGGCCGGCGAGCTGGCGCGCGGTGCCGGGGTGGCCCCCTCCACCGCCAGCGAACACCTCACCCGACTGGTCCGGGGCGGCCTGCTCGTGGAGGAGCGCCAGGGACGGCACCGCTACCTGCGGCTGGCCGACCCGGCGGTGGCCCAGCTGATCGAGGACCTGGCCGGGCACGCGTCGCCGGACCCGCGCCCGGCCGGCTCGCTGCGGGTGGCCACCGCCGACGCCGCCCTGGCCCACGCCCGGACCTGCTACGACCACCTCGCCGGGCGGCTCGGCGTCCGGCTGCGCGACGCCCTGCTGACCCGCGGTCTGCTCGACGGCGCGGACGGTCTCGCGGTCACCCCGACCGGCCGGGACTGGCTGGCCGACCTCGGCGTCGCGCCGTTGCGCGGCGGCCGGCGGCCCCTGGTGCGGGACTGCCTGGACTGGACGGAGCGCCGTCCCCACCTGGCCGGCGCGCTCGGCGCCGCGCTGTGCCGTCGCTTCGCCGAGCTGGGCTGGACGACGCGCGGCACCGGGCGCAGCGTGCGGGTCACCCCGGCCGGCGTGGCGGCGCTGCCCGAGGCGCTGGGGATCGAGGCCGGCGAGCTGGTGCCGCCCCGCCGCGACGGTGGCGGCGGGCGCGCCTGACCGGCCCGGCCGGCCCGACCTGCGACCCGTCGCCGTCGAAGCCGAAGTCGGCCGGAAAGTCGCCCAAGCCGTGAAACGGAAGCCGGAAAGTCGCCCAGGCCGTGAAACGGAAGATGGTCGAGATCGGCCTCACCGAGGCGGTCGTCCCGCTGGCGGCGCGCCTGACCACCGCAGCCGGCCCGCCCCGGCGATCGTCCCGCCCGAACCGGGGCAGGCCCGACGCGCCTGACCGGCGAGGCCGACATCACCGCCCCCCGGAGGTGCCGCCGATGCCGGCAGAGTTCGGTCGGCGCCGAAGCGATCCGCCCCTAGCGTCGGGTGGATGAGCGACCCGACGCCCCTGATCCCACCCGGCCCCGACACCCCGGCCTGCGGCCCGCCGACCCTCGACGGCGGCGTCTGGTCGGTGACCCGCCACGCGGACGTCTGCGCGGTGCTCACCGATCCGGACTTCCGGGTGCCCGAGGCGGCGCCGGGACCGCCCAACACCCTCGCCTGGCTGCGCGGCACCGTCGCCCGGTTCAGCGGGCCGGACCGGCATCCCGCCCGGCGGGCCGCCGCCGTCGCCGCGCTCGCCGACTGCCCGCCGGACGGGCTGCGGCGCGACGCCGCCCGGCTGACCGCCGAGGAACTCGACCGCGACCCGCTCGCCGGGTCGGCGCGACTGGCTCGGGGCGTACCGGTGCGGGTGCTGGCGGCCCGGCTCGGCCTGGCCGATCCGGCGGCGGCGGTGCCGGCGGTGGCCGTGGTGGCCGCCGCCTACCAGCCCGGTGCCGCGCCGGCCGCGGTGCGCCGCGCGGATTGGGCGGTGGCGACGCTGGTGGCGATCTCCCCGGCGGGGCCGCCCGAGGCGCTGGCCAACCGGATCGGGCTGCTGGTGCAGGCCTGCGACGCCACCGCCGCGCTGATCGGCGCCGCCGCCCGGTACGCCCCGGCGGTGCCCCCGTCGGTGCCCACCGCGGCGCTGCTGGCCGAGGTGCTGCGCCTCGACCCACCGGTACGCGCCACCCGCCGGATCGCCGCCCGCCCGGCCCGGGTGGGCGGGCAGGCGGTCCCGTCCGGCGCGGAGCTGGTGCTGCGCTTCGACGCGGCGAACCGGGACCCGGCGGCGGTCACCGCGCCGGACCGGTTCGCGCCGGGCCGGTCGGTGCTGACCTTCGGCGCTGGCGCGCACGGCTGCCCGGGCGAACGGCACGCGCTGGCCCTGGCCACCGGGGTGGTGGACGTGCTGCGCGAACGCCGGGCCGGCCCGGCGACCCGACCGGAATCCGGACCCGCGCGCACCCGACCGGCGGTGTCCCGATGAGCGACCGCCACGCCGCCTTCCGCGCCCTGCACCGCCCCGGTCGGCCGCTGGTGCTGCCCAACGCCTGGGACCACGCCTCCGGCGCCGCCCTGGCCGCCGCCGGCCACCCGGCGGTCGGCACCACCAGCCTCGGCGTGGCCGCGGCCGCCGGCCGGCCGGACGGGCTGGCGGCCACCGCCGAGGAGACCCTTCGCCTCGCCGAGCTGCTGGTCCGGTTGCCGGTGCTGGTGACCGTGGACGTCGAGGCCGGCTTCAGCGACGACCCGTCGGCCGTCGCCGGGTACGCCGCCGAGCTGGCGGCCCTCGGCGTGGTCGGGATCAACCTGGAGGACGGGCGGCCCGACGGCAGCCTCGCCGATCCGGCCCTGGTGGTGGCGAAGATCGAGGCGGTCCGGGCCCGGGTGCCCGGGCTCTTCGTCAACGCCCGCACCGACGCCTGGTGGCTCGGCCTGCCCGACCCGATGGAGCAGGCGCTGCCGCGGGCGCGGGCCTACCGGCAGGCCGGGGCGGACGGCGTCTTCGTCCCGGGGGTCGGCGACCCGGCCGTCGTCCGGCGGCTGGCCGACGCGGTCGACGCGCCGCTGAACGTCCTGGCCCAGCCCGGCGGGCCGTCGCCGGCGGCGCTCGGCCGCCTGGGGGTCGCCCGGATCAGCACCGGCTCGCTGCTGTTCCGGGCGGCGCTGGCCGCCGTGGTCCGCACCGCCGACGCCGTCCGGACAGGGGTTATGGAGCCGGATCCGGCGCTGCCGTCGTACGCGGAGGTGCAGCGGATGACAGCGATTGGTCGTCGCCCTTAGGGGTGGATGGGAGGATTGCTCGTACTTTCCCTGTTCCGGGTGCTTACGGTGTGTTTCAGGTTCATCCGCACCGTGTCGTACCGGGAGAGGACCCGACCATGCGCGTGCCCAGCCGAAGTTCCGGCCCCCAGCCCGGCCCGTCCGTCTCCTCGCCCGCCCCGGCACGCCGGTCGCCCGCGTCGGGCCGGGCCCGCGTGGTGCCGACCGCCCCGCCGGACCTCGACGCGTACCGCGACGCCGTGGCGGAGCTGCTGGTGGAGGTGGGGGCGCTCGCCGACGCCAGTTCCAGCAGGGCCCGCCAGGTGCTGCTCGACCAGCGGTTGCGGGAGCCGGCGATCGCCGCGGTGCTCGACGCGACCCCGCAGGGGTTCATCGGCGCCCGCGAGACGCTGCTGCTGGAGATGGCCCGCTATCAGCCCAACGAGCGGACCTCGGCGAGCGACCTCACCGCGCTGGTCCGGATCTACCTGCTCTCCCGCATCGACGTGATGTGGTGGCGCGACACCACCACCTTCCTCACCGACGACCAGGTCGACACCCATCCGGACCTGGTCGACCTGGAGTGGCTGCGCCGGCGCGGGCTGCTCGCCTTCCGTTACCAGGAGCAGCCGGCCACCATGCTCGGCCGGGGCGTACGGGCGGTGCGCCGCAAGCTCCGCCCGGACGCCACCCCGCGCACCGCCGGGGTGAAGTTCCGGCGCACCCGGCGCGAGGTGGTGGCGCTCCTCAACGACCTGGCGCGCGAGCTGGCCCGGGCCACCCCGCCGGCCACCCCGCCGCTCTGGGTGACCAGCCTGGTGCGCAGCGCCGAGCACCAGTACCAGCTGCGCCGTCTCGGGTACGCCGCGATGGTGCCCAGCGGGCACTGCCTCGGCTGGGCGGTGGACGTGGAGATGGCCTGGTTCACGCGCTTCGGCGTCCGGGACACCCTCGCCGAGATCCTGCTCGCCCGGCAGGCCGCCGGTGAGATCAACGTGATCGACGAGGGGCAGGCCTGGCACGTGTGCGTGGCGCCGGGCGCCCGCGCCCGGCTGCGCTCGGCCTACGAGGCGGAGATGGGGGCCTGAGGCGGATGTGCGGCATCGCGCTCAGCGCCGGCCCCGAGGCCGACCCGGCGATCTTCCGCCGCATGCTCGCCGTCCTCGCCCCCCGGGGCGAGGTCACCGAGACCCGGCAGGAGGCCGGCCTGCTCGCCGGCGTACGGCGGCTGCGAATCGTCGACCGGGACCGGGCCGTGCAGCCGTTCACCTCCGCCGACAGCCGGTACGTCCTCTGCTACAACGGCGAGGTCTTCAACCACCACGAGCTGCGCGCCGAGCTGACCCGGGCCGGGCACCTGTTCCGCACCGCGAGCGACACCGAGGTGGTGCTCGCCGCGTTCCTGCGCTGGGGCGAGCAAGCGGTGCACCGGCTACGCGGCGAGTGGGCCTTCGCCGTCGCCGAACGCGCCACCGGCCGGATCTACCTGGCCCGGGACCCGCTCGGGGTCAAGCCGCTCTACTGGGCCCGCACGCCCGGCTGCCTGCACGTCGCCTCGGAGGTCAAGGCGCTGGTCGGGCTGCACGCCCCGGTGGACGAGGTGCCGCCCGGGCACCACGGCTGGGCCGACCCGGACGGGCGGGTGGAGCTGGCGGCGTACCTCGACCTGCTCGCCCTCGGTGAGGGACTGCCCGAGGTGGACGACCCGGACGAGGCCGCCCTGCTCGTGCGGGCCGCGATCAGCGACAGCATCCGGATGCGGGTGGACACCGACCTCACCGTCGGGGTGGTGCTCTCCGGCGGCCTGGACAGCTCGCTGGCGCTGCTGCACGTCCGCGAGCTGCACCCGGACTGCGTGGCGGTGACCGTCGGGGTGCCGGACAGCCCCGACGTGGCGTACGCGCGGCGGCTCGCCGCCGACCTCGGCGTGCCGCACGAGGTGGTCCAGCTGCGCCCGCGCGACATCCGGCTGGCCGACGTCCGGGAGGCGATCCGGATCTCCGAGCTGACCGAGTACGGCGACATCATCAACGCGGTGGTCTCCGTGCCGATCTTCCGGCGACTGCACGAGATGGGGGTCAAGGTGGTGCTCACCGGCGACGGCTCCGACGAGCTGTTCGGCGGCTACCCGATGTACCACCAGGTCGGCCCCGACCGGGCCCGCCGGCTCTTCCTCCACAAGATCCGCAACCTCTGCCGTACGGAGTTGCAGCGGGTCGACCGGGCCAGCATGGGCCACGGGGTGGAGGCCCGGGTGCCCTTCCTCGACCTCAGCGTGGTGGAGTTGGCGATGCGGCTGCCGCTGGCGCTCAAGATGCGCGACGGCCAGGAGAAGTGGATCGTCCGGCGGGCGTTCGCCGACGTGCTGCCCGACTACATCCGGCGGCGGCCGAAGAACCCGATGTCGTACTCCTCGGGTCTGCACGAGCGGGCCCGGCTCTACAAGCCGTTCTTCTCCCGGCTGCACCGCCGGTTCGGCTACGACCTGCTGGAGCCGGTTCGCCGCGACTTCGACAGCGTGCTCACCCGCTGCGGCAACGACCTGGACCGGGCCATCGCCGACGGGCTGGCCCGACCCGACTACACCATGCTGGAGCACGCCCGGGACCTGGTCGGGGCGGCGAGGTGGAACGCCGCCCCGCTGGTCCGCCGGCTGGTCGGGCCGCGTCCCACCCGCGGGGCGCCGGTCCGCTGAGCCCGGCCGAGCCAACCCGCCGCCCGCCGCGACGCGTGGTGGAGGTGACCCGCGCGCTTGACTCTGACACCGTGTCAGGGCCGACCGTGGGGGGACCATGTTCACCATCGGAGACTTCGCCAGCCTGGGCCGGGTGTCGGTGCGGATGCTGCGCCACTACGACAGCATCGGCCTGCTCCGTCCGGCCGCGGTCGACCCGCACACCGGTTACCGCTTCTACCGCGCCGACCAGCTGCGCCGGCTGAACCGGGTGATCGCCCTCAAGGAGCTGGGCCTCACCCTGGCCCAGGTGCAGGCGATCATCGACGACGCGGTCGACGTCGCCGAGCTGCGCGGCATGCTGCGGTTGCGTCGCGCGCAGCTGGAGGCGCAGGTGGCGGCGGACACCGCCCGGCTGGCCGGCATCGAGGCGAGGCTCCGGATGATCGAGACGGAGGGTCGGATGACCAGCCAGGACGTCGTACTCAAGGAGATCCCGCCGGTACGGGTTGCGGAGCTGACCGGGGTGGCACCCAGCTACCAGACCCGGGACATCGGCCCGGTGATCCAGCCGCTCTACCCGCAGCTGTTCCAGCGGTTGGCGGCGGCGGACGTCGCCCCGAGCGGCCCCGGCCTGGCCTACTACCAGCCGGCGGACGGCGACGGGGAGGCCGTCGTGGTGCACGCCGGGGTGACCGTCGACGCGGACCCGGCCCGGGCGGCGGACTTCGCCATCGTGGACCTGCCCGCGGTGCCCGCCGCCGCGACGATCGTCCACCAGGGATCGATGGACGAGGTGGAGGCGAGCATGCAGGTCCTCGCCGGCTGGATCGAGGAGAACGGCTGGCGGGCCGCCGGCCACGCCCGCGAGGTCTATCTGGAGTACTGCCAGGACGAGCCGGAGAAGGGCGTCACCGAGTTGCAGATCCCGGTGGTCCGGGCCTGAGGCGAGCAGTCCGGGCCGGTGGTGACGATGCCGGTCGCGGACAGCCGACGGCGGCCTGCCGAAACCGCCTGTGACCAGGTGGTCCCGGCAGGCCGCCGGAGGGGAGTGCCGGTCAGCCGGCGGGCGGGAACGGGTCGTTCTGGTACGTGTACTCGGTCTCGATCTTCCCGTCGGCGGTGTGCACGACGAGCTGGCTGGGCTCGTTGGCGTGCGCCACCTTGCGGCCCTCCTCGACCGCGCGGTGCTTGGTGTCGTACGAGCCGAGGCTCCGGCTGCCCTGCTCGACCTTCCAGGAGCCGTCGTTCGGCACCACGTGGTATTCGTTGCGCTTCATGGGCGCTCTCCTCTCGTCCGTCCGGATCCAGGTACCCGGATGCCCGAAACGGAAAACCGGTGTCGCCTTCGGTCGGTGGACAACCCCCGGGGTCTCCCATAGCGTTCCGGAGATATGCGGAGGACTCTCCTGGGCGCCGGGCTCGCCCTGTTGCTCGCAACCACCGGCTGCGCCGGCACCGACGACACGCCGCCCGCGCCGGCCGGCGACCGGGTGCCGGCCGCCTCCCGACAGGACGCCGACGAGGTCGGGCGCACCCTGGCCAGCGTGCGCCGGGTCGACAAACTGCCGTTGTACGAGATGACCTACGTCGGCCGGTACGACGCGACGGTCGGCACCGACGCGGAGCCCGAGGCGAGCCCGTTCGGCTGCTCGCTCTTCGCCGCCAGCGGCGACCCGGCCCGGCCGCTGTTCGCCCGCAACTTCGACTGGGAAGCCAACCCGGCGATGGTGCTGCGGACCGACCCGCCGGACGGCTACGCCTCGGTGTCCCTGGTGGACCTGTCGTACCTCGGGATCGACGCGGACCCGACGGGGGATCGGCGGCTGCTGGACGCGCCGCTGCTGCCCTTCGACGGGATGAACGAGCGCGGGCTCGCGGTCGGCCTGGCCGCCGACGACCACGCGAAGGTCACGCCGGTGCCGGGCCGCCCCACGGTCGGCTCGGTACGCATCCTGCGGCTGGTGCTCGACCGGGCCGCCACGGTGGACGAGGCGGTGGCCGTCTTCGGCCGGTATAACCTGGACTTCGACGGCGGGCCGCCGCTGCACTACCTGCTCGCCGACGCGACCGGCCGCTCGGCCGTGGTCGAGTTCGTGGACGGGACGATGCGGGTCCAGCGCGGCGAGGGCCGCTGGCAGGCGCTGACCAACGTGCCGGTGGTCGGGGTGTCCGAGAAGGAGCGGCGCGCCGACCGCCGGTACGGGGCCATCGCGGCCGCGTTGGAGAGCTCCGGCGCCCGGGTGGACGCCCCGGCGGCGCTGCGGATCCTCGACCAGGTGCGGCAGGGCCACACCCGCTGGTCGGTGACGTACGGGCTGCGCAGCGGCGAGGTGCGCCTGGTCACCGCGACCGGCAAGGAGCGGCGCTACCAGCTGCCGATGGACTGACCCCGCCGTACGCGGAAGGGCCCGGCCCCCCGACGGGGACCGGGCCCTTCCGACGTGGCCCTACCAGCTCAGGTAGCCGGCCTGGGTCTGCACGTTCAGCTCGCGGAACCGGACCAGGTTGGCCGTCCAGGTCCGCCAGTCGTTCAGCTCCAGCACGTCCAGGCCCTTCTGGATGTCGCTGGAGTAGATGTGCCCGTTGTAGTAGTACGTCGACCAGGCGCCACCGGTGGTGAGCTGGGTGGCCGAGAGCGGACCGCGCTCCCAGAACCCGATCTCCTTCGGCTTGGCCGAATCGGTGAAGTCCCAGACCGAGATGCCGCCCTGGTACCACGCCTGGACCATGATGTCCCGGCCGAACACCGGGATCAGCGAGCCGTTGTGCGCCACGCAGTTCTCGGTGTCCGTGTTGGCCCGCGGGATCTTGTAGTAGCTGCGGAAGACCATCGTCCGGGCGTCACCGCGACCGGTGATGTCGTAGATGGCGTCCGCGCCACGGTTCGGCCCGACGACCTCGTTGCAGGTGGCCGCGCCGCCGCCGCCCAGCTCGTCGGTGAAGACGACCTTGGTGCCGGCGTTGTTGAACGTCGCCGAGTGCCAGAAGGCGAAGTTCACCGTGTCACGCACCCGGTTGATGACCCGGGGCGCCTCCCGGTTCGAGATGTCCATCAGGATGCCGTCGCCCATGCAGGCGCCGGCGGCGATGTCCTTCGACGGGTACGCGGTGATGTCGTGGCAGCCGCTCGTCGCCGAGTGACCCGGGCTGCCCTCGTACCCGCCGTCCGGGAAGAGGTTCGGCATGGCCACCACGGCCGCGTCGGTCGGCTTCTTCAGCGGCACCTTGACGATCGAGATGGAATCGTGCGGGGGCTGGCAGTCCGGCAGCTCCACCAAGGGGCGGTACGACGAGACGTACAGGTAGACGGACTTCTTGTCCTTGGCCGGCACCAGCGTGTGGGTGTGCGAGCCGCAGTCGGTCTCGACCGCCTTGATGTAGCGCGGGTTGGCCTTGTCGCTGATGTCGAAGACCTTGATGCCCTCCCAGGACTCCGGCTTGGTCTCGGTCAGGCGCTCACTCGTGCAGGAGTCGTTGCTGCGGCCCTGGTCGGTGGAGAGGAAGAGCAGGTCGCCGTAGACCGAGATGTCGTTCTGCGACCCCGGGCAGAGCACCTGGGACACGATCTTCGGTGCGCTGGGACGGGCGATGTCGTAGATGACGAAGCCCTCGTAGTTGCCGACGAAGGCGTACCGGCCCTGGAAGGCCATGTCGCTGTTGAAGGCCGCCGACGTGTTGAACGGGGCCTGCTTCGGCAGGTTGGCGATCTGTCGCAGGTTGGGGCTGCTGGAGATCTCGTCCACGCCGAGCGTGGGGGTGGCCGTGGCGGCCTGTGCGGTGGTGGCCGTGGCGACCGCCTCCGCGTCGGGCGTCACGGCGGCGTTGCCGGCCGGGGCGGTGGCCACGCTCGCCACCAAGAGGCCGGCCGCGGCCAGGCTCACGATCCTCAGCTGGCGTCGTCGGGGGAGGGGAAATCTGATCATCGGCAGAGCCCTTCGACAGGGGTTGATGATTGTGGACACCTTACCTTCCGGCGAAGGGCGTCGATGTGATCTGCGTCACATGAAAGGGTCGTCGTCAATGGATACGATCGCTGCGACCTCGACCGGAGGGGGAGTCGCATGACCGCCCTACGTGGACGGACCCTGCTCGTCGTCACAGTCGCGGCCGTGGTGCTGGTGGCGCTCGGGCTCGCGCTGCGGCCCACCGACCGTCCCGCCCCGGTGGCCGTCGGATCGACCGGAGTCGCGTCACCGACCCCGGCCCCGACTGACGGCCCCTCCGTCATCGTCCCCGGCCGCCCCGGCGAGTCCGCCGTCGCCCGCCCGGCCGCCGAGGTCCGCGACACCGCCTCGCCCAGCTACAACTCCCTGGACGTCTGGTTCGTGCGGATGATGATCCCGCACCACGAGCAGGCCCTGGAGATGGCGGAGCTGGCCGAGGGCCGGGCCGCCAGCCCGCAGATCCGGGCGGTGGCCGACCGGATCAGGGGCACGCAGCGGCCGGAGATCGGCATGATGCGCGGCTGGTTGAGCGCCCGCGGCCTGCCGGCCGAGGTGCCCGGCCACGACCACGGCACCATGCGCGGCATGCAGTCGCCGGAGGCGATCCGGCGGCTCGCGGACGCCCGGGGCGCCGACTTCGACCGGCTGTTCGTGCAGCTGATGACCGCGCACCACCAGGGTGCCGTCACCATGGCGACCGACCTGCTGAAGGTCGGCGTCGACCAACAGCTCGACGAGTTCGCCAACTCCGTCGCCACCGAGCAGTCCGTCGAGATCGACCGCATGCGCGAGCTGGTCCGGCCGCCCGCCTGACCCGCCCCGGCACCGCGCGACCCCGGCCGCGACCGGCCGTCCGCGGGCGCCATCGACGGCGACCTGCCCCGTACGCTGGGTGACCGTGAACCGCACCGTCTTCGGCCGCCCGCTGCGCTCGCTCGCCTTCGACGTTCTCGTCTCCGGCGTGGTGGCGCTGCTCGCCGTGGCCGCCGTGGTGAGCCAGCCCGGCGGGGTGCCCGCCACGCTGGTCGGTTGCGCCATGGCGGTCGCCCTGCTGTGGCGCCGGGCCCACCCGTCGGCGGTGGCCGCCGTGGTGGCCGGGCTCGCCATGGTGCAGGTGATCGCCGGCTGGGGGCCGCTGGCCTACGACGTCGGCGTGCTGATCGCCCTCTACAGCGTCGTCAAGTACGCCGAGCGGCTGCGCGACGGCGTGCTGGCCGGGATCGTCGCGGCGATCGGGGTGGTGCTGGCCGCCTCGCAGACCGTCGGCAACGCCGCCCGCTGGGCCATCGCCATCTACTTCGCGCTGGTCACCGGCGGGGTGTGGCTCGCCGCCCTGAACGTGCGGACCCGCCGCCTCTACGTGCTCAGCCTGGAGGAGCGCGCCGCCACCCTGGAGCGCGAGCGGGAGGCCGAGGCCCGCGCCGCGGTGGCGGGGGAGCGGGCCCGGATCGCCCGTGAGCTGCACGACGTGGTGGCGCACAGCATGGCCGTGATGATCGTCCAGGCCGACGGGGCCCGGTACATGCTCGACCAGGACCCGGAGACCGCCCGCGCCGCGGTCAAGGTGGTCGCGGACACCGGCCGGCAGGCGCTGGAGGAGATGCGCCGGCTGGTGGACGTCCTGCGGGAGCCCAGCCCGGCGGAGCCGCCGGCCACGGCGGAGCCGCCGGACGACGCCGCCGTCGCCGCCGACCCGGAGCACCGGCGGGCGGCGGTCGCCGAACTGCCCGCGCTGCTGGACCGGTTCCGCGACGCCGGGCTGCGGGTCCGGCACACGGTCACCGGCGAACCGGCCGCGCTGCCCCCGGGCCTGGACCTCACCGTCTACCGGGTGGTGCAGGAAGCGCTGACCAACGCGCTCAAGCACGCCGGGGTCGGCGCGAGCGTCACCGTCACCCTGGAGCACGTCCCGGACGCCGTCGTGGTCCGGGTGGTCGACGACGGGCACGGCCGCCCGCCGGTCGGTCCCGCGCCGTCCGGCGGGCACGGCCTGGTCGGCATGCGCGAGCGGGTCGGCGTGTACGACGGCAGCCTCGTCGCCGGCCCCCGGCTGGCCGGGGGCTGGCGGGTCGAGGCGCGGCTGCCGCTACCGTCGACCCCCGGGACGGAGGTGGTGGCGGCATGACGGTCCGCGTGGTGATCGTGGACGACCAGGCGCTGGTGCGCGCCGGGTTCCGGATGGTGCTGGACTCCCAGCCGGACCTGGAGGTGGTCGGCGAGGCCATCGACGGCGCGGACGCGCTGCGGCTGCTCGCCCGCACCGAGGCGGACGTGGTGGTGATGGACGTCCGGATGCCCACCATGGACGGGGTGGAGGCGACCCGCCGGATCTGCCGGGACCGCCCGGCCGGCCCGCCCCGGGTGCTGGTGCTCACCACCTTCGACACCGAGGCCGACGCGTTCGCCGCGCTGCGCGCCGGGGCGAGCGGCTTCCTGCTCAAGAACGTGCCCCCGGAGGAGCTGCTCGCCGCGATCCGGGTGGTCGCCGCCGGTGACTCGGTGGTCGCGCCGTCGATCACCCGCCGGCTGCTGGACCGGTTCGCCGACCGGTTGGGACCGGGGCCCACCGAGGACCCCCGGCTGGCCCAGCTCACCGACCGGGAGCGGGAGATCCTGCTGCTCGTCGCGCAGGGACTGTCGAACGCCGAGATCGCCGGCCGGGTGCACGTCGCCGAGGCGACTGTGAAGACCCACGTCGGGCGGATCCTGGCCAAGCTCCAGCTCCGCGACCGGGTGCAGGCGGTGGTGCTGGCCTACGAGAGCGGGCTGGTCACGCCGGGAGGCTGACCGGCGCTACGACCTGGGTCGTACGGGTCCACCCGATGGGGGGCGACCCGGGGCGTACCGACCTCGACCGCGCGGGCGGACGCCACCGCGGGCGGCGCTGCATAGCGTCGGAGACGTCCTGGTCACCGACTGCACGGGGAGTCTCCGCATGTCCCTCGCCCCACCCGTCCCGGCCCGTACCGGTGTCGCGGTCACCGCCCGCGGCCTGCGCAAGGAGTACGGGCGCGGCGCCGCCCGCGTCGTCGCCCTCGACGGCGTCGACGTCGACTTCGCCGCCGGCCGGTTCACCGCCATCATGGGCCCGTCCGGCTCGGGCAAGTCGACGCTGATGCACTGCCTGGCCGGCCTCGACAGCCCCTCGGCGGGCATCGTCCGGCTCGGCGACACCGAGACCGCCCGCCTCGACGACAAGCGGCTCACCCTGCTGCGCCGGGACCGGATCGGCTTCGTCTTCCAGAAGTTCAACCTGCTGCCGGCGCTGACCGCCGAGGAGAACATCCTCCTGCCGCTGGCCATCGCGGGCCGGCGGGCGGATCCGGCCTGGCTGCGGCAGGTGGTGGCGGCGGTCGGCCTGGCCGACCGGCTCGGGCACCGGCCGGCGGAGCTCTCCGGCGGGCAGCAGCAGCGGGTGGCCGTCGCCCGGGCTCTGGTCACCCGCCCCTGGGTGGTCTTCGCCGACGAGCCGACCGGCAACCTGGACTCCCGCTCCGGTGCCGAGGTGCTGGGGCTGCTCAGGGAGGCCGTGGACACCCTCGGCCAGACGGTGGTCATGGTGACCCACGACCCGGTGGCCGCCGCGTACGCCGACCGGGTGGTCTTCCTCTCCGACGGCCGGCTGGTCCGCGAGCTGGCCGCGCCGACCGCCGAGCGGATCCTGGACGCGCTCGCCGGCCTCGACCCGGTCGCCCCGGCGCGGGGGCGGTGACCGCGATGATCCGGTTGACCCTGCGCTCGTTGCGCGCCGACGCGCTGCGGCTGCTGCTCTCCTCCCTGGCGATCGTGCTCGGCGTGGCCTTCGTCGCCGGCACCCTGATGCTCACCGACGGCATGCGGGCCGGCGCGTACGACCGGGCCGGCGCCTTCGACCGGCACACCGACCTCGGCGTGTACGCCGGCACGGACCCCCTCCCGCCCGCCTTGGTCGACCGGGTGCGCGCGGTCGACGGGGTGGCGGCCGCCGAGGGGGAGCTGACCGGTTCCGGCGGGGTGGTCGGCTCCGACGGCCGTCCGGTGCTCGGCTACGGGGTGCTCGCCGCGATCCCCACCGACCCGGCCCTGCGCTCGTACGACCTGACCGCCGGCCGGTTGCCGGACCGTGCCGGCGAGGTCGTCCTCGACGCGTCCACCGTGCGCGAGGAGGGCTTCACCCTCGGCGCGCCGGTCCAGGTGGGCGGCTCCACCGGGGCCGCCCGGGCGTACACCCTGGTCGGCGCCGTCGATGTGGCCGGCACCGCCCGCGACGTCGGCGGACCCTTCATCGGCCTGGTCGGCGCCGACGCCCTGGCGGTGACCGGGGAGCGGGGGTACGGCCGGATCATGGTGGCCGTCGCCCCGGGCACGTCCCGCGAGGCGGTGGCCGAGCGGCTGGCCGGGCTGGCCGCCACCGGCGCCACCGTGAAGTCCCGTCAGCAGATCCTCGACGACGCGGTCAACGACGCCGTCCGCGACCTGAAGCAGTTCGGCATGATCCTGCTGACCTTCGCCGGGGTCGCCGTGGTGGTGGCCGGGTTCGTCATCGCCAACACCTTCGCCATCGTGCTCGCCCAGCGGACCCGGCGTACCGCCCTGCTCCGGCTGGTCGGCGCCACCCGGGGGCAGGTCTTCCGGGCCACCCTGCTGGAGTCGGCGGTGCTCGGGCTGAGCGCCTCGGCGCTGGGGGTGCTGGCCGGCGCCGGCCTGGCCGCCGGCCTGGCGGCGGGGCTGTCCACGCTGGACCTGCCGTTCACCGGCGAGGTCCTGCTGACCCGGTCGACCGTACTGCTCTGCGTGGCGCTGGGCACGGCGATCACCGTGGCCGCCGCCTGCGTACCCGCGTGGCAGGGCACCCGGGTCGCCCCGGTGGCCGCGCTGACCGACGCCGCCGTGCAGGTGACCCGCCGCGCCGGCCGGGTCCGGCTGACGATCGGCGCGCTGGTCTTCGCCGCCGGGGTCGCCGCCCTCGCGGTGGCCGCCACCGTCGGCCAGATCGCGCTGGTCGCCCTCGGCGGGATGCTGACCTTCTTCGGCATCGTGCTCTACGGCCCGGTGCTGGTGCCCGCCCTGGTCCGGCTTTTCGGCGCGCCCGCCCGGCTGCTCCTCGGCGCCACCGCCGGGCTGGCCGTGGCCAACGCCGTCCGCAATCCGCGCCGGGTCTCGGCGACCGCCACCGCGCTGGTGATCGGGATCGGTCTGGTGTCGGCGTTCGTGGTCGGCGCCGGCAGCGTGAAGGTGGGCATCGAACGCGCCGTCGACGCCCAGATCGGCGTCGACTACCTGGTCACCGGCGTCGGCAGCGACCTGCCGGCGGCACTCGCCGACGAGCTGGCCGCCCGGCCGGAGCTGGGGGTGGTGCACGAGCGGCGCAGCCAGGTCGTCGACGGGGTGGAGATCCGCGCCGCGCATCCGGCGCTGGTCGGCCGTACCCTGACCGGCACGGTGGCCGGCGACGACGGCGAGCTCGGCCCGGGCGCGGTGCTGGTGCACCGGCAGCTCGCCGAGGCGCGCGGCTGGACCGTCGGCGCCCCGGTGACCCTCGCCGGCCGGTCCTTCCGGGTGGCCGCGGTGGTGACCGCCGACGCCCAGGCCGACCCCGGGGTGGCCGAGGGACACGTGGTCGACATGGTCGACGTCGACTTCGCCCGGCTCTTCCCGACCCAGCGCGGCTTCCTCGCCGAGGTGGATCCCGCCGCCGGGGTCCCCGCCGAGCGGGCCCGGGCGGCGGTCGAGACCGTCGTCGCGCGGTACCCGACGGTCAACCTGATGGACCAGGCCGCCTACAAGAAGATGCTCACCGGCACGGTCGACATGCTGCTGGCCTTCGTCACCGCGCTGCTCGGCCTGGCCGTGGTGATCGCCCTGGTCGGCGTGGCGAACACGCTGAGCCTCTCGGTGGTGGAGCGGACCCGGGAGAACGCCGTGCTGCGGGCGGTCGGCCTCACCCGGGGCCGGATGCGGGCCATGCTGGCCGTCGAGGCGGTGCTGATGGCGCTGGTCGGGGCGGTGCTCGGGATGGCGTTGGGCGCCGGGGTCAGCGCCGGGGCGATGGCCTTCGTGGCGAAGATCGGCGGGGAGTTCACCCTGGTGCTGCCCTGGGGGCGGCTCGGGCTGATGCTCGCGGTGGCGGTGCTGGCCGCCCTGCTCGCCTCCGTGCTGCCGGCCCGGCGGGCGTTGGGCCGGCCGGTGGTCGAGGCACTCGGCGCGGAGTGACCCCGTGGTGGCCGGTCCCGGGCGGGATCGGCCACCACTGGGTCAGAGCCGCTCCACCACCGCGCCCCGACAGCGGTCCCGGGTGTCGAAGACGTACCGGGCGTGCCGGGCCACCAGGTCGTAGTCGAAGCTGTCGTGGTCGGTCACCACGACCACGGCGTCGGCCTCGGCGACCTCCCGCTCGGTCAGGTCGACCACCGTCACCCCGCCGGGGATGTGCTGCGGCTCGGCGTACGGCTCGACCGCGCGCACGTCGGCCCCGAGGTCGTTGAGCCGCCGGGCCACGTCCACGGCGGGGGAGTCGCGCATGTCGCCGGTGTTCTTCTTGTACGCCAGGCCCAGCAGCAGCAGCCGGGCCCCGTTCACCGAGCGGCCCACCCGATTCAGCCCGGCCATCACCCGCTGGGCCACGTGCTCGGGCATCTGGTGGTTGATGTCGTCGGCCAGTTCGATGAACCGGAACTGCCGGCCCATCGTCCGCTTCACCTGCCAGGACAGGTAGCACGGGTCGATCGGCAGGCAGTGCCCGCCCACCCCCGGGCCGGGCCGGAACGGCATGAAGCCGAACGGCTTGGAGGAGGCGGCGTCGATCGCCTGCCAGACGTCGATCCCCAGGTGGTGCGAGGCGATCGCCAGCTCGTTGATCAGCGCGATGTTGACCTGCCGGAAGGTGTTCTCGATCAGCTTGGTCAGCTCGGCGATCCGGGTCGAGTCCACCGGCACGGTCCGCTCCACCAGGCGCCGGTAGAAGTCGTCGACGCGGCGCAGCGAGGCGCCGTCGACGCCGGAGACCACCTTGGGGGTGTTCTCCAGCCGCCAGGTGCGGTTGCCCGGGTCGATCCGCTCCGGGCTGTAGCCGAGGTGGAAGTCGCCGGGACTGCGCAGGCCGCTGGCCGACTCCAGCAGCGGCCGGAGCACGTCCTCGGTGGTGCCGGGGTAGGTGGTCGACTCCAGGACCACCGTGCAGCCGGCCCGGACGTACCGGCCGATGCCGTGGCCGGCCTGCTCGACGTAGCTGAGGTCGGGAGCGCCGTCGCGCAGCGGGGTCGGGACGGTGATCACGCAGATGTCGAAGCCCTCGGCGTCGGTGTACTCCGTGCTCGGCCGGTAGCGCCCGCTGCCCAGCGCCCGGCCGAGCCGTTCGGCGGTGATGTCCTCGACGAACGACTCACCGGTGGCGAGCCGCTTGACCCGGTCGGCGTCGACGTCGAGGCCGACCACGTCCAGCCCCGCCTCGACGGCACGCATCGCCAGTGGCAGACCGACGTACCCCTGACCGATGACGACCAGCTTCTCAACGCGCACGTTCGCTCCCGTGGCAGTAAGTGACTCCTGCCCGGGAGCTTAGGGCTTGTATGGGGTTTAAAGTCCGATTTTGCGGCTAATGGCAGCGGCGGTGTCGGATCCGGTCAGGTGCCGGCCGGCGGCGGGTCCTGGTCCGGAGGCGCCGTGGTGGTGGTCGGCGGGTCCGCCGGCGCCGTGGTGGTGGTCGGCGGGTCGGCCGGCGCCGTGGTGGTGGTCGGCGGGTTCGCCGGCGTGGTCGTCGGCGCCGAGGTCGGCTGCGGCTCGGCCGACCCGCTCGGCCCCGGCGACGGCGTCACCGTGACGGTGGCCGAGGGCCGGTTGCCCGGGTTCCAGGTGCGGTTCGGCCGGCGCGGCTGGTCCACGGTCTCCTCGGGGCTCGCCGGCAGCTCCTCCTGGTCGCTCGGGGCCACGGCCGGCGAGGTGCTCTTGATGTTGGTCGCCCCGTCGCCGGTCTCCTTGGCCGCGCCGAGCGCCGCGCCCAGCGCGGTGAGTGCCACCAGCACCGCCGCGAGCGCGCCGACCAGCGAGCCGCGCCGACCGCGGCCCCGCGTGGGCGCCACGGTGGCGGCCGTCGGGAGCACCGGCACGTCGCCCCGGGTGGTGGTGGCCGGGCCTGCCGCGCCCCGCAGCGCCGGGGGGACGAACGCGGTCGCCGCGGCGCCGTCGCTCAGCGCGGCCCGGGCCGCGGCGGCCATCTCGGCCCCGGTGGCGAACCGGTCGGCCGGGTCCTTGGCCAGGGCCCGCGACACCAGCGCGTGCACCGTCGCCGGGATCTCCTCCGGCAGCGCCGGCGGCTCGTCGTCCAGGTGCCGTACCGCGACCTGGAGCGGGTTGTCGCCGGTGAAGGGCGGCCCGCCGGTGAGGCAGCAGTACGCGACCGCGCCGAGCGCGTAGATGTCGGTGGCGGCGGATACGGGACGGCCGGAGGCCTGCTCCGGCGCCATGTAGAGCGCCGTCCCCGGCACCGCGTTGGTGCTGGTGATGCTGGTGACGTTGGTGGACCGGGCGACACCGAAGTCGACCAGCACCACGGTGCCGTCCTCCTGCACCAGCAGGTTGCTCGGCTTCACGTCGCGGTGCACGATCCCGCCGGCGTGCGCGGCGTGCAGCGCCTGGGCGGCCTGCGCGACGATCGACATCGTCTCGGCGACGTCCAGGTGGCCGGCGGCCTCGATCCGCCGGGACAGCGGCTCGCCCTCGACGAACTCCATGACCAGGTAGTCGGCGCGCCCGCCGTCGGCGAGCCGGTCCTCACCGCAGTCGAAGACCTGCACGATGCCCGGGTTGCGCAGGGCGGCCATGATCCGCGCCTCGGCGCGGAACCGGGCGATGAAGTCGGGGTCGGAGACCAGCGCCGGCAGCAGCACCTTGACCGCGACCTGGCGGCCCAGGACCAGGTCCGTGGCACGCCAGACGTCGCCCATGCCGCCGGTGGCGACACGTTCGTCCAGGCGGTAGCGACCGCTGAGCACGACCTCCGATGACAACACCCGAATACCGTACCCAGAGGAGCAGAAAAGAACTCATCGCGATCTCCCCGTCGGGTCCGGCGCCGGGGCGGCACCGGTACCGGCGCCACGACGGCCCCGCGAACGGGGGGTGACGAGACCCGGACCCACTGTCACAATGGCCGCGGATGGCGGGAGCAAGCCGGGCGTACGGGCCCACCGGGGACGCCCGTACCGGGATGACCTGGCCGAGAGCGTCCCGCAGCCGTTTTCCGTCACGCGGACTCGCCGTTGTTCAGCTAGATATTTCTCACTCTTTCCCTGCCAGGTGGCGACTTGTCCACCCGTCCATTGACTCCTACCGTTAGCGCGACTCGGGCCAGCCCATGGTGCCGGTGCGGCATTCGGCCGACCGCCGTATTGTCGCGGCGTGTGTCAGACATGCCGCCCGGCCGCTCGGCAGGGTGCGATGGGGTCAGCGGGGGGCTGTTGGTGCGCGAGGGGGTCCGGCTGCCGCACCGGGGGTGCGTCACGCACGGCCTGCCGGTCACGGCGGGGGCGGCGGACGCATGACCGGTGAGCTGAGCGAGGCGGTGGCCGCGGCGCAGGCCGGCGACGAGGAGGCCTTCCGCTTCCTGTACCGCAGCCTCCAGCCGGGCCTGTTGCGGTATCTCACCGCCCTCGTCGGCGCCGACGCCGAGGACGTCGCCTCGGAGACCTGGTTGCAGATCTCCCGGGACCTGCCCAGCTTCACCGGCGGGGAGTTCCGGGCCTGGACGGTGACGATCGCCCGGAACCGGGCGATGGACCACCTGCGCCGCCTGCGTCGCCGTCCCTCCCTGCCGGTGCCGGTGCAGGCGTTGAGCGAGCTGGCCGGGGACGCGGACACGGCCGAACGGGCCGGCGAGACCATCGGTACGGAGGCCGCGCTGGCCCTGATCTCGACGCTGCCGCCCCGGGAGGCCGAGGCGGTGCTGCTGCGGGCGGTGATCGGGCTGGACGCCGAGACCGCCGGCCGGGTGCTCGGGCGTCGCCCGGGTGCCGTCCGCACCGCCGCGCACCGCGGCCTGCGCCGGCTCGCCGCGCTGCTGGAACGTCAGGACCTGCCCCAACCGTCCGGTGGCGACGAGCGGACCGGCCCGCCCCACCCGCGGCGGGGCCGGCAGACGCCGAGCACCTCCCACGCCGAGCCGGCGGACGGATGACGTGAGGGGAAACTGGATGAACTTCCGCCGCTCTGACGGCGCCGAGCGGCCCGCCGACCGGGCCGAGGCCGAGCGGCTGCTCGACGCCGCCCGGACCGCCGACGCGCCGCCCGCGGGCGACGACCCGCTCGCCCGGCTGCTCTCCGCCGCGGCCGCCCCGGCCCGCCCGGGTGAGCTGGCCGGCGAGGAGGCCGCGCTGGCCGCGTTCCGGGCCGCCCGCGTGACGGGCGCGTCCGCCCCGGCGCTCGCGCCGTCCCGGCGCCGGCGACGGGTGACCACGGGCGTGGTCGCCTGGGTCGCCGGCATCGCCGCCACCGCCACGGCCGGCGCCGCCTTCGCCGCCGTCACCCTCGACCGCGGCGACGAGCCGGCGCCCCGGCCGTCCGCCTCCGTGCCGGGCGGATCCGGTTCCGATCCGGCGGCGCCGTCCTCGTCCGGTGACGGGCCGACGACCGGCGCGCCCACCCCGGGTGCCGGCCCCTCCGCCGTGTCCCCCTCCGGCCGGCCCGGCGGCTCCGGCAAGCCGGCCTCCGAGGGGAAGCTGGCGGGGCAGTGCCGGGCGTACCGGGCGAAGCCGGCGGCGCAGCGTGAGAAGGCGCTGCGGAGTCCCGCGTTCGCCGATCTGGTGGCCGCCGCCGGCGGCGCGGGCAAGGTCGAGGCGTACTGCCGGGAGCTGCTTCCTGAGCGGGCCCCGGAGGCGGACGAATCGCCGACGGCGAAGCCGTCGCGCTCGCCCGCGGCCCCGGCGGCGCCCACGCCGGACGCCCGCCCAAGTCGGAAGAAGTAGTCGAAAAGGCTTCACAGAAATTTCTTCCCGCCCGGGGCCGCGGATTCCGTCTGCTAGACAGAAGATGGTGAGACGCGGCGGCCGGCCGGTGACGGTCGATGCCGCCCGCGCCGGCAGTGTCGCCGGGTCCCCGGTCGGGAGGAGACCATCTCGTGGTGACGTCCCCGAAACTCGAGCGGACGACCGTGCTGGGCGAAAAGGCCGCCGCCGCGGCCCACCTCGGCCGGATCTGCTTCAAGACCGGGCCACCGGTCTTCACCGGCGTCGAACTGGAATGGACCGTGCACGACGCCGCCGACCCCGCCCGACCGGTTGACCGGGAGCGGCTGCGGGCGGCGCTGGGGCGGCACAGCCCCGTCACCCTGGACGACACCAGCCCCGCCCAGCCGCTCGGGCACGGCAGCAGCGTGACCGTGGAGCCCGGCGGGCAGGTGGAGGTGTCCACCGCGCCCCGACCGTCGGTCGCCGCGCTGATCCTGGCCACCGAGGCCGACATCGCCGAGTTGAGCGCGCTGCTGGAGCGCGCCGGGCTGGTGCTCGGCCGCAGCGGCATCGATCCGTGGCGGGTTCCGCAGCCGGTGGTCGAGACCTCCCGCTACCGCGCGATGCGCTGCGTCTTCGACCGCCGGGGGCCCGCCGGGCGGACCATGATGTACAGCACCGCCGGCCTCCAGGTCTGCCTGGACGCGGGCGAACCGGCGGAGCTGGCGGCCCGCTGGGCCACCGTGCACATGGTCGGGCCGCCGCTGGTGGCCGCGTTCGCCACCGCCGACCGGCACGCCGGCCGACGGACCGGCTGGGCGTCCGCGCGGATGGCCGCCTGGCTGGGTATCGACCCGGCCCGCACCCGGCCGGTCTGGTCGCCGCGGCGGCCCGACGAGGACCCGGTCGCCGCCTGGACGGAGTACGCGCTGGCCGCGCCGCTGCTCTGCCTGCGCCACGACGGCCCGGACTGGACCCCGCCACCGGGGATCACCTTCGCCGACTGGATCGACGGGGCGCTGCCCCGCCCGCCCACCACCGACGACCTGGAATACCACGTCAGCACCCTGTTCCCGCCGGTCCGCCCGAGGGGCTACCTGGAGGTGCGCTACCTGGACGCCCAGCCCGGTCCGGGCTGGATCCTCCCGCTCGCCGTGCTGACCGCGTTGCTCGACCGCGCCGACACCGCGCGGTCCGCCCGCGCGATCGCCGCGCCGGTGGCCGACCGCTGGCACGCCGCCGCCCGGTACGGCCTGGCCGACCCGCCGCTGGCCGCGGCGGCCGCCGCCCTGCTCGACCTGGCGCTGGAGGCGCTGCCCCGGCTCGACCTGCCGCCGGGCACCCACGACGAGACGAGCCGAGGAATCGGGCGGCGACGGGCCGCCGCGGAGAGGGGGCACCGGTGACCACCACCGAACAGCCGGACACGCAGGCGGAGGTGCTGCGCAGCCGGATCGCGGCGGAGCTGGAGCGGACCCGGGCCCGTACGGCGCTGCTCACCGAGGCGGTGGACGACGACGACCTGACCCGCCAACACTCCCCGCTGATGTCCCCGCTGGTCTGGGACCTCGCCCACGTGGGCAACCAGGAGGAGCTCTGGCTGGTGCGCGACGTCGGCGGGCGCGAGCCGGTCCGCCACGACATCGACGACCTGTACGACGCGTTCAAGCAGCCCCGCAAGGACCGCCCGTCGCTGCCGCTGCTGCCGCCCGCCGAGGCGCGGGCCTACGTGTCGACGGTCCGGGACAAGGTGTTCGACCTGCTGGACGGCATCCGGTTCACCGACCGTCCGCTGGTCGCGGAGGGCTTCGCCTTCGGGATGATCGTGCAGCACGAGCAGCAGCACGACGAGACGATGCTCGCCACCCACCAGCTGCGCGCCGGGCCCGCGGTCCTGGACGCGCCCCCGCCGCCCGAGCCCCGGGTACGGGTCGCCGACGAGGTGCTGGTGCCGGCGGGCCCGTTCACCATGGGCACCTCCACCGACCCGTGGGCGCTGGACAACGAGCGCCCCGCGCACACCGTCGCGCTGCCCGCGTACGTCATCGACGCCGCGCCGGTCACCAACGGCCGGTACCGCGAGTTCATCGCCGCCGGCGGGTACGACGACCCGCGCTGGTGGAGCGGGCCCGGCTGGCGGCACCGCACCGAGGCGGGACTGAGCGCGCCGATTCACTGGCGGCGCGACGGCGACGGCTGGGCGTACCGGCGGTTCGGGCGCTGGTCACCGGTCCGCGACGACGAGCCGGTGGTGCATGTCTGCTGGTACGAGGCGGAGGCCTTCGCGGCCTGGGCGGGCCGGCGGCTGCCCACCGAGGCGGAGTGGGAGAAGGCGGCCCGCTGGGACCCGGGCACCGGCCGCTCCCGCCGGTACCCGTGGGGCGACGACGACCCGACCGGCGAGCACGCCAACCTGGGGCAGCGGCACCTGTGGCCGGCGCCGGTGGGCGCGTACCCGGCGGGCGCCTCGCCGCTGGGCGTGCACCAGCTGATCGGCGAAGTCTGGGAATGGACGTCGAGCACCTTCCGGGGCCACCCCGGGTTCACGGCCTTCCCCTACCGGGAGTACTCCGAGGTGTTCTTCGGCGACGACTACCGGGTGCTGCGGGGCGGCTCGTTCGGCACCGACCGGGCGGCCTGCCGGGGCACGTTCCGCAACTGGGACTACCCCATCCGGCGGCAGATCTTCAGCGGCTTCCGCTGCGCCCGCGACGCCCGGCCCGAGGAGGCGCACGGGTGATCGGCGGCGCCGCCTGATGTGTCGGCACCTGGCCTACCTGGGGCCGCCGCTGAGCCTGCGCGCCCTGCTGTACGACCCGCCGGATTCGCTGGTCCGGCAGTCCTGGGCACCCCGGGACATGCGCGGCGGCGGCACCGTCAACGCCGACGGCTTCGGCGTCGGGTGGTACCCCGGCGAGGGCGATCCGGTGCGCTACCGGCGGGCCCAGCCCATCTGGAGCGACGTGACGCTGCCGGCGCTGGCCGGGGTCACCCTCGCCGGCGCGGTGCTGGCCGCCGTCCGCTCCGGCACCGTCGGCATGCCGGTGCAGGAGACCGCCGCCGCGCCGTTCACCGAGGGCCGGTGGTTGTTCAGCCACAACGGTGTCGTGCGGGGCTGGCCCGACGCGCTGGTGCCGCTCGCCGACACCCTGCCCGTCCGTGACCTGCTCACCCTCGACGCCCCGACCGACTCCGCCCTGCTCTGGGCGCTGGTCCGGCACCGGTTGCGGGCCGGCGCCGACCCGGCGGAGGCGGTCGCGGAGACGGTCGCGGAGGTGTCGGAGGCCGCGCCCGGGTCGCGGCTGAACCTGCTGCTCACCGACGGCCGGACGATGGTGGCCACCGTGGCGGGGCACGCGATGTCCGTCCTCGCGACGCCGGACTCGGTGCTGCTGGCCTCCGAGCCGCACGACGACGACCCGGGCTGGCGGTCGTTGCCGGACCGGCACCTGGTGGTGGCGACCTCGACCTCGGTGCGCGTGCGCGCCCTGGCGGGAGCGTGACGCCGCCGCAGGGTCGCGGGTGGAGACAGGGACGTTCGCCGAAGGAGAAGGGACACCTCATGAGCGCGGAGCCGTTGGAGATCTACCTCGAAGACCAGGACCTGGGGCGCAGCCTGCGGGAGGACGTACGGGTCGGGCTGACCGCCGAGGAGAAGTGGCTGCCACCGAAGTGGTTCTACGACGCCCGGGGCAGCGAGCTGTTCGAGGAGATCACCCGGCTGCCCGAGTACTACCCGACCCGGGCGGAGCGGGCCGTGCTGGCCGAGCGGGCCGCCGACATCGCCGAGCTGACCGGCGCGAAGACGCTGATCGAGCTGGGCTCCGGTTCGTCGGAGAAGACCCGGCTGCTGTTGGACGCCTTCACCCGCCGGGGCGGGCTCGGCACCTTCGTGCCGCTGGACGTGTCGGTCAGCGCGCTGCGCCAGTCCACCGAGCAGATCGCCACCGACTACCCGGGGCTGCGGGTACGCGGCATCGTCGGCGACTTCACCCGCCAGCTCGACCGGCTGCCCACGGGCGGGCGGCGGCTGGTGGTCTTCCTCGGCGGCACCATCGGCAACCTGCTGCCGCCCGAACGGGCCGCGTTCCTGTCCGCGATGCGCGCGACGTTGGAGGCGGGCGACTGGCTGCTGATCGGCACCGACCTGGTCAAGGACCCGGCGGTGATCGTGCCGGCGTACGACGACGCGGCCGGGGTCACCGCCGAGTTCAACCGCAACGTGCTGCGGGTGGTCAACCGGGAGCTGGGCGCGGACTTCGACCCGGCGGCGTTCACCCACGTGGCGCGCTGGGACCCCGACCGGGAGTGGATCGAGATGCGGCTGCGGGCCGAGCGGGCGATGCGGGTCCGGGTGCTGGACCTGACGGTGGACTTCGCCGCGGGCGAGGAGCTGCGCACGGAGGTGTCGGCGAAGTTCCGGCCGGAGGGGATCGCCCGGGAGCTGGCGGCGGCCGGCTTCACCGTACGCGAGTTCTGGACCGACCCGGACGGCCTGTTCGGGGTGAGTCTGGCCCGGGCCGACTGACCGGCGGCCGCCGCGCCGGCCCGCCGGGCGACCTCGGCGGCCCGGCGGGCGGTGACCTGCGGCACCCGTCCGGGCCGGCGGCCGACGTGATCGGTTAGGGTGGGGGCGCGAAGGGGAGTAGCCCCCAATGTCGTGGTCGACACACTGGTGCGTTCCGCATCCGGCCACGCGGCCCCACCCCGGTGGGGCGGGCGAGACCTTCGACCCAGGCTGTAGAAGCCGGGTCGAGGGCGCCCCCGTACCTCCTCCCGGCATGATCGGGAAGGTTCTCATGGACGGTTTTCTTGCCGCATTGGTGATCAGTTTCGGCGTCATCTTCGTCGCCGAGCTGGGGGACAAGTCCCAACTGATGGCGTTGACCTTCGCCACCCGCTTCAAGCCGGTGCCGGTGCTGATCGGCATCACCATCGCCACGGCGATCGTCCACCTGGCCTCGGTGGCCATCGGCTACGGGCTCAACGCGGCCCTGCCCACCGGCTGGATCTCGCTGATCGCCGGCCTGGCGTTCCTCGGCTTCGGCGTCTGGACGCTGCGCGGGGACAAGCTCACCGAGGAGGAGAAGCGCAAGGCGGAGAAGACCGGCAAGTCGGCGGTCATCGCGGTCGGTGTCGCGTTCTTCCTGGCCGAGCTGGGCGACAAGACGATGCTCGCCACCATCACGCTGGCCACCAAGTACGGCTGGTTCGGCACCTGGCTCGGCTCGACGCTGGGCATGGTGGCCGCCGACGCGCTGGCCATCCTGGTGGGCCGGATGCTGGGCCGGCACCTGCCGGAGAAGGCCATCCGGTACGGCGCCGCCGTGCTCTTCGCCATCTGCGGTCTCTGGCTGATCCTGGAGGCGGTCGACCAGCTCTGACCCGGCGCCGACTAGCGCGGGCGGGGGCGGGTAACGCCCCCGGGTGGACCTGGACGAGCTCCTGCGCGAGGGCGACCGCATCGCGGTCACCTTGGTGGAGATCGCCGGGGCGGCCGTGATCTTCGTCGGTGCGCTCTGGGCGGCGCTGCGGATCGTGGTCGAGGGACTGCGATACCGCAGCGCCGCCGTCTTCAACCCGATCCGGCTCTCCCTCGGCCGGTTCCTCACCCTCGGACTCGAGTTCCAGCTCGCCGCGGACATCCTGCGCACCGCCGTGTCACCGACGTTCGACCAGATCGGGCAGCTGGCGGCCATCGCCACCATCCGGACCGCGCTGAACTTCTTCCTGCGCCGCGAGATCGCCCAGGAGCAGCGGCAGGTCGGCGAGGCCGGGACGGAGCAGGGGAGCCGCACATGAGGGAGGGGCTCGCCGACGTGGCGACCGCCCTCGCGCTGGGCAGCGGTGCGGTCGTCCTGCTCACCGTCCGTTCCTGGCGTACCGCGCTGCGGGTGCTGCTGGACCTGCTCGTCGCCGCCGGCCTGCTCCGGCTCGCCGTGGGCAGCGGCTGGACCGCGCTGGCGACCGCCGCGGCGATCATCCTGCTGCGCCAGCTCCTCTGGGCCGGGATCGCCGCCGGACCGCCCGCCAGGGCACCGACTATCGGCGCCGCGCTGCGGGTAAGGCGATCACGGCCTACCGTGAGCGGCAGGACGCAAAGCGAACATAGCGGGAGGATAACCCCATGAGCAGGCATGACGAGCCCAACGAGTACGGCTTCGCCGGTGGTGCCACCGCTCCCGAGCCGCCGCCGGGTGGCCGGATCGACGAGCAGGACCGCGCCGAGGCGGTCGCCGTGCCGGGCGACGACCTGACCGAGCCGTTCGCCGACGCGCTGGAGGAGACCGAGGGCGAAGACGGGGAGCGGGCCCGCGAGCGGCGCTGACCTCGCCGTACGTTCCTGACGACGCCGCGGCGGCGGGCCCCACCGGGCTCCGCCGCCGCGGCGTCCTCGTCAGCGGGGTGAGGGCAGCATCGAGGACCGCACCGGCAGGTCCTCGCAGTACGCCGCCATCCACTTGATCAGCTCGTCCGCGTCGGCGTACGGGTCGAGCCCGCGGACGTCCTCCGGGCTCAGCGAGGGCACCCGCACGTGCGAGATGAGCGGGTGCAGCGGCCGGCTGTCGACCTCGTCGACGCCGAACAGGTCCTCGTGCAGCTTCTCGCCGGGACGCAGCCCGGTGAAGAGGATCTCCGTCGGGCGGTCCGCCTCGGCGGCGAGCCGGCGCGCCACGTCGGCGATGCGCACCGGCTCGCCCATGTCGAGCACCAGCGCCTCCCCGCCGCGCCCGATGGTCGCCGCCTGGAGGACCAGGTGCACCGCCTCCTGCACGGTCATGAAGTAGCGGGTCACCTCGGGATGGGTGACCGTGATCGGCAACCCCGCCTCGACCTGCGCCTGGAACGCGGTCAGCACGGAACCGCGGCTGCTGAGCACGTTGCCGAAGCGCACGCTGAGGAACGCCCTGCCGACCTGCTCGGCGTAGTGGGCGGTCAGCCGTTCGGTGATCCGCTTCGAGTAGCCGAGCACGCTGACCGGGTTGGCCGCCTTGTCGGTGGAGATGTTGACGAACTCGCTCACGTCCCGGCACGCCTCCAGCACGTTAAGGGTGCCGCAGACGTTGGTCTTGACCGCTTCCCCCGGGTGCCGTTGCAGCAGCGTCAGGTGCTTGAGGGCGGCGGCGTGGAAGACGATGTCCGGCTGCCGGTCGGCGACGATCCGGGCGATGCCGTCGGCGTCGCGGATGTCGGCGAGGATGAGCTCCGGCCCGTCCAGCAGCGCCCGGCCGTGCAGCGACATCTGCAGGGCGTGCAGGGCCGACTCGTCTCGGTCCAGCATCATCAGCTCGCCCGGCTCGCAGCGGGCGATCTGCCGGCACAGCTCCGAGCCGATCGAACCGCCCGCCCCGGTGACCAGCACCCGCCGGCCGGCCAGGCCGTTGCGCTCGATCATCAACTCGGCCACCCGCTGCGCCCGCCCCAGCAGGTCGGTGAGTTGCAGGTCCCGTACGTCGGTGGCCCGCACCGGCCGGTCGAGCAGTTCCCGGACCGGGGGGAGCACCTTGAAGGCGGCGCCGGCCTGCAAGGTCCGGCGGCGTACGTCGCGCATCAGTTCGGCGTCCGAGCCGTCGATGGAGAAGATGACCGTGGTGGCGCCGGTGCGGCGTACCGCCTGCTCGATCTGCTCGCGGCCGCCCAGCACCCGGAGTCCCTCCAGGCGCAGCCCCTGCCGTTCGCGGTCGTCGTCGAGCAGGCCGACCGGCAGGTAGCTGCCGCCCGGGTCGCCGACCAGCACCCGTACGAGGCGTTCGCTCGCGGCGTCGACGCCGTAGATCAGGGCCCGCTCCGCGCCCCGGACCGGGCGGTCGTCGCGGTCGCGCCGCCACCGGTAGCCGGCCCGCCCACCGGCCATCACCAGCAGGGCCACCGCCCCGCCGGTCACCGGGACGCTGGCCGGCACTGGCCGTTCGGTGAGCGTCGCCAGGGCGGCCAGCATCACGGCGGCGGCGAGGAGGGTGGTCAGGGCCAGGTCACGGGCCTCGCCGATGCTGCCGATCGGGTGGCGGCCACGGGCGGTGGAGCGCACCTGCTCGATGGCGGCGTGGACGACCGTACACACCCCGGCGGTGCCCAGCGCGAGGGCGCACTGTCCGGGCGTGAGGCCGAATTCGTACCTGGCCCAGGCGGCGACCAGAAATCCGGCGCACCATGCGCCGGTGTCGAGCGTTAGCAGAGACAGGGTCTTCGCACGGCGGGTGACCCAGTCACGTCGCGGGATGTTCGTGCCGGCCGGAGAGGCTGCATCGTCCATTGGTGTCCTCTGCGTTTGTTGCCTGATTGCGAGGATTCAGGTCTCTAGGGATGTTCGATGGCTTACATTCGTTTGGTCGTTCTCGACAAGCTTGCGGCGAATAGATCCTGTCATGCCGTTTGGGAAGTATTGGGGGATTTCGTGCAGTTTCACCGGCTAGTTGTCCCGGCGGAACGGAGAGCGTGATGGACGTACGCACCTGCCTGCGCCTTATCCGCCGACACTGGTGGATCGTCCTGGTCACGCTGATGGTTGCGGTCGGTTCGGCCGCTCTCATCACCGTTCGCACGCCACCCCGGTACGTGGCCTCCGTGACCTTCTTCGTGACCACGCCGAGCCAGGGCGTCACCGACGCCTACCAGGGCGGGCTCTTCCTCCAGCAACGGGTGAAGTCCTACGCGGACCTGCTGCGCAGCGACCGCCTGGCGCAGAGCGTGGTGGCCGAGACGCAGGTCGGCCTCACCGCCGACGACGTGCAGCGCCGCCTCAGCACCTCCACCGAGACCGGCACCGTGCTGTTGCGCGCCACCGTCACCGACACGGATCAGACCCGGGCGATGAGGGTGACCGAGACGCTCGCGGCGAAGTTCGTGGAGCTGGTGCAGCAGGTCGAGACGCCGGCCGAGGGGCGGGCCGCTCCCATCAAGATCGAGGTGGTCAGTGGTCCCCGGGTGAGTTCGAGCCCGGTCTCGCCGCAGCCCACCCGCAACCTGATCGTCGGCGGCCTGGTCGGTCTGCTGCTCGGCGCCGCGCTGGCCGTGCTGCGCGGGCTGCTCGACGTCCGGATGCGCGACGCCGCCGGGCTGCAACGGGTCACCGGCAGCCCGCTGCTGGGGGAGATCCCGTTCGAGGCCGGCGCGAAGGCGGCGCCGTTGATCGTCGGCGACGCGGCGACCTCCGCCCGGGCCGAGGCGGTCCGCAAGCTGCGGACCAACCTGCGGTTCGTGGACGTGCACGAGCCCGCCCGGGTCATCGCGGTCACCAGCGCGCTGCAGGGCGAGGGCAAGACGACCCTCTCCTGCAACCTGGCCATCGCGCTGGCCGAGGCGGGCTGGCGGGTGCTGCTGGTCGACGCCGACCTGCGCCGGCCGAAGGTCGCCGACTACCTGGGCCTCGACGGCGGTGTCGGCCTGACCGACGTGCTGGTCGGCGACGTGCAGGTCGGTGACGTGGTGCAGCGCTGGGGCGACAAGTCACTGCTGGTGCTCCCGAGCGGATCAGCGCCGCCGAACCCGAGCGAACTGCTCGGCTCCAAGGCGATGGCGGACCTGCTGCTCGCGCTGCGCGAGTCGGCGGACATCGTGGTCATCGACACGGCGCCGCTGCTGGCCGTCACCGACGGCGTGGTCGTGGCCGTGCAGGCCGACGGTGCGCTGCTGGTCACCCAGCAGGGGCGGACCTCGCGGACCCAGGTCGCCGCGGCGGCCCGCTCGCTGCACTCGGTCTCGGTGCGCCTGCTCGGTTGCGTGCTGAACATGACCAAGGTGGCCAAGGCCGACGCCTATCAGTACGAGGCGTACCGGCTCGCCACCACCGGCAAGACCAAGGTTCCCGCGGACCGGGCACCGGCGGCCCGCCACGGCGAGTCGAACGGGGTCGACGGGGTCACCGATCGCACGCAGGAACTCACCCGGCTGCGCCGATGAGCGCCACCGCTGGTCGTACGGCCGGCCGGCCGCGGCTGGGAGCACCGGGATCGTCCGCGCCGGGGGCGGCGGGTTGCCGCCGTCCCCGGGCGCGGGCGGCGGCCCGCAGCACGGCGCGCCGCGGCGTGTCGACCCGCTCCGGCAGCGGGTCGGCCGCCCTGCCGAGTTCACCGCCGAGGGGGACCCGCTGATGAGGGTGGGCATCCTGTCGTACCACTTCCCGCCCGAACCGGCCTTCATCCCGGGCAGCCTCGCCGAGGAGCTGGCGGCCCGGGGGCACGAGGTGCGGGTGCTGACCGGCTTCCCGGACTATCCCGGCGGGCACGTCTATCCGGGCTGGCGGCAGCGCTGGCGGCACCTGACCCGCAGCGAGCGACTGACCGTACGACGGGTGCCCCGCTACGCCGGCGGGGACGGCTCCACCGGCGCCCGGATGGCCAGTCACCTCTCCTTCGCCGGCAGCGTGGCGATGGTCGGGCGCCGCTACCTGGCCGACGTGGACGTGCTCTACGTCTTCCAGCTGCCCGCGACGACGTTCGCCACCGCCGCGTTGCTGCGGATGCTCGGCCGGGTGCCGACCGTGCTGCACGTGCAGGACCTCTGGCCGGAGGAGGAGGTGGCCGGGGACGGCGCACAGCGGCAACGCGGGCCGGGACGGCTCGCGACCACGATGCGCCGGGTGCTGCGCGAGGCGGACGCCCTGGCGGTCACCGCGCCGTCCATGCGGGACCTGGTGCTCGCCGACGGCGTCGACCCCGACCGGGTGCGGGTGGTGCTCAACTGGACCGACGAGCGGATCTTCCAGCCGGTCCGGCCCAGCCGCGCCGCGCAGGGATTCGTCCGACGTGACGGCCGGTGCGTGGTGATGCACGCTGGCACGATCGGGGTACGGCAGGGGCTGGAGACGGCGGTGCGCGCGGCGGCGGCGCTGGACGGCCGGACGGACCTGGTGCTGGTGGGCTCGGGCGCGGAGGAGCGGCGGGTGCGGGGGCTCGCCGCCGAACTTCGGGCGGACAACGTCCGCTTCGTGGAGCGCCGGTCGCCGGTGGACATGCCCGAGCTGTACGCGGCCGCCGACTACCAGCTGGTCATGCTCCGCGACCTGCCCGAGCTGCGCGGCACGGTGCCCGGCAAGTTGCAGGCCGCCTTGGCCTGCGCCGCGCCGGTGATCGCCTCGGCCGGCGGGGACACCGCGGAGCTGGTGGAGCGGGCCCGGGCCGGGTTGTCCTGCCCGCCCGAGGACTGGGCCACGCTGGCCGACCGGTTCTGGCTCGCCTCGACCATCCCGGCCGCCGCGCGCTCGGAAATGGGGCGGCGGGGGCGCGAGGCGTACCTGCGGGAAATGTCGCTGCGGGCGGGTGTGGACCGGGTCGAGGACCTGCTCAACCAGGTGGCCCTGGGCCGCCGCAGCCGCTGAGCACTCGAACGATCCTCGCATAACACTTCTACGGCAGTAAAGCGGCGAAACCCGCAGGCCCGCGTCGTTATTCATGCTAGAAAATGGACGAATCGTCATTAGTGTCCGTTTCGGAGTGGAGACTCGTGTGACCGAGAGCGGTGTGTCGCGTCGCGGCCGCAGGCGCCTGCGGCGACGAACCAGGGCACGCATCCGGCGGGCGCTGCTCGTCGGACTCGTGGTCGGGTCCCTGCTCCTGGCCGGCTCCGGATGGGTCGCCTTCCGGGGCTGGCAGGCGCGGGCCCACCTGCTCAACGCCGCCGGTCTCGCCCGGGAGTTGAGCGCCCAGATCGTCGGCGGGGACGCCGCGCGGGCCCAGCGCACCCTCGCCGCGCTCCAGGAGCAGGCCGGGGCCGCCCGGGACGCCACCGGCGACCCGGGCTGGTGGCTGGGGCAGCGCTCCCCGTACGCGGGTGACGACCTGGGAGCGGTACGCCAGATCGCGGTCGCTATCGACGACCTCGCCCGACGCGCGTTCCCCACGCTGGTGCGTGCCGACCTCGCCACCCTGGTGCCGAAGCAGGGGCGGCTGGACGTGGCGCGGCTGCGGGCCGTCTCGACCGAGTTGGCCGACGTGAACGCCGCCGTGCGGGAGACCCGTACCCGCCTCGACGCGGTGCCGACCACCGACCTGGTCGGACAGGTACGCACGGCGCTGACCGACCTGCGGGCGGAGATCGACCGGCTGGCCGGCCTGACCGGAGCGGCCGACCAGGGGGCGAAGGTGCTCCCGGCGCTGCTCGGGGCCGACGGGCCCCGCACCTACCTGCTCGTCTCGCAGAACCCGGCGGAGCTGCGCGCCACCGGCGGCATGTGGGGAGCGTACGCGGTGATCCGTGCCGACGGCGGTCGGGTGGAGATCGTCACCCAGGGCAGCGCGGGGGTGGACCTGAGGCGGTTCGATCCGCCGGTCGCCACGCTCCCGGACGAGATGCGCCGGCTCTACACCGACCTGCCCGCGATCTATCCGGCGGACGTCAACCTGACCCCGCACTTCCCGACCGCGGCGAAGCTCTACCGGGAAATGGTCCGGCTACGTACCGGCACCACCGTGGACGGTGTGTTGGCGGTCGATCCGGTGGCGCTGTCGTACCTGCTGGCCGCGACCGGCCCGGTCGCGGTGCCGGGCGGGCCGAAGCTCGCCGCCGACACGGTCGTCCGCACGTTGCTCTCCGAGACCTACCAGAGCATGGGCCTGAAGGAGCAGGACGCCTACTACGCGGCGGCCGCCGCCGCCGTCTTCGACGCGTTTCTTGCCGCGAAAGTCAACCCAAAGGCTGTTTTGTCCGCTTTTGACCGCTCTATAGCGGAAAGAAGGATATTGTTCTGGAGTGCCCGGTCAGGAGAACAGCGCATCTTCGGCGAAAGCCGGGTGAGCGGGATCCTGCCCGAGCACGAGACGGTGCCCAGCGTGGGGGTGTTCCTCAACGACGGCAGCGGCGCGAAGCTCGGCTACTACCTGAAGCCGACGGCGCAACTGACCGTCGGTGAGTGCCAGGGCGAGGGCCGCCGTCAGCTGCGCCTGCGGTTCAGCCTGCGTTCCTCGGCGCCGACGTCCGGCCTGAACAGGTCGGTGCTCGGTGCTGGGAAGGCCGGCGACCCGTACACCATCCGCACGTTGGTGTACGTCTTCAGCCCCGCCGGCGGTGCCGTGGTGGGCGCCCGGATCGACGGGGCGGACGCTGCCCTGGGCAGCGGCACCGAGCGGCGCCGGCAGGTGGGCGTGGCGAACGTCGAGGTCCCGCCCGGGGCCACCCGGACGCTCGACGTCGACCTGCTGACCGGCAGGAACACCGCCGGTACGCCCGAGCTCTGGCTCACCCCCACAGCCACCCCATGGACCACCCAAGTTGTTTCCGCACCAAGCTGCAACCAGTAGGAGGAGACCACCATGCGGCTATCCCGCATCATCATGGCGCTCACGGCCGGCCTGGCCGTCGTGCTGGCGCCGACGGCGGCGGGGGCGGCGCAGCCGCAGCCGGCCCTTGGCGCGCCCCAGCCACCGCCCGACGACTACGTGCCGAAGCCGGGCTGCCTGAAGGTGAACCGGACCACGATCAAGATCGGCGAGACCGTGGTGCTCAGGGGCACCGGCTTCGGTCCCAACCAGACGGTCGACATCGACGTGAGCCGAGCCCCGGGGCACCTCACCGCGGAGACCAACGCGGCGGGCCAGTTCACCGTGTCCTTCCGGCCGACCGAAATCGGCAATTACACCTTCACCGCGGCCGGCTGCAGGTTCAGCGCCTTCCTCAAGGTGCTGCCGAAGAAGAAGCACGACGGGGGGCACGACGGGAAGGACGACGGGAAGCACCTCCCCGTGACCGGTGACAGCATGGGCACCCCGCTCAAGGTCGGCGGCGGTCTCGTCGGCGCCGGGGCGGTCCTGATGCTGGGCAGCCTGGTGTGGCGCCGGCGCAACCGCTTCGGCATGGGGTCGACACGCTGATCCCGCACGCCGGGCAGGGCCCGGCACAGTGAGGACGGGCGCCCGTCGGAGGATTCCGGCGGGCGCCCGCACGTGTTCCGCCGCTCACGGGCGCAGGCCGGTGCGCCCGGTCAGGACCGGACGTCCGGCGACGCGTCGTCGGCCGGCAGCGGCACCGTGAGCACCCGGGCCACCGGGCGGAACCCAGCCTCGTCGTACATCCGGCGGGCCGGATTGCCGTCGGCCACCGACAGCCCCACCCGGGGCAGCCCGGCCGCACGCGCCCCGCGCAACGCGTGGCCGAGCAGCGCGCGCCCCAGTCCGCGCCGCTGCGCCGCCGGCGCCACCCCGAGGTTGAGGATCCAGGCGCAGACGTCCTCGGTCCACGGCACCGGCCCGGCGGCGAGGACGTGACCGGCGCTGCGCCCGTCCGGACCGACCACCCGCGCCGAGGCCGGCAGCAGCGGTGGGACCGGCTCGGCCCGCTCGAACATCCCGCGCACCTCGGCGGTGTCGCTCGGTTGCCACCGCCCGTCCGGGTGGTCCGGCCCGTACGCCGCCGCCAGCCCTTCGGCCAGATCGTCGTCCCACCCGGCGGGTGCCCAGGACCAACCGGCGGGCAGCGGCACCGGCTCCGGTACGTCGGTCAGGTCGTGCCGCATGTCCGTGGCGGCCCGGCGCAGCGTCAGGCCCCCGGCGACCAGCGCGGCGGCCAGGTCGTCGTCCGGCGTCTCCAGCCGCGCGCCGGCGAGGTCCCGGCGCGCCTGGGCGGCGAGCACCCGCACGTCCGCTCCCGGCAGCGGTGTCACCTCCCCGGCGACGCGTTCACCGTCGTCGTCGCGCAGCCGCAGCCGGGCCAGCGGCGTGCCGTCGTCGGTGCTCAGCAGGTGTCCGGTGGATGCTCCGGGGTCGGGGTGCAGCGGCATCCCCGCACCGTAGTGGCGAGATGGGCATCTCCTCCAACGGGTTCCCCGGTGGCGCACCTCGTCGTGGGCATGCTCCGCCCGGCAGCGCCGGCGCCTCTTTTGGTTCGGACACGTCGGCCAATGTGCGCGCTGAGAGCCTCAGGTCTGCCGAAGGTTTTGGTCAGAGTCCGGCGATGACGGAGTCGGCGACCGCCACCAGGCGTCGCTGAAGGTCGTCCGGGTCCTCGGCTCCGGTGCCCATCCACATCACCTCCACGCGAAGGTTCTGGTCGTAGGCCAGCACCTTCGGCATCGTCGGCGTCCTCGTGTCGATGAAGGTGGCCGTGCCGAGGCCTGTCACGTCCCGGGCCTCCCGCATCCGGTGCCGTTCGTGCGCGTACATCCGGGCTACCTGTGCCGGGCCGTCGCCGCCGACGGGGAAGCTGGCCGAGACGAGCAACTGCGAGCTGCGCCCGCCCTCTCCGGGGAACACCGCGGAGCACATCATTCCGCGCAGACGGCCGGGCTTCGGGGTGCTCGGGCGCACCTCCACTGGCTTCGCCGTGCTCACCGCCGACAGGTCGAGGATTTCGCAGAGGTCCTTCACCGCCCCGTGACCGGCACCGGTGGACGAGGGGGTCAGCACCGGATCCGGCGACGGGTCCGCATCCGAGGGGGCCTGCGGCGACGGGGCGTCCGGTCGGCGTAGTGCCGTCAGTACCGCCGCGGCGACCTTCCGCAGGCGGGTCACCAGGTCGGGCGGGTTGCCGGTCTCGTGATCGGGCGAGCTGACCCGCACCAGCAGGTTGTCGTCGTGGCTGGTCACCTGGTGGTCGCCGACCATCCGGTACGAGGTGGCAGCCGCGGGGAGCCCCCCAAGGTCGTGCACGCCCGAGGCGTCGGATTCGCCACCGTCGCGCCACGTCCGGTAGTCCTCGGCGGCCTCCTTGCTGCTCCCGTGCCTGGTGGCGGTGACGGTCATCGGCTGGTCGCGGCCGAGCTTCCCGCCCACCCGCACGCTGAAGGTGCAGCTCTGGGTCGCGCGGCCCTCGTCGTCCTCTTCCCTGGCGCGGCGAGGGTCGCCGGCGGGTACGCCCGCCAGCGCGACGATCTGCGAGGTGCAGATGTCCGCGCCCAGGTCGTACGCCCCCCGGTCCTCGTCGGCCGTGCACCCGACGAGTGGGACGCCGAACAGGACTGCCAGGTGGACCGCGGTCATCTTCCGCGTGATGATCATCGTCGCTCGCACGCGACGGAGGCTACCGGCCCGCCACCGTCGGCGGGTGACCGCCGGTGGCACGGCGGTGCGACCTGTGTCGCCGATGTGGCGGCCTGGGGCGTTGCGGGAGCGGCGGGCCCAGTCGCGCACGTGCGCCTCGGAGACATCGGGGCCGAGGGCGGCGGCGATCTCCTTGGCCGTGCCCCAGTGGGTGCCGTCGCGCCAGATTATGGGCGGGGGTTCCGCCTGATCCGCCAGGCTTCGATGCTCTCGAATCCCTTGATGAAGTCCGTCAGTGAGATGGCGACGGCGACCGTGCCGGACTCGCGCGCCTCGGCGGTCGCCTGGTCAATCACGTGGACGGCGTGGGCGCTGTCGGCGGTGACTTCCCCGGGACGGTGGACCAGGACGTGGAAGATGTTGGGTGCCGGCAGCTCGTGGCTGAACCACGCTTCGGTGAGACGGGGAACCCACTCGCGGGCGATCGCTTTGCGCTCGAGGTCGGTCTCGGGGAACTTCTCGTAGAACTCTATGAGGGTCACGGCCGGCATGCGTCGAGGGTAGTGGCTTCGTCAGGTCGGGGCCGTACTCCCGCCTGGCGGCCAAGTCATGCATCGAGCGTATCGCCGGCGGTAGGCGGATCCTGGAACAGCGGAACGGCTGCCGTTGCCTGGCCCCTACGCTCAAGCGCCCGGCGTAGGTCCTCAAGCAACCCCCAGAACAGGGACTCGTACCCGCGCCTCGTGTCGTTCACAGCGCCGATCTCCTCCAGCGCCTGGTCGAGCAGGGCTTTGCCATCATCGCGCATGTACGTGCCTGCGTACGCTCTCCAGACGGGGAGCTCGTCCTCGGGGATCATCGCCAGCCGCACCGCTGCCGTGTCGCGGAGCTTCAGGCCGACCAGGTCTCCGTAGGTGGCGGTGGCGATGCTGTCCAGCAGGTCCCGAAACACCTACGAGGTCCCGGCGCGCCTGGGCGACGAGCACCCGCACGTCCGCTCCCGGCAGCGGTGTCACCTCCCCGGCCACGCGTTCACCGTCGTCGTCGCGCAGCCGCAGCCGGGCCAGCGGCGTGCCGTCGTCGGTGCTCAGCAGGTGTCCGTTGGATGCTCCGGGGTCGGGGTGCAGCGGCATCCCCGCACCGTAGTGGCGAGATGGGCGCCTTCTCCACCGGGTTCCCCGTGGCTCCGGCCGACCGTGCCCGGCGTGATTCCTCCGCTGCACCCCGCCGGCGCCGGTCGAGCTGCGCCGGCACGATAGCGTCGCCGCGATGCGTACCCCTTCCGGACCGGCCACTCTGACCACGGCCGAGCGCGCGATCGATGCCCGCTTCCGCGCGATCCTGGCCCGGCTGCCCCGGCGCGGACCGGCCGGCTGGCTGACCGAGTTCGCGGTCTTCGGGCTCAAACAGGCCTGGGCGTGCGTGTTCGGTGGGGCGATGCTGGCGGTCATCTTCGCGGCGCGCCTGTGGTACCCGGAGGACGCGCCGATCGCCCGCAACGACTTCCTGACCCTCGCCGCGGTGGTCATCCAGATCGCGATGGTGGCCGGACGGCTGGAAACCCTGCGCGAACTGCGGGTGGTGGTGCTGTTCCACCTCGTCGGCACGGCGATGGAGCTGTTCAAGACGCACATCGGCTCCTGGTCCTACGCGCCCGACGGCGTCCTGCGGCTCGGAGCGGTGCCGCTGTTCAGCGGCTTCATGTATGCCGCGGTCGGCTCCTACATGGTCCGGGTCAACCGGCTGTTCGACCTGCGGTTCGTGCGCTACCCGAGGCGCTGGGTGACGGCTGTCGTGGCCGCCGCGATCTATGCCAACTTCTTCACCAACCACTACGTCCAGGACGTGCGATGGCTGCTCATCGCCGTCGTCGCTCTGGTGTTCGGGCGCTGTGCCATGCAGTTCCGCATCTTCCGGCTCCGGTGGCGCATGCCGCTCCTGCTGGCCTTCTTCCTCGTCGCCGTCTTCATCTGGCTCGCGGAGAACATCGCCACCTGGTCGCATGCCTGGCTGTATCCCAGCCAGGTGGGCGGTTGGCACCCGGTCTCGGCGACGAAGCTCGCGTCGTGGTTCCTCCTCATGATCATCTCGGTGGTGCTGGTCACCTGGATCTCGCCGCCGCAGCCGCCCGACGACCGATCGCCGGACGCGGCGGTGGGCACCGACGTGGCCGAGCTTGCCCCGGTATCCCCGACGACGGGCGGTTCGCAGAACCCAGCCACGGGCCTGGGCGGTCACGGGCAGCACGAGCGGTAGCCGCTGCCGCCTGTCCCTTACCGGGCGCGTTCGGGACGGGTGGGCGTCGCGTGCGGCCTCGTCGTCGCGGGGCGGGACGTCCGGTCAGGTGCAGGATGTCCGGATCCGCTCGCGGGCGATGTCCGGTATCGGGGGTGGCCGTGCGCGGTGTCCGTGACCGGCGGCACCCCGGCGGCGGAATGGTGGCGGGGCCGGCGTCGTTACATCCTCCGTACGACCGCAGCAGGAACCCCGCTGGCCTGGCCCGATGATGTGGCCGGCGCGGGATGCGGGCCCCCGGAATGATGGTGGGCCGCCGGTCGTTACACATGGTCCCGGCGCCACGAGCCCCCCGCTCGCGATGACCTGCCGGGCAGAGACTTTCCCCCTTGTGGTCTTTTGAGCGCCCTGTCGTGGTGCTTGCGCCCGTGCTCGATCCCCGTCGAGTCGTGGCGCCAACCCCCGAAGGAGCTACTCCATGAACACGATGATGCGGAAGAGCGTTCTCGGTATCGCTGGTCTGGCCGTCGCCGGTGGTCTCGCCGCCGGTCCGCTGAACCACGGCACCACCGACACGGTCGACACCCGGGCCGCCGCCGTCGCGGTGCGGGCGGACAAGCCGGCCGTGGACAAGGGCAAGCTGATCCCGCACGGTGTGCAGGGCAAGCAGTCGCGCATCGACCTGGGCGACGAGCAGACCGCCAACGTGAAGGCGATCATCGCCGCGACGAAGAAGTCGGGGATGGACGAGCGGGCCGCCGTGGTGGCCATCGCGACCAGCCTGCAGGAGTCGAAGCTGGAGAACCTGGGTCACCTGGGTGAGCGCAACGACCACGACTCGCAGGGCCTGTTCCAGCAGCGTCCGTCGTCGGGTTGGGGCACCGTTGAGCAGATCACCGACCCGGAGTACTCGACGATGGCGTTCCTGAAGGGTCTGAAGCAGGTCGACGGTTGGAAGGACATGCCGCTGACCGAGGCCGCGCAGACCGTGCAGGTGTCGGCCTACCCGTTCCACTACGCCCAGTGGGAGCGGCAGGCTGCCGACCTGGTCGCCGAGCACTGGAACAGCTGACACGTGAACGACACGCTGGCCGGCACCCCCGAGCGGGGTGCCGGCCAGCGGCGTGTCCGGGTCCGGTCAGGGGCACGCGGAGTAGAGCCGACGGGTGCCCACGCTGGCGGCGTACGCGGCCCGGTCGCTGAACCGGCAGCCGAAGTCCGCCGCCGCGACCGCCTTCGGGTCGGCAACCGCATCACCGCCGGGTCGGGCGCCGGTGCGTACCCAGGACACCAGGTCGTCCCAGGCGGCGCCGGCCTCGGCCGGGGTGAACTCGCAGTGCTGGCTGGCCCGGATGGCCCGCTGCACGACCAGCCGGCTGCGGCCGTGCCACGCCGCGTCCCGGGCGTACGCCTGCTCCATCGAGAACGGCACGAACAGGTCACCCAGGTCGTGCAGGCTGAGCACCGGGGCGGTGGGGCGCCCGGCGATCCGCGGCACCTCGGTCAGCGTGGGGGAGAGCCGCTGCCAGACGTTCTCCGGCGCGACCCGCTGGACGGCGGCGTTGACGTTCACCGGCGTGTTCGGGCTGTAGCGGGTGAGCAGGTTGGTGGCGAGCTGCCCCGGCCGCTGCGCGGGGGAGTCGCCACCGTTGGTGGTGCTGATCCCGAAGAGGAAGTCCTTCCAGACCGCGAAGGCCCGATCCGCGCCCGGGCGCGGGCCGCCGGAACGGTTGATGACGATCTCCCGGAACTGCTTGCCGCGCTCGTTGGTGGTGTCCGGCCCGGTCGGGGTGAGCCCGGCGAGGCCGAGCGCGACCTGGATCCGCGGCACCGCGTTGGTCAGGTAGTCCGGCGGCGTGGGGTAGGCGCGCACCCCGGCGAGGGCCTGCGCGACCAGGTTGTAGTCGAGGAAGAAGTCGAGCAGCTGGTGGTCGCCCAGGACGCCGCACATCGGCAGCGCCCCGTCGTAGTAGCCGGGGTACTGCTCCAGCGAGCGGCCGATGATGTAGCCGCCCATCGACACCCCGGTGATATACGTCCGGTGTGGCCGTCGCACGGTGCCGGCGAAGAGGTCGGCCAGTTCCCGGGTGCTGACCACGCCGGAGCGGATGTCGAAGCCGTTGGTGGTGTACGACGACGCCGCCCAGGCGTACCCCTGGTCCAGCAGGCGTTGCCGCAGGCCGTAGTTGGGGGTCTCTGGGGAGAGCACGGTGGTCTGGCCCCGGTAGCCGTGCGCCCACATGACCAGCTCGCCGTTCCACGTCGGCGGGATCTCGATGATGTAGCCGGCGTGCCGGTGCACGCCCTGCCGGACGGTCGACGGGGTGCCCCGCACGTCGAGCGGCGCGAGCGGCGGGTTGCTGATGGTGTAGCCGGGCAGTGGCTGGGAGCCGTCGCCGTCACGGTCGGCGGCGACGGCGGGCGCCGCGCCGGCCAGCCCGACGGTCAGGGCGAGGGTGGCGCCGGCGGCGAGCAGGCGGCGGACGAGTCGGGTGGATGAGGACAGCATCGATGCTCCCCCGGGGACGGTGCCGCCCCAGTGTGCGGGCGGCCAGGCGGGACGGTGCCTACCGACCGGTAGCGCCCTGAAGCTAGGCCCCGCCGTCGAACGCTGTCAATGCCCTCCTGACCGAACGGTCAGCCGATGTGGACTGACCGTCCGGTCAACGCGATCGGCTCAGACCAGGCCGTGCGCGAGCATCGCCTCGGCGACCCGGCGGAAGCCGTTGATGTTGGCGCCGGCCACGTAGTCGCCCGGCAGGCCGTACTCCTCGGCGGTGGCCCAGCAGCGGGCGTGGATGTCCCGCATGGTCTCCCGCAACCGCTGCTCCGACTGGGCGAACGTCCACGAGTCCCGGCTGGCGTTCTGCTGCATCTCCAGCGCGCTCACCGCCACGCCCCCGGCGTTGGCCGCCTTGCCCGGGGCGAACCTCACCCCGGCCCGGCCGAGGATGCGCACCGCCTCCGGGGTGGTCGGCATGTTCGCCCCCTCGACCACCGCCACGCAGCCGCCGGCGACCAGCGCCGCGGCCTCCGCGCCGCCGATCTCGTTCTGCGTCGCGCAGGGCAGGGCCAGGTCGCAGGGCACCTCCCAGACGGTACGGCCGGAGACCGCCACCGCGTGCGGCACGTGCCGCACGTAGTCGTCCAGCCGGACCCGGCGCTGCTCCTTCAACTCCCGCAGCAGGTCCAGGTCGATGCCCTTCTCGTCCAGCACGTAGCCGTCCGAGTCGGAGCAGGCCACCACCGTCCCGCCGAGCTGGTGCACCTTCTCGATCGCGTACGTCGCCACGTTGCCCGACCCGGAGACGACCACCCGCTTGCCGTCCAGGCTGTCCCCGGTCTGCGCGAGCATCTCCTCGGCGAAGAACACCGCGCCGTACCCGGTCGCCTCGGTGCGCACCTGCGCGCCCCCGTACGACAGGCCCTTGCCGGTCAGCACCCCCGACTCGTACCGGTTGGTGATCCGTTTGTACTGCCCGAACAGGTAGCCGATCTCCCGGCTGCCCACCCCGATGTCCCCGGCGGGCACATCGGTCTGCTCGCCGATGTGCCGGTACAGCTCCGTCATGAAGCTCTGACAGAAGCGCATCACCTCGCGGTCCGAGCGGCCCTTCGGGTCGAAGTCCGCGCCGCCCTTGCCGCCGCCGATCGGCAGGCCGGTCAGCGCGTTCTTGAAGATCTGCTCGAACCCGAGGAACTTGACGATCCCCAGGTAGACCGACGGGTGGAAGCGCAGGCCACCCTTGAACGGGCCGAGCGCGCTGTTGAACTCCACCCGGAATCCCCGGTTGACCCGGACCCGGCCGTGGTCGTCCTCCCACGGCACCCGGAAGATGATCTGCCGCTCCGGCTCGCAGATCCGCTCGATGATCCGCGCCCGCGCGTACTCGGGGTGACGGGCCAGGGCGGGGCCGATGCTCTCCAGCACCTCCCGTACCGCCTGGTGGAACTCCGGTTCGCCCGGGTTCCGGCTGACCACACTGGCGAACACCGACTCGACGGCCTCCGGCATCACACCGCACGTCCCTTCCGGTCCAGTTGGCGGCCTCGTCGCCACCACCGGGCCGGCGTCATCCCGCCGACCGTCCCCGGATACGGATCGTCACCCCTGTCCGGTTCACTGATCCGATGGACGAGTCGATCTGGAACGCCGTACGGGCCTCGCGGGGCTGGCTGGACGCCGCCAACGGCACCGGGCAGGCGGAGCTGACCTGCCGCATCCTCAAGCTCACCGAGGAGGCCGGCGAGGCGGCCGGCGCCTGGATCGGCGTGCTCGGCCAGAACCCGCGCAAGGGGGTCACCCACACCCGCGAGGACGTCGCCGCCGAACTCGCCGACGTGGTCTTCACCGCGCTGGTCGCCATCGAGAGCCTCGGCCTGGACGCCCGGTCGGTGGTCGCCGAGTGCGCCGCCAAGGTCCGCGCCCGCACCTCCTGACCCGCCCACCCCGCACGGCCCGCGCCGCCCGGCCGCTCGCCGTGCCGGGATGGCCGGTTCCGGCCGGATCAGCGTGCCCGGATGTCGCGCGCCGGATTGACCTCGGCGTGCCGGATGTCCGGTTACCGGGTCCGCAGGGCGTGCCTGGATGTCCGGGTCTGGGCCAGCCAGTGCCGAGCCGTCCCGTGACCGGCGGCACCCTGGCGGTGGAATGGTGGCCGGGCCGGTGTCGTTACATCACCTGGACGATCGCAGCAGCACCCTGCTGGCCTGGCCCGAACGCTTGGGTCGCCCGCGGTGTGGGGCGTAGGTCGCCCGCGGTGTGGGGCGCCGGAATGATGGCGGGCCCGGGGTCGTTACATCACCTGCACGACCGCAGCACCCCCGCTGGCCTGGCCCGAACGCGTGACCGGCCCGGGATGCGGGCCCCCGGAATGATGGTGGGCCGCCGGTCGTTACACATGGACCCGGCGCCGTGAGCCCCCCGCTCGCGAAGCCTGCCGGGCAGAGACTTTCCCCTGAGTTCTTTGAGCGCCGTCGTGGTGCTTGCGCGTGTCCGACCCCCCTTGGACACGTCGCCAACCCCCGAATGGAGCCACTCTGATGAACACCACCATTCTGCGTAAGAGCGTTCTGGGTATTGCTGGTCTGGCTTTCGCCGGTGGCGTCTTCGCCGGCCCCGTGACCGAGGCCCACGCCAACCCGGTCGACGCCAAGCCGGTTGCGGTGGTGCAGGCGGACAAGCCCGGTGTGGACAAGAGCAAGCTGATCCCGCACGGCGTGCAGGGCAAGCAGTCGCGCATCGACCTGGGCGACGAGCAGACCGCCAACGTGAAGGCGATCATCGCCGCGACGAAGAAGTCGGGCATGGACGAGCGGGCCGCCGTGGTGGCCATCGCGACCAGCCTGCAGGAGTCGAAGCTGGAGAACCTGGGTCACCTGGGTGAGCGCAACGACCACGACTCGCAGGGCCTGTTCCAGCAGCGTCCGTCGTCGGGTTGGGGCACCGTTGAGCAGATCACCGACCCGGAGTACTCGACGATGGCGTTCCTGAAGGGTCTGAAGCAGGTCGACGGTTGGAAGGACATGCCGCTGACCGAGGCCGCGCAGACCGTGCAGGTGTCGGCCTACCCGTTCCACTACGCCCAGTGGGAGCGGCAGGCTGCCGACCTGGTCGCCGAGCACTGGAACAGCTGACACGTGAACGACGCGCTGGCCGGCACCCCCGAACGGGGTGTGCCGGCCAGCGGCGTGTCCGCACCCGATCCTCACCGGCGAACACCTCGGGTTGATCATGAGGTTGACAGTGGTGGGGAGATCAGCTCCGCCGCTAACCTCATGATCAACGAGGAGGGGGTGTGGGGTTTGGGGCGGCGAGGCCCGGGCGGAGGTTGCCCGCGACGGGGGTGTGGCCCGCCGTGCCCGGCGCAGGGATCAAGCCTGACCGCCCGGAGCCGGGCACGGCGGGCCACACCCCACCCACCGACCACCGCAACCCACGAAAGCAACAGCAAGCAGTGGCACGCGTCACCAGAGCCGGTGGAAGACCCGGACCGGGTAGCCTGTTGAGTCAGGTGTCGGTGTGTCCAGTGTCCCCGGGCCTCACCTAAATTGCCTTCGCGGAATACCGTTCGGCTGGAGCCGCGATGTGCCACTCGCCGAGAGGCGACCTGCACACCGACACCCCAGCGCCGCCCCCGACCCACCAGGGCCGGGGGCGGCGCTGTTTCGTACGCCCGGGCGGCACAATCACCGGGTGGACTGGTCCGAGACGACCGGGGTGGTCGTACTGCCCAGCGGCGCGACCGTGCGCGGTCGCCGCGTCGGCGATCCCGCCTCGCCCGCCGACTTCGCCCTGCTCCTGGCCCCGGGCCCGGCACCGGCCTGGCCGCACCGCCGGATCCGGTGGCCCGACTTCTGGTTGCCGCTCGACCGCGCCGACGCCCTCGACGCGCTGGCCGAGGCCCTGCGCCGGGCGCACGACGGCGCGCGGGTCGAGGTGGCGTGCCGGGGCGGCGTCGGCCGGACCGGGACGGCGCTGGCCGCCCTGGCGATTCTGGACGGCCTTCCGCCGGACGGGGCGGTGGGCTGGGTACGCGAGCGGTACCACCCGCGGGCGGTGGAGACCCCCTGGCAGCGGCGCTGGCTGCGCCGGCTGGATGACGTCGGCGCGTGACCCGGCGGGCGGTGCACCGGCTGTGGTACTGGTTACCTCGGCGGTTCCCGCAGCTCAGGGCGGGTACAACCCGGCCACGATGATCAGCCGCGCCGCCGGTCGGCGCGGCACCAGGGCCGGCGACGGGCGACGGTCGCCGTCCCTGGTCGCTCTCCACGCAAGGCAGGTACCACCATGGCCGCAGCCGACTCCCACTACCGGGGTACGCACCGCCGCCCGCTGCCCACCCCCGGCCACCTCGGACGGCTCACCCTCTCGCTGGCGGTGCTCAGCGTGCTGGCGACGCTCTTCCTGGACGTCTTCCTGGTGACCGCCGCGCTGTCCATGCTGATGGTCGGCCCGGTGGTGCTGGTCGTGCAGCGGTGGCGGGACCGGGCCGGCGCCGAGGAGTCGGTGACCACCGGCTGAGCCGGTCCGGCCGCGGCGCTACCCGCCGACGTACTCGCGCAGGTGGCGAGCGGTGAGGGTGTCGCCCTGCGCGACCAGCTCGGCGGGGGTGCCGGTGAACACGATCCGGCCGCCGTCGTGCCCGGCCCCGGGGCCGAGGTCGATGATCCAGTCGGCGTGCGCCATCACCGCCTGGTGGTGCTCGATGACGATCACCGTGTTGCCGTCGTCGACGAGCCGGTCCAGCAGGGCCAGCAGCTGGTCGACGTCGGCCAGGTGCAGGCCGGTGGTGGGCTCGTCCAGCACGTACGTGCTCGACTTCTCCGCCATGCGGATGGCCAGCTTCAACCGCTGCCGCTCGCCCCCGGAGAGGGTGGTCAGCGGCTGACCGAGGCTGAGGTAGCCCAGGCCGACGTCGGCCAGCCGGTCCAGCACGGCGCGGGCCTGGCCGCCGGGGAAGAACTCCCGGGCCTCGGTGACCGACATCGCGAGGACGTCGCTGATGTTCTTCCCGCGCAGCGTGTACGTCAGCACCTCGTCGGTGTAGCGGCGCCCCTCGCAGCTCTCGCACACCGAGGCGACGCCGGCCATCATCGCCAGGTCGGTGTAGACCAGCCCGATGCCCTTGCAGGTCGGGCAGGCGCCCTCGGAGTTGGCGCTGAACAGGGCCGCCTTGACCCCGTTGGCCTTGGCGAAGGCGGTGCGGATCGGGTCGAGCAGCCCGGTGTAGGTGGCCGGGTTGCTGCGTCGGGAACCGCGGATGGGGGACTGGTCCACCACGACCACCCCGCCGCGGCGCGGCAGCGAGCCGTGGATCAGCGAGCTCTTGCCCGAGCCGGCGACCCCGGTGACCACGGTGAGCACCCCGAGCGGGATGTCGACGTCGACGTCGCGCAGGTTGTGCAGGTCGGCGCCGCGGATCGGCAGCTGCCCGGTCGGACGGCGTACCGGGTCGCGCAGGGTGACCCGGTGGTCGAGGTGGCGCCCGGTGAGGGTGTCGGAGCGGCGCAGGCCGGCGACGTCGCCGGTGTAGCAGATGCGGCCGCCGGCCGCCCCGGCGCCGGGCCCGAGGTCGACGACGTGGTCGGCGATCGCGATGGTCTCCGGCTTGTGCTCCACGACCAGCACCGTGTTGCCCTTGTCGCGCAGGCGCAGCAGCAGGTCGTTCATCCGGGCGATGTCGTGCGGGTGCAGCCCGACGGTCGGCTCGTCGAAGACGTACGTCACGTCGGAGAGGCTGGAGCCCAGGTGCCGGACCATCTTGACCCGCTGCGCCTCGCCCCCGGAGAGGGTCGCCGACTCCCGGTCGAGGCTGAGGTAGCCGAGGCCGATCTCCACCAGCGAGTCCAGCGTCTCGCGCAGCGTGGCCACCAGCGGAGCCACCGACGGGTCGTCCACGGCGCGGATGAACTCCGCGAGGTCGCTGATCTGCATGGCGGAGCACTCGGCGATGTTGCGCCCGGCGATCCGCGAGGAGAGCGCCGCCGGGTTGAGCCGGGCGCCGCCGCAGTCGGCGCAGGTGGTGAAGGTGACCGCCCGGTCCACGAACGCCCGGATGTGCGGTTGCATCGACTCGCGGTCCTTGGTCAGGTAGATCCGGCGCACCTTCACCGCCAGCCCCTCGTACGTCCAGTTGTTGCTGCCCACCTTGATCTTCGTGGCCGGCTTGTGCAGGAAGTCCTGCCACTGCTGCGCGCTGTAGTCCTGCAGCTTGGCGTCGGGGTCGAAGAGGCCGGAGCCGACGATGGTCTGCCAGTACCAGGAGTCGACGGCGAAGTTCGGCACCAGGATCGCGCCGTCGTTGAGCGACCGCTCCACGTCGACCATCGCGTGCACGTCGAGGTCGGAGACCCGGCCCAGCCCCTCGCAGGTCGGGCACATCCCCTCGGGGAGGTTGAAGCTGAACGCGCCGGCCGGCCCGACGTGCGGCTGCCCGAGCCGGCTGAACACGATCCGCAGCATCGCGTACGCGTCGGTCGCCGTGCCGACCGTCGAGCGGGAGTTGGCGCCCATCCGCTCCTGGTCGACGACGATCGCCGCGCTCAGGTTGCGCAGCGCGTCCACGTCCGGCCGGCTCAGGCTCGGCATGAAGCTCTGCAGGAAGGCGCTGTACGTCTCGTTGATCAGGCGCTGCGACTCGGCGGCGATGGTGCCGAAGACCAGGGACGACTTCCCGGATCCGGAGACCCCGGTGAAGACGGTGAGTCGGCGCTTGGGGATGTCGACCGAGACCCCGATGAGGTTGTTCTCCCGGGCACCTCGTACCTCGATGACGTCGTGGCTGTCGGCGGCGTTCCGCGCTGGCTGCTGCATGGGTTCGATCGTCTCATTGATGTTCCTATGTAAAGTCCGGTGCCAACCCGCCGAGCAGCGCAGTGCGATGTGGGAGGGAAAGTCTCAAACGACGTGGCAGGCGATAGGGTGACCCGGTGAAGGACGGGCGGTTGCGGGTGGTCGACGTCGCGGCCACCGCCGGGATCTCCACCCAGCAGGTGCGCAACTATCTCGACGAGGGGGTCCTGCCACCGGTCGAGCGCACCCCGAGCGGCTACCGGGTGTTCACCGTCGCGCACGTGCGCGCGCTCGCCGTGCTGCGCCGGATGGCCGAGGGGCACGGCTGGGCGCGTACCCGGGAGGTGATGCTCGCGGTCCACCGGGGCGACCTGGCGGCGGCGCTGACGGCGCTGGACGCCGGCCACGCCGAACTGGACCGCGAGCGGACCGAGATCCGCCGCGTCCTGGGCGCCTTCGAGACGGTGGTGGTCAGCCCGCCGGTCGTGGTGCCCGCGCCCCGGCGCGGCGCCCGGATCGGCGAGGTCGCGGACCTGGTCGGCGTCCGCACCTCGCAGCTCCGGCTGTGGGAGGAGCGGGGGCTGCTGCGGCCGGCGCGCGAACCGGGCACGAGCTACCGGCTGTACGACGCGGCGGAGCTGCGCGCCGCGCAGGTCGTCGCGTTGCTGCGCCGGGGCGGCTACCCCTTCGAGATCGTGACGGCGGTCCTCGACGAGATGCGCACCAGCGGCCGGCCCCAACGGGTGCACGCCGAGCTGGCCCGGCGCGAGCAGGACCTGCACCGGCGCAGCCTGCGGCGACTGCGCGCCTCGGCCACCCTGTACGACTACCTCGCCGAGATCGGGCTGGCCGGCTCCGGGCTGCCCGGGTGAGGCGTGCCGGGCCCGCCGGCCGGCCTCGGTATGGTGCCTGACCATGAGAGCCCGGGTCCTGGCCGCCGCCACCGTCGCCGTACTCCTCAGCACCGGGACCGCCGTGCCGGCGGACGCCGCGCCGCCGACGGCCCTGGCTCCCGGCGTGACCGCGCCCTGCCCGAAGCTGCCGACGCCGGCGGTGACCCGCCCGCCCCGCCCGACCCCGCCGGAACCGGTGCCCGCGCAGCGCGCGGTGGGCGGGGAGGCGCTGGCCACCCCCGGCCTGGTCGTGCCGCCCGGCACGCCGGCGCCGCCGCCGGTCACCGCGACCTCCTGGCTGGTCGCTGACCTGGACAGCGGCGCGGTGCTCGGCGGCTGCGGCCCGCACGAGTACGCCACCCCGGCGAGCGTGCAGAAACTGCTGCTGGCCGCCACCATGCTGCCGAAGCTGGACCCGAAGCAGGTGGCCACGGTGACCCGCGAGGACCTGGACATCGAGCCCGGCAGCTCCGCGGTGGGCCTGCTGGTGGGCGGCCGGTACGCGGTGGAGACGGTCTGGCTCGGGCTGCTGCTCCAGTCCGGCAACGAGGCGGCGAACCTGCTGGCCCGGCTCGGCGCCGGCAGCACGGAGGCCGGGGTGCGGGAGATGAACGCCGAGGCGCGCCGGCTGGGCGCGTTGCAGACCCACGCGGTGACCCCGTCCGGCCTGGACGGCCCGGGCCAGTTCACCAGCGCCTACGACCTGGCGCTGATCGCCCGGGTCTGCTTCGCCAACCCCACCTTCCGGCGGTACGCGCTGACCGAACGCGCCCAGATCCCCGCCCAGCCCGCCCTGCGCAAGCGCGGCTTCCAGATCCAGAACGAGAACCCGCTGATCTACGACTACCCGGGTGCGCTCGGTGGCAAGACCGGCTTCACCGACCTGGCCCGGCACACCTACGTCGGCGCGGCCGAGCGGAACGGCCGGCGGCTGGTGGTCACCCTGCTCAACGCCGAACGACGGCCGGTACGGGCCTGGGAGCAGGGCGCCCGACTGCTCGACTGGGGCTTCTCGCTGCCGCCGGACTCCTCGGTCGGCCGGCTGGTGGAGCCGGGGGAGGTCAGCGAGGACGGCGCCGCTGCGACCCCGTCGGCGGCCCCGGACGCCGGGGCGGCCGTGGCCGCCCGCCGGTCGTCCGGTGGCGCCCCGGAGTGGCTCGGCGGGGCGGTGGTCGGCGGCTCGGCGGGGCTGGTCGGGCTGCTCGCCGCCCTGCTGGCGGTCGGGCGACGCCGTCGCCGGCCCCGGCGGCGCGCGGTCCAGTGGGATTGACCGGCGTCGACAACCGGCCGACACCTCCATAGACTCCGGTCTTTCTGGTACCACGAGTCCAGGGAGGACCCCACGTGTCGAGCGAACCCCGACCGCCCGCCACCCCGCCGCAGCTGTCCGTGGCCCCGACGCTGCGCCGCCTCGCCGGCGTGACGCTGGCCTCGGCCGCGCTGGTCGTCGCCGGCGGCACCGCCGCGGTCGCCGCGCCGGGCACCGACGCGTCCGCGCCGCCGCGGACGACCAACGGACCGTGCGCGTACACCGAGACGCCCGACGAGCCCGCGGCCCGGCCGGTGCCGTTGCCCCCGGACCCCCGGCGTACGCCGGACCGGGGCACCGTGCGGGTCACCCTGCGCACCAACCAGGGCCCGATCGGGCTGACCCTGGACCGGGAGCAGGCCCCGTGCACCGTGCAGAGCTTCCTGCACCTGGCCCGGCACCGGTTCTACGACCGCACGCCCTGCCACCGGCTGACCGCGTACCCGACGCTCAAGGTGCTCCAGTGCGGTGACCCGTCCGGCACCGGCGAGGGCGGCCCCGGCTACCGGTACGCCGACGAACTGCCCACCGACCTGCCGCCGGCGCCGACCGACCCGACCGGCGTCCGCCGGCTCTACGCCCGCGGCACCCTCGCCATGGCCAACGCCGGGCCGGACACCAACGGCAGCCAGTTCTTCCTGGTGCAGGCCGACTCGGCGCTGCGCCCCAACTACACGGTCTTCGGCTCGGTCGACGCGGCCGGTCTCGCCACGCTCGACCGGATCGCCGCCGGCGGGATCGCACCCACCCCGGAGAACCCGGCGCCGGTCGACGGCGCGCCCGCCCAGCCGCTGGAGATCTGCAAGGTCGCCCGGCGGCACTGACCCGGACGCGGCGGGGCCGGGATCCTAGCGGCCCGGCCCCGCCCGCCGGCGGTGATTCCGCGGAAGCGGGGAGCGGACCGCCGCGCCTCACTACCGTGCGACAGAGTGAGAGTCACCAGTCGGATCGTCGCCGCCGTCGCCGCCGTCCTGCTGTCGCCGGCGGGCACCCCGGCCGTGGCCGCCCCCGCCCGTACCGCCCCCGCCACCACCGGGACCGGCGCCGTCACGACCGGCCCGTGCCCGCCCGTGCCCTCGGTGTCCCGGCCGCCCCGGCCGGCGCCACCCCGGGCGGACCCGGCGCAGCGGGCCGTCGGCGGGGCCGCCCTGGCCACCCCGGGCCTGGTGACGCCGGCCGGGTCGCCCGCACCGCCGGCCGTGCCGGCGACCTCCTGGCTGGTCGCGGACCTGGACAGCGGCGCGGTGCTCGGCGGCTGCGGGCCCCACGAGTACGCCACCCCGGCGAGCGTGCAGAAGCTGCTGCTCGCCGCCACCATGCTGCCCCGACTCGACCCCCGGCAGGTCGTCACCATCACCGCCGGGGACCTCGACATCGAACCGGGCAGCTCCGCGGTGGGGCTGGTCGAGGGCGGTCGCTACCGGATCGAAACGATCTGGCTGGGGCTGCTGCTGAAGTCCGGCAACGAGGCGGCCAACGCGCTCGCCCGGCTCGGCGGCGGGCCCGACGGACAGGCCGGCGGCATCCGGGCGATGAACGCGGAGGCCCACCGCCTGGGCGCGTTGCAGACCCACGCGGTGACCCCCTCCGGGCTGGACGGGCCCGGCCAGTTCACCAGCGCCTACGACCTGGCCCTGATCGCCCGGGCCTGCTTCGCCGACGCCAACTTCCGCCGCTACGACGCCACCCGCGAGGCGGTCGTGCCCGCGCAGCCGGCGCTGCGGGAGAAGGCGTTCCAGATTCAGAACGACAACCAGCTGCTCTACCGCTATCCGGGCGCGCTCGGCGGCAAGACCGGCTACACCGACCTGGCCCGGCACACCTATGTCGGCGCCGCGGAGCGCAACGGACGGCGGCTGGTGGTGACGCTGCTCGGCGCGGAGGCGACCGACCGGCGCGGCTGGGAGCAGGGCGCCGCGCTGCTGGACTGGGGCTTCGCGCTGCCCCGCGCCGCCGCCGTCGGCCGGCTGGTACGCCCCGGTGAGCTGGCCTCGCCGCTGCCCACGGTCACCGGCACCCCACCGCCGCTGGCCGCGGCGGGCGGACCGACGCGGGTGGACCCGCTCGGACACCGGTGGGCGCAGCCCGGGCCGCTCGCCGGGGCGGCACTGCTGCTGCTCGGGGCGACGGTCGTCGGCGCGCTGGCCGGGCGGCGTCGCCGACGCGCGGCCGCGGGGCGCCGGGCGTGATCCCCGCCCGGGCCCGCACCCGCGCGGTGACACCCGCGTGCCGGGAGCGGCCCGGCGCGGTGCCGCCGTCCGGCGTGCGGCGGGTCGCCCGGGCGCTGGCCCTGCTGCTGGCGGTGGCGGCGGTCGCCGGCTGCCAGCGACCACCCGGCCCGGCACCACGGCCCAGCGCGGTCACACCGTCGCCGAGCGGCTCACCCGCCCCGGCCGACTTCGTGCTGCTCTCCGAGGTCGACCCGAGCATCACGGTGGACATCCGGTACGCCACCGCGCACAACTTCGTGGGCCGACCGATCGACGGCTACCCCGAACCGCTCTGCCTGCTCACCCGCAAAGCGGCCGAGGCGTTGCGCCGGGTGCAGGCCGCCGCCCGTGCCCAGGGCCGCAGCCTGCGGGTGTACGACTGCTACCGACCCCAGCGGGCGGCCGACGACTTCGTCCGCTGGGCGAAGGACCCCGCCGATGAGAAGACGAAGGCCGAGTTCTATCCCCACGTCGCCAAGTCGAAGCTCTTCGACGACGGCTACATCGGCTCGCCCACCTCGCACAGCAGCGGCAGCACCCTCGACCTGACCCTGGAGCCGGTGCCGGCGTCGCCCGGGGCCACGTACCGGCCGGGGCAGCCGCTGGTGGCCTGCACCGCGCCGGCCGGTCAACGCTTCGCCGACGGCGGCGTCGACATGGGCACCGGCTTCGACTGCTTCGACCCTCGGGCCCACACCGACGACCCGCGCGTCACCGGCACGCCCCGCCAGAACCGGCAGCTGCTGCGCCGGCTGATGGAGCAGGCCGGGTTCGTCAACTACGACCGGGAGTGGTGGCACTACCGGTACGCCGACGAGCCGTACCCGGACACGTACTTCGACTTCCCGGTGGCGGTGTCGTCGCTGCGACCGCGCTGAGCCCGGGCCGGGTCGTCTCGACGGGCGCGGTCGGCTCAGCGGATGCCGCGGGCCGCGCGGGTCGCGGCGGCGGCGGACGCGCCGCACCTCGAGGAGGGGCGGCCTCCCATGATCCCTTCGCGGGCGGATCGATCCGCCGGGACTAGGCTTTCCCGCCGACCCCTGCCAACCCTCGACGGGCCGGTCACCGCCGGCCCGTCGACCGCGTCCGAGGAGCCGTTGTGGAGATGGACCGGATCGGCCCGCCGCTGCGCGCCGGGGAGCGGGAGACGCTGCGCGCGTTCCTCGACTTCCACCGGGCGACCCTGGTGCTGAAGTGCCAGGGGCTGTCCGACGAGGAACTGCGGCGTCGATCCATGCCGCCCTCGACGCTGACCCTGCTCGGCCTGCTGCGGCACATGGCCGAAGTGGAGCGGACCTGGTTCCGGCGGGTGATCGACGCCGAGGACGTGCCGCTGATCTGGTCGGCGACCGGCGACTTCCAGGAGGCGTACGACCCGACCGGCTCGACCGGCGCGGACGCGTTCGAGGTGTGGCAGCGGGAGGTGGAGCACGCCCGCCGGATCGAGCGGGAGGCCGAGTCGCTCGACGTCACCGGGCACCAGGCGCGGTGGGGTGAGGACGTCTCGCTGCGGCTGGTGATGCTGCACATGATCCACGAGTACGCCCGGCACAACGGCCACGCCGACTTCCTCCGCGAGGGCATCGACGGCTCCGTCGGGGCGTGACCGTCCTGCCGCCCCGCGTCGCCGGTGCGGCGTCCCGGCTCAGTGCCGGGCGCTGCCCGCCGGCGGGGCCTCGGCACCGGTCGGTCCCGCGCCGGGCAGCGGCAGCCAGGCCAGCACGTCGCGGATCTTGTCGTCCCAGTACGCCCAGTCGTGGTCGCCGGGGGAGAAGTCCACGGTGACCGGCACGTCCCGGGCCCGTGCCGCCTCGACGAAGCGCACGTTGTCCTCGTGGAGGAAGTCCTCGGTGCCGCAGGCGACGTAGAGCGCCGGCAGGTCGGCGCCGGCCCGGCCGAGCAGCGCCACCGTGTCGTCGTCGCCGTCCGGCACGTCCCGGTCACCCCAGACGGTGTGCCACACGGCCGGATCGACCGGCCGGGTCGGGTGGTCCCGTCGGTGGGCCACGTTCAGCGCCCCGGAGAGGCTGGCTGCGGCGGCGAACCGGTCCGGCCGGCGCAGCGCCCACTTCACCGCGCCGTACCCGCCCATCGACAGGCCGGCGACGAAGGTGTCCTCCCGGCGCTCGGAGAGCCGGAAGAACGACCGGCACACCTGCGGCAGTTCCTCGCTGAGAAACGTCCAGTAGCGGTTGCCGTGTGCCTCGTCGGCGTAGAAGCTCCGCCCCGCCTGGGGCATCACCACGGCCAGGCCCAGCGGCGCGACGTACCGCTCGATCGCGGTGCGCCGGGTCCAGATGGTGTCGTCGTCGGTCAGGCCGTGCAGCAGGTAGAGCACCGGCGGATCGCCGGCCGGGGCGGCGCCGGCCATGCCGATCTGCGTCGAGGTGCGCTCCGGCAGGAGCACCGTCATCGACGTCCCCATGCCCAGCGCCTCGGAGAAGAAGTCACAGCGGATCCGCGCCATGGGCGTGGATGCTACGCGCCGCCGCCGGCCGTTCCACCGCCGTCGCCCGGCGTGCCGGGGCCGTCGCTGGTGCCGGGCCGTCAGGTCCAGTAGAGGATCCGGCAGGCCGGCACCCGGGCGGTCAGCTCGGCGGTGAACCAGGAGCGCAGCTCTGTCATCGTCTCGCGCGGGTAGACGAACTTCACCGCCCCGAACTTCCCGTGCTTGCGGCTGCGCCGCGTCTCGTCCATCTCCAGCCGGGTGCGCGGGTACCAGCCGAGCAGCACCTCGCGGCTGCCCGGGGTGAACCGGTGCGTGATCAGCTCCGCGGTCAGGTCCAGCCCCGGCACCCCGTCCACCGCGGCGGCGACCAGGTCCAGCAGCTCGCCGTAGTGCGTCCGCCAGTCCGGCAGCGCGATGATCGGCGCGATGGTCAGCCCCACCGGGTAGCCGTCGAGCGCGAGCCGGCGCAGCGCGGCCAGCCGGGCCGGCACCGGACTCGTACCGCCCTCGAAGCGGGTGCTCACCGGCAGGCAGTTCACGCTGAACCGCACCCGCGTACGCCCCGCGTGCGCCAGCCCGACGAAGGTCCCCACGTCGTCGTACTTGGTGGTCCAACGCAGCTGCACCGGGGCGTCCCAGCCGGCGAAGTGCTCCACCGCCCGCCGCCAGCTCCCGGTCAGGTGCTCCAGGGCCAGCGGATCGGTGTAGCAGGACGCCTCGAAGGTGGTGCCCTCCTCGGCGCGCCGGGCGTCCCGGCTGGTCACCGTGCCCCGCCCGGCGTACTCGGCGAGGCCGTCGAGGATCTCGTCGAGGTCCGCGTACACCCGGGTCACCGGCGGACCGGAGAGCGACCCGGCCAGGTAGCAGTACTGGCAGTGCGCCGGGCAGCCCTCCGCCAGGTCGACCCGCCAGTCCGCGCTGGGCGCGATCGGTTGCAGCCGGCGGCGCGACGGCGGGCTCACCACGATCGCCAGGGTCGACTTCGCCCGCGCGTACGTCTCCCGCTCGGTCTCCCCGCGCAGCCCGGTCAACCGGTTCGCGCGCAACCGCTCGACCTCGATGCCCAGCGCCTCGACCCGCCCGACGATCCGCCGCCCGTGCGGATGGTCCAGCGCCGCGGGGGTGGCCACCACCCGCCGGGGCGTCCACCGCCGCGCCGGCCGGGGCGGCGGGGCCAGCCCGGCCAGGTCGCGGATCGGCACCCGCTCGCCGCTCGCGTCGTGCGGAGCCGGGGGTACGTCCACCGCCAGCGGCTCGTCGACGTCCACGCTGTCCGGCTGCATCCGGGCCGGTTACCCGTTCCGGGGCGGAACCAACGGCGGCTCCGCCGACCGGTGGTTACCCGTTCCGGGCGGAACCGACGGCGGCTCTGCCGACCGGTCCGGCGCGGGCCGGGGCCTCGGCCCGCGCGTCCCCGCGTCGCCGGTGGCGCGATCGGGTGAGGCCGCGTCGCCGGTGCTCTGTGCGGGTGGGGCCGCGTGGCCGGTGCTGTGCCCGGCTGGGGCCGCGTCGCCGGTGCTGTGCCCGGCTGGGGCCGCGTCGCCGGTGCCGTGGGACGGCCCGGCGCCGGTGGCCGCCGCCGCGTAGCGGGCGGCCAGCGTGGCGAGCAGTTCCCGCAGCTCCGGCGGGTCGAGCACCTCGAACCCGACGTCCAGGCTGCCCAGGAAGCCGGCCAGGTCGTGCAGCGTATTGCCGCCCGTCTCCAGCAGACAGGTGCCCTCGTCCAACGGCTCCAGCAGGCCGGCCGCAGGGGTGAGCAGCGCGGCGACCACGGCCGCCGGCGCGTGCAGCCGTACCCGTGCGGGATGCCGCCACGCGACGGAGCCGACGCCCCGCCGCACCCGCCAGTCGACCTCGGCCTCGGGCACCTCCCGGGGCGCGAAGCGCGGGCCGTTCGGCGATCGCGGGCGGATCCGGTCCGCGCGGAACGTCCGCCAGTCCGCCCGCTGCGGGTCCCAGGCCAACAGGTACCAGCGGTGTCCGGTGTAGACCAGCCGGTGCGGCTCCACCTCCCGCCGGCTGTCGGCGCCGTCGCGGCGCACGTAGTCGAAGCGCAGCCGCTCCCGCCGGTGGATCGCCGCGGCGACCTCGGTCAGCGTCGCCGCCGGCACCGTCGGACCGCCCCCGGCCGCCGACACCGTGGCCGTCCGCAACGCGTCCACCCGGTGCCGCAGCCGGGACGGCAGCGACTGCTCCAGCTTGGCCAACGCCCGCAGCGAGGTCTCCTCGATGCCGGTGACCGAGCCCGCCGCGGCGGCCCGCAGGCCGACGGCGACCGCCACCGCCTCCTCGTCGTCGAGCAGCAGCGGCGGCAGGGCGCTGCCCCGCCCGAGCCGGTAGCCGCCCGCCGCCCCCGGGCGGGAGTCCACCCAGTAACCGAGGGCGCGCAGCCGCTCCATGTCGGCGCGGACCGTCCGCGTGGTCACGCCCAGCCGGGCGGCCAGTTCGCCACCGGGCCAGTCCCGCCCGGACTGCAGCAGCGACAGCAGCCGCAGCAACCGCACCGACGTCTCCACCATGCCGGACAGTCTGCCCGCCATTGCGGAACCGCACCTTCCGCAATCGGTCGTAGCGTTCGTGGCGAGGAACCGATCGAGGAGAGGAACCACCATGCTGCGAGGCATCGCCACCGTCAGCTTCTGGGCCGACGACCTGCCGGCCGCGAAGACCTGGTACGCCGACCTGCTCGGCGTCGAGCCGTACTTCGAGCGGGCCGGCGCCGACGGACGGCCCGGGTACTACGAGTTCCGCCTCGGTGACCACCAGCACGAACTCGGTCTGATCGACAGCCGGTACGCCCCGCCCGGCGCGACGACCGGCCCGGGCGGGGCGGTCGTCTACTGGCACGTCGACGACCTGCCGGCCACCGTGGCCCGGTTGCTGGCGGCCGGCGCCCGCGAGCACGACCCGATCCGGGAGCGCGGTGCCGGGTTCGTCACGGCGTCCGTGGTGGACCCGTTCGGCAACGTGCTGGGCGTGATGACCAACCCGCACTACCTTGAGATGCTCGCGAAGCGATCATGACCGGGGGGGGTGACGGGTGACGGACGAGGCGCTGGCCGGGCTGGCCCGTAACCCGGCCCTCCCCGCCGGGCCGCGGGCCTGCTCGTCCACCACCCGGCGGTGGTGGAGGCCGCGGCGGCCAACCCGGCGCTGCCGGCGTCGGTGATGCGCCGCCTGCTCACCCCACCGGCAGGGAACGCGATTCCCGGCTGAGCGGGTGCCCCGTTGCGCCGCGCGCGGGCGGCCGGAGACGGCCGGACCGGTGCCGGGGCGCCAGCGCCGCGCGCAGTGCCGGACCGAGGATCCGCCGGACGTCGGCGGCGGCCAGGCCGGACGCGGCCGGGAGCGGATTGAGGTACCGCGTGTAGATCAGCCCGCCGATCACGGTGACCGCCGCGGTGGCGCGTTCGGTCGCGTCGGGGCCGCCGAGGAATTCAGCGAGCCGGACCAGCACCTCCCGGTCCAGGTACTCGCGCACCAGGCCGAGCAGCTGGTCGTCCGGCGCCGGCTCGTCCGTGGCGGAGGCGTCGTCCCACAGGGTCACCACCGCCTGCAGCAGCCGGTCGGCCAGCCCGGCCGGGTCGCCCGGCAGCGCCTCGGCCAGCGCCCGGGACTGCGCGCAGTGCACCCGCATCACCTCGCCGAACAGGCCCTGCTTGGAGCCGAAGTGGTAACTGACGAGGGCCTGGTCGACGCCGCTCGCGGCGGCCACCGCCCGCAGCGTGGTGCCCTGGTAGCCCCGTTCCAGGAACAGCGTCCGCGCCGCCTCCGCGATGCGCGCGCGGGTCGGCGGATTGCCGCGTGGACGTCCTCGGGATTTATTCATCACCGTTGAACATGCCGCCCGGGACCCGCAGTGTCAACGCGTACCGAGCGACCCGGACCGCCCGGGTCCCGGAGGAGGAGTGGACACATGCGCATCGTCGTCATCGGCGCCAGCGGACCCACCGGCCGGCAGCTCACCGGCCAGGCCCTCGCCGCCGGCCATCACGTCACGGCGGTGAGCCGCCGCCCCCGGGGACTGCCCCGGCACGACGACCTCACCGTGGTGGCCGCCGACGCCACCGACCCCGCCGCGATCGAACCGGCGGTCGCCGGCGCCGACGCCGTGCTCTCCGCGCTCGGCGTCACGCCCAGCCGGAAACCGGTCACGACCTACTCGGCGGCGGCCACCGCCGTCGTCACCGCGATGCGACGCCACGGCGTACGGCGGCTGATGGTGGTCAGCTCCAGCGTGCTGGACCCCGCTTGGCGACCCAGCAACGCGTTCTTCTTCAACCACGTCCTCGACCCGTACGTAAACCGGGTGCTGGTCCGGCAGGTGCACCAGGACATGCGGCGGATGGAGGAGGTAATCCGGGCCAGCGACCTGGACTGGACCGTCGTCCGCCCGTCCGGCCTCTTCGAACATCCCACGGTCACTGACCATCTCGTCGCCGACGGCAGCGCGGACGGCGTGTTCACCGCCCGGGCCGACCTTGCCGCCGCCATGCTCCGCGAGTTGGACGAGCGGCGTTTCCCGCGCCGGGCGATGGGGGTGGCCACCACCGCCGTGAAGCCCGGCCTCGTCCAGCTCGTCCGCGACGAGGTCCTGCGATCACCCCGCTGATCCGGCCCTCTCGGGCACGCGTCCGCCGCTCGGCGGCCGGGGAAAGCGCGCCCGCACCGCGTCGACGTAGCTGTCCCGGGAGGTCGGGCCGCCGAAGCGCAGCCGGTCGTAGCCGGTGAAGGCCGGCTCCAGCCCGTCCAAATCGTCCACCAGCGCGTGCAACCGTCGCGCCCACCCCGCGCCGGGCTCCGGCCGGTCCACCGCCGCCCGGATCGCCGCAATCAGCTCGTCCTTGCGCCGGATCGTCTCCGGCGTCACCGACCGCAGGCACACGTACCGGCCGCTGAGGTAGGCGTCCCACTCCGCCGCGCCCTGTCCCGGGTCAGCCCAGTGCGCGGTGAACCAGGCCCGCAGCGCCGCCGGCCCGCCCGCCCGGTCGGCCAGCGAGAACAGGTCCGCCGGCACCATCTGCGCGCCGTCCGAGCGCAGGTAGCCCGGCAGCGGCAACCGCCGGTCCAGCATCAGCCGGCGTACGTCGTCGACGTCGCGCCCGTGCGCCGCGCAGAGCTTCTCGAGGACGACGAACTGCGCGTCGACGTACGCGTCGTCGGCTGCCGTCATCGGATGGTCCCCGTTGACCTCCCGAAAGCGTTGCGCCACCTGCTCCGCCAGCCCCATCTACGTCCCCTTCCTCGCCTCGGGCTGCGACGGTAACGGCGGAATCCTTCGGCGACTGCCGAACGATTCTCGGAATATCCGTTGCGGGGGCCCGGAAGCCTCGCCTACCGTCAATGCCGCAACGTCACACCGATCACTCCGAGGAGCCCGCCGTGCAGCAGCAGACCAGCACCGAGACCACGCGGTCCATGCCGCGCGGCGGTGCCATGCTGCCCGCGGGCGAACGAGCCCGGGGCCTGCTCCAGGGCCGGTGTGGCTGGCGACGAGGGTGGCGGCGCGGATAGCGCCAGCGCGACAGCGCAGCCGCCCACCCCACCGGGGACCGGGCGGCTTTTTCGTCACCCGGCACCGGTCCGAGGGGTGTAGCTCAACCGGAAGAGCACCGGATTCCAAACCCGACGGTTGCAGGTTCGAGTCCTGTCACCCCTGCCTCATGTCCCGGCACCGCCGGCGACGTCGCTTCTTCTTAACTCCACAGTGGATGGCATGAGTATGAACCCCGGCCGGCGCGAGCGCGTCGGCCGGGGGTACGACACGGGGTGCGACCCCGCACGGGCCGTTGGAGCAAGTTGGCAGCTCACCCGGTTCTCAGCCGGGAGGTTACGGGTTCGAGCCCCGTACGGCCTACGTAGTGACGACACGCGGTTGTGGCGCAGTGGTAGCGCGTCGCCTCGCCATGGCGAAGATCGCCGGTTCGAATCCGGCCAGCCGCTCGGAACACTCCCATCCCACGGGCTGCGCGCTGGGGCGCAGAGAGGCCTTGCAAGCCACTCCCGCCGGGTTCGATTCCCGGGCGGTCCACGAGCCTTTCCGTCGCCCCACCCGGGGCGGCACCCCACGACACCAGGAGAAGACGATGGCATTCACCCCGCTGCCGGGCACCCGGGCGCCGGTACGGGTCTGGACCGACCCGTACGGCATCGAGCCGCAGGCCGCGCAGCAGCTGCGCAACATCGGCGCGCTGCCCTGGGTGCAGGGCGTCGCGGTCATGCCCGACGTGCACTTCGGCAAGGGCGCCACGGTCGGCTCCGTCATCGCCATGCGGCAGGCCGTATCGCCGGCCGCGGTCGGCGTGGACATCGGCTGCGGGATGTCCGCGGTGCGTACCTCGCTCACCGCGGCCGACCTGCCGGACGACCTGGCGCCGCTGCGCGCGGCGATCGAGGCGGCCGTCCCGGTCGGCTTCGCCAAGCGGGCCGACCCGGTCGACCCGCGCCGGATCCGGGGCCTGGAGCAGGCCGGCTGGGACGCCTTCTGGAAGCGGTTCGGCGAGCTGGACCGCCGGGTGGCACAGCTGGAGAGCCGGGCCCAGCACCAGATGGGCACCCTCGGTGGGGGCAACCACTTCATCGAGGTCTGCGTCGAGCAGGGCGGGCCGGACGCCGGCCAGGTCTGGCTGATGCTGCACTCCGGCTCCCGCAACATCGGCAAGGAACTCGCCGAGCGGCACATCGGGGTGGCGCGGAAGCTGCCGCACAACACCGACCTGCCCGACCGCGACCTGGCCGTGTTCCTCGCCGGCACGCCGGAGATGGACGCCTACCGTCGGGACCTCTGGTGGGCGCAGGAGTACGCGCGGCGCAACCGCGCGGTCATGCTGGCGCTGCTCTGCGGCGTGGTTCGGGAGCAGTTCCCGCAGGTCGCCTACGGCGAGCCGATCAGCTGCCACCACAACTACGTGGCGGAGGAGAGCTACGACGGGGTGGACGTGCTGGTGACCCGCAAGGGCGCGATCCGGGCCGGTCGGGGGGACCTGGGCATCATCCCGGGGTCGATGGGCACCGGCTCGTACATCGTGCGCGGCAAGGGGAACCCGGACGCGTACTGCTCGGCGTCGCACGGCGCCGGGCGGCGGATGTCGCGGGGGCAGGCGAAGCGGACGTACAGCACCGCCGACCTGGTCCGGCAGACCGCCGGGGTGGAGTGCCGCAAGGACGCCGGGGTGGTCGACGAGATCCCCGGCGCGTACAAGGACATCACCAAGGTGATGGCGCAGCAGGACGACCTGGTCGAGGTGGTGGCGCACCTCAAGCAGGTGGTCTGCGTGAAGGGTTAGGCCGGCCGGCGCCCCTGGGGGGAGGCGCCGGTCGTACGCCCCGATGGCTCAGCGGAGAGAGCGCCGGTCTACGAAGCCGGAGATCCCAGGTTCGAATCCTGGTCGGGGCACGGTCCGTATCCGCATCGGCGGAACGGAACCCTTGCGAGCTGGTGCAATCGGCAGCACAGCCGACTCTGGATCGGTCGATGGAGGTTCGAGTCCTCCGCTCGCAGCACGAACCCTCGTAGCCCATTCCGCCTCTTGTTTAGGCGGTTTGGGATATCATTGGGCTATGCCAAGACCGCGCACATGGACAGACGAAGGGCTTCGCAATGCCCTTCCTGGCGCGCGATCCTGGAAGGACGTATGCGAAACGCTGTCCGTTCCCATCGGAGGCAAGACCTTCAAGAGCCTGCGCGACCGTGCCGAAGCCCTTGGGTTGGACTACAGCCACCTCTACGGAAACGGGCAGCGGCAGCCGGTGATTGAGGCCGTGAGTGATGACCGACTACGGGAGTTGGTGCCGCAGTGCCGGTCGTGGAACCACCTCGCACTAGAGATCGGGTACGCGAACTCCCGCCAAGGCGGGTGGAGGCCGCGACTGGCGGCCCGCATCGACGCGCTAGGTCTATCGGTCAAGCACTTCCGAGGACGCGGGTTCAACGGCTTGACACCGTTCACGAACGAGCCCACGTTTACGGCCGACCCAACTCCCGAGCGGTTGCGGGTCGCAGCGACAGGTAAGGCAATCGCTTGGTTCTCGGAGCGGGGCTACGTCGTTTCGCTGCCGGTAGAGCCTGCGATCTACGACCTCATCGTCGACTCGCCGAACGGCCTCGATCGGATCCAGGTGAAGTCGTCGACGACAACGAGCCGTACCGTGAAGTTCACCCGGACTGTCTACGACAACCAGCAGCCGGGACGGACATCCACCGGTTACTTCCGGTCGGCACCATACGAACCCGACGAGATCGACTACTTCTTCGTCGTCCTTGGCGACGGCTCGATGTATGTGCTGCCGTACGAAGTGATTGGACGGCGCAGCACGGCCAACATGGGCGAGAGGTACGAGGAGTTTCGGGTGTAGTCAGTAGTTGCGTCTTGCCGGCGTAGCTCAGCAGCCAGAGCACCGCCCTTGTGGCCGGCACTCGCCAGTGCTGCGAGCAGGGCAAGGACACCCGCCGTCCGGAGGCCAGACGGCGATGTTGCGCGCTCGGTCGGTGCTGCGGCAGACCGGGTGCCCGAGTGGCCATGGGGCGATCCGCGAAAACGTACACGTGGGTTTGATTCCCGCCTTGGTCTCCACGGATGCCATCCACTGTGGTCCTCGCCGGAGGGCGTGGGCCCAGCCGCTGCTCATAACGGTGGCCCGCCCGGTTCGACCCCGAGTCCGGCGACTCATCCGCAGTGCCGGTCGGTCAGCCGGTGGCGGCCAGCAGGACCGGCACGGCCACCACGTGGGTCCGGGACCCGTCGCGGGGCGACACCTCGTACACCTCGATGGTGCCGGGGCCGGCGGTCGCCAACCGGTAGGCGACCCCGCCGCGGTAGTCGCCGCGGCAGCCGCTGCCGCAGGTGGCGGTGGTGAAGCCGGTGCCGACCACCCGGCCGGTGCCGTCGAGGATCCGGATCGAGACGGTCGCCTCGTACACGTCGGCGGTGCCGGCGACGGTGACCGACCCGGCGACCCGCTGGCCGATCGCCGGCTCGGTGACCACGATCGGCGCCAGCAGGTCGGCGAGGTCGGTGCGGGCCAGCACGACGCCGCTACCGGCGAAGGCCACCCGGCGCACGGTGGGGAACTGGGTGAGCGTCCACACCACCTGCGCCCGCCGCAGCCGCAGCGTCCGGGCGTCGGTGTCGGCGAAGGACGGTGGCGGGGCGACGGTGGCGGTGCCCTCGGCTATCCGGACCATCTCGACGCCGGCGGGGACCAGGGTGGCCAGGCCGGCGGCGGCCTCGGCGGAAGTGGGCCCGGCGGCCAGTTCCGCCAGCGCCAGCCGCGAGGTGGCGACGGTGGTGGGTCGGGTACGCCGGGTCGGCACCACCACCCCGGCCCGGGCGAACCAGAGCTGCACGGTCACGCTGCCGGTGCCGGCCGGCGACGGCGTCCCGGTCCGGGGCGGCGTCACCGGCGCGATCGACCGGGTGGCGGCGGGCCCGGGGGTGCCGGCGGTCGGGGTGCCCGGCGGGGAGGTGGGGCCGGTCACCGGGGCGCTGGCGGTGCCGGGCGCGGCGGCGCGGGGGGCCGGTCCGAGGGTGCCCGAGCGGGCGTCGGCGCAGCCGGCGAGCAGCAGCGCGAGCGCGGCGAGCAGGGCGGGCAGCCGGTTCACGGTTCGCCTCCCGGGTCGGCGTCGGGCGGGGTCACCGGCAGGGCCAGCTGGAACGTGGTGCCGACGCCGGGGGTGCTGCCGACCGTGAGCCGGCCGCCGAGCAGCCGGGCGTTCTCCCGGGCGATGGCCAGGCCGAGCCCGCTGCCCCGACCGGAGCGCGCCGAGTCGGCCTTGTAGAAGCGGTCGAACACGTGCGGCAGGTGCTCGGCGGCGATCCCCGGCCCCTGGTCGCTCACCTCGTACACGAGCAGCGGGCCGGCGCGGGACACGCTCGCGCGGACCTCGCCCTGGCCGTGCGTGACGGCGTTGCCGACCAGGTTGGCCAGCACCCGTTCCAGCCGGCGCGGGTCGGTGCGCAGGACGGCCTCGTCGCCGGTGACGACGACCCGGCCGGCCCAGCCGTGCGCCGCGACCAGGTCGCGCAGCGGAGCGAGGGCGGTCACCGACGTCAGGCTGACCGCCTCCCGGCCGGCGTCCAGCCGGGAGATCTCCATCAGCTCCTCGACCAGCGTGCGCAGCCGGACCACGTCGGCGACCAGCAGCTCGGCGGCACGGCGGGAGTCGTCGGGCAGCGTGTCGAGCCGGTCGGCCAGCAGCGAGGCCGCCGCCACCAGGGCGGTGACCGGGGTACGCAGCTCGTGCGCGACGTCGGCGGTGAACCGCCGCTCCCGGGCCTCGGCCCGGGACAGGTCGTCGATCTTCGTCTGGAGCGCCTGCGCCATCTCGTTGAACGCGGCGGCCCAGTCGCTGAACTCGTCCCGGCCGCGCACCGGCAGCCGGGTCGCCAGCAGCCCCTCCGCCACGGCCCGGGCGGCCCGGCTGGCCCGGCCCACCGGTTCAAGGGTGCGCCGGGCCAGGGAGTGCCCGACGCCCGCGGCGAGCGCCACCACCGCCAGCCAGCCGACCGCCAGCGCGGTGCGCAGCTGGTCCAGCCCGCCCACCAGGTCGCTCTCGTCGGTGACGGCGTACAGCTCGGCGGTCGAGCCGGGGATCCGTCCGCCGACCACCAGCAGGTGCCGTCCGCCGGCGCCGTCCAGCCGCTCGTAGCCGAGCTGCCCGTCGGCGACGGCGGCCCGCAGTTGCGGGCCGGGGGTGGGGGCGTACGAGGGGTGGGAGGCGCGGGTGTCACCGGCGACCAGCAACACGTGCCGGCCGCTGCCCTCGAAGCTGGTCAGCAGCTCGGCGCGGCGGGTGTCGGTCAGCGGCACGAACTGCCCGGCCAGGACGAGCTGGTAGCGGGCGTCGGCCGCCGCCCGCTGCACCGAGCCGTCCAGCCGGGCCTGCCGCAGCATCAGGTACGAACCGCCGGCGAGGACCCCGGCGGAGACCCCGGCGACGAGCACGAACGCCACCGTCAACCGGCGGCGGAGCCGACCCGGCGGTACGGCGCCCGTGGCCATCGCGCCATCCTCCCGTCATGTCGTGGCGAGCTTGTAGCCGACACCGCGCACCGTGCGGACCAGCCGGGGCTCGGCGGGATCGTCCTCCACCTTGGCGCGCAGCCGCTGCACCGCCACGTCGACCAGTCGGGAGTCGCCGAGGTGGGAGTGGTTCCACACCCGGTCCAGCAGCAGCTCGCGGGTGAACACCTGGCCGGGCCGGCGGGCCAGCTCCAGCAGCAGTCGGAACTCGGTGGCGGTCAGGGTCAGCTCCCGGCCGGCCTTGCGGACGACGAACCGGTTCGGGTCGATCTCCAGCCCGCCGACGGTCAGGATGGTCTCCTCGACGACGGCGCTGGCCCGGCGTAGCCCGGCGCGTACCCGCGCGACGAGTTCCGGCAGGTCGAACGGCTTGCGCAGGTAGTCGTCCGCGCCGCACTCCAGCCCGACGACCACGTCGATGGTGTCGGTGCGGGCGGTGAGCATCAGGATCGGCACCGCGCTGGTGCGCCGGATCTCCCGGCACACCTCCAGCCCGTCGAGGCCGGGCAGCATCACGTCGAGGACCACCAGGTCGACCGGCTGGGCCCGCCAGGCGGCCAGCGCGGCGCGGCCGTCGACCGCGGTGCTGACCCGGAAGCCGGCCCGCCGCAGACCGAGGGCGGTGACCTCCCTGATGGAGGCATCGTCCTCGACCAGCAGCACGCGGCCGTCCATGACGTCCTCAGGGTAGCCCCGGGAGGTCATCGGACGGTCCTGCCGCAACGGCCGGTGACGGGGGGCCGGTCGACGCCGGCCCCCCGCCCCGACGGCTGGTCATTCCTGCCACTGGTGCGCGACGTCGAGCACGATCCGGCTGTGCGTGCCGGGGCCGGCGAGCACGAACACCCGGAACGGCAGCCGGGCCCGCACCCCGACGGCGAAGGTGGTGTAGCCCTCGAAGCTGCCGCCGAAGACGACGTCCCGCAGCGTCGAGTAGCGCAGCACGTTCGCGGCGTGCTCGCCGACCCGGTACGGGACGGTGGCGACGTGCTCGTCGTCGTACGCCGGCGCCCGCAGCGACACCCGCAGCAGCGCGTCCCCGGCGGTGTACGGCGACAGCGCCAGCCCCTCGCCCTCGGTCCAGGTCTCGCCGTAGGCGACCGAGTAGCCGCTCACCGGGCCGGCGAACTCGAACACCACCCGGTCGAAGCAGGCGTGCCGACCGGTACGCACCTGGGTCAGCGGGGCGCTGCTGAGCGGGCCGGTCGTCTTCTCCGCGCTGCCCCAGGTGATCCCGCAGTACGGCGCGCCGGTGACCGCCCGGGGCGCGACCTGCGTGCCGGTGGTCGTGGGCCGCGCTCCCGCGGTGGCCGCCGTGGCGGCGGTGAGCAGGACGGCGAGCATGACCGCCGCCACCGCCCCCAGTGTCTTCGTGGATCGCATGGTGTCCTCCTGCCTGTTCCGTCCGGCCCGTCGAGCCGGTTCGAGTTCGACAGTCGGGCCGATCCGCCACAGCCGTCCCACCGGGGCGTAACAGCGGGGTAACAGTCCTCAACGGCCGGTCCGGGCCGGCGGTGCGCAGGCGTCCGCGACGGTCGCCGGCCCTTGCGGTGACGGCGCCGTCGGTGGCTCGGCGAGGGCGCGCAGCGGGGAGCAGAAGATGGGCAGCCAGGTCAGCGCGGCACCCGCGGCGCCGAGCCAGAGCGCCGTGCGGACACCGGCGTACTGGCCGAGCAGGCCGGAGAGGGCGGCGCCGACCGCGATCGCGCCGAACAGCAGGAAGCGGAACACCGCGTTCATCCGCCCGAGCAGCGCGTCCGGGGTGCAGCGCTGGCGCAGGCTCACCCCGATGACGTTGCCGATCCCGGTGCGCCAGGCGGTGGCCAGCCAGCCGAATCCGGCCAGCCAGAGCGCCGGACCGGTGTCCAGCAGCGGCACCAGCGCGCCCAGCGGCGCCACGATCAGCCCGGGCAGCCAGAGCGCCCGTCCGTGGCCGATCCGGTCCGCCAGCGGCCGGGCGGTCACCGCCCCGAGCAGCGCCCCGACACCGCCGGCGCCGAGGAACAGCCCGAGCGCCCCGGCGCCGAGCCCCAGCTCGCGGAGGAAGACCACCGGCAGCATGGTGGTCATCAGGTTGACCGTGAGGTTGATGCTCGCCAGCGAGAGCACCAGCGGCCGCAGCAGCGGGTTGCCCAGCACGTGCCGTACCCCCTCGGCGAGCTGGCGGCCGAAGCCGTCACGCCGGCCGGCCTGCCGCGCCGGCGCGGCGTCCGGTCGCAGCCGGGCCAGGACCAGCGCGGAGACCAGGTACGCGAGGGCGTTGAGCACCAGGGCCACCGGCGCGCTGAGCAGCTGCACCAGGAATCCGCCGAGGGCCCGCCCGCCGATCTGGATCGTCGCGCCGGTGCTCACCAGCAGCGAGTTCGCCGCCACCAGCCGCTCCCGGCCGACCACCGCCGGCAGGTAGCTCTGCTCGGCGACGTCGAAGAAGACCGTGCCGGCCCCGGCGAGCAGCACCACGAGGTAGAGCTGCCCGATGGTCAGCCAACCGGCCCACCAGGCCACCGGGACCGAGGCGAACAGCACGGACCGGACGAGATCCGCGAAGATCATGACGGTGCGGCGGTCGGCCCGGTCCACCCACACCCCGGCGGGCAGGCCGATCAGCAGGAAGGCCGCGGTGCCGAGCACGCCCAGCAGCCCCACCTGCCCGGGGGTGGCGCGCAGGACGTCGACGGCGAGCACCGGGACGGCCAGCAGGGCCACCTGCTGGCCGATGCCACCGACGACACTGACGGCGTACAACTGACGGAAGGCGCGGGACCAGCGGGCGGTCGGGCGCGGGTCGGTGATCATGCCGGTCACGGTGCCCGGACGCCCGGTCCGGGGTCGATGAATTCGGCCCAGGGCAAATCCGCGGGCAACGCAAGGGACGGGGGACGAGGGATGCTGCGCGCCGCGCTGTCGGTGGCGGACCTGGCCAACACCAGGTTCGCCGTGTCACCGCTGTGGGAGGTGGTGGCCAGCGTACGGATCGTCAAGAACCCGGCCGGCTTTCCCGCGCACCTGCCCTGGGCGCGCCAGGTGGTGCCCCGGCTGGCGGCGGTGCGGTGGGGGCTCCTGGCCGACCTGGTGCCGGTCCCCACCGTGGTGATCCCGTCGTTCATCTGCCCACCGCCGACCACCACCGGGCCCACCCTCGACCTGGAGCTGGCCGCACTGGCCGCGACCCCGCCGGAGGTGGTCCGCGCCTGCCTCGACCGCGATCCGGTGCCGCCCACGCCCCGCACGGCCGCCCTGCGCGCGGACCCGGAGGCCGGGCTGGCCGACCTCGCCGCGCAGATCCGCGCCTACGCCGACGTCGCGCTCGCCCCGTACTGGCCGCGGATGCGGACCCTGCTGGAGCGGGAGGTGCTGCTCGGCGCCCGCCGGATGGCCGTCGACGGGGTGCGGGGCCTGCTCAACCACCTCGACCGCTACGTCTCCTGGGACGACGGCACGCTCCTGGTCGAGCACCTGACGACCTCCGGGTCGGTGCGGCTGGACGGTCGCGGGGTGCTGCTGGTGCCGTCGGTCTTCACCTGGCCGCGGCCGTTCTCGAACCTGGTGGAGGCATCCGGGCAGCCGACCCTGCGCTACCCGGCGGGGGCGGTGGCGACGCTCTGGGAACGCGCCGCGCTGCCGCCGGGGGAGGCGCTGAGCCGGGTGCTGGGCCGCACCCGGGCCACGCTGCTGCACGAGCTGGCCGTGCCGTCCTCGACGACCGAGCTGGCGCGCCGCTGCGGGCTGGCCCCCGGCACGGTCTCGCAGCACCTCACCGCGCTGCGCGACGCGGGTCTGGTGGGCACGCACCGGGTCGGCCGGTTCCTGCTCTACGCGCGGACCACCTCGGCGGAGGCGCTGCTCGCGGGGGCGGGCTGACCGGGGGTCGCGCCGGCCGGGCCGTCAGGCCACCCGGGCCACGGTGCCGGCGGGCGGGGCGGGCACCGCGTCCGGGTGCAGGACGGCGGCGATCGCCTCGACGCCGTCGACCAGCCGCGGGCCGGGGCGGACGACCAGTCCGTCGGCGTCGACCGCCCAGACCGGCGTGCCCGGGAAGTGCTCCGCCACCGCCCGGGCCTGGCCGACCGCGCCGTCGAGGCGGAAGCCGCAGGGCGTGACCAGCACGACCTGCGGTGCCGCGGCACGCAGCTCGGACCAGGGCACCTGCACCGAGCGGGCGCCGGGGCGGGTGGCCACCGGCTCGCCGCCGGCGGCGCGTACCAGGTCGGGGATCCAGTGCCCGGCGGTGAACGGCGGGTCGGTCCACTCCACCACCGCCACCCGGGGCCGGGGCCGGTCACCGACCGCCGCCGCGACCGCCGCGAGCCGGTCGCGCAGACCGTCCACCAGCGCCCGCGCCCGCTGCGGTACGCCGGCGGCGTCGCCCACCGCGAGGATGCTCGCCAGCACCTCGTCCAGGGTGTACGGGTCGAGCGAGAGCACGTCGGCGCGGCAGCCGAGGTGGTCGAGGGCGTCGGCGACGTGTCCGGAGGGCAGGGCGCAGACCCGGCACAGGTCCTGGGTGAGGATCAGCTCGGGGTCCAGCCCGGCGAGCGCGTCGGCGTGCAGGGTGTAGAGGTCGGCGCCGGCGGCGAGCCGGGCCCGGACGTGCGCGTCGATCTCGCCCGGGGTCATGCCCCGGGTGTCCGTGCCGCCGACGACCACGGTCTTGCCGGCCCGGTCGGCGGCCGGCACCTCGCATTCGAAGGTCACCCCGACCAGGTCCCCGCCGAGGCCGAGGGCGTAGACGATCTCGGTCGCGGAGGGCAGCAGGGAGACCAGGCGCATGGCCCCATCCTGCCCGGGGCCGCCCGCGCGGCGCGGTGCGGCCCCGGGGGAGGCGGTCACTCGGTACGCAGCCCGTCCGGCCGGGTCAGCCGGAGCAGCATGGGCAGGCTCAGCCCGGTGACCAGCAGCACGGTCAGCGCGCCGAGCGCGACGGAGAGCCCGACGACGGGCCACGCCACCGTCACCGGGGCCTGCACCATGCGCAGCAGCGCGGCGCCGAGGCCGAGCCCGAAGACCACCGCGAGCGCCAGCCCGACCAGCACGGGCACCGCGGTCTGCCAGAGCACCGACCAGCCGAGGGTGGTACGGCGGGTGCCGACGGCGACCAGCATGGCCAGCAGCCGGCGGCGTTCCCGTAGCTGCTCCAGGGTGCCGACGAGCATGCTCGCGGCGATCAGCAGCAGGGTGACCACCACGCCGATGTAGAGGCCGCGCCGGACGTCGGCGAACCGGTCGCTCTCCCTGACCTCGGTGAGCGTGGTGACCGCCAGGGTGGGGTCGATCGTCGCGGCGGCGTTGCGGACGTGTTCCACCGCGTCCGGCGCGTCCGGGTCGAGCCGGAGGAACACCTCGCCGCGCAGCTCGGCCAGCGTCGCCCCGCCCAGCGCGGCCGGGGTGATGAGCACCCCGCTCTGCTCCCATCCGGCCGGGGTGGGCCGGGACGGGACGCTGCGGGCGTCGGCCGGTACCCGCCACCGCGTCGTCCCGTCGACGATCAGCGTCGCGCGGGGCGCGACGGTGGCTCCATCCGGCGCGCGCGACAGGAAGGTGTCGCCGTCGGCGCAGCGGTCGAGCCGGGCGAACTCGGCCAGCGCGGCGCAGTCGCCGACCCGCACCTCCACCAGGGCGTTTTCCACGCCATCGGCGGCCGCGGTGGTGATGAGGGTGCTGTTCGCGCCGGTGACCCCGGCGGCGGTGACCAGCCGGTGGACCGCTCCGGCGGTGTCCGGGCCGGCGGGCAGCTGCACCTGGACCTGCGCCCGGGAGGTGTCCTGCCCGGTCGCGGTGGTGAACTCCCGGGCCACCCCGGCGAAGAGCATCTGCAGCCCGATGGTGCCGGCCACCGCCACGGCGATGCCGTTGACCAGCCGGGCGGAGGTGGCGCTGTCCAGCTGCATCCGCCGTACCGCGAGCTGCCAGCCGACCGGCCCGCCGCGGAGCCGGCGGACCAGCAGCTCCGTCGCCCAGGGCAGCAGGGTGACCGTGCCGACGAGCAGCAGCACGGCGCCGGCCGCCACCTGGTAGCGGGTGGTGGCGGAGCCGTCGTCCCGGATGCCGGTGAGCGGATACAGCAGGGCGAGCCCCACGACGGGCAGCAGCAGCCGCCACCACAGCCGCCGGCGCGCCGGCACGCCGCGCCGGGTCACCCCGAGCGGCTCCACCACGACCGCGCGCAGCGCCACCATGGACACCAGCACGGCCAGCGCCGGCACGGCGACGGCGACGACCGCCACCAGCGGCAGGGGCGGGCGGACGTCCGAGGCGTACACGCTGAGGTCGAAGAGGGTGACCAGCGGCACGAGCTGGCGGCCCAGGGCGAACAGCGCGCCCCCGACGGCGACCCCGAGCAGCGCGCCGGCGGCGGCCTCGCCGGCGGCGATCCGCCGGATCATCACCGCGTCGGCGCCGACCAGGCGCAGCGCGGCCAGGCGCCGGTCGCGGCGCTCGCCGCCGAAGCGCACCGCGGCGCCGAGGAAGACCGCGATGGGCAGCAGGAGCACCACGAAGATGACCGCGACGAGCAGCAGCAGCACCGGCCCGAAGCCCTCCCCGGGCAGCCCGCCGCCGAAGCGGTCCAGCCGGGTGGCGCCCCGCTCGGTGCTCAGCCGGTCGTCGCCGGCGAAGAAGGCGAACTCGCCGGGGCCGGCCAGACCGTCGTCGGCGATGGTGCCGGTGACCCGGGCCCCGCCCAGGCGGGGCGCGAAGAGCGCGCCGTCGGGGGAGTCGAGCAGGTCCCGCAGGGCGGGGGAGACCACCGCCTCGCCGGGCGCGGGCAACCGGGTCAACCCCGGCGGGACGGGCGCGTCCGGTCCCTCCGGACGCACCAGCCGGCCGCGCACCGGGCGGCCCCGGAACTCGGTCTCCACCATCGACACCAGCAGCGTGTTCGCCGCCGGCGCCAGCTCCTGGCCCATCCGCAGGTCGTCGCGGGCGTCGCCGCGCGCCTGGCGGGCGTCCAGCGCGCCGGGCACCGACGCGGCGAGCAGCAGCAGCGCCACACCGATGCCGACGCCGAGCGCGGTGAGCACCGCCCGGGCCCACCCGTCGCGGCCACCGCCGACCGCCATCCGGGCGCCCATCGCCAGGTCGGCCGCCGCGCCCCGCAAGCGTCCGCCGGCGCTCACGCGACCGCCTCGAGATCCCGGGTGCGGCCGTCGCGCACCACGACCTCCCGATCCGAGTACGCGGCCACCCGCGCCTCGTGGGTCACCAGCACCACGGCCGCGCCGGTCTCCCGGGCGGCCCCGGTGAGCAGCCGCATCACCCGTTCGCCGTTGAGCGAGTCCAGCGCGCCGGTCGGCTCGTCGGCGAAGACCACCCGGGGCCGGCCGACCAGCGCCCGGGCCACCGCGACCCGCTGCCCCTGGCCGCCGGAGACCTCGGCGGGCCGCTTGCCCGCCACCTCGGCCACCTCGACCCGGGTGAGCCAGTCCAGCGCCCGACGCTCGGCCTCCCGGCGGCCGACCCGGGCCAGCCGCAGCGGCAGTGCCACGTTCTCCAGGCAGGTCAGCTCGGGCACCAGCTGGCCGAACTGGAACACGAACCCGAAGCTCTCCCGGCGCAGGGCGCTGCGCTCGGCGTCGGACAGCTCGGCCAGGTCCCGCCCGTCGTAGCGGACCCGACCGCCGTCCGGGCGGACGATGCCGGCGAGGCAGTGCAGCAGGGTCGACTTGCCGGAACCGGAGGAGCCCATCACGGCCACCACCTCGCCGGGGTCGACGCGCAGCGACGCGCCGGCCAGTGCCACGGTGGCGCCGAAGCGACGGTGCAGGTCCTCGGCGGCCAGCAGCGGGGTGGGGTTCACCTGCGCACCTCCGCGGCCAGCTCGTCGAGGCGGGCGGCGGTCAGCTCCAGCCAGCGCAGGTCCGCCTCCAGGTGGAACAGGGCGTGGTCGCAGATCAGCTGCTCGGCGAGGTCGCCGTCGCGCTTGCGGCGGGTGAGCTCCCGCATCAGCCGCAGGTGCTCGGCGCGCTGCACGTCGAGCAGGTCGGCCGCGCCGCGGTCGGTCAGCAGCGCCAGCACCACCTTGGTGTAGAGGGTGCTCTGCAGGTAGGGCTCGGGCTTCTCCGGCGTGGCCAGCCAACGCTGGACGTCGGTCACGCCCGCCTCGGTGATCGCGTACCGCTTGCGATCGGGGCCCTCGCCGGGCTCGACCGCCTCCACCTGGACCAGGCCGCTGCGCAGCAGCCGGGAGAGGGTCGCGTAGACCTGGCCGTAGGCCAGCGGGCGGGCGTGGCCGAAGCGCTCGTCGTAGAGGCGTTTGATGTCGTAGCCGTGCCGGGGAGTCTCCTCCAGCAGGCCGAGGAAGGTCTGACCGATGGACATGCCGGGGACTATACACACCGTGTATACGCGCGATGTGTACGCGGGGTGGCTACTCCGCCGGCAGTGACGTCGCCGCAGGTCGCCCGGCCTTTCCTGACGCGGGGGATGGGCGTGCCTGTCGACGGGCCGGGATTGTGACACCGTTCGGCCGGTTGACCGGGGGATTGATACATGTCAGTGTTTCATTCCCCGGCGTGACCGCCGCGACCTCACCCCCGGGCCGCGAGATCCCGTCCACCCCGACCTGACCCCCGCCAGGGATCCGGCCACGCCCGCCGACCCCCACGAGGAGTTCGCATGAGACGCAGCACGCCGACGAAGGGCCTCGCCCTCGCCGTCTTCGCCGCCGTGACGATGACGCTGGCCGCCCCGCCGGCCACGGCGACCCCGCCGGCCGCCGCACCGGCCGCCGCCCCGCTCGCCGCCCTCGCGGCGCCGGACATCTCGATCACCAATGTCCAGGCCCACCTGACCCAGTTCCAGACCATCGCCACCAACAACGGCGGCACCCGGCGGGCCGGGTCGGCCGGCTACACCGCGTCGGTCAACTACCTGAAGACCAGACTCCAGGCCGCCGGCTACACGGTCAGCGAACAGTACTGCTCCTCCTGCACGTACCCGTCGAACAACCTGATCGCCGAGTGGCCGCAGGGCCCCGCGGATCAGGTCGTCATGTTCGGCGCGCACCTGGACAGCGTCTCCGCCGGCCCGGGCATCAACGACAACGCCTCCGGCTCGGCCGCCCTGCTCGAGAACGCGCTGGTGCTGGCGAGTCAGAACCCGTCGATGACCAAGCGGGTCCGCTTCGCCTGGTGGACCGACGAGGAGCAGGGCCTCAACGGCTCGGAGTTCTACGTCAACTCGCTCAACGCCACCCAGCGCGGCTACATCAAGGGCTACTACAACTTCGACATGGTCGGCTCGACCAACGGCGGCTACTTCATCAACCGGATCACCTCCACCACCGCCGCGCCGCTCAAGGCGTACTGGGACTCGCTGGGCCTGCAGCCGGAGGAGAACGTCGAGGGACAGGGCCGCTCCGACGACTACTCGTTCCAGCAGGGCGGCATCCCCACCTCCGGGTACGCCGCCGGCGCCAGCGCCCGCAAGACCAGCGCCCAGGCGACCAAGTGGGGCGGCACCGCCAACGCCGCGTACGACCCCTGCTACCACCGCTCCTGCGACACCACCAGCAACATCAGCGCGACCGTGCTCAACCGCAGCGCCGACGGCGTCGCGTACGCCATCTGGCAGCTCGCGGTCGGCACCGGCACCCCGACCAACAACTTCTCGGTGTCGGTGAGCCCGACCGCCGGCAGCGTGGCCCGGGGCGCGTCCACCACCGCCACCGTCAGCACCGCCACCACCAGCGGCAGCCCGCAGACGGTGGCGCTGTCCGCCAGCGGCGCGCCCAGCGGCGTGACCGTGTCGTTCAGCCCCTCGTCGGTCACCTCCGGCGGCTCCGCCACGATGACCGTCAGCGCCTCGTCGACCGCGACCACCGGCACCTTCACCATCACGGTCACCGGCACCGGATCGGTCACCCGCACCGCCACCTACAGCCTCACCGTGACCGGCACCGGCGGGTGCGCCGGCGGCCAGGTGATCGGCAACGGTGGCTTCGAGTCCGGCACCACCCCGTGGACCGCCACCTCGGGCGTGATCACCAACTCGGCCAGCCAGCCGGCCCGCACCGGGTCGTACAAGGCGTGGCTCGACGGCTACGGCAGCACCCACACCGACACGCTGTCGCAGTCGGTGACCGTGCCGGCCGGGTGCTCGACGTACACCCTCGCCTTCTACCTGCACATCGACACCGCCGAGACCACCACCGGCACCGCGTACGACAGGCTGACCGTGCAGGTCGGCACCGCCACCCTGGCGACGTACTCCAACCTCAACGCCGCCAGCGGCTACGTGCTGCGCTCGTTCAACGTGGGCGCGTACGCCGGCCAGACCGTCACCCTCAAGTTCACCGGGACCGAGGACTCGTCGCTGCAGACCAGCTTCGTCATCGACGACGTGACCCTGCAGGCGAGCTGACCGACCGGGGGCGGGGCGGGCCGCCGCCCGCCCCGCCCCCCACGGCACGCGCCCGAACGGCCCGCCGGAGCGTCACGACGATAAATGTCGTACCCCCGGCTGAGCATGACGGCATGGCTGCCCCCGCGCTGACCGACCACAGTGGTCGACCCCGTTCCCTGCCGCTGCGCGAGCTGCGCACCCGGCTGACCCAGCTGATTGCCATGGCCGAGCTGACCGACACGGTCACCCTGGTCACCCGCGACGGCGATTCCCGCCCGGTCGCCGCGATCGTGCCCGCCGCCGCGGCCCGCACCGCCGCCCAGGCCCGCGCCGACGGTGAGCGCCTCGCCGCCGTCACCGCCGGTTGGGCCCGCCGTCTGGAGGAGGCGCACCGGCAGGGCGCCCGCCGGCACGCCGCCGAGCTGCGCGCCGTCACCGCCGCCCTCGCCGAGCTCTGGGCCGAGCTGGACCAGCGCGTCCCACCGGGCACCGACCGCGCCCTCGACCGGCTGCGCGCCGTCCACGCCGACCTGCTCCGCGACTGACCGGCCCCGCTCCCGACTGGCCGGCCCCCGCCGGGCCGGCCGCCGCCGTCAGGGCGTGACGTGCGGGTTGCCGGCGGTCAGGCGCAGCGTGAAGGCGTCCGTGCCGCGGTGCATCGCGACGTAGTTGCACGACTGATGGGTGATCCACAGCCCGAGCCCGCCCGGCGCCGCGCCCCCCGCGGGCAGCAGACCGGCGTACGGGTCGCTCGGCCCGGCACCGCAGTCGTCGACGCTCACCACGATCCGGTCCGGACCGGTCCAGAGCCGGAACCGCACCGGTGGCCGCCCGTGTCGCAGCGCGTTGGTCACCACCTCGCTCACCGCCACGGCCAGGTCGTCGACGTCGTCCACCTTCAGCCGGCCACGACCGGCCTCGTGCACCGCCTCGCGGGCCCGTGCCGGTGTCGGGTCGTGCAGCTCGACGGCCGGAGCGCCCGCCTGCAACGGGTCGGGCGCGATCGGCCGGTTCTCCAGCAGGTACACCTCCGGCGGGGTGTAGCCCTCGTTCGGCACGTGCCGCCCGTCCGGCATCGCCGTGCGCGGGTGGGTGCGGAGCACGTCCGCCAGCATCGGGGTCGGGGTGGTGCGGGTGTCGTACGCGCACATGCTCCACAGCGGAAAGTCGTCGTACGCGTGGTTGATCGCCGACTCGTAGCGGGCCCACCAGTCCCAGGTCGCGCCGAACGCCGACGGGGGCAGCTCGCCGATGATGCGGATCTGCCCCGCCCCCGCGGCGACGTGGTCGGCCAGCAGTTGGCGGTACGACCTGATCGCCGCGGTCGGCCGCGCGTACACGTCGCCGCCGCCGAGGTACGACACCCCGGAGTCCGGGCCGAGCGCCGCGCGCACCAGCGCGGTGTTGCGCTCGCCGAAGGCGACCAGTGTCGGCTCTCCGGCGGCGACCCCGCCGGTGAGGAAGGGCACCACGACGGCGAGCAGATCGTCGTCGGAGCCGTAGCAGACGGCCTCGTGGAAGTAGCCGCGATGCCCGGCGGCCGCACCGGTCCTCATCGCGCCACCACCGCGACCCGGACGCGGGACAGCCCCAGCAGCTCGACCAACCGGGCGGCGGAGGTCAGCGGGGTGTGCAGGACCACCGTGCCGCCGCGCCGGGCGGCGTGCCGGTGCAGGTGGATCAGGTTCCGGTGGTCGATGAAGCGCAGCTCGTCGGCGCGGACCACCAGCTGGCCGGTGGGGTCGTCGACGTTCGCGCGGGTGAGCGCGGTGTCGAAGAGGTCGTGGTTGGAGGTGTCCAGCTCCCCGGCCAGGACCAGCTCGTCGCGCCCGGCGTACAGGTGGAACAGGGTGGTCCCCGGATCGGACGCCGGGTGCAGGCAGGCCAGCTCCTCGATCGCCCGGCCGTCCAGCACCCGCCGGTCGTACCCGCAGACGGCGGACATCGGCCGGACCCGCATGAAGCGGTCGACCAGGTGTTCGTAGCGGGTGAAGGCGGCGCGCTGCTCCGCGGTGACCACGAGCGTCGTCGCGTCGGCGGCCACCCGCAGGCCGGCGTGACCGTCGGCCAGGGCCGCTTCGGTCAACGCGGCGTAGGTGGCGACCTGGGCGGCCGGGTCGACGATGTGCCGCTCGCCGTAGGTGTCGCGCACCGACACCACCTCCGCCGCCCCACCGCGCAGCGCCTCGCGCAGGCGCGGGACGCCCTGCCACCGGGCCACGGCGACGTCCCCGGGCTCGGCGGTGACGTAGCGGACCCGTTCCCCGGCGTCGAGGCCGGCGAGGAGGAACCGCTGTGCCCGGTCTTCGAAGACCGCGGTGTCGTCGAAGGTCCAGCAGACGTGTCCGGGCGGCACGGAACGCACTGATTCGCTGGTCAAGCTCTACGCCTCACGTCCGGAGTCTAAGCCGCAGCGGCGGGGTGCGCGCAGCCTGGCCGCCGCGCACGGGACCCCAAGCGGCGGGGTGCGCGCAGCCGGCCGCCGCGCACGGGTCCCACGCCCGAGCGCCGCCGTCTACCGTGACCCGATGCCGATCACCCGACGCCGCGCGCTCGCCTGGCTCGGCGTCGCGTTCGGCGCCGCCGCCACCTGCGCCGGCGGAGCTGCCCTGGTCGACGCGGCGGTGCTGCCCGGCCGGTCCGTGCTGAACCAGGCCCTCGGCCGGTGCGCCGCCGCCGACCCGGCGCGGGAGCTGCGAGCCACGCCGGGACCGTCGGTGAGCGGCACCTTCCGCTCGCCGGCGCGCCGCCGGGAGGTCGCCTTCGCGCTGTCCTACCCGCCGGGGTACGCGCCGGGCGCGCGGCTGCCGGTCTGCCTCGCCCTGCACGGGTACGCCAGCGACGCCGCGGCTGCGGTGCGCAACGGCGACTATCCGGCGTTCATCGCCGGGGCGGTCCGGGCCGGCGCCGCCCCGTTCGTGCTGGCCGCCGTGGACGGCGGTGACGGCTACTGGCACCCGCATCCGGACGACGATCCGTTGACGATGCTGACCGGGGAGTTCCTGCCCCTGCTGGCCAGCCGTGGGCTGCGCACCGACCGGGTCGCGGTGGCCGGCTGGTCGATGGGCGGCTACGGCGCGCTGCTCTGCGCGCTGACCCGCCCCGAGCTGTTCCGGGCCGTCGTCGCCACGTCCCCGGCGATCTTCCACTCCTACGCCGACGCCCGCGCGGTCAACCCCGGCGCGTACGACTCGGCGGGGGAGTGGGACCGCTACGACGTCCTGGCCCGGGCGCGGGAGTTCGCCGGGCTGCCGCTGCGGGTGGCGATCGGCGCGGCCGACCCGTTCACCCCGGCGGTGCGCGCCTGGCGGGACCGGCTGCCCGACCCGGAGGTGGTACGAATCTCCACCGGCTGTCACGACGGCCGGTTCTGGACGTCTGTCGCGCCGGAGCAGGTCCGCGCGATCAGCGTCGCGCTGGCCGGCTGACCGCCCCCGCGCCGGCCCCCGCCGGCAGGCCGGGGGCTCAGCCGGGTGTGCTGGCCAGGTCGGCGGGCCGCTCCTTTACGGTCGCCGGCCGGCCCATTCGGCGCCACGGGCCGCCCAGCAGCGGGGTGAGCACGACCAGGACGTAGGCGGTGCCGACCGTGACCAGGGTGGCGGTGGTGCCGAACCGGTCGGCGGCCAGGCCGGCGCCGAGAGCGCCGAGCGGCATGGCGGCCCAGGCGCCCGCGCCCACCACCCCGTAGACCCGGGCCCGCATGTGCGCGGGCACCCGCTCCAGCTTGACCGCGCCGATCAGCGGGTTGATCGCACCCGCGGCGAGACCGGAGACCGCGAAGATCGCGACCACCACCGGCAGCGGCGGCGCGGCGGCCAGGGCCCAGAAGGGTGGGCCGCCGGCGACCGCGAAGGTGGTGACGAAGGTGGCGCGGCGGGGCAGCCGGTGGCCGACGGCGCTGAACAGCAGCGAGCCGACCAGCGCGCCGCCCCCCATCGCGCCGACCAGCAGGCCGAACGCGGTGGCCCCGCCGAGCTCGCGGGTCGCCACCACCGGCAGCAGGACGCTGCTCTTCGTCGCGTCGAAGCAGTTGGTGATCAGCACCAGCAGCACCACCGCGCGCAGCAGCGGTTCCCGGACCAGGAACCGCACCCCGGCGGCGAAGTTCCGCCAGTATCCGCCGGCCTCCTCCGGCGCCTCCTCGGCCGGACGCATGCCGCGGGGCACCAGTAGCGCCACCACCAGCGCGGAGACGGCGAAGGTGGCGGCATCCACGGCCAGCACCGGCAGCGCGCCGACGGCCGCGACCAGCAGTCCGGCCACGGGCGCGCCGAGCAGTCGGGAGCCACGTTCGGTGGCCTCGAACCAGCCGATCGCCCGTTCGATCGGCACCCGGGCGGCGGTCGCCGCCTCGGGCAGCAGCGCGGTCCGGGCGGTCTGCCCGGGCGTGTCGAGCAGCCCACTGGCGAAGACCAGCGCGAGCAGCGCCCAGAACGGCAGGCCGACGGTCGCGTCGAGCAGCGGGATGGCGGCGACCGTCACGCAGGACACCAGGTCGGCCACGACGCTGGCCCGGCGGTAGCCGATCCGGTCGACCACCACGCCGCCGAGGGCGCCGCCGAGCACCACCGGTGCGGCGGCGAACGCCCCGGTCAGGCCGGTCGCCGCCGGTGAGCCGGTCTCGGCCAGCACGTAGAGCGGCAGGGCGATGAAGGTGAGCATGTTGCCGGTGAGCGAGACCGTGTGGCCGATGAGCAGGCCGAGCAGCGGGCTCCAGCGGCGTGGCGCGGCGTTCACTGCGGCCCCCGGTAGGCCTGCCAGATCAGCGTGACGGTGCGGGCGCCGGGCCGGTCGGGGTCGCTGCGGGCCCGCCAGCGGGCACCCAGCTCCGCCAGCTCGCCACGCAACTCCAGCAGCTCGTCGGGGGTCAGGTGCATGATCTGGTCGCTGCTGGTGGTGCCGCGGACCCACTCCGGGTCGAGGGTGGCCTCGCTGTCGAGGTAGGCCTGGAACCGCTCCACGTAGCGCTGGAAGGCGGCCCGGCGCAGCAGGTCCGAGGCGAGCTTGCGCTCCGGGTCGTGCAGCACCTCGACCGGTTCCCAGTTGGTGCGGTCGTGCGCCGCCCGCCACCACCGCTCCCGGCGGTTGCGGGCGTGCTCGGGCGCCTCCCGGATGAAGCCGTGCTCGGCGAGCTTGCCGAGGTGGTAGCTGACCGACCCGACGGCCTCGTCGACGAGCTCGCTGAGCATGCCGACGCTCTGCGGGCCGCGTACCCGCAGCTCGCCGAGGAGCCGCAGGCGGGTGGGGTGGGCCAGCGCGCGCATGGCGCGCGGGTCGGTCAGGTGCAGGGTCGAGTCGTCCTCGGACATGGGGACAGGCTAGACGTACAAGATGCGATGTACAAGAAGTCTTGTTGAACGTTGTCGGGATGAGCCCTGCGGGTGGCTCAGGCGGGGCGGCGGCCCTTGAGACGGCGGCCCAGCTCGCGGGCGATCTCCCGGTTGGCGTCGCGTTCGGCCAGCGCCTGCCGCTTGTCGTACGACTTGCGGCCGCGGGCCAGGCCCAGCTCGACCTTGGCCCAGCCGTTGCTGAAGTACATCGACAGCGGCACCAGCGTCACGCCCCCGTCGCGCAGCTTCTCCAGGATCCGGGCGATCTCCACCCGGTGCAGCAGCAGCTTCCGGGTCCGGCGGGGCTGGTGGTTGGTCCAGGTGCCGTAGCCGTACTCGGCGATGTGCAGGCCGTAGAGCATGATCTCGCCGTCGCGTTCCTGGGCGAAGGCGTCGACCAGGGACACCCGCCCCTCCCGCAGCGACTTCACCTCGGTGCCGGCCAGCACGATTCCCGCCTCGTACGTCTTCAGGACGGTGTAGTCGTGCCGGGCCTTCTTGTTGGAGGCGATGAGCTTGCGCTCCGTGTCCCTGGACACGACGACCTCCTGCGGGTGGGCTGCGGACCGGGTGCAGAATACCCGCCTGCACCGCCCCGGTCGGCGGGGCGCGGCGGGTACGGCCGGCAGCTCCAGCCGGACCCGGTCGCCACCCGCCCGCCGGTAGGGTCGGCGGTCGTGACCGAGCCGGACTTTCTCACCGCCACCCGCACCTCGTACGACACGATGGCCGCCGACTACACCGAGTTCATCCGCGGCGAGCTGGCCGCCCTGCCACTCGAGCGGGCCATGCTGGCGGCCTTCGCCGAGCTGGTGCTGTCCGACGGGGGCGGGCCGGTGCTGGAGGTGGGCTGCGGCCCCGGACGGATCACCCGGCACCTGCACGACCTCGGGCTCGACGCCGCCGGCCTGGACCTGTCGCCGGGCATGATCGCGCAGGCCCGACGGGCGTATCCCGACCTGCGCTTCACCGAGGGGTCCATGCTGGAGCTCGACCTGGCCGACGGCGCGCTCGCCGGCCTGGTCGCCTGGTACTCGGTCATCCACCTGCCCGACGACCGGCTGCCGGCCGCCTTCGCCGAGTTTCACCGGGTCCTCGCTCCCGGTGGGCACCTGCTGCTGGCCTTCCAGGTCGGCGACGAGCCGATGCACCGCACCGACATGTGGGGGCGCCCGGTCTCCCTCACCTTCCATCGCCGCCGGCCCGAGGAGGTGGCGCTGCTGCTGCACGCTGCCGGGCTGGACGTGCACGCCCGGCTGTGCCGCGAGCCGCAGGGGGTGGACGGGCGGCTGGAATCCACGCCGCAGGCGTGCCTGCTGGCCCGCCGCCCCAGTGGCGACCGGCGGTGACCGGACGACCACGACGGCTCGTATCCTTCTCCCCGGATCCTGTCCCGTGGACCGAAACGAGCCGATGAGGAGGTTGGTGTGAGCAGCCGGACCGAGACGTTGGAGTTCCAGGCCGAGACGCGTCAACTGCTGCAGTTGATGGTGCACTCGATCTACTCGCACAAGGACGTCTTCCTGCGGGAGCTGGTCTCCAACGCCTCCGACGCGCTGGACAAGCTGCGGCTGGAGTCGCTGGTCGACGGCGACCTCGACGTCGACACCGCCGACCTGCACATCGAGATCGAGACCGACCCGGCGGCCCGCACCCTCACCGTGCGCGACAACGGCATCGGCATGTCCCGCGAGGACGTCGTCTCCCTGATCGGCACCATCGCCCGCTCGGGCACGGCCGAGCTGCTGCGCAAGCTGAAGGAGTCCCGGGAGGCGGCCGCTCAGGACCTGATCGGCCAGTTCGGCGTCGGCTTCTACTCGACGTTCATGGTGGCCGACACCGTGACCCTGCTGACCCGTCGGGCCGGCCAGACCGAGGGCACCCGCTGGGAGTCCACCGGCGAGGGCACCTATGTCGTGGAGACGGTCGACGACGCCCCGCAGGGCACCTCGGTCACCGTGCACCTGAAGCCGGCCGACAGCGAGGACAACCTCGCCGACTACAGCGACCACGGGAAGATCCGCGAGATCGTCAAGCGGTACTCCGACTTCATCGCCTGGCCGATCCGGCTCGTCACGCCGGACGCCGAGCCGGTCACCCTCAACTCGATGAAGGCGCTCTGGGCGCGGCCGCGCGACGAGGTCGCCGAGGAGGAGTACCGCGACTTCTACCGGCACGTCAGCCACGACTGGGCCGACCCGCTGGAGACCATCCACATGCGGGGTGAGGGCGTCTTCGAGTACGAGGCGCTGCTCTTCATCCCCACGCACGCCCCGTTCGACCTGTTCATGGCCGACGGCCGGCGCGGGGTGCAGCTGTACGTCAAGCGGGTGTTCGTGATGGACGACTGCGCCGCGCTCATGCCCAACTACCTGCGCTTCGTCAAGGGCGTGGTGGATGCGCACGACCTGTCGCTGAACATCTCCCGGGAGATCCTCCAGCAGGACCGGCAGATCCAGATCGTGCGCCGCCGACTGGTCCGCAAGGTGCTCGCCACCGTCAAGGAGATGCGCACCGAGCACGCCGACCGGTATCGGACCTTCTGGTCGGAGTTCGGCCGGGTGGTCAAGGAGGGGCTGCTGGAGGACCCGGACAACCAGCAGGCGATCCTCGACATCGTCTCGGTCGCCTCCACCCACGACGCCACCGAGCCCACCACGCTGCGCGAGTACGTCGAGCGGATGAAGGACGGCCAGGAGGAGATCTACTACGCCACCGGCGAGACCCGGGCCATGCTGGAGAACTCGCCGCACATGGAGGCCTTCCGCGCCAAGGGCTACGAGGTGCTGCTGCTCACCGACCCGGTCGACGAGGTGTGGGTGGAGCGGGTCGCGCAGTTCGACGGCCGGCCGCTGCGCTCGATCGCCAAGGGCCAGGTGGACCTGGACACCGAGCAGGAGCGCGAGGAGGCCGAAACGGAACGGGAGCGGCAGACCAAGGAGTACGCCGCCCTGCTCGCCTTCCTCGGCGGCGCGCTGGCCGACAACGTCAAGGAGGTCCGGCTCTCCTCCCGCCTGACCACCTCGCCGGCCTGCATCGTCGGCGACGCGCACGACATCACGCCCACGCTGGAGAAGATGTACCGCGCGATGGGGCAGGAGGTGCCGAAGGTGAAGCGCATCCTCGAACTCAACCCGACCCACCCACTGGTCACCGGCCTGCGCGCGGCGCACGAGCGCGGCGGCGACGAGGGTGCCCTCACCGAGACCGCCGAGCTGCTGTACGGCATGGCGCTGCTCGCCGAGGGCGGCGACCTGGCCGACCCGGCCCGGTTTGCCCGGGTCCTCGCCGACCGGCTGGCCCGCACCCTCTGACGCGACGACGGCCCCGGCCCGGTGCAGCGCCGGGCCGGGGCCGCCTGCTCAGGAACCGACCCGCACGCCCATCGCCGCCCAGGTGGCCGGGCCGACCACCCCGTCCACGGTCAGCCCCCGCATGCCCTGGTACCAGCGCACCCCGGCCTCGGTCTTCGCGTCGAAGGCGCCGCTCGCGGGGCCGCACCGCTTCGCGCCGACGAACCGCTGTACGAAGGCCACGTCCCCGCCCTTGCTGCCGCGCCGCAGCGTCCGCGAGCCCGGTCTGCCCCCGGACACCGGCGTCGCCGGTCGCCCGCTGGGCACCGAAGGGGCCGGCTTGACGGCCGCGCGCAGGGCCGCCACGGTACGCGGACCGACCACCCCGTCGGCGGTGAGCTTCCGGGCGGTCTGGAACGACCGTACCCAGGCGGCCACGGCCGGCCCGAACACCCCGTCGGCCGTCAGCCGGGCCCCGAGGCGGTTGGCGACGGCCTGCAACTCCCGGACGTCGCCGCCCCGGCAGCCGGCGCGCAGCACCCGGTCGCCGAGCCGAGCCGTCGTGGCGGTGGCGATGCCCCACGGGTGGCGGCTGTCCTCCAGGCTCCGCTGGTGGCTGACGCTGACGTGCAGGTGCTTGTCGTGCGGGTTCGGCCCGGTGTACCGGGCCGGCCGGAAGCTGCGGGTACGGCTCCAGATCTTCCGGTCGTAGATGACGTACTGGGTGGACGGATGGCTGACGGCCTGCCGGACGACCAGCAGCGGGTCGATCCCGTCGACGTCCACGTCCACCGCGTTGACCGACTGGTCGTCACTGTCCGGATTGTGGTCCGAGCGGCGCGCCTGGTGACTGGCGTCGCCCAACCAGCCGTCGGACTTGCGGTCCCGCTGCGGCCACCGGGTGTCTATCTCCTCGCGCAGCACCCGCAGCGCGGGCGCCAGGTGCACGCCCATCTCACTCCTCCTCTTCCAGCGCGGCGGCCAGGTCGAAGTCGACCTCGTCGCCGGCCAGGCTCTCCGGGTCGTCGTCCTCGTCCAAGGTGGCGACGAGGTAGTCGGTGTCGATGCTGACGGTGTCCATGGAGCGTCCTTCCTCTCGCGGATGGTCGGCCGCCGCGAACCGGGGCGGACCGTGCCGGCCAGGGCGACGGCGCCCGGCATCCGGCGGGTCCGACCCGTCGGCGCCGCGGCCGCGCTCTGCTCCCTACCGTCCGAGTCGGCGGCCGGGCTGCCCAGACATGAGTCGCCAATCAGCGGCAACGCTGACCGTCCGGCGGCGCGGGCCGCCGATCGAGGCCGCCTGACCAGCGAAGACGGCGAGACGACGGCACCTGATCCGCCGCTCGGAGCGAGGCTTTCGGCCCAGTCCTGACAGGTTCCCGACCGGCCCTTGTAGAGCACCGCCGACCAACCCGCAACTCGAAGGACGAAGCCGTCGCTCAGCCGGGTGAAGAACTTCACAAGAGGTGGGCAATCGCCCGAAACAGTTCCTAACGTCGTTCGTGTTCGCGATCGCGGACACCACGGCCGGTAACGCCTAATCCATGCCGCCGGCCGGTGGGACCTTTTCAGCGGGCATGGAGCGGGGGACCCACACGTTCCTCGGTGCACGTCACCTCGGGGTGAAGCCGCCCACGGGCGGCCGGGCTCCTCGGCCCGAACCCGACAGCTCACCTCGTCGGCGTGGAGGAATCCACATGGCAACTGAATACACCGCCCGTCACCGACGGGTCAGCTCGCGCCGCATCGCCGTCGGCACGCTCGCCGTCGGTGCGGTCACCGGGGTCGCCGCCGTCCTGGCGCCGGCGTCGCCGGCGAGCGCCGCCAGCGTCAACTGGGACGCGATCGCCCAGTGCGAGTCCGGCGGCAACTGGCACATCAACACCGGCAACGGCTACTACGGCGGCCTGCAGTTCTCGCAGAGCACCTGGTCCGGCTACGGCGGCAAGAAGTACGCCTCCCGCGCCGACCTGGCCAGCCGTGGCGAGCAGATCGCGATCGCCGAGAAGGTGCTCGACGGTCAGGGCATCGGCGCCTGGCCGACCTGCGGCCGGAAGGGTGGCTCCACCAAGAGCTACTCCACCCCCTCGGAGAAGTCGGAGAAGTCGCAGAAGCAGCGGCGCTCCGGCTCGTCGAAGGCCACCTCCACCGAGCGGTCCTCGCGGGAGCAGCACAGCACCCGCAGCCAGCGGCGCAGCGCGCCGGCCGGGACCGGCGACGTGTACGTGGTGCGGCCGGGTGACACCCTGTCGCAGATCGCCGACGCCCGGGACCTGGCCGGTGGCTGGCAGGCGCTGTACGAGCGCAACAAGCGCGTGGTCGGCGCCGACCCGGGGCTGATCTTCCCCGGTCAGAAGCTCAGCCTCTGACCCCAGCACCCGGGCACTGTGACGACGCCCGGCCGGACGACCGGCCGGGCGTCGCCGCGTCCACGGCGACGTCGTGGTTCGGGCCGCTGCCGACGGGGTACCCGGCGCGCGTGGACCGGCCCGCCGGCGCGTCCGCGTCGCCGGTCGTCGGGCCGTCGGCCGGGGGCGGGGGATAGGGTTGGCCCTGGTGTGCCGGGAAGTCTGGTCGGCGATGGATGACGCGACCCCTGCCGACGAGGAGACCCCGTGACCGACGCCCCCCGGCGCCGTACCAGCCTGTTCGCCCGCCGCTCCTGGGGCGAGACCAGCCGCATCTCCGCCATCCTGCGCAAGGAGACCGTGGGCGGGGCGCTCCTGCTCGTCGGGGCGCTGCTCGCGCTGCTCTGGTCGAACTCACCCTGGGCGGACGGCTACCGGGCGCTGCGTGACCTCACCGTCGGCCCGGCGTCGCTGCACCTCGATCTCACCCTCGCCACCTGGGCCGCCGACGGGCTGCTGGCGATCTTCTTCTTCGTCGCCGGGCTGGAACTCAAGCGCGAGTTCGTCGCCGGCGACCTGCGCGACCCGCGCCGGGCCGCGGTGCCGGTGGCGGCGGCGGTCGGCGGGGTGGCCGTACCCGCCGTGCTGTTCGTCCTCATCGCCGGGGTCGACGGCGCCCGGGGGTGGGCAATCCCGACGGCCACCGACATCGCATTCGCCCTGGCGGTGCTCGCGGTGGTGGGACGGCTGCTGCCCTCGGCGCTGCGTACCTTCCTGCTCACCCTGGCGGTCGTCGACGACCTGCTCGCCATCGTCATCATCGCCGTCTTCTACACCTCCAGCCTCGCCGTGCCGCCGCTGCTGGCCGCCCTGGTGCCGCTCGCGCTCTTCGCCGTGCTGGTGCAGCGCCGGGTCCGGTCCTGGTGGCTGCTGCTGCCGCTGGCCGCCGTGACCTGGACGCTGGTGCACGCCTCGGGGGTGCACGCCACGGTGGCGGGCGTGCTGCTCGCCTTCACCGTCCCGGTGCTGCGCAGCGAGGCCGCCGGCGGGCCGGACGCCGGGCCGGGCCTGGCCGAGCACTTCGAGCACCGGTTCCGGCCGATCTCCGCCGGGGTGGCGGTGCCGATCTTCGCGTTCCTCTCCGCCGGTGTCACGGTCGGCGGCCTGGCCGGGCTGGCCACCGCGCTGACCGACCGGGTCGCGGCCGGCATCGTGGTCGGCCTGGTGGTCGGCAAGCCGGTGGGCATCCTGGCCGCCACCTGGCTGGTGTCCCGGTTCACCCGGGCCAACCTCGACGAGGGGCTGAACTGGGTCGACGTGCTCGGCCTGGCGCTGCTCGGCGGGATCGGGTTCACCGTGTCGCTGCTGATCGGCGAGCTGGCCTTCGGCCTGGGCAGCGCGCGTGACGACCACGTCAAGGTCGCGGTGCTCACCGGGTCGCTGCTCTCCGCGCTGCTGGCGACGGTGATCCTGCGCGCCCGCACCCGGGTCTACCGGCGGGTGCACGAGATCGAGACGCTCGACGAGGACCACGACGGCGTCCCGGACGTCTTCGAGCCGAAGGCGGACGGCCATGTCGACTGAACCGAGCCGGCTGTCGGCGGTAGATCCGGATCAAGCCGGGCAAGAAGCCGGCCTTCACCGCCGAGGGGTCGAAAGCGTGCCCCGGCACGGCCGAGGTGCGTCCCTTCCGAACCAGGGAATCCGTCCGAGCGCTCCTGGCGCCGTGACTGGTTCCACCGTCGAGCAGGCGATCACCCGTGTGAGTTCGGAGGCTTGGCCTTCTGCGGGTAGATCGTCTCGTGACGGGCCAGCATGGCAACGAACTCGCCGATCTTCCGCTCGCGGGTCTGCGCCCGTTTGACGGCGTTGACGCGGTGGATGAGGGCGAACCGGTTGGTTTTGGTGAGTACGTCGAACATGGCCTGGGCGGCGGGGTCGGCGGCGATGGCGGCGAGGAGGTCGGCCGGTACCTCGGCTTCCGACGGCGGGGCGTAGGCGGCCGCCCACCGCCCGTCCGCCTTCGCGGCTTCTACCGCGGCGCGGCCTGGGGGCAGCATTCGCCCCTGCGCCTCGAGCCGGGCCACGTGGGCGACGTTGCGTTGTGACCAGGAACTGCGGGGCCTGCGAGGGGTGAACCGGATCCAGGAGGTTTCCTGATCCCGTTTACGGGCCTGCCCGTCGATCCAGCCGAAACACAGGGCCTCGTCGACCGCCTGCTGCCAGGTCAGCGTCGTGACTGTGCCGCCCTTCTTGGTCAGGGCGAGCCAGACGCCGGGCGACGTGGCGTGGTTGGCCGACAACCACGCGCGCAGCGCGTCGGCGTCCGCGACGATCAACTCATCCAATTCGGCGCTCGCCATGACGGTGAGGTTAACGGCTGCGCCGACCCCGGGGATCGGGCGCGGGGCGAAGCCCAATCCCCGGGCCTGGTCGGATCCCGCAACCACTGAGCACCCAGTGGAGCGGCAGCGCCCATCGCGGCGAGCGTGCGCCCATCGGCACGTCCGGATGTATGCACCCGGGCGTTCACCTTTGTCGTCGGTATCGGGCCGACCCTGACCTTCGTTCGCGCCCGGTCATGAGCGACCCCGCGCGGACCGCCGCGTGATGTAGTCCGGGGCAAGGCCACCTTGCCTCTCGCCCCGGCTCAGGCCCACGGCGGCGGCTCATAGCAGGATGAACGAGTAGTCCCGGTGGGTTCTGCGATTCAGCGGCGAAGGAGTTGCCGGAGCAGCCCTTTAGACGGATCGGGTCCAGGTACCGGACCGGGACGCGATCGTGCACGGTGATTTTGCTGGTGCGGTCGCAGGAAACGCAGGCGACCGGGAGCCAGATGTCGAGGAGTTTGCCGCGGAACTTCCCGTCGCCGGTGCTGGCGAGGCCGGAATGGCAATGGACGCAGCCGAGCGCGAGCAGGGGAAGGCGGGTGCGCCGAACGGTCCAGGACAGAACGATATGAGGACGCGTAGACATGATCTCTCTGAAGACCTGACGGGAGGCATGGGAAAAAGGCCGACGGCGACGTCGGCGACCGATGCATGGGGAAGGTGTCAGGTCTAAAGAGCAGGCGGCGTCACGCGGGGTGAAGTCCTCTCGTGAGTGGGTCGGAGCAGAAGATCCAGTTACAAGGTAGGGCGGGACGGGCTGGCGAGGCCACCCATTTTTGTCCCGGTACCGAGCACTGAGGGGCGGGGCCGGCGAGCTGGGGCGCCGACCACGGTCCGATCGCCCCTGCGGCCGCCTCCATGGCAGCTTCCTTCTACCGGGCGTTCGAGGGCGCGACGCGGCGTCTTCGAGGTGGAGAGCCAGAGCCGTCACTCATATCCCATGGCCGGGATGACCTTGCCGAGTGCTTCTTCGATGAACTCGCGGGTTTCGTCGTCGAATTGGTCGTTGCGGTTCGTCAGCTTGTGCGACTGAAACGTCGAAGGGGTAGCGAAGTCGTCGACGTCGAGCCGTTCGAACAGGGCGCGGCGCTGCTCGGGCCAGTCGGCTGCGAGATCTTCTGCTTTCACCTCGATGTATCGCCTGCCCGTCAGGTCGACCGTGTTCTTCCAGGTGAGCCATCGGTGGTAGACCGGTTTGAGGTAGGCGAGCGCGCCGTCGACGGTGGGCGGTGCCCATGGCTGGGCCAGGTGGGATGCGAGCACTGAGACCGGGTGGCGCTTGATGTGCACGATGGTCGCTTCGGGGACCAGTTCCCAGAGGAAGTCCATGCACAGCAGGTTGAACGGTGTCTTCTCGCACCAGGTCGGCTTGCCCGCGTCAGCGGCTGCTCCGCCGAACATGGTGTCGATCAGGCCCCGCAAGATTCCGAGCAGTTCGCCCCGGTCGCTGAAATACCTGGGAAGTACCCGCCGGCGGCTCAGCGGCTCGAACGGCCCGGCAGGCCGGTCGGCGTTCCCGAAGCCTTCCGCGGGCGCAGGTTCGTCGTATGTGTACGCGACCAGCTGCGGCCAGAGCTGTTGCACCGCGTCCCGGTAGCGGCGCTCGCCGACCAGCTCGGGAACGGTTTTGCCGCGATCGTCGCGCCGGCCGGGCACCCGCACGGTGAGGAAGTCGCTCAGCCGGTGCAGGGCGTCCTCACCGACGGTGGGGTCGTATCGATCGGTGAGCGCGTCGGCCAGGTCCCGCAGGCCACCCGGGTCGATGAGAAACCGGGTCTCCATGGGAATCCGATGGATCAGCGGATGTTCGCCGATGATGTCGGCGATCCGTGACGTTCCCGAACGACCCGTACCCGCAACGAAGATCGGTGAGGGGGAAGGCATGGCGAGCAGTCAAGCTCTCGGACCGGCGCCGGTGCAAGCCATTTATCCCGTTTGCCCAGTGCTGCAGGCCGGACGCGCACCCGTCGCGCTGGGTGCATGCCGGGACGGCCGTCTCCAACAAGCGAGCGACGAATTGTCGAAGCCTCGAAATGTGCCACATCCCTCGCATATCCTGATGCACCAATCTCGGCAGATCCGCGCACGGCCACGCGCAGGCGCAGGCCGTCTTGGCCCTTACGCAGCGTTATTGTCTCTGGTGGTCACACCGACACCGGCGAGGCCGGTTGGGCCTCGATACCGGGGACCTGCGAACTTCAGTGAAGCTAGCCGTCCGGCTCCGCCGGCCCGGCCGGGTACGCCCGGGTCTCGCTGGCCTTGACCGCCGCCCACACCCGCTGCCCGGGCTCCAGTCGAAGCTGGGCGGCGGCGGCCGGGGTGACGTCGGCGGCGGCCGCGACCGGGCCGGCGAGCTGCACCCGCAGGTTGTCCCCGTGCCGCTGCACCCCGGCGACCGTGGCCGGCCAGGTGTTGCGGGGGCTGCCGTCGGGCTGCCGCGGGTGCAGCGCCACGGCGGCGGGTCGGAAGACCACGAAGGCGTCGCCGTCCAGCCGGTCGGCGGTGGCCAGGGCGAAGCCGTCGCCGAGGCGTACCCGGTGCCCGTCGGCGTGGCCCCGGTAGAGGTTCAGCCCGACGAGGCGGGCGACGTAGTCGGTGCGCGGCCGGGCGGTGACGGTGGCGGCGTCCCCCTCCTGCACCACCCGGCCGTCCTCGACGATGACCAGCCGGTCGGCCAGGGCGAGCGCGTCCAGCGGATCGTGGGTGACCAGCAGCGTCGCGCCGTCGTGGTCGGCCAGGTGCCGGTGCAGGTGGGCCCGGGTGTCCAGGCGGGTCCGGGCGTCCAGCGCCGCCAGCGGCTCGTCGAGCAGGAGCAACCGCGGGCGTACGGCGAGCGCGCGGGCCAGGGCGACCCGCTGGGCCTGTCCGCCGGAGAGCTGCCGCGGCCGGCTGCGGGCGTGCCCGGACAGCCCGACCCGGTCCAGCCAGCCGGCCGCCTGCACGCGGGCGGCCCGCCGGTCGAGGCCCTGCCGGCGGGGGCCGAACGCGACGTTGTCCAGCGCGCTCAGGTGCGGGAAGAGCAGGTAGTCCTGGAACACCACGCCGACCCGGCGCCGCTCGGGCGGGATCCAGCGGGCCCGGTCGGGCCGGTCCAGGTCGACGCCGTCGAGCAGGAGGTGACCGGCGGTGAGCGGCTGGAGCCCGGCGAGGGCGCGCAGGGCGGTGGTCTTGCCGGCGCCGTTCGGGCCGAGCAGCGCGACCACCTCGCCGGCGCCGACGGTCAGCCGGACGTCGAGTCGGAAGGCGCCCCGGTCGACGACCAGGTGGCTGTCCAGCAGCGGGGCGCTCACGGGCTGGTGATCCAGCGGTCGCGCAGGCCGGCGAGGATCGCCACCGAGACGGTGAGCAGGATCAGGCTGAGTACGATCGCCGCGTCCAGGTCGGTCTCGAGGGCCAGGTAGACGGCGAGCGGCATGGTCTGGGTGCGGCCGGGATAGTTGCCGGCGAAGGTGATCGTCGCCCCGAACTCGCCCAGCGCCCGGGCCCAGCAGAGCACCGCGCCGGCGGCCACGCCGGGAGCGATCAGCGGCAGGGTGACGTGGGTGAAGGTGGTCCACCGGCCCGCGCCGAGGGTGGCCGCCGCCTCCTCGTAGCGGCTGTCCGCGCCACGCAGCGCGCCCTCGACGGCGATGATCAGGAACGGCATCGCCACGAACGCCTCGGCGAGCACCACGCCGGTGGTGGTGAACGGCAGGGTGAGGCCGAAGGCGCCGTCCAGCCACCGCCCGAGCAGCCCGTTGCGGCCGAACACCAGCAGCAACGCCACGCCGCCGACCACCGGGGGCAGCACCAGCGGCACGGTGACCAGGGCCCGCACCACTCGGCGGCCGGGAAACTCCACCCGCGCCAGCAGCCACGCCAGGGGTACGCCGCAGGCCAGGCAGAGCAGGGTGGCCAGGGTGGCGCACTGCACCGACAGCCGTAGCGCGGTGAGCACGCCCGGCGCGGTCAGCCGCTGCGGCAGCGTCGCCCACGGGGTACGCGCCAGCAGCCCGGCCAGCGGCAGCACCAGGAAGAGCAGCCCCAGCCCGGCGGGTACGAGCAGCGCGACCGGCACCCGCCTGCCGGGCCGCCGCCGGGTACGCGGCGCGGTGGCCTCCGGTGCGGCGGTCACGACCCGGTGGGCGGCTGGAAGCCGGCGTCGGTGAGCACGGCCCGGCCCTGGTCGGAGCGGACGTGGTCGACGAAGGCGCGCGCGGCGGTCGGGTTCGGCGCGTCCTTCAGCACCACCACGGGGTAGTCGTTGACCGCGTGGGCGGACTCGGGGAACTCGACCCCGTCCACCTTCGCGGCGGCGGACCTGACGTCGGTGCGGTAGACCAGCGCGGCGTCGACCTCGCCGAGGGTCACCTTGGACAGCGCGCCCTTGACGTCCTGCTCCAGCGTCACCGGTGTCAGCTGCACGCCCGCCGCGCCGAGCACCCTGGTGGCGGCCGCGCCGCAGGGCACCTGCTCGGCGCAGAGCGCCACCTTGACGCCCGGCCTGGACAGGTCGGTCAACCCGCCGACCCCGGCGGGGTTGCCCTTGGGCACGGCGATGACGAGCTGGTTGCGGGCGAAGACGGTGGGCGAGCCGACGGCGGCGCCCGCGTCGGTGACGGTGGCCATGTTCCTCGGGGCGGCCGAGGCGAACACGTCCGCCGGGGCGCCCTGGGTGATCTGGGTGGCCAGGGCGGAGCTGCCGGCGAAGTTGAAGGTGACCCGCACGCCCGGGTGCGCGTCCTCGAACTGCCTGCCCAGCGTGGTGAAGGACTCGGTCAGCGACGCGGCGGCGAAGACGGTCACCGTGCCGGTGACCCCGCTCGTGTCGCCGTCGCCGGCGTCGCCGCCGCAGCCGGCCAGGCCGAGCGTGGCCACCATCGGCAGGACGGCCAGCGCGGCGCGGATCCTCGTCATCAGCTGTTCCTCCCGCGCAGCGACGCGGCCCGCTCGACCACGACCGTGGTGGACTTGATCACGGCGACCGCGACCGAGCCGACCGTCAGGCCCAGCTCGTCGACCGCCTCGCGGCTCATCAGCGAGACCACCCGGAACGGGCCGGCCTGGATGTCGACCTGCGCCATCACCGTGTCCCGGACGACGGCGGTGACGATCCCGCGCAGCCGGTTGCGGGCCGAGGAGAACTCGGCGCGCCCGTCCGGCTCGGCGGCCTGGGCCCGGACGAAGCCGGCCAGCTCGACGCCGTCGACCAGCCGGTGGCCGTGCTCGTCCCGGGTCGCCGGCAGGCGTCCGGCGTCCACCCAGCGCCGCACGGTGTCGGTGCTGACGCCCAACAGCTCGGCGGCCTCGCTGATCCGGAACACGGTCACCGGGTCACCCTAGCGGCTCGCGTCTGCGTGGCGGAAGCGGCGACCTGCCTCGCGTACCCGAGGGTGGTGGCGGTTGGACGGCCGCATCTGCAGGTGCGGCCGTCCGCCCGGTGGGCGCCGACGCCGACGCGATCCGGTCCGCCCGGAAGGAGACGTCCCGCAGGGGCACAATGTGGCCATGCGGCAGGGGTTCGCTCACCAGGCGGTTCTCGACATGGCGCCGGACGCCGATCCGGGCGCGCCCGGAGCGGCCATCACCACGGCCCTGTGCGGCCACTGGGAACACGAGCCGCCCTGTCCGGTCGCGTCCCACCACACCCGGGCCGAGCGGTCCGGCGACGAGGTACGCCTGCACATCCTCTTCGCCACCGAACCGCACCTGGAGGAGCGGGTGCGGCAGGACATCGACCGTGCCCTGGCGCGCGGCGAGCTGCGCGGCCCCGACGGCGGGACGACCCGGTGGCGGCTGCGGCTGAGCGGGCCGAGTGAGCCGTCGCCCCGGGAGGCGGAGCACCTCGAGCGGTTGACCCGCGGCTAGCCCCGTCCGCCGCCCGGCGTCCGGGGGCCGTGGGCGCGGTTGACCTACCATGCGGGCGTGGCGAACTTCGATGCGTCGGCGGCGGTCACGATGGTCTGGCAGCGGCAGAGTGTCTGGTCGCAGGCCGCGGTGGCCGAGAAACGGCGCGTCGTGCGCGCGCGGCGTACGGTCGCCGGCCTCACCATCGGCGCCGCCGTCGCCGGCTCCCTCGCCACCCAGCTCGGCGAGCCGCACCGGACGGCCGGCCGGGCGCTGGCCATCCTCGCCGCCGCCGCGTTGCTGCTGGTGCCGGTGGCCGCGCGGTGGACCTCGCGGGACACGGTGCACGCGTGGACCCGGCTGCGGTCGGTCTCCGAGGCGTTGAAGGCCGACGTCCACCGCTACCTGGCCGGGGTGGCGCCGTTCGCCGGCGCCGACCGCGACCGGGTGCTGCTGCGGCGCGCCGACACCCTGCTCGACGACTCGGGTGACCTGGTCGGGCGGACCGTCGGCCTCGCGCCGGTCGCCCGGCCGCTGCCCGACGTCCAGGACGTGCCGAGCTATCTCACCGCCCGGGTGCGGGGGCAGGTGACCGGCTACTACACGCCGATGGCGCGGCGGATGGCCCGGCTGGCCGCGCGCGTCCGGTGGGCCGCGACGGCGGTGACCGTGGCCAGCGCCCTGCTCGCCGCGACCGTCGGGGTGCTCGGCGACGGGCTGGGCCTGACCGCGTGGCTGGGGGTCGCGGCGACCGTGACGACCGCCCTGGTCGGCTACGGGGCCGCGCAGCAGTACGAGGCCCAGCAGATCGAGTTCGCCCGGACGGCCGACCAGCTGACCCGGCTGTGCGTGACCCGCGAGACCGGGCACGGCTGGACCGGCGACGACGCGTTCGTCGCCGAGGCCGAGCGGATCATCTCGCTCTCCAACGAGGGCTGGATGGCGAAGATGATCGAAGAAGATGGCACAGCGCAGCAGTGACATCACAGCGAGTGCAATATATTATCTTCGATGGTGTCGTCGACCGTGGATGTCGACCGGCCATCAACCGCATATGGGGGAACCGACGTGGATCGCATCGCAGTCCGTCCCGACCCGACCCCGACCCCGAGCCCGCCGCCACTGGACGACCTGCGGCACACACCGCTCGGCCAGATCTCCCTCTCCCGGGCGCGTGCCGTCGCCCGTGTCCACGACCGCAGGGTCGACCGCCCGACCGGCGTCGATGTCGCAGGCTTCGGCTCTTCGATCTGACGCTGGCGGGCCGGGCAGGAAGCCGCCGGGCCGGGTCAGCCCGCTGAGTCAGTACGTGCTCAAGCTGACCAGCCGCTGCGACCTCGCCTGCGACCACTGCTACGTCTACCAGCATCCCGACCAGTCCTGGCGCCACCAGCCCCACGTGATGGCGGCGTCCACACTGGAACAGGCGGCGCGCCGGATCGCCGAACACGCCGTCGCGCACGGGCTCGACACCGTCCGCGTCGTGCTGCACGGCGGCGAGCCGCTGCTGGCCGGCGCGGGCGGGCTGGCCGCCGCCGCCGCCGAGCTGCGCCGCCGGATCGACCCGGTGGCGCGGCTCGACCTGCGGATGCAGTCCAACGGCGTGCTGCTCACGCCGCGCATCTGCGAGGTGCTCGTCGCGTACGACGTGAAGGTCGGCATCTCGCTCGACGGCGACCTGGCGGCCAACGACCTGCACCGCCGCTACGCCAGCGGCCAGAGCAGCCACGCCGCCGTGCTGCGCGGGCTGGCGCTGCTGCGCCGCCCCGAATACCGGTCCAGCTACGCCGGCATCCTGTGCACCATCGACCTGGCCAACGACCCGGTCGCGGTCTACGAGGCGCTGCTGGCCCAGGAGCCGCCGCAGATCGACTTCCTGCTCCCGCACGCCAACTGGGAGCGCCCGCCGGCGCGCCCCGAGGGGGTGCCCACCCCGTACGCCGACTGGCTGCTGGCGATCCACCGGCGGTGGCTGGCCGACGGGCGGCCGGTGCCGATCCGGCTGCTGGAATCCCTGCTCTCCACCGCGTCCGGCGGGGCCACCCGCACCGAGGCGGTCGGGCTGGGCTTCGCCGACCTGGTCGTCATCGAGACGGACGGGACCTTCGAGCAGGTCGACTCCCTCAAGTCGGCCTACGACGGCGCCCCGGCCACCGGGCTGGACATCTTCCGCCACCGGGTCGACGACGCCGCCGCCCACCCCATGATCGCCATCCGGCAGACCGGCCTCGCCGGCCTCTGCGCCACCTGCCGTGAGTGCGAGGTCGTGCGGCAGTGCGGCGGCGGGCTCTTCGCCCACCGGTACCGCCCCGACACCGGCTTCGACAATCCCTCGGCCTACTGCGCAGACCTCAAGGAACTGATCCACGCGATGACGACCGCCGACGTACCCGCCCAGCGGCAGCCCACCGACGCGCTGAGCCCGACGGTGCTCGACGACCTCGGCACCGGCTACGGCACCGTGGAGTCGGCCCGCCACCTCGCCTCGGTCCATCTCGGGCTGGTCCGCGCGCTGCTGGTCGACCTCAGCCCCCGCGCGGCGCACGACGAGCGGGCCGCGGCCGGCTGGCAGCTGCTGGTCGACCTCGACCTCACCGCCCCCGAGGCCGTCCGCGCCGTGCTGGAGCACCCGTTCGTCCGTCGCTGGGCGCAGCAGTGCCGCGACGACGCGACCGCCGACCTGGCGTACCTGGCGTGCGTGGCGGCCGCCGCCGCGATCCGCGCCGGAGCCGACGCCGAGCTCACCGTGCCGGCCCGCGACGGGGCGCTGAGCCTGCCCACGCTCGGCGCGCTGGCCGTCGATGCCGACGAGGAGGCGGTGCTCCTGTCCGTCCACGACGGGGGGTTCACCGCGCGGGCCGGCGGCCGCCGGCTCACCGTGCGGCCCGGCCGGCCGGACCTCCCGGACGGGTGGCGGCCGGTGCGGGCGGCGGTCGCCGACGGGCACCACGTCCTGCTGGAGGACACCGACCCGTACCGGGACTGTTTCGCGCTGCCGGTCGCGGCCCGGCTGCCGGCGGCCACCGCCGACGGATGGACCCGGCAGCTGACCCGGGCGCTGCGCCGCGTCGACGTCGAGGCCGGCGGGTACGCCCCGGGCCTGCGGACGCTGCTGCGCGCGGTGGTGCCGCTGCGGGCCGACGAGGGCGGGATGCAGCGCAGCGCCGCCGCCGGGGCCGCCTTCGGCGCGGTGGCCGTGGCGCCGGTCCCCGACGACGCGGCGCTCGCGGTGCTGCTGGTGCACGAGGTCCAGCACCTCAAGATGCACGCGGTGCTGGACGTCTGCGACCTGTTCGACCGGTACGACCGGCGCCGGCTGACCGTGCCCTGGCGGGCGGACCCGCGACCGGTGGAGGGCGTCCTGCACGGCACGTACGCCCACCTGGCCGTCGCCGACGTGTGGCGTCGCCGGCCCGGCGGAGCGGCGGCGACCACCTTCCGCCGCTACCGCGACTGGACCGACGGCGCCCTCGACGCGCTGCTCGACCTCGGTGCGCTGACCGCCGCCGGCGAGCGGTTCGCGCACCGGATGCGCGACACGCTGGACAGCTGGTCGTGACCCCCGATGCCGCCGCGGTCACTGCTCCGGGCACCGATCGGCCCCGGTGCGGGTGACGGGGACACCCGGTATTGCGTACGCCGATACTGTGGACGGTTCAGGATGTCCCACGTCGGGCGGGAGCGGCACGTGACCGAGGAAGAGTTCCGGGTCGACCCAGGGGCGCCCGTGTTCTTCCTCAGCTACGCCCGGACGAAGAACCGGGTTGCCGCACCCCCGCGGGACACCAACAGCAAGGTGTTCCAACTCTTCGTCGACCTCTCCGACCACGTGGTCGAGCTGCTCGGCCTGCCGCCGGGGCGCCCGGCCGGCTTCATGGACCGGATGATCGACGGCGGCCAGCTCTGGACGGAGGACCTGGCCTTCGCCGCCGGGCACAGCCAGGTCTTCATCCCGCTGATCTCACCGCAGTACCTCAACAGCGCCTGGTGCGCCCGCGAGTGGGACGCCTTCGCCCGCCGCCGGTTCACCCTGCGCCCCGGCGCGGCGGCCACACCGGGGGAGACCCCGATCATCCCGGTCAACTGGTCGGTGGTGGAGCGGCACCGGGTGCCGCCGGTCGTGTCGCAGCGGCAGATGTTCACCCCCACCCGGTTACCCTCGGACATCGCCCCGCAGTACCACGACGAGGGCATCTACGGCCTGCTCAGCCTCGGCAAGAACGGCAAGGACGCCTACGACGCGGTGGTGTGGCGCCTGGCGCAACGGGTCGCCAAGGCGTACCACACGCACTGGGTGCAGGCCCAGGTCCCCGCCGACATGCAGCAGCTCCGCGCGACGTTCGAGGAGGTCGGGCATGACCTGGTCTGACGCTTCCTCGTCCGGCGCCCCGCCGGGCCGGCAGACGTACTTCTTCCTCAGCTACGCCCACTCGGTGCCGCTGTCCGCGTCGGCCCGCCCCGACACCGACTTCTGGGTCAACCGGTTCTTCCAGGACCTCGGCGCCGCCGTGCGACGCGGCGCCCGCCGCACCGGCGAGCTGGACGTGGGGTTCTTCGACGGGCTGGTCAGCCCCGGCGCCGACCTCAAGCAGACGCTCACCGACGCGCTCAGCGTCGCCCACGTCTTCGTGCCGCTCTACTCGCCCAAGTACTTCAGCAACGCCTGGGCGGTCGGCGAGCGGGACTCGTTCCGCAGCCGGCTCACCCGGCTGGCGCCCGGCCGGGCCGCGCGGCACATCCTGCCGGTGCTCTGGCTGCCCCTGTCGCCCTGGGAGGAGCGGCCCGAGACGGCGCAGGCGCTGGAGCTGGTCGGCGACGGCCTTGAGCGGGCCGACTACGCCGAGAACGGGCTGCGGGCGCTGTGCAAGCTCAGCGCCTACCGCCGGCAGTACGAGAGCATCCTGTCCGTGCTCGCCGAACGGATCATCACGGTGGCCGAGAGCGAGCCGCTCGCCCCGTCCCGTGCCGCGACGGTGACCAGCAACCCGGTGACCGACAGTGGGGAGACCGCGCTGGTGGTCACCACGCTCACCCGGCACGACCCGCGCTGGCGGCCGTACGGCGACCAGCACGAGCTGGCCGTCGCCGACTACGTCGCGGCCACCGCCGAGCGGCTGGGCCTGTCCACCCGGGTGGTCGCCTTCGCCGACGCCCGCGTCCAGGCGCCGCAGTGCCCCACCGTCGTGCTGGTGGACGCCGCCATCGGCGCCGAGGCCGCGCGCGACGCGGTCGACGGGCTGCCCCGCTGGGCGGTGCCGCTGGTCATCGCCGCCGACGGTGAGCGTGGCGAGACGACGCCCGAGGCGATCGCCGGTACGTTGCAGGACGCGCACTTTCCGCAGGTGCTGCCGGTGCGGGACATCGCGGAGTTCGAGCGCTGCGCGCCGCAGCTGGTGATCGAAGCCCGTAAGCAGTTCCTCCGACACGGTCCGGTCGATCCGCCCGACGGCCCGGCCGTGCCCCGGCCGAGCCTGCGTCCGGCCGGCGCATCAGACGTAGGGCGAGGGAAGGAAGACCGATGACGCGACCGCGCGATGGCCAGGTCGTCACCTTCTACTCATACAAGGGTGGCACCGGCCGCACGATGGCGCTGGCCAACACGGCCTGGATCCTGGCCGCGAACGGGCAGCGGGTGCTCGTCGCCGACTGGGACCTGGAATCCCCCGGCCTGCACCGGTTTTACGCGCCGTTCCTCGACCCCGAGCAGGTCGCCTCCACCGGCGGGGTGATGGACCTGATCCTGGAGTACGAGTGGGAGAACGCCCGGCGGCGCGCCGAGTCCGACGCCGCCGCCCGCCCCGGTGACTGGCACCGCCAGTTCGCCCGGGTGCACAAGTACGCCTTCTCGGTGAACTGGGAGTTCCCCGGCGGCGGCAGCCTCGACCTGCTGCTCGCCGGCCGGCACAACCCCGACTACGCCACCAGCGTCACCGGCCTGAACTGGGACAACTTCTACAACCGCCTCGGCGGCGCGCAGTTCTTCGACGCCCTGCGCGAGGACATGAAGCGGCACTACGACTACACGCTGATCGACAGCCGCACCGGCATCAGCGACGTCGCCGAGATCTGCACCATTCACCTGCCGGACGTGCTGGTGGACTGCTTCACCCTCAGCGACCAGGGCATCGACGGCGCCTCGGCGGTCGCCCGCCGGGTCCGGGGCTACGAGGGACGCCGCGCGCGGCGCGTGCTGCCGGTGCCGATGCGGGTCGACGACGGGGAGAAGGGCAAGCGGGACGCCGGCCGGACGCTGGCGATGCAGCGCTTCGCCGGCCTGCCCAGCGGCATGACCGACGCCGAACGCCAGGAGTACTGGCTGACCGTCGAGGTGCCCTACCGGGCGTACTACGCCTACGAGGAGACGCTGGCGACCTTCGGCGACGAGCCGGGCGGCCGGACCACCCTGCTGTCCGCGTACGAGACGTTGACCAGCCACATCACCAACGGCCGGATCGGCTCGCTGCCCCGGCTCGACGAGGCGCTGCGCCGGCAGACCGTCCAGCGTTTCGAGCGCAAGCCGGCCGTGCCCGACGAGCTGATCGTGCTGCGGCACGCCGCCGAGGACCAGGCCTGGGCGGAGTGGGTGCAGGCGGTGCTCACCGGCGCGGACCTGCGGGTGCTGACCGTCGCGCCGGGCGCCGTCGCGCCGGTGAAGGCCGACACCGCCTCGCGCGAGCTGCGGCTGGTCTCCCGGGCGTACGTCGCCGCGCGGGACCGGCTCGGCCCGGACGTCGTCGGGCGCGGCGGCGCCACCCTGGCCGTGCACCTCGACGACACCCCGCCCGCCCCGGACGTCCCCGTCGGCAGCTGGACCTCGGTGCACAACCGGAGCGTCGAGGCCGCCACCGAGCAACTGCTCAAGCTTGTCGGGCGGCCCACCGGCGACGGCGGGCGGGGCCTGGCGGGTGCCCGCTTCCCGGCCGTCGGGGCGGAGGTGTTCAACCCGCCCGGCCGCAACGTCCGCTTCACCGGCCGCGAGCAGCTGCTGCGCCGGCTGCGCGAGGAGCTGAAGGCCGGCGGTAACGAGCGCACCCCGGTGGCGCTGCTCGGCGGCGCCGGCATCGGCAAGACCCAGCTGGCCATCGAGTACGCGCACCGCTTCCGCGGCGCGTACGACATCGTCTGGTGGATCGACGCGGACCCGCCGCAGTTCGTCGACGTGCAGGTGTCCGACCTCGGCCGCGAACTCGGCCTGCCGGAGCTGCCGACCATCCCGGAGAAGACCCGGGCCGTGCGGCAGTGGCTCAGCCGCGCGGAGCGCCACGAGGACGGCGGCCAGCCACCCCGATGGCTGCTGGTGTTCGACAACGCCGACCAGTACGAGCACGTCAAGGACTTCCTGCCGCAGGGCAACGGGCACGTCCTGGTCACCACCCGCAACCCGGACTGGGGGGACCTGGCCCGGGCCGTGGACGTGGAGGCGTTCCAGCGGACGGAGAGCGTGTCGCACCTGCGCGCCCGCATCGGCGAGCAGCTGATGAGCGTCGCCGAGGCCGAGCAGGTCGCCGAGGCGGTGGAGAACATCCCGATCCTGGTCGCGATGGCCGGCGCCTGGCTGGCCGACACCGGCACCCCGGTGGGCGACTACCTGGCCGGGCTGGAGCGCACCGGCCCGGAGACCGACGTGTGGGGCCACTCCCTGCAGCGGCTCAAGGAGCAGTCCGCCGGCGCGTACCGGCTGCTGCAGCTCTCCTCGGTGCTGGCGCCGGAGATATCCCTGGACCTGCTCTACGGCGATCAGGTGGCCCGGGTCATCGCGCCGCACGACCCGGTGGTGGCGGCCCGGGTCGCCGACCGGGTGTCCGAGCGGGACATCGCGGCGGCCCTGGTGCAGCGGATCAACCGGCTCGCGTTGATCAAGGTGGACCTGCACGCCCAGCGGGTGCAGGTGCACCGCCTGCTCCAGGCCGCGCTGCGGGTCCGCATGTCCGACACCGAGCTGAACGAGATCAAGCACGACGTGCACCGGATCCTCGCCGGGTCGCGCCCGTCGGGCGAGGTGGAGGACCCGGCCGTGCAGGACCGGTTCCGCATTCTCTGGCCGCACCTGGACGGCTCCGACGCCGTCTCCTGCCAGGACGACAACGTCCGCCAGCTGGTGATCGACCGGATCCGGTACATCTACCTCAACGGCGGCTTCGAGCAGGGCGAGCAGTACGCGCGGCAGGCCGACAAGACCTGGTCGACGCGGCTGGAGGAGCTGTCCCCGGACTCGCCGCCGCACCGGGCGCTGCGGGTGCAGCTGCTGCACCTGCGGTTCAACTGGGCGAACCTGCTGCGCGGCCTGGGCCGGTTCGAGGAGGCCCGCCAGCTCGACGAGGACACCCTGCGCCAGCAGGAGGAGCTGATCGGCGCCAGCCACCCGTACACGCTGATGACGGCCGGCAGCTACGCCGGCGACCTGCGCGCCCTCGGCCGCTACCGGGAGGCGCTGGAGCGGGACCTGCGCACCTACTCCGCCTCGGTGGAGGTGTTCGGCGAGGACAACCGCCGCACCCTGGTCGCCGCCAACAACCTGGCCGCCTCCTACCAGCTGATGGGCCAGTTCGCCCGGTCCCGGGAGCTGGACGAGAGCACCTACCGCCGGCTGCGGCTGGTGCTGGGCGCCGAGCACCCGCGGACCCTCTTCTCCGCCAGCAACCTGGCCCGGGACCTGCGCGAGGTCGGCGAGTACGAGCGGTCGGTGTCGCTGCTGCGGGGCGTGGTGGAGGGCTACCGCCGGCTCTTCGGCGAGCACTCCCGCGACGCGCTCGTCGCCCAGGCCAACCTCGCCGTCTCGCTGCGCAGCACCGGGGAGATCGACGAGGCGGCCGAGCTGCTCGACGTCGCCTACGAGCGGCTGCGGACCAGCTTCGGCCCGACCAGCCCGGACACCCTGTTCAGCTGGCTGAGCCGCACGGCGAACATGATGCTGCAGGGGCAGGGCGCCCGGGCCCGGGCCGAGCTGGCCGAGGTCGGGCAGATGTTCGCCCAGGTGTTCGGCGCCGAGCACCCGTACGCGCTGGTCTGCCGCAACAACCTCGCGGTGGCGACCTGGGACGCGGGGGAGCACGCCACGGCCCGCACGCTCGCCGAGTCCGCGGCCGAGGCGCTGCGCGCGGCGCTGGAGGAGCGGCACCCGTTCGCGATGGCGGCGGCGAACAACGCCGCGGTCTTCGACATCTACTCCGGCGAGCTGGAGGAGGGCCGGGCGCGGCTGCGGACCGTCGTGGAGCGGATGGTCGAGGTGCTCGGCCCCGAACACCCCGACACCCTGCGCGGCCTGGGCAACCTGGAGGTCGTCCACCAGATGGCCTCGGGCGGGCTGGTGAGCATCGGCCGGACCCGGATCGCCGACCGGCTGGCCGACCGGATCGGTCAGCGGCATCCGAGCGTGGTGGTGCTGCGCGACGGCCGGCTGGTGCGCCGGGTCGTCGACCCGCACCCCTACTGATCGGGCCGGCTGCCGATCAGCACGTCCCGGCCCACCGGCGCGCCGACGTCGGTGAGCCAGCGCAGCATGCGCGGCAGCTCCTCGACGGCGTCGAAGTGCGCCGCGCCGGGCTGGACCTCCACCTCGGCGCCCGGAATCTGACCGGCCAGCCACCGTGCGTGGCTGGCCGGGGCGAAGGTGTCTTCCGCGCCGTGCCACAGCCGCACCGGGGTCACCGCCGTGTCGATCGCCCCGAGGTCGAACTTCCAGCTCCGCCGCAGCGCCAGCACGTCGTCGATCCACCCGTACGGGCCGGCGCGCAGCGCCTCCTCGTAGGTGTCGGTGATGAGCCGGCGCAGCGCCGCGTCGTTGACCGCCCGCCGGTCCGCCGCGCTCATCTCCACCATCAGCTCCTCCAGCAGGAACCGTGGATCCTCGATCGCCCGCGCGGCGCGGCGCCGGATCTGCTCGATCACCGAGGCGGTGTCGCGGTTGCCGTCGCCGCCGAAGCCGCGCACGTTGTCGCTGTTCATCCCGGCGAACCAGTCGAGCTGGGTGGCGTCGGACGGGGCGAAGCTGACCAGCACCGCGACTCGGGTCACCCGGCCGCGTAACGCGCCGTCGGCGGCGCAGGCCAGCGCGTGCGGGCCGCCGCCGGAACGGCCGGCGACGGCGAAGTGCTCCAGGCCGAGCTGGTCGGCGATCGCCTCGACGTCGCGGGCGGCGTCGGCGACGTCGCGGCCCTCCCGCCGGTCGGAGTCGCCGTACCCGGGACGGTCGTGCGCGATGAGCCGGACGCCGAGCCGGTAGAGAACGATGCCGCGTGGCTTGGGGCCACGGCGGCTGCCGGGGGTACCGTGGAGCAGGAAGACCGGAAACCCGTCGGGCGCGCCGGTGACCTCGTACGCCACGCGCTTGTTGTCCGCGCGGTGGGCGAATTCGGCCCCTGGCTCGCCATCTCGGGTCACTCCAGCCTGCCTTCCGGTGCTGCGTTCAGCCAACGTGCGTAACCCGGCGGGTGAGGAAGCTGATCCGGCTGCGACAACCCCACTCAGCAGTCGAGCCTAACGGTCGGGCCGGTCGCGTCGCTACGGAGAGCATCGACAAGGGGCCGGATCTGTCGGAAACGACACCTGTCCGGTCCCTTATCCTGCAACTTCCGCCCGACGCCCTGACCGGCCGTTACGGGTGCCCGGCGGGTCACCGGTCGGCACCCGGGCGGCCCGCGCCGCACGCCTGCGGCCACGCGTCGGTGGCCCACCCGCCGGCCGTGTCCGGGTCGGCGCCGGCGGCGCTCGGGTCGCCGTAGCGCCAGTGCAGCCGGTACTGGGCGCGCAGCCGGGGCCGGGGCACCTGCCACTCGTACGCGACGACGCCCTCCCGTTTCTGGCGGCGCGGGACCACGTCGGCGGTCGTCTCGGAGGTGAACGACGTCTCGCTGCCCCAGACCGTGGGACGTGCGGCGGCGGGCAGGTCCAGCCGGATGGCGAGGCGGCGGGTGGGCAGCCGGATGTCGCGCTGCAACCAGTCGCCGAACTTCCACGCCGGCACCCGGTAGGCGTAGGCGAGCACGGTGCGCTGCCCGGGGTAGAGCGGCACGGGCGCGCCGCCGGTGTCGAACATCAGGGCGATCTTCAGGAAGGCGTCCCGGCTGCGGGTCACCCGCCAGCGCATCGGTTCGGGGCGGTCGGCGCCGATGGTGGCGGTGAAGTCGACCTCGTCCAGGGTGAGCGGATGGCGGCTGTGGAAGTCCGTGGAGCGGGCCGGGTCGTCGGGGAACCGGTCGATGTCGATCTGCACGGTGTGCCGGGTGATCGGCTCGGTGCCGACGCTGTGCAGGACGCGCCGGAACCGGCACTCGTACCAGCCGTCGACGAGGGAGAGGCTGGCCTGCTCGTCGTCGATCACCAGGTGCGGCCCGGCGGGCGGCGGCACGGCGGTGGGGCCCAGGGCGGGCAGCCGGTCGTCGCCGCGCGCGCCGGCGAACTCGACGTACCGCTGCCAGATCCGGTTGCCGCTGTCGAGCACCAGTTCGACGCGGCGGGCGAACTCCTCGGTCGGCTGGTGTCGGCCGTTCTCGATGTGGCTGACGTACGAGGGGTCGAAGCCGGTCCGCTCCGCCAGTTCCTTCTTGGACAGTCGGCGCTGGTGTCGCCAGTGTGTGAGCTCCCGTACGAAAGCCGCGGCAGCATCGTCCTGTATGGAGCCGTCCATGCCCCCGTCCCTGGGTGTCGGGCCTCAAGTGTGTCCCAGGTGTTGCGGCCACGCCAGCGGTGATTCGCCGACCGGCAGCAGGTCTTGCCGGCCGGCGTCGAAACTGTGAACGGGGCGTTACCGAGCGACCAACATCGCCCCCGCGCGACCGTCGGCCACCGGCTCGTGCGCGACGCGTGGGACTCCGGCCGCCTGGGTATCACCTCCGGTCATGAGCACGCGCAGCACGGCCACCGACGAGCGCCCCGCGACCAGCGCGAACGTGGGCACGGTCGCGGTCGTCGCCCACCGGAAGAAGACCCTCGGCGGCGGCCTCGACGAACTGCGCGCGACCCTCGTCGCCGCCGGGGTGCAGGACCTGCTCTGGTACGAGGTGCCCAAGAGCCGCAAGGCGCCCAAGAAGGCCCGGAAGGCGCTGAAGAAGGGCGCCGAGCTGGTCTTCGTCTGGGGCGGCGACGGCATGGTGCAGCGCTGCGCCGACGCCCTCGCCGGATCGGACGCCGCCATGGCGATCCTGCCCGCCGGCACCGCCAACCTCTTCGCCGCCAACCTCGGCATTCCCAGCGACCTCGCCGAGGCGGTCCGGGTCGGCCTGCACGGTCACCGCCGCCGGCTGGACCTGGGCCGGCTCAACGGCGAGCACTTCGCGGTGATGGCCGGCGCCGGCTTCGACGGGGACCTGATCCGGGAGGCCGACCGCACCCTCAAGGGCCGACTCGGCCGGGCCGCGTACCTGTGGACCGGCCTGCGCCACGTCCGGGGCGAGCTGGTGCGCACCCGGATCCGGGTAGACGGGTCCGACTGGTTCGACGGCGAGGCGAGCTGCGTGCTCTTCGGCAACGTCGGCACGATCACCGGGGGAGTACCCGCCTTCGACGACGCCCGCCCCGACGACGGCGCCCTGGAGATCGGTGTCTCCACGGCCAGCGGCGCGATCGACTGGGCGCGCACCCTGGGCCGGATGGCCGCCGGCCGCTCCGAGGACTCGCCGTTCGTCCGGATCACCCGCGGTCGCCGGATCAAGGTCCGCTTCGCGGTGCCGAAGACGTACGAGCTGGACGGCGGCGCGCGGGGCGAGACGACCCGGCTGAAGGTCAGGGTGGTGCCGGGGGCGTTGACGGTGTGCTGCCCCGCGACGGACAGTTGACGGCGACCCGGGGGAGGGGCGATGGGCCCGGCACAGGACGTCCTGACCGTCCGTCGGCTGCGCCTGGGCATCGGCGTCGTCGGCATCGCGATGCCGATCGTGCTGACCGCCGGCAACGCCCTGTTCGCCGGCCGGTTGACGCTGCTCGAGTCGATCAGCGGGGCGTACCACACGGCCATGCGGGACGTCTTCGTCGGCAGCATGTGCGCCATCGGCGTCTTCCTCGTCTGCTACCGCTACCGACCCCTCGACGACGTGCTGAGCAGCGTCGCCGGCGCGCTGTCGGTCACCGTCGCGCTCTTCCCCACCGCCGCCGGCGCCCGGGACGACCCGGTCAGCGCCAGCGACGTTCTGGTCGGCCGGGTGCACCAGGTCTGCGCCGCCGCGCTGTTCCTGCTGCTGGCCGGCTTCTGCCTGTTCCTGTTCACCCGGACCGACCCGGCCGCCGGCCCGGTCACCCCGGAGAAGCTGGTCCGCAACCGCGTCTACCGGGTCTGCGGCACGATCATCGTCGTGGCGGTGGCGCTCGCGCCGGCGAGCACCCTGCTGCCGGAGACGGTGCAGGAGGCGGTGAAGCCGGTCTTCTGGTGCGAGACCGTCGCCGTGCTGGCCTTCGGCGTCGCGTGGCTGGTCAAGGGCGAGGCGATCATCCGGGACGGGAGCGGCTGGGGCGCGGACCCGAGCTGAGCGGTCCGCCGTGCCCGTCGGGGGGTGGCATGCGGCCCGGCGACCGGGCCGAGGCAGGATGGCGGCCATGGACCCGACCGTACGGCGCTATCTCGACGACCTGGTCGACGCGGCCCGCGACGTCCTCGACGACGACCTCGTGGGGGCGTACGCGGCCGGCTCGGTGGGCATGGGCGCGTACCAGCCGGGCCGCAGCGACGTGGACGTGGCGCTGGTCGTCGCCGGACCGCTGGACGCCCGACGCAAGCGCGACCTGGTGGCCCGGCTGCGGCACGAGGCGCTGCCCTGCCCGGCGCGCGGCCTGGAACTGGTCGCCTACACCCGCGCGGTCGCCGGCTCCGGCACCCCCGAACCGGGTTTCGAGGTCGAGCTGAACACCGGCACGCAGATGCCGTTCCGCGCCACCTGGGACCCGGCCGAGCGGCCCGCCGCCGACGGCCGCTTCTGGTACGGCCTGGACCGCGACATCCTGCACGAGCACGGGTACGCCCTGCTCGGCCCGCCCGCCGCCGACGTCTTCGCCGCCCTGGCCCCGGCCGACCTGCGCCGGCTGCTCGTCGAGGCGCTGCGCTGGTGGCTCGCCCTGCCCACCCCCGCCGACGACGCGCCCGCCCCGGGCGCCGAGGACGCGGTGCTCGGCGCCTGCCGGTCGCTGGTGAAGGCCCGGGACGGGGTGTGGCTGTCGAAGGTCGCCGCCGGCAGCCGGCTGGCCGACGCCGGCTACGAGAGCGAGCTGATCGGGCGCTGCGTCGCCGCGCGCGCCGGTGGCGTCCCGCCCAGCGGCGCCGAGGCCCGGGCCTTCCAGCGGCGGGTGCTGGCGGAGATCGCCGCCGGGGGCTGACCCGGCGGGAAGACGGGCTGTCGGTGGTCCGCCGATCCGCTACGACGCGGTGCGGCGCTGCCTGACCGCCCTCGGCGACGAGGTCCAGGCGCTGGGGGCGTCGGTGCACCTGCCGCGCATCGGCTGCGGGCTGGCCGGCGGCACCTGGAGCCGGGTCGAGCCGCTGGTCATCGGCGCCCTCTGCGCGCGCGACATCGCGGTGACCGTCTACGACCACGGGTAGCGCGACGCCGGCGCATCACCCGGCGGTGCCGGGGCGCGCGGCGATCGGCGTCCGACGCCGGCCGGTGTGGTCGGTGGGGAGTGACCGGACGGACACCGCGTGTCGGGTACGCGTCTCGGCGCAGTCGGTTCCGCGCTAGAGCGGCCCGGCCCGGGGGGCGGAGGGTGTGACCAGCCCACCCCGCACTCCGAGACGAGGTAGTCATGCCCGTGACTCCGAGCTACCCCGGCGTCTACATCGAGGAAGTCCCGAGCGGCGTCCGTCCCGTGATCGGTGTGGCGACCGGCGTGACCGCGTTCGTGGGATACGTCCGCACCGGGCCGGAGAACCGCGCCGTCCGGGTGAACAGCTTCGGCGAGTTCGAGCGCCGCTTCGGCGGGGTGGACCGGGACTCCGAGCTGAGCCTGGCCGTGCAGCAGTTCTTCCGCAACGGCGGCTCGGCCGCCCTGGTCGTCCGGGTGCCGAAGAGCGACGCCCGGGCGGCGTCGGTGACGCTGCTGGACAAGGTCGGCACCGGCCCGAAGTCGGCGCTCGTGCTGGAAGCCGCCAGCACCGGCCAGTGGGGCAGCAACCTGCTGGTCGACGTCGACCACGACGACGCCGCCGAGCCGAAAATCTTCAACCTCAGCGTGCGCGACGGGTCCACCGGTGTCACCGAGCGGTTCACCGGCCTCTCCGTCGACCCGACCAGCGCCGCCTACGCCGTCACCCTGCTCAACGATCCCGACCGCGGCTCCTCCCTGGTGCGGGCCCGCCCCGGCGCGAGCGGCGCCGGTCGGCCGGTCCCCAGCGGCACGGTCGGGGCCGCGATCGGCACCCCCACCGTCGACGCCGGCAAGAACTACCGGCTCACCGTCCAGCCCGACCGGCCCACCAAGCCGGACCCGGCCGACGCCACCAAGACGGTGCCCGCCGTGGCGGCGGTGACGGTGACGGTGCTGGAGAAGGGCGAGCGGCTGCCGTCCTCGCCCGCCGGGGTGGCCGCCCTGGTCCAGCGCAAGGTCAACGCCGCGCTCGGCGCCGCCGACGGGGCCGCCGGCCTGCGGGTCCGGGTCGTGCCCACCGCCGCCGGCGGGGTACGCCTCCTCGGCGACGTCGACCCGCTGGTCGCCCCGGCCGCCGTGGACGCCGCGTTCACCGTCGGCGGGGTGACCGCCTCCGGCGACGTCGCCGACGGCGCCGCCCTGCTCGGCCTGGGCGGGGCGACGGCCAACGTGGGCCGGTACACGCCGGTCGGTGCGAAGCGGCTCGGCCAGGGTGACCTGGTCACCGGCGCCGACGGCAGCACGCTGCCCGGCACCGGGGCGCTGGTCGGTTCCGAGGCCGCCTACTCGGGCCTCTACGCCCTGCTGAAGACCGACCTGTTCAACCTGCTCTGCATCCCCGACGCCACCCGGGCCCGGGCCGGCGACCCGAGTAGCGTCGACAGTGGAGTGGACCCGGAGGCGATCTGGTCCGCGGCGTACGAGCTGTGCGAGCGGCGCCGGGCGATGCTGCTGGTCGACCCGCCACCCGGGGTGGACGACCCGGACCGCGCCCTGGACTGGATCAACCAGCTCGGGGTCAAGGGGCCGAACGCGGTCGCGCACTTCCCCCGGCTGCGGATCCCCGACCCCTCCGACGGTTTCCAGCCGCGCACCGTGGCGCCCGGCGGCACCCTCGCCGGCCTGTACGCCCGCCAGGACGCCGAGCGGGGCGTGTGGAAGGCCCCGGCCGGCACCGAGGCACAGCTGCGCGGCGTGACCACCCTGGCGTACCCGCTGACCGACGCCGAGAACGGCGTGCTCAACCCGCTCGGGCTCAACTGCCTGCGCACCTTCCCGGTGGTCGGCACGGTCAACTGGGGCGCCCGGACGACGGCCGGCGCGGACGTGCTGGCCAGTCAGTGGAAGTACACCCCGGTCCGCCGGCTGGCGCTCTACATCGAGGAGAGCGTGTTCCGGGGCACCCAGTGGGCCGTCTTCGAGCCGAACGACGAGCCGCTCTGGTCGCAGCTGCGGCTCAACCTGACGTCGTTCATGCAGGACCTGTTCCGCAAGGGCGCGTTCGCCGGGCGGACCCCGCGCGAGGCGTACCTGGTGCGCTGCGACGCGGAGACGACCACCAGCGACGACCGGGACCGCGGCGTGGTGAACGTGGTCGTCGGGTTCGCCCCGCTCAAACCCGCCGAGTTCGTGATCATCCGGATCCAGCAGCTCGCCGGCCAGAACCCGTCCTGAGAGGTGTGAGTCATGGTGCAGTTCGCCGTCAACCCGACCCGGTTCGACCCGTACAAGAACTTCAAGTTCCGGGTCAAGTGGGACGGCAGGTACGTGGCCGGGGTGAGCAAGGTCAGCGCGTTGAAGCGGACCACCGAGGTGGTCAAGCACCGCGACGGCGGCGACCCGTCCACCAGCCGCAAGTCGCCGGGGCGCAGCGAGTTCGAGGCGGTGACGCTGGAGCGGGGACTGACCCACGACGCGGAGTTCGCCGCGTGGGCCGGGAAGATCTGGGCGCTGCACGCCGGGCTCGGCTCCGAGGTGTCGCTGGCCGACTTCCGCCGGGACATCACCATCGAGCTGCTCAACGAGGCCGGCCAGGTCGCCCAGTCGTACCGGCTGTTCCGGTGCTGGGTGTCGGAGTACCAGGCGCTGCCGGAGCTGGACGCCAACGCCAACGCGGTGGCGATCGAGCACATCAAGCTGGAGAACGAGGGCTGGGAGCGCGACGAGGCGGTCGCCGAGCCGGCCGAGCCCCGGCTCGGGTCGTGACCGGAGGGCGGCGGCTGAGCGAGGCGGAGCTGGTCTCCGCCTGGGATCACGCGCTCGACCGGCCGGCGGCAGACCGTCCGCTGCTGCTGCTCGACCGCCCCGACGCCGACCGGCTGCCGGTGGGCGCGGTGGCGGCCCTGCTGCTGCGGACCGCGGGGGACTGGACCGGCGGGCGGGTCGAGACCATCATGGACTGTCCGGCCTGCCCGGAACGCCTCGAGGTGGGCTTCACCGTGGCCGAGCTGCTGGCCGCCGGGCCGGAACCGGCCACCGGCACGTTCACCCTCGACTGGCGGGGGCACCGGCTGACGCTGCGCCTGCCCACCCCGGCCGACCTGGCCGAGGCGGCACGCGCGGGTGACCCGGCGGCCGCCGAGCGCCGGCTGCTCCAGCGCTGCCTGGTCGCCGCCGAACCGCCGGTGGCCGAGCCGGCCGAGCTGCTGCCCGCCGTGTCGGCCGCGATGGCCGAACGGGACCCGCTCGGGGTGGTCGCCGTGGCGCTGACCTGCCCGGCCTGCGGCACCGGAGCCGAGGCCCTGCTGGACCTGCCCGCCTGGGCGTGGCAGGCCGCCGACGCCCGGGTCCGGCGGCTGCTCGGCGAGGTGCACCGGCTGGCCCGCGCGTACGGCTGGTCGGAGGCGGAGGTGCTCGGCCTGGGCCCGCACCGCCGGGCCGCGTACCTGGAGCAGGTGCCATGACGGGCTACCTGGCCGCGCTGGCCGCCCTGGCCGTGGGCAGCGCGCACCGGCTCCAGCCGCGCACCCTCGGCCGGTTCGAACCCGAGCAGCCCGAGCCGGGCGGCGGGTTCGAGGCGTACGACCTCGAGCGGGACGCCCCGGTCCCACCGCGCCCCGCGACCCGTCCGGTGGCCGCGCCGCCGGCGCCGCCCGCCGGCCCCACCGTCGCCGCCGCACCGCCGGCAGCATCCCCGGCGGCGCCCCGGCCGGCGGCGATCGCCGCGCCCGCGGGTGATCCCGTCGCGGCGGTCGGACCCGCCGCCCTCGCCGCCGCGCCGAGCCAGGAGGCGTCGCCGCGTCCGGCCGCGCCCGAGCCGGTCACCCGGGAGGAGACGACGCGGGTGGTGCGGGAGGTCACCCTCGACCGGGTGGTGACCGGGCCCCCGCCGGCCGGGCCGGCGGCCCCGCCGCCCCCGCCCGCCGCACCGGCCCCACCGCCGCAGCCGGCACCGCCCCCGGTCACGGCGACCGTGGTACGCCCGGCGCCGCCCGCCCCGCCGACCCGCGTCGCACCGGTGACCCGGGCCGCCGTCAGGGCGCCGGAGCGGCCCACCGTGCATGTCCACATCGGTCGGATCGACGTCCGGCTCGCCCCCGGCCAGCGCCCGGTCGCCGCCGCCGGGCCGCCGGTCCCGCCCGCCGCCCCGCCACCCGCCGCCGAGCCGGGGCCGGCCCCCGAGCTGGAGGCCTACCTGCGCGACCCGGGAGGGCCACGATGAGCACCGCGTACGCCCTCGCCGCGGTCACCGCGGTGCTGCGCGGCCAGCTGATGGCCTACCTGCGCGCCACCGGCGCCTCCTCGGCCGTGGGTGGGGTCACCGTGTCCGCCGGCCCGCCCGACCGGGTGACCGTGGGCAACCAGGAGGGCAACCAGGTCAACCTGTTCCTGAACCGGGTCACCCGCAACCCGTCCTGGGCCAACCTCGGCCCGCCGCCGCGCGACGCGGCCGGCGACGACGTCGCCGCTCCGCCGCTCGGCGTGGACCTGCACTACGTCGCGAGCGTCTACGGCCACGATCCGCTGACCAGCGAGATCCTGCTCGGGCACCTGCTGGCGATGCTGCACGAGACGCCGGTGCTCACCCGTACGGCGATCCGCCGGTCCCTCGCGCCCGACCCGCCGGACCCGACCCTGCCCGCACCGGTCGCCGACTCCCGCCTCGCAGAGCAGTTCGAGCAGCTGCGGATCGCCACCACCAACAGCCCGGGCGGGGAGGAGACCTTCCGGCTCTGGTCCGCGTTCAGCGCGCCGTACCGGACCAGCGTCTTCTTCGACGTCTCGGTGGTGCTGATCGACCCGGTGCGCGGCGCCCGGGAACCGCTGCCGGTCCGCGCGGTCACGGCCGGCACCGTCGACGTCGCCGGGCCCGAGGTCGACCAGGTGCGGGCGGACGGCCCGACCGGCACCCCGGTCACCGCCGGGGCGACCCTGGTGGTCACCGGCCGCAACCTGTCCGGCCGGGACACCCGGATCCGGATCGGCGCGGCCAGCGCCAGCCCGGCGTCCGCCACCGCCGGGGAGCTGCGGGTGCCGCTGGCCGCCTTCGACCGGCCGGTGCCGGCCGGGATCTCCGGACTGGTCGTCACGCACGCGGTCGACCTCGGCGACCCGCCCAGCCCCCGGCCGGCGCTCAGCTCCGACGCGGTGCCGGTCACCTACCGCCCGCTGATCACCGTCGCGTCCGGCGACGTGGTGGTCGATTCCACCCGCACCGTCGACGGCGTGCCGCTGCGCACCGGCGCGGTCACCGTCACCGTCGACCCGCGCGTCGGCGCGACCCAGCAGGTGACCCTCTCGCTGACCGGCGGCACCGGCACCGTGCTGCCCGCACCGGCCGGCAACGGCGTCGCGCCGGGCGCCGACAGCACCGACCGGATCCGGTTCGGCTTCCGCGACCTGCCCGCCGGCACGTACCTGGCCCGGCTGCGGGTGGACGGGGTGGACAGCCCACTGACCGCCGACCCCTCCGGCCGGTACACCGGACCGTCGGTGGTGCTGTGATGCCCGCCCCGCGCCCCGCCGCCCGCTGGCCCGCCCCGCCGGTCGCCGCCACCGCCGACGACGGGCTGCCCGCCGAGGTGGACCGGATCCGGCTGCTGCTCAAGGGCGAACCGGCGGACCCGCCGTCCGCCGGCTGCCCCGCGCTGGACCGGATCGCCGCCGGCTTCGGGCTCAGCGGGTTCGAACGCGACGTCCTGGTCGCCGCGATCGCCGGGGAGCTCGGGCTGCTGGACCGTCCGCCCAGCTTCGCCTGGTGCCTGGACACCCTGCCCGGCCCGCACTGGGACGCGCTGGCCGCCGCCCGGCCGCTGCGCGCCGCCCGGCTGGTCGAGCTGGGCGAGGGGCCGCTGCCGCACGCCCCGGTCCGCCCCGACGAGCGGATCCTGCACGAGGTGCGCGGCGCCGGCCGCCTCGACGAGCGGCTTCGGCCGTACCTGGCGGACCTGCCCGCCCCACCGGCCACCCTGCCGGCGAGCCGGCGACGAGCCGCGACCGAGCTGGCCGAGGCGTGGCAGGCCGGCCGCCGCGCGCTGCGGATCTGCGGGCCGGACCGGGCCGACCGGACCGACGTGGTCGCGCTGGCCGTCACCACCGTGCGGCGTACCGGTCACCGGGTGTCCGCCGTCGACCTGCCCCGCGCCGTCACCGACCGGGACGCCTTCGCCCGGCTGTGGAACCGGGAGGTGGTTCTGGCCGACCCGGTCCTGGTGGTCGAGCTGACCGGCGACGAGCCGCCCGAGCTGGTGACCACCGTGGAGTACCTGCTGGCCCGGATCGTCGGTGACGTCCTGGTCTCCACCCCGCGGGCCGTGCCGCTGCACGGGGTCGGCGTCGGGCCGGTCGTGGACCGGCCGACCCGTGACGAGCAGCGGGAGCTGTGGCGGCGGGTGCTGCCGGGCCGCGCCGGCGGGCCGGCCGCCGCACTCGCCCGCGAGTTCGACCTGGCGCACAGCGACATCCTCGCCACCGCCGGGCGGCCCGGCGCCGATCCGGTCACCGCCGCCCGCGACCTGGTCCGCGCCGGGGTACGCCGGGACCTCGACGGCCTCGCCGAGCGGATTGAAGTCCGGGCCGGCTGGGACGACCTGGTGCTGCCCGCGCCGGCGCGCGAGCAGCTGCGCCAGCTCACCGCCGCCGCCGCGGGCCGGGTGCTGCTCGCCGAGCGGGGCTTCGGGCTGCGCACCGCCCGGGGGCTGGGCGTCACCGCGCTGTTCGCCGGGCCGAGCGGCACCGGCAAGACCCTCGCCGCCGAGGTGGTGGCCGGCGCGCTCGGCCTGGACCTGCACCGCATCGACCTGGCCACCGTGGTGAGCAAGTGGATCGGGGAGACCGAGAAGCAGCTGCGCCGGATCTTCGACGCCGCCGAACGCGGCGGCACCGTGCTGCTCTTCGACGAGGCCGACGCGCTGTTCGGCCGGCGCTCGGAGGTGAAGGACAGCCACGACCGGTACGCCAACATCGAGGTGTCGTACCTGCTGCAACGGATGGAGCAGTACCGGGGCGTGGCGGTGCTGACCACCAACATGCGCACCGCGATCGACCCGGCGTTCCTGCGCCGGCTGCGGGTGGTGGTCCCGTTCGGACACCCCGGCCCGGCCGAGCGGGCCGACCTGTGGCGGCGGGCCTTCCCGCCCGGGCTGGCCACCGACGGCCTCGACCGGGCCCGGCTCGCCGAGCTGGACCTCACCGGCGGGGACATCCACACCATCGCCCTGCGCGCCGCGCTCGTCGCGTCCGGCGACGGCGCCCCGGTCGGGATGCGACACGTCCTCGACGCGGTCGCCGCCGAGTACGCCAAGCACGACCGGCCCGCGGACCCGGGGCTGTGGACATGAACATCGAGGTGGACGTCCGCGAGCTGGTCCTCACCGGGGTCGAGGTGCCCGACCCGGCCGCGCTCGCGACCGCCGTGACCGCGGCGCTCACCAGGCTGCTCACCGACCGGGGCCTGCCGAGAAGCGGCCCCGCGCCCGGGCCGCTGCGCGCCCGCCCGGACGCCGACCTGCCGGCCGCCCTGGCCGAGGCGATCTGGGCCGGGTTGGGCCGCCCCGGACACCCGGAGCCGGGCCGATGACCGAGCGCGAGGCGGCGGTCCACGCCGCGCCGGGCCCGGACCGGGACGACGCCCCGGCGCGGGACGAGGCGCTGGCCGCGCTGACCAGTGACCTGGTCGGCCGGTGGGCTCCCGCGCTGGGCCTGCGGCCGGACGCCGTGCGGGTGCACCTCGGCGACGCCGGGCGCCGGGCCGGCAACCACGGCGCCCGGGGCCTCTTCGCCGACGGGGCGCTCTACCTGGCCCCCGGCTTCGACCCGCAACGGGCCGCCGGGCGGGCCCTGCTGGCCCATGAACTCGGGCACCTGGCGCAGGCGAGCGCGGCGCCCGGGGCGTACCCGAACCGAACCGACCCGGAGGCCGAGGCCCGGCAGCTCGCCGAGGCGGCCGCGGCCGGCCGGCCGCTGTGGGCGCCGGCGGCGCGGCTGCCCACCGGCGCGGTCGCCGCCGACACCGGCGCCGTCGCCACCGCCCCGTCGCCCCCGGCCAGCACGGCGGCGGCGAGCGAGACCGAGACCGGGCTGCTGGAGTCGCAGCTCAGCGAGATCGTCGACCGGCGCTACCGCGCGGAACGGGCCCGGCTGATCGACCTGCTCGACGGGTTGTGGGTCTCCGGCGACGACGTGCGGGGCTGCCTGCGGGTGCTCGACACGATGCCCTTCCTGGTCGCCCGTAACCTGGTGCACAGCCTGCCCGCGAACCGCCGCACCGACCTGGCCCGCAACCTCGACGACGACCACCACCGGCTCTACCCGGGCGCCGCCCTCGCCGCGCTCGGCGGCCAGACGCCCTACCTGCTGCGGGTCCTCGAAGCCGGCAACGTGCACGGCCTGAGCACCGAGGGGCTCGGCCCGGTCGAGCGGCGCACCGCGCTGAACGTGGTGCGCGCGCTGCGCGACAGCGTCCTGCGGGAACTGCTCAACGGCGACCGCAAGGTCTTCTTCCACGCCCTGATGGCCGAGCGGACGCCGCGCGGCACCGACGCCGTCGCGCTGCGGGCGCAGCTCACCGCGCTCGGCGGGGTCGACGACGAGAGCCGGCGGCTGGACGGGGACGCCGACCTGCGGACGGTGTCGCGGCGGGCCGAGCGGCTGATCGGCGAGCACCGGGCCGCCGAGGCGCTGGACCTGCTCGCCGCGCTCGCCACCGCGCCGCCCACCGCCGGCGGCGCGGCCGCCACCGCGCCGAGCGGCGGCGCGGCCGGCGCGGGTACGGCCACCGCCGGCCCGCCGGAACCCGGTGCGCGGCTGCGCCACGTGGTACGCCGGCTCGACGAGGCCGGCCGGCTCGACGCGCTCCTCGACGATCTGCCGTGGGAGGAGAAGCGGATCGGCGCGACCCTCGGCCCCCGGCTGCTCGTCGTCCTGGCCGCCCGGGAGGAGCACCAGAACCTGACCCGGATCGAGGGGCTGCTGTCGTACGGGGTCTTCGACTGGGCGATCCGCGACCACGAGGCTCGCTTCGCGTACCTGCTGGTGCGCAGCCTGCCGCTGGCCGCGCAGGACCGGTGGCGGCGGCTGGAGCAGGGCCGGTGGTTCGCCCGGCTGGAGGAGAACATCCCCGCCGAGGACATCCTCGGCGGCCGGTACACCGGGGTGGGCAGCCTCGCCGAACCGCTCGACCCGGCCCGCCGCAGCGCCGGGCAGGTCGACGCCGGTCGGGTCGTCGAGGAGATCCACCGGGAGGTGCAGGCCGGGTTGGACGGCGTGCGGGCGGTCGCGCTGGTCCGCCGGCTGATCGGCCTCGACCAGCCGACCGGCGCGGTGACCGGCGGGGCGGCCGCCCGGGGCCGGGAGACGCTGCGCACCGCCGTCCACCGGCTCGACGCGCTGCGCGACCTGGACCGGATCCTCGACGCGCTGCCCGACGCCCACCTCACCCACGAGATGTGGCGGACCGAGGTGCTGGACCTGCTGGCCCTGCGGGACCCCGCCCACCTGGAACGGCAGGCCCGCCAGCTGCTCGCCGTCGGCCTGACCGACTGGGCGGTCAACCCGCGCGAGGCGTGGCTCGCCTTCCAGCTGGTGCGGAACCTGCCGGTGGCCGACCAGGCCCGGCTGGAGGCCGAGGACCCGGACCGCTGGGCCCGGATGCGCTCGGCGATGACCCCGGAGATGCGGGCCTCCCTGGCGGTCACCGCGATCTCCGGCCCGCGCCGGATCGAGGCCCGCGACCAGCTTCGCGACCGGCTGCGCGACGACCGGCTGTGGCGGGCGGACCGGGCCACCGAGCTGCGCTCGCTGATCGTCCAGCTGTACGCCCTCGACGACCGCCGCTGGGTGTTCCTGCGCTCCCGCGACGTCCGGGCCGACCAGGTCCCCGGCCTGCGCGAGCTGGTCGACCAGCTGCGGCTCTACCACGCCCGGCTGCGGCCCTCGTTCGAACCCGAGACGCTGCGCACCGACGACGCGCCCACCGTGGTCGGCGACCTGGCCCGGCTGGTCGCGGTCGGGCTGAAGCTGCTCTTCCTCAGCCGGACCGGGCTGAGCATGTTCACCCAGGAGGTCACCCTCCGCGAGCTCGACCTGCACGACGCCCAGTGGATCAGCGGCGACCTCGGCGGCGCCCGGCTGAGTGACACCGACCGCGCGCAGACCAACCACCTGTCCGCGTCGGTCGACGCCCGGCAGGGCATCCTCCGCGTCCGGCTGCCCCGGCTGGAGCTCGACGGGTTCAACCGGACGTTCACCGGCAGCTCCCTGCGCACCGGCCGGGTCGTCCTCACCGGCCTGGACATCGTGGCCTCCTTCTCCGACCGGGGCTACGAGCGGCCGGTCGGCGCGCAGGCCGGGATGACCGGGCTCAGCGTCTCCGACGTGGTCTACGCCAGCGACTCGCTGCCGGGCGGGATCCTCGGGCTGACCCGCTTCGGCCTGTCCAGCCTGGCCTTCCGGGCCGGGGCGACCGGTCGGGAGGACGTCACCGAGCCCAGCCGGCGGGGGTGGATCGGCATCCCGCTGATCGACCCGCTGATCCACCTGCTGCACAACGTGATCTCGTTCTACGGCGGCCTGCCGTTCCTGTCGAAGATCAGCGACGCGCTGCTCGCCCCGTACACGGCGGGGGCGCCCTTCCTGGCCCGCCAGTTCGCCTCGCTGAGCGCCGGGGAGATCTTCACGCCGCTGGCCAACGCCACCATCGGCCTGCTCACCGACGGGGTGATGCGCCCGCCGCGCACGGTGGGGGAGCGCGCCACCGACGCGGTCGCCATGCTGCACTCGCTGCGGGTCAGCTTCGCCGGCGCCACCGCCGAGGGGCTCTCCTTCGCCGGGATGCAGCAGGTCGGCCGGATCGAGGTCGGCCGGACCCTGATCGGGCTGGGCAACAGCCTGCCGGCCCGGCTGCGCGCCGAGCAGGAGTCGCTGCGGGAACGGCTCGGCCGGGCGACGGTCGCCGAACGGGCCGCGTTGCAGGACCGGCTGAGCCGGGTGACCAGGCAGCTGACCGAGCTGGAGCCGCTGGAGCGGGAGCTGCACCGGCTGGAGGCCCGACACCGCTGGAACGCCGAGTCGCTGACCGAGCCCGAACGGCGTCGCCTGGTCGCGCTCTCGGACCAGCTCCGCCAGACGGCGGGCGGCACCCTGGACATCGGCGGGATCCGGGTGACCGGGCTGACCGGCCGGGTCGAGGCCGCCGGTCTGGAGATCGACCCGATCCACGCCGAGGGCTCGGTGCCCTCCCGGTCGGGCGAGTACCTGCCCGACGACGAGCTGATCGCCCGGTTCCGCCGGGACCGCACCGCCCCGGACGCCGCCACCCTCGCCCGGGGCAGCACCGCGTCGGTCACCGCCGCCGGCGTACGGCTGCTGCCCGGTGCGGACGGGCAGCCCGCGCTCCGGGTCACCGCCGCCGAGCTGCCCACCCGGGAGCAGGTCGCCGCCCAGCTCGGCGCGCTGCCCGACGAGCCGCAGTGGGCGGCCCGCCGCGCCGAGCTGACCCGCTGGCTGACCGACCTCGACCGGCTGCGCGTCCTGGCGGCCCGCCCCGCCGAGCCGGTGGACGCGGCGGGCCGGTACGTCCCGGGTCACCGCAGCGCGGCCGAGGAACGCGAGTTCCAGGAGCTGCGGGACCGGGCCCGGCGGTACTTCGGCCTGTCGGTCGGCGGGCTGACCGTCAGCGGGCTGAGCGCGGGCCTGGACCCGGCCACCCTGGGCGCCGAGATCCGGGTGGCCGAGGTGACCGCCACCGACGTCCGCAGCGGCGCGACCACCGTGGACCGGATCGAGGCCCACCGGCTGCGGGCCCGCGCCGACCTGGACGTCGCCGGCGGCGGCCTGCTCCCCGCCGAGCTGAGCGGCCCGGCCACCGAGGCCGGCCTGCCCACCGGCCGGGCCGCCGTGGGATTCGGCGTCGGCGACCTCACCGTCACCGGGCTGTCCGGCCCGGGTACGACGGCCGGACGGATCGCCTTCACCGCGCCCGCCCGCGCCGACGGCAGCCCCGGCGAGGCGATCCACGGCCGGGTGGTGCCGCAGGGCGACGACCTGCGCCTGCCCGACCTGGTCGTGGAACGCACCGAGCTGACCGGGGTCACCATGCGGTCGGCCACCCGCAGCCTCTACTCCCGGGGCAGCACCCGGATCGGCCGGATGAGCCTCGACGTGCTGGTCCGCACCGCGCCCGCCGCCACCGGCCGGCAGGTCCGGGGCGCGCTGATCCGCACCATGGTGATCGACCGGATCGACGCCGACCGGATCGGCATGGACGTCACCGACCCGGCGCCCGGCTACAGCGTGGAGGTCGTCTCCGGCGCGCTGGTCGGCGTCCGGGTGCAGGACCTGGAGCTGGACCTGTCCGGCGAGGAGATGACCTACTCGGGCCGGCTGAGCATCGGTCAGCTCGACCAGCTCCGGTTCAGTGTGCTGTCCCGGGCGCTGCAGGGCGGCCCGACCACCATCACCGGCACGGTCGGCGGCCAGCCCGTCGGCCCGGCCGCCGCCGCCGTCACGGTGGACCTGATCCGGGCCGGCGCGCACCGGGTCGACCCGGCCACCGGCCGGATCCTCAGCGACCCCACGGACAGCCAGCAGATCACGCTCAGCGGGGTCACCCTCGCCGACACCACCCTGCGCACCCCCGACGGCTCGGTCACCGTCCGCCGGGCCGGGCTGGGCGGCCGGATCGTCACCGAGCAGGCCGGCGGGCTGCGGTTCGAGGACATCGGCCCGTCCCGGATCGAACTGTCCGGCATCGACTGGCGGGCCGGCGACGGCCGGATCGTCTCCCACGGCCCCACCGTGCTGGACGGTCTCACCGTCACCGGCCGCTGGGACAGCGCCCCGGAGCGGACCGGTCCCGACGGGCAGGTCCGGCCGCCCGGCGACGCCGAACTGCTCGTCGAGCGCCTGCACATCGACCGGATCACCAGCCGGGACCTGCGCTACCGCAGCGGCGTGCTGGACGTCGGCCTGGGCCGCCCGGTGCCCACCCCGGCCGGGCAGCCGAACCTGCCGCCGCTGGAGATCCTCGACGTGAACGTGCGCGGCCTGCGCTGGTCGCGGGCGGCGGGGCTGGTCGCCGGCCGGATCACCACCGGCGCCACCCGGCTGGAGATCGCCGGGCGGGTCGACGCGGCGCTGCGGGTCGACGCCGCGCTGTCGGCCGCCCAGATCACCCTGGCCTTCGGCCGGGGCGGCCACGTCGAGGCCCGGGTCACCGGCGCGGAAGGGCACCTGGGCACCGGCCCGACCCCCGGCGAGCACACCCAGCACGTCCACTTCGAGGGCCTGGACACCGGACTGGTCAGCATCCGCCCGGACGGGATCGACATCGGCGCCAACGGCGGCCCGGGGCTGCGGCTGGCGACCGTGTCGGTGGACGCGCTCAACTGGCAGGGCCAGTCCATTGGCCTGCGCATCCGGCCGGGCGAGGGCGCCATCACGCTGCTCGACATCCGGGCCCGGGCCCGGATCGACCTGCACCCGCCGGGCACGCCCGGCGGCCGGTTCCGCCGGCTGCTGCTGCGCGAGCTGGTGGTCGGGCAGACCCGGGCCAGCGGCCTGCTGGTCGACCTCGGCGACGGCACCACCATCCGGCTGGCCGCCGACCGGGAGACGGTCCTCGGCGAGCTGCGGCTGCGCCCCACCCCACCACTGGACGGCTTCCTGGTCGAACCGACCCACACCGCGCAGGGCATGCGCATCATCGGCGGGCTGGACCTGGGCGCGATCAGCGCACCCCGGGTCGGCTTCGACATCGGCACCTTCCTCTCCGGCGGCACCGCCGACTTCGGCGCGGCGGGGTTGGCCGTGGACTTCCTCGACCACGGCGGCCTGCGGCTCAACCTGCGCCAGCCCACCCTCACCGCGATCCGGGCCCAGGTCACCGCCGACGCCCGGCGGGAGCTGCGCCTGCTCGGCGCGCCCGCCGGCCGGCCGGAGTACGGCCTGCGCTTCACCTCCATCGGCTACGAGCAGGGCCCGACCCCGGAGGGCGTCGGCCCGAGCGCCACCCCGCCGCCGGCGCCCGAGCGCCGGATCACCGCCACCGGCGGCGAGATCAGCGGCCTGACCTTCGTCGACCACGGCATCGGCCTGTACGTGTTCGTGCAGCGCGGACTGCTCCCCGACCTCACCCACGAGATCACCTCCGGCGCGGGCGAGCTGCCCTCCCTCGACATCCGCGACGCCACCTTCGCGCTCGACCTCGGCATGCTGCTGGGCGGCGGGCCGAGCCCGACCCCCGCCCCGACCACCAGTCAGCAGCGCCGCCGGGAGATGGCCGCGGCCTGGGACGGGCTGCTGCGCGTGCTAAACAAGTACCACCTGGGCGAGGTCCTCGACAGCCTCAACGGCCGGCTGGACTTCGACGTGGTGCACTCCGGGTTCGTCTGGGGCGAGCGGACCTGGGAGGCCCGGCTGGCCTTCCACGACGGGGCGCTGGACTACCGGCGGATGACGGGCGCGCTGCCGTGGTGGACACCGGGGCGGTTCACCATGGAGGGCGAGGAACTCGTCTACCAGGTGACCATGCCCGCCGTGGCGGACCCGTCCGGGCTCGGCCCGCAGGAGCCGAACACCGTCGACCTGCTGCGCTGGCGGCTGCCCACCGGCGAGGTCCGACCGGCCCGGGAAGAGCACCTGATCCGGTTGAACCGGCTGCTGCGGCCCACGCCGGAGTCCCGGGACGAACTGCTGCACACCATCGCCGACGTCCAGAGCGACCAACCGTCGCCGCCCGGACGGCTGGCGATCCGCAACATCGACGCCGACCTGTCGGTCAACAACCCCCGGGAGATCACCCTCCCGCTCGGCGGCGCCAACGAGATCGTCCTGGCCCCCGACGCCCTGCTCGGCCTGCGGATCGGCGGCGGGATCAGCCGGGCGGCCGACGGCAGCGACCAGCCGGGTGCGCTGCGGCCCATCTCCCTGAGCAGCGCGACCGTGGCGCGGGTGAACCTGCTCTTCACCGGTCTGGAACTGCAGACCGGTCAGATCCGGGTCACCGACCTGACCAACTGCTCGCTGACCTTCGACGGGCTCAACCCCCGGCAGTTGCAGGGGCGGATCACCCGGGCCGTCGCGGAACGGATCCGCTGGCGCCGACCCTCGACAGGAGGCACCCCGTGACCAGTCCGCTCAGCCCCCGCCTGCTCCGCGCCGGCCTGGTGGTCCTCGACCCGGACAGCGGCCGGACCCGGCGGGTGATCACCCTGCAGTACAACCCGGACGCGCTGACCCGGGGCTTCCAGCTCAAGACCGGCGGCGCCGAGGGCGGCGCGAAGGGCGAGGCGCTGCGGATCACCGGACCGCCGGTGCAGACGCTCACCCTGGAGGCCGAGCTGGACGCCGCCGACCAGCTCGCCGAACCGCGGTCCAACGCCGACGCGGTGGAGCTCGGCCTGACCGCGCAGCTGGCCGCCCTGGAGTCGCTGGCCTACCCCAGCCTGACCGCCGTGCAGGACGCCGCGGCGCTGCTGGCCGCCGGAACCCTGGAGGTGGTGCCGCCACCGGCACCGCTGGTGCTGCTCGCCTTCGGGCGGCGCCGGCTCTGGCCGGTACGGATCACCGAGCTGACCATCACCGAGGAGGCGTTCGACCCGATGCTGAACCCCATCCGCGCGAAGATCCGGCTGGGCCTGCGGGTGCTGACGGTCAACGACGTCGGCACCGCCGGCCGGGCCGGTGGCCTCGCCATGGCAGCCCACCAGCAACTCGAACAGCTCGCCGGCCGGGCGCGCGGCGGCCGGCTGACCGACCTCGGAATCGACCGGCTGCCGTGACCGCGCCGCAGCCACCCGAGACCGACCCGGCCCTGGTCGCCGCCCGTAGCCGGGTCGCCGAGACGCTGCTCGCCGCGACCGGCGGCAGCACCGCCGGCGTACCGGTGGCGGGCACGCTCGCGCCGGAGAGCCGGTACGCCACGGTGGGCACCGCGGTGACCGTGGACCCGGACACCGGGCAGGAGGTCGTCCACCTGCGCCGCCGGTTCGTGCCACCCGCCGACCGGCTCGCCACCGCCGGCTGGGAGCAGGTGGCCGACGGCGACCGGGTCGACCTGCTGGCCGCCCGTACGGTCGGCGACCCGACCGCGTTCTGGCAGCTCTGCGACGCCAACGGCGCCTTCGACCCGGCCGAGCTGGAGCAGCCGGGCCGGGTGGTCCGGGTCGCGCTGCCCGAGGGGTTCCCCGGAGCCGGCGATGCCTAGGGGAGTGCGGCTGCAACTGCTGGTCGGGCCGCTGACCTTCGGGCCGGCCCCGTACCAGCTCGTCGAGGCGTTGCAGGAGGCGCAGGTGACCCAGAACGCCGGCCAGCGTTCCGGCTTCCAGCTGCGGTTCGCCCTCGGCCGGGGCTCGCTGGTGGAGCGGATGCTCGCCGACGGCAGCCTCGACCCGCCGACCCGGGTGCTGCTGGTCCTGCACCTGGACGGCCGCCCGCAGGTGCTCTCCGACGGCGTGGTGACCCGCCACGACGTGGCCCGCAGCAACGAGGCCGGCGCGTCCACGCTGACCCTGACCGGGGTCGACGTGAGCCAGATGATGGACCTGATCGACCTGTCGGGACTGCCCATGCCGATGCCCGCCGAGGCGCGGGTGCTCACCCTGCTGGCGCCGTTCGCCGCGTACGGCGTGGTGCCGATGCTGGTGCCCAGCGTGCTGGTGTTCGCCCCGAACCCGATCCAGCGGGTCCCGGCCGTGCGCGGCACCACCTTCGCGTACGTGTCGCAGCTGGCCGACGAGGTCGGCTACACCTTCTACGTGGAGCCGGGTCCCACGCCCGGGATGAACACCGCGTACTGGGGGCCGGAGGTCCGGGCCGGGCAGGCGCAGCCGGCGCTGACCGTCAACGCCGACGCCTTCTCCAACGTGGAGTCGCTGTCCTTCTCGTTCGACGGCGTGCAGAAGACCGTCTACCTGCTCACCGCGTTCCCGGAGCAGGTCCGGGTGCCGATCCCGCTGCCGGTGCCCGACGTCAGCCCACTGAACCCGCCGCTGGGCCGCAAGATCCCGATTCCGCTGTCGTACCGGCGGATGAACATCGGCCGGGCGGACCCGAGCCGCACCGACGACGCCACCGCCCGGATGGACGTGGTGCAGACCCTCGCCCGGGGCCTGGCCCGCGCCGCCCAGTCGGCGAACGTGATCACCGGCTCGGGCTCGCTGGACGTGCTGCGCTACGGCCGCCTGCTGCAGTGCCGCCGGCTGGTCGGGGTGCGCGGCGCCGGACGCGCCTACGACGGCGAGTACGTGGTGAAGAGCGTGACCACCACGGTCAAGGCCGGCGAGGTCAAGCAGCGGTTCAACCTCAGCCGCAACGCCCAGATCTCCACCTCGGGAAGGGTCGACGCATGACCAGGTACTACGGCAAGTATCGCGGCACGGTGGTCAACCACATCGACCCGTTGCAGCAGGGCCGGATCCAGGTGACCGTCCCCGACGTCACCCTGCCGCCGTCCACCTGGGCGATGCCCTGCTTCCCGCTGGCCGGCATCCAGTCCGGCATGTTCGCGGTGCCGCTGCCCGGCACCGGGGTCTGGGTGGAGTTCGAGCAGGGCGACTCCGACCATCCGATCTGGACCGGCTGCTGGTACGGCTCGAAGGCGGAGATCCCCGCCCTGGTGTCCGCCGCCCCGCCACCCACCCCGCCGATCGTGCTGCAGACCCCCGGGCAGGCCACGGTGATGGTCTCCGACGCCCCGGGCCCGGCGGGCGGCATCCTGCTCAAGACGCTCACCGGGGCGATGATCTCGATCAACGACACCGGGATCGTCATCTCCAACGGCAAGGGCGCCTCGATCACCCTGGTCGGGCCGACCGTGGCCGTCAACCAGACCGCGCTGACGGTGACCTGATGCCCGGCCCGCTGCTGCACGTCGGCGCCGTGCTCTCCTGCCCGCACGCCGGGCCGGTCACCCCGCAGACCGGCAACTCCCGGGTGCTGGTGGGCGGCCTGCCGGTGGTGACCGCCGCCGACGCGTACCCGGTGACCGGCTGCCCGTTCCAGGTGCCGGTCGGCGCGGGCACCAAACCCCAGCCCTGCGTCCGGATCCAGTGGACCACCCCGGCGGCGCGGGTGCTGGTCAACGGCCAGCCGGCGATGCTCGCCGTCAGCGTCGGGCTGGGCGTGAGCGCCGAGGGCATCCCGCAGGGGCCACCGACGGTGGCCGGCTTCCAGATCAGGGCGGTGGCGTCGTGACCTACCCGGCCTTTCCCTGGCGCCCCGACAACCGGGGCCGCTCCGGGCTGGCGAGCCCGCAGCGGCACGTCGCCGACCTGGTCGAGGCGGTGCTGTTCACCTCGCCCGGCGAGCGGGTGAACCGGCCGGACTTCGGCGCCGGCCTGGGCCAGCTGCTCTTCGCCCCGGTCGACGAGGCGGTGGTCGGCGCGGCCGAGTTGCAGGCCCGCAGCGCGTTGCAGCGCTGGCTCGGCGAGCTGATCGAGGTCGACGACGTCCGGGTCGACCTGGCGGAGGCCACGGTCCGGGTGCACGTCGGCTACCGGCTGCGCGCCACCGGCCGGCCGGCCGAGGTCGCCATCGTGAGGGGGAGCAGATGACCGTACGGTGCACCGACGACGAGCGCCGGGCCGAGGTGGCCCGCCCGGGCAGCGGGTTCAACGGCATCGACTGGGTCGAGGTGGACGCGGCCGACCAGAAGCTGCTGCGGGTGGGGTTCCTGCACCCGCTGCCGGGCCAGCCCGACGGGGTGCCCACCGGCGCCGCGCTGGCCGCCGGCAACGTGGTCGTCGACGGCGGGGTGCGGATCACCGGCGTCCGGGTGGTCAGCGTCTCCGCCGCCGGCGCGGAGCTGACCGTCCGGGTGGACCGGGCCGGCGACTTCTCCCCGTACACGCTGCGGCTGGTGCGCTCCGCGGTGGACGACCGGGTGCCGGCCGGCTTCGACCCGGTGCTGGCCGAGGCGACGTTCTCCTTCAAGGCGAACTGCCCGAGCGACCTGGACCCGGCCCCGGCGGCCCCGGCCGGGCCGGCGCCCCGCCCGGCCGGCGCGCCGGCGGACTACCTCGCCAAGGACTACGCGGGGTTCCGGCGGCTGATGCTGGACCGGGTGGCGGCCCTGCCCGGCTGGGCGGAACGCAACCCGGCCGACCCACTGATCACGGTGGTGGAGGCGCTGGCGCACGTCGCCGACCGGCTCTCCTACCGGCAGGACGCCGCCGGCACCGAGGCGTACCTGGGTACCGCCCGCAGCCGGATCTCGGCCCGCCGGCACGCCCGGCTGCTCGACTACGCCGTGCACGACGGCTGCGCCGCCCGCGCCTGGCTCAGCGTGCGGGTCACCGCCGGTTCGGACGCCGAGACCCAGGGCATCCCGGCGGGCACCCCGGTCCTGGCCGCCGACCGGGCCACCCCGGCGGTGCCGGCCGCCGACGCGGTGGCGCTGCTGGCCGGCGGTGCCACCGGGTTCGAGACGCTGACCGCCCTCACCCCGCGGGCCAGCCGCAACGAGATCGCCCTGCACGTCTGGGGCGGCCGGGACTGCTGCCTACCCGCCGGCGCGGTCGGGGCGACCCTGCTCGACCAGCCGGCCACCGGCCTGGCCCCCGGCGACCTGCTGCTGCTGGAGGAGGTGGTCTCGCCGGAGACCGGGCGCCGGGCGGACGCCGACCCGACGCGGCGGCAGGTGGTCCGCCTGACCTCGGTACGCCCCGGCACCGACCCGGTGGCGCGGGTGAACGTGCTGGAGGTCGGGTGGAGCGCCGCCGACCGGCTGGCCTTCCCGCTCACCGTGACCGCCCCGGTGGCCGGCTCCGGCACCGACCACCTGGTCACCTGCGCGGTCGCCCGGGCCAACGTGGTGGCCGCCCAGCACGCCATCCAGGTGCGCGGCCAGCTCCCGCCCGCGCAGGAGACCCGCTGGCGACCGCTGCTGACCGCCGAGCCGGTGGCCGCCGCCACCCCGTTCCCCGCCGACACCCCGGCCAGCCAGGCGCTGACCCAGGACCCGCGCGCCGCGCTGCCGCTGATCCGGCTGGAGACCACCGAGGGCAGTTGGCGGCCCCGCCGGGACCTGCTCAACGCCGACCGGTTCGACCAGGGGTTCGTGCCCGAACGCGAGGGCGACGGCCGGGTCGTCCTGCGCTTCGGCGACGACGTGTCCGGTCGCCGCCCGCCGGCCGGCACGGTGTTCGAGGTGACCTGGTGGCGCGGCGGCGGTGCGGCCGGCAACCTCGGCCACGACGCCCTGACCACCCTGGTCACGGACCGCTCCGGCGTGCTCGCCGTGACCAACCCGCTGCCCGCCGTCGGCGGCACCGACCCGGAGGACACCGAGCACGCCCGCCAGCACGCCCCGGTCGCCTTCCTCACCCAGGAACGGGCGGTGACCACCGCCGACTGGGTGGCCGCGGCGCTGCGCCTGCCGGAGGTGGACAACGCCACCGCCCGGATCCGCTGGACCGGTTCCTGGTGGACGGTGTTCCTCACCCTCGACCTGCGCGGCGGGCAGCGGCTGGACGGCGAGCCCGGGCTGGCCCGCCGGCTGGCCGGGCGGCTGGACCGGTTCCGGGTGGCCGGGTACGACCTGCAACTGCGCGACCCGGTCGACCTGCCGGTCGAGCTGCGGCTGTGGGTGTGCGTCACGCCCGGGGCGTTCCGCTCCGACGTGCGGCGGGCCCTGCTGGACCTCTTCTCCGACCGGGACCTGCCCGACGGGAGCCGGGGCTTCTTCCACCCGGACCGGTTCAGCTTCGGCACGCCGCTCTACCTCAGCCAGCTCCTCGCCGCCGCCGTCACCGTCCCGGGCGTCACCGACGTACGGGTCACCGAGGTGCACCCGGTCGGGGTGGCGCCCGGCGGCGAGCTGACCGCGCGGGTGCTCCGCGCGGGCGACACCGAGGTGATCCGCCTCGACAACGATCCCAGCGTGCCCGAGCACGGCATCCTGCACCTCGACCTGGTGGGTGGACTGTGACGACACGAGCGGGCCGTGAGCCCAACCCGCCCGGCCGGGCCGGCGTGAGCTACCGGCTGGGCCGGCAGGCGGACTTCGCCGCCGACATGCTCGCCCGGCTCGGGGCCCGCCCCGAGCTGGCCGGGCTGACCACCCGCGAGGTCGACGACCCCGCCGTGGCCCTGCTGCACGCCTGGGCGACCACCCTGGACGTGCTCGCCTTCTATCAGGAGCGGATCGCCAACGAGGGTTTCCTCGGCACCGCCACCGAGCGCGGCTCGGTGCTGCTGCTGGCCCGGGCCATCGGCTACGAGCTGCGGCCCGGTGTCGCCGCGACGACCTGGTTGTCGTTCACCGTCACCGCCACCCCGGGCGCGCCGGACGGGGTGCCGATCCCGGCGGGCAGCCAGGCGCAGAGCGTGCCCGGCCCCGGCGAGCTGCCGCAGGTGTTCGAGACCGTCGAACCGCTGGTCGCCCGGCCGGAGCTCAACGCGGTGGGGCTGCGGGTCACCGAGCCCCGGCCGCCCCGCCCCGGCGACGAGACGCTGACGCTGGCCGGCGCCGACACCGTCCTGCCGGCCGGCGGCGTGCTGCTGGTGCTCGGCCCGGACTGGTTCGACGTGCGGCGGGTCCGGGCCGCCACGGCGGTGCTGCCCGCGCCGCAGGCCGGCGGGGACGGCCGGCAGGTGGTGCCCGCGTACACGGTGGTGACGCTGGACGCGCCGCTGGTCGGGCAGGTCCTCCCGGTCGAGCTGCGCCCCCGGGTCACCGGGGTGCAGGTGCACCTGCTCGCTCAGCGGGCCGCGCTGTTCGGCTTCAACGCCCAGCCGTGGTCGGCGCTGCCGGTGGCGCTGCGGGTCGGCGAGCTGAACCCGGGCACCAGCAACCAGGTGCTGCCCGGCGCGTACGCCGCCCGCAAGGACAGCTGGGCGGACGCCCCGCTCGCCGCCGCGGACCGCAACCTGCACCTGGACCAGTCGTACCCGGCGATCCTGGCCGGCTCCTGGGTGGTGCTGGAGACCGCCGGGGCGGCGCAGGTGCGGTGGGTGAGCGCGGTGGCCGAGGTGCCGGTGGCGGACTTCGGCATCGCCGCCCGGACCACCCGGCTCACCGTCACGGGCGGCGACTCGAACACGTTCTCCCGGCGGAGTACCACCGTGCTCGGCGACAGCCGGCAGCTCGCCGTCGCCCCGCGACCGGAGACCGCCCCGCTGGCGAAGGTGGCCACCCTGGAGCTGGCCCGCCCGACGCCCGGCCTGGAACCCGGCCGCCGGCTGGTGCTCAGCGGCGTCGACCCGACCGGCGCGGCAATCTCCGAGGTGGTCACCGTGCTGCGGGTACGCGGCCCGTCCACGGTGGACCTGGACAGCACCGTCGCCCACACCTACCGGCGGGACAGCGTCCGGGTGCTCGGCAACGTGGCGAAGGCGACGCACGGCGAGAGCCGGGCCGAGGTGCTCGGCGGCGGCGACGCCCGGCAGGCGTTCCAGCGGTTCACCCTCCGGCACGCGCCACTGACCCACGTACCCGCCGCCACCGCCAGCGGGGCGCGCACCACCCTGGCCGTCTGGGTGGACGGGGTCCGCTGGCAGGAGGTCCCCGCGCTGCTCGGCCAGGCGCCCACCGCCCGGGTCTACACCGTCCGCCGGGCCGACGACGGCACCGTCACCGTCACCTTCGGCGACGGCAGCACCGGCGCCCGGCTGCCCACCGGGCAGGACAACGTGGTGGCCACCTACCGGTCCGGCATCGGCCGGTCGGCCGACCTGGCGGCGGGGCGGCTGACCATCCCGCTGTCCCGCCCGCTGGGCCTGATGGAGGTCACCAACCCGGTCCCGGCGGCCGGCGCCGACGACCCGGAGAACGTGGACCGGGCGCGGCGCAACGCGCCGCTGGCGGTGCGTACCCTCGGCCGGGTCGTCTCCCTCGACGACCACGCGGACTTCGCGCGGGCCTTCGCCGGCGTCGGGAAGGCCCGCGCCGACCTGGTCTGGGACGGCGAGCGGCAGATCGTCCTGCTCACCGTCGCCGGGCCGGACGGCGCCGCGATCCCGGACGGCGCGCAGCTGCGCACGGACCTGCTCCGCGCGCTGGACGCCGCCCGGCAACCCGCCGTGCCGGTCCGGATCCTCGGCCACCGCCGCCGCCGGGTCGCGGTGACCGCCCGGCTGCTGGTCGCCCCCGGGCACCGCTTCGTCGCGGTCGCCGCCGCGGCCCGGGCGGCCCTGGTCGCCGGCCTGTCCTTCGACGCCCGCGACTACGCCCAACCGGTACGCGCCAGCGAGGTGCAGGCCCTGCTGCACCGGGTGCCCGGGGTGGCTGGCGTGGTGCTGGAACTCCTGCACGACGCGGAGCTGCCCCCGGGCCGGGCGGACGTGATCGGGGCCGCGCCGGCCCGCCGCGCCGGCGACCTGCTGCTCCCCGCCGACCTGCTCACCGCCGACGCCGGCGACGTCACCCTGCTGGAGGCATCGTGAGGGCCGAGGAGATCTGGGGGCTGCTGCCCGCCGCGCTGCGCAGCGAGGACGAGGCCGCCGGGGGCGTGCTGCGCGCCCTGGTCGAGGTGATGGCCGAGCAGGCCGCCCTGCTCGGCGCCGACGTCGACCAGCTCTCCGACGACTGGTTCGTGGAGACCTGCGCCGAGTGGGTGGTGCCCTACCTGGGCGAGCTGGTGGGCGCGGGCCGGCTGCACCCGCTGCCCGACGCGGCCGCCTTCTCCGACCGGGCCCGGGTGGCCGACACCATCCGGTTCCGGCGCCGCAAGGGCACCGCCGCCGCGCTGGAGGAGCTGACCCGGGCGAACACCGGCTGGAGCACCGCCGCCGTCGAGTTCTTCGAGCGGCTGGTGATCACCCAGCACGTCAACCACCCGAAGACCGCGCCGGCCACCGCGGCGATCCGGGACGCCGGGCCGCTGGAACTGGTCGGCGGGCCGTTCGAACCGGTCTGCCGCACGGTCGACGTGCGGGCGATGGGCGCCGGCCAGGGCCGTCCGAACATCCCCAACATCGGCATGTACGTGTGGCCGCTGCCGTCGTACCGGCTGGACCGGGCCACCGCCGCCCCGGCGGCCGACCCGCCGGACGGCCGGTGGTGGATCGAGCCGGTCGGGGTGGGCCGGCAGCTGACCGGGCCGACCGTGACCGAGCCGGACATCGACCACCGCGCCGACGAGGCGAACGTGCCGGGCCCGTTGCGCCGCCGCCCGCTGCGCGACGAGCTGGCCGCGCTGGGCTCCGCCGCGCCGCCCGCCCCCGAGGAGCTGCGCTGGTTCCGCGAGGACGACCCCTCCTTCGTGGTGTGGATCCAGCCGACCGCGGCGGACGAGTTGCGCGCCGTATCCCTGGAACACCTGCGGATCTGCGACCTGACCGGGTGGGAGCTGCCCGCCGGCAGCCTGGTCCGGGTCGACCCGGTGCTCGGCCGGGTCACCGTCGCCGCCGGGCGGCCGGTGCACCGCCTGGCGCTCTCCTGGTGGTACGCGTTCAGCGCCGACGTCGGCGCCGGCCCGTACCCCCGCCGGGGGGACCTCGGCGCGGCCGACGGCCCGGTGGACTGGCAGCTCGGGGTGAGCGCGACGGAGCTGCCCCGCGCGGGCGAGGTGGTCGCCTCGCTCGGCGAGGCGGTCACCGCCTGGCACGACTGGCAGGCGGCCCATCCCGGTACCGCCGGCCGGATCGTGCTGCTGGACAGCCACCGCTACGCCGAGACCGTCGCGGTGCGCGTCGGGCAGGGCAGCCGGCTCACCCTGCTGGCCGCCCAGTGGCCCCGGCCGCCGGACCGGCCCCGCCGGCAGACCGACCTGGACCCGGTCGGCGTGCGGCCCTGCCTGCTGGGCGGCCTGTCGGTCACCGGCGCCGGCGCGGGGGACCGCCCCGGCGAGCTGGTCGTCGACGGCCTGCTGGTGGCCGGCCCGGTGACGGTGGCCGCGCCGTCCGCCGGCGGCCCGGGGCTGGGCCGGCTGGAGCTGCGGCACTGCACCGTCGGGCCCGGCGCGACCGGGCTGTCCGTGGCGGCCGGCAACGAGGGGGTCGAGGTGGCGCTGCACCGGTGCGTCACCGGGTCGCTGGCCGTCGGCGACGGCCCGCTCACCGTCACCGACACCCTGGTGCACGGCGGGATCGGCGCCGCGGACGCGGAGGTCGAGCTGGCCGGGGTGACCGTGCTCGGCGCGACCGGCGCGCGGGTGCTGACCGCCACGGACTGCCTGCTCGACGGGGTGGTCACGGTGGCCCGCCGGCAGCAGGGGTACGTGCGGTTCAGCTACCTGCGGCCCGGTTCGGTCACTCCGCGCCGCTACCGCTGCCAGCCGGACCTGGCCGTGCAGGCCCACCCCGGCGACCCGGACGTGGCCACCCGCGTCGGGCCGGCCTTCGCCAGCACCCGGTACGGGGACGCGACGTACGGCCGGCTCGCCGAGACCGCCGCCGCCGAGCTGCGCACCGGCGCGGAGTCCGGTGCCGAGATGGGCGCGTTCCGACGCGCGCTGACCCCGCAACGCCTCAACAACCTGGCCCTCGCCCTGCGGGAGTACCTGCCGCTGGGGCGGGTGGCATCTCCCTTGCCCGTGCTGCCGACCGGAGGAACCACACCATGAAGGGCGACATCAGCCGCTCGACGTTCGACCAGCGGCGGCACGCGACGAGCGTGCGCAAACAGCAGGGCCGGGTGGACCTGGACGCGGACTGGAACGAGCAGCAGGACATCCAGGCGCACCTGCGGGCGACCGCGCTGGCCGACCTGGTCGGCCCGGCCGGCGCGCCGCTGGCCAACGGGGCGTTCGCGCTGACCGGGGGCGGCGGCGACCTGAAGCTGTCGGCCGGCCGCTACTACCTCGACGGGGTGCTCTGCGAGAACGACGCGCAGGTCTCCGTCTTCGCCCAGCCCGACCTGCCGGCCGCCGGCCCGTTCGTGCGCAAGCTCGACGGCACCTGGCTGGCCGCCGGCGCCGCCGTCCCCGCCGGGGTCTACGTGGCCTGGCTCCAGGCCTGGTCGCAGCACGTCACCGCCATCGAGGACGCCAGCCTGCGCGAGGTGGCCCTGGGCGGCCCGGACACCGCCACCCGGCTGCGCACCGTCTGGCAGGTCCGGCTGGTGCAGGCCGGTCCGCCGAACACCCCGGTGGGGTGCGCCGACACCCCGCCCGGCTGGGCGGAGCTGACCGCCGCCTCGACCGGCACCCTCGCGGTCCGCGCCGATCCCACCGGCGCTCCGGGCGGCGACTGCGTCATCCCGACCGGTTCCCCGTACACCGGGCTGGACAACCAGTGCTACCGGGTGGAGATCCTCGCCGGTGGCGCTCCCGGCGCGGCGACCTACGTGTGGTCGCGGGACAACGGCTCCACGGTGGCGACCTGGGAGAGCATCGACGTCGACGTGCTCACGGTGAAGGTGCCCGGCCGCGACGGCAGCGCGGGCTTCGCCAACGGGTCCTGGGTGGAGCTGACCGACGACACCCGGGAGCAGAACGCGACGCCGGGCACGCTGGTGCAGGTCGACCGGGTGGAGGGCGACCGGATCGTGATCCGCCCGGCCACCGCCACCGGCAGCCTGAACCGGGCCGACTTCCCCCGGCGGCCGCGGGTGCGCCGCTGGGACGGCCGGGGCACCGTCCCCGCCGGCGGCGCCGAGCTGGACCTGGAACTCGGCATCAAGATCCGGTTCGGCGCGGCGGGCGGCTACCGGACGGGGGACTGGTGGTCCTTTCCCGCCCGCTCGGCGGTGCACGACGTGGAGTGGCCGAGGACCGGCACGACGCCGGTGCCGCAGACCCCGCACGGCCCGCGCCGGGCTCACGGCCGGCTGGGTGTCCTCGGGTACGACGGCAGCCAGTGGAGCGTGCTGCGCGACTGCCGGCCGGTCTTCGCCCCGCTGACCGGTCAGGTGACCCTGAGTTTGCTCGGCGGGGACGGCCAGGAGGCGGTGCCGGTGCCGAACAGCCCGGCGACGCTGGTGCCGCTCGGGCACGACCTGGTGGCGGGCGTCTCCACGGGCGGCCAACCGGTGGCGAAGGCGCGCGTGCGGTTCACCGTCACCACCGGCCAGGGGAAGCTGACCGCCGGCGCGACCACCGCGAGCACGGTCACCGTGGAGACCGGTACGGACGGCCGGGCCCGCTGCGCCTGGCAGCTCGACTCGGGCACCGCCACCCAGGTGGTGACCGCCCAGTTCCTCGACGAGGCGACGCAGCCGGCGCACCTGCCGCTCACCTTCACCGCAAGCCTCTCCCGCGCCGACCGGGTGTCGTACGACCCGACCGGGCGGCCGTCGCTGGCCGGGGCGACCACCGTGCAGGCCGCCATCAACCAGCTCGCCGCGGCCAGCACGGGCGGCTGGGCGACGCTGACGCTGCGGCCGGGCATCGACTGGGTGCAGGCGTTGAACACGCTGCCCGCCGAGGACGCGCTGATCTGCTTCGCGCCCGGGCTCTACACCAGCAACACGCCGGTGACCTTCAGCAACCGGGCGAACATCCGGCTGCTCGGCAGCGGGCCGGCGAGCCGCATCCAGGTGCAGGGCCACGAGTACGCGCTGCTCTTCGCCAACTGCGGCTCGGTGTCGGTGTCGCACCTGTTCGTGGAGACCCCGGGGCCGGCCGACAGCTCGGGGCGGCTCGGTCCGGTCAGCGCGATCAACTGCAAGGAGGTGACCGTCGAGCACGTCCGGCTGGCCGGGGTCGCCGGCGCCGCGCCGCGCAGCACCTGCCTGACCGTGCGCAACGACCAGGGCACCCCGCCCGGCCGGGTCCGGGTGCTCGACTCGGACTTCCTGATCGGTCACGGCCAGCAGGGCGTGCTCCTGGTCAACCCGGACCACGCCATCGTCACCCGGTGCCGGTTCAGCACCCCGCCCCGACCGCTCTCGCTGACCCTGCAGGAGCTGGTCAAGGACGAGAAGTTCCGCGGCGAGCTGGCCACCCAGCTGGTCGGCCGGCTGGCGCTGGACCGGGCGGACCGGCTGGAACGCGGCGACTTCAACACCGTGGTCCGGGTCGGGCAGTGGGGCGTGCGGATGAACTCGACGGTGCCGGAGAGCGAGTGGAAGACCCTGGCCGCCCTGCACCCGCCGACGCCGGAGGACCTGCGCTCGGACCAGAGCGCCGGGGCGTACCTGCACCGGCTGGCGGACCTGGCCGCCGCGGACCCGGGCCGGCTGCCCAGCTACAAGCGGCAGCTCACCTCGCTCAAGGGCCGCCTCGGCGATGCCGCCGGGCGGATCTTCGACACCGACGAGGGCCGCAAGGCGCTGCGGGACTACCTGGTCGGCGAGGGCGTCAACGTGCGCCGGGCCGACGACATCGCCCGGGACCGGCGGAACGTCGCCCTGCCGGCGCCCGGGGCCAGCCTGCGCTTCGACTCCGCCCTGGCCCAGGGCGCCTGGGAGACGGCGCTGGCCGCGTCGCCGCCGTCGCGCCCGGTGCAGACGCCGTCGGCGGCGGCCAAGCACCTGCGTTCGGTCGCCGACCGGATCCTGCTGGAGCCGGCGTTCGGCGACCGGTACGCCGCCGGGTACCGCAAGGAACTGGCGGCCGCGGCCGAGGCGTCGATCGGGGCCTGCGGGGTGGTGATCGGCGGCGGCACGGCCGTCGGTGACGTGGAGGTCTCCGACTGCCGCTTCGACCAGGTGGCCGAGGGCGTCCACATCGGGGTGTCGTACCACCCCGGTCCGCCCATCCAGGGCCGGACGATCCGGGTGACCGGCAACGACATCCACCTGGTCAAGGCCTGGTGGCGGGGGGAGGGCACGATCCGCGGCATCAAGATCGGCAGCATGCGCAACGTCTTCGTCTCGGACAACCGGATCTCCGTCTCCGGCGGCACCGGCCTGGGGATCTGGGCGTTCGCGGCCGGGGGGCCGATCCTGGCCGTGCGGGACAACCTGGTGCAGAACTGCAACCCCGGCATCATGGTCAACCCGCTCTGGTCGGGCGCCCCGGCGAAGCGCCTCTGGTCGGTGACCGACAACGTGTCGATGGACGGGCAGATCACGGTGGGCGGCGGGGCCCGCAACTCGGGCAACGTGAGCTGAGCTGTCACATGGGTGACTGCGAGGGCTTCCGCGCCGCCCTACGCTTTCGGTGACTGCCACTTAGCACGGTTGCGGATTGCAGATGTGGTCTAGGGGTTCAAGTCCTCTGGTAGTCGCTCAACAAAGGCAAGGCGGGTCCTCACGGGCCCGCCTTGTCTGCGTGTGCGCCCGTCCCGCCGTGTAAAGAATTCTTGACACACCTGCCCGGCGGGGCATACCGTTCGGGTGTCAAAAATTCTTTACACCCCCGGGAGGGTCCGTGGCCTTCGAGGAAAAACGCGCCTGGATGTTGGCCGTGGTCGCGGTCATCGCCTACGCCACGTACGCGGCCATCGTCCTCGGCCGCGCCGACGGCGTGCCGTTGCCCGACGTGTCGTACGCCGGCGCCCTGCTCTGGAGCATCGGTGGCGCCATCGTGGCGTCGATCCTCCTGCACATCGTCGTCTCGATCGTCTCGCCCGAGGGCGCCAACCAGTCCGACCAGCGCGACCGGGAGATCCACCGCACCGGCGAGCACATCGGCCAGTCGTTCGTCGTCGTCGGCGCGGTCGCCGCGCTCGGCATGGCACTGGCCCGCTGGGACCACTTCTGGATCGCCAACGTCATCTACCTGTGCTTCGTGCTCTCCGCCGTGGTCGGCTCCACCGCCAAGATCGTCGCCTACCGGCGGGGCTTCCAGTCGTGGTGAAACCGACCCGGATCACCAACTCCATCCGCGCCCTGCGCGCCGCGCACGGCGACATGACCCAGGCCGAGCTGGCCCGCCGCGTCGGCGTGACCCGGCAGACCGTCATCGCCATCGAACAGGGCCGCTACTCGCCGTCGCTGGAGATGGCCTTCCAGATCGCCGCCGTGTTCGACGTCCCCGTCACCGACGTTTTCCAGTACCCCCGGGAGGGCTCGTGAAAGCCATCGTCCAGGACCGCTACGGCCCCGCTGACGTGTTGGAACTGCGGGACATCGACCCGCCCCGGGTCGGCGACGACGACGTGCTCGTCCGGGTCCACGCCGCCGGCGTCGACCCCGGCGTCTGGCACCTGATGACCGGCCTGCCGTACCCGGTCCGCCTCGGCTACGGGCTGCGCCGCCCCCGCCACCGCGTCCCCGGCATGGACCTCGCCGGCGTCGTCGAGGCCGTCGGCCGCCACGTCACCCGCTTCGCCCCCGGCGACGAGGTCTACGGCACCGGCGCCGGCAGCTACGCAGAGTACGCCCTCGCGCCGGAGCACAAGCTCGCCCGCAAGCCCGCCGCGCTCACCTTCGCCGAGGCCGCCGCCATCCCGGTCTCCGGTCAGACGGCGCTCACCGCCGTGCGGGACGCCGCGACGGTCCGCCCCGACCAGCGGGTGCTCGTCATCGGCGCCGGCGGCGGCGTCGGCTCGTACGCCGTGCAGCTCGCCGCGGCGGCCGGCGCCCACGTCACCGGCGTCTGCGGACCCACCAAACCCGACCTCGTGAGGTCCCTCGGCGCGACCGACGTCATCGACCACACCCGCGAGGACATCACCGACCGGGGCGTGCGATACGACGTCATCGTCGACACCGCCGGCAACCGCACCCTGACCCACCTGCGCCGCGCCCTCACCCCGACCGGCACGCTGGTCCTCGTCGGCGGTGAGGCCGCCACCGGCAGGCTGCTGCAGGGCTTCGACCGGCAGCTGCGCGCGCTGCTGCTCTCCCCGCTGGTCGGCCAGCGGCTGATCCCCCTGGTGGCCAAGGAGAGCAGCGAGAACCTCGACGCCCTCACCGCGCTGGTCGACGCCGGCCGGCTCCGGCCCGTCCTCGACCGGAGCTGGCCGCTGGCCGAGACGGCCGACGCGATCCGGCACCTGCGCGGCGGCCACGCCCGGGGCAAGAACGTCGTCCTGCCCTGACCGACGCGACCGCCGGCGCGCCACCGCTCAACTGCTCGGGACCACCTCGGGCCGGTGCGCCGCCGGCGGCACGTACGGCTCGGGGGCCGGCCGCTCGGCCGCCGGCCGCACCGCCACCGGCGGTTCGCCGGCCGGCTGCTCGGTCTCCGGCTCCTCCGGCGTCCCGGTCGCCGACCGCTCCCCGCCGGGGCGGACGGCCAGCATCGGGTACTCGGCGGTCTCCCCGCCACCGGCCGCGGCCGCCATCACCGCGGCGGCCGCCAGGTCCGCCACCCGCTTGGCCTCCCGCTGCACCCGCGCCCGGACGTCCTTGGCGTGCCGCTCGACCGACTCGGCCGCCTGCCGCGCCTCCTCCAGCCGCCGGGTTTCGACAACCAGGCTGCGGCGGGTCTCCTCCAGCCGACGCTGCGTCTGCACGAGGTCCCGCTCGGTCGTGTCGCCCTCCTGCTGGATCTCGGCGAGCTGCTGCCGGGCGGTCTCCAACTCCTCGCTCACCTGCGTCAGCGCCTGCTGCCGCTCCGCGATCTCCTCCTGCACCGCGGTGAGCTGCTCCTGCTGCGCCGCCATCTGCTCGTCGGCACGCTGGCGCACCTCGGTGGCGTACTGCTGCGCCTCGGCGATCAGCGCCTGGATCTGCTGCTCCGCGGCGCTGTGCTGGTTGGTCAGCTCCTGCTCGGCCGCCGCCCGGTGCTCGGCCAGCTCCTGCTCGGCGGCGGCCCGCCGCTCGGCGATCTCCTTCTCGGCGGTGGCGTGCCACTGGGCCAGCTCCTGCTGGCTCTGCGCCCGCGCCGCCTGGATCTCCTGCTGGATCTGGGTACGGGCCGCCTTGGTCAGCGCCTCCGCCGCCGTCCGGGTCTGGGTGATCTGCTTGGCGGTCTGCTCGCTGATCCGCTTCGCCTCCTGCTGGGCGCGCTCGTGCGCGGCCTCACCCTCCGCCCGCAGCTTCTCGGCCCGCTCGTGGATCTCGGCCAGCTCCCGCTCGGCCGCCGACCGCCGCTCCTCGTACACCTTGTCCTGCTCGGCCCGGCGCGCGGACAGTTCCTCGTCAAGGTCCCGCAGCGACTGGACGGTCCGCTCCCGCGCCTCGGTCAGCACCTTCTCGGCCTCGGCCTGCAGGCTGGTCGCCCGCTGAGTCGCCGTCTCGGTGATCACCCCGGCCTGCTTCTCGGCCAGCGCCAGGATCTGGTCCACCATCGGGCCCAGGTCGCGGAAGGACGCCCGGTCCACCTGGGCGGGGCGCTGCCGCAGCTCGGTCAGCTCCGCCTGGAGGCGCTGGATGTGCGTGGTGAGGCCGTGCACCTGGCTCGCCGCCTGGTCACGCTCGGTAGACAGCGTCGCGAGCTGACCGTCGGTCTGCTCGATGTACCGGTCCACCTGCCGCTTGTCGTACCCGCGCAGGGCGGTCTCGAAATGCGGCCGTCCGGCCGCGTCGTCACGCAGCGCGAACGGCTCCTCGCCGTTGGACATGCCGCACCCTCCGTACTGTGTGAACGCCACGCGGATGGACGCCCACGGGCCATGATGTGGCGCAACGCTACCGTCGTCCGGCCCCGCACAATAGGCCTGCCCCGGTGATCGGGACGCGGTGAGGGGGCCCTGTTGCGTCGGTGGCCCCCGCGGGGTCATGGCCTGTCGATGCGGTGGCTCCCGCGTCGACAGTGCGGTGCCTCGATCGGACCGTCGTCCGCTCGGCGACGGTGCTCGTCCCTTGGGTCGGGGTGCGGGTTCGGCGGCCGGGTCAGGCGGGTGGTCGCCGCGGGGTCGCGACGATGGCCGAGCGGAGCCGGGCGAGGGCGTCGGTGCGCGCGCCGGTCAGGGACGGTTCCCGGGTCAGTCGGGCCGCGCGGAGGTCGACGTGCCGGGGCAGGCGGCCGAAGGCGGCGGTGACGGCGTCGAGGACCGCCGGGCCCCACGGCCCGCCGAGGACGACCAGCTGCGGGTCGGTGAGCGCGACGATGGCGGCCAGGACGCCGCTCACCGCCGCTCCGATCGCCTCGCGGGTGGCCGACGACGCGTCGGCCAGCTCGCGGAGCCGGTCGACGTCGATCGCCGTGCTGGCGGGCCGGCGCAGCCCCAGGTCACCGAAGACCTCGATGAACCGGGTCGCCCGACCGTCCGGGCCGATGGTGATCAGGTGCGCGATCTCGCCGGCGAGGCCGGCGTGCCCCCGGCGTACCTGGCCGTCGCTGACCACCGCGCAGCCCAGTCCCTCGCCGAGGTAGAGGTACGCGAAGTCGGTCAGGGTGGTCGGATCGGTGTCGCGCTCGGCCTGTGCCGCCCAGTTGACGTCGTTGTCGACGACGACCGGCCCCTGGACCTGCGGCGCGAGCACGTCGACCGGGTCCAGTTCGCCGAGCAGGAACGGCGCGTCGGGGAGCCGGATCAGCCGACCGGTGGTGCGCTGCACCGGGTCGGCGGCGCTGACGACCGCCAGTCGGGTGGCCCGTCCCGTGCTCCGCTGGGCCTGGATGGCGGCGGTACGCAGCGCGGCTGCCACCTGCTCGGGCCGGGCCGGGCGGCTGATCTCGTGGTGCCTCCGGGCCAGGGTGTCTCCGTAGGCGTCGACGCACTCGGCCACCACCCCGTCGGGCGCGATGCCGATCACCAAGGCGGTGCCGACCGTGTCGGCGAGCGCGTAGTACGAGCCGACGCGCCCCCGGCCGCGTCCGCCGGGGGTCCGCTCGCCCGTGTCCACGACCAGTCCCGCCTCGGTCAGCCGGCGCACGCTCTCGCCCACCGTCGGCTTGGACAGGCCGCTGCGGGCCGCCAGGTCGGCCCGGGTCAGGCGCCGGGCCTGCATCAACTCGCGGAGCACGTGCTCGTCGGTCAGCGTGCGGAGCAGCTCCAGCGAGGGCTTGGCGGCGGTCACGTCACGATTCTAGTCAGGAGTCTTGCCTAGAAAGTGTCCCGCCACCTACAGTCCTTTCAAAGAAGGAGCCTTAACTAGAAGGAGTCCTGCCGTGACCGCCCAACCCGCCCTCACCACCGCCCCGCTCCCACCGCTGCCGCACTGGGAGTCGACCCCGACCGACCTGCCCGGCGCGATCCGGGAGATCAAGGCGGCGCTGCGCGCCCGCATCGAGGCGTCCGGTCGGACGGTCGAGGAGGTGTTCGCCGTCGTCGAGCAGCAGATCCAGGCGGAGGTCGACGAGATCGTCGCGGCGCGCGGCCGCGGCGAGCCGGTCTGGCCGGTCATCGAGTACGCCGACATCGAGGCCGGCACGGTGTCGACCGAGACCCTGCGGGCGGTGCGCCGGCGCGGCTGCCTCGTCGTGCGCGGACACTTCGACCGGGAGCAGGCCCTCGGCTGGGACCGCGACATCGTCGACTACGTGGAGGGCAACGGCTTCTTCGACGCCTACCGCGGCCCCGGCGACGACTTCTTCGGCAGCGTGGGTTCCAAGCCCGAGATCTACCCGATCTACTGGTCGCCGGCGCAGATGCAGGCCCGCCAGAGCGACCGGATGGCCCGGGTGCAGGCGTTCCTCAACAGCCAGTGGAAGCACGAGTCCGAGGGCGTGCGGTGGTTCGATCCGGACCGCGACTCGCTCTACCCCGACCGGATCCGCCGCCGGCCGCCGGGCGCCGACTCCCAGGGCCTCGGCACCCACCTCGACCCCGGCACCCTCGACCTGTGGATGACCGAGGCGTACCAGCAGACCTTCCGCCACCTCTTCGACGGCACCGTCGAGCAGTACGACCCCTGGGACGCCGCCTACCGCACCGCCGGGCCGCAGTACCCGGGCACCACCATGTGCTCCGCCTTCCGCACCTTCCAGGGCTGGACGGCGCTGTCCGACATGGACCACGACCAGGGGGTGCTGCACACCGTGCCGATCCCCGGGGCCATGGCGTACCTGATGCTCCGGCCGCTGCTGGCCGACGTGCCCGAGGACGACATGTGCGGGGTGACGGTCAACCAGGTCTTCCCCGCCAACCAGACCTGGCACCCGCTGCTGATGCGGGCCCTCGTCGGCATCCCCGACGTTCGGGCCGGCGACTCCGTCTGGTGGCACTGCGACATGATCCACAGCGTGGCGCCGGTGCAGAACCAGCAGGGCTGGGGCAACGTCATGTACATCCCCGCGGCGCCCTGGTGCCCGCGCAACGAGCGCTACGCGGCCAGCGTCCGGGACGCCTTCCACTCCGGGTCCAGCCCCGCCGACTTCCCGGAGGAGCACTACGAGCGCAACTGGCCCGACCGTTTCCCGGCCGAGAGCCTCAACTCCACCGGCCGACGCGGCCTCGGCCTCGACCTCGACCTCGACTGAGCGGTGCCAGTCAGGGTCTGGTTTTCTGGGAGGACGGGCCCGCCCGGGATCGGGGGAGGGGCGGAAACGCCTGACGGCCCCGATGTGACGGGGGACGCACGCCGCCAATTTGACGATCAACTCGCGGTCCGCGTAACTTTCTCTCTGCCAGCGCGGAACGGACGAAACAGGCGAAAGACCTGCTAGGCCGGGCGCGGGAATGAGCTTCCGGATCTGGGGGTGGTAATCCTCGGAACCCGGGACCGGGCGGTGCCCCGAAGACGCTGCGAGGCGGATTTGGTGGGGCGGAGCCGACCGGGTATGGTTCATCGCCGGTAGGGAACCGGGCGTGCTTGTGGGAGACCGCAGCGGCCGGCCTGTCGGAAGCCATGAGGACAGCGGTGAGAGTCGGTGGTAATTGTGGTGCCCGTAATTGTGGTGGAAGTGGTGCGGATCGCGACAGAGCGGTTTGACACGGCGGATATCAGCGGGTAACGTAGTAAAAGTGCCCGGCGCGGAAGCGCCGGTCACGACAGAGCGAGAATTGCCCCGGGTCGGGGGTCCTCTTCGGGGGGTTTCCGGGCGGTGTGTGGTTGTTCTTTGAGAACTCAACAGGGTGCTTGATAAGCCAGTGCCAATTATGATTTATACCCCGGACTGGCAGTTCTTCTTCGGGAGTGCTGTTGGTTGGGATTCCTTTGGCAACACTTTTGTTGTCAGGACAGTTTTTCGACAAGTTTTTGTTGGAGAGTTTGATCCTGGCTCAGGACGAACGCTGGCGGCGTGCTTAACACATGCAAGTCGAGCGGAAAGGCCCTTCGGGGTACTCGAGCGGCGAACGGGTGAGTAACACGTGAGCAACCTGCCCTAGGCTTTGGGATAACCCCGGGAAACCGGGGCTAATACCGAATATGACCTGGCCTCGCATGAGGCTTGGTGGAAAGTTTTTCGGCCTGGGATGGGCTCGCGGCCTATCAGCTTGTTGGTGGGGTGATGGCCTACCAAGGCGACGACGGGTAGCCGGCCTGAGAGGGCGACCGGCCACACTGGGACTGAGACACGGCCCAGACTCCTACGGGAGGCAGCAGTGGGGAATATTGCACAATGGGCGGAAGCCTGATGCAGCGACGCCGCGTGAGGGATGACGGCCTTCGGGTTGTAAACCTCTTTCAGCAGGGACGAAGCGTAAGTGACGGTACCTGCAGAAGAAGCGCCGGCCAACTACGTGCCAGCAGCCGCGGTAAGACGTAGGGCGCGAGCGTTGTCCGGATTTATTGGGCGTAAAGAGCTCGTAGGCGGCTTGTCACGTCGACCGTGAAAACTTGGGGCTCAACCCCAAGCCTGCGGTCGATACGGGCAGGCTAGAGTTCGGTAGGGGAGACTGGAATTCCTGGTGTAGCGGTGAAATGCGCAGATATCAGGAGGAACACCGGTGGCGAAGGCGGGTCTCTGGGCCGATACTGACGCTGAGGAGCGAAAGCGTGGGGAGCGAACAGGATTAGATACCCTGGTAGTCCACGCTGTAAACGTTGGGCGCTAGGTGTGGGGGGCCTCTCCGGTTCCCTGTGCCGCAGCTAACGCATTAAGCGCCCCGCCTGGGGAGTACGGCCGCAAGGCTAAAACTCAAAGGAATTGACGGGGGCCCGCACAAGCGGCGGAGCATGCGGATTAATTCGATGCAACGCGAAGAACCTTACCTGGGTTTGACATGGCCGCAAAACTCACAGAGATGTGAGGTCCTTCGGGGGCGGTCACAGGTGGTGCATGGCTGTCGTCAGCTCGTGTCGTGAGATGTTGGGTTAAGTCCCGCAACGAGCGCAACCCTCGTTCGATGTTGCCAGCGCGTTATGGCGGGGACTCATCGAAGACTGCCGGGGTCAACTCGGAGGAAGGTGGGGATGACGTCAAGTCATCATGCCCCTTATGTCCAGGGCTTCACGCATGCTACAATGGCCGGTACAATGGGCTGCGATACCGTGAGGTGGAGCGAATCCCAAAAAGCCGGTCTCAGTTCGGATCGGGGTCTGCAACTCGACCCCGTGAAGTCGGAGTCGCTAGTAATCGCAGATCAGCAACGCTGCGGTGAATACGTTCCCGGGCCTTGTACACACCGCCCGTCACGTCACGAAAGTCGGCAACACCCGAAGCCGGTGGCCCAACCCCTTGTGGGAGGGAGCCGTCGAAGGTGGGGCTGGCGATTGGGACGAAGTCGTAACAAGGTAGCCGTACCGGAAGGTGCGGCTGGATCACCTCCTTTCTAAGGAGCACCTTCACCCGAAAGGGTGCAAGGAGCCCGCGCCATCCGAATGTGGTGGCGGGGTGCTCAATGGCGGAGACACTGGCGAGTCTGGTCCTGGCAACGGCCGGGTTCCTCCTAGTACGACCACCTTGGTGGTAGGGAACGGGGTCCTGGTGCGGCTGGGCACGGATGTAGAGCACCCTGTTGGGTCCTGAAGGAACAACCTCGGTTGTCTTTCAGAACCATGACCCCACCTTGGTGGGGGACGGTTGCCAGGCATGACCTGGCCTCGCATACCGCCGGCGTTGGTCGGGCTGGTGTGGGGTGGATCTGGTTGTGGGTTGGTCGTTTGTTGAGAATTGCACAGTGGACGCGAGCATCTTTGTGGTCAAGTTGTCAAGGGCGAACGGTGGATGCCTTGGCACCAGGAGCCGATGAAGGACGTGGGAGGCCGCGATAGGCCTGGGGGAGCTGTCAACCAAGCTGTGATCCCAGGGTGTCCGAATGGGGAAACCCGGCACCAGTCATGTGGTGTCACCTGCACCTGAACACATAGGGTGTATGGAGGGAACGCGGGGAAGTGAAACATCTCAGTACCCGTAGGAAGAGAAAACAAATAGTGATTCCGTGAGTAGTGGCGAGCGAAAGCGGATTGAGGCTAAACCGGCTGCGTGTGATACCTGTCAGGGGTTGCGTGGTCGGGGTTGTGGGACCCCGCTGAACAAGCTGACACTTGTTCGAGGAGTTACAAAGTCAGTGGCTAGCCGAATGGTGTGGAAAAGCCAACCGTAGACGGTGATAGTCCGGTACGTGAAAGTTGCTGACCTTCTGTGGGTGTTCCCGAGTAGCGGCGGACCCCTGAAATCTGCCGTGAATCTGCCAGGACCACCTGGTAAGCCTAAATACTTCCTGGTGACCGATAGCGGACGAGTACCGTGAGGGAATGGTGAAAAGTACCCCGGGAGGGGAGTGAAATAGTACCTGAAACCGTTCGCCTACAATCCGTCGGAGCCTTGCGGGGTGACGGCGTGCCTTTTGAAGAATGAGCCTGCGAGTTAGTGGCATGTGGCGAGGTTAACCCGTGTGGGGGAGCCGTAGCGAAAGCGAGTCTGAATAGGGCGATTCAGTCGCATGCTCTAGACCCGAAGCGGAGTGATCTAGCCATGGGCAGGCTGAAGCGCGGGTAAGACCGCGTGGAGGGCCGAACCCACCAACGTTGAAAAGTTGGGGGATGACCTGTGGTTAGGGGTGAAAGGCCAATCAAACTCCGTGATAGCTGGTTCTCCCCGAAATGCATTTAGGTGCAGCGTCGCGTGTTTCTTGCCGGAGGTAGAGCACTGGATGGTCTAGGGGGCCCACAAGCTTACCGAAATCAGCCAAACTCCGAATGCCGGTAAGTGAGAGCGCGGCAGTGAGACTGCGGGGGATAAGCTTCGTAGTCGAGAGGGAAACAGCCCAGATCACCAGCTAAGGCCCCTAAGCGTGTGCTAAGTGGAAAAGGATGTGGGGTCGCATAGACAACCAGGAGGTTGGCTTAGAAGCAGCCACCCTTTAAAGAGTGCGTAATAGCTCACTGGTCAAGTGGTTCCGCGCCGACAATGTAGCGGGGCTCAAGCACACCGCCGAAGCTGTGGCATTCACATTTCAACCTCGCTTGGACTTGATTCCTTGTGCAGGTGTGTGGATGGGTAGGGGAGCGTCGTGCCGCGGGTGAAGCAACGGGGTGACCCAGTTGTGGACGCGGCACGAGTGAGAATGCAGGCATGAGTAGCGAAAGAAGGGTGAGAAACCCTTCCGCCGGATGACCAAGGGTTCCAGGGCCAGGCTAATCCGCCCTGGGTGAGTCGGGACCTAAGGCGAGGCCGAGAGGCGTAGTCGATGGACAACGGGTTGATATTCCCGTACCCGCGAAAGAGCGACCCTGACGAACCTCGCTGTGCTAACCACCCAAACCGGCGGCGACCTTCGGGTCAATGTTGGGGAGCGTGGGAACCTGGCGGGTAGTAGTCAAGCGATGGGGTGACGCAGGAAGGTAGCTGAGCCCGGCCGGTGGTTGTGCCGGGGTAAGCGTGTAGGCCGCACCATAGGCAAATCCGTGGTGCATGAAGGCTGAGACGTGATGCCGAGCCGATTCAGGTGAAGTCAGTGATCCTATGCTGCCGAGAAAAGCCTCTAGCGAGTTCTTAGCGGCCCGTACCCCAAACCGACACAGGTGGTCAGGTAGAGAATACCGAGGCGATCGGGCGAACTGTGGTTAAGGAACTCGGCAAATTGCCCCCGTAACTTAGGGAGAAGGGGGGCCGGAGACGTGAAGCCCCACGCGGGTGGAGCGTTGTATGGCCGCAGAGAGCAGGGGGAAGCGACTGTTTACTAAAAACACAGGTCCATGCGAAGAAGTAATTCGATGTATATGGACTGACGCCTGCCCGGTGCTGGAACGTTAAGGGGACCTGTTAGCTCTTCGGGGCGAAGCGGAGAACTTAAGCGCCAGTAAACGGCGGTGGTAACTATAACCATCCTAAGGTAGCGAAATTCCTTGTCGGGTAAGTTCCGACCTGCACGAATGGCGTAACGACTTCCCCACTGTCTCAACCACAGGCCCGGCGAAATTGCATTACGAGTAAAGATGCTCGTTACGCGCGGCAGGACGGAAAGACCCCGGGACCTTTACTATAGCTTGACATTGGTATCCGAATTAGCTTGTGTAGGATAGGTGGGAGCCGGTGAAGTCCATACGCCAGTATGGGTGGAGGCAATCTTGAAATACCACTCTGGTTGATTTGGGTATCTAACTTCGGACCGTTATCCGGTTCAGGGACAGTGTCTGGTGGGTAGTTTAACTGGGGCGGTTGCCTCCTAAAGGGTAACGGAGGCGCCCAAAGGTTCCCTCAGCCTGGTTGGCAATCAGGTGTTGAGTGCAAGTACACAAGGGAGCTTGACTGTGAGACTGACAGGTCGAGCAGGGACGAAAGTCGGGACTAGTGATCCGGCACTTGCGAGTGGAAGCGGTGTCGCTCAACGGATAAAAGGTACCCCGGGGATAACAGGCTGATCTTCCCCAAGAGTCCATATCGACGGGATGGTTTGGCACCTCGATGTCGGCTCGTCGCATCCTGGGGCTGTAGCAGGTCCCAAGGGTTGGGCTGTTCGCCCATTAAAGCGGTACGCGAGCTGGGTTTAGAACGTCGTGAGACAGTTCGGTCCCTATCCGCCGTGCGCGTAGGATACTTGAGAAGGGCTGTCCCTAGTACGAGAGGACCGGGACGGACGAACCTCTGGTGTGCCAGTTGTCCCGCCAGGGGCACGGCTGGTTAGCTACGTTCGGAAGGGATAACCGCTGAAAGCATCTAAGCGGGAAGCTCGCTTCAAGATGAGGTATCCCACCATCCTTTGGATGGGTAAGGCCCCCAGCTAGACGACTGGGTTGATAGGCCGGAAATGTAAGCCCGGTAACGGGTTCAGTTGACCGGTACTAATAGGCCGAGGACTTGACTACAAAGCTGCTACGCGTCCACTGTGCAACTCCCGGCAAACGAACAACACCCAGCACTTGGCTGGTTGAGTTGTTTGACATGTCGATAGAGTTACGGCGGTCATGGCGGAGGGGAAACGCCCGGTCACATTCCGAACCCGGAAGCTAAGCCCTCCAGCGCCGATGGTACTGCACTCGGGAGGGTGTGGGAGAGTAGGACACCGCCGGACAACCATTCAATCAGGGCCACCCCTTTCAAGGGGTGGCCCTGATTGGCATATCCACCCCCGGAAACTGTCCCTATTGCACAGGACCGCCCGCGGATACGATCTCCGCATGGCCACATTCGACACTGCTGACGGCACCCGACTGGCGTACCACCGGGTCGGCGCGGGCGATCCGCTGATCTGTCTGCCCGGCGGTCCGATGCTGGCCTCGGCGTACCTCGGTGACCTGGGTGGACTGTCGGCGCACCGGTCGCTGGTCCGCCTCGACCTGCGGGGGACCGGGGAGTCGGCCGTGCCGGCGGACCCGGCGACCTACCGGTACGACCGGCTGGTCGACGACGTCGAAGCGCTGCGTGTGCATTTGGGCCGGGACCGGGTCGACCTGCTCGGGCACTCGGCCGGCGGCAGCCTCGCGGTGCTGTACGCCGCCCGCCACCCGGACCGGGTGGCCCGACTCGCGCTGGTCAACCCGAGCCCCCGGCCGGTCGGTCTGGAGATCACCGACCTGGATCGCCGTGAGGTCGCCGAGTTGCGCCGCGGGCAGCCCTGGTTCCCGGAGGCGTTCGCCGCCTTCGAGCGGATCTGGTCGGGTGCGCCTACCGCCGAGGACTGGGCGGCGATCACCCCGTTCAGCCACGGTCGGTGGGATGCCGCCCGGCAGGCCCAGCTGGCCCGGGAGGAAGAGGGCAGGAACCCGGACGCGGCGGCCGGGTACTACGCCGCCGGCGGGCCTGACCCGGATGCCACCAGGTCCGCCCTGGCCCGCCTCGAGGCGCCGGTCCTCCTCCTCACCGGCGAGCACGACGTGGGGCTCCCCCCGAAGCGCGCCGCCGAGTACGCCGGCCTGTTCCCGCATGGCGAACCGGCCGTGCAACCGGGCGGCGGACACTACCCCTGGCTCGACGATCCCGAGTGGTTCGTGCAGGCCCTGGCGGAATTCCTGCGCTGACGGATCAGCGAGGGCGAGCAGACCGACTCACCTGACCAGATCCGGCGGTGCGGCTGCTGCACAGAGCGACATCCCGTCGTGGCGGCCGGCCTCGCCGCGAACAGCCGCGACCGCGCCTCGCCGGAAGGGCCGGGGAGCCGAGGAGGATGACCAGGCCGAGCCACGCGCTGGTTCCGCCCACCGCGAGAGGCCCGGGCGCCGGGGTCAGCGAGGCGCGGGGACCTCCACGGCCAGCGGCTCGAGGTCGGCGCGGACCGCCTTCACCTCCCAGTAGAAGCCGTGCTCGGCCGGCGAACCGTCCACCGTGCGCACCCGGAACGCGCCGTCGCGTACCCGGGAGGCGGTCAGTGCCGAGACCGGCTTGTCGTCGTCGAAGACCGGGGTGAGCTGGACGGTCCGGTCGTCCGGCCGGGTCAGCGCCTCGAAGTAGTCGGGCAGCTTCACGGTGGCCATCCCGCCGCGCAGCCGCCCCTCGCCGCGGTAGTACACGCCGTTCTCGGCACCCTCCAGGGCGGCGTGGATCAGCTGGCGGCGGTCGGTCGCGTCAGGGGCGTCCAGCGGGTGGTCGATGGCGAACTGCTTCGACTTGCCCCTGATGATGCCGCTGCCGGCGTCCAGGCTGATGGTGTACCCGGTGGACTCGTTGCCGCAGTAGATGGCGCCCCGGGCGAACAGGTCGAAGGTGCCGATGCCGCCCCCGCTCCACGACGGCAGGGAGTTCGGGCTGACCGCCACCCCGAGGCGGCCGTTGATTTGCACGTCACCGCCGAAGAAGCCGCGCTTCTCGACCCACACGCAGCCGGTTTCGGGGCCGGTGCCGCCGCCGTAGCCGATGTATACGCCGTTGGTGTTGAGCAGGTACAGCCGCTCCGAGCCGTTGAGGTGCATCCGGCCGGCGGCGTTGAGCCAGGTGGCTGCGGGCAACGACACGTTCCCACCGAGGGCGAGGTTGCCCTGCACCGCCAGGTCGCCGTTGCCGTTGGCGTCCTTGACGACGGTGACGCCGCCGGTGGCTCGTACGGCGAAGGCTCCCTCCGCGCTGAGCGACAGCCCACCGCGTCCGCGCAGGCTCGCCGCGCGCAGCTCCTTCACCGCGAGGTCGGCGTAGGGTTTGCTGCCCTCGGGGTAGCCGAGCGCCGGCCCGTCGGCGCTGCGGTCGACCAGCTCGAAGCCCTTGCCGGCGCGGAAGGAGAGCTGCGCGTGCTGCACGCCGGGGCCCCAGAAGCCCAGCGCGGTCACCACCTGGCCGGCGCTGACCGGGGCTCCCTCCATGCTGCCCAGGTGCAGCATGGAGCCGCCGATGCGCAGCCGGTCGGCGCCGCTCTGGGTGAAGGCGATCAGGTCATCGGGGTCATTGTTGTTGGCGATGCGCAGGATGGTGTTCTCGCCGGCGTACGGCCAGTAGCGGATGTACGCCTCGTCGCCGAGGCCGCCGCCGGGATCGGCGGGGAAGGTGATGCCGGACTGTGAGCCGGCTCCCACCGACGGCACGATCGCCCCCACCGGTACCCGCAGTCCGGCGACCATCCGTCCGGAGGTCTGCGTGCTCACCGTGCCGCCGGCGCGGGTGACCTTGCCGAGCACCACGGCGTGCGTGGTGTCGGTGGGCGCGGTGGCGCTGAACTCGATGCGCCCCTCCTCGGTCCACCGGGTCTCGGCGACCACGCCGCCCTCGTCGCGCGGCTCGGCGAGGTACTCGTGGTAGCGGATCACCACGAACCAGGAGGTGCCGTCGGCGGGCAGCGGCCGGCGGGTGTTCTCCGGCAGCACGACCACCAGGCCGTCGCCGTCGACGGCCACGCCCTGGCTGACCGTCACGTCGCTGCCGGTGGCGGACAGATCCAGGCCGCTGACCACGCCCATCGGGCGCAGCAGGCGGGCGGTGAGGTTCTGCCGGGCCAGCAGGTAGTCCAGGGCCTGGGTGAGGTCGCCCGCGCGCAGGTACTGGTAGTCGTAGTAGCGGGGCCGCGCCATCGGCAGGGGCAGGTCGTTCTTCCAGGTGATCGTCATCGGGTTCTCCGCGTTCGGGTCGACGGGTGGTTCAGCGCGGCTGGACGGTGTCGTAGCGCAGGCCGCTGGAGAGTTCGCCGGTGCCGGCGCGGCGGGTGCTGCCCAGCCACAGGTGCACCGAGCCGTCGGTCCACCGGGCGAGCTGCCAGCGGCGCAGCACCCGGGCACCGGCGCGGGGCACCTCCTCCTCGGGGAAGGCCAGCTCGACCAGGTTGTCGTCGCGCCAGCGCCAGTCGAGCAGTCGGCTGTGGCCGGTCACCGCCACCGGCGGTCCCTCCCGGGAGGGTTGTTGCAGCGGCACCCGGCGTAGCCGGACCACGTCGGGGCGGCCGTCGGTGGGCCCGGGGATCAGCGGCACCCAGTTCTCCGGGACGGTGGTGGCGAAGGCGTACGACAGCGATGGCACGTCCGTGCTGGCCGGGGTGGGGCGAGGTGGCACGGCGGCGCGGGCGACCTGGGCGGTGCGGTCGACGGGGCGGCCGGTCGCCCCGGTGACGGTGCGCTCCACCGCCCAGGCCAGGTTGGCCATCTCGTCGCGGCCGAGGCGGACCTCCTCCACCGGGGCGGAGTCGAGGGTGGTGGCCGCGGTGGCGGGCAGCACCAGCACGTCGGCGGGGCCGTCGGGGCCGGAGGGGCGGAACAGCGCGGTCCGTTCGGGGGCGGCCGGCACCAGCGTCCGTACGCCGAAGGTGTCGGTGACGATCAGCGACCGGATCCGGGTGGCGGTGCCGACGGGCAGCTCCAGGGGCAGCACGAAATGGTCGTTGCCGTAGACCAGGCCGTACTCCAGGACGAACAGGCGGGCCAGGTCGCCGGCGCCGGCCCCGACGCCGGCCAGGTTGACCCGGGCGTCCTCCAGCTCCCAGAACCGGGTGGAGGGCATGCCCGCGTACGACACGGGGGCCGGCAGCAGGACCTTGACCAGGTCCTTTGTCGACTTGTGGGCGTCCAGGGTGGCGCCGGGCTCGTGGTCGAAGTGGTACCAGTCCAGCCGGTCCCCGTCGTACTCGTGGGCGGTGAGTACCAGTTCGTCGTCGCCGTCGTGCGCGGCGACGGCAGCGTCGTACTCCATCCGCTCGCGCCGCCAGGCCGGGCCCTCCAGCCCGGGGGTGCTGAACAGCGGGGTGAAGTCGGCCGGCGGCCAGGGCGGCGCGGCCGGTCGGGACGCCCCGGGCGCCAGCACGGCCGGCAGTTGCAGCAGGTAGCCCGGCGGTGGGCCGGCCGGGCGGGGCGGCACCCCCAGCCAGGTCAGCCACTGGGTGACCGCGCCGGTGACCGCGCCGACCAGCGCGGCCGGGACCTGCGCCTCGGTGAGGAACCGGCCCTCGGCCCAGGCCCGCAGCGCCAGGTCGCCGTGCGGCACCCGGCCGGCGACGATCCGCAGGTACCCGACGGTCTCCGGGTCGGCGGCGGAGGCGGCGTCGGGCGGGCTGGCCGGCACCGGGTACGTGGTGCACAGCCGCCCGGCCAGCTCCCCGGCGCCGGCCGCAGCGAGCAGGCGTAGCAGCTGCTGGCCGCTGTCCACGGCGAAGCGCAGGTCGGTGGCGGTGGCCGCCGTTTCGCGTTCCACCACCGCCTCCAGCGGCGTGCCGGCGGGCAGCCGGACGGCGCCGGCGGTGGGGCCCGGCCGGTAGCGGGTGAACGCGGCGGTCCGGGCGTGCACCCGGGCGGCGACCGGCGAGCCGGTGTCCTCCCCGGTGAACTCGCCGAGCTGCCACTGGCGGGCCAACAGCCACAGCGGGTCGGCGGTGCGCGCCTGCACGGCGGGCGCCAGGTCGGCCCGCCGGGTACGCGGCTCCAGCCGGGTCCAGGTGGTCACCGACGGCAGGGTGGCCGGCACTTCGGTGCTCGCCGGTGACGGTGCGCTGGTCGTCGGCTCGGTGCTGGTCACTGGCCCTCCTGTCCGCCCTGCGGCGTGAGCGTCGCGTCCGGGACGAAGTCTGTGGTGGTGGCGGTCTCGGTCACGTTGGTGGGGAAGTAGAGGGCGGGCAGGAACTGCCCGGCCGCGCCGAGGGAGTCCAGGTCGACCGCGCGGGCCACGGCGAGGTCGAGGGTCTCCTCCAGCACCTGGGCGAGGGTGGCCGGTTGCCAGTTCGCCGCGCCGTCGGGGGCGAGTCCGAGCAGCACCGCCTGCGGAGCGGCGGCGCCCGGGGCGTCGTACTCGAAGGTGAGGCCGGTCTGCACCTGCCCGGCGGGGACGACCTCGGTCCACTCGTCGACCAGCAGCCCGTGCACCGGTCGGGTCACGTCCAGCCCGCCGGGGGCGACCACCACCAGGGACACCGGCTCGGTGTCGGCCCGGGGTGGGGCCTCGCCGACCCACCGGTCGCCGGGGGCGTAGGGAAGCTGGGCCACCCGTACCGTGGCGGGCAGCCGTACCACGCCGCCGGCGCCGGCCGCGTCGGCGGTGGTCAGCACCTCCTGGAGTCGGCCCACCGCCGGGCGGACCCGGGCGTACCGGGACAGCCAGCGGCGTACCGGATGGGGTGAGCCGCCCTGGAGGGCGTCGCTGGCGGCCAGCGCGGCGGCCAGCTCCGCCGGGGCGTCGGCGCGGGTGAGCACCGGCATGTCCGGGCCGAGCAGCGCCCGGATCCGGGCGATCTGGGCCTCGCGGCGGCGGTCCGGTGGCGCGTCCGGTCGGTCGAAGTCGGTCGCCGGGTCGCAGCGGCAGCTCGCGGGTGGGCAGGGCGCCCGGTCCCACAGCTCGCCGACGACCGCGCAGTGCGCGACCAGCCGGCGGGCCAGTTCGGCGCGGGCGACGAGCACCGCGTCGGCGACGGCGCGGGCACCCTCCGGCGCCGGCGGTGGGGGCACCGCGCCGATGACGCCGAACCCGGCGGCGGCGTCGAGCAGCTGCCGGGCGGCCGGTTCGTCCCAGCCCGGCGCGTCCGGCTCCGGGACCGCCCGCAGCGCGCTGCTGTGCTGCCGGGCGAGGTGCCACATCTCGTCGGCCTGCGCCTTGGTGACGGGGTCGACCTGCGGCGGGGCGTCCCGTTCGAGGCGCAGGTCGGCGGCGACGACCGGGCGGGCCCGGCCGATCAGGTCGCGCAGCACCGTCACGGCGTGCAGGAACTCGGCGAGGCTCAGCCGCTCCAGCGGCCAGGCGGGGTCGCGGTCGTAGTCCAGCTCCAGCCGCCAGTCCCGGGTCACCCCGGCGGGCAGCGGCGATCCCCAGGCGTCCAGGGCGATGCGCCGGTCCAGCTCGGCGTCATCGGGGCGGCCGGGGTGCGGTGGCGCGGCGACCAGGTCGATCGCCGGGATCTGCAGCCGGTCCAGGGTGGCCTCCCGCCAGGTGGTGGCGGTGACCCCGTCCGGGGAGTGCCAGCGCAGCCGCCACCGGACCCGCCAGGACGGCGGCAGCAGCACGGAGACCAGCGCGTCGGTGGCCGCGGCCATGATCCGTGGATGGTGGCCGCGGGCGGCGGGCCAGTCCTGGCGCAGCCGGCCGAACCGGTCGTCGACGTTGACCAGCAGCAGCACCCGGTGGGTGAGGGCGGCGCCGGTGACCGGGGTGCGGGTGACATGCAGCTCCGGCGGGTCGGTGGCCGCGCCGGAGGCGGCGTCGACGGCGGCGGCCGCCCGGTTCATGTCGCCGAGGGAGAGCTGGTGGACGCTCTCGGCGAGCAGCGCGTCGGCGACCGCGTCGGTGGCGTCGGCCAGGTCGGCGAGCACCTGCCGGACGGCGTCCCGGGCGGTCGGTGGCAGCGCCGCGAGCTGCCCGTCGACCGCCCCGGCCTGGTGCAGCCGGTGCAGCTCCAGGCCGTCCACACCGGCGGTCGACTCGACGGTGGCGGTGATCGTGGAGCCGCCGTCGTCGGTCGGGTCGACGCGGTGCGCGCGGGCCGGGGCGAGCCGGCGGAACTGCGGCAGCAGGTGGTCCAGCGGGCCGTCGGGGTGGTCGTGCAGGCCGCGTTCGAAGCGATAGCCGAGCAGCGCGCCGAGGCTCTGGCCGGCGCGGACGCCGTCGAGGAGCTGCGCGGCGAGGCGTACCCGGCGCGACGACAGGTCGACCGCCAGCGGGCTGTCCGCACCGCCGTGCGCGCGCCAGGCGCTGCGCAGCACCGCGGCGGTCACCGCCTGCGCCGGTGACGGGGCGAGCACGTGCCCGGCGCCGTTCGGCGCCGCCACCAGCGTCGGTGGGGCCGCCTCCGGGGGTACGTCGGCGGGTCGGGTGACCATCCGGGGCGGCAGGGCCGGGCGCAGGTCGACCAGCCAGCCGTACCCGCCGACGTGCACCCCGGGCGGCGGGCCGGCGGTGAGCGCGGCGAGCCGGCGGGTGGCCAGCGAGGTGATCCAGGCGTCCAGCCGGTGCGCGGCCAGGCCCAGCGTGCCGGCGACGTGGCGGTCCAGGTCGGTGGGGGACAGGTCGTCGTCGAGGGCGTCGCGCAGGTCGGTCAGCGCGGCCCGGAAGTCGCGCAGCCCGGCGGTGGCCCGGACCTGCCGTGGGTCGGCGACGGTGCCGGCGAGGTAGGCGCCGAGCTGCTGCCCGCCCGCGCCAGGGACGGGCACGGCGAGCCGGCGGCGCAGCACCGCGGTGGTCTCGTGCGGGCGGACGTCGACCAGTTCCGGTTCGGGGATCTCCGCCGCCCGGGGCAGAGCCGCCTCGGCGGCGAACGCGTCCGCGGCGGCGGAGTGCTCGGCGATCAGCGCGGCGCGTAGCAGCCGGTGGAACAGCGGCACCGGCCCGTCGCCGGGGCGCGCCGGCACCTCGTCGCCGCGCAGGCCGACCGTGGCCAGGGCGTCGAGATAGGAGCGGATCCGGCCAGCGCGAGGCTCACCGGGCCCGTCCAGCAGCGGTGTGCCGAGGGCGTACGCCTCCTTGGCGAACACGGCCAGCGACAGCCGCGGGTCGGTCGGACCGCCCAGCCCGAGCGCGGCGAGCAGGTCCCGGGCCGGTTCGACGACCTGTTCGCGCCAGCCGGGGCCGAGGCCGAGCCGGGCGAAACGCCACAGCCAGCTGACGTACTCGTTGCCGAGCATGCTGCGGGCGCGGACCTCCAGCACCCGGGCGTCCGTGGCGAGGATCTCCAGCAGGGTCGCCTCCGGGTCGGCCAGCCCGGGCGTGATCCGGGGGACCGGCGAGGTCAGCCACACCTTGCGCAGCAGGGCGTCGAGCAGCCCCACCGCCCGCGCCTCGGCCGGGTTCGCCGGGTGCCAGTCGCGCAGGCTGGTCACCGGCAGCAGCCCGTACGGCTGGCGGCCGACGCGCAGCGTGGGCAGCGGCCCCTCGGCGTGGACGTGGGCGACGAAGTGCTCGCGTACGGCGGCCTGCTCGGCGGGGGTGGCCACGGGCAGCAGGTGCCGCAGCAGGGCACCGACGCTGGCCGGCCAGAGCGCCCGGCGTACCTGTCGTCCGGTGGGCCGGTCCACGGTGGCGGCGCCGGTGCCCCGGGCGAGCGCGGTCGGCGCGCCGGTGCGGGCCGGGCGCCGGCGGGCGGCGGTGAGCGCGTCGTCGGCCGCGGCGGTCAGCGGCACCCCCAGCGCGGCGGCGACCAGGGCGGCGGCGGACTCCGGTGCCGTGTCGGCCCGGTCGTCGGCGGTGACCGGGCCGGCGGTCGGGGTCGCCGCCGGGGTGACGGTGGCGGTGTTGTTGGTCGGGGTGTCCGGGGGCAGGAACGCCAGCCCGTCGGTGGCGGCGTGCGCCTCCAGCAGGCGGGCCAGGGCGCGGGCGGAGCCGGCCGGGCCGGTGGCGGTGTCCAGCCCGAACACCAGCAGCCGCTCCACCGGTACGGGCCTGCCTGTGGCGTCGGTGGGGACGGTGACGGTCAGGGCCATGCCGGCGGCGAGGGCGGCGTCGAAGTCGACGGTCCAGCGCATCCCCGCGTCGACCGGTGGCGACTCGGCGGGCAGTTCGTCGATCGGTGTGCCGGTGGGGGGCCGGCCGGGCAGCACCGGGGTGGGGCCGACCGGTAGGTCGGGGGTGACCGGGCCGGAGACGCCGGTGAAGAGCCGGCCGTCGCTGGTACGGCCGACGGCGTACCAGAGGCTGGGCAGCAGCCGGGCCCGGGCCGGTTCGCACCACGGGGCGTCGCGGGGCAGCGGGTCCGGGAAGACCCCGGCGACGGGTTCGGTGACCCGGGCGATCCAGGCCGCCCGGGCAGCGCCGAAGCGGCGGGTCAGATCCGTCCAGGCGGCCTCCCCGGGTACCGGGTACGGCCCGTCGGGGCGGCCGTGGCCCCAGTACGCCCGCCCGGCGGTGAGCTCCTCGGCGGTCAGCCCCGGCTCGTGGTCGTCGACGTGGATCTGGTCCGGGTAGACCCGGATTTTCAGGGTGGCGCCGGTGAACCGGGTCTCCAGGCGTACCGGCAGCAGGACGGCGGGCACGGTCGCGGGCAGCGTCCACGGGGTGCCGGTGAGCACGCTGGCCAGCGGCGGTCGGTTCACGGTGCTCATCGGTTCTCCGGTAGCAGGTCGCTGGCGTGGCGGGCGAGCAGGACGGGGCGTTGCAGCAGGGCGGCGGCGGTGTCGGCGGCGTTGCCGGGCCGGTGGTCGGCGAAGACGACCGCGTCCGGGGGTGGGGGTTCGGCGTCGACGCCGAAGCGGGGTGCGGCCGGCTGCTCCCGCAGCAGGAAGAACCAGCCGGCCGGGCCGTCGAGCTTCCGGCTGGCGCCGCGGGCCACCTGCGCCGTGCGGGGAAAGCCGAAGAGCAGCAGGTCCGGGGAGAGCCAGGCGTTGAAGATGGGCAGCAGGTCGGGCCCGGTGGGACTGCGCTCCTCGTCGCCGGTCCAGGTGGCCTCCCGCATGGTGACCACGGTGGAGGGGTAGCGGCGCAGCAGCTCACCCCGGACGACCAGCACCAGGGACTCCTCGCCGGGCGCGCCGACGGCGGTGAGGTGGCTGCCCAGCGGCCCGCCGCGCCAGGCCGGGTCGGTCAGCGGCGGGATGTCGGTGAGCGGGTCGCCGGCGGACATCGCCCCGCGCACGTCCCAGAACTGCCGGAACCAGGTCTGTCGCGGGTCGGCCGGGAACTCCCGCCAGAGCATCTCCCGGCTCATCTCGTGGTTGAGGCCGACCAGGTACGCCTCGATGAAGCGCGGGTTCGCCGTCAGCGCGGTCATCGTCTCCGGCGCGACCGCCGGCAGGTTCGGCACCACGTGCTCCTGGGAGAGCCCGCGCAGCAGCTCGTAGGCGGGCACGTCGAAGGTGACGCCGGCGAGCAGTCGGCGCAGCGGGTCGCCGGTGTCGGGCAGGGCGTCGACCAGGTCACCGTCGCCGAGGGTGAGCCCGGCGAGCACCTCCCCGGCGACGGCCGTCTCGGGGCGTACGGTCTCGCGGACGGCGGCCGCGGCGGTGGCCAGGTCGACGGGTGCCGGTTGGTGGTCGCGGGCCAGCGACTGCGCCGGGGCGAGCCGGTCCTGGTGGCGGGCGGCGGCGGCCATGAACGCGTCACCCATGGCGGCGCGGTCGGCGACCAGGTCGGCGCGCAGGTCCGCCAGCACGACGGCGCAGCCCCGGGCGGCGCCCGCGTCGGCGGCGCCGGTGAGGGTGAACGCGGGGCTCCACGTGACCGGCACTCCGTCCGGGTCCAGGTCGAACGCGGCGCGGTAGGTGACCGTGGCGCCGGTGCGGCGGGCCACGACCAGGTCGGGTCGGCGGGTGCCGGTCACGTCGGCCACGGCGATGCCCGCCCCGTCGGCGTCGGCGACGGCGGCCTCGTCGACGACCGCGCGCGGGGCGGTCCACCCGCCGACCACCCGGCCGCGCCGGTTGACGGCGCGTCCGGTGAGGTGGCGGGCGCACGGTGCGCCGCCGAGGGTGCCGGCCGCGAAAACCACCAGGTCGGGCGTCTGGTCGCCGGTCATGTCGACCACGTCGACGCCGACGGCGGTGATTCGGTCGAGCTGCTGCGGGGTGGGCAGCGAGTCGGTCCAGCCCCGGGTGACCACGCCGGACTCGTCGAGCCGCCAGCCGACCCGGTAGTACACCCGGTTGTCGGTGCCGCCGGAGCGGCTGACCCCGTACGCGACGAGGAGTTCGGGGCGGCCGTCGCCGTCGAGGTCGGCCAGGGCGACGTCCAGGCCGGCCGCGTCGCCGCTGACCGGGTCGGGCAGCTCGTACGGGCCGCTCCAGCCGCCGGCCGCCGCGCCCCCGGAGTCGGCCTCCCGGCCCACCCAGTACGCGATCCGGCAGGTGCCGGCGACGGTGCCGGGCAGCAGGGCGGCGGTGACCAGGGTCGGTCGGCCGGTCGGGGCGACCGTGCCGAGCGTGGTGGCGGCGGCCCGGGCCGCCACCGGGATGGCGGGGGCGTCCACGGCGGGGGTGAGCGCCGGTTCGTGGACCGCCGCGTCGTCGCCGACGTGGTGGGCGGCCTGCATCCGGGCCCGGCTGCCGGTGCCCTGGGTGATGGTGTGGGTGAACAGCAGCGAGCCGAGCAGCCCGACCCGGGGCGCGTGGCGCAGGTGCGCCGGGGCGGCGTCGTCCAGCGGTCCGACGCCGCGCGAATCGAGCGGGGTGCCGTGGTCGATCCAGCCGGGCGACCCGTACGTCCAGCGGTAGGAGGTGAGCCGGCCGTCGCCGGTGACGGCGAAGAGTTCGCCGTCGCGGGAGTCGCCGAGCAGCGGGTGGGGGCGGTGCGCCCCGAGCCCGCCGGTGGGCACGGTGTCGGTGACCGGGCCCCACGCCCACAGGAACCGTTCCTGTCCGTCGTGGTACCACAGGTAGCGGCGCTTCAGCCGTACCTCGCCGGTGGTGGTGCTCGCGGCGAGCACCACGATCGCCAGTTCCTCCTCGTGGCCCACCGGGGCGGCCTCCTGGGCCAGGGACACCACCCGCCAGCCGTCCGGCGTGCCGTGCAGGATGGTGGCCCCGTCGGCGAACTGGGAGACCAGCCGCCCGTCCGGGGTGACCCACGAGTAGCCGGTGCGCCGGTCCCGGTCCGGGTAGGCGTGCTGGGCGGCCGGCGACCCCCAGGTCGGCAGGGTGTCGGGGCCGACCTGTCGCCACTGTCCGTTGTGGCCGAACAGCCGGTTCTGGCTGGTGGCGACGAGCACCCCGGCCACGGACGGGCGGGGCGATCCCCACAGCCGCTCCCCGCTGCGCAGCGCCGGAGCGCCCAGTGACGTCCAGGTCCGGCCGGCGGGGTCGTATCGGTGCAGGTTGCCGTCCCCGCCCAGCATGTGCAGCCGGGTGCCGTCGCTCACCGGCCGGCTGTGCACGCCGAGGGTGGGGGCGCCGCAGTCGGTCCACACCCACCGGTCGCCGTCCCAGCGCCGCTCGAACAGCCGGCTGTCGCGGGTGCGCACGTACACCCGGCCCGGGGGCACGGCGGCGCCGGAGGTCGCCACGGCGGTGCCGGGCGGCGCGCCGTGGTCCCGCCACACCCACTGGCCGCTCAGGCGGCGGCGTTCGAACAGCCGCCCGTCGGCGGTGCCGACGAAGAACCGGTCGCCGCCGAGCAGGTCGCCGCCGTTGGTGGTGACCCGGGTGACCGGGTCGTCGGCGAGCGTCGCGGCGGCGGCGCGCAGGGTGGGGGTGGCCGGGCCGGTGTGCCACCACGGGTTCCGGGCGGCCTGCTCGATCACCTGGCGGGTCAACGCGCCGAGGCCGCTCCCGTCGGCGACCAGGGTGTCCAGCACCGTGCCGCCGGTCGGTACGCGAGCGGCGGGCACCGCGCTGTCCCCGTCGGCGAGCCGGGTCAGCGCGGCGGGCGGGGTGTCCGGGTCCACCCGGCGGGCCAGCGGCCCGCGCGGGCGCAGCAGCCGGCGCATCGGGGCCGAGGCGGCGGCCCGCGCGCCCGGATTCCCGGCGAGCCGTGCGTCCAGCGGGTCACCGTCCCCGGCGGCCAGGCCGGCCTGCGGCACCCGCACCAGGTCGTGCACCGGCTGGGTGAGCGCGACGAGCTGGTCGTCGGCGACCGCCGCGCCGGGGGTGTCGGGATCCAGCCGCCGGGTGAACAGGGCGGTGGCGGTGTCCCGGGCGGCCTGGCCCCGGCGCAGCCGGTCGTTGGTGTCGCGCAGCGCGGCGGCCCGGGCCCAGGCGGCGGCCGCCAGGTCCTCCTGGTGGCGCTGCACCACCTGGGTGCCGAGCGCGGCGGCGGCCCGCTGCCGGGGGTCGAGGTTGAGCCCCGCCAGCCATTGCGGTTCCGCGCCGGGGGCGGGCAGCCGCTGCTCCTGGCTGTGGATGTCGCCGTACAGCGGCGGGGTGAGCCGGTCGGCGGAGTGGCGCAGCAGCGCGGTGAGGGTGTCCCGCCAGGCGTCGCGGACGTCGGCGGCCCACTCGGTGGGGGTCATCGCGGGGGAGGCGAGGGCACCCTCGAAGCCGAGCACCGAACGGCCCTCGACGCCCTCCTCGTCGGCGGTGGGCAGGCCGCCGCCGGGGGCGGCGATGTCGACCGGCTGCCGGCCGACACCGGCGGGCAGGACGCGGGGGCGCAGCCGGCGGGCCAGCGACTCGAAGTCGCCGTCGGGGCCGGTGCGGAAGGTCCAGTGGTGGTAGACGGGCAGCAGCAGCGGATCGTCGGCGCCGGGGTGCGGTGAGCCGGGTCCCCAGGCCGGAGCGAGCGGGCCGGTGTCGTCGACCGGTTCGCCGAGGCCGGCGCGGACGCCGGCGGCGAAGGCCGGGACGACGGCGGCCAGGTAGTCGGTGCCGCCGGCGAGCCGGCGGGGGCAGAGCAGCCGGGACAGGGTGCGCTCGGGGGCGAGGGCGATCACCGTGGCGACGTCCTCGTCGTCGGCGGTCACCAGCACCTGTGCGTGCGCCCAGGCCCAGGACGCGGCCAGGTCGGGCAGGTGGCGCACGGTGGTGGCGAGGCGGGCCAGTGCCTGCCCGGCCTCGGTGCGCAGCCGGCCGCCCGCGCCGGCCGGCACCACGACCAGCACCAGCCACGGGCGCAGCGCGCCCCGGTCGTCGGGGCGGGCCGGGGTGTACAGCCAGGGCAGCTCGGGGCTGTCGAACTCGACCGCCGCGAGCATGGTCGTCTCGACGTTCTCCGCTCCGGGCGCCGGGAAGCTGCGGATGACCTCCTGCGGATCGACGCCGACGACGTCGCCGGGCCCGTGCAGGAGGGCGGTGGTGGTGCCGGCGATCTCCCGGGTGTCGCCGGTGGCGGTGTCCGTGCCCAGCGCGGTGACGTTCAGGTCCACCTGGGCGCGCGGGCGGGGCAGCGCGCCGCTGAGCGGGTCGGTGTCGGAGATGACCCGGGCCACCCCGTCGCGGACCCACGGCAGGAAACGCAGGCCACCCATGTCAGCGCACCTCCAGCTCGACGGGGGCGATCCGGGGATGGGGCACCCGGACCCGGGGGCGGCGTACCCCGCCGCCCCGGTGGTCGTGGTCGGCCCGCCGGGGCGTCGGCACGCCCGCTGCCCGCTCTTGACCTCCGACGACCGCGCGGCCTCCGGCCGTCGGGTCGTCGCCGGTGGCGGCGCCCGGCCTCGGGTCGTCGAGGGTCGCCGCGGCAGCCTTCGGCCCGTCGGCGGTCGTGGCGCCGGGTCTCGGACGGGTGGCGGCAAGGTCCAGGGCGGGCCCGGTGAAGCGGGCCGCGCCGGCGCGGCGGCTTTTCGCGAAGGCCGCCGGGGCGGTCGCCGCGAACCGGGCCAACGGGTCGCCGCCCCCGGTGGCCACGCGCGCGGTGGGTCGCGGCGCGGGCAGCGGTCGGCCGGCCGCGTCGGGGTCGTCGATGACGACCCGGTCGTACGCCGCGTCGCCGCTCAGGTCGGCGAAGGTGGTCAGCGTGGCCGGCGGCAGCGAGGTGCCCTCCGGCAGTGCCACCGTGCGTCCGGCGGCCAGCGGTACGACGCCGGGCGTGGTGAGCTGCTCCTCGGGCGACAGGTCGCGGAACTGCCCGGGGGCGAAGTCATCGACGATCGTCTCGCCGAGCCGACCGGCGAGGGCGTCCTCGCCGGTGCCGACGCGAACCCCGGTCAGGGTGAACCGGTTGGCCCCGGTGATCCGGGAGGTGCCGATGCGTTGCAGGTCCGTGTCCAGCGGCAGCACGTTCTCCCGGACGCCCAGCAGCGCGCCGGGTTGCAGCAGCATCGGCCCGGTCCAGCCGGTCAGGTTCCGCAGCGTGACCGGTTCGCCGGCGCCGATCGCCCGGATCTCCCAGGCGTCGGGGGTGGACAGGGCCGCCTGGAGCGTGTCCCCGGCGTTGACGTAGGTGGGTTCGTGGGGGTGGGTGGTGTCCCCGTCGGTCCAGGAGAAGCGGCCGGACACCTCCCAGCACAGGAACTTGATCCTGGCCTCACCCCAGGCCTTCCAGGGGCCCGGGCCGCTGACGCCGATGATCAAATTGATCGCCAGCAGCTCCGTGTCGTGGTACTTCAGCGACACGGTGGCGCCGATCTCGGCGGTGAACCAGAACGGCTTGAACTGGAACCTCACGTCCAGCCACGCCCGGCCGTCGATGACGAAGCCGCCGCCCTCGAAGTGCAGCTTCAGCTCCGCGCCGAACTGGGCGGTGTTGCTGGTGACGGCCAGGTACGCCTGCAGGTCGATGCCCTTGCCGGACTTCTGCAGCGCGATGGTGAACCGTTTGACGGTGGGGAAGCCGGGCGGGGCGGTGAAGCGGGGGTGGAAACCGCCGATGGACACGGCGAACGTGCCGCCGGAGCCCCATCGGGCGCGCAGCGCCATCTCCCCGGAGACTGGGCGGCCGAACAGCTTCGAGTCGATCAGGGCCGCGTCGACGCTGATCTCCCGGCGGGCCACGTCGACGATGCCGGCGGAGTCGAGGCGGAACTTCCCGGCGGCCTTGAAGTCGATGACCAGCCGGCCGAGCAGCAGGATGCGGACCGGGTCGGGGAACTCCACCAGCACGGCCAGGTCGGCGACGACCTGGCCGCCGAGGAAGTTCAGCCGGACCATCGCGCCGAGCACGGTGCCGGTGGTGTCGACCGGGAAGATCCGACTCAGGGTGGCGATGACGGCGGGGGCGTTGCCGACCGGATCCTGGGGGAAGAGCAGCGCGTCGAGGGTGCCGGCGCGGGCGGCGGTGCGCACCTCCTCCGGGTTGGTGCGCCGGTTCCAGCCCACGATCAGGCCGAGGCCGGTGATGGAGATGCCCCAGAACAGCACCAGCCCGGGGAACCACTCGTAGGTGCCGGCGAGCAGCAGGGAGAAGGTGTGCCGGCCGTCGGCCTCGGCGAGCCGGCTGCCGTCCGGGTTGCGGGTGTTGAGGATCGCGGTGGCCTGGAGCCGGAACCCCTTCATCGGCGCGAGGGGCGTCGTGGAGGTCATGCCCAGTTGCAGGGCGCCGGCGTACATGCCGCGGGCCTCGTCGACGAAGAGATAGCCGCCACCGGAGACGATGCCGTTGTCCATCCGTAGCGCGACCCCGTCGGGCCCCTTGAACCGGGGGGTGAGGTCGACCGGCCCGAGGTTGCCGCCGCGGGCCTGCGTGCCGTCGCCGGCGGGCAGGGCGGGCGGGAAGGCCAGGTCGGCACGGACGCCGATGTTCTGCACCACGGCGTGCAGCGGTCCGAGCGCCGCGCGGACGGTGGTGCTGATGACGACGCTGACCGCCCGGGTGGCGGTGGACGCCTCCAGGGCGATCCGCAGCCCCTGCACCCCGATGCCGTGCCAGGACAGGTGGACCGGGTACTCGGCGGCCAGCGCGGCGGCCCCGGCCAGGTGCGCGCCGGTCCGCATCGACCAGGCCACACCGAGGTCGAGCCCGACCCGGAGCCCGTCGGCGGGCAGCAGCTTGGCCAGCAACCCGTCGCCGTCGCCGGGGCGGACCACCAGCTCGGCGCGGCCGGCGCGGACGCCCAGTTCGACGTCGTCGCGGCCGGCGCCGAGGCTGGCCCGGCCGGTGACGACGACCTGTCCGATGGCGAGGTGGGTGCCGTCCGGGGCGCCGAGCACCCAGCCGGGCTGGCCGGCAGGGGCGATCCGGGCGATCTCCGCAACCCACTTCACGGCGGCGGCGCCGCCGCTGACGGTCACCCCGGCCGTGTTGACGGCGATGGCCGGTCCGGCGCCGGCGAGGTCGGTGGCCACGTTCCAGTCGCCGATCGCGCCCTCCAGGTGTGCCTCGCCGGTCGGGACCAGGATCACCGTGAGCAGTCCGTCCCAGCTGGCGAGGCCGAGGGTGGCCCCGATGCCGAAGGTCGGGGTCCAGGGGGCCAGACCGGCTCCGGGCGGCGGCTGCCCGCCGGGCGTGCGCAGCCCGCCGAAGCGCAGCCGCAGCAGGTTGTCGGCGAGCCGTCGGCCCACCTCGCCCTGGTGGGGCCCGACGTCGGGGCGGACGCCCTGGTCGGCGTCGAGGCCGAGCGCGCGCAGGGCCCGGGCGAGCCGGGGCAGCAGCCGGGCGGAGAGCTCGGCGACCGCCTCCGGGGTGGTCACGCCGTCCGGGGCGTACAGCGTGCGCAGGTAGCCGCCGGGGTCGGCGACCAGGTCGACGACGCGTTCCAGGTGCAGTTCGTCGCGGCGGCGGGGGAGCCGGATCGGGGCGTCCCCGGGCGGCATCGGCGGGCTCGGCGGCGCCTCGGCGGCGGGGGTGACCAGGCCGAGCAGGTCCAGCAACGGGATCGACCAGGGCACCCGGCGCAGCAGGTAGGTCAGCACCAGCAGGTCGACCAGGTCGTCTGCGAGTTCCGTGGGCAGGCCGGGGGGCAGCCCTTCGGGCAGCCCCGGCGGCAGCGCGCCGATCTGGCCGAACGCCTTCCCGCCGGCCTCGCCGAGCGCGCGCAGCCCGTCGAGGCTGCTCAGCTTCAGGTCGTCGCGGGCAGCGGACAGGGTGTCCAGCGCCGCGCCGATGGTGCCCAGCCACTGCTCGAACCGGGCGGCGTCGAACCCGCTGGCCGCCTCCAGATCCCAGCCCAGCGCGCGCAGCAGCCGGGCCCGCCGCCACGGGTCGTACGCCGACAGCAGCGGCTCGGCCAGCAGCAGGACCTCGTCCCACAGCAGCGCGAGGGCGTTCTTCTGGTCGCTCATCGGTCCCCCTGTCCGTCCGCTCCGCCGGTCCCGCTGCCGGCCGCCGCTCCGGCGGCCCGGCCGTCGGCCGCCGCGGCCCGGGTCACGCCACTGTCCTCGGCGGCTGCCGCAGCCCCGGTCACGCCGTCACCCGCGGCAGGTCAGCCAGGTCCAGTCGCAGTGAGCCGCGGGTCGCCGAGAGGCCCTGCTCGGCGGCGGGCAGCGCCGGCACCGGCAGCGTGTAGCGCCGCCCGGTCGGCCAGGACGGCCAGCCGATCACCGAGGCCAGCGCGGCGGCGACCTCGCCGTCGGCGGCGACGACCTGCCGGACCGCGGTGACCAGCGCCGTCTCGTGCGCGTCGGTCCAGCCGGTGGGCGCGCCGGCGAAGTCCGGCCCGAGCGTCTTCGCCCGCACCAGCACCTGGTGCAGCTCGGTGGCGGCGCGGGGACGGGTCCGGAACTCGGGTTTCTCCGCCGCCGAGGCGGGTGGGCCGAGGGCGACCAGTTGGTGCGCCCGGTACTGCTGCCAGCAGGCCAGCACCGCCACCGACCGCTCCGAGGTGAACAGGTCGCCGATCCGCGCCCGGCGAGGTGTGCCGTCGGCGGCGGGCACGTCCGCCACCGTCGGGGTGACCGCCGGGTCGGGGGAGTCCCAGTCGGTGGCGAGCAGGTCGTGCAGCCGCTGCCGGGCGAACGTCCACAGCCCGCGCCGCACGCCGTCGTGCCCGCGCAGCGCGAGGGCGTACCGGTGCATCCAGTGCCAGGAGCGCAGGCCGAGCAGCTCCAGGGTGGTGCCGATGCCCTCGCGGGCCGCCCCGGTGGGGTCGGCCTGCGCGGCTCGGGCCCGCAGGACCCGCAGGTCGGTGAAGAGCAGTCCCGCGCCGTCTCGACCCCAGCCCGGCACGGCGGTCACGCCGCCCTGCCCGCCCAGGGCGTCGTACGCGTCGCGGTCGGTTCCGCGCAGGAACGCCAGGTACGCCCACAGCTCTCCGGGGTCGGCGGCGATGTCCAGCGCCGGCGGCAACGTGGTCGGGGCGACCAGCGGCCCGTGCGCGCGCCAGCCGAACGGACCGAACCGGATCACCGCCGGGTCGCAGGCCTCCACCGAGTCGAGCCAGCCGCCGGCGGCGTCCGGCACCCGGTTCTCCGCCACTGCGCGCAGCACCTTGAAGGTGGAGAGTTGCCGCGCGGCGCGTACCCCCGGATCACCGCCCGCCGCGATGGCGGCGGCCAGGTCGCCCAGCGTGGGGCCGGCGGTGTGCCCCTGCGGGCGGGGCAGGATGGCCTCGGGCAGCAGCTCCGACTCGGCGGCGAGCACCGGGCCGGACCACTCGGGGGCGGTGACGTGCGGCCGGTGGGAGCCCAGCCGGATCAGCTCCGGGTGGCCCTCGGGGGCGCTGCCCGCGCCGGGCGGGCGGCCGGTCACCACCCGCGAGTACAGCCGCTGGTCGGCGGCGGTCACCTCGTCGAAGATCCACACGTTGGGCGCGGCCAACCGCTGCGGGCTGTCGCCGGCCACCTGCCAGGACTCCACCACCACCGGGCAGCGCCACCGCTTCTGCAGCCACCGCTTCATCGCCACCTGGGTGGCCAGGTCGGCCACCCCGCTGACCGGGCCGAGGTAGCGCTCGGCCTCCGGCACGTCCACCGGCTGCAGCCGGTCCGACCAGCGCGGCGCGGTCGACCCGGCCGCCTCGACGGCGGTACGGGCGGCGCGGGCGTACGTCTGGAACTCGCGCACCGCCCAGTAGGTGACGATGCCGTACACCCCGTCGATCTCGCCCGGGGTGAGGAACCCCAGCGTGGCCAGGTCGTGCTGCAACCGGCTCACCCAGCGCTCGGTGACCAGCGCGGCCGGGCGCTCCACCCCGTCGTAGCGGGCCTTGGCGGTGGCGGTGGCGTCCCGGTCGTCGGGGCGCAGCAGCCAGCCGCCGTAGGGCGCGGTCTCGGTGAGCGAGCAGCCGTAGGAGAGGTCGACGGTGAACGTGCTCAGCGCGGCGGCGCGCTCTTCGCCCGGCAGGTGCCACCAGAGCCGCTGGGTGGCCGACTTGCACTCGCCGGCGGGCCAGTCGAACGTGATCTCGCCGAGGTTGTTGTAGCCGACGATCTCCTTGCCGCTCTCCCACGATCCCTTGTAGCGGTCCAGGTTGCGGGCCGCCGCCAGGTACTGGGCCAGGGCCTGGTCGCGGGGCAGACCTGCCGGGTCCACCACCGACTCGGGGGTGCCGTCGCGGCGTACCGTCGGGTCGGCCTCGTCGTGGCGGACGAACTCGACGTGCACGTTCCACTCCGGCTGCCGGATCAGTCGGCGCAGCGCGTCGGTGTCGCTGACGGCCGGACGCCCCGACACCCACCAGCCGGTGACGTCGTCGGCGGCGACGGTCACCTGCAGGCCGGCCTGCATCCGCTGCCCCTCCTTGTCGGGCAGTTCGTTGGCCCAGCCCACCAGGTCGATCCACCCGGTGACGTCGAGCAGCGGCACGTAGCCGACGTTGTGCAGCGCCCGGGTCTTCCAGTCCTCGTTGCGCAAGGCGCTGGCGACGAAGCCGGCGATCACCCCCTCGGTGCGGTTGACCCCCTCGTACGGCTTCGCCCGGTCGGGTCCGCACCCGTACGGCAGGACGGCCGAGTAGCGGATCCGCTCGGCCGAGCCGAAGTGGATGTCGCCGCCGAGCAGCACCAGCCGGCGTCGGCGTACCCCGTCGGGGCCGGCCGGCGCGGCGGCGAACAACCGCCCGAGAATCTTGTGGACGGCCGCGTCGCTGGACACCCACGCGTCCTCGGCGTCCGCCGTCCACCGGCCGGCGGTCGCCCGGGCCAACGGCTGCGCCACCTGCTCCAGGATCGGCACCCCGAACAGCGCCACCGGTTGCGCGACCACGGTCACCGCGTCGTCGCCGAGCACCCCGCCACCGGTGATCATTTCGTCGAGGGGTGCGTCGTCCAGCAGCAGCCCGCCCGGGTGGCCGGCCCCGCCCGGGAACTGCCGCCAGGTGCGGGTGTCCAGCGCGACGAGCTGGTAGCGCGGCCAGGTGACCGTGTAGTGGTAGGTCAGCGCGCCCGCCGGCCGGACCAGTCGTCCCTCGGGCGTCACGCCCGTGGGCAGGCCGAGCCGGGTCCGCATCGCCTGGTCGTCGGCGTCGCCCGGGGTCGCCGACCAGCCGCGCAGCGCCGCCAGCGTTGCCCGCCCCGGCTCACCCGCCGCGCCCGCCTCCGCGAACCGGTCCGGGGTGTTGCCCCAGGCCTGGAACACCGCGAACGCGGCCATCGCGTTGCGCACGATCCGCCGGCCCAGCGGGGCGTTCACCACCGCGTCGGTCACCCAGGAGCGGGTCATGTTCCAGTCGTCGGTGACCTCGTGGTCGTCGGCGACCATCAGCGTGGGCACGTTCGCCAGTTGCCGGCGCACCGCCGCCAGTCCGGTCCGGAACGTCCGCAGCCCCAGCGCCTGCCGCTGCCACCGCTCGTACCGGCCGATGATCTCCTTCTGCTGGGCGCTCGGCGTGTACGCCCGGCCGGCGCGCATCAGGTCGTACACCGTCTCGCCCGGCCGGCGGTCCTGCGGGTCCTTCAGGATCCGGGTGTCGGCGGGCAGCACGTGCTCGAACGCCGGCCAGCTCTCCGGCCACAGCACGTCCGACCAGACCATCAGGTACATGCACAGGTACTCGCGCAGCGACATCAGGTGGCTGTCGGCTGCGCCGGAGGTGAACTTCGCGTCCCGCTCGATCGTGGTGGCCCGCTTCCCCGGTAGGTACGCCGCGTCGGTGGGCTGTGCGCTGGTCCCGATCGGCAGCGTCTCCGGCGCCAGGCCGAGCCGCGCCGCCACCCCGAGGTACGCGGGCACCTCCGGCTCGCTGCCGCTGGCGGGGACCGCGGGGTGGCCGTGGACCAGCGCGATCAGCGGGTCGGCCACGTCGTCGGCGTAGATCTGGTCGCCGCCGAGCACCAGCTGGTGCGGCCGGAGCAGCGGGTCACCGCCGGCCGTCGCGATGATCGGGTCGAGGGCGGGGAACGCGTCGTACCCCTCGCCGTGCGGCTTGCGGCACGACCCGTGGAAGATCCGCAGGCGGTTCGGGTCGGCCGGCGGGGTGGCGAAGGTGGGGAACGCCGGCACCGCGCCGGGCGCCTGCGGGTGCCCCTGGTACGTCATCGCCTTCCGCGCGGTGGCCGCGTCGGCCGCCACGACTTCGGTGTCGAAGAGGCTGCCGGCACTCGCGCCGCCGGAGAAGGACAGGTCGTAGCCGTAGAGGGTGCCGGGCTGGAGGGTCACCCCGGCGACGGTCACCGCGACGACGTGCAGCCGGTCGGCGAGGCGTACGGTCGTGCGGCTGGCCGTACCCACGGTCGCGCCCCTGGCGAAACCCGGGCCCGGGCCCACCGCGAAGACGGTCAGCGTCACCGTGCAGTCCGCCTTCAGGGCGACGAAGACGGTGGCACTGGTCGGGTCGACCCGGCGCACGATGGGGCCGCAGAGCACCAGGGGCAGGCTGGACGGAACGGTCATGGTGGTCCCTTCGCCCTCGGTGCCACCTGCGCGGCGGGTCGGCCGGTGGTATGCCGAGGAGACGATCTCCCCCTCGAATTCAAGTCGTCGGGGGTCGGTTCGGACACCGGCGCATCAGGGGGAAGGTTCCGGCCGGCGGTTTGACAACCATCGGGCCGACGGTGTGGGGTGGTGCGCCGAGCGGACGGGCTGAGCGTCCACTCAGGTCCTTCTGCTGACGGGGACCCGACGCGCGCCTTGCCGCGGGGTTGCGCGGCGCGCTAGGAACGGGCCCGGCCTGGCGGCATCGGCGTGCTCCCGAATGGGCGAGGGCTACACACCGGCGCCGCCCGACGTGTCGGCCCCGCTCATATCCAGTGAGTTCTATATCACGTTAGCGTCTGCGCACGCCGACACCACCGCCGGCGCTCCCGGACGAGGAGAGCGTCTTGAAGACACCGCTGAAGGCCACCACCACCGTCCTCGCCGCCGTCCTGCTGCTGGTCCTGACCACCGCCGCCCCCGCCCAGGCCGCCACCCCGTCCACGAAAGCTCCGATCTCCGGGTCGCTGCGGGCCTACAACGTCTCCGGCGTCTACGTCGCCGGCGTCTCCTCCGGTGGCTATATGGCCACCCAGCTGCACGTCGCCTACTCGTCCCGGATCCGGGGCGCGGCGATCTTCGCCGCCGGGCCGTACTACTGCGCGCAGAACAACGTCTCCCAGGCGATCTACGGCTGCGGCGACAACCAGTACCCGACCAACCTGTCCGCCCTCCAGACGTACACCCGGACGTGGGCGTCCTACGGCTGGGTCGACCCGGTGGGCAACCTCTCCGGCGATCCCGTGTACGTCTTCCACGGCAACAACGACAACACCGTCAAGAAGTCGGTCACCGACGACCTGGTCCGCTACTACCAGCACTTCGGCGCCAGCGTGCAGTACGACAGCGCCTCGTCGGCCGGGCACGCCTGGGTGTCGCCGTACGGGACGGTGGGGTGCACCGCGACCGCGTCGCCGTTCCTCAACAACTGTGGGACCGACCCGCAGAACAGCCTGCTGCGCAAGCTCCTGGGCAGCGTCTCCGCGCCGAACACCGGCCCGCTCGGCGGCAGCCTCATCCGGTTCAGCCAGAACACCCACGCGGTCAACGGCTGGGCTCCCGGCCTGAGCATGGACGACAACGGCTTCGCCTACGTGCCGTCGTCGTGCGCGGCCGGGCAGTCGTGCCGGCTGCTGGTCGCCCTGCACGGCTGTCTCCAGGGGTACGGCAAGATCGGCACCGCCTTCGTGGACCGGGCCAACCTGAACCAGTACGCCGACACCAACAACCTGATCGTGCTCTACCCGCAGGCGAGCACCAGCTCCAGCAACCCGAACGGCTGTTGGGACTGGTGGGGCTACCTCGGCGCGACCAACTACCCGATCAAGGGTGGCGCCCAGGTGGAGACCATCATGAACATGGTCCGCCGACTGGACGGCTGAGCCGCCGCGTCACCGACGGTGCCGCGGGTGCGCGCCGGACGGCACACCTAACTGCGGCCGCGCCGCCCGTCGAAGGGCGCCACCGGGTCGGCGACCTGTTCGAGTTCCGCCGGGAGTTGGGCTACGACGTCGTCGTAGTCGCCGGGCGGGATGGTCTCGCGGAGGGTGTCGAACACCGCCCGCATGCCGATCTCGGCCAGCGCCGGCTCCACCTCGGCGCGTCCACTGACCCGTTGCACGAAGACGTCGAGGCCGAACCGCTCGCCGGTCTCGCTGGAGGCGAACGCGTACGCCTTGAGGTCCTCGGGAAGCTGGGTGGCGAGGTCACGGGCCTCGCCCCCGTCTATCCGTTCCGCCAAGGTCCGCAGCGTGGCCCGGGTGAGGGCGGTCGCTCGCGCCGATGACGTGTTCGCCCGCTTCGCCACCATGCCGATGAAGTCGTTGCTGTCCACGTTCGGAGCCTTCCTCTTGGCCGATGGCGGCTTCTACCCGTGCACCACCACGGCAAACGGCGGTGCGCGCGCGCACACCCCGGCGGCCCCGCGCCGCCCTGGTCGCGAGGTGAGCTTCGGGACTCAGGCCGCATATCGGTGGTTACCGGATGGCGACCGGGTTTCCTGGCTACCGTAGGTGCGGAGCCGGTCAGCGGCGAGCGGCCCGGTCGATCGGCCGGACGGCCCCCGCGTCGAGGGCTGGCCGAAGAAGCCGATCGCTGGAGGCGACAGCGGTGACGATGGAAGCAGAGCGCACTCTCGGCGAGGAGCAGCTCACCCAGCTGGCTGAGGTCGCCGCCCAACTGCGGGTGGATTCGATCCGGTGCAGCACCAAGGCCGCGTCCGGGCATCCGACGTCCAGCCTTTCCGCCGCCGACCTGCTGGCGGTGCTGATCTCCCGGCACGTCCGCTACGACTGGGCAGAGCCGAGCAATCGCGCCAACGACCACCTGATCTTCTCCAAGGGCCACGCCTCGCCGCTGCTGTACGCGGTCTTCAAGGCGGTGGGTGCGATCAGCGACCAGGAGTTGGTCGACACCTACCGCCGGTTCGGGTCGCGTCTGCAGGGGCATCCCACCCCGGCGTTGCCCTGGGTCGACGTCGCCACCGGTTCGCTCGGTCAGGGGCTGCCGGTCGGCGTCGGTATCGCGCTGGCCGGCCGGTACCTCGATCAGCTGCCGTACCACGTGTGGGTGCTCTGCGGCGACAGCGAGACGGCCGAGGGCTCCGTCTGGGAGGCGCTGGACAAGGCCGGCCACTACGGGCTGCGCAACCTCACCGTGCTGGTCGACGTGAACCGGTTGGGGCAGCGGGGGCCGACCGAGCTGGAGTGGGATCTGGACACCTACCGGCGGCGGGTCGAGGCGTTCGGCTGCCAGGCGATCGTCGTCGACGGCCACGACCTGGCCGCGATCGACGATGCGCTCGGCCGGGCCCGGCAGGCGACCGGTCCCACCGTCGTGATCGCCCGCACGGTCAAGGGCAAGGGCGTACCCGAGATCGAGAACAAGGTGGACTGGCACGGCAAGCCGCTGAAGCCCGATCTCGCGGAGCGGGCCATCGACGCTCTCGGCGGGGTACGCCAGATCCGCATCACCGGGCCGCAGCCCGAGCCCGCCCCGCCCACCGGCGCCCCCGCCGCTCAGCCGCTCCAGCTGCCGCGCTACGACCGGGGCGCGAAGGTCGCCACCCGTAACGCGTACGGGGACGCGCTGCGCGCGGTGGGCGTGCGGCCGAACGTGGTCGTCCTCGACGGTGAGGTCAGCGACTCCACCCGCGCCGACCGGTTCACCGACGCCTACCCCGACCGCTACTTCGAGATGTTCATTTCGGAGCAGCAGATGGTCGCCGCGGCGGTCGGGTTGCAGGTGCGCGGGTACCGCCCCTTCGCCTCGACGTTCGCGGCGTTCTTCTCCCGCGCCTACGACTTCGTCCGGATGGCCGGCGTCTCCCGGGCCGACATCGCCCTGTCCGGGTCGCACGCGGGCGTGGAGATCGGGGCGGACGGTCCCTCCCAGATGGGGCTGGAGGACCTGGCCGCCATGCGCGCCGTCCAGGGGTCAACGGTGCTCTATCCCAGCGACGCCGTCTCCTGCGCCGCTCTCGTCGCCCAGATGGTCGACCGCAAGGGCGTCAACTACCTGCGCACCACCCGAGGCGCGCACCCCGTGCTCTACGACAACGACGAACCCTTCCCGGTGGGCGGCAGCAAGCTGCTGCGCGGCGGCGACGACGACCGGGTCGCGCTTATCGGGGCCGGGGTGACCGTGCACAACTGCCTGGCCGCCGCCGACGAGCTGGCCTCCGCCGGGATCAACGCCCGGGTCATCGACCTCTACTCGGTCAAGCCGCTGGACCGGGAGCGGTTGCTCGCCGCCGTCCGGGACACCGGCGGGCGGCTGGTGGTCGTCGAGGACCACTACCCCGAGGGTGGCCTCGGGTCGGCCGTCCTCGAATCGCTGGCCGACCTCGCCGAGCCGATCCGGCTGACCCACCTGGCGGTACGCGGGCTGCCCACCTCCGGGACGCCGACCGAGCTGATGGACCAGGCGGGGATCGGGGTCAGCGCCATCGTGGCGGCGGCGCGCGCCTCGGTCTGAGGGGCTTCCCCGCCCGCGATGCGGCGCTGGTGGCGGGCGGCCTCGCGCGGGGGCCGTTTCAGCCATCCGCTCGCGGGTACCCGCACGGTCCGGTGCGAGAGGGGGTCCGAGGTGAACCACGCGGAGTTCATCCAGGCGGTGGCGTCGCGACCTGGGGTGTTGCCGTCGCAGGCCGAGCCCGTCACCCGTGCCACGCTGGAGGCGTTGGCGGAACGGATCAGTGGCGGCCAGGCGCGGGACCTCGCCTCGCAGCTTCCCGAGGAGCTGCGGGTCTACGTGTCCGCACCCGACGACGACCCCGTACCGTTCGGGCTCGCCGAATTCTTCGAGCGGATCCAGGCGCGGGCCGCGGTGGATCTTCAGGCGGCGACCGACGGTGCGCGCGCGGTGCTGGACACGCTGCGTGCGGCGGTCAGCGAGAAGGAGTACGGGGACTTCGTCTCCCAACTGCCGAAGGAGTTCTGGCAGCTCACCGGGCCGGCGGCCACCCGGCTCGAACCACGCCGGATCGGCACGTAGGCGCGGGTTCCGCGTCAGTCGCCTGGGCGAGCGAACGTCAGTCCGCCGCGATCCGTCAAGGACGCATGAGTGGGCGGCGCCGGGGGCACAGTGACCCGGTGGACGACGTACTGGACGAGACAACGCCCTGGGCGGCGGACGTCGGGGAGCGGGCGACGGTCCGGGTCGTGGTGGTCGGGGAGCCGGGGCTGCTGCGTACCGCCGTGGCCGCGGTCCTGGCCGGCACCCCCGGGTTCGAGCTGGCGGGGGAGTGCGACCCGGCTGACGGCGTCGCGGAGGCGGTCGCCGCCGGGCGGCCCGACCTGGCCCTGGTCGACCTCGACGCGGTGCGGGACCCGTCGGCCCTGACCGGACGCCTGCACGCCCGGTTGCCGGAATGCGCCGTGGTCGTGCTGACCGCCCGGCGCACCGCGCGGGTGCTGCGCCGGGCGCTCGGTGCCCGGGTGCGCGGGGTCATCGCCAAGGACGTGCCGCCCGACGAGCTGATCGACCAGCTCCGCGCGATCGCCGACGGGCAGCTGATGATCGATCCGTTGACCGCGCTGGCCGCGCTCGACGCGGCGGTGAACCCGCTCAGCGAGCGGGAACGGGAGGTCGCTGCCGCCGCCGCCCGCGGGCTGCGCACGAAGGAGATCGCCGCCCGGCTCCACCTGGCCCCGGGCACCGTCCGGAACCACGTGTCGACCCTGTTGCGCAAGACGGGCGGGCGGAGCCGGTGGGACGCGATCCAGCGCGCCCAGGACGCCGGCTGGATCTGACGACACGCGGACCGGGGTGTCGCGCCCGAGGTGATTTCAATAGGATTCCTGACCGTGCGTCATCGTTCGCGCACGTCACGTCAACAACGGGGGTTGATGACGGGGAGTCTGCATGGTCCGCACCCTGCTCGCGCTCAAGGGCGCACTCGTCCGCGGCGCGCTCGCCCAGCTGCTCGACGCCGAGGACGACATCGACGTCGTCGGTGAGGCGGACACGCCGGACGAGCTGCGGTCCGCCCTGCGAGCCGAGCGTCCCGACGTCACCGTCGTCGACGGCGACCTGGTGACCGCGGACCAGCTCTGCGACCTGGCGTCCGACCGGCCCGCCGACGGCCCGGACGGCGGCCCGACCGGGCGGCTGCTGGTCCTGGTCCAGCAGCGCCGTGCGGCCCGGCTCGGTCCGGTGCTCGCCGAACACTGTCGACGGATCGGCTTCCTCAGCCACGACGTGGCCCCCGGGCGGATCGTCGAGGGCGTCCGGCAGCTCGCCGACGGTCAGGTGGTGCTCGACCCCCATCTGGTGGTCGCGGCGCTGGAGGTGGCCGACAGCCCGCTGACCCCGCGCGAGCGGGAGGTGCTCGACGTGGCGGCCGAGGGCCACCCGGTGCGGGACATCGCGGAGCGCCTGGTCCTGTCCGCCGGGACGGTCCGCAACCACCTGTCCCGGATCATGGCGAAGACCGGCGCCCGTACCCGGCTGGAAGCGGTGCGGATCGCCCGGGAGTCGGGCTGGATCTGAGCAGGTCCGCCTCCCCGTAGCCGACCAGTTCCCGGTACGCGGCCGAGCGGTCCAGCAGGCCCCGGTGGCTGTCGAGCAGCGCGGCCCGCCCGTCGAGCAGCAGCACCCGGCGGGCGCGCAACGCCGAGCTGACCCGGTGCGCGATGACCACCAGCGTGCCGGGCCGGTCGGCGAAGGCTTCCTCCAGCCGCGCCTCGGTCGCCGGGTCCAGGTGGCAGGTCGCCTCGTCGAGGATCATCAGGGGCGCGGGGGAGAGCCAGGCCCGCAGCAGGGCCAGCTGCTGACGTTCCCCGGCGGAGAGGTCCGCCGGGCGCAGCGTTGCGTCGTAGCCGCCGAGCCGGTCCACCAACCCGGTCAGCCCGAGCCGGGTCGCCGCCCGGGTGATCGCCGGGTCGGGCAGGTCGGGCCGGAGGTACGTGAGGTTCTCCCGCACGGTGCCGGTGAAGACGTACGCCTCCTGCGGGATCAGGACGCGCCGGTCGGCCAGTTCCGCCGGCGTGGCCCCGGCCACCGGCACCCCACCGACGCGTACCGTGCCGGCCTGCGGCGACAGCACCCCGGCCATCAGCCCGGCCAGGGTCGACTTGCCGATCCCGCTCGCGCCCACGATCACCAGGTGGTCCCCGGCCGGCACGTCGAGGTCGAGTCCGTCGAGCACCGGGTCGGCGTGCGGACCGTACCGGAAGGTCACCCCGCGCAGGGAGAGCGCCGGCGCGGTCTGCCGCGGAATCCGGGCGGTGGCCGGCGCCGGGGTGCGTACCGGCACATCCGCGCGCAGCAGCCGGTCGAGGGTGACGGCGAACCGCAGCCCGCCGGCGGCCACGCCCTGCACGAGGGTGTGCAGGGCGGGTTGCACCCCACGCACGACGTAGATCAGGGCGCCGAGCACCGCACCCGGCCCGAGGCCTTGCCGGACCAGCCACGGGGTGGCCAGCAGCACCACCGGCACCGGCACCCACCCGCCCACGGCCAGGGTCAACCCGCGGGTGGCCGCCATGGTGGCCAACCGTCGCTCCACCCGCGCCTGGTCGTCGACGTACCCGCCGACCCAGCGGGTGGTCCGGTCCCGCGCGCCGCTGACCGTGACGTCGCGGTGGCCGGCCACGGCGGTGACCGCGGCCCGGCCCAGCCGCTCGTCGGCCAGCACGTACTGCCGCTGCCGGGCGATCATCGCCGGCAGGGCCGCCGCGAACAGCCCCAGGCCGGCCAGCACCGGCACCGTCACCAGCAACGCGACCGGCGCGGCCAGGGAGAACAGGCCGACGACGGCGGCGCCGGCGGCGAACAGGAAGCCGCGCACCACCATCAGCAGGCCCGCGTAGGTGTCCCGCACCATCTCCACCTGGTGGGTCAGCCGGGCCACCGCCGCGTCGTCGCCGCGACCACCCGTCGCGCCGGCCAGCGCGCCGGCGACCACCCGGCGCAGCAGGTCGTCGCGGAACGGCTCCACCACGTCGCCGAGCAGCGCGTACGCACGGTTGGTGCCCACCGCGCCGACGAGGACGGCGGCCGCGAGCAGGCCCAGCCAGAGCAGCCCGGTCGCCGGGCGCCCGGCCAGGAAGCCGTCGTCGACGGCCCGCGCGGTGAGCAGCCCGGCCAGCCCCGCCGGCAACGCCTCGGCCACCGACCAGCCCGCCAACCGGCACAGCTCGGCGCGGCGCGCCCGCAGCGCGGCCCGGGTCACCTCGCCGACCGCGCTCACGCCCGGAACACCGCCCGGTAGTCGGGGTCGTCCCACAGCACCCGGTGCGGGCCGACCGCGCGGACCCGCCCACCGTCCACCCAGGCCACCAGGTCCGCCCGCGCGGCCATCCCGACCCGGTGGCTGACCACGATCCGGGTACGCCGGTCGCCCGGCCCGGTCAGCGTCCGGGTCACCCGGTACTCGGTGACGGTGTCCAGGCTGGACGTGGCGTCGTCGAGGACCAGCAGCCGTTCCGCGCGCAGCGCGCGGGCCAGCCCGAGCCGCTGCCGTTCCCCGCCCGACATGGCGACCTCGGCCAGCGGCGTGCGCCAGCGTCCGGGCAGTCGCTCGACGAAGTCGTGGATGGCCGCCGCCCTGCTCACCGGCACCGGGTCGGCGCCGCACCCGACCGCCTCGCCGACCGTGTCACCGACCAGCACCGGCCGCTCGAACCCGTAGCCCACCGCCGCGTGCAGCGCCGCCGGGGCCAGTTCGGGCAGCGGCACGCCGTCCAGGCGTACCTCGCCGGAGTCCGGGTCCCGCAGTCGACCGGCGACGGCGGCGAGCAGCGACTTGCCCGCCCCGGACCGCCCGACGACGACGAGCAGCGTCCCACCGGGGACCCGCAGGTCGACCCGGTCGAGCAGCGGACGGCCGTCGTCGCCCCGCACGCTCACCTTCCGCAGCTCCAGCTCGCCCGGCCCGGGGGGCAGCGTCCGGGTGCCGTACCGGCGGGCCGGTTCACCGAGCACGTCGGCCGCGCGCCGGCAGCCGGCCCGTACCCGGACCGCCTTGTTCAGGGCGCCGACCACGGTGCCCAGGCCGGCGCCGAGCGCCGCGTACTGGAGGGCGGCCAGCAGCTCGCCGGGGGTCATCCGCCCGGCGGCCAGCGACAGCCCGCCCACGGCGACGACGGCCAGTTGCAGCAACGGGTTGACCACCGCGCCGCGGGTCGCCGCGCCGGCCAGCACGGTCCAGGTCCGCGCGCCGTGCGCGCGCAGCGCCGCGACCGGAGTCAGCACCCGCGCGACCTCCCGGTCGGCGGTGCCGGCGGCGGCGATGGTCCGCGCCCCGGCGAGGGCCTCCACCATCCGGCCGGCGAGTTCCCCCTGGGCCTGCTGGTAGCCGGCGACGGCGGCCGAGGCGTCGGCGACGAAGCTGCGCAGCAGCACGCCGAGCAGCAGGAGCCCCACCACGAAGGTGAGGCCGAGCCACGGGTCGATCAGGGTGAGCGCCACCAGGCTGCCCAGCGGCGGCAGCAGCACCGTGCCGGCCAGTACGACGGTCGGGGCGGCCTGCCCGGCGTCGGCCACCTGGCCCACCAGCCGGCCCACCAGGTCGCCCACCGGACGGCGGGCCGCGATCCGCGGATCGAGGGCGAAGAGGTGCCGGGCCAGCGTGTGCCGCAGCCCGGCCACCGAACGGGCGGTGGCCGCGCCCGTGCCGTAGTCCCGTACCGCGTCGGTGGCGACCAGCACGGCGATCAGCCCGACCACCCCGGCGAGCCAGTGGCCGGACGAGGCGCCCGGCGCCGTACCGACGGCGGCGTCGACGGCGCGGCCCAGGATCGCGGGCAGCGCCAGCTCGGCCGCCACGCCGACCACCGCGACCACGGCCAGCACCGGGGTCCACCAGCCGGCGGACCCGACGGCGCGCAGCAGGAGCCGGGCGGCCGGGGTCATCGCACCTCCTTCACGCCGCGGCCCCGGACCGGCGTGAACCGGCCCGGGGCCAGGCGAACTGATCGTCAGTGGCAGGTGGTGACGCTCAGCGAGCTGTCACCGCAGAGCAGCAGGCTGGCCTGGCTGCCGCCACCGGTGCGCTCGGCGGCCGGCAGTTCCATTCCCTGGAGGTCGAGCAGAGCCATGTCGGTTCCTCTTTCTCTCGTGGTGCGGATTGGGCTGGTCGGGTGGTCGTCGGGTCGACGACCGCCACCTCAGTTGCAGGTCGTGACGCTCAGCGAGCTGTCGCCGCAGAGCAGCAGGCTGGCGCGGCTGCCGCCACCGGTACGCTCGGCGGCCGGCAGCTCCATCCCCTGGAGGTCGAGCAGAGCCATGTCGTTGCACCTCCTTCCACATGAGTCGGGTCGGTCGGCCCCGGGGTGACCCGGGGAGCTTCGGTGGCCGGTCAGCCGGCCGATCCCGCCGGCGTCGCGTCCGGCAGCGGCCTCAGGTCCGGCAGCGGCCTCGCCTCCGACGGCGGATTCGCCTCGGGCAGCGGCGTCAGGAACGGCAGCCTGGCCGCCTCCGCCGGTCGGGTCGCCGCGAGGGCGGTGAGTACGCCGGCGGTGCCGGTGGCCAGGTCCATGGAGAGCCGCAGCAGCTGGTCGCCAGGGAAGGCGGTCAGCCCCCGGTACGGCAGGGCGTGCCAGCTCAGCAGTCGGGTCTGCTGCCGTGCCGGGTCGTACTCGCCCCGCCCGGCCAGGTAGGTGACGATCCCCGCCCGGCCGGCGAAGAGGCCGGACTGGGCGTAGAACGGGGAGTCGGCGCAGCGCCGGATCGCCGCCGCAGCGGTCTCGAACCGCTGGTCCGGGCGGTGGCGCAGGTACTGGTCGAGCACGAGGCCGATGCCGACGCTGCCCTCGGCGAGGTACGGCATGGTCCGCCAGCCCTCGTTGACCTCCAGGTGGCCGGCGTCGCGCTGCACGCATCGGCGCAGGTCCTGGCGGAGCGCGGTGGCGGCGTGGTCGAGCAGCACCGGGTCGGGGTCGAGTTCGTACCTGCGCAGCAGCATCAGCGCCACCCCGGCCCCGCCACGGGTCAGTCCCGCGTACGGGTGCCGGCCGCCGCTGATTTCGGCGACCGAGTCGACGTCGCCGAGCCGCTCGACGACCAGGTCGACCGCCTGCCGCGCGGCGTCGGCGTACCGTCGCTCGCCGGTGACCCCGGCGAAGTGGGTCAGGTTCAGCGCGACGCCCGAGAGGCCGCCGATCAGGTCGTTGCCCAGGTCCGTCCACGGCTGGTCCAGGCAGAGGTCCAGCAGTCGCAGCGCCTCGTCGCGGTGCCCGAGCCGGTCCAGCACGTACGCGATGCCGTGCAGCCCGTCGTAGAAGCCGAGCCGGCTGCCGGAGGCGGGTTCGCGTACCCGGTCGATCAGCCACCGCTCGTGCTCCGGCTCGGTGGGCGCGCCGCTCGCGTGCAACGCCCACAGCACCCCGGCCGCGCCGTGGGCGAGGTTCAGCCCGCCGTCGCTGCCCGTGAACTGCCGGATGTCGCCGGGAAATAGTCGGTCGTCGCGGTGCGGGGTGGCGCTGGCGGCGATCGCGGCGGCGAGGCGGTCGCGCAGCCCCGGCCAGTCGTCCGGGTCGACCCGGACGGCACCGCTGGTGCCCGCCGGCGACGCGGCCTGTTCGTCCGGCGCCCCAACGTGGCCGTCCGGCGGCTCGGCCCGGCCACCGACGATCACGGCGACGGTCTCGTCGAGCAGGTCGCGGGGCACGGGGAAGTTCTCGGCCACCACGTCGGCCAGGTGCGCCGCCTTCTCCGGGGCGAGCCGCAGCATCGCCGTCAGCGGCAGGAAGAGCGCCAGCCGCAGGCAGGCCAGGGCGTACCGGTCGACGTCGAATCCGGTGCGGTCGCGCGGGGCGGCGAAGGCCTGGTTGCGCAGCGCCGGCCGGCCCGCCGCGTCGGCGGGCGCGGCGACCTCGAAGTCGACCAGCGTGGCGGTCCCGTCGTCGCCGACCATGACGTTGAACATGTGCAGGTCGCCGTAGACGATCCCGTGTGCGTGGATGGCGTCCACCGCCTCGGTCACCTGCCGGTGCACGTCCAACGCCCAGCCGGTGTACGCGGCCCGGTCGGCGTCGAGGTGGACCAGCGGGTAGCGCTCCACCACCAACTGATTGAGCGGGCGACCCTCGACGAACCCCAGGGCCAGGAACTCGTGCCCGCCGAAGCTGAACTCGTCGTGCACCCGCACCAGGTGCGGCACGTCCGCGAGCTGCCGCAGCACCTCGGCCTCCCGCCGCAGCCGGGTCACCGCGTCCGCGCCGGTGGCGTCCAGTCCCGCGTACGGCCGGGCCTCCTTCAACACGACCCGGTCCCCGGTACGGGTGTCCCGGGCCTCGTACAGGCCGCCGCCGTTGGAGAAGTGGATCACCTTCTCGATCCGGTACGGCAGCTCGGTGGTGCTCGCCGCGTTGCGGGCGGCCAGGTGCGGGGCGAGGAAGTCGGGCAGGGTGACCCACTCCGGCACGTGGAAGACCGGGTCGCGGCGGTCCGGCACCAGGGTGCCGCTCGCGTCCTCGATGGCCGGCACCACCTGCCCGTCCGGGGAGAGGCAGTACCGGGCGGCGAAGCCGCCGTAGCGCAGGAAGACCGGGCCGTCGCCGTAGCGCAGGTCGCTGAGGATGTACGGCCCCTGCTCGCCGTCGAGCAGCGCCGCCAGTTCCTTGGCGGTCAGCTCCAGCTCGGCGTCGTCGCGCGGGTAGACCGTGATGAACTTGCCGCTGCCGGCGCGGCGAGCGTACTTGCTGTTGCGCATGAGCAGCATCCGCGGCCCGCGCAGGTGCTTGAACGGGATGCCGCGCGGCTGGCAGTAGTCCATCACCCGGGTCAGCACCCGTTCGGCGTTGTCCAGCCGGGCCGACACGTGGATCTTCCAACCCTGCTGGGGGAGCGAGCCGTCGACCGGGCCGTGGATCAGCCAGTCGTCCTTGACCTCGCACTCCCAGCCGTCCGGCACCGGGCGGTCCGTCGCGTAGCCGGCGACCACCGTGCTCGCGCTGGCCAACGAGTCGTAGAAGAGCGGATCGACCGCGCAGTACGAGTCGTACCGTTCATCCATGTCGCCTGCCTCCACCGCCTGATCGGTTGAGGTCCATCCTGCGGACGGCCGAGAGGCGTGCGAAGTGCGATGAGTCATCGATCGGCGGTGAGTTTCCCACCCCGAAGTCGTGACAACGGCGGAGTTTGAACTCGCGAATACCGCGTGACCAGTGGGGACGCCGGCCGGAGCTGAGATCGTCTACCCGCTCACCGATGAGAATCGAGGTGTCCGGGCTGACTCACCGGCCGAGCAGCTTCTCCAGCCGGATCGGCAGGTCGCGTACCCGGACGCCCGTGGCGTGGTGCACGGCGTTGGCGATGGCGGCGGCGCTACCGACGATCCCGATCTCGCCGATCCCCTTGACCCCGGCCGGGTTCAGCTCGGCGTCCTCCTCGGCCACCCAGTACGCCTCGATCCGCTCGACGTCCGCGCAGCCGGTGACGTGATAGGTCGCCAGGTCGTGGTTCACCCAGTCGCCGTACCGCTCGTCGAGCACGCCCTCCTCGTGCAGCGCCATCGACAGTCCCATCGTCATGCCGCCGATCAGCTGGCTGCGGGCGGTGGTCGGGTTGACGATCCGCCCGGCGGCGAAGACCCCGAGCAGGCGCCCCACCCGCACCTCGCCGGTGTCCGTGTCGACCCGGACCTCCGCGAAGTGCGCGCCGTACGCGTAGCGGGCCAGTGGGCGTTGCGCCCGTACCTCGTCGGCGGTGCTCACCTCGGCGGTCAGCCCGTCCGGCGGCAGCGTCCCGCCGGGAGTGTCGCGGAGCCGCTCGCGCAGCGTCTCGCAGGCCCGGATCACCGCCCAGCTCCACGAGGCAGTGCCCATCGAGCCGCCGGCGACGCCGGCCGGTGGCAGATCGCTGTCGCCGATCCGGATCCGGACCCGTTCCGGCGGGACCGCCAGCGCGTCGGCGGCCACCAGCCAGAGCGCGGTACGGGCGCCGGTGCCGATGTCGGTGGCGTTGATCCGGACCTCGAAGCTGCCGTCCGGCGCGGCGGTGACCGCGGCGGCGGCGGCCAGGCCCCGTGCCGGGTAGCTGGCGCCGGCCACCCCGGTGCCGATCAGCCACCGCCCGTCGCGTCGGGCCCGTGGCGTCGGGTCACGTCCGGCCCAGCCGAACCGGTGGGCCCCCTCCCGCAGGCAGGCGACCAGGTTCCGGCTGCTGAACGGCTGCCCGCTGTCGGGGTCGACCGCCGGGTCGTTACGGATGCGCAACTCCACCGGGTCGACGCCGCAGGCGATCGCCAGCTCGTCCATCGCGGACTCCAGCGCGTACGCGCCGGGGCACTCGCCCGGCGCCCGCATCCAGAACGGCGTGGGCACGTCCAGCCGGACCAGTCGGTGGGTGGTGCGTCGGTGCGGCGCCGCGTACATGCTGCGGGTGTAGACGGCGGTCTGCTCGGCGAACTCGGTCAGCGTCGAGGTCTGGCTGATCGCGTCGTGGCAGATCGCGGCGATCCGGCCCTCGGCGTCCGCGCCGAGCCGGACCCGTTGGATGGTGGGTGTGCGGTAGCCGATCGGGCCGAACAGCTGCTGCCGGGTCAGGGCGAGCCGGACCGGCCGGTCCACCTGTCGGGCCGCCAGCGCGGCGAGCACCACGGCGGCCTTCGGGTACCCCTTGCTGCCGAAACCGCCGCCGACGTGCTCGGCCACCACCCGGACGGCCTCCCGGGGCAGCCCGAAGAGCTGGGCGAGGGTCGCCTGCACCGGCGACGAACCCTGGGTGGAGTCCTGGACCAGCAGCCGGCCGTCCTGCCACCGCGCTGTGGTGGCGTGCGGCTCCATCGGGTTGTTGTGGTGGGCCGGGGTGCGGTAGGTGGCATCCAGCTGGACCTCGGCGGCCGAGTACCCGGCGTCGAAGTCACCGCTCGCGGTGTCCGTCGGGTAGCTCGGATTGACCTTGTCCGGCCGGTACAGCCCGGGGTGGTGCTCGGAGAGCACCGTGCTGTGCGCGACGGTGTCGTAGTCGATCCGGACCAGCCCGGCTCCCTCCCGCGCCGCCTCGATGCTCTCCGCGACCACCACCGCGACGAACTGGCCGCGGTAGTGCACGGTCGGCTCCTGCAGCAGGAACAGCTCCGGGTCCACGTCGGGGGTGAGCCGGGGGGCGTTGCCGTGGTGCAGCACGTCGAGCACTCCCGGGACGGCCAGCGCGGGGGCGGGGTCGATCCGGCTGATCCGGCCGCGGGTCGCCGCGGCGGGTACGGCCCACCCGTAGGTCACCGCCTCGGCCGGGTACTCGACCGCGTAGCGGGCAGCGCCGGTCACCTTGTCCCGGCCCTCCAGCCGTGGGTGCTCGCGCCCCACTGCGCCGGTTGAGGTGGCGGTCATCGGTTCACCGGGCCGGCCAGGTCGGTGAGTGCGCGGACCGTGATGTTGCGGATCAGCGGGACCTTGAACGCGTTGTGGTGCAGCGGTCGGGCCGCGGCCAGTTCGGCGTCCGCGGCCTGCGCGGCCAACTCGGCGGTGAACGGCCGGCCGCGCAGCGCGTCCTCCGCCCGGTACGCCCGCCAGGGCCGGTGCGCCACCGCCCCGTACGCCAGCCGGACATCGCGGACGATGTCCCCCTCCAGGTCCAGTGCCGCAGCCACCGAACCGACCGCGAACGCGAACGACGCCCGGTCCCGGACCTTCACATACGTCGACCGCGTCGCGAACGGCAGCGGTGGAACCCGCACGGCGGTGATCAGCGTCCCCCGGGCGAGCGTGGTCTCCCGCTCGGGATGCGCGCCGGGTGACCGGTGCAGTTCGGTGACCGGGACCTCGCGGGGCCCGTCCGGCTCGTACGCCTCGACCACCGCGTCCAGCGCGACCAGGGCGACCGCCAGGTCGGACGGATGGGTGGCCACGCACGCCTCGGACCAGTCGAGGATCGCCAGGTCCCGGTTCTGCCCGTGCAGGGCGGCGCACCCGGTGCCCGGCTCCCGCTTGTTGCACGCCCGGCCGGTGTCCTGGAAGTACACGCAGCGGGTGCGTTGCAGCAGGTTTCCCGCCGTGGTGGCCATGTTGCGCAGCTGTCCCGAGGCCCCGGCGAGCAGCGCACGGCTGAGCATCGGATGGTGCTGCCGGACCAGCGGGTGGGCGGCGAGGTCGCTGTTGCGGACGGTCGCGCCGATCCGCAGTCCGCCGTCCGGCAGCGGGTCCACCGTGTCCAGCGCCAGCCGGTTGACGTCCACCAGCAGGTCCGGCCGCTGCACGCCGAGCCTCATCAGGTCCACCAGGTTGGTCCCGCCGGCGAGGTACGCCCCGTCCGGGGCCGCGTCGAGCAGGGCGACCGCCTCTGCGACGCCAGCCGGACGGTGGTAGCGGAACGGTCTCATCCCGACGCCGCCGCTTCGCGGACCGCGGCGACGATGTGGGGATACGCAGCGCAGCGGCACAGGTTGCCGCTCATCCGCTCCCGGATCTCGGCGTCGGTGAGCTCCACCGGTCCCGTCAGGTCGGCGGTGACCGCGCTGGGCCAGCCGGCGGCGACCTCGTCGAGCATGGCCCGGGCGGAGCAGAGCTGCCCGGGGGTGCAGTATCCGCACTGGAACGCGTCGTGCGCGATGAACGCCGCCTGGAGCGGGGAGAGCTCCCCGCCGGTGGCCAGCCCCTCCACGGTCCACACGTCCCGGCCGTCGAGAGTGACCGCCAGGAGCAGGCAGCTCTTCGCCCGCCGGCCGTCGAGCAGCACTGTGCACGTACCGCACTGGCCGTGGTCGCAGCCCTTCTTGGACCCGGTCAGCCCCAGCCGCTCGCGCAGCGCGTCGAGCAGGGTGGTGCGGTTGTCGAGCGTGACCTCGTGGGTGGTGCCGTTGACGGTGAGGGTGACCGGGGACGACCACCCGCCGTCGGTCGGGTCCACGCCCGCGCGCCCGTTCTGCACCGGGTCATCGTACCGACAACCGTAGGATAAGCCTTCAAATCGGGGCAGATGGCTCCTCGGTGGAAGGGGTGACCGGCGCATGCGGGATCTGCTCGCCTCGCTCTGCGACCTGCACCGACGGGGTGTGCCGTTCGGGCTGGCGACCGTGGTGTCCAGCACCGCCGGAATGCCGGCGCCGGGCGACCTGCTGGCCGTCGACCCGGTCGGGGAGGTGCGTGGCGGGATCCCGGCCGGCTGCGTCGAGTCGGCGGTGCTCGACGCGGCGGCGGAGGCGCTGCGCACCGGCCGACCCCGGCTGGCCCGGTACGCCGTGGGCGCGGACGGCCCGTGGCCGTCCCGGCCGGGCTGCACGGGCAGCCTGTCGGTGCTGGTGCGGCGGGTGGCCCCGGGCGACCCGGCGGGGCGGGTGCTGTGCGCTTTGGCCGGCGCCGGCCCGGTCGGCGTCGCCACGGTCACCGGCGGTCCGGCGCCGTTCGCCGCCCAGCTGGTGATCCGGCCCGACCGCCGCGAGGGCACGCTGGGTGACCCCGTCCTGGACGACTGGGTGGCCGGGCAGGCCGCCGACCTGTTCGGTACGGGCGGGACCGTTCTGCTCCGGCGGGCCGGGCGTCCGCCGGTACGGGTGCTGCTCCAGGCCGTCCCGGCGACCCCGGGGATGCTGCTCGTGGGCGCGACCGCGGTGGCCGCGGCGCTGAGTCGGATCGGGGTGGACCTCGGCTACCGGGTCACGGTCTGCGACCCGCGCCCGGCGTTCGCCAGCGCCGGACGTTTCCCGGCCGCCCACGAGGTCCACCGCGCCTGGCCACACCGATGGCTGCCCACCGTCGGAGTGGACACCAGCACGGTGCTCTGTCTGCTCGGCCACGACCCCCGCCACGAACTCGCACTGCTGCGCGCGGCGCTGGACACCCCGGCCGGCTACATCGGCGTGCTGGGCAGCCGCGCCGCCCACGCCGCGCGGGTCGACCGGCTGCGCGCCGAGGGTGTGTCCGAGGCGCAGCTGAACCGGCTGGCCGCGCCGGCCGGGCTGGACCTCAACGGCCGGACCCCCGTGGAGATCGCGCTGGCGATCGCGGCGGAGCTGGTGGCCTTCCGGCGCGGGGGGAGCGGGCGGCCGCTGACCGGGCTGACCGGCCCGATCCACCGGACCGGCCTGCCCGCCACACCCCGGCGGGCGGTGGAGGCGCGATGACGGTCGCCGGGCTGGTGCTCGCCGCCGGGGCCGGTAGCCGCTTCGGTCGGCCGAAGGCGCTGGTCGAGGTCGACGGGGAGCCGCTGGTGCGGCGGGCGGTGCGCCTGCTGCGGGCCGGGGGATGCACGCCGGTGCACGCCGTGATCGGCGCGGGCGCGGACGAACTGCCGGCGCTGCCCGGGGCGGTGCCGGTGCTGAACCGGCGGTGGCGAGCGGGACTCGGGGCGTCGCTGCGCTGCGGCCTGACGTCCCTGCCCGGGTACGCCGCCGCGGTGGTGGTGGTGCTGGTGGACCAGCCGTCGCTCGCACCGGGGGCGGTCCGCCGGGTCCGGGCGGCGTACGCGGCCGGAGCGTCGGTCGCGGTGGCCACCTACGCCGGGCGGGCCGGGCACCCGGTCCTGCTGGCCCGGGCGACCTGGCCGATGGTCGCCCGGCACGCGGTGGGCGACCGGGGCGCCCGGGACTTCCTGCGCGCCCGGTCGGACCTGGTCGTCCCGGTGCCGTGCGACGGTGTCGGCTCGCCGGCCGACGTGGACACCCCGGCCGACCTGGCGGCGTTCTAGCCCCGGGGGAGCGGGTGCCGCCGGGCGGATGGGTCACGCCCGGTTCCGGCCGGACGGGCCGGCGGACACGGAACGGGGGCGGGCCGACCGGCCCCGCCCCCGTCACCGTCGTACCGCTCAGTGCACCGGCACCTGCGCGGCCGCCTCCTCCTGGGCGCGTCGCTCGTCGCCGCTGAGGGTGTGCAGCGGCTTCTCCTTGATGAACAGCACGACGACCAGCGCGAGCAGCGCGAACGGCGCGCCGACCAGGAACAGGTCGGCGGTGGCGGTGCCGTACACGTCCTGCACGATGCGCAGCACCGGCTCGGGCAGGGTGGACAGGTCCGGCACCTCCGCGGAGCCGCCGCCGGTCGCCGCGGCCGGGCCGAGCTTCTCGGTCATCAGCGAGGTCACCCGGTTGGCCAGGACGGCGCCGAGCGCGCTGACCCCGATGGCCCCGCCCATGCTGCGGAAGAAGGTCAGCACGGAGGTGGCCGCGCCGAGCTCGTGGGCCGGCACGTCGTTCTGCGCGGCGAGCACGAGGTTCTGCATGAGCATGCCGACGCCGATGCCCAGCACGGCCATGTAGATCGACAGGACGACCACGCTGGTGCGGGCGTCGATGGTGCCCAGGAGCAGCATCCCGACGGTCATCACCGCCGCGCCGGCCACCAGGTAGGCCTTCCACCGGCCGAACTTCGTGATGAGCTGGCCGGCGATCGTCGACGAGACGAGCAGACCGAAGATCATCGGGAGACTCATCAGGCCCGCGACGGTCGGCGACTTGCCCAGCGAGATCTGGAAGTACTGGGACAGGAAGACGGTGCCGCCGAACATCGCGACGCCGACCAGCACGCTGGCGACGGTGGCCAGCGAGACGGTGCGGTTGCGGAAGATGTCCAGCGGGACGATCGGCTCCGCCGCCCGCGACTCGACGAGGACCGCCAGCGCCAGCAGGACCACCCCGCCGGTGACCATCGCGGCCGTCCAGCCCGAGGCCCAGGCGAACTTGTTGCCCGCCAGGGACGACCAGATCAGCAGCGTGGAGACGCCCGAGGTGATCAGCACCGCGCCCAACCAGTCGATCTTCACCGTCCGGCGGACGACCGGCAGGTGCAGGGTGCGCTGCAGCAGGACGATGGACAGGATGGTGAACGGCACCCCGATCAGGAAGCACCACCGCCAGCCCAGCCACGACGTGTCGACGAGCAGGCCGCCGATCAGCGGACCGGCGATGGTGCCGACACCGAAGACCGCGCCGAAGATGCCGGCGTAGCGGCCCAGCTCGCGCGGCGGGATCATCGCCGCCATGACGATCGTGGCCAGCGCGGTCATGCCACCGGCGCCGATGCCCTGCACGACCCGGCTGACCAGCAGCACCTCCACGTTCGGCGTGAAGCCCGCGATCAGCGAACCCACCACGAACAGCCCCAGCGACAGCTGGATCAGCAGCTTCTTGCTGTACAGGTCGGCCATCTTGCCCCACAGCGGCACGGTCGCCGTCATGGCGAGCAGTTCGCTGGTGACGATCCAGGTGTAGACGGTCTGGCTGCCCTGCAGATCGGCGATGATCCGCGGCAGCGCGTTCGCCACCACCGTGGAGGCGAGGATGGACACGAACATGCCCACCATCAGGCCGGAGAGGGCCTGGAGAACCTCCCGACGCGACATGCGCGTGCCGACGACCTCGGCCGGGTCGGCGGGCGGGGCGGTTGTGGTCATTGACGCTCCCTTTCGGGGTGGATCCGGATTGGCTGGCCCCGGAACGGCTGCGCCGGGGCGGGGAACTGGTGGGTCAGGAGGTGGGCGACGGATCCGGCAGGCCGGCGACGACCGCGGCGAACGCCTCGTCCACGAAGTCGCGCAGCGGCCGGCCGTCGGTGTCGGCGGCCCAGCGCAGCATCGCCGTGCGGAAGGCGGCGCCGGCCACCGCGGTGACCAGCGCCGGGTGGCCGTGGTCGGGATCGACACCGAGGCGCGCGCCGATCGCCTGGATCATGGCCCGCTCGGTCTCGATGTTGCCGGCCATCAGGCGGGGCAGCAGCGCGGGATTCTGGGCGATGACCGCCAGGCGCAGCCGCCACAGCTCGCGCTCGGACTCCATCGTGTCGATCGCCTCGTCGAGGGCGATCCGGACGGCCGGCACCGCCGGCACCTGCGGTGGGGCGGCCGCCAGCCGCGCCACGACGCGGTCGCGGTCGACCGCCAGGTCGGCGATGAGCGCGTCGTCCTTGCAGGTGAAGTAGTTGAAGAAGGTACGCGAGGAGACGTCCGCCGCCTCGCTGATCTCCTCCACCGTCACGTGCTCCAGGCCGCGTTCCGCGACCAGCCGCAGCGCGGCGGCGGTCAACGCCGCCCGCGTCTGCCGCTTCTTGCGGTCCCGGCGCCCGGTGGCGGCCTGTTCGGTTACGGTCACTCCGGCGACGCTACGAGTCAACTTGCGGAGCCTGCAAGTTTTTATTCTGTGAAGTGATGTTCCCGACCGGCGCCGGCGCGCCCGAGATCGGAGCGAGGCGTGGGCAGTCCGGATTCGTCAGGGTCTGAGGTGATCGCCGTCGCGTACGCGATCGGGCTCCGGGCCCCCACCGACCGCGTGCCGCCATCGACCGTGATCGTCAACCGCCGACGGGTCGTCGTCCCGTGAGCGCCGTCGACGTGCTCGTGGTCGGGGCGGGGCCCACCGGGCTGGCCATGGCGGCGCAGCTGGCCGCCTTCGGCGTGCGGGCCCGCGTGGTCGACCGCGCGGTCGACCGGGCCCACGAGTCGCGGGCGTTGGCGATTCAACCGCGCACCCTGGAGGTCCTCGCCGGCCTCGGGGTGACGGACGAGCTGCTGGCCGGCGGCAACCCCGCGGTCCAACTGTGCCTGCACGCCCACGGCCGGGTGCGGGCGGTGCGGCTGTTCGACCTGGGGCTGGGGGACACGGCCTACCCCTATCTGCTGTTCCTGTCCCAGGCGGAGACCGAACGCATCCTGGGCGAGCACCTGGCGGCGGTGGGGCTCGGCGTCGAGCGGGGCGTCGAGCTGGTGGGGATGAACCAGACCGAAGACGGCGTGGCGGCGACCCTGCGGCACGCCGACGGTCGCGAGGAACCGGTGTCGGCACGGTACGTGGTGGGCTGCGACGGCGCGCACAGCACCGTGCGCCACCTCGCCGGAATCGGATTCGAGGGCGGCGCGTACCCGCAGACGTTCGTCCTGGCCGACCTGGAGGCCGACGGCGTCGCCGGCGGCGCGGCGCACGCGTTCGTGTCCGGACGGGGGACGTTGTTCCTCTTCCCGCTGCGGCACCCGGCCAGCTGGCGGCTGCTGGTGATGCGTCCACCCGCCGACGCGCCCCCGCCCGAGTCCCCGGTCACCCTCGACGAGGTGCAGGCGCTCGCCGACACCTACACCGGCGCGACCGTGCGGCTGCACGACCCGATCTGGATGACCAACTTCCGGTTGCACCACCGCGCCGCCACCCGCTACCGCGCCGGGCGGGTGTTCCTGGCCGGCGACGCGGCGCACATCCACAGCCCGGCCGGCGCGCAGGGCATGAACACCGGCATCCAGGACGCGGTCAACCTCGGTTGGAAACTCGCCCACGCCCTGCACGGCGGCGCCGATCCGAGCCTGCTGGACACCTACCAGGCCGAGCGGGCGCCGGTCGGCCGGATGGTGCTGCGCTTCACCGACCGGGCCTTCGTCGCGGCCACCTCCACCAACCCGGTCGTCCGGTTCGTCCGCGGCCGCCTCGCCCCCGCGCTGATCCCCGCCGTGCTCGCCCCCCGGTTCGTGCGGGCCACCGCCTTCCGCACGGTGTCGCAGCTGGGCATCGGCTACCGGCGGAGCCCGCTGTCGACCGACGGCCCTCGCCCGCCGCGCAAGGGTCCCCGGGCCGGTGACCGGCTGCCCGACACGCCGGTTTCCGGCGCCGACGGTGGCACGCTCCACCGGCTCACCGCGGCGCCCGGGTGGCACCTGCTGCTCTGCGGCCCCCCGGCCGCCTGGTCGACGGGCGAGGCGGCCGGACTGGCGCAGCGGTATCCCGGCCGGCTCACCGTGCACCGGCTGACCGAATCCGACAGCGCCGGGGGAGCGGTCCCCGCCGCCCGCGCGCTGCGCCGGCTCGGCCTCGCGCCCGGTGCCAGCGCTGCGTACCTGGTCCGCCCCGACGGCCATGTCGGCTACCGGTCGGGCGGCACGGACCTGACGGGGTTGACGGCCTACCTGGACCGCTGGCTTCCCTCGTGACGCCGGCGGCGACCCCGTGCCCGCTCGAAGGCCTGGCGCAGCCGTCCGAGCGGCGTGCGCCCCACCGGCCACGCCACTACGGACGCGGACCCGCCGCGGCCAGCAGCTCCGCCAGTTGGCCCAGGTCATCGAGGCGAAGGTCGCCGTCCAGCCCCTTGAGTGCGGCGGTCATCGCGCCGGCGGCCCGTCCGGCCCGCAGGCCGACGTCGGCATCCTCCACGACCAGGCACCGCGCCGGCGGCACGTCGAGCAGCTCGGCGGCGCGCAGGTAGCCCTGCGGGTCCGGCTTCCCCACCGTGACGTCCTCCACCGTGACCAGCACCGGCGCGTCGATTCCCGCCGCGCCGAGCCGGGCCTTCGCCAGCCGGCTGTCGGCGCTGGTCACCACCGCCCACGGCAGCCCGAGCCTCGCCAGCGTCTCCAGCAGCGCCGGCGCACCACGGGTGGCGGTGACGTCGGACAGGTCGTCGTACTGCAACGCCAGCTGCCAGTCCGCTGCCGCGGCCACCGCGGCGTCGTCCAGGCCCGGCAGCAGTCGACGCACCGTGCGGTCGGCGGGACTGCCGTGCGCGATCGCCAGCACCGCCTCCGGGTCGACGCCGTACTCGGCCGCCCACACCCGCCACGCCCGCTCGACCGCGGCGTCGGAGTCCACCAGAGTGCCGTCCATGTCCAACAGCACTGCACCGACCGACGACACGTCCATGGTCACCTCCCCTAATATACTCGCACGGCGAGGATAAGGTGGTGAGGCCCGCTCATGGCAAGTCCTTCCCGGCACCGCGCCGAGACGGCGCGCTGGCTCACCGCGTCGCAGGTGCTGGCCACGCTGCACCGGCGTCCGGGCATCACCCGGGCCGCCATGGCCGCCGAGTTGCAGCTGACCAGCGGTTTCGCCACCGAGATCACCGCCCGGCTGCGTGACCTGCGCCTGCTCACCGAGACACCCGCGCCGGCGCGGGGACGGGGGCGGCCCACGACCGTCCTGCGACCGCATCCCGAGGGGCCGGTGGTACTCGCCGTCGACCTGCGGCAGGAGGACTGGCGACACGCCGTCGCGACCATCGACGGGCAGTTGCACGAGGTCCGGCAGCGGTCCCACCGGACCCGCGAGCCGGCCACCGTGCTGGCCGCCGTGCGGCAGAGTGTCGAGGCGACCCGCCAGCGGTACGGCGCGCGCCTTCGCGCGGTGTCGCTGGCGGTCGCCGGCACCATCCATGACGGCCACCTCGTACAGGCCGCCACCCTCGGCTGGCGCTCGGTCGACCTCACCGCCGTCACCGCCGGCACGGACCTGCCGCTGCTGCTCGGCAACGACGCGACCCTCGCCGGCGTCGCCGAGGCCCGTACCGGCGCCGCCGTCGCGGCCGGCACCGCCCTGCACCTGATCGTGGGGGTCGGCATCGGCGGCACGCTCACCATCGCCGGGGTACCGGTGACGGGCGCGCACGGCGCCGCCGGCGAGTACGGCCACCTGCCCTTCGGCGACCGGGAACAGCGCTGCCCCTGTGGCGCCCGCGGCTGCTGGGACCTCGACGTCGACGGCCGTGGCCTGGCCCGCCACCTCGGCGAATCCCCACCCGCCGATCCGCGGCGCTACGCCGGGCAGGTCCTCGACCGGTGCGCCGTGGACCCGCGCGCCCGCCAGGCGGTCCGGGCCGTCGCGATCTCCCTCGGCAGCGGCATCGCGGGTCTGACCAACCTCCACGACCCCGACCTGATCACGCTCGGTGGACTCGGCCCCGCCCTGCGGCACGCCGCCGCCGACGCCTTCGACACCGCCTACACCGACGGTCTGATGACCCTGCACCGCGCCCGCCCGCCGTCGGTCGTGGACGCCGCACACGGGGACGAGGGTTCGCTGCGCGGCGCCGCCATCGTCGGGCTCGACCACGTCACCGGCCAGAGCGCCCTCGCCGAGTGGGTGCGCACCCTCGCGACACCACCCGGCGACGCGGCCCCGACGCTTTCCGGCTGATTCCCCGAGCACCACCACACTCTCCCGGCCTCGTTGAAAAGGCGATCCACCAGGCGTATGACGGAGTGGCCGGCCACGCCGGTCGATTTCGTGTCGTACGGGTGCCGTTCAATCGGCCTGCACGCGGTCGGGCCGGTTCCGCAGGTCTTCAGCACGGTGACGGTGCCGCTCGGCGTCCCGGCGTGCGGCCCCGCTGGTCAGGTCCGCGCGGTGCGACGGGAGGCGCTACCTGGAATGGATGAGAGAAGGGTTGAGATCATGAGTAGACGTACCACCGGCCCGGCCGTCGAGGCCGAGGGCCTGACCAAAGCGTTCGGGGAGACCCGAGCGCTCAACGGCATCGATCTCCAGGTCCCCGCCGGTACGGTCTACGGCCTGCTCGGCCCGAACGGCGCCGGCAAGACCACGGCGGTACGGGTGCTGGCGACGCTGCTGCGTCCCGATGGCGGCACGGCGAGGGTCTTCGGTCACGACGTGGTCGCCGACGCCGACGCGGTCCGCGCCCGGGTCAGCCTGACCGGCCAGTACGCCTCGGTGGACGAGGATCTGACCGGCACGGAGAACCTCGTGCTGCTCGGTCGCCTGCTGGGCCTGAAGAAGCCGGCGGCCCGCGACCGTGCCGAGAGCCTGCTCGCCGCGTTCGGCCTGACCGAGGCGGGCGACCGCCAGGTGAAGAAGTACTCGGGCGGCATGCGACGGCGCATCGACATCGCGGCGAGCATCCTGAACACTCCCGACCTGCTGTTCCTGGACGAGCCGACGACCGGGCTGGACCCCCGCAGCCGCAACCAGGTCTGGGAGATCATCCGGGCCGTCGTGGCGCACGGCACGACGGTGCTGCTGACCACCCAGTACCTGGACGAGGCGGACCACCTCGCCGGCCGGATCGCGGTGATCGACCACGGCCGGGTGATCGCGGAGGGCACCCCGGGGGAGCTGAAGTCGTCGGTCGGCTCCGGCACCGTCCATCTGCGGCTGCGCGACCCGGGGCAGCGGCCCGAGGCCGAGAAGGTGCTGCAGGCGGCGCTGGGCGTTCCGGTGCAGCTCGACGCCGACCCGGTCGCGCTGACGGCCCGGGTCGGCGGGGGCGGCAGCGACCTCGACGCGACCCGGCACGCGGCCCGCGCCCTCGGTGACCTGGCCGGCGCCGGCATCGTCGTGGACGACTTCTCCGTCGGCCAGCCGAGCCTGGACGAGGTCTTCCTGGCCCTGACCGACCATCCCGCCGCCACGGTGGACGAGCAGAACAACGAGCTGGAGGCAGCCCGATGAGCGAGACCGCCACCACCACGACCGGGCCCGCCCCGGCCGTCTACGTACCGTCCGCCGAGGCGCTGGGCACCGTGCTCGCGCCGGGCGCGCGACCGCCCCGGCCGACGGCGCTGTCGGCGTCGCTCACCTTCGGCTGGCGCGCCATGTTGAAGATCAAGCACGTGCCGGAGCAGTTGTTCGACGTGACGGCGTTCCCGATCATCATGGTGCTGATGTTCACCTACCTGTTCGGCGGCGCCCTCGCCGACAGCCCGCGGGACTACCTGCAGTTCTTCCTGCCCGGGATCATGGTGACCAGCGTCGTGATGATCACCATGTACACCGGCGTCGGCCTCAACACCGACATCGAGAAGGGCGTCTTCGACCGCTTCCGTACGCTGCCCGTCTGGCGGCCGGCCGCGCTGGTCGGCATGATCTTCGGCGACGTGCTGCGCTACGTCCTGGCGGCCCTGGTCATCCTCGGTGTGGGGCTGGCGCTGGGGTTCCGGCCCGGCGGCGGGCTGCTCGGGGTGCTGGCCGGGATCGGCCTGCTGGTGGTCTTCTCGTTCGCGTTCTCCTGGGTGTGGACGTTCTTCGGCCTGATCCTGCGCAGCGAGAAGTCCGTGATGGGCGTCAGCATGATGGTGCTGTTCCCGCTGACGTTCCTGAGCAACGTCTTCGTCGAACCGGCCACGATGCCCGGCTGGCTCCAGGCGTTCGTCAAGGTCAACCCGGTCACGCAGCTGGTGGCCTCGGTGCGTGCGGCGATGTCGGGGTCCTCCGACGCGTCGAGCATGATGTGGACGCTGCTGTGGAGCGCCGGGTTCGTCGTGGTCTTCGGCACCCTGACGATGTACCGGTACAACCGCCGCTGATCCTGACGCGACGAACGATCCCGCGCGCACCAGCCGGTGAAGGATTTTTTCATGCATTGTGATTAGCAGGAAGGCTATTGACAGCGGCCGTTTCCCGGGGCGAGGGTGTGCGTGCAGTGGCCCCCGCCCCACCTGGAGGTTCGATGCGCCCCATCGCCGTGCCACGCAGACGTGTCCTGCTGGCTGCCGCCGTCGCCGCAGCCACCGCCCTGCTCGCCACCGGGCCGGTCGCCGCCGATCCGCTCCCCGCGGGGACCTCCGCAGCCGACGACCGGCAGCAGCAGTACGCCGCCGCGGCCGCCGAGTACGGCGTGCCGGAGAGCGTCCTGCTCGCCGTGTCCTACCTGGAATCCCGCTGGGACACCCACGCCGGACAGCCGAGCACCAGCGGCGGCTACGGGCCGATGCACCTGACCGACGCCGCGCAGGTCGCGTCGACCCCGGCCAGCGGCCACGTCGACGAGGACGAGGACCCTCGGGGCGACGAGTCCCGCCCGCTGGCCGTCGACCCGGCGCTGGGGGCCGCCCCCAGCGGGGACACCCTGCCGCAGGCGTCCCTGCAGACGCTCGACGCGGCGGCCACCCTCACCGGCGTACCCGAGGAGGCGCTGCGCACCGACGCCGCCGCCAACATCCGTGGTGGCGCGGCGCTGCTCGCGTCGTACCAGCAGGAGCTCGGCGGGCCCGACGGTGCCGGCAGCGACCCGGCGGCCTGGTACGGCGCGGTGGCCCGGTACTCCGGCGCGGACACCGCGGACGCGGCGGCGGCCTTCGCCGACGAGGTGTACGACCAGCTCGGCCTCGGCGCCAGCCGGACGACCGACGACGGCCACCGGGTGACCCTCGCCGCCCGGGCGGTGACGCCGGACGAGTCCGGGCTGCACCGGCTCGGGCTGCGCCGCGCCGAGCGGCCGGACGGCCTGGAGTGCCCGGTCCGCCTCGCCTGCGAGTGGCTCCCCGCCCCCTACGAGAAGTACGGCCCGAACCCGGGCGACTACGGCAACCACGACCTCGGTGACCGGCCGGCGCAGCAGAAGATCGAGTACATCGTCATCCACGACACCGAGGGCTACTTCGGCCCGAGTGTGAAGCTGGTCCAGACGAAGACCTACCTGGGCTGGCACTACACGCTGCGTTCGGTGGACGGCTACGTCGCCCAGCACATCAAGGCCGAGAACGTCGGCTGGCACGCGGGCAACTGGTACGTCAACGCCAAGTCCATCGGCGTCGAGCACGAGGGCTTCGCCGGCCACGGCACCTGGTACACCGAGGCGATGTACCGGACCTCGGCCAAGCTGGTCCGGCACCTGGCGCTGCGGTTCCAGATCCCGCTGGACCGCCAGCACATCCTCGGCCACGACAACGTCTCCGGCACGGTGGCCGGGAACGTGGCCGGCATGCACTGGGACCCGGGCCCCTACTGGGACTGGTCGCACTACTTCGAGCTGATGAAGGCGCCGTTCCACGCCACCGGCACCCCGCACACCGGCCTGGTCACCATCGACCCGGACTACGCCAGCAACCAGCCGGCCTTCATCGGCTGCAACCAGCAGCCGCCGGGCGTGCCGAAGCCGGTGCCGCCGGCCGTGCCCTGCCCGCTGCGCGGCTCGTCCTCGGTCATCCTGCGCACCGCCCCCAGCCTCGACGCGCCGCTGGTCAACGACCGGGGTCTGCGGCCGAACGGCACGCCGGACACCATGTACATCTCCGATCACGGCGCCCGCGCCTCGGCCGGCCAGACGTACGCCCTCGCCGGCGTCCAGGGCGACTGGACCGCCATCTGGTACCTCGGCCAGAAGGCGTGGTTCCTCAACCCGCCGTCGGCCCCCACGGCGAAGTGGGCGTCCGGCTTCGTGGTGACGCCCAGGCCGGGCCGGGCCACCATCCCGGTGTACGGGCGGGCCTACCCCGAGAAGGCGGCGTACCCGGCCACCATCCCGTACCAGACGATCTCGCCGTTGCAGTACACCTTCGCGGCGGGCCAGCGCTACGCCTTCGGTGGGGTCCTGCCGGGCGAGTACTACCGCGCCGTCTCCTTCGACGGCTCGGCGCCGGGTGACCGGACGGTGGTCCGCGGCGCGAACCGGTACGTGCAGATCCAGTTCGGCCACCGGGTGATGTACGCGAACCTGGACGACGTCCTCGTCCTGCCCGCCGCGGTGGGCGCGCCACAGTAGCCGTTCCCGGCACGATCAAGGCCGTTACCCGCGCAGACGCGGGTAACGGCCTTGATCTCGTGCGGTATCCGGACCTACCCGAGCTGCGGGACAGGTGCTCCGGTGCCGGCGAGGCCGAGCCGGGCGACCGCCGCCGTGACGAGCTCGTCCGGCGGCAGCGAGACGTCGAGGACCACGCCGGACTCGTCCGGGCGCAGCGGCTCCAGGATCGCCGTCTGGGAGTCCAGCAGGCTCGTCGGCATGTAGTGCCCGGCGCGCCGGGACATCCGGTCCCGGATCACCTGCGCCGGCCCGTCCAGGTGGACGAAGTCCAGGTCCGGCGGCCCCTGCCGCAGCAGGTCCCGGTAGGACCGCTTCAGCGCGGAGCAGGCCAGCACCGTCGACACTCCTTCGGCGTGGCGGGCGGCCATCCACGCGGCGAGGTCGCGCAGCCAGGGCCAGCGGGCCGCGTCGTCCAGCGGTACGCCCGAGCGCATCCGCGCCACGTTGGCCTCGGAGTGGAACTCGTCCGCCTCGGCGAACGTCAGCCCGGTCAGCTCGCTGATTCCCCTGGCCACGGTCGTCTTGCCGGCACCGGACACGCCCATCACGACGACGTGCCGGGTCGGCCGCGGGTTGCCGTGGGTGCGACGCCCGTCACCAGTCATGGACGGTGCCGTCCTTGAGCCGGTTGAACGGCAGGTACGCCGCCGTGTACGGGAACCGTGCGGCGGCCTGCTCGTCGAGCTCCACGCCGAGACCCGGCTGCTCGCCTGGGTGGAGGTAGCCGTCGGCGAAGGTGAACGACTGCCGGAACACCTCGTTGGTCAGTGGCCCGTGCTGCATGTACTCCTGGATGCCGAAGTTGTGGATGGCGAGGTCGAGGTGGAGCGCGGCCGCCATGCCGACCGGTGAGATGTCCGTCGGACCGTGGATACCGGACTTGATCTGGTACTGCGCGGCGAAGTCGAGGAGCTTGCGCATGGCCGTGATGCCCCCGGTGTGGGTGACGGCGGACCGTACGTAGTCGATGAGCTGTTCCCGGATGAGCGTCTGGTAGTCCCAGACCGTGTTGAAGACCTCGCCGATGGCCAGCGGCGTGGTGGTGTGCTGGCGGACCAGCCGCAGCGCCTCCTGGTTCTCCGCCGGGGTGCAGTCCTCCAGCCAGAACAGGTCGTACGGTTCGAGGTCCTTGCCGAGCCGGGCGGCCTGGATCGGGGTCATCCGGTGATGGCCGTCGTGCAGCAGCGGCAGCTCGGGGCCGAACTCGTTGCGTACCGCCTCGAAGACGCCGGGGAGGTGGCGCAGGTAGGCCCGGGTGTCCCAGTCCTCCTCGGCCGGCAGCGGGGTGCGCTGCGCCGGTTCGTAGTCGTACCGCTTGCCGTCGGGGCCGGGCTGCGCGGCGACCCCGTAGACGGCGTTGATCCCCGGCACGGAGGTCTGCACCCGGATCGACCGGTAGCCGAGCTCGAGGTGGTTGCGGATCGAGTCGAACAGCTCGGGGATGTCCCGCCCGGAGGCGTGCCCGTACGCCATGACGCCGGTCCGCGACGCGCCGCCGAGCAACTGGTAGAGGGGCATTCCGGCGGCCTTCGCCTTGATGTCCCAGAGCGCGACGTCGACGGCCGCGATCGCCGCCATGGTCACCGGTCCGCGCCGCCAGTACGCCGAGCGGTACAGGAACTGCCAGGTGTCCTCGATGCGGTGCGGGTCCCGCCCGATCAGCAGCGGGACGACGTGGTCGGCCAGGTACGAGGCGACCGCCAGTTCCCGCCCGTTGAGGGTGCCGTCGCCCAGGCCGGTGAGCCCGTCGTCTGTGGTGATCTTCAGGGTGACGAAGTTGCGGTCGGGGCTGGTGACGATGACGTCCGCTGCGACAATCTTCACGGGGTGCCTTTCTCAGGTGGTGCTCAGCGAAGGGTGTTTCCGGTCTCGTGGCCGTCGAGAAGGGACAGTTCGTCGCGGCGGGGCAGTCCCTCCCAGTCGCCGTGACCGGCGACGGCGAACGCGCCGAGGGTCACCGCGCGGCGCAGGCGGCCGGCCAGGTCGAGTCCGTCGAGGTGCCCGGAGAGGTAGCCGGCGGTGAACGCGTCGCCCGCGCCGACGGTGTCCACCGCGGTCACGCGTACCGCCGCGACCTGCCGCACGCCGTCGCGGGTGTACGCCCGGGCGCCGTCGGCGCCCAGCTTGACCAGTACGGTCTCCACTCCGCGCGCCAGCAGGCCCGCCACGGCCGTGGACTCGTCCGACCCCGGTTCGCCGACGAGGTCCAGTTCGTCGGCGGAGGCGATGACGACCGACGCGTGGGCGGCCAGCGGGGCCAGCACGGCGCGGGCGGCTTCCCGCGTCCAGAGCCGGCTCCGGTGGTTGACGTCGAGGCTGACGAGCATCCCGGACCGGGAGCCGGTCTCGGCCGCCCACCGGGTGGCCTCGCGGGCGCTGTCGGACAGTGCCGGGGTGATCCCGGTCAGGTGCAGCACCCGGGCACCGTCGCCGATCGGCCTGCGCAGGTCTGCCACGCGCAAGGCCGAGCCGGCCGAGCCCGCCCGGTGGTACCGCACCCGGGTCAGGTCGGCGGTGCGCCGTTCCAGGAACAGCAGACCGGCGGGCCGGTCGGCATCCCTGGTCACGTCGTCCACGCCGACGCCCTCGGCGCGCAACTGCCGCAGCACGTACTCGCCCAGTTCGTCTTCGCTGACCCGGCCCACCCAGGCGACCCGGTGCCCGAGCCGGGCCAGACCGATCGCGACGTTGGACTCCGCCCCGGCCAGGTGCATGGTCAGCGCGCCCCCGGCGGCCAGCGGGCCGGGCGCCCGCAGCGACACCAGGGCCTCGCCGAAGGTGAGCAGGTCGACCGCGGTCATGAGGCCGGCGGGCGGGCAGCCGCCGCCAGGTAGGCCCGCGCCCGGTGGCGCAGCCCGTCGAGGTCACCGCCGGAGGCGGCGTCTCCGACCAGCGGGCCGCCGACGCCGACGGCGATCGCCCCGGCGCTCAGATAGCCGGGCATCTCGGCCAGGCCAACCCCGCCGACCGCGACGAAGGGAATGTCCGGGAACGGGTCGCGCAGCGCCTTCAGGTACGCCGGGCCGCCGACGGACGCCGGGAAGAGTTTCACGGCGGACGCCCCCATCCGCACGGCCGTGTACGCCTCGGTCGGGGTGAACGCCCCGGCGGCGACCGGTAGTCCGCGGCGCACCGCCTCGGGGATGGACTCGACGACGGCCGGGGTGACGATGAACTGCGCGCCGGCGGCGATCACGTCGGCGACGTCGGCGGTGGTCAGCACCGTTCCCGCGCCGACCAGCGCTTCGGCGGGCGCGGCCGAGCGGATGGCCTCGATCGCGTGCAGTGCGCCGGGCGTCGTGAGAGCCACCTCGACGACGCGGACCCCCTCCTTCAGCAGCGCGATGCCGGTGGCGACCGCGGCGGCGGTGTCGGTGCCGCGGATGACCGCCAGAACGCGGGCCGCGGCGAGTTCTTTGGTCAGGTCGAGGGTCATGGTCACCATTCCGCGTAGGAGCCGTCGCGGTGCCGCCACATCGGGCTGCGCCAGGCGTGGCCGCGCTTGTCGGCCGCCCGTACCGCCTGCTCGTCGATCTCGATGCCCAGCCCCGGCGCGGTGAGCCGCTCGACGTGCCCGTCGACGAAGGTCAGCGGCGTCTTGTCCAGGCAGTAGTCGAGCACCTCGGCGCCGAGGTTGTAGTGGATGCCGATGCTCTGTTCCTGAATCAGGTAGTTGGGCGTGGCGAAGCCGACCTGCAGGCAGGCCGCCAGGGCGATCGGCCCGAGCGGGCAGTGCGGGGCGAGCTGCACGTCGTAGACCTCGGCGAGCGCGGCGATCTTGCGTACCTCGGTGATGCCGCCGGCGTGCGAGAGGTCCGGTTGGGCGACCGCGATGCCGGCTTGGAGGACGGGCAGGAACTCCTGCCGGCTGTAGAGCCGCTCGCCGGTCGACACCGGGGTGGTGGTCGACCGGACGAAGTCGCCGATGAGGTGGGAGTTCTCCGGCACGACCGGCTCCTCGAGGAACAGCGGCCGGTACGGCTCCAGCAGCGGGGCGACGCGGCGGGCGTTGGCGAGGGTGAACCGGCCGTGGAAGTCGACGGCGACGTCACGCTCGTCGCCGAGCACCTCGCGGGCGGCGGCCACCCGCTGGACCACCCCGTCCAGTTCGGCGACCGACGCGATCGGGCTCATCCGCCCGGAGGCGTTCATCTTGACGGCGGTCAGGCCCGCCGCCACCTGCGCGGCGATGTGGTCGCGGACCTCGTTCGGCTCGTCGCCGCCGACCCAGCCGTAGACCCGGATCCGGTCGCGGACGGGCCCACCGAGCAGTTGGTGCACCGGTGCGCCGTACCGCTTGCCGGCGATGTCCCAGAGCGCCTGGTCGAGGCCGGCCACGGCGCTGGCCAGGATCGGGCCGCCCCGGTAGAACGAGCCCTTGGTCATGACCTGCCAGTGGTCCTCGATCCGCAGCGCGTCCCGGCCGATCAGGAGTTCACCGAGCTGCTCGACGGCGGCCCGGACGGTTTCGGAGCGCCCCTCGCAGGTCGCCTCGCCCCAGCCGACGATCCCGGATTCGGTCTCGACGCGGACGAAGAGCCAGCGGGGGGCGACGAGGAACGTCTCGATGCGGGCGATTGTCGTCATGGTGTCCTCAGCCCTTCGTCGCGCCGGCGGTGAGCCCGGAGACGACGTACTTCTGGACGAACAGGGCGATCAGCATGATCGGCAGGGTGACGACGGTGGCCGCCGCCATCAGGCCACCCCAGTCGATGCTGGCGTAGCCGACGAAGTCGAAGATCGCGACGGGCAGGGTCTTGGTGTCGGCGCCGGAGAGCACCAGGGCGAACATGAAGTTGTTCCAGGAGAAGATGAAGGACAGGATGCCGGCGGTGGCCACGCCCGGCACCGAGAGCGGCAGCGTGATCCGGCGGAACGCGCCGATGTGGGTCAGCCCGTCCACGAGCGCCGCCTCCTCGAGTTCGAGGGGGAGGCCGTCGAAGTAGCCCATCATGATGTAGACCACCAGCGGCAGCGACACGAACATGTGGCTGAGGATGAGCACGCCGAACCCGCCGACCATCTGCAGGTTGGAGAAGACGTAGTACCAGGGCACCAGCAGCGAGACACCGGGGATGACCCGCGCCATGAGCACCACCAGCGCCGACTTGCGCATGTTGAAGCGGCTCATCGAGTAGGCCGCCGGCACGCCGAGCAGCAGGGAGAGCGCGGTGGCCGCGAAGGCCACCCAGAGGCTGTTGCCGATGAACTGGACGTAGTTCGCCTGCTGCAGGACGTTGGCGTAGTTGTCCACGGTGGGCGAGAAGACGACCGCCTTGCCCGTGTCGTAGATGTCGACGTTGGTCTTGAACGACGCGGCGATCATCCAGAACAGCGGTGCGAGCAGCGCGATCACCACGACGGTGAGCGCCACGAAGCGGAAGATCCGGTAGGCGGAGCGGGCCTTCATCGCTGCGCCTCCTTCCTGCGGGACGTCAGGGCCCACATCGACCCGATGATGATCAGGAAGAAGATGATGAGGACCGTCGATGAAATTCCGTACTCGTTGTAGTCGAAGCTCAGGCCGTAGGCGTACACGTTGAGCGTCTCGACCTCGTGGAACGAGCCGCCGCCGCGGCCCTTGGTGGCGTAGAGGATGTCGAAGGTCTTCAGCGCGTCGATGCCGCGCAGCAGGATCGCGACGATCACGGTGGGCATCACCAGCGGCAGGGTGACGTGCCGGAACCGCTGCCAGCTGCTGGCCCCGTCGATGCGCGCCGCCTCCTGGGGCTCGTCGGAGAGGGAGGTCAGGCCGGCGAGCAGGATCAGCACGACCATCGGCGTCCACTGCCAGACGTCGATGAAGATCGTCGTGGGCAGCGCCGAGTGCTGGCCGGCGAGCCACGGCTGGGGTCCGATGCCGAACCAGCCGAGCACCTGGTTGGCCATACCGATGTTCGGGTCGAAGATGAGCCGCCACATCATGCCGACCGCGACCGGGGTGGCGACCAGCGGCATCAGGATGGCGACCCGGACCCACTTCTGGCCCCGGAACGGCCGCCACAGCAACAGCGCGACGGCCATGCCGAGGACGACCTCGAACAGCAGCGCGACGACGGTGAACGCGGCGGTCCGCCCGACGGCGGGCCAGAACCGGTCGGTGTCCGAGAGCACCTCGACGTAGTTATGGAAGCCCACGAACTCCGACTCGGCCCGCACCGAACCCTCGGCGTCGGTCAGGCTCAGATAGCCGGTCCAGGCCAGCGGGAAGATGATCAGCGCGGCGACGAACACCATGGCGGGCGCCGCGAAGAGCCACTTGCGATGGTCATTGGCCCAGCGGGCCCAGCCGGGCGTGTCGGGCGTGGCGGAGGCGTCGTGGGGTCTGGTGCGGGTGGTGACTGTTGCCATGAGATCTCCGGGGTGGGCGGGCCGGACGGGGGAGCGGGGTGGCGGAGCCGGAGGGCGCCGCCACCCCGCGCTCGGCTTACTTGGCCTCGTCGTCCAGGAACTTCTGGAACGCCGTGTTGGCGGTCTCGGCCGCGGCCGCCGCGTCCTTGCCGGCGATGGCGTCGACGATCGGCTGGCCGACGATCTCCCGGGCCTGGGCGACCTTGTTGACCAGCGGGCGGTCGTGACCGACGCCGTCCTTGGTGCTGGCCGCGATGGCCTCGACGAGGTCCTTCGGGTAGGACGCGGTGCCCTCCGGGTTGGCCCACACCGAGGTACGCGCGCTCGGCACGCCCAATTTCTGCTGCGCGAGCGTCTGCTCCTTGCCGGTCGCCCACTCGACGAACTTCCAGGCGTTGCTCTGGTTCTTCGAGCTGTCGTTGACGCCCAGCGCCCAGGAGGGGATGTTGTAGGGCTTCGACCCGGCGGGGCCGGCCGGGAACGGCGCGAAGCCGACGGTGTCGGCGACCTTCGACTTGGCCGGGTCGGTGGCGTTCTTGTAGAGCGAGTTCGCCTCGGTGTAGAAGGCGGCCTTGCCCTGGGTGAAGATGGCCATCGCCTCCGGCCAGCTCATGTCGGTGCTGACGTTCGCCGGGCCCTGGTCCTTGATGAGCCCGCCGTAGTACGCGTACGCCTGCTTGGCCTGCTCGGTGTTGACGGTGGCCTTGCCGCTGCTGTCGACGAAGTCACCGCCGAAGCTGTAGAGGAAGCTGGAGAACTGGGTGACCGCCGGCGACTTGCCGGTACGGGCGACGAAGCCGGCGACGCTCGGATCGGCTGCCTTGATCTTCGTGGCCGCCGCCTTGAGCTCGTCGAGCGTCTTCGGCGGGGCGGTCAGCCCGGCCTTGGCCAGCAGGTCCTTGCGGTAGTACAGGACCTCCTGCTCGGTGATGATCGGAACCCCGACCGCCTTGCCCTCGTACGAGGTGGCCTGCACCGGGCCGGCCTGGAAGTCGCTGAAGTCCCAGTCCTTGTTGGACTTGACCTCGTCGGACAGGTCGGCGAGGTACTTGTTCTTGGCGAACAGCTTCCCCTCCTGCAGGGGGCGGTACATCATCACGTCGATATCGCTGGAGCCGGCGTTCAGCTTGACGTTGTACTGGTCGGAGAGTTGGTCCTCGCCGAGCTGGGTGAGCTCGACCTTGAGTCCGGTCTGCTTCTCGAACTCGGGCAGGGCCTTCTTGATGTTCTCCGTCCACACGTGGTTGGCCAGGGTCACCCGGACGGTCTTGGAAGCGCCGCTGTCCTCACCGCCGCCGCACGCGCTCAGGCCCATGGCGGCAACCACGGCCAGAGAAGTTCCGATTATCGATCGACGCCGCACGTCCATCTCTCCTTCTGTGTGGTGGCCGCCGCCCGGGGGAGGAGCGCCACATCGTTGTAACGTCCGCTTAACGACCGGATGCTAGGCCGAAAAAGCTGACTTATTCAAGAGGTGATCTCCAACTGATATGCTCCGAGCCGTGGATCAGTCCTCCCCAGGGGTCGCACCCGTCCCGCCCGCCCCTGCCGAGGCCGGCCTGCACGCCCGCGTTCTCGACCACCTCGGCACCGCCATCTGCGGCGGCGAGGTGGCCGCCGGATCCGTCCTCAACATCGACGACCTCGTCGAGCGGTACGGCGTGTCCCGCTCGGTGATCCGCGAGGTCCTGCGGGTGCTCGCGTCCATGGGATTCGTCGAGACCCGGCGCCGGGTCGGGGTCATGATCCGACCGGCCGAGGCGTGGAACGTCTTCGATCCGCAGGTGATCCGCTGGCGGCTCGCCTCGGCCGGTCGCATGGCGCAGATGCGCTCGATCACCGAGCTGCGGACCGCCGTCGAGCCACACGCCGCGTGGCTGGCCGCCGGCCGCGTCGACCACGACGAGGCGAGCGACCTGGTCGGGCTCGCCGCCAAGATGTGGGCCGCCGGGAAGGCCGGTGACGAGGAGCGCTTCCTCAGCCTGGACATCGAGTTCCACCGGCGGGTGCTGGTCGCCTCCGGCAACGAGATGTTCGTGAAACTCCAGGAACTGGTCGCCGAGGTGCTCACCGGCCGGCACCACTACCACCTGATGCCGCACTACCCGGACGAGCAGGCGCTGCAACTGCACGCCGACGTCGCCCAGGCGATCCAGCGACGCGACGGCGAACGGGCCCGGGACGCCATGGTGCGGATCATGGAGCAGGCGTTCGACGAGATGAAGTCGATGTGGGAGCAGGCCGGCGAGCCCGGCCAGGGCTGACTCCGCTGAGCCGTGGCGTCCATATCGCCGGGGGTATGACCCAGCGGATAGGGCAGCCCGATCGATTGGCATCAATATGATGTCCGCAACCCTGAATCAGGTGCGCTCCTCACCAGGCGTGCCGGTCGGAATGCGGAGGACCACATGCTTCGTTGGCGTACCCTCACCGGCCTGCTGGCCGCCGCGTTGACCGCGGTGACCGCGGGCAGCCTCACCCTCGCCGCGCCCGCCGCCGCGGCCGAGCCCACCCCGACCCCGTACGTCGTCGGCGGCACCCGTGCCGCCCAGGGGGAGTTCCCGTTCATGGTGCGACTCTCGATGGGCTGCGGCGGCGCCCTGTACAGCCCGCGACTGGTGCTCACGGCCGCGCACTGCGTGGGCCGCACGGGCACCAACACCAGCATCACCGCGACGCTCGGGGTGGTCGACCTGCAGTCGTCCAGCCGGATCACCGTCCGGTCGAACTACGTCTACCGCGCGCCCGGCTACAACGGCAGCGGCAAGGACTGGGCGCTGATCCGGCTGGCCACCCCGGTCACCGGGCTGAGCACCCTGCCGATCGCCACGACGACCGCCTACGACAACGGCACGTTCACCGTCGCCGGCTGGGGCGCGGCCCGAGAGGGCGGCTCCCAGCAGCGGTACCTGCTCAAGGCGACCGTGCCGTTCGTGAGCGACTCCACCTGCGACGCCAACTACGGCGGCCAGATCATCGTCGCCGAGGAGATCTGCGCCGGGTACGCCGGCGGCGGCACGGACACCTGCCAGGGCGACTCGGGCGGCCCGATGTTCCGCCGCGACGCCGCCAACGCGTGGATCCAGGTCGGCATCGTCAGCTGGGGCAACGGCTGCGCCCGGCCCAACTACCCCGGCGTCTACACCCAGGTGAGCTACTTCTCCTCGTCCATCGCCTCGGCCGCCGCCAGTCTCGGCGGCTGAGCGGGCGCCGCCGCTCTCGGCGGCTGACCGTACGACCCCTCGCGGCCCGGCTGACGACCAGCCGGGCCGCCGGCGTGCCGGGGCAGGTGCCGTGTCACCGGACTGTCACAGGAAACGCACAGATTCTGGCGCGCGGTGACGCTGGGGTGACGCCGATTGCGGAAACTTCCAGCTGAGGCGAGCGATCCACGGGCCACCCGAGGCCCCCCTTCACCGGTCCAGCCGGGCGGTCGGTCGGCTCCGACAAGGCCTTCGCCGCCCATGGTCCCCCGGTGCAGGGAGTCGATCGTGAACTGTGACAAGAGCATCCGGTTGTCCACGGCAGAGGGCGGCACACCACAGCCGGTGTCCGACGCCGAGCCGACGGTCCGCCTCCTACTGCTCGGCGGCTTCCGGCTGCTGCACAGCAGGCGGCCGGTGGTGGTGCCCCGCGGCCTGCAACGCACCATCGCGCTGATCGGGCTGCGCCCGGGCGCGACCCGCGCCCAACTGGCCGGCCTGCTCTGGCCGGAGGTGCCGGAGGAGCGCGCCCTGTCCTCGTTGCGGACCGCGCTGTGGCGGCTGCGCCGGGACCCGTCCTGCCCGGTAATCACCGACGGCGACACGGTCCGGCTGCACCCGATGGTCGATGTGGACGTCGACGAGCTGGCCCGGGCCGACGCCCGGGTGAGCCAGGGTGGCGATCCCCGGCCGGCGGCGGCGGTCCTCGCCGCCGGGCGCCACGATCTGCTGCCCGGCTGGTACGACGACTGGGTCCTGCTGGAGCGGGAACGGCTCAGACAGTTGCGGCTGCACCTGCTCGACGAGATGGCCCGGGCCCACCTGCGCGCCGGCGAGCACGGGGAGGCGTTGCAGGCCGCGCTCGAGGCGATGACGGCCGAACCGTTGCGGGAGACCCCGCACCGGCTGGTGGTCCAGACGCACCTGGCGGAGGGCAACGCGTACGAGGCGCTGCACGCCTACTTCGTCTACCGCGACCTGCTGCGGCGCGAGTTGCAACTGGAACCGTCCGCGGCGATGCGCGCGCTGATCAGCGAGGTGCTCGCGTCCCACGACCGGCCGAGGCAGGCCCCCGCCCAGCCGGCGCGCGGCGTCCCGCGACTCGTCCCCGGCCCGCCCGGCGACCGGGCCACCGTGCGCGCCCACCCCGGCCCGCCGAACCTCCTCCCCGCGCCCACGGCGGGCCACCCGCCGGCGCGGGCGCCACTGCTCCGCGGGCCCGTCCCCGCCCCGTCAACGCGGCCGGACCCGGCGCCGGTCGCCGGTGACGGCGGGGTGACGCGAGGTCCGGCAAGGTCGCAGGACGACGGCGTCGCGGTCCGGGCGCCGCTGGCCGGGACCTGTCACCCGGCGCAGCCGGGAGTGCCGCCGTTCGGTCCGGGCGACCGGTCGAGAAAGGACGCGCGCCGGCCGTCGTCCCGACCGTGAGGCCGGCGGACCGGCCGAGGAACCACCTCCGCGGGGCCCAGGAAGGAATCCGTGATGATCCGCAGAACGCTCACCGCTCGCGACTCCCGCCCGGCAACGGCCGACGCGCGCCGGCGAAGTAGGTGCCACCGCCGCACCGTCGCGCACCGGCCGTCGAAGGAGCTTCCATGATCAGAGCGATGTGCCGCATACGCGCGCGGCCGGGCTGCGAGGACGCCGTGGCAGCCGCGTGGCGAGCGGTCGCCGGGCAGGTCGGCGAGCTGCCCGGCAACCTCGTGCAGGCCCTGCTCCGCGACGCCGACGACCCGCGCTCGTTCGTCGTCGTCACCGAGTGGACCGACGAGTCGGCGCTGCGCGGCTACGAGAACGGCCCCGTCGCCGCGCGCTTCTCCGCCGCCGTCCGCCCGCTGCGGGAGCCGCCCTCGGCCGACAGCTACCAGGTGATGCGTGACCCCGGCGGGCCGGGGCGGAGCATCTTCGTGGACGTCGAGGTCACCGTGCCGGCCGCCCGGCTCGCCGAGTTCACCCGCGGCTACGCCGAGGTGAAGGCACGGATGGCGGACGTGCCCGGCTACCTGCGCGAGGACCTGCTGCGCGAGCCCGACTCGGACGTCCACCACATCTTCGCCGAATGGCGCAGCGAAGCGGAGTTCTTCCGCTGGATCGGCAACCCCGCACACGCGCAGGAGGAGGCCGGGCCGATCGCGCCGTTCCTCCTCGACTTCCGGCGCCGCCTGTTCCACAGCGCGGCTCATTCCGACACCAGGCGAGAACCGAGTACGGGCAAGGAGATCGACGTGCACACGACAACGGACGTACTCATCGTCGGAGCGGGGCCCACCGGGCTGACCGCCGCCGTCGAGCTGGCCCGGCGCGGCATCGAGTGCCGGGTGGTCGAGAAGCGGGCCACCCCGCCGGGGCAGGCCGACAAGGCGATCGGCGTGCACTGCCGCACGATGGAGATCTGGGAGAGCCAGGGCATCGTGCGCGACGCGATGGACGCCGGCATCTGGCTGACCGGCAACATGGTGTTCGTCAACGGGGTGCAGACCCACCAGATGAGCTGGGAGCTTCCCGAGCTGCCCTACGCACACCTCGGCCTGCCCCAGTACGAGACCGAGCGCATCCTCACCGAACGGCTGGCCACCCTCGGCGTACGGCCGCAGCGCGGTGCCGAGCTGGTCGCGTTCACCCAGGACGACGAGGGCGTGCTGGCCACGCTCGCGACCGCCGCCGGCGAGGAGACGGTACGCGCCAAGTACCTCGTCGGCTGCGACGGCGCGCACAGCAAGGTCCGCGAGCTGCTCGGGTTGACGTTCTCCGGCGGGTTGGGCCGGTTCCCGCAGCTGTTCATGCTCTGCGACGTGGACGTGGACTGGGACATGCCGGAGGGCCACCTGCTCCGGTTCATGCATGAGACCGACGGCCAGATGGACGGGATGCTCGTCTGCGTGCCGCTGCGCGGCGAGTCCCGGTACCGGATCGCCACCCTCGCGCCGCCCCGGTTCTTCGCGCAGACCGGCGGGCAGGACGCCCCGCCGGGATTCAGCGAGGAACTCGCCGAACCCACCCTCGCCGACCTGCAGGTCGCGCTGGACCGGCTGGCCCCGCCCGGCACCCGCGCGTCCAACCTGCGCTGGTCGTCGGTGTTCCGGATCAGCCACGGCATCGTGGACCGGTACGGCGACGGCCGGGTGTTCGTGGCCGGCGACGCGGCCCACCTGCACCCGCCCGCGGGCGGTCAGGGCATGAACACCGGCATCCAGGACGCCTGGAACCTGGCGTGGAAACTGGCCCTGGCGGTACGCGGGATCGCCGCCCCCGGGCTGCTGGACAGCTACGAGACCGAACGGCGCCCGGAGGGCGAGGAGATCGTCGGGCGCGCGGTGCGGCTGGCCTTCACCGACGAGCTGGACCGCGACGACCTCAAGCGGCAGTTCCTCCAGGAGATGTCCATGCTGCTCAGCTACGCGGACAGCCCGCTGGTCGGCGAGTCGCTGTCCGCTCCCGACGCCCTGCGCGCCGGCCCCGGGCCCGGCGACCGCGCTCCCGACGTCGGTGGCCTGCAGCGGCGGGGCGTCGGGCACCCGCTGCGCCTGCACGAGCTGACCCACGGCACCCGGCACACGCTGCTGCTCTACGCCGACAAATCCGTCGACCTGGCGGCGTCGACCGACCTCGGCAAGCTCTGCGCCGACGTCCGCCGGCAGACGTCCGGGCAGGTCGACATCTACCTGCTGCTCAGCCCGGACGCCCCGGTGCCGTCGCTGCTCGATCCGCCGGTGGTGCACGACGCCGAAGGCGGCTTCCGCGCCACCTACGGCGTCAACGGCAGCGGCCTCTACCTGATCCGCCCGGACGGGCACGTCGGGTTCCGCAGCCAGCCGATCGACGCCGACGCGCTCGGCAAGCACCTGCAACTGGTCTTCGGAGGCGCGCGATGACGACGGTACGCACCGTGCTCGCCATGCGTACCAAGGAGGGCTGCGAGGAACGGTTCGAGGCGGAGTGGCGCTCCGCGGCGGAGCAGATCCGCGCGCTGGACGGGTGCCTGAACCAGGACCTGGTCCGCGACGCCGACGACCCGCGCAGTTATCTGATCATCAGCGACTGGGCGGACCGCGAACGGCTGGACGCCTTCGGCCGCAGCGAGCACCGGGACCGGCTGCTGCAGATGATCCGCGAGCTTCGCGAATCCGCGCAGCGGCACACCTACCAGGTTCTGCACAGCGTACGCAGCGAGCCCGAGGAGTCGCGATGACCGAGGATGCCGTACCCGCGTCGGAGCTCTACACCCCCGAGTTCGCCGCCAATCCCTATCCCGCCTTCGCCCGGCTGCGGGCGGAGAAGCCGGTGTGCCCGATCAGCTCGCCGCGGTTCGACTCGTACCTGATCACCCGGTTCGACGACGCCAAGGCCGCGCTGATCGACCCCCGGCTGTCCAAGGACCTCTACGGGCCGGGCCAGGAGTACCTGCGGATCTTCGGGCGGAACTCCGAGGCGTTGAACAAGAACATGCTCAACGCGGACCCGCCCGAGCACACCCGGCTGCGCCGGATCGTGTCGCAGGCGTTCGCGCCGCGCCGGGTCGAGGCCCTGCGGCCCCGGGTGGCGGAGATCGTCGACAACCTGCTCGACAAGATCATCCCGCAGGGTCAGGCCGAGCTGATGCACGACTTCGCGATCCCGCTGCCGATGATGGTGATCAGCCACCTGCTCGGCATCCCGGAGACCGACCACGAGCGGGTCCTCGACTGGACCCAGGTGATCAGGACGTCCGGGTCGTCCGGCCGTAGTCCGGAGGAGGACCGGGCGGCCGTGCAGGAGGCCCAACTCCGGCTGCACCACTATCTCGTCGACCTGATCCAGGCCAAACGCGCGCACCCCGGCGACGACATGATCAGCGCGCTGATCGACGCCTGCGAACACGGCCGACAGCTGTCCGAACCCGAACTTGTCACCACCACGTTCCTGCTGCTGTTCGCCGGACACCAGACCACCGCGGACTTCCTCGGCAACGCCACCGTGGCGCTGCTGACCAATCCCGACCAGCTCGACCTGCTGCGCGCCAAGCCGGAACTGCTGCCCTCGGCCATCGAGGAGCTGCTGAGGTTCGACGGCCCGCTGCCGGTTGCCAGTCCCCGGATCGCCACCGAGGACGTCGAGTACCAGGGCGTCCGCATCCCGCGCGGGTCGATCGTCGGCGTGGTGATCAACGCGGCGAACCACGACCCGGCCCACTTCGCCGACCCGGACCGGCTGGACCTGCGCCGGGTGCGGGGCCCGCACATCGGCTTCGGCCACGGCGTCCACTACTGCCTCGGGGTCTCGCTGGCCCGGATGGAGGCACAGATCGCCATCGAGGCGCTGCTGCGCCGGCTGCCGGACCTGCGGCTCGGGGTGCCGGTCTCCCAGCTGCGCCGGCTGCCGGCAGGGTCGCCGTTCCGTGGCCTGCTGGAGCTTCCGGTCGAGTTCACGGCCTGGGACGCCGGATCGCCGCCCCCGATCGGCGGGGGCGCGGAAGCGCCGTCCCCGATCGGCCACCAGAGATCACCGTCCACGCAAGCACGCGTCCACACACCCGAGGAGCGGTAATGGTCTTCCGAAACGTGATCGTCTGCCACATGGTTCCGGGCAGTGACGACATCGTCGGCGATGTCTTCGGCTACTACGACAAGTCGACCCGACCGCAGGACCTCGGCGTGATCGGGCGCCGGCTGCTGTCCTTCCACGACCTCTACATCCACGTGATCGAACGCAGGGAGGACCCGAGGATCTCGGGCCAGACCCGGGGACTGCCGGCGTTCCAGAAGATCGCCGAGGCCATCGCCCCGTACGTGACGCCGTACCCGAAGTACTGGAAGAACCCCTCCGACTCCGTCGCCAAGGAGTTCTACAGCTGGGTTCCGGAGGAGGACTCGGCGCCGGAGTCGGCCGGCCGGAACCTCACCGTCATCATCGGACGGATCAAGCCCGGCGCGGAGCCCGACGTCGCGCGCGTCTTCGGCGAGTCCGACGCCGGGTCGCTGCCGGTCCAGCTCGGCGTCACCGGCCGCTGGCTGTACTCGATCGACGACGTCTACGTGCACCTGTTGGAACGCACCGACGCGGCGGCCGCCGACGGCGCGGGGCAGGACCACGAGCAGCCGGTGTTCGCCAAGATCATGGCGGAGTTGAGTCCGTACATCAGCCCGTACAACCCGGAGACGTGGCGTGGGCCGGAGGACTCGGTGGCCAAGGAGTTCTACCGCTGGCAGGCCGAGGACTGAGCCTTCGGTGGCGGTCGCCGTGGCGTCACGGCGACCGCCACCAGGCCGTAGCGGATCAGCTCTGCGGCCTTACGTCATCTCCGGTCACCGGGATGCCCCGGTTGTTGCCCGATCGGTGCAGATTTCGCATCGTGCTGACGCCCAACCGGGCCGGCTGGACCGGTCCGACAGTGTCGATCACGTCGAGACCGATCCGTTCGGGATAGACGTCATCGGGCCAGACCTGTCGGGTCGAGTAGTAGAGAGGGCGCGTGACGCGGCAGATGACGAGTTCGTCGAGAGGTGTCGTCACGAATTCAGCCTCAGGTTTCCGCGGACCGCCAGGTCCGCCGGACACCAGAAGGAAGTAGTCCCCGATCGACATGCTTCGCGCGACATCACGGCCCGTGCCGTGGTCGAGCGTGTTGCGGCGGTCGAGTGCCTCGGATCGCCATCCCCAGACTCCACGGGATCGGCCGATCTCGAGGTTTCGCCGCGAATCCTTTGCGACATACACGTAGAAGTGTTCCGGCAAGGCCCCTGCCTCCGATTGCACGAGAATCTCGTGCGGTGGAGGCATGTTCGGAATCGAAAGCCTGTCGTACCGCCCAGTTGGAAATCACGACACTAGTCAGTGGCCCGATCCTCCGCCACCAGCCGGACGCGCCCTATTCGATCATCCCTGCCACGGGTTGCCCGTACACGACCTCGACCGGCTGTCGCACCGCTACCAGTCCCGCCAGCCAGGCGCGCGTCTCGGCGTCCGTCGAGTAGACGATGGTGCCGCGCATCCCACGGGTCATGAGGACCTTGTAGGTGTTGCGGATCAGCCTGTCCGCCTCCTCGTCGGTGACCGATTTCCGGCTGCGGAACGCCGGGTCCTTCGACTCTTCGCGGCGGGTCACCAGTCGTCCGTTCCGAGCGACGAGGTCCGGCCCGATGATGACACCGGACCACTCGTACTCAAAGCCCTGGGCCGTGTAGACGCAGCCCACCTGGCCGAAGCCCTCGGGGGCGGTTGCCCAGAAGGCGCTGCCCGGGGCGTCACCGACGCTGCGGTCGCTCTTGACGTTCCACGGCCGGGCCCAGTCGCCGATTCGCACGTCCGCCACCAGCGAGTCGTCCGGCCGGGGATCGCTCCACGACCAGCAGTAGCCCGCCGACATCCGCGCGGTCTCACCGGCGGCCTGCTTGACGGCCAGAAACGTCTCCAGCTCCGCGGGGGATCCGGCCAACCGGAGGTCGAACCGTCCGTCGCCCACCCAGACCGAGGGCTCGCCGCCGTCGAGGCCGAGCAGATCGAGAACCCACTGCTCGTAAGCCTCGCTGCCACCGCACCGGAACTGGTCGTGCAGGGACACCACCTCGACATCCAGCTTCAGCTGCTTGGCGTACGCCGAGATCACGTCGACGCTGCCCAGCTCGCCCGGCTTGACCACCTGGTGCTCGTCGAGCAGGAACACTGGCACGCGGGCGGCGGCGATCAGCTCGTCGATCTGCGGCCGCGCCTTGTCCCGCTTGGCCTTCGGCGTGAACCGGTTGACCGACGTCTCCCGGATGCGGTGCGCCTCGTCGCAGATCAGCACGTCGAAGCCGTTGCGCTCGGCCGACATGAAGCTGTTGAAGTAGCCGAACAGGTTCTTCAGCCGGGTGGAGCCCTTTCCGGCGTACCGGCGCAGGGTCTGGGTGAACGAGCGCGAACCGGTGGCGTGCATGACCGACCGCTGCTGCCGGGCCAACTCACCGAGCACCGACAGCGCGATCACGCTCTTGCCGCTGCCAGGCCCACCGGAGACGACCACGACCGACTTGCGGTCCGCGGCACGTGCGCGCTCCACGGCGTGCAACACCAGTTCGTACGCCAGACGCTGCTCGTCCAGCAGTGTGAAGTGCGCGCGCTCCTTCAGCTCACTCGCCGCGTACGTCAGCAGGTGCTTGCTGGGACGGACGGCGCTGGTGAGGAAGCGGTCCGCTGCGGCCGCGCCCGGCGCCGGCGCCAAGTGAGTACGAAGGTAGTCGAGGAACTGACCCCGGCGTTGCTTGGTGAAGATCCGGCTCTGCTCGGTGGGCCGCCGGGCGAAGAGGTCGTTGACATCGCGGTCCACGGCGTTGTGCAGGTACGCGGCGCCGCGCACCGGATTGCGCTGGTTGGTCAGGATGCCGAGGAAGTCGGTCAGGTATTCGCAGTAGTCGCCGACCTGGACGCCGGGGTGCAGTCGAGGTCCCCGGGCATGCTCGACCAGGACGAGACGGTCGGAGCCCTCGTAGGACTCGGCCTGCGACCACTGCTTCAGCTCGATGACCACGTACGAGTCGTCGCCGGTCGTCGGGTGACTGCCGGCGAGTACCACGTCGACGCGCTTGCTGGTCAGCGGGAGCTGGTACTCGATCAACATCTCCACCTGGCCGAGACCTGCGTCGACCAGGTCCTGCCCCAGCATGGGGAGACTCCGCTCCCAGGAGCGACGCTCGTTCGGGCTCACGTTGTGCCCGATGCCGTCGGCGATCCGGTCGGCAAGAGTGCCGCTGGTGGCCAGGCGTAGGAGACCGTCGGCGGACGTGCGAAACGCTGACAACACTTGCCCCCGGGCAGCACGAAGTGATCGTGCGCATGGGGGGCGTGTCCGGCGGTGGCCGGAAGCCCGTCGGAACGCGCTCTGATGCCCAGGACTGTAGCTAAGAGATCAACTTTTCGCTGCCCGCCTCACCGCTTGGCGGCGGAGCCCTTGGCCTGTTCAACGGGGTAGCGCGTGGCCACCTCGTCCAGCTTGGCGAGGGCGGCCTCAACCAGGTCGATGCCGAGGACGTCGGCGAGGCGGGTCAGGTAGATCATGACGTCACCGATCTCGGCCTTGACGCGGGCCCCGGCCTCGGGCTCGCACATGACCTGGGCCGATTGCTCGGGGGTGAGCCATTGGAACTCGGCGAGCAGTTCGCCTACCTCACCGGCCAAGGCCATGGCGAGGTTCTTCGGCGTGTGGAACTGCTGCCAGTCGCGCTCCTCCGCGAAGGTCCGTAGGCGAGCGGCAAGCGGATCCACTTTGCGTTGTTCCTTCTTGTAGGAGGAGCCTCATTCGCCGTCTGTACCACCCACACACGAGCCCGCGTAGCCGTCGGGGCGGCAGCCGCTGATATCACAGCGGTGGGGAAGGGCAGGCTGTTCAGAGGATACAGAGCGGACCTGGACGAGGATACGTTCGGCCTTGCCTGCTTGATCATCCAACGGTGTCGGAGAAGGTTCGGACCCTGCAGCGGGACAGCGCCATTGTCGGATGCGACGGGCTTCGTGGCGGGGCTGCCGCCGGCGTTTCAGTAGTGACACATGGGGGAGATGCTGTGGGATACCGCTTCAACGCGCCGCCGAACTGGCCAACTCCTCCCGTCGGTTGGGTGCCGCCCTCGGGCTGGCATCCTGACCCGGCGTGGGGTCCGCCGCCTCCTGGGTGGCAGCTCTGGATTGCCGACGTTCCGCCGGCGGTGCCGGTACCGCAGCCGGTAGCTGTGCCCGTTCCGCCGGTTCCTACTCTGCAGGCACCGCTACCCCCTCCGTCATCACCAGCTAGCAACGCGGACATCCCGCTGTTCGGTGCTCGTGGCAAGGCGCGCGAGTTGGCGGCCGAGGCGGAACAGTTGCGGGTGGAGTTGGAGCGACTCCGGGCGGACATGGCTCGCCTCGGGGTGCTGTCGGCGGTCGAACTCGAGCAGTACCGTGACCAGCTGACCCGCGATATCGCCGACCGCACGGCCGCGGGGCATGCGCAGCAGTCGGATCTGGAAAGACGCCTCGGACAGCTCCATCAGCAGGTCGTCGTGACCGAGGAGACGGTGCTGCTTCAAGAGGCGGCCGTCTACCAGTACCGGCATCCGCTATCCGATGCGGTCGCGTACCAGGCCCGGCTTGCCCGCGTGCAGGCCCAGATCAAGGAGATGGTCAAGAAAGACGGGGGTGCCGTGCTGGCGACGTCCGAGTGGCAGGTGAACGGATCCCTGGCCGAAGGGCGCGCCATGGTGCGGGACTTCTCGAAGCTGATGCTGCGGGCGTACAACGCGGAAGCGGACACACTCGTGCGTGGCCTGAAGCCGTACAAGCTCGCCTCCGCCGTCGATCGCCTCAGCAAGGTGGCGGGAACCATCGCCAAACTCGGCAAGACGATGCACATCCGCATCTCGGAGGACTACCACCGGCTACGCGTTCACGAGTTGGAACTCACGGCTGACTACCAACAGAGGGTCGCGGAGGAGAAGGAGCGCGAGCGTGAGGAGAAGGCGCGACTGCGTGAGGAGCGTCGCGTCCAGCAGGAGATCGAGCGCGAGCGCGCTCGGCTGGACAAGGAGCGCCAACACTACGCCAACGCCCTGGCCACCCTACAGGCGAAGGGGGACGTGGACGGTGCGGCGCAGATGCAGGAGCGGCTGGCTCAGATTGACGTCGCCATGGAGGACGTTGACTACCGCGCTGCGAACGTACGTGCGGGCTACGTGTATGTCATCTCCAACCTTGGCGCCTTCGGCGAGAAGATGGTCAAGGTCGGTATGACCCGCCGCCTTGAGCCGCTGGACCGGGTGCGCGAACTCAGCGACGCCTCCGTGCCCTTCAACTTCGATGTCCACGCACTCCACTTTTCGGAGGACGCGGTCAGCATCGAGGCCAAGATGCACGCCAGACTCGCGGATCGGAGGGTGAACCTCGTCAACCAGCGGCGTGAGTTCTTCTACGTGACCCCTCAGGAGGCGAAGGAGCACTTGGTCGAGCTGACCGGCAATCTGCTCCACTACGAGGAGGTCGCTGAGGCTTTGGAATACCGGCAAAGCCTCAAGCAAGCGCAGGAGTGAGTCTGAAGGCCGCAGCATGCTGTCGCCGCACGGCGGAAGACAGCGGGAACTCCCCGCCGATCTGACGGTGGTTCGGCAGTCAGGGGTGTCGCTGGCCCGTCAGTCGAGGTCCCTTCCGGCCGCAGCTGGCGGCTGCGAGCGGTGTGATGAACGCGGACCACGCGACCGGTGTGAAGGTCAAGGCGGGACCGGTCGGGTCCTTCGAGTCGCGGACCGCGACGATGCCGGGAAGGTTGTCGGCGACCTCGACGCACTCACCACCGTTGCCGCCGCTCTTGGTGCTCTTGCGCCATACGGCGCCGCTGAGGTCAGTCATGTCGAATCTCCCCGATGATCCTCTTAATCGTGTCCCTCGATTCTGCCTCAGCTTGCGCTAGCCGAGCCGCGCTCGCAAACGCCGCCCCATACGCTTGTAGCTCCCCAGGCTTGTCGAGGTAGAGCGCCCCGGTCAACGATTCGCTGTAGACGATAGAGGGCTCGGGTGCAGCTCGGCCGCCTTTGGTTGCAGGGAAGTCCAGGATCACGAAGGAGCCGGCTACGGCACCGATGTGGGGCCCGGCCGCGAGCGGCACCACTCGCACCGAGACGTTGGGCCGCTCCGAGGCTTCGAGAAGGCCGGTGAGCTGACCGACCATGACGGCCTGTCCGCCGACTCGACGCCGCAGCACTGCTTCGGAAATGACCGCATCCAAGCGAGGTGGCTGCGGCAACCGTCGCGTGAGCAGGTTCTGCCGCTGTAGCCGCACCTGGACGGCGTGCTCGCGTTCCTCGTCGGTTGCGGTCGGCTGATCGACCCGCGCAAGCGCACGGATGTAGTCCCGGGTCTGCAGCAGGCCCGGGATAACGGTCTCCTGATACTGCCGAAGGGAAGCGGCGGCGGCTTCCAGGCCGACGTACAGCTCGAACCAGCTCGGCACCGCGTCTCCGTACGCGTGCCACCACCCCTTCGACTTCGTCTCCGCCGCCAGCCCCCGCATCGCCTCCGTCATCTCCGCCGACACGTGGTACAGCTCGCACATCGCCTTGACGTCGAGCACCCGCACCGGCCCCAGCCCGCTCTCGATCCGCCAGATCTTCTGCCGGCTGTACTCAAGCGCTTCGGCGGCGGCGTCCAGGGTCACCCCGGCCTCAGTGCGGAACTGGCGCAGCAGTCGACCGAGCTGCCGACGCGGCACGGTCGATCCGACATCCTCTGTCACCCGAACACTCCCTGATTCCATCCCGCAACACTGCGTAACGCCACCACGTAACTCATATCGGTTGCAGTAAAAGAAGTCAATGCCTGAGCCAAGAATCCTGCTGTGGAACGTTGCGTCTCCACTGCGCACTGTCACACCATGACTACAAGGCCCTGGTGCCGTACCGCTGATCGCAAGCTGCGGTGGCAGGGCGGGGTGGGTCCGCGCGTGCGGGGAGGACGAGTGGCCCCACCCCTTCCATCCGACACGAGAGGCAGGCAGCAGATGAGCGTCCGCAATCAACGGTCGAGCTACGGCGCGTTGCCGTACACCCCGCTGCTGCCGTGGCAGGTGCGCGAGCGCCGCTTCAAGCTGGTCGGCCTCGGACGCCGCGGCCTCGAGCCCGACCACGTGTACGCCTTCCTCGACCGGGTCGCCACGGACATGGCCGCCGTCTACGCGGCCCTGGCCGCCAGCCGGCGGGAAGCCGCCTCCGCCACGGAGGCGCTGCGTCGCCAGCAGAGCGACGGCGCCGATCGGGGATCCGAGGCATGACCCAGCGGTACGTCATCCACCTGCCGGTGGCCGCCGCCGACCTGCCCGCCGCGCAGCGCCTGGCCCGGGTGATCGGCCGGTGGCTGCTGGTGCTGCCGCAGACCGACCCGGGGGAGACCACCGTCTCCGCCGAGGACCACCAGAACGTACGTCATCGGGTCTTCTGCGACCTGCTGATGCCCGGCGGTCGGCGCTGCCTGCTCCGCGCCGACCACGACGGCGCCTGCTTCCGCCGCTTGCGCCGCTGAGCAAGGGCGGCTCAGCCGAGCGGGCGCGGGCGGAGTCGTGGACGCATGAGGGGTTCCGCGCCGCGCGGGCGGCGGCCGGTGGGTGAGGGGGAGCGTGTCGGGTGGGCTCGGGAAGTTGATGGCCTGCCTACTGGCTGGTGCCGCTGTCGCGTCAGGCTTGGCCCCAGGCGGGTCGCCCGATCAACCTGCCTGGGATCGCCGCCCGATCAGCGGATTTCCCGTGGACCAAACCGCGCGAGTTTGGTCGGGTTGAGGGTGATCAGCACTCGGGTGATCCCCTCGGGAGAGGCATCGATCGCGCACAGTGCGACGACGGATCCTGCCCGGCGGACGAGGACGGCTTCCTGCCCGTTGGACTCGACGAAGTCCAGCGAGACGACCGTGCCGAACTTTCTCATGAGGCCGGCGATGTAGCGGGCGACGTCGGCCCGGCCGGTGACCGGTACCCGCGCCGCGCTGACCATGCCGCCGCCGTCGGCGTAGGAGACGACGTCGTTCGCGAGCAGTTTTTCCAGCTGACCGAGATCACCGGAGCGTGCGGCGGCGAGGAAGGCGTGGAGCAGCCGGCCGTGCTCGGCGGGGGCGACCGGCGCGTGCCGTTCTTCGGCGAGGTGCGTGCGCGCCCGGCGCCCGAGCTGTCGCGCGTTCGCCTCGGTGATGTCGAGGACCTCGGCGATCTGCCGGAAGGGGTAGTTGAAGGCCTCGTGTAGCACGTACACGGCGCGCTCGTGCGGAGTCAGTCGTTGCAGCAGGAGGAGCAACGCAAGTCCGAGAGCTTCGCCCTGCTCGGCTCGGGTTGCCGGGTCGACCGACGTCTGGACCGGCTCGGGCAGCCATGGGCCGACGTAGGTCTCTCGCCGGGCGCGTGCCGATGTCGCCGCGTTCAGGGCGAGTCTGGTCGTCGCGGTGACGAGGAACGCTGTGGGGTCCCGTACTACGCTGCGGTCCGCGCGCTGCCACCGTAGCCACGTGTCCTGGACGATGTCCTCGGCGTCGTGAACGCTGCCCAGCATCCGGTAGGCGATGCCGAACAGTCGGGGCCGGACCGCGTCGAAGGTCCGCACGGCATCCATCGGGACCCCGCGGTGGGACATGCCGTCTCTTTCCTCCCGTTGGTGGCCGCCTGTCGCTGTTGCCGAGGTCTTCGTCCACCTGATTTCAGCTTGCCGGTTGCCGCGTCTGGTGCCGGCATACCCGTTCCGTGATTCGAATCGCTGACCGTGTCAGCGCGGGCGGCCGGTCGCGGGTCGGTTGTCACGAATCCCTGCCTCACCTGGTCCTTGGTGGTGAATCGGCGAGGCGGCTCGTCGACGAAACCGGAAGGCGCGGGACGAAGCATCGGTTCCGTGCCGATTCCTCGAGGTGTGGTGAAACGGAGGGTGTCGTGAGTTCATCGTTCAGCCGGTTCGCCGTCTCGCGGGCGCCTGACTCGCCTAGCGGGCCTCCGAGGAGATGCTGCCGGCACTGACCGCATTCCTGGCCCGGTACCGCGACGCCCAGGAGGTGGGCGGCTGCGGGCCTTGCTGCTTCCCAGCCACTTCGCTGGTAGCTGCGGCCGGCGCATCCCCGGCAGGCAGCTTTCCTGTCTCACCGTGTCGACCTCCCGCCCTGCGGACGAGAGGTCCGGAACCGTCGAAAGGCGGCCACCATGACTGACATCGGGCGAAACAACCCAAGCGCACTCGATCAGATCCCGGACCGCGACCCCGAGGAGACCGCCGAGTGGGCGGCCTCTCTCGACGCCGTCACCGCCGCGGCCGGGCCGCAGCGCGCCTCGTACCTCCTGCGCCGCACTCTCGAACACGCTGAGGGCGTCGGCCTTGCGCTGCCGAAGCTGCTCGAGACCGAATACCTCAACACCATCCCCACCGCCGCCGAGCCGGAGTTCCCCGGTGACGAGGAGATGGAACGGCGCATCACCGCGTGGAACCGCTGGAACGCCGCCGCGATGGTGACCCGCGGCAGCCGCTACGGCCTGGGCGGTCACATCGCCACCTACGCCTCCGCCGCCTGGCTCTACGAGACCGGCTTCCAGCACTTCTTCCGGGGTAAGGAGGCCGACGGCTCCGGCGACCAGCTCTACCTCCAGGGCCATGCCGCCCCCGGCATCTACGCCCGCGCCTTCCTCGACGGTCGGCTCACCGAGGGCCAGCTCGATCGGTTCCGGCAGGAGGCGGGCGGCGATGGCCTGCCCTCCTACCCGCACCCGCGCCGGCTGCCGTGGCTGTGGGAGTTCCCCACCGTGTCGATGGGCCTGGGCCCGCTGTCGGCGATCTACCAGGCGCGGTTCAACCGCTACCTGCAGCACCGTGGCATCAAGGACACCTCAGCCTCGCGGGTGTGGGCGTTCCTCGGCGACGGCGAGATGGACGAGCCCGAGTCGACCGCCGCGCTCGCTCTTGCCGGTCGCGAAGGCCTCGACAATCTCACCTTCGTGGTCAACTGCAACCTGCAGCGGCTCGACGGGCCGGTGCGCTCCAACTTCAAGATCGTCCAGGAGTTGGAGGCGCGGTTCCGCGCGGCAGGCTGGAACGTCGTCAAGTCGCTGTGGGGCTCGGCCTGGGACGACCTGTTTGCGCTCGACACCACGGGCGCGCTCGTCCGCCGGCTGCGCGAGGTCCCCGACGGGCAGTTCCAGACGTACGCGGCCCGGGATGTCGGCTACATCCGCGAGCACTTCTTCGGCGCCGACCCGGCGCTCGTCGAGATGGCGAAGGTGCTGACCGACGCGAAGATCGCCGAGTGCTTCCACGCCTCGCGGGCGGGCCACGAACCCCGCAAGGTGTACGCCGCCTATCGGGCCGCCGTCGCGCACCGGGGCGCGCCGACCGTGATCCTCGCCCAGACGGTCAAGGGCCACACGCTCGGCCCCGCCTTCGAGTCGCGCAACGCCAACCACCAGATGAAGAAGCTGACCGGCGACGAGTTCCGCGCGCTGCGCGACCTCCTCGAACTTCCCATCCCCGACAGCAAGCTCACCGGTGAGGTGGTGCCGTACGCCCACCCCGGCGCCGATTCGCCGGAGGTCCGTTACCTCCACGAGCGCAGGGCCGCGCTGGGCGGGCCCGCCCCGGCTCGCCGTGTCCACCCGGTGGTGCTGCCCGCGCCGTCCGCCAAGCCCTTCGAAGCGTTGGCCAAGGGGTCCGGTAGTCAGGAGATCGCGACGACCATGGCCTTCGTCCGCCTGGTCAAGGACCTGATGCGGGACCCGGAGACCGGCAGGCGTTGGGTGCCGATCGTTCCGGACGAGGCGCGTACCTTCGGCATGGAGTCGCTCTTTCCCACCGCCGGGATCTACTCGCCGCACGGCCAGACCTACGACCCGGTCGACCGCGACACGCTCCTGTACTACAAGGAGGCCACGAACGGCCAGATCCTCAACGAGGGCATCACCGAGGCCGGTTCGATGGCCGACTTCACGGCCGCCGCAACGTCGTACGCCACGCACGGCGAGCCGATGATCCCCTTCTACATCTTCTACTCGATGTTCGGCTGGCAGCGGACGGCCGACCAGATGTGGGCGCTCGCCGACCAGCTCGGCCGTGGCTTCCTCATCGGTGCCACCGCCGGCCGTACGACGATGACCGGCGAGGGCCTGCAACACGCGGACGGCCACTCCCACCTGATCGCATCCACCAACCCGGCGGCGATCGCCTACGACCCGGCCTTCGCGTACGAGGTCGCCGTGATCGTCCGCGACGGGCTGCGCCGGATGTACGGCCCGGACGCCGAGGACGTCTTCTACTACCTCACGGTCTACAACGAGGCGAAGGTCCAGCCGCCCATGCCGTCCGGCGCGGACATCGAGGAGGGCATCCGCAAGGGCCTCTACCGGTACCGGGAAGCCGATGCCACGGAGTTGGCGGCGGATGCCCCGCGCCTGCAGCTGCTCGCCTCCGGCACCGCGATCCACTGGGCCCTGGAGGCCCAGCGGCTCCTCGCCGTCGACTGGGGTGTGGCGGCCGACGTGTGGTCGGCCACCTCCTGGAGCGAGCTGCGCCGCGACGCTCTGGACTGTGACGCGGCGCGGCTCGAGGGTGAGGACCGGATCCCGTACGTGACCCGGGTGCTGAACGACGCTCCCGGCCCGGTGCTCGCCGTCAGCGACTGGATGCGCGCGGTTCCGGACCAGATCAGCCAGTGGGTGCCGCAGGACTGGCACTCGATCGGCACGGACGGCTTCGGCCTTTCCGACACCCGTGCGGCCGTCCGTCGCCACTTCGGGGTCGACGCGCAGTCGGTCGTGGTCGCGGCGCTGGCAGCCCTGGCCCGGCGCGGCGAGGTCAAGCCCGAGACCGTTCAGGAGGCCCGCAAGCGCTACGGGATCGCCTGAAGGCACTCCTGCCTTGTCGGTTCTGTGGCGACTGGGGTGCAGCGGCCGGTGCCGTCGGGCACCGGCCGCTGCCGTGATTCGCCCGATGGGGATGAGGCAGGGTCACCCGCCGTCCCAGCAGGCTGTCGAGGTGCCAGCTCGCTCGGCACCCGAGAGGTGAAGTGTGCGATCGGCGTATTGAGGTCAGGGGCTCGTAACTGGCGGTTCGACGGCGCTCGAGCCGGAGAGGAGCATCAGGTGGAATACGAGGATTTCATCAACGCGGTGGCCACGCGGGCAAAGGTGTCGACCGATCAGGCGGCGACGCTCACCCGCGCGACGTTGGAGACATTGGCAGATCGGATCAGCGCCGGCCAGGCTGAGGACCTTGCCTATCAGCTTCCCGAAGGGCTTGACGATCACCTGCGCAAACCGCCACCGCTCAGCGGTAGAGGGGAACATGCCAAGTCGTTCGGGCTCGGAGAGTTCGTGCGGCGGGTGGCCGACCGCCCGGCCATCGACCGTGCGATCGCCGGTGCCGGGGTCAGCGCGGTGCTCACCACGCTCCGTGAGGCTGTTTCCCGTGACGAGTTCGAGAACGCGGTGGCCCAGCTTCCGAAGGAGTTCCGGCAGGTGATCGAACCGGTGGGTGCCGGTGGCAGGCACGTTTACGGCTCGTAGCACGCACAGTTGCGCGAGGGAGAACAACTCGCGGACGCCGCGACGCCCCCCCGACTGGTTCGGAAGGGAGCACGTGTGAACTACGCCGAATTTCTCGAAGCGGTCGGGAAGCGGGCCGACATGCCGGCGGCGGAGGCGACGAACGTCGTCGGAGCCACGCTGACGACCTTGGCGGAACGGGTCAGTGGCGGCGAGGCGCGGCACCTGGCGACGCAGCTCCCCGAGGAGTTGCGAGGGTACCTGCGCAAGGAAGTGGACTTCGCCGAACAGCTCGACCTCGTGGAGTTCCTCAATGAGGTAGGGGTCCGCGCGGGAACGGATGGCGACCGGAGCGCTGAGGTTGCCCGCGCCGTGCTGACGACCCTGCGCGAGGCGGTGAGCGCCGAAGACCTCAAGGGCCTGGAATCCGAGCTGCCGAAGGACATCCGGCGGCTGCTTCATCCGTTGGACCGCGGCATCGGGGGCTGAACCGAGCCACGTTCTGACCCGATCCGGGTACGGTGCGCGGGTGGAGGTTGGATTCGCCCCGCCCGTCTCCGGCTCGTGGGCCACCCCGGAGAACATGGTCCACGTCGCCCGCCGCGCCGAGCAGCTCGGATACCACTCGCTCTGGACGTTCCAGCGGCTCCTGGTCCCCGCCGACCTCGGCTGGAGCGAGACCTACCACAGCGTCCAGGACCCGCTGACCACGCTGGCGTTCCTGGCGGCCCACACCACGCGGGTACGGCTCGGCGTCGCGGTGCTCAACATGCCGTTCATCTCTCCGGTGCTGCTGGCCAAGCAGACCGCGACTCTCGACATCCTCGCCGGCGGACGGCTCGACGTGGGACTCGGCCTCGGCTGGGCGGACGAGGAGTATCAGGCGACGGGGGTGAGCAAGCATCGGCGGGGCCGTCGGGCCGAGGAGTTCCTCGCCGTCCTCCGCGCCCTCTGGCAGGACGACGTCGCCGCGCATCGCGGCGAGTTCTACCAGGTCCCGCCGACGCGTCTGGAACCGAAGCCCGTGCAGCGGCCACACCCGCCGATTCTGCTCGGCGGCCAGGCGCCCGCCGCGTTGCGCCGGGCCGGCCGGCTCGCCGACGGCTGGGTCAGTGGCAGCCAGGCGGACCTGACGGGCATCGGCGAGGCGGTCGCGACCGTCAAGGCCGCCGCTGCGGAGGCCGGCCGCGATCCCCGCTCACTGCGATTCGTCTGCCGCGGCGCGGTCCGCGTACGGCCGGCGGGCCCGCCCGAGCGCGAGCCGCTCACCGGCACGCTGGAGCAGATCCGGTCGGATCTCGGCAGGCTTGCCGAAGCCGGCATCACGGAAGTTTTCGTCGACCTCAACTTCGATCCGGAGATCGGCTCACCCCGCGCCGACGCGCAGGCGTCGCTGTGCCGGGCCGACGAGGTGCTCGACGCCCTGGCTCCGAGCCGCTGACACCCGCCGACCGGCGCTCACCCGGCCGGGTCGGCTGCCGCGTCCGCCGCGGACCACGCCGACCAGCCGGTCACCGCTACCGCGATCACCGGCCCGGCTGGTGGTCGCTGGACGTACTGCGGGTACTTGTCGGCCAGCGCCGCGCGGGCCGCGGCCTCCTCCGCGCGGTCCTCCACCAGCCGGCCGTGCCCGTCCAGCCGGACCCACCACAGCCGCGACCAGTCCTCGTCGTACTCGTCGACCAGCAGGCAGGCATGCCCGGTCGCCCGGATGTTCTCCAGCCGGCGTAGCCGCCGGTGGCGCTTGGGCTTCTCGTCCACCGCGTGGTAGACGACATCGTCGAGCAGGACGAAGCACACGGGCACCAGGTGGGGACGCCCGTCCGGTCGGACGGTGGTCAGCCGGGCCACCCTGGCCGACCGGACCCGGTGCCGGATCTCGTCGGCGGGCACAGGCCCGACCGTAACAGCCGACACCCGTCCTGGGTGACTCGTTGTGGCCGGTGGGTGTGCCGGCGCCGCACGCGGGTAGGCCCTGCCGAGCGGACCCGGGGGAGGCGTGATGGCGAGCGAGGCGCCCGACTACTTCCAGCCTGAGGGCGGGCTGGTGCTCACGCACCTGCTGATCGTGCGGGACGTGGACCGTTCTCGGGAGTTCTACCAGCGGGTGCTGGGCGCGACCGTGGTGCGGGAACGCCAGCCGGCGATCCTGCGGTTCCACAACAGCTACATCGTGATCAACAACGAAGGTGGTCCGACCGACGACAAGCCGGATGTGCAGGCGAAGGCGCCGCCGGATTCGCGGACGCTCAGCAGCGCGATGAACATCCGGGTCACCGACGTCCGAGCGGTCTACGAGCAGTGGCGGTCACGGGGTGGGGAGTTCCTGACCGAGCCCAAGGATCATGGCGTCGAGATCCGGTGCTACCTGCGCGACCCGGACGGCTATCTGATCGAGCTCGGTCAGGGCACCGGGATCCTCGCCGAGATGGGTCGCGCCACCTCCGCCTGAGCCTGTCGATCGGCGCCGCCGGCAGCCCCGGTCACGGCCGGACCAGCCATCGTGATCGGGCCCGTGGTGATCAGGCGGCGGGTACGGTGAACGTCGTGGAGGATCTCGGCGCGAAGGTCTCGTATCTCGCGCTCCCCGTCGGCACCCGGGTCTACGACGTCGACTCGGCACCCGTCGGCGTGGTCGAGCACGTGCTGACCGACGAACCGAAGGACATCTTCCACGGCATCATCGTGGCACCGCCGGGATCGGACCAGTCCCACCGCTTCGCCCACCGGGAGCAGATCGCCGCCCTGTACGAGCGGGGGGTCGTGCTGTCGGTACCCGGTGCCGAGATGCACGAGCCGGGCGAGGACCCGCCGGCCGGAGTGGTCGAGGAAGCGGCTCACCACCCTGTGCAGGCGGACCTGCGCCGCGCCTGGCAGCGGCTGAGTCGACCCCGCTGAACCCGCCGATCTGCGTCGACCGGCGTGTCCTACGGCGAGATCCGTACCTCTACCGAGCTGATGAACCAGCGGCCGGGAACCCAGCCCGGGGCAGCCACGTCGTAGGGGGCATGACGGGTAGCAGCGCCCCCCAGCCAACGGCCGCCACCGGCGTCCCCCGAGTCATGACTCCCGCTCGCGTCATGGGACTGGCCCTGGTCGCCGGCCTGGCGCTGGTCACCGGCTGTACGGCGGAGCCGGTACCCGTGCCGCCACGGGACCGGGGAGTGCCGGCCGGCGGGTTCCAGCTCGTCGCGTTCGACTCCTGCCCGGAGGCGCTGCGGCAGCTGAAGACGGCGGCCAGGGCGTACGTCGGGCCCTGGGGGTTCGGGCCGAACGGGGACATCCGTACCTTCGGCCGCGCCGAGAAGGCTGCGGCGCCCGCCGCGGCGGGGTCGGCCGACGCGGCGGCCGGGGGCTACTCGGGCACCAACACGCACGAGGCCGGGGCCGATGAACCGGACCTGGTCAAGACCGACGGCAAGCGGATCGTCACGGTGAGCCGCGGCAAGCTGTACGTGGTCGACCCGGCCACCCGCCGGCTGACCGGAGAGCTGGAACTGGCACCGGGTGCCGATGGGTACGGCGGGGCCGAGGACGCCCTGCTGCTGCAGGGTGACCGGGCGCTGGTGCTGCGCCGCGACGGGTGGGCCGGGATGGCGAAACCGGCCGTCCCCGAGGGAGGCGGGCGCGTCGCAGGCGCCCCGGTGCCCGACGGCATCGTCGGCCCCCGGCTGATCATGGTCGACCTGTCCGACGAGCCGAAGATCATCGGCGAATACCGGATCGACGGCAACCTGGTGGACGCCCGCCAGGTGGGCACGAGGGTCCGGGTCGTGGTCCGCTCCGCGCCCCGGCTGAACTTCCCGTACCGGGAACGGGCCACCGACGGGCAGCGCACCACCGCGAACCGCGAGATCATCGACAACGCCACCGCCGACGACTGGCTGCCCCGGTACGAGGTCACCTCCGGCGGGCGAACCAGCGCGGGACGCATCGGCTGCGAACGGGTGAGCCGGCCGGCCGCCTACTCCGGCACGTCGCTGGTGACCGTGCTCAGCTTCGACCTCGGTGCGGCCACGCTCGGCGCCGGCGACCCGGTCACCGTGGTCGCCGACGGCGACACCGTCTACAGCAACGGACCCCGGCTGTACGTCGCCAACGACCAGCGCTGGCGGGTGCTGCCGATGCTGACCGCGCGGAACATCGCACCCGATCCCAAGGACGAGACCACCGAGATCTACCAGTTCGACACCTCGGGCGCGGGTGCCCCGCGGTACGTCGCCACCGCGTCCGTACCGGGCTGGCTCGTCAACCAGTACGCCATGTCCGAGTGGGACGGGCACCTGCGAGTGGCCACCACCAGGGGCCGTACCTGGGGCGACAAGCCGAACTCGACGTCGAGCGTGTACGTCCTGCGCGTCGACGGCACGGCGCTGACCCAGGTCGGCAAGGTCACCGGACTGGGCAAGGGGGAGCGGATCTACGCGGTACGGTTCGTCGGCGGCACCGGGTACGTCGTCACCTTCCGGCAGACCGACCCGCTCTACACCGTCGATCTGCGTGATCCGGGAGCGCCGAAGGTGAGCGGCGAACTGAAGATCAACGGGTATTCGGCATACCTGCACCCGGCCGGCGAAGGACGGCTGCTCGGGGTCGGGCAGGAGGCGTCCGACCAGGGCCGGGTCCAGGGCACCCAGCTCTCGCTCTTCGACGTCTCCGATCCGGCCAAGCCGACCCGGATCGCCCAGTATCACGTCAAGCAGGGGCACTCCGAGGCGGAGTTCGACCCGCACGCGTTCCTCTACTGGCCGGCCGAACGCCTGGTCGTGGTCCCACTGACCGTCCACGGCACGGGCCTGCCGAGCAACGTGGCGCTGGCGCTGCGAGTCGGCGACGGCGGGTTCACCGAGGCCGGCACGGTCGACCACACGCCGGGCACGGGGCGTCCCGAGGATCTGGCGCCGATCCGCCGCTCACTGGTCGTCGACGGAGTCCTCTGGACCGTTTCCGACGCCGGCCTCAAGGCGACCAGCCTCACCACCATGAAGACCCTCGGCTGGCTGCGTACGGCGTGACCGGCACGGCGGGTCCTTTCCCGCCCGGCCTGCGCAAGAAGGCACGGCAGGCAGCCGCACCAGGTTTGTTCGTCCTGATTCGGGTCATTCGTGGGCAACATCAGGTCGGGGAGACGGTGAGGTGACTGGTTGTGAGCCTCTTGCGCAGGAAGTCGGTCGAGCAGTCGATGCGCGACACGGAGCAGCCGGAGCACCGGCTTCGCAAGGACCTGTCCGGCCTGGATCTCACCGTGTTCGGCATCGGGGTCATCATCGGGACGGGTATCTTCGTGCTGACCGGGGTGGCCGCGAACCAGACTGCCGGGCCGGCGGTCGCGCTGTCCTTCGTCGTGGCCGGTATCGCCTGCGCGCTGGCGGCGCTGTGCTACGCGGAGTTCGCGTCCACCGTGCCGGTCGCCGGCAGCGCCTACACCTATTCGTACGCGGCGCTCGGCGAGCTGATCGCGTGGATCATCGGCTGGGACCTCATCCTGGAGTTCGTCCTCGCCGCTGCGGTGGTGGCCGTGGGCTGGTCGCAGTACTTCGCGGTGCTCCTGGAGACGCTCGGGGTGACGCTGCCGCCCGCCATCACCGGGGGCGAGGGCGGCGCGTTCAACCTGCCCGCCGCTTTGATCGTGTTGATCCTCACCGCGGTCCTGGTCGCCGGCATCAAGGTCTCGTCGCGGCTGAACGCCGTGGTGGTCACCATCAAGGTGGCGGTGGTCCTCTTCGTGATCGTCGCCGGACTGTTCTTCGTCAAGCGCGAGAACTACACGCCGTTCGTCCCGCCGGCCGAGCCGGCGGCGGGCGGTTCCGGCGCCGATGCGACCCTGCTGGAGGCCGTCTTCGGGCAGGCCCCCGCCAACTTCGGGATCAGCGGCATCTTCGCCGCGGGTGCGCTGGTGTTCTTCGCGTTCATCGGCTTCGACATCGTGGCCACCGCGGCCGAGGAGACCCGGGTGCCGCATCGCGACGTGCCGCGCGGGATCCTCGGTTCGCTGGCTGTCTGCACCACGCTCTACGTCGCCGTCTCACTGGTGGTGGTGGGAATGCAGAACTACGCCGAGCTGGACACGGCGGCACCGCTGGCCGCGGCGTTCCAGGCCGTCGGGCAGCCGTTCATCGCCAACCTGATCACCGTCGGCGCTCTCGCCGGGCTGACCACGGTGGTCATGATCCTGATGCTGGGGCAGAGCCGGGTCGCGTTCGCCATGAGTCGTGACGGGTTGCTGCCGCGCTGGTTGGCGCGGGTGCATCCGCGCTTCGGCACCCCGCACCGCATCACCGTCATCGTGGGCGTGGTGGTGGCCGTGCTCGCCGGGTTCATCCCGCTGGAGGAACTCGCGGAACTGGTCAACATCGGCACCCTGTTCGCGTTCGTCCTCGTCGCGGCGGCGGTCATCCTGTTGCGCCGTACCCGGCCGGACCTGCCTCGCGGCTTCCGCGTCCCCTGGGGACCGGTGATTCCGGTTCTCGCGATGGTTGCCTGCGCCGTGCTGATGCTGTTCCTCACCGTCGAGACCTGGCTGCGGTTCTTCGCCTGGATGGCGCTGGGTATCGTCGTCTACTTCCTCTACGGCCGTCGTCGCAGTCGCCTCGCCCACGACGGGCAGGAAGGCCCACCCATGCCTGACCAGCCGGACCTCGACACCGGTTTCGGCTCCTCGTCGCCCCCGCCGCGCTGACCTGCTGATCGTCCGGGGCGAGGACTCCCGGCGCGTACGCCGTCGGTCAAGGTTTCCCTCGCGAGCGGCTTGAGGTCCGAGGCCATCGTCGTGCGGTCCATGGCGATCATGTCAGCGAGGCTGCCGATGTTATGTCTCCGTGAGCACCGAGCTTCTGCCGGGTGCTGAACTGCGTCGCACGAAGACCGGACGAGGCCAGCGCCTTGTCTTGGGTCGCGCCGAGGGGCCGCCTTGCGCCGCGCCAGGTTGTTGCACGGGTCGATGACTCTCGTCACCGCAGTACTCATCGTGGCCCTCCAAGCTTCCCCAACCCGGAGTAGGAGCAACTGCTCCCATGCGTGAAGGGGCTCAGTCCGGACCGCCTGACGATTCGCCAATAGGTGTACATCTAGGACGATATGCTTCAACTCCGCGACTGCAGAGGTGCCCTGACGGTCCGCTATGTAACCGAGGCGATGGAAGGACATCCCGTGGATCTGAAGCTCGAACTCATCATGCTGCCGGTGTCCGACGTCGATCGGGCCAAGGCTTTCTACGAGGCGGCGGGATTCCGCCTGGATGTCGACAAGGCCGTCAGCGAGGAGTGGCGGGCGGTGCACTTCACGCCGCCCGGTTCCGAGGGCTCGATCATGTTCGGCACTGGGATCACTTCCGCCGCACCCGGCTCGGCCCAGGGCCTGTACCTCGTCGTCTCGGACATCGAGGAGGCCCGCGCGGAGCTCGTGGGTCGCGGCATCGAGGTGAGCGAGGTGTTCCACGATGCCGGCGGACTGATGTACCACGGCCACGACGGCGGAGACATCGTCCACCGCGCCGCCGGCCAGGCGCGGATCGCCGGCCCGCAACCCGCCCGTGCCGACTACGGCTCCTTCGCCACCTTCAGCGACCCGGACGGCAACGGCTGGGTACTCCAGGAGGTCAAGAAGCGGGCCCCCGGTCGCTGACACCACCTCAGTCGCCGAGGGCACGACGGGACGGGACCAGCCTACGTGGCGGCCGGCCCGCTCCGCCCTCGGTGCGCATTGGACCATCGCCGGCATGCAGCGGCATCAGCGGGCGCTTCGGCGGCGAGCCGGCGTACCGCAGACACGACCAGGACGCCTCGGCCCGGTAGCCCCGCTTCTGGCGGAAGCCGCGAGCTTCACGGAGTTTCAGACGCAGTGATGGAGGTGGCAGTGACGAACGAGGCACCCCGCACCTACGACGTGGTCGTCATCGGCGCTGGCCCGGTCGGTGAGAACGTGGCCGACCGGGCCAGCGCCGCCGGGCTCAGCACAGTGATCGTGGAGCGCGAACTGCTCGGCGGCGAGTGCTCGTACTGGGCCTGCGAGCCCAGCAAGGCGCTGCTGCGGCCGGTGCTGGCACGCGCCGACGCCCGCCGCGTCCCCGGGCTGCGCCAGGCGGTGGCCGGGCCGCTGGACGTCGAGGCGGTCCTCGCGCATCGTGACAAGATGTCCGCGTACTGGAACGACGAGAACCAGGTCGACTGGCTGGACGCGGTTTCCGTCGACCTGATACGCGGCCACGGCCGGCTCGACGGCCCCCGCCAGGTGGCGGTGCAGACCCCTGACGGCGACACCGTCCGGCTGAACGCACGGCACGCCGTCGCCATCTGCACCGGCACCAGCGCGGCCCTGCCCGACACACCCGGACTCGACACCGTACGCCCCTGGACCAGCCGTGAGGCCACCAGCGCCGACCACGTACCAGGCCGTCTCGCCATCGTCGGCGGCGGCGTCGTGGCCGTCGAGATGGCAACCGCCTGGCAGGCGCTCGGCGCCCAGGTGACCATGCTGGTCCGCGGCGACGCCGGACTGCTGCCGAGGATGGAGCCGTTCGCCGGCGAGCTGGTCGCGGACGGGCTTCGCGAAGCCGGCGTTGACATCCGGTTCGGGGCCTCGTTGACAGCCGTGGCGCGCGAGGACGGCGAGGTGCGGATGACGCTTGCCGACGGCGCAGAACTGGTCGCCGACGAGATCCTGTTCGCCACGGGCCGAGCCCCGCGGACGGCAGACCTCGGCCTGGAGACCGTCGGTCTCACCGCGGGCGACTGGCTGACCGTGGACGACACCGGCCGGGTGACCGCCGTCGCCGACGGCTGGCTCTACGCCGCCGGCGATGTCAACCACCGGGCACTGCTGACCCATCAGGGGAAGTACCAGGCCCGGATCGTCGGTGCCGCCATCGGCGCCCGCGCCAAGGGAGAGCCGGTCGACGACGCCAGGTGGGGCGTGCACGCCACGACCGCCGACGGCGCGGCCGTGCCGCAGGTCGTCTTCACCGATCCGGAGGTCGCGTCCGTCGGCCTGACCACGCTCGAGGCGGATCGGGCCGGACGCCGGGTCGAAGTGGTCGACTACGACATCGCACGCGTCGCGGGCGCGCACCAGTACGGCGAGGGCTATCGCGGCCAGGCCCGCATGCTGGTGGATGTGGACCGCGGCACGGTGGCGGGAGTCACCTTCGTCGGGCCCGGCGTCGGGGAACTGCTGCACTCGGCCACCGTCACGGTTGCAGGCGAAGTGCCGGTGGAACGGCTCTGGCATGCCGTGCCCGCGTTCCCGACGATCAGTGAGGTCTGGCTGAGGCTGCTGGAGACCTACCGGGGCCGGCAGCAGGATCAAATGCTGCCGGCGGAAGCCTGAGTTGTTGCCGGCTCTGTTCGACCGCGAGCATGTGTTGGATGTCGACTTGGTGGCGCCACTGTGACCAGCGCAGACGGTGAGCGAGGTCGCGGATCGGCTGGATGATGAAGGTGTTGATCAGACGGCGGACTTCGTTGACGGTCAGCTTGATCAATTTGGTGTCGGTGGGATCGTCGGCTCCGTCGGTGGCGGCGTCAGCGGCGCAGATCGCCAGGACGGCGAGGGCGGCCAGGGCGAGGGTGGCGTGGCGGTGCCAGGAGTCCCGGCGGCGGACCTGGGATGTTCGAATCACCCGCCTGCCACTGGCCGGCCGATCAGCCGCCCCACGATGTCCCGCAGTGCCCGGCGGTGACTGCCGCCGCGTCATCACCCGGCGCCAACCGCACAGCCTCCAAACGGCGCGGCCCACGAACCAGGGCCCGACTCCAACGCCACGACCATCGACCACGGCCAGCCAGGGACCATGACGGTCTGGTCCGTGCCGCTGACACGTGCGGTGGCACGGCCGGCGGGTCAGACCTGCGTGATCACGTTCTTGCCGTACGAGGAGAGCGTCTTCTCCTTGTCGTCGTGCATGAGGTAGAGGGCGAAGTTGTGCACCCCGATCTCCTTGAGCTCCTGCAGCCGGTCGACATGGGCTGACTCAGGGCCGACGAGGCAGAACCGGTCGACGATCTCATCGGGCACGAAGTCGGTGGACGGATTGCCGGCGCGGCCGTGGTGTGCGTAGTCGTAGCCCTCGCGGCCCGTGATGTAGTCGGTGAGCGCCTTCGGCACGACCCCGGAGTCGCCGTAGCGCGCGACCAGGTCGGCCACGTGGTTGCCGACCATGCCGCCGAACCAGCGCAGCTGATCCCGTTGGTGCGCGAGGTTCGTGCCCACGTAGGCCGGCGCGGCCACGCACATCGTGATCGAGTCCGGGTCTCGACCCGCCGCGGTGGCCGCATCGCGTACCGAGCCGATCGTCCAGCGGGCGATGTCGGGATCGGCCGTCTGCAGGATGAAGCCGTCGGCCTGCTCGCCGACCAGCCGCAGCGCTTTCGGGCCGTAGGCGGCCATCCAGATCTCCAGCCGGCCGTCACGCACCCACGGGATGCGCACCGGCGTGCCGTGGTGTGCGACCTCGTTGCCTTCGGCCAGCTCTTTGATCACGTGCATCGCTTCTTTCAGCGTGGCCAGGCTCGCCGGCGGCTGGCCGATGACCCGCCGGGCCGAGTCGCCGCGGCCGATCCCGCACACCGTGCGGTTGCCGAACATGTCGTTGAGCGTGGCGAAGAGCGACGCGGTGACCGACCAGTCGCGGGTGCTCGGGTTGGTCACCATCGGACCGACGATCAGGTGCTTGGTTGCGGCGAGGACCTGCGAGTAGATGACGAACGGCTCCTGCCACAGCACGCAGGAGTCGAACGTCCACCCGTAGCGAAACCCGTTGTCCTCGGCGGCGGTGAGGCCGGCCACGACGTCGCGAGCCGGCGGGTCGGTCTGCAGTACGACACCGAAGTCCACGGCTTCTCCTTTTCAAATCAGGTACTGACTGAGGTCGCGCTTCAGGAACCTGCCGTGCCCGGCCGCGCCGTGGAAGGCGTTGTCGTCGACCACGACCCGACCACGGGACAGCACGGTGGAGACCTTCCCGGTCAGCTCCATGCCCTCGTACGCGGAATAGTCCACGTTCATGTGGTGCGTGCTGGCCGAGATGGTCTGCCGGGCCGTGGGGTCGTACACCGTGATGTCCGCGTCGGCGCCCGGCGCGATGACGCCCTTACGCGGGTAGAGGCCGAACATCCTGGCGGGCGTGGTCGAGCTGATCTCCACCCAGCGCGGCAGGGTGATCTCGCCTCGCACGACGCCCTGATAGAGCAGGTCCATCCGGTGCTCGACGCCGGGCATCCCGTTCGGAATCTTGGAGAAGTCTCCCCGGCCCAGCTCCTTCTGGTCCTTGAAGCAGAAGGGGCAGTGGTCGGTGGACACCAGCGACAGGTCGTTGGTGCGCAGGCCCCGCCACAGTTCCGCCTGGTGCTCCCTGGGGCGCAGCGGGGGAGAGGCGACGTACTTCGCGCCCTCGAAGTCGGGCCTGGCCAGATCCTCCAGCGACAGGAACAGGTACTGCGGGCAGGTCTCGGCGAACACGTTCTGCCCGGTGTCGCGGGCCTGGGTGACCGCGTCCAGGGCGTGCGCGGCGGACAGGTGCACGATGTACAGCGGCGCGCCGGTGACCTTGGCCAGCGCGATCGCCCGCGAGGTGGCCTCGCCCTCCAGCTCGGGCGGCCGGGTCAGGCCGTGCTGCACCGGGTCCGTCTGACCGTTGGCCAGCGCCTGGAGGACGAGCTGGTCGATGGCGATGCCGTTCTCCGCGTGCATCATGATCATCGACCCGGTGTCCCGGGCCTTCTGCATCGCCCGCAGGATCTCCCCGTCGGTGGCGTAGAAGACCCCCGGATAGGCCATGAACATCTTGAACGTGTTGACGCCCGCGTCGATGCAGGCCTCCATCTCCTTCAGCGACGTGTCGTTCACGTCAGAGATGATCATGTGGAACCCGTAGTCGATCGCGCAGTTGCCGTCGGCCTTGCTGTGCCACTTGTCCAGCGCGGACAGCACGGACGTGCCCTTGCCCTGTACGGCGAAGTCGACGATGGTCGTCGTGCCGCCCCAGGCTGCGGCGATCGTCCCGGTCTCGAAATTGTCCGCCGAGAACGTGCCGCCGAACGGCATCTCCATGTGGGTGTGGCCGTCGATGCCGCCCGGCACCACGTACTTCCCGGCGGCGTCGATCACGCGCTCGGCACCAGCCGCCCACTGCTCGGCCAGACCCGAGTCGGGTGCGGCGAGCGCCGCTATCCGCTCGCCCTCGACCAGCACGTCCGCCGGGTACGCCCCGGTGGCGTTGACGATTGTTCCGTTGCGGATGACGATGCTCACGGCTTCACCAGCGATTCGTACGTGTCGGGACGGCGGTCGCGGTAGAAGGCCCACAGGTCGCGGACCTCGGCCAGCTTGTCCATGTCGAGGTCGCGGACGACGACCTCATCCTCGGTGTCCGAGGCGGCGTCGCCGACCAACTGGCCCCGCGGGTCGACGAAGTAGGACTGGCCGTAGAAGTCGTTGTCGCCCAGCGGCTCGACACCGACCCGGTTGATGGCGCCGACGTAGTACTCGTTCGCCACCGCCGCCGCCGGCTGCTCCAGCCGCCACAGGTACTCCGACAGGCCGCGGCTGGTCGCCGACGGGTTGAAAACGATCTTCGCACCGGCCAGGCCGAGCGCCCGCCAGCCCTCGGGGAAGTGCCGCTCGTAGCAGATGTAGACGCCGATGCGCCCCACGGCGGTGTCGAACACCGGATAGCCGAGGTTTCCCGGCCGGAAGTAGAACTTCTCCCAGAACCCCTTCACCTGCGGAATGTGGTTCTTCCGGTGCTTGCCGAGGTAGGTGCCGTCGGCGTCGATCACCGCGGCGGTGTTGTAGTAGACCCCGGGCTGCTCCTGCTCGTACATCGGCACGATCAGCACCACGCCGTGCTGCTCGGCGACCTCGCGCATCAGCGCGGTCGTCGGCCCGTCCGGGATGGCCTCCGTGTACGAGTAGTAGTCCGCGTCCTGGATCTGGCAGAAGTACGGGCCGTAGAACAGCTCCTGCAGGCAGACCACCTGTGCGCCCTGCGAGGCGGCGCTGCGGATGGCCTCGACCGCGTTGGCGATCATCGACTCCTTGTCGCCGGTCCACTTCTGCTGCACCAGCCCGGCTCGGATGATGTTGCTCATTTCTCCCCCTTCGCGGTGCGCGGCATCGACAGCGCCAGGTAGACGAGGAACCCGCCGATCAGGCCCACCACCCAGCTGTAGTCGTAGAACGGCTTGAGGAACGGGATCAGCCCGTCCTCCGGGAACGGCCCCTTGCCGGGTGCGGAGTAGGCGCCACCCACCGCGAGGACCGCGCCGACGACGGTGGCGACGATGGCGGCCCAGTTCCACCCGCCGGAGAACCAGTACCTGCCCTCGGGGCGGTAGAGGGCCGGCAGTTGGAGGCTGGTGCGGTAGCGGACCCAGTACCCGGCGATGAGCACGCCGGCGACCGCGCCGAGCAGACCGCCGTAGAACCCGAGCCAGACGAAGATGTAGATGTTGGGGTCCTGCACCAGGCGCCACGGCTGGATCAGGATGCCGAGCACGCCGGTGATCAGGCCCCCGGTCCGGAAGCTCACCAGTCGGGGCGCGGCGTTGGAGAAGTCGTACGCCGGGCTGACCGTGTTCGCCGCGACGTTCACCGACAGCGTGGCGACCACGACGGTGAACAGGCCGAGCGCCACGACCACCGGGTTCTCGAACTTGGCCGCGAGCTGGATGGGGTCCCAGATCGCCTCACCGTAGATGACGGCCGTGCCCGAGGTGATCATGATCGACAGGATGGCGAAGAACGACATCGTGGTCGGCAGGCCGAGGATCTGGCCGTACGCCTGCTGCCGCTGACTGCCGCCGAACCGGGTGAAGTCGGGGATGTTCAGCGACAGCGTCGCCCAGAAGGCGATCATCCCCATCAGGGACGGCGCGAACAGCTTCCAGAAGTCGGCGCCCCAGCCCAGCTTCGACGGCTCGGACAGGATCGGGCCGAGCCCGCCCGCCTCGACCAGCACCCAGATCAGCAGGGCGACGGCGACCACGATGACGAACGGGGCGGCCCAGTTCTCGAAGCGCCGCAGGGTGTCCATGCCCCGCCAGATGATCGCCATCTCGATCGCCCAGAACAGGAAGAACGACGCCCACAGCGTCCACGGGTAGTCCATCACCGTCGCCGCGTCGACCCACCAGGAGCCCAGCAGCTTGCCGGCGATCGCGTAGATCGCCTCGCCGCCGATCCAGGTCTGGATGCCGAACCAGCCGCACGCGATGAAGGCGCGGAGCAGGGCCGGGAGGTTCGCGCCGCGGACTCCGTAGAACGCGCGGGCGAAGACCGGGAAGGGGATCCCGTACTTCGTGCCCGCGTGGCTGTTCAACAGCATCGGGATCAGGACGAGCAGATTGCCCAGCGTGATCGTGAGGAATGCCTGCAGCCAGTTCATGCCGAGCTGGATGAGCCCGGCGGCGAGCAGGTAGGTGGGGATGTTGTGCGCCATGCCGATCCACAGCGCCGCGAAGTTGTACGTGTTCCAGGTGCGCTTCTCGATGGGAACCGGGGCGAGTTCCTCGTTGAAGTAGCGGCTGTCGGCGATCGTCGAGAAGTCACGCAACTCGACTCGGCCATCCGGATGGGTGATCTGTGTGCCCGGCTCGGCCGCGGTGGTTTCGGCGGGGGGCAGGGGTTCAACGGCCATCGGTCACCTCCCTGTCACGCTGCCGCAACAGCGGCCGGCCAACCGGCGCGTGCTGCGGGTGGGGGCGGATCAGCACGATCTTTACCGGAATGGTGGGTGTCCCGGACCCGCCACGGGCAGCGGCAAAGTGTCCACGCTTGCCATGATCGGGGCACACTCTGTCCACGGGCATGCCCGCACGGCGCTGTCAATCGCCGCGGTGGCTGGATTCGAGCCTCCTGCCGGCCCTTGACCCGTCACGCGTCGTCGAGTTCGTGCACCAGCAGCGCCACGTACAACGACAACATCGACTCCGGGTCCTCCAGCGACACCCCGAGCACCTGCGCGATCCGCGACAGCTGCTGGTAGTAGGCCGTCCGTGACAGGTGCGCCACGGAGGCCGCCGCCGACTTGTTCCCGCCCTGCTCGCAGAAGCAGCGCAGCAACTCCACCAGCCGGCTGCCCTGGCTGTCGTCGCGCGCCAACAGGGGTCCGAGCTCCCGGTGCGCGAAGGCCCGGACGCGCTCGTCCTCGCGCAGCAGGTGCAGCAGGCCACGCAGTCGCACGTCGTCCAGCCGGTGGTAGACCTGGGCGCCGCGGGAGCGTAGGGCGGCGCCGGCGACGTGCGCGGCCTCGCCAAGACTGCGCCGCACATCGGACACCTGCGACACCGTCGTGCCGACGGCCACCACCACGGCACCGGCCGCCGAGCGGTGAACTTCTCTGGCCAACCGCCGCAGGATCGCGTCGACCTCCGCCTGCGCCGGCAACGACAACAACGCGCGCACGCTGGTGTCGTCCACGACGCCCACCAACGCCGGCACGCTCACCCGTCGCGCGGCCAACGCGGTGGCCTCCGCGAGGTCCCGCAACACCTCCTGTGTGGCCAGTGCGGGGGCGCGCGGCGTGATGCTCCCCGGTCGGATCGCCACCCCGACCAGTTTCCGCCGCTCCAGCGCCACGCCCAACGCGGCCGCCCGGGTGGTCAGATCAGGAGGAGGCAGGGCCTGGCCGAGCAGTTGCGCGAGCAACATCCGGTGCGTCTGCCGCTCCAGGCTCTCCCGATCCCGCGCCACGAGCCGGTGCACCGCCAGTGCCGACGCGGCCCGCTCCGCGACCACCACGTGCCGGTGCGGGGGAGGGGCCGGCGAGAGCAGAACCAGTCGTCCCCAGTCGGCGCCCTGCGCGCCGACCGCGGTGATCAGCCAGCCGGCTTCCTCGTCGTAGGCGGTCCGTTGGGACACCGCCACGGACCGGGATCGCTGCCCCCAGTCGGTCAGCAGCTCGATCGGGTCCTGCCCGGCCGCGTCGTACGCGAGCACGTCGTGCCCGAGCGTCTCCAGGACGACCGGCAGCCCGGAGATCCTCGCGACCTCGCGCAACACCTCGGCCGGCTCCGCCCCGGCGACCGTCAGCGCGGTGAACGTCTCGTGCACCTGCTCAGCCGCCCGCAGCTCGGCGAGCTGCGCGTCCACGATCAACGCCACGACCGCCTCGGTGACGGACACGAACTGGGTCTCCCGCGCCAGCGTGATCAAGGGAAGCCCGTGTCGTTCCGCGGCCGCCACCAGCGCGTCCGGCACGTGGTCGCTCCAGCGCCGGACCAGCTCCACCACGAGCCCCGCCGCGCCGACCGCGGCCAGGTCGTCCACGTACGCCGTCAGTGCCGTTTCCTCGTCCGGCAGCGCGATGCCGGTGGTCAGCACGAGCTCGCCGCCGCGCAGCAGATGAGCGATGTCGGCGACCTCCGCCGCGTGGACCCAGCGGACGGGCCGCTGCATGCCGGTGGACCCCGCGACGACGCGTGGCCGACCGCGCCGGATCACGGGCAGCGCCACCGCTTCTGCGACCGTCGGGTACATGCCGCCTCCCCTGCGAGGGTTGCACACAACGTAGTGCCATCGATGCCGACCCGTACAGGTTGTCGGTGGCGGCGAACACCGAAGTCTCGGGACACTCGGCTGAGGTACGAGATACGGAGGACGCGATGGCGCATCGGGAGTTGCTGCATCGACACCGGTCCGTGCTGCCGAAGTGGCTGGCCCTCTACTACGAGGAGCCGATCGAGATCGCCAGCGCGCACGGTCGCCGGGTGACCGATCGCGAGGGCCGCACGTACCTCGACTTCTTCGGCGGCATTCTCACCAACTCGGTCGGCTACGACGTGGCCGAGATCAGCGACGCGGTCCGCGCGCAGATCGACACCGGCGTGCTGCACTCCTCGACGCTGTACCTGATCGAGTCGCAGGTCGAGCTCGCCGAGAAGATCGCGCACCGGTCCGGGATCCCGGACGCGAAGGTGTTCTTCACGAACTCGGGTACGGAGGCCAACGAGACCGCGTTGATGCTCGCCACGCAGTACCGGCGCAGCGGGCAGGTGCTCGCGCTGCGCAACTCGTACCACGGGCGCGCGTTCGCCACCGTCGCGATCACCGGCATCCGCGGCTGGTCGGCCAGTGAGCTCAGCCCGATCAGGGTGAGCTGGGTGCACGGTGGCTACCGGTACCGCAGCCCCTTCAAGGACCTGTCGGACGCCGACTACGTCAAGGCGTGCGTCGCCGACCTGCGCGAGGTGATCGAGACCGCGACCGCCGGCGACGTGGCGTGCATGATCGTCGAGCCGATCCAGGGCGTGGGCGGGTTCGCCTCCCCGCCCGACGGCCTGTTCCGCGAGTTCAAGAAGGTGCTCGACGAGTACGGCATCCTGCTCGTCTCCGACGAGGTCCAGACCGGTTGGGGCCGTACCGGCGAGCACTTCTGGGGCATCCAGGCGCACGACGTCGTGCCGGACGCGATGACCTTCGCCAAAGGACTCGGCAATGGCCTGGCGATCGGCGGTGTCGTCGCCCGCGCGGAACTGATGGACTGCCTGCAGGCCAACTCGATCTCCACCTTCGGTGGCAACCCGATCTCCACCGCGGGGGCCCTCGCCACCCTCAACTACCTCCTCGACCACGACCTGCAGGCGAACGCCGCAAAGCTGGGAAACCGCCTGATCCAGGGCCTTCGCTCGGTCGCCGCGACGCATCCGGTGGTCGGCGACGTACGCGGCAAGGGTCTGATGCTCGCCCTCGAGCTCGTCGGCCCGGCCGGCGAACCCCACCCCGCGGCCGCAACCGCCCTGTTGGAGGAAACGCGCCGTCGCGGACTGCTGGTCGGCAAGGGCGGCCTGCACGGCAACGTGATCCGGCTGGCGCCGCCGATGACGCTCACCGAGGGCGAGGCCGACGAGGCGCTGGGCATCCTCGCCGAGGCGATCGAGGCGGTGTCGGCATGAGGATCACGCACTGGATCGGCGGCAAGGCATGGACCGGCATCGCCCAGCGCACGGGTGACGTGTACGACCCCGCGACGGGTCGGGTCGGCGGGCAGGTCGATTTCGCCAGCGCCGCGGACGTCGACGAGGCGGTCACCGCCGCCCGCGAGGCCTTCTCCCGGTGGCGCCACGCCTCCCTCGCCCAACGCGCGAACGTGATGTTCGCGTTCCGCGAACTGCTCAACGCCCGGAAGTCCGACCTCGCCGAGATCATCACCGCCGAGCACGGCAAGGTGCTCTCCGACGCGGCGGGCGAGATCCAGCGTGCGCTGGAGGCGGTGGAGTTCGCCTGCGGCATCCCGCAGTTGCTCAAGGGCGGGTTCAGCGAGAACGCCTCGACCAACGTGGACGTGTACTCGATCCAGCAGCCGCTCGGCGTGGTCGGGGTGATCTCCCCGTTCAACTTCCCGGCGATGGTGCCGCTGTGGTTCGTGCCCAACGCCATCGCCTGCGGCAACACCGTGGTGCTGAAGCCGAGCGAGAAGGACCCCTCCGCGGCGAATTTCCTGGCGGAGCTCTTCGCCGAGGCCGGGCTGCCGGACGGCGTGTTCAACGTCGTGCACGGCGACAAGGAGGCGGTCGACCGGATCCTCGAGCATCCCGAGGTCAAGGCGGTCTCGTTCGTCGGGTCGACGCCGATCGCCCGGTACGTCTACGAGACCGGAACGCGTCACGGCAAGCGGGTGCAGGCGCTCGGCGGCGCGAAGAACCACATGGTCGTGCTGCCCGACGCCGACCTCGACCTCGCCGCGGACGCCGCCGTCTCGGCCGGTTTCGGCTCGGCCGGTGAGCGCTGCATGGCGATTTCCGTCGTCGTGGCGGTGGATCCGGTCGGCGACGAGCTGGTCGGCAAGATCAGCGACCGGATCGCCGGACTGCATGTCGGCGACGGTCGCCGCCCGGGCTGCGAGATGGGACCGTTGGTCACCGGGGCGCACCGCGACCGGGTGCGGTCATATCTGGACGCCGGGCGGTCCGCGGGCGCGAAGCTGGTGGTCGACGGACGCGGTCATGCGATCGACGGTGACGACGCCGGCTTCTGGCTGGGGCCGACCCTCTTCGACCACGTCGACGTGGACATGTCCATCTACACCGACGAGATCTTCGGTCCGGTGCTCTCGGTGGTGCGGGTCCCCAGCTACGACGCGGCGGTCGACGTGGTCAACGCCAACCCGTACGGGAACGGCACCGCCATCTTCACCAACGACGGCGGCGCCGCGCGGCGGTACCAGAACGAGATCGAGGTCGGCATGGTCGGCGTCAACGTGGCGATCCCGGTTCCGGTCTCGTACTACTCGTTCGGGGGTTGGAAGGACTCACTGTTCGGTGACTCGCACGCGTACGGGCCGCACGGCGTGCACTTCTTCACCAGGGCCAAGGTGGTCACCAGCAGGTGGCTCGATCCGTCCCACGGCGGCGTGAACCTCGGCTTCCCCCAGAACAGCTGAGCGGCTCTACGCCGGCGGCGAGTCGGCGAGTTCCGCGATCACCTCGGCGTGACAGCGCTCCGGCGCACACCAGCAGCCGAGCCTGCGCCCGCGCAGTTCCGGGAGGAGGGCGAGGAGTTCGGGGCTGTCGAGCAGGTACGCGCGGTACTTCTCGACGACCTCGTCCCGGGTGCCGTCCGGGCCGGGGCGGTACGGGCTGGACAACGGGGAGCGGGGGAGCTGCCAGCCGCCGCGATACATGGCGCGCCCGACGTAGACCACGTCGGCGTACGCCGGGTCGTCGCGGTGGCCCTTCAGGTTGACGACTGTGGTTGCCTGCATGGCTCGGCTCCTCGGTTCTCCCCGGCGAACGGTAGTCGGGCGATCCACGCCCGACCAGCTTGCCGGTGGGCCAGACTGCACGGGTGAGAGTCACCGCGCTCACCACCAGGTGGACGCCGTGGCGGTTCGTGACCGCCTTCGGTGTCGTCAGCCTGCTGTCGGACGTGGTGTACGAGGGCGCCCGGTCGGTCATCGGCCCCTATCTGGCCACCTTCGGCGCATCCGCGACCGTCGTCGGGCTGGTCACCGGCGCCGGCGAGGCGACCGCCCTGGCCGGGCGGCTGGCCACCGGACCCCTCGCGGACCGGACCCGCGCCTACTGGCCGCTCGTCCTGGTCGGGTACGCCGTGACCATGATCGCCGTGCCCGCCCTCGGGCTGACCACCGCGCTGTGGCTGGCGGCGGCGCTGTTCGTCGCGGAGCGCGCCGGCAAGGCGATCCGCGGCCCGGCGAGGGACGTCATGCTCTCGCACGCCGCTGCGGCAGTCGGCCGCGGCAAGGGCTTCGCCGTCCACGAGGCGCTCGACCAGGCCGGCGGCGTGGCGGGTCCGCTGCTGGTCGCCGCCGTTCTGGCCGCCACCGCCCAGAACTACCGGCCCGCGTTCCTCGCCCTGGCCGTACCCGCCGTGGCGGCGATGCTCCTGCTGCTGTGGCTACGCGCCGGCGTGCCCGACCCGCGCCGCTTCGAACCGGGTCCTCGACCCGGCGCGGCGCCCGCCCCGCCGGGCGGCCAGCTGCCCCGCGTGTTCTGGACCTATCTGGCGTTCACGGCGGTGACCACGGCCGGCTACGCCACCTTCGGGGTGCTCAGCTTCCACCTCGCCACCCGGCACGTCGTACCCGTGGCGGTGATCCCGGTCGTGTACGCCGCCGCGATGGGCGTCGACGCGCTCGCCGCGCTGGCCTCCGGGTGGCTGTACGACCGGGCCGGCGTCCGGGTCCTCGCCGCCGTACCCGTGCTGACCGCCCTGATCCCGCTGGCTGCCTTCACCACCACCCCGGCGACCGCGGTCGCCGGGGTCCTGGCCTGGGGCGCCGTGCTCGGCATCCAGGAATCCACCATGCGGGCGACCATCGCCGACATCGTCCCCGCCGCTCGGCGAGGCACCGCCTACGGCATCTTCGCCGCCGGGTTGGGCGGGGCGACCCTGGTCGGTGGGCTGCTCACCGGCGCCCTCTACGACTACTCGATCACCGCCGTGATCGTCACCGTGGCCGGCATCCAGGTCGTCGCCCTGGCCCTGTTCCTTGCCATCGTTCGACCGGCGACCTGACGCAACCTCCGGTCAGCTCACCTTCGGGGTGGCCCGGGAGATGATCGCGGCGAAGTCGACGCCGGTCGGCAGGGTGCCGTACGCCTGGCCGTGATCGCCGCCGAGCCGCGACGCGCAGAAGGCGTCGGCGACGGCGGGGTGGCCGTGCCGCACCAGCAGCGAGCCCTGCAGGATCAGCGCGAGCCGTTCGACGACCCGGCGGGCCCGCAGCTCGAGGTCGGCCGGGTCGGACAGGTCCGCCTGCACCTTGCGGACCGCGGCGTCGAGCCGTGCGTCGGCCCCGGCCGCGGCGCTCACCTCGGCCTGGAACGCCTCCATGACCTGGGGTTCCTTGACGACAGCACGCAGGACGTCCAGGGCGGCGACGTTGCCGGAGCCTTCCCAGATCGAGTTCAGCGGCGACTCGCGGAACAGCCGCGGCATGCCCGACTCCTCGACGTAGCCGTTGCCGCCCAGGCACTCCAGGGCCTCGGCGGCGTGTGCCGGCCAGCGCTTGCAGACCCAGTACTTGCCGACCGCGAGGGCGAGCCGCTTGAACGCGGTCTCGCCGGCGTCGCCGCGCGCGGATCGGTCGGTCGCTGCGGCGAGGCGCATCATGAGAATGGTGGCGGCCTCGGACTCGACCGCGAGGTCCGCCAGCACGTTGCGCATCAGTGGCTGGTCGACGAGGTACCGGCCGAAGGCCTGCCGGTGAGCGACGTGATGGGCGGCGGTGATCACCCCCTGGCGCATCCCGGCCGCCGCGCCGATGACGCAGTCGAGGCGGGTCAGGTTGACCATGTCGATGATCGTACGGACGCCACGCCCCTCGTCGCCGACGCGCCAGGCGAGCGCGTGCTCGTATTCGACCTCCGCCGAGGCGTTGGATCGGTTGCCGAGCTTGTCCTTCAGGCGCATCAGCCGCATCGGGTTGCGCGTGCCGTCCGGAAGGACGCGTGGGACCAGGAAGCAGGTGAGCCCGCCCGGCGCCTGGGCGAGGGTGAGGAAGACGTCGCACATCGGTGCGGAGGTGAACCACTTGTGCCCGACGAGCCGGTAGGTGCCGTCCGGCGTCGGGCGGGCGGTGGTGGTGTTGGCGCGTACGTCCGAGCCGCCCTGCTTCTCCGTCATCGACATGCCCGCCAACAGCCCTCGCTTCGTCAGCGGCGAGCGCAGCCCGAAGTCGTACGTCGTGGCGGTGAGCAGCGGCTCGTACTGCGCGGCCAGCTCCGGATTGTGCCGCAGCGCCGGCACGGCCGCGTAGGTCATCGAGATCGGGCAGCCGTGGCCGGCGTCGGGGCGCCACGTGTAGAACTTGGCGGCCCTGGCCACGTGGGCGCCCGGTCGGTCGTCCGCCCAGGGCGCGGCGTGCAGGCCGTGCGTGACCGCGGTGCGCATCAGCTCGTGCCAGGCGGGGTGGAACTCGACCTCGTCGATCCGATGGCCGTAGCGGTCGTGGGTGCGCAGGGTCGGCGGATGCTCGTTGGCCAGCTGCCCGTACTCGATGGCCTGCTCGCTGCCGCCCAGCCGGCCGAGCTCGTGCAGCTCGGCGGCGGCCCAGCCGGCGCCCTCCCGCTCGAGCCCGTCGAGCAGTGCCGGGTCGTCCGCCGCGTCGTAGCCGGCCAGCGGTGGGACCTGGTTGAACACCTCGTGCGTCGTCACGGCGATACTCCCAGCGCGCGGTGGATGAAGGCGATCAGGGCGGGGATGGTGTCCGGGCCGGCGACCCCGGCGGCCAGCGGACCGACCATGGCTTCGGCCAGGGCGCCGACCAGCGCGGTCGCGGTCAGGTCGGGGTTCTGTGGGGGCAGTTCACCGCTCGCCACACCGGCCGCGACGTGGCCGGCGATCAGTTCGGCGTACGCCCGACGGAAGACGAGCCGCTGGGCGTCGACCGCCGGGTCGACCGGCTCGGCGAGCAGGGCGTACGCCAACCGCGGGGACTGCAGCGCGCGCCCGGCGAACGTCTCCACGACGGCGGACATCTGCTCGGCGGCGGTGGCCTCCAGCGCCGCGGCGCGCGCGACCGCGTCGACCTCACGCTGCGAGGCCGTGCGGAACACCTCGGCGAACAGGTCGGCCTTGGTCGGGAAGTGGCGGTAGACGCTGCCCGTCGCCAGGCCGGCCCGCTCGGCGACGGCGGCGACGGAGCAGCCGGCATACCCGTGCTCGGCCATGATTCCCAGGGCCGCGGCGATGATCCGTTCCCGGGACGCGGTCAGCCGAGCCCGCACGCGGTCGGTGCTCCGGTAGGCCACGCAAGGATTGAACCAGCATTCAGTCCTTGGCCACAAGGTGTAACCGGCAACTTGGGCGTCCACCTCAAGTGACGGGTATGCATAGTCAGCCGCGAGTGCGGGTAGAAGCACGTCACCGCAGTGCAGCGTGTCAGGGGCGGCCTGCCCCGAGCGGTTTCCCGCGTCGATCCGCGCCGGCTGGTACCCCGGCCCTCGGCGATGCCGCTGAGGTGCCGCCTGACCCGTCGGCGGTGCGGGATGACCCCATCATCGCGTTCCCAGGAAGGCGGCCGACCATGTCGTTCCAGAATGGATCCGTTCGTCGATCGCAGGCGCCGGCCGGGTGGCTGCCCGGCCCTGGCGCCCGGAGCCGGCGGCCGTTCGCGTGGGCCGGTTCCCGCACGTGGCGCGGACGTGTCGTCCGCCGGGTCGGGTGATCGCCATGTCCACCGTGTCCGTGCCCCGGCCGGCGCGAACCGCCCTGTCGGTGCCTCGCGGTTACGTGGAGTACCTGCAGGCCAAGCTGCTGGAGGCCGAGGCCGCCCTGACCGCGATGAGCGAGAAGTACGAGCGGACGAAGGCCCGCTTCGATCGCTGCTACGCCCGCCACGGCATCACCCCCGAGGAAGACATCGTCAACTACATCAACGCGAAGGGGATGAACCCCGAGCTGAAGTTCTGGTACGCCAAGGTCGAGCACTTCCAGCGGGAGGTGACCGCCTACGGGGCGGCGCTGACCGGACTCGACGCGGCGCGCCGGATGCTCGGCGACGACGGTTACCGCGTCCCCGAGCACGGGCGCGTGCGCAACAACAGGCGTGCCTTGAACCGCGCCGGCTGACAACCGGCGGCATCCGCGCTGTCAGGCGGGTCCGGCCAGACCGTGCACGCCGACGAGGCGGGGGACAGCGACGCGGCCCAGTTCGGTGCCGGTGCCGGGATCGTGCCAGCTCACGCCATCGTTCTGGCCCACGTAGAGGCGGCTGCCGTCGCGGCTCAGCACGAGGCCGGAAACGGGTTCGCTGACCCGCCACTCAGCCGCGCGGCCGGGGCGCCTGAGATCCGTCGTCCGGACCACCGTGCCGGCGCCGATGAAGAGGCAGTCGCCGTCGGCGGCGGCGTGTGCGGTCCCGACGCCCCTGGGCTGCGTATCTGTCCGGCGTACGGTCAGCTCCGCGGTGTCGATCTCGGCGATGGTGCCCGACGTGACGTCGGCGACGAAGAGCCGACCGCCGTCGGGGCTGATCGTCATGGCGTGGCCGATCGCGGCCGCCGCACCGAACGGATGTGGCAGGTCGATGCAGTACGCCCATCGCTCGCTGAGGTGCAGCGTGTGGACGAATGCGTGCACGTTGCCCGGCCGCCCGCTGACCAGGTCACGGGTGTGCTGGTGGTCGGGCTGGTGGGTGTAGAGCGTGTAGAGGGTGGTGCGATCCGGCGAGAGCACGGCCTGGCGTCCGTCGCCGCGCATCTCCTCCTCGGCGCCGGGCGGCACCGGCGCCTTGGCGCGGGTGTGCAGCGGACCGGGTGTCCCGGTGGCGAGATCGACGACGCGGACCCGGTAGCGGTCCGGCGCCGTCGCCGGGAGCCACTCGAGGACGAAGAGCCCGGCGAGATCCGCGGTGAACGTCTCCGGTACGAAGTTGCCCCGCAACTGCAGCCGGTGTCGGACGCCGGTGACGTCGGCGATCAGTACGGGGGTCACGTCCCGCCCCTCCGGGCGCCCCTTGGTGGCACTCACCTCGTTCGACGTGAGCGCCACCGTACCGTTGGCCGAGACGGCCTGCGGTACCCAGCGTCCGGGCAGCTTGACCCGGGTGGAGGTGCCGCCCGTGGCGGTGTCGATCCGCCACAGGGCGGTGTCGGCGCCCTCGGGTGCGGTCGCGTAGATCGCCCGCCCGTCGGCGGTGGCGAGAGAACCCGGGATCGTCTGCCGGTCCGCACCACGCAGTAGGCCGAGCCCGTCGTCGACCTCGACGAGCAGTGGGTCAGGGATCGTGACGGCACGGGCCTGATTCCGGTGCCGAGCTCGATCGCAGCCGACCAACGCCGCGGTGCCCGCACCGGTGAGCACGGTCAGAAGGGTGCGACGCGAGATCCTTGTCGTTGCCAGCATGCTCCGGTGACACCGCCACACCCGCCGAGGTTCCATCCCCGTCCCTGGAACCCATCCGGTGCGGGCGGTGTCATGAGTGTGATCCAACTGGAGGTTTCCACTGGACGACGAAGAGCTCGTCACCGGCGCTCGGGCAGGTGACCTGGGGGCGTACGACCTCCTGGTCGCGCGGCACACCGCGTCCGCCTACCGGACGGCGGTGCTGCTCGGCGCGGGTTCGGACGCGGAGGACGTCATCCAGGAGGCGTTCGTGAAGGCGTACCGCAAGCTGTCCCGCTATCGGGGAGAGTCGTCCTTTCGCGCGTGGCTTCTCGCGATCGTCGCCAACGAGACCCGCAACATGCACCGCTCACGCAGCCGGCGGGACGGACTCATCCTGCGGGCCGCGGTGGCGAACCCGGAGTCGCAGATCGCCGAGGACGGCGCGGTGGGCGGCGTCCTCGCCGCCGAGCGCCGGGCCACGCTGGTGCGGGCTCTGCGGCTGCTGCCGGTGAAGGACCGTGAGGTGATCGTGTGCCGGTTCCTCCTCGATCTCAGCGAGGAGGAGACCGTGACGATGCTGGGCTGGCCCAGAGGCACGGTGAAGTCGCGGACGTCCCGAGCGCTGGCGAAGCTCCGCGCCCTGCTCGACCGCGAGGAGGTGCGCCGTGGATGACCTCGAACGGGAGTTGCGTGACCTCGTCGACTGGCTGGACACACCCGCCCCGCCCGACGTGGCCGACCGCGTACGCGCCCGACTGGCCGCGCCCGCGCGAAGGCGACGCCGGTGGCGCTACTACCTCGCCGTGGCGCTCGTCGCCCTGCTCGTCGTGGTGCTGCCGCCGGGGCGGGCCGCCCTCGCCGACGCCGTGGCGGGGCTGCTGCGCTTCTCCGGAATCATCATCGACACGTCGTCGGCGCCGATCTCGCCCACCGGCAGTCCGTCGCCGCTGCCGTCGCAGCGGCCCGCCTCCCTCCACGAGGCGCAGGGGAAGCTCCGCTTCCCGATCCGCCTGCCGGCGAAGCTGGGCCCGCCCGAGCAGGTGCTGGTCGCCGACGTCGACGACACCGGCTCCTACCGGGTGGTCACCCTGCTCTACCGCGGGGGTGCGTTGCGCGTCGATGCCTTCGACGGTCGCCTCGACCCGGTGTTTCAGAAGCAGGCCGCCGGGCCGGGAGTGGAATGGGTTCAGGTCGACGCTGGCTTCGCGGTCTGGATCGGCGGCCCACACGCGCTGGCCTACGTGGATCGTGCGGGCACGGTCCGGGTGGAGAGCGCGCGGCTCGCCGCCTCGACCCTGATCTGGGAGGAGGCCGGCGTGAGCTACCGGCTCGAAGGCGACCTGACCGAAAGCGAGGCGATCGAGATCGCCAACTCGCTGAATTGAGCGAGGGACGGCGGTCGCTCTCGTGGTGACAGTCGAGCCCGCAGATCGGGTGGGGAACCCCGAGGGCCCGAGCGGTGTCCTGAATGGTGCGAGGCACGAACGGGGTCAGCGGGTACGACGTGTGTCCGGAGGGCGCGAGATGGGTTCCTGGGGCAGGGTGTTGCTGGGGTCGGCGGTCCTGCTGGCGGCCTGCACGACCACGGGGCGGTCAGCCACGCCGGTCGGCGCTCCGGCCGCCACGGCCCCGGCGAATCCTCCGGCGAGCGCCGCGTCGGGCTGCGGCTCACGGGTCGAGACGGGTGTCCTGCCGGACTGGGCGGACGCCGGGTTCAGTGGGGAGGCCCGGATCCCGCACGTCTTCGGCGCGAAGGGCGAGATCGTCGCGGTGCTGTTCGGCCACCCGCTGGCGCTGGGCCGGGACGAGGGGCCCACCAACAAGATTCTCTGGGTCTCCAAGCCTGCGGCGACGTCGTCCGACCCGGCGTCGCCCGCCACTCTGGTGATCACCGCGACGCTGGACGGCACCGACACGCGGGTGACCCGGGAGGTCGCCGGCGGTCCCGGCCCGTCGATCATCGACCTGCCGCGGGCCGGTTGCTGGCACCTCGAACTCCACTGGTCGGGACGCACCGACACCATGGACCTCGTCTACGCCGAGGGCTAGCGTCATGCCCAGCACCGTTGTCGACGGCGTGGCGAGATGTGGAGAGCCTACGGCGGTAACCGATGATGCTGGCGACCCGTGGGCGTCGGACGCCCGGAGTTCGGCTACTCGAGATCGACCGGCCGGTCGACCAGGGCGGCCAGCCGCTTCGGCGCCAGGACGCAGTAGCTCTCGGTGAGCAACTCGGCGACCTCGTCCCAGTCCACCCCGTCGTCGAGCACCATGCCGACGACATCGGCGCCCCAGTCCGGCTTGAAGAACGGGTGACCGCCGCCGATCAGCCCGGCGATCTCGTCGCCGGGCGACCGGAACGTCAGCACGCAGGTCGGCTGGTCGGTCGCGGCAGCTCGGGCGTAGGCCGCCTGGTGGTCGGGGTCGACCGTGACCACGTGGGCGAACGTGCGTTTGCGGATCCGCCAGCGCGTGCCCACCCACGCCGGCTCCTCGTAGGTCTCCGGCAGCGCGAGGCAGATGGGCCGGAGCCGGTCGAGTATCTCGGGTGCGACGTCGCCAGGGCCGGTCATGTGCCCGACGCTAGCCGGCCCCTCCGACAGGCCGGAGCCGGCGATTCGTCGTAGCCGGGGAGTACGACTGACGAAGACCGATGATTTTCGGCCCGGTGGACGGTCTACCCAAGGGAATCGAGTGGGAAGGAAGAGGATATGAGCGGCGTACGGGTGCTGGTGGGCACGCGCAAGGGCGCGTTCACGTTGACGTCGGACGGCAGGCGCGGCGACTGGACGGTCGACGGACCTCATTTCGGCGGCTGGGAGATCTACCACCTGAACGGGTCGCCGGTCGACTCGAACCGGCTCTACGCGTCCCAGTCCGGCGGCTGGTTCGGGCAGCTGATCCAGCGCTCCGACGACGGCGGCAGGACCTGGAACCCGGTCGGCAACGACTTCGCCTATTCCGGCGAGGTCGGTGAGCACCTGTGGTTCGACGGCACCCCGCGCCCGTGGGAGTTCAAGCGCATCTGGCACCTCGAGCCGTCCCGCGACGACCCCGACACCGTGTACGCCGGTGCGGAGGATGCCGCCCTCTACGTCTCCACCGACGGCGGTCTGAAGTGGAAGGAGCTCACCGCCCTTCGTACCCACCCGACCGGACCGACCTGGCAGCCCGGCGCCGGCGGCATGTGTCTGCACACGATCATCCTGGACCCGGCGAACAAGGACCGGATCTACGTCGCCATCTCGGCGGCGGGCGCGTTCCGCAGCGACGACGCCGGCGCCAGTTGGCTGCCGATCAACAAGGGTCTGCGTTCCGGTGAGATCCCCGACCAGGACGCCGAGGTCGGCCACTGCGTGCACCACATCACCCAGCACCCGACCCGGCCGGACACCCTGTTCATGCAGAAGCACTGGGACGTCATGCGCAGCGACGACGCAGGGGCGAACTGGCGCGAGGTCAGCGGAAACCTGCCGTCGGACTTCGGGTTCCCGATCGCGGTGCACGCGCACGAGCCGGAGACGATCTACGTCGTGCCGATCAAGAGCGACTCCGAGCACTTCCCGCCGGAGGGCAAGCTGCGCGTCTACCGCAGCCGCACCGGTGGCGACGACTGGGAGCCGTTGACGAGGGGACTGCCCCAGTCCGACTGCTACGTCAACGTGTACCGCGACGCGATGGCGGTCGACACGCTCGACCCGTGCGGGATCTACTTCGGCACCACCGGTGGTCAGGTCTACCACTCGGCGGACGGAGGCGACAGCTGGGCGCCGATCGTCCGGGACCTGCCGGCCGTGCTCTCCGTGGAAGCCCAGGTGCTGCCGTGATCCGGGTCGTCCTCCCGGCCCACCTGAAGAACCTGGCTCACGTCACCGGCGAGGTACGTCTCGAGGTGCCCGGTCCGGGTGCCGGGCGGGTCACCCAGCGCCTGGTGTTGGACACCCTCGAGGCGCGATACCCCATGCTGCTCGGCACCATCCGCGACCGGCACAGCGGCAAGCGCCGCGCGTTCGTCCGCTTCTACGCCTGCGAGGAGGACCTCTCCAACGACTCGCCCGACGCACCACTGCCGGAGCGGGTCGTCGCCGGCGAGGAACCGTTCATCATCCTCGGCGCGATGGCCGGGGGGTAGGCCCGGACCGCGGCGAGGGCGGGTTCGCGGACATCCAGCTCCCGGGGCCGGCTCGCCCGTTCCTCGCCGGTGGTTTCGGGTACCCGGGGCGGATGGCGGAGCTGCTCGAGGACGGCGACATCTACTTCCTCTACCGTCCCCGGGTCGAGGAGGAGCACGTCGACTCCCTGGAGGAGGTGCAGCGGCTGCTGGTGGTGATGCACCCGTGGCAGGGGCGGCACCTGCGACTGCTGGTGGTCGGGCGTAAACGTCTGCCCGGGATCGAGGAGCACGACCGGTTCTGGGCGTTCGTCGACGCGGTGGTGGACCGGCCCGAGCAGCTGCACGAGGCGCTGCAGGCGCGCACGTACCGGACGAGGACCCGTGGCGAGCGGGAGCAGCCGCCGGCCCGGCCCGTGGCGGAGGGCGCGTACGTGATCGCCCGGCACGACGACCACACCCATCTCGCGTACGAACTCGAACTTCCGCTGCGGCTCGGCGAGGCGCAGCACGAGCTGAGCATCGAGCCGGAGCCGAGCTACATCGTCACGGTGAAGAACCCGCAGGCGCCCTCCCCGCCCGGGGTGGGCCTGCGCGGCTCCCGGAAGGTCACGCTGCCCGCCGCGCTGCAGAAGAAGTTTCACGGTCGTCGCTTCGCCCCGCTCGACCCGCCCGGCTTCCTCGACCATCCCGGGACCGAACTCGTGCTCATCGGCGCTGCCCACGACGCGTCCGAGGAGCTGGAGATCGACCTGGACGCGGAGGTCGAGCGAGCCGCCCGGAGCACCATCTTCGGGGATCTGCGGATCGGGCGCCGGGAGCGTCCGGTCGCTCCGCTGTTCTCCGGCGAGTGGGCCTGAGCCCGACGTCAGCGGTCCGGACTGTCCGCCGGCGCCATCACCCGCAACGCGTTCGCATCCACCCCGACCCGGATCGGCGTCGTCCCGCACAACTCGCCGTCCACCTCGACCCGCGCCGGCCGGTCGGTCTCCAGCCACAGCTCGCCCACCGCGAGGAAGGGCTCGTCGCGCAGGGTCCGCCGATGGCCGGTGGCGGCATTGCGGACGGTGGCGCGGATCAGCCCCCGCCGCGAGGCCCCGCCGACCGGGTACGCGACCAGCAGCCGGTCGTCGGCGTCGGCGTCCGCGGTGATCGGCCGGCCGGCGTGGAAGCCGCCGTTGGCCACGTAGAGCTGGTGGGTGACGAGTTCGTGCGTGGTGTCACCGGCGCGGACGGTGGCGCGCAGCGGCCGGTGCCGGCCGAGCAGCGCCAAGGCGGTCAGCGGGTACGCGATCCGACCGGAGACCCGCTTCAGGCGCGGCGGCGTCCGGAGCATGATGTCGGCGGAGAGGCCCACCCCGACGTGGTTGGTGAACCGCCTTTCGCCGGCGATGCCCAGGTCGACGTCGATGACCTTGCCCTGGGTGAGGACCGCGATGGCGTCGTCCAGGTCCAGCGGGACGCTGACGGTGCGGGCGAAGTTGTTGGTGGTGCCCAGCGGCAGCAGGCCGAGCGCGATGTCCCGGTGGGCGAGCAGCCGCCCGGCGGTGCTGAGCGTACCGTCGCCGCCGCCGACGACCAGGACGTCCGGCTTCAGGTCGGCGGCCGCGGCGACGCTCTCCTCCAGCTGCCCGGGCCGGTCGGTCCGGTACGTGCCGAGCAGGTCGAAGCCGGCGGCGACCAACCTGGCCCGGGCTCGCTCGCAGTGTTCCCGGCCGCGGCGGGAGCCGGCGTTGATGACCAGCGCCGCCCTCCGGTCCCGCCGGATGGCCGCGGTCAGCTCCTGCTTCGTCCGCATGACCCCCGACCCTATCCTCAGCGGGGCTGTCGCCCGCTCGCATCGGCAGCGTCGACCGGTGGTCGATGGACGATCTGGTGCCCGCCGGCGCCCGGCCCGGCAGGGGGCTGAGCCGGGCGGCTGACACCGGCCGTCACCTCGGCGGCGGGGTGAGCGACGGCTCCGCGCTCCGCGACGGCTTCGGGCTCCGCGACGGGCTCGGCTTGGGCGATCCGGTCGGCGTCGGCGTCGGCTTCCTGGTCGGGCTCGCGGTGACGCACGTTCCCGGGTCACAGGTCGGCCGGGTCGCGGTCGCCGTCGGCTGCGCCGAGGTCGGCTTCGGCGTCGCTGGGGCGGTGGGCGACGGGGTGTCGTCCGGGAACGCCGGCTCCTGGAACCGGTACTTGTCCGGGTCGAGCTTGAGTGCGGCGGTGGCCTGTTCCATGAACTGCCGCCAGATCGGCCCCGGGCCGGTGGACCCGTAGACGTCGTAGCTGCCGTCGGAGGTCTTCAGCGGCTTGCCGTCGACGGTGCCGAGCCAGACCGCGGCGGCGAGCGCACCGGTGTAGCCGACCATCCAGGTGTGCACGTTCTGGGTGGTGCTCGTTCCGGCCTGCCAGGTGCCGGTCTTGCCGGCGGAGTCCCAGCCGTTGTCCAGCTTGGCCGCCTTCACCCGGCTCAGCGTCCAGTTGAGCTGGTTGACCGCCTCCCGGTCGAGCCCGATGTCGGTCTGCACCAGCTGTTCGTCGAGGATCTTCTCGTCGCCCTTGGTGACCGAGCGGACGAAGTGCGCGTCGGCCCGCTTCCCGCCGGCGGCGAAGGTCGCCATCCCGTTGGCGTGGTCCTGCACCGTGATGCCGTACTGGCCGATGCCGACCTCGGTGGAGAAGTGCCGCGCCAGCTCCTCACCCGAGTGGCCGCGCAGTTCGATCCGCTTCGGCCGCGGGTTGCCCTTCTCGTTGGCCCACATCGAGTCGACGCCGGCCTTGGTGGCCATGTCGATCACCTTGGCCGTGCCGAGCTGCTCGGTGAGTGCGAAGTAGGTGACGTTGAGCGAGGCGACGGTGGCCTCCCACAGCGCGCAGTCCGGCTGGCACGGTGCCCGCTCGGCGTTGCGGATCGGCCCGGCGGGGCTGCCCTTGGTCCGGCCGGAGGCGGGGAACTCCTTGGTCTCCGGCGAGTCGAAGTGCTGCTTCACCGAGATCTTCTCCTGGACGGCGGTGGCCAGGTCGTACACCTTGAACGACGACCCCGGCGGGTGCTGGCCGAAGCCGCGGGCCTCGCCGTTCTCGTCCTGGTACCAGCCGGCGTAGTCGGCGCCGGAGCCGTCGCTGCCGCCGTGGTAGCCGAGCACCCGGCCGGTGCCGGGTTCCACCGCCACGAGCGCGGCCTGCCAGTTCTTCGGTTGGCCGCGGACCGCCTCGGGGGCGGTGTCGCGCCGGAGGTCGGCGGCCGCGTCGGCGGCGTCCTGGACCCGCTTGTCGATGGTGGTGACGATCTTGAAGCCGCCGTTGCGGATGTAGTCGGCGGGCTTGCCCTGGAACGGCTCGGTCTGCCGCAGCTCGCTGAGCACGTGGTTGACCACCAGGCCGGTCGGCCGGTCGAGGTTGGACCGGCCGGCGGCGGGATCGAGCGGCTTCACCGTGTCCGGGTACGCCAGGTTGGCCGCCTCGTCCGCCGACAGGTAGCCCAGCTTCACCATGCCGTCGCGGATGTAGTTCCACCGGTCGATCGAGTTCTGCCGCGCCAGCGGACTGCGCCGCGGATCGTAGCCGGGGTGGCCCTCGGGGTCGTCCGGGTCGGCCTCCGGCTGCTTCACCATGGCGCAGAGCACCATCGCCTCCGCCGTGGTCAGCTGGTTCGCCGCCGGCGCGTCGCGGCGCACCGTCTTGCCGAAGTACGCCTGCGCGGCCGCCTCGATGCCGTAGGAGCCCCGCCCGAACGGCACGGTGTTCAGGTAGAAGCCGAGGATCTCCTCCTTGCTGTACTTGTCGTCGAGTTTCCACGCGATGACCGCCTCGCGCAGCTTGCGCGAGTAGGAGACGCCCTTGAGGTCGGCGGCCACCCGGGCGTACTGCTGGGTGATCGTCGACGCGCCCTGGCGCTGGCCGCCGGTGACGTTCGACCAGGCGGCGCGCAGCACCCCGCTGAAGTCGATGCCCTCGTTGGTCCAGAACGTGCGGTCCTCCGTCGCCACGATCGCCTGCTTGGCGGCGTCGTTCATCTCCGGGTAGGGCACGATCGTGCGGTTCTCCGTGCCGAGCTTCGCCATCGGCGTGCGACCGTCGGCGAAGTAGACCGTGGTCGACTCCGGCAGCTCCAGGTCGCTGGGCGTGGGCACGCTGTCGACGTAGTACGCCCCGGCGCTGAGACCGGTGCCGGCCAGCAGCGCGAGCACGGCCAGGACGATCAGCAGGCGCCGACGCCGCCGTTTCCGCGCCGTCGGAGCGGCGGTCGATCCGGATACGGTGCCAGCGCTGTCGTTGTTACCGGTGGGAGACACCCGCACCCGGTACCCCGCGGCCGGCCTGCCGAATCTTGACCGGCCCACCGCGAGTTCTCCCGTTCCGGGCCGCTTGATCCGCCGGTCAGGTCATGATGACCGGGTGCCCCGCTGGCGGCGGTGCGGTGAACGGGGGAGCGGTCGTGCAGGACGTAACGGTCGAACCGGTGGTCACCGGCGCACAGGTGCCCGGCCTGGCCGAAATGGTGTGGGACAACGCCCGACAGGTGCCCGACGTGGTGCAGTTCGTCCGTCCGGATCCGGTTTCCCGGTCGTGGCCGGCGCGCCGGTCCGTGCAGGGCCGGGCGCTGCCGGTGACGTGCGAGCAGTTCCGCGACGACGTGCTCACCCTCGCGCGCGGGTTCATCGCCGCCGGTGTCGCGCACGGCGACCGGGTCGGTCTGATGAGCCGCACCCGCTACGAGTGGAGCCTCGTCGACTACGCCCTCTGGTCCGTCGGCGCGGTGACCGTTCCCGTCTACGAGACCTCCAGCGCCGACCAGTTGGGGTGGATCCTGGCGGACTCGGGTGCGGTGGGGTGTGTGGTGGAGACCGCCGCGCACGACGCGATGCTGGCCGGCCTGCGCGATGGCCTGCCGGCGCTGCGCCAGACGTGGCAGATCGACGGCGGCGGGCTGATCGCCCTGGCGGGGCAGGGCCGCACCGTCGACGACGGGCAGGTCGAGGCGCGGCGGCGGGCGGTGTCGGGCGAGGACCTGGCCACGATCGTCTACACCAGCGGCACGACCGGCCGGCCGAAGGGCTGCGCGCTGACCCATCGCAACATCTACTGCGATGTCACGAACGCGACCTCGGTGATGCCGGAACTGTTGCATCCGGGCGCGTCGACCGTGCTGTTCCTGCCGCTGGCGCACGCGTTCGCCCGACTGGTCCAGGTGGGTGTGGTGCGCACCCGCGCGACGATGGTGCACAGCGCCGACCCGGGCCGAGTCTTCGAGCAGCTGCGCAAGTGCCGCCCGACGTTCATCCTCGCGGTGCCGCGGGTGTTCGAGAAGATGTACGCCAAGGCCCGACGGCGCGCCGAGGGCTCCCACCGGGGACGGCTGTTCGCCGTCGCGGACGCCGTCGCCGTGCGGTACAGCCGCGCCCTGGACACCGAGCGAGGTCCGAACATCCTGCTGCGGCTGGCGCGCGCCGGGTGTGACGTGCTGGCGTACCGGACGTTGCGCGCCGCCCTCGGCGGACGGTGCCGGCTCGCGATCGCCGGCGGTGCGCCGCTGGAACCGCGGCTGGCGCACTTCTTCCGCGGCGCCGGCATCACCGTCCTGGAGGGGTACGGGCTGACCGAGACCTCTCCGGCGGTGACGGCGAACGTGCCGTCGGCGATGCGGATCGGCACCGTCGGCCGCCCGCTGCCCGGTGCGGAGGTCCGGATCGCCGACGGCGGGGAGGTCCTCGTCCGCGGCGAGATGGTGTTCTCCGGTTACTGGAACAACCCCGACGCCACCCGGGCGACCCTCACCGACGACGGCTGGCTGCGCACCGGTGACCTCGGCAGTCTCGACCCCGACGGCTACCTGCGCATCACCGGCCGCATCAAGGAGATCATCGTGACGGCGGCGGGGAAGAACCTCGCCCCCGCTCCGATCGAGGAGCAGGTCCGCGCGCACCCGCTGGTCGGCCAGTGCATGCTCGTCGGCAACGACCGCCCCTACGTGACCGCCCTGGTCACCATCGATCCACCGGCCTGGCAGCGGTGGCGGGCCGCCCACGGCCACCCGGACGCCGACGTGGCCGACCTGCGGGACGACCCCGAGCTGCGCCAGGAGATCCAGACTGCGGTCGACCGCGCCAACCAGACGGTGTCCAAGGCGGAACAGGTCAAGCAGTTCCGGATCCTGCCCCGCGACCTCACCGAAGCCGACGGGGAGCTCACCCCCACCCTGAAGATCAAACGCGAGGCGGTCCAGGAGCGCTACGCCGCCGACATCGAGGCCCTCTACCGCGGCCACTGACCATCCGACCGCCGCTCGCCACCCCGCCGGCTACGGCGACGTCGGCGCGCCGGAGTCGACCTGGGCGGCGAGCGCCGCGCAGATTTGGGGGAGTGCCGTGCCGATCGGTTCGCGGATCACCTCGACGGCGAGGTCGTCGTACGGGGTCGGGTCGCGGTTGACGATGACGAGGCGGTTACCCGCGTTCACAGCCACCGCGCACAGCGAGGCGACCGGCTCGACCTGCAGCGAGCTGCCGACCGCGAGCATGAGCTGGCTGTGGGCGGCGATCCGCTCGGCGTGGCCGATCGTCGCCGCGTCGAGGTGCTGCCCGAAGAGCACCACGGCCAGCTTGAGGATGGCGCCGCAGTCGAGGCACCGGGGATCCCCGTCGCCGGCCGCCACCCGGGCCAGGGTCTGCTCGCTGGGCGTGCGCGTGCCGCAGCCGGTGCAGACCACCTCGTGCATCGTGCCGTGCAGTTCGAGCACCTTGCGCGGGCTGGAGCCGGCCTTCTGGTGCAGTCCGTCGACGTTCTGGGTGAGGACGCGGACCGCCACCCCGGACTGCTCCAGCTCGGCGAGCGCGCGGTGCGCCGGGTTGGGCTCGGCCTGCCACGCGGCGTGCCCGAGATAGGTCTGCCAGAACCGGGCCCGCACCGCCGGGTCGGCCAGGAACGAGCGGTGGGTGAACGCGTCGGCCAGGGCCGGGTCGCGGGTCCACACCCCGGACGGGCCCCGGTAGTCGGGGATGCCGGAGTCGGTCGAGGTGCCGGCCCCGGTGAGCACCGCCACCCGGGTCGCGCCGTCCGCCCAGCTCATGTCGTTCATGACCGCCGATGCTAGGGGCGGGAGCCGGTACCGGCGAGCGGGATTCCGAGCCGCCCCGCACGGCTTCTTCTGATCGCGCCCGTTCCACCGGAAGGACGGGCGCGGCTCAGAGCCAGGGCAGCGGGTCGACCGGACGGCCGCCGAGACGAACCTCGAAGTGCAGGTGCGGGCCGGTGGAGGCGCCGGTGGACCCGACCAGCCCGATCACCTGGCCGGCGCGGACCCGCTGGCCGGGCGACACCAGCAGCCGGGACTGGTGGCCGTAGCAGGTGGACAGTCGCTGCCCGTCGGCCCGGCCGTGCGCGATGCAGGTGTAGTTGCCGTAGCCGCCGTACCAGCCGACGCGCGAGACGCGGCCGTCGGCGGCCGCCAGGATGGGGGTGCCGGTCGGGGCGGCGAGATCCACACCGGGGTGCAACTGCCAGACCTTGTAGTACGGGTCGAACCGGGTGCCGAACCGGCTGGTGAGTCGGCCCGCCAGTGGTTGGCCGAGCCGGCCGCGACCGACGGCGGCGGCGGTGCGGGTCGGTGCCGCCACGGCGGGCGCGGCGCGTACCCGACGGTCGATCTCCTGCCGGAGCCGCGTCTCCTCCTGCCGGCGGCGGACGAGTTCGGCCTGGCCGGAGGTGATCGCTCCGGAGAGGGCGACGGCGCGGCCGGTGGGGGTGTCCGCGACGTCCGCGGAGTCCGCCACGGTCAACGGCGCGGCCGCGTCCGCGTCCCCGCCGGCGGTCAGGGTGGTCAGCAGGTGCAGCACCGGATCCGGTCCGCGCCGCACCTTGGCGAGGTCGGCGCGGGTCCGGGTGAGGGTGTTCTCCAGGTACTGGATCCGGTGCTGGACGTCGCCGAGCGCGGCGACCTGGCGGGCCTGGGGCGTGCCGGCCGGGTCCACCGGGGGCTGCGGGTAGAGGTCGGCGCCGGGGTCGCCGGCGATGAGCGCGGGGGCCGATCCGGGGTCCACCATCGACCCGCCGCTGCCCGGCGGGCCCGGGACGCCCACCTGCGGTGGCGTGCCGCCGGTCGGCGGGCTGGTCGCGGGCGGCGCCGTCGGCGACGCGGTGGCCGGCGGGCGGGTCGGCAGCTTGACCGGGGGCGGCTTCAGGGGCGGCAGCGTCACCTTCGGCGGTTCTATCGGCGGCAGCGACACGGGCAGTGATGGGCTCGGCAGGGGCAGCAGGGTCGGCAGGGGCAGTGGTCCCTGCGGCGCGCTCTGCGCCCCGGCGCTCGCCGTTCCGGCATCCAGGCAGAGGGCCGTCATCATCAGCGTGGCGGCCCCGGCGACGGTCGCCAGCGTGGCCTGCCTCCACGAGCGTTGCTCCATGTCGTACTCCTGCCGCCGGCCCGTGTTCCGTCCACCTGCTACATCGGATCCGGCTGCCTGGTCGTTACAGCCGGTCGGCGGGCGGCGAACCCGGGCGCCGCCGCAGCCGCCGTCGGGTCAGCAGGGCCGCCGCCGCGACCGCACCGGCCACCGCCGCCGCCGCGAGGGCCGGCAGCCGCATCGACCGTCCGGGCGGCGGGACCTCGCTCGCCAGGGCCGTCGATCGCGGATCGGTGGGCGTGGCCGTCGACCCCGGGAGCAGGTAGGCGTTGCTGGTGGTCCGGGCGCCCGTCGCGGTGGTCTCCACCGAGGTGACATCGACCCGGTTGCGGACCACCGTGCCCGGCGGCGCACCCGGGCGGACCCGCCCGGAGATCGTGATCCGCGGCGCCGCCCCGGCGGGGCCCAGGCGCAGGTCACCGAGGTCGCAGACGACGGTACGCGGGGACGCCGCGCACCGGCCCGGCTCGGCCCGGGCGGTGACACCGTCGAGATCGACCGTCGTGGTGAACGTGACCCGCGTCGTCGTGAGGGTGCCGCTGCCGGAGATCGTGACCGTGTGGGTCACCTGTTGCCCGGGCAGCGCGCCGAACGGTGTCGACGTCAACACCGGCGCGGCGTCCACCGACGGCGGCGGCGTCGGAAGAGCCGCTGCCATGGCGGCCATCAGGCCCGCCGCCGGCGCGGCGATCGACTCCCACATGGGCACACTGTAGGCCGACGCGACTGCGGCCCGCTGAGCCGGCGATCAGGAAGGCGTCCGCGCCTGTCGCCGGTGGCGGTTGCCGGTGGACGGACGGGGCGACGCGGACGCGGTCACCGCCCGCTCAGCGGCTGGTCGGTGGGCACAGCAGCCGCTGCACCAGTGGCAGCTTCAGGGGTTCGAGGCAGAGATCGAGCATGGGGGCCTCGGGCGCCGGTGGCGCCGTGGTCGGGCTGGGCGCGGTGGTCGGCGGCGGCGTCGTGGCCGGGGGCGGCGTGGTGGTCGAGGGCGGCGTGGTGGTCGGGGCCGGCACGGTGGTCGGGGCGGGGCCGGGAACTCGGTCCGTCGGCGCGTCCGCTGCCGCGGCGGCGGCCACGCTCGTCCGGGGTCGGCGCGGCATCGGTCCCACCACCCGTGGGGTGTCGCCGTCGGGGAGCACCGTTGTCGCGGGGCCGGTCGGCGCGGGGGCCGGAGCGCTGTCCGGGGCTTCGGGCGTGGCGGGGGTGCTCGGGGTGGTGCCGTACTCGGCGGCCGGCGGGTCGGTGTCGGCGGTGCTGCTGCCGCCAAGAGCCGCCCGGTACGGCGGGCCGGCCTGCTCGGTCGCGGACGTGCCGGCGGAGAGCGTCGCGAACGCCAGCGTGACGACGGCGGCGGCGGCGACCGCCGGGCGGTCGGGGCGCACCGCGGTCAGTGGGGCCCGGGCCGGGTCGGCCGGTGCCGGTGGCGTCGGCCGCGTGTGCCGGTGCCCGGCCAGCAGGGCGTCGACCTGCGCGGCGACGGCGGGCCGCTGCCCGGTGGCGGCGGCGAAGGCGAGGGTCAGGTAGAAGCGGAAGTTCACGGTGGCGTTGGCCGGTACGCGCAGCCCGGCGAGCGGACTCCCGTCGGCGGTGTGCAGCAGGGTCAGTGGGACCTCGGGGTGGTGTGCCGGCCCCACCATGTCCGCGTACGTCCACTCCCGGCAGCTCGCGCCGCCGGAGAAGACGACCCGGTGGTTGGTCACGACGGCCATCCCCGCGTCGACGACCCGCAGGCCCGTCGGCAGCCCGCGCCGGGGCGGGTGGGCGCCCGGCGCCGTGACGGTCAGCTCCGGCGCGGGCAGTCCGGCGATGTGCCGCGCCCCGGCCTCGGCCAGCTCCGCGGTCGGCAGCACCCGGTAGACGACCTCGTCGCGACCCAGGTCCATCGGCAGGCTGTCCCGCGGGTGCGCGTACCCGTGGAAGCCGGCGGCCTCGATCCGCAGCCGGACCAGGTGGTCGTTGCGCCGGTGCCAGGCCGCGGTCGCGCTGTCGAACGCGTGCCGCCGGCGCGCGTTCTCGCGCTCCGCCCAGGTGACCCGCCATCGGGGCGCCCGAGCCGGCCTGGTGGTGGGTGAGTGTGCCGTCACGTCGAGTACAACCACTCGCGCCGCGCCAGGACACGCGCCGGGAATCGATGCGTACCTTTAGCTCCGAAAGGAGAGATTTGGCTCGCGGGCCACGAGCGCCGGCCCTGGGTCGGGGCCCGCGATGGAATTCGGTTGCCCGCCGACGGACGCGCTGGTCGACTGGGTGGGTCACTACAACCGACCGCGAAGGATCAAAGATGCGCGCTGCGTTCATGTCCAACCGCCTGGGAATGATCATCAACCCGAAGGACATGACGCTCCGTGAAGACCTTGAACATCGGCATCCTCGCGCATGTTGACGCCGGCAAGACCAGCCTGACCGAACGCCTGCTGCACGCCGTCGGCGTCATCGACGACCTGGGCAGCGTGGACGACGGCACCACCCGGACCGACTCGATGGCGCTGGAACGACAACGCGGCATCACCATCCGATCCGCAGTGGCCTCCTTCGTCGTCGACGGCGTCACGGTCAACCTCATCGACACCCCCGGCCACCCGGACTTCATCGCCGAGGTGGAACGGGTCCTCGACCTGCTCGACGGTGTGGTGCTCGTGGTCTCCGCCGTCGAGGGCGTGCAGGCCCAGACCCGGGCGCTGATGCGCACGCTCCAGCGGCTGCGCCTGCCGACCCTGATCTTCATCAACAAGGTCGACCGGGCCGGCGCCGATCCCGACCGGGTGCTGCGCGACCTCGCCGCCCGGCTCACCCCCGCCGTGGTGGCGACGGGCGCGGTGCACGGCGCCGGTACGCCGGCCGCCCGCTGCGTACCCCACCCCGACACCGACCCGGGCTTCACCCGGCGGCTGCTCGACCTGCTCACCGCGCACGACGACGCGCTGCTGACCGAGTACGTCGAGGACGAGCGGCGACTGTCCGGACGGCGGCTGCGCGAGGTCCTCGCGGCGCAGACCCGGCAGGCGTTGGTCCACCCGGTGTTCGCCGGCTCCGCGATCACCGGCGCGGGCGTGGCAGCCCTGATCGCCGGCCTCACCGAGCTGTTGCCGGTGGCCGAGGACGGCGCCGACGGTCCGCCCTCCGGCACCGTCTTCAAGGTGCAGCGGGGCCCCTCGGGCGAGCGGATCGCCTACGTCCGGCTGTTCGGCGGCACCGTACGGGTGCGGGACCGGCTGCCCGTCGGTGCGGGACGCCTCGCCACGGTCACCGGGATCGAGGTCTTCGACCGCGGCTCGACCGTCCGCGACGACGCCGTCGGCGCCGGCCGGATCGCGCTGCTGCGCGGCCTCGGCGACGTCCGGATCGGCGACCCGGTCGGGGCGGCGCCGCGCACCGGAGCCACCGGCGGCCGCCACTTCGCCCTGCCCACCCTGGAGACCGTCGTCGTCCCGGAGCGGGAGGCGGACCGGGGCGCCCTGCACGCCGCGCTCAGCCAGCTCGCCGAACAGGACCCGTTGATCAACGTCCGGGTGGACGAGATCCGGCGGGAGATCACCGTCTCGCTCTACGGCGAGGTCCAGAAGGAGGTCATCCAGGCGACGCTCGCCGAGGAGTACGGCGTGGCGGTCGGCTTCCGGGAGACGACGACGGTCTACGTGGAACGGCTGGTCGGCACCGGGGCGGCGGTCGAGTTGATCGGGGTGGCGCCCAACCCGTTCCTGGCCGCCGTGGGTCTGCGTGTGGCGCCCACGGCGACCGGCAGCGGGTTCCGCTTCCGGCTCGGCGTCGAACTCGGCTCGATGCCGCCCGCCTTCTTCACCGCGGTCGAGGAGACCGTCCGGGCGACGCTGCGGCAGGGACTGCGCGGCTGGCAGGTCCTCGACTGCGAGGTGACGATGACCCACGCCGGCTACTGGGCCCGGCAGAGCCACTCGCACGGCACCTTCGACAAGAGCATGTCCAGCACCGCCGGGGACTTCCGCAACCTCACCCCGCTGGTGCTGGTCGAGGCGCTGCGGCGCGCCGGCACCCGGGTGGAGGAGCCGATGCACCGATTCCGGCTGGAGCTCCCGGGCGACGCGCTCAGCGCCGTCCTGCCCGTGCTGGCCAGGCTGGACGCGGTGCCCCAGGCGACGCTGGCGCGGGGCTCGTCGTACGTGGTCGAGGGCGACGTCCCGGCGCGGCGGGTGCACGCCGTGCAGCAGCGGCTGCCGACGCTGCCCCGGGGTGAGGGGATCTTCGAGTCCACCTTCGACCACCATCGCCCGGTCCACGGCGCGCCGCCCACCCGCCCCCGCACCGACCACGACCCGACCGACCGCAAGGAGTACCTGCTGGCCGTCGCCCGCCGGGTGACGGCGCGGCGGGGCGAGCGGTGACGGGTGCCCCCACCCCCGGGGGCACCCGTCCGGGTCGGGCCCGCCGCTCAGGCGAGCTCGAGCTGCACCGTGGCGATCTCCCAGGCGCGCAACGGCAGCCGGACCAGACCGTCGGCGTCGACGGTCAGCCGCTCGCCCGGCCGGCCGAGCAGGTCGGCCCGCCACGCCCCCCGGACACCCCGCCCGGCCCCGATGACCGCCCCGGTGTCGGTCGGGGTCTCGGCCACCACCCGCACCTCGACCCGGCCCTGCCGGTCCCGGACGCTGGTGAGCGCCACCCCCGGGCCGGTCACCGACAGTCCGGTGGCCGGGGCCGGCAGCGGGACGGACGGCTGCGCCGTGCCGGCGAAGGCCAGCGGCTCGTGCCGGTACGCCTCGGCCGCCTCGGTCACCCCGGCCCCGTGCCACTCGCCCCGGAACGGCAGCACCGCCAGCTCGACGGTCCGCTCGCCCCGGCACTGCGCCGACGGGGTGGGCAGCTGCGGGCCGGCCGGCTCGTCCCGCAGCGCGTGCCGGTTGCGCGACAGCATCCCGATCGACCGCAGCACCGTCACCGCCAGCTCGCGCCCGGAGTCGGTCAGCTCGTACTCGGTGGGCTGGGTCAGCAGCACCGCCAGCGCGCCGTCCCGTCCGCCGGCGGCCACGAACCCGGACGCCGGGAACGTCGGCAGCGGCACCTCACCGCCGCCGCCCTCGGCGGTCAGCCCGCGCTCCACCACCGCGAACTGGCCCTCGGCGTACGACGCGCGGGCCGGGGACGGCAGCGGCAGGTGCAGCCGCACCCGGTGGTCGTCGCAGCGGTTGTCGAACTCGATCCGCAGCCGGGCGAACCGCTCGCCGGAGCGCAGCTCGACCCGGGTGGTAACCGCCACGGCCTCCCGGTCCACCGTTCGGGAGCCGGCGTCCACGTCGGCCGCCACCGGCCAGCGGTACTCGCGCACCACGTCCACGACGGCCACCAGCGGACCCTTGTGCCGCACCACCGTGCGTACCGCGCGGGGCTTGTCGACCAGCTCGTCGGCGGCCGGCGGGGCGTAGTTGTAGCTGTCGCCCACGTCGCCGCCGTCGACGATCCGGCCCACCCCGTCCACCGTGACGCCGTCCGGGGTGGACAGCCGCAGCGTGCCGTCCTCGGCGACGTCGACGCGCAGCAGTCCGTTGTCCAGGCTCCGGTCGGCGACGGTGACCGGTCCGGGCACCGGGGCGGCGCCGGCCGGCAACGGAGTGACCGCCTCGGGGCCGGGCGCCGCGCCGGCCGGCAGCGGCACCGGCCGTACCGCGGCGTGGCCGAGCGCGGGCACGTCGACCAGCGCGGCGACGGTCAGCCGGGGCGCGGCGACGATGCGGACCCGCCAGTGGTCCGGCCGGCCGGCGTCGGCCAGCGCCAGCCGGACGTCCTCCACGTCGAAGGCGGGGTCGCCGTGCCGGGCCACCTCGAAGGTGAGGGTGGCGTCGGCCGGCGACACCGACCAGCGGGTGACCTCCTGACCGTAGAGCTCCCGGCCGTGCACCCGGGTGAGCACCCCGGGCAGGTCGACGGCCGGCACCAGGTCGTCGGCGAGCAGCGTCCGGGCCCGGTCGAGGACCTGCGCGGCCACCGTCGTACCGGCCGCGCCGGCCAGCCCCACCGCCGCGCCGTCGGGCACCTCGACGTCCAGGCGCACCAGCGCGGTCCGGGCGGTCGGGCTGGGGTTGAACACCAGGTACCCGTCGCGCGGTACGGCGGCGGCCAGCCGGGCCCCGACCAGGTCGCAGACCGCCCGGCCGAGCTGATCGGCCTCGGCCAGCCGGGCGGCCACCTGCTCGGCGGTCTCGTCGCAGCCGCACCCGGTCACCGAGTCGTGGCAGCTCGCGTCGATCAGCCGGGTCCACGCCATGTCCAGGAAGCGCTGCACGGAGGGGTCGTGCCAGAGCGCGGCGAGCGGTTCGGCGTACCGCTCCACCCGGCGCTCGGCGCGACCCATCGCCTGCTTCAGGTGGGCGCGCACGGAGATCACGCCGGGCAGGATGTTCGCCCGGGCGTGCGAGCGCAGCTCCCCACGTACGGTGGGCAGCCCGTCCACGGTGGTCGGCTGGGCGGCGAAGTACTCGGCGAGCGTGCCGAGCCGGAACCGGATGCCGTCGACGTCGGCGGCGGCGAGCAGGTCGGGGGCGTCCGGGGCCGGCGCCGCGTGGTCGGTGCCGTACATGGCCAGGGTCGGTCCGTCCGCGCCGTCGGGTCGCCAGCCGCCGAGCCGGTCGGCCAGGTCGGTGGCCCGGCGGGTGACCAGGGCGGCGTCGTCCATCAGGCCGGCCGCGTTGCCGTACCCGCCGGGCAGGTACTCGGTGCGCACCGTGGTGCCGTCCGGCGCCTGCCAGGCGAACGCGTGGGTGCGGACCCGGTCGGGTACGCCGCGGAACACGCAGGCGTGGGCCAGCCCGGCATTGGCCAGCAGCTGCGGCATCTGGGCGATGTGGCCGAACATGTCGGGCAGATAGCCCACCGGCATGGCCCCGCCCAGCTCGGCGCTGCGGGTCAGCCCGCGCTCCAGGTTGCGGACGATGTTCTCGCCGGAGCAGAGGAACTCGTCGAGCAGGATCTGCCACGGCCCGACCGCCAGCCGTCCGGCGCGGACCAGGGCGATCACCTGCTCGCGCCGCTCCGGGCGCACCTCCAGGTAGTCGTCCACCGCGGCGAGCTGCCCGTCGAGGGTGAACCGCTGCCGCTCGTCGCGTTCCATCCGGTCGAACACGTCGTCCAGCAACGCCACCAGCCGCAGCCGGAACCGCTGGAACGGCTCGTACCACTCCCGGTCCCAGTGGGTGTGCGGCACGACGATGATGTCGGTCGGTCGTGTCATGAGCTGGCCGCCTCTCCGCCGATCGCCGCCCCGGTCAGCTCACCGAAGCGGCGTACCACCTGTTGGCTGGTCCGTACGTCGGTCGCGCCCTCGGCGATCCCGGTCAGCGGCGGCGCGCCCGCGGTGACCATCGCGTGGAAGGCGACCAGCTCCTGCTCGAACGCCTCGGTCACCGACCGGAACGCCGCCCGCCGCTCACCGCCGCCGTGCGACTCCACCAGGGTCAGCGTGGTGGGCGCGTTGAGCAGGTACGGCGACGGGAAGACCAGTTCCAGCGAGCCCCGGGCGTGATGCAGGGTCACCGTCTCCCGGTAGGCCGGGTAGTCGGGCAGGTTGAGCCAGCGGATGCCGTAGCGGGCCCCGCCCGGCAGCCGCCCGCTGATCTCCACCGACGGCTCCGCCGGCCCGTCGGGCGTCAGCGGCCAGGTCGCGACGTGCTCCACGGTGGCCGGCGCGCCGGTGAAGAGCCGTAGCAGGGACAGGTCGTGCGAGATGCTGTTGATCAGGATCTGGTAGAGGGTGCGCGCGCCCGGGTCGGCGCCGACCGCGGCGTCGAGCAGCGCGGCGTCGGCGGCGCGCAGCCGGGCCACCTCGGCGGGCGGCACGTCGGCGGGGGCCGGTGGCAGGTTGGCGAAGGCGAGCTGCCGGTCGCCGCCGGCGTGCAGCACGCTCACCTCCACGGCGTGGACCCGCTCGGCCCCGCCCCACTCGTCGAGCAGCCGGGCGGCCTCGGCCACCGCCGGGTCGTACTGCTTCATGTAGCCGACCATCAGCGCCGGCGCGCCGCCGCTCAGCTCGGTCAGCCGGGCCGCCTCCGCCAGGGTGTAGGCCAGCGGCTTCTCGGAGAGCACCGGCAGGCCCGCGCGCAGCGCCGCCGCGGCCAGCTCACCGTGCGAGCCGGAGGTCGCCAGCAGCAGCGCGTCGTACCCGCCGTCGGCCAGCATCGCGGCGGCGTCGGTGTAGCGGCGGCCCGGCTCGACGCCGTACCGGCCGCCCAGCTCGACCACCCGGGTGGGGGAGAGGTCGCCGAGCGCGACGATCTCGAACAGGTCGCCGCGGCGTTGCAGCAGCGGCAGGTGCACCGTACGGGCGATGATGCCCAGCCCGGCGACGGCGATCCGGATCCGCTTGCCCGGTTCGGTCATCGCAGCGCCTCCTCGAGCCAGCGCCGGTTGGCGCGCTGGTCGGCCAGCGTCCGGTCGAGGTCCCGTCCCTCCGCCGGCGCGTCCTGTTCGATCACCAGCCAGCCGGTGTAGCCGATGGCGTCGAGGCCGGCGAGCACCCCGGCGAAGTCGACGTCGCCGGCTCCCAGGGCGCAGAAGCCACCGGCGGCGACCACGTCGGCGAGGCCACCGCCGGCCGCCCGGACCCGCTCGTGGACGGCCAGGTCGGCGTCCTTGAGGTGCACCTGCCCGATCCGGCCGGCCCATCGGCGGACCGCCGCGACCGGGTCTCCGCCGGCCAGCAGCAGGTGCCCGGTGTCCAGGCAGACCGCGATGTCGGTGAGTTCGAGCAGCCGGTCGGCCTCGGCCTCGGTCTCCACGTCGGTGCCGAGGTGGTAGTGGAACACCGGTTCCAGACCCCGGTCCCGGCACCGGTCGGCGGCCTGCTGCACCCGGGCGGCGAACTCCGGCCAGGCGGTGGCCGGCAGCGCCGAGGTGAGGTCGGGTGGCGTGCCGGGCCGGGCCATCCGGCCGGGGTTGCCGGGGCAGGCCAGCGTGGGCCGGGGGGCGAACCGGGGGTCGTCGGCCGGTACGGCGGTGAACGCGTCGAGCGCCGCGTCGAGCTGGACCAGGTCCGCGCCGAAGCCGTCCGGGTCGGCGTAGCGCAGGTCGACCCAGCCGCCGGCGAGCCCGATGCCGGTCGCCGCGAGCCGGCCGGCCAGCGCCTCGCCGGTGCCGAGGTAGCCGATCGGGCCGGAGTCCACCCCGTCGTACCCGTCGCGGGACAGGGCCGCGAGCAGGTCGTCCGGGTCGAGGAGTGTGTCGTCGTGCTGGTAGATGCCGTGGTTGACCGGTGCGCCGGCCACCCGGGTTCGTCCGCTCAGCTGCACAGTGCGATCACCTCCATGCGGTGCGATTCCAGGACGTGCAGGCCGTCGCCGGCCGGGAGCCGGCACCGGTCACCGTGGACGACGCGGTGGCTGCCGTCGGGGTAGCCGAGCAGCATGCCGTCCGCGTCGAGGGCGAGCAGTTCGTCACCGACGCGCAGCAGCAGCGGCGCGTCGGGGCCGGCGGACACGGCGGTACGACCGGCCCGCAGCGCGTCGAGCACGGCGGCCTGCGGCTCGCGGTCGTCGTCGACCAGCAGCCAGGTGGTGGGGGAGCCGGGCGGCGCGTCGTCGCCGGGGCGGTGGAAGTCGCTGCCCCCGACGGGCACCACGTCCGGGCGCCAGGCCCGCGCCCACGCCAGCGGGGCGCCCCAGGTGCGGTCCCACCAGCCGGAGTGCCACACCTCGGCCAGCCGGGTACGCGTGGTCAGCGGCTGCCGCCAGGCGCAGTCGCCGCCGAGGGGGTGGTTGACCGACATCAGCCCGCCGGCCCGCTCCGCGCCGGCCAGCCACTCGTCGGGCGGCTGCCGGAAGTCGACCCAGCCGACCGGGCCGAACACGTTGGCGTGTCCCCGGTCGGTGGTCACCTCCTGCCCGGGCAGCAGGGTGAGGCCGTACCGGGCCGAGGCGGCGGGCAGCCACGGGTGGTGGCTGACGGTGTTGTGGTCGGTGACGGCGAGGAAGTCCAGGCCCCGGGCGGCGGCGAGGGCGGCCAGCTCGTCGATGGTGGCCGCGCCGTCGCTGTGCACGGTGTGCGCGTGCAGGTCCCCGGCGATCCAGCGCCGGCCATCCGCCCCGGGCAGCGCGCGGCGCGGCGGGCGGTCCGGGCGCGGTGGCGCCGTCGGCGGCGTCGGGGCGTCCGGCCCGGTGGTGCTGGTGGTGGCGGTGACCTCGTAGCTCAGGCCCTCCGGTGGGATGCGGTGCAACCGGAGCAGCACCTGCCATTCGCCGGGTTCCAGCTCACCGGGCAGGTAGCCGGGGGTGGCCCAGTGGGCGGCCACGGTGTAGCCGTCGCGGGCGCCGCCGGACCAGCCCCGGAAGCCGGCCGGCCCGAGGCAGCCCAGGTCGAGCACCCCGGCCTGCCGGGGATAGTCGAGTCGTACGGTGAGCGCGGCGGTGCCCGGCGGCACGGTGACCGGCAGCGTCCGCAGCACGCTCTCGGCGCGGTCCGCCAGCGTCCAGCTGCCCCGGTGCACCGCCATGCCTCACCGCTCCGCGCCGGTACGCGCCGCGGGCACGGCCGCCGCCGTCCCCCTCACCAGCTCCCCGTCCCGGTAGAGCAGTGACCGGCCGGGCCGGGGCACCACCCAGCCGGTGTCGCCGGGTTCGGGCTCGCGTCCCTCCGGCACGACGACCTGGACGCTGGTCCCCGCGGCCCCGGCGACGTCCCCGCCGGCCACGTCGAGGGAGACCAGCGAGAAGCTGCCCAGGTTCTCCACCACGACCACCTGCCCGCTCAGCGCCCCCGGCACCGGTTCGGCGGAGTAGTCCAGGTACTCCGGGCGTACCCCGTACACGAGCTTCTCGCCGGCGCTCACCCGGTCCCGGACGTCCTCCGGCATCGGCAGCCGGGTGCCGGCGACGGCCAGTTCGCCGTCCTGCGCCTCGGCGTCGATGAGGTTCATCGGGGTGGAGCCGATGAAGCCGGCGACGAAGGTGTTGGCCGGGCGGCGGAACACCTCGGTCGGGGTGCCGACCTGCCGGATCCGGCCGCCCTCCATGACGGCGATCCGGTCGGCGAGGGCGAGCGCCTCGGCCTGGTCGTGGGTGACGAAGACGGTGGTGACGCCCAGTTCGCGCTGCAGCCGCTTGAGGAAGGTGCGCGCCTCCAGCCGCAGCCGGGCGTCGAGGTTGGACAGCGGTTCGTCGAGGAGGAACACCTGCGGGTGGCAGGCCATCGCCCGGGCGAGCGCGACCCGCTGCTGCTGCCCGCCGGAGAGTTGCCCCGGGCGGCGTTGCAGCAGCGCGGACAGGCCCAGCTCGTCGGCGGTCTCCGCCGCCTTCTCCGCGCGGCCGCGACGGTCCATCTTCTTGATCCGCAGCGGGTAGGCGATGTTCTCCTGCACGGTCATGTGCGGGAAGAGCGCGTAGTCCTGGAAGACCATCGCCACGTCCCGCTTGCCGGGCGGCAGGTTGGTCACGGCGCGGTCGCCGATGTGCACGTCGCCGCCGGAGGCGACCTCCAGCCCGGCGATGGTGCGCAGCAGGGTGGTCTTGCCGCAGCCGGACGGCCCGAGCAGCGCGAAGAACTCGCCGTCGGCGATCTCCAGGTCGAGGGCGTCCAGGGCCCGCACCCCGTTGGGGTAGACCTTGGTCAGGTCGCGCATGGTGATGGCGGACATCAGCGCTTGATCCCTCCGTGGAAGCGGAATCCGTACCGACTGCTGACGAAGACGAACATGAGCGCCACCGGCAGCGAGTAGAGCAGCGAGAACGTGGAGAGCAGCCGCAGGTCGGCCTGGCCGCCCTCGGTGTAGAGGGTGTACATGATCACCGCGGCGGGGGCCTTCTCCGGCCCGCGCAGCAGCAGGAACGGCACCAGGAAGTTGCCCCAGACGTTGGCGACCGCCCACACCCCGACGGTGGCCAGGCCGGGGCGGACCAGCGGCACCACGATGTGCCGCATGATCTGCAACGGGCTGGCGCCGAAGACCCGGGCGGACTCCTCGTAGGACGTCGGAGTGGCGTCCATGAAGTCCTTGAGGATGAAGATCGCCGCGGGCAGCAGCCCGCCGGTGAGGATCAGGATGACCCCGAGCCGGGAGTCGATCAGGTTCAGCCGGAACGCCAACTCGAACAGCGGCACCATGGTGGCCGTGCCGGTGACGATCGAGGAGAGCAGCAGCAGCCCGTAGAGCAGCGCGTCTCGGCCGGGCACCCGGACCCGGCTCAGCGCGTACGCGGCCAGCGCCCCGAATGTCACCACCAGCGCCGCGGTGCCGCCGGCCAGGTAGACGGAGTTGAGCAGCGAGCTGAGCGCGTACGGGTTGTCGAGCAGCGCCCGGAAGTTGTCCAGGGTGAACCGCGGCAGCGAGGCGGTGATCGTCGGAGTGTCGTCGAACGGGGCGGTGGCCAGCCAGAGCAGCGGCAGCGCGAAGAACCCGAGGACGGCGCAGAGGAAGGTGTAGCGGGCGACCCGGCCGAGCAGGTGCCGGACGGCTTCCGTGCCGGCCTTCGGGTCGGTGGTCGGCGCGGGCGCCGTGCTGGTCGCGCTGCTCACGCCGTCTCCTTCCGCCGGCCCAGCATGCGCAGGTAGACCAGCGCGATGACCAGGTTGATCAGCAGCATGACGAACGAGATCGCGGCGCCGAAGCCGAGTTCACCGCCGGAGAGCGCCACCTTGTAGACGTAGACCGGGAGGATCTCCGAGCGCTGCTCGGGGCCGCCTGCGGTGATGAGGAACGGCGCGAAGTCGTTGAACGTCCAGAGGCTGATCAGCAGCAGGTTGGTCAGCACGTGCCCGCGGATGCGGGGGAAGACCACGTCGCGCAGTTGCTGCCAGGTGGACGCGCCGGCCAGCCGGGCGGTCTCCAGGTGGGAGCGGGGCACGTTCTCCAGGGCGGCGGCGTAGAGCATCATCGAGAACGCGGTGCCGCGCCAGGTGTTGAACACGATGATCGACAGCATCGGGTGGTCGAGCAGCCAGGCCGTGCCCGGGATGCCGAGCAGCGTGTTCAGGGTGCCGCCGTCCCGGTCGAGCAGGGCGATCCAGAGGAAGGCCACCACCGAGCTGGGCAGGATCCAGGAGAGCAGGACGAACGCCTCGACCACCCGGCGCAGCGGGCCGCGCCGGTCGCGCAGGGCGAAGGCGATGGCGAAGCCGAGCCCGGCCTGGCCGATGACCGCCGAGCCGAGCACGAACTGCAGGGTCAGCACCAGCGAGGAGCGGAACCTTTCGTCGCCCAGGGCCCGGGTGTAGTTGTCCAGGCCGACGAGCTCCGGGTTGGCGGCGGCGAGGCCGGTCAGCCGGTAGTTGGTGACGCCCAGGTAGATCGTCCAGGCGGCCGGCACCACGAGGAAGAGCAGGATCAGCACCATGCTGGGCACGAGGAACCCGGTGGCCCGGGCCCGGCCCAGGCCGGCGGCGTCGGGGGCCGGGGAGGCGCCCGTCTCCGGGCGCCTCCCCTCCACCACCTGGTCAGGAGGTGACGTTACCTGCGCCACCGACGATCCCTTCCAGCTTCTTCTGGTACGCCCCGGCGGCCTCGTCGGCGCTCCGGCCCGACGCGGCGGCGGCGGTCGCCTCCTGCAGCGCCACCGACACCTGCGGGTACACCGCCAGCGGCGGCCGGTACGCGGTGACCGGCAGCACCTTCTCGGTGACGAAGCTCAGCATCGGGTCGCCCGCGAGGACCTCCTTGTTGACGTCCATCCGCGCGGTGATCCGTGCCTCGCCGGCGAGTTCGGCCTTGACCGCCTCCGCCGAGTGCATGAACGACAGCAGCTCCCAGGCCTGGGACGGGAACTTGGAGTTCGGGTTCAGCACCCGTACGCCGCCGCCGGACATGCTGACGAAGTCCTGCCCGCGGATGCCCGCGCCGGGCTGCTTGGCGGGGATCATCGCGAACCCGACGGTGGTGTTCCGGTCGGCCATCTTGGCGATGCCGGTGCTCGGGTTGATGACGCTGCGCCAGAAGTAGTCGCCCTCGGCCAGGATGCCGATCTTGCCGGCGGCGAACTCCGCGAAGGACTTGTCGCGCCCCTTCGCCTCCTGTTGCAGCTTGGGATCGCCCAGGCCGCCGCCGTAGATCTTCGTGTAGAAGTCGAGCATGTCCTTGACCGGCTGGCTGGCCCCGGCCCACTTGCCGTCCTTGTAGATCTCGCCGCCGGCGCCGACCAGCAGCGGCAGCGCGCCCTGCATGGAGGTCGCCTCGCCCATCGCGGTGCCGGCGTTGATCTGGATCGGGGTCACCCCAGGCAGCGCCTTGAGCTTGGCGCCGGCGTCGAGGATCTCCTGCCAGCTCTTCGGTTGCCAGTCGGCCGGCAGGCCGGCCTGGGCGAAGAGCTTCTTGTTGTAGTAGAGGACCCGGCCGTCGGTGCCGAGCGGGATGCCGTAGCGCTTGTCCTCGAAGCTGCCGAGGCCCTGCACGGTCTCGGGGATCTGCGACCAGCCCTCCCACGAGTTGGCCTGGTCGCCGGCCACCTCGGACAGCGGCTTGAGGTAGCCGGCCTGGACGAACTCGCCCACCCAGATGCCGTCCACCGCGATGACGTCGGCGCCGCCCTTGGAGCGCAGGTCCAGGGCCAGCTTGGTCTTGTACTGCTCGTCGTCGACGCCGCTGGGCACGAACGTCACCTTGGCGGTGACGCCCTTGGCCTTCTGCGCCTCGACGAACCGGGGGATGACCCACTTCTCGATCCACTCCGCGCCGGCGGAGTTCTTGCCGCCCACGATGGAGTTGGCGGAGATCGTGAGGGTGATGTTCTTGGCGTCCTTGCCAGCGGGCTCGGACGAGTCGCCGCAGGCCGTGAGGCCCAGGGCAAGGGTGGTGAACGCGGCGAGCACGCCCGCTGCGCGTCTCGGCTTGGATGTCATGGGCTGCTTCCCTTCGCAAGGAGACTTCGAAGAGACTCGCGGGTCGCCCGCCGGCCGCACGTCCGCCGCCGGCGGTGTTTGCGGCCACAATGTCATGACAGCCTGACGACGTAAATACCTGTCACTGAAATGAGCCCGAAACATCCACCGTCACCGCTCGGCGACGGTCACCTCGAGGGAGTAGCGGCTGGCCCGGTAGAGGTGCGCGCCGTGTTCCACGTACCGGCCCTGGTCGTCGTAGGCGGTGCGGGTCATGGTGAGCAGGGGCGCGCCGCGCCGCTCGCCGAGCATCTGCGCCTCGGCGGCGGTCGCCGACCGCGCGCCGATCCGCTGGTGGGCGCCGCGGATGCGCATGCCGCCGGCGCGCAGGATCGCGTACAGGCCCTTGGCCTGCAACGCGTCCATGCTGAGCCGGACCAGGTCGGGCGGCAGCCAGTTCTCCATCACCGCGAGGGGTTCGGAGTCGGAGAACCGCAGCCGGCGCAGGTGCTGCACCTCGCTGCCGGCCGGTACGCCGAGCGCGGCGGCGACGTCGGCCGGGCAGGCCACGGTGGCCAGTTCGAGCACCGAGGTGGACGGCTGCTGGCCGGCGCGCAGCAGGTCGTCGTGGAGACTGGTCAGCTCCACCGCCCGGCGCACCTCGCCGCGCACCACCTGGGTGCCCACCCCGCGGCGGCGCACGATCAGTCCCTTGTCGACCAGATGCTGGATCGCCTGTCGCACGGTCGGGCGGGACAACCCGAGCCGGTCGGCGAGCTGCAACTCGCTGTCCAGCCGGTCGCCGGGCGCCAGCTCGCCGCGCTGGATGGCCGCGGCGAACTGCTCCGCGACCTGGAAGTAGAGCGGGACCGGGCTGCTCCGGTCGACCGCGATCTCGGGGCCGGTCACGGCACCTCCTCGCTGGGCACGCGCGGGATCTCGGGGCACGATGATGGGCGCCACTGTACCGAAGCGGTCACCGAACGCAGAGGGCGGATGTCATGACAACACATTGACAGAACTCGTAGAGCGCTGTTACCAATCAGGGGCAGGGCCGGCGGGCACGGCATCGCCGGCCGGGGAAGGACGCCGCATGCTCGATGTGCTCACCATCGGCCGGGTCGGGGTGGACATCTATCCGTTGCAGATCGGCACGCCGCTGGCCGAGGTCGAGACGTTCGGCAAGTTCCTCGGCGGCAGTCCCACCAATGTGGCCGTCGCCGCCAGCCGCCAGGGGCTGCGCGCCGGCGTGATCACCCGTACCGGCGCCGACGCGTTCGGCGACTACGTGCACCGGGCGCTGCGCGACTTCGGCGTCGACGACAGTCAGGTCCACCCGGTCGACGGGCTGCCCACCCCGGTGACCTTCTGCGAGATCTTCCCGCCGGACGACTTCCCGCTCTGGTTCTACCGCACCCCGACCGCCCCGGACCTGCAGATCCGCGCCGAGGAACTCGACACCGACGCGATCGCCGCGGCCCGGGTCTTCTGGCTCACCGGCACCGGCCTGTGCCAGCAGCCGAGCCGGGACGCGCACGCGGCCGCGCTGGTCGCCCGCGACGGGCGCCCGCACACGGTGCTCGACCTGGACTACCGGCCGATGTTCTGGTCCGACCCGGCGGCGGCCACCGCCGCGGTCGCCGAGGTGCTGCCGCGGGTCACCGTGGCCGTCGGCAACCTCGACGAGGTGGAGATCGCCGTCGGCACCCGCGACCCCGAGCGGGCCGCCGGGCTGCTGCTCGACCGCGGGCCCGGCCTGGCGGTGGTGAAGCTCGGGCCGGCCGGGGTGCTGGCCCGTACCCGCACCGAGACCGTCCGGGTGCCGCCGGTGCCGGTGACGGTGGTCAACGGGCTCGGCGCCGGCGACGCGTTCGGCGGCGCGCTCTGTCTGGGCCTGCTGCGCGACTGGCCGCTGGAGCGGACGCTGCGCTTCGCCAACGCCGCCGGCGCCATCGTCGCCTCCCGCCTGGCCTGCTCCGCAGCCATGCCCGATCACGCCGAGACCGCGGCGCTGGCCCGTGCCGTCCAGTCGGAACCGGCGTCGTCGACCGCCGCCGGGGGAGGAGAAGACCGGTGAGCACCGAGTACGACGCGCTGACCCTCACCCGCGCCCACCGGCCACAGGCAATCGCCGAGGCCGCCGCCCGCCGGACCCGCCGACCGTGGCCCGACCACGGCCGGCCGCTGTTCATCATCGCCGCCGACCACCCCGCCCGCGGCGCCCTCGGCGTGCGGGACCGACCGATGGCGATGGCCGGGCGCGCCGACCTGCTCGACCGGTTGCGCCTGGCGCTGTCCCGACCGGGCGTCGACGGCGTGCTCGGCACCCCGGACGTCCTGGAGGACCTGCTGCTGCTCGGCGCGCTGGAGGATCGCCTGGCCATCGGCTCGATGAACCGCGGCGGGCTCTCCGGCGCCACCTTCGAACTCGACGACCGGTTCACCGCGTACGACGCCGACAGCATCGCCGCGATGCGCTACGACGGCGGCAAGATGCTCTGCCGCATCGACCCGGACGACCCGGGCACCGCCCCCACCCTGCAGGCCTGCGCCCGGGCGGTCACCGCCCTCGCGGCCCACCGGACGGTGGCCCTCGTCGAGCCGCTCTGGGTGGCGCGCACCGACGGCCGGGTGCACGCCGACCTGCGCCCCGAGGCGGTCATCAAGGGCGTCAGCGTCGGCCAGGCCCTCGGCGCCACCTCCGCGTACACCTGGTTGAAGCTGCCGGCGATCGACGAGATGGAACGGGTGATCGCCGCGACCACCCTGCCGGTCCTGCTGCTCGGCGGTGACCCGGTGGAGGCGCCGGACGTGGTGTACGCGCGGTGGGCACGGGCGTTGCGGCTGCCCGGGGTGCGCGGCCTGGTGGTCGGCCGGGCGTTGCTCTACCCGCCGGACGACGACGTGGCCGCCGCCGTGGACCTGGCCGGATCGCTGCTCCCCACCGGGCAGCAGGCGTGAGCGCCGTCGAGGCGCACCTGCCCTGGGGCACGACCACCCGGTCGCCCTGGGCGCTGGAGGTCACCCCCGAGCGGGCCGGCTGGCGCTACGCCGGCCTGCGGGTGCTCACCCTGCCTCCCGGTGGCACGGTCACCTTCGACACCGGCGACGAGGAGATGCTGGTCCTGCCGCTGGCCGGCGCGGCGACGGTGCACTGCGACGGGCTGAGTCTCGACCTGGCGGGCCGCGCCTCGGTCTTCGCGGCGGTCACCGACTTCGCGTACCTGCCGCGCGACGCCACGGTGACGGTGCGGGGCGAGGGCCGGTTCGCCCTGCCGTCGGCACGCGCCACCCGCCGGCTGTCGCCCCGCTACGGCGCCGCCCGGGACGTGCCGGTCGAGCTGCGCGGCGCGGGCCCGGCCAGCCGCCAGGTCAACAACTTCTGCTCCCCGGAGGCGTTCGACTGCGACCGGCTGGTCGCCGTGGAGGTGCTCACTCCGGGCGGCAACTGGTCGTCCTACCCGCCGCACAAGCACGAGGAGAACCGGACCCACGACGACGGCCGGGTCGAGGCGGAGCTGGAGGAGATCTACTACTTCGAGGTGGCCGGCGGCGCGCCCGGCGACCCCGGGGGACCGGTCGGCTACCAGCGCGTCTACGGCACCGCCCGACGGCCGATCGAGGTGCTGGCCGAGGTGCGCGGCGGGGACGTGGTGCTCGTCCCGTACGGCTACCACGGGCCGTCGATGGCCGCGCCCGGCTACCACCTCTACTACCTCAACGTGCTGGCCGGGCCCGGCCCGGAGCGGAGCATGGCCTGTGTGGACGACCCCCGGCACCACTGGGTCCGCGGCAGCTGGGCGGACCAGCCGGTCGACCCGCGGTTGCCGCTGACCGGCCCGACGACGCGGGAGGCGTGATGCCCAGACTGACGGTGGCGCAGGCGCTGGTGACGTTCCTGGCCCGGCAGTGGTCCGAACGCGACGGGGCGCGGCGGCGGCTGATCCCGGCCTGCTTCGGCATCTTCGGCCACGGCAACGTCGCCGGGATCGGGGAGGCGCTGGCCGGGCCGGCGGGCGCGGAGCTGCCGTACCACCTGTGCCGCACCGAGCAGGGCATGGTGCACACCGCCGCCGCGTACGCCCGGATGACCGACCGGCTCAGCACCCTGGCCTGCACCACCTCGATCGGTCCGGGCGCGACGAACCTGGTCACCGGCGCCGCCGGGGCCACCGTCAACCGGCTGCCGGTGCTGCTGCTGCCCGGCGACATCTTCGCCACCCGAGTCGCCAACCCGGTGCTGCAGGAGCTGGAGGATCCCCGGTCCTACGAGGTCAGCGTCACCGACGCGCTGCGGCCGGTCTCCCGCTACTGGGACCGGATCAACCGGCCGGAACAGTTGCCGGCGGCGCTGCTGGCCGCGATGCGGGTGTTGACCGATCCGGTGGAGACCGGCGCGGTCACCCTCGCGCTGCCGCAGGACGTGCAGGCGGAGGCGTACGACTGGCCGGCGGAGCTGTTCGCCGAACGGGTCTGGCACGTGCCGCGTCCCCGCCCGGACTCGTCCGCCGTCACCCGGGCCGCCCGGGTCGTCACCGCGGCGCGGCGGCCGCTGGTGGTGGCCGGCGGCGGGGTGATCTACAGCGGGGCGTGCGAGGCGCTGCGCCGATTCGCCGAGGAGCACGGGGTGCCGGTCGCCGAGACGCAGGCCGGCACCGGTGCCCTGCCGTACGGTCACCCGCTCGCGCTCGGCGCGGTCGGCGTCACCGGCACCACCGCCGCCAACGAGATCGCGGCGGGCGCGGACCTCGTGATCGGGGTGGGCACCCGCTACAGCGACTTCACCACCGCCTCCGGCACCCTCTTCGGCGACGACGCCCGGTTCGTCAACGTCAACATCACCGGCTTCGACGCCGCGAAGCTCTCCGGCGTGCAGGTCGTCGGCGACGCCCGGGAGAGCCTGGCGGCGCTGGACGCGGCGTGCGCGGGCTGGGGCACCGAGCCCGCGTACCGGGCGTCGGTGGCGGAGCTGACCGAGCGGTGGGCGGCCGTGGCGGACCGGGCCCGGCACGCCGACCCCGAGGCGCGGCCCACCCAGACCGCCGTGATCGGCGCGGTCAACGACGCCGCCGGGCCGCGCGACGTGGTGGTCTGCGCGGCCGGGTCCATGCCCGGCGACCTGCACCGGCTGTGGCGCAGCGCCGACCCGAAGAGCTACCACGTCGAGTACGGCTACTCCTGCATGGGCTACGAGATCCCCGGCGGGATCGGGGTCCGGCTGGCCGCGCCGGACCGCGAGGTCTTCGTGCTCATCGGTGACGGCTCCTACCTCATGCTGCCCAGCGAGCTGGCCACCGCGGTGGCGGAAGGGGTGAAGCTGGTCGTCGTGCTGGTGGACAACCAGGGGTTCGCCTCGATCGGCCGGCTCTCGGAGAGCGTCGGCGCGCAGCGGCTCGGCACCGCCTACCGCGACCGGGCCGGCGGCCGGCTCCCGGTCGACCTGGGCGCGAACGCGGCGAGCCTCGGCGCGGACCTGATCCGGGTGACCACCACGGCGCAGCTGCGGGCCGCGCTGACCACCGCCCGGGCGGCGGAGCGCACCACGGTCGTCCACGTCGAGACCGACCCGTTCGAGGCCGGTCCGGACGGCGGCGCCTGGTGGGACGTGCCGGTCGCCGCCGTCTCGACCACCGCGCGTACGCGGGCCGCCCGGGCCGCGTACGAGGCCGGGTCCAAGGCCCGCCGTACCCGCCTGAGCGGTGATCCCGGGGCCTGAACCCCGAGCGGCGACATCGCCCACACCGACCCGATCGGGACGCCCCGCCCTCGTCACGGGCGCCTGCTGTGGTGGGAGGTTGGACGGGTGCCTGCCGGGTAAACGCCGCCATGGCCCATCGTCGTCCGGGCGACGGTCCCGTGCGCTCAGCGCTCGACGCGGTCGCCGAGCGGACCGTCCGGTCGGTGGCCGAGGCCCGCCGGCGCGGCGGCGCGGGCGGCCGGGTGCGGCTGCGCCAGCTCGAGGTGACCGTCGTGATCGCGGTGCAGGCCGGACTGGCCGCGGCGCTGGCGGCCCTGATCGCCCAGAACCTGCTCGGCCCCGGTGCGCACGTCTTCGCCCCGGCCGCGGCGGTCGGCACCATCGCCACCGCCATCGGGCAGCGGGCCCGCCGTACCTTCGAACTGCTGGCCGGGGTCGGGATCGGCATCATGATCGGTGACGGGCTGCGGTTCCTGCTCGGCTCCGGCCCCTGGCAGACCGGGGCGGTGGTCGCGCTGGCGATCGCCAGCGCGTTGCTGGTGGCCGGCCGGGGCGGGGCCCTGGTCGGGCAGGCCGGCGGTACCGCCGTCCTGATCGCGACGCTCGCCCCGATGGAACGGGGCCTGGAGCTGCCCCGCGTCTTCGACGCGCTGGTCGGCGGTGCGGTCGGCCTGCTGGTGGTGGCGCTGCTGCTGCCGATCAATCCGCTGCGGGTGCTGGACCGGGCGGCCGCGCCGCTCTTCGCCGCCGTCACCGAGCAGCTGCACGCGGTGGCGGACGCCCTGTCCCGTCGGGACGCCGACGCCGCGATCCGGGCGCTGGACCGGCTGCGGGGGCTGGACGCGGACATCGGGCGGCTGAACGAGTCGCTCAGCGGGGCAGAGGAGGTGGTGACGCTGGCGCCGGCCCGCTGGCACCGTCGGGCGCGGTTCCACCGCTACGCCCGGAGCGCCGAACACCTGGAGCGCCTGATCCTCATGAGCCGGGCGTTGGCCCGCTGGAGCGCGACCGCCCTCCAGTACGGCGAACCCGTCCCGGTGTGCCTGCCCCGGGCGGTTCGTCGGTTGGGTGACGGCGTGGCGGAGCTGCGCCGGGAGAGCCGGGCCGATCAGGAGCCCGAGCGGACCCGGCAGCTGGTCCGGGAAAGCGCCCACCTCGCCGGCCGGGCCTGGGCGGAGGGCGTGCGGTCGTACGGGGACGCCCTCGTCACCGATCTTCGTACCGCCGCCAGCGACCTGCTGCGGGGCACGGGGTGCGATCCGGAGGACGCCAACCGGATGGTGCGCCAGGCGGCGCTGGCCGGGGCGGCCGAGATCCGTCCGCCGCTGCACCGGGAGGTGCGCCGGCCGCGGCGTACCAGGATCACCGGCACCCGGCGCCGGGCGCGGCTGGCCAGGCGGGCCCGCCCCGAGGGGCGGGCAGCCGCGTCGTACCCGCCCGCGCGCTGAAGCGCTGCGCCGTCCCCGGCGGGGCTGCACGTCCGGGCACCCGCGCCGCCCGGGAACCCCGGGTGCCGCGTGGGGCGGCACCCGGGGTCGCGCCGGTCACCGGCGCGGTCGCCCGGTCAGGTGGCGACGCGGGCCAACAGCGTGAACGCCCGGACCGGATCGTCGGCGAGCTGGGCGCGGTCGGCCTCGGCGATCAGCGTCGCCCAGTCCGCCGGCGCACTTCCCCGGACGACCGCGGACTGGGCGGCCTCGCGGGCCACCGCGAGGATCGCGTCGTTCCGCGCGGCGGAGCCCTGACCCGTGCCGAGCTGCCGGCCGAGCGGCCGCAGCACCTCCGGCGCGTTGCGCAGTGAGCCGTCGGCGTTCCAGTTGCCCGGCGCCAGTGCCGCGCGCAGCTCCGGCCGCTGGTCGGCCACGGCCGCCAGCCCCGACCGGCCGTGGTCGGTGCGCAGTCCCCAGCCGAACGGGTACAGCGGCTGGTAGTCCCGGTCGCCGACGTTGATCGGCACCTGGGCCTCGCTGCGCGGCCACGTCACCGGGAGGCGGCCGGTGAAGGGCCGCCGGCCGAAGAGGACGTCGGCGACACCGGCACCCTCGCTGCCGGGCAGCCACGACGCCACCAGGGCGTCGATCTTGCCGAGCTGGTCCGTCACGATCTGCGGCCGTCCGGAGACCACGAGGACGACGCACGTCTCGATCTCGGCGCAGACCTTGTCGATCACGGCCTGGTCGGCGGGCTGCAGGCGCAGCGACTTCTCCTCCTGCTGGGGCGTCGAGCACCAGCCGCACTCCGGGCCGCCGACGTCGCCGTACCCCTCGGCGTACGGCGTCTCGCCGACCACCACCACGCCCACGTCGGCGCCGGCGGTGGGCGCGGAGGCGTCCGCGCTGTAGGTGACCCGGGCCTGCGGCGCCACCTGCCGGATGCCCTCCAGGATCGTGGTGCCGGGGATGAGGTCGCCCGACTGGCCCTGCCAGGTGATCGTCCAGCCGCCGGCCTGGTTGCCGATGTCGTCGGCGTTGCGACCGGCGACGTACAGGTTGGCGTCGCGGCGCAGCGGCAGCGCCCGCCCGGCGTTCTTCAGCAGCACCTGTGACTTCGCCACCGCGTCCCGACCGATCGCCCGGTGCTTCGCGCTGCCGACCTGGTCGACGTTCGCCGCCGAGGCGTACGGCTGCTCGAAGAGCCCGAGCTCGAACTTCTTGCGCAGGATGCGCCGCACGGCGTCGTCGAGGCGGGCCGTGCTGACCCGGCCGGCGGTCACCTCGGCCAGGAGCAGCTCTTCGAACTGCGGGGCGGTGTTCGGTTCCATGAACATGTCGGTGCCGGCATTCACGCCGACCCGGACCTTGTACGCGGTCAGGCCGGTGTTGGTCGGCTCGGCCGGGTCGGGAATCTGGTGGATGCCCTCCCAGTCGGAGATCAGGAACCCGTCGAAGCCCATCCGGCCCTTCAGGACGTCGGTGATCAGCTCCCGGTTGGCGTGCATCTTGGTCGGGTTGCCGAGGCCGTCCTCGGTCCAGTCCACGCTGGAGAAGGAGGGCATCACGCTGCCGACGTCGTGTCGCCAGAGGGCGGGACCGTAGGGCGAGAGGTCGGTCCGGGCGAAGTGGGCGCGGTCGGTCACGGTCACGCCCTGGTCGATGGGGTACCGCTGCTCCCACCACGGCTTGCCCTCGTTGGCGGCCGCGGTGGCCTCGTCGTAGTCGGTGTCGCCGTCGCCGGCGTAGTGCTTGGCGGTGGCCAGCACCCGGTCGGCGTCGTCGAGCTGGCCGGCGCGGCGCCCCTGCAGGCCGTCGATGACGGTTTCCATCGGGATGACCAGCGCGGGGTCCTCGCCGACGCTCTCGTAGCTGCGCCCCCACCGCTCGTCGCGGGAGACGCACACGCACGGAGCGAAGTTCCACGGGATGCCGGTCGCCCGCACCTCGGTTGCGGTGGCGTGGCCGATCCGCTCCACCAGGGCGGGGTCGCGGGTGGCCCCGAGGCCGACGTTGTGCGGGAAGACGGTGGCTCCGTGCACGTTGCCGTGCCCGTGCACGGCGTCGATGCCGTAGATCATCGGGATCTGCAGTCGGGTGCTCAGCGCCTGGGCCTGGAACTCGTTGACCATGTCGACCCAGGCGGCGGGGGTGTTGGTGGCGGGCGTCGAGCCGCCGCCGGAGAGCACGGAACCGAGCCGCCACTGCGCGACCAGCGTGGGATCGGCGGCGACGGCGGCCCGCTCGGCCTGGGTCATCTGGCCGATCTTCTCCTCGACCGTCATCCGGCCGAGCAGGTCGGCGACGCGCCGGTCGACCGGCAGCCTCCGGTCGAGGTACGGCAGGCCGTGCGCGTTGACCACCAGGACCGGCTGACCGCCGACGGTGGCGCCGGTGGAGCCCGTGGCGAGCGTCAGTGGGATGGTCTCGGCCGTCTCGGCGGTCCGGTCGCCGTGGACGGTGACGGTGATCGGCCGGGCGGTGCCGGGCCGGCTGCCGGCCGGAAAGGTCAGTGCGCCGGCGACGGGGGCGTAGTCGGCACCGGCGGTGGCAGTGCCGCTGCCCGTGGTGTAGCGGACGGTCGTCGGGGCCGCCAACGGGCGTCCGTCCGACGTGGTCACCGCGACGGTGACCTCCGCCCGGCCACCCTCGCCGACGGTCTGGACCGACCGGTCCGCGGCGACGGTGACGGTCTGGGTGCTCGCGGCCGAAGCGGACGACGCCGGCAGCAGCGATGCGGCCAGGGCGACGGTTCCGACGAGTGCGACGCGGCTGCGCCAGCATGAACTCATGTGGTGCCTCCCTACGGGAGTCGGCCGCCCGCACCCTCTCGGTGCGGGACCGCCCTCGTCCCGGTAAGGAATCCTTCCCAATCCCATCAGGGCACGTCAATATTACGGCGCAATAAAAGTCGGCCGGATGCGGGCGGCGACGCCGGACAGGGTGACGGTGGCGCGCCCGGCGCCATCCTGCCGAGCCTGCGGCGCACGCCCCCTCGGGTCTGCGTGGTGATCGACACGTCGGGGTCGGTCAGTGACGCCGAACTGGGCAGCGCGCTGCTGGAGGTCGCCGCGATCTCCCGGGCCGTGGGCGGGCGGCGGGACCTGGTCAGCGTGCTGCCCTGCGACGCGGCGGCCCGGGTCGTGCATCCGCTGTGCCGCGCCGAGGACATCCCGCTGGTGGGCGGCGGGGGAACGGACCTGCGGACGGGTTTCGCCCGGGCCCTGCGGAGCCGGCCCCGACCGGACGTCGTCGTGGTGCTGACCGACGGTCAGACGCCCTGGCCGACCTCGCGGCCGTCGTGCCGGACGGTGGTGGGGTTGTTTCCCCGCGCCCGGCCGGTGGACGAGGAGAATCCCGACTACGTGCCGGACTCGCCGCCGGACTGGGCGCGGGTGGTCGTCATCGGTGCCAGGTGAGGTGGCCCGGGCCCCAAAAGCGGCCGGTCAGGCCAGGGCGGCCACGGCGGCGTCCGCGCCGTTGCGCCAGAGCACGCCGACCTCGCTGAAGCCGGCGGCGCGCAACGCCGCCAGGTGCCAGTCCACCGGCGGGTTCCACTCCGGACTGTGCCCGGTCGGGTAGACCTGTCGCCGCTTCTCCACCAGTGGCCCGAGGGCCGGATCCTCGGCGGCCTGCTCCCACCACCCGCTCCACGACTGGGCCGCCCCGGCGGCATGGCGGGCCGTCCGCCGCTGCCGGGCGCGGTCGGCCAGCCGGGCGGTCAGCGTGGGCAGGGCGTCGTCGGGCATGTGGTCGGCGTTGACGAACACGCCGCCGGGGCGCAGCGCGGCGCGGATCTCGCCGTACAGGGTGGCCAGGCGGGGGCCGTCGAGCCAGTGCAGGGCGGTGGCGGTGAGCACCGCGTCGTACCCGTGGTGGGGGAGCGCGGCCGTCCAGTCGGGATGGTTGAGGTCGGCGGTGACGACGGTGGCGCGGCCGGCCAGGGAGGCCTCGGCGATCGTGAGCAGGACCGGGTCGAGGTCGACCAGGGTGACCTGCGCGTCCGGGTGGCGGGCGAGGGCGCGCAGGCTGATCGAGCCGGTGCCGCCGGCGAGATCCAGCAGTCGCAGCGGTCCATCGCCGGCGACGGCGTCGGCGGCGTCGAGCAGCGCGGCGAAGCGGTGTTCCCGGTCCGGCAGGTACGCCTCCTGCTGCCGGTCCCAGCTCTCCTGCCATGCCCGCACGTCAAGTTGGTAAGGAGTCATGACCCAGACGTTAGTTACCGAGAGAGGGGCTGTCGAGAGCTGAGGCGAACTTGTTGCCAAAGACTGGCAATTGCAGCGGGCAGCAAATAGCGGGATGCACACCGCTCAGGCGGATCGCCGTGGGGCCGGGACGACCTGCCGCGACCCGCGCCGGCCAAGGGTCGCCGGGACCGCTGTCCCCGGGAAGGGATCGTTACGCTGCTCGCATGGCGGACGAGGGCGTGCGGGCCGGGCATGCCGAGGTGGTGACGTGGTCGGTGGACGACCCGATCGTGGCGGCGGTGCGGCAGGTGCTGGCGGCGATGCCGTCCGGGTGCAGCTGGCTGCTGCCGGTGACCCAGGACGGTGAGGTCGTCGACTTCCGCGTGGCCGCCACCAGCGAACAGGGTCGCGACGTCTACGGCCGGGGGGCCGGGCGGGTGGGCGGGCTGCTCAGCGCGCTCTATCCCGGCATGGTCGGCGGCGTGCTGTGGCAGACGTACCACCAGGTGCTGGCCAGCGGCGTGCCGGCCCGGGTGCCGGACTTCCGGTACGAGGGCAAGCAGGCCGGTGTGGTCGCCGACTCGCTGTTCGACATCAGCGTGCAGCGGGTGCTGGGCGGCCTGCTGGTGTGGTGGGAGCGGCTCGACGAGCACCAGCGTCGGATGGAGCGTACCGAGCTGCTGGGCAGCCTCGGCTGGGCGGAGTACGACCTGATCACCGGGCTCAGCGAGTGGTCGCCCGGCATGTACCGGATCTTCGAGCGTGATCCTTCGCTGGGACCGCTGTCGCGGGCCGAGCAGTCCGCGGCGATCGTCCCCGACGACCACGGGTTGCGGGAGGCCGCCTGGCAGACGTTGGACAGCGGTGCGGCGTCGGACGTGACGGTGCGCTTCCGGGCGGGCTCGTCGGTGAAGTACCTGCGCATCCTCTCCGACGTCGCCCGGGACGCCGACGGCGCGCCGGTGAAGATCTACGCCGTGGTGCAGGACGTGACGGCCCGGGTGGACTCGCGTACCGCCATCGAGCGGCTCAGCGACCAGCTGCACACCCGGGAGCTGACGGCGCTGGCGGAGCACCGCCTGGCCCGGCAGTTGCAGAACCTGATCCAGCCGGTGCCCCGTGAGCCGGTCCCGTTGGCCGGCCTCGAGGTGCTGGTCGGCTACCTGCCGGCGGAGAGCGCCGTGCAGGTCGGCGGTGACTGGTACCACGCGCAGACGTTGCCCGACGGGCTGGTCGCGCTCGCCGTCGGCGACGTCGCCGGGCACGGCCTGGAGGCGGCCAGCGGGATGGCGCACCTGCGGTTCGCGCTGGTCGCCTGGCTCTCGATCGGCATCCGGGACCCCGGGGCGCTGCTCGGGCACATGAACCGGCTCTGTGGTCAGCTGAAGATCACCGCGACCGCGGTGGTCGCCGTCTACGACCCGGCGACCCGGTCGCTGTCCTGGGCGCAGGCGGGCCACCTGCCCCCGTTGCTGGCGCGCGGCGGGACGACCGCCGAACTCGACCGGCCCGCGGGCATGCTGCTGGGCGCCGACGCCGACTCGACCTACCCGGTCGTCACCCCACGGCTGCGCGGCGACGACCTGCTGCTCTTCTACACCGACGGGCTGGTGGAACGCCGGGTCGGCGACACGGTCGACCTGCTCGGCCCGGTGATGCGGACACTGTCCGACCTCTCCCGTGACCCCGACGCACAGACCCTGCCGCGGCTGCGCGAGGTGCTGCACCAGCCCAGCCCGGAGGACGACATCTGCACCCTGGCCGTGCGCGTACTGCGCTGACCCGTCCTCAGAGGCGGAACCGGAGCCGCACCACCGTCCCGGCCGGGGTCGGCTCGACGGCGATCTCGTCGCAGATCCGGGCGACGATCGCCAGCCCCCGACCACGGATCGCCTCGGCGGTGGGCATCTCGCGGGCCACCGTGCGCGGTCCGCCCTGATCGACGACGTCACAGACGAGCTGGCCCGCCTCGGCCCACACCCGCACCAGGCCGCCCCCGTGGGTGTGCTGCAACGTGTTGGTCGCCAGTTCGCTGACCGCCAGCGCGAGCAGCTCCACCCGGGCGGCCGGCAACCCCCGGGCCAGGGCCCGGGAACAGACGAACTCGCGGACGTGCGCCAGGTCGTCGGCGTGCGCGTACGGCATTGTGGCGACGGCGGAGGACGGGGTGGCGGGACGGTCAGACATCGTCGTCCTCCACCGGCCGGCGGGCCGTCACCGCGGGTCCACACCGTCGTCGGTGGGCGGTCGCAGCAGGTCGGCGACGCCGGTGATCGCCAGGACGTTCGCGACGTGCCCGCGGGCGTTGACCACGTACAGCCGGCCGCCGGCCGCGCGGGCCGCGTGGTGGGCGGTGACCAGGCCGTGGATGCCGGTGGAGTCGAGGAAGTCGAGCGCCCCCGCGTCGACCAGCACGACCTGGGCACCGGCCACGGCGCCCAGCAGCGCGGCCGTGAGCTCCTCCCGGGCGGCGAGATCGCACTCACCGGCGAGCCGCACCACCGCCCGCCCGGGTTCGGTGGACGTCGTCGCCTCGAAGCGCGCCATAGGGCAGCTCATCCTTCCCCGCGCGGAGCAGTCGGCCGGTTCGCGCACATGATGCCACCTCGCCGGCGAACGTCGCGCCCGGCGCGACAGCCCGATGTTCGGCGCCGGGAAACCGGGCGGCGACCTGGCCGCTGCTGACCGCCGCCGGCGTGGTCCCGACGCAGGTGGGGGCGGGTGGCGACCGCCGGCGCGTCAGGCGGCCGGCTCCAGCCAGGCCACCGCCCGGCGCACGGTGGCCTCGGGTACGTCGTGCCCACCGTCGAACTCGTCGTAGGTGACGTCGTAGCCGAGGGTCTGCAGGCGCGGCACGAGGGTCCGGCTGCACCGGTCGATCGGCAGCACCCGGTCGGCGGTGCCGTGCGAGATGTAGACGCGCGGCGTGCCGTGGGTGATCAGCGGGGCGGCGAAGCCGGGGGAGAAGGCCAGGACGGCGTCGAAGACGTCGCCGTTGATGAGTCCGATCGACAGCGCGTACGACGCGCCGTCGGAGAACCCGCCGATCAGCATGCCGGCGATCGGGTAGCCGGTGACGATCTCCTGGAGCACCCGGTCGATCCGCCGTACGTCGGGGCCGAAGCCGACCCCGATCATGTCCCAGGTCGCCGCGGCGGACTGCGGCGCGACGAGCAGCAGGCGTTGGTCGTCGGCGACCGGCAGCATCAGCTCCAGGGCCTGCCGGGGTGACCCGCCGGCGCCGTGCAGCAGCAGGGCCAGCCGGTACGGGCAGCCGTCCGCCGGCGCCGGCACGTAGGCCTGGGCGACCAGCTCACCGTCCGGTGCGTCGAACGACACCAGGCCGGTGCGGCCCGTGGCGGCGACCGGTGGACCCGGTCGTACGCTCAGCCGGCCGTGCCGGGAGTTCTCCTCCGGCTGCTCGTGCGGTCGGGCGGTCTCCGGGGTGATCGGCATGGGTGCCTCCGCTTCGGCGGGACTGTCCGGCGGGCTACCCGGTCCGGCGCGAAGCAATCCCGCCCCGGCGGGGGAAGTCGTCGGGCGTGCGTAAGGGCGCCTGAAGCGAATCGTAAGCGGGATCCGGCAATGTTCTGGGTGTCACCGGAGAGCACCAACGACAGCCAGGAGATCCCGATGCGCAAGCTCATCAACTCGACCTACATCACCCTCGACGGCGTCATCGAGAACCCCATGTGGACCATGCCGTACTTCGACGAGGAGGCCGCCGCCTTCGCCGCCGGGCAGACCAACGAGGCCGACGCGCTGCTGATGGGTCGGATCACGTACGACGGCATGTCCGCCGCCTGGCCGACCCGGGACGAGAGCGACCCGAGCACCGGCGCCGCCTACTTCAACAACGTCAAGAAGTACGTCGCCTCGACCACCCTGACCGACCCGACCTGGAAGAACAGCGAGGTGCTGCAGGGCGACCTGATCGAGGAGGTGACCCGGCTCAAGGCGCAGGAGGGCAAGGCCATCCTCCAGTACGGCTTCGGCTCGGTCACCACCCAGCTGATCGCGGCCGGCCTGCTGGACGAGGTCCGGTTCTGGATCCACCCGGTGCTGGAGGGCGGCGACAGCGTGACCGCACCGCTGAAGGACTTCAAGGCGTCGTTCGAGCTGGTCGACACGAAGGTCCAGCGCAGCGGCGTGATCATCGCCTCGTACCGGCCGAAGGTGGCCCACTGACGGACGCGCTCTTCAGCTGGGCCCGGGCCTCGCCCGGGCCCAGCTTGCCGCCCTCGGTGACCAGCGCGTCGAAGCGCTCCCGGCCGAGGGCGGCGACCAGCCGTACCGTCACCCGGTCGGTCTCGTCGCGCTCCGCCGGCGCGGCCGGGGACCGGGCGGCCTCCCGCGCGGCGGCCGCGGCGCCCAGCAGGCGGGCCGCGACCTCGGGCGGACGCACCGCCGAGGCCATCCCCTCCAGCGCGTTGACGGCGTCGCGCGGTGACTCCATCGCCTGCGCGGCGTCGAACGCTTCGACGTGCAGGGCCAAAGCGGCGGCCGGGTCGCCGTTCTGCTCGGCCGCGTGGCCCAGCTCCACCAGGACCATCGGCAGGTACAGCGCGGGCTGCGTCTCGCGGCGGCCCTGCTCGGCGAGGCGCGTCAGGTGCGTGACGGCCACGTCGAGCTTGCCGTCGCGGCGGGCGGCCAGGCCGAGGCCGATCTCCGCGAAGATCATCGCGTTCGGCGCGTCCTGCTCCACCGCCAGCTGGTACGCGCGTTCGGCCAGCTCCCGGCCCTGCGCGTAGTCGCGGGTCTGCACCGCCAGCCAGGCCAGCCAGGACAGCTTGCTGCCTACCTCGGGCCAGAGCGACAGCTCCTCGGCCCAGCGCAGCCCCTCCCGGTGCAGGGCCGCGGCGCGCTCGTGCTCGCCGCGCATCTCGGCCAGGCCGCCCACCCAGTCGGTCGCCTGCAACCGGCCCCAGCGGTCGCCGACCTGCGCGAACAACGCCGCACTGCGGGTACCGGCGTGCTCCAGTGTGGCCAGGTCGCCGGTGGCGTGGGCGAGCTTGGCCCGCGAGCTGAGCACCGCCGCCTCGGTCCAGGGGTCGTCGACCGTGGCGGGCAGCAGCTCCGCCGCCAGGGTCAGGTCGCTGCGATCGATGACCGCGTTCGCGACGAACCACGTCGCCCGGCCGTCGGGGTCGCCGGCCAGGGCGGCGCGCAGGTCGTCCGGCGCGAACGGTTCGCCCTGCAACACCGCGAACCCGGCCCGCCACGGCGCGGCGCGCGCCTCCTCGGCCGGGTCGCCCCGCATCGCCAGCGCCCGCCGCGCCTCGGTGAGCCGGCCGCGCAGGAACCAGTACCAGCTCAGCGCGACCGCCAGGCGCAGCCCGCCGCCGTGGGCAAGCGCCGAGCGCAGGTTCGCCGTCTCGGCGTCGAGCCGGGCCAGCCACTCCTGCTGGTCGGCGCCGCGCAGCTCCGGGTCGGCGCGTTCGGCCAGGTCGGTGTAGTACGCCGCGTGCCGCGCCCGGACGTCGTCGGCGTCCTCCAGACGTTCCAGGCAGAACGCGGCGACCGACTCCAGCAGCCGGTAGCGGGGGCTCGCGCCCGAGTCGTCCACCACCACCACCAGCGACCGGTCCACCAGCCGGGCCAGCGCGTCGAGGTCGGTCCGGCACACCTGCTCGGCCGCGTCGGGCGTGCAGCCGTCGCTGAACACCGCGAGCCGGGCCAGCACCCGGCGGTCGGCCTCGGCCAGCAGGTCCCAGCTCCAGCCGATCACCGCGGTCAGCGTGCGCTGCCGTGGTGGCATGTCCCGCTGCGCGGTGGCGAGCAGCCGGAACCGGTCGTCGAGCCGGTCCACCACGCCCTGCACGCCGAGCGCGCGTACCCGGGTCGCGGCCAGTTCGAGGGCCAGCGGCAGGCCGTCCAGCCGGCGGCAGAGCTGCGCCACCGCCGGCGCGGTCCGCTCGTCGAGGTGGAAGCCGCGGTGCTGCGCGGCGGCGCGGGCGGCGAACAGCCGGGCCGCGGCCGAGCGCCGGACCGCGTCGAGGTCCCGGTCGTGCTCGGGTACGGCCAGCGGCGGCACCTCCCAGAGCAGCTCACCGGTGAGACCGAGCGGTTCCCGGCTGGTGGCCAGCACGGTGACGCCCGGCGCGTCCCGCAGCAGCCGGGCGACCAGCGCGGCGACCGGCTCGATGACGTGCTCGCAGTTGTCCAGCACGAGCAGCAGCTGCCGGTGCCGGAGCACCGCGGACAGCCGGTCGACGGCGGACACGCTGGCGCCCGCCGCCTCGCGCAGGTCCAACGCCCCGAGCACCTCGTCGGCGACGCGCGGGTCGCCGACCGGCAGCGGCGCCAGCTCCACCAGGTGGGCGCCGTCCGGGAGGACCAGCTCGCGGGCGGCCTCGGTGGCCAGCCGGGTCTTGCCGACCCCGCCCGGCCCGACCAGCGTGACCAGCCGCTGTTGTGGGAGCAGGGCGCGCAGCTCGGTCAGCGCCTCGGCCCGTCCGACCAGCCCGTCGAGCCGGGCCGGCAGGCTGTTCCGGATGATCGCGGCCTTCGGCGGCGCGCTCAGGCCGGCGTCCTGTTCGAGGATCCTGCGGTGCAGGGCGACCAGCTCCGGCCCCGGGTCGAGGCCCAGCTCGTCAACGAGCCGGTCGCGCAGGTCGGCGTAGCTGTCCAGGGCCTCGGAGGTGCGACCGGCCGCGTAGAGCGCGCGCATCTGCAACGCCCGCAGCCCCTCGCGCAGCGGGTGCCGGGCGACCAGCTCGGCCAGGTCGGCGGCGACCAGGTCGTGTTCGCCGCGGGCCATCCGGGCGTCGGCGAGCCGTTCGTGCACCACGAGGCGCTGCTCGGCCAGGCGGGTGGCCTCGGCGCGGGCGAACTCGGCGTCGGCCACGTCGGCGTACGCGTCGCCGCGCCACAGCGCGAGGGCGGCGGTCAGCCGGTCCACGTCGGTGGCGGTGGCCAGCTCGGCGAACCGGTCGGCGTCCACCGCGCCGGTCCGCAGCAGGTAACCGGGCGGCCGTGACTCGACCAGCTCGCGCGCGCCCGGCTCGGCGTCGTTGAGCGCCTTACGCAGCTGGGACACCCGCACCTGGAGGGCGCCGGCCGGATTGGCCGGGACGTCCTCACCCCACAGGTCGTCGATCAGGCGATCCGCCGAGACCACCTGGTTACGGTGGGCCAGCAGGTCGGCCAGCAGCACCCGCACCTTGGTGCCGGGTACGACGACCGGCTCGCCGGTATCGGTGCTGACGGCGAGCGGCCCGAGCACCCCGAACTGCACGGCGGCCATCCTATCGACGCGAAGGCGATCTGAAGGGGACCGTAAGCGCCGTGGTCCACCGTGGGCACATGGACATCCACCACGAAGAACACGGCACCGGCGAGGGCCGCCCGGTCGTCCTCGTCCACGGCGCGCTCTCCGGCATCGACACCTCGTTCGGCAGGATCCTGCCGCTGCTGGCGAAGAGCCGGCGGGTGATCGCGATCGAGCTGCAGGCACACGGTCGCACCCCGGACATCGACCGTCCGCTGACGGTGGAGAACTTCGCCGCCGACGTGGTCGAACTGCTCGACCGCCTCGGTGTCGAACGGGCGGACCTGTTCGGCTGGAGCATGGGCGCGGCGGTCGCGCTGCGCCTCGGCACCGACCACGCCGACCGGGTCGGGCGGCTGGTGCTCGCCTCGGTGAGCTTCGACGACGCCGGCCTGCACCCGGGACTGCTGGACGGCATCCAGGACCTGCAACCGGAACACCTGCACGGCTCGGAGTTCCACGAGGAGTACCTGCGCACCGCGCCCGACCCGGCCGGCTGGGCCAACCTGGTCACCAAGATGAAGGTCCTGGACGCGAACCTGCCGCAGTGGACGCCCGAGCAGATCCGCGCGCTGGCCGCGCCCACCATGATCGTGCTGGCCGACTCGGACATCGTCCAGCCCGAGCACGCCGTGCGGATGTTCCGGCTGCTCGGCGGGGCGGTGGCCGGGGACCTGACCGGCCTGCCGGCCTGCCGCCTGGCCATCCTGCCCGGCACCACCCACACCACCATCCCGCACCGCGCCGACTGGCTGGCCCCGATGATCGACGAGTTCCTGGACGAGGATCACCCCGGGTAGTTGCCTTCTCGCAACGGTCGCGGAAATTTCCACCGTGGGTAACCTGCGAGCGTGAACGACGATGCTGCGGCTTTCGACCCGGGGCTGGTGAGCCCCCGGCCGACCGCGGCGTCCGTGCTCATGTCCGAGGACTTCACCGCCGCCACCGTGACCGCCCTGCGGCACCGGTTGCGAACGGCGGTCAGTGGCGCCGGACTCGTCGGCGACGAGGGCTACGACTTCGTTCTCGCCGTGCACGAACTGGCCACCAACGCGGTGCGCCACGGCGGCGGCCACGGCCACCTCGACCTGCGGCGTCAGGACGACGTGCTGATCTGCGAGGTCAGCGACCACGGGGCGACCGCGTCAGGTCTGCCGGTGCGGCTGCCCCCCGTCGACGTCGCCGGGGGACGGGGCCTGTGGCTGGCCCACCGGCTGAGCGAGGGCCTGCTGCTCACCCGAGGGGTCGACGGCGTCACCGCCACCGTGACCGCGTGCCTGGACGCCGTCGCCGGCCCACCCGTCGTCGGCGGCGCGACCGCCGAGCCGCACCCGCCCGCCGAGGACGACCCGCGATGACGCCGCGGCCGGGCTGACGGCACCGGATCAGCGTCGGCCCCGGATCGACGGCGCCGGTCGACTCTGGACTCCGGCCGGCCCCGTCGGCGGTCGCCCTCAGGGTCGGCGGCGCGTCGGGTCGGGCCCCCGGTCCCACTGTGCGCCACGCCGGCGGCGGTCCTCCCGGACGGCGCTGCGGATCGACCGCAGCGTGGCGTCGGGGGCGAAGATGAGCGCGTACCAGCGGTCGAGCATCGCGTGCAGGTCGCTGAGCGTGGCCGTCGCCCGCTCCGTCTGTTCCCGGGCCGTCCTCAGCTGCTCGCGGGCCGCCTGTGCCTCCGCCTCCAGCTCCGCAACCCGCACGCGCATCGGTTGCACGAGGGTCAGTGCCGCGTCGGTGAGCATGTCCGCCGCCTCCGCCTTGAACTTGCCGCGTTGAGCCACGACGGCGGCGATGGCGGCCAGGCCGCTGGCGCCGCCGAGCACGCCGAGCACGGACAGGACGACCTGCACCCACTGCGGGGCGGTGCTGGTGTCGGCCGGCGGTGTCATCGTCGGCCACCGGTGGGACAGTTGCCGCTGTCCACGTCGATCTTGCGGATCAGCCTCCGCAGGTCGAGCAGGATCTCCGTGGCGCGCCACCACGAACCCACCGCGACCGCGGTGATGAACGACGTCGCGGCGATCGCCATCCGGCCGGACATCACCATCAGGGCGACGGAGTACATCCCGGCGAGGGTGCCCAGCAGGAGCATCGCCGCCAGTTCGATGCCGAGAGCGGTGGAGACCCGTCCCGGCCAGGTCAGGCCGAGCAGGCCGCCCAGCCCGACGACGATCAGGCCCAGTTCCCAGCCGATCCGGATCGGTCGCGGCATCGCCATCTCCACCGAGGGTGGGCGCACGTTGAGGATGATCAGCAGGAGCCCGCACACGGGCGCGGTGACCAGGACGGCGTTCTCGAACGGTCGCCGGTTGCGCCAGATTCGCATGCTCTGCACGGCAACTCCCTGAGGTCGATGCGGGTACCCCGTCGGGAGCGGTCGTCGGAGGCGTACGACCACGCTGCCCGGGTGGCACCCGCTGCTGTGCCGGGGGTGTGACGACGAGCGCCATCGGTGGTCGACACCTCTAGTCATACCACCCGTTTCCGGTCGCCCCAACTGATGGGATCTGACATAAGTGCTGGTCAGACGTGGTGCGAGCGGCCTCGGACGGGCAGCCGCCGGAGGCTGAAGGGCGAGTCGAGCGACGTCCGGATGTCCCCTCTCGACTGTCGAGGAGGCGGCTTCGCCGCTGTTCAGGAACAAGACACCTTCCGAGCAAATGACAGAAAAGGAGCAAAAACACCAATCGAGCCCGGCCACCGGGCGCCGGCGGCGGAGCGTTTGCCGACGGTGGCCGCGGGTAGCCACGCTGCCTCGCCACGGGGAAGGACGTCGCATGGCTGAGCTGAAGTTCGTCGAGAAGGTCGCCGCACGGGCGGGCGTACCGCCGGACACGGCGCGATCCCTGACCGAGGCCACCCTCGGCACCCTCACGCAGCGGATCAGTGGCGGCCAGGCCGGGGCCCTGGCCGGCCACCTCGCCGACGAGCTGAGCCCGTTGCTGATCAAGGGCACGGAGGATCCGGAGGCGTTCGGCTACGACGAGTTCCTGCGTCGGGTGGCCGACCGCGCCGGGGTGGACCGCGGAGTCGCCGAACGGGGCGTGCGGGCAGTCCTGCAGACCCTGCACCGGGTGGTCGGACACCGGGAGTTCGAGGACGCCATGGTGCAACTGCCGGCGGACCTCCGGGCCCTGGCCGAGCCCCTGCCACACGGGCCCTGACCGACGCCGGCCCCCGGTCGTACCCGGGCCGGCCGGCGACGGTGGATCCCCTCGGCGCGCCGCCGCGCGGCCGACCGGCGCCGGCCGGGCGTGGGGGCGGGTCAGCCGACGGCCACCGCGGCCAGGTACTGCTCCGCGCGGTCCGGCGCCATGAACCAGTCGTCCAGGTCGTTGGGGTCGCAGAAGCCGTAGGCGAACCGGCGGGCGATCGCCGGACTGGTCGCGGCGGTGGCGAGGATCTGCTGCACGTGTGGGGGCAGCGGCTGAAGCATGGCGTTCGTCCAGTGGGTGACCGCCTGGCCGGTGTCGGCCCAGAACCGCTCGAACGTCCGCTCCATCCACTGCGTGTCGAAGGGCTGGTCGGCGCGCTCCAGGATCGACCGCAGGTACGCGTCGGCGCACTTCGCGGCGGTGTTGCTGCCCTGGCCGGTGATGGGGTCGTTGGCGATCACCACGTCGGCCATGCCGAGGACGGCGCCGCCCGAGGGGAGTTCGCCGACCGGGTGGCGCACCGTGGGGGTGTACCGGCCGGACAGGGTGGCCCGCCCGTCGGTCAACTCCACCCGGGCGCACCGCTCGTGGATCCACGGCGTGTACTGCCGGGTCAGCTCCAAGGTCAGCCTGAGGTGCTCGGCCGGATCCCGCCGCTCCTGCCACAGGTCCAGCGGCCCGCCCGGCACCGCCTCCCAGAACAGGATGTCGCACGGTCCGGACAGGGTGAGCGCGGGAATGACGAAGAGTTCCCCGAGCCCGGGCACCGCGTTGAAGCTGACGTGCGGCTGCGGCCACAGCGGGTCCGGCGTCATACCGTGCACGTACGCGACGGCCAACCCGCGCTGCGGCGTCGCGTAGACCGACCGCTGCGGGTCACGGTCGAAGACACCCACCAGATCGCCCTTGCCGGCCGCCACGACGGTCAGGTCGTAGCGGCCGAGCCGGGTCAGCCCGTCCAGGTCGGCCGTGGTCACGCCCTGGTAGTGCACGGTGCCGCCCCGCTGCTCGAACAGCTCCAGCCAGGCGGCCATCTTCAGCCGCTGGTCGGTGCTCTGCGCGGGGTCGTCCAGCGGGCAGGGGACGCGCAGGGCCCGCTCGCCGGGCGGCGCGGACAGCGACACGTGCAGCCCCTGGATCTGCGGCGTCTGCTCCGTCCAGAGATCCAGGCCGTACCGGCGTTCGGTGTGCAGGGCGGCGGCGAACATGGCCTGTGTGCTCATCACCCAGCCACGGCGGATCTCCTCGGGCGTACGGGCCGACATGATGGTCACGTCGTAGCCCTCGGCGAGCAGGCCGAGTCCGAGCTGCAGCCCGGACTGACCGGCCCCGACGATCAGGATTCTGCGCATCTGTACCTCCAGGTGGGTGAGCTACCGGACCGCGCCGGCGGTGCTGGCCATGGTGTGTTCCACGACCGTCACCAGGGCCCGCGCGACCGACGAGGGGTCCCGGACGTCGCAGGCGACCAGGGGAACGTGGGCGGACAGTCCGAGGGCCTCCCGGACGTCGTCCAGGCGGTGGGTGAGCACGCCGTCGAACAGGTTGACGCAGACCACGAACGGCAGGTCGGTGTCCTGCTCGAAGTAGTTGACCGCGGGGAAGGACGCCTCCAGGCGTCGGGTGTCGGCCAGGACGAGGGCGCCCACCGCGCCGCGACACAGGTCGTCCCACATCGGCCAGAACCGGGGCTGGCCGGGCGTGCCGAACAGGTACAGCACCAGGTCCCCGCCGATCGTCAGCCGGCCGAAGTCCATCGCCACGGTGGTGGTCGTCTTGTCGATCCCCGGATCGAGCCGGTCCACGGTCTCGCTCGCCGCCGTCATCCACGCCTCGGTGTTGATCGGCGGAATCTCCGAGATGGACTGCACGCACGTCGTCTTGCCGACCCCGAAGCCGCCGGCAATGACGATCTTCGCCGAGGTCGGCAGGGGGTGCTCAGGCGAGCTGACGGAGGCCATCGCGGAGTCTCTCCAGAAGGCGGTGGTCGAACGGGGAGGCGGCGGTGTCGCCGTGGATGCACAGTCGGTCGGTCGCGGCGAGGTCGTCGACGACCACCCGGGTCACCCCCAGCGACATGCCGCAGACGGCGGACAGCTCGGCGACCGACCGGGTCGTGCGGGCGTGCTCGTAGAGCGAACGGGGCTCCGGCAGCAGGCCCGAGGCGAACACGGCGTCGTAGTACGGCACCGACACCAGGGTGTGCACCAGCAGGTGCTGCCGGGTGCGGGTGCGCCCGCCGGTGAGGACGTAGGGCCGCACCTTCCAGTACGGGGTGGGCATGGTGGAGACCTCCTTGGGCTCCGGGACGGTCAGCGGGCCGGCCGGCCGGCGGTGTGGCGGTGCAACTCGCTACGGACCTGCGGGGTGAGCGCGTGCCGGACGGCTCCGACGAACTGCGTCATCCGGTAGGCGACGACGCGGAGGTCGCAGCCGGCCGTGGCGGCCACGGCCAGGCCCGCCGACTCGCCCACCCGCATGAACAGCAGGTGCCCGTGGGGCAGCCGGACCGTCAGGTACTCCGACGGCCCCAGGTCGAGCAGGGCGGCGCTGCGGTCGGCGATGCTGAGCAGGCCGGAGGTCAGGGCGGCGAGCTGGTCGCCGAGGTCGCGGGGCACCCGACCGGACGCGGCGAGCTGGAGTCCGTCGAGGGAGACGAGCACTGCGTGGGTGACGCCGGGTACGTCGTCGGCGAACTGGCGGACCAGCCAGGCGCAGTCCGGCGGGCTCTGGCCGGCGACCTGCTGGTGGCGTGCGTCGAGCGGTGCGGTCATCAGGGATGTCCTTCGTCGAGGGTGGCTGGTCGGGCGTCGCCGACCCCGGCGGCGAAGTCGGCTGTCTCATCGGGCCAGGCAGACCCGCCGGGCGCTGGAGCCGAGGGCTGGGGTGCCGTACCCGGTGGCGGCGGGCGGTGCGCCCCGGGCGAGGGAGTCTGCCCACGTACGCTCTCGCGTACCCGGCGGGGCAGGCCGCCGGCCGGCTCCGCCGGGCGGGTGTCCGGGGCCGGGCCGTCGCCGGTCGGCGCGGCATCGAGGAGGGTGGCCAGGCGCACCGTCGGGGCATGCCTGCTGTCGTCGGACCTGGACATCTGCGCGCTCCCTTGCGGGATCCCGGCCCAGACGGGTGGCCGGCCGCCCGCCGTCGTCGGCGCGGTGCCGGCGGGCCCCGGCCGGGCGGGGGGCGCCACCTCGCAGAGCAGGAATCCGGGGATCAGCACCGTCGCGGTGGTGCCGCCCGAGGGGCGGGCGGTGAGGTTGACCCGCAGCTGGTGGGCGCGCGACAGGTGCGCGACGACAAGCAGGCCCAGGTGGGCCGCGGGGTTACCGGTGGCCGGTGCCGGCGCGGTGCCGGCCAGCATGGCGTTGAGCTGCGGTAGCTGGCCCGGGTCGATGCCCACGCCGGCGTCCTCGGCCCGGAGCAGCACGCTGCCGTCCTCGGTGACGTAGGCGGAGACGACCACCGACGACGTGGGCGGCGAGAAGCGGGTCGCGTTGTCGAGCAGTTCGGTGAGCACCCGGATGACGTCGTCGGCGGCGAACTCGACGACGCCCAGGCCCACGACGTGTCCGACCCGGACCCGGGGGTAGTGCTCGATGGCCGAGGAGGCGGCCCGGACCACGTCGACCAGGGTGACGGTCTGCGGGCTGGCGTCTTCGACCCGGCGGCCCAGCAGCACCTGGAGGTTCTCCGCGTGGCGGCGGATGCGGGTGTTCGCGTGGTCGATGCGGTAGAGCCGTTCGAGCCGTTCCGGGTCCTGCTCGTCGGTCTCCACGGCTTCGAGGTGGCTGCCCATCTGGTACGCCGAGGCGAGGATGCGCAGCGCGAACTGGTCGCAGATCGCCGGCCAGAGGTCCTCCGCGTGGTTCTCGGGTGGGGGTGGGCTCGCCGCGGCGGTGTCCGCCTGCGCGAGCGCGGGATCGAGCCACCGGGCCGCTCGCTGCCGCCACGTCATGCGTCGACGATGCGGTGCCGTCACTGTGGACATCTCGTCGTCTTTCACGAAATAGCAGACCTATCGGTAATCAGGGTTTCTGACACGGTGCAGCAGTCAACCACCGTTCCCTGATGGTGGCAACGCCGTACGACCGATCTGAGGCTTTTCGCACCGCGCCACCACCCTGTCCGAGGCCGCGCAGGACCGGGGGGCCTGCGCGATGACGGCAGGCGTACGGGTCGACCGTGGTCGATCAGCCGGTGGTCGTGCCACCGCATGCCTGTCGTGCCGGTTCCGGGCCGGTCGCGTCGATGCCATGTCTGTAGATCGCGTGCAACGGTCAGAGCGCAACATCATTTTCTGGGTGACCACCGCGCTCGGCTGGTCAGGTGCCGTCCACCGTCCCCGCTGGCCTCCGCGACGAGGCGGTGTCAGGTGCGGACGTCGGGCGGCGGAGTCACCGGCCGGTACCAGGTCACGGACCGCGCCCCGCACGTGCGCACGAGGGCCCCCGCCCGGCGGCCGGCGCCGCCGGCGCACGAGGTGGTGGCTGCGGAAGCCGGTCGGGTCGGCCGGGGCGGTGGCCGGCCGGTGTGCAGCGCCGATCCGTTGCCGTGACCGACCGACCCGGCCGGGTGGCACGACGCCGCGCCGGCCCGCGCCGTCCCGGACGGTCAGCCGAGCAGGTCCCCGGTGGGCAGCGGCAGCCCCGGCAGTGGCGGCAGCAGCGACGGGCTCGGCGCCGGCGGGCTCGGCGCCGGCGGCAGGGGAAGCTTCGGCAGTGACGGCAGCGACGGCAGGAGCCCGGATCCGGAGCTGGGCCGCGGCGAGGGCCGCGCCGACGGCGGCGACGCCGGGGCGGTCGGGGGTGGAGCCGGGGCCGGAGCGCTCGGGGAACTACCGGTCGTCGAGGCGGCCGGCGCGGGCGGCGCAGGCGGGGCACACCGGGGCCAGCCGGGGCAGCTCGCCGCCGCCAGGTCGCGCAGGACAGCGTCGATCTCGGCGCGCAGCCGGGCCGCGTCGGCGGGGTCGGTGACCGAGGTCAGGTCCTGTTGGGCCTGGTCGACCCAGTGTCGGGCGTCGTCGAGCCGGCCGGCGGCGACGGCGTCGCGGGCGCGGGCGATGCTCTGCTCGACGGTGCGCACCGCAGCCTGCTCGGGATGCAGGACCTTGGTCAACGACCACAGCGGGCTCGTCGGCCCGGCGTTCTTGCTGCCCACCCCCAGTCCCGTCGCCAGCACGAGGACGGCGGCCACGGCGGCCGCCAGCCGCAGCGCCCACGGCCGGGGTCGGCGTGACCGAGTGCTGCCGACGCGGACCGGCCCGGTGGGGAGGTCGGCCCCGGCCCGCCGGCCGGCGTCCGTCCCGGCCACGAGCAGCCCGCTGCTCGTTCCGGTCTCGTCGACGTCGGCGGTGACGTCGGCCCGCCAGGCGGCGAGCAGGGCCGCGAGGTCGTCGCCGTCGGTGCCCTCCTCGCCCCGCCCGAGAGCGTCGAGGAGCAGGTCGTCGCGGGTGACCGTGCCGAGGTCCAGTTGCTCGCCGCTGTCCGGCTCGTGCCTGGTCATGCCGCCACCTCGTCAAGTCCGCTGCCCGCAAGGGTACGGAGCCGGGCGAGGGCCCGGGACTGGGCCACCCGGACGGCCGCCGCCGACATGCCGAGGATGGTGCCCACCTCCTCGGCGGTCAGGCCGACCGCCACCCGGAGCGTGATGATCTCCCGCTGGACGTCGGGCAGCCGCTGCAACAGCACCGACAGCCGGCGGGCCAGGTCGGTGGCGACGGCCTGCTGCTCCGGACCCGGCGCCGCGTCCGGGTGCTCCACCGGGGTGTCGGTCATGGTGACGGCGGAGTCGCGCACCGCCGCCCGCTGGGCGTCGGCGACCTTGTGCGCGGCGACGGCGAAGACGAACGCCGAGAACGGCTTGCCCTGCTCCCGGTAGCGGGGCAGGGCCTTCAGCACCGCCAGGCAGACCTCCTGCGCGACGTCGTCGGCGGTGGTGTACGCCCCGCCGACGCGGCCCAGCCGAGCCCGGCAGTAGCGGACGAGCCCCGGCCGTACGTCGGTGAGCAGGGCCGACACCGCCCTCGGGTCGCCATCGGCGGCCCGGCGGACGAGCTCTGGCTCGATCGCTGTGGTCATGGATTGCGAGGCACCTTCGTTACCGGTGGGTTAACGGCACGCTATCCAGACGCGGGCCACTTTGCATAGGTCACCCTCTGTCGCTGCCGGCGTGCGGAAAGAAGTGTGTTGCGTTCTGTTCGGCCGGCCCGATGTCACTGATGTCGACGGAGGGAGGGCGCATGGGTGTCGAAGTGGCCGTGCAGGGACTGACCAAGTCCTTCGGTGGCCAGCCGGTCTGGTCGGACATCAGCCTGACCCTGCCGGCGGGCGAGATCTCCGTGCTGCTGGGTCCGTCCGGCACCGGCAAGTCGGTGTTCCTCAAGACCCTGGTGGGGCTGCTGCGGCCCGACGCCGGTTCGATCTGGATCGAGGGCAAGGACCTGCCCCGGCTCTCCGAACGCGCGTTGTACGAGGTGCGCAAGCTGTTCGGCGTGCTGTTCCAGGACGGCGCGCTGTTCGGCTCGATGACCATCTACGACAACGTGGCGTTCCCGCTGCGGGAGCACACCCGCAAGTCCGAGTCGCAGATTCGCGACGTGGTCAACGAGAAGCTCGACATGGTCGGCCTGGTCGGCGCCGAGAAGAAGCTCCCCGGGGAGATCTCCGGCGGCATGCGCAAGCGGGCCGGGCTGGCCCGGGCGCTGGTGCTCGACCCCCGCATCGTCCTGTTCGACGAGCCCGACTCCGGGCTGGACCCGGTGCGCACCGCGTACCTCAATCAGCTCATCGTCGACCTCAACCAGCGCACCAGGGCGACGTTCCTGATCGTCACGCACGACATCAACACCGCGCGTACGGTGCCGGACAACATCGGCCTGATCTATCACGGGCACCTGGCCATGTTCGGGCCGCGGGAGATGCTGCTGTCCAGCACCGAGCCGGTGGTCCGGCAGTTCCTCAACGCCCAGCGCGTCGGCCCGATCGGGATGGCCGAGGAGAAGGACGCCGAGGAGTTGCAGGCCGAGGCGGACGCCGGCGCCGAACTGCCCCCGTTGCCGCCCATCCCGTTGCAGCTGCCCCCCTCGGACGGGCTGCCCCGCCAGGCCGAGCGGCCACCGGGGCAGTGGTGCCGGGACAACGGCGTCATCCCGCCACCCGGCTCCTTCGAGGGCCGTCGTGACGCCGCGCAGCCGACCATCGAGCTGGGCCGGGAGCTCGCCGCCGACAGGCGGCGGCACCGGGAGGTGGCCGGATGAGCGCCCCCGTCACCGCCGTCCGCGCCACCGGCGAGTTCTTCGCGTTCTGCCTGGACACCCTGCGCAGCCTGGGGCGCCGGCCGGTGCAGGTCCGCGAGTTCGTGCAGCAGGCCTGGTTCATCAGCTCGGTGTCGATCCTGCCGGCGGCGCTGGTCTCCATCCCCTTCGGCGCGGTCATCGCCCTGCAACTCGGCTCGCTGGTCCGGCAGCTCGGCGCGCAGTCGTTCACCGGGGCCGCGTCGGTGCTCGCGGTGGTCCGCGAGGCCGGCCCGATCGTCACCGCGCTGATCATCGCCGGCGCCGGGGGCTCGGCCATCTGCGCCGACCTCGGCTCCCGCAAGATCCGCGAGGAACTCGACGCGATGCAGGTGCTCGGCATCGACCCGATCCAGCGCCTGGTGGTGCCGCGCGTGCTCGCCTCGATGCTGGTCGCCGTCCTGCTCAACGGCCTGGTCAGCGTGGTCGGCGTGACCGGCGGCTACCTGTTCAACGTGGTCATGCAGGGCGGCACGCCCGGCGCGTACCTGGCCAGCTTCCAGGCCCTCGGGCAGCTGCCGGACCTGCTGGTGGGCGAGGTCAAGGCGCTGCTCTTCGGCGCCGCCGCCGCGCTCGTCGCCTGCTACAAGGGCATGACCGCGCGGGGCGGGCCGAAGGGGGTCGGCGACGCGGTCAACCAGAGCGTGGTGATCACCTTCATGCTGCTGTTCGCGCTGAACTTCCTCGTCACGGCCGTGTACTTCCAGGTCGTACCGCAGAAGGGGAGCTGACATGGCGGTGCTGCGGTACCTCGACGACCTGGGCGGCCAGCTCGCCTTCTACCTGCGTGCCGTGGCGTGGGCGCCCCGGACCGTCCGCCGGTACAAGCGGGAGGTGATCCGGCTGCTGGCCGAGGTCAGCTTCGGCTCCGGCGCCCTGGCTGTGGTCGGCGGCACCGTCGGCGTCATCTGCTTCCTGACCTTCTTCACCGGCACCGAGGTCGGACTCCAGGGCTACCAGGCGCTCAACCAGATCGGCAGCAGCGCGTTCACCGGCTTCGTCTCGGCGTACTTCAACACCCGGGAGATCTCGCCGCTGGTGGCGGCGCTGGCGCTGTCGGCCACCGTCGGCTGCGGATTCACCGCCCAGCTCGGCGCCATGCGGATCTCCGAGGAGGTGGACGCCCTGGAGGTGATGGGCGTGCCCTCCCTGCCCTTCCTGGTCACCACCCGCATGATCGCCGGCTTCATCGCGGTGATCCCGCTGTACGTCATCGGCCTGCTCTCCAGCTACCTCGCCACCCGCACCATCGCCGTCGGCTACTTCGGACAGTCCGCCGGCACCTACGACTACTACTTCCACCTGTTCCTGCCCCCGGTCGACGTGCTCTGGTCCTTCGGCAAGGTGCTGGTCTTCAGCGTGATCGTGGTGCTGGTGCACTGCTACTACGGCTACACCGCGAGCGGCGGACCCGCCGGCGTCGGCGTCGCCGTCGGGCGAGCCGTCCGGCTCGCGATCGTCGCGGTCAACATCGTCGACTTCTTCCTGTCGCTGGCCATCTGGGGCGCGACCACCACCGTCCGGATCGCGGGGTGAGCATGAGACATCGCATTCTCGGCATCGTCTTCATCGCCGTGCTGACCGCGGCGCTGACCGGCTCCGTGCTGCAGTACCGCAAGGCGTTCACCCCGGTCGCCTGGGTCACGCTGCGGGCCGACCGGGCCGGGCTCCAGCTCAACGAGGGCGCCGACGTCAAGGTACGCGGAGTCGTCGTCGGCGAGGTGCGCTCGGTCGGCAGCACCGGCGCCGGCGCGGCCATCCGGCTCGCGCTGGACCCGCGTACCACGCCGCTGATCCCCGCCGACGTCAGCGCGCGGCTGCTGCCGAAGACCCTCTTCGGCGAGCGGTACGTCGAACTCGTCCCGCCCACCGGCGGCACCGCGCCGCCGATCCGCGACGGCGCCGTCATCCAGCAGGACCGCAGCCGTACCGCGGTGGAGCTGGAACGGGTCCTCGACCAGGCGCTGCCGCTGCTGCAGGCGGTGCGACCGGAACAGCTCGCCGTGACGCTGGGTGCCCTTTCGACCGCGCTCGAGGGGCGCGGCGAGCAGCTCGGCGCGAACATCACCCGGCTCGACGCCTACCTGCGGGAACTCAACCCGGCCATGCCGACCATCGCCGAGGACGTCCGGAAGCTGGCCGTCGTGCTGGACAGCTACGACGTCGCGCTGCCCGACCTGCTCGCCCTGCTGCGCGACGTGACCGTCACCGCCCGCACCGTCGTCGACCAGCGCGACCAACTGGCGGCGTTCCTCGCCGAGACCACCGCCACCGCCGACGTCACCCGGGGCTTCCTGGACCGGCACGGCGACCAGCTCATCGCGCTCGGCGAGGTGAGCCGACCGGTGCTGGAGCTGCTCGCCACCTACGCCCCCGAGTACCCCTGCCTGATGCGCGGGCTGGTCGCCCTGCAACCCCGCGTCGAGGAGGTCTTCGCCGGCGGGCGGATGCACATCACCCTCGAGGTCACCCGCGACGGCGGCAAGTTCCAGCGGGGACGCGACGAGCCGGTCTACGGCGCGCACGACGGCCCGCGGTGCCACGGTCTGCCCCGACCGGCGCAGCCGGCGCCCGAGGTGGCCGTCAACGACGGGTACGACCGCCAGGGCGCCCGCCCGCGTACCCCCCTGCCCGTCGGCACGGCCGCGGCCCTGCCCGGGATCGGCTCGCCGGCCATGGGCCGGGCCGCCACCGCCGAGGAGCGCGCGCTGGTCAAGCCGCTCGTCGGTGCCGTCACCGGCACCCCGCCGGCGGAGGTCCCCGACATCGCGGTCCTGCTCTGGGGACCGCTGCTGCGCGGCGGGGTGGTGAACGCCCGATGAGCGGCCGCACGATCGCGCCCCTGCTGAAGCTGCTGGTCTTCGCCGCTGTGACGCTGACGCTGACCGCCCTGCTCGCGCAGACCCTCGGCGCCTTCCCACCCGGCGGCGTCACCTACCGCGCCCGGTTCACCGACGTCACCGGGCTGCTCCCCGGCGACGACGTCCGCGTGGCCGGGGTGAAGGTCGGCCGGGTCAGGACCATCCGGGTCGTCGACGACACCATCGCCGAGGTGGCCCTCACCGTCACCCCCGACGTACCGGTGGCCACCAGCGTCCGTGCCAAGATCCGCTACCGCAACCTGGTCGGCCAGCGGTACGTGGCGCTGAGCGAGGGGCCGGGGGAGGGGCGGCCACTGCGCGCCGACGGGCTCATCCCGCTCGACCAGACCACGCCCGCGCTGGACCTCACCGTGCTGTTCAACGGCTTCCGGCCGCTGTTCACCGCGCTGAACCCGGAGGACGTCAACAAGCTCGCCTACGAGATCATCCAGGTGCTGCAGGGCGAGGGCGGCACGGTGAGCAGCCTGCTGCAACGCACCGCCTCGCTGACCAACACCCTCGCCGACCGGGACGCCGTCATCGGACGGGTGATCACCAACCTCAACAGCGTCCTGGCCACGCTCGCCGAACGCGACCGCAACCTCGACCAGAGCATCAGCCAGTTGCAGCAGTTCGTCTCCGGCCTCTCCGGCGACCGCAAGGCCATCGGCGAGTCGCTGGTCAGCCTCGGTGAGCTCACCACGGCCACGGCCTCGCTGCTCGAGGAGGTCCGACCACCGCTGGCCGCGGACGTCCGCGCCCTGGACGACCTCGCCGGCAACCTCAACCGCAACGCCGCCGTCATCGACGGCACCCTCGGGCGGCTGCCCGAGCGGTACGAGAAGTTGACCCGCGTCGCCTCCACCGGCTCGTGGTTCAACTTCTACCTCTGCGACTTCGACGGCAACGTGGCGGTGACCGGCCGGGCGCCCCTCGACCTGCCCACCTTCAGCGCCCCGGCCGCCCGCTGTGCCACCGGAGGCAGCCAGTGACACCGTTCCGCGAACGCAACCCCGTCGTCGTCGGCGCCGTCGGGCTGACCCTGGTCGTCGCCGCGCTGCTGGGCGCCTTCCAGCTCGACCGGCTGGCCGCGCTGACCGGACGGGCGTACCAGGCCGCCTTCCACGACGCCAGCGGCCTGGCCACCGGCAGCGAGGTGCGGGTCGCCGGCGTGCGGGTGGGCAAGGTGACCGCCGTGGAACTGGCCCGCGACACGGCGCCCTACGTCCGGGTCCGGTTCCGGGTGGACGACGACAGCGTCCGCCTCGGCACCGACACCGGCGCCACCATCCGGATCAAGACGGTGCTCGGCCAGAAGTACCTGGCGCTGTCCCCGGCCGGGCCGGGACGGCTGCGCGAGGGCAGCCAGATCCCGCTGGCCCGCACCGCCGCGCCGTTCGACGTGGTGCAGGCGGTCACCGGGCTCGCCGACACCCTGGACAAGGTCGACACCGACCAGCTCGCCGCCGCGTTCACCACCCTGTCGCAGACCTTCGCCGAGACCCCCGGCAGCGTCAACGCCTCCCTGGTCGGGCTCTCCCGGCTCTCCCGCACCGTCGCCGACCGCGACGCCGAGCTGCGGGCGCTGCTCGCCCGGGCCCGCGACGTCACCGCCGTGCTCGCCACCCGCGACGAGGAGTTCCGCAAGCTGGTCGCCGACGGCGAGGCGCTGCTGGGCGAGGTGAGCAAGCGCCGCGACGCCATCCACAAGCTGCTCGTCGGCACCGACGACCTCGCCACCCAGCTCTCCGGACTGGTCACCGACAACCGCGCCCGGCTGGCCCCGGCGCTGCGGAAGCTGCGGGAGGTCGTCGCGATCCTGCAGCGCAACCGGGACGACCTCGAACGGACCATCCAGCGGATGGGCCCGTTCGTCACCGCGTTCGCCAACGTGGTCGGCAACGGCCGCTGGTTCGACTCGTACGTCTCCGGGCTGCTCCAGCCGTACGTGCCGACGACGGGAGGCCGCTGATGCCCGGTCCGATCCGACGCTGGCGACGCCCTCTCGCCGTCGCCACCGCCCTGCTGGTCGCCGTCGCCGCCGGCGTGGTCGTCCTCCGCGACGGCACACCCCCACGGCAGGTGGTCGCCTGGTTCACCAGAGCCGTCGGGGTGTACCCGGGATCCGACGTGCGGGTGCTGGGCGTACGGGTCGGCGAGGTGGTCGCGGTGACCCCGCAGGGCCGCGCGGTCAAGGTCACCATGCGCTACGACCCGGAGGTCTCCGTACCCGCCGACGCGCAGGCGCTGATCGTCCCGCCCAGCGTGGTCAGCGACCGGTACGTGCAGCTCACCCCCGCCTACGCCGGCGGCGCCGCGCTCACCGACGGCGCGGAGATCCCGCTGGAGCGGACCGCCGCGCCGATGGAGATCGACGACATCTACCAGGCGCTCGACGACTTCAACCGCACCCTCGGCCCGACCGGCGCCAACCGCGACGGGGCGCTGTCCGACCTGGTCGCCACCGGCCGCGCCAACCTGGAGGGCAACGGCCAGGAGCTGCACGACACGCTCGACGGCCTGTCCCGGGCGCTGACCACCCTCGCCGACGGCCGGCAGGACCTGTTCGGCTCGGTGGCCAACCTGCAACGCTTCACCACCGCCCTGGCCCGCAGCGACCAGCAGGTGCGCGCCTTCAACCGGCAGCTGGCCGACGTCGCCGAACAGCTCGCCGGCGACCGCGACGAACTGGCCGCCGCGCTGCGCAACCTCGCCACCGCGCTGGACGACGTCACCGCGTTCGTGAAGGAGAACAAGACCGCGTTGACCTCGAACGTCACCGCGCTGACGGAGATCACCGGCGTGCTGGTCCGCCAGCAGCAGGCGGTCATCGACATCCTCGACGTCGCCCCGCTCGCCCTGAGCAACCTGAACCTCGCCTACAACCCCCGTTCCGGCACCCTGGACACCCGCGACAACGCGATGGGCCCGTACGACCCGGCGAGCTTCGCCTGCTCGCTGATGGTCGACCAGCTCCCCGCGGCCGAGGTGCCCGCGAAGTGCCTCGCCCTGGCGCAGACCCTGCACTCCCGCGGGCTGCCCATGACCGACCAGCTGCGCAAGCTGCTCAAGCTGCCGCCCGGCGCCCCGGAGATCGGCGGGTCCTCACCGGGACCTCCCATCAGCTCCCCCGGTGCGCCGAACCCCGACCAGGCGCCGGGCGGCTCCACCATCACCAGCGACCCGACCCTGGGCGGCATCCTGCGGGGCGTGTCATGACCGCCCGGACGCTGCGCGTCCTGGCCGGGGCGGTGCTGGCGGCACTGCTCCCGGCCGGGTGCGGCCTGCCCGAGCTCGCCGACCTGCCGCTGCCCGGCGGCGCCCCGAGGGGCGACGGGTACGCCGTCACCGCCGAGTTCAGCGACGTGCTCGACCTGGTGCCGCAGGCCGCCGTCAAGGTCGACGACGTGACCGTCGGCAGCGTCGAGAAGATCTCCCTCGCCGGCTGGACCGCCCGGGTCACCCTGCGCGTCGACGCCGATGTACGCCTGCCCGCCAACGCCACCGCGGCCGTGCGGCAGAGCAGCCTGCTGGGTGAGAAGTACGTGACCCTCGCGGCGCCACCCACCGCCCCGGCCGGCGCCCGCCTCGTCGACGGCGACGTCATCCCGTTGTCCCGCACCGCCCGCGGCGCCGAGGTGGAGGAGGTCCTCGCCGCTCTCGGGCTGCTGCTCAACGGTGGCGGGCTGGCGCAGCTGCGGACCATCAACCAGGAGCTCGGCGCCGCGCTCGACGGGCGCGAACCCGCCGTCCGGGACGCGCTGAGTCAGCTCGACACCTTCATCGGCGGGCTGGACAAGCAGAAGGCCGACCTGGTGCGCGCCCTCGACGCCCTCGACCGGCTCAGCGGCCGGCTCGCCCGCCAGAAGCAGACGCTCGGCGAGGCGGTGGATTCGCTCGCTCCCGGCATCACCGTCCTGGCCCGCCAGCGGGCCCAGCTGACCGAGGCGCTGACCGCCCTCGGTGAACTCGGCGAGGTCGGCACCCGGGTGGTCAACCGCAGCCGCGACGACACCCTGGCCGACGTCCGGGCGCTGCAACCGATCCTGGAGCAGCTGGTCCGCGCCGGCGACGACCTGCCGAAGTCGCTGGACTTCATGCTGTCGTTCCCGTTCCCGCCGAACGTCACCGGCGCGATCGTCGGCGACTTCGTCAACCTCTCCGTCACCGCCGACCTGGACTCGGCCTCGATCCTGGCGAACCTGGTCGCCGCCGCGCCGGCACCGGCCCGGGGGGCCGCGTCGCCGACGGCGCCCCGCCCGCCGGGGCGGCCCAGCGCCGGCGGCTCGACCACCGTCCCGCGTCCCGGCGACGGGACGGGCCCGCTCCCGGGGCTGCCGCTCACCGAGTGCCTGCCGGACCCGAAGGACTTCCCGGCGACCTGGACACCGCCGAAGGACTGCCTGCTGCCCGAGGGCTGCGTGCTGCTCAAGCCCGGCTCGACGGTGCCCCTCGGCGGGCTGATCCTGCCCAAGGGACTGGTGCCGCCGGGAACGGCCTTCCCCGCCGGCACCGAACTGCCCGCCGGCACCGTCCTGTCGGCGCCGTGCGTGCTGCCGGTGACCGGCGCGGTGACCGGACAGCTCGGCGACCTGCCGGACCTGCTCGGAGGGGGACTGCGGCCATGATCGGACGTACCGCGAAGTTGCAGGTCCTGGCCTTCGTGCTGGTGAGCGTCCTCGGTGTCGGCTACGTGGGGATCAAGTACGTCGGGCTGGGTGACCGGCTGTTCGGCGGCAGCTACCTGGTCCACCTGGACCTCGCCCGCGCCGGCGGCATCTTCCCGAACGCCCCGGTCACCTACCGGGGGGTGCCGATCGGCCGGGTCACCGCGGTCGCCCTGCGCGGCGACGGGGTCCGCGCCGACCTGCGGCTGCGCCGCGACGTCCGGGTGCCCGACGACCTGCGGGCCGTGGTGGCCCAGCGCTCCGCCGTCGGCGAGCAGTACGTCGACCTGCGCCCGGAGCGCGACACCGGGCCGTACCTCGCCGGCGGCTCGGTGATCCCGGCGAACCGGACGGGTCTCCCGCTCGCCCCGGAGACGCTGCTGACCAACCTCGACGCCCTGGTCCGCTCCCTCGACCCCGACGACCTCACCGTGCTGATCACCGAGCTGGGCACCGCCTTCGAGGGCAACGAGCAGGCGCTGGCCCGGATCCTCGACGCCGGGGACCTGCTGCTCGCCGAGGCGTCCGCCCGGCTGCCGGAGACGCTCGCGCTGATCGAGGACGGGCGGACCGTGCTCACCACCCAGGCCGAGTCGGCCGAGGCGCTGCGCCGCTGGGCGGCCGGCCTGGCCCAGTTGGCGGCCACCGTCCGCGCCGCCGACCCCGACCTGCGCCGGCTGCTGGCCGCCGGACCGCCCGCCGGGAAAGAGCTGGTCGCTCTGCTGCGCGGTCTGGAACCGGCGGTCGGCACCCTGCTCGGCAACCTGGTGACCGTCAACGGCATCGCGGCCCGGCGGCTGCCCGGCATCGAGCACCTGCTGGTGGTGTACCCGATCGCCGTCGCCGGCGGCTTCACCGTCACCCCAGGCGACGGCACCGCCCACCTCGGCCTGGTCGTCAACCTCGACGACCCGCCGTCCTGCGTGTACCGGGGCGGCGGCACCAGGTGCAGCGCGGCGGAGCGGGCGGCCGGCGCCAGCGTGCGCGGTGCCGCCAACGCGCCCCGACCCGGGGGTCGGGAACCCGCACCGGCGCCCGGGGCGTCCGGACCGGCCGAGACGAGCGGGTACGACCCGGCGACCGGCCTGGTGCTCGGCTCCGACGGGCGACCGTTGCAGTTCGGCGGGACCGGCGGGCAGTCCCGGATGGCCGGGGACCAGTCGTGGAAGCAGTTGCTGCTCGCCGGGGTGACCCCGTGACCGGCGCGAAGGAGGAGGTGGCGATGCAGGCCCGGAGGGACCACACGTTGAAAGTGATCAAGGGGGCGAAGCCCGGGGTGCCGGGTCGGGCCTCGCGGCGCCGGGTCGTCCCGCGCCAGCTGCCCACATCGGTGGCGCCGATCGAGGACCTGCTGGAACGCCTCGACCGGGAGCCGGTCGAGGACCCGGCCGAGGTCGACGACCCGGCGGAGTTCGAGGACCCGGCCGGCGGGGACGACCCGGCGAGCGTGGACGGCCCGCCGCAGGGAGCCGGGGACGCCGGTGCCGCGAAGGCGGCCGGGGACGCGCCGACGGGACGCCGACGGCTGCTGGTCGGCCTGCTCGTGGCCGTGCTCGCCGCGACGCTCGCCGCCGCCGGCACCACCGGTCACCGGTGGTACGTCCACCAGGCCACGGACCAGGCCCGGCAGGAGGCCCTCGCCGCCGCGAAGCAGGCCAGCGTCAACTTCGTCTCGGTCAGCGCGGCCAGCGTCGACCGGGACACCCAACGGATCACGGCCGGGGCCACCGGGGACTTCAAGGAGGAGTTCGTCCGGGGCCAGTCGCAGGTGCGTACCGCGGTGGTGGAGAACAAGGTCGACTCGCGCGGGTCGGTGCTGCGGGCCGGCCTCGTCTCCGGGGACCGCCGCCGCGCGGTGGTGCTGGTGGCCGTCGACGCCACCGTCAAGAACGTCAAGGCCCCGCAGGGGCGGCTGTCGCACTACCGCATCCAGCTGGACATGGTCCGCGACCAGGACTCCGGCCGGTGGCTGGTGTCCCGCCTGCAGTTCGTCGGATGAGAGAGGGAGGAACCGTGCGTACCCTGGTCGAATTTCCGCGGCGGCTGCGCGCCCGGCGGTGGCGCCCCGCCCGGCTCCGGCTCGTCCCGGCGCTGGCCGTCGCGATCGCGCTGGCGGCCACGGTCACCGGCCTCGCCTGGTGGGGTGACCACCGCGCCGAGCGGCGGGACACCGCCGTACGGCAGGCGCTGGCCACCGCGCCCGCCGCCGCCAAGGCGATCTTCTCCTACGACTACCGGGCGTTCGACGACAGCGTGGCCAACGGCCGCACCTTCGCCACCGGCCCGTTCGCGCAGGAGTACGCGCAGACCACCGCGGCGTTGAAGCAGACCGCCACCGCGCAGCAGGCGGTCGTGGCGGCCGAGGTGTCCTCGACGGGTGTGGTGACCGCGACCACCGAGCGGGTCGAGTTGCTGGTGTACCTCAACCAGTACCGGCGCAACGTGAACACGGCGGGGGAGAAGGTCGACCAGAACCGGGTGGTGCTCACCCTGGTCCCGGTCGACGGCGAGTGGAAGGTCGCCAGGGCCACCGCCATCTGAGCCGGCGTCGGCGGCCCGCGACTCACGGGGGTGGACGGCGGACCGGCGGTCAACAGCGGGGGTGGCGGGTGGCCGTCGCCTGCACCGTCGGGCGGCGGACCACCGCCAGCCGATCGCCCCGTACCCGGATCGACGTGCGTCCGCCGCGCCGGCGGCGCACCCTGAGGTCGACGGTGGCCCGTCCCACCTGTACGCCCTCCAGCGTCAGGTCCGGCAGCCACTCCGGCAGGTGGGGGTCCACGAAGATCGTCCGCAGTGGTGCGGCCGGGCGCAGCGCCAGCAGCGCCTGGACCAGCGCGACCACCGAGCTGGCGGACCACGCCTGGGGCGAGCAGGAGTCGGGATAGACGCCGGGATGTGGATGGGCGTCGTCGCGGGGCAGGCCGCTGAGCACCTCGGGCAGGCGGTGCTCGTCGAAGAGCGCCGCCGCGGCGAACATCCCCTCCGCCAACCGGTGCAGCTGCGCCCAGCAGCCGTACCGGGCCAGGCCGAGACCGATCGTGCCCGCCTCCACCGGCCACACGCTGCCCCGGTGGTAGCTGAACGGGTTGTACGCCGGATGCGCCGCCGACAGGGTGCGCACCCCCCAGCCGCTGAACATGTCGGGCGCCAGCAGCCGGCGGGCGACCAGGCCGGCGACCCGGGTCGGCACGATGCCGGTGGTCAGCAGGTGGCCGTCGTTGGAGTTGACCGACCGCACCTGCCGCCCGTCCGGCCCGAGCGCCATCGCGTAGCAGCCCTGATCGGGCATCCAGTAGGCCCGGTGGAAGCGGCGGCGCAACGCGCGGGCCCGGGCCACCAGCTTGGCGCCGAGGGCGGGCCGGCCCGTCGTGGCGAACACCACGGCGGCGTGCCGCAGCGCGGCGTACCAGTACGCCTGGAGTTCGCTGCTCGCGATCGGGTTCGGCACCACCTGCCCGTGCTCGTCGACGATGGCGGTGTCCGAGTCCTTCCACCCCTGGTTTTTCAGGCCGGACGGGGCGCGGCAGTGGTACTCCAGGAAGCCGTCGCGGTCCAGGTCGCCGTACCGGTCGAGCCAGTCCAGGGCGCGGTGCGCCGTCGGCAGGAGTTCCCGCACCGTGTCCAGATCCCCGGTCCAGGCCAGGTACTGCCCGAGGAAGACCAGGAAGTCCGGCGCCGTGGACCAGTCGCCGTGGTAGTGGGTGAACGGGTCGAGCCCGAGCACCGACACCGGGCCGAGGCGGGCCTCGTGCAGCGGTTTGCCCGGCTCCTCGTCGCGCCGGTCGTCGACGCGCTGCCCGACGTGGCGGGCGTTGAGCCGCAGGCTGTCCGCCAACATCGTCGGCCCGGCCAGCAGCGCCTGCCACGACGCGGTCATCGTGTCCCGGCCGAAGATCTCCTGGTAGATCGGCAACCCGGCCATCGGCGCCGTCGGCCCGGCCGGTTCGCCGAGCGGCAGCACGGTCAGATCGTCGACCGCGCACCGCCAGGCCGCCGTGACGTCGAAGTTGCTGCTGCTCAGCCGGGTGAACTCGCGGGCGAGGCGGGCGCCGGCGGCCGTGGCGGCGTCGGTGGGGCCGGTGAACGTCGGTGGCGGAGCGACCAGGCGCTCGCCGTCGAAGACCGGCTCGACGAGGAGATCCACCCGGCTGCTGCCACCCGGCGGCACCGTGACCTCGACGGCGAGCGCGCCGTCGACGTACCGGACGGGGGCGTCGGCGCGTACCCGGATCGCCACCGCCCGGTCCAGGTCGTCGCGCAGGTAGGTCAGGAGCAGTTCCCGCTGCGCCGGGTCCCACGTCCGGTCGACGTCGCCGAACTGCCGGCGGCGTCCCGTTTCGGCCTCGCCGGTGTCCGCGAAGTCGGCGGCGGGGTGGATCCGCACCGGCAGGGTGATTGGCCGGGCGGCGTAGCTGACCACGGTCAGCCGGGTGCGCAGCCCGTCGCCGACGAAGCGTTCCGTCAGCAGGTAGGCCGCCTGCGCGGGCAGCGCCTCGCCGTCGCCGAGTTCGGCGTACGACAGTTGCGCGTGACCTCCCACGTTCGCGGTGCTGAACGCGACCGGTTCCCGGCCGTCGATCGTGAGCCGCTCGACGCTGAGCACCCGGGTGTTGCGCGCGAAGAAGCCCTGCGGGTCGGCGCCGGTGATCCGGCCGCGCACGTCGGTGACCAGGGTGCTCCACCCGCTCGCCACGTACAGCAGGTCGGGGCGGACGCGCAGGTTCCGGACCCGGCTCACCGGCGCCCACCCCCTGATCCGCGATTCGCCCCGGGCACGGGTACCGCCGGTCGGGCGGGCCTGCCTACCCGCTCGCGCCGCCCGTACACCCGCCGCTTCCCGGCGCCCTCTTTCAGAGAATGAGTGGTCATTCCGGCTTCCAAGGCCACTCTTTCTCCGAAGGTGCACCCGCACCAGCTCGGCGGGGACGTCGGCCCCCTCGATCTCGGCCCGGTGGGCCTGGATCCGGGCAGGAGCCCCGCGGGTGAGGTTTCGCCCCGACGGCGGCGGGTAGCCGTCGCCGGACAGATCCACCACCGACGGGAGACGGCCGTGGGGTACAGGGCGCGGGACGGTGAGCTGCCGGTCGATCCGGAGCACGCCGAGAACGAGGCCGGCCAGGCCCGCCTCGTCCAGGTGGAGGCGGACACCGAGGTCCCGGCCCCGGACGACACCGACGTACGCCCGGACCTGGTCACCGAGGACGACGGGTCGGGCGTGGCCGGTGGCTCCTCCGGTGGCAGCGCCGGCGGCTCCGGCATGCGGGGGCACCCGGACGCCGCCCGTTGACCCGTCCACCGGTTGACAGCGGTACGCCACCAGCCCAGCGTGCACACCACTGCACTCGACGGCAGCGAGCAGCCGTGCCCGGCGGTCCACGTCGCCTGGATAGCGGACCGTGATGAACCGATGGTTAACGGGTCGGATGCGATGCTTCACACCCTTTGGGGTTCTCCGCTCGTTTACCGGGCTTGCCCGGCGGTAGCTATTGGCGCATGAAGAACCTGATGAATGCGCCGCGGTTGGCCGCGGGCGCACTGACCCTGTCGTTGACCGTCGTCGTCGTCCCCGGCGCCCCCGCCTGGGGCAGCGCGGTAACCCCGCCGCCGGGGAGGTTCGAAGTGGACAGCACCTCCGACGCTCCTGATCCGACGCCCGGGGACGGGCGGTGCCGCACCGCCGATGGCGTCTGCACGCTGCGCGCTGCGGTGATGGAGGCCAACGCACAGTCGGACTCGACCATCGTGGTCCCCGCCGGGCGGTACACCCTGCGCATCCCGCCGCTGGCCGGCCGCGCCTTCACCGACTACACCCTCGCCGACACCGCGCACGGCAACCTGAAGATCTTCAAGCCCACCACCATCGTGGGCGCCGGCCGGGACCGAACGGTGATCGACGGCGGTCGGCTCGACCGGGTCTTCACCGTCCTGCGACCGGCCACCATCTCGGACCTCACCATTACCGGCGGCGTGTCGGCCCCGGTCGCCTCGGTCTACAACTACTACGGCGGGGGCGCCGCGCTGAACGCATCCGACCTCACGATGGAGCGGGTCCGGCTCACCGGCAACAGCGCCCGCTTCGGAGGCGCGGTCCAGAGCATCCCGTTCACCTCCTTCACCCTGCGCGACAGCCTGGTGGACGACAACGAGGCGGGTGAGGCCGGCGGGCTGCGGTTCGACTCGGTCGGCTTGGTCGAGCGGTCGACGATCACCCGCAACAGGGTCAGCAATCCGCACGACCCCACCCGCCCGGGGGAACTGGCCGGGCTGGGCGGTGGCATTGACGTCCGCGGCGTACGTACCGTCACCGTGGTCGACTCCGAGGTGACCGAGAACTACGCCGAGGACGGCGGGGGCGGTATCAACATCTCCCTGGCCTACCTGCCGGGGAGTACCGAGGACCGGTCCGGACCCGGCGCGGTGGAGCTGAAGGGTTCCGTGATCAGCGGAAACACCAGCCGAAGTGGTCCCGGCAACTGCCGGGCCGTCCGGGCGCGCATCGTCGACCTCGGCGGCAACACCGACTCCGACGGCAGCTGCGCGACCGCCCGGTAGCCCACCGCGGCCTCGCGCGGGTTACCGCAGCGGCACCGGTGGCCCGGGCCGCGCAAGTGCTCGCCGCGGTCGGCGCAGACGCGGGACGGGGGCGGTGGCGGCGCTCCGCGGACCGGGCGATGGCGCCCGCCGCCCGCCGCCCGCCGCCCGCCGCCCGGTACGCGGCCTGACCGGGGCAGGCGAAAGTGCCGGCCGAGCATGACCGGGTCTGCTGGCGCCGCCCACTGGCACCCGGTTTCATACCTAATGCCGGGGTTTACTGACCGTGACGACTGCAGGATCGGCTCAAGAGCCGGCGTGATCTAGGTACGTCCTGCCGAATCAGGTACCGTCGCCTGTCACATCGTCTTTGCACCAACACTGGCTGCCTGTCATACGGGCGCCGAACCGGAGGGACACAGCGTGACTTTCCACAGCGCAGTCCGTAAGGCTGGCTTGATCGTGGCGATCGCCGCCCTCGCGGTGAGCGCGGGATGTGCCAAGAAGGACGAGGGCGAGGTCCAGGCAGGCGGGGTCAAGCTCGTCGAGAAGGGCAAGCTGACCGTCTGCACCCACCTGCCGTACGCGCCCTTCCAGTCGAAGGATGGCAGCGGCAAGGTGATCGGGTTCGACGTCGACGTGATGGACCTGGTCGCCAAGGAACTTGGCGTCGAGCAGGCGATCGTCGACACGCCGTTCGAGGGGATCAAGTCCGGCCAGGACCTGAACACGGGCAAGTGCGACGCGGCCGCCGCCGGCATGACGATCACCGAGGAACGGCAGAAGGTGATGAACTTCTCCGATCCCTACTTCGACGCAACTCAGGCGATGCTGGTCAAGACCGGCAAGTCGTACAAGTCTCTCGACGACCTGAAGGGCAAGAAGCTAGGCGTCCAGGCGGCGACCACGGGCCGCGACTACGCCCGCAAGTTCGAGGCGGAGAAGGGCCTGCAGCTCGTCGAGTTCGAGGATCTCGCGGCCCTGCAGCAGGCCCTCGCCAACGGTCAGATCGAGGCCGCCATCAACGACCTGCCGGTCTGGACCGAGTACATCAAGGAGCACGCCGGCGGCTTCGAGGTGGCGGCCGAGTTCGACACCGGCGAGCAGTACGGGTTCTCGGTGAAGAAGGACGGCAACCCGGAACTGCTCAAGAAGATCAACGAGGTGCTCGCCAAGGCCAAGCAGGACGGCACCTACGACAAGATCTACGAGAAGTGGATCGGCAAGCTGCCGAACGCGTGATTCAAGCACCCGGCAGGAGGGCGCGCGCCTGGCGCGCGCCCTCCGCCTCGGCAACCCCCGCACAGTCAAGGAGCGTCGAACGGTGAAGCTGCGACGCCGCCAGCGAGAGCGGCTGTCCCTCTGGCTCCAGTACCTGGCCTTCATCGCCATCATCGCGGTGGTGATTCTTGCCGCCGACTGGGACAGGTTGCGGGAGGCCTTCTTCCGGGTCGACATCATCAAGTCGATGTTCCCGACGATCATCACCGTCGCGCTGCGCAACACGATCCTCTACACGTTGGGTGCGTTCGCCTTCGGCCTCGTGTTCGGCACCGTCCTCGCATTGATGCGGTTGTCCCGGATCGCTCCGTACCGCTGGGTGGCGACGGCGTACATCGAGCTGTTCCGGGGTCTGCCCGCGCTGCTGGTGCTCTTTCTCGTCGGGTACGGCATTCCCATCGCCTTCCCGGAGCGCGAGATTCCGGGCGGGGTGTTCGGTTCGATCGCGATCGGTCTCGGACTGACCGCTGCGGCGTACATGGCCGAGACCATCCGGGCGGGCATCCAGGCCGTGCCGAAGGGGCAGATGGAGGCGGCGCGCACCCTCGGCATGTCGCACTTCACGGCGATGCGCACCATCGTCATCCCGCAGGCGTTCCGGGTGGTCATCCCGCCGCTCACGAACGAACTCATCCTGCTGACCAAGGACTCGTCGCTCGCCTACGTGCTCGGTGTGACCGCGCAGACCATCGAGGTCACCAAGTTCGGTCGGGACACGCTGAACGACCGGGTGAACGCCACCCCGCTGCTGGTGGCCGGCCTCGCCTACCTGGTCATCACGCTGCCCCTCTCCCAGGTGGTACGACGCCTCGAACTCCGCTACGCCAAGGCTCGGTGACCCACATGACGACTATCCAACCCCGGCCCGCCGTCGAGATCCGCGACCTGCACAAATCCTTCGGGCCGCTCGAAGTGCTCAAGGGCATCGACTTCGAGGTCGGCCACGGCGAGGTGGTCTGCGTCATCGGGCCGTCCGGGTCCGGCAAGTCGACGCTGCTGCGGTGCGTCAACCTGCTGGAGGAGCCGACCGCCGGCAAGATCTGGGTGAACGGGGTCGAGATGACCGACCCGGATGTCGAGATCGACTCGGTCCGCCGCGGCATCGGCATGGTCTTCCAGTCGTTCAACCTCTTCCCGCATCTGACCGTGCTGAACAACCTCACCATCGCCCAGCGCCGGGTGCTCCGGCGCGGTCGCGCCGAGGCCGAGCGGATCGCGCGGGACAACCTGGAGCGGGTCGGCCTGACCGACAAGGCCGACGCGTTCCCGGCGCAGCTCTCCGGCGGGCAGCAGCAGCGGGCGGCGATCGCCCGCTCGCTGTCGATGGACCCCAAGCTGATGCTCTTCGACGAGCCGACCTCCGCGCTCGATCCGGAGCTGGTCGGCGACGTGCTCACCGTCATGCGCAAGCTGGCCGAGGACGGCATGACGATGATGGTGGTCACCCACGAGATGGCGTTCGCCCGGGACGTCGCCGACCGGGTCGTGTTCATGGACGGCGGCGTGGTGGTCGAGCAGGGGCCGCCGCAGGAGGTGCTTGGTGCGCCTCGGCACGAACGGACCCGCTCCTTCCTCTCCCGGGTCCTCGATCCGACCCATGTCGCGCAGCTTGGCCAGCCTGACCAGTCGCCCGAGCCGCCGGAACCGCCTCGCCTGCCGGCCGACGACCGCCACAACCTGTGACAGCCGCTCATCCTGACCTCCGGTGCCGGAACCGGCCCGGAGGGCGGGCATGGGCACGCCGCTGCATTTACCCGCCCCGCATCAGCTTCTCCTGACCGCCGCTCCCGCTCTGTCGATCCCGTTGGTGGCGGATGCGATGTTCCTACCGCGGTGAGCGCGGCTGTGCGGACTGCCGCCGTCGCTGGCGTGGCCGATGCGGTGTGGCCGTGTCCTGTCCGGACGGATGCGGACGTTCGATGCGAGTGGGGTTGCCCCGTACGAGCTCGTCGTGGATGCGCCATCGGGCGGTGGTGGCGGCGCGTCGCGCTGTCTCGTCGCCGTGCTCGATGCGCTGGCGCAGCAGCTGGATGGCGATGCGGCGGTTGAGGCTGAACTGCCGCTCGGTGTCGACCACGACGACGAGGCCGGAGGGACGGTGGGTCGCCCGTACCGCCGTGCTGGCCTTGTTGCGGTGCTGACCGCCGGGGCCGCCGGTACGGCAGGCGACGATGTCGACATCTGCTTCCGTGAAGGGCGTGACCGGGCTGTCGACCCGGCACGGTCGGACGGTGACGTACCAGTTCTTCCGGCCGGCGTCCGCGCGGTAGGGGCTGGGGGCCTGCCAGCACAGGGTTCCGCTCCACGAGGCGGCGAACGCCTCGGCGCCGGCGCCGGAGATCTCGACCATTGCCGACCGGTAGGTGCCGGGCCGGTCCCCGGGTACGGTCTGGACCCGATGGGTCACCAGATTCTGCCGGGTGGCGTCGGCCGTCAGACGGCCCAGCAGCTGGGCTAGCGCCCAGGCGCACTCCTGCGGGCCACGCCCGGCGGACAGGAGCAGGTGGACGCTCATGGCCGGCCCCGCTTACGGCGGTGGTTCCGGCGGTCCGGTCGGGACGTGGACCCGATGTCGGGCGTCTTGTAGGTGACCAGGGGGACCGTGGTGGCCACGGGGGTGGCCAGGTCGTGGTCGACGAGGTCGCTGATCACCTGCTCGATGCGTTTGTAGGCAGTGGGTGCCTCCTCGAAGAGCAGTTGACGGTCCCCGCACACCACCAGCGACCCCACCGGGGTACGGCGCAGTTCCTCGACGGTGTGCTTGGCCCGGCCCCGGCGCAGGGCGTCCGCCCGGGACATCTTGCGGCCCGCTCCGTGGGCGACTGAGTGGTTGGCATCCGGGCCGGCGTGGGCGGCCACGAGGTAGGAGCAAGTGCCTCGCGTACCGGCGATGAGCACGTCGCGGCCGTCACCCGGCGCCGCGCCCTTGCGGTGCAGGTAGACCCCGTCGCGGACCTCGACCAGGTTGTGGCACTGATCGACGATCGGCTCGGTGGGTTCCGCTCCCAGGGCGTGGGCGACCCGGGCCGCCATCAGCCGCCGGTTGAGCGAACCCCAGCGCACGGCGTCGTCATGCATCGCCAGGTAGGCCGCGGCATCAGGGGCGCCGCCCGCGCCGTGGACCTCGGTGTGCGCCCGCAGGATCCGCTCGCCCAGCCCTCGGGAACCGCTGTGGACGATGAGAACGAGGTCGCCGGCGGCGAGCCCGAGACGGCTCGCGTGGCCCGGCTCGAAGACGGTCTCGATCCGCGCCAGCTCGACGAAGTGGTTACCCCGGCCGACCGTTCCGAGGCCCTCCACGTGACCGGCGGGAACGTCGCCCTCCACGACGGCCCAGGCCGGGTCGTCGGCATCCCGCTCGGGGTCCAGCGGGCGGTCGAGGTCGGGGAATCGGGCGGCGAGCTTCTCGGGTGCGGCGCGCTTGAGCTTCATGGGAAACACGGCAATGCCGCAACCGATGTCGGAGCCCACCAGGAACGGATACAACACGGTCGACGCCATGGCGGCGCCGATGGGGGCGCCCTTGCCCGGGTGCAGGTCCGGCATGCCGGCGACGTGGATCATGCCGTCGAGGGCGGCCACCTGCTGGCACTGCGCGAGGGCATTCGACTCGATCCAGCTCGTGGGGGAGGCGAACACGGTGACGGTGGCCGGGGTGGACGGCGGCAGGGACTCCCGCCGGGAGTGGTGCTGAGACAAGGACGCTCGCTTCTCGCGGAAGGGTACGGACGGGCGGCATGACGGCGCCGGTCGGCGCCGCGGTGGCCTGGAGCAGGGGGTGCTGTCCGTCAGAACGTCATGGACACCACCATCCCGGAGCCCACCGTGCGCGGCAAGCGACTTTCGACCGCGCGGGCCAGCGGGAAAGCGACCCGGAGATCCTTTGGCACCTCCTCGCCTGGCCTGATCAGCGCGCGCTTCCAGCCTGCGCAGGCGTCACTCAGCCGCCGCGGGCGAACAGGGCCAGGCGTACCCGGTTGGGGCTGTTGGTCTTGGTCATCAGGCTGGTGATGTGGGTCTTCACCGTGGTGACGCCGATGTGCAGCCGGTCGGCGATCTCCGTGTTGGACAACCCCTCGGCGACCAGGTTCAGCACGTCCTGCTCGCGCGCCGTCAGCCCCTGGGCCGGCTGCGGCGTCTCGGGGCGGGCGTGCACCGCGCGCTGGACCAGGCGTTGCAGCACCTCCTGGCTGAACGGGTTGTCGCCCACGGCGGCGCGGCGGACGCCGTCGAGCAGGTCGGCCGGGGGCGCGTCCTTGAGCAGGAACCCGCAGGCGCCGGCGGTCAGCGCCGGATAGAGGTGGTCGTCGTCGCCGAAGGTGGTGAGCACCAGCACGCGGGTCGCGGGGCGGTCGGCGAGGATCCGGCTGGTCGCGGTGATCCCGTCGACGCCCGGCATCCGCAGGTCCATCACGACGACGTCGGGCACCAGCCGCGCGGCGAGGGTGATCGCGTCGCGACCGTTGTCGGCCTCGCCGACGACCTCGATGTCGGGCTGGGCGTCGCAGAGCATGCGCAGGCCCGCGCGGATGAGGTGCTGGTCGTCGACCAGCAGGACGCGGATCATGCGAGCTCCGTCTCGTGCGGTGCGGCCGAGCCGGCGCGGGGGATCGGCGGGCCGGGGGGAGCGGTCGACGCGGCGGTCGGGAGCACGGTGCGTACCCGCCAGCCCGCGCCGGTCGGGCCGGCCTCCAGCCGGCCGCCGAGGACCTCGACGCGCTCGCGCATGCCGGTGATGCCGTGGCCGCCGCCAGGCGGTACCGCCGCCGGCACCCGGCCGCGCCCGTCGTCGCGGACCTCCCAGTGCACGGCCCCGTCGACCACCGACACCGCCAGGCGCGCCCGGGCGGACGTGCCGACGTGTTTGGCCACGTTGGTCAGTGCCTCCTGGGTCAGCCGCAACACCGCCAGGCCCCGGACGGCGTCGAGCGAACCGACCGCCGGGTCGATGTCGGCCTCCACGGTGACACCGGCCTGGCGGGCCCGGTCGACCGCCGCACCGAGTGCCGCCGGAAGCGCCGCCGGCTCGATCGCGGTCAGCGCCGCGTCACCGCGTACCCCGTCGGGGTCGCGCAGGACCGCGACCAGCCGGCGCAGGTCCGCCAGGGCGGCGGTCCCCGTGCCGTGCACGTCGTCGAAGACCTCGCCCACCCGCGGATCCAGCTCCGTCAGCACGTGCCGGGCCACGCCCACCCGCAGCACCATCGACGCCACGTGATGCGCGACCACGTCGTGCAGCTCGCGGGCGATGGCGCTGCGTTCGTCCGCGCGGGCGGCGCGGCTCTCCGACTCGCGCCGGCGCTGCTCGGCCGCCGCCCGCTCCTCGGCCTGCCGGCCGAGCTCTCGGGTGGTGCGGATGACCAGGCCGAGCAGCAGCGGCACGCCGACCTCCACGGTCAGCCCGAAGACGCCGGAGAGGAACCGCCGGAACGGGTCGCCGATCGAGTCGGTCAGGTCCACCACGGCCAGCAGCCCGGCGGCCAGCCAGATGATCCGCGGCCGGTCCGCCCGCATGGTCAGCTCCAACAGGGCCCAGCTGGCACCGACCTGGTTGATCGTGGTGTCGTCGACGAGCTGGATGGCGACCGCCAGCAGCGCGGCCTGCGCCACCAGGTTGACCAGCGCCCGGCGGTGGCACACCAGCCCGACGGCGAACGCGACCAGCGCGAGGCTCCACTGTGTGGTCGTCGGCGAGCGTCCGGCGTGGGCGCCGAAGACCAGGTAGCCGACGCCGCTGAGGTCGAGCAGCAGCATCCGCGCGAACGTGTCGCGCGCGTCGAAGAGCCGTCCCACCCACCCCACCGGGTCAGCCTAGGCGCTGCGGCTCGCGGGCCGGAACGACCGCCGGCCGGGCCCACCTCGCCCGGACGGCGAGGTAGGCGGCCAGCCCGAGCGGCCCGAGCAGGATCGTCAGCACCAGCACCGGAGCCATCACCAGCGCCGGCACCCCCCGGTCCCGACCGTCCAGCCAGGCCCACCGGCCGACGAACAGGTCGAACCCGACCATGTGCGCCCAGGCCGCCGCCGCGCCGTCGGCGCTGCCGAGCAGGTCGCGTACCCCCGGCAGGGTCGGCGCCGTCACGGCCGGTAGCACGTCGGCGAGCGCCGGGAGCACCAGCAGCGCGTAGCTCACCAGGACCGGCAGCACGATCAGCGGGGACGAGATGATCCGGGCGGTCCCGGACCAGCGCGGCAGCAGCAGCATCAGCGCCCAGAACGGCGCGGCCAGCGCGAAGGTCAGGGTGAACAGCGTCGCGGTCATGCGGCCAGCGCCAGTTCCGGGCGGCGTCGGCGGACGAGGACCAACGCGGCGGCGGTCGCGGTCGCGGCCACCAGCGCCGCGGCGGCGGCCAGCGTGAGGGCGTCCGGCCGCAGCAGCGGCTGTCCGCGCAGCGCCTGCCAGGTCAACAGCATCGTGAGTACGCCGTAGGCGGCGCCCGCGACGACCACCAGCCGCACCTGGCTGCGCTCGTCCAGCCACGTCCCGAGGAGCCGGCTCAGCAGGATCGCCAGGATCGGCAGCGCCTGCAGGGCGTGCAGCCCCACGAAGTGCCCGATCCGCAGGTCCCCGCCGGTGGTGCTCCAGCCGACCAGCGGGAGCCCGGGTCCGCCGTCCGGTAGGCCCACGCTGTGCGCTCCGGCGATCCCCTCGGCCGCCACGTCCTGGCCGGGCACCACCATCGGTATCGCCGCCAGCATGCCGAGCAGGGACAGGCCGAGCCCCCACCCGACCGCGTACCGGGCGACCCGGTTCGCCATCGGCTGCCGCAGGACCACGATGCCGATGACGAGGTGCGCGACGAAGAGCACCATGATCGACGCGCCCATCACCTGCCACAGCGCGGCGTTCAGCGGGGTCGTCTCGTTGTAGTGGCTGGTCGTGCCGCGCAGCACCTGCCCGACGATCACCGCCATCTCGGCCAGCGACATCGCGACGGTGACCGTGCCCGCCCGCTCCGCGGTCCGGCTGCGTCGCGGCAGCAGGGAGAGCATCCAGGCGAGGGTGGTGCCGTACAGCACGAAAGACACGGCGAACTTGAACGGCTTGAGCCAGATCGGGACGCCGGTGAGGACGCGGGAATCGGCGACGATGCCGATCGCGGCGACGACGGCGAGCACCGCCATCCCCGCGACGAAGACCATCATGGGGCGGTGCCAGTGTGCCGCCCGGCGCAACGAGGTAGTCATACCTGTAGATGCTCGTGAACCGGTCGTCGGGCCGCGCCCGACCTCGGGCCCCGGTTGCGGCCGGCGGTCGGAGCCCGGTCTCCTCCCTCGGGAGGAGGCGGCGCACGGGCGCTACCCGGCGGTCGGCGCCACGCAGTAGACGTCCCCGGAGTTGACCTCGTGGGGCAGCGACCGGAGCCGCTCCGCCAGCTCCGGCGCCGACAGCCACTCCCCGAAGGCCAGGGCCATCTCGTCGCCGAACGCGACGTTGAACGCCTCGAAGCCGAGCGCGGTGAGGCGGGCGACGCAGCGCCGCGCCACGGCCCGCTCGATCGTGGTGAACTCGAAGGACAGCGCGGGCAGCGGGCGGCTCAGCCCCGCCAGCACCGCCTCCTCGAAGCCCTCCACATCGATCTTGACGAAGGCCGGCGTGCCGTGACGGCGGATCAAAGAGTCGAGCGTCGTGGCGGCCACCTCGACCGTGGCGTCCCACACCTCGTCCTCCCAGCCGCCCGCGCCGTGCGCCGCCTGGAGGAAGTGCGAGGACGCCGTGGTCACCGTGGGATTGCGGGAGTTGACGTGCAGCCGGACGCTGCCCTCGTCCGCTCCGCAGGCCGCCTCGACGACGACGACGTCGTCCTCCCCGGCGTAGATGCGCCGGATGGCGCGCGCGCACAGCTGTTGCGGCTCCACGGCCACGACGCGCGCCCCGAGGCGACGGAAGCTGCCGGTCCGGTCGCCCACGTGGGCCCCGATGTCGAAGACCACGTCGCCGGGCCGGACGAAGCGGGCGTAGAACTCGTCCATCGCCGCCTCGCGCGCCGGATCGCCGTAGTAGGACTCCAGCGACCGGCGCAGCGACGACATGGCCGGATCAGCCTTGAGTGCCTCCACCGCGCGGGTACGAGCCCTCACCGGAAGACCGTAGCCCGGACCGGGCCCGGAAACGCCGGCAATCGACAACAGTCAGGCGATCCTCGGCCGGGCGGGGGAGGCTACGCCGGCCGAGGGACGGGGCAGGATGGGTGGGTGAACATCGAGCCGGTCGACTGCGCCCCGCAGCAGCGGTTCCGGCGGGCGATCCTGGGGCAGCGCTGGGAGCACCTCACCTTCCTGCACTGGGCGGTCGCGCCGGAGCTGGTCGCGCCCCTGCTGCCCGCCGGCACCCGTCCGGACACGCTCGACGGGCTCAGCTACGTCGGCCTGATCGGTTTCCGGATGGTGGGGCTGGGCCTCGGCACCGGGCCGGGGGTGCCGTACTTCGGCAGCTTCGCCGAGACCAACGTCCGGCTCTACTCGGTCGACCACACCGGCCGGCGGGCCGTGGTGTTCCGTTCGCTCGACGCGTCCCGGCTGGTGCCGGTGCTGGTCGCCCGGGCGACCCTGCGACTGCCGTACCTGTGGTCGGCGATGCGGCTGGACCGCGACGGTGACCGCTACACCTACCGGTGCCGGCGGCGCTGGCCCGGCCCGGTCGGAGCGTCGAGCCGGATGGTGGTACGGGTGAGGGAGCCGATCGCCGAGCCGACCCCGCTGGAGCACTTCGTCACCGCCCGCTGGGGGCTGCACACCCGCGCGTACGGGCGCACGCTGCACCTGCCGAACTGGCATCCCCGCTGGCCGCTGCACCGGGCCGAGCTGCTGCGCCTGGACGACGAACTGGTCGCCGCCGCCGGGTTGCCGCCGCCGGCGGGACCGCCGGCCAGCGTGCTCTATTCGCCCGGCGTCCCGGTCCGGTTCGGTCCGCCGGTCACCCTGCCCGAGTGACCGCGGCGCCCGTCGCTCGGCGAGGTGGGACGGGACCGGCGCGCCGCCGTCATCTGGTGCCGGTGGCCGACAGGATGGGCAGGCGGGCCAGGACGCTGGCGGTCGCGACCCGCACCGGATCGGGGTTGGCCCAGCTCCAGTTCGGGTGGGCCCGGTTGGTGAGGAGCACGAAGACGGTCCGGCGGGCGGGGCTCACCAGCAGCGACGTGCCGGTGAAGCCGGTGTGCCCGAAGGTGGTGGGGGTGCTGAGCCGACCCATGAACCACGGCTGGTGCAGCACCACGCCGAGCCCGTGGTCGGCGGTCCGGTTCGGGCGTTCCGGGTCGACGGCGGGCAGCCCGGCGTTGGCGTTGGTCAGCATCCGGCGGACGGTGCTCTCGGCCAGGATCCGCTGTCCGCCGTACGTGCCGCCGTCGAGCAGCAACTGGCCGATGACGGCGACCTCCCGGGCGGTGCTGAAGATGCCGGCGTGCCCGGCGATGCCGCCCAGGTGGTTGGCCACGTCGTCGTGCACCACGCCCCGGAGCAGCCCCCGCGAGGAGCGCGCGTCGGTGGCGACCAGCCGGGTGGCCCGGTCGGTGGCGCTGAGCCAGGTGTTCGGGTTGAAGCCGGTCCAGCGCAGGCCGAGCGGTTCGGTCAGCTCGGTCTTCAGCGCCTGGTCGAGCCGTTGGCCGGTCACCTTCTCCACCAGCTTGCCCACGACCATCAGCCCGACGCTCGAATAGCGGAACACCCGGCCCGGGATCGCCCCGCTGACCAGCGGGGTGGCCAGGACGGCCCGCCACTTCTCGGCCAGCGTGGCGTAGCCGGTCACCGAGGCACCCACCGGGAGCCCGCTGGTGTGCGCGAGCAGCATCGCCACCGTGACGGCCGACTTGCCGGCGCCGGTGAACTCCGGCAGGTAGCTCACCACCGGCGCGTCGAGGTCGAGTCGGCCCTTGTCGACCTGCCGCAGGGCGAGGATGGCCGTGTAGACCTTGGTGATCGAGGCGAGGTCGAAGATGGAGTCGGTGCGCATCCGGACCCGCTCGCCGGCGGGCAGGAGGACCGGCCCGGCACCGAAACGCAGGGCCTCGCCGACGGCCGCCTCGGCGTACGGCTGCCCGCCGTTGAGCGCGAGCGCGACCGCCCCGGCGTACATCGGGTGGGCGGGGTTCTGGCTGGTCGGCTTCAGGTAGCCGGTGAGCACGGTGGTCAGCCGCCGGCTGACCGGGGAGGTGCGGACGACCGGCCCGGTGACCGCGGCGGCGCCCTGGCCCGGGGCCGCCGCGCCCGGCGTCCGCCACGAGCCGGCGTGGCCCGCCGGCGGTGCCGCCCGGCAGCCGGCGAGCGCCGCGGTGGCGGCGGAGAGCCCGAGTCCGAGCAGCGAGCGACGGTTGACCGGCATGGCTGGATCATGCCAGGCCGGCGGGTGCGGAGACACCGTCGTCCGCAACACGCCGTGGCCGTCGCCACCTGACGCCTCGTCGAGCACGCCGTCGGCCGGGTCACCGACCGCGACGCACCCGCTAGGCCGGTGGCTCGTCGGCGGCCTGTTCGTGCCAGCGGGCGCGCCAGTCGGCCTCGTGCTTCTCGTAGGTCGCCCGCTCGTTGAGGGCGGCCTGCCGCAGGGCCCGCCGCGCGTCCGCCATCACCACCACCTCGACGGCCACCAACGCCACGCAGATCGCGGTCAGCAGGGCGAAGGCGGCCAACCCCGGCAGGTGCGTCGCGACCGGGATGGCGGCGGTGAGCACGAGCACGGTGCCGACCCGGCTCCAGGACAGGGTGCGCAGGGTGCGCAGCTGGAACAGCATGTCCGCGCACAGGTAGCAGATCACCCCGCCGAACAGCAGCGGTACGCCGGGACCGTGCGTCGGCTCGGCGAGGTGGATCGACGGGTCGGCGATCTGCCGCACGATCTCCTCGGCCCCCAGGGCGAACAGGATCACCCCGGCGATCATCACCAGGTGCAGGTAGGCGTACGCGTCGCGGGCCATCGACACGCGGGCGCGCCCCTGCGCGACGTGCTGCGCGATCCGGGCGGCCGGTGCGACCACGTCGTAGTGCGCCCACCACAGGGCGGCGGTGAAGACGATGCCCAGCACGGCCGCGGCGATCGCCGGCCAGGTGACCGGCTGGCCGAGGAGGTTGCCGCCGACGCCGACGGAGATGATCGACTCACCCAGCGCGATGATCAGGATGAGGTCGTAGCGCTCCGTCCAGTGTTCGGCGGAGGTGACCATCCAGCCCCAGGCGACGGCGACCAGGCCGCCGCCGTACTGGAGCAGGACGACGCTGATCCAGAGCCCGTCCCGTACCATCGCGGCCCGGCCCGCGTCCTCGATCTGCGGCGGGATCAGCGCGGCGCCCAGCAGCAGCAGGGTGCTGGCCAGCAGCTCCGGGAAGTACTTCAACAGCAGTCGCCGTTCGCCCGGCCGCTCCTTGGCGACGTGCCAGTACAGCAGCAGGTGCACCCCGCGGATCACCACGTAACTGATCGCCACCACGATCGGCCCGGCGGCCGTCTGTTTCGGGTCGTCGAACGCCTGCGGCAGCGACAACGCGAAGCAGAACACCGCCGCCATCCCGGCGACCATCAGCACCGGGACGAAGCCTTCGCCCAACCGCACCCGGGTGGCCACCACGCTGTGCACCACCCAGCACCACCACAGCACGGCCAGCACGAGCATGGCGTGCAGCAGTTGCCGGTCGGTGATGTTGGCGGCGGTGGCCCGGGTGATGATGAAGAAGGAGAAGACGAAGACCAGGTCGAAGAAGACCTCGAACCGGTCCACCCGGGCGCCCGGAGCGATCCCGACGGCCGGCCCCAGTCGTCCGCGCCACCGGTTTCCCACCAACCCACTGTGCCAGCCGAGGACCGGCCGGGGGCCGAATTGGAAGCCGGTCCCTTCGCCCGATCGCTACTCGCACCTGTCCTCGGAGCCCCGGCCGTACGGTTCGCAGCAGTCGACGCGGTGCCGGTACACCCGCAGGTCACGCCCACGCCGGTGGGCCCGCTCGGAGGTGATCTCGTACAGGCAGGCCTGCCACCGGACGGTCTCCCCGCCGCCGGGGACGACCTGGCCGTCACCCGGCCCGCCGCGCAGCAGCACCTCCACCCGATCGACGCTACGTGGTGTCCGCGCCGGGAGCGGGCGGTACGACCGCTCTGCCCGCCGCGGCAGCTCTGTGACCGATGCCGTGGGACCGATCAGGGTCAGACTTCCGCCCGGGTATGGACCTGGCCGTCCTCCACCCGCATACTTAGGTGGATGGCTAAGTATTCCGGCGACGGTGGCGGCGCGGTCGACGCGTCGCTGGACGACGTGTTCCACGCGTTGTCGGACCCCACCCGCCGGCGCGTCGTCGAACTCCTGGGCCGGGGCCCCGCCACGACCAGCGACCTCGCGCGTCCGTTCGAGATGGCACTGCCGTCGTTCACCCAGCATCTGAGCGTTCTCGAGCGCTCGGGCCTGGTGACCTCGGAGAAGAAGGGACGGGTGCGGACCTACCGCCTGGCGCCCCGGTCGCTGGAGCTGGCCGACAGCTGGCTGGCCGCGCAACGTGCGCTCTGGACCCGCCGCCTCGATCAACTCGATTCGCTTCTCTACGACCTGAAGGAGCAGCAGACATGACCGCCTACACCACGAACCCCGAGCTCGACCTCGTCCTGGAGCGCACCGTCGACGTCGCCCCGGAACTGGTCTGGAAGTGCTGGACCACGCCCGAGCTGATCGTGCGCTGGTTCGCCCCGAAGCCCTGGTCGACCTCGTCCTGCGAGATCGACCTCCAGCCCGGCGGCCGGTTCCACACCGTCATGCGCTCGCCGGAGGGTGAGGAGTTCCCCAGCGACGGCTGCATCCTGGTGGTCGAGGAGGGCTCGACGCTGGTGTTCACCTCCGCCCTGGGCCCGGGGTTCCGCCCGCAGGTCGCCGAGGACGGTTTCCCGTTCACCGCGGTGGTCCGCATCGCGCCGGACGGCGCCGGTACGCGGTACACCGCCACGGCGATCCACGCCGACGCCTCGGCCCGCAAGCAGCACGAGGACATGGGCTTCACCGAGGGCTGGGGCGCGGCGCTCGACCAGCTGGTGGACGTCGCGAAGTCCCTCTGACCCGCGACCGGGGCCCACATCGGAGCGGACCGGCCGGGGCGGTCGACGCCCGGCCGGTCGCGCAGAGGTGGCGGCGGCGGCCAGGGGTCGGCCGCCGCCGCCGGATCGCGGGAGGCCGCCGTCAGCCGCGACGCCACTTCTGGTTCGCGCCGCCGGTGCACTCCCAGAGCTGGAGCACCGCGTCGTTGTTCGGGTTCCAGCCGGCGATGTCCACGCACTTGTTCGCCTGCGGGTTGACCAGGTCACCCGCCGCGCTGAGCACGAACTGCTGGGCCGGGTTGCCGGAGCAGGTCGCGATCTGGATGGCGGCGCCGTTGGCGGTGGAACCCCAGGCGACGTCCATGCACTTGTTGTTCTGGGTGCGCAGGGTGCCGCTGACGAACTCCCAGCGCTGGTTGGTGCCGCCGTGGCAGTCCCAGACGATGAGCCGCTGGCCGTCGGCGAAGTTCCAGTTGGGCACGTCGACGCACTTCTGGTGCCAGTTGCTGACCACCAGGTCGCCGGTGGCCGGCGGGGTGGTCGGCGGCGGCCCGGTCGGGCCGCCGGCGCCGAACGGCGTCAGGGTGACGGCGGCCGAACGGGGATCGCCGCTGTGCACCAGCGACTCGAAGCCGCCGACGTCGTCGTAGGCGAAGCCGTACGCCTTACCGTCGGCCATGTTGGCGTGGATGATCCGGGAGTAGTGGTTCGGGGCGCTGTTCTTGTAGAAGGTGGTGGCGTCGAGCCGGGGCTCGGTGTCGAACTGGCCGAGGGTGCCGCGGTTCAGCGCGGTGCAGAGGGTGCGCTTGATCTCCGGCTCGATGAACGGCGGGGTGTTCGGGGCGTTGAAGACGCCGTCGCAGCCCCACACGTTGCCGGTGGTCGGCCTGGCGACCGTCGCCACCTGGGCGCCGGACGAGTCGGTGAAGACCATGGTGGTGCCGACGGTGCGGCCGAAGAACCGGCGGTTCGGCTCGTTGGTGCGCGGCACGACCGTGAGGGTACGGCTGGTGTACGCGTTCCACGCCGAGCTGATGTACGAGTCGAGGTAGGCGGGGTCCATCAGGCCGGCGTCCATGGCTTTGCCCGGCGCGAGTACGCGCAGCACGGTGCCGTCGGCGCGGGTGACGACCGACCGGGCGAAGGCCGGCTGTGCCTTGACGGCGTTGATGACGTTGTTCCGGCCGTTGTTCAGCAGTTCGCCGGTCTTCGTGGTGACGCCGCTGCCGCTGGTGACGGCGACGGCGTGCGGCACGGCGAACTGGTCCACCTGCGAACTGTTCAACCAGAGGCCGGCGTCGTTGTAGGTGAACTCGGACCAGTCGAAGAGGATGTCCCGGTTCGGGTCGCCGGCGGCCCACGGCGCGGGCTGGACGACCCCGTCCGGGGTGAGGCGGAAGTCGAGCTTGCGGCCGAACGAGAAGTACATGCGCCCGGAGATGAAGCGCGGGATCCGGACGGTGACGCTGCCGCCGTTGGGCGGGCCGGCGATCGACACGTCCGGCGCCGGGGTCGGTGGGATGCCGCCGGCGGGCCAGCGGGTGAACGCGCCGGCGGCGTTGACGTAGCCGAGGCCGCCGCCGGGGCGGATGTCGGTGCCCAGGATGTAGAGGTGGACCGCCTCGCTGCGGCCGGTGTTGTTGGCGACGGTGACGGGGAGCAGGTCGGGGCCGACGGCGAGCGCCCGGGTCTGGGTGGCGGTGAGCGTGACGGGTACGGCGAGCACGAGCGCCGCCAGCGCGCCGATGGCGGCGGCGAGTCGTGCCCGGCACGAGCGTCTGTTGGTCACGGGAAACTCCTCGATGGTGGGGACGGGGCACCATCTCGTCGACCTGGGTTGCGGCCGGCCGACGAAGGGCGTGGGGGATGGGGGTACGTCGCGCGGGACGGGTCTAGGCGCGGGACCACTTCTGGTTGGCGGCGCCGGTGCAGTCCCACAGTTGGAGCTTGCCGCCGTTGGCGGTGACCCGGTCGCGTACGTCGACGCAGCGGTTGGCGCTGAGGTTGACCAGGTCACCCGCGGCGGTGAGGGTGAAGCGTTGGGCCGGGTTGCCGTTGCAGCTCACCAGGTTGACCTCGGTGCCGTTGGCCGTGCCGGCCCAGGCCGGGTCCATGCACTTGCCCATGGCGCGCAGGGTGCCGTCGGCGGCGAAGGTCCACGCCTGCGCGGCGGTGGTGTTGCAGTCCCAGATCTGCAGCTTGGCCCCGTCGACCGGGTTCGCGCCGGGGATGTCGATGCACCGACCGCTCGCCGCGCCCCGGATCCGGCTGGTCCCCGGCGCCGGCTGGCCGCCACCGGAGGTGTAGCCGGAGACCCGGACGTAGTCCACCAGCATCTGCTGCGGGAACTGGGTCGACGCGTCCGGGTAGCCCGGCCAGTTGCCGCCGACCGCCACGTTCAGGATCATGAAGAACGGGTGGTCGAACACCCAGCGGTTGCCGCCGAGCCGGGCGGGGTCGACGCGGTGGTACTCGACGCCGTCGAGGTACCAGATGATGGAGTTCGGCTCCCAGTCCACCCGGTAGGTGTGGAAGGCGTCGGCGAGCGGTGCGGCGATGGTCCGGCTGCCGGTGATCCCGCCCCCGCCGGAGTAGCCCGGGCCGTGGATGGTGCCGTAGACGGTGTTGGGCTCCCGGCCGATGTTCTCCATGATGTCGATCTCGCCGGCGTTCGGCCAGCCGACGCTGCCCATGTCGTTGCCGAGCATCCAGAACGCCGGCCAGATGCCCTGCCCCCGAGGGATCTTGATGCGGGCCTCGAAGCGGCCGTACGCCTGGGTGAAGGTGGCGGCGGTGAGCAGCCGGGCCGAGGTGTACTCGCACCGGCCGTAGTGGCACTGGTAGTTGGCCGGGTTCTCCCGGCGCGCGGTGATGACCAGGTTGCCCTGACCGTCGTGCACCGCGTTGCTGGTGCTGTTGGTGTAGTACTGCCGTTCGTTGTTGCCCCAGCCGCTGCCGCCGATGTCGAAGCGCCACCTGCTCTGGTCGACCGGGGTGCCGGCCCCGGCGTTGAATTCGTCCTGCCAGGTGATTCCGCCGATCGCCGCCTCGGCGGGGCGGGAGTCGACCGGTACGGCGAGGGCCACCGTGGCCGCGACGAGCGCGGCGCCGGCGAGGGCGAGCGCGCGTGGCCGGCGGCGGATGCGGATGGGGAACATGGGACCTCCTGCGGGACGGGCGCGAACCTGTCGGGGGTTCGCCGGGGGGAGAAGCGACCGGCGCGGCGGCGGGATCGGTGGGGTGTCGGGGGTGTCCGCCGCGCCGGGGGAGCGGTGGTGTCAGCCGCGACGCCACTTCTGGTTGGCGGTGCCCGCGCAGTCCCACAGTTGGAGGCGGGCGCCGTCGGAGTTGTTCCAGTCGGTGATGTCGACGCACTTGTTGGCCTGGGGGTTGACCAGGTCGCCGGCGGCGGAGAGGACGAACTGCTGGGCGGGGTTGCCGCTGCAGTTGGCGATCTGGATGGTGGCGCCGTTGGCGGTGGAGCCCCAGGCCACGTCCATGCACTTGTTGTTCTGGGTCCGCAGCGTCCCGCCGGTGAAGGTCCAGGCCTGCGCGCTGGTGCCGTTGCAGGTCCAGGTCTGCAGGGGTACGCCGTCGGAGAAGTTGGAGTTCGGCACGTCGATGCACCGGTTGTTCCAGTTGCTGACGATCCGCTGCCCGCCGCCGGTGGTGACGAGCGACAGCCCGTAGACCCCGAGGATCTCGTTCACCGGCTGGAACCAGGTGGTGCCGCCGGACGAGCAGTTGCCGGAGCCGCCGGAGGTCACCCCCTGGGCCTGGTTGCCCGAGATCCACGCGCCGCCCGAGTCGCCGCCCTCGGCGCAGGCGTTGCTGCGGCTCAGCCCCGACACGGCTCCCTGCGGGTAGACGACGGTCTCGTTGCGGCCGAGGATGGTGCCGCAGCGCCAGCCGGTGGTGCGCCCGGAGCGGCAGACCGAGCTGCCGATGGCCGCGTCCTGCGACCCGGCCACGGTCACGTTGCCGCCGGAGTAGCTGTTGACCCACGGCTGCGGTGTCCAGGAACTGTTGGTGCGTACCCAGGCGTAGTCGTCGCCGGGGAACGACGAGCCGGCGAACGTGCCCTGCGAGACGTTGTTGAAGCCGAGGGTCGGGCTGCCGGCGCGTCCACAGTGGCCCGCCGTGACGAACCCGCCGACGACCGCGAAGCCGACCGAGCACAGGGTGTTGCCGTTGATGACGTACTGGTCGCCGCCGCGGATGTCGTAGAGCGGGCGCGGGGCGGCCGGGGAGGCGACCACCCGGACGGCATCGGCGGGAACGCCGCTGGCCCGGACGTACGCGGTGGCCGCGGCGGTGGCGCCGGGTCGGGCCGTCACGACGACGCTGTTGCTGACCACGTCGACGTGCCAGCCGTGGATGTCCCGGAAGTCGGCCCTGGCGCGTCGCCTGTCCAGCGCCCGTTTGACCGCGTCGAGCGTGCTCTCGCTGCGGCCGGCGACGGTGACGTCGGCGCCCTCGGCGCGGACCACCGGGGCGAGCGCGGGATCGGTGACGGCCACGGTGAGGCGCTTCCCGTCGGCGGGCAGCCACGCGCCGGCGAAGGTGGAGCCGAGCTTCGCGCGCAGGCGCCGCTCGACCGCCGGGGCGGCGGCCTCGGTGCGCAGGCGGTCGCCCACCTGTGCGGCGGTGAGACCCAGGTCGCGGCGCATCGCGTCGACCAGCCCCGGAGAGAGGTCCGCCGGGGCGGCGCGGTGGGTGGGGGCGGTGGTGGCCGGCGGGCCGGCGACGCCCGCCGCCGGCGCCGCGCCGACGAGCAGGAGGGCGGCGGCGAACGAGCCGAGCACGCGCGGGTATGGGGACATGGGGGTCCTCCCGGGGTACGGCGAGGGCGGCGGGCGGAGCGGGCGAGAGAGCGCTCTCGCGATGAAGTTTGTCGATGGTTAACAAATCTGTCAAGAAGGTTGCCTATTGTGCGCCCGGACCCCGCCCGGACCCGCCCGAGCCCGCCCGGTCAGCCGGCCCGGCGATGGCCGGCCGGCGGCGTCACGCGCCGACGGTGTCGGTGGACAGCAGTCCGTGGCCGTCGAGCGGCCGGTCGCCGCCGCGGCGCCGCTGCTTCACCCGGTAGAGGCGCTGGTCGGCCACGTGCAGCAGGGTCTCCAGCGTGTCGCCGTCGTGCGGGGCGGTCGCCGCGCCGATGCTGACGCCGGTGTGCCGGCGTACCGCCGCCTCGATCCGGGCCGCCACCGTCCGTACCGTCGCCTCGTCGGCGTCGCTGAGGACGACCACGAACTCGTCGCCGCCGACCCGGGCGACAGCGTCCTCGGGGCGCAGCACCTCCCGCGTCGCCGCCACCGTTTGCTTCAGCAACTCGTCGCCGGCGGCGTGCCCGAGGCGGTCGTTGACGCTCTTGAAGTCGTCGAGATCCAGGCAGAGCATGGCCGGGCCGGCGCGACCGCACCTGCGGAACAGGTGCTGGGTGAAGTCCGCCAGGCCGCGCCGGTTCAGGGCGCCGGTCAACGGGTCCAGCGCCGCCAGGGCGCGCAGCTGGGACCGCTGCCGCGCCAGCTTCCGGGTCTGCGCGCCGCAGACCGAGATCAGGACCAGCATGCCCGCCATGTAGAGGAAGACGTGGCCGGGCCGTGGCGGTTGCCCGAGGGCGGCCACGGCGAGGTACGACGCGAGCAGGAGCGCCTCCAGCGCCATCATCAGCCGCAGGTGCGGGGTGTAGGTGGCCACGAACACCGTGGTGGTCACGAACCCCAGGGCGGCCGGTGAGGCGGCCCCGCCGTCGCAGTACGCGCCGAGCGCCGCCATGGCGATGGTGACCAGCAGGATGGTGAACGAGACCCGGTAGCCGGCGGCCTTCGTGGTCACCGTCCGTGCCGCCCAGATGCCGACGGCGCCGGACGCCATCCCGCAGCTGTAGGCGGCGAGCATCAGGGGCCGATGCGGCTCGCCGGGCGTCATCACGCAGTAGAGGACGGCGATGCCGTGCGAGACCACGTGCAAGGCCGCGGTGAGCAGCATCCTTCGCCGGCGCTCGTTCACTCCGCCCACCGCACCCTGACGACGGCTCCTGAGGAGGCAGCAGCACGAACGGTCGGGGTGGCCATGTCGGTGGTACGTGTCGAGGCCGCTGCGCGGAGGGGCCCTGCCACGCCGCCATTCAATGATGTGTGTTACATCACCGTCAATACCCGAAACGGCGCATCTGCCCTGGCCAGCGCGCAGGTGGCCGAATTCGGCCGCCCGCCGCACTCTGCGTGCCTGTCCCGCTGCGCCCCGCGCTGGCCGGTCACGGGGGATGACAGCCATCCGCCGGCGTGCCACCATACCGACCAGTCGGTATTCCATCCCGAGGGGGCCCGCGATGCCGGGAACGACCGCGACGCGTACCGCGTACCGCACCTGTCCGCTCTGCGAGGCGACCTGCGGGCTGACCCTGACCATCGCCGACGACCGGGTCACGCACGCCCGGGGCGACCGCGAGCACGTCTTCAGCCACGGCTTCGTCTGCCCGAAGGGGGCCGCGTTCCCGCAGCTCCTCGCCGACCCGGACCGCCTGCGCCGACCACTGCTGCGGGTCGACGGCACGCTGCGCGAGGTGGGCTGGGACGAGGCGTTCGCCGCCGTCGAGGCCGGCCTGACCGCCGCCCGGGCCGGCGGCCGCGACGCGGTCGCCGCCTACCTCGGCAACCCCACCGTGCACACGATGGCCGGCGGGCTCTACGCCGGCCCGCTCCTGCGGGCGCTCGGCACCCGCAACGTCTTCACCGCCAGCACCGTCGACCAGATGCCCAAGCACGTCTCCTCCGGCTACCTGTACGGCGACCCCAACACCATCCCGGTACCCGATCTCGACCGCACCGACCTGCTGGTGCTGCTCGGCGCCAACCCCTGGGAGTCCAACGGCAGCCTCTGCACCGCGCCCGACTTCCCGGGCCGGCTGCGGGCGTTGCAGGCCCGCGGCGGCCGGTTCCTGGTCGTCGACCCCCGGCGCACCCGCACCGCCGCGGCCGCCGACGAGCACCTGCCCATCCGGCCCGGCACCGACGCGCTGCTGCTCTTCGCCCTCGTGCACACGCTCTTCGACGAGAACCTGGTCCGGCTCGGCCGGCTGGCGGAACACGTCACCGGCCTGGCCGACGTCCGGGAGCTGGCCACCGCGTTCGCGCCCGAGCGGGTGGCCGACCGGTGCGCGGTGCCCGCGCCGCGCATCCGGCGGCTCGCCCGGGAACTGGCGGCCGCCCCCACCGCTGCCGTCTACGGCCGCGTCGGCACCTGCACGGTCGCGTTCGGCACGCTGACCAGCTGGCTGGTCGACGTGGTCAACGTGCTGACCGGCAACCTGGACCGGCCCGGCGGGGCGATGTTCCCGCTCGCCGCCCACCAGCGAACCCGGGCCGCCGGCCCCGGCAAGGGGTTCCGCACCGGGCGCTGGGCCAGCCGGGTGCGGGGCCTGCCCGAGGTCAAGGGCGAGCTGCCGGTCGCCACCCTCGCCGACGAGATCGAGACGCCGGGGGAGGGCCGGATCCGGGCGTTGATCACCGTCGCCGGCAACCCGGTGCTCTCCACCGCCAACAGTGACCGGCTGGACCGCGCGCTCGCCTCGCTCGACTTCATGGTCAGCGTCGACCCGTACCTGAACGAGACCACCCGGCACGCGGACGTGGTGCTGCCGCCACCCGACCCCGCCCGCGCCGGCCACTACGACTTCGCGTTCCTCACCCTCTCCGTGCGCAACGTCGCGAGCTACTCGCCGCCCGTCCTGCCGCTGGCGCCCGACAGCCTCGACGAGTGCGACATCCTCGCCCGACTCACGCTGATCGCCGCCGGGCAGGGCGCCGACGCCGACCCGGCGGGGCTGCACGAACAGCTGCTCGGCCAGGTGCTCGCCGACGCCGCCGAGGCACTGGACCGGCCGGCGGAGGAGCTGCGGGCGCTGGTCGCCGGGAACCGGCCGGCCGAACGCCTGCTCGACGCGCGGCTGCGGCTCGGCGCGTACGGCGACCGGTTCGGACAGCGACCGGACGGGCTGTCCCTGACCCGGCTGCTGGAGCACCCGCACGGCGTCGACCTCGGGGCGCTGCGACCGCGGCTGCCGGAGGTGCTGCGCACCCCGAGCGGCACCGTCGAGCTGTGCCCGCCACCGATCGCCGCCGACGTGGCCCGGCTGCGCGACGCCCGCGACGCGCCCCCGGAGGGCTTCGTCCTGGTCGGACGCCGGCACCTGCGCTCCAACAACAGCTGGATGCACAACGTGCCGGCGTTGGTGAAGGGCCGCGACCGCTGCACCCTGCAGGTGCACCCCGAGGACGCGGCGAAGCTCGGGCTGGCCACGGGGGAGGACGCCCGCGTCACCTCGCGGGTCGGCTCGCTCGTCGTGGCCGTGGAGGTCACCGCAGACACCATGCCGGGCGTGGTCAGCCTGCCGCACGGGTGGGGCCACGACGTGCCCGGCACCCGGCAGGCGGTGGCCCGCGCCCACGCCGGCGTCAACGCCAACGTGCTCACCGACGAGACGGCCGTCGACCCGCTCTCCGGAAACGTCGTGCTCAACGGCATCCCGGTGCGCGTCCAGCCGGCCTGATCGGCGGCGCCTTGCGTACGCTGGCGCACCGGGCCGGCGGGCGGCCCGGAAGGGCGGGGGCACCGGTGGGTCGGACGGGCGACGGGGAGGCGCTGCCGCAGCGGCTGCTGGCGGTCGCCACCAGGCTGTTCGCGGAGAAGGGTTTCGAGAAGACCTCGGTGCAGGAGATCGTCGAGGCCGCCGGGGTCACCAAGGGCGCGATGTACCACTACTTCGCCGCCAAGGACGACCTGCTCCAGGAGATCTACCAGCGGCTGCTGCGCATGCAGCGCGAGCGCCTGGAGGCCATCATGGCCCGCGACCAGCCGGTGGCGCTGCGGCTGCGGGCGGCCGCCGCCGACGTGGTGGTCACCGCGATCGCCAACCTGGACGACGCCACGATCTTCCTCCAGTCGATGCATCTGCTGTCGGCCGACCGCCGGCGCGCGGTGCGGGCGGCCCGCCGGGAGTACCACGAACGCTTCCGCGAGCTGGTGGAGGAGGGCCAGCGCGCCGGGACGTTCCGCGCCGACGTGCCGGCCGACCTGGCCGTCGACTACTTCTTCGGCGCGGTGCACCACCTCGGCGCGTGGTTCCGCGGCGACGGTCGGCTCACCGGCGAGCAGGTCGGCGCGCACTTCGCCGACCTGCTGCTCTCCTCGCTGCGCCCGGACCCGCCAGCCGACCCGCGGCCGTCCCGGTGACGGTGCGTTGGCGGGCCGGTCGCACCCGTCGAGCCGCGCCGCTGGTGGCCGCGCCCGTCGTTCGCCGGCCAGCCGCGCGAGCAGAGCCGACCGCTACCAAGATGCGGGCCAGTGCTCCGCCCTTTAGGGCCGGGGTGAAGGCCCGCGCGGGAGGGCCGCCGGGCCCGAGCGTGCTCTAACCGGGACGGTCTTGCTGCTCGATGTACTGGCGCAGGACGGTCAAGGGTGCGCGTGCGCGCCAGCGGGCGCGTGAGGCAGGCGAGGCGTTCCTGTCGGATGGTGACCTGTCGAAGCGGGTCATCACCCAGGCCAAGCAGACGCCTGAGCGGGACTGGCTGGGAGAGGTGTCGGCGGTGGTGCTCCAGCAGGCCCTCGCGGACCTTAACGTCGCGTACCGGAACTTCTTCACCTCGATCAGTGGCAAGCGCCAGGGCCGCAAGGTCGCCCCGCCGAGGTTCCGGTCCCGCAAGGACAACCGGCAGGCGATCCGGTTCACCGCGAATGCCCGGTTCAAGATGCTCGACAACGGCCGGCTCAGGTTGCCGAAGATCGGCGATCTTGCGGTGCGTTGGTCCCGGCCTCTGCCGGCCGCACCAACCTCGGTCACGGTCATCCGGGACGCGGCTGGTCGGTACTTCGCCTCGTTCGTTGTGGTCGCCGCCGACGACCCGCTGCCTGCGGTCGACGCCGAGGTGGGCATCGACCTCGGGTTGACCCACTTCGCCGTCCTGTCCAACGGCAAGAAGGTCGCCGCCCCGAAGTTCTTGCGTCGGGCGGCCCGCAAGCTGCGCCGGTTGCAGCAGGACCTGTCCCGAAAGCAGCGGGGCAGCAACAACCGCAAGAAGGCCGTCGTCAAGGTCGCCCGCGCGCACGCTCGGGTGGCCGACAGCCGGCGGGACTGGCAGCACCAGCTCTCGACACGGATCATCCGCGACAACCAAGCGGTGTACGTCGAGGACCTGTGCGTCGTCGGTCTCGGCCGGACCCGGCTGGCCAAATCGGTGCACGACGCGGGCTGGGCGCAGTTCGTGCAGATGTTGGAGTACAAGGCCGCCCGGCGCGGGCGGACGTTCGCGAAGACCAACCGGTTCCTGCCCACGTCGCAGACATGCTCGACGTGCGGCCGGATCGACGGGTCCAAGCCGCTGTCCGTCCGGTCGTGGACCTGCCCGTGCGGGGCCGTCCACGACCGGGACGTCAACGCGGCCAGAAACATACTCGCGGCGGGACGCGCCGAGAGCCTAAACGCCTGTGGAGCGCAGGTAAGACCGGCACCCCTGCCGGCACCGCGCCGAGAAGCAGGAATCCGCCCCGACGCTGTGCGGTCCACGCGCAGCGTGGAGGGAATCTTCGCCCTTTAGGGCGGAGAGATCGTCAAGCGGCCTTCTCCCCTCGACGGGGGAGCTTCCAGTCCGGCCGGACGAAGTGGCAGGTGTAACCACCGGGATTGCGCTCCAGGTAGTCCTGGTGTTCCGGCTCGGCCTCCCAGAACGGGCCGGCGGGAGTGACTTCGGTGACCACCTTGCCCGGCCACAGGCCGGAGGCGTCGACGTCGGCGATCGTGTCCTCCGCGACCTGCCGCTGCTGCTCGTCGGTGTAGAAGATCGCCGACCGGTAGCTGACTCCCACGTCGCCGCCCTGACGATTCTTCGTGGTCGGGTCGTGCACCTGGAAGAAGAACTCGAGAAGATCCCGGTAGGACAGCTTCTCGGGGTCGTAGATGATCTCGATCGCCTCGGCATGCGTACCGTGGTTGTAGTACGTGGCGTTCGGCACGTCCCCGCCGGTGTAACCGACCCTGGTGGCGAGCACGCCAGGGCGTTTCCGGATGAGATCCTGCATCCCCCAGAAGCAGCCGCCGGCCAGGATCGCCTTCTCCGTCGTCTCGCTCATCGCTCCGCCCTCCGGTGCGGGTGCTCGCGCTCGTACCTCGGGACCCTGTGTGTCCTGCTGGCGACCGTGGCCTTCCCGTTCCGGCTGCCACCATGCCGACCGACGAGAACCTGAACGCCGGTACGGGCGACGGGCGCCGCGCCGGGCGGACTTTCCGCCGGATCAGCAGAACCAGCCGTCCTGGACCCAGCCGCGGCGGTTGATGTGCCCGTAGGCGAAGCCGTAGACGTAGCCGCCGCTGCGCGGGCCCTCGACGAGGAAGGTCTGGCCCTGGTAGAGGGTGCCCATCCAGGCGCCGTTGGGCTGGGTGCGGACGAACAGGTCGGCGGCGCAGACCGTCTCGCGCTGCCCGATCGTGCCGGTGTCGGCGTGCGCCGCGGCCGGTGCGGCGACGAGGGCGACGGTTCCCGCCAGCACGGTCGCCACCGCGCGGGCGACGGATCGGCTCACCATGAGTCGTACCCCCCGATGCACTCGATACGCAGGTAGCCCCAGTCGTTGGGGCCGAAGTCGAAGGTCGCGGCCCAGCCGTTGTAGACCGGGTGCGCCCCGGGCGTGTGGCCGATCTTGTTGCCGTAGGGCAGGACCCGCTTCAGGCCGTAGGGGCCGCTGACCGAGTCGTAGTTGTCGTAGAAGCTGGCGCTCTGGCAGATGACCACGGCGTGCCGGGGCACCACCGGATCGGCCTGCGCCGGCACGGCGCCGAGCGTGGCCACCGCGGTGCCGATGGTCAGGACGGCGACTCCGTGCAGGATTCGTCGGGACATGCCCACCTCCCGTCGCTGGGAAGATAATTGCCAGCCACGGTATCAAGAACGTCAATATCTGTCGATGGTCGCCCCATCGACGGTCATCGCTCGTGGTTGGGCTCGGGCGGCCACCTCCGCGGCCTTGCGGCGATGGGCGGCGGCCTCGTCGGGACGGCCCAGCGCGGTGGCGAGGTCGGCGAGATGCCCGGCCACCGGCCCGAGGGTGAGGACCCCGCTGCCCGCGCCGGCCAGCTCGTCGGCGGCGGGCAGCAGCTCCGCGTACGCGTACCGCATGGTGGTGCGGTCGCCGAGGGCGAGCGCGGCGCGGGCGGCGAGGCACAGCCGCGCCTCGCGGAGCAGGTCGTGCGGCGACTCCGGGAGGGCATCCAGCGCCGCGCCGGCCTCGTCCCGGCGGCCGGCGGCGAGCAGGACCAGCGGCCGGACCCAGGGCTCGTGCGGTCCCCAGGCCGCGCGCTGCCCCTCGTCGGCGGGCCCGTGCATGTCGGCCGGCCGGTCGCCGGGGGCCGGTTCCGGCAGGCGCAACGACAGCAGCGCGAGCGGGAGCAGCCCGTTCTCCATGCCGGGCATCCCGGCAGCGGGAAGTGGGGCGTGGGCCGCCCGGTACGCGGCCTCGGCCGCGGCGACCTGCCCGCCGACGGCCAGGCGCAGCGCCGCGTACCAGCGGGTGAAGACGCCCACCAGCGGCAGCTCGTACCGCTCGGCGAGGCGGTCGGCGGCCGCGGCGTGGGCGTCGGCGGCGTCGAAATCGGCGAGCGCGCAGCGGGCCTGGAGCAGGACCAGGTGCCCGAGCACCTCGAAGGTCACCAGCTCGTGCTCGCGGGCCAGCTCGACCAGTTCCGCGCCGATGCGCGCCCGCTGCGGGGCCAGGCCGGCGCGGGCGAAGGCGTGCATGAAGCGGGCGTTGAGGGCGAACGCCAGCAGCGCCGGATCGGCCAGGCGCCGGGCGATCGCCTCCGCCTCCACGGCGGCCCGGTGTCCCCGGTCCGTGGTGTCGCCGCGCAGCTCCAGCGCCAGTGTGCTCAACAGGCGGCTGCGATCCGCCGGCCGGTCCCCGCCCAGGGCGGCCAGGGTGCGCCCGGCGGCCTCGACGATGCGGTGGGCGAGGCGGTCGTCGTCGTTGCGCGTCCAGATCGCGGGCACCTCGAAGGCCGCGAGGACGTCCGCGGTCGCCCGGGGGTCGTCCAGCCGCTCGGCCGCGGTGAGCGCCGCGCCCCGGTGCCGGCGCGCCTGGTCCAGGTGTCCGGTGACGGCGAGCGCGCGGCCCAGCCCCATCAGCGCCCGCAGCCGGCCGTGCGGATCGTCGTCGGCGAGCTCGTGGGCGTCGAGCGCCTGCTGCCACAGCCGGGCGGCCCGGTGCGGCAGGGAGCGGTGTTCGGCCTGCTCGGCGGCGGCGGTGGCGTACCGGGCGGCGCGCGGCGCGGCGGTCCGCGTCCCGGCTCGGGAGAAGTGGTGGGCGAGGGCGGTGACGTCGTCGGGGTGCAGCCGTTCGAGGGCGGCACCGGCGGCGGTGTGCCAGCGGCTGCGGCGCGGTGCCGACAGGTCGCCGTACACCGTGTCCCGGACCAGGATGTGCGCGAACCGCAACCGCGCCGTCGGGCCCTGCTCGGTCAGGACGCCGGCGCGCACCGCGTCGTCCAGCGCGTCCAGGACGGCCGCCTCGTCGCCGGTCATCGCGGCCAGGAGGTCCGGGTCGACGTCGCGCCCGAGCACGGCCGCCTGCTGCACCACCGTGCGGGCGGGGCCGGGCAGCTGTGCCAGGCGGTGGCGGATGACGTCGCGGACCCCGGGCGGGACGGTCTCCAGCGCCGCCGGGCCCTCCGCGGCGAGCAGCCGGGCCAGCTCCCGGACGTAGAACGGGTTGCCGCCGCTGCGGCGGTGGATCAGGTCGGCGGTCGGCGGGTCGAGGTCCCGGCCGGCGACCGCCCGGGCGAGTTCGCCGGTGGCCGGTGCGTCCAGACCGTCGAGGTAGACCCGGACCGGTTCGCTGCGGGCGAGGCGGGCCAGGGCGGCCGTCAGCTCGGGGCCGATCCCGGTGGACCGGAAGGCACCCACGACGAGGACGGGACCGGTGACCGGCTCCGGTTCCGCGAACAGCGCGGCCAGCAGGTCGAGGGTGTCCTCGTCGGCCCGGTGCAGGTCGTCGAGGACCACCAGCACCGGTCCTCGGCCGGCCGACGCGGTGAGCAGGTCGACGGCGGCCCGGTGCCGGCGGAACCGGGCCACCGCCGGCTCCTCCGTCGGGCCGCCCGATGACGGGTCCGCGACGGCCAGCGCCCGGGTGATCTGGGTCCACGGCCAGGCCACCGGCGCGCCCTCGTACTCCGGGCTGCGTCCCCAGGCGGTGGCCCAGCCGTCGCCGGCCAGCCGCCGGGTGAGCGCCTCGGCCAGTGCCGTCTTGCCCGCCCCCGCCCCGCCCGAGACCAGGGCGAGGGCCGGCCGGCGGTGCCGGGCCACCGTTGCGGCCGCGGCCCCCAGCAGCTCCTGCTCCTCCTGCCGGCCCACGAACGTACGCGGCGCCTCCGCCGTCACCCCGCCGCCGCCGGGCGCCGCCGCCGGGACGTCGTCGGCCCTGCTCACCGCCGGCGCCGGGTCGAGGTGCGGCGCCTGGGCGAGGATGTCGGCCTCCAGGCGACGCAGCCCGGGGCCGGGGTCCAGGCCGAGCTCGGCCACCAGGGTCTCGCGGGCCCGGCGCAGCGCGGCCAGCGCCTCGCCCTGCCGACCGGACCGGTACAGGGCGGTGGCCCACAACCGCCAGGCGTCCTCGCGCAGCGGCTGCGCGGCGGCGTGCTGTTCCAGCTCGACGGCGGCCTCGGCGGCCCGCCCCAGCGCCAGCAGCGCCTCACCCCGGCGTTCCACCGCCAGCATCCGCAGCTCGTCGAGCCGGGTGACCTCGGCGCGCGCCCAGCCCTGGTCGGCGAACTCCACGTACGCCGGGCCGCGCCAGCAGGCGAGCGCGTCGGTCAGCCGGGCCAGCGCCGAGCCGGCGTCGCCGTCCCCGATCAGCCGGCCCGCCTCGGCGACCGCCGCCTCGAACCGCCACGCGTCCACCGCCTCGGGGGCGGCGCGCAACGCGTAACCGGGGGGCGCGGTGACCAGCAGCCGGGCCGGCTGGCGGGGTGCCCGTTCCGGCTCCAGGGCCCGGCGCAGATCGGCGACGAAGGTACGGACCGCCGCCACCGCCTGCTCCGGTGGCGTCTCCCAGAGGTCACCGACGAGCCGGTCCACCGACACCACCTGGCCCCGCGCGACCAGCAGGCGGGCCAGCACGGCCCGATGGCGCGGACCCCGCAGCGGTACGGGCCCGGCCGCGCCGATCGCCTGCACGGGCCCCAGCACGCCGAACGTCACCGCCGGTGCCCCCGCCCGCCAGCTCATGGCACCCACTCTAGGCACCGCCGAGCCGGGCCCCGGTCGGCGGCCGGGCACTCATCCGCTGCTGATCCGCTGCTCATCGCCGCCGGTCAGGCTCGATCCCGAGGACCGGTCACGGGGCGCCGCCCCCGGCCGGTCGACGGACACCCGAACGAGCAGGAGAGTTCCCGGTGAACCCCAGGATCAACGGATTCGATCATCAGCGCGTCACCGTCGCCGACGGTGTGGCCCTGCACGCCGCGGTCGGCGGCTCGGGCAGCCCGATCGTGCTGGTGCACGGCTTCCCGCAGACCCACCTCATGTGGCGGCACGTCGCCGCCGACCTCGCCGCCGACCACACCGTCATCTGCCCCGACCTGCGCGGCTACGGCGCCAGCGACAAGCCCGCGGCGACCGGCCCGGACGTGTACGCCAAGCGCACCATGGCCGACGACATCGTCGCGCTCGCCCGCGCCCTGGGCCACGACCGCTTCGCCCTGGCCGGCCACGACCGCGGTGCCCTGGTCGCCGTGCGGGCCGGCCTCGACCACCCCGAGGCGGTCACCCATCTGGCCGCGCTCGACGTCCTGCCGACCCTGGACATGTGGGACGTCCTGCGCGGCACCTCCGCCGCCGTCGGCTTCCACCTGTACCTGATGGCCCAGCCGCCCGGCCTGCCCGAGCAGCTCATCGCCGCCAGCCCGGACGCCTTCTTCGGCCACTTCCTCGACATCTGGACCCGGGACCCCGACGCCATCCCCGCCGAGGTTCGGGCGGCCTACCTGACGGCGTCCCGGGATGCCGTCCCGTCCATCGTGGCCGACTACCGCGCGTCCGCCGGCATCGACGTGGAGCACGACACCGCCGACCGCGCCGCCGGCCGGCAGTTGCGCATGCCGGTGACCGTCCTGCAGCAGGACTGGGGCGCCGCGCTGGGCTTCGACGCCGCCGGCCGGTGGCGCGCCTGGGCGCCGGACCTGCACCACCGCACCGTCTCCTGCGGGCACTTCATGGCCGAGGAGGCGCCCGCCGAGGTCGTCAAGGCCCTCCGGGCGCTGCTGACCCGATGACCGGCGCGGGCTCCGGGCGCGTGGCGCCGCCCGGAGCCCGCCAGCTTCCCGGACCGCTCCGGTCGCGGCCGCTCCGGGTGCCGGGCGGCTTCTTCCCGGGTCGGCTCCGTCCCGGGCCGCTCCCTGGGCCGCTCGCTGACCTGCGGGTGCGGCCGGATGTCCTGGCCTGGGTGGATTCGGACCTCGGTGCGACCTGACGGCCGGGGTGGGCGCGGCGTCGGCGGCATGGTCGGCGGCGGCCAGGGTAGGCCGCAGTCCGGCGCGAGGCGAGGCGAGGTGAGGTGGACGATGGCGGGTACGTGGTTGCTCGGTGCGGGAGCCGAGACCGCCCGGCAACGGCCGACGGCGGTGCTGGTCGCGGTGCGCGAGGACGACGGCGCCGGCGGCAACGGCCCCGGCAGTGAGGTGTCCCTGGCGGAGCTGCGACGGCTCGCCGACACCGACGGCCTCAACGTCGCCGACGCGGTGGTGCAGCACCGGCCGAAGCCGGATCCGGCCACCTTCCTGGGCTCCGGCAAGGTCGACGAGCTGGCCGCCGCCACCGAACGCGCCGGTGCCGAGCTGGTCATCGCCGACGGTGAGCTGAGCCCCGGCCAGGTGCGGAACCTGGAGGAACGGGTCGGGGTACGGGTGGTGGACCGTACCGCGCTGATCCTGGACATCTTCGCCGAGCACGCCCGCACCAGCGAGGGCCGGGTGCAGGTGGAGCTGGCGCAGATCGCATACCAGTTGCCCCGGCTGCGCGGCGACGGCCGGTCGATGTCCCGCGTCGGTGGCGGCCGGGTCGCCGGCGGCGCCGGCATCGGTGTGCGTGGACCGGGTGAGATGCGGCTGGAGACCCAGCGTCGGACGCTGCGCCAGCGGGCCACCCGGCTGCGGCGCAACGCCGGCGAGCTGGCCCGGCGGCGGGAACGCACCCGGGGCCGGCGGGCGCGCAACCAGATCCCCTCGGTGTCGATCACCGGGTACACCAACGCCGGGAAGTCCGCCCTGCTCAACCGCATGACCGGTGCGGACGCCCAGGTGCAGGACGTCCTCTTCGCCACCCTCGACCCGACGGTACGGCGGATCAGCACCGGCGAGCTGACCTACACCGTCACCGACACCGTGGGGTTCGTCCGGCACCTGCCGCACCAACTGGTCGACGCGTTCCGCTCGACTCTGGACGAGGTCACCCGCAGCGACCTGGCGATGCACGTGGTGGACGCGTCCGCGCCCGACGCGTTCGGCCAGATCACCACCGTGCACGGCGTGCTGCACGAGATCGGCGCGGGCCAGGTGCCGGAACTGCTGGTGCTCAACAAGATCGACATCGCGCCGCCGGAGTGGGTCGACGCGCTGTGCCGCGCGTACCCGGACGCGGTGCCGGCGTCCGCGCTGACCGGCGCCGGCATCGACGAACTGCGCCGAACGCTGGCCCGCCGCCTGACCGGGCGCTGACCGCTCGCCGGCAGCCCCGCGTGGGCGAGCTGTCCCGGAGGTCGGTGGTCGGGGAACACGGCATGGCGACCCCGGCGAAAGTGCTTCAATCGGGACGAAGGGCAACGTGCCCGTTGAGCGGAGGAGTGCGGGATGACGATGACCGCGACCGACAACCATGCCGTCGCCCAGGCCGTCCACGACGTCGGCTCCGCGCTGTGGTTCGGCGGCACCGTCATGGGCGTCGCCGGGGTCAACAAGTCCGGGAGCGATCTGCAGCAGGGCATCGACCGGATCCGGGTCGCAGAGTCCGCCTGGAACCGGTTCAGCCCGGTGCAGTGGCTCGGCATCGGCGCGACCCTGCTCGCCGGGTTGCGGCTGACCCAGGTCGGCGGACGGCGCATCGCGTTGCAGAAGGGATTCGGCACGGTGGGCGCGTTGAAGGCGGGGATCACGGTCGCCGGTGCCCTGGCCACCGCCTACTCGGCCTACTGCGGCAACCGGATCGGTCAGCTGGCCGAGGCGGCGCACCAGCGGGGCGACCGCCTCGAGGTGCACGACGCCACGGTGCCGGCCGCGGGGACGCCGGCGGAGATCGCGACGTGGCAGCGGCGCCAGCGCCTGGCGCAGTTCGTCGTGCCGGCGCTGGCCGGCGCGAACATCGTCTGCGGCTCGTACCTCGTGCAGTCGTACCGGCTGGGCGCCACCGGAAAGGGCGTCCTCCGGCGGCTGTTGCCGGACTGATCCGCCGTCACGAGGCCGGCCCCGCGAGGGACCGGCGGGGGAGAGGAGCGTCGGCATGACCGATGGACCGTTCGACGTGCCGCCGGAGGCCGACGCGGTCGAGCAGCGCCAGCCGCTGCTCGACGAGGGGCAGCCCGACGAGCCGCCGGAACCGCAACCGCTGGACGCCACCGAGGCCGACCTGGCCGAGCAGGGCGCCTCGGTGCCGGGGGAGCACGCGCTGCCGTCGACCTCCCTGCCCGAGGACGCCACCGCCGCGGACGCCCTGGAGCAGCGCCAGGTGGTCGGGCCGGGCGACGAGGACCGCCGGGACTGACCCGGCCGGCCCTGACCCGCGGCGCCCGTTCCGGCACGCGGACGGGCCGCGACGGTGGCGGGCCGGCGGCCCTCCCGCCGCGACACCCGTCAGACGACGCAGAACTCGTTGCCCTCGGGATCGCCCAGGACCACGGCGTAGTAGTCCATCGCCGGCTCGTCCATCGTCCGCAGGATCGTGGCCCCCGCCCGGACGACCCGGTCGACCACCGCGTCGACCCGCTCGGTGCGCAGCTTCAGGTCGACCGTGCGGCCGCCGCCGACCTTGAGATCGAGGTGGACCCGGTTCTTGGTCACCTTGGGCTCGGGCACCTGCTGGAACCAGATGCGTGGCCCCCGGCCGGTCGGGTCGACGACCGACTCCGGGGTGTCACCGGCCCCCTCGGGCAGCTCCTCCGCCGGCACGCCCGTCGCCGCCCAGTAGTCCCGCCAGGTGCGGTGGCCGCCCGGCGGTGGCTCCGGCACGTAGCCCAGCGCCTCGGCCCAGAACGCCACCATCCGGCGGGGGTCGGCGCAGTCGATCGTCACCTGCAGTGTCATCTCCACGGCGGGAGCCTCGCAGCCGGGTACGACAGGTGCCGCCGATCGGTCACCCCGAGGACGTGGCTTTCGTCACTCGGTCACCCGGACCGCGCCCGCGTCCCCAAGCCGCCGTCGCGACACCCGGTCGCCCGCTCGCCGGGGACCCGGGGCGGCGGTAACCTGGGGCCTTGCTCCGGCTCGGGGGGTCGTTTCCCCTGCTCGCGCGGTGGCATCAGGATCGGGCGATCGAGGGGGCGTGAGTGCCGGAGCGGGGCGGCTGGCGGTCGGCGGCGAACGGCCGGGCGGCGCGCCGTCCGACCGAGGGCGCCGCGCTGCGACCGGGCGCGCGATCCCCGTCCCGGGCACCGAGGTTCGGCGGGCCCGGCGACGGGGTACGGGCACGGCGATGAGGTGTATTCGAACGTGACCAGCCCCACCGAGGAGCTGTTCGGCAGCGGCAGCGCCACCGGGCGGTTGATGGCCCGGCTCGACTGGGCGGCCACCCCGCTCGGCCCCGTCCAGTCCTGGCCGCAGAGCCTGCGCGCCGCCGTGCGGATCGTCCTGTCCTCCCGGTACCCGATGCTGCTGCTCTGGGGCGAACAGTTCACCCAGCTGTACAACGACGCCTACTCGGCCCTGATCGGCGACAAGCATCCGGGTGCGCTCGGAGACGACGTCCGGACCACCCTGGCCGAGGGCTGGGACGTGCTCGCGCCGCTGATCCACGACGCGATGGCGACGGGCGTGGCCAGTTGGGTGCCCGCCCTCCAGCTGCTCCTCGACCGGTCCGGCTACCGGGAGGAGGCCTACTTCAGCGTCTCCCACGCCCCGGCCCGTGACGACGACGGCCGTACCGTCGGCGTTTTCACGGTGTGCAGCGAGGTCACCGAGCAGGTGGTCGGGGAACGGCGGTTGGGACTGCTGCGGGACCTCTCGGTGCGCGGCGACGGTCGCACGGTGGACGTCACCAGCACCTGCGCCCGGCTGGTCGAGGCGATCGGCGGGCACCGGCTGGACGTACCGTTCGCCGCGATCTACCTGCGGGAGGGCTCGGCGCTGCACCGGGTGGCCTGCACCGGTGACGGTCCGGTGGCGGCGGTGCTGCCCGACGTCGTGGTCGACGGCGACCCGGCCTGGGGGCTGTGGGCCGCCGGCGGGGGAGCGACCACCGAGGTCCACGGGGTCGCCCAGTGGATGACGCTGCCGGCCGGGGCGTTCGACGAGCCGGTGGCCACCGCCGTGGCGCTGCCACTGCCCTCTGCGGAGGCCGATCAGCCCCTCGGGGTGCTGGTGGCCGGGGTCAGCCCCAGCCGCGCCCTGGACGAGGCGTACCGGTCGTTCTTCCACCTGCTGGCGCAGCAGGTGGCCGTCGCAATGCGCAACGCCCGGGCGTACGAGGAGGAACGTCGCCGGGCCGAGGCCCTGGCCGAGCTCGACCGCGTCAAGACCAGCTTCTTCACCAACGTCAGCCACGAGTTCCGTACGCCGCTGACGCTGATGCTCGGCCCGCTGACCGACGCTCTCGCCGACGAACGGCACCCGCTGCCACCGGAACAGCGGGAACGGGTGGACACCGCCCGGCGCAACGCCACCCGGCTGCTCACCCTCGTCAACAGCCTGCTGACCTTCTCCAGCCTGGAGGCCGGGCGCGCCCGCAGCCGGGCGCAACAGGTGGACCTGCCGGAGCTGACCGCCGAGCTGGCCGGTGTCTTCCGCTCGGCGGTGGAGCGCGCCGGGCTGCGCCTGGAGGTGGACTGCCCGCCGCTGCCCCGGCCGGTGGCGCTCGACCCGGCCAACTGGGAGCGCATCGTCACCAACCTGCTGTCCAACGCGCTGAAGCACACGTTCGTGGGGCGGATCAGCGTCGGGCTGCACGCCCACCCCACGGAGCTGCGGCTGACCGTCGCCGACACCGGCATGGGCATCGCCGAGGAGGAGATGCCCCGGCTGTTCGAGCGCTTCCACCGGGTGGACGGGGCCCGCTCCCGCAGCCACGAGGGCACCGGCATCGGGTTGGCCCTGGTCGGCGAGCTGGCCCGGCTCGAGGGCGGCGACGTCCGGGTGGACAGCCGGCTCGGGCGCGGCAGCACCTTCACCGTCGCGCTGCCCTGGTCGGCGCTGCACCGCGGCACGGACGACACCGTGGCGGCGAGCGACCTCGGTGACACCGCCCGCGCCGTGGCACAGGAGGCGAGCGGTTGGCTGGCCGACCCCGTCCGGCCCGAGTCGGCCGAGGAGGGGTCGCCCGGGACGCTGCCCGACGACGGGCGGGGCGTGCGGATCCTGGTGGCCGACGACAACGCCGACATGCGCGCGTACCTGGCCCGGTTGCTGACCGCACAGGGCTGGCGGGTGGACACGGTCGGCAACGGTCGGCAGGCCCTCGACGCGATCCGCCGGGACCCGCCGGACCTGGTGCTGACCGACGTGATGATGCCCGAGGTCGACGGCTTCGCCCTGGTGCGCACCCTGCGGGGACAGCCGGACACCCGGGCGCTGCCGGTGGTGGTGCTCTCCGCCCGCGCCGGCGCGGACGCCGCCGTCGAGGGCCTCGACCTCGGCGCCGACGACTACGTGGTCAAGCCCTTCACCGCGGCCGACCTCGTCGCCCGGGTACGGGCCACCCTGGAGGGTGCGCGACGGCGCCTGCGGACACCGGACGCCGAGGACGGCCGTCCGGAGCCGCCGCGGTCGACCCGTCCCATCAGTGCGGCCCCGAGCCCTGCTCCGCCGGCCACCGGCCCGGTCGAGGCCTCCTCCGCCGGGGCGGCCATGGACTCCACGCCGTCGTTGACCGGTACCGCCGAGGCGACCCCCGCCGGGGCGGCCACGGGCTCCTCGCCGTCGTTGACCGATACCGCCGAGGCGGGGGCGGCCGCGGATCCTGCGGCCGCGGCGGCCAGGACGATGGACGGGGCCATGTCCGACGTGGCCCCGGCCGTCCCCGGTCAGCCGGTAGCGGGCCCCCGGCGGGCCGCTGCCCCCGCCGGAGCGCCGACCACCGTGCAAGTTCCGAACGGCCACGGGACGGCGTCCGTCGTGGACACCGGATGGAGCTACCCCTCGGAGGCCACCTCCGCCTCGGCGATGCGGCGGGACGTGCGGACCTCGCTGGAGGCGCTGCACGTGCACCCCGACGTCGTGCAGGACCTCCTGCTGGCCGCGTCCGAGGCGTTCAACAACGCCGTCGAGCACGCGCAGCAGCCGACCCGACCCGAGGTGCGGGTCCAGCTCCAGGTCGGCGCCGGCACGGCCCGGCTCACCGTCCGCGACTTCGGCACCTGGCGGGACCGGCGGTCGGCGATGGACCGCGGCCGCGGCGCCACCCTGATGAACGCCTTCGGCGACGTGCGGCTGATGTCGACCGCCTCCGGCACGACGGTGACCATCGAGCGTCGCCTCACCGACGACCAGGGCTGACCCGGGTGCGCACCACCGACTGTGCGCGCCCGCAGCGGGTCTAGTCCCGGGGGATCAGGCCCGGCCCGGCGAGGAGGGCGATGTCGCCGTGGTCCACCTCGTGGCCCTGCTCGCAGCGGAGCACGGTGCGGACCCGGCAGCCGCAGTCGCGGTGGGTGGCCAGCACCGGCGGGCCGGCCTCGTCGGCTGCCCAGGTGTCCCCCCACTGACGGAGCGCGGTGATCACCGGCAGCAGCTCGCGCCCCTTGCGGGTGAGCTGGTACTCGTACCGGGTGCGCTGCCCCTGCTCGCGGTAGGGCGTCCGTTCCAGCAGGCCGGCGCCGACCAGTTCCCGTAGGCGGGCGGCCATCGCCGGCTCGCCGATGCCCACCCGGCGGACGAAGTCGTCGAAACGGCGCGTGCCGAGGAACGCGTCCCGCATGATCAGCATCGCCGATCTGCTGCCCACGATGTCCATGGCCCGCGCGATCGAGCAGTTCGTCATCGACCACGCCTCCCGATCGTCCCGCAGATCCTGCATGGCCCCAGCGTACGGGCTGACTTGCGTTGACGCTAGTCAGAGTGCTTCACTGGGCGAGCTGACTTTTCCACGGAGAAGCCAGACGCTCGCAGCGAATCTCACAGACAGGATCCTCATGGACATCTCGACCACTACGGCACTGGTCACCGGCGCCAACCGGGGCTTCGGCCGCGCCCTGGCCGGCGAGCTGCTCGCCCGGGGCGCCACCGTGTACGCGGCGGCCCGCAACCCGGCCCTGATCGACCTCCCGGGCGCCCGGCCGCTGGCACTGGACATCACCGACCCCGCGTCCGTGGCGGCGGCCGCGGCGACCGCCGGCGACGTCACCCTGCTGGTGAACAACGCCGGCTCGTCGACCGGTGCCGACCTGCTCACCGGCGACCTGGACCAGATCCGGCTGGAGATGGAGACGCACTACCTCGGCACCCTCTCCGTGGTGCGGGCCTTCGCCCCCGTCATCGAGCGCAACGGCGGCGGCACCGTCCTCAACGTGTTGTCCGTGCTGTCCTGGTTCGCGCTGCCCACCGATGGCGCCTACGTCGCGGCGAAGGCCGCCGAGTGGGGCCTGACCAACTCGCTGCGACTCACGCTCGCCCCGGCGAAGATCCGCGTCGCGGGCCTGCACGTGGGGTTCATGGACACCGACATGGCCCGGGCGGTCACCGCCCCCAAGGCCGACCCGGCCGACGTGGCGGCGTACGCCGTCGACCACCTGGCCGCGGACGCCTACGAGATCGTCGCCGACGACGTCAGCCGGGGCGTGCTCGCCCGGCTCTCGGGCGGGGTGGCGGCCCTCTACCCGCAGCTGCCGTAGCCGGACACCGCCCTCCACCCCGCGCCGGCGGGCTCCGTCCGGCCGACCCCTTCCACCTCTGCGAGGAGTAGCTGTGCCCGAAGAGCAGACCGCCACGACGGGTCGGCGGGCGCCCGCCACGCCCGCCGCCGCGCCCACCGGGCGGACGACCGTCCGTGGTTCGCACGCGGCGACCCTCGTCGCCATGTGCCTGGGTGCGATGGTCACGTTCCTGCACCTCACCGCGACCGTCTCCGCGCTGACCACGATCCAGCGGGACCTGCGGGTCGACCCGACCAGCGTGGTCTGGATCCCCAGCGCCTACACCCTCGTGCTGGCCGCCCTGGTGCTCTCCGCCGGCACGCTCGGCAGCCGGTACGGCCGCAAGCGGATGTTCAGCGCCGGCCTCGGCGCCATGATGGCCGGAGCTGCCGTGGTCGCTCTGGCCACCGCTCCCGGCTGGGTCGTCGCGGGACAGCTCGTGGCCGGTGCGGGCGGGGCGCTGATCCTGTCGAACAGCCTGGCGATCCTCGGCGTGACGTTCACCGACCCGCACCGCCGTACCGAGGTCATCACCGCCTGGGCGGCGGCGTCCGGCGTCGGCCTGTCGGTGGGCCCGCTCATCGCCGGGACGCTGCTGGCGCACGTCCACTGGCACGGCGTCTTCCTGTCCAGCGTGGTGCTCGGTCTGCTCACCCTCGCCGTCACCACCCGCTGGGTGGCCGAGTCGCGCCAGGCCACCAGCCGCGTCGACCTGCCCGGCCTGCTGCTGGGCACGCTCGCCGTCACCGCCGCCGTCTACGGGCTGATCGAGGGCGGTCGTAACGGCTACACCAGCCCGACGGTGGCGGCCGCGTGGCTCACCGCCGGCGCCGCGCTCGTCGCCTTCGTCGTGGTCGAGCTGCGTACCGCCGCGCCGATGCTGGACGTCCGGCTGTTCCGGTCGCCGTCCTTCAGCGCCGTCATGCTCGTCGCCGCCGTGTCGCTGTTCGGCTTCACCGGCGTGTCGATCCTGCTGGTGCTCTTCCACGAACGCGCCCAGGCGCTCAGCCCGCTCGACACCGGCTGGCGGATGCTGGTGCTGTTCGGCCTCTACGCGGTCACCGCCTTCGCCGCCGGTCAGGCGATCCGCCGCACCGGCTTCAAGGCGCCGCTCACCCTCGGCCTGCTGCTCGGCGGCCTGGCCAGCCTGGGCCTGTCCACCCACACCCCGGACACCCCGTTCAGCCAGAGCTGGCCGCTGCTCGCGCTCTTCGGCGCCGCCTGCGGCCTGGTCGCCGCGCCGGCCACCGCGGCGGCGCTGGCCAGCGTCGCGCCCCCGCAGGCGAGCATGGCCGCCGCGGCGGTCAACACCGCCCGCCAGTTCGGCGCCGTGATGGGCGCGTCGCTGCTGGGTACCCTGCTCAGCACCACGCTGATCGCCGACCTGCCGGGCCGGCTCGCCGCCCACGGCGTACCCGAGTCCACGCGGACGGCCGTGCAGGCGGCCGTGCGCGCCGGCACCAGCGACACCGCGACGCCGCCCGGGCCGGTGCGGCAGGCGCTCGCCGAGTCCCTGAACGCCGGCGTGCAGGCCGGGCTGCGGGTCAACGGCGTCGTCTTCCTCGCCGCCGCCGTCCTGGCGCTCGCCGTCGTCCGCAACCGGCCGCACCGGCACCAGCCGGCGGGCGACGACCGGCGGTGAGGCCGCTGTCGTGAACCCGAGCGGTACCTGGTCCTGATCGCGGGGGGTGGTGGCCGCCGAACTGGCCATCACCCACCCGGCCGGGCGGGAGTCCGGCGCCCCGGGCCGGCCGTTCGAGGTGGGGCCGGGGAACGGTTCGGGGCCGATCGGATCGGCCGGGCCGCTGCTATCGTCGGCGTCCCGGGCGGCGACCGGCCGGCCCGGCCAGCCACGAACAGGCGGTCGCCGGTGACCCGAGCACGTGCCCTCCTCCCGCCGGCGCTGCTGGGCGTCGTCCTCGTCGCGCTGGTCGTCTCCGGCATCCGGCCGTACGACCGGCTGACCTGGCTGCTGGAGACGGTGTGGGTGATCGTCGGGATCCCGGTGCTGCTGCTCACCTGGCGCCGCTTCCCACTGACCACACTGCTGTGCTGCCTGCTCGCGGCGCACGCGATCGTCCTCATCGTCGGTGGTCACCACACCTACGCGCGTACCCCGGTGGGCAACTGGGTGCGGGACCTGTTCGACGTGTCCCGCAACCCGTACGACCGGCTCGGCCACTTCGCGCAGGGCTTTGTGCCGGCCATCCTGGTCCGCGAGATCCTGGTCCGCCGCTCGCCGTTGCGGGGCAGCCGGTGGCTCGCGCCGCTCGCGGTCTGCGCCTGCCTGGCCTTCAGCGCCCTGTTCGAGATGTTCGAGTGGTGGTCGGCGGTGGTCGCGGGCTCGGCGGCGGACGACTTCCTCGCCACCCAGGGCGACGTCTGGGACACCCAGTGGGACATGTTCCTGGCGCTGGTCGGCGCGATCACCTCGCTGGCCCTGCTGAGCCGCCTGCACGACCGCCAACTCCCGCCGCCGCCCGCCGATCCCCGCCGGTCGTCGGTGGGGCCCGACCAGCCGAGGATGACGGCGTGACGGTCGGTCGTCGGCCGGGCGTCGCGCTGCTGGACACCGCGGCGCTGGAACGGTCGGCGGTGGTGGCCAACAACGCGATGAACCGCGAACGGCAGCTCGCCGGGGTCAACAGCTACGCCCGGGAGCTGGGCTTCAACCCCGTCGACGTGCTCACCGACCGGCTCGCCGGCGCCGCCGCCAGCGCCGGCTGGCTGGACCTCTGCTGCGGTACGGGCCGGGCGCTGACCCAGGCGGCCGGGCAGCTGCGCCGGGTCGGGTTGACCGAGCGCAGCACCCTCGTCGGGGTCGACCTGGTGGACGCCTTCGACCCGGCGCCGACACCGTCGGCGAACCTGCGGCTGGTCTGCGCCTCCGTTGCCACCTGGGCGCCGGACCAGCCGTTCGACCTGATCACCTGCCTGCACGGACTGCACTACGTCGGGGACAAGCTCGCCGTCCTGGCCCGCGCCGCCGACTGGCTGACGCCCGAGGGCCGGTTCGTGGCCGACCTGGACCTGTCCAGCATCCGGCTCGCCGACGGGCGCCCCGCCGGGCGACGCCTCACCGCGCTGCTGCGCGACGCCGGCTTCGCCTACGACTCCCGCCGCCGCCGGATCAGCCGCACCGGCCGCCGCGAGGTCCGCCTCCCGTACCGTTTCCTCGGCGCCGACGACCGCGCGGGCCCTAACTACACCGGCCAACCGGCGGTCCACTCCCACTACGCCGAGGAGCGCTGACCGCCTCGCCGTCCGGCGCCCCCGGCGGGCAACAGCGCCTTCCCGCCCGTCCGCTCGCGGCCATCGGCACCTGGATCGTCGCCGGCTACCTCGGCGCGAACTCCCAGCAGCACTGGCAGGACAACTGATCCACCGCGCGCCGGGGGTGGCTCCGACCGGGAGCCGCCCCCGGGGCCGCCCCGCTCGCCGCGTAGGCCGGCCGGCTCGCCGGCGGGATCGGCCGTCTCCCCGGCCGGTCACCGGCCTGCCGCCCGCACGGGCGCGAGCTGCCCCCGGGTTGCGCCGCCGGAGCTTCTCCGCCGCCCACGGGACTGGTGATTTCACCGATGCGGGGGCCGCCCGCTCCACCGAACACTGATCCACGTCGATATGCCCCGACTGCAGGGAGTGCCCGACGTGTCATCACCAACCACCACCCGTCCCCGTTCCGCCGTCCGCGCCGCCGGTCTGGCCGTGGCGGCCGTCCTGGCCGCCGTGGGCGGCCTGGTCGCGGCGCCGGCCGCGCAGGCCGCCGACAACCCGTACGAGCGCGGTCCCGTCCCGACCGTCGCCCTCCTGGAGGCCAGCCGCGGTCCCTTCGCCACCGCGTCGCAGAGCGTCTCCTCGCTCAGCGTGACCGGCTTCGGCGGGGGAGTCATCTACTACCCGACCAGCACCAGCGAGGGCACCTTCGGGGCCATCGCGATCTCGCCCGGCTACACCGCCGCCTGGTCCAGCATCAGCTGGCTCGGTCCGCGGATCGCCTCGCACGGCTTCGTGGTGATCGGCATCGAGACCAACAGCCGCCTCGACCAGCCGGACAGCCGGGGCCGGCAACTGCTCGCCGCGCTCGACTACCTGGTGCAGCGCAGTTCGGTGCGGAGCCGGATCGACGGCACCCGGCTGGCCGTCGCCGGCCACTCGATGGGCGGCGGGGGCAGCCTGGAGGCCGCCGTCTCCCGGCCGTCGCTGCAGGCCACCGTGCCGCTCGCCCCGTGGAACCTGGACAAGAGCTGGACCGACGTCCGGGTGCCGACGCTGATCATCGGCGGCGAGAGCGACACCGTCGCGCCGGTCTCATCGCACTCGGAACCGTTCTACAGCAGCATCCCGGCCTCGTCGGAGAAGGCCTACCTGGAGCTCAACGGGGCGAGCCACTTCTTCCCGCAGACGGTGAACACCCCCACCGCCCGGCAGATGGTGGCCTGGTTGAAGCGGTTCGTCGACAACGACACCCGCTACGAGCAGTTCCTCTGCCCGGGCCCGAGCGGCCTGGCGATCGAGGAGTACCGCAACACCTGCCCGAGCGCCTGACGTTCCCCGGGGCGGCCGCCGACCGGCGGCCGCCCCGCCATGTCCGGCCCCAGCCGACCTGCCCGCCGGTGCCGAGTCGGCTGGGTCTTCCCCGTCGGCCGGCCGCCGTTCCGATACGTCGGAACGGCTCGACGGTGAACGGCAGACCTCAGAAGACGCACTCGCAGTGCCGACATCCGCCGTCATTCCGGCGGGAGGTGCGCTTCACTCGCCTCGGGCGCTCGGCGTGCATCCGCCCGTCGTGATTTCGCGATGGGCGCATCCCTGCTGGCCAAGGGAACGACGCCGCCCAGTGGACAGGCGCGCACCAGTCAACTCTTTCCAACAGGTTTCCGATAAGTGACACTCGATGGATGGTTACTGCATCAACAGTGCAATTAACCGTACTGCGGGGCCGCGACGACGAGTGCGCCGCGATCCGGCGGCTGCTGAACGACCTGCCCGCCGGCGGGGGAGCGCTGCTGCTGCAGGGCGAGCCCGGCTCCGGCCGGACCGCCCTGGTCGACTACGCGCGTCGGCACGCCGACGGGTGCACCGTCCTGGCCGGCGTCGGGCTCGCCGAGGAGGCGGCGCTGCCGTACGCGGGACTGCAACGGCTGCTGGAACCGGTGCTGGACCGGGCCCGCACGCTGCCCGAGCAGCAACGACGGGTGCTGCGGCGCGCGCTGGCCGGCGCGGGATGCCCGGCCCACCGGCGCCTGGCGCTGTCCATGGCCGTGCTCGGGCTGCTCGCCGCCGCCGCGCGGGACCGTCCCGTGCTGTGCACGATGGACGACGTCGACCGGGGCGACCAGCCGACCGCGGAGGTGTTGGCGTTCGTCGCCCGGCGCCTGCGCCACCTGCGGGTGGCCGTCCTGCTCACCACGGCGACGGACGCCTTCGTCGGGGGAATACCCGGTCACCGGCTCCGCCCGCTCGACGACCGCGCCAGCGCCGCGCTGCTCGCCGACCGGCTGGCCGGACAGCCGGTGGCCCCGCCGGTGGCGGCGGTGCTCGGCGCGGTCGCCGGGGGCAACCCGCAGGCCCTGGTCGACCTCGCCGGCGTGCTCACCCCCGGCCAGTGCCGGGGCGAGGAGCCGGCGCCCGCGGCGCCGCCGACCGACGGCGGGCTGGGCCGCGCCTACCGGAGCCGCCTGGAGCACCTGCCGGCCGAGACCCGGCGCGTCCTGCTGCTCGCCGCGCTCGACGAGGAGGGCGAGCCGGGCACCCTGCTCCGCGCGGCGCGGGCCGCCGGCACGAGCGTCGAGGCGCTCGCCCCGGCCGAACTCGCCGGCCTGCTCCGCGTCGAACCGGGCCGGGTCACCTTCCCGCAGCCCCTGGCCCGCGCCATGGTGCGCGGCGCCGCGCCACTCGCCGAGCGGCGCGCCGCGCACCTGCTGCTCGCCGGGGCGCTCGACGGTCCCGGTCAGCGGCTGCGCCGGGCCCTGCACCTCGCCGCCGCCGCGGAGGGCCAGGACCCGGCCCTGGCCACGGAGCTGGAGCAGGCCGCGGCGGACGACGGGGTTGGCGGCGACGCCGCCTCGGCGGCCCTGCAACGCGCCGCCGAGCTCACCGACGACCCGGCCCGCGCCGCCGCCCGGCTGGTGGCCGCCGCACGGTACGCCTGGTCGGCCGGCCGGTCCCACCGCGCCCGCCTGCTGCTGAGAAACCTTCCCGCCGTCGCCGAGCCGACCGTGACCGGGCGGGCCGCACTGCTGCGCGGGGAGCTGGACCTGCGCGGCGGTCGCGCCCGGTCCGCGCTGACCGCGCTGCTGGCCGCCGCGGACACGCTGGCGGGCACCGACCGCGCGCTGGCCCTCGGCGCGCTGGTCCGCGCCGGCGAGGCGGTCTGCTTCTCCGGCGACCAGTACCGCTACGCCGAGGTGGCCCGGCGGGCGGAGCAGCTGCGCCGCCCCGACGACCCACCCGCGACGGAACTGCTGAGCGACTACGTCGCCGGGGTGGCGGCGACGCTGCGCGGCGATCACGAGCGGGCCGGGCCGGCGCTGCGCCGCGCGGTGGTCCTCGGTGGACATCTGGCCGGGCCGGCGCTCACCCCGGCGGCGCTGACCTGCGCGGCGGCGGCCGGCCTGCTGGTGGCCGTGGACGCCGCGGCGCACCGGCTCGCCGAGCGCGCCGTCGAGCTGGCCCACCACCGTGGGGAGCTGTCCGCCCTGCCGCGCGCCCTGGAGCTGCGGGCGGCCGCCGAGTACTGGCTGGGTCGGCACGACGCCGCGGCGGACACCTCGCGGGAGGGACTGCGGATCGCCCGCGACACCGGTCAGGACAACTGGGCCGGGGTGCACCTGGGCATGCTGGCGGTGCTCGCCGCGGTCCGCGCCGACCGGGACACCAGCCTGCGCCGGATCCGCGAAATCGGCGAGAACCCGGGCGGACACAGCCGGCCGCGCGCCCTCGCCCAGTGGGCGCTGGCCGTGCTCGACCTGGCCGCCGGTCGGCACGCCGCCGCCGCGGCGCGGCTGACCGCGCTGGCCCGACCCGGCACCGGCCGGGGGCAGGTGCTCGTCCAGGTGATGGCCACCCCGTACCTGGTCGAGGCGGCCGCCGCCGGCGGAGACCGGGCGGCGGCCGGCGCCGCGCTCGCGGTCTTCGACCGGTGGGCCAGCAGCACGGCGAGCCCGTCCCGCCGGGCCCTCTCCGCGCGCTGCCACGCCCTGCTCGCGCCCCGGGGCAGCGCCGAGGCCGAGCGCGAGTTCCGGGCCGCGCTGCGGCTGCACCCCGCCGACGCCGGCGCGTTCGAGCGGGCCCGCACCGAGCTGCTGCTCGGCCGCGAGCTGCGGCGCAGCCGGCGACCCCGGGACGCGCGGGAGCACCTGCACGACGCCCGGGAGGCGTTCACCCTGATCGGGGCGAGCACCTGGGCGGAGCAGGCGGCCGCCGAGCTGCGGGCGGCCGGGGAGTCGGTCGGCGCGCCGGACCCGTCGGCGGCCCGACTGCTGACCGGGCAGCAGCTGCGGATCGCCCAACTGGTCGCCGAGGGCGCCACGAACCGGGAGATCGCCGCGCGGATGTTCCTCTCCACCCGCACCGTCGACCACCACCTGCGCAACATCTTCCACCGGCTCGGCATCCGCTCCCGCACCGAGCTGGCCCGCGCCCTCTCCTGACGCCGCCGGCCGGTCGGCGTCGCCGGCACCCCGCCGGCCGCCGCCCCCCGGATTCGCCCTGCCGGACGGCCGACGCTGCCGTCCACGCCGCTCAGCGCGGCGTCCGGATCAGGCCGGCGGCGGTGGCACGGGGGCGGTCGGGCGTACCGGGGGCAGGCGGCCGGGATGCGTTCCAGCAGTCCGCCGGCGAAGACGCCGCGCAGCCCGAGCGGCTTGAGCTGGACGTACTGGGCTTGGTCCTGCTCCGCTGCCGGCACGGACCCTCGGTGTGCCATCGTGTCCTCCATCCGGTCGACGGGCGGCACCGGTGCGCACCCAGGCCGTGGGCGCGGCATCCACGGCGGGGGAGGGGAGTGGTGATGGCGGAGCAGCGGGCCGGACCGCTCGACGGCGTCCTCGTCGCGGACTTCTCGCGCATCCTCGCCGGGCCGTACGCGACCATGCTCCTGGCCGACCTCGGCGCCGAGGTGATCAAGGTGGAGGGGCCTGGTGGGGACGACACCCGGGCCTGGACGCCGCCGGCGCGCGAGGGCGTCTCCACCTACTACCTCGGCGTGAACCGCAACAAGCGCTCGATCGCGCTGGACCTCGCCGACCCCGACGACCTGGCCGTCGCGCGGGAACTCGCCCGCCGCGCCGACGTCATGATCGAGAACTTCCGCCCCGGTGGCCTGCGCCGCTTCGGCCTGGACTACGACAGCGTCGCGGCCGGCAACGACCGGATCGTCTACGCCTCCGTCAGCGGCTTCGGCGCCGACGCCGGTGCGCACCTGCCGGGCTACGACCTGATGGTCCAGGCGGCGTCGGGCCTGATGAGCCTCACCGGTGACGCCGACGGTCCGCCGTACAAGGCCGGCGTCGCCGTGTTCGACGTGATCGCCGGCCTGCATGCGGCGGTCGGCATCCTCGCCGCCCTGCACCACCGGGCCCGCACCGGCGTCGGCCAGCACGTCGAGGTAAACCTGCTCTCCTCGGCGCTGTCCGGTCTGGTCAACCACACCAGCGGGTACGTCGCCGGCGGCGCGGCCCCGTACCGGATGGGCAACGCCCACCCGAGCCTGTTCCCGTACGAGCCGTTGCCCACCGCCGACGGCGACCTCGTCGTCATCGCCGGGAACGACGGCCAGTTCCGCCGGCTGTGCCAGGTGCTCGGCCTGCCCCAGCTGGCCGACGACCCCCGGTTCGGGCGCAACCAGGACCGCACCGTGCACCGGGACGCCCTGCGCCCGCTCCTGGTGGCGCGGTTGGCCCGGCGGACCCGGGACGAGTGGTTCCGTGACCTCACCGCCGCAGGCGTACCGTGTGCCCCGATCACCACCGTCGACGGCGGCGTCGCCCTGGCCGAGCAGCTCGGGCTCGACCCGGTGGTCACGGTCAACGGCGTGCCCGGCGCCCGGCACCCGATCGGCTTCTCCGAAACCCCGCCCCGCTACGACCTGCCACCGCCTGGCCTCGACGAGCACGGCGACGACATCCGCGCCTGGCTGACCGCCACCACCGGGGCGACGGAGCACGACGAGACCGCACGGTCCACCCGACCGGCCTGACCGTCGGTCCGGCACGTTCGGCGACCGTCCCTAATCGAGCCAGCAGATGACGGCGTCGCCCTCCCGCGCCGCCGCCGCGAAGAAACGCTGCGCGTACGGCAGGTGGTGCGTCACCCACGACAGCTGGTCCGGCCGGTCCCAGACCTGCGGGTAGATGTCGGCGCGCGCCAGCTCGGCCTGGTCGACGCCGCGGCTCAGGTCGTCCTCGGTGAGACCGCCGAGCGTCGCGGCGGCCTCCGCCACCTGCTCCGGGGTCAGGTAGCGGGGCGGCCCGTAACCCCAGTCGTGCTCGGAATCCTCCGTGACGTCGTCCTCGTCCTCCGCCTCCGGCGTCTCGACGAACGCCTCGGCCCCGTACACGATCGGCAGCTCGACGCCCTGCCGGTCGAGCAGGAAGTCGAAGGCGTGCCACGCCTTGCCGGTGCCGTCGACGCGCTCGCCCGCACCGTCCATGGCCGCCTGCGCGACGTCGTACGCCCAGCCCAGATCGTCCTTCGCGCGCGCCAGCTCGGCCGGGGTGACCCGCAACCAGTTCCCGTTCATGCTCACGGGCCGGCAGCGTATGTACGTGGTCCGACATCCGCCGGCCCTGTTCGTCGAACGACGGCCAGGTCCGCCGGCTGTGCCAGGTGCTCGGCCGGCCTGAGCTTCCCGACGACCCGATGTGCGGTCCCGGCAGGCAATCAGTCAGACCTGGCACCGCCTTGAGCAGAGCCCTCCCGCTGCCCGCGAGGCGTGAGCGGGACGCCACCGGCCACCAGTCGGTGCAGTGCCGCCAGCGGGATCACCCCGATCGGGTACCAGAGCAGATCGACCGGATCGAACTGGATCCCGAGCGCCAGCCGCGCGACCAGACTCCGCGCCGACAACTCCGCCGGCACCCCGGTCAGCTGCGCACATTCCACCATCCAGCAGAACAGCATCGCGATCACCCCGACCGGCACCGGTGCCATTCGCGGCCACAGGAACAGCACCCCCGCCCACACCATCGACGCGTACAGGGCGGTGCCGGAGTACTGCCGCAACGCGCCGTCGTCGACGGCTCGGATGGCCAGGGCCACGCCGAGGAAGAGCGCCGCCGCCACCGGCATGAGCAGCCGGACCGTCCTCGGCGTGATCGACATCCCGCGGATGCTAGTCACCCCACGTCGAGGACGCCGCCCTTGTCCTCGGGCTAGGCGACCCGCGGCGCCGGCAGGATCGGCAGCGCCGCCCGGTGAGCCGTACCCGAGACGTCGCCGGTCTGGATGACCTCCGTGGCCTCCGCCGCGGCCTCGCCCCCGGCGGTGGCCGTCGTGCCGCCCGAGCCGGCGGCCGGGCGCGCGGCGTCCGCGTCGATGGCGGTGAGCAGGGCCCGCAGCCGGCCCACGTCGTCGGCGGCCAGCCGGAAGGAGCCTCGGCAGACGGGCCCGCTCCACAGTGAGAGCACCACGGCACCGCGTTCCGGGTGGTAGCTGACCCGCATCGTCCGCTCGTCGCCCCGCGTGTCGGTGAACAGGTCACCGAAGCTGGGCATCGGTAGCACCTCTCCCATCACCCCAGCATGCCCGAGCGGCGGGCGCGCGGGAAGGCCGCTACAGGTCGGCGAAGGGCTTCGCGTACGCGAAGGGGCCCTGGATGTCGGGCCGCCAGGCGCTCAACGGCCGGGCCATGAAGTACTGCGGACCCCACGGGCCGGGCGGTGTCACGCCCAGGTCGACCGCCGGCCGGAACCCGAACCGCGGGTAGTACTCCGGGTGCCCGAGCAGCACGACCAGCGGCTCGTCCAGCGCGTCGGCCGCACCGAGCACCGCGTGCATCAGCGCCGACCCCACGCCCCGGCGCTGCCAGCCGGGCAGCACCCCGAGCGGGCCCAGGCCGAGCGCCACCGGCGCGCCGGCCACCGTGCCCCGGGTGCAGACGACGTGCCCGACGACCTGCCCGTCGGCGTCGGTGGCGACCAGCGAGAGGGCGGGCAGCCAACCGTCGTCGGCGCGCAGCGCGTCGACCAGCGGGGCCTCGACGGGTACGGCGTCCGGGGCGTCCGCCGAGGCGAACGCGGCGGTGTGCACCGCGTGGATGGCGGCGATGTCGGCGGGGGTCTCACGTCTGATCAGCATCGGTCCGGATCCTGCCGGAGTGGCACGGGACGGGCCACCTTATTTCGTCGGGCGACGCGCCACCTTGGGTAGCGTCGGGACGTGACGACGAACAGGCTGCCCGTGCGGACGACGACCGTGGACGTTCCGACCAGCGGCGGTGGCGCCGACGCGTACCTGGTCCGACCGGACGGGGACGGCCCGTTCCCGCCGGTCCTGCTCTTCATGGACGCGTTCGGGCTGCGGCCCCGGCTGGCCGAGATGGCGCAGCGGATCGCCGCCGCGGGGTACGTGCTGCTGGTGCCGAACCTGTTCCACCGCGCCGGCCGGGCACCCCTGGTCGACCTGACCGGCCTCGGCGACCCGGAGCGGCGCGGCGCGCTCCTCGGCCGGCTGATGCCGCTGATCACGGCGCTGACCCCGGACGTGGTGGCCCGGGACACCGCCGCCTACCTCGACTTCCTGGCCGCCCAGCCGGGCGTGACGCCCGGCCCGGCCGCCGTCACCGGGTACTGCATGGGTGGGACGACTGCGCTGCGCGCGATCGAGGCGCACCCGGACCGGCTCGCCGCCGCGGCCAGCTTCCACGCAGGCCGGATCGTCACCGACGCGGCGGACAGCCCGCACCTGGCCGTCGGCGCGGTCATCGGCGAGCTGTATTTCGGGCACGCCGACAACGACCGGTCGATGACCGCGGAGCAGATCGAGACGCTGGCGAAGGCCCTGGCGACGGCCGGCGTCCGGCACCGCTCCGAGGTCTACCCCGGCGCACACCACGGCTACACGATGGCCGACACCCCGGCGTACGACGAGCGGGCCACCGAGCGGCACTGGGCGGCCCTGTTCGACCTGCTCGACCGGACCTTCCGCCGCTGACGCCAGGGCCGCCGGAAGCAGTCCACGAGTACGGAAGTGGCCGGCCACCGGGCCGGGCCGGGCGCACTACGGTCGGGGAATGAACGTCGATGCCCCAGACCTGCGCCGGCGGTTCGCGGTGCTGACCACCGCCCACGTCGCCGACGCCTGCCTGCGCGCCGGGGTGCCGGTACGCTGCGCGCCGGCTGCCGTGCGACCCGTCCTGCCCGGTGGGCGGCTCGCCGGCCGGGTGACGCCCGCCCGGCACGTCGGCAGCGTCGACATCTTCCTCGAGGCGATCGACCGGGCGTCGCCCGGCGACGTGCTCGTCGTCGACAACGGCGGGCGCGCCGACGAGAGCTGCGTCGGCGACCTGGTGGTGCTGGAGGCGCAGGCCGCGGGCCTGGCCGGCGTGGTGGTCTGGGGCCTGCACCGGGACACCGCCGACATCCGCGCCGTCGGGCTGCCGGTGTTCAGCCTGGGCGCGATCCCCACCGGCCCGCAGCGCCTCGACGCCCGGCCCCCGGGGGCGCTGGCGTCGGCCGAGGTGGGGCAGCAGACGGTCGACGCCGGCGACGTCGTCCTCGGCGACGACGACGGGGTGCTCTTCGTGCCGGCCGAGCGGGTCGGGGAGCTGTTCGACCTGGCCGAGTCGATCCGGGACACCGAGCGGCGGCAGGCCGACCTGATCCGCGCCGGTGTGCCGTTGCGGGCGCAGGTGGGCTTCGGCGCGTACCTGGCCCGGCGGGCGGAGGACCCGTCGCTGACCTTCCGCGAGCACCTGCGGGCGGTGGGCGGCGCGATCGAGGAGTGAGCGGTCAGCCCATCGCGGTCGCCGAGGGCGGGGCGCTGCCGCCCTGCGGCGCCTCCCCGGTCATCAGCGCGACGATCTCCGCCCGGTCGGCCGCCGATGGCCGCCCCCATTCGGGCCGGTAGCCGTACACCTCGCGCAGCGGGGTGGAGGAGGTCCGGCCGTCCAGGATCTCCACCGCGTCGGTGTCGATCAGGCCGGGGTGCTCGACACCGCACGCCTCGGCCACCTTCACCAGGTCCCGCCGCAGCGTGCGGATGTAGTTGGCGGCGCGGACCGACTTCGACGTGGGATCCAGGCCCCGGGCGAGCCACGGGTTCTGGGTGGCGACGCCGGTCGGGCAGGTGTCGGTGTGGCACTTCTGCGCCTGGATGCAGCCGATCGCCAGCATCGCCTCCCGGCCGACGTTGACCATGTCGCAGCCGAGCGCGAACGCGACGACGGCGTTGTCCGGCAGGCCCAGCTTGCCGGCCCCGACGAAGACCGTCCGCTCGTGCAGGTCCTTCTCGGCGAAGGTGCGGTAGACGCGGGCGAAGCCCTGCTGGAACGGCAGCGACACCGAGTCGGTGAAGATCAGCGGCGCGGCGCCGGTGCCGCCCTCGCCGCCGTCCACGGTCACGAAGTCCACGCCGCGCCCCGTGTCGCGCATCAGCGTGGTCAGCTCCTCCCAGAAGCCGAGGTCACCGACGGCGGACTTGATGCCCACCGGCAGGCCGGTCTCGGCGGCGAGCAGCTCCACCCAGTCCAGCAGGCTGTCGCAGTCGGAGAACTCGGCGTGCCGGGACGGGCTGACGCAGTCCCGCCCCTGCGGGATGCCCCGGGTCTCGGCGATCTCGGCGGACACCTTCGCCCCGGGCAGCAGCCCGCCCAGGCTGGGCTTGGCGCCCTGGCTGAGCTTGACCTCCAACGCCCGCACGGGGGCGCCGGCCACCAGGTCCTTGAGCCTGTCGAGGCTGAACCGGCCGCGTTCGTCGCGGCAGCCGAAGTACGCCGTGCCGATCTGGAACACCAGGTCCCCGCCGTTGCGGTGGTACGGCGACAGCCCACCCTCGCCGGTGTTCTGCAGGCAACCGGCCAGCGCCGCGCCCTTGTTCAGCGCGGTGACCGCGTTGCCGGAGAGCGAGCCGAAGCTCATCCCGGAAATGTTGACGACCGACTCCGGGCGGAACGCCCGCGCCCGCCCCCGCGCCCCGCCGAGCACCTTCGCCGCCGGCAGCCGTACGTCGTGCCCGGCCGTCGGCGACGACGGCGGCACGGCCCGGCCGAAGGTGCGGTGCTTGATGATCGGATAGCCGGGGGTGTACTCGATGTCGTTGTCCGTGCCGAAGCCGAAGTAGTTGTTCTCCTGCTTGGCCGAGGCGTAGATCCAGCGCCGCTGGTCGCGGGTGAACGGCCGCTCCTCGTTGTTGCCGGCGACGATGTACTGCCGCAGCTCCGGCCCGATCGACTCCAGCAGGTAGCGCGCCCGGCCTACCACCGGGAAGTTGCGCAGCAGCGCGTGGTCGCGCTGGAGGACGTCGCGTGCGGCGAGGCCCGCGAGAGCGGCGGCGACGACGGGTACGGCTCGACTGGCCCACTTCATGCCCGCCACACTTTCCGATCCCGCTGCCGCCCAAACAGCCGGTGGGCGCGCTACCTCGGCCCGGCGCTGCGGGTCAGGCCTGCGCCTGGGTGATGTTGACCATCCACGGGGTGCCGAACCGGTCCTCGCACTGGCCGAACTCGTCGCCCCACATCTGCTTCTCCAGCGGCACGCTCACCACGCCGCCGGAGGAGAGCTGCTCCCACCAGCGGCGCAGCTCGTCGGCGTCGTCGCCGCTGAGGCTGACCGTGTTGGCGTTGCCGCGTCGGATCTCCATGCCGGGTGGCATGTCGGAGGCCATCAGCACGTGGCCGTGGGCCGTCCGGAGCAGGGCGTGCATGACCTGGTCGGCGATCGCCGGGTCCTCGGTGCCGAACTCGCGGAACGTGGTCAGCGACAGGTCCCCACCGAAAACCTGCTGGTAGAACTCCATCGCCTCGCGTGCGTTGCCGGCGAAGTTGAGGTACGGGTTGAGCTGGGTAGCCATGGCACCCCTCCGTGACTTGGTGACCAGCGCATCGTCCCACCCGTCCGGGGTGCGATGGCGGCGTACACGCCGATCGGGACGCGGACCGGCATGGACGCGGGGGAGCAGGCGCCGCCCCGACAGGGACCGACGGGCTCGTACCTACACCGGGTGACTCGCCTGGAAGGCGAGCCGTCGGTCCGCGTCGGCGGCGAGGCGGGTCAGGATGTCGTCGAGGTCCATGAAGGCCTGCCACGGCTCGCTGCCGGTGGCCCGGGCCAGCCGGTTGACCACCAGCTGTTCCAGCTCGGCCACCCGCTTGCCCTTCCAGACCTTGTCGGCGAGGCTGACCAGCAGGTCGTCGAGATCGACGTCGCCGCCCCGCCAGGCGGCGTGGGTCGCGGCGAACCGGGCCAGCGCGGCGTCGACACCGTGGCGCAGCAGCAGTTCCCGACCGGCGGGCTCGTGGGCCGACCCGGGCCCGCAGAGTTCCTCGGGGTGGACGACCTTGCCGATGTCGTGGGTGGCCGCGCCGAAGAGAACGGCTGCCCGGTCGAACTCCAGCAGCGGGGACCAGTCTGCCAGGGCGGCGGTCAGGTGCCAGGCGACATCGTGCACGGCGCGCAGGTGCGCGGCGAGCCGCGGCGGCGCGTCGAGGGTGGACAGGAGTTCGGCGACCGGGGCGGGCAGGGCTCGCAGCGGTGGTGGGCCGGGGTCGGTGAGAGCGCGGTGCAGGGCGGCGGCGGTCACCCGAGCAAGACTAGGTCGGCTGCCGTCGCCGCCGCATGCGCCCCGTCGCGTACTCAGTCCTGGCGGAACGACTGGCGCACCACCCCGCCGACCAGCGCGCACCACGTGCTGGTGCTGACCTTCCCGTTGTCCGGCAGCCCGTGCAGCTGCTGGATGTCCTGGACGGCCAGTTTCGTCGCGTGGTCGTACTCGCCGGTGACGGCGACGTCGGCGTAGCCCTTCACGTTGAGGATGAACTGCACCGCCTGGACCGGCAGGCCGGTCGCGTCCTTCTCCAGCTCCGGCGCCAGGGTCTCCCAGGTGGGGCCGGTGATGGTGGCGTCGATGTCGACCGGAATGCCGTTGCGGGCCTGCCAGTCCTGCACGGCCGCCACGGTGGCGGCGTCGAAGGCGCTGTTCGGCGTGACGGCGTAGCCGCGGTACGCCAACAGGTACTGCGCGACCCGGACGGACGGGGAGCCGACGAAGCGCCACAGGTCCGGCCAGCGGCGGGCCGGCACGTCGGCGAGGTCGGTGCCGAGCTTCTCGAACACCCGGCGGCGCACGTCGGGGAAGAGCCGGTAGAACGTCGCGCCCGGGCAGAGGGTGGTGCGGAAGTCCCAGTGACCGAAGATGTCGTGGGCGTGCAGGCCGTACTGGCGGCAGATGGTGGTGCAGAGCTTCACCAGCGAGTCGAGCAGCTCGTCCGGCGGGGTGTCGGTGACGTAGGTGCCCTCGTTCTCGATGCCGATCGACCGGCCGTTCTCGCCGGGGCAGTGCGCCGAGACCATCTGCCGGTCGCCGGCCTGGAGCCGCTCCAGGCTGCCGTGCCGCCCCTCCATCACGTAGCCGCCGCGGCTGATGGTGAAGTGCTGGCCGGTGTCGGACCAGCGGTTGCCGTCCATGTGCAGGTTCTGGCAGTCCCGAGCCAGCTTGATCGCCTGCGCCTCGGAGTAGTCCGTGACGTTGGGGAACGCCATGTGGTGCACGATGATCTTGTTGGTGGGGATGGCGCTGATCACCAGCGGGTCGGCGGGCGGGCGGGCCCCCCACTCCTCGCAGCTGTAGATCCAGTCGAGGTCCGCGCCGGGATCGGCCTGCGCGGCGACCGGAAAGGCCAGTTCGGACCCGACGACCGCGACGGCCGCCGCGCCCAGGCCGGCCCGCAGCAGGGTACGACGGTCGAGTTCAGGGTGGTCGAAGTGCATGGCATCTCCTCGGCGGGCCGGCGGTGGCCCAGGGGGCAGCGATGAAAGAGAACTCCAAAGTGCGCGCGTGAAGTGGAGGATATTGCCATGACCGGCCCGGGCGCTAGAGCCCCGCGTCGATCCGATGTGCCCGGACGGCGCGCCGGCGGCGTCACGATGTACCGCCGCCGACAACCGTCCAGGGTGGCGCCCAGCCCGGTCACCTGCGCGGCGTGCAGCGCCGGGGCGTCGAGCCGGTCGGCGAGGTCTCTCGCGCAGGATGATCCGGGCGTGTCACGACGGCAGGTCAGGACGTCGGGGCCACGACCCGGCCCCCGTGCGGCATCCGCCAGCCCTCGGCCAGCCGGGACGGGTGCACGTTGCGCCCACCGCCGAAGAACTCGCAGAACTTCATGATCAGCGGATCCCAGCCCAGCGGGTCCACGTACGACGTGCCCGGGATGACCAGGTCCTCTTCGACGTGCGCGCGCAGCACCTCCACCTGGAAGGCGGTGGCGGACGACGGCGTCCCGCCGAACGGGTACGAGGCGACCACCCGGCACTCCAACTGGATCGGGCACTGCGCCACCCGGGGCGGCGCGACCAGGTCCGACGGCTGGCGGGTCAGCCCGGCGAGGGCGAACTTGTCCGGCTCGTACCGGTAGCCCTGGGCGGCCTTGTGCTCCGGTACGTCGGGCCGGCCGGTGGTCAGCGCGATCCGGTCCACCGCGTCGACCATCGCCGAGGACGGCAGGTTCAGCACGCACTCGCCCTCGCGCCGCAGGTTGGCCGTCGTCTGGCCGCTGTCGCCCAGGCCGAGCATGGCCGACCGGTTCAGCCACCACGCCGACGACATCGGCGCGAGGTTGGCGCTCCCGTCCGGGTTCCGGGAGCTGATCAACACCACAGGGGTGCCGAAGTAGAGCACCTTCAGATCGGGTACGACGTGCATGGTCCTGCCCTTCGCGAACGCTCACGGCCGGTGCGGTCCACCCGGCCGTACCCGACTCTGCGCGCGGGCGACGCCGATCGCTGGCGGCGATCGGACGTGGCGTTGCGGTGGGCCGCCCGGCGCGACGTGCCCGAGGTGGCCCGCGGCCCCGGAGGCCGTCGGGGAGTGGATCCGTGGCGCGGGCCCGGCGGCGTCAGCCGGCGGTGGCGAAGCGGTCGAGGGCGCGCACCACGTGGCCCCGGGTCTCGTCGGTGCCGAAGTGCCCCGCCTGCTCGACGACGATCAGCTCGGAGTCCGGCCAGGCCCGGTGCAGCTGCCAGGCGGTGTCCAGCGGGCTGCTCAGGTCGAGCCGGCCGTGGACCAGCACCCCGGGAATCCCGGCGAGCCGGTGCGCGTCGCGCAGCAGGACGCCCTCCTCCAGCCAGGCGCCGTGGGCGAAGTAGTGCGAGCAGATGCGGACCATTGCCGTCCGGGCCGCCGAGGGGCGGTCGCTGTACGGGTTGGTCACGGCCGCCTCTCCGGAGACGACCGCGTCCTCCCAGGCGCACCAGTCGACGGTGGCCCGCTCGCGTACCGCCGGGTCCGGGTCGGCCATCAGCCGGGCGTACGCGCCGACGACGTCGCCGTCGCGTGGGGTGCCGGGCGCGCCGGCGAGGAAGCGGTCCCACTGCTGGGGGAAGAACCGGCCGACGCCCCGGTAGAGCCAGTCGATCTCCGAGCGGCGGGTGCTGGTGACCGCGTTGATGACGATCTCGGACACCCGCTCGGGGTGCCGCTGCGCGTACGCCAGGATGAGGGTCGAGCCCCACGACCCGCCGTGCAGCAGCCAGCGCCGCACGCCCAGGTGCTCGCGCAGGCGTTCCATGTCGGCGACCAGGTGGTGGGTGGTGTTGTGCCGCAGGTCGGTGGCCGGGTCGCTGGCGTGCGGGGTGCTGCGCCCGCAGCCGCGCTGGTCGAACAGCACGATCCGGTAGCGCGCCGGGTCGAAGAACCGGCGGACCCCGGTGCCGCACCCCGAGCCCGGTCCGCCGTGCACGACGAGCGCGGGCTTGCCGTCGGGATTGCCACAGACCTCCCAGTACACGGCGTTGCCGTCGCCGACGTCGAGCATGCCGTGGTCGTACGGCTCGATCGGCGGATAGCGCGCGTCCATGCGTGGGCCCTCCCCAGGGACTAGATGCAACAGCGCTGTTACATTAGCCCACATGCCCGCCCGACCGCCCGGCCCCGAACTCCTCGGCACCCGGCTGCGCCATCTGCTCGACCTGCTCGACGGCGAGGTCGCCGCCGTCTACGCCGACCTCGGGCTGCCCGGGTTCCGGCCGCGGTTCACCCCGGTGATCCGGACGTTGGCGGCGCACGGCCCCGCGTCGATCCGCGCGCTGGCCGAGGCGACCGGGGTGACCCACTCCGCCGCCAGCCAGACCGTCGCGCAGCTGGCGAAGGCGGGCCTGGTCACGCTCAGCCCCGGCGCGGACGCCCGGCAGCGCATCGCCCACCTCACCCCGAGGGCCGAGTCGCTGCTGCCCGTGCTGGACGCCGAATCGGTCGCCACCACGGCCGCCGCCCGCCAGTTCGAGGCGGAGCTGCCGTACCCGCTGAGCCGGCTCGTCGACGAGGCGCTGGCCGCCCTGGGCCGCAGGTCGATGCGGCAGCGGATCGCCGACGTCGCGCCCGACCTCGTACCGCGGGAAAGCCCGTCCGCCGACTAGCTCATTGTCCGCCGGTCACTGACCCGGGGGTGTGTACGTGGTCTTCATCCGGGTCACCTCGTCGACCTCGGCGGGAGTCAGCACCGGAGTGATCTGGACGCTCAGGCCGCCCGTCGCGCCGATCGCGATTGCCAGCCCGGCCACCGTCTTGTGGTCCGGCAGCTCACACAACACGTAGGTGTCGTCCTCCGCGAACGCGAAGTGCATCGACTCCATCCGCCCGCCGGCCTCCTCGATCATCTTCCGGACGACCTCGGCGCGCTTCGTGCCACCGTCGTCGACCAGCCCCTTGAGCCCCGCGGCGGAGTAGGTCGACTTCAACAGGAACTTCGCCACCTCGACACCAACTCCTCGACGTCCCGACGGTCGCTCGACGGCCACCAGCCTGCAGCTCCCCTTCCGTCCTCACGCTAGTGCCCGTCCCCGCAGGCCAGCGCCCGTTCCGGCAATCGCTGCGATCGGCCGCCGGCGGCTCGGCCGGGGCCCGTTCGCCCCCCGGCCGGAAAACCGGTCGGCCGGCGCCAGCTAGATCATCTATCCTGCTGATCCAGTCGACGGGGGAGGTACGACGTGAAGCTCGGTGAGGCGCTGGCGGATCGCGCCGACGGGACCCGCCGGGTCGAGCAGCTGCGCGGCCGGATCACGGCCAACGCCCGGTTCCAGGAGGGTGAGACGCCCGCCGAGGACGCCGGGGCGCTCCTCGACGAACTGGACGAGGTGCTCGGCCGGCTGGAGACGCTGATCCGCCGGATCAACCGCACCAACGCGGCCGTCGAGGTGCCCGGGGTGGGCACCCTGACCGACGCGCTGGCGCGCCGGGACGTACTGCGGATGCGGCACGCCGCCGTCACCGCCGCGGCCGACGCCGCCGCCGGTAGCGGGCGCGGCCACGCGGTACGCCAGCTCCGGTCGGAGCTGAAGATGCTCGCCGCGCTGCCGGTGGCCGACCTGCGCGGCCGCGCGGACGGCCTGGCCCGGGAGCTGCGCGAGCTGGACGTGCTGATCCAGCGCACCAACTGGGAGGCCGACCTGCGCGAGTAGGCGGGCCGATGTGGAGCAGGTAGTCGTCGCGAAGGCGTGCACACCCGACCGGCTGCAAGCTGGTCACCCCTTCTGGCGCGCGGAGGGCAGCGCGGGGTTCGACTCCCCGGATCACCAGGCAGCCCCGCACCCGGGCACCGGGCACGGCGCACGGCGCACAGGTCACCACCACGTGCAGATCCACGACGACGAGGGCGGGCTCGGGGTACTCCACATCCGCAGGACCGCACGCGCCACCGGGCGGATGCGCGCGCCGGTGGCGGACGGTCGCAGCGCAGGACTGCCGCCCGCCGAATCGGGTATGCGCGGCGCCGGAGGCGGGCGCCTCCGGGAACGAGGGGGTCATGGGAGCCGCCGCCGGGTTCGTCGCTCTGGTCATCGTCGTCGCGCTCGTCGTGCTGCTGCTCGCGCTCAGCGTCCGGATGGTGCAGCAGTACCAGCGCGGTGTCGTCTTCCGCTTCGGCCGGGTGCTGGACCGCATCCGGCAGCCCGGTCTCCACCTGATCATCCCGGTCGCCGACCGGATGGTCCGGGTCAGCATGCAGACCACGGTGATCGGGGTGCCCGCGCAGGGCGTCATCACCCGGGACAACGTCACCCTCACGGTCGACGCGGTCGTCTACTACCGGGTGGTCGACCCGGTGAAGGTGCTGGTCAACGTGCGGGACTACCCATCGGCGGTGCTCCAGGTGGCCCAGACCGCGCTGCGGTCGGTGATCGGCAAGGCCGACCTCGACACCCTGCTGCGGGACCGGGACCGGATCAACGCCGAGTTGAAGGCGGTGATCGACGCGCCCACCGAGAAGCCGTGGGGACTGCTCATCGAACGGGTCGAGGTCAAGGACGTCTCGCTGCCGGAGGGGATGAAGCGGTCCATGTCGCGGCAGGCCGAGGCGGAACGCGAACGTCGCGCCCGGGTGATCGCCGCCGACGGCGAGTTCCAGGCGTCCCGCCGGCTCGCCGACGCCTCCCGGGCGATGGCCGACACCCCGGGCGCCTACCAGCTGCGACTGTTGCAGACGGTGGTGGACGTGGCGGCCGAGAAGAACAGCACCCTGGTCATGCCGTTCCCGGTGGAACTGCTCCGGTTCTTCGACAAGCTGGCCCGCGGCGCCGGGGAGCAGATCGACGCGCCGGAGGCGGTGCCGAGCGTCCCCGGCGACGGCCACCGCCGGGAAGGGCACCGCTGAACGGCCCGCGTCAAATCCTCTGACCGAAACCCATCCATCATCACGGACATCCGGACGCGGTGGAGCAACCGTTGCGCCGATGGACCGGACGCCCCCCGTGACGAGAATGATCAGCGTGGCCCTGACCCGTGACCGCTCCCCGCAGGCCGGGGAGGCCGCCGCGTGAGCGCCGACTGGCAGCTGTCCGGCTACACGGCGGTACGGCAGCTCGGCGCCGGCGCGTCCGGCCGCGTCCTGCTGGCCACCCACGACGCCAGCGGCACCCCCGTCGCCATCAAGTACCTGACCAGCGCGGTGGACGACGACCCGACCCGGACCGCGTTCCGCGACGAGGCCCAGCTGCTCGTCGAGGTGGAGGACCCGCACATCTCCCGGCTCTACGAGTACGTCGAGTCCCCGCACGGCGCCGCCATTGTGATGGAGCTGGTCAACGGGGTGTCCCTGCGGCAGATGCTGCGCGCCCACGGCCCCACCGAGCCCGAGGCGGCCCTCTGCGTGCTCAAGGGCTCCCTCGCCGGGCTGGCCGCCGCGCACGCCCGGGGCGTCGTGCACCGCGACTACAAGCCCGAGAACGTGCTGGTCGACATCGACGGGCAGAGCAAGCTGGCCGACTTCGGCATCGCCGTACCGGTCGGCCGGGACGGCGGCGGCTCGGTCAGCGGCACCCCCCGCTACATGGCCCCCGAACAGTGGACCGGCGCGCCGGCCAGCCCGGCCTGCGACATCTACGCCGCCACCGCCACCTTCTACGAGTGCCTCACCGGCCGCCCCCCGTACGACGGGCGCAACCTGATCACCCTGCGGACCCAGCACGCGCAGGCGCCGATCCCCACCGAGGCGGCCCCGCCACCCGTGCACGACCTGCTCCGCCACGGCATGGCCAAGCAGCCCGCCGACCGGCCGCAGCCGGCGGAGGTCTTCCTCGCCGAGCTGGAACGCACCGCCGCGGACGCCTACGGCGCGGACTGGGAGGAGCGGGGCCTGGCCGAGCTGGCCCGCCGGGCCGCGCTGCTCGCCGCGCTCTTCCCGTTCCCCGACGGCACCGCCGGCGCCACCAGCCTGGCCAGCACCACGTTCGGCGAGACGGGGTCGGCCGCCCGGCGCGGGACCGGCCGCGCCGTACTGCTCGGTGCCGGCCTCGTCGCCGCCCTGCTGCTCGGCGGCGCCGGCCTGAGCTACGCCGCCCGGCACGCGCCGGCGCTGACCCTCGCCGACGGCCCGGCCGCGCCGCGCGCCTCCGCCCTCACCTCGCTCGGCCCCAGCCCGTTGGCCGCCGCGCCCGCCATCGACGCCGTGTCGCCCAGCCCGACCCCGACGGCCCCGGCGTCGGCCACCGCCACGACGTCGCCGACCCGGTCGGCCACCGCGACGCCCACCCGGTCCCGCAGCGCGAGCCCGACGCCCAGCGCGTCGACCAGCCCGCCGCCGCCACCGGACGCCACGGCACCCGTCGTCGGGAAGCTCGACGCCAGCCCCACCCTCCTCGAACCCGGAGGCTGTCCCTACGGCAACCGGTCGAGCACGGTCACCGCGACCGCCAGCGACGACCGGACCAGCGCCGAGGACCTGCGGGTGAGCTTCCGCTACACCCTCGGCGGCGTCACCCGCGCCATCGGCATGACCCACGTCGGGCGGGGCGTCTACCGGGGCACCCTCGGTGACCTGCCGGCGCCGAAGTCCAGCACCCGCATCCCGATCCAGGTGGTCGCCGTCGACGTCGCCGGCAACGCCGCCGACCCGGCCGGGCCGGTGTACGTGTCGCTCTCCTCGTACTGCACCCCCGGCTAGGAGCCGGCCGGTGCGACAGTTCCCGACGAAAGGTGACCTCCGATGACCAGGCCGGGGGAGCGGGGCGCGACGCCGCCCGGCGACGACGAGCCCACCGTCCACCTGGCCGCGACCGGGCGTCCCGGCCCGGCCGACCGGACCGTCGACCTGGACGGCACGGTCAACCTGGACCGGACCGTGAACCTGGACGGCACCGTGAACCTGGACCGGACCGTGAACCTGGACCGGACGGTGCAGCTCGGGGGCGCCGCCGAGACGGTCCAGCTCGGATCGGTGGACCGGACGGTGCACCTGGGCGGCGAGGGCCACGGCAGCCCGCGCAGCGTCGTGGACCAGACCGTCCACCTGGGAGCGAGCGACCGGACCGTGCACCTCGGCGGCACGGACGCAACCGTGCACCTCGGCACCGCCGACCAGACCACGTACCTCGGCGGCACGGACGCCACCGTGCACCTCGGGGCCGCCGACCGGACCGCGCGCCTCGGCGCGACCGGGCCAGCGGTGGACGCCGGCGCGCTCGACTCGACCGTGCGGCTCGGCGCGACCGAGGCGACGTACGCCAGCACCACCCCGGCCAGCGCGGCCACGCTGGCCACGGGTCGGGGCGTACCCTCGCCGGCCGGACCGACCGGGGCGGGCGGTGAGGTGCGGTTCGGGCCCGGCGTGCCCACGACGCCGCCCGCCGCGCCGGCTTGGCCGACGGCGTCCCCGCCGCGCCGTCGGCGGCCCCTCTGGCGGCGGGTGGTGGCGGTGCTCTCCGGCCTGCTCACCGTGGCGCTGGTCGCCGTCGTCGGCTTCTACCTGTGGCAGCGGCTCGACCCGTTGGAGATCGGGGAGGTGACCGTGGCGGTGCCGCAGCCGGCCGGGGACCGGTGCGACGTCACCGTCGACGTGGTCGCCACCGTGCGGACCAACGGCCGCAGCGGCGTGATCGAGTACCAGTGGCTGCGCTCCGGCTCCCCGCCCGGTGCCCTGCTCAGCGAGCGGGTCGGCTGGGGCCAGCGCACCGTCACGCTGTCGTTGAAGTGGGCGTTCAACGGGGTCGGCAGCACCACCGAGACGGCCACCGTCAACATCGTCTCCCCGTCGCCGCATCAGGCCCGCGCGGAGGTGAGCTACGCCTGTCGCGGTGCGTGAAAGTTTCCCCACCGGCGGGTTCGGGTAGGTCGGGGCCGACGACCTGACGTTCCGTGTGGAGGGCAGCTATGAAAGACAACTTCGGCGACGCGGTGGGTGACGCCCTCCGCGCGGTGATGCTCTTCCTGCCGAAGGCGGTCGCCTTCGTGGCGATCCTCGTGGTGGGTTGGCTGATCGCCAAGGCCGTACTGAAGATCGTGGACAAGGTCCTGGAGCGGGTGCACTTCGACAAGGCCGTCGAGCGGGGTGGCATCAAGACCGCGCTCGCCCGGTCCAAGTACGACGCCAGCGACATCGTCGCCAAGCTCGCCTACTACGGGATCCTGCTGGTCACCCTGCAACTGGCCTTCGGCATCTGGGGACCGAACCCGATCTCCGACCTGATCGCCGGGGTCATCGCCTGGCTGCCCCGCGCCTTCGTCGCGATCGTCATCGTGGTGGTCGCCGCGGCCATCGCCAACGCCGTGAAGGACATCATCAGCAGCGCCCTCGGCGGCCTGTCCTACGGCCGGGTGCTGGCCACCATCGCCTCGGTGTTCATCCTCGGCCTGGGCATCATCGCCGCGCTCAACCAGATCGGCGTCGCCACCGCCGTCACCACCCCGGTGCTGATCGCCGTCCTCGCCACCGTCGGCGGCATCCTGGTCGTCGGGGTCGGCGGCGGACTGGTCCGGCCGATGCAGAGCCGCTGGGAGTCCTGGCTCAGCCGCGCCGAGGAGGAGTCGCGGCTCATCGCCACGCACGCCCGGGCGTACCAGGCCGGCAAGCGGGACGTGCAGGCCCACCTCGCCACGCCGGTCACCCCGTACGGCGAGTCGGAGCAGACCCAGCCGGTGCCCCGGGACGACGACGCCGACCGGACCCAGGTGGTGCCCCGGGACGCCGACGCGGACCGGACCCAGGCGGTGTCCCGCTACGACGAGACGGACCTGACCCAGCCGATCGCCCCGTACAGCGGGTCGGAGGCGACCCGGCCGGCCACCCCGCCCCGGCAGGCGACGGCCACCCACGACGAGCCGGCGCCGGCCGACAGCGAGGCCACCATGGTCATCCCGCCGGTCGACGGCGGCCCGACGCGCCGCTGACCGCACGACCACCGACCGGGGTGGGACCCGCACGGGTCCCACCCCGGTTCGTGTGCGCTCGCGAAACGGGATCGCCAGGCCCGCCGGTGGCCGCTAGCATCGGCCCATGACCTGGCGATGTTGATCCGTAACTGAGGGCCGCAACCGCGGACCACCCCGGACGCCGCACGTCCCGCGTCCGTCCGGTCCCGTGGAAAGGCCCTCATGATCGTCACCACCGCAGCACCGCCCGGCGTCCGCCGCCTGGCGGCCACCCTCTACGGGTACGCGTTCCTCCAGGACATGGTCCTGCTCTACCCGGTGTACGCGCTGCTGTTCAGCGACACCGGCCTGTCGATCGGCGAGATCTCCTCGCTCTTCGTCGTCTGGTCGGCGACCAGCATCCTGCTCGAGGTGCCCTCCGGCGCCTGGGCCGACGCGGTCTCCCGCCGGCTGCTGCTCTGCCTCGCGCCGCTGCTCGCCGGCGCCGGCTACGCCCTGTGGGTGCTGGCCCCGTCCTACCCGGCGTTCGCCCTCGGCTTCGTCCTCTGGGGAGCCGGCGGCGCGCTCGGCTCCGGCGCCCTGGAGGCGCTGGTCTTCACCGAACTCGACCGGCTCGGCGCCGCCGGCCGCTACGCCCGCACCATGGGCCGGGCGCGCACCGCGGCGGTGCTCGGCGTGCTCGCCTCGATCGGCCTGGCCGGCCCGGTGCTCGCCGTCGGCGGCTACCCGGCCGTCGGCGCGGCCAGCGTGCTGGCCACCCTGCTCGCCGCCGCCGTCGCCACCCGCTTCCCCGAACACCGTCCGGCCCGGTCGGCCGCGTCGGAGCCGGCGGAGGAGGGCGACGACCTGGGCTGGGCGGCGACCCTGCGCGCCGGTCTCGCCGAGGCCCGGGCCGACCCACGGGTACGCGGGGCGCTGCTGCTGGTCCCGGCGGTGGCCGCCGTGTGGGGCGCCCTCGACGAGTACACGCCGCTGCTGGCCCGGGACACCGGCGTCGCCGAGTCGACCGTGCCGCTGCTGCTCCTGCTCGTCTGGGCCGGGGTGACCGTGGGTGGCCTGCTCGCGGCGCCGGCCGAGCGGCTGGGCACCCGGGGCTACGCCGCGCTGCTGGCCGTGGCCGCCGTCGTGCTCGCCACCGGGGCGGGACTGCGCCACCCGGTGGGGTTCGTGCTGGTCGGTGTCGCGTTCTGCGCCTTCCAACTGGCCACGGTGCTGGCCGACGCCCGGCTCCAGGCGCGGATCACCGGGCCGGGCCGGGCCACCGTCACCTCGGTCGCCGGCATGGCCACCGACCTAACCATCATCGCCGTCTACGGCGGGTACGCCCTGGTCGCCGCCGTGGGCGGCAACCGGGCCGCCTTCGTGGTGGCGGCCGTGCCGTACCTGCTGGTGGCGGTCGTGCTGGTGGCCTCACGCGACGGCCGCCGTGGCGGTTTGCGGCGGGAGCCGGTGGCCGGCCGCAGCGGCGCGCCGACGTGAACCGCGCCTGCACCTTCAGCCGCGCCGGTGGCCTGGCGGTCGCCTCCGGCCGTGGGGAGCGGGCGGCGCCCACCGTCCGGCGGGTGGTTCGGCCAGGCGGCCAGGCCGGCGGCGTCCACTGCCTGGCGGGCCTCTGCGGCAAAGCCGGAAGGGCGGGGTGGCCGGCGCCGGCGGGCGCCTTCGGCCGGGCGGAAGGGCGGTGTCCGCGACCCGTCGGGCGCCTCGGGAAAGCGGGCGCGCTGCACGGCCCGGCGGGCGGCTCGTGTCGGTGCCGGCGGTTAGCGTGGCCGGATGACCGGTGTGAGCTACGACCGTTGGTGCGCGGAGATCGTGCAGCAGAGCGACCTGCTCCGGTCGCATCTGGACGGCGCCGACCTGACCGTCGCCGTCCCGTCCTGCCCGGGCTGGAACGTGGGCCAGCTGGTGCGGCACCTCGGCGGCGGGCAGCGGTGGGCCGCGGAGATCGTCCGTACCCGGCCGTCCACGCCACCGTCGGACACCCACTTCCGTGACCTGTCGCCGTACGCCGACGAGGACCCGGCGGTGGTCGGGCCGTGGCTGGTCGAGGGAGCCGCCGAGCTGGCCGGGGTGCTGCGCGACGCCGGCCCGGCGGCGCGGGTGTGGACCCCGCTCGGGCCGGGCAGCCCGGCGTTCTTCGCGCGCCGGTTCGCCCACGAGACGCTCGTGCACCGGGCCGACGCCGCGCTCGCCCTCGGCGTCGACGTGGCGGTCCCGCAGGAGGTCGCCGTCGACGCCCTCGACGAGTGGATGGAGCTGGGCGCGCTGCCGCAGATGTTCGACTTCCACCCGCACCGCCGGGAGCTGCTCGGCCCGGGCCGGACGCTGCACCTGCACGCCACCGATACGCCGGCCGAGCTGGGCGCCGAGTGGGTGGTGGACCTCACCGGCGACCTGATCGCCTGGCGGCGGGCGCACGAGAAGGCCGCCGTGGCCGTACGCGGGCCGCTGACCAACCTGCTGTTGCTGGTCTACGGCCGGCTCTCCGTCGACACGGCGGGCGTCGAGGTGATCGGGGACGCGAAGCTGCTCGACCGCTGGCTGGAACGGGTGGCCTTCGGCTGACCGGGCCGGCCCGGTGACGGGGACGACCGTCACCGGGCCTGCGGTCAGCCCGGCAGGTGGACGGAGGTCGTGGTGCTCAGCGCCCCGCCTCGCCGGACTCCAGCAACTGCTTGAGCGCGGCCAGCCGTTCCCGCCAGTACGCCTTGAGCGCGGCCGCCTGCTCGGCGTCGGTGAGTTTCTCGTGCACCACGGTCACCGTGGCCTTCGTGTCGCCCTTGGGCGCGAAACCGACCACGATCCGGGTCGGGCCGCCCTCCCAGTCGGCGCGGAAGGTCTTCGGCCGGGTCGCCGTGCGTACCCGGATCGCCACGTCGGGCAGCCACCGCCGGCGCAGCCCCTCGTCGCTGAACGCCTCGAACAGCCGGTCCACCGGTACGGCGACCGTCCGGCTGCCGCCCGCCTCCCAGCCGCCGCCGCGCCGCTGCCCGGGGGCGCGCAGGCCACGCGCCTGCTCGTACCCGACGGTGACGGTCTGCGCCCACCAGCCCGGCACCTCGTGGGCGGTCACCAGCCAGCGAGCCGTCTCGGTGTGCGTCCGCTGCACCGCCCCCCACTCGTCCAGCAGAACGAACCACTCGTCCCAGCCGCGGCCGGTGCGCTCCCGGAGCAACGCGTCGGAGATCCGGTCGGCCTGTGCCGCCCCCGATCCGGGGGCCGGGGGAGTGGCTTCGGCGGGCGCCGCGGTCGGCGGTTCAGCCGCAACGGCGTCGGCCAGCAGGTGCCGGCGGGCCGCGGTGTAGCTCTCGCCGGTCTTGTCCATCCGGGTGCGGACCCGGGACTTGAAGGATTTCTGGCGCGTCATCACATGCTCCCTGTCGACGGCGCGGTCGTGGGGACTCACGCTCCCGTCGACCCGCCGTTGCCCGGGCATGTGGCACGGCGCCCCGAAGACTCGAGGTCTCCTTTGCCTCCGCGACGCCGGTGGCGTGAGCACCGGTAAGGAGGTGAGGCGCGGGACGGCGCCGACGCCATGTTAACAAGCCGCGCCACGGCGGGCGAGCAGGTCGCGCCGGCTCAGTCGGGCAGGGCGTCGAGGTAGACCCACTGACCGTCCTCCCGGACGAAGCGGCTGCGCTCGTGCAGCGTCCCGGGCCGGCCGGCCTCGCGGTAGTGGGCGCGGAACTCGACGGTGCCGGTGCTGTCGAACAGGCCACCCCGGTCGGTGTCGACGATCTCCAGGCGGGTCCACTGCTCGCCCGGGTCCAGCCGCAGCCGGGCCGGCCGGGTGGAGGAGTGCCAGCTGCGCAGCAGGTACCCGGCGTCACCGACGGCGAAGGCGCTGAACCGGGAGCGCATCAGCGCCTCGGCCGTCCCGGCCGTGCCCTCGCCGCTGTGCACCGGGCCGCAGCAGTCGGCGTACGGCAGGCCGGAGCCACACGGGCACGGCCGGTCCTGGTCGTCGGCCGCGCTCCGGCGGGCCCCACGTTTCGCCACGGCACCCATCCTGCCGCACCGGTCGGGTGCGCAGAGCGGCAGCCGGGGCACGCGGTCGACGGCTGCCGGTGCGCCGTCTCGGAGACGACGAAAGGGCCGGCCCCGGGTGGGGCCGGCCCTTGTCGGTGGTGCGGTGGGTCAGGAGGCGGTGGAGTAGCCGCGGGTGGCGATCCAGTCGGCGAGGTTGTCGATGCTCATCCGGTAGGAGGCCTGGTCGGGGTTGGCCGAGTCGGCGATGGTGACGGTCTTGCCGCCGTCGCGGTAGCCGATGACGCTGATGTAGTGCCCGCCTTCGAAGGAGTGGGTGGTGCCGTCGGTGTCGGTGGCGGTGCCGGCGATGTTGGCGACCACGGCCCGGCCGTCGTCGATGGTGCGGATGACGTCGGCGCGCAGCTTGTCGGTCTGCTTGCGGTCGGCCTTGCTGTCGCGGATCTCGACCGAGCGGTAGACCTTCTTGCCGGTCTCCTTGTTCAGTACCGGGGTGATGTCGTTGATGCTGTTGGTGCCGGCCTCGGTGGTGCCCATTTCCTTGGCCACGGCGTCGACGTCGATGTCCTTGCCCTGCACGGACAGGGCGTTGCGGGTGGCCGAGGGGCCGCAGTAGTAGAAGTTCGGCTGGGCCTCGTAGCGCACGTTGAGCTCCCGCTCGCCGTGCGGCTTACGGTCGTTGCCCCGGTCGGTCTGCATCGAGGCGGTGGCGCCCTGGGTGGGGGCGGCGTGCGCGGCGAGGGCCGGGCCGGCGATCCCACCGGCGGTCGCGGCAACACCGGCAGCGGTCAGAACGGTCTTACGGATCAGATCGGTACGCATGAGGGTGCACCTTTCGATCGGGGGACACGCACACACCGCCGGGGGACGGCTGCGCGTGAAAGGAAGTCAAAGAAGAGGATCTGCCCGGCGGCCGCACAAAGGGGCTCTGCTCGGGTGTCCGGGAGGATGTAACCAGCCCGGCGGGCTGCGCATTCCACAGGCCCGAGGCCCATGGTGCCGGGGGATGTAACCAACCCGGGTGGCTCCGCATTCCACAGGCCCGGGGGCCTGCTCGGGTGGTGCCGGGGGATGTAACCAACCGGTGCGGGCCGGCATTCCGCCGGGCCTGACACTCCGGTTCACCGTCCGGGCCGGGGGGCCACCGCGGTCTGCCATGTACAACGACCCGGCCCCGCCGGCCATTCCACCCCCGGCCGGCCCCGGCCACCCGACACCGCAGGCCAGACCGGACATTCGGGTGGCGACCACCGAACTCAATCCGGACATCCGGGATCGAACCGGCCGGCCGGGTGACCACCTCAGCCCGGGCGCCTGCCGTCGGCAACCGACACCCCGGGCTCAGGCGGCATGCTGCCGCGGCCGGTCGGCGGCCATAGGCGTGCTGGCCGCAATTGGCCCAGCCGATCACCCGGAAATCGGCCCTCACACTGGGCCGGTCCACCGGCCAGGATCGAAGGACGACCAGATCCTGGAAGGACCGGAACGACGATGACGACGGCCGACATGTGGTTCGACCCGCGCTGCCCCTGGGCCTGGAACGCCTCCCGCTGGCTGCTGGAGGTGGAACGGGTCCGCGCGGTCGAGGTGCGCTTCCACGTGATGAGCCTCAGCGTGCTCAACGAGGGCCGCGAGGGGTTGGAGGAGTGGTACCGGGAGTGGTTGAAGCCCGGCATGGGCCCGGTGCGGGTGGCGGTGGCGGCGGAGCTGAAGGCCGGCCCGGAGGTGCTGCGGGACGTCTACACCGCGCTGGGCAACCGGATCCACCACGACCGGGCGCCGATCGGGCTCGACCTCTACCGGGCGGCGCTGGCCGAGGTGGGGCTGCCCGTCGAGCTGGCCGACGCGGCCGACTCGACCGCGTACGACGAGGCGCTGCTGGCCAGCCACCACGCCGGCCTGGAGCCGGTCGGCGAGGATCTCGGCACCCCGACCATCCATGTCACCGACGACGCCGGCCGGCGTACCGCGTTCTTCGGGCCGGTGGTCGCGCCGATCCCGCGTGGCGAGGACGCCGGCCGGCTCTGGGACGGGGTGGTGCTGGTCGCCGGCACCGACGGGTTCTTCGAGCTGAAGCGGGCCCGGACCCGGCCGCCGATCGACCGCTGACCGGTCAGCCGAACGCCGCGGCGAAGGGGCCCCGGTTCGTCGGGTCCGGCACCGCGAACACCACCAGGTCGAACCGGCCCGCGTACGGGCGGCCGGGCCCGAGCAGGTCGGCGAAAGCGGCGGCGACCTGGCGCGGGTCGTTGCGGAACACCCCGCAGCCCCAGGCGCCGAGCACCAGCCGCCGGTGTCCGTGCGCCAGCGTCACCCCGAGCACCCGCCCGGCGCGGCGTCGCAGCACCCCGGGCAGGTCGACCGGCTCGCGCAGCGCGCCGGCGTTCGGCGCCGCCGCGGTCAGGAAGGCCACCCGGTACGGCGCGATCAGCCGCCCCGAGTCGTCCCGGAACACCGGAACGTCGGGGGAGTGGATGACCCGGTCGGAGTAGACCGGGTCTGGCCGGGCCCGGTGGTACGCGTAGAACTCCGGCGCCGTCCGCAGGCTGGCGGCCAGGGCGGAGGATCGGGCCAGGCTCTCCTCCTGGGCGTGCGCGCCGGTGGCGTACCCGCCGCCGGGTTTCTTCGCGGAGGCGAAGTTGAGGCAGGCAACCAGACCGTCGGCGGTGCCGGCGAGCCGGCGGGTGGCGGCGAGGCTCGTCTCGTCAGTCACCTCCACCGTGGACGGTCCCGCCGGGCCGGGCTCGGGCAGCGGCTCGTCGGGCAGGTGCAGGGTGGCGGCCGGCACCGGCCCGTACCGGCCCTCGGCGACGAGCCGGTCGGTCTCGGCGGCCAGCGCCGCCCGTTCGCTACGGTCCACCGGCCCATCATGCCGGCGCGGGCCGACCCCGGCCGCCCCGACCGTCCGCTCAGGTCAGCTCGACCGGCAGCGGCACCGGGCGCTTCGCCACCCGGTTGTCGCCCGAGGAGCGGCCGCGCAGGTGCCGGGCCAGCCACGGCAGCAGGTGCCGCCGGGTCCAGGCCAGCTCGGTGCGGAGCACCTCGTGCCCGCGTCGCCGGGGTGCGACCGCCAGGGGTCGGGTCCACGAGTCGTCGTACCCGGACAGGCCGGCGGTGTGCGCGAGCGCCGCGGCGATCCGCTCGTGGCCGGCGCTGTTGGCGTGCAGCCGGTCCTCGCTCCACAGCCGGGGGTCGGAGGCGACCGGGTGCGCGGCGAAGTCCAGCAGGGTTGCCCCGGTCTCGGCGGTGACCCGCCGCAGCGCCGCGTTGAGCATGACCACCCGGCCGCGCAGCGGGCGGGCCAGCGGCATCACCGGCACCGGATCGGGCAGCGTGAAGGTCAGCACGGTGGCGCCCTGGCCGACCAGCGCCCGCTGCATCGTCGCCACGTCCGCGGCGATCCGCCGCGCGTCGAACGAGGGACGCAGCACGTCGTTCATGCCGGCCACCACCGTGCACAGGTCCGGCGCCAGGTCGAGGGCCACCGGCAGCTGCTCGGCGAGGATGCGGGCCGTGGTCCGCCCCCGGATGGCCAGGTTGGCGTACTCCAGGCCGCCCTGCTCCCGGGCCACCGCCTCGGCGAACCGGTCCGCCCAGCCCCGGTAGCCGCCGGCGTCGTCCGGGTCGTCGAGCCCTTCGGTCGTGCTGTCGCCGATCGCGACGTACCGCTGCCACATCACGGTGGACAGCCTATGGGCGGCGGTGCCGCCGCTGTCCGCCGGGCGCGGCCGGTACGGGGCGCGTGCCTGGTTGTTCTCGCCGTTGAACTCGACCAGCCCAGTTGCGAAGTCGCCGCACACCGCCCGCATGATTTCCTGCATTCGGGCGAGGTGCGCGTCGCTGAACACCTTGTGCCGGTACTTCGTCACGAAGACCAAGTGAGCGTGCAGAGCGAACACGCAGTGGCTACCAGTGCGGATACCTTCGAGTTCAGCCATACCAACGGTACGGTGCGCGGGTGCGGCTCCGTTACAACTACCGCGTCTATCCGACGTCGAGTCAGCGGCAAGCGCTGGCTCGGGCGTTCGGGTGCGCTCGGGTGGTTTTCAACGACGGCCTGCGCGCACGGCAGGACGCGCGGGCCGAGGGCCTGCCGTATCTGTCGGACGCCGAGTTGTCCAAGCGGGTCACCGCGGCCAAGGCCACGCCCGAGCGAGCCTGGCTGGGTGAGGTTTCCTCGGTCGTGCTGCAGCAGGCCCTCGCGGATCTGAATGTGGCGTACCGCAACTTCTTCGCCTCGCTGTCGGGCAAGCGCAAGGGTCGCAAGGTGGCACCGCCGCGGTTCCGCTCGCGCAAGGACAACCGGCAGGCGATCCGGTTCACCGCCAACGCCCGGTTCAAGGTGCTGGACAACGGCCGGCTGCGGCTGCCGAAGATCGGCGACGTCGAGGTGCGCTGGTCACGCAACCTCCCGTCGGACCCGTCGTCCGTGACAGTGATCCGGGACGCGGCCGGGCGGTACTTCGCCTCGTTCGTCGTGCAGAGCAACGACGAGCCGCTTCCGGTCGCGGACTCCGAGATCGGCATCGACTTGGGCCTGACCCACTTCGCGGTGCTGTCGGACGGTACGAAGGTGGCCGCCCCGAAGTTCCTGCGCCGGGCCGCACGCAAGCTCAAGCGGTTGCAGCGAGACCTGTCCCGCAAACAGCGTGGCAGTCAGAACCGCAAGAAGGCCGTCGTCAAGGTGGCGAAGGCGCACGCCCGGTTGGCTGACACCCGGCGCGACTGGCAGCACAAGCTCTCGACACGGATCATCCGCGACAACCAAGCGGTGTACGTCGAGGACCTGTGCGTCGTCGGTCTCGGCCGGACCAGGCTGGCGAAGTCCGTGCACGACGCCGGTTGGGCAGCGTTCACGGGCATGTTGGAGTACAAAGCCGCCCGGTACGGGCGCACCTTCGCGAAGATCGACCGGTTCGCGCCCACGTCGCAGACGTGCTCGGCGTGCGGCCGGCTCGACGGTCCCAAGCCGCTGAACGTCCGATCGTGGACCTGCCCATGCGGGGCCGTCCACGACCGGGACGTCAACGCGGCGATCAACGTGTTGGCCCAGGGACGCTGGGACAACTCAAGCGCCTGTGGAGCGCAGGTAAGACCGGCACTCGTGCCGGCACCGCGCGAGGAAGCAGGAATCCGCCCGGACGTCGCGTGTTCCGCGCGCAACGTGGAGGGAATCTCCGTCCATTATGGCGAAGAGATCGTCAAGAGCGGGGGCTGATCGCCGCCGCCGAGGCGCGCTACCTGCGGCTCCTTGCTGGACCTGGTCTCACCGCTGATCTTCCGCCGGGCCGAGGACGAGCCGGACGACGCGTTCCTGCGCGGCTACCAGGCGGCGGGCGGGCCGGTGCCCCTCGACGACCCGGGCGTGCGCCGCCGGCTCGGGCTCTACCGGCTGCACCTGTACCTGCTGATGACCGTCGAGATGCCCAGCCGGGCCATCACCGTCGACAGCGACCCGGGCCGCGTCGCCCGGCTCGCCGAGCTGCTGGACCGGGAGTTGGCCGCGCTCACCGAGCCGTGAGCCGGCCCTCAGCCGGCCCGGATCCCGCTCGTCCCGTCCGCCGGGGCGGGCGCAGGGCTCAGAGCCAGCCGGAGCGGCGGAAGAGCCGGTGCAGGACCACCGCGGCGGTCGCCATCAGCAGCAGGGCACCGGCGTAGCCGTACCGCCAGGTCAGCTCGGGCATGTGGGTGAAGTTCATGCCGTACACGCCGGCCACGGCGGTCTGGGTGGCGGCGATCGCGGCCCACGCGGCGATCTTGCGCATGTCGTTGTTCTGGTCGACGGCGAGCTGCGCGAGCCGGGACTGGAGCACCGAGTTGAGCAGCTCGTCGTACGCGGCGACCCGCTCCACCGCGCGGCTCAGCCGGCCCTCGACGTCGACGAACCAGCGGCGCAGCCCCGGCGGCGGCCCGCCGGCCCGGTCGGAGACCAGCGCGCGCACCGGCTCCTGCAACGGCAGCACCGCCCGCTTGAACTCCACCACCTCCCGCTTGAGCTGGTAGATGTGCTGGATGTCGGCGCCCCGGTCGCGGGCGAACACGCTCTCCTCGACGCGTTCCAGGTCCTTCTCCAGGTGGGCGGCGACCTCCAGGTACAGGTCGACCATCCGGGCGGCCACCGCGTACGCCACCGCCCACGGCCCCTCGGCCAGCATCGTCGGGCGGCTCTCGATGTCGTGCCGGACCGGGGTCAGGGCGCCGGAGGCGCCGTGCCGAACGGTGATGACGAACCGGTCGCCCAGGAAGACCATCACGTCCCCGGTGTCGATCACCTCGGAGGTCGCGGTCAGCTCGGCGTGCTCGACGTAGCTGGCGGTGCGCAGCACCAGCAGGGTCACCTCGTCGTGCCGCTGCACGGTGGGCCGGTGCCCGTCGGCGAGCGCCTGCTCCACGACGAGTTCGTCGAGGCCGAAGGTGCGCCCGACCGCCGCCATCACCGCCGCGCCCGGGTCGTGCAGCCCCAGCCAGACGAAGGCGTTGCGGCCGCGCCGGGAGCGGGCGTACGCCTCGGCGTAGTGCGGGCGGCCGGGCTCCCGGCGACCGTTGACGTACACCGCGCAGTCGACCACGGCGTCCGGATTGGACCGCCGCGGGGCCGGCGCGGACGCCTCGGCCTCGCGGCCGAGCACCCGGTCGACCAACGACCCCAGTCGCGGAATGAGCCGTGCCGCCACCGTCCACCTCCGCCGCCCTCGATCTGGGGGCCCACCGTAGTACGGCGGTGCTCCCGCCGGTGGTGGTGGGTCAGGCCACGGCGGTGGCCCGCACGACGATGTTGTCGGAGTAGTCGCGGGAGCGCTCGTCGAAGCGTCCGCCGCAGGTCACCAGCCGCAGCCCTGCGCCCGGTCCGCCCGGTCCGTAGACCAGCGCGGTCGGAAAGCTCCGCTTCGGGTACGCCCCGACGCCGTCCACCGCGAACGTCACCGCCCGGCCGTCGGCGCGGGTGACCCGTACGGTGTCACCGGGCCGCAGCCGCCCCAGGTTGAAGAAGACCGCCGGGCCGTCGCGGGTGTCGACGTGGCCGACGATCACGGCGTTGCCGGCCTCACCGGGGCTGACCCCGGGCCGGTACCAGCCGGCGACGGCGGGGCGGTCCAGCGGCGGCACCTCCAGGGTGCCGTTCGGGTCGCCGGCGACGGACACCAGGTCGGCGTGGACGCCGATGGCCGGGATGTCGATGCGGACCGGTTCCGAGCGGGGCAGCACCGGCCCGGGGGAGCCGCTGCGGTCGGCGCCGCGCGCGCCCACGCCGGGCTGTGGCGGCCCCGCCGGCGACGCGGTGAGTCCCACCGTGATCAGGCTGAGTCCGGCGGCGCCGGCCACCGTCACCGCCGCCACCGACGCCCGGGTACGCGTGAACCACCTGCCGAAGGCCATCGCCTCACCTCCCGCGACACGGCGATGCGGTCGGGGTGCCCGTCCCGGTCGCGCCGGTGCGGGCACCCCGTCCTAGGGATGGTGTGAGGTACGGGTCAGGCGACGGGCGCGGCCGCTCGGCGTCGGCGGCGGACCATGATGGTCGCCCCGATCGCGGCGGCTCCGGCGAGCGCGCCGCCCGCGGCCAGCAGGCCGGTGGTGCCGTCGTCGCCACCACCACCGGCCGGCGCCGCGCCGATCGGGGTGACGGTGAAGGTGGCGCTGCCGCCGGAACTGCCGTCACCGCACGTGGTGGTCACCGTGTAGGTGCCGAGCGTGAAGCCGGCGGTGAAGAGTTCCGCGCTCAGCCCGCCGCCGGCGGCGGCGGTGGTGGAGCGGACGTTCTGGTCCCGGTTCGGGCCGGTGACACGGAAGATCGCGTCGCCCGCCTTCGGGTTGCAGGTGGTCGCGGTGAGTACGACCGTCCCGCCGACCGGTGTGGTGGCCGGTGACACGATGGTCTGCGCGAGCGCGGCGGTCGGGAGCAGAAGCGTGCCGAGTCCCACGCCGAGCGCCGTCGATACGAGAACTGACTGTGCCTTCATACGCGTCTTCCCTCACTTTTCGTCCGCTGTCTGCGTGGGACGTCGTTCGGGTGGCCAACTCCGTAACTAGCACCGGTGTGGCCAACACTAGGAGGGTTGGGCGTCGCGCCCGACGTAAATGAGAAATCTTCGTTGCCGTCACGAGTTTTCCCTCGCGCCGGGGAGCTGCGGAAATGCCCGCACAGGACCGCCCACAACGCCCTTCCGGTCATACCCGCTCGTGCCGGTCGTCCCGTTGCGGCGGGAAGCGTCCTTCCGCGCGGCCCGTCCCTTTGTGGGAAGGGCTGTCCGGGTCGCCCGGTTTCTCGGCGGGCGGCGGTCGCGGCGCGGAAAGCGGTCCTTCGGGTGCACGGCGGAGCCAAGGGTGTATTACCGGACGGTCGGGCCCTGTTGCTGACGTCCAGGCCCATGCCGCTCCACTGTGGTCGACGATTCGGTGAGGCCGGATGGCGGCAGACGTGTGCCGCAGCCGGGTCTGGCAGCCACCCGCTCGCCCGTGTCAACAGCGACCTGATGCCGACCAGCAACTCGGCCCCGAGGAAGGCGGCGTGGTGTGGATGTAGCGATGTGGACAAAGTTGGGCTTCGCATCCGTTGACGCTCCAGTGCGGTCTTCGGGGCGGCGAGGGTGGATGTCCGGTCGCAGCGGCTGCCCAGGGTCCGTCCCTTGCGGACAGCGATGCCGTCGAGCAGTCTGCGCGTCGACCGATGCCATTCAGCTAGCCTCCTAGGATGCTCTACGGGTGGTGAGGCATCACGCGACGGGCAGACGGACCGGTCCGACCACAGAAATGCTGCGGGGGACCAGCGTGGCGTGGCCGGTCGAGCTGCCCGGCCGGCGTTGCGGGAACTACCGAGGTGCGCGTCGCCAGAACTGGCGTGGGGCGTACCCGTCGCGGCGCAGCCAGTGTTCGGTGTAGACGATCCGGTCGGCCTCGATGACGACCAGCGGCCCGCTCGGTGGCTCGTCCAACGACCGTCCACGCTCCGCGTGGTCGGACTGCCAGCGCACCGCTGGCCACCAGTGCGCGAAGTCCGCGTCGCCCTCGTGCAGCACCCGGGCCCGGCCGAACAGTTGCGCGCCGCGGCTGCTGGCCTGCCCGACGAGCGGGGCGAACACCCCGACCGACACCCGTGGGTCGGCCGCGATGTTGCGCATCTTCGGCGAGGTGGCCGCGGCGGTGAACATGACCGCGAAATCGAGGTGGAAGTAGCGGACCGGAGTGGCCAGCGGGCCGTCCGGACCGGCGGTGGCGAGCACGCACATGTTCTGCGACGACAGCAGGTTGAGGATCCGCTCGCCGAGGCGCTCGGGGTCCAGGCGGGCGGTGGGGGCGGGGCCGGCGAGCCAGGGGTTGGTGACGGGCATGGTGGATCGTCCCATGCCCGCCCCGGGTCCTCAGAGCCGGTCGCGGACCCGCCCCGGTGCGGGGCGAGTCACCGCTTGCGCGCCTGGAGCGTGTACGTCTGCGCCAGCCGCCACGGCCGGTCGGCCAACCGCCACTCGCCGTCGGCGTCCTTGGTCTGCCGGCCGGGCAGCGCGTCCCAGGGCGCGCTGTCGTGCTCCTGGAGCATGGTGAGGTCGAGGCCGGCGTCGAGCAGGGCGGTGACCACCTCGCCGAGGCCGTGGTTCCACTCGTGGGTGGTGTTGTGCCGGAACGTGGCGTCGGTGCTGACGTAGGTGCCCGGCTCCTCCCAGACCAGCGGTTCCGGCCGCTCGAAGTACGGGTGCTCCACCACGAGCAGGCCGTCCGGGTGGGTCTCGTCCAGCGCCCACAGCATCGGGTGGCCCTCGCGCAGGAAGAGCCGGCCGCCGGGGCGCAGCAGCGCGGCGACCACGCCCGCCCAGCGGCGGATGTCGGGCAGCCAGCACAGCGCGCCGACGCCGGTGTACACCAGGTCGAAGCCGCCCACACCGAGCACCGCGGGGGCGTCGTAGACGTCGGCCTCGACGAAGTCGACGGCGGCGTCGGCCCGCTCGGCCAGGGCGCGGGCCTGGGCCAGCGAGACGCCGGAGAAGTCCAGCCCGGTCATCCGCGCGCCGAGCCGGTGCAGTGAGACGGTGTCGGTGCCGATGTGGCACTGCAGGTGCACGCCACGCAGGCCGGTCACGTCGCCGAGGCGGGGCAGGTCGAAGCGGACCACCTCGCTCAGGTACGCCGGGTCGGCGGCGAAGCGCTCCACCGCGTAGTCGGGCGACGCGGCGTGGGCGGGGGCGCGCTCGTCCCAGTTGGCCCGGTTGAGGGTGCGGTAGTCGGTCACCGGCGAACCGTCGCACATCCCACCGCCGCCGCTCAACGGGGATTCGTCGCCCGCGGGGCTGGTAGGTTGCCTCGCCGTGACGGGGGTGCGGTGGGACGGGCGGTTCGCGAAGCTGTGGGCGGCGAGCACCATGTCGGCGCTGGGCAGTGGCATGGCCACGGTGGCGGCGCCGCTGTACGTGGCGGCGCGCACCGACGACCCGCTGGTGGTGTCGGCGGCGTCCGGGGTGGCGTGGCTGCCCTGGCTGCTGTTCGCGCTGCCGGGCGGGGTGTTGGCGGACCGGGTCGACCGGCGGCGGCTGATGGTGGTCATCGACTGGGTACGGGTGGCCGCCCTGGCGGTGCTGACCGGCGCGATGGTGACCGGCCGGGCCGGGGTGGTGCTGCTGTACGTCGTCCTCTTCGTGATCAACACGGGCGAGATCGTGTTCCGTTCGGCCAGCCAGGCGATGCTGCCGGCGGTGGTGCCCCGGGCCCGGTTGGAGCGGGCCAACGGCTGGCTGGGCGGCGGCACCACGCTGATGAACGGGATGCTGGCCGGTCCGCTCGGCGGGTTCCTCTTCCTCGTCGCCGAGAGCATCCCGTTCCTGGTCAACGCCGGCACGTACGCGCTCAGCGCGGTGCTCGTCGCGCTGGTCGCCGGGACGTACCGGGGTGGGGAGGACGCGGGGCGCCGGCCGGCGCGGTCGGTGCGGGCGGAGATCGGGGAGGGGTTCCGCTGGCTGCTGGGGCAGCGGCTGCTGCGCACCATGGCGGTGCTGATCGGGCTGCTCAACCTGACCCTCACCGCGGCGCTGGCGGTGCTGGTGCTGCTCGCCACCGAGCGGCTGGGTCTGGACTCGGTCGGCTACGGGCTGCTGTTCACCTGCATGGCGGTGGGTGGGCTGCTCGGCGCGGTGGTCGGCGACCGGCTGGTCGCGGCGATCGGCGCCACCTGGACCATCCGGGTCGGGCTGCTGGTCGAGGCGGGCCTGCACCTGGCCCTGGCGGCGTCGACGAGCGCCTGGCTGATCGGCGGGGCGCTGTTCGCCTTCGGGGTGCACGGCGCCCTGTGGAACATGGTCGCGAACTCGCTGCGCCAGCGGCTGACCCCGGCGGCGTTGCAGGGGCGGGTCGGCGGCACGACGTTGTTCATCGCCGCCGGCGGCAACTGCGCGGGTGCCCTGCTCGGCGGGGTGATCGCCACGACGTTCGGGCTGACCGCGCCCTACTGGGTGGGGTTCGTGGTGGCGGTGGCGGTGTCCGCGGCCACCTGGCGGGTGTTCGACCGGGCCACCGTCGCCGCCGCGTACGCCGACCCGGACGACCGGCAGCCGGTCGTCCGGATCGGTTGAGCGGTCAGCGGGCCGGGACGGGCAGCACCTCGCCGCGCTCCGCGGAGCGGTGCGCCAGCTCGATCAGCTCCACCGTGGCGACGGCGTCGCGCGGGTCGACCGGCATCGGGGTGCCGTCCCGCAGCGCCGCCGCCACCTGGGCGTAGAAGTCCTGGTAGCGGCCCGCTTCGGTGGGCACCGGGCGCAGGTCGCCGTCGACACCGAGCCGGCCGTACCGCTCGGCGGGGACCTCGCCCCAGCCCGGCGCGTCCGGGCGGCCCCCGGCGCGCAGTGCGTCCTCCTGCACGTCCAGGCCGTAGCTGGTCCAGCCGGCGCGGTCGCCGAGGACGCGCATTCGTGGCCCGAGCTGCGCGGTCACGGCGCTCATCCAGAGGTGGGAGTGGACGCCCCCGGTGTGGGTCAGTGCCACGAAGGCGTCGTCGTCGACCTGGGCCTCGGGCCGCCGCCGGTTCACCTCGGCGTACACGCTGCGCACCGGCCCGAACAGCTGCACCGCCTGGTCGACGAGGTGGGCGCCGAGGTCGAAGAGGGCGCCGCCGGCCTCGCCGGGGGCCGCGCTCTCCCGCCAGCCCTCCTTGATCGCCGGCCGCCACCGCTCGAACCGCGACTCGAAGCGGAGGACCCGGCCCAGCTCACCCTCGGCGATCAGCCGGCGAGCGGTCAGGAAGTCGCCGTCCCAGCGGCGGTTCTGGAACACCGTCAGCGGCACGCCACGCCGGTCGGCCTCGTCGATGAGGGCGCGGCCCTCCGCCGCGGTGGCGGCCAGCGGCTTGTCCACCACGACGGCCAGCCCGGCCGTGACGGCGGCCCGGGCCATCGGCACGTGCGTGCGGTTCGGCGTCGCCACCACGACCAGGTCGAGGCTGTCCGCCGACTCCCACAGCCGGTCGGCGTCGTCGAGGACGCGGGCGTCCGGGTGGTCCTTGCGGGCCTGCTCCTGCCGCTGCGGGTTGCCGGTGACGACGGCGTCCAGCCGCAGCCCGGGGGTCGCGGCGATCAGCGGGGCGTGGAAGACCTGGCCCGCCAGCCCGTAGCCGAGCAGTCCGACCCGCAGTGGTGCCGGTGTGTTCGCCATGGTGTCCCCCCGGTTTCCCGTCCGTGCCCTGGTGGTTCCAGGTTGTGCCGGTACGAACCTACGCGCCGGCCCGGACCGGTGTGCCGTCCGGTCAGCGGGGAGTCGGCTCGGTCACCCAGCCGGCGACGAGGACCAGACCGGTGTGGCGGTGCACGGCCAGGAAACCGAACGGGCGGTCGACGTCGAGGCTGACCCGCCGTGCCCGTACGCGGTGCCGGGGTGGCGCGGAGCCGGGTTCCATGGCGATGGCGGTGACGGCGGCGGCGCGGAAGCCGTTGGCGCTGAACTCGGCCGTGACGGTCTGCCGGGCCTGGGAGACGTAGAGCAGCGGGGCGATGCCGGGGAAGTTGTCCGCGTCGCGGCGGGTGGCGGCGGCGAGCCCGTACAGCTCGGCGCGGTCGAGCAGGTCGTGGTCGGCGTCGACGCGGAACGCGACGGTGTGCACGGCCAGTTGCGGCCGGTCGTCGAACGCCTCGACGGTCTCCTCGGTGACGCCCGGCCCGGCGGTGTCGGGGAGCGTCGGGCCGTCGGCGAGGGCGCGGATCGCGGCTGGCAGCACGGCGCCGGCCGGGCGTCCGGGGGCGCCGAGGGCCAGCACCACGTCGACGTCCGCCTCACCGGCGACGGTCAGCAGACTCACCGGTCCGGCCGGGGTGTCGGCCACCCGCAGCGCCCGGGGGTCGCCGCCGTACCGGTGCAGGCCGATCAGCCGCCGCCCCTGCCAGGGGCCCTGCCGGGGCTCGCACCAGCCCTCCTGGAAGGGCGCCGCCCAGCCGGTCAGCACCGACAGGGCGCTGGCCAGCACCAGCGCCGTGTCCGGGGTGACCGTGATCGGCATCTGCTGGATCTGCCCGTCGGTGTGGGTGGACGCCCAGCGGTCCAGCACGGGCTGGTCCACGGCCCGGTCGCCGGTCAGCTCACCCCGCATCGACGCGGGGACCGCGCGCAGCCAGGCCGGGTTCAGTCGCAGCTCGCGTCGGGCCCAGAAGCCCAGCGCCAGCCGGGTGGTGGGGGAGGCGGCCAGGTCGTAGGGGGTGGCGTCGGGGGCGACGGCGGACAGCTCGTCGCGGGCCGGACCAGCCGCGTGCCGGGCGAGCAGGGCCAGCAGCGGGTACGCCCCGGCGCCGGACAGGACGGTCTGCCGGTCGTCGATCAGGGCGGCCCAGCGGGCGGTGAGGGCGTTGGCGGGGGTGCTGCTCATGCCGTGGCACCGTACCGGCCGGGTGGCGCGCCGTGGGGGCTCCGCCCGGCGGGGGCCGGGGGTGTGACAGCGTGGTCGGGTGGACAACGTCGACCTGGCCGTCGTCGGCGGTGGCGGCGCCGGTTCCCTGGTCCTCGCCGCGCTGGACCGGCACGACCTGCGTGGGCTGCGGATCGCCGTGGTGGACCCGGTGCGCAAGCGCGGCCAGGACCGCACCTGGGCGTTCTGGGGTACGCCCGGCACCGACCTGGAGCCGATGCTCAGCGCGAGCTGGCGGCAGGTGGAGGTGACCACGCCGGCCGGGCGGCGCCGGCTCGACCTCGCCCCGCTGCGGTACGCGATGCTGCGCTCCGCCCCGGTCTACGAGCGGGCCGCCGAGGCGGAGCGGCGCCTCGGCGCCACCCGCGTCGACGCGGCGGTCGGCGCCCTCGACGACGACGGCGGGCCGGTGACCGTCCGGGACGCCGACGGCGCGGCGTTGCTGCAAGCCCGGTGGGTGCTGGACTCCCGCCCCCGGCCGCCCCGGCGGGCGGGGCGGACGAGCTGGTTGCAGCACTTCCGGGGCTGGTGGCTGGAGTCGCCCGGGCCGGTGTTCGACCCGGGCCGGGCGGTGCTGATGGACTTCCGCACCCCGCAACCGGCCCGGGGTGTCTCCTTCGGCTACGTGCTGCCGGTCAGCGACCGGTACGCCCTGGTCGAGTACACCGAGTTCTCCCCGCGCCGGCTGACCGACGCCGGCTACGACACCGCGCTGCGCGGCTACGCCGACCTGCTCGGCCTCGACCTGACCGCGTTGAGGGTGCGGGAGGTGGAGGACGGGGTGATCCCGATGACCGACGCCCCGTTCGAGGGCCGGCCGTCGCCGAGGGTGGTGCGGCTGGGCACCGCCGGCGGGGCCACCCGGCCGTCAACCGGGTTCACCTTCTCCGCCATGCACCGGCAGGCCGACGACGTGGCCCGGGCGCTGGCCGCCGGCCGGGCCCCCGTGCCCCGGCCGGCGTACCCCCGTCGGCACCTGTGGATGGACGCCGTCGCGCTGCGGGCGCTGGACCGTGGGGCGGTCGGCGGCCCGGAGTTCTTCGACCGGCTCTTCGACCGCAACCCGGCGCAGCGGGTGCTGCGTTTCCTCGACGGCGCCACCACCCCGGCGGAGGACCTGGCGGTGATGCGGTCCAGTCCGCTGCTGCCGATGACCTCGGCGGTGGTCGGTGACGCCGTCGGCCGGCTGCGCGCCCGGCTGCGCCCCGGGCCGGCCCCCGCGCCCGTCGGCGTGGCCCCGGACCGGGCGGGTCAGGCCGGCTCGTAGGTCGCCACGACCACCCGGCCGCGCAGCGGGCGGGCCGGCGACCGCACCAGCTCGCCGCTGCCGAGCACGGCGATGTCCGGGCCGTCCGGCCGCCGGTGCTGCTCGACGGCGTCCCCGTCGAGCAGCACCGAGTTCGCCCACGGCAGCGGCGCGGTCAGGGTGGTGGAGGCGACCTACTTGGTGAGCCGGTCGAGCACCGGGTGCGGCGCGCCGGGACGCCCGCGCCGACCGGCCACGGGCGGCACCGGTAGGTTCGGCGCCATGGTGGAGGCGGCGGACGGCAGGGTCGTGGAGATCTGGACCGACGGGGCGTGCAGCGGCAACCCCGGCCCGGGCGGCTGGGGCGCGCTGCTGCGCTACGGCGGCCACGAGCGGGAGCTGTGCGGCGGCGAGGCGACGCCGACCACCAACAACCGGATGGAGCTGACCGCGGCCATCCGGGCGCTGGAGAGCCTGACCCGACCGGTCACCGTGCGGCTGCACACCGACAGCACCTACGTGCGCAACGGCATCACCGGGTGGCTGGCGTCGTGGAAGCGCAACGGCTGGCTGACAGCGGCGAAGCAGCCGGTCAAGAACGCCGACCTGTGGCAGCGGCTGGAGGCGGCCTGCGCCCGGCACGAGGTGACCTGGCTGTGGGTCAAGGGGCACAACGGCCACCCGGAGAACGAGCGGGCCGACGCGCTGGCCAACAAGGGGATGACCGAGGCGCGGGCGGCGGCGCCGCTCAGCGCTCCGGCAGGCGCTCGCGCAGGGCGCTGACCAGGGCGTCGTCGACGCCGAGCGCGTCGCGGGCGTAGCCGCGTACCGAGCCGTGCGCGGCGGTCAGGTCGGCCAGGAAGAGCTCGATGATCCGCGCGGGCGTCTCGCGCCGTCCCGCTACGTCGTCGAGCCCGGCCGGACGCCGCCGGCCGGGCCCGACCCGGGTCGGGGCGCCGTCACCGCTCGGTGGGGGGATTGACCGCCTCCTCCTGGGAGGGGTCGGTCGTGCCGGACACCGCGTCCACGTCGTAGCCGGCGCGGCTGGTGTCCCGAGCCGAGAGGTGCTCCTCGGCGGGCAGGTCCGCGAAGTCGTCGCCGGTGTCGTCGGTGCTGCGCAGCGAGTCGCCCGGCGGGCGCAGCGACGCCTCGTACGCGGGGGTGCCGTCCGGTTCGTCGGAGTCGGCCCGGTCGAAACGCTGTTCATCCGTCATACCGACCTACCTGCCCGTCTGGCCGGCCGGCAAACACGCCGGTCAGCGGCGGGGATCGCGCTTGCGCCGGCCGGTCGGGCGGGCCGCGGCGCGGGCCCCGCCCGGGCGGGGACGGCCGACCGGGGTGATGCCCAGCCCCGACCAGTGCGGCGGGTGGCGCAGCGCGGGCGGCAGCACGGTGCGCCGGTCGCCGCGGGCCGCGTCGAGCTGCGACTGGTGCAGGAACAACGCGCCGGACAGGTCCGTGCCGCGCAGGTCGGCGCCGCGCAGGTCCGCGCCCGTGAGGTCGGCCAGCCGCAGCCGCACCCCGCGCAGGTCCGCGCCGATCAGGCACGCGCCGCGCAGGTTCGCCGCCACCAGGTCCGCCCCGCGCAGGTCGACGCCGAGCAGCGTCGCGCCCCGCCGGTCGACGCCGTCGTGGCCGGCCCGGGCCAGCTCGCTGGCCCGGACCAGCAGCGGGTTCATCCGCCCCCGGTACGCGTCGACGTCCAGGTCGCGCAGCGCGTCGGCGCCGCCGCCGGTGAGGTCTCGGGTCTCCTCCACCGCCGCCCGCAGCTCGTCGCGCAGTGCCCCCGCCGGAGTCAGCGCCAGCGCCTCGGTGAGATACCAGAGCAACTCGTGCAGCGGGCGCACCACGGCGAAGGTGGCGAACATGGCCGACGCCGTCGCCGGGTCGTCCCGCCAGTCCCGCCCGCCGAAGGTGACCTGGGTGACGTGCTGGCCGGCGCCGAAGCAGTCGAACACGGTGCAGCCGGGGAAGCCCCGCTCGCGCAGCTGGGGGTGGATGCCGCAGCGCGAGTCGGCGCCCAGGTTCGGGCAGGGCTGGCCGGCGGGCTTGTCCAGCGCGAAGTCCGCCGAGGCGGCGAAGGCCGGGGCGACGCAGCACAACCCGACGCAGCGGGCGCAGTCGGCGCGCAGCTCGGTGCCGCCTCGGGGTGTTTCGGACACGCTGACCGGTCTCCCAGGGGTTGGTTCGTCTCCGGACCGGGGTCGCCCGGGCCGGCGTACCCCATTGTCCGCCAGCGGGCTGCCCGGGCCGTCCGGGGGAGGCTCTGATCGGTCTCGGCTTCGTGTCGTGACCGAAAGGCGCGACGCCCGTTCCCCAGGGACGGGCGCCGCGCCGATCCGGTCAGAAGGCGAACAAGGCGCCGGTGCCGCGCAGCAGCAGGCACCGGTTCTCGTACGACTTCGACCAGGTCACCGGCCGGTCCTGCCAGAACCCCCAGGCGTGGACCGTGACCGGCGCGTAGTCGAAGGTGCAGGGGCCCGGGTCGGCTGCCAGGGCGGACAGGTCGCCGTCGACGCGGGCCAGCGTGCGGCAGGCGGCGGCCGCGTCGGGGTGGGTGCCGCCGGTCGGTCCGCAGACCAGCACGGCCGAGCGGTCCTCGGCGGTGCCCGGCCGGTCGATGTCGAGCAGCAGCACCGACGGGGTCTCCGGGCCGGATCGGGGTGCGGCCTGGGCGGCCTGGGGGAGCAGGGCCGCCTGCGCGGTCAGTAGGGCGACGGCGAGGGCGGCCGCCGTGGCGGCGGCGCGTCGGGCGAAGGGCATCGTGACGTCCTTCCGTTGCGGGACCCCGGGTCGGGGTCGGTGGACGGCCCGTCCGTCGTGTGGCCGGGCCGTCGAGAACCCTAGGTGGACGGTGTGAACGCGAAGCGTCACGATTTGTTACACCACCTGCCTCCCGGAGCACGTCAGGTGTGACAACCTGCGTCGGCGCGCGCCGGGAGGGCGCCCGCCCGCCGCGACATGGTCTCCGGCCCGACCCATGAGTTGCCGCGGTGTTGCCGACCACCCGCCCGCGCCGGCCGCATGTCGCCCGCCCGCCCGGCCGGCCGGCCGGCCGCAGGGATGATTCAGACCGAGCGCCAGTCGTCCGAGCGCAGGTGCGAGCCGGCCTGCGGGCCCATCAGCAGCATGCCGCCGTCCACCGGCCAGGACGCGCCGGTCACGTACGCCGCGGCGGGCGAGGCGAGCAGCACCACCACCGCGGCGACCTCCCGCGCGTCGCCGGGCCGGCCCACCGGTACGCCCGGACGGTCCTCGGTGAACGGGTCGACGTCCTCCTGGCCGGTCATCGGGGTGGAGATCTCGCCGGGGGCCACCGCGTTGACGGTGATCCCGTCGGCGGCCAGTTCCTGCGCCATGACGCGGGTGAGCAGGCCCAGCCCGCCCTTCGCCGCGCAGTACGCGGCCGACCCGACCCGGGGCGCGTGCTCGTGCACGCTGGTGATGTTGACGATCCGGCCGCCCCGCCCGGCGGCGCGCATCCGCCAGGCCGCCCGCTGCGAGCAGAGGAACGGGCCGTCCAGGTCCACCGCGAGCACCTCGCGCCACTGCTCCCAGCCGGTGTCGACGAACGGGGCGGACGCCCCGGTGCCGGCGTTGTTCACCAGCACGCCGATCCCGTCGAGCCGGTCGGCCAGCTCGTCGACGACGGCGGCGGCCTCCGGCAGCCTGGTCAGGTCCAGCTCGGCGATCTCGCAGCGGCGGCCCAGGGCGCCGACCTCTGCGGCGGTGCGCTGCGCGCCCGCGTGGTCGCGGTGCCAGGTGATGCCGATGTCGTAGCCGGCCTCGGCGAGGGCGAGGGCGACGGCGCAGGCCTTGCCGATGCCGGAGTCCGCGCCGGTGACGATGGCGACCTTCGGGTAGTTCTCGTATCGCTGCGGCATGCTCGCGCACTACCCCGCCCGGGTCGGCCCAATCCCGGCAGGTGTGCCGCGCCGCGCGCCGGGTAGGCGGCGGGTCATGGACCTGGTCGAGGAGTCGCCGTACCGGTTCCGCATCGACCGGCATGACCCGATGCGGGTGCCGGGGGTGGTGTTCGCGTCCCGGGATCTGCTCCCGGACGCCGGGGCGGACAAGTCGCTGGAGCAGGTGGCGAACGTGGCCACCCTGCCCGGCATCGTCGGCGCCTCCTACGCCATGCCGGACGTGCACTGGGGCTACGGCTTCCCGATCGGCGGGGTCGCCGCCACCGCCGTCGAGGACGGGGGAGTGGTCTCGCCCGGCGGGGTCGGCTTCGACATCTCCTGCGGGGTGCGGCTGCTCGCCGCCGACCTGGACCGGGCCGCGCTGCGCCCGCGGCTGGACGCCGTGATGGACGGCCTGAGCGAGTCCACCCCGCGCGGCATGGGCAAGGGCGCCGTGTGGCACCTGACCGACCGGGCCGAGCTCGACGCCGTGCTCCGCGGCGGCTCCCGGTACGCCGTCGAGCGCGGCTTCGGCGTCCAGCGGGACCTGGACCGCTGCGAGGACTACGGCGCGGTGGGCGACGCGAACCCGGCCCAGGTGAGCGAGCGGGCGGTGGAGCGCGGCGCCCGCCAGGTGGGCAGCCTCGGCTCCGGCAACCACTTCCTCGAGGTGCAGGCGGTGGAGGAGGTCTACGACGAGGCCGTGGCGGGGGCCTTCGGGCTGCGCGCCGGCCAGGTCTGCGTCATGATCCACTCCGGCTCGCGCGGGCTGGGCCACCAGATCTGCACGGACTACGTCCGGGAGATGGAGAAGGTGATGCCCGGGCACGGCATCCACGTGCCCGACCGGCAGCTGGCCTGCGCGCCGGTCTCGTCCCACGAGGGCCGGGCCTACCTGGGGGCGATGGCCGCCGCGGCCAACTACGCCCGGGCCAACCGGCAACTGCTCGCCCACGCCGCCCGGCAGGTCTTCGCCCGGGTCACCGGCTGCGACCTCGGCCTGGTGTACGACATCTCGCACAACCTCGCCAAGATCGAGACGCACGAGGTGGACGGGACGCCCCGGCCGCTCTGCGTGCACCGCAAGGGCGCCACCCGGGCGCTGCCCCCGGGCCACGCCGACCTCCCCGACGACCTGCGCCCGGTCGGCCAGCCAGTGCTCATCCCCGGCTCGATGGGCACCGGCTCGTACGTGCTCACCGGCGTGGCCGGCTCGCCGGCCTGGGCGTCAACCTGCCACGGCGCTGGCCGGGTGCAGAGCCGCAAGCAGGCCACCAAGGCGGTCCGCGGGCACGACCCGCGCCGGGAGCTGGAGGCACAGGACATCGCGGTGCGGGGCGCCAGCCGGCGCGGGCTCAGCGAGGAGATGCCGGCCGCATACAAGGACGTCACCGCCGTGGTGGCGGCGGCCGAGGGTGCCGGCCTGTGCCGGAAGGTGGCCCGGCTGGTGCCGCTCGGCGTGGTGAAGGGCTGAGCCGGTCAGACGTCCACCGTCACCGCGCAGCGCCAGCCGGAGTCGGTGCCGGCGAACCGCAGCTCGTGCAGCGAGACCGCCTTCGGCACCGCGCCGACGAGCTCCACCGCGTCGGTGTCGACGGTGTGCCAGCGCACCCGCAGGCCGTCGGCGCTCGGCTGCGCCTCGGTGGCCAGCGGCACCGTGCCCTCGGTCTCCAACCGAAAGATCACCTCGTCGAGGATCCCCACCAGCAGGTCCTCGTCCCGGTCGGCCGGCAGCTCGACCGTCGTCTCGCCGTCCGGGTGGGCGCCGGTGGTGTCGACGAAGGTCTGCACCAGCGCGGCGACCGCCTCGGCCAGGCAGCCCTCCCGGTCCGGCGCCCACGCCTCGATCCGCACGTCGGCGGTGTGCGGGACGGCGCGGTGCCCTCGGTCCATGCCCCCGATCATGCCCCCGCCACGGCTGTCCGGCGGCCGGAACTGTCGCACCGGGACGCTACGGTGCTCCCATGATCGCCGATGACGCGGACGCCCTGGCCGTCACGTTCCACCGCATGATGCGGGCCGTTCTCGCCGCCGAACGGCCCGGCGCCGACACCCTCGGCCGCACCGTCGAGCTGGCCCGCGACTGGGGCACCGGTCCGGCCGCCGACGCCCGGCTCGCCGACGGGCTGCGCCGCCTGCACGGCGAGCCCGACGAAGCCCCGACGACGCGGGAGTCCGCCCGGGGCGCGGCGATCGGGAAGTTCGCCGCCAACGCCCGGCGGCTGCGCGAGGGGGAGATCACCCCGGCCGAGTTCCACGAGATCATGGACGACGAGGGCGGCCCGCAGCGAGGCTGACCCCGGGGGGCCGCCGGCTTGCGGAGCAGAGCCCCGCCACCGCCGTCACGGGTTGACGAAGTCGCGCACCTGGCCGTAGATGCTGGCGTTGCTCTGCAGGCTGTTGTGTGCCACGCAGCCCGCCAGCGTGTTGCTCGCCCCGGAGAGCACCGTGCTGTCCACGGGGTTGATCACGCCGTCGCAGTTCGACCGCCAGGTCCCGTACGTCGGGACGCCGGGTGTCTCGTCCACCGAGTTGAGGGTGGCCAGGAAGGTCGAGCCGACCCGCATCTCCGTGCAGGCGGTGCTGTAGCAGGCGTTGGCGGAGCTGGTGCCGTGGTTCGGGCCGCCGAGGGAGACCCAGCGGTCCACCTTGCCCCCGCCGCCGAGGTTCTTCAGGTAGTAGCGGGAGGAGAGCCCGCCCATCGAGTGGGTGACGATGTCCACCTTTGTCGCGCCGGTGCCGGCGAGCAGCTTGTCGACCTCCTGGCCGACCTGCTGCGCGGTGGTGGCGTTGGACTGGCTGGTGTTGTAGGAGAAGGCGCGCAGCCGGCTCGACGGCCAGCCGTCGGCCTGGAACCGACTGATCATCGTGTTCCAGGTGCTGGCACTGCTGTTCCAGCCGTGCACGAACAGGATCGGGTTGCTCGACGCGGTGTACGCGGCGGCCTGGGCGGGGGTGGGTGCGACGGCGACGGCGGCGACCGCCACGGCCACCGCGAACAGCCACCTGCTGATGTACGTCCTCATGGTCGTCTGTCTTTCTCGGTGCCCGCGCGGGAAGGGGGGTGTGCGCGGACCGACGCCCAACTGGTGGTCGGACGTCGGTCGACGGGGGTCTCGGTACTCCGATGTGACGCATGTTACTGACGGGTTGCCTTTTGATGTCAATACATCAATCTGTGCTGCTGGGGGCACGGACAGCGACGTCGAGCAGGGCTGCGGTAGCGTCCGTCCGATGCGGATCACGAAGTACACTCACGCCTGCGTACGCCTGGAACACGACGGTCGCGTGCTCGTCGTCGACCCCGGCACCTGGAGCGAGCCGGCCGCTCTCGTGGGCGCGGACGCCGTCCTGGTCACCCACGAACACGCCGACCACATCGACGTGCTGCGGCTGGCCGGCCTCGGCGTACCGGTCTTCGCGCCCGAGGGCGCCGAGCTGCCCGCCCTGCCCACGCTGCCGGTCCAGCGGGTACGGGCCGGACAGCGGTTCACCGCCGCCGGCTTCGCGGTCACCGCGGTGGGTGGCCGGCACGCCACCATCCACGACGGCCAGCCCGACTGCGCCAACCTCGGGTACGTCGTGGACGACGAGGTCTACCACCCGGGTGACTCCCTGCACCTGCCCGGGCAGCCGGTGCGGACGCTGCTCGTGCCGGCCCAGGCGTCCTGGCTGAAGCTGACCGAGGCGATCGGGTTCGCCCGTGCGGTCGGGGCGGCACGCACCCACCCGATCCACGACGCGCAGATCAACGAGCGGGGCCTGGCCAGCGTGAACGGCTGGTTCGCCGAGACGCTCGGCGACGGCTACCGCTACCTCGCGCCAGGCGAGACGGCCTGACCCGGGCGCGGCCGGCCGTGGCGTCCTCGCGGCGTCGCGGCCGGCTCCCCGCGTCGGTGCGCCCCCACCATGCTGCCGGGTCCCCATCCGGCCCTGCCCGAGTGTCGCGGTGTGTCGCGGTGTCGCTGACCCGGCTCTACGCGGATTGCGGCGTCGCAAGGGCCGGATACCGCGACACGCCGCAAGCGGCGGGGCAGCGATCGGCGCCGCCGTCGGATGACGTGCCGTCCTGGTCCGGGCCGGGGCCCGCTCAGCCGGGTACGTCGACGGCCGGTGCGGCGGCTGTGAGCACCGCGCCCCGCGTGTCGACCTGCCAGCCGGCGGCCAGCTCCGCGGTCAGGGTGTCCAGCAGCGCCGGCACGTCCCGGCCGGCCGAATCGTGCAGCGCCTCGGCCACGATGAGTACGGTCCCGGTCGTGTCGCGCACCGCCGACCAGCCGCTCTGCCGGTGGGTCCACCGCCGGGAGTGCGCCCGCCCCGCCCCGTCGGCGAAGACCACCTCGCCGGGCTCCGGGCGCTCGACGTCCCCGCTGAGGGTCACGTACTCCTCCTCGCCGGTGGCGGGCCGGACGGCCAGGTCACCGTCGATCCGCGTCACGTCCAGCACCGCGACGGGAATCGCGTACGCGAGCGACACCGCGTTGCAGAGGTCGACCAGCGGGTGGAGCCGGGGCAGTTCCCCGTCCCGGCGGAACCGGCGCAGCAGCGACTCGGCGGCGCACCGGTAGCGGGTCGGCGGCAGTCCCATCGCGGCGAAGGCGCGCCGCCAGGCCCGGATCTCGGGGAATCCGCTCTCGGCGCCGCCGGCCAACCGCTGCCGCGCCAGGCCGGCGAAGTGCGCGACCCGCTCGTCCACCGCGACGTCCGGGGTGACGCCGTCGGCGGCCAGTACGCCGGCGACCAGCGTCGGATGCGCCGACCGGACGCCGGGGGCGTGGTGGAAACGCATGGAACTCCTATCTCTCGGCGAGCAGCAGGGAGACGCCGAGCGCGACGAACGACCCGGCGAAGGCGCGGCGCAGCCAGTCGGTCAGCCGGGGCCGGGCCAGCACCCGGTCGCGGACCGTGCCGGCGAAGCCGCCGTAGGCGGCGAACACCCCGAAGGTGACCAGCATGAACACCGCCCCGTGGGCCAGCATCCGGCCGGTCGCGCCGGGCCCGCCGGCCGGTACGAACTGCGGCAGGAACGCCACGAAGAAGAGGGTCGGCTTGGGGTTGAGCAGGTTGACCAGTACCGCCGACAGGATCACCCGATGCGCCGGGCGGGCGGCGGCGTCGCCGGCCGCGAAGCCGGAGCGGTCCCGCCAGGTCGCCCAGGCCAGGTACAACAGGTAGCCGACGCCGAGGTACTGGACCAGGCGGAACGCCGGTGCGCTGGCGTGCAGCAGCGCGGCGAGACCGGTGCACGCCGCGGCCAGGTGCGGCACGACGGCCACCGTGCAGCCGAACGCGGCGATCACCCCGGCGCGGCGTCCCCGGGACAGTCCGGCGGAGAGGGTGTAGACGACCCCGGTGCCCGGGGTGGCGACCACGACCAGCGTGGCCAGCAGGAACGCGATGCTCACGGGTTCCACCCTGGGGCCACAATGGTCCGGTGGACAGGGCCAAAGCCAGAGCATCCGACGAGTCCATAACCGCCGGATCGGACTTCCTCCAGCTCGACGTCGGCGCCGCCCCACCCGGCGGCCGGGCCGACTGGCTGGCCGGGCGGCTGCGCGCCGCCATCGCCGACGGCCGCCTCCCACTGGGCGGGCGACTGCCGGCCAGCCGGGTGCTCGCCGACGAGCTCGGCGTGTCCCGGGGCGTGGTCACCGAGGCGTACCAGCGGCTGGCCGAGGAGGGGCAGGTCGCCGGGCGGGGGCGCGCCGGCACGGTCGTGGTGGCCACCCCGGCCACCCCGTCGGCGGCACCGGCCAGGGCGGCAGTGCCACCGCCCGAGGCGCTGTTCGGGCCGGCCCCCGGCACCGAGATCTTCGAGGCGCTGCGTGCCGCCCCCGCCCGTATCGACCTGACGCCCGGCGTACCCGATCTGGCGGCCTTCCCCCGCGCGGCCTGGCTGCGCGCCGAACGGGCGGTGCTGCGCCGCCTCGACGCCGCCGCCCTCGGGTACGGCGACCCGCGCGGCGCTCCCGCGCTGCGGCTCGCGGTGGCGCAGCGGCTGGCCCGGACCCGGGGCATCCGCGCCGAACCTGAGGAGGTCGTCGTGGTGGCCGGGGTGTCCCAGGCCCTCGGCCTGCTCGCCCAGGTCCTGCACGCCGACGGCGTGCACACCGTCGCGGTCGAGGACCCGGGCTCGCTCGGCGTCCGCCAGCACCTGCGCAACTGGCGGCTGGACACCCCGCCGGTCGCGGTCGACGCGCACGGGCTACGGGTCGGGGAACTGGCCGCCGCCGGTCATCCCGCCGTCCTGCTCACCCCGGCCCACCAGTTCCCGACGGGCGTGGTGCTGCACGGCGACCGCCGGCGCCAGCTCCTCGACTGGGCGCGGCGCGGCGGGCTGGTCCTCGAGGACGACTACGACGCCGAGCACCGGTACGACCGCCCACCCGTGCCCGCCCTGCGCGGCGCGCTGCCCGAACGGGTCTGCTACACCGGCAGCGTCTCCAAGCTGTTGGCCCCCGCCCTGCGGGTGGGCTGGGTGCTGGTGCCCCCGCGCCATTTCGACGCCCTGGTGGCGGCGAAGCGGATGGCGGACCTCGGCAACGCCGTCCTGCCGCAACTGGTGCTGGCCGAGCTGATGACCTCCGGCGACCTGGACCGGCACCTGCGGCTGCTGCGCCGCCGGCACGTGCGCCGCCGGGACGCGATGATCCGCGCGATCGCCGCGTACCTGCCGGGGGCCACGGTGCACGGCGCGGCGGCCGGGCTGCACCTGACCGTCACCTTCGCCGGCGACCTGCCCGACGCCGACCTCGCCGCCGCCACGCTGCGCCGGGGCGTCAAGACCCAGCCGCTGTCCTGGCACGCGCAGCGCCCGTACTCGCCCGGCCTGGTCCTCGGCTACGCGGCGAACACCGCGAGCGAGATCGACGAGGGCGTCGCCACCATCGGCCAGGCGCTGCGCGGGAGCTGAGACCCCGGCCGGACCGGTGTCCGGAGCACGACAGCCGGCCTGGCGGCGTGCCGCCCACCGGGGCCGGCGGCCGTCGACCATCCTGGACGCCGTGGTCAACTCCACCGACGCCACCCCGCCCACCTGGGTCCGGCGGATCCGGCAGGGCGCCGTCGCGCTGGTCGCCTTCGTGCTCGGCATGTTCGAGGACGTCTTCGCCGGGTCCCTGCAGTTGCGCGGGGTGGCCCTCGTCGCCGCGCTCGCCGGGCTGGTCGTCGCGCTCGCGCTGGCCGCGCTCTGGCTGCGTCAGCGACCCGGCTCGCTGCTCGCCGGGGCGACCCTCTGGACGGGGCTCGCGCTGGCCTTCGCCGGCACGTTGGTGGCCGTCGTCCAACCCCGGTGGGCCGCCCCGGCCACCCTCGCCGCCGCCGCGGTGACCGCCGCCACCCTGCTCATCCCCGCGCGGCAGGACGCCCTGCGGCTGCTGGCGGGGGCCGCCTTCGTCGCCACCGGGGTCGCGCTGGCGGCACCGGGCGTGGCGGGCCTCGCCACGTCGGCCGACGTGCCGCTCTCCGTCGCCCGCCTCTGCTTCGGCGTGGGCGCGGCGGCGATCGGGCTGGCCCTGATCGCCGACCTCGATGCCCTGCTGGCGACGGCCGGCCTGGGGGTCGGCCTGATGATCACCGGGCTGGGTCTGCTCATCGTGTTCAACGGGCACCTGCTGCTCGGGCTGACCGTCACACTGGTGGGGCTGGCCGGCACCGCCGCCCTGCTGGCCTTCCTCGCCCGCCGCGAGGTGCTGGTCGGGTTGACGCTCGTCGCCGGCGCGCCGGGCATGGCCGGGTGGGGCGTCGCCCACATCGCCATCGACGACGTCCTCGTCGGGGCGGCGCTCATCGTCCTGGCGGTCATGCTCGCGGTCTCCGGGGTCGCCGTCATCGCCCGCCGCGACCTGCTGTCCCGGGTCGCGCTGGTCGGCGCCGGGCTGGCCGTCGCGGGCGCCGGACTGGCCAACATCGGCAACGGTGACGTGCTGCTCGGCATGGGCGGCGTCGGCAGCGGGGCCGCCATCGCCGCGAGAATCGGCCGCACCCTGACCGAGGGGAGCACCGGCGACGGGCTGCGCGGCTGGTGGCGACACATCACCGAGGACCGGCGCGCGGCAGTGCCCGCCGACGCCGCCTCGTCGGAGGGCCTCGCCGACGCCGCACCGCCGGTTCCGGCCAGGCCCGCCCCGGCCGGGGTGCCCCGCCCGCGCCCGGCCCGCCCGGCCACCCGCCGATCCCGCAGGCGGCGCCGCTGACCCGGACCGGCGTGAGTGCCGCCCGGCCGGGTGGGCGCAGGTTGCGGCGGGTGGGGATGACGGCCGGCGGGGACACCCCGACCCGCCGCAAACGGGCGCGGGGTCAGCCGGCGGCGGGGCTCGTCGTGCGGTAGATGCCGGTGAGCCAGACGTCGAGCAGCACGTCCACCACGTCCCGCTCGGCCACGGCCGGCCCGTCGCCGGCGAAGGTCGCGTACCAGACCCGCTCGTTCATCGAGTTCAGCGCGATCGCCAGGTCCCGCGCGGGCAGGCCCGGTGGGGCGGCGCCGCGGCGGCGTTCCGCCTCGATGGCGGCCTCGACCGCCTGCACCCAGCGCTCCAGCACCCGGGCCCAGAGCCGACGCACCTCGGCGTTGGTGCCGCGTACCTCGGCGCAGGCCAGCACCACGGCCCGGTGGCCACCGAAGGTGGCGTGGAACCGGCTGATCAGTTCCCGCCACCGGGCCCGGGGGTTCTCGGCGAGGTGGACCAGCACGTCACCAGCGGCGGTGTCGGCCTCCTCGGTGACCCGGTCCAGCAGGGTGAGCAGCACCGCGTCCTTGGAGGGGAAGTAGAAGTAGAAGGTCGGCCGGGAGATGCCCGCGCCGCGGGCCAGGTCGTCGATGGAGATCTCGCCGAACGCGCGCTGCTCCAGCAGCCGCTCGGCGGTGGCCAGGATGGCCAGCTCGCGGTCGTCGCCCGCGGACCGTCCGGCCCGCCGCCCGCGCCCGGCTGCGGCGCCGGTGGAGGTACGGACGGTCGTCATGAACGCCGATGTTACACGCGCTCGACAGGGTGTCGATTGCTCTCGACAGAGTGTTGACGGGCGTCGACGGTGGTGGATAGTGTCCGTCCACCGCCTCAGCCAGGGAGTTGCCATGGCCTCCGACCACGTCGACGTGCTCATCGTCGGAGCCGGCCTGTCCGGCGTCGGCGCGGCCTGCCATCTGCGGCGCAACTGTCCGGACAAGACGTACGCGGTGCTCGAGGCCCGCGACGCGATCGGCGGCACCTGGGACCTGTTCCGCTACCCGGGCATCCGCTCCGATTCGGACATGTTCACCCTCGGCTACTCCTTCAAGCCGTGGACCGACCCGAAGGCCATCGCCGACGGCGACGCCATCCGCCGCTACGTGCGCGAGACCGCCCGCGAGTACGGCGTCGAGGAGCACGTCCGCTTCCACCACCGGGTCCTGCGCTCCGAGTGGGACAGCGCGAGCGCCCGGTGGACCGTCCACGCGCACCGCGACGACACCGGCGAGGACGTCGTCCTCACCTGCGCGTTCCTCTTCGCCTGCTCCGGCTACTACCGCTACGACGCCGGCTACACACCCGAGTTCCCCGGGGCCGAGCGGTTCAGCGGGGAGCGGGTGCACCCGCAGCACTGGCCGGAAGATCTGGACTACACCGGCAAGCGGGTGGTGGTGATCGGTAGCGGCGCCACGGCGGTCACCCTGGTCCCCGCGATGGCCGAACGCGCCGCACACGTCACCATGCTCCAGCGCTCACCCACGTACGTCATCTCGCTGCCGTCGCGCGACGTGGTCGCCGACGCGCTGCGGCGCTGGCTGCCGGCGAAGGCCGCGTACCCGGTGGTGCGCTGGAAGAACGTGCTGCTCGGCACGGTCAACTTCCAGCTCAGCCGGCGCGCTCCCAAGCTGGTCAGGTCGTTGCTGCTGCGGGCCGCCAAGGGTCGCCTGCCGGCCGGTTACGACGTCGACCGGCACTTCTCGCCCCGTTACGACCCCTGGGACCAGCGGCTCTGCGTGGTTCCCGACGGTGACCTGTTCGACGCGGTGCGGGACGGGCGGGCATCCGTGGTCACCGACACCGTCGACACCTTCACCGAGCGCGGCGTCCGGCTCGGCTCCGGCGAGGAGCTGCCCGCCGACATCGTCGTCACCGCCACCGGGCTCAACCTGCTCGCCCTCGGCGGGATGACCCTCGCCGTGGACGGCGTCGACGTCGACCTCGCGCAGACCGTCGCGTACAAGGGGATGATGCTCTCCGGCGTGCCGAACTTCGCGATGACGATCGGCTACACCAACGCCTCCTGGACCCTGAAGGCCGACCTGGTCGCCACCTACGTCTGCCGGCTGCTGCGCCACCTCGACGGCACCGGCCAGCAGGTCGTCACCCCGGTCGCGCCGGGCTCCGGCGCGCTGGTGCCGCTGATCGACCTGAAGTCCGGGTACGTGCTGCGCAGCGTCGACGCGCTGCCGAAGCAGGGTGCCCGAGCCCCCTGGCGGCTGCACCAGAACTACGCCCGCGACGTGCTGCTGATGAAGCGCGGGCGGCTGGTCGACGAGGGCATCCGGTTCTCCCGCGCCACGCCGGTCGCCGCCGGCGCCCGTACCGCCGACGCCCCGGTCGCCTGACCCGGGGTCCACCACCCGCACCGCAGAAGGAGAACGCCGTGCGAAGGTTCGTCTTCCCCGCCGGAACCGCCGTGGTCACCGGCGCCGCCAGCGGGATCGGTGAGGCGCTCGCCCACGGGCTGGCCCGGCGCGGCACCGACCTGGTGCTGCTCGACCGGGACGCCGACCGGCTCGACACGGTGGCGGCGGCGATCCGCGCCGCGCACCTCGACCGCCAGGTCGACACGCACCTGGTCGACCTGGCCGACCCGGCCGCCACCGACCGGGTCGCCGAGGAGATCCGGGCCCGGCACCCCCGGATCCGGCTGCTGGTCAACAACGCCGGGGTCGCCCTCGGCGGGCGGTTCGACCAGGTCACCCTCGACGAGTTCAACTGGGTGGTCGACATCAACTTCCGGGCGGTGGTGCGGTTGACCCACGCCCTGCTGCCGGCGCTCAAGGCCGAGCCCGGCGCCCACCTGGTCAACGTCTCCAGCCTCTTCGGACTGATCGCCCCCGCCGGCCAGGCCGCCTACTCGGCCAGCAAGTTCGCCGTGCGCGGCTTCACCGAGGCGCTGCGCCACGAGCTGGCCGACGACGGCATCGGGGTGACCTCGGTGCACCCCGGCGGCATCGCCACCCGGATCGCCCGCAACGCCCGGATCGGCAGCGGCGTGGCACCCGAGGAGTACGAGGCCGGGCTGCGGCAGTTCGAGAAGCTGCTCTCCATCCCGCCCGCGAAGGCCGCCGAGGTGATCCTGCGCGGCGTCGAGCGGCGGCGCGGCCGGGTGCTGATCGGCTGGTCGGCGAAGCTGCCCGACCTGCTGGCCCGGGTCGCCCCCGCGTCGTACCACCGGGTGCTGGTGGCCGGGCTCAACCGGGGTGCCGCCGATCCGGCGCGCCAGGCCGGCCGAACGCCGACGGCGACCACGCCGGAGCTGTCCACGGGGGAGCGGGCATGACCGCCACGACCGACCCACGCCCCCGGCACGTCACGGTGAACGGGCGCCGGGTGCGCCACCGGGTCGACGGCGACGGGCCGCCGGTGGTGCTGCTGCACGGCATCGGCCGCACCCTGCGCGACTTCACCGAGCAGCACGAGCTGCTCGCCCGCGGCTTCCGGGTGCACAGCGTCGACCTGCCCGGGTACGGCGGTTCGCTGCCGATGGCCGAGCCGTGCACCCTGCCGGCGCTGGGCCGCTTCGTCGGGCACTACCTCGACGCGGTCGGCGTCGACCAGCCGGCGCATCTGGTCGGCAACTCGCTCGGCGGGGCCGTCGCGATGCGCTTCGCCGTGACCGAGCCGGCCCGGGTGGCCAGCCTCGTGCTGATCAACAGCGCCGGGTTCGGCCAGGAGGTCGCCGCCGTCCTGCGGGTGCTCTCCCTGCGCCCGTTCGGCCGGCTGCTGCTGCGCCCCAACCGGTCCTTCGCCCGCCGTGTCGAGCGCGCCCTCTTCCACGACGCGTCGTTCGCCACCGAGGAGCGGATCGCGTACGCCCTGGAGGTGGCCCGTCAGCCGTACACCGCCCGGGTGATGCTGGAGACGTGCCGCGACCTGGGCACCTTCCGGGGCGTCCGCCCGCAGTGGCGCGAGGAGCTGCTGACCGAGGTCTCCCGGCTCCACGTGCCGACCCTGATCGTCTGGGGCGACCGGGATCTCATCCTCCCCGCCGGGCACCTCGACGCCGCGCGGGCCCGGCTGCCCCGGGCCCGGACCCACCTGTTCACCGACTGCGGGCACATGCCGCAGATCGAGCGGGCCGAGGAGTTCCACCGACTGCTGGTCGACTTCTGGGCCGCGGCCGAGGCCGGCGACCCCACCGACGAGGCCGCCTCGCAGCGGCCGGCGGTGACCGAGGCCGGTTGACCGGGACCGGCGCCGGCCCGAGCGGGGGTTACCCGACCTCCGTGCCGGCCGGCGCCGGCACCGCGCGCGCCACCGGTGCGCCCTGGGCGGGCACCCGCGGCGCGGCGGCGCCTTCGAGCACCGCCAGGTCCGCCTCGACGGCGGCCGGCAACCGCCGGCGCTCCCGCAGCACCCAGCCCAGCTGTCGCGCCGCGTCGAGCAGGCCGGCCCGGCGCTCCGGATCCCGCCAGGTCTCGCGGACCACCCCGGCGACCACCCGGGACGGCCGGCGCAGCGCCGCGGTCAGCACCCGGTTGCGCGCCTCCTGCCGGTGCCGGGCCCGCCGGTCCCGACCGGCCGGCAGCGGCAGGTGGTGCACGACCAGCTCGTCCACGTACGCCAGGTGCCAGCCGGCGGCGGCCAGGTCCATCGCCAGCAGCGCCTCCTCGCCATACGTCCCCAGCCGGTTAGCGAACCCGCCGACCTGGGTGAACGCGGCGCGGCGCAGCACCACCGCGCAGGCCAGGAAGCCCAGCACCGCCGGACCCGGCGCGCCCGGCGGGGTGCCCAGCGGCGCCCGCGCCATCGCGGCGGAGACCGGGTCGAGCCGACACTGCGCGCCGACCCGCACCTGGGCGGTCAGCAGCCCGATACGCGGGTGCGCCCGCAGGATCTCCGCCGCCCGGTCCAGCGCCTCCGGCACCCAGTAGGAGTCGTCGTCGGCGAAGGCCACGAACGGGGTACGGGCCAGCGCCACCCCGGCGTTGCGGGCGGCGCCGGCGCCCAGGTTGGTGCCGAGCGGTACCACCCGTACCTCGGGGAAGGCCGCCGAGACCGCCTCCGGGGTGCCGTCGTCGGAGTTGTTATCCACCACGATCACCGGCCCGGAGTGCCGGCGCAGCACGTCGAGCAGCTGCTCGCGCCGGTTCCGGGTGGCCACCACCACTGTCACGTCCGCCGTCATGGCGGCCCTGGTACCCCGATCCGGGTGACTCACGCAATCGTGGGTGCAATTCCCATCATGGTCGGGGTACGACGCCGCCGGTGCGGGGAAGCTGGCGTCATGCCCGGCGACCAGGTGACCCTGTTTCTCAGCGGCGACGTGATGACCGGTCGCGGCGTCGACCAGATCCTGCCACGACCGGGACCGCCCGAGCTGCGGGAGCCGATGATGGGCGACGCCCGCGGGTACGTCGAGCTGGCCGAGCGGGCGGCCGGGCCCATCCCGCGCCCGGTCCCGCCGGACTGGCCCTGGGGGGAGGCGTTGCGGCTGCTCGACGACCTGCGACCGGACGTGCGGATCGTCAACCTGGAGACCTCGGTGACCGGCCGGGGCGAGTTCGCCCCCGGCAAGGAGATCCACTACCGGATGCACCCGGACAACCTGGCCTGCCTCAGCGCCGCCCGGCTGGACGTCTGCGCACTGGCCAACAACCACGTGCTCGACTTCGGCCCGGACGGGCTCACCGACACCGTCGACGGGCTGCGCCGGGTCGGCATCACGCCGGCGGGCGCGGGCCGGGACGCGGCGGAGGCCTGGCGGCCGGCCCGGATCGACCTGGGGGGCGGCCGCCGGCTGCTGCTCTGGTCGGTGGGCGCCCCGTCCGCCGGGGTCCCGCCACAGTGGGCGGCGGCCGAGGGGCGGCCCGGGGTGGCGTACCTGCCGGAGACGACCGAGGCCTCCGCCGACGCGCTCGCCGAGCGGGTGGCCGGCGAGGCCGGGCCGGGTGACCTGGTGGTGGTCTCCGTGCACTGGGGATCGAACTGGGGTTACCAGGTGCCGGCGGAGCAGGTGAGCTTCGCCCGCCGGCTGGTGGCGGCCGGGGTGCACCTGGTGCACGGCCACTCCTCGCACCACCCGCGGCCGATCGAGGCGTACCGGGGTGGGCTGATCCTGTACGGCTGCGGTGACCTGATCGACGACTACGAGGGGATCGGCGGGCAGGAGTCGTTCCGTCCGGAACTGCGGACGCTGTACCTGCCCACGTTCGACGCGGACGGCCTGGCCGGGCTGCGCCTGGTGCCGGTGCGGGTCCGCCGGATGCGGCTGGAGCCGGCGGCCCCCGACGAGGCGCGCTGGCTCGCCGAGTTGGCCGACCGCCTCGGCGCGCCGTACCGGACGCGGTTCCGCCTCGGCGACGACGGCCTGATCGCGCTCGACCCGGCCGGCGGCGACACCGCCTGATCCGGCCGGCCCTGCCGGCCGGTTGTGGCCCGCCCCACCGGCGACCCTCCCGCCACAGCGACCCCACCGGACAGGGACGCATCATAGATACATGACGCATCCCAGCTCGCCGGCGCGCGCCGCCGTGCCGTCGGCCGCGGAACGGGCCTACCGCCACCTCAAGCGGGCCATCCTGGAGCAGGTCCATCCGGGCGGATCGCTGATCAGCGAGGGCGAGATCGCCGAGGCGGCCGGGGTCTCCCGCACCCCGGTCCGCGAGGCGCTGCTGCGGCTCGAGGCCGAGGGTCTGGTCGCGCTCTACCCCAAGCGCGGCGCGCTGGTCCGGCCGGTCTCCGCCCGCGAGATCACCGACGTCGTCGAGGCCCGGCGGCTGGTCGAGCTGCACGCCGCCGAGCGGGTCTGGCCGCAGCGGCACGCCCTGCGGCCGGTGCTCGCCGACTGGCTCGACCGGATGCGCGCGGCCCACGCCGCCGGTGACCTGCGCGCGCTGATGGAGGCCGACCGGGCCTTCCACGCCAGCGTGGTGGAGGCGGCCGGCAACGAGATCCTCGCCGAGCTGTACCACCGGCTGCGCGACCGCCAGCTGCGGATGGGGGAGGCCAGCTTCCGGCTCTCGCCCGGCTGGGCCCGGGTGGCGCTCACCGAGCACGCCGGCCAGCTCGCCGCCCTCGACGGCGACGACCCGCACGCCTGGCTCGACGCCGTCGGCGCGCACATCGACAGCGCCGCCACCGTCTTCCGGTCCCTGCGGTGAGCGCCGCCCCGGCCATCCCGCGCCGGTCCGCCGCGCTGGTCTGGGCGGTCGCGCTCTGCGCGTACGTGGCCGCCGTGTTCCACCGCAGCTCGCTCGGGGTGACCGGCGTCGACGCCGCGCACCGGTTCGACATCAACGCCGCCGCCCTGGCCACCTTCTCGGTGGCGCAGCTGGCCGTGTACGCGGCCATGCAGGTGCCGGTCGGGGTGCTGCTGGACCGGTACGGCTCCCGCCGGCTGCTGCTCGTCGGCGGCGCGCTGATGGTCGCCGGGCAGCTCTGCTTCGCCGTCGCCACCGACGTACGGCTGGCCGTGGCCGCCCGGGTGCTGGTCGGCCTCGGTGACGCGATGACCTTCATCAGCGTGCTGCGGATCGTCGCGTTCTGGTTCCCCGGCCGGCGCAACCCGCTGATGGTGCAGCTCACCGGCACCCTCGGCCAGCTCGGGGCGATCCTCGGCGCGGTGCCGCTGGTGGCGCTGCTGCACCACGCCGGCTGGACCCCGGCCTTCCTCACCGCCGCCGCGCTCGGCGCGACGGTGCTGCTGATGGTGGCCGCCGCCGTCCGGGACACCCCGCACCGCGAACACGCCGGCGCCCTCGCCCCCGACCTCGCCACCGTACGCCGGCAGCTCGCCGCCGCCTGGGCGCAGCCGGGTACCCGGCTGGGCCTGTGGACCCACTTCGTCACCCAGTTCTCCGGGGCGGTCTTCGCGCTGCTCTGGGGCTACCCGTTCCTGGTGCAGGGGCAGGGCCTGTCACCCACCGCCGCGGCCGGCCTGCTCACCCTGATGACCGTGGCAACGCTGCTCAGCGGCCCGGTCGTCGCGCACCTGTGCGCGCGGCACCCGTTCCGCCGGTCGGTCGTGGTCTTCGCCATCACCGCCGGCACCGCCGCGGTCTGGGCCGTGGTGCTGGCCTGGCCGGGGCGCGCGCCGCACTGGCTGCTGGTGGTCCTGGTGCTGGTCCTGGCGGTGAACGGCCCCGGATCGGTGATCGGGTTCGACTACGCGCGCACCTTCAACCCGGTGCACCGGATCGGCAGCGCCACCGGCATCGTCAACGTCGGCGGGTTCGTCGCCTCGATCATGCTGATCCTCGCGGTCGGCGTCGTGCTGGACCTGGCCGGCCCGCCCGGACAGGCGACCCCGACGCTGGACGCCTACCGCTGGGCCTTCGCCGTGCAGTACCTGCTCTGGGCGCTCGGCGCGGTCCAGGTGCTGCGCTACCGCAACGCCGCCCGCCGCCGGCACGCCGCCGAACGGGCCGCCGAGGGCGTACCCGTCGGGCGCGTGGCCGGCCGCTGACCGCGCGCGGCGGTCAGCGGACCAACCGGCGGTGGGTGAGCGAGTCCAGGACGAGGGTGAGGCCGGCGCCGACCAGCCACGAGTCCTTGGCGATGCCGATGCCCGCCTGGGTGGGTTTGAGGCTGCCCGGCTCGCGCAGGCCGGGCGTACGCACGTAGAGCTGCACCAGCCCGGCCCCGAACGCGGTCAGTCCCAGCCCGCCCAGCAGGGACGGCACGAACGGGGTGAGCAGGGCGGCGCCCAGCGCGATCTCGCTGGCGGACAGCAGCCGGGCGAAGCGGGCCGCGTCGATCTGCCGTAGCTGGGGGAGCGCCCCGGCGGCCATGCCGTGCAGCTGTTCGGCGGCCTCGCCCTCCAGCGTCCGCTTGCCGAGCCCCGAATTGAGGAAGAACGCGCCGATGATGAGCCGCAACGGCGCATGCGTGAGCTTCATGTGCACTCCCGTCCCGCGGAGAATCGTGCCCCCGCCTACCCCGCATCGGCCGCGATAACCCGCCGCGTGGGGCTGTGTCCCCGAGCCTGCGCGGCGGTAGGTTCGCGAGAGGCATGATCGTGCGCGCAGCCGGGAGGACACCGTGAGCCAGGAAGTCCGGGGAGTCGTGTCGCGGCGCAAGGGCGCGCCGGTCGAGGTCACCACCATCGTGGTGCCCGACCCGGGGCCCGGCGAGGCGGTGGTGAAGGTGCGCTCCTGCGGGGTCTGCCACACCGACCTGCACTACCGGGAGGGCGGGATCACCGACGAGTACCCGTTCCTGCTCGGCCACGAGGCGGCCGGCGTGGTCGAGCAGGTGGGAGAAGGGGTCACCGGTGTCGCGCCGGGCGACTTCGTGGTGCTCAACTGGCGGGCGGTCTGCGGCGTGTGCCGGGCCTGCCGGCGTGGGCGGCCCTGGTACTGCTTCAACACCCACAACGCCGCCCAGAAGATGACCCTCACCGACGGCACCGAGCTCGCCCCGGCGCTGGGCATCGGCGCCTTCGCGGAGAAGACGCTGGTCCACGCCGGGCAGTGCACCAAGGTCGACCCCGCCGCCCGGCCCGCCGCCGTCGGGCTGCTCGGCTGCGGAGTGATGGCCGGGCTCGGCGCGGCGATGAACACCGGCCAGGTCACCCGGGGCGACTCGGTCGCCGTGATCGGCTGTGGCGGGGTCGGCGACGCCGCGGTGGCCGGCGCGGCCCTCGCCGGCGCGACGACGATCATCGCGGTGGACACCGACGCCCGCAAGCTCGAGTGGGCGCGCAGGTTCGGCGCCACCCACACCGTCAACGCCTCGGCGGACGACCCGGTCGAGGCGATCCGCGCCGCCACCGGTGGGTTCGGCGCCGACGTGGTGATCGACGCGGTCGGCCGCCCGGGAACCTGGAAGCAGGCGTTCTACGCCCGCGACCTGGCCGGCACGGTGGTGCTGGTCGGGGTGCCCACCCCGGAGATGACCGTCGAGCTGCCCCTGCTGGACGTCTTCGGCCGGGGCGGCGCCCTCAAGTCCAGCTGGTACGGCGACTGCCTGCCCAGCCGGGACTTCCCCCTGCTCACCGAGCTCTACCTGCAGGGCCGCCTCGACCTGGACGCCTTCGTCACCGAGGAGATCGCCCTGGACCAGGTCGAGGAGGCGTTCCGCCGGATGCACCACGGCGACGTGCTGCGCTCGGTGGTGGTGTTCCCGTGACCGCCCGCGTCGACCATGCCGTCACCTCCGGCACCTTCTCCCTCGACGGCCAGACCTTCGACGTCGACAACAACGTCTGGGTGGTCGGTGACGACGCCGAGTGCGTGGTGATCGACGCCCCGCACGACGTGGACGCCATCCGGCGCGCGGTCGCCGGCCGCCGGGTCGTCGCCGTCCTGGCCACCCACGCCCACGACGACCACGTACGGGTCGCTCCCGAGCTGGCGAAGGCCACCGGAGCGCCGGTGCTGCTGCACCCCGCCGACCGGGTGCTGTGGGACCTGGTCCACCCCGACCTGCCGCCCGACGGGACACTCGCCGACGGGCAGGGGATCGACGTCGCCGGCACCACCCTGCGGGTCCTGCACACCCCCGGCCACAGCCCCGGCGCGTGCAGCTTCCACGCCCCCGACCTCGGCGCGGTCTTCACCGGCGACACCCTGTTCGCCGGCGGTCCCGGGGCCACCGGCCGCTCGTACAGCGACTTCGGCACCATCGTCGCGTCGATCCGCGACCGGTTGCTCACCCTGCCGCCGGAGACCGTGGTGCACACCGGGCACGGCGCCGACACCACCATCGGCGCGGAGGCCCCGCACCTGCCGGACTGGCTGGCCCGGGGGCACTGACCGACGCCGGCACCGGGGTCGGCTCAGCGTTCCCCGGGCCCTGCCAGCACCGGCTTGACGTCCAGCACCGGCGTGCCGTCCAGGGCCTCCAGGTCGGCGACCCGCACCCGCAGGCCGTCGACCGCCAGCACCCGCACCCGGTGCAGCCCGATCGGGTTGGGCCGGTGCGGGGAGCGGGTGCTGAACACCCCGGTCTCCGGCCGGCTCCGGTCGCCGCGCGGGTGCACGGTCAGCACGTCCCGCCGGGCCCGGTCCAGCCAGGTCAGCACCAGCACCTCCGCGCCCGGCCGCAGGTCGCGCACGGCCGCGCCGACGGCGGGGGAGAAGACCAGCCACGCCTCCGGCGCGCCCTCGTCTCCCTGCTTCGGCGCGAGATCCGCCTCGGTCAGCGGGGACTCCACCCGCCCGACCGGCCGCAGCTCGTACGCCTCGCTCACGCGCCCGCCAGGCGCAGGTGCAGCCGTACGGTGGTGCCGGCCGGCGTCGTGTGCACCAGCACCAGGTCGCAGAGCGCCTGCACGATGACCAGACCACGCCCGCCGATGCCGTCGTGCCGGGGCGCCAGCCGGCCGGCGAGCGGATCGGTCAGCCAGCCGCCGTCGTGGATCTCGCACACCAGGTGTTCACCGGTGCGCCACACGTGGACCACACCGCCGCCACCGGCGTGGGCGATGCTGTTGGTGGCCAGCTCGGTCACCGCGATCTGCAGGTCGGCCACCCGGTCCGGGTGCAGGTCGGCGGCCTGCGCGTGCCCGGTGACGAAGCGGCGCACGTCGGCCAGCGTGTCGAGGTCGTAGCGCAGCGCGGCGACCGGTTCGGCCGGGACCGGCAGCGGCTTGTTGTGCCCGGCGACGACCTGCTCCGGCGCGAAGGTGGGGCTGGGCCGCCGGCCGGCCCCGTCGACCAGCACCGGGTGGGTGCGGTACGCGTCCGCGAGCACCGCGGGGGCGAGCCGCGACACGTCGTACGGGCAGAGGATCGCGACGTCCCGTTCGGCGAACGCCAGGTTGATCAAGGCGTCGTGCTGCGCGCAGGCCGGCTGTTCCAGCTCGGTACGCTCCGCCCACACCGGCTCGCCGACGATCCGCACGCGGCGGTCGGGATGCCGGTCGACGAAGGCCTGCAACACCCACGGGATGATCCGCCCCGGGTTGCGCCCCTGCACGGCCAGGTCGGCGTACCGGATCCGGTCGTCGTCCGCGCCGACGGTGGCCCGGATCAGCGCCAGCCGGTCCTCCGGGGCGGCCACCAGCACCGGTTCCCCCCGGGTCAGACCGTCCCGGACGAAGGGCACCGTCAGCGCCAGCAACTCCGCGGCGTCCCGGTAGAACGCTCCCTCGTGGACCAGGCCCCCCGGTATCGGCCCGGTCGCCGCCGCGGCCGTCACGCCGGTGGCCGGGGGGCGGCGCCGTCGACCAGGTCGAGCAGCCGCGTCAACGCCGGGCGGCAGCCGACCAGGCGTACCTGCGAGGGGGCGTTGCGGCGGACGCGGGCCAGCGCGCTCGCGGCGCCGACGTCGGCGAAGCGCAGCTCGGAGACGTCGAGCACCGCCGTCCGCTGGTTGGTGCCCGGACCGGTGACGTGGTCGAGCATGGCGGCGAAGGCTCCCCGGTTGCTCTGATCGACCTCGCCCACCAGGCGTAGTCCGTGCGGGTCCCGCGTCCGGTACGCCCGCAGCATCGGCGCCCAGGCCCGGCCGGCGTTGCGCCCCACGGTGGCGGGGTGGGCGGCGGTGGCCGGCAGCAGATACTCGGCGGGGAAGAGCCGCCGGTCGTACAGGCACATCGCGGCGGCCTCGCCGTCGAGGAAGAGCTGGTTGACCTCGGCCTCGTACCGGACCAGGTCGGCGACGGAGATGCCCTGGCGGATCGCCCAGCCCATGTCGCCGACGACGCGTACCCCCGCCCGGTCCTCGCGACGGGCCCGCAGGATCTCCGTGGTGAGGTTGCCGATCATCTCGTCCGGGGTGAACCGACCCCCGGCGACGTAGCCCTCCACCGCCGGCGCGATCCGCAGCTGGCCGTCGGCCAGCGCGGTCTCGGTGGGCACGCCCGCACCGTCGAGGTGGGCGCGAACGGCGGCCGGGGAAACCCCGTCGGTGAACCAGACGACCTTGTGACCGAGGCGGAGACCGCTGGCGACGAAGCGGCCGGCGGCGTGCAGGCTGCCTGTCTCGTCGTCGTCCACCCAGCAGATGTGGTCACCCAGGTGCAGCTGGTCGACCACCGCGCTTGCAGTCACCCTCATCGCCTTCCGGTCGCCGCGCGCCCCCACTCTAGCCCGCGCCCCGGCACCGCCCAACGCCGACGGTCCGCCCCCGTTCACGCTGCCGCCGAACCTCTCCACGCGTCCTATGTAGATGGTTTAGACGCTGCGACCGGCCCTGCCGACGACCGGACAGCCGCGGTTCTAGGATCGACCGGGTGAGCACCGACGACCGAACGCCGACCGTACGACAGCTGCGCCTGGTGGTGGAGGCCGAGGACTACGAGGCCGCGGTCGCCTTCTTCCGCGACGCCCTGGGCCTGCCGGAGCAGGCCGCGTTCTCCGGTGCCGGCGACGCCCGCGTGGTGATCCTCGACGCCGGCCGGGCCACCCTCGAGATCGCCAACCCGGCCCAGAAGCGCATGATCGACGAGGTCGAGGTGGGCCGGCAGGTGGCCCCGAAGATCCGGGTGGCGTTCGAGGTGGACGACGCGTCGGCCGCCACCGCCCGGCTGGTGGCCGCCGGCGCGATCGAGATCGCCCCGCCGACCGTGACGCCCTGGCACTCGCTCAACTCGCGCCTCGACGCGCCGGCCGGGTTGCAGCTCACCCTCTTTGAGGAGCTGCGGGACCTCGACGACCGCGCCACCCTCGACGGCTTCGGCATCGATCGCGAGCGCTGACGCGGCCCGAAACGGGTCGACGGGTCGTCGGCCGCTGCCGATACTGCTGCCCATGCCGGCCGCCACCCGCCCCGTCGCCCTCACCCCGGCGCAGTCCGCCGCGCTGCGCCACGTCCGCACCGTCGCGCTGCGGGACCGCTCGACCGCGCTGGCCACCATCGCCCGGCACCTCGCCGGGTCCGGCGCCGGCCACCACCCCGAGCAGCTGATCGCGGCGATCGCCGCCGGGGGAGGGCTGACCGTCAACTTCCACCCCGACCGACTGATCGCCGATGGCCGCACCGTGGCCGAGGTGCTCGCCGAGGAGGGGAGCTACCGCAGCCAGTTCGTCACCGGCATCTCCAACGGCGGGCTCACCGCGTACCCGGGCGGGGACCGGGACCGCTGGGAGGAGGCGATGTTCGGCGGTGCGTACCAGGCCCCCGGCGTACGCCCCGCCGAGCGACCGGTCTACGGCGGGTTGAACCTGCTCGATCACCCCGACGGCGCCTGCCCCCGCTTCGGCTCCTGCCACCTGCGGCTGCGTCCCGAGGTGCTGGCCCGGACCACGTTCTGCTTCGGCGACAGCCACCTGGGGCCGAAGGACTTCGGCACGGTCGACGTCGCCGAGCCGGTGCTGGCCGCCCTGCTGGAGGCGACCGCCGGCACCGGGGTCAGCCTGGGCGTCGCCGGCATGGACACCGCGCGCCTCGTCGCGACGCTGCTGCGCCGACGGGAGCGGCTGGCGTGGGCGCCCGGGTCCGCCGGCCGCGCCCTGGACGACTACGTCGAGGCGCAGGTCCACGGCGGCGTCGAACTGGCCCGGGACGTCGAGGCCATCGTCGTCGACCCCTCGTTCCAGGACACGGACACCGGGCGCGTCCTGGCCCGGATCGCCCACCGGTGCGGTATCGAGCTGCTCTTCCACCCCGGCTTCGCGCTGCCCGTCGAGGACGTCGACCCGGACTTCCGGGGACCGGCCATCCCGGTGCTGGCCGCCCGGGTGCACGCCGAGTTCGGTACGCCGGGAGCGCCGGTCGACGCCGCGCTGATCGGCCGGGCGGCGGCCTCGGTGGTCCGCGAGCCGCAGCGCTGGGCGGACCGGGGGCCGACCGCCGACACCTTCCAGCACCTCAAGCAGCTCTGGCACGTCCTCGTCCGTTTCGGCGGGCCCCGCGTCTGACGTCCGGTTCGGCGCGCGCTCGCGGGTGGTGTCCGGTTCGGCGCGCGCCTGGGGCTGGCGTCCGGTTCGAGCGCGTTCGCGACCGGCGTCCGGTTCGGTGCCGGCCTTCCGATCCTCGGCGTGACCCGCGCCGCAGCCCCCGCGACCCCTGGCATTTCCGGAATGCCCGACAGGTCAACCTGGTTGTGTCCCCAGAACCGCCGGTAGGCAAACCCCGGCGGGCCAGGTAGTTCCCCCCGAGGGGCGCTCATTGAGCGAGCGCGTCGACACGACGAAAGGGCAACCATCGTGAAGGCCGACTTCACTCGATGGCTCCCCGCCATCGCGAAGAACCGCACCACCGCACTGAAGGTCGCCGGCGTCGCCTGTCTCGGCGGCCTGGCGTTCGGGCCCGCCGCTGTGGCCGCCCCCGTCACCAGCGGACCGCACGCCGGGGCCGTGGCCGCCATCGACCTCGCCACCGGCAAGAGCCGGCAGGGCGCCACGGTCGAGTCGGGCCTGACCACCGGCAGCACGACCGGCAAGGTCCCGACCGGCAAGCCGGGCAAGGACAAGCTCATCCCGCACGGCGTGGAGGGCGCGCAGTCCCGCATCCCGCTGGACGACGAGCAGCTCGCCAACGCCAAGGCCATCGTCAAGACGGCCAAGAAGACCGGCGTGGGGGAGCGCGGCGCGGTGATCGGGATCGCCACCTCGCTGCAGGAGTCGAAGCTCTACAACCTGGGGCACCTCGGCGCGTACAACGACCACGACTCGCAGGGGCTGTTCCAGCAGCGCCCGTCGTCGGGTTGGGGTACGCCGGAGGAGATCACCGACCCCGAGTACTCGTCGCGGGCGTTCTTCGAGGCACTGAAGAACGTGCACGGCTGGGAGGACCTGCCGCTGACCACCGCGGCGCAGACCGTCCAGATCTCGGCCTTCCCGTACGCGTACGCGCAGTGGGAGGAGCAGGCTGCGGACATCGTCCAGCAGCTCTGGTGACCTCCTGAACGAGCAGCACGACCGGCCGGTCCCCGTCACGGGGGCCGGCCGGTCGTCGTTCGCGGGCGTACCTTCGGCTCAGAGCGTCGGGGCGGTCTCCCGGCGCAGCTTCGCCGACCCCGCGCCCACCGAGAACCCGGCCACCCACCGGCTCGCGCTGCCGGCCCGGGTCCGGTCGGCCAGGTGGTACCAGTCCATCCGGCAGTGCTGCGGCGTCACCTCCAGCACGCCGTACCCGTGCCCGTCCAGCTCCGTCCACCTGACGTGCGGATTCGTCGACCGGATCAGCCCGGCGCCGAGGGCGCTCAGCGGATTGCCGGCCGGCAGCTTGAGGAAGTCGTTGACGTTGTCGCTGGTCACCGACGGCACCACGAACTCGGCCGCGGCCGGGTTGGACAACCCCGTCGATTTCGTGGTCACCTCGTTCGCCCACGAGGTGTGGATGTCACCGGTGAGGAAGACGACGTCGCGGGTCCCGGTCGCCCGCAGGTGGTCGACCAGCTCGTTGCGGTCGGCGTTGTAGCCGTCCCACTGGTCGGCGTTGAGCACCGCGCCGTTCTGCGGGATGCCGAGCAGCGTGCCGAGCGGCCCGAGCAGCCACGCCGGCAGCGAGCCGACGTCGACCCGCGCCATCATCACCGGGTTGCCGACCAGCTTCCAGCGCGCCGTCGACGCGGCCAGGCCGGCCTTGAGCCAGGTCATCTGGGCGTCGCCGGTGACGGTGCGCCGCGGGTCGTCCACCGCCGTGCCCGAGGCCTGCTGCGAGCGGTACGTCCGCAGGTCCAGCATGGACAGCTCGGCGAGCTGCCCGTACCGGAACCGCCGGTAGATCGCGCCGTCCTCGCCCATCCGCACCGGCATCCACTCCTGGTACGCCCGCCGCGCGGCGGCCACCCGGTCCGCCCAGGCGCCCTCCGTGGACGGGGTGTGGTTCTCCGCCCCGCCCGACCAGGCGTCGTTGGCCACCTCGTGGTCGTCCCAGGTGATCACCCACGGCAGCGCGGCGTGCAGCGCCGCCAGGTCAGGGTCGGACTTGTAGAGCCCGTGCCGGATCCGGTAGTCCGCCAGGGTCAGCACCTCGTGCGCCGGCTCGACCTTGCGGATCACCGTGCCCCCCGCGTCGAACTGGCCGGTGCCGTACTCGTACAGGTAGTCGCCGAGGTGCACCACCAGGTTCAGGTCGCCCCGGTCGGCCAGCCGCCGGTACGCCGCGAAGTAGCCGGCCTCCCAGTTCGCGCAGGACACCACGCCCATCCGCAACCGGTCGATGGCCGCGTCGGTGGGCGGGGCGGTCATGGTCCGGCCCGTCGGCGACCATCCGCCGGCGTACCCGAACCGGTACCAGTACGTCGTCGCCGGCGCCAGACCGGAGACCGCCACCTTCACCGTGTGGTCGCGGGCGGGGCCGGTCATCAGCTGGCCCTGTGCGGTCACCGTGACGAAGTCGGGGTCGGTGGCGACCTGCCAGCTCACCTCCACGTCGGGGCCCACGCCGGAGCCGGGCGTCGCGTCGGGGGTCGGGGTGATCCGGGTCCAAAGCAGGATGCCGTCCGGCAGCGGATCGCCCGAGGCGACGCCGTGCAGGAAGGCGCCACCGGAGGCGTGGGCGGCACCGGCGCCGGCAAGGGTGGCGCCGGCGAGGACGGCCGTGCCGGCGGATGCGCCGGCCATGCGCAGGAGGGTGCGGCGGTCGAGGGTGTTGGTCATGGTCTATGTGTTTACCGGTACCCACCGCGTTCCCGCTGCCCCCTGCGGCGACTGTTCGCCAGTCTTTCCATTGTGTTTCGCTTTCCCGTTCGACGATCACTTTGTTAACGGCATCCTTTGTGGACCAATTGGCCGCGTCCCGTCCGCTTGCCCGCCGGCACCGACAAATCCGCTGCCTGGTGGTGTCACCGCCGGCCACCAACCTCCCGCCGCCGACCCGTGGAACGTCACCTTGTCTCCCGCCTCTGGAGACAGGCCATGGTGTTCCGCTCGTCGGTGGGGGAGGGTGCGGCCGCCCGGAAATAGGCGGTCGCGACGCGTGTGCCTGCCGCCCAGATCCTGGCTGGTCGCGACGTCTGGGCCGGGTGGTCGGCTGGGGCGGCGTGGCCCGACCGTTTGGGCTTGGCAACCCCGGGCGGTCCGCTGGGGCGGTCTGGGCCGAGTGTTCGGGCTGGGCCGTCTGTCCGAATCGCGTGGCGTCGGCTCGTGCAGCGCTGCGGCGAATCCCCGATTGCTGGGGTCTGTGCCGGATGTCCGCGTCGCGCCGTGTCCCAGGTCGATGTGGTGGCCGATCCTCGCCGCCCCGCGCGTCCGATCTTCGGAGCGCTTGGCGTCCGGTTATGCGCGAATCGCTCCGCAAGTCGGGTGCTCGGGGGCACCCTGGCGGTGGAATGGTGGCCGGGCCGGGGTCGTTACATCACCTGGACGATCGCAGCAGCACCCCGCTGGCCTGGCCCGAACGCGTGGCCGGCCCGGGATGCCGGGCCCCGGAATGATGGTGGGCCGCCGGTCGTTACACATGGACCCGGCGCCGTGAGCCCCCCGCTCGCGAAGCCTGCCGGGCAGAGACTTTCCCCCTGAGTTCTTTGAGCGCCGTCGTGGTGCTTGCGCGTGTCCGACCCCCCTTGGACACGTCGCCGACCCCCGAATGGAGCCATCCTGATGAACACGACCATTCTGCGTAAGAGCGTTCTGGGTATTGCTGGTCTGGCTTTCGCCGGTGGCGTCTTCGCCGGCCCGGTGACCGAGGCCCACGCCGCCCCGGCTGAGGCGAAGTCGGTTGCGGTGGTGCAGGCGGACAAGCCGGGTGTGGACAAGGGCAAGCTGATCCCGCACGGTGTGCAGGGCAAGCAGTCGCACATCGACCTGGACAGCGAGCAGACGAAGAACGTGAAGGCGATCATCGCGGCGACGAAGAAGTCGGGCATGGACGAGCGGGCCGCCGTGGTCGCGATCGCGACCAGCCTGCAGGAGTCGAAGCTGGAGAACCTGGGTCACCTGGGTGCCCGTAACGACCACGACTCGCAGGGCCTGTTCCAGCAGCGCCCGTCGTCGGGTTGGGGCACGGTTGAGCAGATCACCGACCCCGAGTACTCCACGATGGCGTTCCTCAAGGGTCTGAAGCAGGTCGACGGCTGGAAGGACATGCCGCTGACCAAGGCCGCGCAGACCGTGCAGGTCTCGGCCTACCCCGACCACTACGCCCAGTGGGAGAAGCAGGCCGCCGACCTGGTCGCCAAGCACTGGAACAGCTGACCCCATCTGAACGACGCGCTGGCCGGCACCCCCGAGCGGGGTGCCGGCCAGCGGCGTTTCCGCCCTCGGAACCCGTCCGACCGGATCCGGACCGGACCCGACCGGAGCGTTGATCATGAAATTGGCAGCGGTAGAGGAGATTCACTCCGCTGCCAATCTCATGGTCAACGCATCCCGGTCGGCGGGGCGCGGTGAGGTAGGCGACGGCGGACGGGCGGGGGGTGCGGGGCGGCGAGGGCCGGGCGGAGGCTGCCCGCGGCGGGGGTGTGGCCCGCCGTGACCGGCGCAGGGATCAAGCCTGACCGCCCGGAGCCGGGCACGGCGGGCCACACCCCCACCCACCGACCAGCCGGCGGCAGCGAAATCCCACCGACAATCCGGCGGAGCGAAATCACCCACCGATCAGCCGGCGGAGTCACCCCGCCGATGCCCCAGCCAGATGTCCACCCCCGCCGCCACCAACGCCAGCACGACCACCCCCACCGCCAGCAACAACGAGTGCCGGAACGCCGCGGCCCAGTCCCCACCCGTGCTCGCGAGCGAGGAGAAGAACATCGCCCCGACCGCCGCGATCCCGGCCGCCGAGCCGATCCGCTGGCCGGTCTGGAGCATCCCGGCCGCGCTGCCCGCCTGCGGCACCGGCACCTGGGCGAGGGTGAGGGTCTGGTTCGGCGTGATGACCAGCCCGCTGCCCAGTCCGGCCACCAGCAGCGGCACTGCGGTCAGCAGCGGTACGGAGTGCTGCGGCGAGCCGCGCAGCACGAGCACCACCGTGCCGAGGCCGATCACCACGACGACCAGCCCGATGCCGACCAGCGGGCGGCCGAAGCGGTTGACGATCCGGCCGCCGAGCGTCGAGGCGAGTGCGGAGCCGAGGGCGAACGGCGTGATCGCCAGGCCGGCGATCAGCGGGCTGTAGCCGAGACCGTTCTGCAGGTAGAGCGTGAAGATGAAGAAGATGGCGGTGAACCCGCCGAAGTAGACCAGCGCGATCAACGCGCCGAGGGTGTACGAGCGCAGCCGGAACAGCCGCAGGTCGAACAGGGGCGTCTGGTGGCGGGCGTACCGGCGCTCCCAGAGGCCGAAGCCGACCAGGACCGCCAGGCCGGCCGGGACGAGCGCCCACTTCCACGGGCTCTGCCACTGCTCGCGTTGCACCAGCGGCAGCAGCAGGAGCAGCACGCCGACGCCGAGCAGCAGGACACCGACCGGGTCGAGTCGGTGCCGGTCGGGCTGCCCGGCCGGTCGGGCGGGCAGCAGCCGCCAGCCGAGCACCACCGCGAGGATGCCCACCGGCACGTTGACGAAGAACACCCAACGCCAGCCGTGCTCCTCGCCGCCGAGCTGGATGAGCAGCCCGCCGAGCAGCGGGCCGACCGCGGTGGAGATGCCGATGGTCGCGCCGAGCAGACCGAAGGCCCGACCCCGTTCGGCGCCCCGGAACAGCTGCTGGATCAGGCCGGTCACCTGGGGGTTGACCACCCCGGCGGCGGCGCCCTGGAGCAGTCGGGTGGTGACCAGCCAGGCGGGCGAGGTGGCCAGGCCGGCGAGGGCGCTGGTGAGCGTGAAGAGGGCGACGCCCACCACGAAGGCGGTGCGTCGCCCGCGGGCGTCGCCGAACCGACCGGCGGGCACCAGGATCAGTCCGAACGTCAGCGCGTACCCGGAGAGCACCCACTGCAGGTCGCTCGGGCTCGCGTGCAGCGCCCGGTCCATCGACGGGACGGCCACGTTGACGATGCTGACGTCCAGCAGCGTCATGAACGCCGCGACCAGCCCGACGCCGAGGGCCTGCCAGCGGCGTCGGTCACCCGCGTCCGTCACGGCGGCCCGGCGATCAGCCATGACCGACCGCTACCCGGCGCCCCGACGGGCAAACCGGTCACGCCATCTGGCGGGCACACCACCGTGGGCCGAAGTCCAGCCCGGCCATCGGGGAGTCCTCCCGGTGCAGCAGGTCCTTCTCGGTGAGCAGGTGCAACGGCCCGTGCACCTCCTCCTCCGCCATCCCCGCCTCCTGGGCGATCGAGTCGGGGTACGGCACCTGGCCGCGCGCCTCCAGCGTGGCGACCGCGTCGTACACCCGTACCTCGGCATCCGACAGACGTACCTGCTGCATGGTGACCTCCTTGCCGTGACCCGCCCGTCGCACGGGCGGTCTGGGTACCGCGGCTTACCCGCCGGGTGACCGACAATGCCCACCCGATCGGTCGGTCGTGAGCGGCCGGCCGCGCCGGGGTGCCCTAGGGTGGAGCCCGTGATCACCTGGGATCTCGTCGTCGTCGGCGCCGGCCCCGCCGGGCTCTCCGCCGCCCACGCCGCAGCCGGCGCGGGGGTGCGCACGCTGGTGCTGGACCGGGCCGTGCACCCCCGGTACAAGACGTGCGGCGGCGGCCTGATCGGCACCTCGCTGACGGCGGTCGCGGGCCGCATCGAGGTGCCCGCGCACGACCGGGTCGACCGGGTGACCTTCACCCGGGACGGGCGACGCGCCTTCACCCGCCGGCACCGCACCCCGCTGGTGGCCATGGTCCGCCGGGACGAGTTCGACGACCGGCTGCGCGCGGCGGCGGTCGCCGCCGGGGCCGAGCTGCGCGAGGGCGTCGCGGTGCGCGGCATCGACCAGGACCCCGACGGGGTACGCGTACGGTTGGCCGACGGTCAGACCGTGCACGCCCGGACGGTGGTCGGCGCGGACGGTTCCTCGGGGGTCAGCTCCCGGCACGTGGGTGTCCGTTTCCGACAGGTGGATCTGGGTCTGGAGCGGGAGCTGCCGGTGCCGCCGGCCGAGCAGCGGCGCTGGCGCGGCCGGCTGCTGCTCGACTGGGGAGCGGTGCCCGGCTCGTACGCCTGGGTGTTCCCGAAGGGGTCGAGCCTGACGGTGGGGGTGATCGCCGCCCGCGGCGAGGGGGAGCGGACCCGCGAGTACCTGCGCCGCTTCGTGGACCGGCTCGGCCTGTCCGGGGTGGCGGCCGAGCACGACTCCGGGCACCTGACCCGCTGCCGGGCGGAGGGATCGCCGTTGCGGCACGGCCGGGTGCTGGTCGCCGGCGACGCGGCCGGCCTGCTGGAGCCGTGGAGCCGGGAGGGGATCAGCTACGCGTTGCGCTCCGGGGCGCTGGCCGGCGCGGCGGTCGCCGCCGGTGACCTGGCCGGCTACGAGCGGGACGTGACCGAGCAGCTGGTCCCGTCGATGCGGGCCGGGCACCGGCTGCTGGAGGTGTTCGAACGCCGGCCCGACGTCTTCCACGCCCTGCTGGCGACGCCGGCCGGCTGGGGGATGTTCGTCCGGTTCTGCCAGGGCCGGGCCAGCTTCGACCAGACGCTGACCCGGGCTCCCGTCCGGGCCGGGCTGGCGCTGCTGGACCGCCTCCCGCCGGTACGGCAGCGCACGCCGTCGGCCCCCGCCCAGCCGATGACCACCCGATCCGGCTGACACCCCCGGTCAGGGCACCACGACCGCCCGGCCCTGGATCTCGCCCCGGCGCAGCAGGTCGTACGCCTCCGGCGCCCGATCCAGCGGGAACGTCTGCACTTCGGCGCTGATCAGCCCGAGCTGACCCAGGGCGATCACCTCCTGGAGTTCGGCGCGGGTGCCCCAGAACGGGATGTCGACGCTGACCTCCAGCGGCAGGGTGGGTGGCGCGTCGACGACGGGCCGCACCGGCAGGGTGCCGCCGCCGAGGCCGACCAGCAGCAGCCGGCCGCCGGTGGCTACGACGGTGCGGGCGGTGGTCAGGGTGGCGTCGACACCGACACAGTCGATCACCACGTCGGCGCCGTCCGGCGGGAACCCGACGATCTCCCGGATCCGGTCGACCGCGTCCGGGTCGGCCCGCACCACGTGGTGCGCCCCCATCCGGGTGGCCAGGTCCAGCGCGGCCAGGTCGGTGTCCACCGCGACGATTTGTACCGCGGTGGTGGCCGCCAGGATCTGCACCGCCATGTGGCCGAGGCCGCCGACGCCGATCACCACGCAGCAGGTGCCCGGTCGCAGCGCCGGGCGGGCCAGTTCGACGGCGTGGTACGGGGTCAGCCCGGCGTCGGTCAGCGGCGCGGCCTGGATCAGGTCCAGTCCGCCCACGGGCAGCAGGCGGGAGGCGGGTACCACCACGTACTCGGCCAGCCCGCCGTCCCGGCTGAGCCCGATGCCACCGGGAGGCACTTGGCGGCACTGGTTCTCCCGCCCGCGCAGGCAGGCCCGGCAGCGGCCGCAGCCGATGATCCCGTAGACCGCCGCCCGGTCCCCGGGCGACCAACCGGTGACGCCCGCGCCGGGCGCCTCCACCGTGCCGGCGATCTCGTGGCCCAGGGTGATCGGCGTGGGAAAGAACCCGGCGGGCGCGTCGAGGACGTGCAGGTCGGAGTGGCAGGCGCCGACGGCGCCGACGGCGAGCAGCACCTCGCCCGGCCCCGGCGTGGGGGTGGGCACCGCCACCTGTTCGAGCACCCCCGGAGCGGTCATCCGTACCGCGCGCATGTCGTCCCCACCTCGTCGCCGGCGCCAGTGGCGGCGCGCTTACCCGCGCGGGCGTCATTGATGCGACGGCGGTGCTGGACCGGCTGCGGCACAATGCGGGCATGAGCGACCCGGAGCCCACCTCGTTCGACGACGAGGAGTACGCCTTCCTCCGCCACGTGCGCTTCGGCGAGCTGCCGCCGGCGGTCCGCCCCGACGAGCGGGTGGAGCTCACCGAGACCGATCCGCGCCGCGACCGACCCGAGTCGACCAACGACGACGAGTGGCACCTCCGGCTCGGGCCGGGCGGCTGACCCGACCGGCGGGCGGGGCCGGACGCGAACGGGCCGCGGGGGTCGATCCCCGCGGCCCGTTCGCGTGTGTCGGTGGTACGGCTCAGAAGACCGGCACGCCCTCGCGCACCAGCTTCCAGTTCGGGACGTAGAAGTCGGCCGGGTCGATGGTCCCCTTCGCCTGCGCCCAGTCGATCAGCAGCTGGCGGATCTCCTGCTGCTCGTTGTAGACCTGGGTCTTGACGATGCCGGGGAAGTTGCCGCCACCGCTGCGCCGGTAGTTGTTCACCGCGATGACGAACTGCGCGGTGTCGGCGACCGGGGTGTCGGTGCCCGCCAGCACCAGGCGGGTGATCCGCTGGCCGACCGGCTTGCTGATGTCGATGTCGTAGTCGACGCCCGAGATCACGTCGTAGTTGTAGTCCGGCACGGCCGGGTCGCTGATGGTGGCCGGGTCGACGGCCGCGCCCACCGGCAGGGTGCGGAAGTACTTCGCCGAGAACTCCAGGTACGCCTTCACCTCGGCGCCGGTGAGCACCACGGCCTCGAGGGTGTTGTCGAAGACGTAGAGGCCGGCCACGTCGCGGATCCGCACGTCGCCCTGCGGGAAGACCGCGGTGCGGCTGAACGGGGCGGCGATCGACAGCACCGGCAGCGACGCGTACGAGGTGCCGGCCAGCGCCGCGGTGACGACCTCGGTCTGGACGTGGTTGATGAAGTCCAGGATCGGGGTGTCCTTGTACCGGGACTCGGCGGCCGACAGCTCCTCGGAGGACTGGGCGACGACCGTGTTGACGTAGTCGACGGTCTTGCTGTGCTGGCCGCGCACGGCCGCGAGCACCGCCGGGTCCTCGACCACCGTGTTGGTGTTGAGCATGGTGGCGCGCTTGGTGACCACCTTCCAGGTGCCGCGCACCTTCTGGACGGTGAAGTCCATCCGGGTCAGCCGCTGGCCCCACTTCGACGGCTCGGCGGTGAGCACCTGCTCGCCGGTCGCCGTGTTGGTGACGAACTTCTCCACCACCTCGGCGTGGGCGTGGCCGAAGAGGATCGCGTCGATGCCGGGGACCTGCTGGGCGATCAGCGTGACCGGGTTCTCGTTCGGCAGCTCCGGGCCGTAGCTGGAGGTGCCGCTGTCGCCGCCGTGCGCCGAGATGATGACCAGGTCGGCGCCGCGCTCGCGCATGATCGGCACCCACTTGGCGGCGGTCTCGACCATGCCCGGGAAGAGCAGCTTGCCCTCGACGTTGCCCTTGTCCCAGATCGCCACGCCCGGGTTGGTGAGGCCGAGGATGCCGACGTTGATGGTCGGGGAGTCCCAGCCGCCGAGGCGGACCTTCTTGATCACGTACGGCAGGTAGGCTGGCTTGCCGGTGGCCGCGTTGACCGCGTTGGCGGCGAGCGCCGGGAAGCCCAGCTGCGAGATCCAGGTGGCCAGCAGCGGCAGGCCGTAGTTGAACTCGTGGTTGCCCAGCGTCACCGCGTCGTACTTCAGGATGTTCATCGCGTTCGCCATCGGGTGCGTCTCACCGCTGGTGGTGATCGGCTCCTGCTTGGCGTAGTAGGTGGCCAGCGGCGTGCCCTGGATGGTGTCGCCGGCGTCGAGGACCAGGGTGGCCTTGCCCTTGCGCTCGGCGCGGATCTGGTTGACCAGGGTGGCCAGCTTGGCGACGCCGACGTCGTTGTGCTTGCTGTCGTCGTACTCGGCGTCCTTGTAGTAGTCCCAGTTGTAGACGTTGCCGTGCGTGTCCGACGTGCCGAGCACGGTCAGGTCCCAGGTCTTCGGTCCCGTCGCTTCGGCGGCCCGGGCGGGGGCGCCGGCGATCAGGGGGGTGGTCGCCGCGGCGGCGGCGACGGCCAGCACCTGGCGCCGCGAGGCGCCGGAGGAGGAGGTCATGCGGTGCCCTTCCAATGGGGGTGAGGCGCCTCGTGGGCGCCGTTGCGCACCATAACGAGCCGCTGTCACTCCCGCCACAGCGGCTCGAGGTGTTCCACCCCATCAGCGCCGCCGGCCACCCTCGCGTAACACCGAGGTCATCCGGGCGCCGGTCGCTCTCGTTTCCGGCCCGGTCCGCCGGGTAGGGCAGACGAGCAGAAGGCCGGACGAACTACCCCGAGGAGCACCGGTGAGCGAGGACCAGTACACCCAGCAGGACCCCACCGAGCAGTACGGCCAGCAGCAGGGCCAGCCCGCCCAGCAGCAGTCCGCGCCCGGCGCGACCGGCGAGATGGGCCCGAAGCCCGACCACGGCGAGGAGTCGTACCGGGGCAGCGACCGGCTGACCGGCAAGCGGGCCCTGATCACCGGCGGTGACTCCGGCATCGGCCGCGCGGTGGCGATCGCCTTCGCCCGGGAGGGTGCCGACGTGGTCATCTCCTACCTGAGCGAGGAGGAGGACGCCGACGCCCGGGAGACGGTGCGGCTGGTCGAGGAGGCCGGCCGCCGGGGCATGGCGGTGCGCACCGACCTCACCGACGAGGGCCACTGCCGGGAGCTGGTGAAGCGGACCCTGGCCGACCTGGGCGGCATCGACATCCTGGTGAACAACGCCGCCTACCAGATGTCCCAGGACGACGGCATCGCCGGCATCAGCACCGCGCAGTTCGACCGGGTCCTGAAGACCAACCTGTACGCCATGTTCTGGCTGTGCCAGGAGGCGATCCCGCACATGGACGACGGCGCCACGATCATCAACACCACGTCGATCCAGGCCTTCGACCCGTCACCGCAGCTGCTCGACTACGCCACCACCAAGGCGGGAATCGCCAACTTCACCAAGGGGCTCGCCGCGCAGCTGGCCGAGAAGGGCATCCGGGTCAACGCGGTGGCCCCCGGCCCGATCTGGACGCCGCTCATCCCGGCCACCATGCCGCAGGAGAAGGTCAAGCAGTTCGGCACGGACACCCCGATGGGACGACCCGGCCAGCCGGCGGAGCTCGCCCCCGCGTACGTCTTCTTCGCCTCGCAGGAGTCCAGCTACGTCACCGGCGAGATCCTCGGCGTGACCGGCGGCCGCTTCACCAAGTGAGCGCGGCGCGCCCCGCTGGCCGTCGCCGCGGTCAGCGGGGCCAGGCGGCCAGCCGGCGACGGACCTCGGCGATCCGCGCCGCGTCCAGGCCGTAGCGGGTGAACCGCTGGTCCGGCACCCGGTCCAGGTAGCGGCCCGCCTCCCGGACGTCGTCGTCGTCCAGCGCCGGGTCGACCTGCCGGGCCAGCGCCAGCAGCTCGGCCACCGGATAGTGGTCCAGGGCTGATGACACGTCGATGTAGTCGCGGACCTCGCGCCGGTTGACCAGCGCGGCGGTCTTGTTCGCCACCAGGTCGCGGACGTCCATCACCGGGCCGAAGTCCATCACCACGGGGGAGCGGTACCGGTCGAGCCGGGCGAGGCTCAGCCGGATCCGCCTCGGGCCGCGGGTGACCACGAAGTCCTTCATGTCCCGGTCGAAGCCGTCGAACAGCCCGCCCAGGTCATTGTCCGGGTCGGCGTCGGCCACCTCGAACCCGGCGCGCTCCAGCGCCGCCCGTACCTCCGCGGCGGCGGCCGCCGCCGCGCCCTCCACGTCGGCGAACAGGTCGACGTCCTCGGTGGGGCGGGTGACCAGCCCGTGCGCGGCCCAGGCCACTCCGCCGCCGAGCACGAACCGGTGCGGCCCGGCCGCCGTGAGCGCCACCCGGGCAACCTCCCGGTAGAACTCGTGCAGGTGGGGGCCGCTCACGCGGTACGCAGACCCCGGTGCCGGCTCTCCCACGCCTGCCGGACACCCCGGGGCAGGTTCAGCCGCCGCCACACCCGCCGCAGCGTCCGGCCGTTGATCAGGTGCCGCAGGTCCTCGGCGCGGGTGGTCTCCCGCAGCACGTTCTCGTACATCCAGAGCAGCTGGTCCGGGTCACCCAGGTCGAACGTCCGGTCGGCGTTCCACATCAACCGCACCGGCAGCTCCACCACGCCCCGGGTGGGGCCGGCCAGCTCCGCCAGGGTGCGCGCCACCACGGCGGGACGGCCCGGGCGGGCCAGGTGGGGCGCGGTGCTGACGACGGCCTGCATGGTGTCAGGGTAACGCCGACTCCGCCCCGCGCAGCCGACCAGGCCGCCCGCATTCCGCCCTCCGCCCATTTCCCCCGTCCTCGCGCCCCCGAATCCCACCACCCCCGCTCCGGTCGCTCACGCCCGTTCCGGCACCGATCACACCCGCCCACGCAGGCCGGCCTCGACCGCCTCGGGCTGGCCGCCCCGTCGGTGGTCGCCCAAGTGCGCGGCCAAGGTCCCCGCCGGCACCTGCCTGACGCGTTCGTCCCGCACGGTCCGTGCCCGCGCCTACTGACGCGTCCGTCCCGCACGGTCCGCGCCGCCCGGTGACCTCTGCCGGGTACGCGAGTCGCCCCGGCTTTGCCCGTGGTCCACGCCGCCGCCCCCGCGATTTGCGGTGTGTCGGGGGAACGTGGGCGCGGGATCGCGCGACACGCCGCAAACCGTGCGCCTCGCGGGCTGGCCCGGTGCCGGTGCCGTGAGTGCGGGCGGCCGCGGATTGAGGGCGGCAAGGCGCGGGGTTGGCCCGTTCGGTGGCTCGCCGTGTCGGGATGTCCGGTTCCGGCCGGCTCGGCGTTCCCGGATGTCGCGCACCGGACTGGTCGCGGCGTGCCGGATGTCCGGTTACAGGCTCGGCTCGGTGTGTCTGGATGTCCGGCTCTGGGCCGGCAAGTGGTGGGGCGTCCCGTGACCGGGGGCACGCTGACGGTGGAATGGTGGCCGGGCCGGTGTCGTTACATCACCTGGACGATCGCAGCAGCACCCTGCTGGCCTGGCCCGAACGCTTGGGTCGCCCGGGGTGTGGGGCGCCGGAATGATGGCGGGCCCGGGGTCGTTACATCACCTGCACGACCGCAGCACGCTGGCCTGGCCCGAACGCGTGGCCGGCCCGGGATGCGGGCCCCCGGAATGATGGTGGGCCGCCGGTCGTTACACATGGACCCGGCGCCGAGCCCCCCGCTCGCGAAGCCTGCCGGGACGAAGACGTTCCCCTGAGTTCTTTGAGCGCCGTCGTGGTGCTTGCGCGTGTCCGACCCCCCTTGGACACGTCGCCGACCCCCGAATGGAGCCATCCTGATGAACACCACCATTCTGCGTAAGAGCGTTCTGGGTATTGCTGGTCTGGCTTTCGCCGGTGGCGTCTTCGCCGGCCCCGTCACCGAGGCCCACGCCAACCCGGTCGACGCCAAGCCGGTTGCTGTGGTGCAGGCGGACAAGCCGGGTGTGGACAAGAGCAAGCTGATCCCGCACGGTGTGCAGGGCAAGCAGTCGCACATCACCCTGGACAGCGAGCAGACCGCCAACGTGAAGGCGATCATCGCGGCGACGAAGAAGTCGGGCATGGACGAGCGGGCCGCCGTGGTCGCGATCGCCACCGCCCTGCAGGAGTCGAAGCTGGAGAACCTGGGTCACCTGGGTGCCCGTAACGACCACGACTCGCAGGGCCTGTTCCAGCAGCGTCCGTCCAGCGGTTGGGGCACGGTTGAGCAGATCACCGACCCGGAGTACTCGACGATGGCGTTCCTGAAGGGTCTGAAGCAGGTCGACGGTTGGAAGGACATGCCGCTGACCGAGGCCGCGCAGACCGTGCAGGTGTCGGCCTACCCGGACCACTACGCCCAGTGGGAGAAGCAGGCCGCCGACCTGGTCGCCAAGCACTGGAACAGCTGAACCACGTGAACGACGCGCTGGCCGGCACCCCGAACCCGGGGTGCCGGCCAGCGGCATTTCCAGACCCACACCCACCCGCGATGACCATGAGGTTGGCAGCGGAGTTGATCTCCTTCAGCACTGCCAACCTCATGATGAACGCATCGGTCGGGGAAGCGCGGCGCGGTAGGCGGCGGCGGGTGGTCGAGGGGTGTGCGGGTTCGGGGGCGGCGAGGCCCGGGCGGAGGTTGCCCGCGGCGGGGGTGTGGCCCGCCGTGCCCGGCGCAGGGATCAAGCCTGACCGCCCGGAGCCGGGCACGGCGGGCCACACCCCCACCCACCGACCAGCGCAACCCACGAACCGAGGCAACAGCAAGCAGTGGCACGCGTCACCAGAGCCGGTGGAAGACCCGGACCGGGTAGCCTGTTGAGTCAGGTGTCGGTGTGTCCAGTGTCCCCGGGCCTCACCTAAATTGCCTTCGCGGAATACCGTTCGGCTGGAGCCGCGATGTGCCACTCGCCGAGAGGCGACCTGCATACCGACACCCCAGCGCCGCCCCCGACCCACCAGGGCCGGGGGCGGCGCTGTTTCGTACCCACGGAGGGGATCGCTCGCGCACCCTGCCGTCCTGCCCTATGTTCAGAAGGTCAGCTTCCGCGGCGTCGGGGAGGAGGTGCCGAGCGTGGGCGTGCGTACCTTCCTCCAGGGCTGGCCGGTCTACCGGCAGCTCACCGGCACCGACCCGCTGGGCCGGGGCGCCGCCGCGCAGTCCGGCCGCTCCGCCGAGCTGACCGCGCGCACCGAGACGGCGGACAGCATGGCCCGCTCGGTCTGCCCGTACTGCGCGGTGGGCTGCGGGCAGCGGGTGTTCGTCACCGACGGTCGGGTCACCCAGATCGAGGGCGACCCGGACAGCCCGATCTCCCGCGGCCGGCTCTGCCCGAAGGGTTCGGCCAGCAGGAGCCTGGTGACCAGCCCGCTGCGCCAGACCAAGGTCCGCTACCGCCGGCCGTACGCCACCGAGTGGGAGGACCTGGAGCTCGACACCGCGCTCGACATGATCGCCGACCGGATCCTCGCCGCCCGCGAGGAGACCTGGGAGGACGTCGACAGCGAGGGCCGGCCGCTCAACCGGACGCTGGGCATCTCCAGCCTGGGCGGGGCGACGCTGGACAACGAGGAGAACTACCTCATCAAGAAGCTGTTCACGGCGATGGGGGCGCTCCAGATCGAGAACCAGGCGCGGATTTGACACTCCGCCACCGTCCCCGGTCTGGGGACCAGCTTCGGTCGCGGTGGCGCGACGGACTTCCAGCAGGACGTCGCCAACGCTGACGTCATCGTCATCCAGGGCTCGAACATGGCCGAGGCCCACCCGGTGGGCTTCCAGTGGGTGATGGAGGCCAAGCGACGCGGCGCCAAGGTGTTCCACGTCGATCCCCGGTTCACCCGGACCAGCGCCGTGGCCGACACGTACCTGCCGATCCGCGCGGGCACCGACATCGCGCTGCTCGGCGGGGTGGTGCGCTACATCCTGGAGAACGAGCTCGACTTCCGGGAGTACGTGCTGGCGTACACGAACGCCGCCACCATCGTCAGCGAGCGGTACGTCGACGCCGAGGACGGTGACGGCTTCTTCTCCGGGTTCGATCCGGAGACCAGCAGCTACGTGCAGGACAGCTGGCAGTACGAGGGCCACGAAAGTTCCTCCGGCAGCGGGCACACCGCCAAGGAGCGGGACAGCGCGGCCGGGCTGCGGCACGAGTCGCACGGCGCGCAGGTCGCCGGTCAGGTGCCGCGCGACGAGACGTTGCAGCACCCGCGCTGCGTCTACCAGATCCTCAAGCGGCACTTCGCCCGCTACACGCCGGAGATGGTGGAGCGGGTCTGCGGTATCCCGCAGGAGAAGTTCCTGGAGCTGGCCCGCGCCTGGACGGAGAACTCCGGGCGGGAGCGCACCGGGGTGCTCATCTACTCGGTGGGCTGGACCCAGCACAGCGTCGGCGTGCAGTACATCCGCACCGGCGCGATCATCCAGCTCCTGCTGGGCAACATGGGTCGGCCCGGCGGCGGGATCCTGGCGCTGCGTGGGCACGCCAGCATTCAGGGGTCCACCGACATCCCGACGCTGTTCAACCTGCTCCCCGGCTACCTGCCGATGCCGCACCACGCCACCCACCCGACCTTCGACCAGTGGGTGGACAGGATCCGGCACCCCGGCCAGAAGGGTTTCTGGGGCAACGCGCGCGCCTTCGGGGCGAGCCTGCTCAAGGCGTACTGGGGTGACGCGGCGACCCCGGAGAACGACTTCTGCTACGGGTACCTGCCCCGGATGACCGGCGACCACGGCACCTACCAGCAGGTGCTGAACATGATCGACGGCAAGGTCAAGGGCTACTTCCTGCTCGGCCAGAACCCGGCGGTCGGCTCCGCGCACGGCCGCGCCCAGCGCCTGGGCATGGCCAACCTCGACTGGCTGGTCGTCCGCGACCTGTTCATGATCGAAAGCGCGACCTTCTGGAAGAACGGCCCGGAGGTCGCCACCGGCGAGATCGTGCCGCAGGAGTGCCGCACCGAGGTGTTCTTCCTGCCCGCCGCCTCGCACGTGGAGAAGGAGGGCACCTTCACCCAGACGCAGCGACTGTTGCAGTGGCGGGAGAAGGCGCTCGACCCGCCGGGCGACGCCCGCTCCGAGCTGTGGTTCTTCTACCACCTGGGCCGCCGGCTGCGGGAGAAGCTGGCCGACTCGGACCAGCCGCGGGACCGGGCGCTGCTCGACCTGACCTGGGACTATCCCACGCACGGTCCGCACGCCGAGCCCAGCGCCGAGGCGGTGCTGCGCGAGATCAACGGGTACGACGTGGCGACCGGCCGCCCGCTGTCCGCGTTCGCCGAGGCCAGGGACGACGGGTCCACCGCCATCGGCTGCTGGATCTACACCGGCGTCTACGCCGACGGGGTCAACCAGGCCGCCCGGCGGAAGTCCCGGCACGAGCAGGACTGGGTGGCCGCCGAGTGGGGGTGGGCCTGGCCGGCGAACCGCCGCACCCTGTACAACCGTGCCTCGGCCGATCCGCAGGGCCGCCCGTGGAGCGAACGCAAGCGCTACGTCTGGTGGGACCCGGACGCGGGCGAGTGGACCGGCCACGACGTGCCGGACTTCGAGAAGACCAAGCCGCCGACGTACCGGCCGCCGGAGGGCGCGTCCGGGCCGGCGGGGATCGCCGGTGACGACCCGTTCGTCATGCAGCCCGACGGCAAGGGCTGGCTGTACGCGCCGAGCGGGGTGCTCGACGGTCCGCTGCCGACGCACTTCGAGCCGGCCGAGTCGCCGCTGCGCAACCCGCTCTACGGCCAGCAGGCCAACCCGACCCGGAAGGTCTACGCCCACCCGGTGAACTCGGTGAACCCGAGTCCGCCCGAGGAGCACAGCCAGGTCTTCCCGTACGTGTTCACGGTGAGCCGGCTGACCGAGCACCACACGGCCGGCGGGATGAGCCGGACGGTGCGGCCGCTGGCCGAGTTGCAGCCGGAGATGTTCGTCGAGGTGTCGCCGGAGCTGGCCGCCGAGGTCGGGGTGACCCACCTGGGCTGGGCGCACCTGGTCAGCGGTCGGGCGGTGATCGAGGCGAAGGTGCTGGTCACCGACCGGCTCACCCCGCTGCGGGTGGACGGCCGGGTGATCCACCAGGTCTGGCTGCCGTACCACTTCGGCTTCGAGGGCCTGGTGACCGGCGACTCGGCCAACGACCTGTTCGGCATCACCCTGGACCCGAACGTACTGATCCAGGAGAGCAAGGTCGGCACCTGCGACGTGCGGCCCGGGCGGCGGCCGACCGGGCCGGCCCTGCGGGACCTGGTCGCCGACTACCAGCGGCGGGCCGGGATCGTGCCGGGACGGTCGGTGCCCACCGTGACCGACGGGGTACGCCCCCCGGCGCCGGCGTCCGCCGAGGGGGAGGATGTCGACGATGCCTGACGCCAACAGCCTCTACGGCCCCCTCGACCCCGCCCCGGACGCCGGCTGGGTCGACGCCGGCCCGCGGGTGGGTTTCTTCACCGACACCAGCGTCTGCATCGGCTGCAAGGCGTGCGAGGTGGCCTGCAAGGAGTGGAACGGAGTACCGGACTCCGGGTTCGACCTGCTCGGCATGTCGTACGACAACACCGGCGCGCTGACCGCCAACTCCTGGCGGCACGTCGCCTTCATCGAGCAGCCCGTCCCGGCCGGGCACCGCACCCCGCCGTTCGCCGGCACCCCGACCGACGGGTCGGCCAGCGCGTCCTCGGCGGCCGTCGCCGCCGGCACCGGCAACCCGACCGGCACCGACCCGGGCGTGCCGCCGGGCTCGGCCTCCGCCGCCGCCCGGATGGCCGCCGACGGCGCCGCGGCACCGGCCACCGTCGCCGATCGCGGCACCGGCACAGGTGCGGTCGGCCAGTTCCTCGGCATGCCCGGTTCGCAGCCGCCCGGCCGGTCCACCGGCGTCGAGGAGCGCACCGACTTCCGCTGGCTGATGATGTCGGACGTCTGCAAGCACTGCACCCACGCCGCCTGCCTGGACGTCTGCCCGACCGGCTCGCTGTTCCGCACCGAGTTCGGCACGGTGGTGGTCCAGGAGGACATCTGCAACGGCTGCGGCTACTGCATCTCGGCCTGCCCGTACGGGGTGATCGACCAGCGTAAGGGAGACGGCCGGGCGTGGAAGTGCACGCTCTGCTACGACCGCCTCGGCGCGGGCATGACGCCCGCCTGCGCGCAGGCCTGTCCCACCGAGTCGATCCAGTTCGGACCGCTGGACGAGCTGCGGGAGCGGGCGGCGCGGCGGGTGGCCCAACTCCACGAGCGGGGAGTGCCGGAGGCGCGGCTCTACGGCAACGACCCCACCGACGGCGTCGGCGGTGACGGCGCGTTCTTCCTGCTGCTCGACGAGCCCGAGGTGTACGGCCTGCCGCCGGACCCGGTGGTGACCACCCGCGACCTGCCGAAGATGTGGAGGCGGGCCGGGCTGGCCGCGCTGGCCATGACGGCGGCCGCCGTCGCCGCGTTCATCGGAGGTTCGTCGTGAGTCCGGACCGCGCGCCCGTCGGCTCGCTGTTCCGTCGCTTCCGCGACCGGCTGGAGACGCAGGGGCCCGGCCGCCTCGGCGGTCCCGGCCACCGGGGCGGCCACGGGCCGAAGATCGGCGTGGGGCCCGCCGGCTCCGAGCCGCTGGCGGCGAACGCCGGGGAACCCGGCGGTCCGGGCGACGACCAGCGGCGGGTCGGTGCGGGCGCCATGACGTCCGGACCCGCCCCCGCACCGGACCAGGCCGCCGTGGACGCCCGCCGGGCAGCAGGGCCTGACCAGGCCCCGGTGGACACCGCCCGCAGCGCTCGCCGCAGGCGGGCCGGGCGCGGCGGCGAGGAGCTGCGCGTGCCGGAGGCCGAGTTCACCTCGTACTACGGCCGGCCGATCCTCAAGGTGCCGGTGTGGCGGTGGGACATCGCCGCGTACCTGTTCACCGGGGGCTTGGCCGCCGGCTCGTCGCTGCTGGCCGCCGGCGGGCAGCTCACCGGCCGCCCGGCGTTGCGCCGCGCCGGCCGGATCACCGCGCTGGGCGCGGTCACCGCCAGCGCGTACTTCCTGATCCACGACCTGGGGCGGCCGTCCCGCTTCCACCACATGCTGCGGGTCGCGAAGCCGACCTCGCCGATGTCGGTGGGCACCTGGATCCTGAGCGCCTTCGGGCCGGCCGCCGGCGTGGCCGCGATCGCCGAGGCGGCGCCCTGGCTCCCCGAGCGGGGCGTGCTCGGGCTGGCCCGCCAGGTGCTGCCCCCGGTCGGGCAGGCCGCCGGGCTGGCGGCCGCCGCCACCGCGCCGGCCCTGGCCACGTACACCGGGGTGCTGCTGGCCGGGACGGCGGTGCCGTCCTGGCACGAGGCGTACCCGGAACTGCCGACCATCTTCGCGGGCAGCGCACTGGCCAGCGGCGCCGCCGTGGGGCTGATCGCCGCGCCGTGCGCGCAGGCCGGCCCGGCGCGGCGGATGGCCGTGGCCGGCGCGGCGCTGGAACTGCTCGGCTCGCACTCGGTGGAGACCCGGCTCGGGTTGCTCAGCGAGCCGTACCGCACGGGCCGGGCGGGCCGGTTGCTGCGCGCCGGGCGGGCGCTGACCGCCGCCGGGGTGGCTGGGGCGCTGGTCGGCCGGCGCAGCCGGGTGATCTCCGCGCTCTCCGGCGGGACGCTGCTCGCCGCGTCGGTGGCCACCCGGTTCGGCATCTTCCACGGCGGCGTCGCCTCGGCGCGGGATCCGAAGTACACGGTCGTGCCGCAGCGGGAGCGGGTGCGCCGCCGGGAGGCCGGCGAAGGCTGAGGCTCGCCGCACGACGGGCCGAGGGCTGTGGTTGACTCCTCAACGGAGGCGTTCAGGAGGCTGGTGCCCCTCCCGGTCTTCAAAACCGGTGTGGCCCGGGACCCGGGTCAGGCGGGTTCGATTCCCGTCCGTCTCCGCCAAACCGCTGGGGAGAGATGACGCGCATGGGCGAGGCGCCGGCCGACCCACGACGGCGGGTGCCGCGCACCGACACCCTGCTCGCCGACCCGCGCCTGGCCGCGGCGGTCGCCACCCTCGGCCGCGACCGGGTCAAGGCCGCCGTGGGTCGCGCCCAGGAGCGCGCCCGCCGCGGCGACATCACCCCCGAACAGGTACCCGACGAGGTCCTCGCCGCGCTGCCCGCGCCGGCGCCCCGCGCGGTGCTCAACGCCACCGGCGTCGTGCTGCACACCAACCTCGGCCGGGCGCCACTGTCGGCCGCCGCCGTCGAGGCGGTCGTCGCCGCCGCCGGGCACACGGACGTGGAGCTGGACCTGCACACCGGACGGCGCGCCCGGCGGGGACGCGACGCCCTGGACGCGCTCGCCGCCGCGGTGCCGGACGCGGCGGCCGTGCACGTGGTGAACAACGGCGCCGCCGCGCTGGTGCTCGCCGCCACCGCCCTGGCCGCCGGCGCGGAGATCGTGGTGAGCCGGGGCGAACTGGTGGAGATCGGCGACGGGTTCCGCCTGCCGGACCTGCTGGAGAGCACCGGCGCCCGGCTGCGGGAGGTCGGCACCACCAACCGCACCACGCTGGCCGACTACGCGGCGGCGATCGGCCCGGCGACCGGCTTCGTGCTGAAGGTGCACCCGTCGAACTTCCTGGTCACCGGCTTCACCTCGGCCGTGCCGGTCCGCGCGCTGGCCACCCTCGGCGTGCCGGTGGTGGCCGACATCGGCTCCGGGCTGCTCGCGCCGGACCCGTTGCTGCCCGACGAGCCGGACGCCGCCAGCACCCTGCGGGCCGGCGCGGCGCTGGTCACCGCCAGCGGCGACAAGCTCCTCGGCGGGCCGCAGGCCGGGTTGCTGCTCGGCGACGCCGCGCTGGTCGAGCGGCTGCGCCGGCACCCCCTCGCCCGCGCGCTGCGGGTCGACAAGCTCACCCTCGCCGCCCTGGCGGCCACCCTGCACGGCCCGGACACCCCCACCCGGGCCGCCCTGCACGCTGACCCCGCCGGGCTGCGGGAGCGGGCCGAACGGCTGCGCGACGCGCTCGGCGCCGACGGCTGCAAGGCCGAGGTGGTGCCGAGCAGCGCCGTGGTCGGCGGTGGCGGCGCACCCGGCGTGACGCTGGACTCGTGGGCGCTGAGCCTGCCCGAGGCGTACGCCGGGCCGCTGCGCCTCGGCGCGCCGCCGGTGCTCGGCCGGGTGCTGCGGGGCCGGCTCCTGCTGGACCTGCGCTGCGTCCCCCCGGCCGCCGACGACACCCTGCGCGCCGCCGTGCTGCGGGTCCCGGCGGCCTGCTGACATGTACGTCGTCGCCACCGCCGGCCACGTCGACCACGGCAAGTCGACCCTGGTCCGGGCATTGACCGGGATGGAACCCGACCGGTGGGCCGAGGAACGCCGCCGGGGCATGACCATCGACCTCGGCTTCGCCTGGACCACGCTGCCCGCCGGCGGCACCATCGCCTTCGTCGACGTGCCCGGCCACGAGCGTTTCGTGCCGAACATGCTCGCCGGCGTCGGGCCCGTCCCGGCCGCGCTGGTCATCGTCGCCGCCGACGAGGGCTGGATGCCGCAGTCCGCCGAGCACCTGGCCGCGCTGCACGCGCTCGGGGTGTCGTACGGGCTGCTGGCGGTGACCCGCGCGGACCTGGCCGACCCGGCGCCGGCGCTGGCCCGGGCCCGGGCGGAGCTCGCCGCCACCAGCCTCGGCGCGGTGGAGGCGGTACCGGTCAGCGCGGTCACCGGCGCGGGCCTGCCCGAGCTGCGCGCCGCCCTGGACCGGCTGGTCGCCCGCCTGCCGGCGCCCGCGCCGGACGTGCCGGTGCGGCTCTGGGTGGACCGGTCCTTCACCATCCGGGGCAGCGGCACCGTGGTGACCGGCACCCTCGGCGGCGGCCGGCTGCGGGTCGGCGACCAGCTGGAGCTGGCCGCCACCGGCGAGCCGGTCCGGGTACGCGGCCTGCACTCCCTCGGCGCCGCCCACGACCGGGTGGACGCGGTGGCCCGGGTCGCGGTCAACCTGCGGGGCGTGCCGAAGGACCGGCTGGGCCGGGGCGACGCGCTGCTCACCCCCGGCCGTTTCCGGCTCACCGACCTGCTCGACGTCCGGCTGGTCGGCGACCCGGCCGCCGACCTGCCCGCCACCCTCACCGTGCACGTGGGCTCGGCGGCCGTGCCGGCCCGGGTCCGCCCGCTCGGGCACGACACCGTCCGGCTGCGGCTGGCCCGGCCGCTGCCGCTGCTCGTCGGCGACCGGGCGCTGCTGCGCGACCCCGGACGGCACCACGTCAGCGGCGGGGTGACGGTGCTGGACGTGGCGCCACCGCCGCTGCGCCGGCGCGGCGCCGCCGCGGCCCGGGCGGCCGTCCTCGCCGACCTCGACGGGCGGCCCGACCTCGCCGGGGAGCTGCGCCGCCGGGCGCTGGTCCGCGCCGGGGAGCTGACCCGGATGGGGGTGCCGGCCACCGTCGCCCCGGTCGCCGGCGACTGGCTCGCCGACCCCGAGCACTGGCGGCGGCTGGCCACCCGGCTGGCCGAGGAGACCACCCGGTACGCGCGCGAGCATCCGCTCGACCCGGGCGTCCCGGTGGAGGTGCTGCGCCGGCGTCTCGACCTGCCCGACCGCGCGCTGGTCGAGGCCCTGGTCCGCCCGCCGCTGGCGCTGCGCGCCGGCCGGGTCACCGCCGCCGGGGTCGACGCGCTGCCCGCACCGGTGGCCCGGGCCGTGCAGCGGGTCCGTGCCGAGTACGCCGACCACCCGTTCCGCGCCCCCGAGGCGGACCGCCTCGCCACCCTCGGCCTGGGCCCCCGGGAGATCGGCGCTGCCGTGCGTGCCGGGGCGCTGCTGCGGCTGGCCGAGAACGTGGTGCTGCTGCCCGGCGCGCTCGACGACGCGGTCCGGGTGCTGGCCGGGCTGCCGCAGCCGTTCACGCTCAGCGCCGCCCGGCAGGCGCTGGACACCACCCGCCGGGTCGCCGTACCGCTGCTCGAGCTGCTGGACCGGCGCGGCGCCACCCGCCGGCTGCCCGACGACGCCCGCGAGGTGGTCGGCCGCCCGTCCTGACCTCCACCAGGCCCGGCGGGGCAGCGGTGGTGCCACGGGCTGGCCCGAAGCCGCACCGGGACGGGCGCCGCGTCGCCTACCGTGACGCCATGGACCCATCGGCGGTCTGGCGGGACAAGAACCACCGCTGGCGGATCGAGGCGTACCGGGCCCCGGACCTGCGGTTCGCGATCTTCGCCACCAACGGCACCACCGAGTCGGCCCCGCTGTGGCTGTTCGGCATGTCGGCGCTGGCCCGCTGGCTGATGACCCACGCCATCTCCCTCGACGACCTGGAAAACGACTGACCCGGCCTCCCCGGCGACGCCACTGCGGTTGAGTAGGGGCCAGGTTGGGAGGGGGTGGCATGCTCGGGCAGCTCGCGCTGGTCGCCGTGCTGGTGCTGATCAACGCCGCCCTGTCCGGCAGCGAGATGGCGCTGGTGACGCTGCGCGAGGCGCAGCTGCGCCAGCTGGGCCGCTCCGGTCGGGCCGGAGCGCGGCTGGCCCGGCTGGCCCGGGAACCGAACCGCTACCTGGCCACCATCCAGCTCGGCATCACCCTCGCCGGGTTCCTCGCCTCGGCGGCCGCCGCCGTCTCGCTGGCGCAGCCGCTGATCGGCCCGCTCGGTTTCCTCGGCGGCGCGGCCCGGCCGGTGGCCGTGGTGCTGGTGACCGTGGTGCTGACCTTCGTCACCCTGGTCGTCGGAGAGCTGGCCCCGAAACGGCTGGCGATGCAGTGGGCGGAGCGGTGGGCGTTGCTGAGCGCACCCCCGCTGGACGTGCTGGCCCGGCTGTCCCGGCCGGCGATCTGGCTGCTCAGCCGCGCCACCGACCTGCTGGTCCGGCTCGCCGGCGGGGACCCGCGGGCACAGCGGCAGGAGGTGACCGAGGAGGAGCTGCGGGAGATGCTGGTCAGCCAACGGGGGCTGTCGGCGCAGCAGCGGGAGATCCTGTCCGGGGCGTTCGACATCGCCGGCCGTACCCTGCGGGAGATCCTGGTCCCCCGACGGGACGTGACGGTGCTGCCCGCCTCGCTGTCGGCGGCCGAGGCGATGCGCCGGATGGCCGCCACCGGGCGCTCCCGCGCCCCGGTCGTGGGGCCGGGCGGGCTGGACGACGTCCGGGGCATGGTGCACATCCGCGACCTGGTCGACGGCCACGGCGACACGGCCGGCCAGCGGGCCCGCCGGCCGCTGCTGCTGCCCGGCACGCTGCCGGTCGCCGACGCCATGCGCCAGCTGCGGCAACGCCACGAACAGCTCGCCCTGGTGGTCGACGAGTACGGCGGCATCGACGGCCTGATCACCATGGAGGACCTGCTGGAGGAGGTCGTCGGCGAGCTGTACGACGAGACCGACCGGGACGTCTCCGGGGTGCTGCGGGAGCCGGACGGGGCACTGGTGCTCCCCGGTGACTTCCCGCTGCACGACCTGGCCGACGTGGGGGTGCGGCTGGCCTTTCCGCTGCCGCGCGACTACACCACCGTCGCCGGGCTGGTCCTGGCCGGACTGGGCCGGCTGCCAGACGGGCCGGGGGAGTCGGTGCGGCTGCCCGGGCTCACCGTCGAGGTGGTCGAGGTGGCCGACCGGGCGGTACGGCGGGTCCGGCTGCGCGGCCCGGCGTCCGGCGGCCGGGCCGAGTGACCCGGACGGGTTACCGGTCGCGAAAACCGCCGTACCGGGGTGGAACGCGCCGTACCGTGCGGAACGTGAAGGACCGAGGAATGCGGACGTTCCTGGCGGTGCTCGCCGGACTGGCGGTGATCTACTTCGGCGCCACCGGGCGCAGCGCCGATGAGGGCGGCGGGATCTCCGGCGGGGTGGTGCTGCTCGCCCTGGCCGCCGCGCTGCTGGTGTGGAACCTGACCAAGCCGGGGGACAAGCCGGTCAAGTGACGCTCACCGGGCCGCCGCCGTCCGGTTGACCTCGCTCGCGGACTCCTCGCCCAGGGCCACCCGGACCAGCGCCGAGGCGAGCCGGCCGAAGTCCGCCTCGCCGACCAGGCCGGCCAGTCCGCGCGGGTTCGCCGGCAGCCCGAGCCGCTTCGCCCCGGTCAGGGTCCGCCGGTCGGCGTACGGGCGCACGTCCGGCCAGACCTCCTGCGCCTCCCGCAGGAAGATGTCCGCGCCGGTCGGACCGATGCCGGGGAACTCGGTGAGCAGCCGGCGCAGCGCGGTCGGCTGGCCGTCGGCCTCCCGGTGCAGCCGGCGCAGGTCGCCGTGCCAGCGGTCCAGGCAGAGCCGGGCGCCGGTGCCGAGCATCGTGGCGGTCCGCTCGTCGTAGCGGCGGTAGTGCCCGCGCCCCAGCGCGTCTACCCGCTCCTGCCAGCTCGCCGCCTCCATCGCCTGCGGGGTGCGCCAGCCGGCGGCGAAGAGTTCCCGCGCGGCGGCGAGCGCCACCCCCGCCCGGATCCGGGTGCTCAACAGGGTGGCCAGCACCAGCAGTTGGTACAGCGGCCCCGGCCGGTCGGTCAGCCGGATGCCGGCCTCCTCGGCGTAGGTGCGTCCCTGTCGGTCCAGCAGGGCCCGGGCCACCCGTCGGTCGTCCCCCATCACCGTGCAGTACCCACCCTGTGGCGGATCAGCCGGGCCGCCGCCGGTCGAATGTGCGCCACGGCGGCGGGTAAGCCGCGGGGTGCGCGGCCTGCTGGTCGTGCACCCCGTCGGAAGGAGAGACCCGTGGTGAACCCGCAGCAGATGGAGTTCCGCCGCAACGCCAAGGGCTCCACCAGTCAGGACAGCCGGAAGACCGCCACGCACGCGGGCGGGCATCCGCTGAACAAGGGCACGTCCAACGCGGACGTGGGGCGGACGGTGCCGAAGGGGCAGGTCTCGCCGTACGGCCCGGCCGGTGAGCCGATCGCCGACGACGAGAGCGACGACCGGGGCTAACCGCACCGCGCGGAGGGCGGCCGTAGCCGGTTCAAGGTGGCTGCGGCCGCCATTCCGTACGCCAGATGCGGCACGAGGTCGGCCATCCAGTCGGACCGGCGCCAGGTGCGCGGGTCGCTGATCCGCAGGACGGCCAGCGAGGCGTCCGTGGTGGCCATCGTCGCGCCGCCGAGCAGCGCGGTCCCCACCGCCAGCGGCATCCGGCGGGTCCCGGCGAGCGCCCCCAACACGGCGCCGGCCCCGATACCCACGGCGTAGCCGAGGACGGCCCCGAGGCCCGAGCGGCGGTTTGCCGCCCGGTCCTCGGGGCCCAGGTCCACGTGCGCGAGACCGGCGAGCCGTCCGACCGTCTCCTCCGGGGTGCTGCTCGTCGGTCGGGCCCGGACCGCCACGTCCAGGTAGCTGACCACGTTCAACGCGGCGCTGCCGACCGCACCGGCGATCGCCCCGTCGACCACACCCGACGTCCTCACTTCGGATCGCCGGGTTCGCGCTCACCCTTCGGGCCGAACGTCCGTTCCCCCCGGACCACGCCCCGTTGGCCGCGATCCTCCTGCAGAATCCGGTTGGCGACCTGGTTGGCCTCCTGGTCCGCCGCCCGCCCCGACTGCTCGATCAGGTCGCGCAGGCGCGCGCGTTCCTTGTCGTACGCGTTGCTTCCCGGCCGTGGTCCTGGCATCGCCGCCTCCTCGGTCGCTGTCACCGCGTGCCGTACCCGCGCCGTCTACCCGTCTGCCGGCGGGTCAACCGCTCAGTCCGGGGTACGCACCACGGCCACCGGGCAGGCGCTGTGGTGCAGCACCCCGTGGCTCACCGAGCCGAGCAGCAGCCCGGCCAGCTCGCCGCGCCCCCGACCGCCGACCACCACCAGCAGCGCCCGGCGGGACGCGGCGGTGAGCGCGGCGACCGCCCGGTCCCGCACCACCTCGCGGGTGATCGGCAGGTCGGGGTACCGCTCGCCGATGCCGGCGAGGGCCTCGACGAGCACCCGGTTCTCCTCGGCGCGCAGTTGGGACTCGTCGTAGACCAGCGGCTGCATGTCGCCGGGGCCGCCGGAGGCCGGGTGGCGGTAGGCGTGCACCGCGTGCAGCGCGGCGCCCCGGATGTCGGCCTGCTCGGCGGCGAACTCCACGGCCTCCCGGGCCGCCGGGGAGCCGTCCACCCCGACCACCACCGGGCCGCCGCCGTGTTCCTCGCCGCGCGCCACCAGCACCGGGCACTGCGCGTACGTGGCGACCTGCACCGCCACCGAGCCGATGATCAGCGCCCCGAAGCCGCCCAGCCCGCGGTCACCGAGTACGACCAGTGCGGCGGTGGGTGTCTCGCCGAGCAGCACCGCCGACGCCTCGCCGTCGATGATCTCGCCGGTCACCCGGATCCCCGGTACGGCCGCCTCCGCCTCGGCGACCGCCCGCGCGACGAGTTCCTCCGCCTGGTGGCGCAGGCCGGCGCCGGGCGGGGCGCCGGCGAGCGGGTCCACGGGCACCCGCAGCAGCGGCCAGATGAACCCGTGCACCACCCGCAGCGGCCGGTGCCGGCGGGCCGCCTCCGCCGCGGCGAGCCGGACGGCGCGCAGCGCCGGCTCCGAGCCGTCCACGCCCACCACCACCGCCGCGCCGTTCGCCGAGTTCACCGCCGCGCACCTCCTGCCCGCGGCCAGTATCGCGGCCCGGGGACTGTCGCCGGGGCGATACCGCGAGGGCGGTCGCCTCGCTACGCTGTCGCCCACCCGTCGGAAGGGAGCGCCGTCGATGGTTGAGCCGGAGCAGCCGAGCACCGCGCGCATGATCGACTTCTGGTTGGGCGGTGAGCACCACTTCCCGGTGGACGCGGCGGCGGCCCGTGCCTTCGAGGAGGCGTACGGGCCGTGCGCGGCGATCTTCCGGGACCTGCGGGACTTCCTCGGCCGGGCGGTCGGGGCGGTCGCCGAGGCCGGCGTCGACGGCTTCCTCGTCTTCGGGGCCGGCCTGCCCACCCAGGGCAACGTGCACGAGGTGGCCACCGCCGCCACCGTCCTCTACACCGACGTCGACCCGGTCACCATCCGGCTCGGGCAGCGCATCCTGGCCGGCAGCGACCGCGCCGGCTACGGCTACGGCGACGCCACCGACATCGGCACCGTCGACCCGGCCCAGCTGCACCGCTTCGTGCCCGGCTGGGGGAGGAGACCGGTCGGCGTGGTCTTCCTCGGCCTGGCCGCGTTCCTGGACGACGAGACGCTGGCCCGGACCCTCGACGAGCTCTACGACGCGGTGGCCCCGGGCAGCTTCCTGGCGTTCGACTTCGACAGCGAGGAGCTGGCCGGGTATCCGCAGGCGCTGGCGATGATGGGGCCGCAGTTCCGGATGCGGACCCCGGCGTCGTTCGCCCCGCTGCTCGGGCGATGGGTGCCGACGGCCGAGGGCGTCGTGCCGGTCGCCCGCTGGCGGCCCCGGGGCGAGCCGGCCGCGGTCCCGGACGCGTTCCACGGCGGGCTGGCCGGCAAGCCCACCGACTGACCCGGCCGGTGCGGCGTCCGGCCGCGCGTCCGTATGATGCTTGCCCTACAGCAAGAATATCTGGAGGACGAACATGCCGGACGTGCCCGCAGCGGTGTCCCGTGCGCTGCGCGCAGCCCCGCCGGACCAGCTGGTGGAGGCCGCGGACCGGGTCGTCCGGTCGCGCCTCGCCGCCGCACGCACCGACGTGTTCCTGGCCGACTACCGGATCACCGGGCTCTGGCCGGTGCTCGACCCCGACCTGCCGGACGCCGGCTTCCTGGCCTGTCAGGGGGTCGCGCAGCGCTGCTTCAGCAGCCAGCAGCCGGTGCTGGACGCCCGGGACGACGGGCACTGCCGCGTCTGGGTGCCGCTGACGGCCTGGGGGGAGCGGCTCGGGGTGCTGCTGGTCGAGCTGACCGGGCCGGCGGACGCGCAGACGGTGGCGTCGATCGGCGAGGTCGCCGACGAGCTGGCCACCGCGCTACGCGCCGCCGACCGGGAGACCGACCGGTACCGTCGGGCCCGCCGCCGGGAACGGCTCAGCATGGCCGCCGAGATGCAGTGGGACCTGCTGCCCGGACGCAGCGTGCGGCACCACGCGTTCCTGCTGGCCGGCCAGTTGGAGCCGGCGTACGGCGTGGGCGGGGACCACTTCGACTGGTCCGTCGACGGGGACCGGCTCACCGTCACCGTGCTCAACGGGACCGGCACGGGCATGTCCGCCGCCCTGCTGACCACGTTGACCGTCAACGCGATGCGCAACGCCCGGCGCTCCGGCGGCGGGCTGGTGGAGCAGGCCGAGCTGGCCTCGGACACCATCCACTACCAGCACCGCGGCCGGCGGCACGTGGCCACCTTGCTGCTCGCCGTCGACACCGTCACCGGTCGGGTACGCGCGGTGGACGCCGGTTCGCCACACCTGCTGCGGGTCCGCGGCGCCACGGTGACGCCGATCGAACTGGACCGCCAGCTGCCGCTGGGCATGTTCGCCGAGACGCGCTACGACGTGCAGGAGTTCGACCTGGAGCCGGGGGACCGGCTCTTCGTGGTCAGCGACGGCGTCTACGACGCGCAGCCGGGCGGCCAGGAGGCGTACGGGGAGCGGGCGATGGCGCGGTCGATGCGGTCCACGCGGTTGCAGCCGGCGACCGAGGCGGTTGGTACCGTGATGCGCGAACTGTTCGCCTATCACGCCGAAGCGGACCTGCGCGACGACGCCGTCGTCGTCTGTCTGGACTGGGTCGGTGTCAGCGGTCAGGGCGAGCGGTAGCAGGCCGGCAGCCGGGTACGAGCGGAACAATCGCAGGGGGCACCGGGTGGAGCGACCTCCGAATCTCGCCGCGGCGATCGATGCTGCCGCCGAGGCGCTGATCGGTGTGCTCGACTCCGCCACCTCGCGGCACCACGTCACCGTCCCGCCGACGCAGCTGCGGGTGCTCGCCCTGATCAGCGCGCGGCCGGACACCAACGTGAACCGGCTGGCGGAGCTGCTCGACGTCGTACCCTCCTCGGCCAGCCGGCTCTGCGACCGGCTGGAGGCCACCGGGCTGCTGCGCCGGGTGGCCGACCCGCGCGACCGGCGGGAGGTCCGGCTGGTTCCCACCGCCGCGGCCCAGACCCTGCTGCGCGAGCTGAAGGAGCGGCGCCACCAGGCCGTGCAGGCGATCCTCGACCGGATGCCGGCGCGGGCGCAGAACGACCTGCTGCTGTCGTTGCTGGCCTTCGCGCAGGCCGTGGAGGCCGGTGCGGCGACGCAGCCCGACACCACCACCACCGCACGCACCGCCTGACCCCGCTTCACCCGAGCACGGAGACAGCGGCGCTCCACTAGTGTCCTAGGATGCCTTACGCGTGGTGACGCACCACACACCGAACAGCCGGAAACGACGGGAGCGCAGCCCCCGAGGGCTGATACGTGAGCCCGATATAGTGGCAACTCGCCGGCCCACGACCACCACGTCCGGGACGGCATCAGGGGAGGCCCCAGCCCGGGGCCGCCGAGGCGCCGGCGCTGGCCGGCCCGTCAGCGCGCACGTCCCGCCGAGGCGCCCAGGAGGCGTCCGGTCCGTGCTGCGGAGGAGGTTCGGTGTCGCGTCGGCCGGCTCGGGCAGAGCACCCGCAGGGCACGGACGGCACCGCCGTCGGCGACCGGGTGCTGACCCTGCCGAACCTGATCAGCTTCGTCCGGCTGCTCGGCGTCCCGCTGTTCCTCTATCTGTTCCTGGTGGTGGAGGCCGACGTGGCGGCGATCGTGGTGCTGGCCGTCGGCGGCACCACCGACTGGGTCGACGGGTGGATCGCCCGGCGCCTCCGCCAGGTCAGCCGCCTCGGCGAGCTGCTCGACCCGTTCGCCGACCGGCTCTACATCCTCGCGACGCTGCTCGCCTTCACCGCCCGCGAGGTGGTGCCGTGGCAGTTCACCGCCGCGCTGCTGGCCCGGGAGCTGTTGCTGGTCGGTTCGCTGGCGGTGCTGCGCCGACACGGGTACGGCCCGCCGCCGGTGCACTACGTGGGTAAGACGGCCACCTTCCTGCTGCTGGCCGCCTTCCCGATCCTGCTGCTGGGCACCGCGTCGGAGTCGGTGGCCACCGCCGCCGGGGCGATCGGCTGGGGCCTGGCCTGGTGGGGCCTGGTGCTCTACTGGGTGGCCGGCGCCATGTACGTGGTGCAGGCGGCCCGGCTGGTCCGGTCCGTGCGGGCCCGCTCCGGGGGAGCGGCGGCATGAGCGCGCCGCCGGACTCCGGTGGGCGTACCACCCGGGCCTTCACCCCTGACTTCCTGACCGAGCTGTTCCGCAATCCGCTGGATCCGGGCTACGCCGACGCGGCCGCCCGGCGCCGGGAGTCGCCGGCCCCGGCGGGGTGGCGGGGCGTCTCCGCGCGCGCGGTGAGCGTCGTGGTGATCGCGGTGGTCGGTTTCCTGTTCGCGGTGGCCTACCGGGAGACGATGGCGGAGGAGCCGAGCCGCAGCCAGGCCCGCGCCGGCCTGATCGCGCAGATCAAGCAGCGGGAGAGCGAGACCGACGAGATGACCGCCCGCGCGGACCGGCTGCGCGAGGAGGTGGGTCGGCAGCGTGACGCCGCGCTGAGCGGTTCGCAGGCGGCCCGGTTGCGCAACCTGGAGGCGGGGACCGGTCTGGGCCGGGTACGGGGCGACGGGGTGGTGGTCCGGCTGGCCGACGCGGAGCCGAAGGACGACGACGCGGTCTCCGGTGACTCGGACGCGGGTCCGCCCCGGGTGATCTACACCGACCTGCAGAAGGTGGCCAACGACCTGTGGGCCTCCGGTGCGGAGGCGGTGGCGATCAACGGTCAGCGGTTGACGGCGACGTCGACGATCCGGTCGGCGGGTGCGGCGATCCTGGTGGACTTCCGCCCGGTGACGAGCCCGTACGAGGTGACGGCGATCGGGCCGGGGTCGATGCGCGACAAGTTCGAGGAGAGCCGGGCGGCGTACCTGATGCGGCGGGTGGCGAAGGAGACCGGCCTGTCTTTCCAGGTCCGGGACGCGGACGACCTCACCCTGCCGGCCGCGCCGGAGCCGCGGCTACGCTACGCGCAGCCTTCGGTCAGTCCGAGCCCGTCGCCGTCGGGTTCGGGCGACCGTTCGGCGAGTCCCGGGCCGTCCGGTTCGGGTACGTCCCCCCGCCCCTCCGGAGGTGTCCGATGATCGCGGTGCTGGCGCTGCTCGCCGGTGTGGTTCTCGGGATCTACCTGGACCCGACCGTGCCCGCCGCGTTGCAGCCGTATCTGCCGATCGCGGTGGTGGCGGCGCTGGACGCGGTGTTCGGCGGGGTGCGGGCGAAGCTGGACCGGATCTTCGACGACAAGCAGTTCGTGGTGTCGTTCATCTCGAACGTGCTGGTGGCGGGTCTGATCGTGTACCTGGGTGACCAGCTGGGGGTGGGCGGTCAGCTCTCCACCGGTGTGGTGGTCGTGCTCGGGGTGCGGATCTTCGGCAACGTGGCTGCCATCCGTCGTCACCTGTTCCGGGCGTAGGTTTGTGGCGATGAGCGACGAGCAGCGCGACACCGGGACGGGATGGCCGCAGCCGGCGGAGCCGCGCCGGCCGTCGGGGCCGGCGGGTGAGCCGGATCCCCGGCCGGACGCCCCGGATCCGGACGAGTTGAGTCCGTTGGTGCCGCCGGCGCAGGAGCCGGCGCGGCAGGAGTCGCCGGCGTCGCCGCCGGCGGAGGAGGCCGAGACGCAGCGCATCGAGGCCGACCCCGCCGAGGTGGACCCGGAACGGCCCGAGGCCGACCCGGAGCGCGTCGACCCGGAGCCCGTCGAGGCTGAGCGGGTGGCCGTGGCCCCGGTGCCGGCGGGTCGCCGGTGGACCTCCGCGGGCGTGATGATCACGGTGTTGCTGGCGTTGCTCGGGTTCACCCTGGTGGTGCAGTTCAAGACGACGTCGACGGATCCGACGCTGGCGGCGACCCGGCAGGAGGACCTGGTCCGGATCTTCTCGGATCTGGATTCCCGGGAGAAACGGCTCCAGCAGGACATCGAGGCGCTGGAGGAGAGCCAGCGGCAGTTGCGCTCGGGTGAGCAGGGTCGGCAGGCGGCGTTGGACGAGGCGCGGCGGCGGGCGGACGAGCTGGGGATCCTGGCGGGGACGTTGCCGGCGCGGGGTCCGGGGCTGAGTGTGGAGTTCCGGCCGGGTGCGGGCAAGCCGATCCGGGCGGACCGGATCCTGGACGCGGTGCAGGAGTTGCGGGGCGCGGGCGCGGAGGCGATGCAGATCTCCGGCAGTGGCGGGTCGCCGGTGCGGATCATCGCGTCGACGTACTTCCTGGACGGGCCGGGCGGCTCGTTGGTGGTGGACGGGCGGTCGTTGTCGGGTCCGTTCACGATCACGGTGATCGGTGATCCGAAGACGATGGAGACGGCGCTGAAGATTCCGGGCGGGGTGGCCGCATCGGTCGCGGGTGACGGCGGTACCGTGAACGTTGATGAGCGTGGGGTTGCCGAGGTTTCGGCGCTGCACGCGCCGATGAAGCTGGAACACGCCCGTCCGGTCTCCTGACCGGCGCGGCCGCGTCGGATCACCTCCGGCGCACCGATGGATGAAGGACGCGTCTGGTGATTCCTGAGGATCTGCGTTACACCGCCGAGCACGAGTGGGTGGTCGGCGCCGACGGCGGCACGCTCCGCGTCGGCATCACCCACTTCGCGCAGGACGCGTTGGGTGACATCGTGTTCGTCCAGTTGCCCGACGAGGGTGCGGTGGTGGCGGCCGGTGAGCCGCTGGGTGAGATCGAGTCGACCAAGAGCGTGTCGGAGATCTACGCCCCGGTGAGCGGGACGGTGGCGGCGCGGAACGAGGCGCTGGGCGACACGCCCGAGGTGATCAACACGGACCCGTACGGTGCGGGTTGGCTGTTGGAGATCACGCCGGACGATCCGTCGGCGCTGGACGGTTTGCTGACCGCCGGTGCGTACCGCGAGCTGACCGAGAGCTGAGTGTTGCCCTGCCCGGGCGCGGGGGTGTTGTCCGCGCGTCCGGTTGCCCTGCATTTCGGCGCTGGCTAGGCTCGCCCAGTCGACCGAGAACCCCAATAGTTGAGCGTTGTGTAATTGCCTTCCCGGGCACGGGGAGCCAGCCGCCGGGTGTGCGACTGCCCGGCGGCCAGACCCGCCATTACCCCGACGCTGACCGAACAGATCCGTGAGGTGGTCCCATGACGCGCCCAGGCGACGAGTTCCCCCCGCTCGACGTCACTTCGACGCTCAATCTCGGTTCGTTGGACGAAGTGCTGGAAGGTCCGGACACCGATGTGGTGCCGAGCCGGATGTCCGGCTCGTTGCCGCCGGGAATGGCGCTGCTGGTGGTTCGTCGTGGCCCGAACGCGGGTGCCCGGTTCCTGCTGGACCATGACGTGACCACGAGTGGCCGGCACCCGGACAGTGACATCTTCCTCGACGACGTGACGGTGTCGCGGCGGCACGCGGAGTTCCACCGGGACGGTGGCACGTTCACGGTGCGGGACGTGGGCAGCCTCAACGGCACGTACGTGAACCGGGAGCGGGTCGAGGCGGCCACGTTGAGCAATGGTGACGAGGTGCAGATCGGTAAGTTCCGGGTGGTGTTCATCGCCGGTCCGCGCCCGGAGGAGGAGGCCGGCCGGGGGTGAACGAGCCTGCGGCTTCCTCGCCGCCCGGTGCGGCCCGTGCGCATCCGCTGATGAGCATCGGCGAGGTGCTGGGGCAGTTGCGGGCGGAGTTCCCGGACGTCACCATCTCGAAGTTGCGGTTCCTCGAGGCCGAGGGTCTGGTGGAGCCGCAGCGGACGGCGGCGGGTTACCGGAAGTACAGCTGGGACGACGTGGCCCGGCTGCGGTTCGTGTTGACCGCGCAGCGGGATCAGTATCTGCCGTTGCGGGTGATCCGTGACCAGTTGGCCGAGTGGGACGCCGGTGCTGACGGCCCGGGCCGGCAGCGGCCGACGTTGGTGGCGGTGGGTCCGGGTGGTGAGGTGCCGGGCCGTGCGGTGGAGGAGCCCGAGTCGTCGCAGGTGCGACTCGGGCGGGCGGATCTGGTGGCGCACAGCGGGGTCGACGAGTCGACGTTGGCCGAGTTGGAGCGCCTCGGTGTGCTGGTGTCGGATCCGCCGGGCTGGTACGACGCGGACGCGTTGATCATCGCGCGGGCGGTGGCGGGTCTGGCGGCGTACGGGTTGGAGCCGCGGCACCTGCGGGCGTACCGGTCGGCGGCGGATCGTGAGGTCGGTCTGTTCGCTCAGTTGGTGGCGCCGTTGGCGCGGCAGAGTGATCCGGCGGCGCGGGCGCGGGCGGCGGAGACGGCGCGGGAGTTGATGGCGCTGTCGCAGCAGTTGCATGCCGCGTTGGTGCGGGTGGGGTTGCGCTCGACGTTGGGTCGGTGAGCCGGTCGTCGAGGTGTCGTGCGGAAAGATCTGCCCCGGGAAGCGTGTCGTAGGCTTGCCGGGGTAACCCTTTTCCGGCCCGGGGCGTGGTGCTGGTGCGCATGGGACGACCGTGTCGCGGTCCGTGTACCGTGCAGGGAAGGGCGCGGTGCGGGCGTAGGTGACAACGACACGGAGGCGGCGGTGCGCGAGCTGAGCGTGGTCGGAGTTCGGGTGGAGCTGCCCAGCAACCAGCCGATCGTCCTGCTCAGGGAGGTCGAGGGGGACCGCTACCTGCCGATCTGGATCGGTGCGGTGGAGGCGACGGCGATCGCCTACGAGCAGCAGGGGGTCAAGCCGGCCCGGCCGTTGACGCATGATCTGTTGCGGGACGTGCTGGCGGCGTTGAAGGCGCCGTTGCGGGCGGTGGAGATCACCGAGTTGAAGGAGAACGTCTTCTACGCCGATCTGCTGATCGGGGACGGCGTGCGGGTGTCGGCCCGGCCGAGCGATTCGATCGCGTTGGCGTTGCGGGTGGGTGCTCCGATTCGTTGTGCCGAGCAGGTCCTCAGCGAGGCGGGGATCGTGATTCCCGACGAGCAGGAGGACGAGGTGGAGAAGTTCCGCGAGTTCCTGGAGCAGGTGCGTCCGGAGGATTTCGCCGGCTGAGGGTCGAGCCCCGGTCATTTTCTGTCGGGGCGTCACTGTGGGTGACGTCCCGGGTGTGTGTGGTGTGCGTCGTGCCGCTGCGCGGCGTGTCGCGACCGTTCCTCCGCGGTAACCCCTGCGCGCGGCGCTAGGGTTGCCGTGTCGAGGGGTGCACGTCCCGGAAACGACGTGTCACCGCACTGACGGGGAGGTTGTCGGGATGCACGAGCCGCGGGATCCTGAGCCAGGTGTGGAGCGGGGCGAGCCGGGTGTGGTGTCGTCGCCGGTGGGCACGGACGGTGACGGTTCGGTTGGTTACCGGGGTGTGACGGCCTGCCACGCGGTGGGGATCAGCTACCGGCAGTTGGACTACTGGGCGCGGACGGCGCTGGTGGTGCCGAGCGTGCGCGACGCGTCGGGTTCGGGGACGCAGCGGTTGTACTCGTTCCGCGACCTGGTGGTGTTGAAGGTCGTGAAGCGGTTGCTGGACGCCGGGGTGTCCCTGCAGAACATTCGCAAGGCGATCGAGGCGTTGCGGTCGCGCGGCGTGGAGGACCTGGCGGGGATCACGCTGATCTCGGACGGCACGACGGTGTACGAGTGCCGGTCGCCGGAGGAGGTCGTCGACCTGTTGCAGGGCGGCCAGGGCGTGTTCGGCATCGCGATCGGCGGCGCGTTCAAGGAGATCCAGGGGTCGTTGTCGCACCTGCCGGCGGAGCCGGCGACGCCCGGTGGCGGGGAGCCCGCGGAGCCGGCGTCGGATGTGGTGGGCGACGAGTTGGCGGCGCGTCGGGCGCGTCGTCGGGCCGGCTGAGTCTGCCTTCCTGAGGTGGTGTCGCGGCCGGTGGCGGTGCGCGGCGGTTCGCCGCTGCGCGCCTGCGACACGGCGTATCGATTCTGATCGTCGGGTGCCGGCGGGCCGGTTTCGTTGGCCGGTAAGGCCGGGCGGCGGCGACTGTCCGGTGTGCACACTCGCGCCTGGAGTCGTGTTGTTGACAGTTGTGGTGTTCCCAGGAATCCTGTCCAGGGCAATCACCAAGGGCACCGGCTCGTCACTGTGAGTGACCGCTGGTGGGGTGGTGCCGAGCTGATGTGTGGGGGCGGCGCGAGAGTCGCGCCGTGGCCTGCCAGAGGACGGGGAAACGAGCCGAAGTGCACACTGACCACCATGTCGGCCTCCGCTCCGTACGGGCCGGCAGTGCTGTCGCCGACCATGCCGCACCCTCCTGTCCGGTCACCGGTACGCCGGCGCACCGGGCGCCGGCGGGCGCCGGTGCCGCCGTGGAGCGCGCGGAGGACATCGCCGCGGAGGCGGCGGAGTTCCTGGAGCTGTACCACGGTGAGCGGCGGCTGCCGGGGTTGGCGGCGCGGTTGGCGGAGGCCCGCGAGGAGATCGCGTTGACCGGGTCGTACCGGCACACCCGCGACGAGCTGGTGTACGGGGCGAAGGTGGCGTGGCGGCAGTCGGTGCGCTGTGTGGGCCGGATCCGGTGGGCGGGCTTGAAGGTCCGCGACCGGCGGCACGTGACGACGGTGGCGGGCATCGCGCAGGAGTTGGCGGCGCACCTGGCGGCGGGGGACAACGGCGGCCGGATCCAGTCGGTGGTCACGGTGTTCGCACCGGACCGGCCGGGGGTGGGGCCGCGGGCGCGGATCTGGAACGACCAGTTGATCCGCTACTGCGGACACCGGCGCGACGACGGTTCGGTGCTGGGCGACCCGGCGCAGGTGGGGATGACGGAGGCGGCGCGGCGGTTGGGTTGGCGGCCGCCGCCGGTGCCGGGCCGCTTCGACCTGCTGCCGTGGGTGATCGAGACGGCGCAGGAGCAGCCGACGGTGGTGAGCGTGCCCCGGGAGCTGGTGCGGGAGGTCGCGCTGTCGCATCCGGAGCATCCGTGGTTCGCGGATCTGATGTTGCGGTGGCACGCCCTGCCGGTGATCAGCAACATGCGGCTGCGCATCGGTGGGGTGGACTACAGCTGCGCCCCGTTCAACGGCCACTACCTGGGTGACGAGATCGGCACCCGCAACATGGGCGACCGGGACCGGTACGACCAGCTGCGGGTGGTGGCGGCCGGGTTGGGTTTGGACACCAGCCGCGAGGACACCCTGTGGCGGGAGCACGCGGTGCTGGTGATCAACCAGGCGGTGCTGCACTCGTTCAAGCTGGCGGGGGTGCGGGTGTCGGACCCGCACACCGAGTCGGAGCTGTTCATGAAGTTCTGTGCGCAGGAGGAGCGGGCGGGGCGGCCGGTGCACGGTGACTGGTCGTGGCTCAACGGCAGTGTCGGGTGGGCGGCGTTGCACGCGGTGCACCACCGCTACTACGACACCGCGGTGCCGAACCCGAACATCTGGCCAACGGACCGGGTGTACGACCCCAGTGGCGTGGTGAAGACGACGCTTCGGGAGCGTCACGACACGGCCCGCGTGCAGGAGGACTGAGGAACATGGACAACGTGGCGCTGCGCCAGAGTTGGACGCAGTTCTCGGCCGCCGGTGTGGAGGCGGCGAAGTACTTCTACGCGACGCTGTTCGTGGTGGCGCCGGAGGCGCGGTCGATGTTCCCCACGAACATGCAGTACCAGGAGGACAAGCTCCTCAAGGCGCTGGGCCACATCATCACCAACCTGGACGACCCGCAGGCGTTGACGGCGTTCGCGCAGCGGTTGGGCGCGGACCACCGGCGGTTCCACGGCCAGGACCAGCGGGGCAACCCGGTGGCGCTGGGGGAGCGGCACTACATCTGGGTGGGTCAGGCGCTGCTGGCGACGTTGGAGCGGTTCCTCGGGCCGTACTGGACGCCGGCGTTGCAGGCGGAGTGGGCGGCGGCGTACGAGCTGGTGGCGAAGCTGATGCTCGCCGGGGCGGCGGAGGCGGAGCGGACGTCCCCGCCGTACTGGGAGGCGGAGGTGCTGGGCGCGGAGCGGCGCCGCTCGGACATCGCGGTGTTCACGGTCCGTCCGAACTACCTGTGCAACTACCTGCCGGGGCAGTCGCTGCCGGTGCAGGTGCCGCAGTTGCGGACCTGGCGGTACCTGTCGCCGGCGAACGCGCCGCGGGCGGACGGGACGATCGAGTTCCACGTGCGGGCCGCCGGTCGGTTCTCCACCCACCTGGTGCGCAAGCTGCGCACGGGGGACCGGCTGCTGTTGGGGCATCCGACGGGTACGGCGTTGTCGTCGTACGACCGTTCGCCGCACCTGCCGTTGCTGCTGATCGCGGGGGGCACCGGTCTGGCGCCGCTGCGGGCGGTGGTGGAGGCGTTGCAGCAGGGCAAGGGGCGGCGCACCACGCTGGTGGTGGGGGGTCGCACCCCGGACGACCTGTACGACGACAAGGCGTTGGCGCAGTTGGCGTCGATGCCTCCGGCGGCGGCGTGGCAGAACGGCGGCTCGAGCTGGTTGCGGTACGTGCCGACGGTGGAGATCGGGTGGGGTTGGCAGGGGGCGATCGGCAAGGCCGCCGACACGGCGGTGCGGTTGGGACCGTGGACCGACACGGAGGTGCTGGTCTGCGGGAGCCCGGAGATGACCCGGGACACGATCACGATTCTGGCCCGCTCGGGTGTCCAGCCCGAGCAGATCCTGACCGAGAGTTACGATCACTCCCTCTACCCGCCCCTCGCCGAGGCCGACGACGCTGCCCCGCGCGACTTCAGCTGGACAGGTGCCCGATGAGCATCGACCACTCCGACCGCCTCGCCTTGCCCGGCATGCCCGACCAGGGAGAGCTGGCCCGCCAGTTGTCCATGTTGGAGGCGCGGCGGTTCCGGGGCAGTCACTGGTTGTCGGCCGACGAGGTCGCCGTGGTGATCCGTACGGCGGACGACCGGATCGCGTTGCTGGTCAACGAGTTGGAGCGGCAGCGGCGGGAGAACCACGGGCTGCTCAGCCAGGTGGAGATGCTGCGGCACGGCACGTTGCCGAGCAACGCCCCGCAGGGTCCGGATCCGATGGCGGTGGAGCTGGCGATGCGGGCGCAGGACGAGGCGAACCGCACGATCGGTGAGGCCAGCGCCGAGGGCGCGGAGATCATCGCCGACGCGCGCCGGCAGGCCGACGAGATCCTCGCCGAGGCGCACCGGCGCGCCGGTGACCTGAGCACGTCGGGGCCGGTGGGGCCGGTCGGGCCGGCGGGTATGCCGTCGCCGGAGGTGCAGCGCCGGCTGCAGGAGCTGGAGGAGCGGCACGCCGCGGCGCTGGCGGCGGTGGCGGCGGCGCAGCAGCAGCTGGACCGGTGGCAGGCGCACCTGTCGGCGCAGTCGGAGCAGCTGCGGGCCGACGCGGCGGCGGCCGGCGGGGCGAGCGCCCAGCTGCGCGCCGTCCTCGGCGGCTAGCTGTCGCGGGGCTGTCGCGCAGGGGTCGGTCAGCCGGTCCCGGCCATCGCCGCGAGGCGGCGGGCGAGCAGGGCGGCGGCCTCCCGCAGCTCCGGTGGCTCCAGCACCTGCGCCTCGAAGCCCAGCCGGGCCACCTGCGCGGCGAGCCAGTCGAGGTTGTCCCCGCCGACGACGAGCACGCACCACCCGTCGCGGTCGTCCTCGACGCGCCCCACCTGGGGCGGCACCAGCTCCCGCACCCGGTCGGGCCGGGCGTGCACCCGCACCCGGGCGAGATACCGGTACGGCGCCTCGGTCACGGACCGCTGCACGTAGGCCACCGGGTCCGGATGTTCCCTCGCCCGGAAGCGCCAGGTCGTCGCCACCACCTCGTGCATCCGGTCCAGCCGGAAGGTGCGCCAGTCGTCGCGGTCGACGTCCCGGGCCATCAGGTACCAGCGGCGGCCGGTGGTGACCATCCGCACCGGCTCGACCGTGCGCTCGCGTTCCCCGCCGTCGCGGCCGGCGTACCGGAACCGCACCCGCACGGCGTCGCGACAGGCCCGCGCGAGCGTCACCAGCAGCTCCGCGTCGATCTCCACGCCGGGGCCGACGAGGGTGTCGGTGGCGCCGTGCACCGCCCGCACCTCGGCGCGCAGCCGCGCCGGCATCACCTGGTCGAGCTTCGCGAGCGCCCGCAGTGCCGCCTCGCCCGCCCCGGCGACCGTGCCGCCCGACGCCATCCGCAGGGAGACCGCCGTCGCGATCGCCTCCTCGTCGTCGAGGAGCAGCGGCGGCAGCCGGGTGCCCGCGCCGAGCTGGTAGCCGCCGCCGACGCCCGCCGTCGCGTGCACGGGGTAGCCCAGGGCGCGCAGTCGCTCCACGTCGCGGCGCACCGAGCGGTCGGTGACCTTCAGCTCGGCGGCGAGTTCGGCGGCGGTCCAGGACGGCCGCCGCTGCAGCATCGCCAGTAACCGCAGCACCCGCTCGGTCGTCGCCTCGACGGTCACCCGACCATCGTCGCATGAATCACGGAACGATCCTGTCCGCTATCTGCGGGAGGCTGGCACCATGACCGACCAGAACTGGAATCCCCTGCTCCGGGACCAGCTCGCCTGGCACTGGACCACCCAGCTGCGCGATCGCCTCGACGGGCTCACGGACGACGAGTACTTCTGGGAGCCGACACCCGGCTGCTGGAGCGTGCGCCCGCGCGGCACCGGCGCCGCACCGGTGCAGGCCGGGTCCGGCGCGATGACCATCGACTTCGCGATGCCGGAGCCCGACCCGCCGCCGTTCACGACGATCGCCTGGCGACTCGGGCACGTCATCGTCGGCGTGCTCGCGGTGCGCAACGCCGCGCACTTCGGTCGCGCGCCCACCGACTACCAGTCGTTCGCGTACGCCCCGACCGCGGCCGCGGCGCTGGCCCAGCTCGACACGGAGTACGCCACGTGGCTGGCCGGGGTGGAGTCCCTCGGCGAAACCGGCCTCGCCCGCCCGTGCGGTGAGGCGGAGGGACCGTACGCCGACCGTCCGCTCGCAGCGCTGGTGCTGCACATCAACCGCGAGCTGATCCACCATCTGGCCGAGGTGTGCCTGCTCCGCGACCTCTACCGGCACACTTACCGGCAGACCCGACAGGAGGCGAGCTGAGATGGCCCGCGACGTACAGATCACTTTCGACTGCGCCGACCCGGCCGCGTTGGCGGCCTTCTGGGCCGAGACCCTCGGCTACCGGTTGCAGGACCCACCCGGGGGCTTTCAGTCGTGGGAGCAGGCACTGGAGGCGATGGGCGTGCCGCCCGAGCGGCGCAACGACGCCTCCGCGGTGGTCGACCCCGAGGGCTCCGGGCCGCGGCTGTACTTCCAGCGGGTGCCGGAGGGCAAGCAGGCCAAGAACCGCGTGCACCTCGATGTGCGCGCCGCGCCCGGGCTCGAGGGCGACGCGCGGATGGCGGCCCTGGAGGCGGAGGCCGAGCGGCTCACCGGCCACGGCGCCACCCGGCTCAGGCGCCACGAGCCGGCGCCCCCGCTCGGTGCCGGTCACATCGTGATGGCCGACCCCGAGGGCAACGAGTTCTGCCTCGACTGACCAGCCGCGCGGCGGGGCCGGCGACACCGCCCGGGCCGTGGCTTCCCGGTGACGGTTACGCAGGGGGCTGATGCGGCGGCCCGGCGGCGGCGACGGCCTCGCCGATCGGGGTCTCCCCGTCGACGAGTTCCAGGATCCGGCCGGCGCTGCCCGGGTGGTAGAGCAGCGCGACGAGGACCCGGGCCACGTCGGTGCGGGTGACCGCGCCGCGCGGGACACGCCGGTCGAGGTGGATGCGGCCGGTGGGCGCGTCGTCGGTGAGCCGGCCGGGTCGCAGCACCGTCCAGTCCAGGTCGCGGCGGGTCAGGTCGTCCTCGGCGGCCTTCTTGGCGCGCAGGTACGCCGCCCACACCTCGTCCCTGCCGGGCGCCGGCGGGTCCTCCACCCCCATGGAGGAGACGAGCAGGTAGCGGCGTACCCCGGCAGCCTGGGCGGCGTCGGCGAGCAGGACGGCGGCGGCCCGGTCGACGGTGTCCTTGCGGGCGGCGCCGCTGCCGGGGCCGGCGCCGGCGGCGAAGACCACGGCGTCGGCGCCGGCGAGGTGCCCGGCGATCTCGTCGACGCCGGCGTGTTCCAGGTCCGCCAGGACGGGGTGGGCGCCGACGGCCCGCAGCGCGGCGGCGTGGTCGGGGTTGCGGATCAGCCCGACGGCGCGGTCGCCCCTGCCGGCCAGTTCCCGCTCCAGCAGGAGGGCGATCTTGCCGTGGCCTCCGGCGATGACGACGCGCATACCTGCCAACCTAGCCGCCGGCGACGAGGGTCACCGGCTTACGCTCGCCGCCCGGGGTGGCGCTGAGGCAGCATGGACGGGTGACGGAGACGATCGACGCGCTGGCCGGCCTGGTCGCCGGTGGTGGTGTCGTGGTGCTGAGCGGGGCGGGGCTGTCCACCGAGTCGGGCATCCCCGACTACCGGGGGCCCAGCGGCGCGGCCCGCCGGCACAGCCCGATGACCTATCAGACGTTCACCCGCGACCCGCTGGCGCGGCGGCGGTACTGGGCGCGCAGCCACCTGGGGTGGCGGATGATCGCCCGGGCGGCGCCGAACGACGGGCACCGGGCGGTGGCCCGGTTGCAGGACGCCGGGCTGGTCCACGGGGTGATCACCCAGAACGTCGACGGGCTGCACACGGCGGCGGGCAGCCCGCAGGTGGTGGAGCTGCACGGCCGCCTCGACGAGGTGGTGTGCCTGGACTGCGGCAACCGCACCTCGCGGGAGGAACTGGACCGCCGGCTGCGGGAGGCGAACCCGGGGTTCGACGCGGCGGCCGGGGCGGTCAACCCCGACGGTGACGTGGAGCTCGCCGACGAGCAGGTGGCCGGGTTCCGCACGGTCGACTGCACGTTCTGCGGCACCGGGATGCTGAAACCGGACGTGGTGTTCTTCGGGGAGACGGTCCCGGCGCCGCGCGTGTCGCACTGCTTCGCGATGGTGGGCGCGGCGCGGCTGCTGCTGGTGCTCGGCTCGTCGTTGACGGTGATGTCGGGGCGGCGGTTCGTGCTGCGGGCGGCGAAACTGGGCATCCCGGTGGTGATCGCCAACCAGGGCCCGACCCGCGGCGACGGGTACGCGGCGATCACCGTCGACGCGCCGCTGGGGCGGCTACTGCCCGCGCTGGCCGACCGGGTCACCGGCGCGCCCCTGTCGGAGCGGGTGCCGGCAGCCGGCCCGGCCGGCGGTGCGGTGCCGGCGGCCGCCACGCCGGCGGGCCGCTGAACCCGGGCCGCTGCCTCGGCGGCGCGTCGAGCCCGGGGCGCCGCGTCGGTGCCGCGCTCAGCCCGGGCGGTGCCGCCGCCGGTGGCGGTCAGCTCGTCGGTGGCACGGCGAAGCGGGGCTGGTCGAGCACCCAACGCCAGGTGCCGTCGGGTTGGCGGCGGGCCACCTCGGCGGTGGTGGCGCCGTCGTCGAGCCGGGTGGAGGTGAGCGCCAGCTCCCCGCTGCGCAGGGTGGGCTGCGGCCGGTCCTCCGGTCGGGTCGCTGGCTCGTGCACGATGACACCTCCCTGTGCCGGTGATGCTGCCCGGGGGGGTACGACATCTGCGGGAAACACCGGCGCTGGTAGCGTTGACCATGCCGGTACCACCCACGCGGGAGAGACCGCCCAAACGGCAATTGGGCGGCGCCGAAGGGGCATATCCTCCCCGGAACCTCTCAGGCAAAAGGACCGCGGGGGCAGGCACTGTGGAGCGCCTTCGGGTGCGACTCAGGGGGAGGCCGACCTGTCGACCTCGCCCCCGCAGGAGCGCCGCGCATGACCGTAGAGAAGTTCGCCGACCGGCACATCGGCCCCGATCCGGGTGACGAGCGCCGGATGTTGGAGGCCGTCGGCTACGGCTCGATCGACGAGCTGATGGACGCGGCGATCCCCGAGGTGATCCGCTGGCACGGCACCCTGGACCTGCCCGACCCGGCCAGCGAGCGGGAGGCGATCGCCGAGCTGCGCGCCCTGGCCGCCCGCAACACCGTCGCCGTGTCGATGATCGGCCTGGGCTACCACGGCACCCACACCCCCGCCGTGATCCGCCGCAACGTGCTGGAGGACCCGGCCTGGTACACGGCGTACACGCCGTACCAGCCGGAGATCAGCCAGGGCCGGCTGGAGGCGCTGCTGAACTTCCAGACCATGGTCACCGACCTGACCGGGCTGGCCACCGCGAACGCCTCGATGCTCGACGAGGGCACCGCCGCGGCCGAGGCGATGACCCTCGCCCGCCGCGCGTCCAAGAGCAAGAGCCCGGTGTACGTCGTCGACGCCGACACCCTGCCGCAGACCATCGCGGTGATCACCAGCCGCGCCGAGCCGCTGGGCATCGAGGTGCGGGTGCTCGACGTCGAGCACGACGAGCTGCCGGCGGAGTTCTTCGGCCTGCACCTGCAGTACCCGGGCGCGTCCGGCGCGGTGCGTGACCACGCCGCCCTGGTGGCGGCGGCGCACGCGGCGGGGGCGCTGGTCACCGTCGCGGCGGACCTGCTGGCGTTGACGCTGCTGCGCCCGCCGGGGGAGATCGGCGTGGACATCGCCGCGGGCACCACCCAGCGGTTCGGGGTGCCGATGGGCTTCGGCGGCCCGCACGCCGGCTACCTGGCCGTCCGCTCGGGTCTGGAGCGGATGCTGCCCGGCCGGCTGGTCGGGGTGTCCCGCGACGCCGACGGCAACCCGGCGTACCGGCTGGCGTTGCAGACCCGCGAGCAGCACATCCGGCGGGAGAAGGCGACCAGCAACATCTGCACCGCGCAGGTGCTGCTGGCGGTGATGGCCGGCATGTACGCCGTGTACCACGGCCCGGACGGGCTGCGGGCGATCGCCCGGCGTACCCACGACATGGCGGCGCGGCTCGCGGCCGGGCTGCGCGCCGGCGGGGTGCCGGTCGCGGACGTCGCGTTCTTCGACACCGTCACCGCGACCGTGCCGGGCCGGGCGGCCGAGGTGGTCGCGGCGGCCGCCGAGCGGCGGGTCAACCTGCGGCTGGTCGACGCCGACCGGGTGGGGATCTCCTGCGATGAGACCACCACCGCCGAGCACCTCGCGGCGGTGTGGGCGGCGTTCGGCGTCGACGGGGTCGACGGTGACGTCGACGCGGCGCTGCCGGAGGCCCTGGCCCGCACCAGCGACTTCCTCACCCACCCGGTGTTCCGCACCCACCACTCCGAGACGGCGATGCTGCGCTACCTGCGGCGGCTGTCGGACTTCGACTACGCGCTGGACCGGGGCATGATCCCGCTGGGCTCGTGCACCATGAAGCTGAACGCCACCACCGAGATGGAGGCGATCACCTGGCCCGAGTTCGCGCACATGCACCCGTTCGCGCCGGACGAGCAGACCGCCGGTTACCGGGACATGATCGGCCAGTTGGAGTCGTGGCTGGCGGAGGTGACCGGCTACGACGCGGTCAGCGTGCAGCCCAACGCCGGCTCGCAGGGTGAGCTGGCGGGGCTGCTGGCCATCCGCTCCTACCACGCCTCCCGGGGCGCGGGGCACCGCGACGTGTGCCTGATCCCGTCGTCGGCGCACGGCACCAACGCGGCGAGCGCGGTGATGGCCGGCATGCGGGTGGTCGTGGTGGCCTGCGACGCGGACGGCAACGTCGACCTGGTCGACCTCGACGCGAAGATCGACAAGCACCGGGACGCCCTGGCGGCGATCATGGTGACGTACCCGTCGACGCACGGCGTGTACGAGACGGGCATCGCGTCGCTGTGCGCCAAGGTGCACGACGCCGGCGGCCAGGTGTACGTCGACGGGGCGAACCTCAACGCCCTGGTCGGGTTCGCCAAGCCCGGCAAGTTCGGGGCGGACGTGTCGCACCTGAACCTGCACAAGACGTTCTGCATCCCGCACGGCGGTGGCGGCCCCGGGGTGGGTCCGGTGGCGGTGCGGGCGCACCTGGCGCCGTTCCTGCCCGGCGACCCGCTGGGCGCGCACGTCGGCAGCCGGCCGGCGATCTCGGCCGCGAAGTACGGCTCGGCGGGGATCCTGCCGATCCCGTGGGCGTACCTGCGGATGATGGGCGCCGAAGGGCTGAGCCGGGCGACCGGGGTGGCGGTGCTGGCGGCGAACTACGTGGCGGCGCGGCTGCGCAACCACTTCCCGGTGCTGTACGCCGGCAACAAGGGCCTGGTGGCGCACGAGTGCATCCTGGACCTGCGGCCGCTGACGAAGGCCACCGGGGTGAGCGTGGACGACGTGGCCAAGCGGCTGATCGACTACGGCTTCCACGCGCCGACGATGTCGTTCCCGGTGGCCGGGACGCTGATGGTCGAGCCGACCGAGAGCGAGGACCTGGCCGAGCTGGACCGGTTCTGCGACGCGATGATCGCCATCCGCGCGGAGATCGACAAGGTGGGCGCCGGGGAGTGGCCGGCGGGGGACAACCCGCTCGCCAACGCCCCGCACACCGCGGCGATGGTCGCCGGGGACTCGTGGCCGCACCCGTACCCGCGGTCGGTCGGGGCGTACCCGGCCGGGGTGGACCGGGCGGGCAAGTACTGGCCGCCGGTGCGGCGGATCGACGGGGCGTACGGCGACCGGAACCTGGTCTGCTCGTGCCCGTCGCCGGAGGCCTTCGAGGAGTGACCCGTACGCTGCGCCGGGGCGGACGTCGTGCCGCCCCGGCCGGTGGGTCCTGGGGAGGGCGGTCCCGGGCCGGGGGACTAGCCTGGTGCCGTTGACCTGCTCCTGTGACGGAGCGTGGTCGAATCAGGCGACGAGAGCGTGGCGGGCGGGCCCGCGGTGCGGGGCGATGGTGCTGCCGTCGGGGAGCAGTTCGCCGGTGTCCTCGAAGACGATGACACCGTTGCAGAGCAGGCTCCAGCCCTGCTCACGGAAGCAGGCGATGACGCGGGCGGCTTCGCGATCGGTCGCCTCGGCGGAGGGGCAGGTGGGTTGGTGCTGGCACATCGGGTTCTCCGGACTGTGGGGGCACTGTGTCATGGTTCACATGACCAGTGACGCACAGTACCAAGGTCGAGCGCGCGGAATCGAGCAGGCATCCGTCATGTTTACCCGAAATCCACTGAACGGATGAGGAAGAATGGGCCGACCGGCGTGGAAACGCTCCCACGGCCGCTGATCGACGTACCCGGCGCGCCGCCGTCGTGCCGCGGCCTGCTCGTCGAACGCGCCCGGTACGAGTGGCGCCCGGCCGACGGCGGCGACCCAGCCACGCTGGCCGAGCAGTTCCTCGCCGCGCACGGGCTCGACCTGACCGACCTGGCCCGGCCCGCCACCCACCAGCCGACCGGCGTCTGCGGCGCCGCCCTGTACGTCTCCGCCGCCGCCGGCGCCCGCATGATCGGCGCCGCAGGCGGCGCGCCCACCCCGGCGCCGGCCCTGCCGGAGCTGGCCGTGGTCGTTTACGGTCACCACCCGTCCCCAACCGCCCCGCCCGCCCCGGCGCGCACCGCCCGGCCCGGCCCCGCCTGGTGGCTGGGCGACTGGCGGGAGAGCTGGACCCCCCGGCAGCACGCCGACGCCGTCACCGCGGTCCGCGCCGCCATCGCCCGCGGCGACGTGTACCAGGTCAACGTCGTCGGGCACGCCGCCGCCCGCTACCTCGGCGACCCGCGACCGGCGCTGTCCCGGCTCGGCGCGCTGCCCGGCGCCCGCTACGGCGGCACCCTGCACGGCGACGGCTGGGCGATCGGCTGCGCCTCCCCGGAGACCCTGGTCGAGGTGACCGACGGTCGGGTGATCACCCGACCGATCAAGGGCACCCGCCCGGCCACCGCGGCCGGACGTCGCGAACTGCTCGCCTCGGCCAAGGAACGCGCCGAGCACGTGATGATCGTCGACCTGGAACGCAACGACCTGGCCCGGGTGGCGCGCACCGGGTCGGTGCGGGTGGACGAGCTGTTCGCGGTGCGCCGCTGGTGCGACCTGTGGCAGGCCGAGTCGACCGTGTCCGCGGCGGTGGCTGACGGGCTGGGCCTGGCCGACCTGCTGCGCGCGACCTGCCCCGGCGGGTCGGTCACCGGCGCGCCGAAGCTCGCCGCCCTGGCCGAGATCGCCGCCCTGGAGCCCGTTGGGCGCGGCGCCAGCATGGGGGCGTTGGGCTGGGTCGGCCCGGGTCGCCTCGACCTGGGTCTGACCATCCGCACCGTGGCCGCCGACGCCGACCGGCTGCACGTCTGGGCCGGCGGGGGCATCACCTGGGACAGCGACCCGGACGCCGAGGTCGCCGAGGCGGCGGCCAAGGCCGCCCCGGTACGCGCCCTGCTCGCCACCGGCTGAGCGCCTCCGGTCCCCGCCCGTGGCCGGCCTCCGCCGCCCAGGGGGCGCGCGCGGACGCCGTAGACCTCGCCCATGGGGGCAGCTGCGCACGCTGTCGAGCTGATGACGTGGACGACTCACGCCGGCAGGGCGATCCGGTGGCGTCATCAGCTCGACAGCGTCGCGAGAGGTCACCCGGTCCTCCGCGCCGATTCAGGTCCACGCGCACGAGACCGGCGCACACGGTCGTCGCCGCCGGGCACGGGCGCGGGGCGACCACCGTCGAACCGCGCGACCACGGATGGTCGGTCCCGGTCACGGCGGCGGCGTGCTCACCTGCTCAGGTTCCGCCAGCGGCGCACGGCCAGCGGTGCGCAGACGGCGATCAGCAACAGTGGCCAGGCGACCGCCAGGGCGACGGCGTGCTGCGCGGCGAAGGACTCGCCGCCCCAGCCGGGGTTGCCGAACAGCTCCCGGCAGGCCGCCGCGGTGGCCGACAGCGGGTTCCACCGGGCGACGGCGGCCAGCCAGCCGGGCATGGTGTCCGGGGCGACGAAGACGTTGGAGGCGAAACCCAGCGGCCAGACCAGGATCTGCAGTACCGCCACCGACTCCGGCGCGCGCAGCAGCAGCGCCAGGTGGATGCCGAGGACGATCATCGCGGCGCGCAGCAGCAGCAGGAGCCCGACGGCGGCGAGGGCCCGGCCGGCGCCGAGGTGCCACTGCCAGCCGACCAGCGCGCCACAGCCGAGCATGACGGCCAGCGCGACGACGGCGTGCAGCAGATCGGCGACGGCCCGCCCGGTGACCACCGCGGAGCGGGCCATCGGCAGGGAGCGGAACCGGTCGGTGACGCCGCGGGCGGCGTCGGTGGCCACCGCCGTGTAGGTGGCCTCCACCCCAAAGAGCATGGTCATGGCGAACATGCCGGGCAGCAGGAACTCCTTGTAGTCACCACCGCCGGGCACCACCATCGCCCCGCCGAGCAGGTAGCCGAACATCAGCACCAGCAGCACCGGGAAGAGCAGGGCGACGATCACCGGGCCGGGTTGCCGCGCCCAGTGGGCCAGGGCCCGCCCGGTCAGGGTGGCCGCGTCGGTGAGCGCCCAGCGGGCCCGGCGCAGCGCCAGGGTCGGCGTGCTCACGCGCTCACCTCGTTCCGGTCGGCGGTGAGGTGCAGGAACACCTCGTCGAGGGTGGGTCGGCGCACGGCCACGTCGGCCGCCTCCAGCCGCCCGTCGGCCAGGGCGCGCAGCACGGCCGCCAGGGTGCTCACCCGGTCGGTGGTGGTGACGCTGACCCGCAGCTCGTCCGGGGCGACGCGGGGTGCGGTGGCGGCGGCCGCACCGATGACCTCGGCGGCGCGGGCGAGGTCGCCGGGGTGGTGCAGCACCACGTCGACCCGGTCGCCGCCGAGGTCGGACTTGAGTTCGTCGGGGCTGCCGGCGGCGATGACCCGGCCGTGGTCGACGACCCTGATCGTGTCGGCCAACTGGTCGGCCTCCTCCAGGTACTGGGTGGTGAGCAGGACGGTGGTGCCGGCGGCGACGAGCGCGCGGACGGCGTCGCGCACGTCGCCGCGGGCGCGCGGGTCGAGGCCGGTGGTGGGTTCGTCGAGGAACAGCACGGGCGGGTCGAGGATCAGCGCGGCGGCCAGGTCCAGCCGGCGGCGCATCCCCCCGGAGTACGCCCCGACCGGCTTGTCGCCGGCGTCGGTGAGGCCGAAGCGGGCCAGCAGCTCGTCGGCGCGGGCGCGGGCCCGGGCGGGGGAGAGGTGGTGCAGCCGGCCGAAGAGCACCAGGTTCTGCCGGCCGCCGAGCACCTCGTCGACGGCGGTCTGCTGGCCGACCAGGCCGATGTGGGCGCGGACCCGGTCGGGGTGGTGGCGCACGTCGTGGCCGGCCACCCGGGCGGTGCCGGCGTCGGCGCGCAGCAGGGTGGTCAGGATCCGCACCAGGGTGGTCTTGCCGGCGCCGTTGGGCCCGAGGACCGCGCAGATCGTGCCACCGGCCACGGTCAGGTCGACCCCGGCCAGGGCCTCGGTGTCGCCGTAGCGCTTGCGGAGTCCCTCCGCCTCGATGACCGGTCCGTCGCGTCGCATGAGCACGCCCCTCTCCCCGTTACCGTGCGCCGTACCGTACACCATACGGTACGAGGGTCGGTAGGGTGGCGGCATGAGCGTCGAGTACAGCGGCACCGGGGACCCCGCGCGCAGCCTCGCCCTGCTCTGGCGCACCAGCGAGAAGGCCAGCCGCCGGGGCGGCGACCTGAGCGTGGACCGGATCGTGCGAGCCGCCATCGAGGTGGCCGACACCGAGGGACTGGCCGCGCTCTCCATGCGCCGCGTCGCCGAGCGCCTGGGGGTCGGCACCATGTCGCTCTACACCCACGTGCCCGGCAAGGGCGAGCTGCTCGACGTCATGCTCGACACCGTCTACGGCGAGACCGCCCGCCCCGCCGAGGTCCCCGGCGGCTGGCGCGGCCGGCTGGAGCAGATCGCCCGGGAGAACTGGGCGCTCTACCTGCGCCACCCCTGGCTGCTGCAGGTCGCCACCACCCGCCCACCCCTGGGCCCCAACGTCACCGCCAAGTACGAGTACGAACTGCGCGCGGTCGAGGGCATCGGCCTGACCGACCTGGAGATGGACGCCGTGGTCACCCTCGTCGACGGGTACGTCCACGGCGCGGTGCGCGGCGCGGTGGAGGCCGCCCAGGCGGCGCAGCGCACCGGCATGACCGACGAGCAGTGGTGGCGGGCGCACGCGCCGTACCTGGAGAAGGTGATGGACCCGCGACGGTTCCCCACCGCCGCCCGGGTGGGCACCGCCGCCGGACAGGAGTACCAGGCGGCAGGCGACCCCGTGCGGGCCTTCGAGTTCGGCCTGGCGCGCATCCTCGACGGCGTCGCCGTCCTGGTCGGCGAGCGCTAACCGGGGTGCGCCACCGCCGGCCGTGACGCACGGATAGCCTTTCCGGCATGACCGTACGCCCCATCAGGATCATCGGTGATCCCGTCCTGCGCACCGCCTGCGAACCGGTGACCAGCTTCGACGCCGAGTTGCAGCAACTGGTCGACGACCTGATGGACACCCTGCTGGGCGCACCCGGCCGGGCCGGCGTGGCCGCGCCGCAGATCGGCGTGAGCGCCCAGGTGTTCGTCTACGACGCCGACGGCCACCGCGGACACATGATCAACCCGCGGATCGAGCTGTCCGACGAGTCGCAGGACGACGACGAGGGCTGCCTGTCCATCCCCGGGCTGTACTTCCCGACCCGGCGGGCGATGCACGCCACCGTGCACGGCTCCGACCGGCACGGCGAACCACTGACCATCTCCGGCAGCGGCTTCCTGGCCCGCGCGTTGCAGCACGAGACCGACCACCTGCGCGGCCGCCTCTACGTCGACACCCTGTCCGGGGACGTCCGCCGCCGGGCGCTGCGGGAGATCCGCGCCGGCCGGTTCGACTCGCCCAGCCGGCACCGCTGACGACGCGGGGGCGGCCGACGGCCGCCCCCGCACCCGATCAGCCGCAGGTCACTTCGGCGGCGGGGCCACCAGGCAGATCGCCGTGGAGCTGTTGCCGAAGTTGTCCACGCCGGTGATCACCGCGTCGCCGCGCAGGGTCACCTTGTAGTCGACGTCGCCGGTGCCGTCCTTGACCCGGGACTGGGCACCCGGCGCCTGCACCAGCTTGATCTTGGTGCCGGCGGGGAACGGACCGAACTTCACCGTCGGGTCGGCGCTGTCACCGATGTAGACGTCCACCGCCGTGTCGACGATGTCGGTCGAGGTGAGCTGGTAGAAGCCGTCCGGGTTGTACGAGCCGGGGATGTTCTCCCCGCTCGGGTTGTTCGTCGGCACGCACGCCGTGGCCGGCGCGGTGGTGTCGACCACCCGCATCGTCGCGGTGTCGCTGCCGGTGTTGCCGGCCGCGTCGGTGGCGGTGCAGGTCACCGTGGTGGCGCCGAGCGGGAAGGTGCTGCCCGACGGCGGCACGCACGTCGGCGTGAGCGGCCCGTCGACGTTGTCGGTCGCCGAGGCCGGGTAGGTGATGACCGCGCCGGCGGGGCTGGTCGCCTCGACGGTCCGGTCGTCCACGACCACCACCGGCGGGGTGACGTCGTTGACCGTGACGCTGATCTGCTCGACGAACGCCGGCCCACCGGAAAGCCCGTTGAGCAGGAAGTCCACCGTGCAGTGCAGGGTGGCGCCCTGCGGGGCGTTCCCGGCCACCGCGATGGTCTCGGCGAACGGCACGTTCGTGCCGCTCTGCTGGGTACGCGAGGCCGCGTCGAAGGTGACGGTCAGCCCCGGGTCGCAGGACGTCACCGTCGGGGTGACGGTGACGTCGAGGTCCCGCAGCCCGCTGAGGATGGCGTCGGTGACGGTCTCCGGGGCGCTGCCGACCAGCTGACCGCCGGTCGCGGCGACCACCGCGCTGGCCTGCCCGCTGACGTCCAGGCCACCACCTCCGCCGCTGACGCTGACCGCCAGCACCTTCGCCTCGTCGGCCTGCAGGGCCGCGGTGGCCTGCGCCAGGGTGTGCCCGGCGCTCGGGTCGTGGCTGGGGGCGTCGCCGACGAGCACCACGATCCGGCTGCTGCCGGAGCGGTAGGCGATCCCGCCGTCGGAGACCTGGAACAGCCCGTTCACCCACGCCTCGGGGGTGTCCCCGCCGCCGCCGGCCGACAGCCCATTGACCGCGTTCTGCAGCGCGGTCGCGTCGTCGGTGAGGTTCTGCCGGACCCGGAACAGCTCCGCGCCGTCGCCCTCGTCCCGGTAGGAGGCCACCGCGAACTGCGCGCTCGGCTGCACCGACCGCACGTTGTTGATGACCTGCTGAAGGTTGGCCTGCACGTCGCCGATGACGGTGCCCATGCTGCCGGTCGTGTCGACCAGCAGGACCACGTCCGGCTTCGGCGGGATCGGCGGGGTGGCGACCACCTTGGCGATGTCGATGCTCGTGCCCGGGTCGGCGTCGCGGTCCACGACGGCCGGGTCGACGCCCGGCGCCGCGAGCGCCGGCGCGCCCGCCACGGTCACCAGGGCCGCCACGGCGGCGGTGAGGACCGCCAACCGACTTCGACCCCGTACTGATGTCAGTGCCATCTGTGCTCCTTCGGCTCCGCCGCGTCACGACGCGGCCTCTGCCAGGAGACGCTAGGGGTCCGAGGGGCACCGGCCCGTCCGACACAGGTCCAGGTCAGGGTCGGGTTATTGACCCGGCGTGGCGGCTGGACATGCTGTCTGTCGCCGCAGTCAGCGTGTACTCGCCGTATTCGGCGACCCGAGTGAAGCCGAGCCGTCGGTAGAGCCGCACGGCGGCGACGTTGTCGGCCCTGACGTTGAGGGCGACGTGGTCGACGTGGGCGCGCAGCCGCCCGCACAGCGCGGCGACCACTGCGGCGGCCAGGCCCTGCCCGCGTACCCGGGGATGGGTGGTGACGTTGCCCAGCGCGGCCACCCGGTAGGTGGGCGACCAGACGTGCACCCCGGCCACCGCGACCAGCTCACCCGCCTGCCGGATCCCCACGTACTGGCCGGTGGCGAGCATCCGCGGATCGAACCAGTTGCCCGGATACGCCACCTCGTAGAGCGCGCGCAGGGCCGGCAGGTCGGCCTCACCGAGCACCTCGCCCGCCGGGGTGACCGTGGCCAGCCGGGCCGGGTCGGTCAGCGCCATCCGCAGGTGCGCCCCGGCCGGGTCGAAGGCGAACCAGCCGCCCAGCACCTCCGCCAGGCCGGGGGACAGGTGCGCGTACAGGCGGGCGGGCAGCATCGGCGCCAGGTCGGCCAGCAGCGCCGCCAGCTCCGGCCGGCCGTCGGGCCCGGCGAAGGCGAGCAGCACCGGCGGGGTCACCCCGTGGTAGAGCAGCGCCACCTGGTCGCCACGACGAAACCACGACGTGTACGGCCAGAAGAAGTCGTCCAGGTCGCCCAGCTGGTAGGCGTGCAGCACCGGATCGCGGCGCAGCAGCGCGGCCAGGGCGGCGCGGTCGTGTTCGGCCCGTACCGGCATCGGGTCAGCCTCCCGTCACGGCGCTCAACCCGCCCGCCACTGGTCGTAGCCGAGCTTCGCCACCAGCGCCAACACCACCACCAGCAGCACGATCCGCACGAACCCGGCGCCCCGGCGCAACGCCATCCGCGCCCCCACCGCCGCCCCGGCGACGTTGCACACCGCCATCGCCGCGCCCAGCAGCCACCACACGTGACCGGTGGCCGCGAACACCACCAGCGCGCCCAGGTTCGTGCCCGCGTTGACCACCTTCGCCATTGCCGAACCGTGCACGAAGTCCGCGCCCACCAGCGCCGTGAACGCCACCACCAGGAACGTGCCCGTACCCGGGCCGATCAGACCGTCGTACAGGGCGATGCCCACCCCGGCCACCGCCACCGCCGCGACCACCCGCAGCCGGGTCCGCCGCGCCGGCACCGCCACCACCCCCAACCGGGGCCGGAACACCACGAACAACGCCACCGACACCAGCACCGCCAGCACCACCGGCCGGTACGCCCCCGCCGGCACCGCGCCCGCCAGCGCCGCCCCGACACCCGCGCAGCACACCGCCAGCCCCGCCGACGGCCCCGCCACCATCCAGTCGATCTTCGTACGCCGGGCGTACGTCACCGCCGCCGTCGACGTACCGAAGATCGCGGCCAGCTTGTTCGTGCCCAACGCCGTCGCCACCGGCACCCCCGGCGCGGCCACCAGCAGCGCCGGCAGCAGCAGCAGACCGCCACCACCGACGACCGCGTCGACCCAACCGGCCATCGCGGCCGCGGCGAGCAGGGTGGTCAGCGACAGGGGATCCACGGCCGGCCATTCTGCCCACCCGCCCCGACCCGCCGCGTCACCCTGTGGCCGACCTCACCGGCCGGCGACCCCCTCACCGACCGCGCCGGCGGCGCAACCACAGCCCCACCGCGGCCACCGCCACGAACACCAGCATCGAACACAGCAACGCCTTGACCATCGGGCAACTGTGCCACGGCGACGTAGGGTGCAGGAGTGCGCCTGGCGACGTTCAACCTGCTGCACGGCCGCTCCCTGACCGACGGCCTGGTCGACCCCGACCGGCTCACCGCCGCGGTGCAGACCCTCGACGCCGACATCCTCGCCCTGCAGGAGGTCGACCGGGACCAGTCCCGCAGCGGCAACCTCGACCTCACCGCCATCGCCGCCCGCGCCCTCGACGCCCCCGAACACCGCTTCGCCGCCGCCGTCGTCGGCACCCCCGGCGAACAGTTCCGCCCCCTGCGCCACGACGACGACGGCCACGGCGAACCCTGCTACGGCGTCGGCCTGGTCAGCCGACACCCCGTCCGCTCCTGGCAGGTCACCCGGCTGCGCCCCGCCCCGGTACGGTCCCCGATCTACGTACCCGGCCCCGGCGGCGGCCTCGTCCTGCTGCGCGACGAACCCCGCGTCGTGCTCGCCGCGATCCTCGACACCCCGCACGGGCCGCTCACCGTCGCCGCCACCCACCTGTCGTTCGTCCCCGGCTGGAACGCCCACCAGCTGCGCCGCGTCGTACGCGCGCTGCGCACCCTGCCCGCCCCGCGGATCCTGCTCGGCGACCTCAACCTGCCCGCCGGCGCCGCCCGGCTGCTCAGCGGCTGGCGGCCGCTGGGCCGCCGCCCCACCTACCCGGCCGCCGCGCCCCGCGTGCAACTCGACCACATCCTCGCCGACCGGCACGGCCTGGACCGGCTGCCCCCGGTCACCGCCGTCGACACACCGCTGTCGACGATCTCCGACCACCGGCCCCTCGTCGTCGACCTCGGCTGACCCGGCGGCGACCCGACCCCGCCCCGGCCGCGCAGCCTCAGCCCTGCCCGACGGCCCGCTGCGCCGCCCGCACCGCGTTGCGGAACAACATCGCCACCGTCGTCGGACCCACCCCGCCGACCCGCGGCGTGATCGCCCCCGCCACCTCGGCACACGACTCGTCCACGTCCGGCAGCAACCGCCGCCCCTCGTAGCGCACCCCACCACCGACGACCACCGCACCCGGACGCACATGCTCCGGCCGCACGATCCCCGGCACCCCCGCCGCGGCCACCAGGATCTCCGCCCGCCGCGTGTACCGCGGCCAGTCCGCCACCCCGGTGTGCACCACCGTCACCGCCGCGTTCGCCGTCGGCCGCTTCTGCGCCAGCAGCATCGCCAACGGCCGCCCCAGCGTCGCCCCCCGACCCAGGATCACCACCTCACGACCCGACACCGGCACCCCGTGGTACGCCAGCAACGCCTCGATCCCCGCCGGCGTACACGGCAACGGCCCCGGCAGACCCAACGCCAACCGGCCCATGTTCACCGGATGCATGCCGTCGACGTCCTTGTCCGGGTCGAGGACGTCCAACGCCCGGTCGTAGTCCAGATGACCGGGGATCGGATGCTGCACCAGCACCCCGTGCACCCCCGCGTCGGCGTTGAAATCCGCCAGCACCCGGTGCAGATCCTGCTGCGAGGCCGACGCCGGCAGGTGCACGTGCGGCGACGCGAAACCCAACTCCGCCGCCTGCCGCTGCTTGATCCGGATGTACCCGGCGCTCGCGTCGTCGTCACCCACCAGCACCGTCGCCAACGCCGGCGTCACCCCCGCCGCGCGCAACGCCGCCACCTGCTCGGCGACCTCGGTCAGGATCTTCTCCGCCACCGGCTTACCGGGCAGCAGCCGGGCCGTCGCAGTCGTCGGGGAAACGGAAACAGACATGGCTCACCTCGTCCGCGGAGGCCCAGGCGGTCGACCCCCGCGACGAGCTCCCCGATGGTTCACCCATCCCCGTGCCGCCAGTCGCGTCCACCCTCAGCCTGCCACACCGCCCGCGCGGATCGCATCCGCCACCGCCCACCACCCGGGCAGCCAGGCCAGCACCGCGTCCGCCCGCCGCCGGTCCACCGCCGACACCACCCCCAGATCCGCCCGCGCCGCACCCACCCGTACGCCGGCGATCCTGTCAGGACGGGCACCCGCCCAGCGGCCACCCACCACAACCCGTACAGTCTCGCCGTGATCGAGATCAGCGCCCAGGTCGACCTGTCGCACCCCAGCGACCGGGTCTGGCAGGCATTGACCAACCCGCAGCTGCTCAGCCGCTGGTTCACCGAGACCGAGACGGTCGCCCAGGCACCGCAACGGCTGCTGCTGCACACCGCGGGGCTGCCCGGCTTCCACGCCGCCGTCGACGCCGAGGTGACCGACCAGCGGGCACCCGAGCTGCTCGTCCTGCAGTGCCAGGAAGGCGACCGCCGCACCCAGCTCACCTGCACCATCACCCGCACCGCCGACGGCTGCCGACTGTCGGTTGAGGAAACCATGGAACACGGCACCTGGCCCGCCGAGGACCGCGACCACCGCGAGCGGTACTACCAGCAGACCCTGACCGGACGGCTCCCCGCCATCCTCGACTGGCTCGCCTTCCAGCAGGTCGACCTGCGCCGCGGCGAGGACCCGCCGACCGCCGAGCTGCCCGCCATCGTCCTGTCCGGCCGCGTACCCGCACCGGCCGACCGCCGACGCCGGCTGGCGATCGCCGCGGCGGTCACCGCGGCGACCCTCGCCACCGGCGCGGCCCTCTGGGCCCTGCTGCCCGGCGACGCGGACCAGACCGCCGCACCGGCCCCGCTGCCCCCACCACCCACCGCCGGCGCCACCAGCGACAACGCCGCGCCCCGGACCACCCGCAGCTCCCGGCCCTCGTCCGCCGCCGCCGCTCGCAGCACCGCGCGCCCCAGCCGGACGCCCACGGCCACCCCGTCGCGCACACCCACCTCCGCCGCCCCGAGCGCCGCCGCCATGACCGCCCGCTACGAGACCACCGCCACCCGAATCTTCGGCTACTCCGGCCAGGTGGTGCTCGACAACCCGGACGGCCCGGCGGCGAAGAGCTGGACCCTCGTCGTCACCCTGGCCGAGGGCGGCACCGTCACCAACGCCCAGGGGGCCAACTGGCAGCAGGACGGTCAGGCCGTCACCTTCACCGGCGCACCCGTGCCGGCCGGGCAGTCGCAGACCATCACCTTCGACGTCCGCAACCCGGACCCGCGCACCAAGGCACCCGAAGGCTGCACGATCGACGGCACCCCCTGCACCGGCCTGTGACCCGACGCCCCGGTCAACCCGCGGGATCGAACGACAGCGGCACCAGCCCCGCCAGCGCGCGGTTGGTGCGGTTCGACCGCACCGCCGCCCGCTGCTGACCCGCCGTCACCTCGATGTACGTCTGCGACGACGCCAACGACGCGTGCCCCAGCAACCGCATGATCTCCGCGGCGCTCGCCCCGTCCTCGGCCAACCGCGTCGCGAACGTGTGCCGCAACGCGTGCAGCCGCGCGCCGCGCGGCACCCGGTCACCGATGCCCGCCCGCCGATAGCAGGAGTCCACCAGGTACTGCAGCCCACCCCGGCGCAGCGGCTCACCCCGCCGGTCCACCAGCAACGGCGAATCCGGCCGTACGCTGCGCGACCCGAACCGCCGCGCCCGACTGTCCAGGTAGGCCGCCAGCACCCGGTCCAGCTCCGGCTCGACCGGTACCACCCGCGGCCGGCCGCCCTTGCCGGCCACGTCGACCCGCCGCTCGCCGGCCCGCCCGGTCAGCGACGACACCCGCAGCGCCAGCAGCTCAGACAGGCGCAGCCCGGCGCAGAGCGCCAGCGCCAGCACCGCCACGTCCCGCTCCGGCCACGGGTCCCGCTGCCGACCGTCCTCCCGAGCGACCGAGGCGAGCAACTCCTCCGGGGTGTCCTCGCCCCGCAACGGCTTGGGCTGGGGGAGCGCGGCGCGCGGCCGGCCCACCGCCGGCATCGGGTTGCCGGCCACCACCCCCTCGGCCACCAGGAACGTGAAGAAGCTGTTCCAACTGGACCAGGCGCGGTGCACCGAGGACGCCGCCCGGGGAGCAGCGAACCGGGCGAACGCGGCACGCATGACGCGGGGGGAGAGGTCCGAGATCATCACCTGGTCGAGGGGGAGGGGAGTGGCGCCCTCGACCAGGGCGGCGACCGCCCGCAGGTCCCGCCGGTACGCCTCCAGCGTGTGGGGGGAGGGCTTGCGGGTGGCCCGCGCTGTCAGGAACTCCTCGATGAGCTGCCCTACCGATTCGTCCTGTTTATGATGCATAAGGCATATTATGCAGGCTTTTCGCGTTTGCGGCTAGCCCGCGAAGAGAGGGGAGCGGCGCAGGCGCAGGGAGATGCGCACCGGATGGCCCTCGGGTGGCGCGGTAACCGGCGAGCAGCTTGCGAGGCAAGGCGGGCCGAGGTGGAGCCGCGCATGACCACGGACGCAAGGCGGCCGTCCCAGCCAAGGGGGTGGCGCACTCGGGGACACCAGCTCGGCTCACCGCCGCACTGCACGCGCAGTGCCGATGATGTCGCGCCCAACGCGACCCTCATTGGTGGACGCGTGCGCACATGCCGGGGTTCTCCGTCGGGGCTGAGCCGGCCGACCTTTGCCGCTCTCATGATCGGATAGCAATTTCCGACTGCCACATCGGCGTGTCCCGTCGGAAATTGCTACCCGATCATGGGACGCCACGGCCTACGACAGCACCGCCCGCCCTACCGGAGGAGGCCCCCACCAGTACTACTTGACATAATGTACATTATCGAATCAGGACACACAGTGGCAGTGACCTGGCCGGCGTCGGGTCGAGCTGCCTTCACGGTTCTGGCGCCGAGTGGCCATGTCGTCAGAGATCGCAGACCGCGCAGTGCTTCTGCGACGAGTTCGGCCGGAAGACAGACCGAGCTCCCACCATGCGCCGGAGCATGACCGCGAGTCGGCACCGTCCACACAGGGTTCTCACCGCTCCCACCCGGGTGAATGCGCAGGAGAGCACCGCTCCCCCTGTCAGGCCGCCGACCGGACGGTGATCACGATCGTGACGATGGCCCGGCGCTGCGGAAGGTGCGACGGTAGGCGTCCGGAGGTACACCGACGGTGCGGTGGAAGTGTCGGCGCAACGTCGTGGCGGTTCCCATGCCAGCCGCCTCGGCGATGACGTCGATGCTGTTGTCGGTGTTCTCCAGCAGCTCCTGGGCCCGGCGGATCCGCTGCGTCGACAGCCACTGCAGCGGGGTGGTGCCTGTCGCCGACCTGAAGTGGCGGGCCAGGTTGCGCGAGCTCATGTTCGCCTGGCGAGCCAGGTCCTCCACGGTCAGCGGACGGTTGAGCCGTTCCATCGCCCAGGGGAACAGGTTGGCAAGGGGATGGTCGTCGCGGGCGGGCACCGGGGTGGTGACGAACTGGGCCTGGCCGCCGGCGCGATGCGGCGGCACGACCAGGCGGCGGGCGACGGCGTTGGCGACCGTCGAGCCGTGGTCGCGGCGGATCAGGTGCAGGCACAGGTCGATCGCGGCGGCTTTGCCGGCCGAGGCGAGCACGTTGCCGTTGTCGACGTAGAGCACGTCCGGGTCGACCTTCACCCGGGGATAGCGGGCGGCCAGCGCCTCGGTGTGGGCCCAGTGGGTGGTCGCGCGCAGCCCGTCCAGCACCCCGGCGGCGGCCAGCACGAACGCGCCGGTGCACAGCGAGACCAGCCGAGCGCCCGCCTCGTGGGCCGCGCGGACGGCGTCGAGCAGGTCGGGTGGCACGTCGGCGTCGATGTCTTCCACGGCCGGGATGATCACGGTGTCGGCGCGGGCGAGTCGGTCCAACCCGTCGTCGGGTTCCATGTGGAATCGGCCGATCCGGACCGGGCCCGGGCCGCAGACCACGAGGTCGTACCACGGGTCTGCCAGGCCGGAGGGGTCGCGGACGAAGACTTCGCAGGCCATGGCGAGCTCGAAGTGCAGCATCGCGTCGGTGGCGGCGAGCGCGACAGTGGCCATGTCCGGAATTGTATGGGGCATGGCGTTCCAGACACTACTGCGGGGGTGGCCGCGCTGAGAGGATCTTCTCAGTCGATCTTTTGAGGGGAACTGCAGATGGGTTCGAGTCAGATGGTGGCGGTGTTCGGTGCGTACGGACACACCGGGCGGTTCGTGGTGACGGAGTTGCGCGACCGCGGGTTCGTCCCGCTTCTCCTCGGCCGCGACGCGGGCAAGCTCGAGGCGCTGGCGGCGTCGCATCCGGGGCTCGAGTACCGGGTGGCGTCGGTCGACGATCCAGCCTCGCTCGACCGCGCATTGAAGGGCGCAGCCGCCGTCATCAACTGCGCCGGCCCGTTCGCCTCGACCGCGGGCCCCGTGATCGAGGCCGCCCTGCGCACCGGGGTCCCGTACGTGGATGTGGCGGCCGAGATCGAGGCGAACCTCGACACGTTCACGCACTTCACCGACCGCGCGCGGACCGCGGGCGTCGCGGTGGTCCCGGCGATGGCCTTCTTCGGCGGACTCGGCGATCTGCTGGTCACGACGGCGATGGGCGACTGGACGGCGGCCGACGAGGCGCACGTCGCGTACGGGCTGAGCAGTTGGCACCCCACGGCCGGGACCCTCGTCTCCGGCACCGTCTCGCGGGAACGGCGCGCTGGCCAGCGTGTCCGCTACACCGGTAGCCGGCTGGAGTACTACGTCGACGAGCGCGACCTGCCGAGGATGGAGTGGGACTTTCCCGCTCCGGTGGGCCGCCGGAGCGTCCTCGGCGAGTTCACGATGGCCGACGTCGTCACCGTCCCCAGCCACCTGTCCATCCCCGAGGTGCGCACGTACATGACCACCGACGCAGCCCGGGACCTGGCCGCTCCGGGCACACCCGCACCCACCGCTGTCGACGAGCTCGGCCGGTCCGCGCAGACGTTCACCGTCGACGTCATCGTGCGCTCCGGTGACACGCAGCGACGGGTCGTCGCCAGCGGCCAGGACATCTACGCCATCAGCGCACCGCTGGCGGTCGAAGCGGTCCGTCGCATTCTCGGCGGTCAAACGAGGACGAGCGGCGTCGCCTCCGCCGGCCAGATCTTCGACGCGCCCGACTTCCTCCGCGCGCTGTCCACGCACATCTCGCTCGAACCGACCCACGAGTCTCGCGCGCCACAGCTCGTCTGATCGCCCGGCCACCGGTGACAGCCGCACCGTCACGAGCGACAGAGGGTTGGCGTGACGCCGGTCGGTGGCTGGGCTGTCCGGCGGGAATGTTACGTCGTGACGTCGGCCCCGACGCCGGCCGGCAGGAGGGCCAGGAGCTGTTGCGTGTGGCCGGGGAGTTCCACGTCGGCGAGCCCGGCGATGAGGTCCCTCAGCGGTAGGGGCTGATCGACCAGGACGGTGCCGTTGGACAGCAGCAGGGTGGGCACCGGGGTGTCGAGTTCGGCCTCGCTCAGCCCCGGCCCGCCGAGTGCGCAGAGGGCGTCCCCTTGGCAGCGGATGCGCTCGCGGAGCCCTGCGTTGCCGCGGGCGAGGGTGATGACGCGCTCGATGGTCCAGGTGTCGAGCGCCATGCGGTTGTCGTACGTCGTGTTCGCTCCCGCCGCGACGGCGGAGGCGGCGGCGATGGTGGCGGCGTTGACGAGGGCGACGTGCGCCAGGATCTGGTCGGCGTTCCACTCGCCGGCCGGCGGTACGGGGCTCGTACCGCCGGAGCCGGCGACTGTCGCCGCGGCGTCCAGCAGCGCGCGGTAGGCGTCCCGGAGCGGCGTGGTGTCCATGTGTCTCCTTACTTGGCGTGGCTGGGCTGCCGGCTCAGGTGTGCGCCGGGGACATCTCCCACGGCGCCTGTGGGAGGACGTCGCCGGTCTCGAGCAGCGACTTGAGGTTCGCCAGCACAGCCGGCCAGCCGCGGGAGATCCCGCCGAGCATCTCCAGGTTGGCGAGGTTCTCGTGGGTCACGGTGAGGCGGACGATGTCGTGGTGCGGTTCGACCAGAAAGGTGACGACCGACGGTTCTCGTGGCGCCTCGGCGTCCGGGGCGTCGTCGAAGGTGATGACGAGGCGGGTCGGGGGGTCGACCTTGAGCACTTGACCGACGACGTCAACGGCGCCTGAGCCGTCGACGCGTCGGTGCTCCCAGGCCGAGCCCGGCTGCCAGTCCGAGACGTTGGCGTGCCCCCAGTAGCGCGCCGTCAGGTCTGCGTCGGTCAGGGCCTGCCACACCTGCTCGGCGCTGGCGCGGATGTAGGTGGTGTAGACGTAGGTCGGCACGGGTGTGGGTTCGGTGGTCATGGCGTACTCCTCTGCCTGGTTCTTGATGGCGCTGATCGCTTGCAGGCGGGGTTTGTCGAACGAGGAGATCCACCGCTGCTCGATTTCGTGGATCGGGGTGGGGTTGAGGTAGTGCAGTCGTTCGCGTCCGCGTCGGACGACGGTGACGAGGTTGGCCCGCTGCAGGATGTCCAGGTGCTGCGTCGCTGACTGGCGTGCCATGTCGAGGTGTTCGCACAGCTCGCGCAGCGTCTGGCCGTTCTGCTCCCGCAGCCGGTCGAGCAGGAGCCGTCGGGTGGGGTCGGCCAGTGCCTTGAAGGCCGAGTCCATCCCGCTCGCGTCGGTACTCACCCGGCCATCATGCAGGCATATGCCTGCCTAAGTCAACGACGGGCGCTCAGCGGCCCGGGATGAGGGTGAAGGCACTGGTCCCGGGTGGCCGTTCGGCTCAGCGGATGGACCGTCGGACGCCGCGTGGGTGTGGGCGCAGCGTGCGTGGGGGCACGAATCGGCTTTACCCCTCCCCCTCCTTCGGAGAGGAGGCAGCATGCCTTCCGCACTCGACGTCGGCACACCGCCGCACCGTCGAAGCCCGGGAACGTCGCTCCGGGGCTCGGCTCACATGCCGCCGGCGACCCGCAGCACCGCGCCGGTGGTGTACGAGGCGTCGGGGCCGAGCAGCCAGGCGACGGCGCCGGCGACCTCGTCGGGTTCGCCGGGTCGGCCCATCGGCACCCGGCCGGCGTTGCGGTCGGGGCGGTCCGGCATGCCGGACAGGGCGTGGATGTCGGTGCGGATGAGGCCGGGGGCGACGGCGTTGACCCGGATGCCCTGCGGGGCGAGTTCCTTGGCCAGGCCGATGGTGAGGGTGTCGGTGGCGGCCTTGACGGCGGCGTAGTGGATGTACTCCCCCGGGCTGCCGAGGGTGGCGGCGGCGGAGGAGATGTTGACGATGGCGCCGCCGGTGTCGAGGCGGCGGGCGGCCTGCTGCGCGCAGAGGACGTAGCCGATGAGGTTGACGTCGACGACGTGGCGCAGGTCGTCGGGGCGCAGGTCGGTGAAGGCTCCGATGGGGCTGGTGACGCCGGCGTTGTTGACCAGGCCGGTGAGCGGGCCGAGGTCGGCGGCGGCGTCGAAGAGCCCGGCGACCTGGTCGGGGTCGGTGGTGTCGGCGGGTACGGCGACGGCCTGGCGGCCGAGGGCGCGGACGTCGGCCAGCACCGCGGCGGCGGCGTCGTGGTCGCGTCGGTAGCCGATGGCGATGTGGTGGCCGTCGTGGGCGAGGCGGCGGGCGACGGCGGCGCCGATGCCGCGGCTGCCGCCGGTGATGACCGTGACCGGATTCAATGGACCGCTCCCCTGCCCCCGTGTGGTGGCGACGCTACCGTTTCGGGCACGGGCCGGTCACGGAGAGGGTGGTCACACATGACGCGGGCGTTGGTGCTGGGTGGCGGCGGGGTGACCGGGGTGGCCTGGGAGTGGGGGCTGCTGGCGGGGCTGGCGCAGCGGGGGGTGGTGCTGGCGGACGCGGACCTGGTGGTGGGGACGTCGGCCGGGTCGGTGGTGGGCGCGCAGTTGTGTTCGGGGCGGCCGGTGCGCGAGTCGTACGAGGCGCAGTTGGCGGCGCCGACGGGTGAGGTGGCGGCGCGGTTCGGGTGGCCGGCGGTGGCGCGGCTGGTGTGGGCGGGTGGTCGTACCCGGGACGCGGTGCGGGCCCGGGCGCGGGTGGGGGCGATGGCGGTGGCGGCGCGTACCCCGTCGGAGGCGTCGCGGCGGGCGGTGATCGAGGCCCGGTTGCCGGCGCGGCAGTGGCCGGCGCGGCGGTTGCTGGTCACGGCGGTCGACGCGACCTCGGGTGAGTTCGTGGTGTTCAACGCGGCCAGTGGGGTGTCGCTGGTGGACGCGGTGGGGGCCAGCTGCGCGGTGCCGGGGGTGTGGCCGCCGGTGACGATCGGGGATCGCCGGTACGTCGACGGTGGGGTGCGGTCGGTGGTGAACGCGGATCTGGCGGCGGGCGCGGAGCGGGTGGTGGTGCTGGCGCCGGTGACGTCGGGGTTCGGGCCGATGCCGCGGTTGTCGGCGCAGGTGGCGGCGTTGCGGTCGGTGGCGCGGGTGGCGGTGGTGTCACCGAATCGGGCGGCGCGGGCGGCGATCGGCCGCAACGTGCTGGATCCGGCGCGGCGGGCGGCCGCGGCGCGGGCGGGGTTCGCGCAGGCCGAGGCGGTTGCCGCCGACGTGGCCGGGGTGTGGGGCTGATCGCTTAGGCTCACCGCGCGTCGTCGGTCGATCGGTGGAGGTGCGCGGTGGGTGTGGGTGTCGGTGACCTGGTGGAGGATTTCGAGCTGCCCGACCAGACGGGTACGCCGCGGCGGCTGTCGGAGCTGGTCGCGGCGGGGCCGGTGGTGCTGTTCTTCTACCCGGCGGCGATGACGCGGGGCTGCACGGCGGAGAGCTGCCACTTCCGGGATCTGGCGGCGGAGTTCGCGGCGGTGGGCGCGCAGCGGGTGGGCATCAGCCGCGATCCGGTGGAGAAGCAGGCGGAGTTCGCCCGGCGGCACGGGTTCGACTATCCGCTGCTGTCGGATGTCGACGGTGTGGTGGCGCAGCAATTCGGGGTACGGCGGCGGTTGCCGTTGGGGCCGTTGAGCATGCGCCGGATGACGTTCGTGATCGGACCGGACCGGCGGGTGCTCGCGGTGATCCACAACGAGTTGGGGATGAACGAGCACGCGGACGGGGCGTTGCGCGCGCTGGGGGGTTGATCTTCCGGTTGTCGGGGCCGGCTGGTATCAAGACAGCTGTCAAACACATGTACGGAAGAGGGCTGTCATGGCGGGCCAGGGTTTGTCCGAGGACGAGGTGCACGGCATCCGGGAGGCGTTGGCCGCCGGACGGAAGCCCAAGGTGGTGTTCACGGCGTCGGCGGGGCAGATCGCCGGGCAGGTGGGCCAGGTGGTCGAGCTGACCGACCCCGAGGTGTCCGAGGAGTTCGTGGTGGTGCGCTTCGGCCGCGACGAGTTGCCCTTCTCCCCCGCCGACGTGGCGGTGGCGCCCCGGGGCACGGGGCGGAAGGTGGCCGAGCCGAAGCCGGAGCCGCAGATGGAGCAGCCGCCGGCCGCGCCGGCGGAGCCGGAGTTCGTGTTGGACCGGGTGCCGGCGCCGCGTCGGGAGGAGTCGAAGGTGGAGCAGCAGGTGGAGGCGAAGCCGGCCCGGCGGGCGGTGAAGGCGGCGAAGCCGAAGGGCCCGGCGGGCCTGACGGTGACCCTGGCGTACGCCGACGGCGAGTGGACGGTGGCGGCGCAGCAGGGCGCCAAGGCGCTGGCGAAGCCGTACGTGGTGAAGCCGGCGGAGGCGCTGAAGATGGTGGCGCTGGTCGACGTGCCCGGGGTGCACGAGGCGGTGGAGCAGATCATGGCCGCGGAGCGGGCCGAGGCGGAGCAGCAGGCGGAGAAGCTGCGCGCGGAGCTGGCGGAGATCGAGGCACGGCTGGCGGAGTTGCGCGAGGCGCGCTGACCGGTACCGGCGGCGCGCCGCATCCTGGCCCACATCGGCGAGGGTGCGGCGCCGCCGGTAGTAGGCGGCGAGGGCCGCCGGTCGCCGAGCGGTGGTGTTGTCACCGGGCTCACTCACCCGACCCTTCCCACTGATACCCCTGGGGGGTATGGTCGGTGGCATCGAAGGGAGGTCCCGTCATGGACCACGCAACCCATCACCACCCGCCCGCCGCCGCCGGCCACGGCCACCACCCGCCCGCCTCAGCGGCGGCGGCGACGTCATGGACGATGGCCGCGCAGGCCACCCTGCACTGCCTGACCGGCTGCGCGATCGGCGAGGTGCTCGGGATGGTCATCGGCACGGCGCTGGGCTGGTCCGCCCTGCCCACCGTCGTCCTCGCGGTCGCGTTGGCGTTCGTCTTCGGCTACGCGCTGACCATGCGCGGCGTGCTGCGCGCCGGCGTGGACGGGCGGACCGCGCTGAAGGTGGCGCTGGCCGCCGACACCGTGTCGATCGCGGTGATGGAGATCCTCGACAACGCGGTGATGCTCGCCGTGCCCGGCGCCATGGAGGCGGGGCTGACCAGCTGGGTGTTCTGGGCGTCGCTGGCGTTCGCGCTGCTGGTGGCGTTCGTGCTGACCACCCCGGTCAACCGGTGGCTGATCTCGCGCGGCAAGGGCCACGCGGTCGTCCACGCCTACCACCACGCGCACTGACGCCACACCACGGCGGCCGGGCCACCCCCAGCGGGCGGCCCGGCCGTCGTTCGCGCCGTCCGGGATGCCCGTCGGGCTCAAAAGTAGTCGAGCAGGTGCGCCGCTCCCCCGGCGGCCAGCAGGTCCAGCGCGCGCGGGTCGGTGCCGGTGGCGTGCAGCAGGCCGGCGTCGGCGACGGACGCGGCGGTGCTGGCGCCGCTGTAGAGCAGGGCGAAGCCGCGTACGGACAGGTGCAGGTCGACCTCGGCGGTGACGCGGGTGAGCTCGGCGGCGCCGTCGGCGACCACCAGTCGCCAGGTGCCGGTGTTCCACTCGGCGAGCCCGTCGGTGAGGGTGAACTCGACGGTGCCGCGGGTGTGGGCGGGCCAGCCCCGGGCGGCGATGGCGCGGGTGACGTCGACGGGCCGGTGCATCCACGGTTCCTGCTCGTGTTCGCGGACGGCTTCCAGCGGCAGGTGGGCGCTGACGGCGTCGCCGTCGAGCAGGCGCAGCCGCACGGTCGGGGTGACGCTGTGCCAGCTGGCGAGGACGCCGACGAGTTCCCGGGCGGCGTCGGCGGTGGTGGCCAGGACGTCGTGGACGGTGAGCACGGCGTCGTCGCCGTAGCCGCGGCCGCGGTCCCAGCTGGCGTAGCCGACCAGGTGCCCGTCGTCCTCGACGAGGGTGAGTCCGTCGAAGGGCAGGGTGTCGGCGGTGGTGTGCGGGTCGAAGAGGTCACCGCGGCGGGTGAGCAGCCCGCGCCGGTCCCGGGCGAGGCGTTCGTAGAGGGCGACGACGGCCGGCATGTCGTCGGGCGTGCCCGCGCGGACGTTCAGGTGCGGGGCCGGGCGGTGCCGGGGCAGCGCCACCGTGGGCACGTCGACGGTGCGCATCACCCCGGCGACGTCCCAGCCGCAGGCGCGGTAGGGGGCGGTGACGGTGGGGAACAGCGCGCTGACGGCGGCGCCGCGGTCGTGGGCGCCGCGCAGCAGGCCGGTGAGCAGGGCGCGGGCCACGCCACGGCCGCGGGCCTCGGGGGCGACGGCGACCCCGGCTACGTCGGCGGCGGGCACGGCCCGCCCGGACCACCACTGCTCGTGGTGCAGGTCGACGGCCTTGCCGAGGAGCCGGCCGGTGTCGTCGAAGGCGCCGTAGCGGGTCAGGCCGGGCACCGCGACGGTGGCGTGCGGCGCCGGTTGCGGGTCGGAGCCGAAGGCGCGCCGACCGAGGTGCCAGGCGTCGGTGAGGTCGTCGACGGTGAGCTCACGCACGTGCGGGGGGCTGGCCATCGGCCCACCATAGCGGCGCGGATCTTGAGGGTGGGCGGATTTTCCGGCGGGGAACAGCCCGCGGGGCCGGTGCGACCCCCTCGCCCGGCCCCGCGTCCCGCGCCCCCGCAGGTTCTCAGTGCTGCGGGATGTTCACTACCCCGATCCGCTTGCGGAACACCCAGTACGTCCAACCCTGGTAGGCCAGCACGATCGGGGTGAAGACCACCGCCACCCAGGTCATGATCTTGAGGGTGTAGGGGGTGGAGGCGGCGTTGGTGGCGGTGAGCGTGCCGGCGGCGTCCAGGGTGGAGGGCAGCACGTTCGGGAACAGCGCCGCGAACAGGGTCGCCACGGCCAGGCCGATCGCCACGGCGGTGCCGGTGAACGCCCAGCCCTCCCGGCGCACCCGGGCGGCGGCGAGCGCGCCGAGCAGGGCCAGGGCCGCGCCGACGGCGAACACGACGGCCGCGGTGCTGGAGCGGATGCTCAGCGTCCAGGTCAGGAACCCCACCGCGGCGACCGCGGTGCCCACGCCCAGGCGCACGGCGAGCGCGCCGGCCCGCTGCCGGATCTCGCCGGTGGTCTTCAGGGCGAGGAACACCGCGCCGTGGGTGAGGAACAGCGCCGCGGTGGTCACCCCGCCGAGCAGCGCGTACGGGTGCAGCAGGTCGACCAGGCCGCCGACGTACTCGTGGTCGGCGTCCAGCGGCACGCCGCGCAGGATGTTGGCGAAGGCGACACCCCACAGCACCGCCGGTACGACGGAGCCGACGAAGATCGCCGTGTCCCAGCGGCGCTTCCAGGACGCCTCGGGGCGCTTGTGCCGGTACTCGAAGGCCACGCCCCGGGCGATCAGGGCGAGCAGGATCAGCAGCAGCGGCAGGTAGAAGCCGGAGAAGAGGGTGGCGTACCACTCGGGGAAGGCGGCGAACATGGCGCCGCCGGCGGTGATCAGCCAGACCTCGTTGCCGTCCCAGACCGGGCCGATGGTGTTGATCAGGACGCGGCGTTCCCGGTCGTCGCGGCCGAGGACGGGCAGCAGCATGCCGACGCCGAAGTCGAAGCCTTCGAGGATGAAGTAGCCGGTGAAGAGCACGGCGACGAGGAGAAACCAGACGGTCGTCAGTTCCACGGTGGGCTCCGGGTCAGTAGGCGAAGGCGAGCGGGCGCTCGGCGTCGTCGCGGCTGTCGTCGATCGCGGGATCGGGGGTGAGGTCGGGCACCCCGGCGCGGGCGTAGCGGACGAGCAGCTTGAACTCGATGACGGCGAGGGTGGCGTAGATCAGGGTGAAGGCGGTGAACGAGGTGAGCACCTCGGTCAGCGAGACGCTGCGGGACACGCCGTCGCGGGTGAGCATCTCGCCGAAGACGATCCAGGGCTGGCGGCCCATCTCGGTGAAGATCCAGCCGAAGGAGTTGGCGAGCAGGGGCAGCACCGGCATGACCAGGCCGGCGCGCAGCAGCCAGCGGCTGGTGGGGGTGCGGCCCTTGCGCTGCGACCAGAGCACCAGCAGGGCGATCGCGGCGGCGGCCAACCCGAAGGCGATCATGAAGCGGAAGCTCCAGTAGGTGACCGGGATGATCGGGGTGTAGCTGCCGGCGCCGTACTGGCTGGCGTACTGGGCCTGCAGGTCGTTGATGCCGTGCACGGTGCCGTTGGGGTCGCCGGTGCCCAGGTACGACAGCAGGTACGGGATCTTGATGGCGAAGAGCTCGCGGCTGCCGTCGAGGCTGCCGACGGTGAGCACGGAGAACGAGGCGGGGCTCTCGGTGGTGTAGAGGCCCTCGGCGGCGGCCATCTTCATCGGCTGCACCTGCGTCATGATCTTGCCCTGGATGTCGCCGGTGATCACGACCAGGGTGGCGGAGACCAGCACCACCCACGAGCCGAACTTCGTGGCGAACCGGTACGCCCCGGTGTCGGCGCTGTCGCGGTTGCGCATCATGTGCCACAGCCCGACGGTGACCACCAGCGAGCCGGCGACCAGGAACGAGCCGGCCAGGGTGTGCGGGAAGGTGATCAGCGCGACCTTGTTGGTGAGCACGGCGACGAAGTCGGTGAGTTCGGCGCGGCCGGTGTCGGGGTTGATCCGGTAGCCGACCGGGTTCTGCATGAACGAGTTCGCGGCGAGGATGAAGTAGGCGCTGAGGTTGGTGCCGATCGCGGCGATCCAGATGCTGGCCAGGTGTGCCCGCTTGGGCAGCCGGTCCCAGCCGAAGATCCACAGGCCGATGAAGGTCGACTCCAGGAAGAACGCGACCAGCGCCTCGATCGCGAGGGGGGCGCCGAAGATGTCGCCGACGAAGCGGGAGTAGTCGCTCCAGTTCATGCCGAACTGGAACTCCTGCACGATGCCGGTGACCACGCCCATCGCGAAGTTGATCAGGAAGAGCTTGCCGTAGAACTTGGTGAGCTTGAGGTAGCGCTCGTTGCCGGTGCGGTGCCACAGCGTCTGGAGGATGGCCACCAGCACCGACAGGCCGATGGTCAGCGGCACGAATAGGAAGTGGTAGACGGTGGTGACACCGAACTGCCAGCGGGCGACGTCCAACGCGTCCACCAGTAACCCCCAGCTGTTCATACTACGAGACGTAGTAAATACTACTGCGCGTCGTAGAGATTGGGGCAGGGCCGGGGGTCCCGACCCGCCCCGGGACCAATGACCCTGATCACCTCTGCCGCAGGGCCCGGGATCGGTGCCCACCGTCACCCACCGGCGTGCGACCATCCAGCACTGATGGACACCCCGACCGCCACCTGGCGCCCGCCACGGTTCTGGCGTGCCGCGCAGGTCTTCGCCCGCCTCCTCGTCGCCCTGCTGGCCCGGCTGGAGGTCAGCGGCGACGTGCCGGCCGCGCTGCGCCGCGGCCCGCTGATCCTGGCCGCCAACCACATCAGCCCGTTCGACCCGGTCGTCCTCGCCGCGGCCTGCCAGGTGCGCGGCGTCGCCCCGCGGATCATGGCCACCGGCGGGCTCTTCCGCGCCCCGGTGATCGGGGCCCTGATGCGCCACTCCGGGCACCTGCGCGTCGACCGGGGCACCGCCGGGGTGCACCGGGCCCTCGACGACGCCGCCGTGGCGGTGGCGCGCGGCTCGGTGGTGCTGGTCTACCCGGAGGGCCGCATCGGCCTGGACCCGGGCCTGTGGCCCGAACGCGGCAAGACCGGCGCCGCCCGGCTCGCCCTGGCCTGCGGCGCCCCGATCATTCCCGTCGCCCAGTGGGGCTCGCACGAGGTGCTGCCCTACCGGACGCCGCAGGGCATGCTGCCCGGCATCGCCCGGTCGCTGCTGCGCCGACCGGTGATCCGGGTGCGCTTCGGCGACCCGCTGGACCTGCACGACCTGGCCCACGGCGCGCCCGGCGCCGCCCGCCGGGGCACCGACCGGATCATCGACGCGATCACCGACACCCTGGTGCCGCTGCGCCTCGACGAGCCGGACCGCCCCCGCCACGTCGACCCGGGCCGCCCCGTCGACACCAGCCGCGCCCACCGCCGCCGCCCGCCGGGCTGACCCCGCCGGGCGGCGACGACGTCACCCGACGGCGGCGTTCAGGATCGGCACCAGCTGCTCCTCCTCGTACGCCAGGTGCGCCTGCACCTGGTCGGTCAGGCGGTCCACCTCCTGGCCCAGCGCGTCGCGGTCGGCGGCGGGAGTGGCCAGGACGGCACGCAACTCGTCCAGCAACGCCGCCATCGCCCGGTGCTCGGCGGCGAGGCGGTCGAGCACCGGGGCGAGATCCGGCCGCTCGTTGGCCAGCCAGGCGAAGAGGCCCCCGTCCTCGCGCTGGTGGTGCCCGTGCAGCCCCTCGCAGAGGGTCAGGCAGTTCACCCGCAGCTGCGCGCCGATCGTCGGCCCTGCCGCCGCCACCTCCTGCCGGATCAGGGCGAGTTCGTGGCGAAACGCGTCGTGCACGGCGATCAGCGCCGCGCCCGGGGGGCCGGGCGGCGGGCTCGGCGGGCCGGGCAGCGGCTCCAGCGCCACCACCGGCAGCCGACGGCCCGCCCGGTCCTGGTAGTCGGCCCACCCCGGGTCGGCCTCGGCGGCCCGGGCGAAGGCGCGGTCCCGGTCGGCGTCGGGGAGCACCTCGGCGCGGGCCCGGTAGGTGAAGACCCCGTCCTCCACGGTGACCAGCGGGTCGGCCACCAGGTTGCGGAACCACTGCGGGTGCCGCGGCGCGCCCCCGGCGGAGGCGATCACCAGGACCCGGTCGCCGTCGGGCAGATAGCCCAGCGGGGTGGTGTGCGGGGCGCCGGTACGCGCCCCGCTGGTGGTGAGCAACAGCAGTCGGGCGCCCTCGAACCAGCCGCCGACACGGCCGGCGTTGGCGCGGAACTCCTCGATGACCTGGGTGTTGACGTCGTTCGGCATGCGGTGTGGCTACTCCGGGCAGATGGGCGCGCCGCGCGGCGGCGCGGTGGGTGCGAAGAGAGCGGGGAACGCGGACGTCGACGGACGGCACGCGCAGCAGACAGCACCGACGGCCCGAGCCGTGGTGGGTGCGGATCGCGGAGCCGTCGCGGCGAGGGCGACGGGCGGAGCACACGCGTGGCGGGCCTCGGGCCCACCCGGGGCTCACGCGCCGGCCGGGTGCCCTGTCCGCTCGTGGCCCATGGCCGACCCGGCAGTCACGACATCGACCCTAGTGTCCGCTCCCCGCGCCGGGCAACCCGGAGTTGCCCTCGCGCGGCCCCGAACGGTGAGACCCTGCCCGCAGGGTTCCACCAGGAGAGGCAGGGCAGACATGAGCGAGCAGACGGTGCTGGTCACCGGCACCTCCACCGGGATCGGGCTGGAGATCGCGCTGGGCTGCGCGCGCGCCGGCTGGCGCACCGTGGCCACCATGCGCGACCCGGGTCGCGCCGACCGGCTGCGCGAAGCCGCCGACGCCGCCGGGGTCGCCGACCTGATCGACGTACGCCGGCTCGACGTCACCGACGCCGACGCGGCCGCCGCCGCCGTGGCCGAGACCGTGGCCGCGTACGGGCGGCTCGACGCCGTGGTCAACAACGCCGGAGCCGGGCACGTCGGCACCCTGGAACAGGAGACCGTCGACGACGTACGGGCCGTCATGGAGGTCAACTTCTTCGGGGTGCTGCACGTCAGCCGGGCCGCGCTGCCGCACCTGCGGGCCTGTCGGGGTCGGCTGGTGACCGTCACCAGCGTCGGCGGGGTGGTCGGTCAGCCGTTCAACGAGGCGTACTGCGCGGCGAAGTTCGCGGTGGAGGGGTTCATGGAGTCCCTGGCGCCGGTCGCGGCGGGCGTCGGGGTGACCGTCGCCGTGATCGAACCGGGCGCGGTGGCCAGCGAGTTCGTCGCCAACGTCGGCGTCGACCGGGACCGGGCCATCGAGCGGGCCGGGGTGTACGGGCCGGCGCTGCGGACGTACCTCGACCGCAGCTCCAGGGTTTTCGCGGCGGCGCAGTCCCCGGCGGACGCCGCCGCCGTCGTCGTCGCGGCCGTCACCGGCCCGACCCCGTCGCCACGCACGCAGACCTCCACGACGGCGCGGGAGTTCGTCCGGGTGAAACTGGCCGACCTCGCCGGGACGGCGGTCACCGACCTGACCTCCGGCTGGCTGCGCTGACCCGCCCTAGCCGGCGGCCAGGAAGCGGCGCAGCGAGGCGCTCAGCGCCGCCACGAACCCGTCCCGCACGTCGGCGGAGACCAGGTCCAGCGACAGGTACGGGTTGAGGTCCTCCAGCTCCACCAGCAGCAGCGCCCCGTCGACGGTGCGGCAGGCGTCCACCCGCTGCACGCCGTGGGCGAGGGTGTTCCAGCGCACGAAGCGGCGGGCGAAGTCCAGGTCCGCCCCGGTCGGCGCGTACGGGGCCAGGTCCCAGCGCCGTCGCGGGTCGGGGGCGTGCAGGGCGTACTGGAAGGCGTCGTCGACGAAGTAGAAGGACACCTCGTACCGGAAGGGCACCCGCGGCTGGATCAGCGACTGCCCGTCGACCGCCTCGGCGAGCCGGTCGCGCGCGACGAACCGCAGGCCGACGGAGTCCGCCCCGGCGACCGGCTTGACCACGTACTCGTCGGTCGGCGGCAGCCGGTCGACGTCGGCGAGCCGGTCGACGGTCGGGATCACCGGCTCGCCGGCGGCGGTCAGCTCCACCAGGTACCGCTTGCCCGCCATGTCGCCCCGGCCGGTCAGCGGGTTGTACACCCGCACGCCCCCGGCCAGCGCGGCGGCGCGGAACGCCTGGTACGCCTCCCGGTAGGCCAGGACCGGGCCGCTGTTGCGGACCACCACCGCGTCGAAGCGGTCCATCAGGGCGGCGGCGTCGCGGGGATGGCACAGCGCCAGGTCGAAGTCCTCGCGCAGCCGGGAGGTCAGGAAGACGTCCTCGTCGCCGTAGCGGCGGCCCTGCGCCGGGTAGGCCAGGTCGGTGACGAACAGGATGCTGGGCCGCACGCGTCTCCCCCGCCTCACGCCGGTCGCGGCGGGCGCGCCGCGACGTCGCAGGGCACCGTACCGGGTGGCCGGACCGGCGACACGGGGTGCTCGCCGGCCGGTCGTCCGCGGGCCACCGGGGCGAGGCATACTGCGCTGCGTGCTGACCCGATCCGGCTACCTCGACGCGCCCGCGCCGCTGGCCTTCGCCCACCGCGGCGGGGCCGCCGAGGGCGACGAGAACACCGTCGAGGCGTTCGCCCGGGCCGTCGGCCTCGGCTACCGGTACGTCGAGACCGACGTGCACGGCACCGCCGACGGGGTGGCCGTGGTCTTCCACGACGCCACCCTGGAACGGGTCACCGGCGAGCGGGGACGCATCGCCGACCTGCGCTGGGCGGACCTGGCGTCGGTACGCGTCGGCGGGGCGGCGGTCGTACCCCGGCTCGACGAGGTGCTGGCCGCGTGGCCGCGGGTGCGGTTCAACATCGACGTGAAGTCCGACGGCGGGGTGACGCCGACGGTCGAGACGGTGACCCGGGCGGGCGCGGCCGGCCGGGTGCTGCTGGCCTCGTTCAGCGACGCCCGGCTGATCCGGCTGCGGGCGCTGACCGAGGGTCGGATCGCGACCAGCCTCGGCATGCGCGGGGTGGCCCGGCTGCGGGTGGCGTCGCTGCACGGGTGGCGGCTGCGGCTGCCGCCGTCGGTGGTGGCCGCCCAGGTGCCGCCGCGCTACGGGCGGGTGCCGGTGGTGGACCGGCGGTTCCTCGCCTACTGCCACCGGTTGGGGCTGCAGGTGCACGTCTGGACGATCGACGAACCTGCCGAGATGCACGACTTACTTGATCTTGGGGTGGATGGCATCATGACCGATCACGTCGGCGTGCTGCGCGACGTCTACCGCAGCCGCGGCCACTGGGCCGCCTGAACACCGAGGAACCCCATGGCCGAGACCGTCACCCCCGCGGTGCAGGACCCACCGCCGGCGAGCACCCGCCGCGAACGCCGCGGCTGGTACCTCTACGACTGGGCCAACTCGGCGTTCCAGACCACCGTCATCACGGTCTTCCTCGGCCCGTTCCTCACCACCGTCACCGAGCTGGCCGCCGGCTGCGAACTCGGCGCGGACAGCTGCGAGGGGTACGTGCACCCGCTGGGCATCCGGGTCGCCGCCGGCTCCTACTACCCGTACCTGATCTCGCTGTCGGTGTTCCTCACCGTCTTCGTGCTGCCGGTCATCGGGGCGATCGCCGACCGGTCGACGCACAAGAAGCGGCTGCTCGCCGGCGCGGCGTTCACCGGCGCGGGGGCCACCATCGCGATGGCCTTCGTCACCGGCGAGCGGTACCTGCTCGGCGGCGCGCTGTTCCTCATCGCCAACATCGCCTTCGGCGCGGCCGTGGTCGTCTACAACTCGTTCCTGCCGCAGCTCGGCGGCCCGGACGAACGCGACGCCATCTCCAGCCGGGGCTGGGCCATCGGCTACCTCGGCGGCGGGCTGCTGCTCGCGCTGAACCTGGTCGCGGTGACCGTGCTCAGCGAGGAGGGCAACCCGCAGCGCACCCTGGACCTGGCCCGCTGGTCCATCGTGTCCGCCGGCGTGTGGTGGGCGGTGTTCACCCTGGTGCCGCTGCGCTGGCTGCGCGAACACCCCACCGCCGCGGCGCTGGCCGGCGGCGGCAACGTGCTCACCGACGGCTTCCGGCAGCTCGGCCGCACCCTGCGCGAGGTCAAGGCGTACCCGCTGACGCTGTTCTTCCTGCTCGCCTTCCTGGTCTACAACGACGGCATCCAGACCGTGATCACCCTCGCCAGCCAGTACGGCACCGAGGAGCTGAAGCTGGAGCAGAGCACCCTGATCGTGACGATCCTGCTGGTGCAGTTCCTCGCCTTCGGCGGGGCGCTCGCCCTGGGCGCGCTGGCCCGGCGCATCGGCGCGTGGAAGACGGTGCTGCTGTCCCTGGTGCTGTGGATCGGCGTGATCATCGCCGCGTTCCGGCTGCCCGCCGAGTCGCCGCTGCCGTTCATGGCGCTCGGCGGGGCGATCGGTCTGGTCCTCGGCGGCAGCCAGGCGCTGAGCCGGTCACTGTTCAGCCAGCTCATCCCCACCGGCAAGGAGGGCGAGTACTACGGCTTCTACGAGATCAGCGACAAGGGCACCAGCTGGCTCGGGCCGCTCGCCTTCGGGCTGGTGTTCCAGCTCACCGCCTCCTACCGGGTGGGCCTGGTCTCCCTGCTGATCTTCTTCGTGCTGGGCTTCGCGCTGCTGGCCGCCGTGCCGATCCGCCGGGCCATCCTCGCGGCCGGCAACACCCCGCCGAAGGTGCTCTGAGCCGAACCGATCGGGGCGGCTCGATGGACTAGGCTGCCCCGACGTGACCGACGACGCCGCTGCCGCCCCCACCTGCCTGGCCCGACCGCTCCCGGGCCCGGACGAGAACGGCATCGGCTGTGCCGCCGCCCGCGGTGTCGACGGGCGGCCGTTGCACGCCGCCGCGCTGAAGTTCTTCTGGGGGCCGATGGACTGCGGCAAGTCCACCATGGCGTTGCAGATGAACTACAACCACGCCCGGCAGGGCCGCCGCGGCCTGGTCACCACCCGCATCGACCGGTCGCTGGGCCCGCAGGTCACCAGCCGCATCGGCCTGGCCCACTCCGCCGTCGAGGTCACCGACTCCCTCGACCTGCGGAAGCTGGTCCGCGACACCTGGGCCGAGGGGGTACGCGTCGACTACCTGATCTGCGACGAGGCGTCCTTCTACAACGTCGAGCACGTCGAGCAGATGGCCGAGCTGGTCGACGGCTACGACGTCGACGTGTACGCCTTCGGCCTGGCCACCGACTTCCGGTCCTGCCTCTTCCCCGCCGCCCAGCGGCTGTTCGAGCTGGCCGACGAGGTGGCCCGGATCCAGATCGAGGTGCTCTGCTGGTGCGGCCGGGAGGGGCTGCTCAACGCCCGGGTGGTCGACGGGCGGGTGGTCCGCGAGGGCGCGCAGGTCGTCATCGGCGACACCGCGGATAGCGCCGACGTGCGCTACCAGGTGCTCTGCCGGCGGCACTACCGCTCGGGTGACCTGGGCCCGCGCTCCTAGCCGCGCCGACGACGGCCGGCCCGGGGGTCAGATCAGCTGCCCCCGTCGATTACGGGCTGAGGGTGCGCCCGCGAGAACTATGGTCATCGATTCATCGATTCGGGATACTGCTTCGAATCCCACTTCACCACACGAGGTGAATGATGACCGATTCCGCGGGCGGATCGAAGTACCTGGACTTCCTCTTCGTCGAGGGGGAACGCCTCGGCTGGATCTTCCGCGACCGGAACCTCTACCGCTACCACTTCCCCGAGCCGTACCCGACCCTCGAACCCGTGCGGGACGAGGTCTTCTTCGACGCCGCGGCGGCGGGTGTGGACAAGTGGTACCGGATGCGGCGATGGGTCGGCATCGGCGTCGGCGTGACGGTGGTTCTCCTCTGTCTCGGGATCGTGGGCCAGGGACCGTCCACCGACCTGCGCGTCATCCTCGCGATAGGGCTCGCGGTGATGGTGGGTGGCGCGTGGCACAGCTGGTCCAACAGTCGCTACGCGGAAGCTGGGCCGGAGCGGGAGCGTGAGAAGCAGCTGCGGCGCTACGAGGCCCATTGCGCGTGGTGGGAGGAGCTGCGCGAGCAGTTCGACGCCGAAGAGCGGGAGCGGGTCAGCGGCTATCTCGAATGGGGGGCCGCGCTTCTGCCGCCGACGACTCGCCGGGTCGACATCGTCGGCGGCAGCGTCTGGGGCTGGGAGGCGGTGCTGACCGTGATGGGCGCCTCGATGCTGCGTACCCGGGGTGCGATGACCCTCGTGGACTTCTCCGGCGAGGCCGCCTGCCACGAGCTGGTCTGGCTGGCCAGGGCGGCCTCCGTCGACGTCACCGCCGTCCGACTGCCCGACCAGGTGGGCGAGACCACGCTCTTCTCCCAGATGGACGGACGGGCTCTGGTCGACAGCCTCGTCGAGGCGATGCACGGCGACGCCCCCGCCGGCCGACGGGCCGACCGGGCCCAGGACGACCGCATCCTGTCGACCGTCTGCCGGGCGCTCGGCGAGGATGTCACGATCCACCGGATCGCCGCGGCGGTCAGCGTCCTGCTCGACGAGCCAGGCGACTTCCCCGAGCTGAGCGAGGTCGAGCGGGAGCACATCACCGACTCGCTCTTCTCCGACGAGGTCCGGCGCCAGGCCCACCCGAACCTGCGACGGATCGAGTCACATCTGTACCCGTTGCGCGAACTGTTCGCCGCGACCGACCGGCGACAGGGCCGGCACGATCTGGGGAAACCCGGGTTGACCTGCCTCGTCTACGAGAACGCCGCGCACAACGTCCGGGACGAGCTGCTCAAGGAACTGGTGTTGCAGGGGTTGGTCCAGCGGCTCACCTCGGCAGAGCCGTTCGTCGGCCCGTTGGTCGTCGCCGGCGCGGACGACCTCAGCCACCGGCACGTCGAGCGGCTGACCGACCTGTGCACACGTCGCGGGGTCCGACTCGTGCTGATGTTCCGTCACCTGCGGGACTCCGCGGTCCGCGCCGTGGGCGCGGACGTGGTCGCGTTCATGCGCCTGAGCAACCACGAGGAGGCCGCGCGAGCGGCCGACTTCATCGGCCGGCAACACACGTTCGTCCTCAGCCAGCTCACCCGTACGCTCGGCGGCAGCCAGACCCACTCCCAGGGCAACAGCGTCGGATTCTCGGACCAGACCAGCGGTGCCCTGTGGAAAAAGCAGGTCAGCGTCGGCCGGAGCTGGACCCACACCAGGACGGTCGCCGACAGTGTGAACTGGAACGAGTCCCAGAGTGAGCAACGGGCGTACGAGTACGTGGTCGAGCCACGCACCCTCCAGGACCTGCCGGACTATGCGCTGATCGAGGTCACGCAGGGCACGGGAAAACTGTCGGTACGCAGTGTGGAGTGCAACCCGGACATCATTTCCCTCCCTCGGGTCACCACCGGTCCACTGCCGGACCTGCCTCTCCCGGACCCGGCGCAGGCGACGGTCTACCTGTCCGGTGAGCCGGGCACACCGCCGCGGAACATACCCGGACAACCGCACCCCGACTACGACGACGACGACGAGTCCGAGTGGGCCGAGGAGCACTACCCGGAGGACTGGCGGTGACGTCCCCGACCGAGCCCCGGTCGGACATACGCGGCTGGCTCGACCACGTGACGGCGTACCGGATCGTGGAGCTGCCTCGGGTGCCCCCGCTGACGGGCCAGGCACGCGGTGATCCGGGGCGCCGGCAGCGGCTGGCCGCCGTCGTCGCGGCGTACCATGCGGCTGCCGCGACCGGAGGCGGTGGCCGCGTCGTCGTCGGCTGGTGCCGGCCGGACGAGCAGAGCGGCGTGCACGTCTTCACCGGCGGCGGTGTCGAGGCCGCGGGTGCTGCCGTGGCCGCGGGTGCTGCCGGTCGGCACCGGTCCAGCCTCTTCGCCGGCTCGGTCGGCCTGGCCTACCCCGCGGGAGGCTTGACAGCGGTGCTCGACGCGCTGCCCTGCTGGACGCGGCTCGTCGGGATGACGGACGGCTTGGTCGAGGAGCGGGACGACCGGGATCCGGCCACCGACCTGCGCCCCCGGCTCGACGACTGCCTGCTCGGCGTCTGGCAGGGCGCGTTCGCCTGGCTGCTGCTCGCCGACCCGGTCCCCGCCGAGGAGGTCGCGGAGCAGGCCCGGCAGCTCGCCGCTCAGGAACGCGACGCCAAGGCCCGGGGCTCGTCGCCCACCCAGGCGGTACGCGCCCTGCGACTCGGGCGCCGGCACCGGGAGCTGGCCGCCGCCGAGACGCTCGGGTGGTGGCGGATCGACCTGTTGGCCGCCGGTACGACGCCGGGGGCCGCCGCGGCCGTGGCGGGCCTGCTCTGCGCGTCGGTCGACCTGCACGGTCTGCCGTACGCCCTGGCGCCCACCCGAGCCTCCGGCGACCTGACCGACCTGCTCGGGCGGGCGGAACTGGCCACCGTGACCGGCGAACCGGCCCGGTCCCCGGGGCCACGGCCCGTGGTCCCGGGTGGCTCGTTCCTCGGCAGCTCGTCGCTGGTCGCCGCGCTGGCGGTCCCCCCGACGGAGGAGGTGCCCGGAGTGCGCCTGACCGTCCGATCGGAGTTCGACGTCACCCCGGAGACCACCGCCGTCGAGGTACGGCAGCCCGTGGCCGCCCGGGCGGTGGGCGACGCCGGGACGGACCGTCGAATCCGCGGTGAGTCGATGGCGATCGGTGTGGTGCTCGACCGGCACGGCAACGTGGGCGACGAGTTGCGGGTACCGATGAGCAGTCTCAACCGGCACACCTTCGTCTGCGGCGCGACCGGGGCGGGCAAGTCGCAGACCGTACGGCACCTGCTCGAACAGGCCGCCGCGGTGGGGCTGCCCTGGCTGGTGCTCGAGCCGGCGAAGGCCGAGTACCGGCGGATGGCCAACCGGCTGCGGCGGGCGAGCGTCGTCGTGGTCCGTCCGGGCGAGGGTACGGCGCCGCCGGCGGGGTTCAACCCGCTGCGGCCGGTGCCCGGCTTCCCGCTGCAGACGCACGCGGACCTCGTCCGTGCCCTGTTCCTCGCCGCCTTCGACGCGGACGAGCCCTTCCCCCAGGTACTCGGCGCCGCCCTGGCACGTTCGTATGAACAGCTCGGGTGGGACCTGGCCCTGGGTGAGCCGCGGCTGCCCGGGCACCGGCCGCGCTATCCGACCCTGGGTGACCTGCAACAGGTGGCGGAGGAGGTGGTGGACCAGATCGGGTACGGCCGCGAGGTCGCCGACAATGTCCGCGGCTTCATCCGGGTCAGGTTGGCCAGCCTGCGGCTGGGTACGACGGGCGGCTTCTTCGAGGGCGGTCACCCCATCGACGTCGCGCGCCTGCTGGACTCGAACGTCGTCTTCGAGATCGAGGACGTCGGTGACGACCGGGACAAGGCGTTCCTCATGGGGGTCCTGCTCATCCAGCTGACCGAGTACCTGCGGGTGCGGGTACGCCGGGAGGATCACCCCGCCGCCGTGACCCTGCGACACCTGAGCGTCTTCGAGGAGGCGCATCGGCTGCTGCGGCGCGCTGACCGCCCGGGCCCGGCCGCGCACGCGGTGGAGCTGTTCGCCGGCCTGCTGGCGGAGATCCGCGCGTACGGGGAGGGCCTGGTGATCGCTGAGCAGATCCCGGAGAAGCTCGCCCCGGACGTCGTCAAGAACACCGCCGTGAAGGTCATCCACAGGTTGCCCGCGCGGGACGACCGGGACGCCGTCGGCGCGACGGTCAACCTCACCGAACGTCAGTCGGAGTTCGTCGTGACGCTGCCGCCCGGTGTCGGCGCGGTCTTCACCGACGGCATGGACCACCCGGTGCTCGTACGCGTGCCGGACGGAACCGATCGTGAGACGGCCGCGCCGGCCGTCACCGCCGACCCGTCGGAGATCATCGGCCGTCGCAGCGCCAGCTGCGGCGCTGCCTGCCTGGCCCAGCCCTGCACCCTGCGCGACATGCGCCGGGCGCAACTGCTGCTGGCGGACCTGCCCTGGTTGGGGCTGTGGGGCGAACTGGCGGTACTGGGGCACCTCACCGGCTGGCCCACCCCGGCCCTCCGCGCGGAGCTGATCCAGATCCTGCGCATGATGCCGGCACGGCTGCGCGAGTGCGCCCTGTCGCACGCGGTCGACGGTGCGGTCGCCGCGCGGTCCGCGCAACTGTCGGGCCGGTGCGACCCTGACGAGCTGGTGAAGCACGTCGTCGACTCGCTGCACTGGACGGTGTTCGGCGGCGGGCACTGCGCGGAGCAGGAGACCGACTTCCTGGCGCGCCCGTACCGCTGGGCGGTGCTGCGCGACGACCTGCGGGCCGAGGTGGCCGGAGCGGCGGCCGGAGCCGGACGCTCCGCGCGAAGCCCCGAGTGGGCGCGACGGTACGGCGTGGAGATCCCGGGCCGTACCGTGACCGAGCAGTTCGCCGCCGTCTCGGAGTTGTTCGACAGCGACCAGCGGGATCGGGCAGCCTGCCGGGTCGTTGCCTTCGGGTCTCGCACGCCCTCGGTGCTCGAGACGGCCGTGGGGGCGGGGTACGACACCCCGTCCTGGCCTGGCCGGCTCGCCGAGGCCGTCGACACTCATTTCGCCGCCTGCCGATGGCCGATGCGGGTCCTCGCCACCGGCCGGTACGCCGGAAGGGTGTGACAGATGGGTCCACGCTGGGACGACCCGCTGCACGTGGGCGACGGGCCGGACGACGACGACCGCCGCGACCAGCGACGCTCCGAGGGCAACGAGCGGGGCGAGGATCGTGACCGGGCGGAACGGACGCCCGAGCGGGGCGATGAGGGGGAGGCCAGAGGTCCGGGCACGCGGGTGGAGACGGCGGAGACGCTGGACCGGGCCGAGGAGCGGGCGGCGACCGCCGACGCGTCGCTGCGGGAGCGGTTGCAGGCCGGGGCGCAGCGGGCGGGCGAGGTCGCGGCGGCCTCCGCCGGGGCACTGCTGGTCTCGGCGGCCAGCATCTTCGGTTGGCAGAAGACGGACGACAAGCTGCCGGAGGCCGTACGGACCGCGACGACAGCCGCGGAGACCGTCGAAGAAGTGGCGTCAGATGCCAGGGAGAGAAAGAACCGCGAGGATGCGGTCGAGGAACCCAACCGGGTTGTCGACCCACAGGAGCAACTGCCGCCGGACCGGGAGGGCGAGCTGCCGGCGGTGCCGTCGCCGGCGGTGGACCGGGCAGCTGAGCCCGCCGATGGTGTCGAGCCCGCTGGCGGCGTCGACATGCCCGTCGAGGTGGATCTCCCCGGCCGAGCTTCGGCCGACGGGCTCCACCCGGGTGCCGTGGACGACAACTGAGCTAGAACGGGTCCCCGCAGACCCGCCACTCGCCGTCCTCCTTCACCACCGGCAGCCGGCGTTCCTCGGCGGCCCCACCCTCACGGGTGACCCGGACGGTCACCTCACCGATCGGGCGGCCCGCCTTGGTGCGCACCGACACGTCCAGGATCTCGTAGCCGCTGACCACCGGCGGGGTCTTCACCCAGCCGGCGAAGCCGACCTCGCTCCACCGGCCGCGCGCCTGGTCGCAGAGCCGGTCGTACGCCCGGTCGACCTCCCCGGCGGACAACTCCCGGAAGAAGCCGTCGGCGGTCTCCCGCACCGGGCCGCCGGCCTGCATCACCACCTGCACGTTCCAGGCGCCCAGCCCGGCCACGCCGACCAGGCACAGCGCCATCGTCAGACCCCCCAGCAGCAGACCGGTGCGTACCGGCCGGCGGGGCCGGGCCGGTCGGGTCCACGCCTGCTCACCGCCCATCACCTGCGACCGTATGCGCACCGTCCGGTCCGCGCAGGAACATCGCCCCCTGTCGCATTCGCCACGGCACCGTCTACGGTCGGCGCCCACCCCTCGGAGGAGCCACGGATGAGTCGTACCGGCCGCCTGCTGAGGAGTTGCCGCCGCAGTTGAGGGTTGAGCCGGGCTTCGAGCGCGAAGTCCGGCTCAACTTTCACAAGGAGCTTCAATGAAAAAATTGAAGCTATGGACGCCGACGAGATGAAGCGACACATCTGCGACTCGTACGAGGGAGTCACCGCCGTCGACGGCGGCGGCGACGCGTTCCTCGTCTACGACCCGCTCGGTGACCTGCCCGCCGACCGGTGGCTGCCGTTCGCCACGATCGTGACCGGCGACCACTACGACGCCGCCTCGGCGTTGGACCGGCCGGGGGCGTGGCGGCTCAACATCGGGCTGACCCGGGCGCGGTACCTGTCGTTGTTCCCGACGCCGCCGACCGGCGTCGACCACACCCGCGCCGACACGCTGCTGCCGCACCCGGTCTACGCCCCGCAGCACTGGGTGTGCGTGGTCGACCCCGGCCCGGCGACCCGGGCACTGGTCTCGGAACTGCTCGCCGACGCGTACGACTTCGCCGTCCGCAAGCACGACAACCAGCGCCGTCGCCGGCACGCCGACTGAACCTGCCAGAAGATGTCAGGTACCTGCGGCAGCCTTGCGGTCATGACAGTCACCGCCGACCTCGCCATGGTCAACCTGGACAGCTCCGACCCGGCCGCGCACGCCGACTTCTACCACCGCGTCCTCGGCTGGGAGATCACCCACAGCGAAGCCGACTACGCCATGATCAACAGGCCCGACGGCGTCTCGATCGGGTTCGGCCGGGTCGACGGCTACCAGCCGCCGCGCTGGCCCGACGAGACCTCCGCCAAGCGCTACCACCTCGACCTGTACGTCGACGACCTGACCGTCGCGGAGAAGGAGTTCGTGGCGGCGGGCGCGACGAAGCCCGAGTTCCAGCCGGGTGACGGGCGCTGGGTGGTGCTGCTCGACCCGGTGGGCCAGCCGTTCTGCATCTGCCCTCGCCCGCAGGGCTGACGCACCGTCCCGGCCGGGTCCGGGGGCCCGGCCGGGGCGTCCTTTCCCGTCGCGTGCTCAGCGCAGTGGGCCACGGGCGACCGCCGCCCGCATCCGGGCGGGATCACCGGCCGGGACGTACTCCAGCCACCAGGTGGCGCCGGCGTTGGCCAGCTCGGCCAGGTAGGCGCGCTCGGCCCGTTCGTCGGCCCGGCGTCGCCGGCCACCGATCGCCACGTCGAAGGGCGCGCCGTCGGCCCGCGTCGCCGGCAGCGCGGCGACCAGGTCGCGCACCTCGTCGGGGGTGAAGTCGGACCAGCCGTCGGTGTCGGTGAGCTTGTAGGGCACGATTCCGTCCGCCCGGGCCGCCCGGCGCAGCACCGCCTTGGCCTGGGTGCTGCCGCCGACCCACACCGGCACCCTCGGTGACTGCACCGGCGGCGGCCGCAGCGTCACCCCGTCGGCCCGGTAGTGCGGCCCCACGTGCTCGACCCGCTCCCCGCCCAGCAGCCCGACCAGCACCTCCAGGCCCTCGTCGAGCATCGCGGCCCGCAGGCGCAGATCGGTCGGCTCGCCGAACGCCGCCCACCCCCGGTCGGCCGGGTCACCGACGCCGACCGCCACACCGGCCCGGCCGCCGGAGAGGTGGTCGAGGGTGAGGACCTCCCGGGCCAGCTTCGCCGGCCGCCGCCGGGGCAGCCCGGTCACCGTGGTGCCCAACCGGATCCGCCCGGTCCGCCCGGCGATCGCCGCCAGCAGCAGCCACGGATCGTAGGTGGGCGGGTCGTCGCCGGCGTGGTGGATCAGGTAGTCCTCCAGGAACACCCCGTCCCAGCCGGAGCGTTCGGCCAGCTCGCCGAGCTCGACCAGCAGGGATGCGGTCAGGTCCGGCCCGCCGCAGCAGATCTCCAGTCCGTGTCGCATCCCCGCACCGTACGAGCGGGGACCGACACGCGCTCGGCGCGGACGGACCGGTCAGCCGCGGCGGCGGGCCCGCGCCGCCCAGATCGCGTACGCCGGGTCCCGGTCGAGGTTGTGCCGGTCCCGGTCGTAGCGGCGGGTGGTGCGCGGGTCGGCGTGACCCATGGCGTCCTGCACGTCCTCCAGCGGCACGCCCTCGGCGCGGGCGGTGGTGGCGAAGGCGTGCCGCAGCGAGTGCGGCGACAACTTCGCCGCCGCCGGGATCCCGGCCGCCAGGGCCAGGCGGCGGACCAGCCGGAACACCGAGTGCCGGTCGAGTCGACCGCCGGTGGCCGTGGCCAGCAGCGGGCCGGTGAGCTGCTCCACGCCCACCCCCTGCGCCGCCGCCCGGTCGGCCAGGTAGGCGTCCACGGCGTACGCGGTGCCGGGGGTCAGCGCCCGACGGCGTGGCTTGCCGCCCTTGCCGACGAACCGCACGCTGCGGTGCCCCCGCTCGGCGCCCAGGTCGTCGAGGTTCAGCGAGACCAGCTCCCCCACCCGCAGCCCGAGGTCGGCGAGCAGGGCGATGGCGGCCCGGTTGCGGGCGGCGGTCGGGCCGGTGTCGGTGTCGGCGGCGGCCAGCAACGCGTCCACCTCTTCCGGGGTGAGCCCGACGGTGGCCGAGTGGTCCCGGTCGACGCGCGGCCGGTCGGCGCCGGAGACCGGGTTCGCCTCCACCGCCCGCAGCTTGACCAGGAACTCGTACCAGCTGGAGAGCGCGGAGAGCTTGCGGGCCACGGTCGCCGGGGTCAGCGGCCGGCCGGTCCGCGCGCCCAGGGTGGCCTCCAGGTCGCGGCCGTAGGAGTTGACGTCGAGGAAGTTGGCGTGCAGCGGGTCCAGGTCACGGGCGGCGCACCAGGCCAGCCAGCCGGCGATGTCCCGCCGGTACGCGGTGCGGGTGTGCTCCGACAGCCGCCGGTTGCGCAGCCACGCCTCGGTGAAGTCGACCGGCCCGCTCGGCAGGGCGGGCCGGGCCGAGGCGCGGGGCAGGACCGGGACGTCAGAACGCAGCATGTGAAAAAGGCTCTCAGCCTCGGCGGCCAATGACCACGAGGCGCGCCCGAGCGGATCCGTGGCGCGCGCTACCGTCGTCGGGTGCGCGCCAGCCGGCTGGTCTCCCTGCTGCTGCTCCTGCAGGCCCGGGGGCGGATGACCGCCCAGGAACTCGCCGAGGCGCTGGAGGTCTCGGTGCGTACCGTCTACCGCGACGTCGAGGCGCTCGGCGCCTCCGGCGTCCCGGTGTACGCCGACCGGGGCCCGGCCGGCGGTTACCGGCTGCTCGGCGGCTACCGCACCCGGCTGACCGGGATGACCTCCGACGAGGCGGCGGCGCTGTTCCTGGCCGGGGTCCCCGGGCCGGCCGCGGAGCTGGGCCTCGGCGCGGTCCTCACGGCGGCGGAGTTGAAGCTGCGCGCCGCCCTGCCGCCGGACCTGGCCGAGCAGGGTGACCGGATCCGGCAGCGGTTCCACCTGGACGCGCCCGGCTGGTTCCGGGACCCGGAACCCACCCCGCACCTGACCGCGCTGGCGGAGGCGATCTGGGAGGAACGCCTGGTCGATCTCCGCTACCAGCGGTGGAAGCGCCCCCGGGAGGTGAGCCGGGTGCTGGCGCCGCTGGGCGTGGTGCTCAAGGCCGGCCGCTGGTACCTGGTGGCCCGGGCCGGGGAGCAGGTCCGCACCTACCGGGTCGCGGCCATCCTGGCGCTGACCGTGCGCGACGAACGGTTCGACCGGCCCGCCGACTTCGACCTGGTCGCCTTCTGGCGGGAGTGGACCGACCGGTACGAGCGCGGCGTCTACCGCGACGAGGCCCGGGTGCGGGTCACGGCCGCGGCGCTGGAGTTCATGGCGTACGTCTTCCCGCCGGCGATGAGCCGGGCGGCCCGGGCGGCGGCGGGCGCACCGGACGCGCACGGCTGGCTGCACACGACGGTGCCGATCGAGTCGGTGCGGCACGGGCACACCGAGTTGCTGAAGCTGGGTGCGCAGGTGGAGGTGCTCGCCCCGGCGGAGCTGCGGGAGCTGATGGCGGCCAGCGCCCACGCGATGGCCGCCATCTATCCGGCGCCGGCGGACGCGCCGCACGCGTCCACCGGCGAATCCACCGTCACGAGGTGAGCTGCTTGTGTCCGTTGCCGCTGCTGCCGGCGGTGACGGTGACCCGGCGCGGCTTGGCGCGCTCCGCGATCGGGATGCGCAGCGTCAGCACGCCGTTGTCGTACCCGGCATCGAGGCGGTCGGCGTCGAGGGTGTCGCCGAGGAACAGCTGCCGGGTGAAGGTGCCCATCGGACGTTCGGCGGCGACCAGCTCGACGTTGTCGCCGGTGGGGCGGCGCCGCTCGGCGCGGACGGTCAGCACGTTGCGCTCGACGGTGCAGTCGATGCTGTCGGGGTCGACGCCGGGCAGGTCGAACGCGGCGTAGAAGTGGTCGCCGTCGCGGTAGGCGTCCATGTGCATGACGGCGGGGCGGCTGGTGCTGCCGAACAGCTGCTCGGCGAGCCGGTCGATCTCACGGAACGGGTCGGTACGCATCAGCATTGTCGTGCCTCCTCGGTTCTCCTGGCCGAAGGTGTCGTAGTTGAGTCCGCACGACTCAACTTCCTCTTCTCTATTTAGCGCGCCGCGCGCCCGGCGTCAACTCGCAAGAGGACCTTCTCGAACCAGTGCTCGGCGTACACGTCGTCGTTGTAGGCGGGGATCTCGCGGTAGCCGTGCCGGGCGTACAGGGCGCGGGCCTCGACGAGGTCGGCGCGGGTGTCCAGCCGGATCCGGTCGGCGCCGAACGTCCGGGCGTGCCGCTCGGCGCCGGCCAGCAGCGCGGCGCCGCCGCCGTGGCCCCGGTGGGCGGGGTGGACGAAGACCCGGGTCAGTTCCGCCCAGCCGGGCCGCCGCCGCAACCCGGCACAGCCGGCGGGCCGGCCGGCGCGGTACGCCACCAGCAGCAGCCCGGTCGGCGGGACGAGGTCATCGCTGGGTGAGTCGACCATCGCCGCCTCGACCTCGCCGGGCCGGACGGGCCGGCGGTGGTAGCGGCGGACGATCTCCTCGAAGTACCGCCACAGCAGTTCCGCCGCGTCGGGGTCGGCGGGCCGGGCCGGCATCACCGTCCAGGTCATCGGGTCAGTGGTGCGCACCCGTCGATCCTCGCGCCGAGGTCAACGCAATTCCGTCGACGGAACCTGGCCGGGGACGCGGCGGCGGCGTCCCCGAAGTGGGGACGCCGCCGCCATGCGTCGATCGTCAGCGGGCGCGTCGGGGCAGAAAGGCGATCAGCACCGCGGCGACCGCCAGGTGCATCGCCCCCAGCATCACCTTGGCGCCGGTGGTCGCCTCGGTGGCGACGACGGGGACGAGGGAGAGCAGGGCGATCAGCACCGCGAGCGCGATCCAGATGACGGTGGCCCGCCGGCCGGCGAAGCGCTCCAGCAGGACCAGCCCGGCCCAGCCCACCAGCGCCGAGCCGAGGGAGAAGACGATGACCGGCACGACGCCGACGACGAACGCCGGCTGCCCGGGATTCTCGACGGTGTAGTCGACCCCGGCGACCGCGCCCACGATCCAGAGCACGACGCAGGTCAGGACGGTGACGGCCACGCCCAGGGCGCGGCGGCGCAGGGACGGGGTCGTGGCGGTGGGATGCGCGGTCGCGGTCATGCGTGCTCCTCGGGAACCAGACAGGTGCGACCGTACCAGATAGTTCCGTTCGGAACTATCCTACTCGGGACTAGCAGGCGGGGCGGACGCCGCAGGCCCCGCCGCCGGCGAGTCGACCGCCGACCAGGGCGCTGATCGAGCGCAGAAACACCGCGCGGTCGGCCTCGGGCAGGGTGGCCAGCACGTCCTGCTGGATCCGGCCGGCGATCTCCTGCGCCTCGTCGAGGACCTTCTCCCCCTCCGGGGTCACCTCGACCAGCCGCGCCCGCCGGTCGCTCGGCGAGGGCAGGCGTCGGGCCAGGCCCGCGCCCTCCAACTGGTCCAGGGTCACCACCATGGTGGTCTTGTCGATCCCGCACAGCTCGCCGATCTGCCGCTGGGTGAGCCCCCCGGGCCGCGCCTTGAGCAGCACGCAGTGCGCGCGCGGGGAGATGCCCAGCCGGGCCAGGCCGGCGGCGTGCTCCGCCATCAGCGCGTGACTCGCCCAGGAGAGCAGGAACATCAGGTCGGGTGAGCCACCGGGCGAGCGCGAGGTCATGCCCCGAGGCTAACAACACCGTCCGGCACCAGATGGTTTGCGCCCCGGACGGTCACGGCCCGATGCGCCAGTAGATCCCCTGCTCACGGGCGAGCAACTGCTCGTCCACCAGGTGGCGACGCAGGGTCACGTGATCCGAGCCGCCGCCGTCGCACCAGCGCCGCAGGATCTCGTCGACCGCCCGTTCCGGGTAGCGCACGCCCGGCTCGAACGCGACCACGACGTGGGCCAGCAGCACCCGCCGCCGGCCGCGCTGCGCCGGCAGCCGCACCACCACCCCGTCGCGCAGGAAGGTGCGCAGCACCCGGTCCGCCGGTTCCTCCGCGGCGGGGTCCGGCGCCGGCGTCCGCGCGGCCTCGCGGAACCGGTCGACGTCGACCCGCAGGTCACCGCCCGCGTCGGCGATCACCCCGGCCTCGACCAGCCGCCGCAGCGCGGTGACCACCTGCCGGGTCGGCAGACCGGTGCGGTCCGCCACCACCGTCGCGTCGGCGGCGCCGAGCACGATCGCCGCGAAGACCTGTCGCCGTACGTCGTCGGCGAGGGCGCCCGCCAGAGCCTGGGCCGTCATGCCGGCCACCCTGCCAGCCGGCTCACCGGCGACGCCAGGCGTTTTCCGGCTCAGCCGGTGGTGCGTTCCGCGTGCAGGGAGACCCGCCGCAGCAGGTCGGCCAGGAGTCGGCGCTCGTCCGGGGTGAGCACGCCGAGCAGGCGATGCTCCTCCTGGCCGATCACCTCGATCGCCGCGTGCCAGGCCGCGTGCCCGGCCTCGGTCAGCTCCACGTCGACCCGGCGCCGGTCCACCGTCGACGGGATGCGCCGCACGAAGCCGCGTCGCTCCAGGGCGTCGAGCCGGGCGGTCACCGAGGCGGGGGCCATCGCCATGTCGTCGGCCAGCTCGCCGGGGGTGGCCCGGCCGCGCCGCCCGGCGAGGGCGTGCAGGGTGTCGTACTCGTGGGCGGGCAGGCCGAGCTCGGCGAGGGAGCGGTCCTTCACCGTGCGCAGGTGCCGGGTGAGAACGGACATCCGGGTGACCGCCCCCTCGACGTCGGGGTCGAGTTCCGGCAGCACGGGCAACCAGCGCTCGATGTGCCGATCGGTGCGATCGCGTGCCGTCATGCCGGCCACTGTACGTCGACAGCTAAATATTCGTTGACGAAATGTTCGGTGTCGAAATAAGTTGTCGGCGTGACTCATCCCCTCCGCGTACGCTCCTTCCGGCTGCTGTTCCTCAGCCGTACCGTCTCCGGCCTGGGCGACGCGGTCGTACCGGTCGCCCTAGCCCTGGCGGTGCTCCGCGCGACCGGCTCCACCGGCTCGCTGGCCCTGGTGCTGGCCTGCGCGCTGGTCCCCCGGCTGCTCCTGCTGCCCCTGGGCGGCGTGGTGGCCGACCGGTTCCACGCCCAACGGGTGGCCGTGACCACCGACCTGGTGCGCTGCGCCGCCCAACTCGTGGTCGGGGTGCAACTGCTCGCCGACGCCCCGTCGCTGACCCATGTGGCGGTGGCCGCCGCGGTCGGCGGCGCCGCCTCCGCCTTCGCCATCCCCACCGCCGCGCCGCTGGTCGCCGGCACCGTCGAGGCCGACGGGCGGCAACGCGCCAACGCCCTGCTGGGGGTGACTGCCAACGCCAGCCGGCTCGCCGGCCCCGCCTTGGCCGGCCTGCTGATCTGGGCGGCCGGCCCCGGCTGGGCGTTCGTCCTCGACGGGATCTCCTTCGCCGTCAGCGCCCTGCTGGTGGCCGCGATCCGGGTCCGGCACGTGCCGGTGCCGCACCGCTCCCTCGGCACCGACCTGGTGCGCGGCTGGCGGGAGGTGCGTGCCCGCGACTGGTACTGGACCAGCCTGGTCGGGCACGGCGTGTGGAACGGCGCCGCGGCCGTGCTGATGACCCTCGGCCCCGCGGTCGCCGTCGACCGCCTCGGCGGCGAGGGCGTGTGGGTGCTCATGCTCCAGGGCGGGGCCGTCGGCATGCTGGCCGGTTCGCTGGCGGCCGGCCGGTTCCAGCCCCGCCGGCCCGTCCTGGTCGGCAACCTCGCCCTGGCCACGTACGCGGTCCCGCTGGCGTTGCTGGCCGCCGCGGCGCCCGCCCCGGCGGTGATCGCCGCGTACTGCCTCGCGCTGACCGCGCTCGGCTTCCTCAACCCGATCTGGGAGACCGTCGTGCAGGGGCAGTTCGCGCCCGAGGTGCTCGCCCGGGTCACCTCGTACGACTGGCTGATGTCGCTGGGCGCGATGCCGATCGGCTACGCGGTCGCCCCGCTCGCCGCCGGCGCCTGGGGCGCGTCCGCGCCGCTGGCCGGGGCGGCGCTGCTGGTCGCGCTCGCCTGCGCCGGCACCGCCGCCGTGCCGGGCGTACGGCGACTGGCCTGGCCCGCCGCCCCGACGCCGGAGCGGGCCGAGGCGACGGTGGGCTGACCGGTCAGAGCGCGTGGCCGGTGGTGGCGTCCACGTGCTCGGGGATCTCGTCGTGCCGGTCCCCGACACTGGACGTGCCGGACGGCTCGAACATCAGGATGGACGCCCCGTCCACCGAGGACGGCCGGTGCGACGTCCCGCGCGGCACCACGTACACCGCGCCGCGGGGCAGCACCACCGTCCGCTCGCCGTCGCCGTCGCGCAGCGCGATGCGCAGCTCGCCGTCGAGGACCAGGAAGAACTCGTCGGTGTGGTCGTGGACGTGCCAGACGTGCTCCCCGGCCACCTTGGCGATCCGTACGTCGTAGTCGTTGACCCGGGTGACGATTCGCGGGCTCCACAGCTGGTCGAAACCGGCCAGCGCCACCGCCAGGTCGATCGGCTCATCGCTCATCGGCCCATCCTGGCACCGCCGCGCCCGCGCGGGTGTCCCCGCAGGGCGCGCGGGCGTCCGCCGCAGGGCTCAGAGGAAGCGGTGCATGATGTGCAGGCCGACCCGCTTGCCGTCCGGCAGCGCGAACGCCTCCGGCACGGTGCCGATCACCGTGAACCCGAGCCGCCGGTACAGCTCCACCGCCCATGTGTTGGACTCGGCCACCGCGTTGAACTGCATCGCCGCGTACCCCTGCCGGCGCGCCCAGTCCAGGGCGTACTCGACCATCGCCCGGCCGACGCCCCGACCCCGCGCGGCGGCGGACACCATGAAACTGGCCGTGGCGACGTGCGCGCCCGGCCCCGGCTTGTTCGGGCCGATCTTCGCCGTGCCGAGGACCCGGTCCCCGTCCAGGGCGACCACCGTCACCCCCGGCGGTGCCTCCACCCACATGGCGCGTGCCGACTCCTCGGTCAGCCCCGGGTCGTAGACGAAGGTGTCGGCCGCGACGACGACCTCCCGCACGATCGACCACACCTGCGGCCAGTCGGCGTCGGTGAACTCTCTGATCAGCATCGGGGCAAAGCTAACCGCAGCCCCGCCGCGACGCCAACCGGGTTCGACGGCACCGAACCGTGACCGGTCCGGGACAGCGCGGTACGCACCCGAGCCGTCACCATGGGAGCGTGGCCGTACCCGTCACCGACCGCCCGGACGCGGCAACTCCCGCCGGGCCGCCACCACCCGGACCCCGCACGAAGGGACCGTGGCTGGTCGCCGGCGCCGTCACCGTCGTGCTGGCGGCGCTCGCCCACCGGTACGGCTACCACCGCGACGAGCTGTACTTCCTGCTCTGCGGCCGGCACCTCGACTGGGGCTACGTCGACCAGGGGCCGCTCGTCCCGGCCCTGGCCCGGGCGATGGACACCCTCGCCCCGGGCGACCTCGTCGTGCTGCGTACCCCGTCGGCGCTGATCGCCGGGGCCGCGGTGCTGCTGGTGGCGGCGCTGGCCCGCCAGTTCGGCGCCGGACGCGGCGGGCAGCTCCTCGCCGCGGGCACCGCCGCGGTGGCCGGCGTCGTCCTCGCCACCGGGCACCTGCTCAGCACCACCACCGTCGACCTGCTGGTCTGGCTGGCCGCGGCGTACTGCGCGGTCCGGGTGCTGCGCGGCGACCCGCGCTGGGCGCTCGGCCTCGGCGCGGTACTCGGCGTCGGGATGCTCAACAAGCTGCTACCCGCGCTGCTGGGCGTGGGCCTGCTCGCCGGGGTGGCGATCGCCGGGCCGCGCCGGCTGCTACGCGACCGGTGGGTGCTCGCCGGCGTGGCGCTGGCCGCGCTGCTCGCCGCGCCGAACCTCTCCTGGCAGGCCGCGCACGACTTCCCGCAACTCGCGGTCGCCTCGTCGATCGCCGACGGGGACAGCTCCTACAGCGGCCGCCTCGACGCCGTCGTGCTGCAACTGCTCATCATCAGCCCGATGGCGGTGCCGATCTGGGTCGCCGGGCTGGTCGCCCTGCTGCGCCACCCCCGGTGGCGGGCCTACCGGGCGTTGGGCTGGGCCTGGCTGGTGGTGTTCGGCATCGTGCTGGTGGCCGGCGGCAAGGGCTATTACGACGCGCCGCTGCTGCTGGTGCTCGCCGCCGCCGGTGCGGTCGTCACCGCCGACTGGGTGCGTACCGTGCCGCGTCGGGTCCTGCTGGCCGCCGCCGCTGTCGTCGCGGTCACCGGCAGCGCGGTGCTGCTGCTGCCCACGCTGCCCGCCGACCGGCTGCCCGGCTTCGTCGTCGAGGTCAACTACGACGCCGGGGAGACCATCGGCTGGCCGGCGTTCGCCGACTCGCTCGCCGCCGTGCACCGCGGCCTGCCGCCGGAGCAGCGGCAGCGCGCGGTGATCCTCACCGGCAACTACGGCGAGGCCGGCGCCGTCGCCCGCTACGGCCCCGCACGCGACCTGCCCCGCGCCTACTCCGGGCACAACAGCATGGCCGAATTCGGGCGGCCACCGGCCGACGCCGACGTGGTGATCGCGGTCGGCTGGGACCGCCCCGACCAGCTACGCGGCTGGTTCGAGCAGGTCAGCCTCGCCGGCCGGGTCGACCAGTGCATCGACGTGGACAACGACGAGAACGGCGGCCCGATCTGGCTCTGTCAGGGCCTGCGGCGCCCGTGGGACCAGATCTGGGACCAGGAGGTACGCCACGCCGGCTGAGCCGAGCGTCAGATCGCCGTCGCCGCCACCACGAACTCGCCGTCGTTCCCCGCGCCCACCGGTTCCCCCTGCCAGCCACCGTGGATGCGCTGCACCCGGAAACCCGCCTCGGCCAGCGACTCCCGCAACTCCCCCTCGGTGCGGAACCGCAGCACCGCCTCGCCGCGCAGCTCACCGTCGGAGAAGCCGAAGTGCCGGGTGAACCGCACGACGCCGTCCCCGGCGTCGGTCACCTCGGTCCAGGTCACCACGACGGAACCGTCCGGCAGGCGCACCGACCGGCGCGAGTCGACCGGGTTCCACCGCTCCCAGCGCCGGTCGGCCGGATCCCGGGAGTCGAAGAGCAGCCGGCCACCCGTACGCAGCGCCCGACGCAGCGCGGCGAGGACCCGCCGCCACTCGTCGTCGTCCACCACGAACTGCGCCACGTGGCTGGTCATCACCGCCACGTCGTACGCCCCGCCGGGCAGTACCTCCGCGCCGCCCTCGATCCAGGTGACCCGGTCCGCGCCGGGCTTGGCGCGCGCCGCGTCCAGTGAGGCGCGGGCCGGGTCGACGCCGGTGACGGTGTGTCCGGCGGCGGCCAGGGCCAGGGCCAGCCGGCCGGTGCCGCAGCCGAGGTCCAGCACCCGGGCGGTCGGGTCGGCGCCGACCTCGGTGAGGAAGAAGTCGTCGTCGGGGCCCCACGGGCACTCGACGTCGTAGACCGCGACGAGGCGGGGGTCGGTGAACTCCGCGTTGCGCACCGCCGTACCTATCCCACTGGGGCAGAGGGAGCGAACCGGAAGTGGATCCCGCCGGGAACGGCGGCAGGCGCCAGCCCGGTGATGTCGCTGAATTCGCTGAGCCGAGCGAGGGCCGCGTCGGCGGTCACCGTGTCGCTCAGCGACACGGTGATGCCGGCAAACTGCAACCACGCGTCCGCGGCGACCGATTCGACTCCCAGGCTGTCCAGATCACCGGACACGTTCGCCCGGACATGGATGGCCAGGTCGCGCTGCTCCAGTATCTGCAGGTGGATCGCCTCATAGCGGTGGTGCGCGAAGTAGTAGACGCTGGCCTCGCCCGGCTCGGCGAATCGTGAGCTGCTGGCGCTCCGGCCTGCCATGCTGCGCCACCCGTCCGCCTGGATCGGCAGCCACTCGAGGTCCAGGGTGAGTGGGCTGCTCCCATGATCGCGGGACACCGGCTGAAAGGGGAAGTGAAAGCCCCAGGTCAGCTGCGGTGCCAGTCCTAGCGTCGGGTTCTCGAACAACAGCCCCCACCACTCACCGCCCTCGGCCGGGACGAAACCGCTGCGGTCCAGGGCGTCCTCGTCACCTGCCTCGTCGATCATCGGTGCAGTCTGCCACCGCGGCGAGGCGAGCAGTGGCCCGGCTCGTACCCAGCTCCGTGGACCGGCCTGGAACGTCGCTGGCGTGATTCTGCTCCGCCGCGTGCCAAAAACCCACCGTGTCGGTAGGAATCAACAGAACAGACATTATGATGCATCGCAGCTTTGCCCGTTATGTCCAGGCTAATTACCGGATTGTCATTACCGGTTATCCAATAAACCGCCAAGGCTCCTTGGCTGGCGAGCTGCAGAGGTTCCTGGCACCGTCAGCCCAACGAAAACCATGACGGGAGCGGACGTCCGAACCGCCGCATGGGCGCCACCATCGTGCCGGTGCTGGCCAGCCCGTACGGAGGCCTGGCCGCCCGGGCGATCCCCCGGGCCACCAGCGGCTCGGGGGGCGCCCGCGACGGCAGTCCGGTCAGCGCAGCGTCTGCAGCGGCGGCCGGGTCAGCGCGAGCGCCGCCACGGAAAACGCCAGCGCCGGCGCCGGGCCGGCCGGCCGGCGGTGGTCGCCGGTTCGGTGGCAGCGGCCACGACAGCCGCCGACCGCTGTTCCCGGTCGGCCCGCCAGCGTCGTACCGTCTCGTCGACGTTGACCGGCCGGACCACCACCCGCGGGCCGGTCGGGGTGCGCAGCCAGGCCACGATCTCGGTGTTCAGCGCCGCCACGTACGCCCGGACGGACTCCTCGGTGGGCAGGTCACGCACCTCGTCGGGGACCTGCTCGACCCGGCGGCGCAGTTGCAGCGGCGTCGGCAGCAGCAGATCGCTGGGCAGGGCCTCCCGCTCCAGGAAACTCTTGATCCACCACGACTCGTCGTAGGGGGCGCCGCGGCCCGGGATCGGCTTGCCCATGCCGGGCAGGTTGTCGAAGTCGCCGCGCTCCACGGCGGTGCGGATCTGCGCCTCGACCGCCGCTTCCCACGCGTTGCTCACGTCACCCACCTCCCCGAACCACCGTATCCGCCCGTACCGCCGAGGTTCAGCGCCCCGACGCGGCCGGGCATTCCCCGCCGACGGGTGGTGGCGGCGGCGGGGCGTAGATTCCCGGCAGGGCCGACGCGGGGCGGAGGAGGGCAGCGTGCGGGACTGGCTGATCGGGCTCGCTGTGGCGGTGACCTGCCTGCTGGCCAGCTGGGCGCTGCTGGTGCTGCTGGCCCGGCGGTTGCCGCCGGGCATCCTGCGCGATCTGGCCGCGTTCATCCCCGACTGTCTGACCACGGTACGACGGCTGCGCGCCGACCCCCGGGTCCCCCGCAAGGCGAAGATCGCCATCGTGGTGGCGGGCCTTTGGCTGGCCAGCCCGATCGACCTGATCCCGGAGTTCCTGCCGGTGATCGGCCCGCTGGACGACATCGTGGTGGTCGCGCTCGCGCTGCGCTACGCGGGCCGGCAGGTGCCGCGTGAGGTGCTCCTCGCCGCCTGGCCCGGGGAGCCGCGCCTGCTGCTGCGGCTGCTCGGCCCGCCCGCCTCGCCGCCGGCCTGAGCACCGTCGAGACGGTCAGTCCCGCCGGCGCACGTGGCGGTGCCCGTCACCCGGGTACGGCGGCCGGGCGGGCAGCACCTCCACGAACGGGTACCCGCTCTTCTCCGCCACCCGGCAGGACGCCGGGTTGTCGACCTCGTGCAGCAGCTCCAGCCGGGTCAGTCCGATGGCGGCGAAGCGGGTGAACGCCCAACGGCTCACCGCGTCCACCGCGCGCGAGGCCACCCCGCGGCCCCGGGCCGCCGCGGCCGTCCAGTAGCCCACCTCGGCGTCCGGCCGTCCCGGCGTGACGTCCTTGAGCAGCACGCAGGCGACGAGCCGCTGCCCGCCGTCGACCGGGTCCGTCTCGCAGACGGCGAAGCAGAAGCGGCGGCCGGCCGCCCAGCCCTGTCGGTGCCGCGCCACCCAGCGGCGGGCGTCGGCGGCGGTGTGCAGCGGGTGCCGGGTGCGCGCCCGCAGTTCCGGATCGCGGTAGATCTCGAGCAGCGCGTCGACGTCGTCGTCGCGCCACGGGCGCAGGACCAGCTCGGCGGTGGACGTGGTGGCGGGCACCCGCAGGACGACGGACATCACAGCAGTGTCACCGCTGAACGGGCCGGCGCAAAGATGCGGTCCGCCCGGCGCAGCGGTTCCCGGCGTAGGGTCGGGGCGGGCACGAAAGGGGCGGTGCGGCGATGGTGACGGTGGGCGCGCTGGTGGGGATCGGCCTGGTGGCGCTCGGCCTGGTGCTGACGCCCGGGCCGAACATGGTCTACCTGGTGTCCCGGTCGGTGACCCAGGGCCGCCGCGCCGGGTTGGTCTCCCTGCTCGGGGTGGCGGTCGGTTTCCTGGTCTACCTGGCCGCCGCGGTGGCCGGCATCGCCACGGTCTTCGTGCTGGTGCCGCCGCTGTACACGGCGGTGAAGCTGGCCGGCGCGGCGTACCTGCTGTGGCTGGCCTGGCGGACGCTGCGCCCGGGCGGGCAATCGGCGTTCACCCCGACGCCGCTGCCGCCGGACCGGCCGCGCCGGCTGTTCACCATGGGCCTGGTCACCAACCTGCTCAACCCGAAGATCGCCATCCTGTACGTGTCGCTGCTGCCGCAGTTCGTCGACCCGGCGCGCGGCCACGTGGCGGTGCAGAGCCTGCTGCTCGGGCTGACCCAGATCGTGATCGCGCTGACGGTCAACGCGCTGATCGTGCTGACCGCCGGTTCGGTGTCGGCGTTCCTGGTCCGCCGGCCGGGTTGGGCGCGGGCGCAGCGGTACGTGATGGGCACCGTGCTGGCCGGCCTCGCGGTGCGCATCGCCGCCGACCGCTCCCGGGCCGCCGTCGCCACCGGCTGACCCGCCCCAACCGCACGGTTGGCCCTGAGCCTCAAAGGGCGTCGGGTCGGCGCAGCGCCGGGTGCCGCTCGCCGGGCCGCGCGTGCCAGGTCGGGGCGTCCTCGCGCAGCGCGGTGTCGATGCGCAGCCGCGCCCACTCGTCCAGCTCCGGCAGGTCGTCCGGGGCGAACCAGCCCACCTCGGTCGACTCGTCGCCGTCGGCGCGCGGCTCGCCGCCCACCGGCGCGCAGCGGAACCACACGTTGAGGTACTCGCAGACGTCGCCGTTGGGATAGACCACCGGGTGGGTGGCGACGCCGCCGACCCGCTCGACCCGGACCCGCACGCCGGTCTCCTCGAAGACCTCCCGTACGACGGCGTCAGCCGGCTGCTCGCCCGGGTCGACGATGCCGGCGGGCACCGACCAGCGGCCGTTGTCGCCCCGTCGGGCCAGCAGCACCCGCCCGGCGGCGTCGCGCACCACGCCGCTGACCCCGGGCAGCAGGAGCAGGTCGTGGCCGATGTGGGCGCGCAGCCGGGTCACGTACGAGGGGACGGGCACCGGCACACGCTAGCCGGTGGCGTCGCGGTGCCGGCGGACCATCCCGGCGGCCAGCGGCGCCGCATCGAGGTCACCGGCGGCGATCCGGCGCGCGACGGTACGGCGCACCATCCGGTCGGCCAGCGCGGGCGCGTGCCGGGCGAGGGCCATCTCCAGCCGACCCCGGGTCGTGGTGGCCACGTCGCGGGGCGCCCGGCGGGCGGTGGCCGCCCGCAGGATCGCCGCCACCACGCCCTCGACGGGTTCCATCCGGGACACCCCGCCCAGCGACAGACCGGCCTCGGCGGTGCTGTCGTGGATCGGTGAGGCGACCATGCTCGGGTAGACGACGCTGACACCGACGTGGGTGCCGACCTCGTGGCGCAGCGCGTCGGCGTAGGCGACCAGGGCCCGCTTACTCACCCCGTACGCGGCGGCGAGGGGCAGCGGCAGCACCGCCATCCGGCTGGCCACGAAGATCACCCGGCCGCGGGCGGCGACCAGGTCGGGCAGCGCGGCGGCGGTGGTCCGCCAGGCGGCGAGCAGGTTCACCTCCAGCTGCTGGCGGACCGTCTCGTCGGGAGGCAGCTCCGCCGGGGCGGGGCCGCCGACGCCGGCGTTGTTGACCAGCAGGTCCAGCCCGCCGAGGCGGTCGACGACGGCGCGTACGGCGGGCGGCACGGCGGCCGGGTCGGTCAGGTCGCAGCCGAGGACGGGCACGCCGGCGGCAACCCCCGGGTAGCGGTCGACGCCGACGACCCGCGCCCCGGCGGCGTGCAGCGCGGCGCAGAGTTGCCGGCCGAAGGTGCCGTGCGCGCCGGTGACGACCGCCCGGCGGCCGGCCAGCGCGCTCACGCCGGCACCCGGGTGGTGGCGGCGGCCCGGCGGGCGCCCTCGTCGAGTTCCCGGGCGAGCTGGGCGAGGTAGGCGTCGAAGTCGACGCGCATCGCCGGGCGGCGGTCGCCCCAGCGGTCGGTCGCCGCGCGCAGCTCCGCCCGGATGTCGGCGTGCTGCCGGGCCGGGTCGGGCAGCGCGTACGTGCCGGCGAGCTGGGCGGCGACCAGCCGGGCCTGCGCCTCGACGAGCGGGAACGCCGCCCCGGTGGACTGCATCAGCCCGACGAAGGCCAGGCCGGGCACGTCGGGGTGAAAGACGTGCCGGTACAGCGGCAGGGCGTCCGGCCGGTCGCCGAGCAGCGCCGGGTCCAGGAACGGGAGGTCCACCCGGTAGCCGGTGCACCAGATCACCAGGTCGACCTCGTCGGCGCGGCCGTCGGTGAAGGTGGCCCGGTCGCCGTCGAAGCCGGCGATGCCGGGGCGTACCTCGATCTCGCCGTGGGTGAGGCGGGACAGCAGCCCGTCGGAGAGGGTGGGGTGGTCCTGGAGGAAGCCGTGGGCGGGGGCGGGCAGGCCGTAGCGGGTCGGGGGTCCGACGGTGGCGGTGAGCATGGTCTGGCTGATCCGTTGGCGCAGCCGCCACGGCAGCCGGCGGGCCAGCGCCCCGTTGAGGGTGTCCGACGGGCGGCCCAGCAGGTGCTTGGGCACCACCCACACGCCGCGGCGCAGCGACAGCAGGGTGCGCGCGGCGGCGTACGAGGCGTCGACGGCGATGTCCATCGCGGAGTTGCCGCCGCCGACGACCAGCACCCGGCGGCCGGCGAGCTGTTCCGGCCCCCGGTAGGCGTGGCTGTGCAGCTGCCGGGCGGTGCAGGTGCCCGGTGGCGGCGGGCCCGGGGACTTGGGCACCCGGTTGTGCCCGTTGGCGACGACCACGGCGGCCACGGTGACGCTGACCGGCCCGTCGGGTCCGTCGGCGTGCACGGTCCACCGGCCGCCGACCTCGGGGACGGCCCGGTCGACGGTGTGCCGCAGCCGTACCGCCTCGTGCAGGCCGAACCGGTCGGCGTAGTCGGCGAGCCAGTCGGCGACCCGGGTGTGGTCGGGATAGTCGGGCCAGTGCGCCGGCATCGGGTGGTCGGCGAACTCGGTCCGCCTCCTGCTGGTGTTCAGGTGCAGCGTCCGGTACGCCGGTGAGCCGGGCGACCCGTAGACCCACAGGCCGCCGACCCGGTCGCCGGCCTCGAAGCAGACCGCGGGCACGCCGGCGTCGGCGAGGGCCTTGAGGGTGGCCAGCCCGGCCGCGCCCGCCCCGATCACCGCTACGGACGGTGGTGCGCCCATCCCCGCCTCCCCTCCCCCGCCAAATCCAACGACTGTCGGATAATGGTCGTGGGTGGGGCCGCGCGTCAAGAGCCGTACAGGCCGTCGAGGAAGCGGTGCACGAAGGCGCGGAACTCGCGGCGCTCGCGGGCCTGCGATCCGCCGCCGGCGGCCAGGGCCACCACGTGCCCGTGCACCGCCCAGACCAGGCTGCGCACGGTGACGTGCGGGGTGGGTTCGGCCAGCGCGCCGGTCGCCGCGGCGGCGGTGAGCAGCTCGGCGACCAGCCGGTACAGCGGCGCCGCGTACCGCTCGTCCAGCTCGGCGTGACGCTGCGGCTCCAACCAGCGGCGCAGCCACAGCGCGGTGGTCTCCGGCCGGTCCTCCAGGAAGTCCACGAACACGTCGACCAGCTCGTGCAGCGCCCGCAACGCCTCGCCCGGCCCCGCGTCCAGAGCCGCCCGGGCCCGCGCCGTCGCCTCCTCCAGGGCCGCCCGCTCGGCGGCGAACACCCGCGCGAAGCAGGCGTCGTAGAGCTGCGCCTTCGTACCCGTGTGGTGCGAGACCGTGGCCACGTCGACGCCGGCGGCGGCGGCGACCTCCCGGAGCCCGACGGCATCGAAGCCCCGTCGGGCGAACAGCTCAGTCGCCGCGGCGAGCACCACCTCACGGGTCTGCCGGGTCTCGTCACGGCGGGGACGGCCCGGGCGGCGTCGGGGCATGGTCATGCCGGCCATTGTGCCCCTACAATCCAGCATCCGTTGGATTGGCCGGGAGGAGACGCGGCATGACCGGGCTCGACCAGCAGCCGACCAGCGCGGACGCGGCGGCCCTGCCCCGCGGTCCGCTGCTCGGCTTCGCCGCCGGCTCGCTCGGCATGGGCATCTGGGTCACCGTGCCCGGCCTGCTGCTGCTCTACTTCCTCACCGACGTGCTGGCCGTCGCCCCCTGGCTGGCCGGGTTGGCGCTGCTGCTGCCCAAGGTCGCCGACGTGCTGCTGCACCCGTGGGTCGGGCACCGCTGCGACGTCGAACAGGCCCGCCGCGGCGACCGGCGGCGGCTGCTGCTGCTCGGCTGCGCCCTGCCGGTGGCCTTCGCGGCGCTCTTCGCGGTGCCCGGCGGGCTGACCGGCGCGCCCGCCGCCGCCTGGGTCGCGGTCCTCTTCGTCGCCGGCAACCTGCTCTTCGCCGCCTACCAGGTCCCCTACCTGGCCACCCCCGCCGACCTGCGGATCGGCTACCACGAGCGGACCCGGCTGATGGCCTTCCGGATGGTGGTGCTGACGCTCGGCATCCTCGTCTCCGGCCTGCTGGCCCCGCTGCTGGCCGGCGGGGACGCCGCCACCCGGGGCGGCTACCAGCGGATGGGCGTGCTGCTCGCCGCCGGGATGCTGGCCGCCATGCTGGTCGGCGTCGCCGGCATCGCCCGGTTGCGCCGGGCCGCCGCCGCGAGCGCCGCCCCGCACGCCGGCGGCTGGCGGGCGCTCGCCGCCGCCCTGCGCGACCGGCAGTTCCGCTGGCTGGTCGCCGCCTACCTGGCCATGTCCACCACCACCCACCTGGTGCTGGCCGGGGTGCCCTACTACGCCGAGTACGAGCTGGGCCGCCCGGGCCTGACCACGGTGCTGGTGGCCGCGTTCGTCGCCCCGGCGCTGCTGGTCACCCCCGGCTGGCTGGCGGTGGCCCGTCGGGTCGGCAAGCAGCGGGCGCTGCTGGGCGCGCAGGGCGCGTTCGCCGCCGGGTCGCTGGTGCTGGCGGTGGGCCGGCCGGCGGGGCTGCCGGTGCTGGTGGCCGCGGTGGCGGTGCTCGGGGTGGCCTTCGCCGGCATGCAGCTGCTGCCGTTCTCGATGGTGCCCGACGTGATCCGCGCCGGCACCGGCGCCGCCGGCACCTACACCGGGGTGTGGACGGCCACCGAGGCCACCGGCGCGGCGCTGGGCCCCTGGGCGTACGCGCTCTGCCTGGCCGCCGGCGGGTTCGTCGCCTCCACCGCCGGGCAGAGCGTCACCCAGCCCGACGCGGCGCTGGACGCGATCCGCTGGGGCTTCGGGCTGCTGCCCGCCGCCGCGATGCTCGCGGCGCTGCTGCTGCAACGCCGCTACACCCTGGACCGCACCGCCCGCGCCGGAAACTGACCGTCCCGGCGCCGGCACTAGACTTCCGCCTCGATGGACGCCCAGCCCGCCCCCGCCGACACCCGCCCCTGCGCCCACTGTGGACGGGACGTGCCGCAGCGCGTCGGCGCCGGCCGGCCGTTCCGCTACTGCCGGGACAACGACGGCGCCTGCCAGCGGGCCTCCCGTAACTCCCGGATGCGGCACCGCACCGCCCCCGGCCTGCCGGGGCAGGTGGCCCGCACCTGGGAGGCGGTGGACCGGCTCGACCAGATCGTCGAGACGCTGACCGAGGCGCTGCACGCCGAGCTCTCCCCGGCCGGGGTGGAACGCCAGCTCGCCCAGCTGCGCGCCGAGACCGCCGCCGACGTCGCCCGGGCGCACACCGAGCGCGACGAGGCCCGCACGGACGCCGAGACCGCGGCCGCCGAGGCCACCCGCGCCCGGCAGGAGGCCCGGGCCGCCGCCGCCGACCGTGACGCCGCCTTGGCCCGCGCCGAGCAGGCCGACGCGCGGACCGCCGCCGCGCGGGAGCGCGCCGACCGCGCCGAGGCGGACCGGGACGTCGCCCGCCGCGAGGCCAGCGCCGCGGAGGCGCTGCGCGCCCAGGCCGAACGGGACCGCGACGCCGCCCGCCACGAGCTGCGCGGCCTGCGCGCCGAGCGGGACACCGACCGGCAGCGCGCCGCCGACCTGACCGTCGAACGCGACGCCGCTTGCGCCGACGCCCAGCGGGCCACCGCCGCCGCCGCAGAGGCGGTGCGGCAGGCCGAGCGGGCCGCGGCCGAGGCGGCGCGGGCTCGTACCGAGGCGGAGCGGGCGCGTACCGAGGCCGACCGGCACGCCGAGCAGGCCCGGCGAGCGCACGCGGAGGCCGCCGCCGCGGCCGCTGACCGGGACGCCGCGCGGGCGGCGGCCGACGCCGCCCGCGAGGAGGCCGCCGCGGTGTCGGCCCGCGCCCGCGAGGAGGCCGCCGGGGCCGCCGCGCAGCGCGACGCGCTGGCGGCCGAGCTGGCCGAGGCCCGCCGCGGCGGCGACGCCGCGCAGGCCAAGCTGACCGGGATCGAGGTACGGCTGCGCGCCGCCGAGGCCGACCGGGACGCCGCCCAGCGGCGGGCCGCGCAGCTCGCCGACCAGGTCAGCGACCTGGCTGCCGCGCTGGCCCGGCTCGGCGCGCCGCCTCAGGCAGGCTGAGCCGGTGCCTCGGCCGGTGCGGCCTCGACCTGCACCCTGGTGTCGTGGAACGTCGGCCCGCCACCCAGGTCGGTGTCGCGGACGGCGGTGACCGCGTTGACGGTGCTGCCGCCGGGGCTCAGCCGCGCCCAGTACGCCTTGTAGGTGAACGCCAGCCCCGGCCGGGTGGCCTCGTCCACCGCGACGGTGGCCAGGAACGCGCCCCGGTCGTTGTGCACCCGCGCCGCGTCGCCGTCGGCCAGGCCCCGGGCCGCCGCGTCGACGGGGTGCAGGTGGATGCGGGGCGGGCCGGTGCGGTCGAGGTGCCACGGCAGCGAGGCGAAGGTGGAGTTCATCAGGAACCGGCCGGCCGGGGAGATCAGCGCCAGCGGGAACCGGCGCGCCAGCTGCGGGTCGGCGGCCTCCACCGGCGGGGTGTAGCCGATCAGCGGGTCGACGCCCTGCCCGGTGAGCTGCGGGTCGTAGAACCGGGCCCGCCCGTCGCGGGTGGGGAAGCCGCCCTTGGCGTACGGGGCGGCGCCGACGTCGACGCCGGTGGCCCGCGCGTAGGTGTGCTCGCGCAACTCCTCGAAGCCGACCCCGGCGCCGTCGAGCAGCTGCCGGGCCAGGTCCTCGTCGGTGTCGCGCAGCCGGGGATGGGTCAGGCCGAGGGCGGCGGCGATGCGGCGGAAGATCTCCGTGTTCGGCAGCGCCTCCCCCGGCGGGGTGCTCGCCGGCAGGTTCAGCGTCGCGTAGTGGTGCCCGTAGGAGGTGTGCAGGTCGAGGTGTTCGGGCTGCATGGTGGCCGGCAGCACCACGTCGGCCCAGTCGCAGGTGTCCGTCCAGCGCTGTTCCAGCACCACGGTGAACAGGTCGGCCCGGCCCAGCCCGGCGCGCAGCCGGTTCTGGTCGGGGACGGTGGCGGCCGGGTTGGCGTCGAACACCACCAGCGAGGTGACCGGCGGGTCGGCCTCGCCGGTCAGCGCGGCGGCGAGCCGGCTCATGTTGATCGAGCGGGCCGGCGGGGTGGGCAGGTCGGCCGGGCGGGCCACCCGGTCGGGGTCGATCCGGTGGTGCCCGGAGGTGGTGACCAGCGCCCCGCCGCCCGGGTAGCGGAAGTCGCCGGTCAGCAGCGGGATCGCGGCGATGGCCCGGACGGCCTGGCCGGCGCCGGCGTGCCGTTGCAGGCCCAACCCGACCCGGATGGCGGTGGGCCGGGTGCCGGCGATCCGCGCGCCGAGCCGGCGCAGCACGTCGGCGTCGAGACCGCACTCGGCGGCGGCGCGTTCCACCGGCCACTCGTCGAGGCGGGCGTCGAGCCGTTCCCCGCCGGTGGTGTGCGCGTCCCGCCACTCCCGGTCGACGCCACCGAGGTCGCGGATGTGGCGCATCAGCCCCAGCGCGAGGGCGGCGTCGGTGCCGGGCAGCGGCGCGACGTGCTCGTCGCTGCGCGCGGCGGTGTCGGTGCGCAGCGGGTCGATCGTCACGACATACGCGCCGCGCCGCTGCGCCTCCTGCACGAACGGCCAGTGGTGCAGGTTCGTCGAGAGCAGGTTCGCGCCCCACAGCACGATCAGCCGGGCGTCCACGATCGACTCCGGTTCGAAGCCGACCGACCCGCCGTAGATCGACTGGAGGGCGGCGCGGGCGGCGGCGGTGCAGATGGTGGTGCGCAGCCGCGACGCGCCCAGGTGGGCGAAGAGCCGAGGCCCCATCGTCCAGCCCTGCACCAGGCCCATCGTGCCGGCGAAGTAGTACGGCAGGATCGCCTGCGGCCCGTCGGCGTCGATGGTGGCACGCAGCCCGGCCGCCACCCGTTGCAGCGCCTCGTCCCAGCTCGCCGGCCGGTACGACACCGGCCCGACGCCCTTGGGCCCGACCCGCACCAGCGGCCGGGTGAGCCGGTCGGGCCCGTTGACCGCGTCGAGGTAGCGGTTGACCTTGCCGCACAGCGCGCCCCGGGTGAACGGGTGGTCCCGGTCGCCGCGCAGCGCCACCGCCCTGCCGTCGGTGACGGTGAGCTGCCAGGTGCAGGTGTCCGGGCAGTCCAGCGGGCAGGCGCCGGGGTGGATTGTGGTGCGGGCCATGGCGCGGATCGTATCCCCACCACGCGCCGCGGGGCGGCCCCGCGCGGCGCCGGGCGCCGGCCGGACGTGGTCAGTGGATGCCGGCCATCAGCCGGGAGATGTGCCGGGTGAACATCACCGCGCCGAGGCCGAGCAGGACCGAGGCCAGGCCGAAGGTGAGGAAGTAGGTCGGCTCGGGCCAGGTCTCGGCGAGCCGGGCCACCTGCCCGCCGATGGCGTCGCCGACGGCGGTGGCGAGGAACCACAGGCCCATCATCTGGCTGGCGTACTTGACCGGGGCGAGCTTGGTGGTGGCGGACAGGCCCACCGGGCTCAGCGAGAGCTCACCGGCGACCTGGATGGCGTACACGGCGACCAGCCACCACGGGGAGACCAGGTCCCCACCGACGGCGGCCTGCGCGGCGGCGGCCATCAGCACGAACGACAGGCCGTTGAGGACCAGGCCGACGGCGAACTTCACCGGCGTGGACACCCGGTGGCCCAGGCGCAGCCAGAGCCAGGCGAACAGCGGCGCCCCGATGATGATCAGGATCGGGTTGACCGACTGGAGCCACGAGGCGGGGAAGGTGAAGCCGAGCACGTCCCGGTCGGTCCGGTCGGCGGCGAAGATGTTCAGCACCGATCCGGCCTGGTCGTAGATCAGCCAGAAGGCGGCGGCGAAGACGAACAGCCACAGGTACGCCTTCATCCGGCTGCGTTCGGTGTTGCTGATCTCCCGGTCGGTGATGATCCGCGCAAAATAGCCGATGGTGATCAGCACGGTGGCGACGGTGAGGGTGTTGACCACGGTGTTGACGGTGAACAGGTCGGCCAGGGCGAGCGCGGCGAGCACCACCAGCAGCACCACGACGCCGATTCCGACGCGGGTCAGCGCGCGGCGCCGGTCGGCGCCCAGCAGCGGGTCGGCGGGGCGCTCGCCGGCGTCGCCGAGGTTGCGCCGGCCCAGCACGTACTGGAGCACGCCGAAGGTCATGCCGATCGCGGCGGCACCGAACCCCAAATGCCAGTTGATCTTCTCGCCGAGGAAGCCGGTGACCAGCGGGGCGATGAACGCGCCCAGGTTGATGCCCATGTAGAAGATGGAGAAGCCGGCGTCGCGGCGGGGCGAGTCGCGGTCGTAGAGCGAGCCGACCATGGTCGAGATGTTGGGTTTGAGCAGCCCGGTGCCGAGCACGATCAGGGTCATCCCGGCGAACACGCTCCACCGGGCGGGGATCGCCATCACGTAGTGCCCGACGGCGATGACCACGCCGCCCCACAGCACGCTGCGGCGGGCCCCGATCAACCGGTCGGCGACCCAGCCGCCGGGCAGCGCCATTAGGTAGACCATGGCGTTGTAGGTGCCATAGACGGCGTTGGCGGTGGACTCCCGCATGCCCAGGCCGTCCTCGGCGACCGCGGCGGTCAGGTAGAGCACCAGGATGGCGCGCATGCCGTAGAAGCTGAACCGCTCCCACATCTCGGTGAGGAACAGCGTCGACAGCGCGCGGGGATGGCCGAAGAAGGTCTTCCCGCCCGGCGGTCGGGCGTCGACCGGCGTGTCACTGGTCATCGTCACCTCCTCCCAACATGGGGCGGCTAACATCCCCGGTGAGCGCCGAAACACTCCACCGATTCGACCCGGCCGGGGACGACCCCGCCGGGTCTCGCCCGTGGCCGGTTACCCTTGCAGGGGCCACCGGCCGGATCACCCAGCCGGGCGGGAATGCCGCGGGGGCGACGGGCCGTTACACGAGTAGACCAGCACCACGAACGAGGGGAAGTCGATCATGGGCGAGCGTATGCTGCGCGGTAGCCGGCTGGGCGCGGTCAGCTACGAATCCGACCGCAACACGGAGCTCGCGCCGCGTCAGACCCGCGAGTACCTGTGCGCCAAGGGTCACCAGTTCGAGGTGCCGTTCGCTGTCGACGCCGAGGTCCCCACGACCTGGGAGTGCAAGTTCGACGGCAGCGTCGCCCGGCTGGTCGACGGCACCGAGCCGGAGCAGAAGAAGGCCAAGCCGCCGCGTACCCACTGGGACATGCTGCTGGAGCGGCGCTCCATCGCCGAGCTGGAGGACATCCTCGCCGAGCGGCTGCAGGAGGTCCGTACCCGCCGCGGCCGCGCCTGAGCGCTCCACCTGACGACGAACGGCGCCCCCGGGAGATATCTCCCGGGGGCGCCGTCGTATGTGTGTCAGGGGCGGCGTGGCTCGACGATCTCACCCTCGATGGCCCGACCCCCGTCGACGACCTGCGGCGGGCCCGCGTCGACGACCTGCCCGTCGACCGTCGGCTCCGACGCGGGCCGGCTGGCGCCGCGGCGCACCCGCACGGTGCGCGGGCCGAACAGGTCACCGGCGACCATCGACGACACCCGGCGCTCGGCGGCACGTTGCACCCCGGCGCGGGCCAGCCGGCGCACCGGCGGCACCAGCAGCAACAGCCCCACCACGCCGCTGACCAGGCCCGGGGTGGCCAGCAGCAGCGCCCCCAGCAGCCCCACCAGGCCGTCGGTGACCTGCCGACCGGGCGGCTGCCGGGCCTCCACCGACGAGCGGAACCCGCGCCAGGCGCGCATCCCCTCCCGGCGCAGCAGTACCAGCCCGAGCAGTGACGCCGCGAACACCAGCAGCACCGCCGAGCCGAACCCGATCGCCCGGCCCACCCCGACGAAGACCGCCAGCTCCAGCACCACCGCCAGCAGCAGGGCCGGTGGCACGAACCTCACGTATCGGCGCATCTCACCTCATCCGCGTCGCGCGGCGCCCGGTCGACGACGCCGCCGTGAACCGGACACGGGGCGGAAACCCCGCCCCTCCAGCATGACACGCCCGGGCGTCACGGCCACCGGCCCGCGACCCGCCGGCCGGGCCACGCCGCCGCCCGCCGGTCCCGCAGCCCCCAGGTGGTGATCCGCCACAGCGCCTCCGCCACGATCAGCGGGCTCATCTTGCTCGCGCCGCGCTCCCGTTCGGCGAACGTGATCGGCACCTCCACGATCCGCACCCCGGCCCGGTGCGCCAGCCGCGACAGCTCCACCTGGAACGAGTAGCCCTGCGAGCAGACCGACTCCAGCTCCATCGCCGTCAGCGCCGTCGACCGGTACACCCGGTAGCCGCCGGTGGCGTCGGAGACCGGCATGCCCAGCGCCAACCGCGCGTACAGGTTGCCGCAGCGCGACAGCAGCAGCCGCCGCAGCGGCCAGTTCAGCACCCGCGCCCCGCGAGTCCACCGGGAGCCGATGACCACGTCGGCGTCACGGGCGGCGGCCAGCAGGGCGGGCAGGTCCTCCGGGGCGTGCGAGCCGTCGGCGTCCATCTCCACCACCGCGTCGTAGCCGCGCCGGCGCGCCCACCCGAACCCGGCCAGGTACGCCGCGCCGAGACCCTCCTTGCCGGGACGGTGCAGCACGTTGACGTGCGGGTCGGTGGCCGCCATCGCCTCGGCGAGGGCGCCGGTGCCGTCGGGGCTGTTGTCGTCGGCGACGAGGATGTCCACCGCCGGCGCGGCGACGCGGACCCGGGCGACGACGTCGGGGAGGTTCTCCGCCTCGTTGTAGGTGGGGATCACCACCAGCACGCGCCCCACCCCGGGGTGGCCCACCGGCACTGGCTCGCTCACCGCACCCCTTCCGCAGCTGCCCCGGCCTCACCGACCGGCGTCGACCTCCCGGCGGCGGCGCAGCCCGCCGGCGGCCACCAGGACCGCCACCGCGAGCCCGGCCAGGGCCAGCTCCGGCCACACACCCGCCCGGGTGGCCGGGGTACGCCCGTCGGCGAGCGCCATCTGACGCAGCACCACCGCGCGGGTGTTGAACCCGGTGGCGCCGCTTACCCGCCCGTCGGGGGTCACGAACCCGGACACCCCGACCGTGGAGGCCATCAACGCGCCCCGGCCGTGCTCGACGGCCCGCAGCCGCACCATCGCCAGCTGCTGGCGGGCCTCGGCGACGTCGAAGGTGGCGTTGTTGGTCTGCACCACCAGCAGCTGCGCCCCACCGTCGACGGTGTCGCGCACCAGGCCGTCGTAGGCGACCTCGAAGCAGATCACGTCGCCGAGCACCGCCGGCCCGGACCGGACCACGCCGGGACGCTCACCGGGCACGAAGTCGTTGCGGACGAGGTCGACCTGCTTGCTGACCATCCGGGCGATCGTGCGCAGCGGCACGTACTCGGCGAACGGGACGGGGTGCCGTTTGGTGTACAGCTGGGACAGGTCCGCCCCGGTGCCCGGGCGCCACAGGATCCCCGCGTTGCGCACCTGTCCCCGGTCGGGGCCGAGCAGCACCGCGCCGACCAGGATCGGCGCGCCGATCGCGTCGGCGGCCTGGGAGATCCGCTCCCCGGCGGCGGCGTTGCGCAGCGGGTCGATGTCGGAGGAGTTCTCCGGCCACACCACCAGGTCGGGGCGGGGCCGCGTGCCGGCGTCGACCCCGGCGGCCAGTTCCAGGGTGGCGTCGACGTGGTTGTTGAGCACCGCCTGGCGTTGGGCGTTGAAGTCCAACCCGAGGCGGGGCACGTTGCCCTGCACGACCGCGACGGTGACGGTCCGGCCGGTGCCGGCGGCGCCGGTGGGCACCAGCAGCGCCCCGCCGGTCAGCGCCAGGGCCGACGCCACCAGCAGCGCCACCGGCGCCCAGCCGCGCCGGTCACGGCCCGGCCAGCGTCGCCACCCGGCGGCGAGCAGCAGCCCACCGGTCAGCGCCACGGCGAACGTCACCAGCGGCGCGCCACCGAGCCAGGCCAGCCGCAGCAGCGGGGAGGTGTCCTGGCTGAACGCCAGCCGCCCCCACGGGAACCCGCCGAACGGGGTGCGGTCGCGCAGCGCCTCCTGCGCCACCCAGAGCAGCCCGGTCACCACCGGCCACGACCAGCGGCGCCGGTCGACCAGCGGCGACACCCACGCGGTCGCGGCGCCGAGCAGCGCCAGGTAGCCGGCCTGCAGCAGCGACAGCAGCACCCACGGCAGGTAGCCGGTGTGCAGGTTGGTCCACTCCAGCATCGGCGCGAACAGCGCCACCCCGGTCAGGAAGCCCAGGCCGGCGCCGGCGCGCAGCCGCCGCCGATGCGCCGCCGCGCCCAGCAGCGCCACCCCCACCGGGGCCAGCGGCCACACCCCGTACGGGGGGAACGCCAGCAGCATCGCCAGGCCGGCGAGCACGGCGGCGGGCACGGCCAGCCGCACCGGCAGCGCGCGCGGTACGTCCGCGCGGCCGGCCACCTCGGCGGCCCGGGTCTCATCCCGGTCGAGCGTCGTCACCGGCACCTCACCACGATCACGCGCCGAAGGCTACCCGGCCGGCGGAGGGGGTTGCCGCCGGCCGGACCGGGTCGTGTCGTACCCGGCTGGCAGGGTGACCGGCATGACAGCGCCCCGACCGTGACGTACGTGCTGATACCCGGCGCCGGCGGCAGCGCCGACTACTGGCACCTGCTGGTCGACGAGCTGCGCCGGCGGGGCCGGGAGGCGGTGGCGGTGGCGCTGCCCGCCGCCGACCCGCACGCCGCGCTGCCCGAGTACGCGGCCGTGGTCCGCGCCGCCGTCGACCCCCACCCGCGGGTGGTGCTGGTGGCGCAGTCGCTGGGCGCGTTCACCGCCCCGCTGGTCGCCGACCATCCGGCGGTGCGGCTGCTGGTGCTGCTCAACCCGATGGTGCCCGCGCCGGGTGAGACCGCCGGGGACTGGTGGGCGGCCACCGGCCACGGCCCGGCCCGCGCCGCGTACGCCGCCGCGCAGGGCCGCGACCCGCACGCCGGCGTCGACCTGGCGGTGGACTTCTTCCACGACGTGCCCGCCGAGGTGACCGCCCGGCTGCTCGACGGCGCGGGCGAGCCGGAGTCGGAGGCGGTGTTCGTCGGGCCGAACCCGCTGCGCCGCTGGCCGGACGTGCCGACGCGGGTGGTGACCGGCCGCGACGACCGGTTCTTCCCGGCGGACTTCCAGCGCCGCCTGGCCGTCGAGCGTCTCGGTGTGCGCCCCGACGAGCTGCCCGGCGGGCACCTGCTGGCGTTGAGCCAGCCACGCCGGCTGGCCGACCTGCTGGAGTCCTACACCCGGGACAACTGAACGGGCGGGAACAGAAATCGGGGCGCGGCATACGCCGCGCCCCGATGCTCCCAGGCCCTCCCCGGCCGGTGGGGCGAGAGTGAGGTGCGCCGACCTTCGGACCGACCGGACGCGGACTGGCTGCCCCCGCCGGGCCGTTGTCTACTGGCCGTGCCTCTCACCCTGCCCGTACACCGGTAACCGCGGCCGGTTCGCGCCGCCCCGCCGACCCCCGCCCGCTGGACCTGGCCGCCGCGACGAGTTGCACCGTGTCGCTCGGCCAGCGGACGAAGGGACGAAGCGAACAACAGCCGCTTCCCGTAGTAGGACTCAAAGACGGTACGGCTTGCACCCCCGCCGCTGTCAACCCACCCCCGGCCAGTCGTGTGTTGCAACACGGCGTGTCGCGTCGGCGCGTCTCAATCCGTGCCGAGATGCCGGCGCAGCAACGCCCGCGCCGCCCCCGAATGGTCCTCGGCGAGCAGCCCGCCGGCGGCCAGCACATAGTCCACATCGACCACCGCGCGCGCCTCCCGGGGCAGCGGCCACCCGCCGGCGTGGTCGGCCAGCACCGCGGCGAGGACCCCGGCGGCGTCCGCGGCGGGCGCATGCCGCAGCACCCCACCGGAACCCACCATCAGCCGCACGTCCCGCAGGTCCCGGCCGGCGCGTTCCCCGGTGGCCGCGCCCCGGGCGTGCCGGCGCAGCGCCACCGTCGCGGCCAGCGCCGCGATCCGCCGGTCGGCGGCCCGCTCCGCGCCGGATTCGGCCAGGAACCCCGGGTCGGCGGCCCGCACCGCCGCCGCCCGCTGCAGAACGTCCTGCTCCCCCACCGCGAGCAGGCGTTCCTCCGCGGCGGCGCGCACCACCCCCGGCGCGCTCCACCGCATCCCCAGGTCCCCCTCGACGGTGCGGGCCCGCCACAGCGTCCCGGCGACCTCCCGGCCCGGCCCGTCGGCCCGCTCGTCCGGGGTGAGCACCGAGTACACGTCGGTGGTGGCCCCACCGACGTCCACCACCGCCAGGTCACCGCCCAGGGTGTCGGCGAGCACCTCCACCCCGGTCAGCACCGCGTCCGGGGTGGCCGCGCGCACCAGCCGCGCGAACCGGGTGCCCCGCGACAGCCGCTTGCCGCCGATGACGTGCCGCAGGAACACCTCGCGGATCGCCGCCCGCGCCGACGCCGGGGCCAGCACCCCGATGCGCGGCAGCACGTTGTCCGCCGCCGTCACCGGGACCCCCGCCCCGGCCAGCACCGCGGACAGCTCGTCGCGGACCGCGACGTTGCCGGCCAGCACCACCGGCACCCGCCAGCGGGCCTTCGCCAACCGGGTCGCGTTGTGCGTCAACACCTCGGCGTCCCCACCGTCGGTGCCACCGACCAGCAGCACCACGTCCGGGCGGGCCGCCCGCAACGCCGTCAGCTCCGCCGCGCCGAGCCGGCCCGCGGCCACATGCACCACGTTCGCGCCCGCCGACAACCCCACCCGCCGGCCGGCCTGCGCGGTGACCAGCGGCTCGTAGCCCACCACCGCCAGGCGCAGCCCACCACCGGCCGACGAGCACACGTACCACGGCAGGTCCCGGGCATTGAGCCCGGCGGTGGCCGCGCCGACCGCGGCGTCCAGGCCGTGCAGCACGTCCGTGCCGACCGTGGTCGGCGCGGACGCCGCCGCGACCAGCGCCGCGCCGTCGAGGTCCACCACCGCGACCTTCGTGTACGTGGACCCGACGTCGGCGCAGACGGCGAGGGTCACGCCGGCGGCGGGACGACCACGGTGCCGGTCGCGGTGACCGCCACGATCGGCGTGTCCAGCACCTCCGCCGCCGACTCCGACCGGTCCGGACGACCCCGGCACACCACCCGCGCCTCGAAGTCGATCGTGCGGCTGCGGGTACCCACCCGGGTCACCGTCGCCGTCACCTCCAACACGTCCCCCGCCCGCATGGCGCTGCGGAACTGCACATCCGAATACGACGCGAACAACCCCTCGTCGCCGTCGGTGCGGATGCACACCTCCGTCGCCACGTCCCCGAACAACCCCAACGCGTACGCCCCGTCGACCAGGTTCCCCGCGTAGTGGGCGTGCGAGTACGGCACATACCGCCGGTGGGTGACGGTCAGCCCGACCCGGGAATCACTCATGCCTTCGCCTTCTTGTTCGTGATCAGCGCGTGCACCAGGTAGCTGGCCACCTCACCCGGGGTGGTGCCCCGGCCGAAGATCCGGTCCACGCCCAACTCGCCGGTCATCGTCTCGTCGAACCGCGGCCCGCCCACGATCAGCAGCGGCCGCTTCCCCGCCGGCATCGCCTCCCGGAACGCCGCGGACATCTCCCGCGTGTTGTGCAGGTGCGCGTCGCGCTGCGTCACCACCTGCGACACCAGCACCGCGTCGGCCTTCTCCACCCGGGCCGCCTCCACCAGCTCCGGCACGCTGACCTGCGCACCGAGGTTGGTGACCTTCAGCTCCCGGTAGTACTCCAGGCCCTTCTCCCCCGCGATGCCCTTCACGTTGAGGATCGCGTCGATGCCCACGGTGTGCGCGTCCGTGCCGATGCACGCCCCCACCACCGACAGCTTGCGCCGCAACCGCTGCTTCACCACCGCGTTGACCTCCTTGGCGCTCAGCAGCGGGAAGTCCCGCTCCACCACCTGCACCGCGGAAAGGTCCACCAGATGGTTCACCCGCCCGTACACCACGAAGAAGGTGAACCCCTCGCTCATCGGCTTGGCGTGCACCAGCATCGCCGGGTCGATGCCCATCTTGTTGGCCAGCTGGATCGCCGCGCCCTCGGCCCGCTTGTCGTGCGGCACCGGCAACGTGAACGACACCTGCACCATGCCGTCACCGGTGGTGTCCCCGTACGGCCGGACGATCTTCTTCTCCGCCGCGGCCGTCACGCGCGGTCCCCTTCCAGGATCTCGGTGGCCGGGTTGTAGTAGTCGGCGTCGTGCGCGGCCACCCCGGCCAGGCCCTTGCCCCGGTCCGCGGGCCGCTTCATGATCCCGAACGTGCCCTCGGCGATCGCCGTCAACAGCGACTGGTCACCGATGCGCTCCAGCAGGTCCAGCGCCTCACCCAGCACCCGGTTGGCGCGCTGCTGGATGAACCCGCCCGGCGCCGGCACGAAGTCCTCGTGCAACCCACCGGCCGCGCCCAGCACGTACCGCACGTTCTGCAGGGCGATGTCCCGGTCCGACAGCCACGGCGTCACCACCGCCTCGGTCATCATCCCCACCAGCAGGATGCCCTGCCCGGTCATGGTGCCCACCAGGTTGAAGAACCCGTCGAGCAGATTGCCGCGGAACACGTCCCCGGTCATGTGCTTCGTCGGCGGCATCCACTTCAACGGCGCGTCCGGGAACAACTCCCGCGCCAACAGCGCGTGCGCCAACTCCAGCCGGAACGACTCCGGCAGATCCGGGTTGATCTCGAACGCGTGCCCCAGCCCCAACTGCCAGTCGGCCAACCCCGCCTCGTGCGCGAAGAACTCGTTGAGCAGCTGCGACACCGTCACCGTGTGCGCCTCGTCCACCGCGTCGGCGGTGGTCAGGTAGTTGTCCTCACCGGTATTGATGATGATCCCCGCCCGGGCGTGCACCTGCCGGGAGAACCGCTGGTCCACGAACGTGCGGATCGGGTTGATGTCGCGGAACAGGATCCCGTACATCGAGTCGTTGAGCATCATGTCCAGCCGCTCCAGGCCGGCCAGGGTCGCCATCTCCGGCATGCACAGACCCGACGCGTAGTTCGTCAGCCGCACGTACCGGCCCAACTCCTTCGACGTCTCGTCCAACGCCGCCCGCATCAACCGGAAGTTCTCCTGCGTGGCGTACGTGCCGGCGAAACCCTCCCGGGTCGCCCCCTCCGGCACGTAGTCCAGCAGCGACTGCCCCGTCGACCGGATCACCGCGATGACGTCCGCGCCGGCCCGCGCCGCGGCCTGCGCCTGCGGGATGTCCTCGTAGATGTCACCGGTCGCGACGATCAGGTAGATCCACGGCCGCTGCGCCGGATCCCCGTACCGCTTCACCAGCCGGTCCCGCTCCGCGCGCCGCCGGTCGATCAACCGGACGCCCGCCCCGACCGCCCGGCGCGCCGCCTTCCGGGCGGCGGTGGCCGCCTTCCCGGAAGGCTGCTGGAACCGCACCGACCCGGCCGCCGCCTTCTGCGCCAGCAACGTCACGTCGCTGATCTGCTCCCGGGCCAGCGCGTCGAACACCGGCGCCGCCACCCCGTGCCCCAACCCGACGTCGGCGACCACCGCGTCGACCAGCCGGTTCACCCACGGAATGCCGTCCGGGTCCGCGCCGGTCACCCCGGCCAGCCGCAACACCGCCCGCTCCACCGACACCGTCGTGTGGCTACGCGCCAGATCCACCACCGGCTGCCCGGCCCGGCGCGCCAACTCCCGCGCCCGCGCCACCAGCACCGGATCCAGGTCGAGCTTGCCCGTCACGCCGTCACCCCGGCCCCACTCGCCGGCGCGACCCGCGCCCGTGCCGCCTCGATGGTTCGCTCGCTCACGCAGACCCTTCCTCATAGATGACCTCACCGCGCAGCACCGTGCGCCGGCACACCGGCAACGGCGTCGGATCCTGCGGACCCCGCAGCTCCGGGTCGTCGGCCTGCAACACCGGCAGACCCCGCTCCACCCCCGCCGGCGTCGACCACACCGCGAACGTCGCCGGCGCCCCCAACGCCAGCACACCCTCGTTGTCCAGGTGCACCGCCCGCCAGCCACCCCGGGTGTGCGCCGCGAACGCCGCCCGCGCACTCATCCGCTGCACCGGGTTGTGATGCGCCGCCGCCGCCCGCACCGAACCCCACGGGTCCAGCGGCGTCACCGGCGAATCCGACCCGAACGCCAACGCCACCCCGACCGCGTGCATCGCCCCCATCGGGTTCGACTCCAACGACCGGTCCAACCCCAACCGCGACTCGTACATCCGACCCGCGCCACCCCACAACCGGTCGAACGCCGGCTGCATGCTCGCCACGATCCCGTACTCCACGAACCCGGCGATCAGCCGCTTGTTCATGATCTCCGCGTGCTCCACCCGGTGCCGCGCCGCCCGCACCCGGTCCGTGCCCAGCTTCTCCGCCGCCGCCGCGAACCCCTGCAACACCGTCGAGATCGCCGCGTCCCCGATCGCGTGGAACCCGCCCTGCATCCCGTGCGCCGCACAGTCCAGCAGGTGGTCACGCACCTCGTCCGCGGAGACGTACCCGTGCCCGCACGAACCCGCGTCACCGTCCAGGTACGCCGACGACACGTGCGCCGTCCGCGACCCCAACGCGCCGTCGGCGAACAGGTCACCACCGGCACCCACCGCGCCCAACTCCCGGGCCCGCGCCGCACCCAGCAGCTCACCCCAGTAGCCGTACACCTCCGGCACCCCGTCGCCCGACACCGCCAGCAGACCGGTGAAGTCCTCCTCGTCGGAGATCTCCGGACCACCGCACTCGTGCACCGCCGCGATGCCCAACGACGCCGCGTGCGCCAACGCCGTCCGCTGCGCCGCCACCCGCTGCGGGCGCGTCACCGACGCGAACGCCGCCGCCCGCACCACGTGGTGCGCGTCCCGACGCAACCACCCCGACGCGTCGTACCCGGCCGCCCGCTCCGCCTCGGGACACGCCGCCAGCAGCGCCGCCGACACCAGCGCCGAATGGATCGACGCCTGCGACAGGTACACCCGCCGACCCCCGGCCGCCCGGTCCAGCGCCGCCGCGTCCGGCAACTGCGGCACCGGCCAGTTCGACTCGTCCCAACCGTGCCCCAGCACCACCGCGTCCGACGGCAACCCCGCCGCGAACGCCGCCACCGCCTCCAGCAGCCCCGCCGCCGACCGCACCCCGGACAGGTCCAACCCCGACAACGCCAACCCCGTGTCCGTGGCGTGCACGTGCGCGTCCACGAACGCCGGCGTCACCAGCGCACCGTCCAGCTCCACCACCCGGTCGGCGGCCGGCGCGTCCCGGTCCGCGCCCAACCAGGCGATCCGGCCGTCGGCCACCAGCAGGGCCGTCGCGCGCGGATCGGCCGGACAGTGCAGCACGCCACCGCGGTACAGAGTCGAGGGGTTCGTCATGACACTCAGTCTGCCGTCAGCCGGGACTCGAACAGAGCGCGGACCCCCGGCTCCGACCGCAGCAGACCCAGCGCCAGCTCGGCGTGACCCGGCACGTAGCCGTTGCCCACCAGCATCGTCACGTCCGCCGCCAGGCCCTCCGCGCCCAACGCCGCCGCCGCGAAGCTCGTCGCCATCGAGAAGAAGATCACCGTGCCGCCGTCCGCCGTGGCCAGCACCGCCCCGTGCTCGCAACCCGGCACGTCCACGCAGACCACCGTCACGTCCGCCGGCACCCCCAGCGCCGTCGTCACCGCCGTCGACAACGCCACCGGATCCCGGGCGTCGGCCAACGCGACCACCGAGGCCAGCCCGGCGTCGGTCAGCGCGTCGCGCTCCGCCGCCACCGGCACCACCCCGACGGTACGACCCGCGCCCGCCCGCCGCGCCGCCGCCAGGGACAGCGACCCGCTCTTGCCGGCCCCACCGATCACCGCCACGGTCACCGGCGTCGGGTCACCGGCACTCCGCCGCTGCTCGACGTACCCGGCAACCACCCGCCCGGTCAGCGCCGGCGCCCCGCACACGTCCAGCACCGCCAGGGACAGCTCCGGGTGCAGGTCCGCCGGGAGGACCGCCGCGATCGACCGGGCGAACAGGATCGCGTACCCGTCGCACGGCACCTGCTCGCTGCGCCCGTCCCAGCGGGCCAGCCCGTCGAGGATGGTCAGCGGGGTCAGGGTCAGCGACACCAGCGTCGCCACCCGGTCACCGGCCGTCAGCTCCAGCGGCGACCGCCGGCCGACCTCCTCCACGGTGCCGATCAGCATGCCGCCCGACCCGGTCACCGGGTTCTGCATCTTGCCCCGGGCGGCGATGATCTCCAGCACCTCGGCGCGGACCTTCTCCCCGTCGCCGCCGTGCTTCTCCGACAACTGCCGGAAGCTCGCCGCGTCCAGGTTCAGCCGCTCGACCCGGATCCGCACCTCGTTCGGCGCGATCCGCGGGTCGGCGTCCAGCCGCCACGCCGCCTGCGGCAGCACCCCCGCCGGTTCCACAACGCGGTGCAGACCCACCGGTGACGTCACGCCGACCTCCCCTGTCAGCCGCGTGAAGCCCCGGCCTGGGCTCGCATCGCGGGAAAACTTCCGGCAGACTAATTTCTTCACCGGATATTTTCCAGTAGCCTACGGGCCGCTGATCATCTGCACCACCACGCACCGAGGAGGGGCCGTGACCCAGACCCAACCGGTTGAGACCATCCCTCAACCCCGTCACGCCCCGGTCGCGACGCCGACCGCCGGGCAGCCGTACGAATACCGCCGCAGCCCCCTGGTCGAACCCGACTGGACCCGCTTCCCCGGCTGGCGCCACGTCACCCGCGACCAGTGGGAGAACGCCCAGTGGCAGCGCGTCAACTGCGTCAAGAACATCAAGCAGCTGCGCACCGTCCTCGGCGACCTCGTCGACGAGACCTTCTACGACGACCTCGCCGCCGACCAGAGCGCCCTGGCGACCATGTCCATGCTGGTGCCGCCGCAGATGCTCAACACCATGGTCCCGTTCGCCCCGATGACCACCGAGGCGTTCCTCGCCGACCCGGTGCGGCGCTACATGATCCCCGTCGCCTCCGACCGGCGCACCGACTGGCCGTCACACCCGTACGCCAGCCGCGACTCGCTGCACGAGCACGACATGTGGGTCGCCGAGGGCCTCACCCACCGCTACCCCACCAAGGTCCTCGCCGAGCTGCTCTCCACCTGCCCGCAGTACTGCGGGCACTGCACCCGGATGGACCTGGTCGGCAACTCCACCCCCGCCGTCGACAAGCTCAAGCTCACCCTCAAGCCCGTCGACCGCTACGACGCCCACATCGCCTACCTCAAGGCCCACCCCGGCGTCCGCGACGTCGTGGTCTCCGGCGGCGACGTGGCCAACGTGCCGTGGCGCAACCTCGAGTCGTACCTGATGCGGCTGCTGGAACTGGAGACCGTCCGCGACATCCGGCTCGCCACCAAGGCGCTGATGGGCCTGCCGCAGCACTGGCTGCAGCACGACGTCGTCGAGGGCCTGGAGCGGGTCGCCCGCACCGCCGCCCGACGCGGCGTCAACCTGGCCATCCACACCCACGTCAACCACGCCCAGTCGATCACCCCGCTGGTCGCCAAGGCCGCCCAGACCGCCCTCGACGTCGGCGTCCGCGACGTACGCAACCAGGGCGTGCTCATGCGCGGCGTCAACGCCACCGCCCCCGACCTGCTCGACCTCTGCTTCGCCCTGCAGGGCGAGGCGGGCATCCTGCCGTACTACTTCTACATGTGCGACATGATCCCCAACGCCGAGCACTGGCGGGTCCCCGTCTGGCACGCCCAGCAGCTCCAGCACGACATCATGGGCTACCTGCCCGGCTACGCCACCCCGCGGATCGTCTGCGACGTCCCCTTCGTCGGCAAGCGCTGGGTACACATGCTCACCGAGTACGACCGCGAACGCGGCATCTCGTACTGGACCAAGAACTACCGCACCTCGATCGAGTCCGCCGACCTGGAGGCGCTCAACAAGCGCTACGCCTACTACGACCCGATCGACACGCTGCCCGAGGCCGGCCAGCAGTGGTGGTCCGCCCACCGCGACGACTGACCCGACCCCGCCATCGCCCGGCACCCGCGCCACGGGGTGCCGGGCGATGGCGTTCGCGGATCGTTCAACGGGCGGAGGGGTCAGCCGGCGCGGGGCGCGTACATGATGACCGCGACGCCGACCAGGCAGATCGCCGCGCCGACCAGGTCCCACCGGTCCGGCCGGAAGCCGTCCACGAGCATTCCCCAGGCCAGCGACCCCGCCACGAACACACCCCCGTACGCGGCCAGGATCCGGCCGAAGTGCGGATCCGGCTGGAAGGTGGCCACGAAGCCGTAGCAGCCCAGCGCGATCACCCCGGCCGCGATCCACCACAGGCCGCGGTGCTCCCGCCAGCCCTGCCAGACCAGCCACGCCCCGCCGATCTCGGCGAGCGCGGCCAGGGCGAACAGCAGCAGGGACCGGGCGACCGTCACGCCCGCCACGCTAACCGAGCGGCCCCCGGGGCACCCCCGGAGACCGCTCGTCAGGTGCTGGGTCAGCGGAACGTGTCGCGCGCCCGGCGACGGGCGTCCCTGGGGTCCCCGCCCGTCTGCCGGGCCCGGGCGGTGCTCTGCTCGGTGGCGCCCTCGCCCCGCAACGGCTCGTTGTCGGTGATGTCGCCGATCCGCTCCTTCGCGACGCCGGTGAGCTGCTGGGCCTTGTTCTTCGCCTTCTCCGTGAAGCTCATGTCGCCTCCTGCTGCTCCGGCGGTGTGCGGGACGCTCCGCCCCGCTTCCCCGGTGCCTCCCCGGTCACCAGGGCCCGAAACCGTGCGTCTCCTGGTCGCGGCTCTGCTGGGCTGTGACCAGGGTCGCGCCGCGTAGGGCATCCTAGGATACTGGTTTGAGGGATGCCCTACGCGGCGCCATCCTGGCGCGCGTCGCGGGGCGCGATGAACGTGCCGGGCGCACCAGGTGGGCTTGGGCCGCCCGGGGGCACGGCTGCCGGCCCGCTGGAATCGGCATGGTCGACTCCGTGTCGGCGACACGGGGGTGTTGCGGGAGGGCGGTTACCGCCACCTCGCCGATATGCGCTCGAGAGGCCACCGCCGGCGGTCACGAGCCCTGCCACGGCATCGGCCTGGCCCGCCGGTCCCCCACCCCAGGGCAACGGGAGCGGACGCGCGTAGCCCACGCTGCGACGGCCAGGAGGCGGCACCCGTGCCGACCTGCTGTGGCCGCCTTCTGTCTACTGGCTCGACCGCCCGCAACGGCCTGACGCGAGCGAACGGCCGCCGCTACAGAGGCCCGGCCGGTCACGCCACCCCCGCTAGGCCGTCCTAGGACAATAGGTGGGTTCGTCACTGTCCGGCCGGCGGCGTCCGGTACTGGTTGACTGGGGGGCATGAGCGAGATCCTCCTCGTCCGGCACGGCGAGACCACCTGGAGCGCCAGCCGTCAACACACCTCGTACACCGATCTGGAGCTGACCCCCGACGGCGAGCGGCAGGCCCGCGCCCTCGGCGGGGTGCTCGTCGGCCGCCGGTTCGCCCGGGTGCTGTCCAGCCCTCGGGCCCGCGCCCGGACCACCGCGCAGCTCGCCGGCCTCACCGTGGACGAGGTGGACGAGGACCTGGTCGAGTGGAACTACGGCGAGTACGAGGGCCGCACCACGGTGGACATCCACCAGGACGACCCGCGGTGGAACATCTGGACCGACGGCTGTCCCGGCGGAGAGACGCCGGAACAGATCGGCGAGCGGGTCGACCGGTTGCTCGACCGGGTCGTTCCCCTGCTCGACCAGGGCAGCGTCGCCCTGGTCGGGCACGCGCACAGCCTGCGCGTCGTGGGCGCGCGCTGGATCGGGCTGCCCCCGTCCGGCGGCGGGAAGCTCCGGCTGGACACCGCCACGGTCTCCGTGCTCGGGCACGAGCACGGGCGTCGTGTCATCCTCCGCTGGAACGGCGGCTGACCGGCCCGCTCAGCCGGCCTCGCCGTTGGCGCGGGGCCGCACCCGGGTCCGCGGGTCGAGGTCGATCTTCGGCGGTCGCCCCTCGTACGGGGTGGAGAGCACCACCGTGGTGCGGGTGGTGACGTTGGCCGCGGTGCGGATCTCCTGGAGCACCCGCTCCAGGTCGGCCGGGCCGGCCACCCGCACCAGCAGCAGGTAGAAGTCCTCCCCCGCCACCGAGTAGCAGGAGTCGATCTCGGGCAGGTGGGCCAGCCGCTCCGGCGCGTCGTCCGGCTGCGACGGATCGAACGGGCGGATCGCCACGAACGCGGTCAGCGGCAGGTCCAGCGCCTCGAACGAGACCCGGGCGGCGTAGCCGTTGATCACCCCGCGCTGCTCCAGCCGGCGGACCCGCTGGTGCACCGCGGAGACCGACAGCCCCACCTTCTCCGCCAGATCCGTGTACGACAGCCGACCGTCAACGGTCAGCGCGGCGACGATGGCGCGGTCGATCTCCTCCACGGCGTGCAACCTACCGGGTGGAAGCCCGGGGTGCGACGACCGGCCGCCCGCGGTCACGCTGGGCGGGCCGTCCGGTCGCGCACCGCATCGGCCGCGTAGTTCAGCACCTCGGCCATGTCCTCCTCGTCGAGGAAGGGCAGGTCGGTGAGGATGTCGGTGACGGACATCCCCTCCGCCATCATGGCCAGCAGGGTGGCCACCGGGATCCGGGACTGCCGCACGCAGGGCGCGCCACCCATCACCTCGGGGTCGACGGTGATCCGGGGGAAGGTCACCGGGACAGGCTAGCCCTTCGCCAGCGCCCGGGAGATCACCAGCCGCTGGATCTGGTTGGTGCCCTCGACGATCTGGAGCACCTTCGCCTCCCGCATGTACCGCTCCACCGGGTGGTCGGCGACGTAGCCGGCGCCGCCGAGCACCTGCACCGCGTCGGTGGTCACCCGCATCGCCACGTCGGTGGCGAAGAGCTTCGCCTTCGCCGCCTCGATCGAGTACGGCCGGCCGGCGTCGCGCAGCCGGGCGGCGGCCAGCGTCAGCGCCCGGGCGGCGGAGATCTGCGTGGCCAGGTCGGCGAGGTTGAAGCCGAGCCCCTGGAAGTCGATGATCGCCTGGCCGAACTGCCGCCGTTCCTTCGCGTAGCCGACCGCGTAGTCGAGGGCGGCCTGGGCCAGCCCGACCGCGCAGGCGGCGATGCCGAGCCGGCCGGAGTCCAGGGCCGACATGGCGATGGTGAAGCCCATGCCCTCGCCGCCGATCAGCCGGTCGGCGGGCACCCGGGCGTCGTCGAAGGCGATCTGCGCGACCGGGGAGGCGTGCAGGCCCATGGTCCGTTCGGCGGCCTGCGGGTGCAGGCCCGGGGTGTTCCGGTCGGCCAGCAGGCAGGAGATGCCCTTCGGGCCGGGGCCGCCGGTGCGGCAGAAGATGTTGTAGAAGTCCGCCACCCGGGCGTGCGTGATCCACGCCTTGGTGCCGGAGACGACGTACGAGTCACCGTCGCGGACGGCCTTCGTGGTCATCGCCGCCGCGTCCGAGCCACCCTGCGGCTCGGAGAGGCAGTACGCCCCGAGCAGCTCCCCGCCGATCATGTCGGGCAGCAGCTTGCGCTGGGCGTCGTTGCCGAACTGGGCCACCGGGTAGCAGGACAGGGTGTGCACGCTGACCGCCTCGGCCACGGCGAGCCAGCGGCTGGCCAGGATCTCCAGCACCTGGAGATAGACCTCGTACGGCTGGGCGGCGCCGCCGTACTCCTCGGCGTAGGGCAGGCCGAGCAGGCCGACCCGGCCCAGGGTGCGCAGCACCTCCCGGGGGAACTCGGCGCGCTCCTCGAACCCGGCGGCCCGGGGGGCCAGCTCGCGGTCGGCGAGTTCGGTGGCGAGGTCGAGCAGGTCGTGGGCCTCGTCGGTGGGGAGGATCCGGTCGACAGTCATAGCGCGATGAGCTCCGTGGGGGTGGTGTTGAGCCGGTGCACGCCGTCCGTTGTGCAGACGACGATGTCCTCGATGCGGGCGCCGTGTCGGCCCGCGAGGTAGATGCCGGGTTCGATGGAGAACGCCATGCCGGGCTCCAACGGCCGGGAGTTGCCGGCGACGACGTACGGCTCCTCGTGCCCGTCCAGGCCGATGCCGTGGCCGGTGCGGTGCAGGAAGGCGTCGCCGTACCCGGCGGCGGTGATCGGCTCGCGGGCGGCCGCGTCGACCGCCTCGGCGGTGACGCCGGGCCGGACCGCGGCCACGGCGGCGCGCTGCGCCGTCTGCAGCACCTGGTAGTAGTCGGTGAACTCGGCCGGGGCGCGTCCGCCGGCGAGGTAGGTGCGGGTCGAGTCGGAGCAGTAACCCGAGGGCATGGTCCCGCCGATGTCGACGACGACGGGTTCGCCGGCCTGGATCGGGCGGTCCGAGGTGCCGTGGTGCGGGCTGGCGCCGTTCGGGCCGGCGGCGACGATGACGAAGTCCACGGTCGCGTGGCCGGCGGCGCGGATCGCCGCGGCGATGTCGGTGGCCACCTCGGCCTCGGTCCGCCCCGACCGCAGCCACTCACCCATCCGGGCGTGCACCGCGTCGATCGCGGCACCCGCCTCCGCCAGGGCGGCGATCTCGGCGGGCGACTTGCGCACCCGCAACTCGCGCAGCACCTCCCCGGCGAGCCGCTGGGTCGCCCCCGGCAGCGCGGCGCGCAGCCCGAGGACCTGCTCGGCCCACATCCGGTCGGCCAGCCCGACCGCCGCGACCGGTCCGCCGAGGGCGGCGGTGACCAGCGGGTACGGGTCGGTGCCGTCGGCGTGGTCGACGATGCGCACGCCGGTGGCCGGCGCCGGGGACGCCTCGGCGGCCGGACGTTCCAGGGTGGGGACGATCAGGGTCGGCTCGCCCTCGGCGGGGAGCACCAGGCAGGTCAGCCGCTCCCCCGCGTGCGCGTCGTAGCCGGTCAGGTAGCGCAGGTCGGAACCGGGGGTGAGAAGCAGCGCGTCCAGGCCGGCGGCGGCGGTGGCGCGGCGCGCGGCGACCAGCCGGTCGGGCGGATACAGTTCGGCGGTTCCCACCCCGTCAGCTTAACGGTCGTTTGGGCGCTCCCGGGAGTCGGTCGCCGGTTCGCCAGCCACCCGCCCCGGGCCGGGCCCGATGCCGCCGCTCCTACACGGCGGCGACCAGGAGGACCACGGCGAGCAGGCCGAGCGCCGCCACCGCGGGCAGGGCCCGACCGAGCGGCAGCAGCGCCAGGATGACGCCGACGAGGGCCACCTGGGCCCGGCGCACCGGGTAGGCGGAGAACCGCAGGAAGAGCAGCCGCCCGACCAGGAACAGCGCCGTCCCGCCGTACAGGGCGGTGACGCCGGACCAGCTCATCGACCCGGCGGCCGCGGCGCGCCGTGCACGACGGTCAGCACCTCCTCGACGCCGAGCGCGACGTAGATGACGCCGACGACCAGCAGCAGGTGGGAGAGGCTGTAGGCGTCGCTGGCGATCCGGTCCCGGCGGTCCCCCGTCGACCGGTCGAGGGTCCGCTCGGCGGCGGGCGCGACGTGGTCGAAGTAGAGCCACCACAGGCAGACGGTCACCGCGAGCCCGACCAGCGCCGCACCCAGCACCGGCGGCCGGGTCACCGCTGGTCGCGGGGCCGGACGGGTGCGTCGGGGAAACGTCCGCCTCCCGGGGCACCGGGTCCCGGGAGGCGGACGGCGACGTCAGCTGCTGAGCCAGCGGTGGATGCAGTGCAGCAGGTCGTCGGCGTCGACCGGCTTGGTGACGTAGTCGCTGGCGCCCGAGGAGATGCTCTTCTCCCGGTCGCCGTGCATCGCCTTGGCGGTGACGGCGATGATCGGCAGCTCGGCGTAGCGGGGCATGGCCCGGATCGCCGCCGTGGCGGCGTACCCGTCCATCTCCGGCATCATCACGTCCATCAGCACCAGGTCGATGTCGTCGTGGCGCATCAGCGTCTCGATGCCCTTGCGGCCGTTCTCGGCGTAGACGACGTCGATGCCGTGCAGTTCCAGGATGTTGGTCAGCGCGAAGACGTTGCGGGCGTCGTCGTCGACGACCAGGACCTTACGCCCGGTCAGCGCCGCGGCGAACGCGTCCCCGGCCAGCGTGGCGTCGGCGGTGGGGGGCGTGAGCGGCACGACCCGGTCGGGGCTCTCCGCCGACAGGTGCAGGGCGATCCGCTCGCGCAGGTCGTCCAGGCTGCGCAGCACCTCCAGCGGCCGGTCCTTGGCGATGGCCTGCAGCAACGTCTCCTGGCCGGCGGTCAGCGGCTGCCCGTGGTAGGCCAGCACCGGCAGGCGGTGCAGGTCCGGGTGGTCGTCGAGCGCCTTGAGCAGGGCCGTCCCCTCGACGGACATGTCCAGGTGCAGCACCAGCAGGTGGTACCGGTGCGCGCTGAGCGCCTCGATCGCCGACGTCGTGTCCACCGCCGTGGACACGTCGACCGCGTGCTCCGCCGGCCCCGCCGCGACGCCCTGGGCCAGCATGGTGAGCAGGCCCTTGTCGTGGCCCTCGAGCACCAGCAGGCGCCGCTGCTCGGTACGCCGGTAGGTGTCCGGCTCCGCCGGCCCGGCCAGGTGGCCGCCGACCGGGCCGACGGCCTCGACGCCGTACGGTCCGACGACGGTGGCCGGCAGGTAGAGGGTGAAGGTGCTGCCCTGACCCAGGACGCTCTGCGCGGTGATCCGGCCGCCCAGCAGGTGGGCGATCTCGCGGCTGATGGAGAGACCGAGGCCGGTGCCCCCGTACCGGCGGCTGGTGGTGCCGTCGGCCTGCTGGAAGGCGTCGAAGATCGCGGTCAGGTGCTGCTCGGCGATGCCGATGCCGGTGTCGATGACCCGGAACGCGATGACGGTCTCCGCCGGCTCGACGCCGCCGGGCAGCTCGTCCGGCCGGGCCCGCTCGATGCGCAGCTGCACGCTGCCCTGCTCGGTGAACTTGACCGCGTTGGAGACCAGGTTGCGCAGCACCTGGCGCAGCCGCTGCTCGTCGGTGTGCAGGGTGGTGGGCACGTCCGGGCCGGTGACGATGTCCAGCTCCAGCCCGCGCGGCGTGGTCAACGGGCGGAAGGTGGCATCGACGTAGTCGCGCAGGACCGACAGGTCGAACGTCTCCGGGTTGATGTCCATCTTGCCGGCCTCGACCTTCGACAGGTCGAGGATGTCGTTGATCAGCTGCAACAGGTCGGTGCCGGCGGAGTGGATCACCGTCGCGTACTCGACCTGCTTGCTGGTCAGGTTGCGGTTCGGGTTCTGCGCGAGCAGCTGGGCCAGGATGAGCAGCGAGTTCAGCGGGGTACGCAGCTCGTGGCTCATGTTGGCCAGGAACTCGGACTTGTACTTCGAGGCGAGCGCGAGCTGCTGGGCACGCGCCTCCAGCTCCTGGCGGGCCTGCTCGATCTCGGAGTTCTTCGTCTCGATGTCGTGGTTCTGCCGGGCGAGCAGCGCCGCCTTGTCCTCCAGTTCGGCGTTGGAGCGCTGCAGCTCCTCGGAGCGGGCCTGCAGCTCCTCCGACCGGGTCCGCAGCTCGGCCGCGAGGCGCTGGGACTCGGTGAGCAGGATGTCGGTACGGGCGTTGGCCACGATGGTGTTGACGTTCACCCCGATGGTCTCGGTGAGCTGGTCGAGGAAGTCGCGCTGGGTGTCGGTGAACCGGCTCATGCTGGCCAGCTCGATGACGCCGAGCACCTGGTCCTCGAAGAGCACCGGCAGCACCACCAGGTGCAGCGGGGCGGCGGCCCCCAGGCTGGACGAGACGGTCACGTAGTCGGCCGGCACCGCGTCGACCACGATGGCCCGCTTGCTCACCGCCACCTGCCCGACGAGGGAGTCGCCGAGGGCGTAGCGGCGCCGGGTGGCGTCGTGCCCGTAGCCGCCGACCACCCGCAGCGCCTTGCCCTCGGACAGGTCATCGACCAGCAGGAACGTGCCGAGCTGCGCGGAGACCAGGGGCGCCAGCTCGTTCATCACCAGACCGGCGACCACCTCGAGGTCGCGGTGGCCCTGCATGAGCCCGGAGATGCGGGCCAGGTTGGTCTTGAGCCAGTCCTGTTCCTGGTTGGTGCGGGTGGTCTCGCGCAGCGACTCCACCATCGAGTTGATGTTGTCCTTCAGCTCGCCGACCTCGCCCGGGGCGTCCACCGTGATGGACCGGGTCAGGTCGCCGGTGGCGACGGCGCTGGTCACCTCGGCGATCGCCCGCACCTGGCGGGTCAGGTTGCCGGCCAGCTCGTTGACGTTCTCGGTGAGCCGCTTCCAGGTGCCGGAGACGCCCTCGACCTCCGCCTGACCGCCGAGGCGGCCCTCGCTGCCCACCTCCCGGGCCACCCGGGTGACCTCGGCGGCGAAGCTGGAGAGCTGGTCGACCATCGTGTTGATGGTGGTCTTCAGCTCCAGGATCTCGCCGCGGGCGTCGACGTCGATCTTCTTGGTCAGGTCGCCCTGCGCCACCGCCGTGGTGACCTGGGCGATGTTGCGAACCTGGCCGGTGAGGTTGTTCGCCATCGAGTTGACGTTGTCGGTCAGGTCCTTCCAGGTGCCCGCGACGTTGGGCACCCGGGCCTGACCGCCGAGGCGTCCCTCGGTGCCCACCTCGCGCGCCACCCGGGTCACCTCGTCGGCGAACGCGCTCAGCGTGCCGACCATCGTGTTGATGGTCTGGGCCAGGACCGCGACCTCACCCTTGGCCTCGACGGTGATCTGCCGGCTCAGGTCGCCCTGGGCGACGGCGGTGGCGACCAGCGCGATCGAGCGCACCTGGTTGGTGAGGTTGTTGGCCATCTCGTTGACGTTGTCGGTCAGGTCCTTCCAGGTGCCGCCCACGTTGGAGACCCGGGCCTGACCGCCGAGCCGCCCCTCGGTGCCGACCTCGCGCGCCACCCGGGTCACCTCGTCGGCGAACGCGGAGAGCTGGTCGACCATCGTGTTGATGGTCTCCTTCAGCGCCAGGATCTCCCCCCGCGCGTCGACCCGGATCTTCTGCGTCAGGTCGCCCTTGGCGACCGCGGTGGTGACCTCCGCGATGCTGCGCACCTGCGCGGTGAGGTTGTCGGCCATCACGTTGACCGACTCGGTGAGGTCCTTCCAGGTGCCGGAGACGCCCTTCACGTCGGCCTGGCCGCCGAGGCGGCCCTCGGTGCCCACCTCCCGGGCGACCCGGGTGACCTCGTCCGCGAACGACGACAGCTGGTCCACCATCGTGTTGATGGTGCTCTTCAGCTCCAGGATCTCGCCGTGCGCGGTGACGGTGATCTTCTGCGACAGGTCACCCCGGGCCACCGCCGTGGCCACCTGGGCGATGCTACGCACCTGGTCGGTGAGGTTGCCGGCCATCGAGTTGACCGAGTCGGTCAGGTCGCGCCAGGTGCCGGCGACGCCGCTGACCTGGGCCTGGCCGCCGAGCCGCCCGTCGGTGCCGACCTCCCGGGCGACCCGGGTGACCTCGTCGGCGAACGACGACAGCTGGTCCACCATCGTGTTGATGGTGCTCTTGAGCTCCAGGATCTCACCGCGGGCGTCGACGGTGATCTTCTGCGACAGGTCACCCCGGGCCACGGCGGTGGTGACCTGGGCGATGTTGCGGACCTGGCTGGTCAGGTTGCCGGCCATGAAGTTCACCGAGTCGGTGAGGTCGCGCCAGGTACCGGCGACACCGGGCACCTCGGCCTGACCGCCGAGACGGCCCTCGCTGCCCACCTCCCGGGCGACCCGGGTGACCTCGTCGGCGAACGACGACAACTGGTCCACCATCGTGTTGATGGTGATCTTCAGTTCGAGGATCTCGCCGCGCACGTCGACGGTGATCTTCTGCGACAGGTCACCCCGGGCCACCGCCGTGGCCACCTCGGCGATGTCGCGGACCTGGTCGGTGAGGTTGCCGGCCATCGCGTTGACCGAGTCGGTGAGGTCCTTCCAGGTGCCGGAGACGCCGGGCACCTCGGCCTGACCGCCGAGCTGGCCCTCGGTGCCGACCTCCCGGGCCACCCGGGTCACCTCGGAGGTGAACAGCGACAACTGGTCCACCATGCCGTTGAAGACGGTGGCGATCTCGCCGAGCAGCCCGTCGGCGTCCTCGGGCAGCCGGGTGCCGAAGTCGCCGTCCCGCACCGCCGTCAGGCCCGCCAGCAGCTGCCGCAGGCCCGGATCGGCCATCGGCCCGCCGGCACTGCCCGCCGTCTCGCGTCGCCGCGGCACCGTCTGTTCGACCACCACTCGCCCCCATCGCCGAGCCGCCGGGCATGGGGGAAACCCTTGCCTGGCGACAACATTAACCGCGCAAGTATGCACACTGCCCGAGCCGCCCGCACCGGACGGCGAACCGGGGTGAGCTGCGTCGGCGTGGCGGGGCCGTAGTGAGCGCTGCGGCTGGTCGGGTGTGCCTCGGGTCACGGCGGCGACGGGTGGCCGCACGACCGCCGGACCAGCTCCACCATCTCCGCCACCGAGCCGGCCGGGTCGGTCACCGGGTACTGCACCGCGCGGACCACGGCGTCGGGGTCGACCAGCAGGGTGAGCCGCTTGAACCGGTCCACCCCACCGACCCGGAACGTCGGCAGCAGCAACCCCGCCGCGAGCCGCCCGTCCTGGTCGGACAGGAGCGGGTACGGCAGCCGGGCGTACTCGGCGAAGGCCCGCAACTGGTCGGGGCGCTGGGTGCTCACGCCGCGCACCTCGGCGCCGGCGGTCCGGATGACCTCGTGGCGGTCGGCGTACGTGCGGGCCTCCAGCGTGCACCCGATGGCGCCGGGGATGTCCCCCCAGCCCGGCGGAAGTCCCTGATCGCCGGGGGCGAACGCGCCGGGGAAGAGGTAGAGCACCGTCCAGCGGCCCGGTACGGCCGGCGGCTCGTCGCCGCCGTCGTGCCGGGGCAGCGTGCCCGCCGGCAGCCGGCGGCCGACGAGCTGGCGTACCCGGCGGGCCTCGGCGGAGTCGGCGCGCGCGGTCGCGGTGAGGGCCCCGTCGCCCATCACGTGCCGGCTGCCCCAGTCCTGCAGGGCGACCAGGACCGGCAGCAGCCCCTCCCCCTTCGGCGTGAGCAGGTAGTCGTAGCGCGGCGGGTGGTGCGAGTACGCCTCCCGGCGCAGCACCCCGTGCTCGACCAGCGCGGCGAGTCGTTCGGTCAGTGCCCGGCGGCTGACGCCCAGCTCGCGCTGGAGCGCGTCGAAGCGGGTGGTGCCGCCGGCGACGTCGCGCACGATCAGGAAGGTCCACCAGTCGCCCAGCACGCCGAGGGCCTGGGCGATGCCGCAGTCGGCGTCGGCGAGGTCCGCCCGCCTCATCCACCCACCTCCTCGCTCGGTCCGCCGTCGACTATAGTCCGTTCCAGATTGGAACTCACTGGCTCGGGGACGGGGGTTGACGGTCATGACCGTCGAGCAGGGAGCCGGGGTGTTCTGGCGCTGGTGGGCCGCCGGCACGACCAGCCTGGTCGGGTCGGCGGTCGGCGGGGTGGCGCTGCCGCTGACCGCGCTGACCGTGCTGGACGCGACCGCCTTCGAGATGGGCCTGGTCGCCGCCGCCGGCTACGTGGCCTGGCTGGTGATCGGGCTGCCCGCCGGGGTCATCGTGCAACGGCTGCCGCTGCGCGGCGCGCAGGTCGGCGCCGACCTGGCCCGCGCCGTCGCGGTGGCGTCCATCCCGCTGGCCTGGTGGTGGGGGTGGCTGACCGTCGCCCAGCTGGTCGTGGTGGCGCTGGTGGTCAGCTTCGCCAACGTGCTCTTCGACGTCGCCAACTCCACCTTCCTGCCGGCCATCGTCGGCCGCGAGCAGCTGCACGCCCGCAACAGCCTGACCTCGGCCACCCACGCCGCCACCCAGCTCAGCGGCCCCGCGCTGGGCGGGCTCGCGGTGCAGGCCCTCGGCGCGGTGCCGACGGTGCTGGTCGACGCGGCAAGCTACCTCGTCTCCGCGGCGCTGCTGCGCTCGCTGCCGGCCCGCCGCGCGGACGCCCCCGACCGGTGGCCCCCGATCCGCCAGATGATCGGCGAGGGCTGGCGCTACGTGACCCGTCACCCGGTGATGGGCCCGACCATGTGGACCGCCACCGCGGTGAACTTCGTCTGCGGGGCGCAGCTCGCGATCTACCCGCTCTACCTCGTCCGCGAGCTGCACGCCCCGGCCGTGCTGGTCGGCGTGCTGCTCGCCGTGGAGGGCGTCGGGTCGCTGGTGGGCGCCGCGCTGACCCCGTGGATCACCAGCCGGTGGGGCACCGCCCGGTCGGTCCTGGTCGCCTGCGTGGTTTCCGTCGCCGGCGCGTTCGTCGTCCCGCTCGGGCTGGGCTGGCCGGCGTACCTGGCGTTCGCCGTCGGCAACGTGGTCTTCGCCGGCAGCGTGGTGGTGCTCAGCGTGACCACCCGCACCTACCGGCAGACGGCCAGCCCGCCCGAGCTGCTCTCCCGGGTGATGGCCACCGTCCGCTTCGTCTCCTGGGGCGCGATCCCCGTCGGCGGGCTGGTCGCCGGCGCCCTCGCCGGTGTCGTCGGCGCGCGGGGCACCCTGTTCGTCTTCGCCGCCGCCGCGGTGGGCGCGCCGCTGGCCCTGCTCCGCTCGCCCGTACGCCGGCTGCGCGACTTCGCCGACCTGCCGGTCGACCGGGCCGGGGACCGGGACGTCGTCGGCGTCCGCTGAGCGCCCGGGAGGGCGACACTCTCGTCGTTCGCCTGTCTGCCGGCTGCGGCCCCGGCCAGCGGCGAATATCGGTCCGCCCGCCGATCACCGCCGATAGCCTGGACCGGAGTCGGTCGGCGGAAGGGGGCGCGGTGGCGCAGGAGCGCGCGGTCAGGCGGCGTCGCCGGTTGCTCCTCGCCGGCATCCTCGCCGTGCTCGGGCTGGCGCTGCTCGGGCTCGGCCTGACCGTCGCCGACGGCGTCCTCGCCGGCGTCGAGGTGGTGCTGGCGATCGTGCTGCTGCTGTCCAGCTACGCCCTGCAGTACGTGGCCCGCCGCGAGACGCTCTACCGCCACGACGACGAGCGGTGAGCCACGGCGGGACGGCAAGGGCCCGGACCGGAGCCGACCAGGTCGGCGCGGCCCGCCACGTCCCCACACCGTCGTAGGGCTGTGACAGGCTGTCGGGCGTGGCACAGCGACCCCCGATCCTGCTGATCGACGCGCCGAGTCTCTACTTCCGGGCCTACTTCGGCATTCCCGAGTCGGCCGCGAAGACCGAGGACGGCCAGCCGGTCAACGCCGTCCGCGGCTTCCTCGACATGCTCGCCCAACTGGTGCGCACCCGCCGCCCCGACCGGATGGTCTGCGCGCTGGACCACGACTGGCGGCCAGCCTGGCGGGTGGAACTGCTGCCGTCGTACAAGGCGCACCGGGTCGCGCCGCAGGGCGGCGAGGTGGTGCCGGACACCCTCTCCCCGCAGGTGCCGATGATCCTGGACGTGCTGGAGGCGATCGGCATCACCGCGGTCGGCGCGACCGGCTACGAGGCCGACGACGTGCTCGGCACGCTGTCGGTGACCCAGGACGCGCCGGTGGAGGTGGTCTCCGGCGACCGCGACCTGTTCCAGCTCGTCGACGACGGGCGCCCGGTGCGGCTGCTCTACATCGGGCGGGGCGTGGCCAAGCTGGAGGACTGCGACGACGCGGCGGTCCGCGCCCGCTACGGGGTGCCCGCCGACCGGTACGCCGACTTCGCCGCGCTGCGCGGCGACCCGAGCGACGGGCTGCCCGGCGTGCCCGGGGTGGGCGAGAAGACGGCCGCCCGACTGATCGACCGGTACGGCGGCCTCGCCGGCATCCTCGCCGCGCTGGACGAGCCCGGTTCCGGCTTCGCGCCGGGGCTGCGCGCCAAGCTGGACGCGGCCCGGGGCTACCTGGCCGTCGCGCCGAAGGTGGTGGAGGTGGCCCGGGACGTACCGCTGCCGGCGCTGCCCACCGCGTTGCCGACGGCGCCCGCGCAGCCGGAGCGGCTGCTGGAGCTGGCGCAGCGGTGGAACCTGGCCGGCTCCTGCCGGCGGCTGGTCGACGCCCTCGCCGACCGGCCCTGACCACCGGCCGGGGCGGGCCGGGACGAGCGACGGACGCCGCGGGGTGGGTCTCATGTGGAGAAGTGGTACGCCAGCACGCCTCGGTTGACGGCGGCGATCGCCTGCCGCGCGGTGGACCGCAGGTCGGCCGAGGCGCCACCGGAGTCGGCGAGCTGACCGAGCAGGTCGACGACCTGCCGGGACCAGCGCACGAAGTCGCCGGCGGGCATCTCCCCGTCGATCTCGTGCCCGCTGGCCAGCACCTTGGCCAACGCCTCGCCCCGGGCCCAGCGGTAGATCGGCCAGGCGAAGCCGAGGTCCGGCTCGCGGGTGACGGTGAGACCTCGGCCGGCCTCGTCGGCCTCGATCTCCCCCCACAGCTTGAGCGTCTCGTCGACCGCGTCGGCGACCGGGCCGCGGGGCAGTGAGGCCCGCTCGTCGACGTCGCGGCGGGCCTCGAAGACCACCACCGAGACGGCGGCGGCCAGCTCGGCCGGGGAGAGCCCGTCCCAGACTCCCCGGCGCAGGCACTCGGCGACCAGCAGGTCCGCCTCGGTCCAGATCCGGCCGAGCATCCGACCGGCGTCGGTGACCCCGCCGTCGGCGGAGAGGTAGCCCCGGGCGGTGAGCAGCGCGACGATCCGGTCGAACGTCCGGGCCAGCGAGCCGGTCCGGCCGGCCACCCGCTGGCGCAGCTCCTCGGTGTCCTTCTCCAGCCGGCGGCGCCGCTCCGCCCAGCGGGCGTGCTCCTCCCGGTCCGGGCAGGCGTGGCAGGGGTGGTGGCGCAGCTCGGTGCGGAGCTGGCTGAGCCGGTGGTCCTCGCCGGCGGCCTCCCGGGAGCGACCGCCGCGGCGACCGCCGTGCCGGTCCAGGCCGGTGCCGCTGACCTCGGCGGCGAGGTCGCGCCGGGCACCCGGGGAGCGGTGGTTGAAGTGCTTGGGCACCCGGATGCGGGCCAGCACCTCCGCCGGAGTCGTGAAGTCGCCGGGGCTGACCCGGCCGGCCCAGCGGTCCTGGGTGAGCACCAGCGGGCGCGGCTCGCCGAAGCCGCCGGTGGCCGGGTCGAGCACGACAGCCAGCCCGGCCCGCCGACCCGACGGCACCCGGATCACGTCGCCGACCCGCAGCCGCTCCAGCGAGGCGACCGCCGTCGCCTTGCGCTGGGTCTGCCCCTGCCGGGCGATGGCCCGCTCGCGGTCGGCGATCGCCACCCGCAGCGCGAAGTACTCGTCGAAGTCGCCGTGGTGGCAGGCGGCCTCCACGCCGTACGCCTCGATGGTCTCGGTGTTGCGCTGCACCTGCCGCGCCAGGCCGACCACCGACCGGTCCGCCTGGAACTGCGCGAACGACGACTCCAGCAGCGCCCGGGCGGGCTCCGCGCCCACCGTGCCGACCAGGTTGACCGCCATGTTGTACGACGGCCGGAAGCTGGAGCGCAGCGGGTACGTCCGGGTGGAGGCGAGCCCGGCGACGTGCCGCGGGTCGGTCTCCGGGGACCACACCACGACGGCGTGCCCCTCGACGTCGATGCCGCGCCGGCCGGCCCGGCCGGTGAGCTGCGTGTACTCCCCCGGCGTCAGGTCGACGTGCGCCTCGCCGTTGAACTTGACCAGCCGTTCCAGCACCACGCAGCGGGCCGGCATGTTGATGCCCAGCGCGAGGGTCTCGGTGGCGAAGACCGCCTTGACCAGGCCGCGGACGAACAGCTCCTCGACGACCTCCTTGAACACCGGCAGCATGCCGGCGTGGTGCGCGGCCAGGCCGCGCTCCAGCCCGTCGAGCCACTCCCAGTAGCCCAGCACCGTCAGGTCCTCGCCGGGGATGGCGGTGACCCGGGACTCGACCACCCGGCGGATCTCGGCGCGCTCCTCGGGCGAGGTGAGGCGCAGCCCGGCGGCGAGGCACTGCTGCACGGCGGCGGCGCAGCCGGCGCGGCTGAAGATGAACAGGATCGCCGGGAGCAGCCCCTCGCGGTCGAGCCGGTCGACGATGTCCGGACGCATCGGGCCGCGCCAGCGGGGACCGCGCCGCCCGGCGCCGGGGCCGGCGCTGCGCCCCTCGCCCAGCTCCAGGCGGCGCACCGTGTCGCGGGTGTAGCGCAGCAGCTCCGGGTGCACGTCGTGCTTGCGGGCCGCGTCCGCGTCGTGGAACAGGTCGAACATCCGCTTGCCGACCAGCATGTGCTGCCACAGCGGCACCGGCCGGTGCTCGCTGACCACCACCGCGGTCTCACCGCGCACGGTGACCAGCCAGTCGGCGAACTCCTCGGCGTTGGAGACGGTGGCCGACAGCGAGACCAGGGTGACCGAGGCGGGCAGGTGGATGATCACCTCTTCCCAGACCCCGCCGCGGAACCGGTCGGCGAGGTAGTGCACCTCGTCCATCACCACGTAGGCCAGGCCTTCCAGAGTGGCCGAGCCGGCGTAGAGCATGTTGCGCAGCACCTCGGTGGTCATCACCACCACGGGGGCGTCGCCGTTGATCGCGTTGTCGCCGGTGAGCAGGCCGACCTGTTCGGCGCCGTACCGGTCGACGAGGTCGTGGTACTTCTGGTTGGACAGTGCCTTGATCGGCGTGGTGTAGAAGCACTTGCGCCGGGCGGGCGGCTGCTCGCCGCCGCCGGCCGCCGCCGGCCGCGCGGGCGTCCCCTGCAGGGCCAGGTGTACGGCGAACTCGCCGACGACGGTCTTGCCGGCGCCGGTGGGAGCGCAGACCAGCACGCCGCTGCCCCGCTCCAGGGCCTGGCACGCCTCACGCTGGAAGTCGTCGAGATCGAACCCCAGATCGAGGGCGAACTCGTCCAGCGCCGGGAACTGGGAGGCCTGCGCGGCCCGGCGGCGCGCCGCGGCGTACCGCTCGGCGGGGCTCGACATGTCCTCAAGATTAGTGCGTACTCCGCACGGCTACCCGCCAAGGCCGTCCGCCGGGGTGGTCGGCGGGGGTCGGTAGGGTGCACGACGTGCCGGATCATGCCCAACCGCCCCATGTCCCGAGCGGCGCCGACGACGCCGTCCGCCCGGGTCCGCCCCGCCGCGCCGTGGAGGCGGTCCTGTTCGACTTCCACGGCACCCTGGCCCAGGTGGAGGAACCCCACGAGTGGGTACTCCAGGCGGCTGCCGCCTGCGGGGTGACGCTGGAGCGGATGCGCGCCACCGCGCTGGCCGACCGGCTGCTCACCGCGGGTCGGGCGGGCGGGCCGCTGCCGGCGCGGGTGCCGCCGCGGCTGGCCGAGCTCTGGGCCGACCGGGACCTCTACCCGTACGCGCACCGGGGGGCCTACACCGGGCTGGCCGAGACGGTGGACGCCGGCATCGAGGGCTTCGCCGAGGCGCTCTACGAGCGGCTGCTGGTCCCGGAGGGCTGGGTGCCCTATCCGGGCGTCGAGGCCACCCTGGGCGCTCTGCACAAGGCGGGGGTGAAGGTGGCGGTGGTGAGCAACATCGGCTTCGACATCCGGCCGCTCTTCGCCGCCTGGGGTCTCGACGGGCTGGTCGACGCGTACGCCCTGTCGTACGAGGTGGGGCGCTGCAAGCCGGACCCGGGGATCTTCCTGCGCGCCTGCGGAATGCTGGGCGCGGACCCGGAGCGGACGCTGATGGTGGGCGACACCCCGGCCGACGCCGGCGCGGTGAACGCCGGCTGCGCGGTGCTGGTGCTGCCCTGCGCCGATCCGGGCCGGGAGAACGGCCTCGGCGCGGTGCTCGACCTGGCGCTGCGCGACTGACCTGCGGTGATATATCAGCGCTAACAGGATCTTGATAATCACGTTAGCGTCGGCCGCTAACACCGAGAGGTTATCGTCGCTATCGTGACCGAGACGTCGGCCCGGGACCGGATCGTGCGGGCCGCCGCCGCGCTGCTCGCCGAGGGCGGCCGGGCGGCGGTCTCCACCCGCGCGGTGAGCCGCGCCGCCGGGGTGCAGGCCCCCACCATCTACCGCCAGTTCGGCGACCTGCGCGGCCTGCTCGACGCCGCCGCCAGCTACGGCTTCGCCGCGCACCTGCACGCGCAGGCCGCCCACGAACCCGCCGACGACCCGGTGGACGACCTGCGCCGGGGCTGGGACATGCACGTCGGGTTCGGCGTCGCCAACCCGGCCTTCCACACCCTGATGTACGGCGACCCGCGCCCCGGCGCGCGCCCCACTGCCGCCAGGGTGGCGGCCGACATCTTCCGCCAGCTCGTCGTGCGGGTGGCCGAGGCGGGCCGGCTGCGCGTCGACGTGGACCGGGCGGCCGAGATGGTCCACGCGGCGAGCTGCGGCGTCACCCTCACCCTGATCCAGGGCGGCGACCCGGGCCTGTCGGTCGCCACCCGGGAGGCGGTCGTCACCGCGATCTGCGCCGACAGTCCCGCCGCCCGCGCCGTCCGCCCACCGGACCGGCCGGTCCGCCACGCCGTCGCGCTGCGGGCGGCGCTGCCGCAACTGGCCGGCGACCTCACCCCGGCCGAGCGGGCGCTGCTCGCCGAATGGCTGGACCGGCTCGCCGGCGCCGACCGCCAAGCGTGATGCACTCCGCCCCGGCGGCGTGGCGGGATTCAGGCGCGCGGCAACCGCCGGGTCAGCGAGGCGGCAGGCGCCGATCGCGGGCATGATCCACCCCGCTACGGCGGCATGGCGGTGTCCGAGGGCGCGGGACGCCGCCAGGTCGGCGAAATGGTGAGCCGGCCGCCGCCATGGCGGTGCCCGAGGGCGCGGGACACCGCCAGGTCGGCGAAATGGTGAGCCGGCAGCCGCCATGGCGGTGCCCGAGGGCGCGGGACACCGCCAGGTCGGCGAGATGGAGAGCCGGCCGCCGCCATGGCGGTGCCCGAGGGCGCGGGACACCGCCAGGTCGGCGAGATGGAGAGCCGGCCGCCGGCATCGCGGTCTCCGAGGGCGCGGGACACCGCCAGGTCGGCGAAATGGTGAGCCGGCCGGGCGGCGGCGAGCGCCGTCGCCGGTGTGGGGGCCTGCACGCGACCGGCCACCGGCTGCGGGCCGGTCCGGTGGGCGCACTAGCGTCGCGGGAATGGACTCCCACGCCCGCCCGTCGACGCCCGCCCGCATCCTGCGACGCTGGGGAACCGGCCAGGTGGGGGCGGTCGGGCTGGTGCTCGGCGGCGCGCTGTCGGTGCACTTCGGCTCGGCGGTCGCGGCGCTGCTCTTCCCCCGGGCCGGGGTGGCCGGCACGGTCACGCTGCGGCTGGCCGTCGGCGCGCTGCTCATGCTGCTGGTGTGCCGGCCCCGGCTGCGGGGCTACGGCCGGGGCGACTGGGCGTCGGTGGTCCTGTTCGGGCTCGCCCTGGCCGGCATGAACTCGGTGTTCTACCAGGCCATCGAGCGGATCCCGCTGGGGCCGGCGGTGACCCTGGAGGTGCTCGGGCCGCTCACCCTGTCGGTGCTGACCGCCCACCGGTGGACCGCGTGGTGCTGGGCCGGTCTGGCGCTGGCCGGGGTGGCGCTGCTCGGCCAGGGCGGGTTCGACCGACTGAACCCGGTCGGCGCCGGCCTGGCGCTGGGCGCGGGGGCGCTCTGGGCGGCGTACATCGTCTGCTCGGCCCGGGTCGGCGGCCGGTTCCCCCGGGCCGACGGGCTGGCCCTGGCCATGACGGTCGCGGCCCTGCTCACCCTGCCGTTCGGGCTGGCCGACGCCGGGACGCGGCTGTGGCACCCGGCCGTGCTGGCGCTCGGCGCCGGGCTGGCGCTGCTCGCCTCGGTGCTGCCCTACACCCTCGAACTGCTGGCGCTGCGCCGGCTGGCCACCTCGACCTTCGCGGTGCTGATGAGCCTCGGCCCGGCGCTCGCCGCGCTCGCCGGCTGGCTGGTCCTCGGGCAGGACCTGCACGTGACGGAGGTGCTCGCCATCGCCCTGGTGGTCGCCGCCAGCATCGGAGCCGTGCGGGCCGGCGCGACGCGTACCGCCGACCGACCGGAGCACCCCGACGCCGCACCGGCCGGCCCGGTGGACACCGGCACGGACGAACAGCTCAGCGCAGCAACCGCACCGCCCCCGGCACGGCGGTGATCCGCACCGGCAGGTCGAGCGAGCGTTCCCCGTCGGCGTACGTGGTGATGCCCTCGGCGGCCAGCTCCACCGTGCGGGCCCGGTAGCTGCGCACCAGCGGGTGCGTCACGTGGGTGCCCTGGTAGATACGCGGCTTGACCCGCATCAGGGTGCGCCGGTCGAACCGCCCGCCGACCACCACGTCCAGCAGTCCGTCGGTGGGGTCGGCGTCCGGGCAGATCCGCATCCCGCCGCCGTAGCTGGCGCCGTTGCCGACCGCCACCAGCACCGCGTCCAGCTCGTGCACCTCGCCGTCCAGGCGCAGCGTGTAGCGGCGCGGGCGCAGCCGGGCCAGCTCGATCAGGATCGCCAGGTCGTAGCGGCGGGGACCGCGCGGCCAGCGCATCCGATTGGCCCGCTCGTTGACGATCGCGTCGAAGCCCGCCGCGAGCACCGCCCCGTACCAGCGGTCGCCGCCGTCCGTTCCGGTCATCCGGGCCAGGTCGACCGGCCGGGTGCGTCCCTCGCGCAGCGCGGCGGCGATCACCTCGACGGCGCCCAGCGGGTCGGCCGGGAAGCCGCTGTCGGCCGCGAAGTCGTTGCCGGTGCCGGCCGGGACCGGGCCGAACGGCACCGCCGTACCGGCGACCGCCTGCAACGCCCGGTGGACCGTGCCGTCGCCACCCACAGCGATCAGCGCGCCCGCGCCGCAGGCGACCGCGGCGTGGCACGCCGCCTCCGCCTCGGCCGGGGTACCCGCCGTCAGGAGCTCGACCGGGCGGCCGGCGGTGGCCAGCCGCTCCAGCAGTGCGGGCAGCAGGCCACGGTGCCGGCCCCGGCCCGCGGTCGGGTTGGCGAGCACGGCCACGGGGCCGGTCGAGGAGTGATCGTCTGCGGTCACGGCGAGCACCGTACGGTACGGCGGACGCCGCCCACCAGAGGCGGCGTCGTCACCGGCGGTAGTGGCGGTCAGAAGGTGATGCGGACCTTCAGCGCGGTGCGCTCGTCCATCGCCCGGTAGCCGTCGGGCACCCCGTCGAGGGTGACGGTCCGGTCGAAGACCGGCGACGGGTCGATGGTGCCGTCGAGCACGTCGGCGAGCAGCTCCGGGATGTAGGTGCGGGCCGGGGCGACCCCGCCGCCGAGGGCGACGTTGCGGCCGAACATCTGGCGGATGTCCACGCCGGCGCTGCCCCCGTGCGGCACCCCGACGTAGCCGACCGCGCCACCGTCGCGGGCGATGGAGATCGCCGTACGCATGGACTCCTCGGTGCCGACGGCCTCCAGCACGGCGTGCGCGCCCTGGCCCTTGGTCAGCTCCCGGACGGCGGCGACCGCCGCGTCGCCGCGCTCGGCGACCACGTCGGTGGCGCCGAACGCTCGGGCGATGTCGGTGCGGGCGGTGTGCCGGCCCAGCGCGATGATCTGCTCGGCACCGAGCCGCCGGGCGGCCAGCACCCCGCAGAGCCCCACCGCGCCGTCGCCGACGACCGCGACGGTGGCGCCGGGGCGGACCCGGGCGGCGAGCGCCGCGTGGTGACCGGTGGACATCACGTCCGACAGCGCCAGCAGCGCGGTGAGCAGCTGCTCGTCGCCGGCGGCCTCGGCGGGGAGCCGCACCAGCGTGCCGTCGGCGTACGGGACGCGGACGGCCTCGCCCTGCCCGCCGTCGGAGCCGGGCTCGCCCCAGAACCCGCCGTGCGGGCAGGAGGTGGGCAGGCCCTCGCGGCAGAAGTCGCAGACGCCGTCGGACCAGACGAACGGGGCCACCACCAGGTCACCCACGCGCACCGAGGACACCTCGGCACCGGTGGCCTCCACCACGCCCAGGAACTCGTGGCCGATGCGCTGCCCCGGCTGGCGGCTGGCCACCCCCCGGTACGCCCACAGGTCGCTGCCGCAGATGCAGGCGGTGACCACCCGGACGACCGCGTCGGTCCGGTGGCGCACGCCGGCGTCGGGGACCTCCTCGACGCGAATGTCGTTCGGGCCGTGGATCACGGTGGCGCGCATGTGACCGTCCTTCGGGGATCGACAGTGATCGGCGGCACCGCCGCCACCGGAGCGGGCGGGCGACGCGCCCGGACGACCGTACCGGCACCCCGAGCGCGCCCCACGCGGTGCCGGGCCGGCGTGGCCGGCCTCACCCCGCACCCAGCGCGATCGAAAGGCGCCTCGCCCGCCTCGGTGATCAAGAAGTTTGCGTCAGGGTCCGGAGCTGATTCCGACGCAAACTTCTTGATCACGGCGGGGACGGCGGGTGCGGCGAGGAGGGGGAGGTGACGGGTGGTGACTGTCTGATTGCTGATCGCGGTCGGCGGGGGTGGCTCCTAACGTGACCGGCGGAGCGCGCGGCGACCCGACAGGCCGGGAGGCACGATCACCATGAACCCGACCAGCCAGGTCTCGGGCGGCGGGACGGAGGAGGACCTCGTCCGGCTGGCGATCCGGGCGGTGGCCCCCGAGGAGGAGCCACTGCTGGTGTTCCTGCAACCGGCGTACCGGCGGCGCCCCGACCGCTGGCGCGACGACCCGCGCGACCTGGTGCGGGTGGGCGGCGGTGAGGCCGGGGGCGGCGGGTTCCACGAGACCGTCGAGCCGCTGCTGCCGTACGTCATGGTGCTGACCGGTGTCGCGCTCACCGCGCTGCGCGACGCGGCGCAGGGCCACGCCACCGACGCGGTGCGCGGCGGCCTGCGCCGGCTCGGCCGGCGGTGGCGGGCCCGCCGCTCGGGTGCCGAGGCGCCGGCGCTGCCGGCGGTGCGGCTGCGCCCCGGTCAGGTGCTGCGCATCGAGGAGGCGGTCACCGCCGCCGCCCGCGACCCGCGCTGGGCGCTCACCGAGGACCAGGTGGCGCTGCTGCGCGCCGCAGTGCGGGACGCGTTCGTGGCGCGGTTCGGGGTGGACGGCGGAAACGCCGACGGTGAGTGAGGCGACGCCGCACCGCGCCGGCCGCGCCGCGGTGACCCCGCCACTGCCCTCACCGGCCCTGGGCCGCTTCGTCGCCGTGGTGACCGCGGTCGTCGGGACGAGCATGTTCGGCTGGCAGACGGTGCTCATCGACGCGGCGCTCACCCGGGAACGGGCCGAGTGCGTCACCGGGCTGCGCCGGTTTCCGCCGCCGATCGACGTGCGCGCGGGCACGGTCAACGAGGAGTCGGCCGCGGCGGTGCAACGGTGCCTCGGCACCCTGCACGCCGACGTGGTGCGCCAGATGCTCGTCGGCCTGGCGGTGCTGGCGGCCGTGACGGCGGCGATCTACCTGGCCGCGCCGTGGTGCGAACGCCGGTGGCGCGACCTGCGCCGGCTGGACCGGATGCCGGGCACCGAGGCGTTGCGGGCGGACCTGGCCGCCCTGGTCCGCGAGGCGGGGTTGCGTCGGCCGCCGACGTTCGTGGTGTCGAGGTCGGCACGGGTCAGCGGCAACACCTTCGGCACGTTCGGCGTCCGGTACGTCCGGCTCGACCTGGGGCTCGTGCACGCCCACCGGACGGCGCCCGGCGTGTTCCGGGCGGTCGTACTGCACGAACTCGCCCACCTGCGCAACGCGGACGTGGACCTGACCCGGTTGACGATCGCGTTGGCGTGGGCCTTCCCGCTGGGCGTGCTCGCCCCCGTCGCGGTCAACTACGCCGGCGCCGTACCGGCCACGCACCTGCTCGGGGACGCCTGGCGGTTGGCGGTGTTCGCGCTGGTGGTGCAGGTGTCGGCCTGGTCGGTGCTGCGGGCCCGGGAGTTCGCCGCCGACGCCCGGCTGAGCAGAGTGGACGCGGCGACCGCCCGGGCGATGCTCGCGGCCGACCGCACCCGCGCCGGACGCTGGTCCCGCCTCGCCGCGGTGTTCCGGTTCCAGCCGCTGGCCGGGGCCCGCGCCGACGAGCTGGCCCGGCCGGCGCGCCGGGTCGCCGCCCGCCCGGTCGAGGCGCTGGGGGCCGGCCTGGCGGCCGGGATCGCCGCACCGCCGCTGCTGGACCTGATGTCGCACCTGCCGCGCACCCTGGGCGGCCCCGATCCGCTCACCGGCGGCGCGTTCCTCGTCGGCCTGCTGCTCGGCGCGCCGCTGGCCCTGGTCACCACCGGCGCGCTGTGGCGGTCGGCCTGGTGGGCGCGGCACGGTGGCGGCCGGGCGTCCCGGGGTGGCCTGTTCGGCGCGGCGCTCGCCGCCGGGCTGCTCGTCGGCCGCCGGCTGGCCTGGTCGGCCGGGTACGCCAGCGACCGGCCGGCCTGGTGGGTCGAGCTGACCTGGGCCGTGCTCGGGATCGCCGGTGGCGTCCTGCTCGGCCGCTGGGTCGCCCTCGGCGCTCGCACGCACCTGCGCCGGGTCCCCGTGGACGACGCGACCCGCACCCGCCTGGCGTGGGCCGGCGCCGCCGTGGCCACGACCGTGCTGACCGCCGCCCTCGTGGCGTCGTTCCTGGTCCTGGGCGCGTGGTCGGCGGACTCCGAGCTGAGCATGCCCCGGGTGCTCGCGGCGCGGGAGGGCCACCCCGACCAGGTCACCGCGCTCACCCTGCTGGACACCCTCGGCTGGTACGTCCGCGTGCTGGCCGACCAGGCGCCGTACCTGCTGGCGCTGCCGCTGGCCGCCGCGCTGTACCCGGTCCTGGCGAACCGGCACGCCACCCGGCGGGCGATCCGGCTCGGTTTGGTCGCGGGAGTCGTCGGCGCGGCGGCGCTGCCAGTGGTGGTGGCCGGCGTCGCGGTCGCGGTCCGGGACCCGGGCCTCGGGCCGGCGGCGCTGCGGGGGCTGGTCGAGGGTCACACCCTGCTGCCGGTGACGCTGGTGGAGATGACCGTGGCGGTCGCGGCCGTGGCCGGCCGGCGGCTGTCGGTCTGGCACGCCCTGCTCGCCGCCGGCACGGCGGGGCTGCTGCTGGCGCCGGTGCTGGTGGCGGTGACGGCGGCGTTGCCCTGCCTCGACACGGCCGCCGACCTCAGCTGTGTCCGACCTCCGGAGCGGGTTCTCGTCGTCCGGGCGGTCAGTCACGCCCTCCTCGTCGCACCGGTCTTCGCGACGCTGGCCGCGGCGCTCGGCGCCGCGGTGACGGCGGCGCTCGCCGTGGCGGCGCGCACCCGGCACCGGCGCTGGCTGCTGGCCGGCGCCGCCGTCGTGGTGCTGCTCGGCGCGTCCGGGGCGGTCGCCGGCGGGTACCGGGGGCCGGGGCGGGCGGCGGTGACCGGACAGGACGGTTGCCTGGTCGGGGTGTGGCGGCTCACCGCCGGCCGCTACCACGTCCCGGTCGCCGCCGACTCGCCGCTGGGCACGCTGGCCGGACTGCGACAGGACGCGAGCGTGGATCTCGCCAGCGGCCCGGAGACCGGCTTCGCCAGCGCGTACCGGGTGGACGGCACCGCGACGGACCTGTTCGACCTGACCGTGGCCGAGGGTTCCCTCAACGGGCACACCGTGCGCAACGTCCGGCGGGGCACGCAGACGTACCGGTGGACCGCCGGGGCCGGGCGGTACCGGCAGCGCGACGGGGTGACCGCGGGCGACGTGAACCTGCTGCGGGTCGACGGCCGGGAGCTGGACATCAGCTCGGTGATGGCGGACTCGGAGGGCTCGTACCGCTGCGCCGGTGACCGGCTGGTGATCCGGCTGACGGCCGACGACGGGTCGTGGGGCGAGGAGACCTTCGTCCGCAGCCGCGCCTGACGGGCCGAGACATCGCGGCATTTACATTTAACAAAGTTAACTGATAGCCTCCCGCGCATCGACGAGGAGGTATGTCATGCGACTCCGACCCGCACTCACCGCCCTGGCCACCGGCCTGGCGCTGGCCACGGCCGCCGCCGCCCTGCCGACGACGCAGGGGCTCGCCGCGGCCACCACCGACGTCGCGGCCGTCGCCTGCACCGCGCCCGCCTGGGCCGAAGGCACCACCTACCCGGCAGGCAGCCAGGTCAGCTACGCGGGCCGGCGCTACGAGGCCCTGGTGACCCACACGCCACCGCCGGGCGCCGGCTGGAACCCGGCCGCCACGCCGGCGCTGTGGCGGGACCTCGGTGCCTGTGACGGCGGCGGCACGCCCACACCGACGCCGACGCCCACCCGCACCTCGTCGCCCACACCGACGCCGACGCCGACGCCGACCGCGACGCCGACCACCACCCCGCCGCCCGGCACGCCGACCTGCGCGGTCAAGCCCCGGCCGGCAGGCAAGGTGCTGCAGGGCTACTGGGAGAACTGGGACGGCGCCGCCAACGGCGTCCACCCGCCGCTGGGCTGGATCCCGATCACCGACCCGCGGATCATCGGACACGGCTACAACGTGGTCAACGCCGCCTTCCCGGTGATCCGCGCCGACGGCACGGTGCTCTGGGAGGACGGCATGGACACCACCGTCAAGGTGCCCACCCCCGCCGAGATGTGCCAGGCGAAGGCGGCCGGCCTGACCATCCTGCTGTCGATCGGCGGCGCCACCGCCGGCATCGACCTCAGCTCGACGACGGTCGCCGACCGGTTCGTCGCCACGGTGGTGCCGATCCTGAAGAAGTACAACTTCGACGGCATCGACATCGACATCGAGACCGGCCTGACCGGCAGCGGCGACATCAACCGGCTCTCCCCCTCCCAGGCGAACCTGATCCGGATCATCGACGGGGTGCTGGCCCAGATGCCGGCCGGCTTCGGCCTCACCATGGCCCCGGAGACCGCGTACGTCACCGGCGGCAGCGTCACCTACGGCTCCATCTGGGGCGCTTACCTGCCGATCGTGAGGCGATACGCCGACAACGGCCGGCTCTGGTGGCTGAACATGCAGTACTACAACGGCAGCATGTACGGCTGCTCCGGCGACTCCTACCCGGCGGGCACCGTGCAGGGCTTCACCGCGCAGACCGACTGCCTCCACACCGGACTGGTCGTCCAGGGCACCACGATCCGCGTCCCGTACGACAAGCAGGTCCCCGGCCTGCCGGCGCAGCCCGGTGCCGGCGGCGGCCACCTGCCGCCGTCGTCGGTGGCGCAGGCGTGGAACACCTACCGCGGCGGGCTGAAGGGGCTGATGACCTGGTCGCTGAACTGGGACGGCGCGAAGGGCTGGACCTTCGGCGACAACGTCCGGTCCCTGCAGGGCCGCTGAGGTCGGCTCCCCCGGCCCCGCTCCCCCGCTCACCGGGGTGCGGGGCCGGCCTGCGCCGGCACCCGGCGGCCGGGCGGCCGGACCCGCGCCGGACACTTCGACGTATCGACATGTTGCGAGGATGTTGCGGACGCCTCTAGGCTGCCATGGGAGCGCTCCCGAGCCTCGTCCGGGCATCGAGGCGACACCGGGCACCGCCTGCGACCGGTGGGTGATGTGTGGGCACCACATCCATCCGGTCCACGGCCGACCCGGGCACCACCACCTCGCACCCGACCCCCGCACAGATTGAGACGGTCCCATGCAGAAGATTCCCCGCCCGACGCGGCGGCACCTGCTCGCCGCCGGTGCCGCGGCCGCACTGACCATCGGCGCGTCGGCGTTCCTGCCGGTCGCCAACGCGATGGCCGCACCCGGCTGCGCCGTCACCTACACCACCAGCTCCTGGACCGGCGGGTTCACCGCCAACATCACGATCAAGAACCTCGGGGACGCGGTCAACGGCTGGACCCTCGGCTTCAACTTCCCGGACGCCGGGCAGCGGGTGGGGCAGGGCTGGTCGGCGACGTACCAGCAGAGCGGCCAGGCCGTCACCGCCCAGAGCCTGAGCTGGAACGGCGCCCTGGCCAGCGGGGCGTCCACCACCATCGGCTTCAACGGCAGCTGGGCCGGCAGCAACCCGGCGCCCACGTCGTTCACCCTCAACGGCACGGTCTGCACCGGCGCGACGACCCCCACCACCCCGCCGCCGTCCCCGACCACGCCGCCGCCCACCACGCCCCCGCCGACGACGCCGCCGCCCGTCGGCCAGACGCCGGTGGCGATCAACGGTCAGCTCCGGGTCTGCGGGGTGAACCTCTGCAACCAGTACGGCCGGCCGATCCAGCTACGGGGCATGAGCACCCACGGCCTGCAGTGGTTCGCCCGGTGCTACAACGACGCGTCCCTCGACGCGCTCGCCACCGACTGGCGCGCGGACCTGCTGCGGATCTCGATGTACGTGCAGGAGGGCGGCTACGAGACCAACCCGAGCGGCTTCACCGACCGGGTCAACACGCTGGTCGACGAGGCCGGTGAGCGGGGCCTGTACGCGCTGATCGACTTCCATACGCTGACCCCCGGCGACCCGATGTACAACCTGGACCGGGCCAAGACCTTCTTCGCCGCCGTCTCGGCCCGCAACGCCAACCGCAACAACGTCATCTACGAGATCGCCAACGAGCCCAACGGGGTCAGCTGGCAGACCATCAAGAACTACGCCGAACAGGTCATCCCGGTGATCCGGGCCAACGACCCGGACGCGATCGTCATCGTCGGCACCCGGGCCTGGTCCTCGCTGGGCGTGTCGGAGGGCGGCAACTCCACCGAGGTGATCAACAACCCGGTGAACGCCAGCAACGTCATGTACGCGTTCCACTTCTACGCCGCGTCGCACAGGGACAACTACCGGGCCGAGGTCGAGCGCGCCGCCGCCCGGCTGCCGCTGTTCGTCACCGAGTTCGGCACGGTCACCTACACCGGCGGCGGGGCCGTCGACGCGGGCAGCAGCACCGCCTGGCTGGACCTGCTGGACCGGCTGAAGATCAGCTACGCCAACTGGACGTACTCCGACGCCGACGAGGGCAGCGCCGCCTTCAAGCCGGGCACCTGCTACGGCGGCACGTACGCCGGCACCGGCGTGCTCACCGAGTCCGGCGTCTTCATGCGCAACCGGATCCGTACCCCGGACAACTTCCCCACCAGCTGACCGGAGCGACACCGCGCGGCGCCCGTCCCGGCCGGGGCGGGCGCCGTCCGTTCCGCCCGGCGTTGCGCCGGCCGGCCGTTCGCGGGGCGGGCCGCCCCGCGACCGGCGTGACTCGTCAGGCGACGGCAGCCGCGGCGGCCCGCCCGGCCGTCCGCCCGGAGAAGAGGCAACCACCGAGGAAGGTGCCCTCCAGGGCGTTGTAGCCGTGCATGCCGCCGCCACCGAACCCGGCGACCTCGCCGGCGGCGTACACCCCGCCGAGCGGCTCGCCGTCGGGGCGCAGCACCCGGCCGGCGAGGTCGGTGTGCAGCCCGCCGAGGGTCTTGCGGGTCAGCACGTGCAGCTGGACGGCGATCAGCGGGCCCGCCGCCGGGTCGAGCAGGCGGTGCGGCGTGGCGACCCGGATCAGCCGGTCGCCCCGGTACCGGCGGGCGCCCCGGACGGCGTGCAGCTGGGCGTCCTTGCCGTACGGGTGCGCGATGTCGCGGTCGCGCGCCTCGACCAGCCGGCGCAGCGGCGTGACGTCCAGCTGCGGGCCGCCGGTCTCGGCCGCCAACGCGTTCATCCCGTCGACCAGCTCCTCCAGGGTGTCGGCGACCACGAAGTCCGCGCCGTGGCGCTTGAACGCCTCGACCGGGCCGGGCGCGCCGGGACGGACCCGTTGCAGGACCTGCCGGACGCTGCGGTTGGTCAGGTCCGGGTTCTGCTCGGAGCCCGACAGCGCGAACTCCTTCTCGATGATCTTCTGGGTGAGCAGGAACCAGCTGTAGTCGTGGCCCGTTCCGCGCAGGTGCCGCAGGGTGGCGAGGGTGTCGAAGCCGGGGAACAGCGGCGCAGGCAGGCGCCGGCCGGTCGCGTCGAGCCACAGCGACGACGGGCCGGGCAGGATCCGGATGCCGTGGTCCGGCCAGACCGGGTCCCAGTTGCGCAGGCCCTCGGTGTAGTGCCACATCCGGTCCGGGTTGATCACCTGCCCGCCGGCGGCCTCGGTGATGCCCAGCATCCGGCCGTCGACGTGGGCGGGCACCCCGGCGACCATCCTGGTCGGCGGCGTGCCGAGCCGCGCTGGCCAGGCCCGCCGGACGAGGTCGTGGTTGCCGCCGATGCCGCCCGAGGTGATGATCACGGCCTGCGCGCCGTACGCGAAGTCGCCGACGGCCACCCGCGAGGTGCTGTGGCCGCGCGGGGCGTCGTCGGGTTCGAGGACTGTCCCGCGTACCCCGGTGACCACGCCGCCGGCGGTGACGAGTTCGTCGACCCGGTGCCGGAACAGCAGCCGTACCCGGCCGCGCGCGACGGCGTCCTGGACGCGCCGGGCGAACGGCTCGACCAGGCCTGGGCCGGTGCCCCAGGTGACGTGGAACCGGGGTACGGAGTTGCCGTGGCCGTCGGCCGCTCCCCCGCCCCGCTCGGCCCAGCTGACCACCGGGAAGACCCGGTGGCCCATCTCCCGCAGCCAGGCCCGCTTCTCCCCGGCCGCGAAGTTCACGTACGCCTCGGCCCAGCGGCGCGGCCAGTGGTCCTCGGGCCGGTCGAAGGCCGCGCTGCCCGTCCAGTCCTGCCAGGCCAGCTCGACCGAGTCGCGGATGCCCATCCGCCGTTGCTCGGGCGAGTCCACCAGGAAGAGGCCGCCGAACGACCAGAACGCCTGCCCGCCGAGGTTCTGCGCGGGCTCCTGGTCGAGCAGCAGCACCCGCCGACCCGCGTCGGCGGCCTCGGCGGCGGCGACCAGCCCGGCCAGCCCGGCGCCGATCACGATGACATCCGTATCCATGCCACCGACGCTACGTACGGGGTTGCCAAGATGGTGGCGGTCCACGCGCAAGATCCAGGGTAGGTTTTGTAACCCGGATGACAAAAGTGAGGGGCGGAAGCGTGTCCGACGCGCTCATCGACATCGAGCCGGGGCTCGCCGCCCTCCCGCCGACGGTCGGCGAGCACCTCTGCGGGCTGCGGGCACCCCTGCACGGGCGGATCCTCGCGACCGTCCGCGCGGCGATGCGGGCGCAGGGCCGGTCGCTCACCGGCGGGCAGGGGCAGGGCCTCACCCTCGGCGTCGAGACGGCCGTCGACGCGTTCGTCGAGGCGGTCGCCGATCCGGGCCGCGACCTCGCCGCCACCCGGGCGGTGTTCCACGCCCTCGGCCGCACCGAGTACCGGGAGGGCCACCGGGTGGACGCGCTGCGCACCGTCCTCACCCTCGGCGCCCGGGACATCTGGGCCTTCCTGGTGGAGAACGCCGGCCCGTCCGGCCCGGCACCGAGCGACCTGTACGTCATCGCCGGTGCGCTCTTCGGCTTCGCCGACGCCCTCGCCGGCGCGGCGGCGGAGGGGTTCCTCGACGAGCAGCGCGACGCCGCGCAGGACTGGGCAACCACCCGACGCCGGCTGATCACCCTGCTGGTGCAGCCCGAGGCCCCGGCCGAGAGCGCGCTGCACGCGGCGGCCGACGCGGCCCGCTGGCCGCTGCCCCGCAGCGTCGCCGTGGTCAGCGTCGACGGCACCGACGCCGAGCACCTGGCGCGGTCCATCGGCGGGGGCGCGATCGCCACCGTCATCGACGACGCGGTACGGCTCGTCCTGCCCGACCCGGGCACGCCCGGACGGCTGGCCAGCGCCCGGCAGGCGCTGTCCGGCCGGCGGGCGGCGCTCGGGCCGACCGTCGAGCTGGGCCGGGCCCGGCTGTCGTACCGGCTCTCCCGACGGGCGCTGGCGCTGCAACACGACGGCGTGCTCCCACCGGGGCCGCTCGGTTGCGACGAGCACCTGCTGACCCTGCTGATGGCGTGGGAGCCGGGCCTCGCCGACCGGCTGTCCGCCGTCGGGCTGGCCGCGTTGGACGGCGTCCGGCCCGCCGCTTGGCAGGCGCTGGCCGAGACGCTGCACAGCTGGCTGCGCCGGCAGGGGCAGGTGGTCGCCGTCGCCGAGGAGCTGCACACCCACCCGCAGACCGTGCGGTACCGGATGCGCCGGCTGCGGGAGCTGTTCGGCCCGGCGCTGGACGATCCCGACGCCCGGCTCGCCCTGCAACTCGCCCTCCGGCACCGGTTGAGCCGGCCGGCCGGGGCCGACGGCCGGTGATCCGGCCCCGGTGCACGCGCCCGCGTTGAACCGTACGGCCGTCCGATCCGAACCACTGGTCGTGCGTACCCGAACCGCCGCGCTGCTGGGGCTGCTGCTCGCCCTGCTGTCCGTACCGCTGACGCCGCCCGTGCCCGCCGCCGCCCACGCCGTGCTGGTCGCCACCAGCCCGGTACGCGACGCGGTGATCGGTTCCCCGCCGCGGGAGGTGATGGTGACCTTCAGCGAGCCGGTGTCCCCCGTCGCGGGGCGGGTGCAGGTCCTCGGCCCGGACGGGCGGAAGGTCCACACGGGTGAGCCGGTGGTGCGCGGCGGCACCCTGCGTATCCCGGTCCGGGTGCCCGACCGGCCGCTCGGCACCTACCTGGTCAGCTACCGGGTGATCTCGGCCGACAGCCATCCGGTGGCCGGCAGCTTCACCTACTCCGCCGGCGCCCCGTCGGCGACTCCCCCGCCGCCCGACGGTCGGACCCGGACCAGCGGCGCGCTGGCGCCGGCCGCCCGGTACGTCGGCTACCTGGGACTGGTGCTGGCCGTCGGTCCGGTGCTGCTGGGCGTCGGGATGTGGCCGCGCCGGCGCTCCCGCCGCCCGGTCGTGGTCGCCGCCTGGGCGGGGCTCGGCCTGGTCGTGGTGGCCACCGCCGGGCAGTGGGTGGCCCAGGCCGCGGACATGGTGGGAGCGCCGGTCGGTGAGCTGTCCCCGGCCGACCTGCGGGCGGTGGGTGCGAGCGACGTCGGCCCGGTGCTGGGCGCCCGGCTGGCCCTGGTCGGCGTCGCCGCGGCGCTGCTGCCCGCCGTCGTGGCCGGCCGGTCGGGTCGGGGGCGGCGGGTCACGCTGGCGGTGGTCGGCGTCGCCGCGCTGACCACCTGGCCGTTGGCCGGGCACCCGGTGGCCGCGCCGCTGCCGCCGGTCAGTGTCGCCGTCGGCGTGGTGCACCTGGCCGCGATGGCGGTCTGGGCGGGCGGGCTGCTCACCCTGGTGGCGTTCCTGCTGCCCGGCCTGCACGAGCGGGTGCGCGCCCGGGTCCTGCCCGCCTGGTCCCGGCTGGCCACCCTCGCGGTGTGCTGGCTCGTGGCCAGCGGCGTCGCCCAGGCCGCGGTGGAGCTCGGCCGGCCCGCCGCGCTGCTCGACACGACGTACGGGCGGCTGCTCTGCGGCAAGGCCGCCCTGCTCGCCGTGGTGCTGGCGGTCGCCGCCGGGCAGCGACGCCTGGTGCGCCGAGGGCTGGCGGCGGGCCGGCCGGGCCGGGTCAGCCGGGCGGCGGGGGTCGAACTGGTCGCCACCGCGCTGGTGCTGGCGCTCAGCGCCGTGCTGGTGCAGACTCCGCCGGGCCGCACGGACGGCACCGAGGCCGCCCGGGCCAGCCGGGAGGGGGTCGCCCAGACGCTGACCAGCGGCCTGTACACCTTGCAGTTCGACGTCTACCCGGTGCGGGTCGGGAGGCCGAACTCACTGCACGCCTACGTCTACACCCCGCAGGGCCAGGCGCTGCCGGTCGTCGAGTGGACGGTCAGTCTGGCGCTGCCGGCGGCCGGCGTGGAGCCGGTCCGGGTGCCGGTCGACACGCCGGAACCGCACCACGCCAGCGCGGAGGTGACCTTCCCGGTCCGGGGCGAGTGGACGCTACGGTTCACCGCCCGGACCAGCGACGTCGACCAGGCCACCGTCACCGCCACCGTCCCCGTCGGCTGAGCCACCACGGAGCCCGGCGTCGCCGCACGGTGCCCCGCCCCGGTCGGCGCGCCGGCCCGCACCCGGCACGCCGACCGGGTGTCCCGGTGGCGGGCGTCCCTCGGTCAGTCGACGGCCGCGCCGGTGTGCCAGGTTGCCGAGTCGAAGTCGGCGTACCCGCCGTCGGCGCCGATGTCCTGCACCCAGAGACCGGCGAACGCCCCGGTGAAGCCCCAGCCCGTCGGCTCGCCGTCCACCGCGCGGGCGGCGTGCTCGTCGGAGAGGATCGTGGCGTCGAGCACGGGTGACAGGGGCCGCCACCCGTCGCCGAGGTCGTACCAGAACCGCAGGACCGGCCCGTCGAAGACCACCCGCAGCCCGATCCGCGCGCGCCGCCCCAGCCGCACGGTCGCCTCCGGGTACGCCGTGCGCCGGCCGGAGTCGCAGCTGAGCACCTCCAGCACCGGCTCCCCCGCGTCGTCGAGGCCCACGTAGGCGTAGTGCCAGTTGCGGCTGTTGTAGTAGCCGGTGATCCCGGCCAGCTGGCGGAACGTCTCCGGCCGGAACTCCAGCACGGTGGACAGGGCGCAGCGCGGGTCGGTGACCCGGCGGGCGACCAGGCTGGGCCGGTGCCGCCCGACCGGTGACTGGCCGCCGACGATCCGCAGGTGGGAGGGGCGGGCGGCGAGGTCGACCCAGTCCGGGGTGGCCGGGCGGCGCAGGGTGGACCAGGCCGGCCCGAGGGTGGGGGCGTCGAAGTGGTCGGTCGCCGGCTCCGCCGGCCACAGCGCCGGCGGCAGGTCGGGGGCGGCCACCACATCGGCCGGTACGCCCCCGCGCACCCGGGGCCACCCGTCGGCGGTCCACTCGACCGGTTGCAGGGCGGTCTCCCGGCCCAGCACGCAGTTGCCCAGCGGGGTGTAGGGGCGGCCGGTGAGGTGGGCCAGGTACCACCGGCCGTCGCCGGTCTCGACCAGGCTGCCGTGGCCGGCCTTCTGCAACCGCAGCTCGGGCCGGCCGTACGAGCTGATCAGCGGGCCCGCCGGGTCCGGCCGGTACGGCCCGAACAGCGACCGTGAGCGGGCCACCGTCGCCTGGTGCTCCCAGCTCGTGCCGCCCTCTGCGGTGAGCAGGTAGTACCAGCCGTCGCGGCGGTAGAGGTGCGGCCCCTCGGTGACCCCGGCGGTGGTGCCCTCGAAGATCAGCCGGGGCGGGCCGACGAGCCGCCCGGCCACCGGGTCGTACCGCTGGATCTCGATGCCGCCGAACGAGTCCCGCCCGGGACGCCAGTCCGCGCGCATGGCCAGCAGCCAGGTGCTGCCGTCGTCGTCGTGAAAGAGCGACGGGTCGAAGCCGTGCGCGTGCACGGCCACCGGGTCCGACCAGGGGCCGGTGATGTCGGGCGCGGTGACCACGTAGTTCTGCGGGTCCCAGTAGCCGCTGGCGAAGCTGGCCACGTCGGTGTAGACGAGGTGGAACCGCCCGTGCGCGTACGACAGGCAGGGCGCCCAGACGCCGCAGGAGTCGCCGACGCCGGTGAGGTCGAGCAGGCGGCGCTCGGTGAGGATGCCGCCGAGCGGTCGCCAGTGGACCAGGTCCCGGGAGTGGTGCAGCCGCACCCCTGGGTACCACTCGAACGTCGAGGTGGCCAGGTAGTAGTCCTCCCCCACCCGCAGGATGGACGGGTCGGGGTGGAAGCCCGGCAGCACCGGGTTGTGGATCACACGGGTGGTGGTGGGCGTGGTTACCCCGCTGGTCATGGGGAAGTCTCCTCGTGGGGGGCGGGTCACTTGCCGAAGCCGGCGGTGAGGCCGCCGAGCAGGTGACGCCGGCCGAACAGGTAGAGGGTGAGCACCGGCAGGGCGGAGAACACCACCAGCGCCATCAGGCCGGGCACGTCGGTGCCGAACTGGTTCTGGAAGTTCCACAGCCCGAGCGGCAGCACCCGCTGCTCGGGGCTCTGGGTGAGCACGAGGGGGAAGAGGAAGCCGTTCCAGGCGCCCAACCCGCTGAAGATGCCGATGCTGACCAGGCCGGGCCGGGCCAGCGGCACGACGAGCCGGGTGAAGGTGCGCGCCGGGCCGGCCCCATCGACCGTCATCGCCTCGTACAGCTCGTCGGGGATGTCGCGCAGTGTGCTGGTGAGCACGACGACCGACATGGGCAGGGAGAACGCCACGGTGGGCAGGATGATCGCCAGCAGCGAGTCGTAGAGCTGGAGCCGGGTGATGATCAGGTAGATCGGGACGACCACGGCCTGGGCGGGGATGGCCAGGCCGAGCAGGAAGAGCGAGAACCCGACCCGCACGGCCCGACTCGTGCCGCGCACGATCGCGTACGCCGCGGGCAGCGCGAGCGCGAGCACCAGCGCGATCGTCGCGGCGGTCACCACCGCGCTGTTGAGCAGCAGCCGGGCGAAGCCCTGCCCCAGCACCCGGCCGTAGTTGTCGAGGGTCAGCGTCCCGGGCAGGGCCAGCGCGCCGTCGTTGAGGTAGCCGTCGGGGGTGCGCAGGCTGGTGACCAGGATGTAGTAGAGCGGCAGCACCACCACGAGCAGCCACAGGGTCGCCCCGACCCCGGCCGGCAGGTTCACCGGCCCGCGGACCCGCGCCCGGCCCGGGGCGGGCTGCTCGTCGGCGCGTACCCCCGTGGTGGCCGGCGCGGGCGTGCCGCGCGTCGGCGGCGGCGCCGGCCGCACGGACTGCGGGTGTCTCACAGGCCCTCCCGGTCGCTGGCCATCCGGTGGTAGCCGGTGGCGCGGACGATCAGCACCGACAGCACGGTGCCGACGGCCACCAGCAGCACCGACAGCGTGCTGGCGTAGCCCATGTCGAAACCGACGAAGCCCTTGATGTACATGTGCAGCGGCAGCACCCGGGTCTCGGTGCCCGGCCCGCCACCGGTGAGCAGCAGGATCGTCTCGAAGTAGGTGAGCGACCCGACGATCATCAGCACCGAGGAGGCGACGATCGTGTGGCGCAGCAGCGGCAGGGTGATCGACCGGAACTGGCGTACCCGGTCGGCGCCGTCGATGGCCGCGGCCTCGTAGAGGCTCGCGGGGATCTGCCGGACGGCGGCCTGGTAGATCAGCGTGTGGAACGGGACGAACTGCCAGGCGATGACAAGGGCGACCACGTACAGCGCGCGGTCCGGGTCGCCGATCAGGTTGCCGTCGGGCGCGCCCAGCCAGGGCCCCAGCGTCGCGGCGGCGCCGAAGTTGGGGTCCAGCAGGGACAGCCAGGCGAGCGCGATCGCGGCGGTGGAGAGCAGCAGGGGCAGGAAGAAGGCCGCCGAGAGGATCGCCCGGTTGCGCTGCGGCGCCGCCGCCCAGACGCCCAGCAGCAGCGCCAGCGGGGTCTGCACCACCCAGCACAGCGCCGTCAGCAGCAGCGTGGTCCAGATCCCGTGGGTCAGGTCGGCGTCGTCGCGCAGCGCCCGCCAGTTGTCCAGGCCGGTCCACACCGGATCGCCGAGCCCGTTCCAGCGGGTCAGGCTGAGGTAGGCCACGACCAGGATCGGCGCCAGCCCGAAGGCGGTGAAGAACAGCCCGGCGGGGACCGCCCAGAGCGCGCCCGGCCGGCCGTGCCGGCGCCGGTCCGCCGGGGCCCGGCCGAGGGCCGGCACGGCCGCGGTCACCGCGCCTTCCCCATCGCGGCGACGAAGTCGGCGGGGGTGAGCTGGGAGAGGAAGAGCTTCTGCAGGTTGGTCAGCAGTTCGCTGCCGACCGAGGGTGGCAGCGCCTGGTCCCAGGACTGGGTGAACGACGACGCGCCGGACACCAGCTGGTAGGTGAAGGTGGTGAACTCGGCGCCCGGGGTGCCGGCCAGCTTCGTCTCCACGCCCTTGACCGCCGGCACCTGCCCGGCGGCGATCAGCCCCTGGACGTACGACTCGGAGGTCAGGGTCCGCTTCAGGAAGTCGACCGCCGTGTCGGGGTGCTTGGAGCTGGCCGACACCGAGTAGTAGTTGCTCGGGTTGCCGACCACCGCCGTCGGGTCGCCGGCGCCGTCGGCGACCGTCGGGAAGGGCAGCCAGCCCAGCTTGCCGTCCTTGACGAAGGCCGGGTTGTTGGTCAGCTGGGTGGAGTACTCCCAGCTGCCCATGAGGAACATGGCCGCCTTGCCGGTGGCGAAGAGCTTGGAGGCGCCGGAGTTGTCGTAGTTGATCGAGGCGAAGTTCGCGCCGAACGCGCCCCGCTTCGCCAGCTCCTGGCACATCGTGGCGGCCCGCACCACCGCCGGGTCCGACCAGGCGCCGGCCGTGCCGGCGGCGATCGCGGCGAACTTGCCGGGCCCGCCCACCCGGTCCAGCAGGTACTCCAGGTACATCAGTTCGGTCCAGCCCTGCGAGCCGGGCAGCGCGATCGGGGTGACCCCCTTGGCCTTCAGCGCGTCGATGACGGCCAGCAGCTGGTCGTACGTCTTCGGCGGCTCGAGCCCGGCGGCGGCGAAGACGCCCTTGTGGTAGTAGAGGATCACCGGCTGGATCCCGTTCATCGGCAGGGCGTACTGCCGGCCGTCGACCTGCCCCACCGACAGCACGCTCGGCAGGAACGCGGCGGACAGGTCGGCCGTCCGGTCGGTCAGGTCGACCACCTGGCCGGCCTTGACGAACTGGGCGAGGTTGCCGCCGCCCCAGTTGAAGAAGACGTCCGGCGCCTGCGGCGACCCCATCGCCACCTGGAGCTTCTGCTTGTAGGCGTCGTTGACGTACGTGGTGAACTGGATCTTGTTCTCGGCGCCGGAGTTGTAGGCGTCGATGGCGGGCTTGACCACCTTCTGGTATTCGGCGTCCTGCAGAGCCCAGAGCTGAAGCTGGTCACCCCCGCGCGGTCCGGAGTTGCCGCACGCGGCGAGCGAGCCCAGCACGCCGGTGCTGAGCAGGGCTGCGGCCGTACCACCCAGGAAATCGCGCCGACGCATGGCCGATCACCGTCCTCTCCACGACCCGGCCGCGCCCGACCGGATGCCTCGATAAGTTTCGGGAAAGTTTCGATTTCGAGGCAGACTAGGCAGCGCCGCGAGATCGGGTCAAGGGGTGGCTGTCGATGGAACGGCAGCGGAATCTAACGGATCGGACACGCCGGTGCGCAGTTTTCGAAACTTTCGGGATACGATCGAGGGCAGGGCACATCGATCGCCGAGGAGAGTGGCATGCCGGACCAGCGGGCGACCCTGTCGGAGATCGCGGCCGCCGCCGGCGTGTCCGTGCCCACCGTCTCGAAGGTGCTCAACGGCCGGCCGGACGTCGCGCCCACCACCCGGCAGAAGGTGCAGGACCTGCTCGACCGGCGCGGCTACACGGCCCGGCGGGCCACCTCCTCCGGTGGCGCCGGCCTCATCGACCTGGTCTTCCGCGACCTCGGCAGCCCCTGGGCGATGCAGATCCTCGACGGCGTCGAGGAGCTGGCCTACCGGGCCGGCATGGGCGTGGTGGTCTCCGCCGTGCACGGCCGGCACCGCACCCGCCCCGACCGGCGCTGGATCGAGCAGCTCTCCGCCCGCCGCTGCGACGGGGTGCTGCTGGTGCTCTCCGACCTCTCCCCGAGCCAGCAGAGCCAACTCGACGAGCTGGGCATCCCGGTGGTCATCATCGATCCGGCCGGGCAGCCCGGCGCGGGCATCCCGTCCGTCGGCGCGACGAACTGGGCCGGTGGCGTCGCCGCCACCGAGCATCTGCTCGGCCTCGGCCACGACCGGATCGCCGTGATCGGCGGCCAGCCCACCGTGCCGTGCAGCCGGGCCCGCGTCGACGGCTACCGGGCCGCGATGAACGCGGCGGGCCGCAAGATCCCCGCCGGTTACGTCCGACACGGCGACTTCAACGCGCCGTCCGGGTACCGGGAGATGAACGCCCTGCTCGACCTCTCCCGCCCGCCCACCGCCGTCTTCGCCTGCGCCGACCAGATGGCCCTCGGCGCCTACGAGGCGCTCTACGAGCGCGGCGCGCGGGTCCCCGACGACGTGAGCATCGTCGGCTTCGACGACCTGGACGCCGCCCGCTGGTCGGCCCCGCCGCTGACCACCGTCCGCCAGCCGCTGACCGAGATGGCCGGGATGGCGACCCGGATGCTGCTCGCGCTGATCGCCGGCGAGGAGCTGGACAGCCACCGCATCGAGCTGGCCACCCCGCTGATCGTCCGGCAGAGCACCCGCCGGCCGGCCTGAGCGCGGCCCCACCCTCCCGGGTCCGCGGACCCGGCGCTGCGGCTGCTCCCGGCCGTGCCCGCGGAATTGCCTCCACGGATCGGCGCGCGGATTGAACGACCGGCGCCCCGGGACCGTACGACCGGGTGAAGGGAGCTGCTCATGAAGCGCATCACCCCGTTGCTGACCCTGCTGACCGGGGCCGGGACGGCCGCCGTGCTGTTCGCGATGAGCGCCCAGGCGGCGCCGCGTACGGTCCAGCCGACGGCCGCCATCACCCCCTCGGCCAGCGCCACGGCGCCGCCCGACGCGCCCTCGACACCACCGGTCGACCCGACCGGGCAACCGCCCGCGCAGCCGTCCGAGCAGCGCGGCCGCCCCGGCGCTCCCACCACCGCCCCGGCCGCGCCGGTCACCGCGAACTGGACCGGCCGGCTCGACAGCGGCGCCACCATCGCCATCACCGCCACCAAGGGCACGGCCGTGGCCTACGTCTGCGACGGCCGCCGGCTGGAGATCTGGCTGCGGGGCACCGCCGCGGACGGCCGGCTGAAGCTGACCGGCAAGAAGGGCGCCACCCTCACCGGCACGATCGGCGACGGCGACGTCACCGGCGAACTGGTCGTCGGCGACAAGCGGTGGAGGTTCACCGCCAAGGCCGCCGCCACGCCCGCGCCCGTGCTCTACCGGGCCACCGCGCAGGCCCGCAGGGCCGGCGTCGACGGGGGTTGGATCATGCTGCCGGACGGCTCCCAGATCGGCGTGCTCACCCGCGACGGCTCCCCGGCGCCGGCCCCGCCGCTCGACCCGGCGTTCGGCACCACCATCGTCGACGGCAGCACCGTCGCCGCCGAGCCGGTGGCCGGCGATCCGGAGACGGCGGAGTGAGGATCGGTCCCCGGCACGGCGTCGACGCGGACTCCGCCGACGACACCACGCCGGTCGTGCACGTACGGTTCGACCCGGTTCCCGCGCCGGACCGGCCCGCCACCTTCGGCGCGCCCCGGCCGTCGCTGCTCGTTCCGTTGCTGGTCGGCGCGGCCATCGCGGTGGCCACGGGCGTCTACGGTCGGCTGCACACCCCGACCGGCATCGCCGTCAACCTGGCCGGCTTCTCCGGCCCGCAGGCGGTGAAGGTGTGGCTGGGCAGCGGCGCGGCGTTCTTCGCCGTCCTCCAGTTGCTCTCCGCGCTGGCCATGTGGGGCCGGCTGGGCGGGTTCTCCCCGTCCTGGGCGGGCACCGCGCACCGCTGGTCGGGCCGGATCGCGTTCCTGCTGACCGTGCCGGTGGCGGTGCACTGCCTCTACGCGCTGGGCTTCGCCGACCACGACCCGCGCACCCTGCTGCACTCGCTGCTGGGCTGTCTGTTCTTCGGCGCCTTCACCACCAAGATGCTCGCCCTGCCCCGGCCGGGCCTGGCCGGCTGGGTGCTGCCGGCGATCGGCGGGGTGGTCTTCACCGTCCTGATGGGCATCTGGCTGACCTCGTCGCTGTGGTACTTCACCACGGTCGGCGTCGGCACCTGAGGTACGAGAGGAAGGCGAGGACATGGTCGACGACCGCGATCCCGGCTGCCCGTCCCGGCGGGCGATGCTGGCCGGGGCCGGCGCGGCGGGGCTCACCGCCGTGCTGACCGGCTGCCAGACGTACGGCGAGGCCGCGGCCCCGGCGCCCGAGGCGACCGGCGCGGCGGGCGGAGCGGCGACGCCGCTGGCCACGGTGGCGGACATTCCCGTCGGCGGCGGGAAGATCTTCGCCGCCCAGGGGGTGGTGGTCACCCAGCCCGCCGAGGGCACCATCAAGGCGTTCTCCGCGAAGTGCACCCACCAGGGCTGCACCGTCACCGCCGTCCGCGACCGCACCATCGTCTGCGCGTGCCACAACAGCGTCTTCGACATCGCCGACGGCTCGGTGCGCAGCGGACCGGCCGGTCAGCCGCTGCCGGAGGCGGCCGTCTCGGTCGAGGGCAACAGCATCCGGCTGGCCTGACCGGGCGGTACGGGCCGCGCGCCCGGGTGTCGGGGGTGACCGCCCGCAGCCGGCACCGCGTGGCGTACGGGATCAGGTCATCCCGCCGCCCGCGCGGTAGCGCCCGGCGGGCAGGTCCGGGCGGCCGGCCCGGCGAGCGACGCCCGGACGGTCCGGGGGTCGCCGCGACCGGAGGGGGCGGTACAGTGGACCACTGCAGCCGACGCCCCGCCAGGCGTCGCGAGCGAGCGTCAAGCAGCGGCGCTGGTCCCCGGTCCGCCCCCGCGGAGCCGCACCCGCGGCCGATGGGAGTGGGCCGTTCCCGTCATGCGCTGCCCCGGCTCCGCCGGAACGATTGCGCCGGTTCGCAAGGACGTCAGACGCCATGCCGCAGTTCCCCCTCGACCTGACCGAGGCCTTCATCCAGCTGGGCACGATCCGCTACGACGAGACCGGGCTGGACGCCGTCCTGACCCGGATCGCCCAGGTCGCCCGGGACGGCATCCCGGGGGCCGCGGAGGTGTCGGTGACGCTGGTGCACGGCACCGAGGCCACCACCGCCGCCTACACCGGCGACCTGGCGCTGCGCCTCGACGAGTGGCAGTACGAGCAGGGTCGGGGCCCGTGCCTGGACGCGGCGACGACCGGCACGGTGATGATCGTGGCGGACATGGCGACGGAGCGCCGGTGGCCGGAGTGGGCGCGGCGGGCGCGCGAGGCCGGCGCGGGCAGCTCGATGTCGATCGGCCTGCCCATCCAGGAGGCGGTGGTCGGGGCGTTGAACGTCTACGGCACCCGGCCGGGCGCGTTCGACGAGGTGGCGGAGGCCGCGCAGACCTTCGCCGACCACGCCGCGGTCGCCCTGGCCAACGCCCACCTCTACGACAGCACCGCCACCCTCGCCCAGCAGATGCAGTCGGCGATGCACAGCCGGGCGGTCATCGAGCAGGCGAAGGGGATCATCATGGGGCAGCGGCGGTGCTCGGCGGACGAGGCGTTCGCGATCCTGGCCAAGGTGTCGCAGAACTCCAACCGCAAGGTGCGCGACGTGGCCGAGTCGTTGGTGCGTCAGGTCACCGCGGGTGGCGCGGCGCCCCGGCAGTCGACCCGCCCGGAGGGCTGAGTCACCGCTCAGCCGGGCGTCCCTCGGCCCGCGCCACGAGCACCGCGGCGACGTCGCGTACCCGCCGGTTGGTGTCCTGGGACAGCTTCGCCAGGATCCCGAACGCCTCGTCGGCCGAGCAGCGCCGTTCGCCCATGATGATGCCCTTGGCCTGCTCGATGACCGCCCGGCTCTCCATCGCCGCGCGCATCTGCTCGGCCAGCGTCGCGGCGTTCTCGTACAGGTGGGCGTTGGCCACGGCCACGGCGGCGTACGCGGCGAAGGTCTTCGCCAGCTCCTGCGCGTCCCGGTCGAAGGCGCGCGTCGCCAGCCCGTAGACGTTGAGGGTGCCCACCACCGCCTCCTGGATGGGCAGCCCGATCGACAGCGAGCTGCCGACGCCGGCGTCCCGGGCCCGGCCGGCCCAGACCGGCCACCGGTCCTCGTCGGCGGTGTCCGGCACGGAGATCGCGTCGCCGCTGACCGAGGCGTCCAGGCACGGGCCCCGGCCCTGCTCGTACTGAACTTCGTCGAGTTCGAGGGCGAGTGTGCCCGTGGTGGCCACACTCTGCGCGGTGGTGTCCCGCAACAGCGTCACGGAGACCTCGGCGGCGCCGGGGATGCTGCGCCGGGCCAGCCCGGCGACGGAGCGCAGCACCTCGTCGACGCCGGCCTCGTCGAGCCGGATCCGACCGAGCTCGGCCAGGGCGTCCTGCGGGGACAGCGGAGTCTGTGCCATGGAACGGGCCCTTCACGACGGGGCGTACCCCACGGGTGCGGCGGGCGCGCGCCGCGTCGGTCTTCGGTCGGACCGTCCCCGGACCGCGCGCGGCGGCCGTGTGCCCGGGGCCGCGGTGGCGGCCTCGCACCGGGGCGGCGTGGCACCTCGCACCCTACCCGCCGCGCCGACGTCCCGTCGCCCGAGTCGGCGCAGGCACCGGGGGCGGTCGCCCACCGTGACGTGTGGAAATCGGCCGCGAGGGGTAGCGTCGGAGCCGGGTCGAGACACGCGCCCAGGACCGGCACCGCACCGCGCTGCCGTGAAGTCCGACCAATCCCGCGAGGGGGCGCGATGTCCACGGAACTGCCGTACGGCCGAAGCCGGCGCCCGGACGGCGACATCCCCGCGCCGGACGCGCCGGTGATGTCGCTCGACTGGGAGCACGAGGGACCGCTGACGGTGGTCTCGGTCCACGGCGAGGTGGACATGAGCAACGCGCACCTGCTCGTCGACCTCGTGGCGGAGCTCGCCCGCCGCCCCGCCCCCCGGGTCGTCCTGGACCTCTCCGGGGTCCGCTTCGTCGACCTGCACGCGGTACGCGCCCTCGTCGAGGCGGACCGCCTGCTGCGCGAGGCGGCGGGCGGCCTGGCGCTGCGACGACCGCCCCGCTGCGTCTCCCGCCTGCTGCACCTCACCGCGACGGCACACCTGTTCGCAGTGGACGACGGTCCGATCCCCGGTGACGCGCCGTGGGCCGGGCCGGCCGTCACCGGCGACCGCATCCCGCCGAGGCGAGCCACCGGCGCCCTGCCGGCGCCCCACTCCCAAATGGACGCCGGTCGGCCGCCCCTGCCCAGCGGCCGGGAGGTGTCGGCCTGACCAGCGGCACAAACCTGTGCGCCGCGCCGCACGCTCTCTGTCACCGCACCGGCGCTTTCGGTAGAGTGCCCGGTGCCGGCCCTCGGGGACGGCTGAGGTCGGGGGTGCGGCGATGGGCGTGCGGAGCGGGCGGCTGGGGCCTCTCGCGCTGCGCCTCGGGCTCGTGCTCGGCGCCGCCGCCTGCGCCTGGATCGGCTACGAGGCGGGCGACGACCGGTCCGCGCGTGCCGCCGACGCGCCGCCCGTCGTCACGGTGGACGCGGTCGTCGGAGGCGTGACCGGCCTGCTCCAGGCCACCCTCGCTCCGGTGGGGATCCCGCCCTCGGTGGCGGCCGACACCCCGGATCCCCCGCGCCGGACCGGGTCCGGCGACGACGGCGGCGACCCGGGCGGCACGCCGCCGTCCCGGGCCGGGTCGTCCCCGGCGACCGACACCCGCCACGCGACGCCGCCGCCGAAACGCCGGACATCGCCGCCCGCCGGCCGCCCGACCCGAGCCGTCCCGCCGCGCCCGGGAACGCCGGAGACCGTGGCCGCGCGCACGAGCCGGCCGCCGCGGGACCGGGTGGCGGCACCGCCGACCAACGCCGTCGACCGGGTGGCGACCCCCGTCGTGGGCGCTCTGCCCGCCGTACTCGACCCGGTCGCCGGCCCCGTCCTCGGCGCCCTACCCCCGGTGGTCGACCCGATCGCCGGTCCCATCGTCGGCGGCGTGGCCCCCGTGGTCCACCCGCTGCTGCGCGGCCCCCACCCGGTCCTCAAGCCGCTGAAGCCGGTGCTCCACCCGCTGAAGCCGGTGCTCCACCCGCTGGAGCCCGTGCTTCGGCCGCTGGAGCCGGTGCTGGGGGCGCTGCGTCCGGCCGAGATCGCCCCGCCGGCCGAGCGGGCACCCGGGGCGGACGGCACGGCCAGGCAGCCGCCCGGGGCGCCGGGCACGGTCGAGCGACCATCCGCCACGACCGCCCCGCCGACACCATCCGCTACGACGCCGCCCACCGGCCAACCCCGGACCGGCGCGGCCCTGGCCGGCCCGGCACCGACCAGGGCGGCCGCGTGGGCGCCGGCGGAAGCCGGCACCGATCCGCTGCGCCACCCGGTCCGACCCGACCTCATCCCGCACCGCGGCGCGCCCGCCACCGACACCAGCGGCGTGGTGTCCGGCGGCGGTGTCCACCAGCCCGCCGGCGACGCCTCGACGGTCGCCTGGACGCCGCCCGCCACCGGGCGGCGGCTCTGCCGGCCGGACACTCCCGTTCCGCTGCCGTCCCGCTGTCCCCGGCCGGGGAGCAGACCCGCCTGACGGCGTCCGCCGACGCGACGTGGTTCACCTCGTCGTGGCGGCGCCGCCGTCGCCTCGGATCGGGTCCGACCGCGACGGCCGTCGCCACCCCGTTCCCGCCCGTCGCCGCCGGCCGCGCGTCCCTGTCCCCCACCGCTCCGGCGTCCGCCGGACTGACGGCCCTACGCGGGCCCCGCGTCGCCGACCACACCGTCGCCTGGTGACACCGGGCCACCGGCCGGTCGCGCCTGCCGTACCCCGATCATGATCTTGATCAGGAGTCACACCATGAGCTACCCCATGCCCGTCGCTCGCGCCCGCTGGTGCGACGTCGGCCGAACCGTCGACCTTGTCACCGCCAGTCTCGCCACCACCGTGCTCGGTGCCTGGCTGGTCCCCGACGAGCAGCGCAGGCCGGTCGTGCTGGCCGACGTGGCCCGGATCTGGACCGAACACGCGCTGCTGGTCGGCGACGTGTTCCTGCTGCGCGGCGGCACGGCGGCCACCGTCTGGTTCCACCGCTACCGCCCCATCCCGTCGCCCGCGCGCTACGAGGAACGGCTCGCGCTGGCCTGCGGCGGGGACCACGAACGCTTCCTCCTCCTCGAACAGGCCCTTGCCGCGCACCGACCCACCGAGGCGCACCACCACCTGGCGATCCTGGCGGTGCCGCCCGGCCCGGACCGTGCCGCGCGGGCCGACGGCATCCTCGCCGGCAGTCAGCGGTGGATGGACACGCTCGGCCTGCCGACGTACGCGGAGACCTTCAGCGACGGCCACCGCGCCCTGCACGGTCGGCACGGGTACCTGGAGCGCGACAGCTTCCCCCTGTTGAACGGAATGCTGGTGCACCCGATGTGGCGTCCGGCGTCGCAGCCGGGGCGACGGGGCGCCAACGTCGCCCGCTGGCCGAGCGCGCGACCGCCCCGACCGGAGCAGAATCGGGCGCGGGAGTGGGTCCCGAGATGACCGGGCGCGCCACCGCACCGTCCCGGGCGCGTCGATGAACCGGGGCGGCCCCCGAGGCCGCCCCGGTCCCCCGTCGTCGCTCGGCGGACCAGCGGTGGCCCGCAACGAGTCCGGCGCGGGCTGGTACCACACCTGAGGTTGGCCGCGCCCTCCAGCGGGCCCGGTGACGGTCAGTCCCGTACGCCGCCCGAGGCGAGCAGCCGGGCGATCGGCAGAGTCGCCGCGCCCAACGCCACCGCGTCCACCCCCAGCCGACCGAGCTGGATCGACGCCTGCTCGTACGGCTGGCGCAGCGCCTGCCGGCCGGCGGCCGCCCGGATGGCCGGCAGCAGGTCGCCGAGGGCCACGGCGGCCCAGCCGCCGAGCACCACCCGCTCCGGATTGAACAGGTTGATCAGGTTGGCCACCCCGGCACCGAGGTAGCCGGCGGTCTCGTCGAGCACCCGCCGGGCGGTGGCCGAGGTGGCCGCCGCGTCGACCAGCGCGGCGAGCTGGGACTCCTCGTCGTCGCCGGGCACCGGCCGGCCCCGGCGGGCCTCCCGGTAACGGTCGATGATCGCCTCGGCCCCGACGTACGCCTCCAGGCAGCCCCGGGCGCCGCAGCGACAGTTCCGGCCGCCGTACATCAGGGTGGTGTGCCCCCACTCGCCGGCGCTGCTGGACGCCCCCCGGTAGGTGATCCCGTTGGTCACCACGGCCGCGCCGACGCCGGAGCCGACGAGCGCGAACACGGCGTGTCGGGCGCCCCGGCCGGCGCCGAACCACATCTCCGCCTGGCCGAGGGTCTTGGCCCCGTTGTCGAGGTGCAGCGGCAGGTCGGTGCCGTCGGCGATCAGTCGTTGCAGCGGGACCCGGTCCCACCCGAGGGCCTGGGCGTGCACGACCGCCTGGGCGCCCTGCTCGACCACTCCGGAGACGCCGATGCCGACGCCGAGCACGTCGGCCGCCGCGACCCCCGCCCGGGTGGTCACCGCCTCGATGCCGGCCAGCACGTGACCGGCCACCGCGGCCGGCTCGGTGCGGGCCGGGTCCAGTGGGTACTCGCTACTGGCCAGCAGCGTCATCGCCAGGTCGAAGAGCTCGACGCGGGCCCGGGTCTCCCCCACGTCGACGCCGATCACGGCGGCGAATCCCGGCGCGACCCGGAGCATCATGCTCGGCCGCCCCCCGTCCGAGGAGGCGGCGCCCGCCTCGACGACCAGCCCCTCGTCGATCAGGTCACCGACGACGTTGCTCACCGCGGGCTGACTCAGCCCGCTGCTGCGCACCAGGTCCTGCCGGGTCAGCGGGCCGTCGAGGAACACCTTCGTCAGCAGGGTGGACCGGTTGCGCAGCCGGAGCCCCCGGTTCGTCGCTCGCACCAGCTCCACTCCCCACCTCGCATCCTCCTCGGCCGCCCGGGCGACTGTACGTCGCCATGCTTGACGGCCCTGGAGAGGCGTACCCGGCCGGGCTGGAGGAGCTGCTGGTCGCGGTCAGCGAGGAGTACGCCCCGTCGCGGATCATGGTCACCGAGAGCGGCGCGGCCTGGCCCGACCGGGTCACCGCCGTGGGCACGGTCGAGGACCCGGAGCGGACCGCGTACCTGGAGGGGCACCTGGCGGCCTGCGCGGCGGCGCGCGAGCGTGGCGTGCCGCTGGACGGCTACTTCGCCTGGTCCCTGCTGGACAACTTCGAGTGGGCGTACGGCTACGACAAGCGCTTCGGTCTGGTGCACGTCGACTACGCCACCCAGCGGCGCACGGTCAAGGCCAGCGGGCTGCGCTACGCCGAGCTGATCCGCGCCCACCAGCGGCCGGCCGGGCCCCGCGAGGCGGTCCCGGCGCGCGGCTGACAGCGGGGCTTCATCGCGCATCAGCCGGCGGTCCCGGCGGTACCGTGGACAGCGGTTCCGTCGGGACCGGCGTGGGAGGGCACCCATGGCGGACAGGCATCCCGTGCTCGCCCGGGGACCGCAGGCCGAGCCACTGCTCGGCGTCCCAGGCCCGGAACCGCTCTACCTCGGTGAACCCCAGCTTTGCCGCGAGGCGCATCGAGCCGAGGTTGGCGGTCTGGGTGGTGAGCACCACCGGCTCGCCGGGAAGGACGCCGTCGAACCAGTCGAGAGCTGCCGCGCACGCCTCGGCGGCGTACCCGAATCCCCACGCCCGCGGCAGGAACAGGTAGCCGAGATCGACCTTTCCCGCGGCAGCCGGGCGGCGGTGCCCGGTTGCTCTCCTGAGCAGGATCTGGCCGATCATCGCCCCGTCGAGATCGACGACGAAACTCCCGGGCCAGCGCTCGGGCGCCCCGGGCATCTCGCGCTCAAGCTCGGCACGCGGCCGGGGGCCGCCGAGGTAGGTGTGCACCTCCGGCGACGCCAGCAGCTCGATGAACGCCGAACGGTCCCCGGCCTCGGACGCACGGAGCACGAGCCGCTCGGTCCGGATCGGCTCAGGCGGCCACGCGACGGGTCCGAGCTCAGTCATGTCGGCCAGCAAATCAACAGACGCGGCAGCGATCAAGACTCGCGGACCGATCAACCCACCGGCCCGGGCCCCACCCTCACCTACGGGGCCGGGCCCTACAAGCCACGCCGGCTGGGAACGGGTGCGGGTCTCCGCCGCTGGAACCCGCCGAGCGTCACCCAGCACGCCGCCAACTCGGCGAACCTAGGTGGTCACAGCACTAGGCGACCACACGTCGGTCATCCGAGCCACCGGTCGAACCAGGCGCGGGTACGGCGGAGCACGTCGAGTTGATGGCTGCGTTCGCGGATCGAGTGGTTCTCCCGGGGATAGACGACGTACTCGTGCTCGACTCCGAACCTGCGTAGCGCGCGGTGGAAGAACTCCGCCTGTGACACCGGGACGTTCGTGTCGTTCTCGCCGTGCAGGATCAGCACCGGCGTGCGGACCTTGGCGGCGTACGAGATCGGGCTGAGCCGGTCGTGACGGTGTGGACCCGTTCCTTCCCAGCCGCTGCTACCACCGAGGGCCGACTCGAACCGGCCCAGTTCTCCGGTGGCGGCGAGCATTCCCCAGTCGCTGATGCCGGCGCCCATCACGGCGGCCTTGAACCGGTCGGTCTGCCCGACCGCCCAGGCGGCCATGAACCCGCCGTGGCTCCAGCCGCCGATCCCCAGGCGGTCCGGGTCCGCGACGCCGTCGGCGATGAGCAGGTCGATGCCGGCGCAGATGTCGGTCCACTCATCGAGGCCGACCGCACCGGCGACGCGCACGGCGAAGTCGTGGCCGTGCCCTTGGCCGCCGCGCGGGTTGGGCAGAAACACGGCGTAGCCGGCGGTCGCCAGCCACTGGCCGGACGGGTCCCAGCCGAGCATGAGCCGGTCGGCGTGCCGGTGGTACGGGCCGCCGTGGACGAGTGTCACGAGTGGAAAGGGCCCGTCCTCGTGGGACCGGCCGGCGGGCAGGATCAGCAGGCCGTCGAGGGCCAGCCCGTCGGACACCGCGTATGACAGGCGTTCCTGGACACCCCAGGGGATGTCGTGGAGTTCGGGCCTGAGATCGGTCAGCCGCGTCAGCGGCTCGCCCGTGGGGCCGGCGTGGACGTTCCCGGGCTGGTAGGACGTGCTGACGACCGCCGCGACGACGGCACCGTGCCGGTTCGTGGTCAACGACGTCGCGAGGCCGTCGACCCGGGACACCTCGACGAGGGTGGGCCCGGCTGGATCGAGCCGGTGGATCGCGGTGTCGAGCCCGTCGGCAACCAGCACCAGCGGCAGACCGGCGTCGACCTGGACCAGGTTGCTCGGGCAGGCGGTCATGCCGGCGGTGAGGTTTCGGTGTTCGCCCACCGGCCCGCGCACCGGCACGGCGACATCGAGTACCGCGTGTCCGCCCACCAGAGCGGGCGGAGTCGTCGCGACGTATGCCAGGTGCCAACCATCGTCGGCGGGCCACCAGACGAGCGACGACGCGCCGGCCGCAGCCGGGCCGAGGTCCCGGGTCACGCCGCTGTCCGGGTCGAGCAGGTGGAGCCCGGGCTCCACCAGACCCGGGTCCACGTCGGGAGTCGACCAGGTCAGTACCGCCAGCAGTCCATCGTCGGGCCGCTGGGCCACCTCGACGACATGGCGATCGCCGAACGTGTCCGGCGTCCGAACCTCCCGGCTCCGTACGTCGAGCAGCCGCAGCCGGTCCGGGAGTAGGCGTTCACCCCACACCCGAGCGTCGTCCCGCTCCCGGTCCCGACGTTCGTCCTCGGCGGACGGTTCATCGGCTGCGATCACCACGACACGGTCCGGATCGGCGAGCGGGAGGTGACCGGACACCCCACCGGCCCAGGACGTGACCGCCTCCACGACACCGTTGACCAGCCCCACCCGGTGCAGTTGCGCCGCGCCACGCTCGGCCCGGTCGGAGAGAAAGTAGATCGACAGCGAATCCGCAGCCCACCGCGGCGCCGAATCGTACGCCTCACCCGAGGTCAATCGTCGCGGCAACCCGGTCCCGTCGACGGCGGCGACCCAGAGTTCGCTGACCGGGTGAACACCGCCCCGCCCGACCGGGGCGACCACGAAGGCGACCCACCTGCCGTCCGGCGACAGCGCCAACGCCTGCGGAACCCGACCGTCAACCACCAACTCGGCGGAGAGCTGCGCACGGGCCACCGAGGCACAGTAGCGATCAACCACCACGGCGGCCAACCGCTGCCGCAACGTCTCCACCGCACGGCTGCGGCGCCGGCCGGGGACCATCCCGATCTCGACAGACAACCCAGGAGGAGACGCCGCGGTGGGTCACCGCAGCCCGGCGGCGATGGCGTCGACGAGCAGCGCGCCCACGATCCGCGTCAGGGTGGCCCGCGCCGCCTCGACGTCCAGCCCCATCGCGTCACGCATCATCGACCAGGCCGACCAGGTGCTCGCCACGGTCAGCGCGTCGAGCAGCTGCTCGCGTCCCGGCCCGGCGTGCGCCAGTTCCGGGCCGAAGACGGTCTCGATCTCGCCGCGTACCCGGTCGATGTTGCCCTCGCGGTTGCGGCGCAGCTGCGGCGAGAACGGCTCGCGCAGCGCGGAGGCGCGGGCCGAGGGCGCCAGCACCTCCAGCATCCGGGCGCGCTGGGCGCTGAACTCCCCGATCCGCCGGGTGAGCGGCAGCTCCGGCGAGATCGGCCGGACCATCGACTCCTGCCGCTCGCTGACCCGCCGGCCGGTCGCGGCGAACAGCGTCTCCATGTCCTTGAAGTTGGTCCACAAGGTACGCAGCGACACCCCCGCGCGTTCCGCGATGCGCTCCCCGGTGGGCCGGAGGTCCCCCTCGTCGATCAGCGCCAGGTGCGCGTCGACGATGGCGGTGCGGGTACGCTCGGCGCGCGCCGACCGCCCGTCCACCCGCGCCGGCCCGTCGGCGGCCACGTCGATCATGTGATCGTCCCCTGTCCGTTGCGGAGAAATCTGCACCGGCAGTGTATCGACATCTGCCAAACCGGACTCGGACGGCGTCCCCACCCCCGATCCGATACCCCGCAGCGCGACAATCCGCACCCTACGTGCGAGCTGTTGGCCACAGCGACCGGCACGTGGTCGACCAGGCCCGGGTGCCGCGTTCGCCGCGACGACAACCGGGCCGCCACCGTCAGGTGGCGGCCCGGGCCGGACCGGCGCGGTGGCCGGTGGCGTCGCGGATCAGGTCGTCGGGATCGCGTCCGCCGGCGGCGCGGCCGGCGCACCGCTCAGCTCGGTGACGGCGCCGTCACCGTCGTCGGTGGTGTAGGTCGGCCCGAAGTACGACTGGACGCCGTTCTGCACCTTGTTCATCCGGACGCCGCTGTAGCCGGCGTGGACGTCCTTGCTGTACCGGAACGGGGTGAGGCCCGGCCCGGTGAAGCCGCCCTTGCGCACCGCCTCGATGAGCTTCTCGCGGGTCAGGTCCTTGCCGGCCGCGAGCAGCGCCTGCACGAAGGTGTACGCCATCGAGTAGCCGTAGACGGCGTTGCCGTCGATCGGGTTGGCGGCGTTGTACTGCTGGTGGATCTTGGTGTACGCCTGGATCCACGGGTCGTTCTGGTCGTTGGCCATCGGCAGGTAGTTGTCGGCGATCATGCCCTCGAGGATCACCTTCTTGTCGCCGAGCTGGCCGGAGAGCGTGGTGTAGTCGGCGCCCACGTTGGACACCACCCACTGCGCCCGGAAACCCTGCCCGGCGGCCTGGCCCATGGCCAGCGCGGTGAAGCCGGGGATGCTCGCCGAGATCACCACCTGGCAGCCGGCCGCCTTCAGCGCGCCGATCGCCGGCCCGACCTGCGGATTGGTGGGCGTGTAGGTCTGCTTGGCGGTCACCGGCCCGAGGATCTTCTCCACCCCGGCGAGGGAGTCGCGGCCGAAGTCGTCGTTCTGCCCGAAGTGGCACACCTTCTGGCCGGGGAACTGCTGCTTGACGAAGGTGGCGAGGATCTTGCCCTCGACGGTGTAGTCGGGCTGCCAGCCGAAGGTGGTCGGGTACTTCTCGGGCTGGTTCCAGTTGCGGCTGCCGGAGGAGACGAAGAGGTCGGGCACCTTCTGCGTCTTGACGAACTCCAGCACGTTGGTGTGGGTGGGGGTGCCAAGGCCGCCGAGGAGCGCGAAGACCTTGTCGTCGAGGACGAGCTTGCGGACGACGTTGTCGGTGTTCGCCGGGTTGTAGCCGTCGTCCATCACCTTGTAGACGATCTTCCGGCCGTTGACGCCGCCCTTGCTGTTGACGTGCTCGAAGTACGCCTTGGTGGCGGCGGAGATCTTCGAGTAGCCGGCCGCGGCGGGGCCGGTGAGTGGCTGGTGGGTGCCGATCACGACCTCGGTGTCGGTGACGCCCGGGACGTTCTCGGCCGCCTGCTGCTCGTCGTTGGCGCAGGCCGACGCGCCGACCAAGAGCGCGAGGCCGGCAGCGGCCGCGAGTACGCGGCGTGTGGTCAGATGCATGGTTCTCCATTCCGGTGCGGGTGCGAAGCGGGGTGGGTGGAACCGAGGGAGTCAGGGGTGCGGGGTCCGGCGGCCCGGCCGGAGACGTGCGGTGAGCGTGCGGGCGGCGCCCTGGAGGCCGCCCGGGGCCGCGAGCATGACGACGATGAGGATCAGACCGAACACGGCGAGGGCCAGGTTGCCCTCCAGCCGCTGGGCGAGGCCCGCCGGCAGCGTGAAGGTGTCGTTGACGAGGCTCGGCAGGTCCTGCAGGGCCACCAGCAGGACCGCTCCCCAGACCGCCCCGGCGAGGCTGCCGAGCCCACCGATCACGATGGCCATCAGCAGGAACAGCGACAGGTCGAGGGCGAACTTGCCGGGGGCCACGGTGGCGGTCAGCACCGCGTACACGCCCCCGCCCAGGCCGGCGCAGGCGGCGCTCACCACGAAGGCGAGCACCTGGTTGCGGGCGACGTGGATGCCGGAGAGCCGGGCGGCCACCTCGTCGTCGCGGACGGCGCGCAGCGACCGGCCGAACCGGCTGCGCACCAGGTTCGCCATCAGCAGCATGGTCAGCAGCGCGGCGAGCAGCGCGATCCAGGCCAGCCACCGTTCCGGCTGGAAGTACGCGCCGAGGAACGCCGGTGGCGTCTCCGCCGGGAAGCGCAGCCCCTGCTCGCCGTTGAAGACGCCGGTGAAGATCGTGGTGATCGCCGGGACCAGGGTGGCGACGGTGAGGGTCACGCCGGCCAGGTACGGCCCGCGCAGCCGGGCGGCGGCCAGCCCGATGACCAGCCCGGCCGCCGCGGTCACCGCGACCGCGGCCAGCAGGGACAGCGGCAGGATCCACCGGCCCTGCACCGTACGCGCCTCGAAGGCCCGCTGGACCAGCGCGACGGTGTACGCGCCGGTCGCCATCAGGGCGCCGTGCCCGAGCGAGAGCTGGCCGTTGAGGCCGACCAGGACGGTGTAGCCGGCGGTGACGCAGAGGAACGCGCAGACCCGGGCCACCTGAAGGTTCTGGTACGGCGGCAACTGGTTGGTCAGCAGCACGACGAGCGTGCCGGCGAGCACGACCGGGACCAGATGGCGCAGCAGCGTCGAGCCGCCCGCCGGGGCGGCGTCCGGCGGGCCGGGCAGCAGCCGGCGCAGCGGTGACGGCCGGCCGGGTGGCGGTTCGGCCGTGGACACGTCGGGCTGGGTGGTGGTCACACGTGCCTCGCTCTCGCGCTGGAGAAGAGCCCGCCGGGGCGGACCAGCAGGACCGCCAGCAGCAGGACGAGGACGGCCAGCGGCGTGGTGTCCGGGCCGAGGTAGCCGGTGACGTAGGACAGGATCAGGCCGACCAGCAGGCCGCCGACCACCGCCCCGACCGGGCTGTCCAGGCCGCCGACGACGGCGGCGGTGAACGCGACGACGAAGACCAGGTCCATCGCGTGCGGGTGCAGCCCCAGCCCGGTGGGGATGACCAGCATGCCGGCGAGGGCGCCGACCGCGGCGGCCAGCGCCCAGCCGACCGTGAGCATCCGGTTGACGTTCACCCCGAGCAGCCGGGACACCTCGGGTGCGAAGGCGCTGGCCCGCATCCGCAGGCCGATCGGCGTACGGGTGAACAGCAGCGCGAGCAGCACCACGACCACCAGGACGGCGCCGAGGACCCACAGGTCGTACGGGGACAGCGCGGCGATCCCACCGATCGACAGGGCGTCGGTGTCGAACGGCGCGGCCGCCGGCCGGTACTCGTTGCCGAAGACCATGCCGAGCACCGCCTGGATCAGCAGCACCAGGCCGAGGGCGACGATGACGTCGTTGAGCGGATTGGCGTGGCCGACGAAACGCATCAGCACCCGCTCGACGAGCGCACCCAACGCCAGGCCGGCGAGGACGGCCGCGCCGAGGCCGAGCCAGTACGAACCGGTGGCGGAGGCGACCGCGTAGCCGACGTAGGCCGTCGTCACCGCCATCGCGCCCTGCGCGAAGTTGACCAGACGGGCGGCCCGCCAGATGAGCACCAGGGCGAGGGCGAACGCCGCGTAGACGGCGCCGGTGGACAGTCCGTCGAAGGTGAGGAACAAGAACCGGTCCAAGCGCGGATCCTTCCTACGGGTGGGGGGTCAGAACCCGAGGTACGCGTGACGTAGCGTCTCGTCCTCGCGCAGCTGTGCCGCCGGGGTGGCCATGACGACGCGGCCCAGGGACATGACCACGCCCTGGTCGGCGACGGAGAGGGCACTGCGCACGTTCTGCTCAACGAGCAGGACGGTCAGCCCGGTGTCGTCGCAGAGCCGGCGCAGCAGCGCCATGATCTGCGCGGTGACCCGGGGTGCCAGGCCGAGCGACGGCTCGTCGAGCAGCAGCAGCCGGGGCCGGGCGATCAGCGCCCGGCCGAGAGCGAGCATCTGCCGCTCCCCGCCGGAGAGCTGGTGCCCGGCGTGCCGTCGCCGCCGGGCCAACGGCTCGAACAGCTCGTACACCTCGTCCTGGGCGCGCCGGGCGTCGGCGCGGTCGCGGCGCCACAGCCCGCCGAGGCGCAGGTTCTCCTCGACGGTCAGCTCGGCGACGATGCCGCGGCCCTCCGGTACGTGCGCCAGGCCGCGACGCACCAGCGCCTCGACGCGGACGCCGCGCAGGTCCGCGCCGTCGAACCGGACCTGGCCGGCGGTGGGCCGCAGCAGGCCGGACAGGGTACGCAGCAGGGTGGTCTTGCCGGCGCCGTTGGCACCCAGGACGGCGGCGATGGTCCCGGTCGGCACCTCGAAGGTGACGTCGCGCAGCACCGGCACCGGGCCGTAGCCGGAGCTGAGCCCGTCGACCGCCAGGATGGCGCTCACGGCGCGACCACCGGACCCTCGGCGGTGCCGGTGACACCGGCCGGGACGTCGGCGCCGAGGTACGCCTCGGTCACCAGCGGGTCGTCGCGGACCTGCTCCGGGGTGCCGGCGGCGATGACCTTGCCGAAGTCCAGCACCACGATCTCGTGGCACACGGACATGACCAGATCCATGTGGTGCTCGACGAGCATGATCGAGCAGGCGGCGTCGGCCCGGCCGGGCAGCGCGGTGATCAGCTCGGCCAGCTCGTCGATGTCCTCGGCGCCGAGCCCGCCGGCCGGCTCGTCGAGCAGCAGCAGGCGGGGCCGGGCGATCAGGGCGCGGGCGAGGGCGACCCGCTTGCGCACCGCGTACGGCAGGGTGCCGGGCGCGGCGGCGGCGTGCCGCCCGACGCCCAGCTCGGTGAGCAGGTCGAGGGCCTGTTCGCGCAGCCGCCGTTCGTCGCGGTCGCTGCGGGGCAGGCCGAACAGGGCGGTGGTGAAGCCGGCCCGGGCGGCGTGGTTGGCGCCGGCCATAACGTTCTCGACGACGGTGAGGCCGGGGAAGAGGCCGACGCCCTGCAACGTGCGGGCGATGCCGAGGCGGGTGAGTCGGTGCGGACGCGGCCGGAACGGCCGGCCGTCGAGGGTGAGCGAACCGCTGGTCGGCGGGACGAAGCCGCAGACCACGTTGAACAGGGTGGTCTTCCCGGCGCCGTTCGGACCGATCACGCCGACGATCCGGCCGGGCGGCACCCGCAGGGAGACGCCGTCCAGTGCGACCAGGCCGCCGAACCGGACGCCGACGTCGCGCAGGACCAGGTCCGTGCCGGCGGCAGTGTCGGTGGGTGGTGGGCTCATCTTCACCTCTTACGGGACGCGGCGACGGGGGAAAACGCGGTGCGACTCGGGCGAAGCATCGGAGGTTATTACACCGGGAGTGTACTTTTAGCACGGAGACCGTCAATGGCTCGTTACGACGCTGTGATGTGGACGGGTCGTACCAGGACAATGTCGGTCGGCCCGGGTCGCTGCCGACCCGGGTGAGGGCAGCTATTGCACTTGCTGTGCAGGGGTTTCCAGCAGGTCCTTCTTCAGTTCCCGCTTGAGCAGCTTGCCGGTCGGGCCCTTCGGCAGTTCGGTGACGATACGGACCTGCCGCGGGTACTTGTACGCGGCGAGCCGCTCCCGGCAGTACGCCACCAGGTCGTCGGGCGTCACCTCGGCGTCCGGCGTGAGGCTGAGCACCGCCACGACCTCCTCCCCCAGCTTGGCGTCGGGGCGGCCGAGCACCGCGGCCTCGACGACCGCCGGGTGGGCGTACAGGACCTCCTCGACCTCCCGGGGGTAGACGTTGTACCCACCCCGGATGATCATGTCCTTCTTGCGGTCGACGATGAACAGGTAGCCGTCCGAGTCGGCGTACGCCAGGTCTCCGGTGTGGAACCAGCCGCCACGGAACGCCTCGGCGGTCGCCTCGGGGTTCTTGTAGTAGCCCTTCATCACGTTGTGGCCGCGGACCACGATCTCGCCGACGTGCTCGGGCCCGGGCGGCAGCGGCCGGTCGGCGTCGTCGACGATGCGGGTCTCCACGCCCCAGATCGGCTTGCCGATGGAGAGCACCTTGCGCTGCTCTGCGCTGATGTTGAACGTAGTCGTGCTGGCCGTCTCCGACAGCCCGTACCCCTCCAGGATCACCACGCCCGGGAACCGCTCCTCGAAGGACCGGATCACCTCGCCGGGGATCGCCGCCCCGCCGGAGACGCCGACCCGCAGCGAGGAGAGGTCCCGACCGGTGAGGTCGGCCTGCAACAGGGCGAAGTACATGGTGGGTACGCCGGAGAAGATCGTGCACCGGTGCCGCTCGACGGCGTCGACCACCGGCCCCACCTCGAAGCGCGGCACGAGCACGACGGTGCCGCCGTAGCGCACGGCCACGTTGAGCACGCTGGAGAGGCCGAAGACGTGGAACAGCGGCAGGACCGCCAGGCCGATGTCGTCGTCGCGGAAGCCGAACAGCTCGCCGCCGACGGTGCAGTTCATGTAGAGCTGGAAGTGGGTCAGCTCAGCGCCCTTGGGCCGGCCGGTGGTGCCGCTGGTGTAGAGCAGCACGGCCGTGTCGTCGGCGTCCGTCGGCGCGATCTCGCCGGTGTCCTCGGCCGCGTACAGCTCGTCGAAGTGCCGGGTGCCGTCGGGCCGCCGGTCACTGCCCGGCAGGTTGACCACGTACGTCGTCACGCCCTCGACCTCGGCGGCCCCCTTGGCCGCCTCCTGCGCGAACAGCTCGAAGGTGATGAAGACCTTGGTGTCGGAGTCCGCCAGGTGGTACGCGACCTCACCGGCGCGCAGCAGCGGATTCAGCGGCACCATGACCAGGCCCGCCTTGAGGACGGCGAAGTAGGCGAAGAGGAACTGCGGCACGTTCGGCAGCTGCACCGCCACCTTGTCGCCCCGGCGCAGGCCCAGCCCGAGCAGGGCCGTGGCCACCCGCCCGGAGATCTCGTCCACCTGTCGGTAGCTGAAGGTCAGGTGGTCGAGGTGGCAGAGCGGCTTGTCGGGATGCGCCCGGCGGGGCTCCCGGAGGATGGTCGCGAGGTTGAAGCTCATCGGTGCTCCTCCTGTGCGGCGAGTCGCTGGGACATCGAGCAACGTGACAGCCGGTCTACGCCCTCCGCCCTCGGGCGTCAAGGCATGACGAGGCCGCCGTCGACCGGCACGGTCACTCCGGTCACGTACGACGAGGCGTCGCTGGCCAGCCAGATCAGCGTGGCGGCGAGCTCCTCGTGCTCGCCGAGCCGCCCGGCCGGGGCGAGCGCCTTGACCATCTCGAAGGTGCCCGGATCGAGCTGGTCGCTCATCTCCGAGGCGAAGAAGCCGGGGGCGATGCAGTTGACCCGGATGCCCTTGCGGCCGGTCCACTGTGCCGCCAGGTCGCGGGTCAGGCCGATGACACCGGCCTTGCTGGCGGCGTACGCGGCCTGCGGGATGCCGCCCGGGCGCAGGCCGATGACGCTGGAGATGTTGACGATGGCACCGCCGCCGGTGGCCGCCCGGGCGAACGCCTGGGCCATCCAGTAGCTGCCCATCAAATTGACGTCGACGACCGAGCGGAACTGCTCCGGGGTCTCCCGGGAGGCGGGCACGGCGGTGCCGACCCCGGCGTTGTTGACCAGCACGTCCACCCGACCGAACTGCTCGATGGCGGTGGCGACCAGCGCCTGGCAGTCCTCGGGCCGGCTGACGTCGGTGGCGCGGAACGCGTACCGCCGGCCGGCCGCCTCGACCAGCTTGCCCGTCTCCGGCAGGCGCTCGACGCGGCGGGCGCCGAGCACGACGTCGGCGCCGGCCTCGGCGAGTGCCCGGGCGAACGACACCCCCAGGCCGGAGGAGGCGCCGGTGACGACGGCGACCTTCCCGTCGAGGCGGAACCGGTCCATCACGCTCACCCTGGGGCTCCTCACGGTCACGGTGCTCTGGACGCCATACCGACCAGCCGGTATGTTCGGCGTCCGGCGACGGTAGCGAGCCGCCGACACAGCCGTCAATGGGGAGACAGCCATGGACTTCGAACCGAGCGCACGGTCCGCCGAGTACCTCAAGCGGCTCCAGGAGTTCATGGACGACCACGTCTACCCCGCCGAACCGGTCTACGCGGCCCAGCGCGCCGAACTCACCGAGGCCGGCCGCCGCCACCACCTGCCCGCGATCGTCGAGGAACTCAAGGCCGAGGCGCGCCGCCGGGGGCTGTGGAACCTGTTCCTGCCCGACGTCTCCGGACTCACCAACCTGGAGTACGCCCCCCTCGCGGAGCTGACCGGCCGCTCCATCGAGCTCGCCCCCGAGGCCGTCAACTGCGCCGCCCCGGACACCGGCAACATGGAGATCCTGCACATGTTCGGCACGGACGAGCAGAAGGAGCGCTGGCTGCGCCCGCTGCTCGACGGCGAGATCCGGTCGGCCTTCGCGATGACCGAGCCGGACGTGGCCTCCAGCGACGCCACCAACGTCCGCACCCGCATCGAGCGCGACGGCGACTCGTACGTCATCAACGGCCGCAAGTGGTGGACCACCGGCATCGCCGACCCGCGCTGCGCCGTCATGATCGTGATGGGCAAGACCGACCCGTCGGCGGACACCCACCGGCAGCAGTCGATGATCCTGGTCCCGGTGGACACCCCCGGCGTCGAGGTGGTGCGCTCGCTGCCCGTCTTCGGCTACCACGACCAGCACGGCCACGGCGAGGTCGTCTTCACCGACGTCCGGGTGCCGGCGTCGCACCTGCTCGGCGAGGAGGGCGGCGGCTTCGCCCTCGCCCAGGCCCGGCTCGGCCCCGGCCGCATCCACCACTGCATGCGCGCCATCGGCCTTGCCGAGCGGGCGCTGAGCCTGATGGTGCGCCGCGCCACCACCCGGGTCGCCTTCGGTCAGGAACTGGCCCGCCAGGGCGTGGTGCAGCAGCAGATCGCCGAGTCGCGGATGGCGATCGAGCAGGCGCGGCTGCTCACCCTCAAGGCGGCGTGGATGATCGACCGGTACGGCGCCAAGGCCGCCCGCACCGAGATCGCCGCGATCAAGGTGATCGCCCCCCGCGTCGCGCTGGAGGTGCTCGACCGGGCCATCCAGGTGCACGGCGGGGCCGGCGTCTCCGACGACTTCCCGCTCGCGTCGATGTACGCGGGCGCCCGTACCCTGCGCATCGCCGACGGCCCCGACGAGGTGCACGTACGCGACGTGGCCCGCCGGGAGATCCGCCGTCAGCTGGAGTCGCGGTGACCGTGGCGACCGAGCCCGCCGTCACTCCCGAGCGGCGGCGGGCGCCCCGCGGGTCGGCCCGGCAGAGCATCGTCGCGGCCGCCACCGAGCTGTTCGCCCGGCGCGGCTACGAGGCGACCAGCGTCCAGGAGATCGTGGCGGCGGCGGAGGTGACCAAGGGGGCGCTGTACCACTGGTTCGGGTCGAAGTCCGAGCTGCTGACGAGCATCTACCGGGAACTGCTCGCGGAGCAGACCCGGCGGCTGGCCGAGATCGCGGCCGGCGACGGGCCGGTCGGGGAGCGGCTGCGCGCCGCGGCCCTCGACGTGGTCGAGCACACCGCCGAACACCTGGCCGAGCTGACCGTCTGGGCCCGCTCGGCACACCTGCTCGACGACGAGCACGCCGAGGCCACCCGCCGGGAGCGCCGGCGCTACCACGACCTGTTCCGCGACCTCGTGCACGAGGCCCAGCTGGCCGGCGTGGTCCGCGCCGACGTCTCCGCCACCGTGGTCACCCACACCTTCCTCAGCGCCCTGGGCAACATCCACACCTGGTTCCACCCGGACGGGCCGCTGACCTTCACCGAGGTCGGCCACCAGCTCGTCGCGCTGTTCGTCGACGGCGTGCGCGCCCCGGCGGAGTCCGCGCCGGCCGGGGGCCCGGCGCGGGGCTGACGCCGGCCGGGGTCAGATGTTCGCCGAGTCGGCCGGCACGTCGGCCGGCAGCGACGGCGCGCCCGCCGGCTGGTCGCCACCCCGGCAGGCCAACCCCAGCGTGTACGCGGTCATCGACAGCGACCCGTACGCGTACCCGTCCACCAGCACCTCGGGCCGGGTTCTGGTCGCACCGGCGATGCCGGCGAGATAGAGCAGCGGAATGAAGTGGTCCGGCGTCGGCACCGCCGACCCGAAGTCGCGGTGGGCGTCCAGCCGGGCCGCCTCGGTGGGCTCGGTCCGCATCACCTCGCGGGCCGCGTCGTCGAAGCGCCGCGCCCAGTCGAAGCCCTGGTCGACGCGCTGCGGATCCACCCCGCCGAGGTTGTGCACCACGTTGCCGCTGGCCACGATGAGCACCCCGCGCTCGCGCAGCGGCGCGAGCTGGGCGCCCAGCCCGAGGTGGTAGTCCAGCCCCTTGAACGCGTTGATGCTCAGCTGCACCACCGGGATGTCCGCCGCCGGAAAGGCGTGGGTCAGCACCGACCAGGTGCCGTGGTCGATGCCCCACGAGTCCACGTCGGCGCCCACCCAGGTGGGATGCACCAGGTCGCTGATCTCCTCGGCCAGCTCGGGCAGGCCCGGGGCCGGGTACTCGACGTCGAAGAGCTGCGGGGGGAAGCCGTAGAAGTCGTGGATCGTGCGGGGGCGGGGCATCGCGGTGACGGCGGTCGCGCCGATGTACCAGTGCGCCGAGACCACCAGGATCGCCCGGGGGCGCGGCACCGCTCGCCCGAACGCCCGCCAGGCCGAGGTGTACCGGTTGACCACCAAAGCGTTCATCGGGTTGCCGTGGCCGAAGAAGGCGGCGGGCATCGTGCCCGGGCTGGTCTGACCGCTCATGCCGCTCCCTCCGGGTCGTCCTCCGAGGGTATTCCGGCGCGGCGGGCGTCGCGGCCGATCGGGCCCGGAACGCGCGTCAGGCGACCAGGTAGGCCGGGGGCACCGCGTCGGTCAGCCACACCCCGTTCGCGCTGCGGTAGAAGACGTGCCCGTCGCGGGCCATCGCCGCCGCGTCGACGGTGAGCACCACCACCGCCCCGCTGCGGCGGGCACCGACCCGCCGGGCCGTCGCCACGTCCGGCGAGAGGTGTACGTGGTGCCGCCCGCCCCGGTGCAGGCCACCGGCCCGGATCGAGTCGAGCGCGGCCGCGCCGGTGCCGTGGTAGAGGCGCTCCGGCGGCGCGGTGGGCGCCAACTGGAGGTCGACCGGGATGGAATGCCCCTGGCTGGCCCGGATCCGGTCCACCCCGTCGGCGCCCCGCTCGACGGCGAAGCGCTGCTTGTCGTTACCGGCCACGACGGCGTCGAGGTCGGCGCGGTCGATCCGCAGAGCGGCGAGCAGGTCGTCCACGGTGACCCAGCCGGCCCGGTCCGGCGCCAGGCCGAACTTCCCGGGCTGGTGGCGCAGTACCAGTGACATCCGCTTGCTCAGCCGCACCAGCGCCCGATCGTCCATCGCACCATTGTCGACCATGGCCGGACGTGGTGGCGACGGGATACGCCCCGCCCCGCACGCGCCGGGGCGGGGCGAGGCGCCGCTGCCCGCTACGGGTCCCGCCGACTGAACCGGGTCGCCGTCGGGCCGTCGAGCCGGCCGGCCGGGAGCCGGCGCCCGCAGACGACCAGCAACAGATCCTGGGCGAGCCCGCGCACGGGTGTGCCCTCGCCGTGGCACCAGTCGAGGTCGGTCGCCCGGAGCTGGACGCCGGTCAGGTCGGTGCCGAAGAACGCCACGTTGCGGGGCGACATCCCGGTCAGCACCATGGCGACCCGCTCCGGTGGGACGCGGCGGTCCAGCCCGAGGCCGACGGTGATGTCCAGGCCGTGGATGACGTCGTGGGAGAGCGCCCCGCGCACGCCCCCGCCCGGCGGCGTCCACCGGTGCGCGACGTTGTCGCGCAGCGCCGCGAGCAACTGCGCGGGCGACAACGCGGCGGCGTCGCGGCGGGCGGTGCGGTCGGCCATCCGGTTGACGTTCCCGCGCGCCCTCGCCAACTCCATCAGGGCCCGCCCGAGCGAGGTCCGGAACGGCATCGTGGTGTGCGCGACGACCTCCCGCACCCGCCACCCCTCGCACAGCGTCGGCGCGTCCCACCGGTCGGCGGGCAGCGCCGCCAGCAGGTCGACCTGTTCCGCCCGTTCCGCCACCACCGCGGCGCGGACTTCGTCGTCGGTCATCCGGATTCCTCCCGTCCAGTGCGGGGCACCCTCCGCCGGGGCCCTCGCCACTGATACGGGCCGGACCCGCGAAACTCATCGGTCGGTGGGCGTATGGTCGCCGGGTGCGGGAGAGAACGGTCGCCGACGACGTCGCGGTCGAGCTGCTGCGCACCGAGCTGACCGGCTTCTGCTACCGGATGCTCGGCTCCGGCTTCGAGGCCGAGGACGCCGTGCAGGAGACGTTGACCCGCATCTGGCGGGCCGCCGACCGCTACGACCCGGCCCGCGGGTCGCTGCGGACCTGGGCCTATCGGATCGCGACGAACGTCTGCCTGGACATGCTGCGCGGCGCGCAACGCCGGGCGCGGGCGATGGACCTCGGCCCCGCCGCCGAGGCCGGTGCGGCGCTCGGGGCGCCGGCGCCGGAGCACGTGTGGGTCCAGCCGGTCCCGGACGACCGGGTGCTGCCCGGGTACGGCGACCCGGCGGAGCAGGCGCTGCGGCGGGAGAGCATCCGGCTGGCGTTCGTGGCCGCGCTGCAACACCTGCCGCCGCGGCAGCGGGCCGTGCTGATCCTGCGCGACGTGCTCTGCTGGCGGGCCGACGAGGTCGCGCACCTGCTGGAGGCCAGCGTCGCGTCGGTGAACAGCGCGCTCCAGCGGGCCCGGTCGACCCTGCGCACGGTCGCCCCCGACCCCGGGGAGCCGGTCCGGCCCGCCGACGCGGCCCAGCGCGAGCTGCTGACCCGGTACTGCACCGCGTTCGAACGTCACGACGTATCGGCTCTGGTGGCGCTGCTGCACGCCGACGCGACCATGTCGATGCCGCCGTTGCGCTGGTGGCTGCACGGCCGGGACCGGATCGCGCAGGCGCTGTCCGATCCGGCGGCCTCGTGCGCGGGCTCGCGGCTGGTGCCCACCGCGGCGAACGGCGCGCCGGCGTACTGGCAGACCCGGCCGGGGCCCGACGGTGTCCACCGGGCCTTCGGGCTGGTGATCCTGGACCTGGCCGGCGACCGGGTGCGGGGCATCACCACCTACCTCGACGCGGACCGGCTGCTGCCGCTGTTCGGCCCGCCGGCCCGGTCGACCGATCCGGCGCCGGCAGCCTGACGCCGCGCCTTGTCATGCGGCCGGCTTCGCCTCGTCGGGTAGTTCGACGCTCCGCTGCCCGGCCGCTGCGGCGGCCCGGCGGACCGCGAGCGTCTCCCGGATCCGCCGCCGGGCCGATCGACAGTGCTGCTCGTCGCGGTAGCTGCGGTGAGCTGGCCCAAAAATCATGTCCGACTCCTGAACGACACGGGGCGCGATAGGCATCTGGATGGGCGGAACGGTGAGGAAGCCGTGGGTCCGGCCGCACGGAGATCGCAAGACTGCCGGAGCCAGGCCCACGTCTACCCTTGGTTTACTTGCTTGACGAAGCAAAGTTAATCGTCGGTGGCCCGATCGGGCAAGCATTACCCGTATGGGCACGGTCACAGAGCGTGGCGCCCGGTTATGCCCCGGATGGGCTGCCGGCGGCGGCCAGGACCACGACACATGGCGTGGGGGCCGGGGCGGCACTGCCGCTTCGGCCCCCACGACGAGCCGCGCCTACCGAACGGTCAGCGGCACCTCGATCTTGTCGATGTCGGGTGAGTAGACCGGCGTCGTGCTGTCGATCTCGATCGTGTTGGCACCGGCACGCAACTGCATCGCTACGGTCAGGGTGGCCGGGATGTCCCAACCACCGCTGGGCGGGAAGGCCAGGGTGACGGCGTTCTGGCCGTTGGCCGAGACGGTCGCCGAGCGCGGGTCGTTCGTGGTGTAGCGGATGTTCACCTGGTAGGTGCCCGTCTTCGGCACGGTGACGCCGTTGATGCGCAGGGCGCCGCCGTTGTAGAGGTTGCCGACCTTCGCGCCGCCGGAGCAGTTGGCACAGCCGCCGACCGAGGCGCCCCGAACGAGGGTGTTCGTGCTGGCCTCCGCCTCGTAGCTGGCCACCTTGGGGGCAACACCCGTCGGGGTGACCTTGAACAGCCGGGAGCCGTGCGACGGTAGGGTCGCCGAGATGGCGCCGTTGTGCACGCCCAGTTCCTCGTGCCGCCACAGATCACGCACAGTGGCGGTGCCACCGAAGCCGAAGCTGCTCCAGTTGGCGGTGACCTGAGCCGGGAGACTGCCCATGTTGAACAGCGCGACGGTGTACGAGTTGTCGGCGTTCTTCATTCCCCAGACCTGCGCGGGGCCGGTCGGTGTGACCGGCCGGGCCGGGATGCCCTGCTGGTCGATCGCGATCACCTCGCGGTTGGTGAGCAGGGAGAGGCCGTACGCGTCGAGCTTGGTGAGGTCGTCACCGATGTAGAGCGGGGCCGCCGAGATCGCCCACAGCGTCATGTAGCTCTGCCGCTCGTCCTCGGTGATGCCGTCCATCTCGCCGTTGCCGACGTTGAGGGAGTCGAGGTTGTTCCAGCCGCCGGGGCCAGCCCAGGGCGTCCAGCCGGGTACGTTGTCCCACCGGACCTTGACGGAGTTGTTCCAGGTCACCAGGGTGTCGCAGTAGCACTCCACGTCGGTGTCGATCCGCCAGCCGTTGGAGTACCGCTTCCAGTCGGCGGCGTAGTTGCGGTCGAGCGACCAGGACAGGAGGAACTCGATCGGGCGTCCGGTCCTGGCGATGGCCGCGTGCCAGGCGGCGACGTCCGCGACGTTGTTGTAGTTGTCGCCGCTGCGGAACGAGCCCGGCCCGACGCCGTCGAACTTGAGGAAGTCATAGCCCCAGTCGGCGATCAGCTGTGCCTGCGAGTCGACGTACTTCTGGGCGCAGGGCTTCGAGAAATCGATCTTGTACGCCCCGTCCCAGCCGTTCGTCGTACGCAGGTCCGGGTAGACGATGTCGGCGGTGGTGCAGCCGGGGGCGTTCCAGATCGGCACCGTGCCGCCGCCGTACAGGGGCTTGTTCAGCCCGACGGTCAGGTAGATGCCGGCCTTGAGGCCCTTGGCGTGGATGGCGTCGGCGACGTACTTCATGCCGTGCGGGAACCGCTCGGGTGAGGCGATCTCGCGCGCGTACCCGTCGAAGTTGGGCTCCCATTGGTAGTTGGTGGACCAGCCGGCGTCGATGTTGACGTACTCGTAGCCGTAGGGCTTGAGCTTCGTGGCGAGCACGTCGGCCTGCTGGAGGACGTTGGCCTCGTTCAGCCAGCTCGCGGGGCCGTTCGGGTTGACCCCCGGGTACTTGGTGGCCTGCAGGCTCCAACTGCTCCACCCCAGGTAGGGGCGGTCCGCGACGCCCTGCGCCGCCGCCTCGGCGGCCGCCTTCTGCGCGGCCGCCCGGTCGGCGGGCGACGGGTCCTTCGTGGTGGCGCCGGCCCCCGCGCTGTTCGGCGCTGGGCTCGGCTTCGGACCGGGTGCGGCAGCCTGCGTCTTCGCGCCGGGTGCGGCAGCCTGCGCCGGGATCGCGCCCGCGCCGATGGCCACCGCGAGGGTGGCGGCGAGGGCCACGCCGGTGCGGACCCGGCTCTCGCGCCGGGTGGGCGGTTCGACTCGCTGCGCGGTGGTGCGTAACGGTGACTTCACAGTCACACCTCCTGGTTGTGGGGGCCGAGGGTGGTGCCTGTTGCGATATGGCCGGCCGGGGGCCGGATTGACGCCGATGGTTCAGGGAACGACGAGCGACTGGATGCTCACGGCAGCCGCTCCGCGCGCCCACTCCTCGAAGGGCAGCGGGCGGATGGAGAGCGGGCACTGGGCGGCGGCGCCGAACGCCTGGCGTTCGAAGCCGGTACGGATGTGCGCCTCGAAGAGGTCGTAGGCGGCCAGCCCCTCGCCAGACACGACGATCCGGGCAGGGCCGACGAGGTTCGCCACGGCCGCGATGCCGGAGCCGATCGCGTTGCCGGCACGGGCGAAGACGGCACCGACCTGCTCGTCACCGGCGCGGGCCAGGGCCACCGCGGCGTCGATGGTGAGTTCGGGCCGACCGGTGCGTTCCCGGGCCTGCCGGACGATGGCCTGGGTGCCGGCGATGGCCTCCACGCAGCCGCGACCACCGCAGTGGCAGCTCGGGCCGTTGGCGTCGACGGCGAGGTGGCCGATCTCGCCGGCCACGCCGTGCGAGCCGGAGACCAGTCGGCCGTGGACGACCAGGCCGCAGCCGATGCCGGTGCCCACGGTGACGAGGGCGAAGGACTCGGCGCCCACTCCCTCGCCGAACCAGTGCTCAGCGGCGGTCAGCGCCTTCACGTCGTTCTCCACCGTGGCGGCGAGTCCGGTGATCCGGGCCACGCGTTGGCCGAGCGGGACGTTGCGCCACTGCAGGAACGGTGAGTACCGGACCAGCCCGGTGGTGCGGTCCACGTCGCCGGAGATGGCGAGCCCCAGCCGGCGGGTGCGGACCCGGTAGTCGCCGGGGCCGTCGAGCAGCCCGTCGACGAGCTGGCCGAGGTCGGTGAGGACAGCCTCGACGTCGGGGGCGGCCAGCGGCCGGCGGGCCGTGGCCCGTACCGCCGCACGGAGGTCGCAGACGACGCCGATCAGCTCGTCGGCGGTGATCTTCACCCCGACGAAGAATTCGCGGTCCGCGCGTACGGCCAGCGGGCTGGCCGGGCGTCCGGCGCCCGGACCGGTGCGTTCGGTCGCGGCCAACTCATGCAGGTAACCCGTGTCGATGAGCGGGCGCGCGGCCTTGGTGACGGCGGCGGAGGACAGCCCGAGCCGGCGCGCGAGACTGACCCGGCTCAATGGACCTTCGGTCAGTACGGCGGTGAACACCGCCGTTGCCGCCGGGGCGACGGCGAGCGAGCCCAAGCCGGTCTCGGGAAACATAGCCGAAACCTAGGTTCATTAATTAACTTCGTCAAGTATTGATTTCGGTTCAGCGGGGGTCCTACGCTCAGCCAGCCCGTCACGCACGCTCGCCAGGGACGACACCGTGCGGTCCACTGGGGAGTCGCGCCGGCGCTGACCGAGGCGGTGCGGGTTGCCGGGCGCACGTACCCGGCAGCGAGCAGCAGGAAAGGCGTCGCCGTGGCCCTGTTCGATCTGCCCCTCGCCGAGCTGCGCGCCTACCTCCCGCACCGCGCCGAGCCGGAGGACTTCGAGGCGTTCTGGCACGCCACGCTTTCCGCCGCCGCCGAGCACGACCTGGCGACGGAGTTCACCCCGTACGACGCCCTGCTACCCCGGGTGCACGTCCACGACGTACGGTTCAGCGGCTCCGGCGGGCAGCGGGTAGCCGGCTGGTTCCTCACCCCGGCGGAGGTGGCCGGGCCACTGCCGTGCGTCGTGCAGTTCATCGGCTACGGCGGCGGCCGGGGCCGGCCCCACGAGTGGCTGCTGTGGCCGGCGGCCGGGTACGCGGTGTTCGTCATGGACTCCCGCGGCCAGGGCGACGGCGACACCGTGGATCTGCCGGGCAGCGACTCGCCGCAGCACGGCGGGGTACTGACCCGCGGCGTGCTGGACCCCGAGCAGTACTACTACCGCCGGTTGTTCACCGACGCGGTACGGGCGGTGGACGCGGCGGCCAGCCATCCGGAGGTGGACGGCAGCCGGATCATCGTCGCCGGTGCCAGCCAGGGCGGTGGGATCGCGCAGGCGGTGGCCGGCCTGCACGCCCAGGTACGAGGCGCGCTCATCGACCTGCCGTTCCTGACCCACTTCCGGCGGGCCACCGAGATCACCGACGCGCACCCGTACCAGGAGCTGGCCGACTTCTGCGCGACGCACCGCGACCGGGTCGAGCAGGTCTTCCACACGCTGAGCTACTTCGACGGCGTGCACTTCGCGGCGCGGGCCAGCGCACCGGCGCTCTACTCGGTCGCGCTGATGGACGACGTGTGCCCACCGTCCACGGTGTTCGCCGCGTACAACCACTACGCCGGCCCGAAGGAGTTGCAGATCTGGCCGTACAACGGGCACGAGGGCGGGGCGACGTTCCAGCCACCGATCCACCTGCGCTGGCTGCGCGACCTGCTGGCGGCCTGAACCCCCGATCGCCGGCGCCGGCCGCTCAGCTGGGCCGTGCCGGGAGCCGCAGACCGGCCATGCCGCCGTCGACGGCGAGCGACGTCCCGGTGACCGCCCCCGCGGCGGGTGAGGCGAGGTACACCACCGCCGCGGCGACCTCCGCGGCGCTGACCAGGCGGCCGGTCGGCTGGCGCGCGGCGAGCAGCCGCCGCTCCGCGGCCGGGTCATCCGCGCCGGCGAGCAGCCGGGTGACCCAGGGGGTGTCCACCGTGCCGGGCGCCACGCAGTTCACCCGTACGCCGTCGCCGATCAGATCTGCGGCCATGGCCAGGGTGAGGGCGTGCACGGCGCCCTTGGACGCGGAGTACAGCGCCCGGCGGGGTAGGCCGGCGGTCGCCGCGATGGAGGACACGTTGACGATGGCCGCCGCCGGTGACCGGCGAAGGTGGGGCAGCGCGACCGCGCTGGTGCGGGCCACGCCGGCGACGTTGACGTCCAGCACGCGGGCCCACTGGGCGTCGTCGTTGTCCTCGACGGCGCCGACCGCTGAGATGCCGGCGTTGTTGACGAGGATGTCCAGGCGGCCGAAGGCGTTTACGGCGGCGGCGATGCCGGCCGCCAGGGAGGCACGGTCCGCCACGTCGGCCCGCACGGCGCGGACCGCCGGTCCGGACGGCGCACCTGACGGGTCCAGGTCCAGCACGACCACCCGGGCCCCCGCGGCGAGCAGCGCATCGGCGCAGGCGCGGCCGATCCCCGAACCACCCCCGGTCACCACGGCGACCAGTCCGTCACAGGTCATGAACGTCTCCTTCTCATCCCAGCAGTCGTCGGAGCCGCCGCACCGCCGCGGTGAAGCGGTCACGGTCCAGCCGCTCGAAGTAGTGGTCCGGCAGGGTCTCCGCGGTGGACGGCCGGACCCGCCGCCGCCCGGCCAGTGGCGAGGTCGAGGTCGGTCAGGCCCACGCGGGTCCGTCCGGGTAGGCGTACCGGGCGAGGCTGTCGGGGTGCATCTCGGCGGAGAAGCCGGGTGCGGTCGGCGCGTGGTAGTGGCCGTCGCGCACCACCACCGGGGTGCGGAAGTGCTCGTGCAGGTGACCGACGTGCTCGATGACCCGGTCGTCGGTGCTGCCGGAGACGGCCACGAAGTCGAACATCGAAAGGTGCTGCACCAGTTCGCACAGGCCGACTCCCCCGGCGTGCGGGCAGACCGGTACGCCGTACTTCGCGGCGAGCAGCAGGATCGCCACGTTCTCGTTCACCCCACCCACCCGGGCGGCGTCGATCTGCACCACGTCCACCGCCCCGGCCTGGAGCAGTTGCTTGAACACCACCCGGTTCTGCACGTGCTCGCCGGTGGCCACCCGGATGGCCCCGCCCGACGGCGCGGCGGTGGCCAGCGCGGCCCGGATCGCGGCGTGCCCGAGCACGTCGTCGGGGCTCGTGGGCTCCTCGATCCACCAGGGGTCGTAGGGCGCCAAGTCGCGCATCCACGCGATCGCGTCGGGCACGTCCCATCGCTGGTTGGCGTCCACGGCGATGCGGATGTCCGGCCCGACCGCCGCCCGGGCCGCCCGGAGCCGCCGGAGGTCGTCGGCCCGGTCGGCGCCCACCTTGAGCTTGATCTGGGTGAACCCGTCGGCGACGGCCTGCCCGGCCAGCCGTACCACCTTGTCGTCGTCGTAGCCGAGCCAGCCCGGCGAGGTGGTGTACGCGGGGTAGCCGCGCTCGGTCAGGATCGCCGCGCGTCCGGCTCGGCCCGGTTCGGCGGCACGCAGGATCCGCAGGGCTTCCGCCGGGGTCAGCGCGTCGGTGAGGTACCGCCAGTCGACCAGGTCGACGATCTGCTCGGGGCTGAGCTCGGCCAGGTACCGCCAGACGGGCTTGCCGGCCCGCTTGGCGACCAGGTCCCACATGGCGTTGATGACCGCGCCGGCGGCGAGGTGCACCACTCCCTTCTCGGGGCCAAGCCAGCGCAGCTGCGAGTCGTGGGTGAGGGAACGGGCGAACACGCCCAGGTCGACGGCGTCCGGGTCCAGGCCCACCACGAACGGGACGAGAGCGTCGATCGCCGCCCGGCAGATGTCGTTGCCGCGGCCGATGGTGAAGGTGAAGCCGTGGCCGTCCGGGCCGTCGTCGGTGCGCAGCACCAGGTATGCCGCCGAGTAGTCGGGATCGGGGTTCATGGCGTCGGATCCGTCGAGCTCCCGCGAGGTGGGGAACCGGACGTCGTACGTGTCGACGCGGGTGATCCGGGCCATCAGGCGCTCCGCACAGTGCTGCGCTGCCGGCCCAGACCGTCGATCTCGACCTCCATCACGTCCCCGGCTGACAGATACGGGAACCGGCCGGACAGCGCCACCCCCTGCGGTGTTCCGGTATTGATCACGTCGCCCGGGTCGAGCACGGTGTACTGGGACAGGTGCCACACCAGGTACGCGACGTCGAAGATCATGTCTTTGGTGGTGGAGTCCTGGCGGGGCTCGCCGTTGACCCAGGAGCGCAGGCGCAACGCCTGCGGGTCGGGCACCTCGTCGGTGGTGACCAGCCACGGCCCGAGCGGCTGGAACGTCTCGCACGACTTGCCCTTGGACCACTGCCCGCCGGAGACGGTGAGCTGGAAGTCGCGTTCGGAGACGTCGTTGGAGAGCACGTACCCGGCGACGTGGGCCAGCGCCTCGTCGGGCGAGGACAGATAGCGGGCCCGACGGCCGATCACCACGGCCAGTTCGACCTCCCAGTCGGTCTTCGTCGACCCACGTGGAATCAGCACGTCGTCGTACGGGCCGACCACCGTGTTGGGGGCCTTGTAGAACACGATCGGCAGCTCCGGTGGCACCGAGCCGGATTCCGCGGCGTGGGCCGCGTAGTTCTGCCCGACGCAGAGGATCGCGCCGGGGCGGGCGACCGGGGGGCCGATCCGCTGGCCGGTGACGTCGATCTCCGGAAGGTCGGTGGCCTCGCGGGCCCGCCGCAGTCCGTCGCCGGCGAGAAAGGTCGCGTCGATGTCGGCCGTCAGCGGCGACAGGTCGAGGTAGTGACCGTCGTCGTACCGTACCGGCCGTTCCCGGCCCACCGGTCCGACGCGCATGATTCTCACGAACCAACCTCCAGTGCGTAGGTGCGAATCGCGGTGCCGGCCCTGACCGCCGACCGCTCGTGCGGCGACAGCTCCGCCAGGCAGGCGTCGAGCGCCGCCAGGGCACCCGCGTACGTGGTGACCAGCTCGCACACCGGCCAGTCGGAGCCGAGCATCAGCCGCTCGGGGCCGAAGAGCTCCAGCGCGGTGTCGACGTAGGGCCGGATGGTGTCCGGGCCGGACCCGGGCCCGCCCTCGGTGAGCAGGCCGGACAGCTTGGCGACGACGTTGGGGCAGGCGGCCAGCGGGGCGATGGCCGCCCGCCAGCGGGCGTGGGCGCCCGCGGCGACGGGTGGCTTGCCGAGGTGGTCCAGGACGAAGGTGGTGCCCGGGGTGGCCCTGGCCGCCTCGGCGCAGCCGGGCAGCTGTCCGACGTGGACGATGAGGTCGACGGTCAGTCCGGCGGCGCCGACGGCGGTGAGGGCGGCCCGGACGTCGGAGCGGGCCAGATGGTCCGGGTCGGTGACGGCCTGCACCTGGTCGCGGACGCCGACCAGCTTGGCGCCGCCGGGTAGGGCGCGGTAGCCGGCCAGGGTGGCGGTGAGAGCGGGGTCGGTCAGCGACGCCCAACCGACGACGCCGGCGATCCACGGCGTGCCGGCGGCGAGGGCCAGGAACTCGGCGGTCTCGGCGCTGTCGCAGCGGCCCGCCTCGACCAGGACCGTCGCCGTCACACCCGCCTCGGCCAGGCTGGGCGCGAGGTCACCGAGGGTGTAGTCGCGGCGCAGCGGCTCCAGCCCGGGTGCCGCGAGCCAGGGGTAGTCGGCGGTCCACACGTGGTGGTGGGCATCGACGATCACGGCGTCGGCACCTCCTCCGCCAGCAGCCCCTCGGCCTTCAGGTCCGCCCACAGCGCACCGGGGACGTCCCACTGGAACATCGCCACGTTGTCGGCGATCTGCCCCGGGTCGCGGGCGCCGATCACCACGCTGGCGACGGCCGGGTGTCCGAGCGGGAACTGGATGGCCGCGGCCCGCAGCGGTACCCCGTGCCGGTCGCACACCGCGCGGATGGCGGCGGCCCGGTCCAGGAGCGTGCGGTCGGCCGGGGCGTAGTCGTAGTGGGCGCCCGGGCGCGGGTCGGCCAGGAGACCGGAGTTGTAGACGCCCGCGGCGAGGACGGCGACGCCCCGCCGTGCGCACAGCGGCAGCAGCTCCGCCAGGCCGGACTGGTCGAGAAGCGTGTACCGGCCGGCGAGCATGACGCAGTCGAAGTCGCCCTCCCGGACCAGCGTGACCAGGCCAGGAGCCTGATTCATGCCGGCGCTGACCGCACCGATCTCGCCGGCGTCGCGCAGCTCGGCGAGGGCCGGGTAGGCGCCGGTCATCGCCTCGGTGAGGTGGTCGTCCGGGTCGTGGATGTGCGCGATGTCGATCCGGTCGAGCGTCAGCCGTTCCAGGCTCTCGGCGTGGGAGCGGCGGACCCCGGCCGCGGAGAAGTCGAAGACCGGGGCGAGGTCGGTCGACTCCGCCCAGAACTCCTGCCGGTCGCGGCCGTCGGGCACGAGCAGGCGACCGACCTTGGTGGAGAGGGTGAACTCGTCGCGCGGCCGGCCGGCGAGCACCGTCCCGGCCCGGCGCTCCGACAGCCCGCACCCGTACAGCGGGGCGGTGTCGAAGTACCGCAGCCCGAGGTCCCAGGCCGCCTCCACGGTGGCCCGGCCGATATCGTCGCCGACGGCGGTGAACAGCCCGCCGATCGGTGCCAGCCCGAGTCCCAACCGGGTCACCGTCACGCCGGTACGCCCCAGAGGAACTCTCTCGGTGGCTTGCACGCGCCGACCTCCCCGGGCTATTTCCTATAGGATATTGCGCGGTTAGAGTGTCTACTCGTTCAACGCGAGCCAAGTCAAGGGGGCCGGAAGAAGCGATGGCGCACCAGGCCGGAGACCGGATCCGCCCCGCCCGGCGGCTCACCCTGTCCGAGGACGTCTACGAGGCCGTCAAAGGGCTGATCATGGACCACACGATGCCTCCGGGCGAACGGGTGACCATCGACGTCCTCGCTCGGCAGCTCGACGTCTCCCCCACCCCCGTCCGGGAGGCCCTGGCCCGTCTCGAGTCCGACGGGCTGGTCCGCAAGCGGCCGCTGTCCGGATACACCACTACCCCGCTGTTGAGCAGGGCCGAGTTCGACGATCTGTTCGACATGCGCATCCTGCTCGAGGGCGCGTCGGCCGGCCGGGCGGCGGTGCACGCGCGCGCCACGGACCGCGAGCGGATCTCCACGGAGGCCGGTGCGACGGTCGGCGTGGAGGCCGGCGAGGACTACCGCCGCCACGCCGCCTTCACCGCCCTCGACGCACGGTTCCACGACCTCGTCGCGGACGCTGCCGGCAGTCCCCTGCTGCGCGACGCGATCACCCGCCTGCACGCGCACCTGCACCTGCACCGCCTCTACTTCCCCGCCGCGACCGCGTCGAAGACGGCCGCCGAGCACCAGCGCATCGCCGCCGCCATCGCCGCTGGCGACCCCGACGGCGCCACCGAGGCGATGCGGGCCCACCTGACCGCGGCCCGCGAGCGCCACCTGCCCGCGTTCGACCGGCTGCCGGCCTCGGGTGCGGGCAGCGCACCCTGACCACCCCCGAACTTCCCGAGGACCCGCCGTGCGCATCGCCCTCTTCATCACCTGCGTCAACGACCTCGCCTATCCGCAGACCGGCATCGCCGTCACCCGCATCCTGCGGCGGCTCGGTCACACCGTCGAGTTCCCGGCCGCGCAGACCTGCTGCGGTCAGCTGCACGCCAACACCGGGTACCGGAACGACGCGGTGCCCTTGGTCCGCGGCTTCGCCGACACCTTCGACGGCTACGACGCCGTCGTCGTGCCGTCCGGCTCGTGCACCGCCATGATCCGCGAGCAGTACCCGCGCCTGCACCCGGCCGCGGCCTCCGTCGCCGGCCGCACCTACGAACTGTCCGAGCTGCTGGTGGACGTCCTCGGCGTCACCGACGTCGGCGCCGCGTTCGCACAGACGGTCACCTACCATCCGACCTGTCACGGCCTGCGGATGCTGCGGCTGGGCGACAAGCCGCTCACCCTGTTGCGCCACGTCCGGCAGATCCGCCTCGTCGAACTCGATGACGCCACCGAGTGCTGCGGCTTCGGCGGCACCTTCGCGGTGAAGAACGAAGCCGTGTCCACCGCGATGCTGGCCGACAAGTGCGCCCGGGTACGCGAGACCGGCGCGGCGGTGCTCGCGGCGGCGGACAACTCGTGCCTGGCCCACATCGGCGGCGGCCTGGACCGCGCCCGCTCCGGCGTACGGGCGATGCACTACGCCGAGATCCTCGCCATGACGGGAGACGACGCGTGAGCCACCACGCCACCCCCGCCGGAGTTCCGGCCACCGGCGGTGGCCGCATCCGCACCCCGTTGCCGTTCCCGACCGCCGCCCGGAGCGCCCTCGCCGACGACCAGCTGCGCGCCAACCTGCACCGGGCCACCCGCACGATCCGCGACAAACGGGCCCGGGTCGTCGACGAGGTCCCGGACTGGGCGGCGTTGCGCGACGCCGGGGCGGCGATCAAGGCCGATGTCCAGCGGCGGCTGCCCGAGCTGCTGGAACGGTTCGAGGCGGCGGCCACGGCCGCCGGCGCCCGGGTGCACTGGGCGCGGGACGCCGTCGAGGCATGCCGGATCGTGGTCGAGCTGACCCGCGCGGCCGGCGCCGACGAGGTGGTGAAGGTCAAGTCCATGGCCACCCAGGAGATCGAGCTCAACGAGGCCCTGGCGGCGGCCGGCATCACCGCCCACGAGACCGACCTCGCCGAGTTGATCGTGCAGCTCGGCGACGACACCCCCTCGCACATCCTGGTGCCCGCGATCCACTACAACCGGGCGCAGATCCGGGACATCTTCCGCCGCCGGATGGCCGACGCCCCTGCCGACCTCGGCGCGGAGCCGCGGGAGCTGGCCGAGGCGGCCCGCCAGCACCTGCGGCGCCGGTTCCTGGAGGCGAAGGTCGCGGTGTCCGGGGCGAACTTCGCGGTCGCCGACACGGGCACGCTGGTGGTGGTGGAGTCCGAGGGCAACGGGCGGATGTGCCTCACCCTGCCGCAGACCCTGATCAGCGTCGTCGGGGTGGAGAAGCTGGTGCCGAGCTTCGCCGACCTGGAGGTCTTCCTGCAACTGCTCCCGCGCTCCTCGACCGGGGAGCGGATGAACCCCTACACGTCGATGTGGACGGGGGTCACGCCGGGCGACGGCCCGCAGGAGGTGCACGTGGTGCTCGTCGACAACGGACGGTCGGCGGTGCTGGCGGATCCGGTCGGCCGATCGGCACTGTCCTGCATCCGCTGCTCCGCCTGCCTCAACGTCTGCCCGGTCTACGAGCGGGCCGGTGGGCACGCGTACGGGTCGGTGTATCCGGGTCCGATCGGGGCGATCCTCTCTCCGCAGTTGACCGGGGTCGCCGACAACGCCTCGCTGCCGTACGCGTCCACGCTCTGCGGCGCCTGCGCCGACGTCTGCCCGGTCAGGATCGACATCCCGGAGATCCTCGTCCACCTGCGCCAACAGGCACCGCACGCGGCGGCGGAACAGACGGCCATGCGTACCCTCTCGTGGCTCATGCGCAGCCCACGACGGTGGGCCCTCGCGTTGCGGGTCGCCCGCCGCGCCGCCGGCCCCCTGGGCACCTGGCGGCAGCGGCGGGCCGGGGCCCGCACCCTGCGCCGGCTGCCGTGGCCGGCGTCGGCGTGGACGCGGTCGCGCGACGCACCGCTACCCGCGCCGCAGACCTTCCGGGAATGGTGGGAGAAGCAGTGAACGCCCGAGACGACATCCTCGCCCGCCTGCGGGCGGCGCTGGTCGACGCGCCCACGCCGGTCGACGTGCCGCGCCGCTATCGCCGGGTCGCCGAGTCCGTCGATCTGATCGAGCTGTTCGTCGACCGGCTGGTGGACTACCGCGCGGTCGTCCACCACGGTCTTGATGCCCTTCCGCGTCTGCTGGCCGGCGTCGACCGGCTCGCGGTGCCCGCCGACGTCCCCGGGCACTGGCTGACCGGCTTCGCCGGGCAGGTCCGCCGGGACACACCCCCGCTGTCGCCGGCCGAGCTCGACGGCATGGACGCCGTGCTGACCGGCTGCGCGGTGGCGGTGGCCGACACCGGCACCATCGTGCTGGACGCCGGTTCCACCCAGGGGCGCCGGATGCTGACGCTCGTCCCCGACCGGCACATCTGCGTGGTCCGAACCGGCCAGATCGTGGGCCTGGTGCCCGAGGCCGTCGCCCGGCTCGACCCACGCGCACCGCAGACCTGGATCTCCGGCCCGTCGGCGACCAGCGACATCGAGCTGAACCGGGTGGAGGGGGTGCACGGGCCCCGCCGACTGGATGTCGTCCTGGTCCCCGAGGACGCCACCATCGCAACCGGCCGCTGACGACGGCGGCGGCGCCGGACCCACCGATCGGGACCCGGCCGCGTTTCAGATCCGGTTCTCCACCAGCCGCTCGATGGCCGAGGCCGCGGCGCCGCGCGCCCAGTCCTCGAAGGTGTGCGGGCGCGTGACGATCCGGCAGCGGCCCGCCGCGCCGAAGGCGTGCTCGGCGAAGGCGGCCCGCAGGTGCGCCTCGAAGAGGTCGAAGTCGCTCACCGCCTCGCCACCGATGATGACGAGTTCGGGCCCGGCGAGGTTGACCAGTGTCGCGATCGCGGTGCCGATCACGGTCGCCGCCTGCTCGAACGTCCGTACGGCGACGGGGTCACCGCGGTGCGCCAGGTCGAGGACCTCGTCGATCGACAGTTCCCTGCCGTGTCCGCGCGCGACCTCGGCGACGATGGCGGGGGTGCCGGCGACAGCCTCGACGCAGCCGCGGCGGCCGCAGGGGCAGATCCGGTCAGGTGAGGTCAGCGGGAGGTGTCCGATCTCGCCCGCGACGCCGTAGGCGCCTTCGACGACCTCGCCGTTGACGTGCAGTCCGCTGCCGATGCCACGACCGATCGTGACGATCGCGAACGAGGCGGTGCCGACGCCCACGCCGAACCAGTGCTCGCCGATCGTGAGGGCCCGGACGTCGTTCTCGACCAGGACGTCGCGGTCGAGGCGGCCGGTCAGGATCTTCGCGAGGGGCACCTCGGTCCAGCCCATGATCGCGGATTCGCGGACGACGCCGCTGTGCGCGTCGACGTCGCCGGAGACGGTGACCCCGACGGCGCAGATGCGTTCGGCTCGCCCGCCGAGCGTGTCCACGAGTGTGGTCGTGGTCGCCTCGATGGCCTCGACGACGGCGTCGAGCTCCGTGGAGTGCAGTGGCCGCCGGTCGCTGGCGAGGATGCTCGTCGGCAGATCGGTCGCGACGCCGACGATCTCGTCGGCATTGACCTTGATGCCGATGAAGACCAGTGAGTCGGCGACGACCATGAGGGGGTTCGCCGGCCGCCCCGGCTGCCCGTCGCGCTGCGAGTCGAGCTGGTTGGAGACGAGGCCGACCTCGATGAGTGGTGCGACCGCCTTGGTGACCGCCGCCTGCGAGAGTCCGGTGAGCCGGGCGATGTCGATGCGGCTGATCGGGCCCCGTGTGAGGATGCTCCTGAAGACCTCGGCCGCCGCCGCGGACGCCCCTCGGAGCAGCGAGACCGCGGCGTCTGCGTCGTTCATTGCGGGATTCCTCTTGGTCGGACGCCGGTCAGGGCGTGGTAGCGCGTCGTCCGGGCACCATCGTAGTCAGCGAACGGGGCGGAGCCGGCATGCGTCGACTCCGCCCCGGCATCGGTGTTACTCGGCGAGGATCTTCTCGGTCTTCGTGGCCATCTCGGTGAACACATCCTTGTCGCGTTCGCCGCTGAAGTACGCCTCGAACATCGGCTGGATCGTGTCCGAGAGCTCCTGGCCGTTGGCCGTCGGCGGCGCCGGGTACAGCTCGCCGTTGTTGAGTGCGGCGACGAAGCCCGACAGGTCGAGCCCCTGCGCCTTCTGGGCGTCGACCGCGACCTGGAGCGACTTGGCGATCGACGGCAGGAACGTCGCGTCCGCGCCGGCGGCCGACTGGCAGGCCTCCGAGCCCATGTACGTGACCCACTTCCAGGTCGCGTCGAGGTTCTTCGTGCCGGCGTAGATGTTGTTGGCGTTCGAGTTGCTGATCATCGAGCGCCCCTTGGGGCCCTTGACCGTCGGCGCGATGCCCACCTTGGCGCCCGGGATCTTCGTGATCGAGGTGGCGTCCCACGTGCCGCCCTGCACCATGGCGACCGACCCCGAGCCGATCTGCTGGCTGCCCGCGACCGTCAGCTGCCCGAACTTGGGCATCAGGCCGCGCTCGCCGAGACCGCGCACGTACTCCAGGGTCTTGACGAAGTCGGGGTTGTCGTACGGGAACCGGGTCGGCCAGGCCGGCTTGTCACCGAGCCGCCAGCCGAGGGTCGACACGAACGGGTTCCACGAGGTCTGCCCGTTGAAGTCAGCGGCGGCGAGGCTGCCGATGCCGTAGGTGGCCACCTTGGTCTTGTCGAATCCGGGTTGGTCGCCGCGGACGCCGTTCTTGTCGACGGTGAGGCGCGCGACGACGTCGTCGAAGGTGCCGCCGTCGTCGGGGTTCCACGTCATGCCCGTGATGTCGGCGTCGGTGAGGCCCGCCGCAGCGACCTTGTCCTTGTTGAAGTAGATCGCGGCGGCCGCCCAGTCCAGCGGGATGCCGTACTGCTTGCCGTCGGTGTACTTCCACGAGTCGACGCCGATGTCGAAGACCGACAGGTCGTACCCGGTCTTCTTGATCTGGTCGTCGAGGGCCAGGATCTGCTTCTGCCCGGCGTAGGCGCCCAGCAGGGGGACGCTGTTCTGGAACGCGTCGGGCGCCGCGCCCGAGACGAAGCCGGCGGTGAGCTTGGTGAAGTAGTCCTCCACGCCGTACTGGGAGATCTTGACGGTGATGCCGGGGTTGGCCTGCTGGAAGCCGGGCAGGCACTTCTGGTACGAGGCGGCCTGGCGCTCGTCCCAGGTCCACCAGTTGACCGTGCCGCCGCTGCTGCTGCTGCCGGAGTCTTCGCCCTTCGAGCAGGCGGTGAGTGTGACGGTCAAGGCGACGAGCGCCAGCACCGCCGCGATCCGCTTCGGTTTCACGAGTTCCTCACTATGGGTGGCGGGGCGCCGTCACTGACGCCCGGTTGGGTGGGGGTGGGTGTGGTGGGTCTGCGGCGCCGGCTGCGCTGCTGCCGCCGGCGGTGTCAGGTCGGGCGCGGGATGCTCGGCGGGCCGCAGCGAGACCTCGCCGTGTGCCGGGACGTCGAGTTCGAGCAGCCGGTCGCCGTGCTCGACGACGACCCGGTGGGGGGCGCCGCGAACGTCGCGGATCACGGCGCTGTCGACGGCGCCGCCGGCCCAGACGAGGTCGACCTCGAGCCCGCCGCGTGCCCGCAACCCGGCTACCCGACCGCTCGGCCACTGCGCGGGCAGTGCGGGCAGCAGCCGGATGCGGCCGTGGTGGCTCTGCACGAGCAGCTCGGCGATCGCCGCCGTGAACCCGTAGTTGCCGTCGATCTGGAAGGGCGGGTGCGTGCTGAACAGGTTCGGCAGGAGCCCGCCCCACTCGGATCCGTCGACGGGGGCGAGCCGGCGGTGGTCGCGGTCGAACGCGGTGCTCGCCTCGAGCAGTAGCGCTCGGGCTTCGGCAGCGTCGCCGAGCCGGGCTCGGAGCGCGATCTTCCACGCCCACGACCAGCCCATCGCCCCGGGTCCGCGGGCGTCGAGGAAGCGGCGCGCCGCCTCGGCGAGTTCAGGCGTGCGGACGGGATCGATGAGATCGAGCGGGTAGAGCGCGACGAGCGGAGACAGGTGCCGGTGGTGCGGGTCCGCCTCCGCAACATCGGTCGACCACTCGCACAGCCGGCCGTCGGGGCCGACCCTGAGCTCCGGGAGACGTTCGAGGGCGGCGGCGAGGTCGCGGTCGAGCGGGTCTTCGAGGCCGAGTACGGCGATGGCCGATCGGGCGCGCGCGAACAGCGCTCGGATGAGGGCGAGGTCCGTCGTCGTCGAGACGCTGAGCGCTTCGGGCCGTCCGTCGGAGCCGAGGAACAGGTTCTCGGGCGAGGTCGAGGGGATGGTGCGCAGCTGGCCGCTCGCGGGGTCGTCGACGAGCCAGTCGAGGCAGAACAGCGCCGCCCCGCGCATCAGCGGCCAGACGGTGTGCTCCAGCAGCTCGCGGTCGCCGGCGAACTCGTAGCGGTCCCAGAGGTTGTGGGTGAGCCAGACGCCGCCCATCATCCAGATCGCCCAGCTCGGGGCGCCGTGACCCATGCCGACCGGCAGGCTCCAGCCCCAGAGGTCGCTGTTGTGGTGGGCGACCCAGCCACGGGCACCGTAGAGGCGGGCCGCGACGTCGGAGCCGGTGCTCGCGATGCGCCGCACGAGCGCGGTCAGCGGCTCGGTCGAATCGTCGAGTCCGACGATCGGTGCGGCCCAGTAGTTCATCTGGGTGTTGATGTTGATCGTGTAGTTGGCCGACCACGGCGGTCTGAGCTCGTCGTTCCAGATCCCCTGCAGGTTCGCGGCGGGGCTGCCCGAGCGCGACGACGCGGCGAGCAGGTAGCGGCCGTACTCGGCGAGCACGGTCGCCCGGAGGCCTTCGTCGTCGCCGTGCAGGATGTCGCGCTCGACGTCCCAGGTGCCGGCGCGCCGGCCGCCGATCGCGAAGCGCGCCCCCGAGGCATGCTCGCGCACGTCGGCGAGATGCTCGGCGAACCGCTCGTGCGCCGTCTGCCGCAGGGCGGCCGTGACGTTCGAGCGGGCGCGCTCCCGGATCTCCTCCGGCGAGGAGCTCCGCCAGTCGGCGCCGTCGGGGTCGGCCCACCACAGTCCGGCCCTGCTCGACGTCGACAGTGCGATCAGCAGCCGGCTGGCCCCGCGGATCCGCAGGGTGTCGCCGGCGCAACCCTGGGTTCCGTCGCTTCGCAGCGCGAGCGCCGCGGTCGCGAAGTGGTCGAAGCCGTCGGCTTGCGGGGACAGGTAGCGATGAGCCGGCTGCACCGCGGGCTCGTGCAGGGGGGCACCGTCGATCGGCGCGAGCACGTCGAGGGTGAGGCCGGTGGCGGTGGTGTCGCGGCCCGCCTCGCGCAGGCGCGTCGACAGGCGCAGGTCGACGTCGAGCACCGGCCGGTCGGCGAGGTACTCGACGAAGAGGCAGCCGGCGGGCGCGGAGGCGAAGGTGCGGCGCGTGACGGCAGCGCCGTCGATCACGAGCGGTTCGGTCACGTACGCCTCGTCGAGGTCGAGGACGCGGGCGGGCCGGCCTTCCGCGACGGCCGCGCCGCGCGTCTCGAGTTCCAGGTCGACGAAGGGCAGGAACTCCTGGGAGTACGGGCCCTCGAAACTCATCAGGAGCGCTTCGGCGCGTCGGAGGTCCCCGGCGTCGATCGCCGAGCGGATCTCGGCGAGGCGTTCGGGTCCGGCTCCGCGCGCGACGAGGTCGGCGAGCACGTGGGCCGGCCCGTCGGGGTGACCCGACCAGATGGTCGCGTCGTTGACCTGGATGCGGGTGCGGGCGCCGCCGAAGACCATCGCGCCGAGACGGCCGTTGCCCAGCGGCGTGGCCTCGACCCAGTCGCGTGCGGGTTGCCGCCAGGCGACGCGGAGGGTCCCGGCTGTCACTTGATCCCCGAGAAGCCGATGGAGTTGACGATGCGCCTGCCGAAGACCATGAACAGCCCGAGCATCGGCAGGGCCGCGACGAGCGTCGCCGCCATCAGTCCGGCCCAGTCGGGTTGGGCCTGCGGCGACGACTGCTTGAACACGGCCAGCGCGAGGGTGAGCGGTTGCACCGACTCGTCGCTCGTCACGAGCAGCGGCCAGAAGTAGTCGTTCCACATCCCGATGAACCCGAGGATCGACAGGGTGATCATGGGTCCGCTGGTCATCGGGAGGGTGATGCCGAAGAGGATCCTGATCCGGCCGGCACCGTCGAGCAGGGCCGCCTCCTCGGTCTCGGTCGGCAGGCCGAGCATGAACTGCCGGAGGAAGAAGATGTTGAAGGCCGAGAAGAGCGCCCCGGGCAGGATCATCCCGGCGAAGGTGTTGAGCAGGCCGAGTTCCTTCACGAGCACGAAGTTCGGCAGCAGGGTGAGGATGCCGGGAACCATGAGCGCGGTGAGGAAGAGGCTGAACATGAAGTCGCGGCCCCGCCATTGCAGGCGCGCGAAGGCGTACGCGGCGATCGTGGAGAAGAACACGATGAGCGCCGTCGAGACCGTGGCGTAGATGAGGGAGTTGACGAGGAAGTGGCCGATCTCGACCGATGCGCCCGAGCCGCCCTCGGCGATGGACTCCTCGGTCGTCGCGAGCCCCAGCACCCGCTTGAAGGGTCCCCAGGTGAAGCCGACGGGCAGGATCGAGGCCGGGTTGGCCATGAGCGCGTAGTTGTCGGAGAGCGCGGTGCGCAGGATCCAGTAGAACGGGAAGATCGTCACGAAGAGGATGGCGATGAGGTACGCCCAGGCGAGGGCGCGACCGGTGGTGAGGCGGCGTCGACGGGTGGCGGAGGTGCTCATTCGCTGGTGTCCGATTCGCTCGCGCGCAGCAGGCGCATCTGCAGGAAGGTGATGACGATGAGGATCGCGAAGAGGGCGAAGGACATCGCGGAGGCGTAGCCGAAGTCGAACTGGCCGAACGCCTTGCTGTAGATGTACATCTGCAGGACGTTCGAGGCGTTGGCCGGGCCGCCCTTCGTCGTGACCTGGACGATGTCGAAGACCTGGAACGCACCGATGACGTTGAGCACGAGCACGAGGGCGAGGATCGGGCGCAGCAGGGGGAGCGTGAGTCGGCGGAACATCTGCAGCTCGCTCGCCCCGTCGATACGTCCGGCCTCGTAGACCGTGGCCGGAATGGTCTGCAGGCCGGCGAAGATGATGATCGAGGTGTAGCCCATCTGCTTCCACACGTTGATGAGCGCGATCGACGGGATCGCCCATCCGCGGGAGGTCAGGAACTGTACGCCGTCGCCGCCGAGCGCCTCGATGAGGATGTTGACGATCCCGAGCTGGGTGTCGAGCAGCCACGACCACACGGTCGCGGCGACGACCGCGGAGATGAGGAAGGGCAAAATGATGAGGCCGCGGACGACGGTCGAGGACGTGAGGCGGTGCAGCACCGCCGCGGTGACGACCGACACGGCCATGCTGAGGGTCACCGAGAGCAGGACGAAGTAGACGGTCACGCCGAGCGAGGACCAGAAGACCTCGTCGTCCGCAAGCTTCACGTAGTTGTTCAGGCCGACCCAGGTGGGCGGGGTGAGGACCTGGAAGTCGGTGAAGCTCAGGTAGAGGCCGCGGAGCGTCGGGTAGACCGCGAAGACGGCGAATCCGATGAACGAGGGCGCGATGAGCACCCACGCGAGCCGTGCGTCGCCCCGGTGGGCCGGGGAGTTCGCGTTGATCGGGCGGCGGAACGCCCTACGGCGCCGCGCCGCCTGTTGCGGTGGCCGCGTGTCGCGAGCCGTTGATTCCAAGAGCGCCATTGGTCTTCCTGCTCCCGCATGTTCGACCTGTCGTGCCGACTCGGCGGCGAGGTGCCCGATCTCGTCCTGCGCTTGCCGCGCCAGACTAAACATGATTAATTTACGGCGTCAAGTAACTCACTTGTAACCGTCCACGGAGGCCGTGACCCATGCTTTCCGGCGCCGAAGCCGTACTCGCCCTCCGTGCCGGAGGCACCGCCCTCATCGTCGAGGTGCGTCATCCCACCCCCCGAGTCCTGCACTGGGGGGCGGATCTCGGAGACCCGACGGAGGCCCACGGGGACGATCTTCGGCTCACCGCGGAACCCGCGATCCTCAACAACTCTCCCGACGAACCCCGGGTCCTGTCCGTGTGGCCGAGCGAGTACGACGGCTGGTCGGGCACGGCCGCGCAGTCGGGGAACGCGGCGGGGTACGCGACGACCCCGCGGCCCCTGCTCGAATCGCATCACATCGATGTCCCCGACGACGGAGTCGGCGGCAGGATCGAGTTCGGATTCGTCGACCGGGTGACGGCCATCCGGTCCTCGCTCGTCTACGAACTGGACCGCTTCGGCGTGCTCGCCGTGCGGATGAGCATCGAACGCGACGCCGCTCTCCACCCGTCGACCGGCAGCGCCCCGTACACGCTCGACGGCCTCCTCGCCCTCATGCCCGTGCCCGAACGGGCCACCGAGCTGCTCGACTTCACCGGGAAGTGGTGCCGTGAGCGCGCCCCGCAGCGCACGCCGTTCGGGTTCGGCACGCACGCCCGCGCCACCCGTCGCGGCAAGCCCGGACACGACTCGCCCTATCTCCTCGTCGCCGGCACGCCGTCGTTCGGTTTCGGCCACGGCGAGGTCTGGGCGATGCACCTGGCGTGGAGCGGCGAGCAGCGCTACCTCGCCGAACGCCTTCCCGAGGGAGCCGGTGCGTTCTCCGCCGTCATCGGCGCGGGTGAGTGCCTGCGCTCGGGTGAGGTCCTGCTCGCCGACGGCGACCGCTACGAGGCGCCGACGGTGCTGTTCATCTGGTCCGATGCCGGCACCGACGGCCTCGCGGATCGCCTGCACCGCCGACTGCGCAGCCGGCCGAACCACCCCTCGACGCCCCGGCCGCTGGTGCTGAACACCTGGGAGGCCGTCTACTTCGACCACGATCTCGACCGGCTCACCCAGCTCGTGAAACGAGCCGCCGAGGTGGGTGTCGAGCGGATCGTGCTCGACGACGGCTGGTTCCACCGCCGCCGCCAGGCCGACGCCGGCCTCGGCGACTGGTTCGTCGACCGCGACGTGTGGCCGGACGGCCTCGGCCCGTTCGTCGAGGTCGTGCGTTCCCACGGCATGCAGTTCGGGCTCTGGTTCGAGCCCGAGATGGTCAACCTGGACTCGGAGCTCGCTGAACGGCATCCGGACTGGATCCTCGGGCCGAGCGCCGGTCTCGGGCCGAGCTCCAGGCAGCAGTACGTGCTCGACATCGCCCGCCCCGAGGCGTACGGATACCTTCTCACCCGCATCGACGCTCTCGTCCGTGAGCACTCGATCGACTACCTCAAGTGGGACCACAACCGCGACCTGATCGAGGCGGTCAGCCGCGAGGCGAGCGGCGACCGGCCCGGCGTCCGCCGGCAGACGCTCGCGCTCTACCGGCTCCTCGACGAACTGCGCGAACGGCATCCGGGCCTGGAGATCGAGACGTGTTCCGGCGGCGGCGGGCGGGTCGATCTCGGCATCCTCGACCGCACCGACCGGGTGTGGGCCTCGGACTGCAACGACCCGGTGGAACGCGTGCAGATCGAGCGGTGGACGCGGGCACTCGTGCCGCCGGAACTGATCGGCTCGCACCTCGGATCGGCCCGGGCCCACACCACCTCCCGCACGACCGACCTGTCGTTCCGGCTCGTCGCGTCGCTCACGGCGCACCCGGGTATCGAGCAGGACCTCACCGCCGCCAGCGACAGCGAACTCGCGGCCATCGCCGCGTGGTCGCGGCTGTACCGGGAGATCCGGCCGCTCCTGCACACGGGACGGGTGGTCAACGCCGACCTCGCTGACGACGCGACCGCGCTCTACGGCACCGTCGCCCGCGACGGCTCGAGGGCCGTGTTCACCTGGGTGCGGTTCCAGAGCTCCGCGGCCGGTCAATCCGGCCGGGTCCGCTTCCCCGGACTCGACCGCACCGCCCGCTACCGGGTCGCCATCCGGGAGGAACTCGGCGCGGCGAGCCGGCACCAGGGGCGAGACCCCGAGTGGGTGGCCCGCGCCGCCGAACACCCGATCGAACTCTCCGGCGCCGTGCTCGCGGGCGCCGGCGTTCCCATGCCGACGCTCAACCCACAGCAGGCGATGCTCATCGACATCGAAAGGATTCCATGAACAAGCCGACCATCCTCTTCGCCGGCGACAGCGTCACCGACTGCGGGCGGCGTGAAGACCCGGCCGGGCTCGGCGACGGATACGTGCGCCGGATCGCCGAGACGCTGGGCAGCGAGGCGCACTGGGTCAACCGCGGCATCAGCGGCGATCGGAGCCGCGATCTCCGCGAAAGGTGGGACCGAGATGTGCTGGCGGCGCGGCCGACGCTCGTGAGCATTCTCGTCGGCGTCAACGACACCTGGCGACGCTACGACAGCGACGACCCCACCCCGGCGGCGGACTTCGAGACGAACTGTCGCGCGCTGCTCGAGCCACTCGCGGCCGACCAGGTCGGACTCGTGCTCATCGAGCCGTTCCTGCTCCCGGTTCGGGCGGAGCAGATCGCCTGGCGCAACGATCTCGAACCGAAGATCGCGATCGTACGGAGCCTCGCGCGGGAGTACGACGCCGCGCTCGTGCCGGCGGACACGGCCCTCAACGCCCTCGGCGACGCAGCCGGCGTCGCGCCCGACGGCGTACACCCGAGTCATCGCGGTCACCAGGTGCTTGCGTCGCTGTGGCTGGAACACGCGACTTCCCAGTTGACGGCGGTGCTCCGGCGCCGGGGTGACGCGCCGCCTCGCCCCATGCCCGAAGCACCGGTGCCCGCGACATGATCGGCAGGGCGAATCGCAGTCCCCACAACCGAACCTACGGTTCGGTTACCTGCAACCGGGAAGGCAGCAGATCCCACCTGGTGTTACATGCCAAGTAAGGCCCAGGTTCTACTTGCCCCGTACTCGAGCAGGAGACAGAGAAGATGGCGAAGGCATACTGGATCAACACCTTTCGGTCGATCAGAGACGAGAAGAAGCTGGTCGCCTACGTTGAGCTGGCCGGGCCGGCGATGCGCGCCGCGGGTGGCAGGTTCCTGGCGCGGGGACTTCCGGCTCGAGCGTTCGAGTCCGGAATCATGGAGCGCACCACGCTGATCGAGTTCGACAGTGTCGACGCCGCGGTCGCGGCCTACAACAGCCCCGCCTACCAGCAGGCGCTCCGGGTGCTCGACGACGGAGCCGAACGCGACCTGCGCATCATCGAGGCGGTTGCCTGAACGCACGCCGCCGGCGTTGAAGCCCCGCCTCCGGTTTTCGGCGCTGTGGGCCGATCCTGCACACGTGGTATTGACGGATCCGCCAGGAACCCGCGCTGAGCTGAAGGGCCAGGGACAGGTACACCGGGCTTCCCAGCCGGTGGGATCGCGGAGAACGACGTGGGCGAAACCACCAGCCGCCCCCTGGCCGATCGAGTAGGTGTGCAACACGGTCACGTCCGCGCTGCGATCGTCGGGTACGGCGTCGTAGTAGGCACGTACCATCTGCCGGCCGACGAGCACCTCGGGGCCGAAGCCGAGGAAGAGGGCATCCGGGTGGAACAGGTCGGCCATGGCCTCGACATCATGGTCGTCAAATGCTGCCTTCCACCGGCCGAGCACCTCGTCCATCGGATTGCTGGTCATGGGGCTCCTCGTTCTGGCATGACCTCGGCCGAGGGTGGTCCGGGCCTTCATCCGTCAATCGTGCCGGTTCGGCTCGCCGCTACTGAATGCTTTGAACATCTCGGACATCGCGGGGGATGTGCCGCTTCGTCGTTCGTGAATCGGGTCGCCGTGATCACCGGTGCGTCCCGAGGCATCGGGGCCAACCTCGTAATCGGGTACCGCAGGCTGGGGTACGTGTCACCGGGGCGATACGAACCATTACCGGCTCTTCACAGTTGAGGGGGTAATCGCTGGCTGGATGTTGGCTGGCGCGTCGGTCCCGGGGCAGCGATGCGCAAACGCAGCCGGAGGCCCGAACTTGTGTCACCGTTCGCAGTGGACTTCTTCGCGTACCCGCTCAGATCGGTCAACGGCGCGCGCTTGGCCGCTTCGGTCACGCCGCGCTCGGCGCTGCCGACCGCCTCGCGGGCTTGGCGTACCCGGTCGGCCGACTGCGCGTCAACGGTGCGGCGCCCGGGCGCGGCGGCGATCGTCGGGGTTGCCTCGAACTCGACGATCACGGTTTGGGGTGGTCCGCTGGCCGGCGCGGCGGTCGCCGCACCCGCGGTGAGCAGGGTCAGAGCCAGGAGCGGGACGGGCGCTGCCCCACGAGGCCAACTCGGGCGACGTCTACGCCCGCGCCCGGCCCACCTGACCCGCCTGGCGGACGTCAGGCAGCGGCGAAGGCGGCGAGCCGGTCCAGGCCGGCCGGTTCGGTCATCGGATCACGGTAGGCGCCGGCACGCCCCGGACGACCCGGTTTCCTCGCATCGACGCTGGCCACAACCCGGATCGACCGCGCTGCACAGAGGCACTTTTTTCAGGTTTCGAACTTAGCTATGTTTCGTTATCCGCCCGTTATTGACGTGACCGGCGCCACTTCGGTTGACTGCGACGGAACCGCTTCCGCAACCGGTTCCGGAACAACGCCTCACCCTTCGACCCGGGAGCGTCACGTGCAGATCACCATCGCCGACGTCGCCACCCGCGCGGGGGTGAGCAAGACGACGGTGTCGCGCGTGCTCAACGGCAAGGGCGAGGTGCACGTCCGCACCGCCGACCGGGTCCGCGCGGTCATCAACGCCCTCGGGTACGTGCCGAGCGCCCGCGCGGTCGGCCTGGCCCGCGGGCGTACCCGGGTGGTCGGCATGCTGGTGCCCGCCCTGACCTGGCCCTGGATGGGCGAGGTGCTCCAGGGCGCGGCCGACGTGGTCGAGGCCGAGGGGTATGGCATGCTGCTGTTCACCTGCACCCACGGCGACGAGTCGATGCGGCGGTTCGCCTCCCAGGTCTCCGCGAAGTCCTTCGACGGCCTGCTCGTGGTCGAGCCGGAGGGCACCCTCGACTACATCACCGAGCTGCACGAGCGCGGACTGCCGGTCATCCTCATCGACGACCGCGGCCACCAGCCCGGCTTCCCGTCGGTGCGCACCACCAACGAGTCCGGCGCGCGAGCCGCGGCGGCGCACCTGCTGGCGCACGGGCGGAACCGGCCGCTGGTGGTCACCGGCCTGAGCCGCTTCGGCTGCACCCGGGAGCGGCTGGCCGGCTTCGCGGATGGCTACGCCGACGCCGGCCTGCCCATCGACCCCGCCCTCGTCGTGGAGGGTGACTTCACCTTCGAGTGCGGGCGGGTCGCGGTGGAACGCCTGCTCGCCGACGGCGTGCCGTTCGACGCCGTCTTCGCGCACAACGACCTCTCCGCCGCCGGGGCGCTCCAGGCGCTGCGCGACGCCGGCCGGCGGGTCCCGGACGACGTAGCGGTGGTCGGCTTCGACGACCTGCCCCTGGCCGGGCACACCCACCCCCCGCTGAGCTCGGTCCGCCAGCCGTTGCGGGAGATGGGCGCGGCCGCCGCCCGCACCCTCATCGCCCACCTCGCCGGCACGCCGCTGCCCGACACCCCGACCGTCATTCCCACCAGCTTCACCGTCCGCGCCTCGACCGGCGCCACCTGACCTCTCCACCGCCGTATCCACCACCCACACCGGCGGGAGCACCGCGCCCACCGGTGGCAACACCGCACACCCTCCATCCACCACATCCCGCTCGAGGATTGCGGGAGCACCGAGGGAGACCTCCATGAGAAGAAGGCAGTTCCTCGCCGTCGCGCTGGCCGGCGCGATGGCCACCGGCGTCGCCGCGTGCGGCGACAGCCCGAACGCGAACAAGAAGAACGGCCAGGCGGCCACGGTGCTGAACGTCGGCATGCCGAACGGCCCGCAGGCCGAGAACAACAACCCGTTCCTCACCACGTCCGCCGCAGCCTCGCTGGGCTACCGCTGGCAGATCTTCGAGCCGCTGATGATGTGGAACCCGGTGAAGCCGGCCGACCCGTTCAAGCCGTGGCTGGCGACCAAGGCCGAGTGGTCGTCGGACTACACCTCGGTCAAGGTCACTATCCGAGACAACGCCACCTGGTCGGACGGGCAGAAGGTCACCGCCGAGGACGTCGCCTTCACCTACAACCTGGTCAAGAAGTACCCGGCGCTCAACGACCAGGGCGTGCCCTACACGGACGCGACCGCCAGCGGCAACGAGGTCACCATCAAGATGGCCAGCCCGCAGTTCGTGAACCAGCAGAAGGTGCTGTGGCGGGTGCCGATCGTGCCCAAGCACATCTGGGAGAAGATCAGCGACCCGACGACCGACACCGTCAAGCAGCCGGTCGGCAGCGGCCCGTACACCCTGAAGTCGTTCACCCCGGCCAGCATGACCCTGGCGGTGCGCGACAGTGGCTACTGGCAGGACCTGCCGAAGGTCAAGGAGCTGCGCTACACCTCGTACACCGACAACAGCGCGCAGACCACCGCGCTGGCCAACGGCGAGTCGGAGTGGAGCTTCGTCTTCATCCCCAACTACCAGACCGTCTTCGTGGCCAAGGACCAGGAGCACCACAAGATGTGGGCGCCCGCGATCCTGGGCATCCACGGCCTCTACCTCAACACCACGAAGAAGCCGTTCGACGACCCGACGCTGCGCCGGGCCATGAACATGGTCATCGACCGCCAGGACATCTTCACCACGGCCGAGGCCGGGTACTTCCACCCGCTGGTCAAGAGCGTGACCGGCCTGCCCAGCCCGGCTGGTGACGCGTTCATCGCCTCGGAGTTCAAGGGCCAGGAGCACAAGGTCGACGTCGAGGGCGCCAAGGCGCTGCTCACCGGCGCCGGCTACAAGCTCGACGGCAACACCCTCAAGGACAAGACCGGCAAGGCCGTCACGATCAAGCTGACCGACCCGGCCGGGTGGTCCGACTACCAGACCAGCCTCGAGATCGTGAAGGACAACCTGTCGAAGATCGGCATCGCCGCGACGGTCGACAAGGCCAACCAGGACGCCTGGTTCCGCAACGTCGAGCAGGGCAACTTCGAGGCGACCTTCCGGTGGACCGAGGGCGGCGCCACGCCGTACGACATCTACCGGACGATCATGGACGGCCGGCAGCTCAAGCCGATCGGCACCGCCTCCCCGGCGGGCAATTTCGGCCGCTTCAACAACAAGCAGGCGACCGACGCCCTGGTCGCCTACGCGAACGCCACCGACGAGGCGGCCCGCACCGCCGCGATGAGCACGCTGCAGAAGGTCTTCGTCGACCAGATGCCGATGATCCCGGTCGGCGCGGACAACATCGGCGGCGCGTACAGCACGAAGAACTGGACCGGCTGGCCCGACGACTCGGACCCGTACGGCGCCATGCAGCCCACGCAGCCCAACGCGCTGGACGTGGTCCTGCACCTGAAGCCCGCCGGTAGCTGACCCCCGGCACCGCCTCCCCGGTCGGCCCCGGCCAGCCGGGGAGGCGGCACCAGATGTTCGTGACATCGCGATCCCAGACAGGAACTCGGCATGACGTTGAGCGAGAGCGCGGCGGCGCCGGCCGACGAGGTGGTGCTGGAGGCCGTCGGCCTGACCAAGCACTTCCCCGTCCGCAGGCGGCTGCGTGACCTCTTCTCCCGGACGCCGGCAGTCGTGCACGCCGTCGACGACGTATCGTTCGCGCTGCGTCGCGGCCGGGTGACCGCGCTGGTCGGGGAGTCCGGCTCCGGCAAGTCCACAGTGGCCCGGCTACTGGCCCAGCTCTACCCCCGCACCGCCGGCGACCTCCGCCTGCACGGCACGTCGACCAGGGTGCGCGGCGGTCGTCCGTTCCGGTCGTACGTGCGGCGGGTCCAGCTGATCCTGCAGGACCCGTTCGCGTCGTTGAACCCGGTGCACACCGTCCGCTACCACCTCACCCGATCGCTGCGGATCCACGGCAACGCCGGGCGCAGCGCCGAGGACCTGGAGGCGGCCCTCGGCAAGCTGCTCACCCGGGTCAGCCTCACCCCGCCCGAGCGCTACCTGGACGCCTTCCCGCACGAGCTCTCCGGCGGCCAGCGGCAGCGGGTCGCCATCGCCCGGGCGCTCGGCGCCGACCCGGAGGTGCTCCTCGCCGACGAGCCGGTCTCCATGCTCGACGTCTCGATCCGCCTCGGCGTGCTCAACCTGCTGCAGGACCTCAAGCAGCGGCTCAACATCGCCATCCTCTACATCACGCACGACATCGCCTCGGCCCGCTACTTCGCCGACGAGACGATCGTGATGTACGCCGGCCGGATGGTCGAGGGAGGCGACAGCGAGACCGTCACCCAGAACCCGGCCCACCCGTACACCCGGCTGCTCACCGATTCGGCGCCGGACCCCGAGCGGATCACCGGCGACGGCGCCGGCGTCGACGCGGCGGCCGGGGAGGACCGTGGTCAGGGCGAGCCGCCGAGCCTGATCAGCCCGCCCGCCGGCTGCCGGTTCCACCCCCGGTGCCCGCACGCCATGCGGCGCTGCACGGCGGACCTGCCGCCACGGCTGACCATCGGCGACCGGCCCGGCCACTGGGCGGCCTGCTGGCTCTACGACCCGGCCACCGTCGCCGCCGACACTCCCGGCTCCGCCGCGCCGGACGCCGACCCGGCCGTGCCACCGCCCCCGGCGGCGCTCGAGCGGGGCGACACCGCCACCCTGGAGGAGACCCGATGAGATTCCTCCTGCAGCGCACGGCCTTCTACCTGTTCACCGCATGGGCGGCCATCACGCTCAACTTCTTCATCCCGCGGTTGGTCCCGGGCGACCCGGTGCAGTCCCTCATCTCGCGCAACCAGGGCCGGATCAGCGCCGACGCCATCGAGTCGCTGCGCGTGCTGTTCGGGCTGGACGCGAACGAGAACGTCTGGGAGCAGTACCTGCACTACTGGGGACAGCTCCTCCACGGCGACCTGGGGCTGTCGTTCACCTTCTTCCCGGCGCCGGTGTCGACGGTGATCGGCGACAGCCTGCCGTGGACGGTCGGCCTGGTCGGCATCACCACGATCATCAGCTTCCTCCTCGGCACCGCGCTCGGCGTCGGCGCCGGCTGGCGGCGCGGCTCCTGGGTCGACGGGCTGCTGCCGGCCACCACGTTCCTGTCCTCGATTCCGTACTTCTGGTTGGGCCTCGTCGCCATCGCCGTCTTCGCCGGCCCGGGGAGCTTCTTCCCGTCCTCCGGCGGCTACGAGCCGGGCCTCGTGCCGGCGTTTGACCAGTACTTCATCCCGAGCGCGATCCAGCACAGCATCCTGCCCGCCGCCACCATCCTGGTCTCTTCGATGAGCGGGTGGATCCTCAGCATGCGCAACATGATGGTCACCGTCTCCTCGGAGGACTACATCACGGTCGCCCACGCGAAGGGGCTGTCCGAGCGCCGGGTCGCCCTCAGCTACGCGGCCCGCAACGCGCTGCTGCCCAACGTCTCGGGCTTCGCCCTGTCGCTCGGGTTCATCGTCGGCGGCACGCTGCTGGTGGAGATCGTCTTCTCCTACCCCGGGCTCGGCTACCAGCTGTTCCAGGCCGTCGGCGCGAAGGACTACCCGCTGATGCAGGGCATCTTCCTGATCATCACGATATCCGTGCTGGTGGCGAACCTGCTTGCCGACGTCGCGTACCTGCTTCTCGACCCGCGGACCCGAAAGAGCTGAGCGATGACCATCTCACCGTCGAGCATCGAGCAGGTCATCCCCGGTCAGGGGGCGATGGCCCAGCCGTCGGCCGCGCCGGGCCGGGCGAAGCGGCGCCGGTTCCGGTTCATCGCCAACGCCAAGGCCGCCACCGGGCTGGTAATCCTGGGCGTCTACTGCCTCTTCGCGGTGATCGGGCCGTGGGTGGCGCCGTACGACCCGGACGCGCGCAGCAGCGACGTGCTCCAGGCGCCGTCGGCCACGCACTGGTTCGGCACCACGCATCTCGGGCAGGACATCTTCAGCCAGATCCTGGTCGGCGCACGCAGCGTCATGGTGGTGGGCCTGGTCGCCGGCGTGCTGGCCACGATCCTGTCCATCCTCATCGGCGTGACGGCCGGCTACATCGGTGGGGCGGCCGACGAGGGCCTGTCGGCGCTGTCCAACGTGTTCCTGGTCATCCCCGCGCTGCCGCTGATCATCATCGTGACGTCGATCGTCGAGCAGGCCAGCGACACGCTGGTGGCGCTCATCATCGGTTTCACCTCGTGGGCCTGGGGCGCCCGGGTGCTACGCGCCCAGACTTTGTCGCTGCGGCGCCGTGACTACGTCGAGGCGGCCCGGGCCACCGGCGAGCGGACCTGGCGGATCATCCTGTTCGAGATCCTGCCCAACCTCACCGCCATCATCGCGTCCGGCTTCGTCGGCACGGTCATCTTCGCGGTCATGTCGGAGATCACCCTGGCCTTCATCGGCATCTCGTCGATCTCGTCCTGGAACTGGGGCACCATCCTGTTCTGGGCCCAGGGCCAGCAGGCCCTCGCGCAGGGCGCCTGGTGGTGGTTCGTCCCGGCCGGGCTGGCCATCGCGCTGCTCGGCACCGCCCTCGCCCTGATCAACTTCGGGATCGACGAGTTCGTCAGCCCCCGGCTGCGCAGCGCCGGCAAGACCCGGATCCGCACCGCCGACGGCCGCACCTTGCGGATGCGGGTCGGCTTCACCCCCGTGCTGGCCCCTACCCCGTCCGTCCCGACGCCACGGGCTGCCACCACCCGAGAGGACGTTGTGCGATGAGCGATCCGGTGCTGGAGATCCGCGGACTGCGGGTCGACTACGGGCTCGGCGACGCGGCGGTGCACGCCGTCCGCGACGTCGACCTGACCCTGCACCGGGGCGAGGTGCTGGGGCTGGCCGGCGAGAGCGGCAGCGGCAAGTCCACCCTGGCGTACGGGCTGACCCGGCTGCTGCCGCCGCCCGGGGTGGTCAGCGGCGGCCAGGTGGTCTACCACCCGGTCGACGGCCCGCCGGTGGACGTGCTGACCCTCACTCCGGCGCAGCTGCGGAAGTTCCGCTGGGCGGAGACCTCGATCGTGTTCCAGGGCGCGATGAACTCGCTCAACCCGGTGCACAAGGTCTCCACCCAGCTGCTCGACGTCATCAAGGCGCACGACCCGACGAGCACCGCGGCGGGCCGGCTGGCCCGGGCGCGGGACCTGCTCCGCCTGGTCGGCATCGCCGCCGACCGGCTGGACAGCTACCCGCACCAACTCTCCGGCGGCATGCGGCAACGCGTGATGATCGCCATGGCGCTGGCGCTGGAGCCGCAGGTGGTCATCATGGACGAGCCGACCACCGCGCTGGACGTGGTGATGCAGCGGCAGATCCTCGGCCAGCTCGCCGAGCTGCGGGAGCGGCTGGGCTTCGCGGTGCTCTTCATCACCCACGACCTGTCGCTGCTGGTCGAGTTCTCCGACCGGATCGCCATCATGTACGGCGGCCGGATCGTCGAGGAGGCGCCCGCCGCGCAGCTCTACCGGCGGGCCCTGCACCCGTACACGGAGGGGTTGCTGCACTCCTTCCCGGCGCTGCGCGGCCCGCGCCGCGAGCTGACCGGCATCCCCGGCTCGCCGCCGGACCTGCGGGCCATGCCGGAGGGCTGCGCGTTCCACCCGCGCTGTCCGAAAGCCTTCGACCCGTGCGACAAGAAGGTGCCGGCGCTGGGCCCGCCCGTCGACGACCACCCGGGCCGGGACGTCGCCTGCTGGCTGCACCCGGTCGCCGCGCCGGTACCCCGCTGACCCCCGCTCTCCGCCCGACAGAACGACCCGCTACCGCGAGGAGAACCATGGACACCCACCTCACCAGCCCGACCACCGACGGCTCCAGGTCGCCGCGCGGCGTCAGACGCGCTGAGCTGGAGTCGTCGCACGGGCAGGCCGACCCGATCGACACCCTCCCGCCGGCCTTCCGGTGGGGGGTGGCGACCTCGTCGTACCAGATCGAGGGCGCGGTGGCCGAGGACGGCCGGACGCCGTCGATCTGGGACACCTTCTGCCGGGTGCCGGGCGCGGTGGCCAACGGTGACCACGGCGACGTGGCCTGCGACCACTACCACCGGATGCCGCAGGACGTCGCGCTCATCGCGGACCTGGGCCTGGACACCTACCGGTTCTCGGTGGCCTGGCCGCGGGTGCAGCCGGGCGGGCGCGGGCCGGCGAACCCGGCCGGGCTGGCCTTCTACGACCGCCTGGTGGACGAGCTGCTCGGCCGCGGGATCGACCCGTGGGTGACGCTCTACCACTGGGACCTGCCGCAGGAGCTGGAGGACGCGGGCGGCTGGCCGAACCGGGACACCGCCCACCGCTTCGCCGACTACGCGGAGCTGGTCTTCGCCGCCCTCGGCGACCGGGTGAAGACCTGGACCACGCTGAACGAGCCGTGGTGCTCGGCGATGCTCGGGTACGCGTACGGCCTGCACGCCCCGGGCCGGCGAGACCTCGGCGCCGGGATCGCGGCCGCGCACCACCTGCTGCTCGGGCACGGGCTGGCGACGCAGCGGCTGCGCGCGGCGGCGGGCAGCCCGATCGAGCTGGGCATCACCCTCAACATGGCCACCGCCGACCCGGCCACCGACAGCCCCGCCGACCGGGACGCCGCTCGGGCGGCGGACGGCCTGGGCCACCGGATCTACCTGGACCCGCTCTTCCACGGCCGCTATCCGGAGGACGTGGTGGCAGACCTGGCCGCCGAGGGGGTGCGCATCCCGGTCGAGGACGGCGACCTGGCGGTCATCTCGTCCCCGATCGACGTGCTCGGGGTGAACTACTACTTCGGGCAGGCGCACTCGGGAGTGGACGAGCAGGGCCGGGAGCGGGAGGACGACGGCCGGCCGGTGCGCCGGGTCGTCCGCCGGGAGCTGCCGCGTACCGCGATGGACTGGGAGATCGTGCCGGACTCCTTCACCGAGCTGCTGGTCCGGCTGCACCGGGACTATCCGGGCGTGCCCATGGTGATCACCGAGAACGGGGCGGCCTTCGACGACAAGCCGGACGCCGACGGGTTCGTGGCCGATGACGACCGGGTGGCGTACCTGACCGAGCACCTGCGGGCGGTGGCCCGGGCCCGGCAGGCCGGCGCGGACGTGCGTGGCTACTTCGCCTGGTCGCTGCTGGACAACTTCGAGTGGGCGTACGGCTACGACAAGCGGTTCGGCATAGTCCGGGTGGACTACGACACCCAGCGGCGTACGCCGAAGCGCAGCGCGCAGTGGTACCGCGACACCGTCCGGCGGGTGCGCGGGGAGCGCTGACCGGCCGCTCGGGGCGGCCGCGCGGGATCCTCCCGGGCGGCTGCCTCGCCGCGCCCGGGCGCCTCGCCGGCCACCTTTTTCATGTCTTGACATAAGCAGGTGCGAGGGGTTTTCTCATTCACGGATGTCGATTTATCCGGAAGGAGCATCCGTGTCCCCCACCACCGTTCCCCGGGTCGCCGGCCGCGCCGTCCTGGCGCTCTGCCTCGCGGCCAGCACCCTCGCCCTCACCCCGCCGCCGGCCGCGCAGGCCGCCGGCGAGACCGTCAACGTCTGGCTGACCACCACCTCCGACTCCGGCGGGCGGACCGTCACCCGGGGCCTGCAGCAGCAGAGCCCGCTGAGTTTCGCCGCCAGCAGCCCCGCCGCCGCGCACACCGTCACCGTCGACGAGAACACCCGGTACCAGCCGTTCGAGGGCGCCGGGGCGTCCATCACCGACACCACCGCGTACCTGCTACGCGGCGGGCCGGTGAGCGCGGCCACCCGGGACGAGGTGATGCGCAAACTGTTCAGCCCCACCGACGGCATCGGCCTGTCCTACGTGCGCAACCCGATCGGTGCCTCCGACCTGTCCCGGCCCGGCAACGTCTCGCTCGACGACACCTGCTGCGACCTGAACGACTTCGGGGCCAACGGCTACGACACGAATGTCGAGCTGCTCACCGCCCAGGCCCGGCAGCTCAATCCGGCGCTGCGGGTGATGGTGGTGCCGTGGAGCGCGCCCGGCTGGATGAAGGACAACGGCCGGATGGACCAGATGGGCTGGCTCAAGTGGGAGTACTACGCCACCTACGCCCAGTACTTCGTCAAGACCATCCAGGCGTACGCGGCCCGGGGCGTGAAGGTCGACTACCTCTCGGTGCAGAACGAGCCGAACTGCTGCCAGGCCGGCAACCCCACCGCGATGGACTACCCGGGGATGAGCTGGAACTCCTCCGGCCTGGTCGAGCTGACCAAGAACTTCGTCTACCCGGCGTTCCGCGCCGCCGGCATCACCACCAAGGTGCTCGTGCACGACTGGAACTACGGCGACTACGGCACCATCGGCTCCGGGTTGCTCGCCGACGGCGCGGTCCGCACCGACCCGCTCTTCGGCGGCATCGCCTGGCACGGCTACTGGGGTGACCCGGCGGTCGGCAGCCAGGTGCACAGCCAGTACCCGGCGGTGCCGCAGTTCAGCACCGAGCACTCCGGCGGCACCTGGATCGCCAACCAGCACAACGAGGACATGGCCGACATCGTGAACTACGCCCGGAACTGGAGCCGGAGCGTGGTGAAGTGGAGCCTCGCGGTCAACCAGTTCATGGGCCCGCACAACGGCGGCTGCGGCACCTGCACCGGCCTCATCACCGTGCAGGAGGGCGGCGCCCGCGCCGGCCAGGTCGACTACACGATCGAGTACTACACCACCGGGCACCTGACCAAGTTCGTCCGGCCGGGGGCGGTGCGGATCGACTCCACCGCCAACGGCACCGTGCAGAACGTCGCGTACCGCAACCCGGACGGGACCAAGGCGCTGCTGGCGCACAACGGCGGCAGCTCCGCCCAGTCGGTGAAGGTGGTCTGGGGCGGGCAGTCCTTCACCTACACCCTGCCGGCCCGCACCACCGCCACGTTCACCTGGTCCGGCAGCCAGTCGGGCGGGGGCGGCACGCCGACCGGCCCGATCACCGGCATCGGCGGCAAGTGCCTCGACGTCACCGACAACACCAGCGCCGACGGCACGCCGGCGCAGATCTGGAGCTGCACCGGCGGCGCGAACCAGCAGTGGACCCGGGCCGCCGACGGCACCCTCCGCTCGCTGGGCAAGTGCCTCGACGTGGCCGGGGGCGGCACCGCCGACGGCACGAAGGTGCAGTTGTGGACCTGCAACGGCAGCGCCGCCCAGCGGTGGACCTGGACGGCCGCGCGGGACCTGGTGAACCCGCAGGCGAACAAGTGCCTGGACGTCACCGGCAACACCTCCGCCGACGGCACCAAGACGCAGATCTGGAGCTGCACCGGCGGGGCCAACCAGAAGTGGAACCTCCCGTCCTGAGCCGGGGCCGGGCCGGCGGCGCTCCGCCGCCGGCCCGGTGGCTCAGCGGGTCCGCGTCCGGGGCCGCCGCGCCGCCTGCGCCGGGACCACCCGGGCGACGGGTTCGCGCGGCACGCCGCCGTGGCGCAGCAGCCGGGCCATCGGCAGGGTGGCCGCGCCCATCGCGACCGCGTCCGGTCCGAGCCGGCACAGCTCGATCGAGGTCTGGGCGTACGGCTGGCGCAGCGCGTGCCGCGCGGTGACCTCGCGGATCTGCGGCAGGTAGCGCTCGCCCAGGGCCAGGCCGGCCCAGCCGCCCAGCACCACCCGGTCGGGGTTGAACAGGTTCACCAGGTTCGCCACCCCGGCGCCGAGGTAGCCGACCGTCTCGTCGAGCACCTTGGCGGCGGTGCGGCTGGTGGCGCGCAGCAGCTCGCCGAAGGCGGTCTCCTCGTCGCCGCCGGTCGCCGGGCGACCACGGTTGGCCTGGCGGAACCGGTCAAGCACCCCTTCCGCCCCGACGTACGCCTCGAGGCAGCCGAGGTTGCCGCAGCGGCAGCGGCGGCCCCCGTACACGATGGTGGTGTGCCCCCACTCGCCGGCGCTGCTGTGCGCGCCGCGGTAGCCCACGCCGTCGGCCACCACGCAGGCCCCGACGCCGGAGCCGACCAGGGCAACGACCGCGTGCTGGACGCCGCGGCCGGCGCCGAACCACATCTCGGCCTGGCCGAGGGTCTTCGCGCCGTTGTCAATGTGCACCGGGATGTCGGTGCCGGCGCGCAGCATGGCGCCGAGTGGCACGCCGTCCCAGCCGAGGGTCTGCGCGTGCACCACGGCGTCGGCGGCGCGCTCGACGGTGCCGGAGACGGCGACGCCGAAGCCGAGCACCGCCGCCGGGTCGATGCCGGCCTGCTCGATCACCGCGGTGAGACCGTGCAGCAGGTGGTCGGTGACCTGCCGGGGGTCGGGCTCGGCGGCGGCGATCGGGTACTCCGCCTTGGCGAGGGCGGTCATCGCCAGGTCGAAGAGTTCGACCTGCACCCGGGTCTCGCCGACGTCGGCGCCGACCAGGTAGCCGTAGCCGGGGGCGACCCGCAGCAGCACCCGCGGGCGCCCGCCGTCGGACTCGACCAAGCCGGCCTCCTCGACCAGGCCCTCGGCGATCATCTCGCCGACCAGGTTGCTCACGCTGGCCAGGCTCAGCGCGGTGGACTGCCCCAGCTCGTGCCGGCTCAGCGGGCCGTCCAGCCAGATCCGGGTGAGCAGGACCGACCGGTTGGCACGACGCATGTCGCGCACGGTGGTGCGTTTGGCGTCCACGTCCGCCGCCATCCTCTCCCGGCCGCCCCCGGCAGCCTGCTTCACGCGGTGAACCAAGTGCTGACAGACTACTGCGCGTTCACATTTAACAAAGTTAACTGCTAGGCCGGCGCATTGATGAAATGCTATGTCATGCGACTCAGACGTGGGTCGACCGCCGCGCTCGGCGGCGTCGCGCGTCCACGGGATCATGGCGGTCAACTCGACTAACGCCATGCAGGCAGTTGACGCGCGCCAGCCTCCCTCTGCGTGGGCCTGAGGCTGCATCCCTGGAGTCCGCCCGGTGGGTACCCGCAGGCCCTGATGTGGCGGTGGGCTCTGGTGCGGTCGAACCGGTCGTGCTGCGCCGAGGGACGGCGCTGATCGGCCGAGCAGGTCGTGCCGGGGCGACCCTGCGGCGCCTCGGCGGACGCCGACCCTCGCCACAGACGGACCCACCGTCGCCACCCGGTCAGGCAGGGGCGGGCGCCGCCAGAAGCGCGCGCAGCTCGCGGACCGCTGCCCGCCCGGCCCGGTTCGCGCCGACCGTGCTCGCAGACGGCCCGTAGCCGACCAGGTGGACCCGGGGATCTGCGACCACCCGGGTGCCGTCCGCGACGATGCCGCCGCGGGGCCCGCGCAGCCGCAGCGGGGCCAGGTGGTCGAGCGCCGGCCGGAAGCCGGTGCACCAGAGGATGACGTCGACGTGCTGTGCCGTGCCGTCGCGCCACTGGACGCCGTCGGGGACGATCCGGTCGAACATCGGCCGGCGTCGGACCCGGTTGCAGTCGCGTGAGCCCACGTGCATCCCTTCAGCCTGCCCGAATCCCGCCGTGTTGGGCACTTCGCACAAGCAACGTCTCAAACGCTCACGAGTCGCAGCTCACACTTGAACGTTCAAGTGATGCGGTAGGGTAGGACTTGAACGTTCAAGTGAAGGGTAATGGCAGGCCGGCACCTGTGGCTCAGCGCCACCATCCGCGCCCGCCGCGCATCCGCCGGCTCGGCCTCGCACCGGCCGGCCCATCAAGGAGAGAACCGCATGAGCGACCTGAAGATCGCCGTCATCCTCGGCAGCACCCGGCCCGGCCGCAACGGCAAGGCGGTCGCGGACTGGGTGGTGGACCGGTCCGGCACCCGCACCGGCGTCGAGTACGAGCTGGTCGACCTCGCCGACTACCCGCTGCCCCACCTTGACGAGGCCATTCCGCCGGCCATGGGTCAGTACCAGGGTGAGCACACCAAGGCATGGGCGACCAAGATCGCCGAGTTCGACGGGTACATCTTCGTGACCCCCGAGTACAACCACTCCACCTCCGCCGTACTCAAGAACGCGATCGACTACCTGTACGGCGAGTGGAACAACAAGGCCGCCGCCTTCGTCTCCTACGGTTCTCTCGGCGGCACTCGCGCCATCGAGCACCTGCGGGGCGTGGCCAGCGAACTGCAGCTGGCCCACGTACGTCAGCAGCTGTCCTTCTCGCTGTTCACGGACTTCGAGAACTTCTCCGCCTTCAAGCCGGGAGAGCAGCACGACGCCGCCGCGACCACCCTGTTCGACCAACTGGAATCCTGGGCCCGCGCCCTCAAGACGGTCCGGGTCTGACGCCTTCGCCCACCAAAAGGCAGGCGACGGGACCGTTCATCCTCGGGCAGATGGCGTCGTCGTGTCCGTCACCATCGCGGTCGAGGTGCCCACCGGCTCCCCGGTCAACGCGGTGCACTTCGCGGCCCGCAACGACACCAGCCACCTCGCCGCACTGATCGCGCTCGTCGACGCCGGCACCGTCCGGGTCGACATCACCGCGTCCCGTCCGCTCACCGACCTGGCCGCCGTGCACCGCGACGCCGAGTCCGACCGCACCCGCGGCAAGATCATCTTTGTTCCATGAAGGAGTCCCTGATGACCAGCACCTCCGTCTCCCCGACAACCACGCGGCTGCGCGTCGGCGCTCTCACGGTCGGCGGTGCCGTCCTGGCCGCCGCGCTGCTCTGGACGGCCGCCCAGATTCTGGGTATCGAGCTGCGTGTCGATCCCCGTAACGGCCAGGCCCCCTCAGTGGTTGGCCTGCCGCTCACCGTCACGTTCACGCTCGCCGTCAGCCTGCTCGGCTGGGGTGCGCGGGCGCTGCTGGACCGGTTCACCCGCAGCGCACCGGTCGTGTGGACCGTCCTTGCCGTGTTGGTGTTGTTGGTATCTTTCCTGCCCCTGTTCAGCTTCGAGGCAACCGGGGCAGCCAAGACGATCCTGGCGCTGATGCACATCGCGGTCGCCGCTGTGTTGATCTCAGCTTTCAGCCGCCGGAAGCCCTGACCACCGGTCAGCGGAACCGCGATGCCGGTCGCCGCTGAGCCACCACGCAGGTCGGATCGCCACCGTGCGGGCTTGTACGGCGACGGCACGGCGACAGGCGGAGCGGGCGTGTCCCGGAACGGAACGGACAGGTTCAGGTTCCGGGACCGCACCGAGCCCACTATCTGCGGAAGGTCTGAGCCCAGAGAAGCGGAAGCGTATGTGCACGTACGGTGGGTGCTTCAGGACTGGCCCGCCTGAGCACAGTTCCCCCGGCTATCGCTACCGCTGACAACTCGCCCACCGAGTCGGCCCGTCCAGGTAGCAGCCTTCGCCAACTCCCCGATCGAGGACGGTCGGCCCAGCGGATGCCTGTCCACGCGGCAGCCCGTCAGCGAGACCAGCCGGTGCGCATCATCGACCTCACGCCCTGACCAGGTACGGGGTGGGGGTCCGGGGCGGAGCGCCGCCTAGCGTGCTGACGACGCGAGCGGGTATCGCCGGAAAGATGTCACCTTCTCCGCGGAGGAGGCCTTCGCGGATGCGGCGAGCCTTCGAAGCACGTCCTCAGTCACCCTCAGCCAGCCCATTCCTCACGAAGTTCCGAAGTGGATACCTCTATGTCTCGAACAGCCTTCAAGGCTCCGGGCGACGCGCACGCCGAGCGGTGGAAAGCACTCGTCTTCATCGCGCTCGCCCAGCTGATCGTCGTCCTCGACGCCACCATCGTGAACATCGCCCTGCCCTCCGCCCAGCAGGACCTGGGCATCTCCGACGGCGACCGGCAGTGGGTCGTCACGGCCTACGCCCTGGCCTTCGGCGGCCTGCTCCTGTTCGGCGGCCGGATGGCCGACCTGTGGGGCCGCAAGCGCGCCTTCGTCATAGGCCTGATCGGTTTCGCCGCCGCCTCCGCGCTCGGCGGCGCGGCGACCACCGGCACGACGATGTTCGGCGCCCGCGCCCTCCAGGGCGTCTTCGGCGCCCTGCTCGCCCCCGCCGCGCTCTCGCTGCTCGCCGTGATGTTCACGGACGCCAAAGAGCGCGCCAGGGCGTTCGGCATCTACGGCGCGATCGCCGGCGGCGGCAGCGCCGTCGGCTTCATCCTCGGTGGTGTGCTCACCGAGTACCTGGACTGGCGCTGGACGTTCTTCGTCAACATCCCGTTCGCGATCGTCGCGGCGGCCGGCGCCTACGTCGTCGTCCGCGAGCCCGAGGGTAGCCGCAACCGCTCCCCGCTCGACATCCCCGGCGTCGTCCTGTCCACCCTGGGCCTGGTCTCGCTGGTCTACGGCTTCACTCGCGCCGAGTCCCACGGCTGGGGCGACACCACAACCATCTCCCTGTTCGGCGGGGCGCTGGTCCTGCTACTCGCCTTCGTCGTCACCGAAGCCAGGGTCAAGGCACCGCTGCTGCCCCTGCGCGTGGTCACCGACCGCAACCGCGGCGGCGTCTACCTCTCCCTCGGCATCGCGGTTATCGCGATCTTCGGCACTTTCCTGTTCCTGACCTACTACCTGCAGGTCGTGAAGGGCTACTCGCCGGTCAAGAGCGGGTTCTGCTTCCTGCCGATGGTGGCGGGCATGACGGTCGGCTCGACGCAGATCGGGCCGCGTCTGATGACCCGCCTTCCGGCCCAGTTCCTGATGGGCTCCGGCTTCCTGGTAGCCGCGGCCGGCATGTTCCTGCTGACGCAGCTGGAGATCGGCTCGTCCTACGCCTCGACCGTCCTGCCGGCCCTGGCGCTGCTCGGTCTCGGCATGGGTATGACGTTCATGCCCGCCATGTCCCTGGCCACTCTGGGCGTCGAGCCCCGGGACGCCGGTGTCGCCTCCGCGATGATCAACACCTCGCAGCAGGTGGGCGGCGCGATCGGCACGGCCCTGCTGAACACGATCGCCGCCTCCGTGACGACCTCGTACGTCCAGGACCACATCGCCAGCCCCGCGACGAGGCCGCAGCAGCGACTGGTCCAGCTGCAGGGCGTGGTGCACGGCTACACCACCGCCATCTGGTTCGCCATCGGCATGCTGGTGCTCGCCACGCTGATCGTCCTGTCCCTGGTCAACGTCGGCCGTACGGGCCGCGAGGGCGCCGAGGACGAGGTGGCGGTGCCGGTGGTCACCCACTGAGGCACCAGGTCCCCCTGACGAAACCTGTCGTGGGAGCGTGGCGGGACGCCGCGCACCCACGGCTCCCTGAGTGAGTGGCTCAGCGGAGTCAGGGCAGGTCCGCAGTTCGTTCGGCTGAAGACCCTCGGCGACGATCTCCATGATCTCGCCGAGGCTCTGCTGCTCGGAGCAGATAGCCGCTCGAACAGCGCCTGGCGCAAAGCGGTCACCTGGCAGGGCTGCTGAACTGCTGGAGCATCAGCAGCCCTGCCGGATGCTGGACGCGTGGGCGCAGAGCCCGTGCCAGCAACGGATGGGTCTGGGTGAGCAGGCCCTCAGTCTGTTTGCTGATGCGGGTAGCTTCACCGGCGACATTGTCAGGGACGAAGCTCCGTTCCGGACCGTCGGTGCCGGGGACCAAAGGCGCCGCGGCGTCAGTGTCCCTGCGAGGCGACCGCTTCCGCAGATGCCACGCCAGGGTCGCGACACGGCGGCGATGGCATGCGGGACCCCGGATGCCCGGCCTCGCTCCCATCGAAGCTCATCGTGGCGTGGCGTTGCGCTGTGGCAGCTGAGGGGCGGTGTCCGTGCGGCGGCAGTTCTGCTGCTCCCAGCGGTCGATCCTCTCGCTGATCTTCTCGGCAGCGGTGCGCAGGCTGTCCAGCTCGGCGGGGTCGAGAACGTCGACGACCAGGTCGCGTACCCGGGCCACGTGCCCCGGGGCGGCCTCGACGAGACGGGCGTAGCCGGCTTCGGTCAGGATCGCGTGGGTGTAGCGGCCATTGGTGGGGTCTGGTTCGCGGCGGACGAAACCCCGGCGCTCCAGCCTGCTGATCATGTGGGAGAGACGGGACAGCTCGGCGTTGGCGAGGACGGCCAGGTCGCTCATGCGCATGCGGTGTCCCGGCTGGTCGGCCAGTCCAGCGAGGACGTAGTACTCGACGTAACTAAGGTCCGCGTCCTGCTGCAGCTGCGCTTCCAGGGCAATGGGCAGTTTGTGCAACATCAGGGCGAATTGCTGCCATGTCTCCAGCTCCGCCGGAGTCAGCCAGCGCGGCTGATCGTTCGGGCGTGGAGGCTGTTCAGGCATGCCCCGAAGTCTAACGAGGGCGAGCACGATTGCGCTCTCGGTGAGTGCCTGTTCTAATCCCTGCGGACCGCTGGGCTCGGTAGCCTCGTAGCAGCGAGCCGTGGGCCATGTTGGTCACCACCAACTTGAGATTGATCAAGCTCCCGGATCTCCCGTCGCAGCAGCCACACAGTCACCAGGCGTTCCGTTCGCGCAACCGTCACCGTGATGCTTCACCGAACGGCTGGACGGTACGTACGGCACCCAGGCTCGGAACTCGAAACGCAGAGCGCGGTAGGCATGCCACCAGCCGCTGATTGGCTCCCGACCTGAACCGGTGCGCCAGGCAGACTGGCATCTGATGCCGTACGTGAGGGAGTTGTGATGCAGGTAGCCGTGGTGACCTTCGACGGGTTCAACGAGCTCGACAGCTTCATCGCTTCCGCGCTGATCAACCGGTGCCGCAAGGACGGCTTGGAGGCCTTCATCACGACGCCGACGCCGGTGGTCACGTCGATGAACGGCGTCGAGGTGACCGGGCAGCGCCCGATGGAGTTCGTGACCGAAGCCGACGTCGTGCTGATCGGTAGCGGGGTGAAGGCACGCGAGGTGGTCGCCGACGACCAGCTGATCTCCAGACTGCTGCTCGACCCGTCGCGACAGCTGATCGGTGCGCAGTGCTCCGGCGCCCTGGTGCTCGCCCGGCTCGGGCTGCTCGATGGCATGCCCGCCTGCACGGACATGACGAGCCGGCCCTTTGTCGAAGCCTGCGACGTCACCGTGCTGGACGCGCCGTTCCACGCCGAGGGGAACATCGCTACGGCGGGCGGCTGCCTGGCGTCCCAGTATCTCGCGACGTGGGTGATCACCCGAATGCTCGGGCAGGACGCTGCACGCGAGGTCATCGGCTACGTGGCTCCGGTCGGCGAAAACCAGGAGACCGTCGAGCGCGCCATGCGTGCCGTCCACGCGGGCGAGGTTGCACTGCGCTGACGCCCCGCGATAAGCCCTCTGGGCCGCCGGCAGTTATGGCGACGACTCCTGCGCGCATTGATGGCGGCATTGTCGGGAGATACGCGCGAGCACGTTGTGGTTCCCTCGCCTGGCTGGGCCCGACCGGCTGTCTGGCAGCCTGTGTTCCCGGGCATCTCCCGTCAGCACCTGGCGGAGTTGATCGAGGAGCTGGCCGACCCTTGGTTGGCTCTGGGGAAGGACTCATGGCGATCAGAGCTCGCCCAGCGCGGCGCCGAACTCGAGTTCCGTGCGGGAGCGCTGCTGCAGTCCTCGCTCCATGAGCGCCGCCAGGCGCGACGTGCTCGAGCCATCGCGGGCGAGGATCTGGAAGAACCCCGAGTCGACCTGCACGTCCTCCTTCGCCGGCAGTGCTGCGGCGTTGATGCGGCGCTTGGCGAGGCGGACCGCAGCCTCTGGGAAACTGCCGATGCGCTCAGCGAGAGCCTTCACATACGCGATGAGCTCGTCGTCCGGGAGCGCCCGGTTGACCAGACCGATCCGCTCCGCCTCTCGCGCGTCGACGTCCTCGCCAGCCAGGATGACCTGCATCGCCTGCCCCAGCCCTGCGAGCCGCACGATGTGCTGGACCGCTCCGGCACCGGGGAAGACCCCTGTTCCCACCTCGGGCTGTCCGATAACGGCGCGCTCCAGCGATGCAAAGCGCATGTCGCAGGCGTAGAGGAACTCGCCGCCCGCTCCCCGGGCACGACCTTCGAGAAGTGCGATGGTCACGGGGCGCGCCTCGCTCAGACGCCGGGGTTGTCGATCGTGGCCCACAGCACGCCGCTGCTGAGTTCCGTCCTCAGGGTCGAGTAGGTAAAGGCCATTGGCCGGACTCCTCCGTCTGAAGCGGTTGCGAGTTGCAACCAGGACCGCTCGGGGCCTGTGTCGAAGTTGGTGTCGGTGCCTGAGCTGGCTGCGGTCTCCGCCCGGATATCGCTACGTCGGGCTCAGGGGGCGGCGTCGAGTAGGCGGTCGAGGTCCACGGCGGTGCCAATCAGAGAGAGGTGGCTGAACGCCTGCGGGAAGTTGCCGGTCTGCTCGCCGGTGGGGGCGATTTCCTCTGAGTAGAGGCCGAGGGGGCTGCTGTAGGTGAGCATTTTTTCTAGGGTCAGCGTGGCGTCTTCGAGCCGTCCGGACTGCGCGAGAGCCCGGACGTACCAGAAGGTGCACATGGTGAAGGTGCTCTCCTGGCCGGGCAGGCCGTCGGGCGAGGCCTTCGGGTCGTACCGGTAGACGAGGCTGTCGGAGACCAGTTCGGCGTCCATGGCTCGCAACGTTGACTGCCACATGGGGTCGGTCGGCGCGATGAATCCGACCGAGGGCATGGTGAGCAGCGACGCGTCCAGGACGTCGGTCGCGTAGTGCTGCACGAAGGCACCGCGGCCGGGGTGGAAGCCACGCGTCATGATCTGTTCATAGATCTGGTTCCGGTCACGCACCCACCGGTCGGTGTCGGCCGGCCGTCCGCGTCCCTGCGCGAGGCGAACCGCCCGGTCCAGGGCTACCCAGGACATCAGGCGCCCGTAGGTGAAGTCCCGGCGGCCACCGCGGGTTTCCCAGATCCCGTCTTCGGGCTGGTCCCAGTGCTCGCAGAGCCAGTCCACCAGTCGCACGGTGTCCAGCCACAATTGGCGAGAGAGCTGCAGACCATGGCTGTCGGCCTCGTGGAGGCCGTTGAGTAGGTCGCCGTAAATGTCGAGTTGCAGCTGGTTCGCGGCGCCGTTGCCCACCCGCACGGGTGCTGATCCCCGGTATCCCTCGAGGTGGTCGAGCATCTCCTCGCTGAGATCGGGTGACCCGTCGACGCGGTACATGATCTGCAGCGGCACCTCCCGTACCCTGGCCTCCCGGACCCGGTCGTCGACCCAGTGCATGTACTGCCACGTTTCGTCGGTGAAGCCCAGGGCGAGCAGGGCGTGTAGCGAGATTGTCGCGTCGCGGATCCAGGTGTAGCGGTAGTCCCAGTTGCGTTCCCCGCCGATCTGCTCGGGCAGCCCGGCGGTGGGGGCGGCGATCAGCGCGCCGGTCGGCGCGTACGTCATGAGTTTGAGCGTGATCGCGGAGCGCTCGACCATTTCCCGCCAGCGGCCGGTGTAACGGGAGCGGGCCAGCCAGCGCCGCCAGAAGTCGCGGGTCTGCTCCAGCAGCTCCTGCACCTCGCCCGGTGTGTAGAAGCGCGGCCGGTCAGGCGACACTCCTGTCTCCAGAACGACACCCCCGGACTCGCCCTCGCGCAGCGTGGCGATCGCCCACCAGCCCCCCTCCTCACGCCGGACTCCCTGCTCGCCCGGCCGGGTTTCGGGGTATCGAACCATGTTCGTGGTGAGGGAGAGCGCAGAGCTGCGGAACACGTGCCCCTCGGGGTAATCGTCGAGCTCGTGCGGATCCCGCCCGTAGTTGAAGCGGGGTTGGCAGTCGACCCGGAACCGCATCGTGCCCCGGACCACCCGCAGCATCCGCACCAGGCGGTGGCGGTCAGTGGGCTGATCCCCCGCGACCGGCATGAAATCCACCAGCTCACCCACGCCGTCCGCGCTGAGAAAGCGGGTGATCAGGATCGCCGTGCCGGGCAGGTACAACTGCTTGCTCACGTACTCGACGCCATCCGGCGACACCTGGAAATGCCCGCCCTTGCGCCGATCAAGCAGCCCGCCGAACAGGCTCGGCGAGTCGAACCGAGGGGCGCAGAACCAGTCCAGCGTCCCGTCCATCGCCACCAGCGCCGCGGTCTGAAGATCACCAATCAGGCCGTGGGCCTCCACCGCGGGGTACGAGTCCACCCAAGCCCTCCCCAACTCACCTCACCTACCGCGCTATTACCCTAACCGGTTGAAACGTGCATACAGCTCGTAACGCACGAAAGCACTCCTACCTGGTGGCACACATTTACCCCGTGAACGCCCGCCGATGGTGCTAGGACTGCTCTGTGAGCTGCATCGACGGAACGACGCGCTGATCGTGGCGGCGAAGGCGACAAGACGCTTGGAGCCCATGGCCGGCGAATACGGCGGCGCGACGTTCCTGGAGTTGTTCTTCGACCTGGTCTTCGTGTTCGCGCTGACCCGCATCTCCGCGCGTGCGTTCGAGGACCTCGCGCTGGAACCCGGCGGCAGCCATGCCTGGATGGCCGTCACCGGCGGCGGGAAGACACTTCTGCTGCTGCTCGCACTCTGGGGCGTGTGGCAGGGCACGGCGTGGACCACCAGCCGCTACGACCCGCACCACATCTGGCTGCAGGCGATAGTGATCACCGCGCTGGTGGCCAGCATGGTGATGGGCGTGGCGATCCCGCGGGCGTTCAGCCAGACCGGTTTGATGTTCGCCATCGCCTATGTGGTCGGCCAGCTGTCCCGGCCGCTGATCCTGCTCGTCGCCCTCGGCCGGCATCCGTACCGTCGGCTGAAACTGCGCATGGCCATCACCTTCACCGCCACCGGCGTGCTCTGGATCGTTGGGGCATTGCTGCCGACCACCCCACGAGTGATCTGCTGGGCCGGCGCGCTCGCCGTCGAGTACGCGGCGGTACGGACCGGCTGGCCGGTGCCCGGGCTGGGCCGCTCCACCACGTCGAAGTGGGACATCGCCGGCGAACACCTGGCCGAACGCTACCAACAGTTCTTCCTCGTCGCTCTCGGCGAGACGATCCTGGTCGCCGGCTTCGCCTACAGCATGGACCCGCACGGACCCGGCCGCACCACCGCCTTCGCGCTGGCCCTGGCAACCACGATCGCCATGTGGCGCATCTACGTCCAGCGGGCCGGGCAGATCCTCGGCGAGGCCGTCGCCAAGGCCCGACACCCGGCAACCATCGGCCGCTCCGCCGCCGACACCCACGCCGTCATGGTGATCGGTCTGACCGCCACGGCGATCGGCTACGAACTGGTCATCGAGCACCCCGGCGGGCACCCCGGACCCGCCTGGGTCGCGGTGGTGATCGGTGGACCCGTCCTGTTCCTCGCCGGACGGGCCCGCCTCGAATACGAAGTCTTCGCCCGGGTTTCCCCGTCCCGCTGGATCGCCATCCTGGTCCTGCTCGCCCTGACCCCGGTCCTGCCCCACGTTCCCGCACTGCTGGCCGCCGCGGGCGCCCTGGTCGTGCTGGCCACGGTGGGCGTCGCCGACACCCGCCGCGCACGCGGCGACACCGCCGAGGCAGCGGCACCGCCCTTCTGATGCTGCCGTCCGAGCCGGTCGGCGCCGCGCACACCTTGGCCGATTGGGGCTGGAGACTTTGTAGTGAGGCACTCGTACTCTGGCCGGCGTGTCTGCATCCCTCGCCGCCGTGACCCGGCACCACCGGGTAGTCCTCGCGGTTGCCCTGGCCCTGTCTGCTGGCTACCCGGTAGGGCAATGGTTCGCATCGCCGGGCGATGGAGCCCTAAGTGATTTGTCGTTCTTCGGGCTCCTGGCAGCCGTCGTGATTTCGCTGGTGCTGCTGATCGTCACTTCTCTGGCGCAGCGACCGGCGGTCTTCATCGTGCGGCCGGAAGAGTCCTCCTTCAGCACGCCGCCTAGCTTCCCGGTAGTTGCTACCGCCCTTCTGTTTACGTTTGCGGCCTCAGGGCACGTTGGCTCGCTGGTCGTCTCGGCCAAGTCGCACGACAATCTGCTCGAGAAGGCCGCTCTCGCCGTCCTCTGGATGGCTGGGGCTGGCCTGCTCCTGACTGGGGCCTGGCGTGGACTGGGTGTCCACTTGCGCCCTGAGGGCCTACGGTGGCGGGAGCCGACCGGATCGGTGAGCGTGCCGTGGGAAGCAATAGCACCTGGTCATCCGTATCGGCCTGCGGTACGGGCAGGCACTCTGACTCTTACTTATGGCCGCCCCGAGTTGGTGCGTCGCCGCGGCCTGGTGCTGAGCCGGCGACTGCTTCGCATCGACAATGTCCACGCCTGGTTCATCGCGGACGCTATCCGGCACTACGTGACGCACCCCGATCGTCGGGCAGCGATCGGCACGGAGGGCGAATACCGCCGCCTCCTCCACGCGATGCGCGACGAACTGGCCGGCCCGCCCGTCGGGCCCGGAACCGAAGCGTAGGTAGTAGCGCGCCGCCAAGCCCGCCTGGCCACCTCCGACGACCACCAGGTCACACGATCCGGGCCTGCTCGCACCTCCGGCCGTCCGCCGATCATCATGCCGAGTGGCCCAAGATCCCGACACGCTGGCCGACGCAGGCACTGGCCCGTCCCGGCGCGGACACGGCCGGGACGAGTTAACACTGCTCCCTACCCGCGAACGGACGGTGACCCGGTCCTGGTTCCACCGGCCTATTGATGGTGTTGGTGAAACGATGCAAGACGTGGGAGCTGCGAAAACTGCTACGCCTGTTACCTCGCCTCTTGCTGGCGAGCCGATCAAGCGTGCCGATGCCGAGCGGCTCGCCGGAGTGCTGAAGGCATTCGCCGACCCGGCCCGGCTACGACTGCTCAGTCTGATCCAGTCCGCTCCGGAGGGCGAGGCCTCCGTGAGTGACCTCACCGCGCCGCTTGGTCTCTCCCAGCCGACCGTGAGTCATCACCTTCGGATCCTCACCGAGGCCGGCCTGCTCGAGCGCGAGAAGCGCGGCGTCTGGGCCTACTACCGCCTAGTGCCGTCCGCGATCGCGGCGGTCGCCGGGGCCTGATCTTGTCCAATTCCCAAGCTGACAGTTCGGGCGCCGGCCAAATCTTGCATCAGCGACCGGGCTGGCCAGTGATATCCGCTAGAGCGTCAGTCCGGTGGCCAACCAAGAGCCGCGGCCGCCGTTGCCACCACCAACCACCGTCCGGTCCGGTCCGGTGGTACCTGCCAACGGCCGCGCCGCCGTCATCGACTGTCGCAGCGCGGAACCGCTCGTCTAGCTGGTACACCTCCTCGTGCCAACATGCCCGTACCGCATGTGTGACCAGGGGCCAGATCTTGTCCAGCCAGTCGCGGCCTGGGATAAAGCCGGCAGAACGGGCGGGATGATGACGAGCAGTGTCAGGTTCCTGCGGATGCCGGAGGATCCGCGGCGGGCGAACTTCCTGGAGCTGTTCTTCGACCTGGTGTTCGTCGTCGCGCTCGCCGAGCTGTCGCAAGGGCTGATCCAGGATCTCGGGTGGAGCGGCGCCTTCCGGACGCTGGTGCTGCTGTTGGCCATGTGGTGGATATGGAGCATCACCGTGTGGGTCACCGACCTGTACGCCCCGCAACAGCCGGCAGTTCAGCTGGTGGTCACCGCGACCATGCTCGGCAGCCTGGTGATGGTGGTCGCGCTGCCTGACGCGTTCGGCGAGCGAGGTTTGGTCTTCGCTGGCCTGTACGTCGCTATCCATGTCGGCCGCCAACTCTTCCTGGTCCTCGCCTTGCGTGGTCACGAGTTGCAGGGCAGAAGCATCCAGGTGCTGTCCTGGTTCGGTGTCTCGGCGGTGCCGTGGATCGCGGGCGCACTCGTGCCCGATACGGGGCGCGCGGTCCTGTGGACGCTGGCGGTTGCCATGGACTACACGGGCGCCGCCCTCCGCTACTCGACCCCGGGGCGGCGTCGCTCGCCCATATCGCAGTTTCCGATTGTGGCTGAGCACCTGGGTGAGCGGTACCAGCAAGTTTTCATCATCGCGCTCGGCGAGCTGATCCTGGTCACCACGATGACCCTCGGTGGCACCGGCTTCGCGGCCGATCGGACGGCGGCGTTCGTGGTGTCGTTCGTCGGCACGGCCCTGTTCTGGCGGATCTACATCCATCGGGCCGGGGAGCTGTTGCCCGCCACCATCGAAGCGGCCCGCAATCCGGACCGCGTTGCCCAAACGGCGGCGGGCGCTCATCTGATCATGCTGGCCGGGATCGTCGCCACCGCCGTCGGCGACAAACTCGTCATCGCTCATCCAACCGAACACACCCAACCAGCCTGGGTCGCCGTCATCCTCGGCGGACCCGCGCTGTTTCTGGTCGGTCGTGCCGGCTTCGAATACGCCACCTTCGCCCGTGTGTCCCGAGATCGGTGGATCGGCGTCCTCGCGCTGGCCGCCCTGGCACCGCCGATGCTCCTCGTGCCGCCGCTAGTGACTGCCATCGCCGCTATCGCAGTCCTCACCGGGATCGCCGTTGCCGACGCGGCGCGCGCCCGCGCACGCCCACCCGAACCGCCGTCACCACCCGGCTAGCCGGAAGTGTCACTCACGTCTTGAGACCGTTCTATCACTGAGGTCCTGAGGCTCGACAACGCCGGCAGCCGGCCTGTCGTATTGGCATGATGAGTCACAGATTGGTTCCGCATGTCGGCATATGTTCAGTCGTGCAACAGGCCAGCCTCGCCGCGTAGGACGCGCTGACCGACGAATACTGAGCCGCCGGTCGTTCGACTCCTGCGAGCGGTGTGCACGCCGCAGATCCCGGCGACCTGCGCGAGGATCTGACCCGCTGGGCGCACGAACTCATCGAGTGCTTCCGCAACCCGGGCGCCGCGGCCCTGCTGCGCGGCGGCATCGCTACAGCGGGTGGCCGCGACTCGGACTGCCCTGCGCAATCGCCAAGCCGAGGTGACCATGATGGTCGAGCGGGCGGGCGGCACGCTAGCCGTCAACGACGTGATCGACCACGTCCTCACGCCCATCGTCCACCGGGTGGTGTTCCAGCCCGAGACGCTCAACGACGACCTGGCGCCCACGTTTGTCGATTATCTGTTCGCCGGCCGTTAGCCAGGCCGATCTGCCCAGGCCTGCCCTGGAACACCGCCCCGGCATCAGCCGCCCAGCCGACCCAGCAGGCGGGCCAAGTCCAACTCCGCGTCCCGGGTCTGGAACCCTGCCTTCGCCGCGGCTTGGACCTGGCGCTGCGCCTCGGGTGTTCGCATCCCTTCGCCGAACAGATCGGAGTCGCGGCGGAATTCATCGACGGGCGCGAGCGTGATCGCATTGACCCGGTCCTTGACCGCGGCGCGGCCCGCCGGCGGGAAGGCGGCGATACGGTGGGCGAGCGTCTTGACGAATTCGCGCAGCTCGGCGGCGGGCAGCGCTCGGTTGATCCAGCCGTATCGTTCGGCCAGCGCGGCGTCGTAGTCCTCGGCGCTCAGCATGACCTCAAGCGCCCGCCCACGACCCAGGAGACGGGCCAGGTGCTGCATTCCGCCTCCGCCGGGAGGTGCTCCCACCGACGCCTCGAATTGACCGAAGACCGCCGACTCCAGCGCGGCGAAGCGCATGTCGCAGGCCAGCACGAACTCGCTGCCCGCAGCGCGTACGCGACCTTCGATCTGGGCGATGCTGACCAGCCGGCTGGCGCTGAGATGGCGGAACATCAGCCCGAGCGAGGGCTCCCCGACCAGCTTCGCCGCTTCGTCCCGATACTCCTTGATCTTGGTGACGTCGACGTGCGGGATGAAGTAGTCGGGATCGGCGCTGGCGAACACGAGCACCTGAACCTTGTCGTCGGCCTCCGCCTGTTGGATGAACGACACCAGGTCGCGAACCAGTGGAGGGCCGAGCAGATTCATGGGTGGGGCCATGATCTCCGCGAACAGCACGGCACCCTCATCGCGTACGGTGAGCGCCTCGAAGGCCACGGTGTCTCCCCGGATCTCGCCCTAAAACTCTGCCGACGCTCCGCGGCTGGAGCACGAGGCCACCGCAGGCGGGTCGATCCAAGCGCCACGGGCGGATCGCTCGCGCGAGAAAACTACCGTGGCACCGCGCCGCCATACCGGGAATTGGCTGAGGAACACCCTGACGCACGTACGTGGCCGGTACGAGCCGGAGCGCGGACGCGCTTTCCACCGGGCGCCGCCGCGAGCAACCGTACGCTGGCCGAGAGCCGCACCGCTCAGCCGGCAGGTTCGCCACCGGCTCGGCTCACTGGCGGCCCCACCAGGCGAAGGGATGACGAGATGCCGATCGTGAGCGGCCGGTCGGACTGGCATGGAACACTCCACGGCGGTTCCGGAACGATCTCCACCGCAAGCGACACACTCAACGCTGTGCCGTACACCTTCGCGAGTCGGTTCGAAGGGGCCGACGGGGCATGCCCGGAAGAGCTACTGGCGGCGGCGCACGCCGCCTGCTACAACCAGGCGCTGTCCAACATCTCCGGCAAAGAGGGCTCGCAGGTCGCCTCGATAAGCACAACCGCGGAGGTGACGATGGGCGACGACGACCGCGGCCGCCCCGCGATCACAGCGATACATCTTGATGTCGAGGCCAAGGCACCGGGCATGTCCCAGGAGGTCTTCCAGTACCTGGCCGAACAGGCCCGAGCCCGGTGCGCCTTCTCGAAAATGCTCGTCCTGGAACCGACCCTGACGGCGAAGCTGGTGCCCTGACCGGGCCCATCGGGCCGCCCTGCTGATCCACGGCCCGGCACGCCGCCGATCCGAGTGGCGCCCTTGGGCACCTGGACCTCCGTGTAGGACGTCGCGTAGCCGCCGTCATCCAAGCCGTACTCCGGCGGCAGGGACAGACCCCACATGCAGTCGGTCAGGCCCGTACCCCCGTCAGTCGCCCACGTTCCCGGCTCGACAAGGTCGCCACCTCCCAACCCGACCCGAACTTCGGCCGCATCCTCGCCGCCTACGGCGGCATCTTCGTCGCCGGCTCCCTGGCATGGGGCATGGTCGTCGACAAGTTCCGCCCCGACCGCTACGACCTCGTCGGCGCAGCCATCTGCCTCCTCGGCGTCGGCGTCATCATGTACGCCCCACGCAGCGGTTGATCGTGGCAGCGCCACTAATCAGACGTTGAAGCGGAACATAGAGCCGTTGTCCCGCCACCCGCGTCAACGGCCGGCGACCCCTGCTCACACGGCGACTCGGGCCGCCATCGTTGGTGGCTGGTTGACGACGTTTGACAGTGTCTTGTGCCCCCTGTGTGCCCCATGGCAGGAGCGAGCGGACGCCGTTCCTACCTACTCATCTACGAGTCGGTGTGGCCCGGCGCTGGTCCACCGCTTGGTCCTCGTGCCCGACACGGCGCCCCGGTTCGCGATCGTCCGCTCATGCTCGCCGGTTTGGCTGTTCGTTTGGCTGCCCGGCGGGACCCTGACGCCTCGCTTACAAGTCCTGGGCAGGTCGTCCGGTTGCTCACGCGCGTTAATGTGTCCCGTGATCGTATGGCTCAACGGCGCCCACGGCGCGGGCAAGACGACGACCAGCTCGCTCGTGCAGCAACTGATCCCGGATTCACGGGTATTCGACGCCGAGAAGGTCGGCGAGACGCTCATGACCATCACGCCGGGGCTGCCCGAGACGGACAACTTCCAGCACTGGCCGCCGTGGCGGCAGCTCGTCGTCGAGACCGCCCGCCACGTGCTCGACTACACCGGCGGCACTCTGGTGATACCCATGACTGTCCTGGTCGAGCAGTACTGGCGCGAAATCAGCACGGGCCTCGCCCAACATGCCATCCCGGTAAGGCACTTCGTCCTCCACGCTGACGAAGACACCCTCCGCGGGCGTATCGAGGGGGAACACCCTGTTCCGTCTCCGTTCCGTCTCAAGTACCTCGAGCCCTACGCCGAGGCGGCGCGCACGTGGCTGCATGCCGAGGCCGAGGTCGTCGACACCACGCACCTGACTCCCGCCCAAGCCGCCGTGCAGATCGTCCTCCAAGCTACCGGGGGAAGCTCAGGTGCCTAACCTCACCTTGGGAATCACATGATCCGCAAAGCGAGTAGCTGCGTGGCTGCCCGCGACAAGCTCCAGCGCTGCGGGTGCCGGGCATGCTGGAGCCCGCTGTTGGCCCCTGTTCACCCCTTCATCGGGCACGAATCGGGCACGCCGGCAACCTGGGGTCCTGGATCATTACCGCCATGACTGCTCCGCTGCTTCGCGTCACGATGGAGTCCGGCCAGATCTGGCACGACCCCTCAGAGGATCTGCTGTTCGAGTTGCTGTCGGACATGGAGCGCGGCGAGGAACAGTTCCTCGTCGTGGAACGTCTCACCGATGCCACCGGTCAGACGTTCGCGCAGGTTGCCCGAACCGCGGCAAACGGATACCAGGTCGAGTACCGCGAGGGTGACGAAAACAGCCATTTTCAAGCGTTCACCGAGGACAAGCGGCTCGTCCACTCCGTGCTCACGGCTTGGGCCTTCGAACTGGTTGGATGGCGGGCGGCGCTGCCTTGGGTGCCCCTGCGGTTCACCAACTACAGGTAACGAGGCCAGGCGGGCCTGGTGATCGGGCCGATCACGCCTTGTCACCTGGGTAGACGCCGTCATCAGTGGTCGTCCTTGGTCGCTCACGCTCGGCCTCCGACGGCCTGGTGACGGCTTGGACCTGCTCCTCGTCGACCCCGCCCGGAGCCGGCGCGTCCGCCAGGCTCTGACCTCTCGCTTGTAAGTTCTGGGCGCTTCGTCTGCCTGCGTGCCAGACCGTCTGCCGCCTCGGCCAATCGTCCGTGCGACGCCGGCCGTGGTCGTCCTCGTCCCGGCCAATTGCTGTCAGCGTTGCTGTCGACGCAGCCACACGGCCCAGCAGAGAAGCGCGACACCCATCATCGAGAAGACCTCGCCGAGCCCCCACGAACTGAGCTTCCCTTGAAACGGATGATGGCCATCGGTCCAAAGCTGAATCAGGAGGTCACCGAAGCCGAAGATCAGGGACCAGACGCCCATCCCAGCAACCTGCTTCGCAGTCGACCGGCCGTCAGTCATGGTCATGCCGGCCATAGAAGCACCCGTGCCTACCGTCGGCCATCCCCCTTCAAGACGGTCATACGTTGAAGCGAAACTTAGACGGCCGGCCGCGTGACCTGCGGCGGCTTGGCCGGCGCGCTGGCCAAGCCCGGACTTCGACTCGTTTGGGTCTCACGTCCCTCCTATAGGAGTAGATCGCCCACGGGTCATAGCTGGTGGTGAAGTAGATACGACACGGCAGTGATTCACCGTGAGGTGTTCCATCCCGATGCTCCTATGGAGGTCAAGGGGCGAGGGCGGCGAAGTCGGCGCGTAGGGCGGTGTAGACGTCGCGGACGATGTAGCGCTTGAGGCAGCGGATGATCTCTTGCTTGCTGAGGCCTTCGGTGATGCGTCGGTGCAGGTAGGCGCGGGTGCGCTGGTCGTAGCGCATGCGGCAGAGGGCGATGGTGTGCAGGGCGTGGTTGGCGCCGCGGTCGCCTCCTCGGTGCAGGCGGTGGCGGCGCACCCGTCCGGAGCTGGCGGGGATGGGTGCTGCGCCGCAGAGGTGGGCGAGGGCGGCTTCGGAGTGCAGCCGGTCGGGGTTGTCGCCGGCGGTGGTGAGCAGCTGGGCGGCGACATCGGGGCCGACACCGAACAGGGCGGTGGTGCGGGGTGCCGCTTTCCGGACGATGGGTGTCACCTGCCGGTCGAGGAGGGTGATCTCCTCGGTGAGGGCGGTGACGCGGCGGGCGAGCCCGGCCAAGGCTGCGGCGGTGGCGTGCTGCGGGTCGTGGAGCTTGGTCGGGTCGTAGGCAAGTACGGCGCAGCGGCTGACCAGCACGGCAGCGCTGATCCTGGTCAGGTGGGCTCGCAGAGGTTCGGGGGCGGCGGCGACCAGGCCGCGCATCTGATTCAAGGCGGCGGTGCAGGCCTTGACCGCTCCTCGGCGGGCGACCCTCAAGGCGCGGATGGCCTCGACCGGTCCGGTGCGGGTCTTCGGCGTGCCCATCGCGGTGCCGGCAAGGGTCGCCCGGGCGGCGGCGATAGCGTCGATCGGGTCGGACTTGCCCTGTGCGCGGCGGGCTCGGCGGTCCGGCCGGTCCACCTCCATCACGGCGATCTTCTTGCTGGTCAGATAGCGGGCCAGGCCTGCGCCGTAGCTGCCGGTGCCCTCCACGCCCACGGCAGTCACCCGCCCGAAGGAGCGCATCCAGGCCAGCAGATCCGCGTAGCCGGCGGTGGTCGCGGGGAACTCGGCGTCGGCCAGGAGCCCGCCGGTGGTGTCGATGACGGCGGCGTGGTGCGTGTCGCGGTGGGTGTCGACACCACCGATGAGAGATCGCTTCTTGGCTGCCATGCTGGTGAGGTCCGCCCTTCTCGGTCGCGTCGAGAACACGTGGACACGTCACCGGTCAGGCGATGCGGACAACACAGTGGTGGGGCGCCTCTCGCACAGGCTCCTATCAGGTCACGACGCCTGACCGGTGACATGCAGCTGCCGAGGGCCACCGAGCCGGCCGACGAATCGGGATCAGGACAGCAACGTCGGTCTGCCGGTGAGTCAGACCAACCCGGCGACCCACCCCACCATCCTCACTGTCTGCCATCGACCCGCCCTCCTGGGGAGCGGGCTACCGCCCGGCCCGCCACGTCAAGCGGACCTTGACGGCTCGTAAGGGCGCTGGCGGGTCGGGCGGCGGTCTGCTCGGCTTGCCCCGGGGCGACGGCAGGCGGGATGGCCTACCGCAACCACCCACGGACCGCGACGCGCCGGCGGAGCCCCGGCCATCTTGGAGCCGGAGCGCCCCCGCCGGAGGCGCAGTGACCGCACCCCCGCGATTGCCGCCAGCTCGCCGACGCGGTCGGCGTGCGCTCCCCTACGCCGCGCGGGCTCGTAACCGCGCGGCCCGGCCGGCTGTCGGCCCACCACACCACCGATCAACGGTCTGTCGTTCTGCGGCGGCCCTACGGGCTTCCCGCTGTCCGCGCCAGCCGCCGGGCGTTCGGCGCGGCCGGCCGCGAGCCCCAGCGAGCAAGCCGGCCGCGCGCCCTGGCGGCGGCGCGTGCGGCCCGTTCAGGGCCGCCTTGATAGATGTACAGAAAGTCCTCCCACATCGGCCGGCAGCCGGCCGGTCCGCCTCCGTCGGACGGGGTCACGGCGGGTTGACGTGTCGACACCCGGTGCTACTCTGGCGCTCGTCGAGCACGCCACCGCGGCCTTCCTGCCGGATCGCTGGACTCGATGTCGGAGATGTCGAGCGGCCTTCCTGCCGCTGACGCGGGCCACGTCCCGCCGGCTCTCGATCGCACCGGCCGCTGCGCCGGTCCCCCAAATCCGTTGAGTGGCCCAGGACGGCCTACTGCCGTCCACGATGGCCCGGATTCGTGAGCTTCCACGGGTGGGGGCCTGCGGCAACCCGCCGGATGCCGGTATCCCAGGCTCCCCACCCGTGCCGGCCCACTCATCAGGTCCACGATGCGAAAGGACATAAACGATCGGCGGGAAGTGGCACCACCACGATTCCGCCCTCCGGCGTCAGCCGCCCTCTCGGCGGTGCCAGGAGACACGACGAACACCACCAGCGGACCGCCGTCCACAGCTGGTGGTGCTTCGTCTCCCGTCCCTGCCACCCCGCGTGAGGAGAAAGTTGTGTCCACCCCGTTCAGTCTGTTCCGGCCCGACCTCACTGTCGGCCGGGATGCCCAAGCCCTGCACCGCGCCGCCACCTCGGGGTTCTCCGGCTGGCTGGAGCACACCGCCCCCGCCGGTGGCTGCTCACGCCCGATCCGCCTCACCGGCACCATCGCCGCCGTCAACAGAGACACCGGCCGCATCACCAGCCGGCTGCACACCGACGACCTGCCCGACCGGGCGCTCTACAAGGCGTGCGGCAACCGTCGCGAATCGCACTGCCCCGACTGCGCCTGGGTCTACCAGGGCGACGCCTACCAAGTCGTGCGCTGCGGCCTGACCGGCGGCAAGGGCGTCCCCGCATCGGTAGGCCGGCACCCGGTCGTCTTCGCCACCTTCACCGCCCCCTCCTTCGGCGTGGTCCACCACCGGCACGTCCCCAGCCACATCTGCGCCACCCGGCAGCGCTGCGACTGGGCCAGTCGAACTTCAGGGTGTCCAGCGCGACTGCCGTGTCGCAGCACGGAACCGTCACATCCGGGCTGTCGAACTCGCCCTCGGTCTGCTCGATAAGGTCCTCGTACCAGTCCAGCGGGATGTCCCGATCGCAGCGCGGGCATGTGATCTGCTGGATGTTCTCGCCCGCGTCGGCCGTGGTGATCCGGTCGTAGAACTCGACCGTGACGTCCTGCTGGACGCCGTCCGGGTCGGGAAACACTCGCCGGACATAGGCTTCGGCCTCGGCGGCTGCTTCGCTGGTCGGCTGCCAGTTGACGTCGGTCGGAATCAGCGAAACGTAGAAGTCGCTCACGGGACGTCATTCTCGACCGCGGGCCGGATGACCGGTGCAGTCGCCCTGTCAGCAGCCAGCGCCTGGCCGACAGCGCCCGCACATGTCGCCGACAGCGCGTCACGCAGAGTCATCGCCGGTCGATCAAGACGCACTCGGTCTTGCCGATGTCCGCGCCTCGGCGGTCTCGTCCGGTAGAACGGTGAGCGACCGCGACTGGTGTGGGCGAAGGAGCAGGTGAGTTGTTGTGGAGGACCCAGACGTGGGTGCGGCTGCCATATCGCGGGTTTACGTCGACATGGTTGGAGACCTGTTCCACGCGGGCCACGTGTCGCTCCTCCGGCAGGCGCGCCGCCATGGTGACTGGCTGGTCGTCGGCGTGCTGTCCGACGACACCGCAGCCTCCTACAAGCGTCGTCCCATCATGACCCTCGCCGAGCGTGTCGCCGTGATCGAGTCGTGCAGGTACGTCGACGAGGTGATTGAGGACGCCCCGCTCCAACTGACCGAAGAGTTTCTTGCCGAGCACGGGATCACCACCGTGGTGCACGGCGACGACCTGTCGCCCGAGGGGGCCGAGTTCGTATACGGGCCCGCTGCAGCAGCCGGGAAACTCACTTACGTTCGGCGCACGGGAGGAATCTCAACCACCCAGTTGATCCAGCGGGTGCTCGACGCGGCCGCCTCGCGAAATGAATGACCGGATCTGCCGCGCAGAGGGCGTTGACAGCGACTGTTAGTGGTAACGCACCGTGAGGTATGGCTACCCTTCCCGCGTCCGGTCCCGGTGTCGTCTCTCCTGATCGTGTCGTTCTCCGTGCGGCGGTTTCTGCCTACCTCGGTCGGTACCGTGGTGACACGCGGCTACACACCGAGTCCGACCTGCGCGTCTTCCTAACTTGGTGCACCAGTCAGAACCTGGATCCGCTGTTGGCCGCGCGCTTGGAGATCGAGCGGTACGTGCGCTGGCTGCAGGACGTACGCCGCTTCCAGCCCTCGACCGTCTTCCGCCGACTGTCGGTGGTAGTCGGCTTCTACCGCGTCTGCGTCATCGACGACATCCTGCCGCACTCACCAGCCGACTACGTCCGCAGACCAACGGTGCCACCCGAATCACCCACCCTCGGACTCGGCCACCTGCAGTTCGAAGCCCTGATCACCACCGCACGACTGTCGGCCAACCCGAACGACTTCGCGCTGATCGCCATGCTCGGCCTGCTCGGGCTGCGGATCTTCGAAGCCTGCGGCGCCAACATCAGCGACCTCGGCGAGGAACACGGCCACCGCGTCCTGCGAGTACGCGGCAAGGGCGGCAAAGTCGTCCTCATCCCGCTCCCGCCCGCGGTGGCCAGAGCCGTAGACCACGCGGTCGACGGCCGCCTCGACGGCCCGGTCCTGCGCAACACCCTCGGGACGCGAATGGACCGGCACGCCGCAACCCGCCGGCTCAAGCACCTCGCCGCCAGCGCCGGGATCCGGATGCCAAGGATGCACCCGCACATGCTTCGCCACACCTTCGTCACCACCATGCCCTACGCCGGTGTGAGCCTGCGCGACGTGCAGATCGCCGCCCGCCATGCCGATCCCCGCACGACCATGCGCTACGACCGCGCCCGCAAGAACCTCGACCGCCACCCGAACTACATCCTCGCCGCCTACATGGCCTCCGGAACGTAGCGACCATGACAAGCGGATCTGCCGAGTTGAGTTCGCCGGCCGGCTGTACCCTCTGCGGATGCTTGACGACATTTCGCTGCTCCGCAGGATTGCGGCAGCACCATCGGTCTCGGGTGTCTTGCGCGAGCTCGTCGAGTTTGACGTTGAGGATGTGGCGTCCGTCGACGGATCCACGGCGCGGCTGTCTTCGAGCGTGAGTCTGTGTGTGATCGCATGTGACGGCACGGCGGGGCGGTTCTTTCTGGTGGGTACGGAAGCGCCGTCGCGTCCCGTCCTGTACGCGGACTCGGAAGGTAGCGCCGGCCTCATCGGATCGAGCTTGGCGATCACTCTGGCCACCATGGTCGCGTTGCCGAACTGGCATGACCTGCTCGGTTTCTCCGGCGGCGGAGACCTCGACCAGATGCGTAGAGCCCAAGCCTGGCTCGAGGAAGGAATGCGGCGGAGTCACCCCGATCTCGATCAGCTTCAGGCCTTACTTGTCGGCGAGTTGGAGCTGGATGTGCTCGACGACCCAGTGCTGACGTTGTGGCAGTCAGTGCGCGCCACAGATCCGACGGAGACCTTCATTGATGATGGCGACGGCGGCTTGCCGTGGGGATCGCTTTTCGGCGAATGGACGATCGAACGCCTGATGCGACGGTGAACTCAACGCCCACCCGACATCCGGATCTGCCGCCGATCGTGCGCACTGGGGCCTCGGCACACCGGTCACGCTGCGTCGGTCAGCCTCGGTGCGGTTCCCGTGCGGACATGGCCGATGAGCGTGACTCAGGTCTTCTCCTCGATGGATCGTGGCCTAGGCTGCGTCGTCATGAACGAGCCGCTCGGGTCAGGAGTCCTCCGCCATCAGCCGTTGCATGACGGGTTCGTACCGGCGCACGGGCCGCAGCAGGGCTTCGCCGAGGCCATCGACCGGCACATCGAGGAACACTTCGGGCCTGTCGAGTTCGTCTACCACGAGATTGCGCGCACCTGGTCGGCGTGCATGTCTATGTCGTGGCACCGACCGAGGAACGCCCCTATCGGACGCTGATCACGTCTGGCATGAGTGAGCTGCCGATGACGGTCCCCGAGGGCCATGGCGTCAGCCCGTACGCCGAACTGATGCTCTGCCTGCCGGCCGACTGGCCGCTGACTCGGCTGACCGGGCTGGACGACGACCCGGCCGGCTGGCCGCTGCGAGTCCTCAAGCAGGTGGCCCGGCTGCCGCACGAGTACGGGACCTGGATCGGCGAATGGCATTCCGTGCCGAACGGGGATCCCGCGCAGCCGTACGCTACGGACACCCCGTTCGCTGGAGTCGTCGTTACGCCGATGCTGCGGGTACCGCCCGAGGCTCGCACGATCGCGGTCCGCAGCGGTATCCGAATCGCGTTGCTCGCGCTGATCCCTCTGCACCCGGACGAGATAGCGGTCAAGGTCGAACACGGCACAGACGCACTCATCGAAGTGCTCGACCGTGGCCGTGTCACCGAATTGCTGGAGCCGCGCCGTCGCTCGTACGCCTGACGGCTCGATTGCACGCACTGACCGAGACCAGGTGTGCGCTTCTGCCGCCGACCGTGCGCGCTGGGCCTCGATGCGCCGTGACGCTCGGTCTTCAACAGCAGCTGGCGCGGCTGGGTTCATCTGAGTGGGGTCGTCACCGAGCGACCGGCGGCGGTCTTGCGGAACCCGCCGCATGGCGAGCTGTTCATCGTTGACCAGTCGACGCAACCCTGCCCTGCCCACGCCGACGCCCCGGGCCTGCGCAGATCATCATGGTGACATCGAGAGTGGCCCGCGATTGCCTGGGTGATGTGCGGCGGATCTTGCCACTGTTCCAGACAGCCGATTCCTCGGGTGAACCGCGCGGCTCAGGGTGACGGCCGTATGAGCGTCGCCATCATGCGGTCGACGTAGATGGCGAGTGTTTCGCGGTCGGCGGTCGACGTAGCGGTGGTCCCGATCTTGTGGCGGAGGAGCCCGACGCCTATCAGGATGGCGGCGACCAGTTCCGCGCGCAGGTCCGCGTCGGGGCCGTCGAGGCGGGCGGCGAGCGCGCCGAACGATTTTTCGATGCGGTCCCGCAGGACCGCGCGAACGTGTTCGTCGTTGGCTGCGCCGACGAGTGCCGCCAGATCGCCGGACTCCTCGGCCTGGGTCAGGTCGAGGGCACGATCGAGCAGCGCGCGTGGCAACTCGGCCAGCGGGGTTTTCGTGACGATGTTGGGTGACTCCGCGCCAGCGCAGGCGGCCTCGGCGAACAGCTTCTCCTTTGAGCCGAAGTAGCGGTAGACCAGCGTCTGGTTGACACCGGCGGCAGCGGCCACGTCACGCGTGCTGGTGCCTTCGACACCGTGCCGGGCCATCAGCGACCGTGCCGCGTGCAACAGCGCTGCGCGGGTCGCCGCAGCATCGCGGCGGCGGTGTCGGGTCGTGGGATCGGCGTCCATGGCAGCCTCCCGAGGAAACGAAGTAGTCAAACGACTACTTTACCCAGGATTAGGTGAGAGGAAAGTGCTCTTGCTCACCGCAGGTCTTGTAGTCAGTTGACGACTTAGGTCGTACCGTCGAAGTCGTCAAGTGACTACAAGAGGAGCTCCGAGATGACCGAGAGCCGGACCGTGCTCGCGCTGCCCCCTCGCGCGGACGACCAGCCCCGCACGGGCAGCCGCCCCGCTGCGGTGCTGCTGGTGCTTGCCCTCTCCACGTTCGTCATCGTTGTGATGCAGAGCCTGGTGATGCCGATCCTGCCGAGCCTGGCTGACTCGCTGAATGTGTCCATGTCTGGCGTGTCGTGGGTGCTTACGGTCAACCTGCTGTCCGCAGCCGTGTTTACCCCGATCCTCGGCTCGCTCGGCGACGCGCTGGGGCGTAGGCGGGTGCTGCTGGCAACGCTCGGGCTGGTCACGCTCGGGTCAGTGCTGGTGGCCTCCTCCCACACCCTGGCGATCGTGCTGGTCGGCCGGGCCCTGCAGGGCATGGGCTTCGCCGCGATGCCGCTGGCCATCGGGATCGTGCGGTCGATCTTCCCGGCTCACCGGGTGTCCTCCAGCCTCGCGTTGCTCAGCGCGCTGAGCGGTATCGGCGCCGGCGCCGGCCTGCTGTTCTCCGGGCTGATGACGAAGGCGGGCGTGACCGCGCAGGGGATGTTCTGGATCTCCGCGGCGGCCACCGCCGTCGGCGCGCTCGGCGTCGCAGCGCTGATCAGGCTGCCGGAGAAAGCGAGGTCGTTCACGGTCGACGTCTGGGGCGCGCTGACGCTGGCCGGCGGTCTGGTGTGCGTCGTGCTCGGCATCAATCGTGGCCCGATCTGGGGCTGGGGCTCCGGCAGGGTGCTCGGCTTGTTCGCCGGCGGCCTGGTGCTGCTGGCCGCGTGGGTGTTCGTCGAGCGGCGGGTCCGTGAACCGTTGGTCGACATGACCATGATGCGCAACCCGGTGGTGCTGGGCGCCAACGTCACCGGCTTCTTCGCCGGTGCCGGCATGTTCGGTGCGTTCGTGCTGATGCTCCAGTACGTGCAGACGCCGAGCCGGTTCGGGTACGGCTTCGGTGTCGACGCGCTCGGGGCCGGGCTGACGCTGCTGCCGCTCACCGCCGGCACGCTCACCGCGGCCGTGCTCGCGGCGACGCTGATCCGGCGCGTCGGTCCGAAGTGGTCACTGGCAGCCGGCATGGTCGTCGCGGCCGGCACGTTCGCCTTCCTAGTGGGCTTCCACGGTCAGCATTGGCAGTTCTACGTCGCCGCCGGCCTGCTCGGCCTCGGGCTCGGCCTGTCGTTCGGCGCGATGCCGGCACTGCTGAACACCGCGGTAACCCCGGAGCGCACCAGCGTCGCCAACAGCATCAACTCGACGCTGCGCTCGATCGGCGGCTCGATCGGCACCGCCATCGCGACCGCCGTCCTCGCCGCCACCACCATTCCCGGCACCACACTACCCACTGCGGACGCCTACGTGACCGCCCTCTGGGTCGGCGGCGGGATATGTCTGCTCGCCTTCCTCGCCGCCGTCGTAGTCCCCTATCGCCACCGGGCGCATACCCGCACTGCCCAGGGCGCCGTCTGATCCATCCAACGGATCGGCGACCGGCTCATCGATGCGGTGGCCGGGCACCCCGAGCGCCCGGCCGCCCGCATCGCCGCGCGGGTGGTGCTCGCCGGGATCGCCGAGACGTCCGGCGACTTTCATCGACGTACCCGACGGAGAACTGCGCGAGGCACTGCTGGCGCTGCTACGCCGGGCGCTCGAGCCCGCCGACTGACCATCCACCCATAACGAAGGACACGAAATCATGGCGACTCTGCTCTACCGGCTCGGCCGGGGCTCGATGCGCCGGCGGCGGCTCGTCGTCGCGCTCTGGCTCGCCCTACTCGTCGGTCTCGGCCTGGCCGCCGCGACCCTGAGCGGCCCGACGGCGAACAACCTCACGATCCCCGGCACCGAGTCGCAGCGCGCGCAGGACCTGCTCACCGAACAGTTCCCCACCGCCAGCGGCGCGACCGGCACGATCGCGGTCAAGGCACCGGCCGCCGGCCAGCTCGGCACACCGGAGGGCCAGGCGGTGGTCAAGGGGATCACCCAGGAGGCCGCGACGCTGCCCGGCGTGGTCGGCGCCACGGACCCCTTCACCGCCCGGGCCGTCACCCCCGACGGCCGGTACGCGCTGATCCAGGTCCAGTTCACCGAGAGCGCCAACCAGGTCACCGCCGAGCAGCGAGACGCGTTCGAGAAGGTCGGCGCGGCGGCCGAGGCGCAGGGCTGGCAGGTGGCCCCCGGCGGTGAGGTGATCCGCACCGCGCCGGAGTTCGGCTCGGCCGAGGCGATTGGTGTGGCGGTAGCCGCGATCGTCCTCGTGATCACCTTCGGATCGCTGGTGGCGGCCGGAATGACCATGCTGAACGCGCTGATCGGCGTCGCTGTCGGCATGGCCGGCCTGTTCGCGCTCAGCGGCGTGGTCGAGCTGACCACCACCGCTCCGATCATCGCCCTGATGCTCGGCCTGGCGGTCGGCATCGACTACTCGCTTTTCATCACCTCCCGCTACCGCCAGAACCTGCTCGACGGCCTGCCGCCGGACGAGGCGGTCGGCCGGGCGGTGGGTACCGCCGGCTCGGCCGTGCTCTTCGCCGGCATGACGGTGGTCATCGCACTGGCCGGCCTGGCGGTGGTGGGCGTCCCGTTCCTGACCGTCATGGGTCTGGCCGCCGCCGGCACGGTCACCGTCGCCGTCCTGGTCGCGCTCACCCTCCAGCCGGCCCTGCTCGGCTTCGCCGGCCGGCGCGTGCTTTCCCGCAAGCAGCGGGCCGCCGGCGGGAAGAGCGCGGCCGCGGCGGATCGCGGGGCCCCGGCCCAGGACCACTCGACCTTCGGCTTCCGCTGGGCGCGCCTGGTGATCCGGTTCCGGCTGCCCGTCATCCTGGTCAGCCTGGTCGGGCTCGGCGCGCTCGCCCTGCCCGCGTCCGACATGCGGCTGGCGCTCCCGGACGCCGGAACCGAACCGGTCGGGTCGCCGGCGCGGGTCTCCAACGACCTGATCAGCGAGGGCTTCGGGCCGGGCTTCACCGGCCGCCTCGCGGTGGTGGTCGCCGGGGACGACCAGCAGGCCACTGCGGCAGCCGTCCCGCAGGTCACCGCCCTGGTGCAGCGCACCGAGAACGTCCTCGCGGTGACGCCGCCGCAGTTCAGCCCCGACGGCCGTACCGCGCTGCTCGGTGTGGTGCCGAAGACCGGGCCCACTGACCCTGCCACCGAAACCCTGGTGCACGACATCCGGGACGCGGTCGGCGGCGTCCAGGGCGCGGACGTGCTGCTCACCGGCAGGACCGCGATCGGCATCGACGTCTCCGAGAAGCTCTCCGACGCGCTGCCGGTCTACCTGCTGCTGGTGGTCGGGCTGTCGGTGCTGCTGCTGATGCTGGTGTTCCGCTCGCTGCTGGTGCCGGTCAAGGCCGCGCTGGGCTTCCTGCTCACCACCACCGCGACCTTCGGGCTCACCGTGGCCGTGTTCCAGCAGGGCCACCTCGCCGACCTGGTCGGCCTGGACACTCCCAGTCCGCTGGTCAGCTTCCTGCCGATCCTGCTGATCGGCATCCTGTTCGGCCTCGCCATGGACTACGAGGTCTTCCTGGTCTCCCGGATGCGGGAAGACTTCGTCCACGGCCACACCGCCCAGCAGGCGACGATCAACGGCATGGGCCACGGCGCCCGGGTGGTCGCCGCCGCCGCGATCATCATGATCTCGGTGTTCAGCGGCTTCATCTTCATGGACGAACCGACCATCAAGTCGATGGGCTTCGCACTCGCGACCGGCGTCGCGATCGACGCGTTCGTGGTCCGCATGACGATCGTCCCGGCCGTCATGTCCCTGCTCGGCGACAAGGCCTGGTGGCTACCGCGCTGGCTCGACCGGGCCCTGCCCAAGGTCGACATCGAGGGCGAACACCTGCGCACCCACCTGCAGGAACAGGAGCCGGCCGGCGACTGATGTGAAGGAAGGGTCCCCTGCTAACGCTGGGCCTTGTATAGGGGACCCTTCCTAACACTCAGACGCCCGCCGGATACGTCTCCATCTCGCCGTGGGTCGGGCGAGGCAGCAAGAAGGCAGCGAAATCCTCGATCACGATCCGTCTCTGACGACAAGGAGCGATGGCCGGGACCTGCATGGCGACCTGGTTTGGTACCGACCGTCAACGGTCGGCAGGTTGGATCCGGCTCCCCCCGACGGGGGTCATGGGCCCGGCGGATGGTCCTCAGGCAACCGGCAGGGGCCTGGCAGCGCCAGGCCCCTGCACCCTCACCCCACCATGGAGTGCAGCGCGCCCGCCACCATGAAGAACGTCGCGATGGCCCCCGGCAACCCGGCGACGCTGGCCGCCGGGACCGCCGCCACCGCTGCGATCATGATGATCACCGCCCACCGCAGCGGCAACCCGCCCGGCTGAGCTAACCGACCCGAGTGGTGGCGGCCGGCGTCCACCGGCCGCCACCACCACCCTGAGGAGTGGTATGCCCGCCGAGCCCACCAGACGCTACAAGGTTTCACCGTACGTAGAGTTTGGAACGTTCCAACTGTCCGACAGCGTCAACGTCGGCACGCCACTGCAAGAAGCCGACCGACTGACCAGTGGACTCTTCGTCGGCACCGCAGGCGGGATACTCTTCCGCTCTGCTGGCACCGACTTCTATCCCACCGTTGTCCTGGAACTTTGGCCAAGCGAACCCCCTCCCGACTCCGGGAGTTGGGAGGAAGCCGAAGAGTCCGACTTCGACAGCCAGGACGGCAGCCTCCAGTTTATGTCGGTTATGGCAGTATTCGCCGGCGAACAGATCCCCCTGCCCGGTCCAGGTACCTACCAGGCCAGGGTCTACCGCCGCGGCCGCGACCGCGCCGCCGCTCTGCACGGCAAGGCTCTCAACTACCGCGGGGTCGAGGAATGGCTTGTGCAAATCTGGCCCACTCCAGCACAGGACGCAGGCCAAGCTAGCTAAGAGGCGGGCCCGGAGCGCTTGTGATCGCGGACCCCGCACCGCCCTGTTAGCGTCGATCGGTGCCCGCCACCGTACCGGTGTCCCCTTCGCCCACCCATCGTGCCCGCCGGCTGGGCCTGGGACTGGTCTGGCTGGCGACCGCTCTGGCCGGGACGACGGTAGTGGTGACCGGAGTGCTCGTCGCCCGGATGGACGAGATCTTCGCCTCGGCGGTGTCGCAGGGCCGCGCGCTCCCCTTCACCGGCGGGCCGGTGAACAGTCCATGCTGCCGTTCCTGCTCGGGTACGCCCTGGCCGCCCTCTTCCTCACCACCGCAGCGCTGGGTTACCTGCTCCGAGGGTGGACCCACCACAACGAGCACATCGGGCTGGCGCTACCCGCCGCGGCGCTGATCATCGTGATCGTCTTCTGCACGCCGCTCGTCGCGCCAATCGAGCTCGCCCGCCAGCAGTACACCCACGACCTCTACGGGTGGTGGTACTTCCCCTTCCTCATTGCCACCGTGACCTGCCACCTGGGCTGTCTCCTCGCTGCGGCGGTGGTCCTGTTTCGCACCAGGTCAACCTGAGAGAGTCGCGGGAACCTGCGGCGAGACTCCGCCGAGCAACGGGACGACCCCCGTCGGGGGGAGCCTGGTCGGCGTTGTCGGCCAGTGCCAGCGGGTGTCGTTCCCTGTGGTCCTGCCTTCGGTGTCATGCCGGCTGTGACCATTGGAGTCGGTCGCGCAGCACAGCGTTCGCTGACTTTATGCTGACGCGGCACCTTCTGGTCCGTAGGTCACGGCGGCGCAGTCTCGTGCGGTGCCGTGCGACATCGCAAGGCACGGTTCGGGCCCGTCGCGGCTCCTGCGGTCGCTCGCGTTGCTGTACTTCTGTCCTGTACGTCGATCACTCCGGCCGCCTGCGGCCTAAGCTGTTGCCTTGCGCGTTCACGGGGGAGGCGACAGGCCTGAAGACATCAATGCGGCAAGCCTGATCGCTCTGGCTGATCGCCTACGAGCCAAACCAGCGCAAAGCCATGAACGTCTCAAGCTGGTCACCAGCTGCGAAGGTTTGCCGTGGCTCGGCCGTGTCCCGGCTGCCACCGAGTCGTGCATCAAGATTCTCGCCCAGACTGACCCGAAGACCCGCTCAATGCCTTGCGAGCTCGGTATCTCCTCGATGGAGGTGCCCAGTGCCCTGACCACCTTCCGCCGTTGGTGGCCGAAGGCGGTCATCGCTATGGGAGATCCCGGGCAGCCCGATCCGCGGAAACCGTCAAAGCCCGGCATCGTGCAGTGGCGCTTCGACGGTGTCAACGCGTCGCCGGCGTTGAACCCGCCGAGCACCGCTGGTTCTGCCGCTATCGCAGCTCACTTTGCCGGCCTGCCGTGGGCGCCACCGCCGATGATGTATGACGCGGCCGGTCCGCTTGCAGACATTGAGGCTGAGGACCTGCTGGCTAGCATGGTTCATCCGCCGCAGATGCCGGCAGGCCGATGGGGTCGCCTGCCAGGGTTGTGGGAGCGCTACATCCAGGCGTGGTGCTGCCTGGGCCTGCTGCATCATCGACCGGAGCAACCGTGGCCGACATCGACCAGGCGACAAATGTTGATTGAGCTGGCCTACGGTGTCGAGGACTGGATTACCGAAGCCGCGCTCTATGCGCTAATCACCGCGGCTTGGGTGGACCCAGCATGCCGCTCAGACGTCGCCGGGTTGGTCGAGACCAGATACCTGATGATGCGTGAAGCGGCCGAGACCAGACCACTCACAATTGGCGTTTCCGTGGCGCAGCTGGTTTACATAACCCCAGGCATGCCAAACGAGACCCTTAACCATGCAGTGGATCTGACCGCTGCATCCCAGGAGTGGCCAGGCAATGGAAGCGTCTCGCTTGGCGGACCACCCGCGCCACCGCCGCGGCAAAGGTCGCTGTTGGACAGGCTTCGTCGCCGTTGACAGACGCAGGGCCGACCGAGCCTCCGCACCGAGCCGGACAGTCCGGCCGAGGCTACGAATCAGAAGGTTACGAGCGGCCGCCACGTGAGCAGGGCAACCGCGAAAGGCGGTCAAGCAGGTCCTACAGCCAGCCTGCTGATCTACCGGCCGACGAGCACAGCGCCTACCCGTTGCGAGCGGCACACGTGCGGCAGAATCAGAGGGGATGCAGGTTGTCAACCTGCGGACGCGGATCGAGCAGCGTCTCAGGCAACCGTTGCTCTGCCAGGTCCTCGTCAGGAGGCGGCTGACCCCAGCGAGCGGACCGCGGATGCGGCCAGGCCCACCGCGGCCAGCACCTCGCGGACGCCCGAGCGGCGCAGCTCATGATTGACTTACAGGCCGGGGACTCCCTGGTGGGTCCCCGGCCGGGCAGGGCATCAAAGCAGCCGCGACTCGATGGCGTCGATGATGCGCGGACGCAGCTCGGCGGCGCGGATGACGGCGTCCACCGAGCCGACCTCGACGGCGCGCTGGATGTTGTGCACGCGGTCGAACTCCGTGGCGACTTCGCCGAGCTTCTCCGCGCGCACCGAGGAGCGCAGCTCGTCGAGTTCCGCGGTCAACGCGGCGCGTGCGGTGCCGGCCGCGGCCGCGGCGCGGGCCTCTAGGTCCCGCACCCGGGGGTCGGCAGCCGTGCGGGCGTTGACGTCGGCGGAGAACACCACGGCGGCGGCGGGGGCGCCGCCGAGGACCGAGGCGTACGAGCCTTCCAGCGCGAGGACGGTCATGTTCGGGTTCAGCGCCTTCGAGAACACCACGAACGCGCCGCCGTGGTACCGCGAGATCACGCAGAAGACGATGGGCCCGCGGAAGTTTACGATCGCCCGGCCGATCTCGGCGCCGTACTCCAACTGCAGCTTGCGCATCGACTCCGGTGAGCCGTCGAAGCCCGACAGGTTCGCCAGCACCACCAGCGGCCGGTTGCCGCTGGCCGCGTTGATCGCCCGCGCCGCCTTCTTCGACGACCGGGGGAACAGCGTTCCCGCCGTGTAGGTGTCCGGGCCGTCGGTGGGCGGGAAGCCGCGCCGTGGCACGGCTCGTGACTCGATGCCGAGCAGGCACACGGGGATGCCGCCGAGGTGTACGTCCTGCACCACCGCGGTCTCCGCGTCGGCCATGCCCGCCCAGCGCTCCAGCACCGGGTGGTCCTGGTCGGAGAGCGCCCGCATCACGGTCCGGATGTCGAACGGCTTCTTGCGTTCCGGGTTGGCCTCCGCGGAGAAGATCTCGCCGACGGTGCCGAAGGCGCTGCCCGGCACGTCGTGCGGGAAGGTGGAGATGTCGCGGTCCACGGGGTCGGTGGTGCTCGCCCGCCGCGGCGCTTCCTCGCCGGGCGCGACGTACGTGTGGTCGTAGTGCGACATCAGCACGTCCCGCGCGGCGGTCAGGTTCGGTGCCCAGTACTGCGCCTGCCCGTTCGGTCCCATCACCCGGTCGTAGCCGCCGATGCCGAAGTTGTCCTCGGCGGACACCCCACCGGAGAAGTCGAGCGACTGCTTGCCGGTGAGCACCATCGCCGAGTCCGGCGTCATCACGAGGACGCCTCGGGTGTGCATGAGCATCGTCGCCTCGGCGTTCCAGTACGGCTGCGCGCCGACGTTGATGCCCGCGACGACGATGTTGATCTCACCGCCGTCCTGGGTGAACTCGACGATCCGCTTGAGTGCTGCGGCCACCCAGTCCATGTTCTCGGTGCCCGAGGTCATGGAGATCCGGGCCCCGGCGGACAGCGCCCACCACTCCAGCGGCAACCGCATCCGCTCCGCCAGGTTCAGCGCGGCGATCACGCGCCGGCACTCCGGCTCCGACAGGGCGCCCAGCGACTTCGTTGGGTCGCCGAGCAGCACGACGCGGGCGACACCCTGCGAATGCCGTGCGGTCGGCGTGGTGACCACCCCGGCGACGATGGCGGCGCTGTTGCGCCCCCTCGGCCGGTCCACCGGCACCAGCGCGTGGTGGTCGTCGAGGTCGTGCTCGACGAAGTCCCCGAGCAGGCCGGTCAGCTCGTACGGGTACATCGTGTTGCGGCTGCTCGCGCGCAGCACCTTCAGCCGGTACTCGTCGAGCGGCTCGACGGGCTCGACCGGCGGTTCGCCGACGGTCAGCTCGGCGCCGCCCGCGGCGTCGAAGGAGATCCGTACGGCGATCTTGGTCAGCTCGCCGGTCCGGCGGTCGCGCTGCCGCGCGATGAACAGGATCTCCTCCAGCCCGGCGCCCGCGGTCGTCGGGCGCACGCGCCCGGCGATCATCTCCATCTCCTCGCGGGTGAGTTCACTCGGCGGCCAGACGTAGACCACTATCCGGTTGGTGGTGAAGCGCGTCTTCGACGGTCGCCGCGACTGGGCGCGGCGGATCGAGTCGAGGCAGGCGGCGATGGCGTCCTCGGTGGTCGGCAGCGCGACCAGCCGACCGTCCTGCTCGCGCAGCTCGGTCAGGTCCCGCACCTGGGCGAACGCGACGAGGCGCTCGTCGGACGGGTTCTCCCGCGCCACGCACTGGAAGAGGTAGACCTCCTCGTCCGACGACGACAGCCGGGTCAGGTCGAACTTGTGCAAGCGCTCCAGCTGCATCCGCTGCGCGATGTACGGGTGCAGGCCGCGGATCAGCCGGTCCTCGGTGATCTGTGTACCCGACGGGCGGAAGGTGAAGTGGTGGTGCATCACCGCGCCGCCGCGACCCGCGACGGTGGTGGTGAGCCTGCGGACCCGCGGCAGCGGGTGCGCGGTGATGACCTCGAGCAGCGCGGCAGCCATCGCGTCGAAGTCCTCCGGCTGGTCCTCCCAGCCGAGGTAGATGTCGGCGTCGACGGCGTCCTCGTCACTGGCGAGCTCGGCGAGCCCGCGCAGCGCGCTGCCCAGCGCGTCGAAGCTCACCGCGGTGGAGACCACGCTGGAGTCCGCGCGCTCGGCGACCACGAACCTGCAGCCGGCGACCTCGCGGGCACGCACGCTGGTGAGCGCCTTGTTGCCGTAGTACCGCCGGGTTAGCACCTCGAGCATGACCGTGTTGTCGAGGTGGTCGCGCACGAGCCGCTGGCCGAGCAGCCGGACCAGCGGCTCGGTGCTGCGTACCATCTCCGCGATGCGCTCGGCGCGCTCCGGCGCGTCCGGGTGCGCGTCCAGGTGCCGGAGGTGGCCCCGGACCTGGGCGTAGACGCGGGCGCGGTTGCGGCGCAGCAGCGGCTGGGCGAACCAGGCGAACACCACGCCGCGGGCGAGGTCGGCGACCACCGGGAAGCGGACCTGCGTCGCGGCCACCAGCCGCTCCAGCGCGAGGCCGGCGGGCTCGCGCAGCGTCTCGTCCGGCGGCGGCTCCCGCAGCCACGCGCGCAGCAGCGTCGCGACGACCGTGGCGTCGGCGGACGCCCGTTGCTGGGCGAGGAAGATCCGGAACACGGCGGCTTCGAGCTCGGGAGAGCGCTCCAGGTCGGTGACCCCGTAGTGCCCGAGCGCCTTGGCGAGCCTGGCCTGGAACGAACCGGGCAGGCCGGCCCGTTCGATGTCGAGGCTCTGCAGGTATGTGTGGAAGTACTCGCGGGCGCTGTAGACGTGGCCGTCGCCGTCCTCGCCCGTCGGCCGGTTGCGGCTCAGTTCGGTGAGGTCGGCGAACACGGTGACCAGGTCGAGCTCCTCGGCCAGGGGCCGGTGGCCGTCCTCGGTGGCCGCCCGCCGCGCGGTGAGGTAATCGTCGAGCACTCGACGGTCGTCGTGCGGGTCGACGTCGAAGCCGAGCAGTAGGCCGCGCAGGTCCTCCTGGCCGCGCCTGCTGCGCCGGTACGCCGGAACGTCCTCGGACGCGGCGGGCAGGTCCAGCTCGACGGGAACGGCGGCCGGGCCGCTCGCGGTCTCGGCGGCGCCGTCGGTGAGTGGCTCCAGCCGCAGCAGCGGTGCACCGGCCTCCACCTGGCTGCCCACGGAGACGGCGCACTCCTTCAGCCGCGCCCGGAACGGCGCCCGCAGCACCGTCTCCATCTTCATGGCTTCGAGCACCAGCACCGGCGCGCCCGCCTCGACCTCGTCGCCGGCCTCCAGTGGCGTGGCGACGACCAGCGCGGGCATGGGGGAACGGACGACGCCGCCCTCGTCGCGGCTGACCCGGTGCGTCACGCCGTCCACCTCGACCAGGTGGGTGGGCCCGTGGGTGCCGGTGAGCAGGCGGTACCGGGAGCCGTTGACGACGATGTGGCCGGTGTGCCGGTCGAAGCGGTCAAGTTCGACGTCGGCGGTGCGTACGGCGGAGCCCGCTTCGATGCCGACGCGGAACCGGTGCGCGCCGACCCGCGCCACGCGCATGCGGTAGGTGACGCCGCGCAGTTTGAGGTCGAGCGGCCGGCCGCTGCGGTGCTGCACCTGCGGCCGGCCGCCGGACGCCGTCGACAGCAGCCGCTGCCGCTCGACGCGCTCCTCCTCCTCGTACGCCTCGATGGCGGCGGCGGCCAGTGCGACCGCGGAGTGCCGGTGCGCGACGAGCCTGCCCTCGCCTCGGACGCGGTCGATCCAGCCGGTGTCCGCGCTGGCGTCGATCACCTCGGGCTGGTCGAGCAGGTCGAGGACGAAGCTCTTGTTCGTCGCCCCACCCTCGATGATCACCGTGGTGTTCGCCATCGCCCGGCGCAGCTTGCCGAGCGCCTCGTGGCGGTCGCGGCCGTACGCGATGATCTTGGCGATCATCGAGTCGAAGTTGGCCGGGATAGTGTCACCCTCGCTGACGCCGGTGTCCACCCGGATCCCCGGGCCGGTGGGCAGGTCCAGCCGCGCGATCCGACCCGGCGACGGCGCGAAGTCGCGGTCGGGGTCCTCGGCGTTCAGCCGGGCCTCGATGGCGTGCCCGCGCTCCGCCGGCGGCTCGCCGTCGAGTCGCCCACCGGAGGCGACGTGCAGCTGCGCCTTGACGAGATCGAACCCGGTGGTCAACTCGGTGATCGGGTGCTCGACCTGCAGGCGGGTGTTGACCTCGAGGAACGCGAACACCCCGTCGCCGGGGTGGTACAGGAACTCGACGGTCGCCGCACCCCGGTAACCGACCGCCACGGCCAGCCGTTCGGCCGACGCCTTGAGCTCGGCCGCCTGCGCCGGGCTGAGCACCGGCGACGCCGACTCCTCGATGACCTTCTGGTTGCGTCGCTGCACCGAGCAGTCGCGGACACCGAGCGCCCACGCGGTGCCCTGCCCGTCGGCGATCACCTGGACCTCAACGTGCCGGGCCCCGGTGACCAGGCGCTCCAGGAACACGACGCCGCTGCCGAACGCCCGCGCCGCCTCCTGACTGGTGCGCTCGTACGCGTCGGCGAGCTCATCCTCGCTCCTGATCACGCGGATGCCGCGCCCGCCACCGCCCGCGGTCGCCTTCAGCATCAGCGGGTAGCCGATCTCGGCCGCCGCCGCCCGGGCGGCATCCACAGTCTCGACGGCACCGCGGCTCCACGGCGCGACCGGCACACCGACCTCCTCGGCGATCAGCTTCGCGCCGATCTTGTCGCCGAGCTGGCGCATGGCCTCCGCGCTCGGCCCGACGAAGGTGACCCCGATCTTCTCGCACAGCTCCGCGAACGCCGGATCCTCGGCGACGAAACCCCAGCCGACCCACGCGGCGTCGGCCCCGGTCTCCGTCAGCGCGCGCTCCAGCGCCACCAGATTGAGGTACGGGCGGGCGGACGCCGGACCGAGATCGTAGGCGATGTCCGCCGCACGCACGAAGGTCGCGGTGCGGTCGACGTCGGTGTACAGGGCGACGGTCTCGATCGGGACGCCGGTCTCCGCAGCCAACTCTCGGACCGCGTGGATGAGCCGCATGGCAGCCTCACCACGGTTGACGATGGCGACACGGTTGAACACCCGATTGACCCCTTTTGGTAGACCCATGGCGTGCGCGCCACGAGACGACGGCTCCCGGTAGTTGTTACCCTTCCGCCTGCCGACCGGGAGCGCCATGGCGCTATCACCGAACCACCCACCCGTCATTTGTAGGAAACCACCAAAAGTTTTTGGTCCCCGCACCGCCGGTTTGGCCCCTCGACCACGACCCGACGGCAATCGCCCCGTACAAAGAACGCCTGCGCATCCTCCGCACTGCCCTCACCCCACGGCGGACCGTGGCAACTTCACGAGCGAACACGGGCGACAGGACCACTTCAAGGCCGTCGACCGCGACTGGCTATTGACCTACGAAACCGCGTACGGCCACCAGATCCGCGTCGGGTTCCCACCGGACGACGCTGCCACGGCCCGCGCCGTCATCACCGCCGCCGCACACGAGATGGGCTGCACCGTTCTAGCGACAACAACCCACAACGGCACACCAACCTGGATTGGCTCCTGACACTGCAACACACGCACATGCCAATGACCGCGTCCTCTGACGGACCATCGAGCTCCCGCCCGGTCAAGTAGTAACTCCATGTAACAGCGACGACCGATCATGCGGGAGCCGTCACGCGTCAAGTGAAGCCGATGTGTCACGCATCAAGTGGAGCCCGACACCGCCGGCACCGCCGGCAGCCCGCCTCAGGTGACGGGAAGGCGTACCTGTGGCAGGTTGGCCAGGCGCCGGACACGTGAACGCAATGGGGGTGACCATGGGCGCCTGGGGGCCTGGCCTGTTCTCCGACGACACGGCATGTGACGTGCGCGACGAGTACCGAGAGATGCTCGAAGACGGCCTGGACGACGACGAGGCCACCCAACGCATGCTCGGCTCCTACGCCGACACGCTCGACGACCCGGACGAGGCCACTTCAGTCTGGCTGGCCTTGGCCGTCACTCAATCCAAGCTCGGCCGCCTCGACCCCAGAGTTCGCGAGCGCGCCCTCGCCGCCATCGACAGCGGAGCCGACTTGGCCAGGTGGTCGGACAACCCTCGCCTCAGTGCCAAGCGCCGGGACGTCCTGAACAAGGCACGGGCACAACTGACCGGCCCACAGCCTCAGCGCAAGAAGGTGCGCCGTCCCAGCCGGCACGTCACCGACCTGCAACCGGGCGATGTGCTCAGCTACCGCGCCGCCAACGGCAATCTGACGCTGTTGCGGGTTGCCCGCATCGACGACGACCGGCACTCCGTCGCACCCGTCCTCGTCGCCCTCGATTACACCGGCACCCGCTTGCCGCCCCAACCCGAACTCGACACCCTCGCCGACAAACCCGAGACGCCATTCCGGCTGGACGGGACTCCCCTGCCGCCCTGGGCCAGCGCCAGTTGGCGCGTCGCCACCTTCAAGCGGATCGACTACGACACCGCTGGATTCGAGCGTGTTGGACCCACCACCGCCCGACCAGGCGACAAGGACTTCCGCACCCCGACCTACACCTCATGGCAGCTACTGCCACGCGAACTGGAGCGCAACCTCACCGACGCGCCCGCCACGGCCGAGCCATAACGCCGACCCTTGAGCCACGCACCAGACCTGTTCGACCTCGACCGGGTGTCCCTGCTGATGGAGCTGGGCGTGCCGCCGCACGTGGTTTCCCAGGTCAAGCTGGCGGGCCACGCCTTCAGCGAACGCGTCGGCGTCGTGGTACGGCTGGTCACGTCCGGCGTCGTCGGCCGCCCCAAATCCGGACGTCACTGCCCAGAACCAGATTTACGAGCCCGACGGGCCAAGCCCGCGTTGGTCATCCATGTAGATCCAGGGTGCTCTCAGGGATCCTGACGGCCGATGGACGAGACAATCCTCCGCATCACGGCACGCTGCCGGGCATGTGCCTCGTCAAGGCGCCTGGGGAAGTCCTCTGCCTCGAGCTCTGACTCCAAGTACCGTCGCACGGCCTCTCGTACCTCGGCGGCGATGTTGGTTTCGTTCACCTCAGCGACCAGGCGTAGCCGGTCCAACGTGTCGTCGTCCAAGCGAACACTCGTCAGTCGCGATGCCATCGGCGTCCTCCGTTCTCGGCTTCAGCATGCGTCTCTACGCTAGCAGGGTGAGTGTCAGGATGACGAGAGGACGGGAGGTCACACAACGAACACTTCCGTCCGCGACAGCCGGCTAACACTTCACGCGCACGACTCGGGTAAATGCCTGTAAAGCGATACGTTCGCGCGCGAACCGGACTGGAGCTTGAGTCGAATGATTATCAGCGGTGACCATTCGGGTCTGCGTCCAAGGGGCCGGTGCGCTGTACGCTGATTTGGACCTAACGATGGCTGGAATCGACAGTCTTTAGCGCCAGCATTCGGGGGTGATCGATGGCTGACGAGCTCGCCCGTATCGGTGCGTCCGCCCTGCGCCAAGCAGCGATGCGCACTCTCCGTCACTTGGAGACGAGCGGAGGCTGGAAGCGCCTGCTCCTCGCCGAGGGCGAACTGCATCTGGGCGATGATCCAATCCAGGCCGACGAGGAAGCCCAAGTGGAGTTCGGGCGCGCCTTTAGCCGCCACCCGGCCTACCGCGACCTTAGGGTCATTGACATTATCGGCGAGGAGCGCTTGAAGCCTCCGCCGGAGCTGAATCCGGGTGAGCGACTGCTGGTGCTCGACCCGCTCGACGGCTCAACGCAGTGGGCCATGATACGTGCAGGCTACTGCGTGGCCGCCATGCTGTTTATAGCTCGCTCGGCTGGCCGGATCCAGCTCGAGAGCGCGATTATCGCAAACCAAACGCATACGTTCACGCTGATAAACGGCAAGCCCATGACCTTTGGTCCGACGTACGGAACGTCGTCCGAAGACGCCTACCTGCTGTCCTGTCAGCCTGACAATGGGATGGTCGTTCCGTCGATTGCCTTTACCGGCTACAAGCCCAAGGATAGAGGCTCAGTGTTATCGCTGGTCCACGAGCTGCCGCAATGGTCGTTTCTTACGATCGGCGGCAATCCGGTTACGCCCTACGTTGTTGCCGGGGGGCTAACTGCCGCCGTAACCATTCGGGAACAGGCCCCATGGGACGCGATCGGCATCCTAATGTGTTCGAAAACCGACGCTGTTGTGGGCACCCTAAACGGTACTGTCCTGGGCCATCGAGGCTTTGAAGAACTGTTCAACAAGGTTGCGCTTACCCGGAATACGCGGTCAATCCCGCCCATGATCGTGGCGAAGACTGAGCGGCGATTCAAGGAGGTCGCTACCGCGCTAGCCAAGGCCCGCGACAGTTTTGGCGAGGGCTTCGGATCTGGAATGGAAGATCTAGGGCAGATGTCCGAGTAGCGCGTTGCGCATGACACCACGAAGCGAAGCAGGGAGAGACGGTGGAGGTAGCCAGCTCAGCACTGTTAGGGCGGGCGGCCGGTCTGCTGCTTCCCAAGCTCGAGCCACTCGCCCGGACGTTGATAAGCCGGCGGAGGGAACGGGAAGAGGCGCTCCAGCTACTGCGCGTCGACTATCGGCAGGACTACGACTTTGTTATGCCGCACTCGCATCCTCTGCTTGAGCTGTCTGGCAACCACCCTGACGACCTAGCCGCGTTCCGCGCCATCGCCGATCCGGCACTTGCCTACTGCGCGGAACACAACCTCCTCGAAGTGGTTGAGACACTCGAAACACAGCTAGAACGTAATCTCGTTGTCATCGGCTCGCCCGAGGCGGCGCCGCTGGCCCGGCTGGCGTTCGGCTACCGCCGGATCCACAGCGCCGCAGGCTTCGAATATGTCGGAGACACAGTCGACCTGCCGTACAGATGGCACGAGGACCCACGGGATCTGCACGGCACCTGTCAGCGGCTAGTTGCCGACCACGGATGGGTGACTAGGCCTAACTGGCCACTCGTCGCTCGCACGGACGTACGGACCACACGGCGCCTTGCCCCTCGAGTTGACAACGAGGGCAGGCTTTCGACCGATTGGCTGCTCATAAGCGTGATGCCAAACTTCTTCACTCGCAAAGCGCTGGACGAAGGCAAGACGATCGTTAGCGTCGGGGGAACCCACGGGACCGGGACCCGGGCTTTGAAGTTGTTCCTTCGGGACCCGAAGGCGCTCCGGCAGGTCATGCAGTCGGTCAGCGATCGCAGCCGGGCTTTCCAGGTCGTGGTCGAGGCAGGTGACATCTTCCACAAAGCATCGGGCTCGGCGGCTCGTGCAATACGTGTGCATGACGTTGCACAACTACCTGACAACGACGACGTCTGGCACACCGCGCGTCGGGCTGTCGCACGTCAGTTCTCCGACTGGGCTGCGGAGGAGGTGACCAGGAACATCCCATATCCCCATGAGCGGCATTGATGTGCGTGGCCCGACGCAGAAGGCAACAGCGACGAACATCGACCGACCGAGCAGAGACTTGGCAGGTGCGACCCAACATGAGTAAAGAGGACGGTCGATACAGCAGGTCACGCGGCCACACCGATCGATAGGCTTCGGTTTAGGAAACCGATGCTCTATCCCCTGAGCTACGAGGGCGCGAGGCCATAGCTTACCTGCCAGCGGATACCCACGAGTGCTCAGGAGAGCCCTCCCGTGCTCGCCGATACCTGCCGCCGTCGGTCCGATCGCTGGAGCACACACGGAGCATCCGATCCTCGCTCGTCAGGATCCGCTGCCCACCAGTGCCCCCGCAATGGTTGGCGCTGCCCAGCAGTGCCGACGACTCGCCGGGCAACTTCCGAGCACAACGTGTCGCGAGGGGCCACCGGGGAAGCCGCCCTCCCCCTAATGTCTGGCGTTGAGCCATGGCGGTAGCACGGTGCCAACGCCGGCACGAAGTCGTCCCGAGCATCGGTGGAGGTTTGCGCGATCGGGAGCATTTGATCCGTAGGAGCGTCCAAGCTCGGCTCCTCCCCCGCTCGCCTCGGCGCACCTCTGCGTCGATGTTCTCTTGATGGCGGCCGGTTGCGCTTCGCTGGGGTCAAGCTGGGGTCACCTGACCCTGCCCAAGATCTCGCTAGTCGTCCTCGGCAACCACATAGGGCGTGTAGCCGATGGGAAGCTCCGTTACCTCCAGTTCGCTGAAGATCAGGGTGAGGTTGTGGCCGTTCATCTCGATGCGGACCTCGTGGAAGTCGATCCCGACTCGTTCTGCCCAGTCCTGCGCACGCCGCGAGTCGGTGATCAGTTCCGCCCCGGGATAGAGCGGTTGCCATCTCACTGCCCACACGTAGCCGTCGAGATCCGGCCCGATCTCTGGGTCCGTCAGCCGTTCATCCAACGACTCGCGCCAGGCGTCCGGGCTCAGGGCGGTGCTCGCCTCGGCCTGCACGCAGTGCTTGAAGAGGTATCGGAGGTGTGCCGGCTGGATGCCGGTCATCGGGTCGGCGGTCGCGTAAACGATGACCTCGTAATCACGCATGTAGCTGGTGTAGGCGTGGTACACCACGGCCTGGTCGAACACGTCGTCCAGCGCTCGGCGCAACTCGGCGATCTCCACGCCGCCTGTTCTATCAGGCGCGCCGCCGGCCTTGAAATCAGAAGAAGATCGCGGATGGCTGATCGGGTGGCTTCGCTCCTGGTCAGCCTGTCCGTTGTTGTCGGCAGTGTCGGCGTCAGCGGGCGGGCTTGGCTGTACGGATGGCTGTACAGCCGCCGTCCCCCAGGTGGCACAGTAGGCCGATGATGATGGGCGTTCGGGCACCTGTGTTTTCCTGGGGCTGTCGGTACGCCGTGCTGGCACTTCGCGCAGAGCGGCTCCATCAAGCCACGACGGGCCATCGCCTCATCGAGTACAGAGGTCCGGAAGCATGGATCGAGGACCTGCAAGATGAGGTACCCGTCCCGGCGGCGGAACTCGTCAAGGACGCCGACGAACTGCTTGCCGACCTGCCTGCGCTGATGCTCGATCAGACCTTAGCCACAGAGCTCCGTAAGACGGTTGAGGAGATCAGAGCGGTAGTTGATGCCGGCCAGGGCCAGCCCACTTCTCCGTCAAGGCGACTCTTCGTAGATGTCGATGCGCTGTTCGGAGCGAAATGATCCGGCGCGGCGGCATGTGAGAGACGACGGCGCTCTGCTGTCGGGGCGGATCTCCTCGTCTGGCAGTTGTAGACCTGCCAGCCTTCCCGGACGGGGACAAGGTGGAGCGCCCTACCGGACGAACGACCTTGGCCCCGTCCGGGAAGGCTGGTAGCCCTTGACGGCTGGTAGCTGGCCCTCGGGCCGTTGTCGCGGAAGCCGCGGGCGGTGTAGGTGAGCACGTAGTAGCCGTGCGCGGCCAGCCAGTGGTTGTTCCAGTGGTACTTGTCCGCCCCGTCGGCGACATCCGAGGTGGACTCCCACTCGTGCTTGTCGTTGCCGAAGCCGTGCAGCAGCACGATCAACGGATGGGTGTCACCGGTGCCGAACATGGGCCGCGTGACATCCACGTCGAGCGGCGCGCCATCGAAGCTGGGAACCTGCGCCGAGCAGGTCGTCGCTCCACCCGGGTACGCGGCACAGTTTGCTCTCAGCGCCTCCGCATTCGGTGATCCGCTTTCCGCGGCACTCGATGCAGCCGCCGCCGGCGGCATCGCCCCGGACAGCACCGCCAGCAAGACGAGGGCGCCGGCGTGTGCGGACCCGACCCACCTCGTACGCGTTGGTGTCACAGCATCCAGCCCCCTTCGTGAAGCGGCAGCGCGGAACGGCGCGCAACCTCGCCTGGGCCCTCTGTCGCTGACCGCCCGGGGGATGGCGGCCGGCTGTCCGGCGGCCACCATCCCGTACCCGGGGGTCTGGCGGAGGTGTGGTCAGTTCATTTGGTGTCGGTTGCGGTGAGGGTGAACGGGACCGCGGCGCCCAGCCACAGCTGGGTGAGTACGTACCGGGTTCCGCTCGGGATCGTGCCGGACTCGTCGGCGGCCGAGGACGCCGCCGAGCCGAGCAGGGTGCATGACTCGTCGTAGAAGTACAGGTCGAAGTCGTACGCGGTGGCGGTGTCGCTGTGCACGCGCGCCTCGTGGGCCCCATCGCCGAAGCTGTCCGGCAGCTTGGTGACCCAGCCGTCCGCGCCCTGCGCCGGCGCCGGCGGCACCGCACACGCCGTCTTGAACGCCGTGGCGGTCACGCCGGTGGCGTCGTCGGCCGTGCCGGTGGACGGGTTGCCCGTGACGATCATCCCGGTGTCGGTCACCGGCGCGTCCGGCGGGGACGGCGGCAGCGGCTCGACCCCGGTGACGGTCTTCGAGAAGACCTGCAGTTCGGCGCTCTGCACGTCCGTCTTGGTCTCGCCGAGCGCGCTGTCGGCCCAGAACCGCACGTACTGCGCCTGCACCGGCTTCGACAGGGTGAACTGCTTGTAGTGCAGGTCGGGCGCGGTGGGGCGCGGCGCCTGGTAGCCGAACGCCTCGGCCCGGGTCAGGGCGGTCTGCCAGTTCGTTCCGTCGGTGGAGGTCTGCAGGGTGAATCCGCGCAGCCCCTCGAATCGGGAGGTGGTGAAGGCGCTGACCTGGATCGACGAGATCTGCGCCGGCGCGGCCAGTTTGATCACGGCGTTGCCGGCGCCCCGGGCAGCCTTCCAGCTGCTGGCCTCGGTGTCGTCGATCAGCCGTGCGGCGCCGGTCGTGGTGGCCGAGACGATGGTGGCGCCGTTGGCGGCGGAGGCCAGGTTGGGTGCCAGCGCGAACCGCAACGCCGAGGTCTGACCGGCGGTGACCTTCACGCTCGGGAAGGTGTGGGCGCCGAAACCCTCGGCCGCGATGGTCACCGGGTAGGTGCCGGCGGACACCGGCGCGGAAAACCCGCCATCGGCGGACGACGTCCGCAGCGGAGTGACCCGCGCTTCGAACGCGCCGAGAATGATCCGGGCGCCGGGGATCGGCTTGCCGGTGGCGGCGTTGACGACGGTGCCGCTCAGGGTGCCGTTACGGGCCGGGTTCTGATGCTCGTACGACGGGGTGGGGTCGGTGTCGTCGCCGCCGTCGGTGGCGGCGTGCAGGCCCAGACCCCGCTTGGCGAAGGCACCGTAGACCGCGTCTACGAGCGCGGCGTAGTCGGACCTGCTGTGGTAGCGGTTGTCCAACGCGGTGCGGATCGCGTCGCGCATGTCGATGAACGACGGATCCGCCGGGGACAGCGGCATCGCGTCGGTGACCAGCCGCGCGGCCATCTCACCACCGGCCGCCTCGCCGTAGCGGGCGACCAGCGCCTTGCGCAGGTCCCACAGGGTGGCCGTCCAGATCTCGCCGTCGGAGTGGACCTCGGCGCCACCGAGGTCGTATCCGATGTCGCCGTAGCCGGTGGGGTTCTGGTCGTAGCTCCAGTTGCGGATGCCGCGTGTGGTGTTGCCGGTGGCGTGCTGGCCGACCACTGCCGTGGTGGCGAGTTTCTTGCCGTAGAGGTAGTTCAGCGCGTACCAGTCGCCCCAGCCCTCGCCCATGGAGCCGGACTGGTGGGTGTTGAGGGCGTTGTCCTCACCGCTGACGTACCGGTTGGACAGCCCGTGCGCGTACTCGTGCTCGATGACGGAGGCGTCGAAGTTGCCGTCCGAGTACGGCCCCTCAAACGTGTCGTTGATCGGCTCCCACAGGAACATGCCACTCCACGCCGGGATGCCGTCGGGCAGGGTGAGCATGTAGGCGTTGTCCCGGCCGGTGTAGGTGGGTGCGCCGCCGCTGGCCGCGCCGGCATGCACCAGCCCGAGGACCGGATCGCCGCCCTGACCGCCGCTGGCGCCGTTGTTGGCCTGGAAGTTGCCACCGGACTCGGTGAAGCCCAGCGCCCGGAACTCATCGTGGATGCGGTTGTGGTGCCAGAACAAGTTCGTCGCCGCCGAGTCGAGGTCCTGGACGTAGCTCGGCGGCAGCGTCTGCCCGTTGCTGCGCGCCCAGTTGGCGGCGTAGGCGTAGTTGAACTGGGCGGTGGGGCTCACCGGGCGCGGCCCCTGGTCGGCGGGGACCAGGAAGTTCGAGTAGTTCGCGTACGTGTTGGCGTTGTTGCCGAAGGTCGTCGGCCCGGCGATACCCACCAGGCCGGTGGGGTCGACGTATCCCGACGGCGACTGGGCGGTCGGCCCGAACGACTTGATGACCGGGGCCCCGCCGGCCGGCGCGCCCGGGTAGTTCTCGTAGACGGTGCCTTCGGCGTCGCGCGCCACCAGGGACGCCTGGTACAGCGTCTCCCCGGTCGCCGCGTCCACGACCGTGTCCCACGCCTCGTCGAGGCCCTTGATGAACAGGACACGGTAGGCGGGTCGGGCGCCGTCGCGGGTGGGGAACGCCGCCTTCTGCACGTAGGACTCACCGGCGAAGGGGCCCTTGGCGAAGGCCTGGAACCCTGCGCGGTCACCGGTCGGCTGCGCCGTGTAGGCCACCCCAGGGGCGAGCTTGCCGGCCACCCCCTCTACTGCCTGGCCGGCGGACAGCTTGTGCGCTGCGTTGAGAGCCCCGCCGCGGGCGGAGTTGCCGGCGTAGGAGAGGACCTTCCCGTCGCTGGTCACGGCCACGCCGAGGCGCCCGCCGCGCACCGCCGGCAAGCCGGCGTACGTCTGCGCGAAGTTCACCACGTGCGTGCCGGTGCCGACGAGTTCGTGGTCCCGCACGACGGTCAGCGACGCGACGTCCACCGCCGTGAGGCCGAACGCGTCGCGGTTGGCGTCAATGAAGGACCGAGCCACCGCGATCGCATTCCCGGAGCGCGGGCCGGTGAGCCAGCCTCCGTCCTTGCGGATCGTCCGAGGCGTCCCGAACCGCCGGTCCCAGCTGACCCGGGTACCGGCGCCCGCGACGGCGCTCAACTTGCCTACCGCGGCGAGTTGGGCATCGGTGGGTCGCACCGGGTCCGACGTACGGCGGACATCGAGCCGCTCGACACCGGATGACCCAACATCGACTACGGCCGAAGCGACCGATGGAGTAAGTGTCAGGACCAGGGCGAAGGCCGCCCCGACGGCCAGCGGTGGACGGATACGCATGGAAGCTCCCTCTCTGGGGATTGAGTCATGCCTGCGTCGTGCCGGAGGTAGTAGCCCCTCCCAATGGACATCGACGCCGACGGCTGAAGCGCAACAGCCATCGGCCAAACGCCAGCCCGCCGCCGATCACCAGCACATCAACGAGGCAGGCATACGCGGCACCTCTTGGGTCGAGTCGACCGCGGCAACCGGCGCGAACCGGCCCACAGGTACCGGTAACGAGCCACGATGGCATCCGACCGTCGCCTTCTTGTACCGAGACATGGTCACCGTGAGGGCGTGGCGCTCCGACGTCGCCGAGATCCACGCACGGCTGCCGCGCACGACGGCAGCCCTCTCCCGTTGGGACCAGATGAAGCAGCGGCTGGTGTAGACCAGCAAGCAGCCGTTCGGTAAGAACAGCCGGTGCATCGGCCGCGCGGACGGCGGGTCAGACCGATGGGCCGAGCCCTCAGGGCTTACAGGCTCACCCCTGCGTGCCGCGTCGGGCCAGTGGCGAAGCTACCAGCGGATGCCACGAAGCGGTTTCCATGAGCCGGCATGGCCGCAACGGCCTCGTAGCAAGGCCTCCGGACTGTCACCGTCTGTCAGTCGATCGCCCCGGGGCCGCCCGTGAGACAGGCGAACGCCAGTGTCATGGGAAGCCGAGCCGCTGTCGGCCCTAATCCAGGCGCTACCCCTCGGCATTTCGTCGCAAGAGCCCTTAATCCCCTAACGCCAACCGCCACCCATGCCCTAACCCGGCCGGATAAGGCTGGGGTGCAACCCCGATGTCCGATACGGCCGCTTCGGCCTACGGTCGATCCCGGGTCCGGGCGATGTTGTCTGACACGTCCTAACAACACCTATCGAGGAGACCGGCAACATGAGTGCAAGCGCCAGCACAAATTCGACCGCCGACGGGAACCCGACCTCTGCTGCCGACTGGACCGGCAACACGGAGGCAACCGCCGATACGAGCGCGACCATCAACGTGGACTCCACCGCCAGCGCGGGGTCGACCGCCGAGATGGGCGCAGCCGCTGACATGGTGTCGCCGCAGAGCCTGCAGGACTTCGTACTCGGCCTGCTCACGAACGTCGACGCCCGAGCGGCGTACGAGGCGGACCCGCAAGGGGCGCTGGACAACGCCGGCCTCAACGACGTGACCCCGGCCGACGTGCAGGACATCGTTCCGCTCGTCTCCGACTACGTTCCTGTACAGGGCATCACCTCCTTGCTTTCCGAAGACAGCCTCGGCGTCAGCGCGGCCACCACCGTCGACGGACTTGGGCTCAGCGGCGCGACCAGCACCCTCGGCGGACTCGACCTCACCGGTGTGACCGGCCACCTGGGCGGCACCCTCGACAGCACCGCCGGCGGACTCGGCGTCAGCGGCGTGACCGGCGACCTCGGCGGCACGGCGTACGGCGCCACCGGCCTGGTCAGCGACGTGACCGGCGACCTCGGCGGCACCGTGCACGGCCTCGACAGCGTCACGGGTGACGTCGGTGTACACAGCGACGCGTACGCCAGCGCGGACGGCGAGCTCCTGGGGGGCCTGCTCTGAACTAAAGACGCTCTGCTCAATGCGGAGGCGGGGAGGGCGCTCATTGCGCGGTTCCCGGCCTCCGTATTGGTTTACTTGGGGTCGAGAGTCTCCGGCCGGGCCGGCTGGCCACAGGCTAGGGGTACGGACATAAGTGGCCCTATGGTGTAGGCGCCCGCAGCCTGGGCTACGGGTTCAACCCATCGACATCCGCGCGGCCGGCTGATGGACCCGGCAACCAGCCTGCGCTGCCAGCCCAGTCGGTGGCGACCTGGTTCGTCCCTCGTCCACTCAGGCAAAAGCAATACTGCAGAACGCGGTGCCAGAATTCGATGACCGACCCACCGAGCAGAGGTTGCGCGACTGCGACCCGCCTTCGGCCCGGAAGGAAGGGAAGCAGCAGGATACTGGCGCTGCAGGCGGTTGATCGGCGTCGTTTTAAGGATCAGAAGGTTAGGGGTTCGAGTCCCTTCGGGCGCATTTCACGATCAAGGCCGTGACGAGCAGAAATGCGGCACGACCTTGGTCGGTTTCAGACCCCGGGACGGATCTTCCTAAACTTGGGGACGTGGCGCTCCGGTGGTGCTCCGCTGTTTTCGGAACCGCTGATGGCACCGCGTGTCGTTGTGGTCTGAACTGTGTTGGTTAGCGTCGGCGAGTCCGCAGGCAGCTGGGGCCTGGGGGCGGGGCGTGGACCTGCGGTGGCATCGTGCTGCACGGTTAGCGGCCATTCGCGTCGAGTGCCAGCAGGCCCTGCGCCTGCACGACCGCGACGGACAGGGTCTTGTAGCCGACGTCGTCGAAGAGCACGGTCATGCGGTCCTTTTCGTACCCGAGGACCATGCCTGACCCCCAGGTGGCGTGCCGCACGGTGCTGTGCAGTGGGTACGGCCCGTCGTCCGGAAGCACCTCCGATGTGCCGCCGTGGCAGTTGTCGCAGTGCCCGCACGGACGGCTCAACTGCTCTCCGAAATAGCCCAGCAGCGACTGCATCCGGCAGCCCCGGCTCTCGGCGAAGCGGCGCATCATGTCGGTGCGCGAACGCTGCCCGGCCTGATAGCGGGCGTACTCGGCCAGCGCCTCCCGAGCCGCCTGATCGGGCAGGGGCGCATACGGCGCGACCGTGAGTTCGCCCCGGGGCCCCGTCGCCACCGCGCCGACCTGCTCGAGGAGACTGATGTGACTGGCGACCTTGCGCTGGCCCAGGCCGGTGGCCTTTGCCAGCGCGGTGCGCGTCAACGGGCCGTTGTGCAGGGCGGCGGCGACCGTTCGCAGCTCGTCCGGTTCAGGCGCGCCGCCGTGGAAGAAGCGTTGCAGGGCAACGTCCTCGGCTCGGTAGAGCAGCAACGCCCGGGCCGGTTCACCGTCGCGCCCTGCCCGGCCGATCTCCTGCAGATAGCTGTCCGGCGAGTCGGGCAGCGCCACATGTGCCACCCAGCGGAGGTTCGGCTTGTCGATGCCCATACCGAACGCCGACGTCGCGACCATGATCGGCACCCGGTCGGCGAGGAAGTCCTCGTGACGGCGGTGCCGCAGTCCGGCCGCCATGCCGCCGTGATAGGCCTGCGCGGGAAAACCCGCGTCGGACAGCCGTTCGGCGAGTTCCTCGGCGGCCCGCCGGGTCGGCACGTAGACGATGCCGGGCCGGTCGGCCTCCTTGAGCAGGGTGAGCAACCTGCGCCAGCGGTAGTCCTCACTGGGGCAGTGCATCGCTGCCACCAGAAGGTTCGGACGGTCCAATCCGGACAGCACCAGCCGCGGCTTACGCATGCCGAGCCGCGCGGTGATTTCCTCGCGCACCGGCGGCGAGGCCGTGGCGGTCAGCGCCACCACCGGCGGGCGGCCCAGGCCGCGGATAAGGTGACCGAGAGTGAGGTAGTCAGGGCGAAAATCGTGGCCCCACGACGAGATGCAGTGCGCCTCGTCAATCGCCACCAGCGCCGGACGCAGCGCGCGGACCTCGGCCAGCCGCTCCGGCGAAGTGAGCTGCTCCGGCGTGATGAACAGGAACTTCGCAGCACCCGAGCGCAGCTCGGCCAGCGCCGCCGCCTGCTTGCTCGGGCTCTCCGCTGAGCTGATCCGAACCGCCCGCAACGCCGGATCGTCCCGGTCATTGAGGTTGCCGACCTGATCCTGCTGCAATGCCAGCAGCGGTGAGATCACCACCGTGGGGCCGCGCAGCAGCGTGGCGGGGACCTGATACACAGCAGACTTCCCGCCCCCAGTGGGCAGCACGACCAGCGCGTCGCGGCCGGCCAGTAGCGTGCGCATCGCGCGCAGCTGGGTGGGGCGCAGCTTCTGCCAGCCGAAATGCCTACGGGCGGCGCGGCGTAGCCGCAGGGAGCGAAGGAGAAACATCATCGCCGGGCATGCTAACCAACCACACACGGACCTGGGCCGTCCCAGGGTCCGTCGTACGCCTCGTCCTCGGTCAACGCACCCGCCTCGCCCGCGCTTCGCGAGGGCATCTGGGCCGGCAGCCGGCTCAGCCCATCGCAGATGGGCCGGTCTCCTGTTGGGGATTCCACAGCATCCGGGAAACCCAAATCCACGCCAGCTTCCCTGCACGCGCTACGAAGTTCAGCGCAATGACCATCGCGAGGCCAACGCCGGCGCCGACTACCGCACCGAAGCCGGGTGATCCATCGGCTGGTGCGTCGCCCGTGATGGCCCAAACAAGGTTCTGAACTGCGACCGAGAGCAGCATGATCGTGCCGGCTACTCCTGCGGTCGTGACGATCGCTCGTCGCTGAGCGACACCGTCGTCGAAGGCGCTCCCTTCTTGCGCTGACCGTCGCGTCGCCTCCCGGCCGACGGCGAACAGCACGGGACCAGCGATAGTGACGACAGCCGGGGTGGCGAGCACGGCGGCAATCTTGGCGGCCGTGCTCCACTCCCGCCATCCAGCTCTGCATAGCCCTGGAGCGAAGGCCATGCTCGTCGACGTGTTCGGCCCAGCGGCAGGAGTGGCCAGAAGGGCCAGATGCTGCGCAAAGTCGTTGACGGGAAAGGGCACGAGACCCGGGCCGAACGTGAAGAGCGCGATCCGAACTTGATCGGCGTACTCGATGGCAGCGGGTGTATAGCCGTTCAGACTGAAGAACAGCACCGTAGGCACGTTGAAAGACGCGCCGCGCAGACGCTGGACGTCAGGTCGCCCCACAGGCGTTGCGAGCGCTCTGACTTGAGCCGCCGCGCCGGACGCAACAACGTCGAGGCCTCGGTCTGCACCCGGGTTTGTTACACGGCTCGGCTCGGACGCGGCAGCTGGTTGCTCAGCGAGACGCCCGGTCGGCGGCAGATGAGGATGCTGCTCGGTAGCGCCATCCGGTGTCGCTTCGAGGGCAGCGGGCGCCGGCACGACCGGATCTTGCGATCGGCTTGCTCCGGCTGGAGACGGATCGGCACACTATGCGATCGTGGGGTCGGACTGGACCTGGGAACTGCGCGTACCGGTGGCGGCCGAATCGGCTATGCGTCAGTTGTATGCCTTGGCGGCCGAGCGGAACCTGCACCCACAGCGACCCGATGGGCGCATCAACCTGTTCACCAAGCCCGACGCCGACCTACGCACGGTCAAGGACCCCGACATAGCGCTTGCCGCGATGGCGACGGGCACCGAGCACGGTCAGTTGTGGACGAACGACGACATCGACATCTTCGTCAACTGGGAAGACGGGCGCCTCGTCTGGGCGTTGGACGCATGCTTTGCCTATCGCCGCCCGGTGCCCGAGGCAGACACCTTCCGCGAGCTGCACGGCCGCCTGACCAGCTTGTGGCTCGATGTCGCGCAGCGTCTCAACGCCCACGTCGGCCGAGTCCTCGACGAATGGTCCAGTGATCAGATCTGGCACCGGGGCATCCACGACGCCGTGCACCCGGCCGGTGGGTGGCCGGCTGAACTCGGCTGGTGGACCTACCTCGGCCCCGACCACCGTCTGCCACCACCGCCGCTGCTCGAGGTCGCCACCCACACGCGCCGACTCCCCAACGGCGCCCTGTTGGTCACCCTCCTCGACGACCCGGCCGCCGTCGACCCGCTGCGCTACGAGGACATTCACAACCGCTGGCTCCGGCTGGCATGAACTCGCCGCGGCACTTCCTGTGACATGCCCTCGACGGCTCACCGCGCCCCACGGCGGCGGAATGGTCGCGGCTGATCAGCTCACGTCGTCTCGCTGTCCCTCCGACCCGTGGTGTCTCGGTGGATCAGCTCGGTGACGCGACCTCGGCGATGCGGTCACGTAGTTGTTGTTCCGCCGCGTCCAGCGTCGCCCACAGGTCGAACCACACTCGGCTGCGCGCCCGCTCGCCTCGGTCAAGACCTGCGACTGCGATGCTGTAGACGCCCGACAGGAGCTCGTAGCGGCCAGAGGGAGAATCGACTCCCATCGCGAAGGACGCAGCCAGAGCGGCACGGGTCAAGATCAGGCTACTCGGGTCGTCGGGAGCACGCCGCCCGGCGGTCAGGAATCGTGGCTCGTCGGTGATCTTCATCCATCGTACCGTCGCTCCCGGCACCTGCTGATCGATGATCTCGGCGACCGATTGCCGGAATGTCTCGGCCGGATCGTCTCCCAACCAGTCGAGGAAATGACCAGTGCTGACGAGCCTGGTGAAGTCGTCCCGCACAGGCCCGTACTTCGGGTTCGGCGGAAACTCACCGGTGAGCTGGCCTTCTTCGTCCACCTTCCACACGCCCCGCACGGCTTCCGCCGGGATGTAGCCGTTCGGGTCGCTGATCAACGTCTGATCGATCTCGGCGACCGAGCCCCCCGGGTTCCGTGCCGCCTCCGCGAGCAAGCTGGCCGGCGGGACCACCTTCCGCGCTGGTTCACCGCCCGGGCCTGTCGGAATAGTCATGGAACCCTGCCTACGCGCTCGACGGACACACTGGTCACCTGAAAGCTAGATTATGGTCAACTACGAACCTTGTCAGGTGACGACACGGTCTCGGCCAACGGCGGAAACGGATGCGTGAGCGCGAGTGCCGCCGATGCCTGCTAGGGCGCTGGCCTGCCAATCTCGCCGAGGCTGTCCAGAAGCCGCTCCCGAGCAGTATCGAGACGATCGGTGTAACCAGGCATGAAGATCTCGGCGAGTGAGCTTTCGAGGGCCCCTGCGATCTTGTACAGCGGCGACCAGACCGCACGCTCCTGATTCACCAGGCCGTCGAACGCAGACGTGCCTATCATCCGATCGAGCCAGTCCGACAGCACCAACGCTTGGTCTCTGGTCAACTTGATCGTGAAGTCCTCGTCCGTCACACGCGAACGGTACGACAGATCAACCGCTAGGGCGGTGACGGCGACTTTCGCCGACCCTCCGGATCGGCACACCGTGGCGCCGCGCTGATTCTGCCGCGGTCAGCTCTCAGCGAGAAACATGTGCCATCCACCTCTTCAGATCGGCAAGGAGCCCCTCGTAGCGCTCATGTGCGAGAACGGTGCCGCCGTCGTGAACTCGGTATGCGGTGGCGCATCGTCTCCGAACAGGCGTCCGGACCATGGTGCCGTCGCAGAGCTGTAACCAGAGCCGCTCCGGGACCAGCCAATCGGGTTTGGTGCGGAACCCGCAGACTTGCTCCCGCGTAAGGGTGCGCGTTCGCCACAGCCAGCGCACCCGGACCCTCCATTGATCGATCACGAGCGCGGTGCGGTGTAGCCGCCACGCAAAAGTGAGCCATACCGCAGCGAATCCAACGAATACCGACACAGCAGCCAACGGAACCCTCTGCCGGTCGGCGGTCATCCGGAACGCGACGAAGGCGAAGAACAGCGTGCCCACCATCGCGAATGTGCCGCTGAAGAGCCGCATCGGGTCCTTGTACGGCCGGGTCCAGGACGTCACAGGGCCATGATCGCAGCCGGAATCCAGCGCCCCACATCTGGCAGCCGCCTGCGAACGGTCGCAGGCTCGAAACCTGATCCGGGCAGCGCCGCGCAGGGTACTGCTCTGGCGCGGTTGCTCCCAGCGCGGCTGCCTACAGCCGCTCGGCAGGCCCTGGCTACCCGGAGCCGACCGTGCGTCGTCGGTCTCTAAAGGTCGTCGGTCGCGTTCGGATCGCCCAGGCTGAGCTTCGGGCTGGCGTGTGCCGCGGTGAGCGCGAAGAATTTGCCGAGCCCTACCCGCAGTGCCGCCAGTTCGGCCGGCTCGAGCCGAAGCCGAACGTTGAGCGCCGGCGAGCGCAGCCCCAGTTCCGTGGCCGCCTCTCGGGTCAGCCGCACGCGTAGTAAGCCCCGGTCCAGTCGAATCGCACGCAGTCCGTTCCAAGCGGGTGCCTGTGCCTCGGTGACCAGGCACAGGCCTTCGTCGTCCTCCGGGTCGTAATGCTCGTAAGTCGGATCGCAGGCCTGGAACTCCAGGCAGCGCGGTGTGTCGTCCCATTCACGGCCGGCCAGCGCCACCGTCAGAACACCCTGCTCCTCCACCACCTGCACCTGCGTCGCAGTGAAGCCGACCCGGAACGGTCGCACCAGCCAGGCGCCCACTCGGCGAACCACACCTGGGCGCTCACCAGGCCCGTAAACAGGACCACTTTCAACGAGGATGGTGTCCCGCACGATCTCTACCGCCAGGTCAGGGCGGCAGTACGTCATTTCGCTCGCCCCGTATTGGCCAGCGAACCGTAGAGCCACAGCGCTGTCGCCCTCGGTCGGGCCGTAACCCTGCCACCAGGCGGCAAGGGGCTCCGCGAGCGCCGCCAGCGAGCCAACCTCGTTGGCAGTGAGCAGCAGGACCGACCCGGACCTCCGTACGGTGACGCCGTGCGCCAGCGGCGACACCGCACCAAGCACGTCGGCCGGGTCCACACGCTCGCCGCCGACCAGGACGCTGACCCCGATCCCCACCGCCACGCCGACGCCCTCCCTCACCTCGTCAGCCGGTGGCCGCGCCGGCCGTCACATCCTGACAGCCAGCTGCTGCACGGTGATGCCAACCCGGGAACAGATCCCGCCGGCGTCCTGGCCGCCGCCCGCCGACTGCGACACGCTAACGCCAACTCACCCACCACTAGGCAGTCGGTCGCGCCACGGTGCAGGCCGGGCGTACTTCGGGTGCCCCGCTCGGTAGGGTGTCGCTTCACCGTCTACCGTCGGAGGTCCCGGGTGAGTGGCACGAAGGTGTATGTGCGGCGTCGCGCGCTGGCCGCGGTAATGGTCGCGCTGCTGGCCGCCGGCGCGTGTTCCACTCCTGACGCGGGCGCGCCATCGGTGGAATCCCCGGCGCTCTACGCCGACCCGTCGCATGGCATCTGCCGGACTCTTCCCTTTCAACTGCTGGAGCAGCACGTCGGCCATCGGTACACGGACTTCGGTGCCTGGCAGCTCCCGTGGGGGACGGTAGAGGTGGTCGGTCTCACCGACACGCTGATGGGTGAGTGCCATCTGGACACCACGAAGGGCACGGACTATTACGACCCGCCGTACGGCGGTGTGGCGGTGTGGTTGTACACCTACCCGACCACGGCGGCAGCCGCTGCCGCTCACCGCACTCGCACCCAGGGCAAGAGCACGTCTGAGTCACCGGGCACCGACATCGACGTGGACAAGTTGGCCTGGCAGGACCGGGACGCCGACTCCGGCTTCGCGTCCGAACTCACCGCCCATGTCCTCGACCGGAACCTCGTGATGACCGTACTGGTCAGGGCCGGGGACAAGAACGCCGAAGCGCCGACAGCCGCCACCTTGCGCACCGCCACCAGCGCCTTCGTGACCGAAAGCATCCGCCGGCTGCGAGGCAACCCGCCCCGCCCCACGCCTCGGCCGACCACCGCGACGGCACAATCGGACTACCCGGCGCCGGGAGAGGGATTTTGCCGGAAGCTACCGCTGGATCTGTTCGACGACCGACTGGGTGATCTGTTGCCCGGCTACCCAGACGAACAGATTTACAACGGCACCGCCTACTGCAGCCTGCGCACCGCTGGTACGGGAAAGAAGAGCCGGGGTGGCACCATCGCGCTCTGGATCCGACGTCACGACACCGCCCAACAGGCCCTCGACTTCCACCAAGCCCACCAACCCACCTCCCTCACTCCGACCGGCCCGGCAGGGGTGACGCTCGACGTCGACGCGCTCGACTGGGCCCACCAGCCACCGGCCAACGGCCAGGACGGGACGCACACCCTGCGCGTCCTCGCGGGCAACCTGTACCTCTACCTCGACATCACCGGCTACTCGGACAACCCAACTCCCCTCGTCGACGAAGAACTGGCACCCACCATCGCCGAGTTCCTCCAAACCACCCTGACAACCCTGCGGAACTGAGGCCACTTTGGGTGCGCCGAAGAGGTCACCAAGCAGGAGGCCCAGGTCAACCTGGTGCAGCTGAGATTGATCTTCCAGAGAGCAGGACGACTCCGGACTGATAGAGGGACGCACGCAGAGGCGCACACCTATGACACGGTCCCATCGCTGGCGCGCCCCAGCCATCGACTCGGTATCTGAAGTTGCTCAGCGCCGAGGCTGCGGATGCCGGTCACGCTCTAGGACATCGCTACATCGTTGGCTGCCCACCGCTGGTCGCCACATACCCGACGGGGCACTACGGCCCTGCTCAGTCACAACGTGCCGACATACTGATCATGTGGACGAGAGCACTGAAGCAGCAATCGCGGCAGTCCATCGCTACGCCGCCGCCCTGGAGCGCATTCGGTCGCGCTTGCTCGACGCCTACCCGGCCGTCGACTGCGTCTTGGATCTGATGACGGCAGTCAGGCACGCGCGAACGCTGCCTCGGGAGGGCAAGTCAAGCACGGGTATCGAGTACTCGGTCCACGGCGCAGGCTGTCGCATGACTGATGAGCAAGGCCAGCAGGTCGACGTCGACCTGGTCGACGACGCCGAGGCGTTCGACGCCTGGCGCATCAAGTGGTTCCTGGACGAACAGTCCGACGCCCGCCCTTCCGTTGAGGACCTGCAGACGGCCTGCTCCTACCTTTCCCAGCTGGGCAAACTGCGAGAAGTGCAAGCCGGCCGTTGGTACGCCCTGCCAGGACCGCTGAACTCGTGCCGCTGACCGCCAACGCTCAACGACGAGGGTCAGCGTCGCGGACGACCGCAACGGCCACTGGCGGCAGGAGTGGGTCACGGCTCGTGTCCGCTCATGCCCCTGTAGCGCACCGGCTACTGGCACGAGGGTGGCACGGAGTCGTTCGGCGCGGCCGCTGCGGGCCACACAACCCGACTCAAGGCAGTTGCGGTAACCGCGCCCACAAGATCGAATGCTGGTGTGAGCAGATTCGCGGAAGTCGTCGTGCTGGCCGCCGACGCCCATGAGGTGATGGCCCCACTAACCCATGACAACGACGGCACACGCCCGTGGAACAACACCTTCGTACCCATCGAGAGCCAATGGCCAGGTACGTTCGGCCGCGGCTGGGCCGCCGAGTTCACCCACCGACACCACTGGGCTGAACTACTGGAGTACCTGCAGGCCCTCCCCTGGCCGCGCCCCGAGACGGTGCAGGTGCTTATCCACGACGAGGAGGACGACTGCTTCGGCCTGTGGATGCTGTACGACGGCAAGCTCATCGAAGTGCCACTCCCTCGCACCGAGCGATACATCGAACAAAGCCCGCCGTCCGGGAGTTGTTCGTCGGACATCAGCTATCTGCACCGCACAGACAGCGCCCTGCCGACGCCCAACATGCCTACAGTGCACCGTCCGACCCCGTAGCCCTCGACGAAGTCACGCCTTCAGGGGAGCGGAAGGCGGCATGCCGGCCGGGACCAGGTCGGCGCCGATCGGAGCGAGCCGTAGCCTCTGAACGACTGGCCGGACGCGCCGACGACGGTGCACATCGCCCGCCAGGACCAGTTCTCCCTGGCGGACATCCAGCGTCGGGTGTCCGCCGGCCGGGTATCGCCGCAGATGATATCGGCGATTGCCGCACAATGGCGCCTAGCCACCCGAAGCAACTCGCCGAACGGCTGACCGCGTACCTGCTGCACTGAAGAGCTAGCAGCCCGTCCCAGGGACCTAGGCTCAGCATTTCGGCGGGCCGCATCGCGGCCTGAGCTCTACGTCCTTCGCTGCATCTGTCTCTCGGCCGTTGCGGCTACCGTCACGGCTGTGGGCGACGTGGAGTTGATCGGGCATGAACTGATCGAGTCGTGTCTGGAGTGCGGCGCTCTGACCGCTGGTGAGGTCACAGAGACGATCGACGGGGACAGGCTCGCCTGGGCAGTCTCGACTCGGTGTAGCGGGTGCGGCAGAGCCGCGGAGGTGGATGGTTGGGGTGAGATGCCCGGCATCGTGCGGGAGGCGCTCATCGCCCGTGTCGGCCTGGTCCGGTTGCAAGCCGATCCGGCTGCCAGCGGCCGGCTGAGAGTCCGTCTCCTCGCGGCGTTCCGGAAGGGCGGGGCCACGATCAGTGAAGCGGCCGGCGCATACACCGCGCTGACCGGCCTCGGCATCACTGGCACACCGTCTGAGATGAAACTGCTTGCCGACCGGCTTACCGCAGCAGGCGCGACCGTATTGCTGACACCAAGGTGAACGGCAGGTGAGTGCGCCGGCATGCGACTGGTCAACGCGCGGATCGCGGCATGAAGTGACCCCTATCGGCCGGACACCTCGATGTCTGTTAGGGACTCGTGGTGGATCTTTTCGTAGGTGTCGGGGCTGACGTTACCCAGACGGCTGTGCCGGCGGCGGGGGTTGTAGAAGCCCTCGATGTAGGAGAAGACCTCCATCTCCAGCTCGTGGCGACTGGGCCAGGCGCGGGTGTAGACCAGCTCGGTCTTCAAGGTGGCGAAGAACGTCTCGGCCAGGGCGTTATCGAAGCAGTCGGCCACGGAGCCCATCGAGGCGAGGACGCCGCAGGAGCGCAACGTGCGGCCGAACTCGAACGACGTGTACTGCGTCCCGCGGTCCGAGTGGTGGATGACCTGGTCCCGGGCGGGTCGGCGGTGCTGGATGGCCATGCCGACGGCGTCGAGGATCAGTTCGGTGCGCAGGTGATCGGCCATGGCCCAGCCGACGACGCGGCGGGAGTAGGCGTCGACGACCACTGCCAGGTAGAGGAATCCTTCCCAGGTGCGTAGGTAGGAGATGTCGGCGACCCACAACCGGTTGGGTGTGGTCGCGGTGAACTGCCGCTGGACCAGGTCCGGCGCGGTCGCGGTCGACGCGGCCTTGCGGCGGGGCTTTCCGCGCCGGCGTCGATGGGCGCCTTCGATACCGGCCAGACGCATCAGCCGGGCCACGGCCTTGCGGTTCCACCGGTGGCCGCGTTCGTGCAGCTCGGCGGTGAGCCGTCGGGCGCCGTAGACGCCGCGGTGCTCCGACCACGCCTGCCGGGTGACCTCGACGCGCTGCAGGTCGTGACGTTTCCGCTCGGCGGCGCGTTGGCGTCCCTGTCGAAGCCAGTCGTAGAAGGCGCTGTGGCCGACGCCGAGGAGCCGGCAGAGCAGACGGACCGGGTAGGTGGTCTTCTCCGCGTCGATGAACCGATACACGTCGGCCCGGTTCACCGCTCCGTCTCGCGTGCGAAGAAGACCGCGGCTTTTTCAAGATCTCCTTCTCCAACTCCAGCTGGGCCACCTGCCGCCGCAACCGCAGCAGCTCGGCACGCTCATCGCCGCTGAGCGGCGACGACGACTGGCCGCCGTCGCGTTCCTGGCGCAGTTGGGCCACCCAGTTGCGCAGCGTCTCGTGGTTGACGCCCAACTCCCGGCCCACGTCCCGGATCGTGCGGCCGGAATCCAGCACCAGCGCCGCGGCCTGACGCCGGAACTCCTCGGGGTACTTGCTCTGTCGAGCCAACGCGGTTTCCTCCTCCCTCAGCAGGATGCCAAGTCAGGAAGTGTCCGGTCTCAGGGGGTCACTTCAGACGGCGGAGCAGGAATGCAGCCGCAGGGGCTGGCCGTGGCAAGAGCCGGTACGGGTAAGTCGCACCCTCTCCGGATTCCGCGTCTGGACAAATTCCGGGGTGCGGGACAACAACCCTTGGTTCCTGCTGGATCGGTACGGCCGAGTGGTCAAGGCCGGGTACGCGACACGAAGACGTTCGGCCGATCGGTAGGCCCGCACCGAGAAGGGCGTGAGGGCTTCGTGCCCCGCAGTCGGCCAGGTTGATTGTCGATCCGGCGATCCATCGCCGCCGCGATCTCCCGATCCCGCTCGCGGGTGGCGTGCTGGTAAACGCCACCCGCATACTCCCGTGGCCCATTCGGTGCATCAGCTCTCGCGTGCTGGCCCCTGAGGCGGCGGCAAGGGTGTTGCCTGTGCCGACGCGATCGTCGCGGTCGCCGGCATGGCGGAGCCGCCGCTGCGCCTGGCCGTCGGGGCCGACGCGATCGACGGCATCCGGGCCGCGCTCGAATCCCGGCCGGCCGCGCTGGAGAAGTCAGCCCAGTGCGGCCGCCTTGCGCAGCAGCACTGAGCGTTCGCGCTGGTTGGCGCACAGCCGGGCCGCCAGCTCCAGCTCGGCGCGCGCCTCCGGTCGCCGGCCGAGGCGGGCCAGCAGCTCACCGCGTACGGTCGGAACCAGATGCGAACCGGGGAGCCGGTCCAAGGCGATCAGCTCGTCCACCATGGCCAGGGCTTGCGCCGGACCCGAGGCCATGGCCACGGCGACGGCCCGGTTGAGCTCGACCACCGGCGAGGGCGCGACCCGGCCGAGCGCCTCGTAGAGCACCACGATCCGGTCCCAGTCGGTCGCCTCCACCGACGGCGCCGACGCGTGGGCGGCGGCGATCGCAGCCTGCAGGCCGTAGGGGCCGAGCCCGCGAGCCGATGCCTTGGCCAGCGCGGCCAGCCCACGGCGGACCGCCGAGAAGTCCCACCGCCGCCGGTCCTGGTCCGCCAGCAGGATCGGCGAACCATCCGGGCCGGTCCGGGCCGGGAAGCGCGCGGCCGTCAGCTCGCACAGCGCGAGCAGGCCGTGCACCTCCGGCTCGTCCGGCTGCAGCGCGGCCAGCGTGCGGGCCAGCCGGATCGCCTCGTACGCGACGCCGGGGCTTAGCAGCCGGTGGCCCGACGTGGCCGTCGACCCCTCGGTGAAGATCACGTAGAGAACGCTGAGCACGCCGCCCAGCCGTTCCCGGCGCTCGCCGGCCGGCGGCAGCTCGAACGGCACCCCGGCCGCCGCGATCGTCTTCTTCGCCCGGGTGATGCGGGCCTGCACGGTCGGCACGGGTACGAGGAACGCGCGGGCGATCTGTTCGGTGGACAGGCCGCCGACCACGCGCAGGGTCAGCGCCACCCGGGCCTCGGGGGAGAGCACCGGGTGGCAGCTGACGAACATCAGCGCCAGGATGTCGTCGTCGATCCTGTCGGGGTCGACTTCCTCGTCGACCACCGGGTCGGTCGCCAGCAGGGCGTATCGGTCCTGCAGGGCGGTCCGGCGGCGGATCGCGTCGATCGCCCGCCGCCGGGCCGTGGCCATCAGCCAGCCGGCCGGATTGGCAGGAGCGGCGAGCGGCCACGACACCAGCGCCTCAGCCACGGCCTCCTGGGCGGCGTCCTCGGCCAGCCCGAAATCGCCGGTGAACCGGGTCAGCGCGGCGACGATCCGCGCCGACTCGATCCGCCAGACGGCCTCGACGTCGGCCGTACCCATCAGATCCGGCCGGTGCTCTCGCTCCCGGCCCGTTCCTCGACGGACCCCGCGGTGTCCTGCGGCATCTCGTCGTCGCCGGCCACCCGCCGGACCTCGATCTTCGACCCGGTGACCGACGGGACCCGCTTGGCCCACTCGACCGCCTCCTGCTTCGAGGCGACATCGAGCAGGAAGTAGCCCCCGAACAGTTCCTTTGTCTCTCCGTACGGCCCGTCCGTGACCACCGGGGTCTCGCCGCTGAAGTCGACCACGACGCCCTGGCCCGCATCGTCCAGCCCTTCGGCCGCGACGAACACGCCGGCCTTGACCAGGTCCTCGATGTACTGGTAAGTCGAGGCCGCCAACTCCTCGAACCCGGCCATCAGGGCCGCGTTCGACTCATCGGTGCCCCGCATGATCAGCATGTACTTTGGCATCGCGTTCTCCTCGTCCGGCGGGGCCGCCTCTCGGCCCTCGCACCCACACGTCGATCGAGCGGCCCGCGGATCGACACGGCCCCGGAGAAATCTCTCGCCGCGACGCAGCCGATCCCTTCGACCCGCGTTCCGCCCGTCAGACCTGGCCCTGACGCGGACGCCATGCTGATCAGAAAGCTTATCGTCGCAGCTTTGGAAGCCGGCGACGCTCACACGGATCTGGGGAAAGCATTCGGGACGCGCTCAGTGATTTCTTTCCGCTACCTGGCTGAAGAGAGGGCGACGGGAATCTTCAGCGGCGTTTCGCCCGCGGCGCACTCTCTTGCCGCGATCCGCGCGGCACGCAGCGTGACGGCTGGAGCTGCCGCTCGCCATCCGGAACTGCCGATGAGCGGATGCCCCAAAGGCCCATGGGGTGTGATGATCGGGAGCGATGAACAGCAGTGACGATTCCGTGTCGATGACTGTGGCACTGCGTCGGGTGGTGGTGCCGTCGCGGACCGTTGTGCTGGCCTGCGGCGGGTTTCTCGATCAGTGGGCCGACCTTGGGAAGCCGTTGTCGGCTCGTGCGATGCGGGCGGCGGATGCGGGCGGCGCCCACCTGCAGGACTGGCTCGCCGAGGCGGTCGCAGTGCCCGCCGGACCCGGAGCGTTGACGGTGACGGCGCGGACCCGGCCCGGTACATACGAGGCAATCGACACCATAGCCACGATTGAAATCGACCTAAACCTGCCGTGGTCGGCGGTGTCAGCTGGAGAGGAACCGGTGGTCCTGGGTGATCTGCCCGTGGACCCGTCCGGGATGGTCATCGGCGACGCGGTTGCGCTCGACTCATGGGTCGGCTTCCTGCCGACGGCGCGCAGTGTTGACGGGTTAGCCGACCTGCGAATCTGGGGCAAAGGCGATGAGGAGGCCTGGGCGCACTTCGGCGCGCAACCGATTCCGGCCTTCCACACCAACCGCCTGCACGGCTGGTTGGATCTACCCGTCGAAGTCGCGCACGAGCGAGCGGCGACGATCAACCGGTGGGCGGCCGCGCGGGGGCACTTCGAGCACATGGCGTCCGTCGACCTACACAGCCATCACCATCTCGGATGGCGAGCCGGCTGGCAGGATCCCCTCGGCGCCGGAGTGATCGAGGTAGCCGGCTGCCCGATCCTTTGTGTCGGCTGGGCACCGAGCGAACTTCAGCGATTCAAAGCAGGCAGGTCGTTTGGGCAGGTGTACCCGCTGACTCTGGAGCACGTCGCCGGCAAGGCCGTACTGCGGTGGAGCATTCCACCCGCCGCCACCGAGGTCTGACGAGTGCGGCAATCAGCGCTACGAGGTGACGCTGATACCTGCACGCTCATGCCGCGATCCGTGCGTCGCGCGACGTGACATCGGTGCTGGCTGCTCGCTGCCCGGAACTGCCGAATTGAGTGCGTTGGCGTTCAGCTCGAGTGGTGGAGTCTTCCCGGCTGCGATCGTCGGTCCTGACGACTGCGAGCCCGACCAAGTTGATTAACGCAGCTTGCACGGAGCAGTTCGATCCTGGCGATGCCAGTCGGACCGCCCGTGCAAGGCGGCATGCAGTGCAAGCGGCTCGTCAGCTAGATGTGCGCGAGGACCTGCCGGAGCGGATGGCCCAGGATAGCTGCGACCGCGCTGACTTCATCGGCGGCGAACTCTGCGCGAACCGGGTTGGCGACTGCGATCTCGAACCGAGCAAAGCCGCTGGGCCAGTCGAACTTCAGGGTGTCCAGCGCGACTGCCGTGTCGCAGCACGGAACCGTCACATCCGGGCTGTCGAACTCGCCCTCGGTCTGCTCGATAAGGTCCTCGTACCAGTCCAGCGGGATGTCCCGATCGCAGCGCGGGCATGCGATCTGCTGGATGTTCTCGCCCGCGTCGACCGCGGTGATCCGGTCGTAGAACTCGACCGTGACGTCCTGCTGGACGCCGTCCGGGTCGGGAAACACTCGCCGGACATAGGCTTCGGCCTCGGCGGCTGCTTCGCTGGTCGGCTGCCAGTTGACGTCGGTCGGAATCAGCGAAACGTAGAAGTCGCTCACGGGACGTCATTCTCCACCGCGGGCCGGATGACCGGTGCAGCCGCCCTGTCAGCAGCCAGCGCCTGGCCGACAGCGCCCGCACATGTCGCCGACAGCGCGTCACGCAGAGTCACCGCCGGTCGATCAAGACGCACTCGGTCTTGCCGATGTCCGCGCCTCGGCGGTCTCGTCCGGTAGAACGGTGAGCGACCGCGACTGGTGTGGGCGAAGGAGCAGGTGAGTTGTTGTGGAGGACCCAGACGTGGGTGCGGCTGCCATATCGCGGGTTTACGTCGACATGGTTGGAGACCTGTTCCACGCGGGCCACGTGTCGCTCCTCCGGCAGGCGCGCCGCCATGGTGACTGGCTGGTCGTCGGCGTGCTGTCCGACGACACCGCAGCCTCCTACAAGCGTCGTCCCATCATGACCCTCGCCGAGCGTGTCGCCGTGATCGAGTCGTGCAGGTACGTCGACGAGGTGATTGAGGACGCCCCGCTCCAACTGACCGAAGAGTTTCTTGCCGAGCACGGGATCACCACCGTGGTGCACGGCGACGACTTGTCGCCCGAGGGGGCCGAGTTCGTATACGGGCCTGCTGCCGCAGCCGGGAAACTCACTTACGTTCGGCGCACGGGAGGAATCTCAACCACCCAGTTGATCCAGCGGGTGCTCGACGCGGCCGCCTCGCGAAATGAATGACCGGATCTGCCGCGATGCGAGCGCCGAGACGGGCTGTCCCGCATACAGTAGGTGCTCTACTCGTTCCACTGCCGCTCGAACTCCGCAGCCGTAATTTCCCACTCGGCCCACTCTTCGAACTCGTCGAGTTGCCCCTGCCCGAGGCCACCGAACCGGTCCTCACGGTGAGCCGGCCCGTAACGCAGGACAGGCCCCGAGTCGTACACCTCAACCTGGCGCACTGGCCAGCCATCCTCCGCGGCGTCAAAGTAGTACGTCGCGTAGCCCCAGATGTCGAACTCGTCGCCCCGCGATTCATGCCACCGGCGACGAAAGTAACGACTCACCACGAAAGGATTATGTCCTGCCTTCGCCACGCCGTCCCCAAGCGTCGGGCTCAGCCGCCGAAATCAATCCTCCGCGGGGTCGAGGAACAGTTCGGCCAGCCGGGGCAGCCGACGCCGCATCTCGTCATCGTCATCGAAGTCGAAGTCCTCACCCATGTCGGACTCGCTGGCCTCGTCGATGCCGACCGCAACTTGCTGGCGGGCCTTCATCGCTTCGTAGAAGGCATGGTCGTCACCCGTGACCTGCTCGTAGGCCTCGCTGGCGACGTAGTTCACCGACTCGGCGAACAGCGCGCCGTCGTCTTCCTCGGCCGCCGCTTGTCGTACCACGGGATGGTCAGCCAATCCGTCAGGGGAGGCCAGCACACGTTCGTACCACTCACGCCCGAGCGCGATGACTCCCGCCCGGAAGTCCATAAAGCTGTCGTCCGAGCATCCCCCGCCGATCAGGTACGCAGCCGCCCACACGTCCCAGCGATAGAGGGCGCCATGGAGCTGATCGAACAGCTCTTGGAACTCGAGGATGCCCTCCGGTGATGTTGCGGCCAAGCGCGTCACCAGTGCCGCGGCAACGGCCTCACCGTCGTCGCCGGTCCGCCCATCGAGTCCCGCCCCGGCCGACTTCACGACCGCCCAAAACTCGTCAACGTTCATGGCGCGAGAGTCTCCCACGGCCGACCGACACAACTCATGCTTGTCGACCCAGGCACCGGTCGCGAGCAGCTGCTCAGGCATTCCTGACCCTGAGCATCCGCTCATGCCGCGATCCGTGCGTCGCGCGACGTGACATCGGGCTGGCTGCTCGCTGCCCGGAACTGCCGATTTCAGTGCAGTGCGCGAGCCCAGCCGACGGGCCGACTGATGAATCGCACACCGTGCGGCTACGCTGCGGGGCCATGTCGACAAGAGAGGACCAGGTGTTCGATGCGGTGGTCCGACGGATCGCCGTCGGCGGGTACATCGACGAGGTGCCAGCCAGCCGGTTGGCGCCGCTCCGACCCGCGCCGCCTGCCGCAGTCGCGGAGGCCGAGGAACTGGCCGGCCGGTCGCTGCCATCGCTGCTGCGCCAGCTTTACCTGGAGGTCGGCAACGGCGGCTTCGGCCCCGGTTACGGTCTCCTCGGCCTTAGGGACGGGCATCGAACTGGCGGCTTGGACGCGCTGACCGGGCTCAAGGGCGGTGTCCTCACTCTGTGCGACTGGGGTTGCGGCATCAGCAGTGAACTCAACCTCGCCGACGGCCAGATCTGGGGCTACGACCCGAACCCGGCCCCGGACGGCGTGTCATGCACGTTCCCGCAGCACATGACGATCGTTGACTGGTTCTCTAAGTGGGTCGAGGGCACGCTGTACCAGCCGTGGCTGGTCCAGGACCCGACGACCGGCGAGTGGCGCGGCGCAACCGACACCGAGTACGCGGAGATGATCGAGGAGGCGTTTGGCCCCAGCGGCCCGGAGGACTGACCGCCGGACGCTGAGGGCCACAGCGTGCCGGCATCCCAACGCCGAGCGGCGGGCACGGCTCGATCCCCCGCGCCACACGCTCATGCCGCGATCCGCGCGCTATGCAGTTGCGGCAAGTCGGCGCCGTCAGCGCACGGACATGGCTCCCCTCTGTGTCAAGACACCGTCGCGAGCGGGGTTCTAAGCTGGGTCGCGGCGGGTCCGGGAAGTGACTTCTCCGAAGAGCCGGCTTGGGGATGTGAGTTGGTCACGCTGGAGTCAGTAGTCGTTCCCCGGTGTCCTCCCGGGCCCGCCGCCACGGCTGCCGCGGCGTCGTTGATCATTCGCCGGTAGACGATGTCGGACAGGCGACGCTTCAGCGCGCGCATGGCTTCCATTGACGTCTTGCCGGAGGCTTTCTTCCGGTCGAAGTAGGCGCGTCCTTCGGTGGGGTTGCGCAGCTGGACGGTGGCCATGATGTGCAGCACCCGGTTGATCTGTCGGTTGCCGGCGCGGGAAAGCCGGTGGCGTACCTGCTCGCCGGAGGAGGCGTCGATGGGGGCGGTGCCGTTCCAGGAGGCGAAGTGGGCCCGGTTGTTCTTCGCTCCGCCGGGGATCAGTTCCAGCAGCAGCTGGTGCAGCTGAGAGACCATCCGGGTGTGGTCCTCGCCGAGGGAGCGGCGCCGGTCGACCAGAATCCGTAGCAGAGCCAACTGCTCGTCGTTGACGACCGGGCGCAGTCCCGCCATCCGGGTGCCGACCAGCGCGACGGAGTGGGCGTCGGTGGCGTCGGTCTTGCGGCCCTGCCCGGTGGCGAACACCCGCGCCCTGGCCGACAACTTCGGTGGCACGTCGACGACCTGCTCGCCATCGGCCAGCAATCGGTTGGCGATATGCCGGCCGATACCCTGGCAGCCCTCGATCGCCCAAACCCGGTTCGGCCACTGCATGGCGTACTTCCTCATCGCCGCATAGCCACCCCGGCCGGTGTCGAAGCGGCCGGCGCCGACGACGGTCTCGTCGCCGGCCATGACCTCGATCGTGGCGGAGCGCTTGTGCGGATCCATACCGATGACCACGCGATCCGATGTTGCACTCAACAGGTCCTCCGATGCTCGATACCACCTGGTTCGTCGAGCCGGGAGGGCAACGCTACTTCGAGCAGAGCAAACCCCTCTTGAGCCTCTCCCCGCCCTGGCGGCGCCCGGGACTGCGCAGGCCAAATGAGAGCCACACCAGCGCGGGCAGCCGAAATGAGAGCGACAGCCCGGGCACCTCCACCGAAGCCTGGCCAGGCCACGGTCGTAGGTCAATGAAACAAGTAGCCGATGAGCGGGCGTTGTCGCATTCATGATTGTCGGCGGTAGTCGGCTGAGGGCCGATGAGTTGGCTGGCTGAAGGCCGAGCGTTGCTCAGAGCCAGGCGTCTCTTCTTCACTCGTTGGCAAGAACGCTCACGCGAGTCGGTAATGCCTTCGCGGTCCGGGTTGGCTTGGTCGGGCGCCTACGGAGCGCCCATTCGATCACGGCAAGGTTGATCACCCAGCCTGCGAGCATCAGCAGCGCCCGGCTGAGCCCACCCGGTTGACCGAACAGCAGAATCCAGGGCAGGTGGGTCAGGACCTGAGTACCCGCCCCGAGGCCGATCGCGTAGCCGCGGGCCATCCAGGCGCGGTGACCAGCGATGTCCCGATGCCGGATGGCGGCGAAGCCGAGGACGATACAGCCGACCATGGCCGAGCCGAATAGGAGCCGGAAGCCGGTCACGAGCTCGACGTCGCTGGGAGGGCGGGGATAGAACAGCGTCATCCACAGGCCCGACAGTGCCGCGGCGAGCCCGAGGGGGATCAGCACCCGCCCGGCCATGCGGTGCCAGCCGGGTCGGCGGCGGCGGAAGCCGCCGGCGAACTGGAACGCGCCCAGCATGCAGTACAGGCTGGCGCCGACGATGTGCACCAGCACGGGTACCGGCGAGGCGAAAAACCGAGCGTTGTCCGGCGTGATCGTCGCACCACCGGTGAGCTCCGCAAACCGGGCGGCGCCGGCGACCACCGGAACGGCGCTGAGCATGATCAGCCCTACGGGCACCAGCCACTCTCGGGCAGAGGAGGTCACCACGAGTCCCTTCTTCATTCCGGCCATGGATAGGCCGGCCCCTTCGACAAAACACGCAGGTGTACGGCGTACACCTACCGGTTAGAGTAGAGTGTACGCCGTACACCGTCAAGAGCGGGGTGTCGATCCACACCTGCCCAAAAGGAAGGCGGTCGAGATGGTCCAGCAGGTGGACGGGGCGCGCCGGGCCCCCCTCAACCGGGACCGCGTGCTGCGCGCCGCCGTCGCGCTCGCCGACAACGCCGGGATTGAAACGCTGAGTATGCGCAACCTCGCCCAGGAGTTGGGCGTGGTGCCGATGGCGCTCTACAAGCACGTGGCCAACAAGGAACAGCTCCTCGACGGGATGGTCGACGTCGTCGTCGGCGAGATCGATCCACCGGTCTCCGGCACCGACTGGAAGGTCGGGATCCGCCAGCGCATCCTTTCGGCCCGAAAAGTTCTGTTGCAACACCCCTGGGCGTCGCGCGTCATCGAGTCGCGTCCCCAGCCCACCCCGGTCGTGCTGGACTACCTGAACTCGATCGTCGGGATGTTCCGGGCCGGCGGCTTCTCCGTCGACCTCACCCACCATGTGATGCACGTTCTAGGAAGCCGCGTGTGGGGATTCACCCAGGAACTCTTTCCCGCCTCACCGCTACCCGCCGACCCGGAAAAGCAGGAAGCCATGTTCCACGAGATGGCAGGCAGGTATCCCCACATCGCGGAAATAGCCATGGCCGCCGCCCACGACGAAGCGTCGGTCGTGGGCCACAGCTGTGACGACCAGTTCGAGTTCGAGTTCGCGGTCGACCTGCTGCTCGACGGGTTCGAAAGGCTGCACGAGCAGGGGTGGACGTCCACCAACCGGTCCTGACGCGACGACAGCGTCTGCATCTTGGTACTACAAATGATCAGCCTCCGGCTGCGACGGTGAGGGGACATGACGACCATCCGGACATGCCGCTGGTCGCGCTGTCGCTGGGCGAAGCGCGGACAGAAGCCGGGGTTTATGGTGGCCGGATGCTTGACCTGAGCAGGCCGGGCAGTCCCCTCTTGAGCCTCTCTCCGCCGCGGTGACCGGCGGGGGCGCACGCCAGATGAGAGCCACACCAACCTGCGGTGGGCAGCCGCGATGAGAGCGACCCCACCGGTCACCTCGACCAAGCCTGGCCGAGCTGCGGTCGTGCCACCAGCTAACAGGTAGCCGCGATCCGCGCGCTGCGGAGCGTGACCACCCAGCAGCAGCACTCGGAGTGCCCGGACATGCCGAGAAGCGTGTGTTCAAGCCGAATGCAGGGACAGATCTCGATCATTCCGTCGAGCCACCACTCTAGGTGACTGGTGTTAAAGCGGGCGAATCACGTTACGTGTTGGCGAAAACACGGCTGTATTGGCCGTACAGCGTCCAACGAGGGTCGCGGCGACCCTCCGACGTGGCCAAATTCCGGGTTCACACAAGGCACCTAGATAGGTAGCCAGGCTCGGGGCGACCATCGTCCGGCTGCCCGTCACATCGGCCGGACGGTCACGCACGACCGACCACGACGTCCATGGCCCGCTGAAGAGATCCATAGAAGAATCTCCGAAGCTGCTGGCCACGGCCCTCTTGAACCACGCGTTGAGCACGTACGGAGACCGGGCCCACCAATGGTAAGCGCATAGAAGGGACAAATCAGTGGATTTGGGGTCGGCGTCAGACGGCGAGATCGTGCACGCGATCAACAGCGGCTCTATCGATGCGGAAAGCCTGGTGAGCAGCAGTGGCTGGCGGAGAATCTGCCAAGCAAGAGGCAGAAACTTCACGGCGGTAGATGAGGAGGCGTGGCAGGAACTCTGCTCCTATCGCGGATACGCCTTGTCACGGCGCAATCCTCGCGGATTCTAGTAGTTCCCGCCTTCCCTGCGCTGACACATGGAACGTACCGCGGTGTCGACTGGTCGCCAGGCCCGGCGCCCTGAGTGGCGAGGCGTGCCGAGCAGTTGGCTCTTGAAGAACTGTCCCCGAGATGCGACTCTCACTCGCTATGAGCCGCAATGGACACGGGCGCCCACGTCAGCCGAGCGACGAAGTCGCGGAACGACGCGAACGGCGCGATGTACGGATCCGCGCTGAACGCATCGAACTGGCGATGGCGGACATGGAGGACAAACCGCCGACCGACGACATCGAATTCGGACCCGGTCGTGACACGCGTGCATGGCGCGGAGGATCGCCCGGGCTCGGACGAGGCCGATGACCTGCCCGACGTGGCGCTGCCCAGGGTGAACTCGGACCAACCCTGCTGGTGCCGCCAATGACGTCCGCCCTGGTCAAGCGGGTTTGACCGCGACGACAAAATCCCGAAACCTCCTGCTCGGCCGCCTCGACGAGCACGAACGACTCCGCTACACCGGCCGAACTCACCCCCTGCGGCCAGCCCAACGCGCGGAACTGATCGACCTGCTCACCCCTCACACCCCGACACCAGACGGGACCGCTCATCCGTGGCCGCAACCACTGCCCGCCTCCTGGACAGGGCAGCTCGACCGGCCCCAACCCCTCCCCTACACCCCGGTCCTCCCCGCGGTCGCCGCCGAGATCGAGGTCGACACCGCCTACGAGCACCACCGATGGCGCCACCTCGTCCGCTACCGACGCCCCCGCCTCGACCTCGACCTCGGCGACGTACCACCGCTCGACAGCCGGATTTGATGCCCCGCCAACACTGCCACCCAGTCAAAGACGGCAGATTCGCCACTCCATGGAGCCTTGCGCCGAGTCCGGCGCTAGCACAACCGGAACATGATCAGGGCGTTATCCACGGTGACACGAGAGTTATCCACAGCCACATGGACGGCTGCGGCGCGCCAACCTCTCGGCGGGGAGGCTGAGGTGGTCGGCGAGGCCGCCGCCCGGCTGCTGGCCACGGCCACGTGCAGGTGGAGCAGCCCGGCCGCAGGCCACCGACCACCGGTCCCCGCGTCAACCAGCCGGGCGCGGGGACCGGCTGCCCTCAGCTCCAGCATCAGACCAACACCAGCAGCTTCGATCCCTTTCCCGTATCCCATTTGTTACGTAGTAGGCAAGTGATCTGGGGCAGTGGGACAGGGCGGCGGAGCTGGACATGCTGAACACCCGGCGCAGTCCGCGGTGGTAGCGGTGGGGTCGTACCTGGTGGCCCTGCCGGCGGCCGGAGTCCCGGGAGATGGGTGCGAGCCCGGCGTGCGCGGCGAGTGCCGCAGCGCTGGGGTAAATGCTGAGGGTGCCGGCGTGGGCGAGGAACTCGGCGGCGAGGGTGGTGCCGATGCCGGGCAGGCTGGTGACGTTCTCCCCCAGCTCGTGCTCGGCGACGACGCCCGCGATGGTCTGCTCGATTGCGGCGATGCGGTCGTTGACCGCCTCCAGGTCGCTGGCCATTTCCGCCACGATCGTCGCCACGATCGTTCGGGGCCGCCGACGACGAGGTGGCCGTCCTCGCCGGCGTGGTGCCCGGCGGACCCGTGGTGGACCCGGCGGCTCGCGTCGGCGACACGTACGGCGCCTTCGCCGCCTTCGGGGTCGCCGGGGCAGCGTCGAGACAGACCCCGTCACGCTCGTCACCTCGATCGGCCCGATGGCCAGGTGGCCTGCGGTCCTGGCCCCGGGTTCCGGGTGCCGGCGCCCGTCGGTTGAACCGGCCCAGCACGACGCCCCCACCCGGCGATGGGCCGCAGGACCGGTCCGGCGGCCAAAGCCAGGTGTGCTCTCACGCTTGGACTGCGGTTCGAGGCGCGGCATGGCGGTGTCACTCCGTTCCGCTCGGGTAGTCCGTTCCATGGGGTGCGGACGGATCGCGGACCACGGCTTCCTGGCCGATGGTCGCAGTGCGGTGCTGGTGGACCGCTATGGGTCGGTGAACTGGTGGTGCCCGGCGCGGTTCGACGCTCCGTCGGTGTTCGCCCGGCTGCTCGATGATGACGCCGGGCACTGGATGATCTGTCCCGACGGTAGGTTCAGCACGGAGCGTGCCTATCTGACCGATACGCTCGTGCTCCGTACCGTCTTCACCACCGCGACCGGCAGCGTGGCGGTGACCGACGCGCTGGCCCTGGAACCGGGCGCGCGGGGCCACGAGGTTGGCCTGCGCTCGCCGAGAGTGCTGGCCCGGGTGGTGCGGGGGCTCTCCGGGGAGGTTCGGCTCCGGTTGCACTATCGGCCACGGTTCGAGTACGGCCGGATGGCCGCCCAGCTGGTGCGGCAGGACGACGCGCTGGTCGCCATAGCCGCGTCGGCCCGGCTGGATCTGCGCGCCACCATCCCGTTGGAGTGCGAGGCCGGGGAGGCGTCCGGGTCGTTCACGGTACGGGCCGGCGAGACGCGTGGCTTCACCGTGGGGTACGCACCGGCTTACGGTGCCGGCCCGCCGGCGATGCTCGACGCCGAGCAGGTGATCGACAATGCCGTCGCGGGCTGGCGCTCCTTCATGGGTCTGCACGACTACCGTGGCCTCTACCGGGACCAGGTACTACGCAGCGCGCTGGTGGTGCAGGGCATGACCTACCGGCCCAGTGGCGCGATGGTGGCCGCCCCGACGATGTCCCTGCCCGAGGAGTTGGGCGGCGAGCGCAACTACGACTACCGCTACGGCTGGGTACGCGACTTCAGCTTCACGCTGGAGGCGCTCTGGCGCGTGGCGTGCACGGATGAGGTCAACCTGCAAATCGGGTGGCTGGCGCGGTCGATGGGCGTCAACGAGGGCATCGTGCCGATCATGTACGGCGTGGAGGGAGAACGGGACCTCACCGAACACCACCTCGACCACCTCGCCGGCTACGCCGGCAGCCGCCCGGTCATGGTCGGCAACGACGCCTGGCAGCAGCGTCAGAGCGACGTGCCCGGTGAGGCGCTCGCCGCTGCCTGGCTGATGCGCGAGCACCTCGACCCGATGCCGCCGCACGTCCGCCAACTGCTGCGCGCGATGATCGAGCGGGCCGAGCAGGACTGGCACCTGCCGGACGCCGGGATGTGGGAGGCACGCGGCGCCGCACGCCACTACGTGTCCTCGAAGGTGCAGTGCTGGACGGCGTTGGACAGAGCCGTACGCTTCGGGTCCCGCCTCGGCTCCGAGGCGGACGTCGCCAGGTGGGCAGCGGCACGGGACGAGGTACGCCGAGCCGTCCTGACCCGGGGCTGGAGCGACCGGCTCGCCGCCTTCACCGCGGCGTTCGACACCGAGGAGCTGGATGCGTCGGTGCTGCTGATGCCGTTGGTCGGCTTCCTTCCCGCCGATGACCCGAGAATGCGTTCCACCATCCGGCTGATCGAGGATCGGTTGTCCCACAACGGGCTGCTACGCCGCTGGGAGGGCGACCCCGCCGGCTTCGTGATCTGCTCGTTCTGGCTGGTCAGCTGCCTCGCGCTGACCGGCGAGCGCGACCGGGCCGGGCGGCTTTTTGAGCGGCTCGCCGAACGGGTCAACGACCTGGGCCTGTTCGCCGAGCAGATCGACCCGTACAGCGGGGAAGCCCTGGGCAACTTCCCTCAGGCGTTCTCACACATCGGCCTCATCAACGCCGCCGGAGACCTCACCGACCTCGATTCCGGGAGTTACGACCTTCCGCCGGCACCAGACCGGCTCATCCCGTCCTTTGAGGAGAGCGGTCGGCGGGTGAGCGACCAGCGGCGGTGAACGGACGGCGGGGCGGTCAGCCCAAGGGTGTCCTTGGGCTGACCGCCGGCACCTGTCGCAGCGCCTGAGCTGCACCTGGCGTATGCCGCCGGGTCAGTCGGTGGCGTTGGCCGCTTCGACGATGAGCTTGGTCACCACGCCGGGCTGGCTGGCCATGACGCTGTGCGATGCGCCGCTCACCTCGACCACCTTGCGGGCGCCGGCCCGCTTGTACTCGAATCGCTCGAGCTCCGCCGGAATTGCCTTGTCGGCGGTGGCGACCAGACCCCAGGACGGGATGGTGTGCCACGCTGCCGCCTGCGTCGGATCGGCGAAGGACTGGGCGCTGAACGGCCGCTGGGTCGCGGACATCACCGTGGTGGTCGACTCCGGCAGGTCGGCGGCGAAAACGTCGCGGAACTTGTCGGCCTGGATGTAGAGGTCCGTGCCGGTCGAGCCGTCCGGGTTGGGGAAGGGCACGTGGTTCAGGGCGGGCTGGATCTCGCTACCCGGGTACTTGCCGATCAACTCTCCGAGCGTCTCGCCCTTGTCGGGCACGAAGGCCGCGATGTAGACGAGGGCCTTGACGTCGGGGTCGTTGGCGGCCGCGTTGGTGATCACGGCCCCGCCGTAGGAGTGGCCGACCAGGACGATCGGCCCCTCGATGCTGTCCAGCACGCTGGCGAGGTACGCCGCGTCGGTGGCAAGGCCGCGCAGGGGGTTGGCCGGCGCCATGACCGGGTAGCCCTCGTCCTGGAGCCGCTTCACCACCCCATTCCAACTGTTGGTGGCGTCGGCGAAGCCTCCGTGCACCAGCACGACCGTGGGCTTGTCCTTTCCCCAGCCGAAGTGGTGCATCGGCGCGGCGGAAGCCGTCGAGGCGAGTACACCTGCCACAGCGACGGCTGCACCGGCGGTTGCGATCCAGGCGGAAGGCCGCAGGAGACGGCGAAGGTTCATTGTCTGTCCATCTTTCTCTTATCGGGGTGGCGACGCGAGGGCGCAGCGTGGCGCCCCGGCCAGTGAGAACCGGCCGAGTTGATCAGGTACGCGGAACGGGCAGAATCAGAGCGGGCAGGAATCGACCCCGGCTCGGCAGCCGCTGTTCAGCCGGCTCGAGGTGCCGGGGTGGCTGGGAGACCTGGTCGGGCCGTCGATCCAAGATCGGGCGACGAGGGTCTCCCCGGCGTCGAGCTAGGACGGGCTGTTCGCTCCGCTGGCCGCGTCCTTGATCAGCGAGGCCACCGCGGCGGGCTGGGACACGTAGATCGAGTGGCTTCCGGCGGCTTCCGTCACCGTCGCGCCCGTACGCTCGCTCATGGCCCGCTGCGCGGGCGGCGGGATCATCTTGTCCTCGGTGGCGACGAGGTACCAGCTCGGCTTGTTGCGCCAGGCCGGCTCGGTCACCTGACCGCTCAGGGCGTCCACGCCCCACGGCACCTGTGAGTCAGCCATGAAGGCGGCCTGCTGCGCGGGCAGGTCGGCGGCGAAGGATCCGGCGAACTTCTCTCGGTCGAGCAGCAGGAAGTCGTCGCGGGGCGGCAGGATCGGCGGCACCGGCGCGCCGGGCGGCGGGTCGGCGATGAGGGTCTGGACCGACTCCCCCTTGTCGGGAGCGAACGCCGCGATGTAGACCAGCGCGGCCACGTTGGGGTGGTTCCCGGCCTCACTGATGACGACGCCCCCGTAGGAGTGGCCGACGAGGACGACCGGGCCGTCCTGGCAGTCCAGGACCCAGCGGGTGGCGGCCACGTCCCCCTGAAGTGAGATGGTCGGGTTCTGGACGATGGTGACGTTGAAGCCGTCCTTGGTGAGCTGGTCGTACACACCCTGCCAGCCGGACCCGTCGACGAAGCCACCGTGCACGAGGACGACGTTCTTCGCCGTCGAATCTGCACTCATTGTGTTTCTCCTGTCTCTGAGCGCCACCGCGTGGCGCGTCAACGACACTAGGGCGGCGTGGTGATGGCCGATTCAGTCATTTGACTTGCATCTCGGCAGGCCCCCTGGGAAGACACTTCCGGCCCCCGGCCGGCCGCACGCCTACGCATGCAGGCACCGGTCCTACTTCAGGGCTCGTCTGAGCCGTATGCGCTCGGCCGCCTATTCGCCCTCGCGCGGCCGTTCGCCAATTTCTTTCGCCGACAGCTCGGTCAGGGCGTCCCGCAGGCCGGCGCGAGACGTGACACCCAGCTTGGGGAACAGCTGGTACAGATGGGTGGCTACGGTGCGCGGGGAGAGAGCGAGCCGCGCGCCGATCTGTTTGTTCGTCATGCCCCGCGCCGCGAGCAAGGCGATCTGCTGTTGCTGGGGCGTCAGCACTGGGAGATGGGTGGCCACACCAGTGGGGATGGCCAGGCCGGTGGCTCGCAGCTCGGCGCTGGCCCGCTCGACCCATGGCTCTGCCTCCAGCCGTTGGAAGGTCTCGCGCGCCTGGGTGAGATGCCGTCGGCTTTCCGTGGTGGCCTTCATCCGACGAAGACGTTCCCCGTAGATCAGGTGGACCCGAGCCAGGTCGAAGGGCCAGCGCTGCGTGCCCGGCACCGAGAGCGCCTCCTCGAAGAGCTCGACATCCCGGCCAGCGGGAGCGGCGACGGCCGCGGCGGCGGCCACGAGCAGCGCCAGGCGTGGGGAGATGGCGGCGATCCCCGCCTCGCGTGCGGCGGCGGCGTGCGCTGCGGCCTCCCGGTGCCGGTTCGTCCGGGCGGCAGCCTCGGTCAGGTCCAGCACGAGCCACATCGCGTGGGCGTTGTGGGAGGCCAGGACTCCTGCGGGACTGACCGCAGCCGCGTGCTGGTAGGCGGCCTCGACGTCCCCTTCGCCGAACGCCGCCAACGCCCGCACGTGAGCGGCATAGCACTGCACCAGGGCAACGCCCCGGGGGGTGGCCCAGCCGGTCATCTCGTCGGCCAGCGACGACGCCACGTCCGTCCGCCCCCGAGCAGCATGGATGAGCCCTCGCAGGAAAACCCCGGGCCAGGTCAGCACCCGATAGCCGTGGTCGGCACACAGTTCGAGACCTTCCTCGATCGCGGCAAGGGTCCGGTCCCACTCCCCCGCGAAGAAGCCATCGTTGCCGAGCAGGAACAATGCCTCGATCCCCGAGGCAACCGCACCACCGGTACGTCCGCTCTCCACCACTCGCCACAATGCGGCGCGGCATGAGACCAGCCGGTCGACGTAGGCGCAGGCAATGCCGATCCGGACGATCCGGCTCGGGTTCACCTCGCTCTCCACGCCGGAGAGCATGGCGTCGAGCCGGTCAAGAGCTTCGGGTGCGGTACGAGCCGGGTCGGCGACGGTCCTGCTGGTGATCCAGAGGAGTTCGGGGGTCCGGGAGCCGAGTCGGCTGACTGCGGCGTCGAAGGGCGCGTACAACTCCGGCCGGCCACCGAACAGGCAGACCAGTAGCAGCATGTGCAACGCCTCGACGAGGTTCTTCTCCTCAGCCAGATCGACGTCGCTCTCCATCTCCAGGGCGCCGACGAGCAACCGGTGCGCCGTGTCGACGTCCCCGTCACCGTTCAGCAGTAGCGACGAGGCAGCGATCGCTGAGGCCATTGAGCTCGCACGCCCCGGGTCGGTGCGGCGAATCTCGTCGAGCAGTCGGGTCGCCCGGTGCAGGTCACCCGTGATGTTCGCCCCGAGATATGCGGCCTCGGCCGTCCGGCGGCTCCGCTCGCGACCGCGAGGACTGACGTCGACGGCGCGGAGCAGGGCGGTGACCGCGCCCACCGCATCACCACGCTGGAGGGTGGCGTCTGCGACTCCTTCCAGGAGGGACGCGACCTCCGGGTCCGGCATCACCGCAGCTTCCACCAAATGCCACGCCCGCCGATCAGTCTGGTCCTGGTAGTGGTCTGCCAGCCACCGGTGCGCCTCTCGGCGCTCCTCGCTCGTGGAGAGTTGGACAACAGCGGATCGCGTCAGCGGATGGCGGAACAGCAGTCGATTCTCGTCGCGGTCCAGCTGCAACAGGTGGGCCCGCTCGGCAGGCGCGAGATTCGCCGAAGGGTGCCCGACCGCAGCACTGCCCAGTACGCCCAGGTCTCCTGTCCCGTCGAGCACGGCGGTCAGCAGCAGGCGGCGGGTTGGCGCTGGGAGGTTCGCGATCCTTGAGGCGAACATGTTCTGGAGTCGGCGGCTCAGGGGCAGGAGCGGTGGCAGGCGATTCTGCGCGGTGCGTTGCGGGCCGGTGAGCGATGCCGGTAACTCCAGAAGTGCCAGCGGATTTCCCTGCGCCTCGGCTACCAGGCGTTGCCGAACGGGGGCCGCCAGCGCGGGAAACCGATCCGTCAGCAGGGCGGCTGACGCGGCGTTGTCCAGTGGATCAACCTCGTACTCGTCGATGCCGGTTCGATCGAAGAACCCTTCCTCGCCGGAGCGTCGCGCAGCGAGGAATGCGATCCTGCTGCCGGCCAGCCGGTGAGCGATGGACGTGAGCGTGACCGAGCTCGCCCGGTCGATCCAGGGAAGATCGTCGACCACGATCAGCAGTCCGCGCTCGCCGGCGGCCTGGTGCAGCAGGTCCAGCACGGCTCTCGACAGCGCCAGGGGCTCCGGGGGTGATCCGCCGCTCAGACCCAGGGCGACGGTCAGGGCCGCACGGTGCGCGGCGGCGAGCCGGCCGATGTCGTCGAGCAGGGGGTACAGGAGCTGGTTGAGCCCCGCGTAGCTCAGATCGGCCTCGAACTGCGCCCCGGCCGCCCTCAACACTCTCGTACCGGTTTCCGCCGCGTGCTGGGAAGCCGACTCCAGCAACGCTGTCTTACCCACCCCGGCCTCTCCCGTCAGCACGAGGGCACTGCCGGTGGAGACGGCCCGGTCGACGAACGCACGAAGGGATCCGACGTCGGCCTCGCGCCCGATGAGTCGGCTGCCGGCGCCACCTGAGGTGGCGTCAGGACCCGTCACCACAGCCTCTCCTGACACCAGCCGTCTGGCTGCTGTCGGTCACGTCCGACGAGGCCGACGGCAGCTTCGCCGATCCGGTCCCGTCAGTTGTCTCGGTCATCCGAGGGTAGCTTCGCCAGTGCGTCGCGAAGCTCGGCGCGAGAAGTGACGCCGAGCTTCGGAAAGACCTGGTACAGGTGTGTGCCCACGGTCCGGGAAGAGAGAAACAGCCGTTCACCGATCTGTTTGTTGGTGAGTCCGGCCGCCGCGAGTTGCGCGATCTCCCGCTGCTGCCCGGTGAGCGTGGCGCGCTCCGCCGGCTGGGTGCCGGTGGAGCGTCCGGCCGCCCGTATCTCACGACCTGCTCGCTGCGCCCACGGTTCGGCACCTAGCCGCTGGAAGATGCGCCGGGCCGCGGCAAGGGGCTCTCGCGACTCTTCGACGGCCTTGCTCCTGCGTAGGTGTTCGCCGTGGTAGAGCGTGATCCGGGCGAACTCGAACGGATGGCGGTCCGCGCCGGGCACGGCGAGTGCCTCCTCGAACAGGTCTCGCTTGCGGTGGTCGGGCGCGGCGATCGCTGACGATCCGATGGCGATGAGCGCCAGGCGGGGCGAGATATCGCGGAGCCGGGCACGTTCGGCGGCGGCCGCGTGCGCTGCCGCTTCGCGGTGCCGTCCGGCAAGGGTGGCGGCGTCGACGAGGTCGAGGATCGCCCACATCGCGTACGGCAGGTGCGAGGCGAGCGTTCCCGCGGGGCTGACGGCGTTCGCGTGCCGGAACGCCTCGTCGGCCTGGCCCCGCCCGAGGGCGGCCAGCGCTCTGATGCCCGATGCGTAGGCGGTGACGAGGCCTACCCGCCTCGGCGTCGCCCAGGTGTCCAGTTGGTCGGCAACGGCGAGTGCTTCGTCGGTGTCGCCTCGCGCGGCCGCGATCATCGCCCGTTGGTGCATGATCGGCCAGCCCAGCAGCCGGTAGCCGTGCCTCTCGCACAGCTCGAGACCCTCGCCGCACAGCTGCGTCGACCTGTCCCACTCGCCGGCGCTGAAGGCGTCATTGCCCAGCAGCAGGAGCGCTTGGATCGCGGCAGTGATCGCCCCACCGGTCCGGCCGTGCTCGACCACGCGGGACAGTGGTCCGCGGCAGGCGGGCAACCGATCGACATACCCCGCCGCGATCGCCACCCGGACGATGTGACCTGGGTCGGTGTCGCTGGTCAAACGCGCGACCGCCGTGTCGAGTCGGCCGAGCATCGGCCCCGCGAGCCGAACCGGGTCAGCGTAGGTCGTGGCGAGGAGCGCCAGGAATTCCGGGACACGCGGGCCGAGCCGGTCGATCGCCACGTGGACCGGTCGCCAGAGTTCGTCACGAGCACCGAACGACGAGATTGCCACCAGGTAGTAGAGAGCTTCGATGAGAGTCTGGTCCGGCGCGTCACGGTCGGGAAGTGCATCGATGGCCTCCACCACCGTACGGTGCGCCGAATCAACGTCTCCGTCGATGTGAAGTCGGTGCGAGGACAGCGCGACAGCCGAGGCCAGGGACTGTGTCGAGGCGGCGTCGGCACGCCGCGCGTCGTTCAGCAGTTCGGGCACTCCGCGCAGATCGCCGGTCACGTCCGCGCGGAGATAGGCGGCCTGGGCAAGCCGCCGGCTCTCGTCCCCGCCGTGCGGGCTCAACTCGGCAGCCCGGCGTAGTGCGGTGACCGCACCCACCGGGTCGCCGCGTCGCTGCATCTCCACCGCGGCCCTTTCGACGAGGCCCGCCACGGACTCGTCCTTGCCCTCGGTTGCCCCTGCCAGGTGCATCGCCCGGCGGTACGGCTGGTCCTGCAAGTGTTCCGCCAGTGCCGCGTGTGCCGAGCGTTGCTGGCCTGGGCTCGCCATCTGAACGACGGCAGACCGGACCAGGGGGTGCCGGAAGTCGAGTCGCGAGCGGCTCATATCGACATGCACCAGTTCGGCGCGTTCGGCGTGGGAGAGGCTGCTCAACCCACCTTCGCGAGCAGCGGCAGCATCGAGGAGGCCGATGTCCCCGGTGCCCTCGAGGGCGGCGAGCAGAAGCACCTTGCGGGTGTTGTCGGGGAGCTGGCTGACCCGTGCGGCGAACGTCCCCTTGAGGCGCTGGCTGAGCGGCAGGACGGCAAGACCTGGCGCCACCTCCGCGCCCTGCGGTTGGCTGAGCACTCGGGGCAGCTCTAGTAACGCCAGCGGGTTGCCCTCCGCCTGATCAAGGACGATCTGACGCGCCCGCCGGCTGAGGGCCGGGAATCGCATCGTCACCAGGCAGGCAGCGGCGTCGTCGTCGAGTGGCTTGAGCTCCAGTTCGTCGAGTCCGGCGCCTTCGAAGCAGCCCCCTTCCCCCGTCCTGAAGGCGGCGAGGAAACCCACCCGACTACCGGCGAGTCGACGGGCGACGAAGGCGAGCACCGTGGCGCTGACCGCGTCGATCCAGGGCAGGTCGTCCACGATCAGGAGCAGTGGCTGGCCGACCGCCGAGTCCCGCAACAGCGACAGCGTCGCGTTCGCCACCGCCAACTGGCTCGGGGGCTGCCCCTCGGTGAGCCCCAGCGCAACACTTAGCGCCTGTTCCTGCGGCGGGCTCAGCCGATCGAGCCCGGCCAGCAGCGGGGTGAGCACCCGGAGCAGACCGGTGTAACTCATCTCCGACTCGAACTCAACACCCGCCGCGCGAAGGACGCGGAATCCGCGTGTCGCCGCTCGCGGCGCGGCGAGGTCCAACAGCGCCGTCTTACCGGCACCCGCCTCCCCCGAGACCAGCAGGGCAGCACCACCGGTCGTGCTGCCGGCGAGGAAGTCATCGAGCAGAGCCGCTTCCCCGATACGTCCGATCAGCTCGACTTCTGACTGTTCCTGCGCCGGGCCGTCCCGCGCCGGGAGAATGGACCTCACCTCGCCGCCCCTGCTCACGCCTTGATCGTAGTCACGGCCGCCCTGACCAGCGGCCGGTTCACTACCGGCCCCCCGCAGCAGGGGCCGCTCGCGGACCGGTCCAGCCGACCGCACTCGTCCCTGGGGCCAGAGGTCATCCGAGGCAGCACCCGCAAGACCAACACCAACGGGCTACTGGCTGTCGGCTCGATAGTCGCCGAGGCGCTCGTCAAGGCCAGCTGACAACAGACAAGCTGACCCACGCCGTCACAGCGCCCCCGGTTGGCCGGCCGATCACCGGGTCAGATCGGATGAACGTAAGAGGCCGCCGCCTCCGCCCGCCCGTAGCAGGTGGAGGCGGCGGCCTCTTCGCGTAGGTTTCAGAGCCGGTTTTTGACGGTGGTGCGTACGCCGTCGTCCGTCGCGACGGCCTCGCAGGTCAGGCCGACCGACGTCGGTGTCTGACCGATCAGCGCGGTGGTCATGGTGATGCTGGCGGTGCCGTTGACCGACCAACCCTTGTCCGTCTCCCACGTGTCGTGGAGCTCCACCCCGGTTACCGAGATCAGCACGCCCTCGCTGGCGCCGCCGACGCGGTCGGCGCGCTGGTCGGCTTCCCGCTCCATCGCGGTGCGGCACTCCCGCTGAGCCTGCTCCTGGGTGAGGTCGTCGCGGCCGACGAACCACAACGTGCCGCCGATCGCGATGGCGATCAGCACCATGGCACCGGCGACGGCGGCCAGGACGATCGGCAGCTTGCTCCGCTTCGGCGCGGTCGCCGGCGCCTGCGTGGACACGTCGGCGGCCGGCGGTGGGACCTCGGCGGGGGGAGGGAACTCGGCGGGGGGAGGTGTGGTCATGCGGGGCACCGTACCCGCGACATCAACCGCCCACTAGCCGGGATTCGGCCGCATTCCGGTCACTCGCGCAGCGCCGTGCCCTCGGCCGGAACGTCGAGGTCGGCCGGCGTCGGCCCGGTGTCCGTGAGGGGCCACGGGCGCGGTGATCTGCGTCCGCTCGAACATGGCGAGCACGACGGAGACGGAGCTCAGGAGCACGGCCTGGTCCTCGGCACTCATGTCGAGGCCGAAGCCGACCACCCGCGGCGAGTCCGGCCTGCGCGAAGCTCGGCAGGGCGGCGAGCTAGCCTTCCTTGCGGGCGACGGACGCGACGGCAGCACCGACGGCAGCGGCCGCCACGGTGTTGAGGACTGCCTGCCGGTCGGCGGTCAGGTCGATGAAGAACGCGGCGATCAGCTTGATCGCCGCGGCGATGACCGCGAGGAAGATCGCGGGGTCACGGCCGAGGATCTTGTGCACGGGTACTCCTTGCTTGCCGTCGTGCAAGATCTTTTGTCGCTGCGGCGCGATCTCGCGCCTGGTGAGTAGAGGGCCTACGCGGCGGGCCGCCTAAGCGGCGGTGCCCCCGGGCAGACCCGCTCTGCTGACCGGTCAACGGTGCTTGGCCCGCCCATCCTCACACCTGCTCCCCCATCGCGCTGGACCACTTTCATCGCGGTGCCACGATCCCTCCTGGTTACCTGAGCCGCCGAGCGCCGCACGGGCTCTGCCGCCGCCACAGCCTGAAGCCCGCGACGCCGCCCGTCAGCCAACCCGGGCGGCGTGTCATCCAACACCGCGAACCTTCGTGGTCAGAGCCCTAGCGATCAACAGGATGCCGACACGCCAGAGCCAGGGCGACGTCCGCGGGATCGATGCGCATAAGATCAGTTATGAGGGCATGACCGGCAACCACCGCAGAGTGCTGAGCGATAGGCGGTGGACAAGAGGGGGGAAGCGGCGGAGGTCACTCTCCGTAACTTCTGCTGGGGTCACAGCGGCGACACATCGCCTCAGGGTTCAGCCAGCCCAAGCCACCGGCGAGAGGCAGTGACGCAAGTCACATCCGTATACCGCGATGGGCAAACTCGACCAAGAATACAAAAAGGACATAAGCTCCTGCGAGGTGTAGATGAGGAATCCTCACTTCTTGGCGAACAGGCCTAGCCCGTCGGGGCGAGAGGGCACCTAGCGATCGGTCGAGGGAGGGACCTCAGGACGTCTCACCTGTCACCCAGCCTGCGGTCAACTCCTGCCGGTGTCGGCGCGGCGGCCCCAGGGGCGAGCCATCGGAGTGCCGGCCCGGGTCGGAGCACACCGCGTCGGGCCATCGGCACGGCAGCCTCGCTGGGCGCCCGCAGATGCTCTGCCCCAGTCGTCGCGGCGACCTGACGGCGCAGCCGGCTGGCTTCCACCTGAAGCCTCTCACCGGCCTAACACTGAGAGCGATGCCGGGGGATAGCCGATCCGCCTTACTGCTTCGCGCCGCCACCTGCGATCGATCTCGAAGTCAGGACTAGAGAAGAGTCATGGTCATGAAGGTGAGCAAGCCGGCGGCTCGTTGGAGTGCTCGATGCCGGAGTTGGTGGTAGTGCGTGTAACCATGCTTGCCGATTAACTTCGTGCACCACGCGTCTAGGGCTCGATCGCGTGCGCCCGAAGATTCAGCGTCAGGCGAGGAAGCGGCGCATGCCGGGGGCCGCGAGGCCGGGCGAGGCCGCGAGGCCAGGCGAGGCCGCGAGGCCAGGCGAGGCCGCGAGGCCAGGCGAGGCCGCGAGGCCAGGCGAGGCCGCGAGGCCAGGCGAGGCCGCGAGGCCGGGAGGCCGGGTGAGGCCGGGGGCCGCGACGAGGCCGGGGTGAGGCCGGGGGCCGCGACGAGGCCGGGGTGAGGCCGAGTCGGGATGGGACCGGAGAGACAGGGACCGGGACCGGGACCGGAGAGATCGGGACCGGAGACCGCGGACCGGAGAGACCGGGACCGGGACCGGAGGGACCGGAGACCGGAGGGACCGGAGACCGGAGGGACCGGAGACCGGAGGGACCGGAGACCGGAGGGACCGGAGACCGGAGGGACCGGAGACCGGAGGGACCGGAGACCGGAGCGGAGGTACCAGGACATGTCCATGGACACGTCCTCGCGGACATGTCCGCGCGGTCCACGGTCCACTGTCCGCGCGGTCCACGGTCCACTGTCCGCGCGGTCCACGGTCCACTGTCCGCGCGGTCCACGGTCCGCGCGGTCCACGGTCCGCGGTCCAGGAGGACATGTCCGCGAGGACGTGTCCTCCTGGACCGTGTTCGCTCACGCGTCCACCGGTACCCCGACCGGCTCACTACCGCGGTACCTACCGGCTCACTACCGCGGTACCGACCGACTCCCGGGGTACCGACCGACTCCCGGGGTACCGACCGACTCCCGGGGTACCGACCGACTCCCGTACCACCGGTACCGACCGACTCTCGGGGTACCGCTGGCGCCGGAAGGGCGGAACGAACAGGCGGAACGAGCAGCCGGAGCAAGGCGGAACGAGCAGCCGGAGCAGAGCGGAACGAGCAGCCGGAGCAATGGCGGAACGAGCAGCCGGAGCAAGGCGGAACGAGCAGCCGGAACGCCCAGGCGGCGAGCAATACCCCGGGAGTCGGTCGGTGCCGGTGGTACGGAAGTCGGTCGGTACCCCGGAAGTCGGTCGGTACCCCGGGAGTCGGTCGGTACCGCAGTAGTGAGCCGGTCGGTACCGCGGTAGTGAGCCGGTCGGTACCGCGGTAGTGAGCCGGTCGGTACCGCGGTAGTGAGCCGGTCGGTACCGCGGTAGTGAGCCGGTCGGGGTACCGGTGGACGCGTGAGCGAACACGGTCCAGGAGGACACGTCCTCGCGGACATGTCCTCCTGGACCGCGGACCGCGGACCGCGGACCGCGGACCGCACGGACATGTCCGCGAGGACGTGTCCGCGAGGACGTGTCCATGGACATGTCCTGGTACCTCCGCTCCGGTCTCCGGTCCCTCCGGTCTCCGGTCCCTCCGGTCTCCGGTCCCTCCGGTCTCCGGTCCCTCCGGTCTCCGGTCCCGGTCTCTCCGGTCCGCGGTCTCCGGTCCCGATCTCTCCGGTCCCGGTCCCGGTCCCTGTCTCTCCGGTCCCATCCCGACTCGGCCTCACCCCGGCCTCGTCGCGGCCCCCGGCCTCACCCCGGCCTCGTCGCGGCCCCCGGCCTCACCCCGGCCTCGTCGCGGCCCCCGGCCTCACCCCGGCCTCGTCGCGGCCCCCGGCCTCACCCCGGCCTCGTCGCGGCCCCCGGCCTCACCCCGGCCTCGTCGCGGCCCCCGGCCTCACCCCGGCCTCGTCCGGCCCCCGGCCTCGCGGCCCTTCCTCGCCTGACGCTGAGTCTTCGGGCGTACGCAATGGAGGCTTTAAACGCTTGTCGTGCGCAGCTTTTCACTGCACACGTAAATCAATAAAGGCGATCCGCAAAGGAACCGTCGCCCCGGACTTTCAAAACTAATTAATCTAGAGCCGGCCAACAAAAGTTCAGCGACACGGTGGCCGCATCTCAGCTCTTCCGAAATCACTAACTCATATGATATAAAACTAGGGGGCCGCATCGCGGCCCCCTAGTGGAACTAGTTAGAAGTTAGGCTGAATCAGCGATCGTTACGCTCCCGCCAGAGCACGATCAAGGTTCTCGCCACGGTCAGGGCCCCCACTCCAGCCAGGATGGGGGTCCAGCCCGTAACCGGACCCAGCTTGTTCAGAAGCTCCAGCAGGCCAGACGCCATGGTCAGCGTCAGCAGAGCCTCCTGCTCACCGTCCCGTGAGTTGGGTTCCTGAGGGTTGGTCGGTGCGGTCGGCAGTGCCAAGTGCCTCTCCTTAGGAGGTATTGGTTCGGGAGTAGCGGCCGATTAACCGGTATTTCCGCCACACAGAGAATCTCATATGGACGGCCATTCGTGCTACTCGTCGAGGCACTCGCGAGGGTTCGTGCGCGCCTGAAAAGAACCGACCTCAAGCGTGAGCATCAAGGACCTTAAGCACCCTTACCGAAGCGCCACTACCGAAGGTAGTCAGGGCGGCAGAGCTTCCGGCGTGGACCTGAGCGGGTAGGTAGGGACAATCGAGCCTTGGGTCACCTGACGCGCCATGAGCAGCTGCGCCCCGCTTTGGTGACGCCCACCGTGTTACCCGTCGCTGAGTTCGGTGGCCAGCCGGTCTCGCCATGCCCGCAACTGCTTCATGGTCAGGGTCAGGTTCACCGTGCGGGTGCCGTCGCCGGCCTCCAGGCTGAAGCCGCGCTCGTACTCGTAGTCCGACCAGTCGATGTACCGCTCGTCGTTCTCCTGGGGCCAGTAGGCGCCGGGCGCGTCGGCGACGTCGTCGGCGGTGATGGTGACGGTGAGCGCGTCGTGCAGCTCCCGCATCTGGGTGGGGTTGAGGTCGAAGTCCACCGCGTCGGCGCCGTCGCCGATCTCCAGGTTCCGCCCGCCGCCGGAGGTCCGCACCGACCAGTCCAGGTACCCGGCCTCGTCGCCGTCACCGAGGTAGAGGGCACTTCGGGCAGCCTCCCGGGCGCCGGTGGCGAAGGTCCGCAGCTGGCCGCGTCTTCGTTGCCTTTCACACCAGTGACGGCGCCCCGGGTCGCGCCGTCGTGGTCGACCAGGTCCATCCAGAGCACGCCGGTGTCGCCGCCGGCCTTGCCGATCGCGGTGGTGGCCACGTGGCGGCGGGTCGTCGGGCCAGCGGCGGTGGCCTTGTCGCGCAGTAGGGCCAGCAGGTCCCGCACGGTGACCGGCAGCTCGTCGTCGACGATCGTCACCTTCTCCCGCGCGAGGTCGACGTCGTCGGCGATGAGGTGCTCCAGTCGCTTCGTGGGCGACATCGTCGGCGTTCCACCGGTAGCGGACGGTCAGCAGGTGGCGGACCGCTGCGAGGTCGATCGGCTGCCGGAGGGTGAGTTGGCGCCGCGTACAGGTGCAGCCGCTGGTACGCCTCGGCGGTGGCGAGGGTGGCGTGGACCAGCCGAACCCCGGAATCGCCGCGGATCAGGCGCGCCAGGGCACCGTGCAACAGCCGTACGGTGTCCAAGACGCGGCCGACGGCGAAGAACGTGTTCGACCGTTCGAGGGCTTGGTCGGCGGCCCGCCGACTATAGTGACCGCGACGCCGTGGCAGCACGAGCCGCCGCTGAGCGGGTCCGATTATGGACCGGTGATCGGGCTTGCGCTGCAATGGGGCGGGCAGGAGCACAGCATCCTGCGGATGACAGGCGGCGCTACCGATCTCCGCCAGGAGCCGCGCCGCTCGCACAATCCCTGCACGGGGCAGGGACGTGAACACTGCCGCGTCGGGATGCTGCAGCAGCTGAAGCTCGATCTGCTCCTCCAGCACGTTGATCTGCTCCCGCAGGGCAGTAAGCCCAGCCACCAACGCGGCGGTGACGTGCGCCCGGGCGGTGGCTTCAGGACCGGTGGTCCCGCTTCTCGGCGCCCTTGGTCCACGGGATCGCGAAACGCTGGGGCAGCAGGTAGTTACGGCGGGCCATTCTTGACCTCGACGTAGCAGCAGTCAGGCAGTCGCCAGGGACTCAGAACCGGCCGGCGGCGTAGTCCACGAGTTCGGCAGCCGGCCTGGTGTTTCCCCGGCGCGTGCGTCCGGTGGGCGCGGTCGCCCTGACCGCGCTAGAGAACAGCAGCGGGAAGGCAGCACCCAACACCGCTACGGTGAACGCGCGCTGCGGCTCCTCCCAACCGAGCAGCGCGGCCCCGCCGCCGAGCAGCGTGTAGATGACCGAGACTGCTATCTCGCCGCCCGTCGGGATCCTGTTCTTCTTGAGGGCGGGGGTGATCCGCAGTAGCTCGGCGATGAACGCGCCGAGGACGCCGAGGGCGATAGTTTGCCAAAGTCCAGAGATCACTGTGTTCCTTAGGGTCAGGCACCGAAGTGGATCAGGTTCGCCCAGAGGCTGGGCTCGTCAGGACGGGTTTCGCGGAGCCAGCGGATCGAGCGGTGCAGCGCGGTCTCGGCGTCCGGCGCACCGTCCGCCCGCTGGCCGAGTTGCTCGTAGAAGCGCTTGGCCAGGTCGACGGCGACGGCGTCGTCGAGCGGCCACAGGGTGCCGACGACCTGCCGCCATCCGGCGTACTGGAGTGCCGCGGTCAGGGTGATGGCCTCGTCGGTGTTGGCGACGCCGGCGAGTGCGGTGTGGCAGGCCGACAGGAAGGCGAACTCGCCGCTGGTTGGCGCGGCGCGCAGCCGGGCGACGGAGAGCAGCTCGCCGCCTGCCAGTAATAGGCCGCTGCGCGACGGTTTCTCCAGGTGGACAATGCCGTGGCAGCAGAAGTGGCTCCAAGAGGCGTGGGTCAGGGCGGCGAGCACCGCGGCGGGTGTCGCCTCGGAGGAGTCCAGCCACTCCGCTGGGCGATCGGCCCCGCTCACCACCGCGGCCGCCTCGGCCTTCGCTCCCTTGAGTTCTTGGCGGGGCAGGTCGCCGACCGAGACCACCACTAGTGACGCCGGCTTCGCGGGCCGGGGCGCACGGCTGTGCCGTAGCGCCGCCACGGTCGGGGTGTACGACGAGACCACGCGGTCCAACATGCCGGGCGAGCCGTCGCGCGGTTGCGCGGCGTGCAGGGGCAGCATCGCAAACAGCCCGGTGGGGCACCACCACAGCCGGCCCGGTCGGCTGCCGCCCAGCGCGCCAAGGACTGGCTGCCCAACCGCGTGCCAGAGCCAGTCGAGCAGGTCGGTCAGGTCCCGCTCCATGCTTCGAGCTTCCTCCAGCACCGACGCCAGGTGTTGCCGAGCCCGCCGGACCAGCTCGGCCGGCCCGGCGTCGGGCAGCGGGATGACCTCGACGCCGGCCGGGGTCACCACAAGAGCGTCGCAGCGCCACATGCTCGCGTTGATGACCACGATTGGGCCGTCGGCTGTCGCGTCCCGGATCGTGCTCGCCGACGGTGTGCCGAGGAAATCAGTGAACCGCGGATCGGTCCGGATCTCCCCGACCAGGGCCGTAATCTGGTCTGAGAGGGCGGCCCGGCGGGCGACGTCGCCGCCGTCCGCGCGCAGTTGACCGAACAGCTGTTCCAGCTTGATGGCCGCTGCGGGCCGCTGGTCGTGCAGGTCGGCGAGGTCGCCGTTGAGGTTCAAAGTCTGCGACCAGAGCACCGCCCTGCCGCGTTCCAGCAGCTCCAGCGCGCGTTCCGGCTGGTCGGCGGCGACTGCGCAGGCTGCTGCGTCGTTCGCCAGGTGGGGCCAGTTCGCCATCCGGTGCTCGCTGTCCTCAGCCGCAGATCCGGCCCAGGTCAGCTCGGTGAACAGGTCGACCGCAGCGGTGTAAGGCTCGAGTGCAGCGGGGATATCGTCCGACTTCATCAGCGCTTGCGCCCACATCCGGCAGGCCATCAGGCGCACCTCCGTCTGCGCGCTCGTCTCGGCGCTCGCTGCCCGCCACAACGCGATGATCTCGGACAGCGGTGCCCGGCCTTCGCGCTGAAGGGCATAGCCCAGCGCGGTGAGTGCCCTGGCGTTCGCGGCTCCGCGATCCCGGGTCGCGTCGGCGGCCTCCCGAGCCAGTCGTACCGCCTCCGTGACGTCCTCGGTCCGGCCGGCGAGCTTATGGCGGCGCAGCAGTATGGACGACAGGTTGCACTGGTAGACAGCGCGCTCCTGGTGCCCCACGGGCAGCATGTCCACCGCCTGCCGGGCCAGCCGGATTGCCTCATCGATCTGCCCGGTATCCCGGCGCTTCGCCCGGCGTTGCCGTAGCCCGGCCCATAGCACGGAGGTGGTTTCCTCGCCATTGGTGTCCGCAACCGAGTCTGCGATCTCGGTGGCCATGTTCATGGTGAGCGCGGCCCGCTCGGGTCCACCCCCACCGATGCCGGTCAACGCGGCGCGGTGCAGCCGCTCGGCCTGCCGGGCATGCTTTACGTCGCCGGTGCGCTCGTGAGCGGCGGTGTAAGCGAGGGCCAGATTTGTCTCCACGCCGGCACGGGTCGCGGGATCCTCGACGCGGATAGTGCAGGCCCGCTCCGCGACGCTTAGCGCCTCGGTGAGATCGTGCTGCTGCCCGCGGTGATCGAACCGCTCCACCAGGCTCCGGACCAGCAAAGACATCGCCATGGCCTGCTCGTCCTCAGGCTCCGGGTACAGGTCGATCGTGGTGCGGAGGGCTGACACCGAGCCGTCCAGGTCCTCCGGCTGTCGAGTGATGTCGTAGCGCAGGCGGCACGCTGATCCAAGGAAGAACGAAGCCGTGCGCCGGTCGACCGACAGCAGGCTCTGGCACAGCTCCACCAGGCTGTCCGCGTCCTCCAGACGTCTTGAGTGTTCCACTCGGTACTGTAAGAGGTGCGCGAGGATGGCGCCGTTGGACGGATCCTCCTGCAGCGAATCGGCAAGCAGGTCGATCGCCGGATCCAGCAGGCTGACGTCCCGGACTGCGGCGTACCACTCCCCTCGCAGGAGACCCACGGCGGATGCGACCATCGCCGGCGGCATCGCATCCAGGGCCTGCAGCTTTCGAAGGGCCAGGTCGGCCGCCTCTAGTTCCGAGACCGGCCCGCCGAACTCGTAGCAGCGCCGGTGCGCGAGATTCAGCTGCCACAATCCGAGAGCGCGGATCTCGTCGTCCATCTCGCCGTCGAGCGATTCGCGCATCATGCCCGCTGCCTCGGCCGCGTCCTTTCGACTACGGGTCAACTCCGACCGTTCGATCAGGCCTTCGGCAAGATCCGCGAGCAGCACCGGGCGGGCCCCGTCGGTCCAACCGTAGTTCTTTAGGAGAGCGCGAAGCTCCGCAATGCCCTGTTCGATTTTAGGGAGGTCACGTTCCTTACGTCCGCGCTTGATGATCCGGCGCGCTGCCACCGCCCGCTCGCCTGGATCGATGGACTGCCCCGCCATGCGCCCCCGCTCCTCGCCATCGAGACATCAGACGCTAATGGGCTGACCACGTTGATCGGAAGCGACGATCGGCCGGTCACCGATTTATCGAACGGTGGAATCTGATCTTTCCTCAAGCATGGTCCGGCCATGGACACGTCCGCAACGCCGTCGTGCTCAACGTCCTAGGGGCCACCCTCGCCGCTTTCCGGGGCCACCTTCAACCTCGCGTGAAGCGCCACGCCTGGCCGGCATGGTCACGTGCACTCAATTCGGCTACTTGTTTCATTGACCTACGACCGTGGCCTGGCCAGGCTTCGGTGGAGGTGCCCGGGCTGTCGCTCTCATTTCGGCTGCCCACGCTGGTGTGGCTCTCATTTGGCCTGCGCAGTCCCGGGCGCCGCCAGGGCGGGGAGAGGCTCAAGAGGGGTTTGCTCTGCTCGAAGTAGCGTTGCCCTCCCGGCTCGACGAACCAGGTGGTATCGAGCATCGGAGGACCTGTTGAGTGTCACGTCGGATCGCGTGGTCATCGGTATGGATCCGCACAAGCGCTCCGCCACGATCGAGGTCATGGCCGGCGACGAGACCGTCGTCGGCGCGAGCCGCTTCGACACCGGCCGGGGTGGCTATGCGGCGATGAGGAAGTACGCCAGGCAGTGGCCGAACCGGGTTTGGGCGATCGAGGGCTGCCAGGGTATCGGCCGGCATATCGCCAACCGGTTGCTGGCCGATGGCGAGCAGGTCGTCGACGTGCCACCGAAGTTGTCGGCCCGGGCGCGGGTGTTCGCCACCGGGCAGGGCCGCAAGACCGACGCCACCGACGCCCACTCCGTCGCGCTGGTCGGCACCCGGATGGCGGGACTGCGCCCGGTCGTCAACGACGAGCAGTTGGCTCTGCTACGGATTCTGGTCGACCGGCGCCGCTCCCTCGGCGAGGACCACACCCGGATGGTCTCTCAGCTGCACCAGCTGCTGCTGGAACTGATCCCCGGCGGAGCGAAGAAGAGCCTGTCCGCCGCCCAGGCCAAGGCACTGCTGGCCACGGTCAGACCCCGTGACGCGGTCGGCAAGGCCCGCCGGCGGGTCGCCGCGGAGCTGATCGGTGACCTCGAACGGGTCTACCAACGCTCCAAGGAAGCCGACAAGGAACTGAAGGACCTGGTGGCCTCCACCGGCACCACGTTGATGGACCTGCACGGCATCGGACCCTCCGGCGCCGCCCGGCTGCTGGTCGAGGTCGGCGACATCACCCGGTTCCCGAACCGGGCCCACTTCGCCTCCTGGAACGGCACCGCCCCCATCGACGCCTCCTCCGGCGAGCAGGTACGCCACCGGCTTTCCCGCGCCGGCAACCGACAGATCAACCGGGTGCTGCACATCATGGCCACCGTCCAGCTGCGCAACCCCACCGAAGGACGCGCCTACTTCGACCGGAAGAAAGCCTCCGGCAAGACGTCAATGGAAGCCATGCGCGCGCTGAAGCGTCGCCTGTCCGACATCGTCTACCGGCGAATGATCAACGACGCCGCGGCAGCCGTGGCGACGGGCCCGGGAGGACACCGGGGAACGACTACTGACTCCAGCGTGACCAACTCACATCCCCAAGCCGGCTCTTCGGAGAAGTCACTTCCCGGACCCGCCGCGACCCAGCTTAGAACCCCGCTCGCGACGGTGTCTTGACACAGAGGGGAGCCTACGACACCGCCGGCGGCTGAGCGGCGGACACGGTCTGCTGCTGCCCACGCCGGCACCGATGTGGTTGCTGGATGTGCCGGTGTCGAGCCATCAGCTGCCATGCGGTCGCTGCCTCCGCGTCACCGTATCCGGCAGCTTCCAACCCGCTCCCGGAGGGCCTCTGTCAGCCAACCCCCCAACCTGACCACCGGGCGTTCATCGATGGCTGCTCCGCGCCCTGGTAGGTGTGCAGGTACTGGATGAGGGCCCCACCGTTCGCCGTCACGGCCGAGCAGCCGCAAGAACGCCTGCGTGCGGTCGTGGCGCATCGCGATCGGCAATAAGTCGTGCAGCGTGATGCTCCGACACGCTGATCATGGGTCTCACCTCGTCGACGGGTGGCCCGCAGCGCTGGCGCTCCTCGGCGCTACGCTACGCCCGTCGAGACAACCGCCGTCCTGAGCCATCCCGAGACCTGAATGCCCCCAATCAGGATGTCCATTACCAGGCGACATAGAGTGATGTCGTCTGGGCGGAACGCCTAATCGCCGGCCTGAAGGTTTTCTCGGCGCCGCTCAAAGTCATGGCCGCTCGATGACCTTGGCGCGGCTGTGCGGCAGGGCTGCCGCTCGCTGTTCCGTCGCTTGCAGCGCAACCAGTTTCTCCGATTTCCAGCAATAGCCCCAGTTGACACCGTTGACATCGGTCACGTTCGGTTGCTCGAACCGGTCGAAGCCCGACGGGAGTAGAATGGCGGCGCCGGTGCTGAACCTGATGTGTCGATCGTGCGGGAATGGATGGGCAGACGTTCCTCTGGTGAGGCTCAATGACACTTTGCAGATTCGGCCAGGGCGCGAGGGGCTCCAGGCTGCGAGCAGGGCCGCGGCGGTGTTGTCGACGTCTACCGATGGCGCTTGGAGGAAGCGGTCAGCGATGATGTGGACCTCGGCGCCGGGGGCCATGACTCCATCGAGAAGCCTGAGCATCCAAGCCACGTGCCCGGACGCGTTGCTGGTGCGGTCAGTGGTCGCTCGCCAAAGGCGTGCGAAGTAGTAGCGGTCGACGATCGTCGCCGTGCGCGCCCCGGCGGCGAGTGGCTCGAGCACATCTGTTTGGAACCTGCTCCGTGAGCTGCCGTGAGGAAGGAATCCGTCGTCGGCAAGGTTCCGAAACCTCTCGATCGCTGGGCTGAACGCGGCGCCGTACGTGGTGGCCACATCGGGGCTTAGGCCGGGGATCGCCAGGAGACCCTTGTCCGCGGGCACGCCAAGCTTCGAGCAGGATGCGGAGGCCACAACAGCGACGTCAGCGGCACTCTTCCACCGTGCCCGAAGATCGTCGATGTCTTTGATATTGGCCAGCGGGGTGGTGTTGGGCTTTTGTACGGAAATGCGCTTATGCTTGTAAAACGACACAAGCACCTCACTCCACAGTTTTCGAGCATCCGGAGGAAGCCCCGGACCGTTCCGGATCGCGTAGAGCAGGTCGGAGACATCAGGATCGCTAGCGAAGGCAAGCCGCCCGTAAGCCCGCAATCGATCGAGTAGAAGGCGGTGGAGGGTCACTGCTGCCGCGGGAGGCAGGTCGGCGGTGTCCAGAGCGTTCGAGGCGATAGCGACGCGGGCGTGCATTAGAACGCTCCGAACATGTCATCGAGCCGCTCGTCGAAAAATCCGTGCGGCCACTCGTCCACGAAGTTTCCCTCGGAGTCGAGCCGGAGCCGGTGCACGACGGCGCGGCCCCGGTCGTCCTGGTCGATGTAGATGACCGCCACGTCGCTTGCATCGAGTACCCCCTCACGGATACGCCGCTGCAGGCGCAGCACGATGTGCTCGCTGTGGGTCTCAATGATGAGCTGGTTCCCGCGGCCGCCCGCCTGTGCCGTCTCGATGAAGAGGTCGGCAACCCGGGACTGCAGTCGGGGATGCAGATGGGTCTCCGGCTGCTCAATCATGATAATCGACTCCCGCCGTGACAGTAGCTCCACCACGATCGGAAGAATCTGGCTGATGCCGAAACCGACGTCGGCGGGGGTAACCCGAACACCGGAGCGTTGGTCGGTCAGTACGATGGTGACGAGGTCTCCCACAAGATTTGCCGCGTATCCGCTGTTCAGCGGCACCACCTCCATCGAGTACGGCACCTCGAGGCGAGCCATCCACTCGTTCACCTGCTCGACCGCGCTGAGGTGGTCGAAGAGGAACATCGCGGTATGCATCCCGTCGCCGGGATCCGAGCCGGTCGACGTGCGGTCGTAGACGCGTCTCGGCGCGGAACGAAGCGGTCCAAGCCAGACCAGGCTTTCCAGCAGTTGCTGGACCTCTGAGGAGATCCCCGAGGCGATCCGGGCCACCCTGCCGGCGTACGCGGTGGCGAGGTTGTGGTCCTGAAAACCGGGCATCACTTGTAGGGATCGTGACAGGAGCGGTTCCGGACCGGGCAGAAGCCCATGGCGCCGAAGTGGAAGATCGGAGCCTCCGGTTCGGAGAGCCCGTAGCGCACGCCGGGCGTTGTTCTCCTGGTTACGCTGCCATTTGGCTACGTCACCACGTGCACGGTCCTCGCTGAATGGGTAGATCAGAGCGCCCAAGCCAATGTCACGAAAAAGTTCCGCTGCGTGCTCGAGATCGGTACGCAAAAGGTTGTCGTCCGCATCAAACTGCAATACATGAGAGCCAAAAGCGAACCTGGTCGTGTTTAGAGCACCCGAAGCCAGCGTATCGGTCGCGAAACTCCAGGCGACCGTACGCAAAAGGGTCGGGTCCACCGTCCCTTCAGGAGGTAGCCAAGAGGGCAGCACGCCATAGGTCAGGCCCAAGCTAACCCAGGCGGCAGCGTGCTGGTGTACCACCGCCGGGAATCCTCCTGCATTGGCGAGCGGGCCTTGGGTGACGAGGCCGTCACGTGCCATGGACTGCTTGAGCAGCAACATCGCCTGGATGACGCTGGACTTGCCGGCGGAGTTTGCGCCGTACAGGAGGGTCAGTGGTGCGAGGTCGATGGTCCCATTCGGCCCGAACGCCTTGAAGTTGGCGATCTGGATTTGGGTGAGCATGGTGCGCTCAGGCGCGGGGTGAGTGACCGCTTCCGGAGGCGGGTCGTCGAGGAACCGGCGAGGATGAAGCCCCTGACGACAGTCGATGTCAATCGTCGGAACGATGCGTGCCAAGAAGCCATCAGCATCGACAGTGCCCGTCTGCCGGTAGCGACGGACAAGGCTGGCCAGTTTTCCGATCGCCTGGGGCGGAAGCTCAAGTTCCCCCTTGCCCGTGGCCTCGATCGTGCTCTCCGCATCGATGAACAACACCTTGTTCCGGCATTTCTTCGTGGCGGCGTTGCGCAGCAGCCAAATGACCGTGGGGACGACGGTGTGCCGGAACAGCCCTCCAGGCAGCGAGATGATGGCCTCAACGGCGTCACGGGCGAGAAGTTCTTCTTGGCTCGCCGTATGCGGCGGGAAGACGCTGTTGGGCGTCAGGACCACCGCGGCCCGACCACCCCTTTTCAAGGTGCCGAGGGCGAGAGCGAGCCAAGCCAGATCGCCTGGTTGCGTGACGGCTGAGCGAGAGGCCGTCTCGGTTCCCTGGAGGTACCGAGCGAACAGCCGCTTGCTGTCGTACTCTTTGCGCAGGCCCCATGGTGGCTGCGCAAGGACCACATCCGCGCTGCTGGGTTCGAACTCCTCGAAGGCGTCCCCGACGTTGACCCACTGGTAGACGTCATGGATGTAGAGGCGCATCCGGGCTCTCAACGCCGCGCGGGCGTTCGCGTCGTTGCCGGTTACACGGACATCAGGTGCGCTGGCGTGTGCCGCCAGCAGGATGTTGCCCGACCCGCACGCTGGATCGTGGACGTCGTCGCCGGCCTCTACCGTCAGTGCCGCGAGCAGTTCGGCAACGGACCTCGGCGTAGTGAATTCGGCGAACTCAGCTTTGCTGTGGCCACCTCGTTCCTCCAGCGCGTTGAGGACCGCATCGAAGGTCACGGCCACGGTTCGGCGAAGTCCATCGAGGTCTGCGGCGTCCAGCCGATCGACGATCTTGACCAACTCTTCGAGGGCAAGGCAGAACGAGTCGGACCGGTCCACCCGCCACCCGTCGGTGTCGTCGAACGGAAACAGCCGCGGCAGCAGCTCGGCCTTCCGCTCCGGGCTAGCCAGTGCCAGCTCAGACCACGCGCCTCTGGCAGGATGCCGCATCGCCGCCGTTGTCCATCGAACGAACAGGACTTCCAAGACCAGGTCAGCGCCGCGTTCGATGCCGATGCCCCGGACCGCTTCCAGCAGCCGCCAGCTAAGTACGGCCTCGGCACTTTGCCGCCGTGGCTCTGCCCCATCAATCACCGTACGGTCCCATCACAACCGGGAGCTGTAAGTGAACCTCATCCGGGCAGCATACGTCCGATGACCTTCGTAGCGAGCACAGCGCGTACCTCGCCGACCGGCTCAGCGGCGCCACACCTGACGATAAGAGACCGGGACCAGACCACCCGAAGACCCGGTAGGTGGTCTTGTCCCGCACTGAGTCACAAACTCCCCTGATTAGAACGGCTCTCAATGGCTGCGCGGCAGACGGCCCAGGCGCGCGACGCGAACAGCGACGCCGCAAAGGTGCCACGCCGCAGCCGGCATCCACATGTGATGCCTTCGGGTTCGCCGAAGAGCTCACCGCGCAGGAAGCCCTGTCCAGAGCGTTGCTGGTGAGATTCGAGTCTCATTTGTCGGGATCCATGCCGGCGCCAGCGCGGGAGCGCCCAGAGCCATACGTCGATGCGGCAAGATCTTCTTGAGTGGCGTCAGCGGCCCCAGGACGACAGCCGGCACCAGCCAGGCGAGTAGCAGTGAAGCCTGACCACTTCGGTCTCCTCTGGGAGGTCACACCGACCCGTCCGCCCACATCACCGCAGCTCAGAACGCTGTGCCCTGCCTGGCTCCGTTGAGCACTTCGGGCGCGGTGACCACTTCGCCGTGCTGCACCCAATCTGCACCCACCTGCAAGGCCAGGCCACCCAGCGGTCCCTTACCGCCCTGACCTGCGGATACCCCCTTCCAGGCAACATAGAGTGCCGTCGACTGCTGCTCAATTCGGCTGAGCACTCCGTGTGAAGCAGGACGCTGCACCGACTCTGACCTGCAAAAACGCGAAGCCGCAGGCAGGGGTGGGTGCAGTTGGGTGCGCTCAGCTGCCGTTCCGTGCGGTTCAGGGCCGTTCAGTGCACCCTGTTGCTCCCAACCTGCTCCCCCAACCACGGGCTTGCGACCGGGCTGCTGCCCCCAGGCCGCGTCACGCCGTCCTGCAGGTCGTTCGTCAGAGACCCTGGGCGCTGGCCGGAGCCGTCCTGGCTGGCGCCGACGCTCGGTCAGCGACCGGTAGGCTCGGTTGCTCCCGATCCGCTCCCGGCGCTGTTGGCCGTCGCGGTTCAGCTCTCGGCGAGGGTAACCCGGACCGCGAGCAGGAGCCCGTCAGCGTCGCGGTCGACCTGGACCGGGAAGATCCCATCGCCCCAGCTGGTCATGGCGTACAGGATCTGCGCGTCGCCGAGAGGCAGGGTGCCGCTCTCCGTGTCGCTGGCCCGTACCTGGCGCATCACCTGCCAGTGGTGGGAGTGTGGCCGGAAGTCCACCGCCAGCTTCCGGCCGGGCTCGGCGTCGCGCCAGGCCTCCACCGTCATTGCCCGCCGCAGGGCCGAACGGATCGGCAGGTCTGTCCAGCCGTAGCTGCCCTCATCACCCAGTGTGGTCAGTCGGTCGCCGGTGAATTCCTGGGCCGCCGCCGGCGCGTCGAGTCCCCAGAACGCTACGTCGGCGAGGCCGTCCAACGGCTCCTCGTGGCGCCACAGCTCAAGGGCGTCCGCGTCGGCGAAGGCGAGTCGGGCCGCGTCAACACCGACCGCGCCCACGTCGACCGTGGAGGCGACGGGCGCGTCGCGGACCCGGACAATCATCTGTGACCAGCCGTCCCACGGCCCGTCAGAGCGTTCCGCTTCCACGAGGACAGCGCTGTCGGGAAGACCGTCCACCGCCACCGCGGGCATCCCGAAGACTCTGAACCCCGGCTGGCGTTCGACTGCGCACCGGCGGGCCCGCTCACGGTGCGGCACTTGCAGCTCGGAGCGCTCCCACGCAGCCGTCAACCCATGTTCCCAGCAGTGACTGCCGAACCGTTCTACCCAACTTTCGCCGCGCGAGGCGGGAATGTCGTAGTGATACCTTCCGGGCCGAACCGGGAATGTTGCCCCTGCTGGCTCCGCGTCCGGTCCGACCACCGTGTAGTCCGCTGCCCCGGCAACGTCAGCCAGCAAGTCCGGATCCGTGATTCCCAGACCGCGTGGGTCGAGCTCGTTCGGAGGCCTGCTTCCTGACCACATGCCCAACATTCCCCCGTCGACGATGATCAGTTGGCCGGACGGGCACCGGACTTCGCCGAGCGTGACGATCTCTCCCATGGCGCGGCAGTCTACGGAGCCGCGAGGCTCCGGCCTCCCCTTCCGGTTCTTCACACCGCCTACGGCGGTGGATAGGCGAACCGGGACGGTCTTTCACCCGTCAGGGCCTGACGCGGCTGACAGGCGCCGCATCGCTGGTCACGATCGTGACCAAGGCCTGCCAGGGTGATCTGACAGCACCCTGCGAGGATCTGTCGGACCGCTGCGGCATGATCTGCCACCGTGACGACCTACTCGCAGCTGCTGGCCCGCCTCACCCAGCGCGCCAGTGAGGACGCGGCTGCGCTACAGCTTCCGGCCGGCCTGCCCGCACCGCTGTCTCCAGCCAGGATCGCCGCAGCCGAACAGCGCCTGGGCTTTCCGCTGCACCCGCTGCTGGCGGTGATCTACCGGGATGTCGCCAACGGCGGCTTCGGCCCCGACTACCAACTCCTCAGCCTGATCGACGGGCCGACACCCGAGCAAGCAGTCGACTGCTACACCGAGGCCCGCACCAACCACGCCGACACCGAGTGGGCGTGGCCAGAAGGCGTCCTGCCGATCCTTACCTGGGGCTGCGGCATGTACGCGTGTGTCGACTGCCGCAGCGACGAAGGAACCGTGCTGCTGTTCGAACCTAACCCCGGCGATCCTGACCTCGCTTGGTGGACCGACTCACCCAGCCTTACCGAGTGGCTCGACCACTACATCAACAACACCGGCTGGTGGATCAAAGCCGAAGCCGGCGAAGACCTCGACGACATGCCCCCGTGGCCCTACGCCAAAGACAGGGCAGCCATGTGATCATTGGCCCAATCACCGGTCTTTCGAACGGGTGACCCAGAGGCACAGGCGCCAAGTACACCGGACGTATTCGGGCGCCCTGAAGTGGTCACCGTTCAGGAAGCCCGGCTCAGAGGTTTGCCGGTGGGATTCGGATCTCAGCTCACGGGATCCATACCGACGCCACCACGACGGCACCCAGAGTCATACATCGGTGCAGCGTGGTCCTCGTGATCAGCGCCGACAAACCTCAGGTCGACAGCCGGCACCGACCAGGCGGGGAGCAGCGAACCCTGACCACTTCGGCCTTCTCTGGGAGGTCACACCGGACCGCTCGCCCACATCACCGCAGGTCAAAGCCTCGGCTCTGTCCAGTGCCGGTGAGCACTTCGGGCGCGGTGACCACTTCGCCAACCTGCACCCAATCTGCTCCCACTTGCAAGGCCAGGCCGCCCAGCAGCTCCTTACCGTCGTGACCTGCGCATACTCCCCTACCAGGTCGCATAGAGACCGGTCGACCGCTCTACAAAACCGCGGAGCACTCCGTGTGAAGCAGGACGCTGCACCAACTCTGACCTCCGAAAACGCGAAGCCGCAGGCAGGGGTGGGTGCAGTTGCGTGCAGGCGGGTGCCGTGCGGTGCGGTTGGGGACCGTTCAGTGCACCCTGTTGCTCCCAACCTGCTCCCCCGATCCCGGGCCCGTGACCAGGTTGCTGCAGCCAGGCTGAGACGGGCCGTCTTACAGGTCGTTCGTCAGAGATCGTGGCCACTTACCCGAGCCGACCTGGCTGGCGTCGACGCCCGGCCAGCGACCGATAGACTCACTCGCTCCCGGTCCGCTCCCACAGCCCGCTCGTCAGTCGGACGAACCGTCGCCCGCTACCTCGGCTGCGGTCTCACGGAGCCCGTTCGCGCGATAGCGTCGGCGCATGGAACGCGGCGAGCTCTGGTGGGCACAGCTCGATGACGAGCGGCCCGTCGTGCTGCTGTCGGATGGTGCGGGGCCGGAGTTCCGGGCGGTGCAGATCGTCGCCCCGGCCACGCCGGTCGAGAAGCAGGGGCTCCTGCTGATGTCCGGTGAGCAGGCGGTCGACGCCGACGAGCGGCGCCGCGTCGTCGAGGCAGCTGGACCGGACGTGCGGGCGATCGGCATCGAAGTTTTCTTCGGGGCGCAGGAGGGTCTCGCCGAGGACGGTGTTGTGCGAGTGGCGCTCCCCATTGATGGGAAGACTTTCTGCACCTGGATGCTGTCCCTCAGCGGGGAATACCTGATCGAGCGGATCGGGGTCCTCTCTCCGGCAAAGCTGCGCGAGCTCGACGTCGCAATGGAGCTGTCCGACGCCGAGTGACGACGGCCCAACTCACCGGGCGAGTGCGCCCCGGCGGCCAGCATCGCGCGGCGCGCGGCTGATCGACCGCCGAGCCGGGTGGGTAGTACCGCCGCGGGGGGGCTGACCAGGCCAGGTCAGGCCCGGCCAGCAAGGACAGCTGATTGGGATCGACGCGGCGAAGCCGCCGATCACGATCGCCTCGAGGCGCACCAGCTCGTCCGCGCATCAGGGCGGCCCGCCAGGGGCCGCGCAGCCCTTCGATCGCCGTGACGGCCCACGGCGTACGGTCGGGGAAGTCGGACCGCAGCTGGCTGCGGGTCATGGTCAAGTGCCCGCTCATCGGCTTGAACGGACGCCGCACGGTTAGCAACCGGGGTCGCCAAGGCTGACACCTTCGGATCTGCCGAGGAGCTCACCGAGCTGAAGGCCCTGCTCGGAGGGCTTCCCGTGTGATTCGTCGGCATTCTCTCGGCGGAACAGCTCCGAACGGGTGGCGATCTGCTCCTCGAGGGTTGTGATCGCTCAACCAGCGCCTTGTTCACCGCCGTCGGCCTCTTTCACCTCGGCCGCTCCACGCAGGTCGCCGCCATAGCCCGGCGCACCGGCCACTCTCTGCGCACATACCAGTTGATCGGCCTCGTAGAAGCTGCCGGCGGCCCCGGCCTACTGCTCGGCCTCGGCGTCACTCCGCTCGGGATCGCCGCCGGATTCGGACTCACCCGGTTCATGACCGGCGCAGTCATCAAACACCTACGCGTCGGCGACGGACTCAAGCAATGGCCCGCCTCCGCCATCCTCGCCGCCCTCACCACACACTGCTCACTCCGGGTGTCGGCAAGGTGACACCGACGGATGGTGCCCGCGCATGTCCACTAGGGTTTTTGCGGTCCTCGATCTCGCGCGGAAGGAACCGTCGATCATGGATGCTTCGGTAGTCGTTGACGGCGAGCCGTCCGAGGCTGACCTGCTCTGGGACTGGCTGCGTGACCAGCCCTCGCTTCGCGGATACCTGAGCCGGCGGATCTCGCCGCCACCGCCCGGCACTATGAGCGCGGGCGAGGTCGTGATGGTCGTCACCTCGGTGGCACCGATGATCGGGGCGCTGGCCCAGACGCTCACCGCCTACTTGGTTCAGCGCGCACGAGAGGGCAGCACCGAGGTCAGCATGAAGATCAGCCTGGAGGCCCGTACCGTGACCTTCGACGCGAAGACGGCCACGGCCGCCGACGGCGAACGGCTGCTGCGGGCGGGCATGGAACTCGCAGCCAAGGAGCTCGCGGCCGATGCCGAGCGCCACGTTTGATCCCGGGCGCTCGTACGCGCTGCTCGTCGGCACGAGCGAATACGACCACCTGGAGCCACTGCCCGCCGTGGAGAACAACCTCAATGACCTCTTCGCGGTACTGACCGATCCCGCCATCGCAGGGTTCCGCCCGCAGCGGTGCCGCCGGCTCCACCAGCCTGACCCGGAGAAGTTCGTCGAGGCGCTACTGCATGCAGCCGAGCAGGCGGAGGACCTGCTGCTGATCTACTTTGCCGGGCACGGCCTGCGCGGTGACGACGAACTCTTTCTGGCGAGCAAGGGCTCCCAAGCCGCTGTCCCCGAGCTGACCTCGACCCGTTACCGGGACGTCGGCCGCGTGCTGCGCCGGCACAGCACCGGATCCGTGAAGCAGGTGATGATCCTCGACGCCTGCTTCAGCGGCCGTGCGACCGATCCGGCCATGTCGCCCGCCGACCTGTCCCAGCAAACCGAGATCGAGGGCATTTACGTCATCACCTCGTCGCGCTGGACTCAAGCGTCGCTCGCCACCTCTCACAACGGGCGGAACACTGCGTTCACGGCGGAACTCGTCGATGTGCTGCGTCACGGTGCGCCTACCCGGTCGGAAGTGCTGACGTTGCCGGCCGTCTACGACGAGATCCGTCGGCGGCTGCGCAGACAGGGCAGTACCCAGGAGCCTCAGCAGCTGCACAGCAACACGATCGCGGCGTGCGTGATCGCACCCAACCCGGGAGTGATCGCGGAGCCTGAGGCACAGCCGCCCGGGTCGGCTCGGTCCGCGGTCCGCATGGCCGGTCGGATGCTGGGGCCTCCCGTCCTGCGCGGGTATGCCTGTGACCAGGTCGACAAATGGCTGACCGACGTCGAGGCGACCTTGGCGGATGCGGAGTCGGGCGCCCGGGTCCTGGAGCCTGGCGACCTGCCCGCACAGCCGCGGTTCACCCTGATGCTGCGCGGCTACTCGCCGTCAGCCGTGCGCCGGGCTGTGCAGGCGTTACAGGCCGAGGTGATCGAGCGCCTGCCGCCGGTTTCCCCGCCGCCGCCGGAGAGCCTGCTCGACGCCGTCCGGCAGGAGAATTTCGCCCAGCTGCGGCGGCTGCCGCGCTCGGCACCCCACCGGGAGTCGAGAAACGTGCGGAGGTCGTTCGACATGCCTCCCAACGAAGAGATCATTTGGTACGCCGCCCGATCCGGCACTCCCACCATGGTGCTCACCGACTGGGGTGTGCGGATAGCAGACGAGGGATCGTCGGTCGCCTACCCGTACGACCAGGCGCATCTGGTCACACTGACCGAGCGGCCACCGGACCGCACCGCCGTCCGCTTCGGTGGCGGCGAAGCCACGGTGGAAGCTGCGCTGCGCGACGTCCTGCTCAACGTGCACAAGATCGCGGACGGCTTCCCGCACGGCCCTGACGAGCCGGAGCGCGCACCGTACAACACGCTGCCCGACCCGGCGTGCGAGCGCCTCAATCGAATCTACGCGAGCCGGACCACGCTGGGCGGTGCGCTACGCGCGCTCGACCGGGCGTTCGCGCAGCCTCGGCATCGGAAGACGGCCCGCGGGCACACCAAGGCGCTGCGTGGCTGCACAGACGAGAAGGAACGGGCGTCGCTCGCCACGGCGCACGCGTTGGCCCTGTCTCCGGAGCGGCACAACTTTCACATCCACTACAGGTATGTCGAGAGCCTGCGCATCCCGGTCGGCATCTGCTGGTGCGGACTGCGCTGGTGTCCGTGCAAGCGCGCGCCGTCGAAACGGCGTGCCTGAGCCGGACCTCGCTGATCGGGGCGCTCACCTCGAACTTCACCTGGTCGGTCGGAAGCATGACGGAGCCAGGCTTCCGCCCGGCTCCGTCCATCACCTACCCGCAGGCGCGGACCCACTTGGACGACGCGATCTCGTGGTACATGGCCTTGTTGTAGCCGTCGAGACCGAGACCGAGGTTGAAGCGGTTCGCCCTGAGGTCGCGCCAGACGCTGCCGGGGCCCAGGCATCCCCAGGCTCCGGTGAAGCCGCCATGGAAGTAGAAGTTGACACTGTTGCCCTGGGAACTGTTGTTCTGGACCGATCCGGCCAGGTTCCGGAAACCGTACACGCCGCAGTCGTTCCCCCAGTCGAGGTCGTCGTCGAACCAGGAGCACGCCTTGGTGGGCGGGTCGAGGGAGTCGTTCCAGGGCTCGTTCCAGGCGTAGACGCGCCCGTCACCACAGCTGAACCCGTTCACCGTGACAGTTTGATCACTTTTCAGCTTGTCCCAGCCCATCGGGAAAACCTTCAGGTTGCTGTTGCTGACGCTGACGTTCGCCACACAGCCCGATGGGACCTGCACTTGATCGACGTCGATGTCGTTGGTGTTCGGATCGCCGTCGTATCCCCCTTGAAAATGTCCGGTGGCCAGCGATTCCTGGTGCCATCCGACGTTGTCGATGTACCAGCGAATCTGGATGGTCCGGCCGGAATTGTTGATCACCTTCCCGCATTTGTAGGGGTAGTACGTGCAGGTCACCTCTGCATGCGCCGCGCTCGGCGTGGCGACAAGTCCTACCGCGGTCGACAACATCGCCGCCACAGCCGCGATGAACGTCCTACCTGTGCGCTTCACGTGCCCACCTCTCGATGATGAACTCCCAGCTGCTTGCCTCGTCGTTCAGGCTCAGGCATCAGTCCCAGCACCCCCGTCACCTTTTGATCGTCCCCAGTCGGGGACCCTCGGTCGCTCGGCCGATACGACGTCCTGCACCTGTCGTTGTCGTGGGTCGGCTCCGTCCAGCTCTCCGGCGCGCGGCCGGCGTACCCGGTCCGGCTGCCGGCCGCCATGCCGAGCAGCCGTCGAGCGGTCTCGCCATTGGGCGTCCCTGATTCGGCGTCCCCTTCGGACACTTGCCACCTCTCCGGATGGCTCTGCCACCCTTCGCTCGACGGGAGAAGACCTGCGATCTGCGTGTCGAGGTCCTCCGGGAGACCAGGTCACACCGCGATCGGCTGGTGTCCCGGATCGCGCCGCCCGTCGGCACAACTCTCACACCCATCGATATTCAGGGACAGGCGGCTAACCGGCTTTTTGGCGGTGGTTCGCCGGTGCCTCGCTCCCGTATGGTCGTCGCAGACGGATGGGGAGGTCATGTTCGGTTCGATGCTGCGGGCGCATCGGGCCCGAGCCCTCCTCACTCAGGAGGAACTCGCCGCCCGCGCCGGTGTGAGCGTGCGACACCTACGCGAGATCGAGTCCGGCCGGGTGCACTCGCCCCGAGGCAGCACGGTGCGTGCGCTGGCGGACGCGCTGGGGTTGAGCGAGCCGGACCGGGACCGCTGGCAGCGGGCCGCCCGCGAGATGGTCGGCGAACTGTCGGATCCTGTCCACCCGGGACGGCACCAGGCGAACGGTGACGGGCAGGACGCGCCGCGACCAGCAAACAGCGTCAATGTCGAGGTCCGGCAAGGCGCCAACGGTACGCCAGAGCCGGACCGGGATGACCACCTTCCGGCGACGCCGGCGCCGTGGCGATCCGTGCCGGCGCTGCTTCCACCGGACGCGTACGGGTTCACCGGGCGCATCGAACCGCTCGCCCGGCTGGACGCCCTACTCGCCACGGTGGCGGTCGAGCAACCTACCGCGGTACCCATCTGCCTGGTCAGCGGTGCTCCCGGCGTGGGCAAGACGACGTTGGCGGTGCACTGGGCACACCGCAACCGGCAGCGCTTCCCGGACGGTCAGCTCTACATCGACCTGCTCGGCTTCACGGCGGGACAGCCGGCGGTCGAGCCCGCGTATGCGATCCGCCGTCTCCTGGATGCCCTCGGCGTGCCGCCCGGGCGGATACCGGCGGACACCGGCGCGCAGCGGGACCTCTACCGGATGACGCTCGCCGGGCGGCGGCTTCTTGTCCTGTTGGACAACGCCCGCGACGTCGCCCAGCTACGTCCGCTACTGCCGGGCAGTCCCACAACCATGGTGATCGTGACCAGCCGTGACCAGCTCACCGGGCTCGTCGCAGCCAACGGGGCGCATCCGGTGGGTCTGGGCGCCTTCAGCGACGAGGAGAGCCACGAGTTCCTCCGCCGGCGGCTGAACGATGGGCGGGCCGACGCGCAGCCACAAGCCATCGCGCACATCGCGCAGCGGTGTGCCCGGCTACCGCTGGCGCTGGCGCTTGTGGCAGCGCGCGCTGTCCAACAACCCTCCTTCCCGCTGTCCGCCTTTGCCAGTCAGCTCGCTGACGACCGCAGGCGGTTGGACCTCCTCGCCGCCGACGACGCCGACACCAACCTTCGCGCTGTCCTTGCCGACTCGTATGCCGGCCTCGACACCGCGTCGGCACGCTTGTTCTGCCTGCTCGGAGCCTGGCCGGCGCCGGAGATCACGGTTGCCGCCGCGGCCAGCCTGGCCGGGCTGCCACCCGACCGAGTGGGGTCGCTGCTGGCCCGGCTTGTCCGGGCACATCTGGTGGCGGAGCGCGCCGAAGGTCGATACCTCCTGCACGACCTGCTCGCCGCCTACGCCGCGGAGCTGTCCCACGAACGCCTCGACGAGAGTGAACGCATCGAGGCGGTGCATCGGGCCCTCGACCACGTCCTCCACACCGCGGCGGCGGCAGCGGCCGTCCTGCGACCGCAGCGGCAGCCGCTGCCGCTGTCCGTCGCGCGGCCGGGCACAGTGGTCGAATTGATCACGACGATCGGAGAGGCGTTCGCCTGGTTCACCAGCGAACTGCCCACGCTGATGACGGCGGTCAGCATCGCCGGTGCGCTCGGATCCGACCGCCACGCCATGCTGCTGGCCCAAGCGGCGCAGACCTACCTCTACCGACAGGGGCTCCACGACGAGCAGGTCCACGTCCAGCAGGCGGCGCTGGCCGCCACGCAACGCCTCGGCGACCGCCCGGCAGAGGCCCGGGCCTACCTGTCCGTCGCGCACGCCTTCACGTGCGGCGGGCGCCACGACGAGGCGTTACGACACTTCAATAAGGCTTTCGCGCTCTACCTTGAGGTCGATGACAGGGAGGGGCAGGCGCAGACGCATCGACACATCGCCTGGCTGCACGAGACCCGCGATCACCACCGAGAGTCGCTGCACCATGCCGAGCAGGCGCTCGTCCTCTCCGCCGCCGCGCGTGACGATCTCGGTGTCGCCGAGGCACTGAACCTGGTCGGCTGGTACCATGCGACGCTCGACGACATCGTCGCCGCACAGATCTACTGCCGACGCGCGCTGGCGCTGCACCGCCGTTTGGACAATCCCGCGGGTGAGGCGAACACCTGGGACAGCCTCGGCTACGCGCTCGTCCGCGCCAACCTCCACCGGCGCGGGATCTCGCACTACCAGCGTGCCCTCCGGTTGTTCCGCGCCGTCGGCGCCCGCCTCGACCAGGCGGAGGTTCTGGATCACCTGGGCGACGCACACGCCGCCATCGGCGAGACCGAAAACGCCCGCCGCTCGTGGAGCGAGTCGCTGGCGATCCTGGAGACTGTCGACCCAGCCAGGACGTCCGACGTACGGGCAAAACTCGGCCTCCTCACCGGCTGCGGCGATGCCACGTCCGGCGACCTCTAGGCGGCCATCCCGACCGGCCCGCGGGCTACCAGCGCGATATGACAGCGAACAGGGCCGTCGGCTGATCGTCTCGGTCGACCCCGGCAAACAGCTGACGGGCACCATCATGGGTGCCTTCATGTCCTACGGCCTCGTGCCCCAGGAGCAGGACAACACGCGCCTGCTGCTCAAGGTCGTCATGCAGACGACCCGCTGGGCCGCCCTCGGGCTGTCCGTCGGTGACCTGGTCATGGCTCGACGGCAGTTACTGAACCTGAAGCAACGTGCCGAGCACCGCCAGCACCAGGGGACGGCCACGGGCTGAGGATCGGGCGCGCCCTCGGCAGATCAGGAGATGCGCAGATGTCCAGCGACCGTAAGGACGCTGGCACCTTCGGGCTCGCCGAAGAGGTCGCCGAGCAGAAAGCCCTGGTCAGAGGGTTGCCGGTGGGATTCGAGTCTCAGCTGCCGGAATCCTGACCAGCTCTGCCACGGCGGAGCTAGAGCCGCACGTCGATGGAGGACGGCCCCGGTGACTCGGGTCAGCGGGCCCAGGACGACACGCTGCGGCAGCCAGGCGCGGAACAGCCAACACTGACCACTTCGGTCTTCTCTGGGAGGTCACGCGGGACCGCTCGCCCACATCACCGCAGGTCAAAGCCCTCGGCTCTGTCCAGTGCCGGGCAGCACTTCGGGCGTGGTGACCACTTCGCCAACCTGCACCCAATCTGCTCCCACTTGCAAGGCCAGGCCATCCAGCAGCTCCTTACCGCCGGGACCTGCGCATACTCCCCTGCCAGGCGACATAGAGTGCTGGCGACTGCTGCGCAAAACCGCGGAGCACTCCGTGTGAAGCAGGACGCCGCACCGACTCTGACCTGCGAAAACGAGAAGCCGCAGGCAGGGGTGGGTGCAGTTGCCTGCAATCGTATGCCGTTCAATGCGGTTGAGGGCCGTTCAGTGGACCCCGTTGCTCCCAACCTGCTCCCCGATCCCGGGCTCGTCACAGGGCTGCTGCCGTCGAGCCGGGATGGCCGAGCCCTGCAGGTTGTCGGCAACCTATCGTGGCTGCTGGCCCGAGCACCTTGAGGGCTATGGCCGGACCGACAGGCTCATGTTCCCGATGTGCTCCCGCGACCCGGCTGTCACCCGCGCCAACTCACGAATGCCACGCCGTATCTGCGGCAGATTTAGATGGCTAGATGGTCGGCGTGGACAACTCCGCGAGTCGACGGGCGGGTTTCGGTCCAAATGCAGCACTCGCTGCTACCGGCAGCCCTCGGCTGAGGCCCCGAACCTTTGCGGCTGCCAGCTCTGCACCTTCCAGTCCCACCGCAACTCCCCCACCGGTAGGAGCGCGTCGCCTGGCGTCCGGTTTGTCGGCGGCTCCTCGCCGAGCACCACGGCGGCGAGCGCGACCTCGACGTGCCCCCGATCCGCGAAAAGGCCTGGTAGCAGTCAGCCGCGGCAGGTACCTGACCTTCAACAACGGCTCGGGTCATCTGACGCGACATGGTCAACGGGAGGAGCCCCGTCGCCGAGTCCGACCGAGACGCCGCCACTCAGGCGCTGAGGTGTTTGCGGTTCCGGTAGTGGAGATCGAGGTCGGTTAATCCTCGCCGATGGACCACCACCGGAACCTCGCCAACTATCGCTCAGGCTGGCGCGGCTGACCGCGCTGAACTTGATGCAGGGCTCAGCAGTCGTCCTGCTTCCACTTGCCGTCTTCCCGCACCCACGGCTCCTTGTTCTGGTTCAGGGCAGGCACGTCGTAGGTGTACGTCACCCGGGCCAGATCACCCGAGATCTGCGCCTCGAAGGTTTGCATCGGCATCGCCTTGCCGTACATCTGCTTGGCGGCCGTCAGCATGCCGGTGAACTCGCTGAGGCTCACGCGTTCCTTGCACCTAGCCGAGAACAGCTCGTAGCCGACCGTAGGCTTCGCGTCGAGGAAGGCGTCCGAGTACGCCACCACCGCTTGGCGAAGCTCCGCCTCCTCGCCGGCGGCCTGAGCGATCGGGCTGGCCGCCGCATCCGACGCCGTGCTGGCGGCAGGAGCTGGCGATGTCGAGGACGGAGCGGCTTCCGGCTTGTCGGCGTTGCTGCTACAAGCAGTAAGGGAGAGCAGGCAAAGGGGCATTACGGTCATGGCTTTCCGGATCATGGCGCGCACAGTACTGCCGCGATAGCCCTCGATAGTCCACGGGAGCAGGTAGCTCGGCTAACGGCCCTGCAAGTGGTTGGCGCGCGCCATCCCTCTCCTGCGCGGCCTGAGGGCGGACGACAACGGCCGTACCGCCCTCAAAGCCGTGCAGATCATGCCGTCCGTTGTCCCCACAACGTTCGGATAGCCTTCACCGCAGGCGAACGCGCCGGGAACGGCTTGTCACAGTCAATCTCCCCGCCAACCTGACCGACCGCATCCAGCAGCTGCTCGTGGGTTTGCGTTCGAGGCCGTCCTCGGCGCCCTGCGGCCAGAGCAACACGGTGGCTGGGCCAGTTTCGTCCAGTACGACACGAGCCACGATTGCTGGCCGGCTGGTGGGCTGATGGGCGAATACCTGCACGGTTGTTGACGGAGATACTCACCCGTCAGGAACGCCTTAGTCATACTCGGGTACACAAGGGCTGGCCAGCAGAATGACCCGGTCAGCCTCGACGTCGAAGCCGAGGATCGGGTGCTGGCGATCGCCCTCGGGAGCCATCAAGACCGGCTTGCCTAGCCTGCGCCCGATCGCCGCAAAGAACCCACACAACGTGTCCAGCCGCTCCTGGCCCTGCCACTGCCGCAGGTCAATGTCGAAGTCGATCTCGGCCGCAGAGTACGGCCAGAAGTTGACCAGGACGCCAGGGAGCGGCCACACCCGCAAGATAGGCAGCTCAGCGTCAGTAAGTCGCGCTAGCACGTCCGTTGCTGAAGGGAGCGGTACGACGACATCACTCATCGCGTACTCCCACTTCCAGCCCTGCGTCTGGACCAGGTCGAACACCGCCTGCCAGTCCTCCACCGAAGCACCTTCGACACGCACGTCGGGCAACGCACCCATCAGGTTCGGGTCGAAGAAGTTCTTGACGTCGTCCCACACAAGCTCAGGCACCCCGTCATGTTGGCCAACCGGCAGTGATGACGCAGTCCCGGTCAATGGAGGCGCGGACAACGAGGAAGCTCCTGCGGGCTGGTGAAGGCCGAGCCCGAGCAGGTGTACGAGCACCGGCCTGCCGGATAGAGCGCAATCCAGTCCTGTGGCCGCGATGGGTGTCGGCCTCAGCCGATAGTGCCTTCGATTTTGTCGGTCAGGTCGACGATGTCAGGGACGGCGTCCAATACGGTGACCTCGACCAGGGCGCCATGGCGGCCGTAGCGGCGGCGGTAATCGGCATACGGGTAGTCGGCGATCGGCAGCCAGGATCGGTGCCCCCGCAGGGGGTGGTTCTTCTGCGTCACGGCACCGGAGTTGAGCCGGCAGAGTTCGATTCGTGGGCCGTGTCGCTCGACGAGGGCACGGGTGTCGACGTGCAGGACCACTTGGTCCTCGGTGCGGTACTCCTTCGCTTGACGCAGCCGGTCCAGCCGCTCAGCGTTGGCCCAGAAGAAGACTCGGGAGTTGATGGCCGCGAGGTACTCGGCCAGCGAGGAGTCCGGATCAATCTTCTCCGTAACGAACTTCATGGGCTTCTGATCACGGATCACGGCAGGCGCCAGGCCGGGCGCGCGCAGAACGATGGACTGCTTGCGAGGGGCGCTCAGGAGATCAGATGCCGTTCTTTGCAGTTGTGCGCTGTTCAATGCCGTTTGGTACATCCCGTCGCTCCCCACCTGCTCCCCCGATCCCCGGCCCCGGCCGTCACCGGTCGTCCACACAGACACCGTGCCTTGTTAGCGGCAGATTCGGATGGGTTCGAGGGCGAGTGCGCAAAAGGTCAGGACAGCGGCCTCAGCGGGTGGCCGCGATGGATCGGGACTGTCAGCCGCCGCTTTTATGATCACGGCCATGTCGACTGCATTCACCACCTTGTGGACCCATGACGTCTGCCGGGAGCTACGCCGGCACCGAGTCGGCGATCGGCCCCCGGTGGCGTTCAGCGGGGTGCACCAGTCTCTTCCCAGCTGGACCAGCGTCGGTGTCGGCGACGACGTCTTCGCACTGCATGTCAACCGATGCGTGGTCTACCTGGTGAGCCGCCTGCGCGTCGTCGACAAGCAGCGGCGTGACTGTTGCGGCGCCGCTCCAACAACATGGCGTGACCCGTCCTATCCGGGTCACGACGCCTGGTCGATGCTCGGCGCCAATGGATGTGGGGCGAGCCCGATACACGTCGAAGCGACACCAATTCGCTTCGACGTCGCCATCCCCGGCGACCTGCTCAGCGCGCTGACCTGGCGCAACCGACGCGGAGAGCAGCGCACCCTGAAGTACGTCGTCGACGGCCGTCTCGAGCGCCCCGTCAGCCTCCAAGGCGTCTATCGCCTGACCGACGAATCCGCCAATCAACTGGGCGCCCTGCTCGACAGGTCGTCGACGCCCGAGCCAGAGGAAAGAGGGCAACGACGCACATCACGGACGGCAGCCATCCGAGACGGCCGACGCGCGTCGACGGCCGCAATCAGCGCGTCCCCTGCCCTGTCATCGACGTGACCAGACGGCGCCAGCCTCAAGCGATCGTGACGCTGCGCGGCGGACGGCCCCGCGGCAGATCCGGATGTGCGCGGCGGCCAGTCCAGCGAGGCGACCAGTAGCATCCCGAAGGTGTCCGATCTTGCTGCGCGGTTCGCCCGGCTCACTGGCGAGTACGACTCCCGGAAGAGAGCGGCGACCGCGCTCGTCGGGCGTTGGGACTGGTACACCTGGCCGGGCCTTGATCTTCGTCCGTTGCACTTCGAACGGGACCTGCTCAAGGCTGGCCGCCGATTGGATGCCAGACCGCCGCTGGATCGGGATGTTCTGCGCATCGGGTTCGACGCCGAGGGCCGCGCGGTGGTGATCGAGGAGTACAGCGGCTTTCTTCACGGCCACCTGTACTACGAGACGTTCGTCGGCCACAACGGCGACGTGGTCGAGGCGGCGCACTTCGATACGGACGGGCCCGTCTACCTGCACGAGTACCGCTTCGTGAACGGGTTGATGCGCTCGGCCGACACGGTCGCGCGGGGCGGCTCGGGGCGGGAGTCGTACGCATACACCGATGGGCGGATCAGCCGCGTCGAGATCGAGCACGACGGCCGGGCACTTTCGGTACTGACGGCGGAGCACGACGACCGCGGCCTGGTCCGCGTCGTCGAGGTCATGGGCCGTCGGTCCGAGGTGCGCTATGAGCGGCCGCCGGCCGGATTCGACCTCGAAGCGGCGTGCCGCACCATCGAAGATGCATTCGTCAGGCTGATTCCGGACGCCGTGGCGCGGCTGGCGATCGGCGGCCCCGCCGCCTGCGTCGCGCTGAGCTACTACCGATCGGACGTGCTGTCCTTCGAGGTCCACGGGGCCGCTGAGGACGAGCGTGCCGCTCTGGCGGCGATGGACGCCCGGGCAGCATGGTCGCCGGCCGACTTCGAGGCCAGTACCGACGTCGACCTCGACGACGCAGGACCGGTGCGGCTGGTACGACAAGAGCTCGCCCTGCTCGACGCCGGCGACCTCGATGCCGCCCCCGGAGCCGAGGTGGGACGGCGACTGTTGTGCGCGGTGGCGGCTCGGCTCAACCTCCGCGACTGGTCGGACACACTGCCAGTCGCCGACGACTTCGTGGTGTACCCGGTCGACCTTGAGCTGGTCGACCTGGAGCGGAACCTGGCCGACTGCCTGCCGCCGGACCGGCTCGCCCGGCTACGCGAGCGCGGCCTGCTGTGACTGACCCCAGCCAGGCCCGACCTCCGCATCCGCACATCGGCTGATCCGCGCGCACTCAGCGGTAGATCCTTGCGTCCGGCGTTCCCCACGAACGGGCCTGGCCGGCGCAGCGTTGTGCGGTCAGAGCAGCGCGATTTGGCCCGGCAGCGGCTCATCGTCGAGGCGACCGTCGAGCTGCCACAGCCGAAGCAGGTCCTCCTCATGATGGCGGGTGAGCCATCGGCCTGGCTGCTGTGCAGGGTGGATGGAGCCGAATCTGTGGGGGTGCGGGTATCGCATCTGAGAACGGCATCTCAGCCTGCGCGCCGATAGCAGTAGATGGCCTTCGGCGTAGTCCGGCGGATCTGCGGGGCTGACAGCGATCAGGATCAGTTCGTCGGTGAGGAACACGGCTCGATCCACGTATCGCCAGCCCGGTGGCGTGTCCGGCAGGTCCTCAAGGTGTCGCTCCGCGATCACGTTGTCGGTGGCGACGTTGCGGACGGACAGGAAACCGTCGAATGCCGTGGTCAGATAGCGGTCGCCTGCTGGGCTGAAACCGGCGAGGTCGTCACCGGCCAGCGGTCGCAACACGATTTGTTCGGCGTCAAGACCGATGAGCATGGAGGCAGCCGACTCGGGATGGGGCAGCGTCAAGCCGGTCCAGGTCTTCGTGGGACCGTGCACGAACCAGGCAGCTCCGGGGCCGGGCAGCGGCGTGCGGTGGATCTCCTTGCCGGTCGCGGCGTGGATGGCGACAAGTTCCTTGGTGCCGGCCAGACGGACCCAGAGGATGTCGTCGCCGTCCAGGTCGAAGCCGGCGCCGACGGTGGCACCGCCGCCGAGCCGATCCCAGCTGCTACGCCATTGAACTACGCCGTTGTGGTCAAGAACAACAATCTGGTGCTTATCGCCCGCTGCGACGAGCTGGCCAGTGGCACCGACGTTCATCCGCGGGTCGTCGAGAGGCACCGGAAATCGCGCCACGCGACGCAGGTCGTGGTCGAACAGGTTCACGGTGAAGCTGGCGGACTCGGTGACCGCCCAGCCAAAGCCGGTTGCCTGCGCAACTTGCCGAATGCCGGGCAGCCACACCTGGTTGATCAAGCGGGGTTGCATCGCAGCAGCATAGAGACATTTCAACGAGGCCGTCGGGGGAGCCTGCGCGGCTCGCGGTAGTTGAGCGCATGTTGGTTCCGATGCTCCTCACGCCCCGTCTCCCAGAACGACGAAGCACGACCGGACGGGGCGCCGCTGGTCGCCCGCAAGTAGGGACCCACAGACGCTGGCATCCTGGACCCAGCGGCGATCACTTACGTGGCGTCGCCTCGGAGGTCAGCGTCGCCCTGGTTGATCGCCAGCGCGGCCGGCAGCGGAAGCCCATACTTGTCGCACAGGAACCGAGTCTGGCAGTACCGCTGGGCGTCGGCCGCCACGCTGCCGAGGATCGCGGAATTCATGCCAGCACCAATGAGGACACCCACAAACGGCACGACCTTGGCGACGTCCTTAACTGCGACCGTGGAGCCGGCCGGGCCCAGCTGCTGCATCAGCTTCTCAAGGGCGGCCAGGAGGCGATGGTCCGCGCGAAGCTTGGATGACCAGTTTATGCGTACCTTGGCCGCGTTCGCCGCCCGTGCGGTCTCACGCAACGGCTTGGCCTTGGCCGCCTGCGCCATGAAAGACCGGCGCACTAGGCGTTGGATGAAGGCCTGTTCGGCGGGGTCCTTGGCGTCGTAGCCGTAGGAGTACGCGATGCGCGATGCGATTGACGTGCTGAGGACCTGGATGACGAGGATATCCGCTGTCATCGCGACGGGGATTCCGGCGACGGGCACCATTGCCAGCAGGCCCATGGCGCCACCTTCGAACGCGCCGGCGGTCCGCCACTTGAGGTTGTTGAGGGTCAGGAGCCGGTCGCAGACCTTGAGGTCCTGCTGCCGCAGTTCGGTGAAACTGTTGAGTTCGAGGCCACGCTTGCGGGCGAGCTTCTCGATGCTCTTCGGGTCGTTGAGTTCCAGGGCCCAGTCGTTGACCAGCTCGAGTATCGCTGCAGTGGCTTCGAGAGCCGGCCGCATGGCCTTGCTTGCGACCGCGTCGCCTGCGCGACGTATCGGTTCCATGACCGCCTCTGGCACAGCGTCCGTAGCTCGGCTTACGGCGTTTCGGGTGACCTCACCCGTGCGATCGAGCGCGGTGCTCGCCCAGTTCGGCAGACCACGGCGGTTGTTGCGGCGCTGCCAGTGCTCGTTGAGCGTGTCCCATACCTGCCCCTCGTACGCGCTCATTGGGGTTGCGCCGTCGATAAGTGGGTCGGTGTAAGTGCTCATCGAGGCTCCGTTTCGAGGGTGATCACGGGGCCATGATGGCACTACCAGCCAACACTTGGTGACCTGCCAGGCTCCTCTCCCCGGCAATCCCGCCGAGTCGGCAAAGACATGGGCTACGTGATTGGGACTCCCGCATGACCGCACGATCAGCGGCCAGATGGGGATGCTCACTTCACCCGAAGCAGGTCCCGTATCCGTGACGCCCGCCCCGCCAGACCGCCACTCACCCCCGGCACCCGAGCCACAACAAGTACAGCGACGCGCCAGCAGCCGCAGCGCCCGGCCGGCTGCAGGCCCTCGAACGCCCAACCACTCTCGGCGCTACCGTCTGCGGCGGCCACGCCGGTCGGACCGTCACCGTCGAAAACGCCGACTCCTCCTTCCGCGTTCACGACGGCGACCGGCCCCTCACGGAAGTGCCTGGCACGTCCAGCAAGCCCATCGCCCGGTCCAAGGCCCGCAAGCCCCAACCTCCACGACAGCGTCGGCTAGCCTGCACCGACCGCGACGACCACGGAGCCCGACCATGAAGCTGCCGCCCGGAGCCACCGGCTTCAACCCGCCACCCAGCGGCCAAGCGGACCCCAGAGTCTTCGCCGGCATCTGTCAGCACGCTGCCCGCGCCATCGACGCCACCGTCGCCGGCGTCGCTCCTGCTGGCGTCACGCCGAGCTTTCACACAGTCGATATCACCGACCCGCCGCTCCACATTGCGGTGCTGCGGCACACCACGCTGCCGTTCATCGCCTTCGCCTGTCCCCACGCTAACGGCGACGTCACCGTCACGTTCGTCGACCACCCTGACCTCGCCGCCGCCATCACCAACCTGACCGACGCCCAGGTCCTCACCGTCGACCAGCTACAGACCTCTCTGGCACAGGTCGACCTGAACTCTCTCGACCCCGGCGAGCACCACCAGATCGGCTACTGGAAGCCGACCACCCTCGGCGAGCTGCTGTTCAACTTCTGGGACTGAAGACCGGTACCTGTCCGGTCCTGGTACTTGCGTGACAGATCGGTATCAGGGCCTTTGAAGTGGCGCCTATCGGCCGGACATCTTGCCGAAGAGATCGCCTGTCGCTTCGTCTGAAGATCCTCAGGCAGAGACGGCAGCGTGATCGGGCAGGGGGCTGACTGACCGCTTCCCTAGCCGGTACGGTGCCGCCCATGACAACTGCGGTGGTCATCGACGTAACGGCGGGCTTCCCCGGAGACGTCCTGCCTCCGGTCCCGATCGACGATGCGGCGAACAGGATCCTGGCGTACTGCACGTCACAACACAGTGGGTGGGCCGTCTACGACCTGGCTGGCATCGGCGCCCGGTCGGCGGGCCTACTCGACGAAGTCTCCACCTGGTCGCTGTTGTTCGCCAACGCCCTCAACGGCCGGATCGAACTCAAGCAGATCGCCGACTTCGACCTCATGCGCCGACGCGAGTTCGCCCACCGAATCAGTCGCATCCCAGCAGAACAGGATCTGCATCACCTCCCTGACGACCAGCTGAACGCGGTCATCCACGCGTGCCAGTTCGGGTTCGACGGCGCGTGGGCCCCGAGGATCACCAAGCTCGCCGCGCTGTACCGACCTAGGGCCATACCCGTGCTGGACGGCTACGTCGGAATGGCCTTCGGCTACCAGCGTGACGACCTCAGCCTCAAGGTTCAGCGGTTCGGCCTCAATCGCCAAGAGCGGATCTCCGCGATCGTGCGAGCGATGGCGGCGTACCTCCGCGACCACCCCGGCACGCTGGCTCAACTACGAGCGGAGGTTGCGGCGACCGTGCCCGAGCTAGCGGCAGAGCAGCCAGGACAACAGCGCCCTCTGATCGCCGACCTCCGGCTGCTAGACATGGTCGTGTGGACGGCGATGGACGACCGCCTCGCTATCAACGCAGGACTGCCACCGAGATGGCTCGGCCGGCCACTCGGAGCCCACATCCCGTACGAGGCCATCGCTCCGGTGCCCATCACCGCACCGGGCCGCGATCAGCACAGACCCCCGCAGGTGGCATTGCAACCCAGCCAGACGGGCGGGCCGCGCAGACGCCTGTAGGCCGGCATGCTGCAACCGCGGCGCCCGCCTGCCCAGCTGCTATCAGCGACCCAAGCCCCTGAGCTACCTCGTAGGCCACTTCGGGCGCGCCGAAGAGGTCACCAAGCAGGAGGCCCAGGTCAGCTTGGCGCAGCTGAGATTGATCTTCCAGAGAGCAGGACGGCTCCGGACTGATAGAGGGACACACGCAGAGGCGCACAACTACGACACGGCCGCATCGCTGGCGCGCCCCAGCCCTGGTTCAGCCTTCCAGCGTGGCACCGACAAGCGATGCGAAGGCTCTGCGCGTGGCGATGGAGGGAGCCGCAATCGCACTCCACAGGGCGGCACCTCCCTGGACGGCCACGGCGACTTTCGCCGACCCTTCGAATCGGTACACCGCGTCGCAATTCTGGTTCATAGCCCAACCATGCGTTGTCGGAAGCAGGGTGAGCCGAGTCTTCAAGGCGTCGAGCGCACCTGCAGGCAGTGGGTGGTCGAAGTCGGCCGAAACCTCGCCGTTCCAGAGCGCCACGTCCCAGGCAGCGGTGAAGGTGTAGTCGGAGAACGTGCCGGCGTAGCAGCTTCGCGATGCGCAAGCGTCGTCGTCCGGATCGATCAGGTAGACAGGTGGGTTGCTGTGAGTAGCAGAAATTCCCACCACCCACCTGCAGCAGTGCTGACTGTCCGTCTCCAACAGCAGGTACCCAGACGCAAGGAACCGGATGGTCGTCTGGCTCGTGAAGTCTTGTGTCCGCGTGACCAGGTTGCAGCTGATCGAGGCCAGGCGCCGGTCACCGCCGAGCAGGTACCACTCACGGACCGCCTCTGGCAGCCGCCCTTCAATCCATCCTTCCAGCGCGGCCAGTTCGACACTTGCCTCTACCCGCCCCTCGGAACCGCCAAGGATCTCGTACGCTGCCGGGTTCCACGCCATCACGGAGGCGATCACACCATACGAAGCGACCACACCAAGCGGTGACCGCACATCGGCTACTTGTTTCCTTGACCTACGACCGTTACCCGGTCAGGCTTGGGTCGAGGCGCCCGGGCTGTCGCTCTCACATCGGCTGCCCACGCTGGTCGTGTGGCTTGCAACCGGCCTGCGCAGTCCCGAGTGCCGCCCCAAGGGCGGGGAGAGGCAACCCGCACAAGCGCTCTGCCACGATCGTGGTGATCGTCGGCGACGAGACCGTCGTCGGCGGCCGGTTCGACACCGGCCGGGACGGCTACACAGCGACGAGGAAGTACGCCAAGCAGTGGCCGAACCGGGTCTGGGCAATCGAGGGCTGCCAGGGCATCGGCTCGCACATCGCCAACCGGCTACTGCCCGACGGTGAGCAGATTGCGGACGTCTCGCCGAAGCTGGCCGCCTGGGCGCGGGTGTTCGCCACCGGGCAGGGCCGCAGGACCGACGCCACCGACGCCCACTCCATCGCGCTGGTCGGCACCCGCATGGCCGGGCTGCGCCCGGTCGTTAACGATGAGCAGCACACTTCACCGAGGCGGGCTGAAGGGCCCGACTTACGCGCCGGTGATCATGCGGATACAGCAGCCTCGCGCATGGCGAGGTCGGCGAGATGCTTAACGTCCTGCAGGAGTTGCTCCGGCGGTTGGCGCAGGTTGAGTGGTCGGTAGCCGATGGTGGTGTTGGTGTTGCGGACACGCCATGTCGTGGCCGGTTCAGTGCCTTGGGCGTAAAGAATCCAACCGCTGCGCAGGTTCAACGCAGTGCAGTACGCGAGCATCTGGTAGACGTCGGGGTTGGTCGGCTTCCCTGCCCCTGGCTCGATCTTGTACTTGGCGTCGAAGACGGCCACCGGTCGTCCGTCGATGATGTGCAGGACATCGGGTTCGATCCGGATGCTCTGCCCTGCGTCGAGCATCCATATACCAGGTGTCTCGGTGTGGCCACCGCAGGTAGACAGCGCCTCGCGTAGGGCCACGCCGATGAACGCTTCGAAGACCTTCTCCATGTTGACGACGAAGGCTGCGATGGCATAGCGGCCGACGCCGGGGTCAGCAGAGCAGTGCTGCACAATCAGCTCGCTGAGGCGCAGCGCCGGGGCGTATCGGGCGTTGAGCCGGCTCGGGCGCCACACGGGCAGCGGAGTTCCTTGCGGTAGTACGCGCACCCCGGCCAGGCGGGCATCCAGCTCGGTCAGATCAGCCTGATCGGCGTCGCGCAGCCGCGGCACGGTCAGCATGCGTTGTACGGCGGTGCGCAGGAGACGGTTCTCCGGGATGTCATTGCTGTAGTCGTCGTACCGCACCTCGACCGGAAGCGGCACGCCGGGGCGTGCGGCCGCGTGGTCGCCGAACCGGATTCGTCCGCGTACGAGCGGCAGGGCGTCGTCGACGGTGGCATACCCGTGCAGCGGACCGGAGGCGAGTGCGCGACGGGTGTAGCGGATCAGTGATGTGGCCAGGGCCGGCCAGAGTCCGGTGGTGGGGACGCCGGCCACGTCTTCCGGGCGGAATCCGGGGTTGGTCGCATAGCCGAGGAAGAAGAGCATGTTGGCAAGGCCGACCTTCGGCGTCACTTCGACCTCGAGATTGCCGACACGGATTGCCCCGACCTTTCGGCCTGCCTTGATCTTCCATTGGCCGCCGGCGGCAGGGCTCACGGTAACGAGGTTCGCGGCACGCAGAGCGGCGACCTGGTGGTCGTCCAGTGCCAGCACGACCGCCTTGGATCCGACCTCGGTGAGGACGATGGACCCCGGTGTGCTGGTGTTCACGCCGGGCTCCCGGAGACGTCGGCATTCTGGGCTGGGACGGTGACGCGCGCAGCCTCGGTGTCGTCGCCGACCCGTCGAATAGGGGCCCTTTGTGTGGCGATAGCCGTGCGGATAGCTGACAGCCCGAACCGGCTGCGGACCGCTGTGCGTGATAGCCGTCCCGCGTAGTGCTCCTCGAGTAGCGGCAGGAGGTCGTGGTCCCAAATCCGTGTCAGGCCGTCGACATGCTCGGCAGTGGGGCGCATGAAGTAGGAAGGGCCGATCTTGAAGTCGTGGTCAGCGGTCCCGATCGCCGCGTTGAGGGCACCCAGCAGGGCAGGGCGTTCGTCATCGGCCTTGCCCTGCTTCTTCAGCCACGCGTGCAGCACCGACGAGACCGGTTCCTCGTCCGGGTGTAACTCGACGAATGCGAAGCGGCGGCGAATGGCGGCATCCACCAGCGCGATCGACCGGTCGGCGGTGTTCATCGTGCCGAGGAGCAAGACGTTTGGTGGCAGGTTGAACGCCTCCGCCGGCGAGTACTGAAGGCGGACGGTGGCCTGCCGATACTCCAGGAGGAAGTACAGCTCTCCGAAGACCTTCGCGAGGTTGGCGCGATTGATCTCGTCGATGATCAAGACGTGCGGCTTGCTCGGGTTCTCCTTAGCTGCTGCGGCGATCTCCCGAAGCGGTCCGGGAACCTTGGCGAAGCCCACCGCCGCGCCATCTGCGCCCTCAACGGGCCGGAAGCCTTCGAAGAAGTCCTCGTAGGCGTACGAGGGATGGAATTGGACCAGCCGGATCGCATCCCGTTCTGCGATGTGTCTAGCCACCGCCTGGGCAATGAACGTCTTGCCCGTCCCAGGCGGGCCGAAGAGGACGACTTGGGACCGCTCCTGCCACAGATCGAGCAGCTTCTGCAACCACTCTTGAGGAAGGTTCAGGCGATCGGCGAGGTCGCCGGTAGCCGGCGGCCACGCAGAAACAGTGTGCGGGGCCTGGCTGCCACGGCTGATGCCATCCGCCTCGACGCCGGCAGGCTCAACCACCTCCTCGATCAGACCCGTGAGCGCCTCCAGCGCACCGGTCAGGTCAACGACGAGACCCTGTTGGTCCAGCTCCGCTGGAAGGGGCGCTGGGAGGGTGTCCACCGGAACCGGGTCAATCGCCACCCACTGCACCGGTCTGACCAGCAGCAGATCGTCTCCGTCGAAGACGTAGTCCGGCGCTCCATCGATCACGCCGAGATGCAGCTCGTCGTTGACCACTGTCGCCACGATGTCCTCGACGTTCATCATCGACAGGAACGCGTGGTACTCGGTGGCGAGCACGAGCCGCCCGGCGTAGTCCAAATGACCGAACCCGGCCTCCACGGCTGACCGCACAGCGGGTCGCTCTGATCCCGCGGGCACCTGGCCGATGCGGGTGGCCGCCAGCGAGACCACCTGGTTGCTCTTCCACTGGTTGAGCACGTCTTCACTCGCCCGGGACCGGACGAGCCAGGCACGCCGGCCCTGCGGTGGTGGCTTCCACTGACTCGCAAACGGCGGCCGGTAGAAGTCGACTCGCTGCTCACCGACCTGCTTCTGCACCTGTGTGGTGATGTGGAACAGGTCTCTGTTGAGGTCTTGCGTCGGCGTCACTGCGGCGCCCGGAGCGAACGCGTCGCGGATCGCCCGCTTGTGGGCCACGTTGACGATCGGCAAGAAGTGTGTGGGGAACGCGAGGTAGAGCAGCGCCTCTCGCAACGAGGGCATCAGCTTCCTCTGGTACACAATCTCCTGCCACACCCAGGGGTCGCTCAGAGCGAGAGCGCGCTGTTGCTCAGGCAGGGCCCACCAGGCCAGGAGAAACTCGACGGCGTCGGCCAGCCACTTCCACAACATCGTGTGGGCGCCGGTCCCCCCGTTCCAGGTTCTCTGCTGGAAAGCGGCCAGGACCGGCTCCGGGACGATCGCAGGCGTGCGCATCCAGGCCAGCACTGCCTCGACACGTCGGCGCTTGGTTACCGGGGTGAGGTTGCTCAGTGGAAGCGCCTGCAGGGTCAACAACTCCGCTACCAGCAGCTTGACCTCATCGGAGGCGTCGTCGAGCTGCCGTTGCAACTTGACCAGGAACGCATCAGAGCCCTCGTCCGGGCGCTCGTTGTAGGCGCGGAACAGCTGCTGCACGGTCTCCTGCGCCCACGCCCGTCTGCCAGGGACAAGTAGCGAGCCGCCGTGACCAAACCCTAGATCGATGAGCCTGCGGCCGACCGACCGCACCATGTCGTCGTCTCGAGAGGGAATGATCGCCTCGTCCTCCACGACCCACCCCAATCCAGGTGCCAGCTATCAGTACAGAGGCCAACGGTGTCGCCACCGCTACCCCAAGCAACCTAGTGAGGTGGGCATAGCCTGGCAAATGGCCCATCCAGGCAAGATGTGTCCATGATGTTCCCGGGTTTCTCGGAGTCTCTGTCCGGCCGATAGGGGTCACTTCACTCACCTCAGCACCGCGCACGGGCACGGGCACGGCGCAGCTCTCACTATCTGCGGCAGATCCGGATACCGGCCGCCTTCCGAGCGGTGAGTGAGATGCCGGCCGCTGGCGGTGGCTACGGTGAAGACGTGGACGAAGGATGGGAAGCGCGGATGGCGGCCCGCGCTCGCGGTCGGGCAAACGAGCGGATCACCCGGAGGGACCAGTCACTCGAGCGCGACCGTCCAGGGCACGTCGGCCACCACCTGCACCGGACGCCGCTTGGCACGGAGTGCTCATGCGGCAGCGATTTACAAGAGGCGTGCTACGTCGAAGAGGGCGAAGACCAAGCGTGGTGGGCGTGCCAGCGATGCGCGGCGTGTGATCGGCAAGGCATTCTGCTTGAGGGTGCGGCGCCCTGACATCGGCATGAGCGGACCTCGCCGGGCTACAGAGCGGAGCCGCCGGTGCTGACGCTTTCGGGTACGCCGAAGAGGTCACCAAGCAAGAAGCCCTGGCCAGGAGGTTGCTGGTGGGATTCGAGTATCAGCCCCCGGGATCTATACCCCCAGCAACACGGCCGGCCCAAAGCCGTACGTCGATGCCGCACGACCCTCTTGATGAGGTCAGCGGGCTCCACGACGACAGCCGGCACCGGCCAGGCGAGGAGCAGCGAAGGCTGACCTCTTCGCTCTTCTCTGGGAGGTCACGCCGGACCGCTCGCTCGCATCATCGCAGGTCAAAGCCCTCCGCTCTGCCCGGCCTCGGTGACCACTTCGGGCGCGGCGACCACTTCGCCAACCTGCACCCAAACTGCTCCCACTTGGAAGGCCGACCCGTCCAGCGACTCCTTACCGCCGTGACCTGCGCATACTCCCCTACCAGGAACATAGATCACCGCCGACCACTGCATGAAACCGCGCAGCACTCCGTGTGAAGCAGGACGCTCAGCCCGCTCTGACCTGCGAAAACGCAAGACAGCAGGTCGCGGCGTACGCCGTTGAGCGCCTTTCGGTGCCGTTGAGTGCAGTTCAACACCGTTCAGTGCACCCGGCTGCTCCCAACCCGCTCCCTCGATTCCCGCCTCATGCGGTCAGCCGGGACAGTCTGCCTAACGCAGGCCCGCCCACGGGTACGAGGCGAGCCACCCGACGACAGTGGGAACGGACGGTGACGAGGCGGATCCTTGAAGCGGTAGCCGGCTTGGTCGAGGCGTGTCCGGAGCACCTCGACGTTGTGGCGCACTCGGCGCATCGTCTCCTCGGCCACGCCCCGGGCGTCGGCGAGGTATGCCACGTCGCAGACCTCTGGCCCCAGCCCCCGCAGGTCGGCCCAAACTTGATCATGTTCACCGCGCAGGTAGCGATCGAGGAAGCTCACGCCGGCTGATCTTTCCCTCAACGCCGTGACGCAGCAAGCAAAGGCGTTCGTCATACGGTGGCCGAGCCGACACCTGCTGGAGGGCCTGAACCAAGGCGCGGTCGAACGTCTTCGTCCACCCGGGTCATGCACGGTCCTCAGCAGATCAGGACGTTGCCGGAGCAGTCGTGTAATGCACCGGAGTTGACGCCTTCGAGTCCGCCGAAGAGATCACCGCGCAGAAAGGCCCTGATCAGAAGCGATGCCGGTGAGATTCGAGTCTCATTTGTCGGGATCCAGGCCGGCGCCAGCACGTGAGCGCCCAGAGCCTCACGTCGATGCAGCAAGATCTTCTTGAGTGGCGTCAGCGGCCCTAGGACGACAGCCGGCACCAGCCAGGCGAGTAGCAGTGAAGCCTGACCACTTCGGTCTTCTCTGGGAGGTCAAGTCGGCCCGCTCGCCCACATCGCCGCAGGTCAGCGCGCCTCCCCTTGTCCGGCCTCGGTGAGCACTTCGGACGCGGTGACTACTTCGCCAAGCTGCTCCCAACCTGCACCCACATGCAAGGCCACGCCATCCAGCAGCTCCTTACCACCCTGAGCTGCGGATACTCACCTACCAGGCGACATAGATTGCCGTCGTCTGCTGCCCAATGTTGCTGAGCACTCCGTGTGAAGCAGGACGCCGCACCGACTATGACCTGCGAGAACGGGAACCCGCAGGTCATAGTGGGTGCAGTTGAGCGCCGCTCAGTGCGGTTGGAGGCTGTTCAACGCCGTTCAATGCATCCGCCTGCTCCCAACCTGCTCCCCCAATCTCGGGGCCCGAGGCCTGCGGCATCCGATCGGCGGTCGCGGTCCCCGTCGCGCAGGCCGGTGCCTGGGTTGACGCTGGACGGGCGGTGCCGAGTCCTCAGCTGTGACGCGGTTGCCGCCTCGCTTGCACCGGGTCCCGCAGCTCCCAGACCGCTCCCTCCGGGCACCCGCCAGCCAGGCGCACCCGCGAAAACGGCGCCTCCACCTCTCGCATGTCGATCACACGCCGAGTGTCGCTGCTCTGCCGAACCCCCGTCGCCGGTTGCGCTAGACCCGTCGCTTGCAAGTTCTGAGCACGTCGTCCAGCGGGTCCGTCCGCGACCTCGGGCGACTGTCCGCGCCCGGCCGCTGGCGACCATCCTCGTCTGGGCCGGTTGCTGTAGCCGTTGCTGTCGAAGGTCGGCCAGTGCAACCAACGGGCGCTTAACGAGGTACGCCCGCCTTCCGGCTCGCGAGGTCGGCAAGCAGCTCCTCGTAACGTTCTGATGCGAGAACCGTGCCGCCGTCGCGAAGGCGGTTTACGCTGGCGCGGCGCCTCCGGACCGGCGTCCGAACCTTGGTTCCGTCGCAGAGCTGCAACCAGAGCCGCTCCGGCACCAGCCAATCGGGACCGCTGTGGAACCCTCGAACCTGCTCCCACACGATCGTGCGGGTTCGCCACAGCCAGCGCACCCGAACCCCCGATCGGCTGACCACGAGCGCAGTGCGGTGAAACCGCCATGCGAAGGTGAGCCATACCGCCGCGAATCCAGCGAAGGCCAACACCGCAGCCAACGGAACCTGCTGCCAGTGGGCGGCCACCTGGAAGGCGACGAACGCGAAAAACAACGTACCGAGCACCGCCAGTGTGCCGGTGAAGAGCCGCATCGGATCCTCATACGGCCGGGTCCAGGACAACACGTGGCTATGATGGCAGCCCAAATCCAGCCGCCCGACTGCAAGTGGGTCCGCTGCGCGTCGCTGACGCTGACCGCAATGGCGGTCCGGACTCCCCCTGGTGGGCTTGCGCTTTCAGGACGTGGCCAGCGTGGCCGACGGCACACCAACAACGCGCCACCTCCACCGTCCTCGCCGACGGTCGCTCAGGGAACGCAGGCTGCTAGAGCGCCAAGCCCCGACACCTGTCCCGCATGCAAGACGAACAAGACGAGGGTCATCAGGCTTCGAGAATGTTCCGAAGGTCGCTCAACGACTGCTCGCTGAGCAACGACGGCGTCGCTTCGAGCATCAACTGGACGCCCCGCCCAAGCTGCTGCTCCGTGAGCGTCACCACCGCGCTGGTCAACTCTCTCGTGTCGCTGCCATTCTCGCTCTCCACGTCACGAACCAGCTGCAGCTGATCATCCGCAAACAGTCTCGCCGCCAAGGTTGCGACGATGCGCCGCCGCGCTTCGGCCTTGCTCATCCCGGCCCGGTGTGCTTCGAGCACGGCCACCACGTCGTACGACGCTTCTGCAGGCGCAGACTCCACTGGCCGCGCCGCTTCGACCGGGCCAATCGTCGCCTCTACCCGGACGACCTGGTCGTCAGCGCTACCGATGCTGGCCAGCGTCCTCCAGGCTGACGTCGCGACAGACGCCACCGCCGATCCCACCGCCGGGATGGCCGATGCCACAGCCGATCCGACAGCCGGGATCGCCGAGGCCACAGCCGGAATCGCCTGCTCACTCACCCACCTCACGATGTGCGGCCTGGCATTTTCAAGAACGTCGCGGGCCACGTCGACAGCGAGCTGACGAAACATCTGCTCGAACTCGGAGCGGAGAGATGCCTGCGGGTCCATCACATGCCTCCGCCGACCACAGCGCCCGTGACCTGGCTCAGCTTGATGCTGCTTGCGCCATGCGTCAGGAGACTGAGCTCCACAGGGCCTTCCGGCGACCGGCAGAGACGCGTTGCCTCGTCATAGCTGAAGCACATCACCCGGCTTTGCATCGCTGACCCCATCTGCTGAACCGCCCGCACCGCGCCGCATCGTCGCAGACTCGCCGCAGAACGCGCCACCCAGCAGCATGCCCACTCCCGAAGCCAACTGACGAAGACGGGTCGTGAGCGGCTCCCGATCAATGTAGGAATGACGGATGGCAGGTCGCGGACGATCGGCACCAGAGCAGGGTGGGGTGAACAGCTACCTGTTCAAGCTGATCCGGGAGTCCATCCCGCTGACGCAGGAGCAGCTGCCACCCCGTGCCATACCCGTGCTGGTTCCTACAACTAGCCCTAAGCCCAGGGGCCGGCCGAGTGAACCCTCGAGTTGACACCTTCGGTCTTCCCGAAGAACTCACCGGCCAAGAGGGGGGCTGGTAAACACGTTTCCCGTGAGTTCAACGGCTGGACCTGGACCCGCGAGGACGGTCCGCTAATCGATCCCCGAATGGGCGAACGGCTAGGACCGCGCCCAGCACATCGAGGTGAGTTAACTCGCGGGCAGCGTGGCTCGGGGGAACAGCAGCACCACGGTGATGCCGGCGTGGCGGGCGCCGCGACCAGCAGGCGGTGCAGGGCCGGTGTGCTTGGCTCACAGAGAGCCGCCCATAGGGTGGTGGTTCCGTGATACTCACCTTCACCACGATCCCTGAGCGGCGGGAGGCCAGCGTTGCCCTCAATCCGTGATTTCGCTACTTGGGAGCCGCTGCTGAGGCTTTTGCGGGCGGGTAACGCGGAGGGCCTCGCCGTCCCCGGCGGCTACCTGGCGGGACAGATCGGCCACCGTGCGTGGAGTCTGCCGCTGCCGGCGCGGTTCCCGCCGCCCGGTCGAGCCTTCCAGGTCGAGGACATGCAGGACGAGGTCGACGCGGTGGAGCGGGTGCAGAGCGCGCTGGCCGACGTCGGTCTCGACAGCATCTCGTTCGTGGTGGAGATGTCGGCGACCGGGCGGACGGTGCTCTACCTGCTCACTTTCGGCCCCGCCGTAGAGGCCGGCATCGGGCCGTACCCGGGTTCGCTCCTCCTGGTCGAGGGCGCCGTCCCAGAGCCCTGGCGCCGCTCTCCCAATCTGGCGCCCGGGGCGGCGCCGGCCCCGTCCGTGGATCCGGCGTTACTGGAGCAGACGCTCCGCGAGCGGATCCCCGGCGCCACCGGCGCCACCGAGGCGGAGATCGCTGCTGCGGAAGCGCGCCTCGGCGTTGCGTTGCCCGACGAGCTCAAGGCGCTCTACCGGGTGACGAGGGGGCGGTGGCAGGACTGGGGTGACGACTACGCGGCAGCGGAGCGCGTCGCGCGTGCGGTCGGCTGCGAACTCTTCCCGCTCGACGAGCTGTGCATCGTCGATGCGCCATCCCGTCCATGCCCGTGGCGGTTCGCGGCAACGGAGGCGGTCGTCACCCCGCCCGACGCCGCGGTGCAGGGGGTGGTCGGCTCGCCCGGCTGGATCGCCTTCGGCGACAACGGCGGCGGCGACCGGATCGCAGTCGACCTGACACCAGGCCCGCGCGGACACGTGGGACAGATCATCATGCTCGACCACGAGCAGAACATCGGCGCCAGCCTGCTCGCCGACTCCCTCACCGACCTGGTGATGCATCGGCGCAGTAACTGGCACGCCAGCCACCGCGAGGACCAGCCGCCGGCCGTGGCCAGAGTCAGCATCCGGAGCCTGACAAGCGTCCAGGCCGCCGCCCATCCCACGCTGGAGGTCCTGAGCATCGGCGTCTGGGACGGTGAGCCGCTCAGCCTCAACCCCATCACCGGGCTGCCCCGCCTGCGGACGCTCACCGCCTACCCCGGCACGCTCGCCGACCCGCTGGAGATCGCCAAGCTGAGCGGGCTGGAGTATTTGGAACTCGGGCCGGAGGAGTGGCGCGTTCTCCTCGATGCCGGCGCCGTCCCGCGCAGCCTGTCGGCGGCGGCCATCGAGGCGCACGGCAACCGACACCCACTTCCGATCGTGGCCATCGCTAACGAACTCCTCGCCCTCTGGGACCGCCCCTCGATCACCCAGACCATCCTCGAACGCCAACTCGACCCCGAGGTGTGATCAACGGTAATGGCCGGCGGATACGAGGGCTGAAGGAGGCCCGGACCCAAGATGGGTGCTCGGACAGCGCGCGCCAAGGTGGTCGTAGCGGCGGCTGCTGATCGGCTGGCCGTTGCGGTAGCCGGTCGATGGGCAGGGCGGCACCGCGGGCCTGGGCGTGTTCGTGCAGGTGCTCGGCGAGGTCGAGGGTGATCGGCTGCCACCGCACGACGCCGTTCTTCTCGGTCAAGCGCACGAGCCCGTTCGTGCGGTCCAGGTCGACGAGTCGTAGGGCGAGGGCCCGCCGCGCCGGCAAGCGGTCTCGGTGTGCACGTGCAACAAAAGGGCATTGAGGACAACGTCATTGCCGCTGCTGCCGGCCACCACGTTGATCTCCTCCAACTCCTTCGGTGTCAACGCGCGGCGGGTGAACCGCCCCGGATCTGGTAGAGACTTCCCCGCTTGGGAAGGATCGAGAGATGGCTGGAACGAAGCCGTATCCGCAGGAGTTGCGGGAGCGGGCGGTGCGGATGGTCGCGGAGGTGCGGCCAAACTACGAGTCGGACTGGGCGGCGATCACGGCGGTGGCGGCCCGGTTGGGGATCGGCACGGCCGAGACGTTGCGGAAGTGAGTCCGTCAGGCGCAGGTGGACGACAGCCAGCGGCCGGGGGTGACGTCGGAGGAATCGGCGGAGTTGAAGCGGCTGCGGCGGGAGAACGCCGAGTTGCGGCGGGCGAATGAGATTTTGAAGGCCGCGTCGGCTTTCTTCGCGGCCGAGCTCGACCGGCCTACGACACGCTCGTGAGTTTCGTTGACGAGCATCGGGACCGCTTCGGTGGAGTCGAGCCGATCTGTCGCGTGCTGCGCCGGCACGGGCTGCAGATCACCCCGAGCGGTTACTGGGCGGCCAAGAAGCGTCGACCGTCGAAGCGGCAGGTGCGCGATGCGCAGCTGACGGAAGTCATCGGCCAGGTTCACTCGGCGAACTACGGCGTCTACGGAGCCCGCAAGATCTGGCATGAGCTGCGCCGCCAGGGGCCTCCGACGGCCCGGTGTACGGTCGAGCGGTTGATGCGTGACGCCGGCCTGGCCGGTGTCGTGCGTGGCAGAAGATCCGCACCACCACCCCCGATCCGGGGGCATGAACGGGCCGCCGATCTACTCAACCGGGACTTCACCGCCGCCCGGCCGAACCGGTGCTGGGTCGCGGACTTCACCCACGTCGCGGCCTGGTCCGGCGTGGTCTATGTGGCGTTCGTCGTCGACGTCTACTCCAGGGCGATCGTGGGTTGATCCGCGGCCACGAACAAACGAGCCCCGCTGGTCCTCGCAGCGGTGGACATGGGGCTGTGGCGCCGCGACCGCGCCGGCCAGCCGGTCGGGGCGGGACTGGTCCATCACAGCGACGCGGGCAGCCAGTACACGTCGTTCCGGTTCACCACCCACCTGCTCGACGCCGGTATCGACGCCTCGATCGGCAGCGTCGGCGATGCCCTGGACAACGCGTTGATGGAGTCCACCATCGGCCTCTACAAGACCGAGCTGATCAAACCCCGCGGCCCGTGGCGCAGCCTCGCCCAAGTCGAACTGGCCACCGCCGAGTGGATCGACTGGTACAACAACCAGCGCCTGCACTCCGCCACCGGGCACGTCCCACCGGCCGAATACGAATCGATGTTCTACGCTCAACCCCAGCCCCGCGAGGTGGTTGGAGCCAACAGCTGAGGTCTCCACAGAACCCGGGGCGGTTCACCTCCGTGTAGTTCTTGCCGGCCATGCTTGGATTCTCGCTTCCCCCAGCAGGCGCTGGATTCCACGTGTCCAAGATCCAGGGTCAAGGCCCAGCCCTCGTTGGCAAGCAGGTGCGGATTCACACCCTTTGGCGCTCGGCACCGGCTTTGATGACAGCGCACCAGCTCGATGTCGAGCGCTTCCTGCCTGCAGAACAGCCAAGGTCGGACTGGGCGGAGCAAGCGACCGGTCTCTTGGCCGTCGATGTCGAAGGCCACGAGCAGCGAGGGCCACTCTTCGACGCATCGCCGGACGTGGTCCCGCCCGGCGGCAGTCGGCGACCGGAACGCCGTGCTGGCCAGGACCGTCGTCGGATCACGCCATGGGTGCTCGCTGCCGGCGCTTCACCATTTCTTGCTCCCATGTCTCAGTCGGAAGAGTCCTTGGCCCAGGGGGCCATTTAGCCGGTCTGGCTTTCGACGTGGTCTTGGCAGGCAATCAAACCCGGTCGCCCACGCAGGTTCTGTTCTGTGCCGCGGAGCGCTCCGTGCTCATACGAGACATCGCTGTAGCTGTCCCAAGCCTTGTCGAGCTCCGCAGGCTGCGTCTCGTCATCTGGTTCAACTGCATAGCTGTGAGATGTCGCCCTGAGCAGCATCCACACAGCGTTGGCCACGTGGGCATAGTCGTCCGGCTCGATGCCGTCGAGATAGATTTTGATCGTTCGCCTGTTCAATGCTTCTCCCAGGTCCTCGGCTGGCCCCGTCAACAACCCGTCGAGCTGGCCCTCAGCCACGCGTGAACCAAGCTCGTCAGTGGAAGCCACAACACCTTCTGGCCCGTAGCTCATGGTGGTGTGGCCGCATGATTCTTTCACCGGCTCAGTAGCTCGCCGAGCGGCGCGACATGCACGGCGAGAGCTGATCCGCCTGCGAACCGGCGGCACGCCCCGCCGTGGTCGTGCCCGTCCGGCGCCGGCGCCACGGATCCGCGAGCCCCCGCTACATCGATGAACGCCCGGCCGAGGTCGAAGGCCGGCAGGTCCCCGGGCCCTGGGAGGGCCTGTCCATTGGGAAGGCGGGTAAGACCGCGGTGGCGGCCCTGGCCGAGCACACCTCCCGGTTCGTGGTCCTTCTCGCGCTGACCGGCCGGGACGCGCTGACCGTCGGGGACACGGTGATCGCGGCGGCCGTGAAGCTACCGCCGCAGATCGCGCGGTCGCTGATCTGGGACTGCGGCTCGGAGATGGCCGGACACGCGCGGATCACTGCGCTTGGCCTGAAACGCTCTCAGACGCGAAGCTATGTCGTCCGCTGAAGCATGTACCTGACCGTCGTCGGCGAGGAGTCCGTACTGGCGTCCGCTCCGCGGTAGATGCCTCTGTCCTCTGAGACATGGACGAGCTTCCATCCATCAGCGGCGAGCAAATCGAGCTGTTGGACGATCTCCTTTGCCGGTAGACCACACGACCAGGCGGTCGGCATACCGATGTCCACCTCCGACTCGCGTCCGTCCTCAACGAACCCCGCAGACCACGAGCGGACATTATTCACTGAAGCTTTGGTCTCCCACTGTCTGTATGCCTTATTCAGCTCTTCGTCGACCGGCGTCGGCTTTGGATGAAGCTTTGTGAAGGCTTCCTTGATTGCCTCGTCGACTCTCATTCGCTCGACCGTCTCACGCTGCCCGTTGGGAAGGGTGATGAATGAGACTTCCATCCGAGGACCTCCTCGGTACAGGCGCCCCTTCCCCTCGTCCACGCGGCTGCCGGCTCTCCAGCCTCGCAACTGAGACTCCCACTGCTCGAGCTCCGAGCGCAGGTGTTTACGTAGCACCTCAGACTCGTTCTTTTCCCACCACTCGCGCATGAACAAATCAGCTTGGCCAGTAGGCGCCTTCTTCACCTCGCCGTTGGGAAGCTCGACCGCTTTGTAATTGGCACGCGTAACGTAGAATATCGCGAATTTCGTCATCGGTTCAGCTCTCCTCGTCGCTCGGTGGGATGGTCATCGACGACTGCTGCTGCAGGAGAAGTAAGCCTGCCTCCGTATCGGCCTGCGCCCGCGCCTGCGCCTGCGCGGCCATAGCCGCGATCTGCTGCTGATAAAAGATGAAGCCGGGATCAACCATCGACGCCTCCTCCGTGATGCGTGCCGAGCCTCCGCACACCGCTCATCCTGAAACTCCCATCAGCGCGATGACAGGCCCGAAGGCCACGCCGACCGTCAGCAATGCGGCGAGCCAGCGGCGGGGTGCGAACGGGGGCGCCACCTGGATCAGTGCCCAGTCGACGGCGCCGACGACCAGCCCGTAGCCGAGCAGGCGGAACCGGTCCAGATCCGTGCCCGTTGTCAACAGTCCTCCGTAACCTCCGAGCGGCCACCGGCGGTCGAGGTAGAACCCGGCGGCGTAAGCCCCAAAAATGCCAAATTCGACTCATCGAGGCCCTGAATGTCCTCGCTGACCTCGTCCTGCCTACGGACCTCAGACGCATGCGCCTCGATCGCGTTGCCCGTAAGCTCCATGAGGGAGGACGTCGCGGCCTCGAGCCCGGGGTCGTCGATCTGCGACAAGAGGGCAGAACCGGCAGAACCGTTCATCGCACCGGCCACTGCCACAGCAGCAATCACCGCCGCGGCCTTCGCGGCATCGCCAACGGAAGAGGCCACTCAAGACCCTCTCTGGCTAAGATTGGAACTGGTTCAAGCATGGAGGGCAGAAGGAAGTACGAGCGCCGTCCGAACGGACCGGCCTTCGTAGCTGTTTTACCTATTCAAGCGGCGGGTTCTGCTGCACGAATCGAGGGACGAGGTGCCCAGGTAGGTACGGACGAACCGGTCTGTCGCATAATTTGTCGCGACTATCGACGGTCGTGATCATCTGCGCCGTGGTTCCGCGACTCCTGGAGGAAGTCTTTTCTAATTTGTCCAACCTGGTCGTCGACGTGGTTGAGCCATCAGCTGACTCAGACCGCTCGCGCGGGCGATCCCGTGCTCGCCGCGGGCGATGTCTATGCTGCGGTACGCCGTCAAGGAGGGGGCGGGTTCTAACGACGCCTGCGCGCAGGCGAACATACGTGAGAACCAACCGGCCGGCCCACACGATCGACACGTGGTGGCCGGCGGTTCTCGTCTCGCTGACCGAGGGGTCACCAACGCGGGGCGGTCACTGGGGCCCCACAGTCCGGCCCGATCCGCCTCGTCGCCACCCACCGGGCCAAAGACCTCAAGTGATGCCAAATCACTGGCCTGATCACCAGACGGCTCCCATTGCCGGCCGGCTGCAAGGACAAGACGCTACGACCACGGGACGCACGCCACTCAACTCAAGGAGATCATCTCGGTCAGCGGACTGGACCATCAGGGGCTTCCCCAATTGGCACAGCAGCGCATCACGGACATCCTCACCGTGTGTCGCGCTGTCCTCCGGCAACCGCCGTCGTCCCGGACGCGGGACTGTAAGACGAACGGCACCTTTCTGTGTCAAGTTCGTCGGCAACAGAGAGGTCTCCAACTTGTTTGGTCGTTGATGGAGATCGTGGTCTGCAGCCATGATCTTCGAGGTCGTGGTTGGGATCGCTCGAGTTACACCTGCCGCCTACGGGCTGGCTGCTGAACGGCCTGCGTCCCGGCCACGGCCGCCGGCGAGAGTGGCTCGAGAGAGGTCTGTTTAGCCCGAAGTTGGTCTGTCCTCCTCGCCGGAGCCAAGCACCCCCCATTTTCGGCTCTCATGAGGAGAACGCGTGACCTCCACCTCTACCCTGGCCTCTGCTCAGGTTGTCATCGCGATCGATCCGCACAAGGCGTCCTGGACCGCCGTCGCGGTAGACGCTCGGCTCCAGCCGCTGGCGTCGATCCGCGTTGCGGTCAACCGAGACGGCTACCGGCAGCTACGCCGCTTCTCCCGCCGCTGGCCGGACGCGGTCTGGGCGATCGAAGGTGCCGCTGGACTCGGCGCCCCGTTGACCACGCGGCTGGCCGTCGACGGCGTAGAGGCCGTCAACGTGCCCGCGAAACTTGCCCGCCGGGTCCGCCTACTGTCCGCCGGCCACGGTCGCAAGACTGACGAGGCGGATGCCTTGTCGGTGGGCATCGCCGTCTTGACCGCTACGCGGTTGAACACCGCCGTGATCGACGAGGCCATCGCGGCTCTGCGAGCGTTGACTGAGCACCGCGACGACCTGGTCCGCGCCCGGACCCAGACGGTCAACAGGATGCATGCCCTGCTCGCCCAGCTCGTTCCTCCGGTCTGCCGCGCCGGCTGACCGCGGATGCGGCGGCTGCCGCCCTGCGCAGCATCCGACCCCGCACAGTCCTCGCGCGGACGCTGCGGCAGCTCGCCGTCGAGCTGCTCAGTGAGCTACGCCGGCTGGACCGGCGCATCACCGATGCCACGGCCACGCTCAGTGCCGCGGTCGCGGCCAGCGGCACCACCCTGACACAGCTGCACGGCATCGGCGATGTTCTCGCCGCGAAGATCCTCGCGCGAACCGGTGCCGTAAACCGGTTCCGTTCGAGCTCGGCGTCTGCTTCGTTCTGCGGCGTTGCACCGATAGAAGTGTCGTCCGGTGACGTCCAGCGGCACCGGCTCTCGCGAGCCGGTGATCGTCAGCTGAACTATGCCCTCCACGTCATGGCCATTACCCAGACCCAGCGGCCGAGCCCCGGCAAGGAGTATTACCAGCGCAAACGCGCGGGCGGGAAGACCCACAAAGAAGCCATGCGCTGCCTCAAACGACGTCTCGCCGACGTCGTCTATCGCACCATGATCACGGACACGGAGACCTCTCTGTTGCCGACGACTTGACACAGAGAGGTGCCGTTCGTTTGACCCCGTCCCGCACCGCCGTATACCTGCGTCCCCGGCGGCATCTCGCGGGAGGACGCCCAGCAGACATCGCTCGTGGGCATCAGCACCACCTCAGCCAAGTTCCCGACCGCGCGCGAACGGGCATTTTTCCCAGCCCAGGCCATCGCAGGACGAACATGTTTGCCGGCGTTCTCACCGGGCGTATCGGTGCATATTCATGTCGGCTCCGGCTGAAAACTGACCACGGGGTTCCGGACGGTTCCAGGGACAAGATGGTCACTTTATACTTGGGGTGAGAGACCCTTCGCCCACCAACTGCGCGCGTCGGCCATTCTCGCTCCATGAATGGACTCGCACCAGCACTGCCGCTTCATCCGGGGCTGTCACCTCGAGTCCCAACCAATGCAAGCTGCATCTAGGATCGCGCTTAAGCGCATCGGACGATAGCTCACCCTGATCCAGCCACATTTCGCCATAGAAGGGAGCTGATCGAGCGTAGGCTGGTTTACCCTGCGTTCGGTCGGTTAGATGCACGTGAACCCGCTCGACTATCGGAACGCCGGATCGAGTCATCAAGGCTGCATCACCGTCAACCGACGTGATGAAGGCTCCCTTCCGCAGTGGAGATCGCTTCGGCCCGATGCCTGCTGAATCAACCCCCTCCCTTTGTCCTGTCGTCTCGTCACAGCTCTCCAGGCTGCCGCCTCGCTCTCTCTGAAGCGGCACGACCACCGCAGGCGTTGGCCGCCTGCGGTGCGGCAGGTTTGACAACGCGCGCTGAAGGGACGCCAGCCACCCGTCCGGAGCATGCTGCACCAGTACCGCTGCCCCACCCGCTGGCGCCTCAGGAGACTTGGTAGCACCGATCAGCATGTTGGCAAGCCGGCGGTCGGCGGTCATAAAGTAATCACAGTCAGGTAGGTTCGAGGCATGCGCGGCATCAGCAGGGTTGCCGGGACCCAGTTTGCCTGTGAGCTACAGGATCTCAAGCGTGCCACGCCACCATTGCCGGGACACCCGCCACGGCTGCATCTCAAAGAGAAAAAAACGATTGAAAGACGCCCGGTCAGAAACCATCGCTCGCACGTCGACATAAGCGCCAAGGAAGTCGGTGACTGTGGTGTCTTCGCCCCTCATTATAGCCACTCCAGTCTCCCGAATAAGCTGATACCACCAGACATCGCGAGTGTTTACACGCCACAGTAGCACCGGCGTATCTGGCGGCCAGCCGAGCTTCGCGCCCGGGTCGGGGTTTGGATGGTCCTCAGCTGTGACTGCCGACAAAGCTGCAACTCGGAAGTCCACCGGGGCGAATGGCCAGGACGCATTCGCAGCCTTGTTCGCCGCCTGAACACGCGCTATCTCTGCGGCCGTCTTATCGCCGAGCTCGGAAGCATTCTTCCGCGCTATGACCTCGTTGGTCTTCTGCACTGCTTCGCGCCAATATACCTTTGACCAGTAGTCACGGAAGCTGTGCAAGCGGTCAGTTTTTGGAATGGCTCGAAGCCATTCGGGCCTTAGGCGCCTGATCTCGGTTGTCAGTTGCTCAGCCTCGAGGTCGATTTCGCTAGGCAGCTTCTTCCACGCACGATGGCACATCAGCCGGACTGTCGCATCGCGCTTGGCCGCATCTGGAGTGTCGAGAACTTCTCGGAGCATAAGGGGAGGAACGACAACCTTGTGGCCAGCCTTTGCGAGCGTTGCGTCAAGCTTATCCGCAGCGGTCTCGGTGGCCAGGTACGACCACAGGTTGGTATCGAGCATGAGGATGGCCACACCCAAATTCTAGGCCCCGATCGCGCAGAAGTCAGCGAGGTCGTCGCGGGATCCCGCCTGAACGCCGAGCCGGCAATCACTTGACGACTTTCCGTCCGCAGGACGCTGCGCCGACTCGGACGTGCGGGAACGCATCGACATCGACAGTGCGCCGGCGCCACGCCGCTAATCAGTGGCGCAGCACGACGAGAGTCGGGCGACGGCGCACCGCCGCAGCTCGATCGTCCTCGCCAGGGCCGCTGCGGCGGTAGGGCCTCCTGGCCCGGGTACCGGTCCTCGGCGGGCATCCAACTCGTCGACACACGGCAAGCTCTACTGTTCGCCGAACGTACTCATTGCATGGCGGGGCGGGTTACGTCCACCGGCCCGTAGAAAATGTGAATGATGTGCGCTGGCGGTCGTCCGGATTCCTGGTGCCGTGCTCCGGTTCGGGCGGCGTGAGACCGAGGGCTGCGATCGACTCCAGCCGCTCAGGTTTGCTGAACATGATCTTGCCGAGGGAAGTCCATCGGTACGGGCTACACCAGTCGGCGCTCACCGTTAGTCCGTTGACGACCTGCGCCCGTCGGCCGTACCGCAGCACGCGGAAGAGCCCACGGGCAGGTGTCGGTGCATTGAGGAGCGTGAGCACAAGGTCCTCCGGCTGGATGACCAGACGGCCCCGAGCCGACACTGCCGCCGCCGTTTCCTCGATGACCTTCACGAACGACTCCGACAGCGCGCCAGCCATCGGGTGCGGCCGCCGCGCCTCCCAGGCGCGGATCGGCCCGAGCGTCGCGTCGCGCAGCAGATCGACGGGAAGCACGTCTGCGGCAAAGAGGTTCTGCATGGTTGCGGCAACGGTGCCGTTCCACGCATCTTCGTCGTTGTCGCTCATCCACTCGGCCGCCACGTCTAGCGTGGTGACGATCTTGGGCCGGATCATCTCGTAGATCGACCCGGCCTCCTCGATGAACCGGACCGCTTCCGCAGACAGCGTGATCGCAGGTTGCGGCCCTGCCACGGTAGCGCTGGCGGCGCGAGGCGCTCGGCGGGCCGGGGGCTCGTCGGAGATATAGAGGTGACCGAGTGGCGCGTAACCGGCCCACCACAGCGGCGCGGCATCGCCGTCGCCGTCGCGCCACGCGGCGAGAGCCTTGCGCTGGAAGTCTAGGAGGTGGCAGGCGAGCGTCGTGGTGCGCCCGGGGTCGGCGGCCTGCTGTACGAGATGCGCGTCGAGCCGGTGGTTGTCGAAGACCGGGAAGAGCGATACAACGACAGCGCTTGCGCCGGCCCACAGCGCGGCCGGCCCGACGGACAACCACTCACCGCCTGCGGCCGTCGAGGCACCTGCGGAGTCGCAGGTGGAAAGCACTACCTCGCTGGGGATGGGGAACGCGGGATCCATGGCCGAGTCGGTGAGCAAATCCTGGGCGGAGAGTGTCGCGTCGCCGGCCTCCTCGGGCGTCGAGGTGAGCAGGAGGCTGCTCTGGGCGGACAGGCCGACCGGCGCGCGACTGCAGTGGCATGCGAAGAACGCGGCGCGATCGGAACCGAGGGCCCGCAGCGCGTCGGAGAGGTTCTGTCGGGTGGCGGCCGGCGAGGTGCCGTCCCACGGCCCGGTGAGGACCGTTGCGGTGGCGGGGATGTCGGATTTCAGCTTTTGGGCGGCGGTCAGCGGTGCCTTCTGGCCACGGACGGACGTCTCGCCGCCCGTGGGATCGAGGACGGCGACACCAAGGCCCGTGGTGCGCGGTGATCTGCGGGTCAGCACGCGGTCCAGAAGGGATACCGACGGTGCGAGCGTCCAGTCGGCCACCTCGACAACCCGTCGGTCGTCGTCGGCGACGTGTAGCAGGCCCCACGGCACATGCGCCAGTTCGGCCGGCGGTGCGATCACAAGGCAGGGCCGGCTACCCGGCGCTCCGGTTCGCAGGTGCTCGCGCAGCCGTGTCGGGAGGAGCGCGTCGCTCACCTGGCGGATCAAGTCTCTCTCCGCTGTCCATGTCGTACTCAGCGGTCCCTGGGCGGCACGGCGGGTGCTGATTACGGGGGCCTCCCTCGGCCGGGCGATCGGCAGGGCGTCGTGGAGCAATCGAAGCGCCGCGCGGGCGGGCGCGTTCGCATCGAACGGTATCCACCCGCCGAAACCGTCGCCGGCCGGCTCGCTCACGCCCCAGTACAGCCGGTCGCCGGAAACCCACAACCCAAACCAGGTGGCTGAGCCGGACGCGATCTTCTCGCCCGTCTCACGGATGCTGATCACCTGCCGGTCCACGGCGGTGAGGCGTCCGAGCGTGGTGCGCGGGCTTGGGCCGAGCGACACGGCGGTCGCTGTCGCCAGCGGTAGCTCACCCGCTGCGTACTCGTTGTCAGCCGTGGTACCGGGCAGCGCCTGCAGGCGCAGCGACTCGATGATCTCAAGCAGCGCGCCGTGGTCCCGCATAGCGGTTGCCTCGAGCAGCACGGCCGCCGCGTCGCCCGTAGCGCGGGTCCAGGAGTGGCGGTGTGCTTGCGAGCGGAGAAGATAGCGAGACCGGTGGAGCGCGACCAGCGCGCGGGAGCTGTACCACTCGGCCACATCCGGCCGGCCCTCCTGCAGCGCGGCCTGGCTGAGTACCAATGCTGCCCGTGCCCCGCCCAGCAGGTCACCACCGGCGAGGGCGGCGCGACCTGCGGATCGGGAATGGCGGAAACCGATCTTGTCCTCGATCAGGTCGGTGTCCCCCTTGGCCATCCGTAGCTGAGCCTGCCGGACGAGCGGAGCCGACAGTTCGATCTCCGCCTCTACAAGGCGGTGGACGTTGCTGATTACCACGCTGGTCGCACTTGCTGGGAGGAGATACTCGGACTCGATCGCCTCGGTGGCCTCGTCGGCTGCCGTTTCGGCGCCGCCGAAGTCTCCGGCCGCCTCCTTGGCAGCCGACAACGCCAGCCAGTACGTGGTAGTGAGGCGCCGGGAGCGGCGGAAGTCTCCCGCTCTCCCGGCTGCCTCAAGCATCCGGGTGGCCTCCGCGGCCTTCCCCGCCCGGACAAGGTTTTCACTTCGAAGAATCGTCGCGCGGGCCTTCAGGAACGGGTCCACGCCCGTCGTCGACTCGACCGCCTCTAAGTGTGTGACGGACTCCTCGGACCGTCCAATTTGCCCGAGCACGACGGCCTGCTGGAACCTGGCAGCCGGCGTGACCGCAGACTTGAGCTCCGGATACTCTCGCGCGAGTCGTTCTGCCCTGATCGCAGTATCGAGTGCCTCTTGGAGATCGCCTTGCGCCTCGAGCGCCGCGGAGCACCGCACCGTCGCGGTCGCCAGCAAATCTATCGGCGGATCGGACTCCACCGCACGCCGGTACCAGACGAGTGCCTCCTGCGGATTGAAGCGCTGCAGGAGCCGGTCACCTCGACGGATCAGCCGGATCGTTCTTGGATGGCGCATCGCCTGCCAGCGCCGCAGTCTCGGTTGCGGCGCCTCGATCCGGCCGGTGCGAAGCGACATCTGCACAAGCCGCAAAAGCAGGTGCAGGACCGGGCCTAGCAGGACGAGTTCCCAGTGAAGGAAGTAGAGCGCAGCGCCGGCCAGCAGCAACCAGAGCAGCTTGCGCTTCGCGAAGAGCCTCCACGAGACCAAAACGATGATCGTCCAGGCAGCGATGTAGAGCCACACAGCGGGAACCGTACCCCGCGCTGAAACCCACCGGAGCACCCCGAAAGGTCCGAAGACTCCAACTCGCGTCTATCGGAAAAGGCCTCTCAGCACGCTGAGGCCGGCTTGATTGCGATGAGGTCGGCCAACGCGACGGTGTGCACTGACCCGTTCCGGGCCACCACCGTGACCGTTTCGGCGGTGCCATCGCGAAGGCGTCCACAATAGGTCGCCGACGAGGACTGCACTTCGACGAGCTGGCCGCCGGCGGCGGACGCCGCCGCGAATCCGGCGACCGCTGCCACGATCAGCAGCAAGATGCCGCACAGGCAGCCTGCGCGCGCCTTCCGCAGGGCGCGCACGCCAGCCCGCGCTTGCGCGGACTCCCACGCGCGCAGCCGTTCCCCAGTCATGGCCGTCGCGGAGTCGGGCAGGCCGAACGCACCCCGCATCGCCTCCGAGGTGCCATACAGCAGGACCAGTAGGCCGGCGAAGGCCAGCGCGCCGACGAGCAGGCGCCAGCCGCTGGTCAGTTGGTCGGCCAAGTTCGGCGCAGCGATCACCGAGCTGACCGAGAGCAGTGTCGTCAGTGCACCCAAACCGACGCGCCACTGCTGCGCCGTCGCCCGTACGTGCTCCAGCTCCTGGAACTGCAGGTTGTTTGCCCGCTGCGCCCACCGCTTGTCATCGATACTGAGGCGGCGCTGCAGCCGAGGCGACGTACTCACAGCTCGGCCTCGAACAACCAGTAGGCGCCACAACTGTTGTCGCCGTCAGGGCGGTTCGGGTGCGGATGGCCGCACGCGCAGAACATCGTGAACTCCTCGATATCGCCGCGCAGGGCTGGCGTGCCAGGTATCAGCTTCGGCACATCGGTCGACGTCAGGTGCTCGCAGCGTGGACAGCGACCGATGAACCGAATCAGGAGGTCGTCCTCCTCCCGGGAAAACTCGGCCTTCCAAGATGAGTCGGTTACTTCCGCCCATTCGATATTTTCCTGCATGTCACACCAGGTACCACCTTCGCGCAACGCTGAGCAAGCCGTACGCAGACGGTTGGATCGGTAGGGGAATCACCGCGCGTACGGTGGTCTGCTAGCTGCTCAGCCTCACGGTCCATGCGTTCTCACCTGCCGCCGACCGTGCGTGTTTGAGATCGAATCGCCGGGACGGAATGCAGCAAGGTGTCGAACCGCCTGGATAGGCAGTCACGAGCAGCTGTACGACCGCGACCTTCGACGGCGACGTCAGATGTACTGGTTCCGGGCCCTGGCCGACGGCGAGGGGGTCAGCCTCCAGGAAGCGGTGACAGGAGCCGCATTGCGCGGGCGCGAAGTCGGCTCCAGCGCCGGCGGGGCTGTAGTAGGTGGCAGTGGCCGTGGCGCCCGCCGGCGACTGGGGGCGGGCAGTTCGAGCCGGTGAGGCAGCCCCGACTGACACGTCCTCGGCGTGCATGACAGGCCGATCATGGTAACGGGCCGCCCGGGCGCCACCAGCCGTGCAACAGGCGCGGCGGATGGAGCGCGCGTCCGCTGGCTCCGCCTTCGACCTCGCTGACCTTCAGGCGACTAGGCGCAGCCAGCGGACGGTCGTGTCGGGGCTTTTGGGGTGGGTGGTTTCCCAACGGCGCTGTAGCGCATCGACCAGGTTGGTGATCATTGGTTCGGTGACGTGGCTGTAGATGCCTCTTACGCCGGCGAGGCGGTGTCCGAGGCGGCGGGCTTGTGCGATTTCGGGGATGCCGTCTTCGATGAGCCATGTCTTGTGGGTGTGGCGGAGGTCGTGGAAGTGCATGCCGGGCAGGATCGGCGGGATACCTTGCTTGGAATCGCCCGCGACGGCTGGGGTCCAGGCGCGGCGGTTGAAGTTGGAGCGGCGTTGGTGGTAGCCGCGGGCGCCGGGGAAGACGGTGTTGTGGGGGTGTTCGGCGAGGTGGGTGGCGAGGAGGTTGGTGAGGAAGCGGGGTAGCCGGATGTGGCGGACGGAGTCGTTGGTCTTGGGTGGGCCGAGGTAGAGCTTGCCTTCCACTTCGTGCAGGGCGCCGACGTCGGGGTGGACGTAGATGCTGCCGAGGGTGAGGTCGACGTTGTCTCGGTGCAGGCCGGCGATCTCGCCCCAGCGCATGCCGGTGTAGGCGGCGGTGAGGATCATCAGGCCGTCGGATGGTCGGGCTTGGCGGGCGACGATGGCGGCGACCTGTTCGGCGGTGGCGTGAGGGCGTTCGGCGCGGATGCCTTTCGGGATGCGGATTCCTCGGCAGGGGTTGAAGGGAAGCCGTCGGTCTTCGACCGCTTCTTGCAGGATCATCGACAGGACCATGATCACGTCGGTGACGGACCGAGGTGACAGGCGTTTGCCGAGGACGACGGCGAGGGTCTTGATGTGCTGGCGACGAATGTCGACCAGGGGCAGCGAGCCGAGGGTGGGCAGGATGTGCAGCCGCAGGTGGCTGCGGTAGGCGGCCCAGGTGGCGGGAGACGCCTGGTGGGTTGACTCCCAGATGGGCACCCACTCTGCGAGGGGGATGCGTCCGCCGCGGGGGTCGATGAAGGTGTCGCGGGCGACTTCGACGTCGATTTCTTTGGCGCGGATGACGGCGTCGGCGCGCACGTCGTGGACCGAGTCGGTGGTGACGGTGCCGTCGGGCATGCGGAGGCGGACGCGGAACGTGGTGCCGCGTTTTTCCACCCAGGCCATGGGGTTACTCCGTTCGGTGCGGGTGCGATGCGTCGGTGATGGACGCGTGACTTTCGGCGCGGGGCAAGTCGGTGGTGGTCGGCGGTCGCCGGCGTCGCCGGTTGGGGCGGCGCCCGGTGGCCGGTTCTGCGGCGGCGGCGATGATGGCGGCGAGGTCGGCGGCGGAGAAGCGCAGGTGTTTGCCGAGGAAGGTGCAGGGGATTTGGCGGCGGCCGGCGCGGCGGCGAAGCCAGGATTCCGAGACGCGCAGCAGCGCGGCGGCCTCGGCGGGGGTGTACAGGCGAGGGTCCGGGTCGTCGTAATGGGCGGCTCGGTGGTTGGGCGCCGGGGTGGCGGGCGGCATCTGGCGTCGGGCTCGGGGCGAGTTGGCAGGCAACGGTGGGCTCCCGGGGGTGTTGTCGGTTTCTCGGTCGAGGCGCGGGTGTGGGGTGGCTCGCCGCGGCCAGCGTGTGGCTGGGCCCGCGACGAGCCACCGCGGGCCAGCAGGGGTTAGGTGTGGTAGCGGAGCAGGAGGCGCAGGGCGGCCGCCGCTTGGGCGGGGACGACGCCGTTGCCGAGGACGCGCAGCGCGGCGGTGCGGGGCAGGCCGAGCGTGGGGTCGGTGACCCACCGGTCGGGTAGGCCCATGAGCCACTCCACGAACGGCGGTGCGAGCACCGGTTTGCCGTGCTGACCGGGTTGGGTAGGGGCGGGTACGGGCCGGCCGGTCAGGAGTTCCCAGCGGGCGATGGCGGTGGCGTAGATCCCCCATCGGGTTTCGTCGGCGACGCCGAGGCGGTGGGGGGTCAGTTCGGTGATGGTGGTGCGCAGGTCGGTGCCGCCGTCGCCGTGGCGGCCGGATCCGTGGGAATCGGAGGCCTGAGGCGTGGGGAGGAGGCGCTGCGGGAGGCGGACGGCGGCCGACGGCAGGGTGAGGTCACCGTGGGAGCCGCGTTGTCCGGGGCAGCCTTTCTGTCCGTCGCTGGCTCTGGGGGTGGGCAGGAGGACGTGGGACAGCGGCGGGCGGAAGCCGTTGCCGGGGCGGCGGCCTGGTGTGCCGGTGTCGGTGGCCCGGGGTGTGGGCAGGAGGTGGTGGCGGGTGCCGGTGGGTTCGATGAGGTCGGGCAGGCCGTGCTGGTGGCCGGGGCCTTTGCCGTCACGGGCGCACGGCGTGGGCAGTGTTCGCACCCTCTCCCCCGTGGGTGGCGAGGAGGAACAGTCGGTCGCGTTGGTGGGGTGCGCCGATGTCGGAGGCGCGTAGGCATTGCGAGCTCGTGTCGTACCCGAGCGCGGCCAGGTCGGCGTGGACGACGTCGAGTCCGCGCCGGCGCAGGGCGGCGACGTTCTCCACGAACACGAGCGGTGGTCGAAGTAGGCGATGGGCTGCGGTGATGTGGTGCCAGACGCTGGAGTGGGGTCCGGTGATGCCGGCGCGTTTGCCGGCGTTGGAGATGTCCTGGCAGGGGAACCCCGCGGTGAGGACGTCGACGGGCGCGACGGTTTTCCAGTGGATGGTGCGGATGTCGCCGAGGTTGGGTACGTGCGGCCAGTGGTGTTCGCAGACGGTGCGGGCGTGTCGGTCGGTTTCGGCGTACCACGCGAGCCGGCCGCTGAGCACCAGCTCGGCGGCCAGGTCGAGGCCGCCGTAGCCGGTGCACAGGGATCCGATGAGCAGCCCGGTGGGGCGGTATTCAACCTCCCTCCCCCGGATCCTTGGCAACGGCTCGGCCGGACGAGCCCCTCTGGCCTCTGGTTTCGCCTGGGGCACCCGTCAGCTCGCCGGAACTCACGGAGGTTGCCGGTCGTCGGAAGATGAGCACGTCTTCGTGGGTGATCAAGTGCAAAGGGATGCCTGCGGTGCGGGCCTTGCGCACGGCTTGGAGTTGGAAGAACGACGGGCGCGCGACGAGGTGCCCGTCGCGGACGGCCGCGAGGAGGGCGACGCACCGCTCGGTGGGGATCAGGCCGGCGCGGGTGCCGGCGGCGATCACGGCGGAGGGCAGGTCGACAAGCTGGCCGTTCTTGCGCCACGGCCTGGCGGTGACCACGACGGTGCCGCCGGGGCGCAGCAGGGTCCCGCAGCCGGTGAGGATCTGTTCGAAGCCGTCGGTGAGCCCGGTGAGGTCCCGGTAGGCGAGGTTCCCGCGGTCGGTGCCGTCGTTGTAGGCGTTGTCGTACTTCGTCACCCCGTCCGCGCCTGGCCGGACGAGGCCGTGCACGGTTGGCCCGTACGGCGGTGAGGTGACCACGAGGGTGACCTGCCCGGTGAGTGCGGCGGGCAGCAGGGACCGGATGCGGGTGGCGTCCCCGCGGATCACCGAGGCGCGGCCGGTAGCGCCCTGGCTGTGGGCGTGGGTGATGTTGGCGTCCGCGATGTCGGACCAGCGGGACTCGTATTCCACTCCGATGGCGTCGCGGCCGGCGTGGACGGCCTCGACGAGGGTGGTGCCGATCCCGCACATCGGGTCGAGGACCAGGTCCCCGGGCTGGGTGTAGGCGTGCACGGCGTGCGCGGCGATGGCCGGGAGCATCCGGGCGGGGTGCTTGACCGACTCGGCCACGTACCGGCCGCGGCGCTGCACCGGGCCGGTGCGTTGGGCGGTCGCCCACACCGACAGCCCGTCGGGATCCGGCTCGGTTCGATGGGAACGCAGGCATCCGGGCGGGCTGGGGTGGCACGGGTTCTGCTCCGGGTGGACGTGCTCGTGCTCAGTCACGGTTGCCGCCTTCCTGCCGCCGCGGGCGCCGCGGCTGGTCGGGCTGCTGGCTGAACACGAGCAGGTCGGCGTGTACCCGCAGGTGTGCCACCGACCACTGCTGCTCGCCGGTCTGCTGAGCGAGGGCGAGCAGTTCCTCGGCGGTGACGTGGTAGACGAAGGCGTCGCCGTCGGTGTCGGCGGCGACGGCGACGATGTGCTGCAGGTAGCCCAGGCCGGCAGCTGCGGCGGCGGTGGCCACCGGGGTGAAGTCCTCCGGCCCGACCATGCTGGCCGGCACGGTGACGACGAGGACGAGGCAGCCGCCGGGGCGCAGCAGGCGCGCGCACGCGGTCAGCAGCCACGCCAGCCGGACCCGGTTGGTCGCGTCGGCCGCGTCCAGGGGCCAGCAGGCCACGACCAGACTGGTCGCCTCCGCCAGCGACGTGCGACCGGGATAGGTGGTGGCCTCGTCTGCGGGCAGGTCGGGGTCGGTGAGATCGTCGCCGAACCACGTGCGCATGTCCGGCAGGTCGCCCCTGCTGTCGTCGGGCAGGGCGGCCGGGTCCGGGCGGGACGGTGGGGTGGCCGGCCCGATGATCAGGCTGGACGCGTCGGTGAACCAGCCCGGGTGGTGCCGACGTGCGCCGGCCGCGCAGACGGCGGTCAGGGCGTGGTCGCCGGTGAGGTCGACGACGGCCTCGCCGGGGCGGCTGTAGGCGGCGACGAGCCGGTAGGCCAGTCGGGCGCCGATGGTGCGGCCGGCGTCGGCCGGGCCGCGGGCGGTGCGCCACACGGTGACCGGCACGGGCGGGTCGCCGGCGACAAGGTCAATCAGGGTCGGGTCGACGTCGTGCGGGTCCACGGGCTGGGCAGGGTCGGGGTGGTGCTGCGGCGTGTGCTCGCTCATCTGGATGTGGGCTCCACGCCGCGCCGTGATGCGCTGACACCCCTCAAACCGGCACTTGTCAGCTCTGGCGGACACCCCCCGGCCTGACAGAGGTCTGACAGCACCACCGTGCCGGCCCCGCCCGCAGGCGCTGCGATGCGGTCAGACCGGCCCCGGGGCCGTCGTCGCCGCTCATTGTGACGGAAGGTGACGGGCATCCCCTGCCCGGCGCAACGACGGATGCCGATGACATTGGTGCGTGGACCGCGCTGTCAGACCGGCGCGGCGTCGCGCCAGGGCCTGCGTGTCAGGTCTGGCGCGGTCACGCAGTGTTGTCGATGACAGCGCCGCGACGTCGTGTCATCCGGCGGTGCCACTGTCAGATCGCGGTCCGCCGCCGGAAGTGCCGCCGTGACAGACACCGGTGCCGCCGTCAGGTTGGCGGCGTCTGACAGCGGCAGGCTTGTCAGACACCGCCGTGGCGTCACGGCGGGGTTGTCATACCACTTCAGACCCCTCTGACGGACGCGGCCAGCTGTCAGATCCGCCGGCGCGGCTGGTGTCACCACCGGACTGGGTGGTGTCAACGCGCAGGTCAAGGCCAGTTTGTTAGCCCGCTGTCAGAGTCGGTGCCGGTGGCCGCCGGTGTCTGCCAGGTCGGCACGTGGGCGGGCGGACACGGTGTCATCGGGGCGTTGGCCTGGGCTGTCAGAGGTCTGCGAGGTCGCCGTGGCGCAATCGATGTCTTCCGCGCCGGGGGTGGCACCACCTCGGCGCGTCATCGACGACCTTCTTCTACAGGGAGTGTGTGGACATGACCGTGTCCAACCCGGACTGGCCCGACTCGCCGCTGGACGCCGTCGACGCCGCTTTCGCGGCGCTGACCACCGGCCCCGACCCGATGACACTCGACCTGGACACCCTCGGCCCTGACACCGGCTTGCCGGGCGGGGTCATGACACTCCCGGCGCTGCGGGATTGGCTGCTGCGCCATCCCCGCGCCTACACCGCGCGTGACGCGGTGTGGCGGGATCTGGTCCGCCGCGCCCGCCTGGACGGACCGTCCTGGGTCATCGCGGCGGTGGCGATGGCGATGCCCGCGCTGCGCCGCCACGCCGGCCGACTGCACGCCGGTTGGTCCGGTGACGCCGCCGACCTCGACGCGGAGATCCTCACCGGGTTCCTCACCGCTCTGCGCGACCGCGTCGATCTGGCCAAGCCCGCCCCGCACGCGGCGCTGTGCATGGCCGGCTGGCGGGCCGGACACGAACTGCTGCGCCGCACGGGCAGCGCGGTGCCGGTGGAGCACGTGGAGCACCTCACCGGCCCCCGCATCCCGCACGTCCCCTACGGCCACCCCGACCTGCTCGTTCGCCGCGCCGCCCGCCTCGGCCTACTCGAGCACACCGACCTGGACCCCTACATCGACCTGCGGCTCGGGCAGCGGGCGATCGAGCCCATCGCCGCGCGTCTGGGCATCACCGTCGACGCGCTACGCAAGCGGATGAACGGCATCGACGAACGCCTCGCCGACGCCCTGGCCAAGGGACTGCTCACCAGCGTCGTGTCCCCCAAGACCCGCGAGTACCTGCAGAACCAGTCTGTGCACCGCATCCGGACCCGCACCGGCCGCGTCACCACCCGGCTCAGGCGGACGGCGTCCCCGGCAGCCGCCGCTGCCTGACCTGCATGACATCCGTAAGGCGGGGTCCGACCATGACGGTCGGACCCCGCCACTGCTGTCATTGTTGGGGTACGAGCCAACGTGCCCAGCCAGGTACAGACGAACATGCACAGCGTCGTGTAGACGGACGTTAAGATGAGAGCGAGAAATCTCCACCTCTAACCGCCCCCCGAGCCGACCAGCGTGCTTCAGCGGGACCCATGGGTAGTGTCGGTGTCGGTGGCCGTCGTGACGTTCCGTGACGAAGCAGATGCGCCATCGGCATGGCGATGCATCCGCTTTTGCCGATGAGCGTGCTCGTCACAGACCATCGCTGATCCAGCAGCGGCCGCTCTCGCCTGCCAGATGAGCTCCAGGCTAAGATCGTCAACTGTCAACGGATTCTGCTAGACGAACACCTTGGAAAGCTTGTCCCCAATCTCGACCAGCTGGGTGATTGGCCCCAGCGCCGACGTGATGCCGTTCCAAAAGCTCTTGAGTAAGCTCTTCTTCGGCTCTGGGCGCTCTAGCTCCGCGGACAACGCGTTGAAGTTGTCGGTCGCGTCGGCGTTGCCGGACTTCTCGACCAGGTCGGCCAGCTCAGCCAGAGCCGCCGCGACGTCCTCGCCCGCCGATTCCTTGACCGAATTTAGCGAATTCGTCAGCGTGCTGCGGTTGACGATTGTGGCCCCCGAGCCGATGTGGCTGAAGCTGTCGCCCTCCACGGTGACCTCCTGTGCGCTCTGTAGGTTGATTGATGAGGCCGTGACCCTCAACTGCTCAATGTTGAGAACCTGCATCAGGCGGTGGTGAAACTCCGACTGAATGCCCCCGTCCGCGCTCTGCGGCCACGTCCGGATAGCGATCTCAGCGAGATCCAACTGCCGCATGAAGAGGCGGAATAGTTCGTTGCTCGGGTCATCCGTCACCGCGGGCTCCCGAGCCGCCGGCGTGCCGTGCCTCGCCCCGCTCCAGAATACCGTTCGCGCGCGCGTCAGCGGCCATCCCCTCTTCGAGCCGGCCGAGCGCGGACAGCGTCATACCGAGCCGGTGCAGGGCCAGGGCGACCTCCAAATGATTGGGTCCGAGCGTCGCCTCCGTTATTGCCAGCACTCGTTGCCGCAACCTGAGACCCTCGTCAAGCCGCCCACAGTGGATCAAGGTCGTCGCCAGGTTCTCCGAGAGGGTAGCGACGTAGGGATGGTTCGGCCCGAGCTGCGCCTCAGCGATCTCCAATGCCCGCTGTTGCAGCGGCGTGGCTTCCACGTCGCGACCCAAGGCGTTGAGCGTCCCGGCGAGGTCGGTCAGAGCGACGGCGACCTCTGGGTGATCCGGGCCTAGCGAAGACTCGATGATGCCTAGGGCTCGCCGTAAGGGCCTCAGCGCCTCGGCATGTCGGCCCTGCGCGGCCAAGGCGGCCGAGAGCCCGCCGAGTCGCGTCGCTACACCGGGATGGTCTGGACCCAGCGCGCGTTCAGTGATGTCGAGTGCCCGCTGCTGGTACGCCAGCGACTTCTCAACCTGACCAGCATCGAGCAGCATGATGGCCAGGTTGCCGAGGCGTACTGCCATGTCGGGATGGTCGGCACCGAGGGTCCGCTCCGTGATCGCCAGTGCCCGCTCCTGCAGAGAGATCGCTTCATCGATTCGGCCGAGGGCGCGCAGGGAGGAGGCCAGGTTGCTGAGTCGACTGGCCACCTGCGGATGATCGGGCCCAAGCGCTCCGGCCGTGAGCGCCAGTGCCCGCTGCTGCAGGGGCAGAGCCTCGTCGATGCGACCGGTCGCTCGGAGCACGGTGGCGAGGTTGTTGAGAGCGGCCGCGAGGTCCGGGTGAGTCGGGCCGAGCGCCCCTTCGAGGATCGCGACGGCGCGGCTTTGTAGCGGGATGGCCTCGGCGGGGCGTCCGAGGTCGGTGAGGATGGCCGCGATATTGGCGAGGGCGTCCGCGATGGCGGGGTGGTCGTCGGTGAACGCCTCTTCGGCGATGACCAGCGCCCTTTGCTGTAGCGGTAAGGCCTCCGCGACCCGGCCCAGGTCGGTCAAGGCGGACGCAAGATCATTCAGTCGCGCCGCCACCTGTGGGTGGTCGGGTCCGAAAGCCATCTCCGTGATGACCAGCGCCCGTTGCAGCAGCGGGAGTGCATCGCTGGCGCGGCCGAGTTCTCGCAGTGTGGCCCCCAGCGCGCTGAGCCGCTTGGCGACATCGGGGTGGTCAAATCCAAGGATCTCCTCGGTGATGGCCAGGGCACGTTGCCGAAGCGACAGCACTTCATCGTTGTGGCCGAGTTCTTGGAGCGTGTCGGCGCGGTCACTCAGTTCGGCAGCGACGTCGGACCGGCCGAATACATGGTCGGGCTCGCCTATAGGGACAGAGGACGCCAATACATCCGTGCGATCCTGAACAGGCGGGTCCACGGAAACGCTCGGTGTCTTGCGTAGCAACTCCGCAAGCTCATCGTGACGACCCAGCGACCGCAGGTAGGAGGCGAGATCGGCGACGTCGTCCGCCACCTCGGCATCCGTTGCGATCGTCTTCAGCGACTTGCGGGCGAGGGCGGTGGCCTGTCGGTACCAGCCCTGCGTCGCCGCAAACAGGGCGGCTCGTCTGAGCAGAACGCTTAAGTCTGAGGTGATGCCGGCATTCGGCGGCCAGCTATCAGTGACAGCGACAACGTGGGGAATCAGTTGCTTCCACCGTTGCCAGGACGCGAGCTCTTCCCGGGGATCTCCGAACGGCACGATGCGCCGCAGCAGGCGCACGGCTTGTGTTACCCATTCGTTCCAGGACGCGGGGAACATTGCGCCCTCGCGTACCAGGTCCCTGATGACGGCATGGACGGCCGGATGCACTCGGACGAACTCGGCGTCGATGGTCAGCAGCGAGAAGAACGCGAGCACATCCAATGCTCGATCGACCCGGTCGAGGTCGTCACCGTACCCATAGACGACGAGCCGGGGCAGATTCTCGGGAGCGAGGCAGGCAAGCAGCCCAAGGACTTCCAGAGCGAAGGGTTCCTGCGACCGGACGGTGTCCAGCGTGATCGACAGAGCCGGCGTGAAGGCCGCTGGTCCGGCCTCAACCCGCAACGGGAGCGAGCGCAACTGCCGCAGATAGGCCGCGACGGAGACTCCCGTGCCGGCCAGGTACGCCGCCGCCTGGTTCAACGCCAGCGGAAGATGACCCAGCGCCGCCGCCAACTCATCTACGTCGTCGGAGCCAGATTGGTCGGCCGAATGTCGCAGCAAGTCCCTGGAATCCACTGGCCGCAGCACGTCCAGTTCCAGCGTGCGATCGGCAACGCCGAGGTCACCACGTCGCGAGGTAATCAAGAGATCACCGCTAGAGCTCAGCAAGCCTTGGAGCAATCCGATGTCCTCTGGATGCTGCACATCGTCGAGGATCAGCAGCCACCCACCGTGTGACCGCAGCCAGGCGACTGCCCAGCCAGCAGCCTCACTGGTCGCTCGGCCGCTAACCGATCCTAGGGTGAGGTGTTGTGCCAGCGTCGCAAGCCCTAATTCGACGCTTTCGGCGGATCTCGCCGAAATCCACCACGTGACGCGGTAGCGGTCCTGTGACCTGAGCGCGTACTGCAGCGCCAGCTCGCTCTTGCCGACCCCGTCGAGGCCTCGAACGGAATGAATGGCGACCGTGGACCCCGGCTCTCCGCGCAGGGCGTCGGTGAGCTCTCGCATGGCGTCGTAACGACCGACAAAGAGTCGGGCTGCCGACTGCGGGAGATTGCTCAGACCGTACGGGATCTCCACATCGGCCGGCGCGGGAAGAGGTAACTGCCGTGAGGATACAACAGAACTCAGGTCGCCGGTGAAGACGACGCCGCTGATCGCATGGGCAGCTATGGAACGGCCCCCTGCAGACGCATTGTCGGAAAAGCGCGTCATCGCGCCCTCCCACGTTCTGGACGCCGGGACATGCCCCTGTTCTTCTCCATCGTGTACGCGAGCATGACCTACTGCCCCAAGATGTCAATGCATCTGTCACTTCGCCGACCGGGCGGGGCCAGACCGCTGCAGGTGTGAGCGTCGTCGTGACCGTCGATAGCCGCCCTGAGTTTACGGGCGCTCGTCCGGAGCCTGTCAGGGCCCACGCCCACCACAGCACCACCCGACCACGATGTCGACGAAGAAATCAAGATCGGCCACCCGGCAAGCATGGGGAAGTACCGGGTGCGGGACAATTCGCAGCCGGCCTCCCAGCGATCGATCTCCCGGATCATGTCGTTACCGGCATCCGCACATGCCGCAGACCGTGCAGCTGACGGCTGATCGAATGTGACGCCCACTTTGGGCAGATGCGCCGATGGACAAAGCCCAACTTCCTCGATCGGACCGCGTCGCAGACCGCTACTTGCTCTTCGCGCGTTTCGCGTCAGCGGCGATCCGGACATCACGGAAGTCAATAACGGCCTCACGAGCCATTTATCAAGACCGCGAGATCACCATCTGCCAGCAGCAGAACATCGTCAAGCACGGCAGGCGGCACCTCCAGTTCCCGCGGGCCGTAGCAGTCGTGCCACGCCATATCCATCAGGTGCAATAGGTCGAGCGCGGCTTCGACCTGCTGGCTGGCGAACAGCTCCTCGACGCGGGGCTTGCGTTCTCGACGGCGTTGCTCGCTACCAATGGCCATGGATAGCCCCTTCGGTAGCATCCGCCGCCCCATGTAGGTGACCGGTGTCGCCTCGCGAACCCCGATCCAGCACCGGTCGATCTTATCCTGCCCCCCTGTAGTGTCCGCTTCTGCCGCGATTCGCAGCCACTTCAGTGCAAGGTAAGTTGCATTCAGTAATCACGATCTCGGCCTGGCTCGGACAGTGTTCGCCGCAAAAGGCGATGGCCGGATCGATCGCACAGGTGCCGGACCGCCTTAGTCAATCGTTGAGCGTCGCTTCAGACCTGTGCACGTTCGGCCGTACCCGGTTGGGCAGGATGAGCCGTACGCCGACAGTCATCTCATCCCGCTGCCGCGAAGCTTGCGACGCTGCGAGGCAGCCGCCGGATTGGGCCGCGGCCGGGTTGAGCTGTGGGAGGCGGTACGGCCGAGCCAGATCGCGGATGCGGCGCGGGACCCGGTGATCCGACGCATGCCTACCCAGCCGTCGGGCGCACTCTCCGGTGGCCCGGATGTCAAGGGTTGTCAGAGCCTGAAGACCTTGCCGAGGTCTGGCATGGGACGCCACCGCCGGTTCGTCAGAACTGACAGTCGGCGGCCCAGGCTGTCAGCAGCGCGACGCGTCCGTGCTGCGGTGGCGTCTGGGCTGGTCTTTTGAGATGTGCGGCGGCGTTGCCAGACCCGTGTCAGGTCCAGGGGTGTCCGGCAGAGCTGACAAACGCCGGTTTGAGGGTGCGGAACTTTTCCCGCGGCGCCGCACGAGGCGCTCGTGGGGGTTTCGCCCGCCGCCGGGCCCCGAGGTTGGGGCTGCGCGAGCCGGGCGCCTCGGGTGCCGCGCCGTCTTGGTGCGCTGACACCTCACCGATACCCGCCACACCCGACAGGGAGGACGTGCTCCTCCCGAGGACCTGTCGCGGCTCGATGACGTCCCTGCCTCTCGCGCCCGGCGGCGGCCCCTGACCGCCGTTTCGACGCCCCACCCCTGGCATGGGGTGGGGCCGGAGGTGAAACCGCCCATGTCCCACACTCCGGCACGTCTTCGTGCCCTCACCCGCTCCCGTACCGCCCGCCCGGTCGGCCGCGTCGCCGCGGTCACCGGCGCGGTGCTGCTGTTGCTGTCGGTGCCCACCGCCGCTCACGCCGACTCTGGCGTTGCCGTGCTGGCGGCGAACTCGCTGCCAGTGGTGATCAACAACCTGCGGGTGTGGCTGGTCGGCATCCTCGCCGCGCTGGCCACCCTGTTCCTCGTCCTGGCCGGCGTTTACTGGGCGACCGCCGGGGGTGACCCCGCGCAGGTCGACAAGGCCAAGGGCGCGCTGCGCAACGCCCTGGTCGGCTACGGCCTGGCCGTCCTCGCGCCTGTCCTGTTGCAGGTCGTTCAGGGCATCGTTGGGGGCTGACCATGGGCTTCCTGCTGGACCAGATCCTGGACTGGCTGGCGGCGGCGATCCTCGCGGCCCTGGACGCGCTGATCGGGGTGATCAGCAGCGCGCTGCTGATCACCCCGAACGTCACCGCCCTGCCGCAGGTGCAGGCCCTGACCGGCCGTTCGGTGCTCGTCGTGGACACCGTATTCGTCCTGGCCTTCGTCGCCGCCGGGGTGCTCACCATGACCGCCGGCGGCGACGAACGATCCCGCTACACGATCAAAGACCTTCTCCCGCGCCTGATCGTGGGGTTCGTCGCCGCGCACTTCTCCCAGCTGTGGTGCGGCATGCTCATCGACCTCGCCAACGCCCTCACCGCCGCGCTCACCACCGGCGAGGGTGACAGCGACGGCGCGCTGCGGGCGATCAAGACGCACATCGCCGCCGGGCAGGACGAGACCGCGGTGCTGCTGTTCGTGATCTGCGTGGCGATCATCGCCGTGCTGCTGGCCGGCACCGCGTTCAGCGTGATCGTCCGCTTCGCCGTCGTGCTCGTCCTGACCGCCTTCGCCCCTCTGGCGCTGGCGTGTCACGCGCTGCCGCAGACCGACCCGGTCGCCCGCCTGTGGTGGAAGTCGTATGCCGGCGTCCTGGCGGTGCCGGTGGTGCAGGGTTTCACCCTGTACGCCGGGCAGTGGATGCTCACCGACCCCGACAATTTGCTGCCCGTGCTCGGCCTGCCGGTCGACCCGGGCGGGGTGATCAACCTGTTCGTGGTGATGGTCATGCTGTGGACCACCCTGCGGGTGCCTGCCCTGATGCGCCGCTTCGTCTCGACGCCTAGCGGCGGCGGTGGTGCGAACATCGTCGGCGCCGCGGTGCGGGTGATCCTGGTGCAGCAGGTCACCCGCGCGGTTCCTGGCCTCGGCCGGGGCCTTCGGGCGGTGGGCCGATGAACGAGCACACCGGTCGGACGCGGATGCCCGCCGACGTGGACGCCCCCGACAAGGTGGCCTACGGGCTGACCTTCCGGCAGCTGGCGATCCTCGCCGTCGCCGCCGTCGTCTTCTACGGCGCCTGGCAGAGCCTGCACACCGTCGTGCCGGTGCCGGTGCTCGTCGGCGCCGCCGTCGTCGTCGGCGGGCTGGTCTTCGGTGTCGCGGTCGGCCGCCGGGACGGGCTGTCCCTGGACGTGTGGCTGCTCGCCGCCGTCCGCCACTGGCGGGCACCTCGGGCGCTGTCGACCACCGACACAACGTCGAAAACCCCCGACTGGGTCCAGGCACCGAAGACGCCGGTGATGCTGCCGGCGCCGCTGAAACTGCCCGCCGACGCCATCGACGACGGCGGGGAGATCCGCCTCGGCGCAACGCGAGCGGCGATGGTCGCCGCCACCAACGTCAACCTGGCCCTGCGCACTCCCGACGAGCAGGCCGCCCTGGTCGACACCTTCGGCCGCTGGCTCAACAGCCTGTCCACGCCCACGCAGATCGTCGTGTCCGCGCAGCCGGTGGACCTGCACTCGGCCGCCCGCACCCTCGCCACCGCGGCGGACGCCTGGGCGCACCCGGCGCTGGCCGACGCGGCAGCCGACCACGCCCGTTTCCTCGACGACCTCGCCACCGGCAGGGATCCGCTGCGCCGGCAGGTCCTCATCGTCACCCGCACCGGCGCGGGCGAGCGGGGCGAGCACGCCGCGCGCCGCCGCGCCGACGACACCGTCCGCGCCCTGTCCGGGCTCGGCGTGAGCACCCGGGCTCTCGACGGGGCGGCGGTGACGGCGGCGATCGCCGCCGCCGCCGACCCCTACCGCCCGCCTCGACCCGGGGGTCTCGCCGCGCCCGACACCGTCATCACCGGGCCGGACATCCACACCGACAGAAAGAAGCGCCCCCGATGAAAGCCCGCACCCGTTCCCGCACGCCCACCAGCGGTGGCCGCCAGCCCTCTACGCTGGCGGCCACCGTCGCTCCCGCCTCGGTCGAGGTGACCCCGCGGATGCTGCGCGTCGGCGACGGCTACGCCGCGACCCTCGTCGTCACCGGCTACCCCGCCGAGGTCGGCCCGGCCTGGCTGGAGCCCCTGCTGTCCTGGCCGGGCCGCCTCGACCTGGCATTACACATCGAACCGCTGCCCGCCCCGGTCGCCGCGTCCCGGTTGCGCCACCAGCGCGCCCGCTTCGAGTCCTCGCGCCGAGCTGACGCCGAGGCCGGCAAGCTGTCCGACCCCTACGTGGACGCCGCCGCCGACGACGCCGCCGACCTCGCCCACCGACTCGCCCGCGGCGTGGCGAAGCTGTTCCGCGTCGGCCTGTACCTGACCGTGCACGCCCGCACCGAAGACGAACTGCGCGACGCGTGCGCGCAGGTGAAAGCCGCCGCCGCGTCGACGCTGATCGAGGTGCAGCCGGCCACCTGGCGGCACCTCGCCGGCTGGACCACCACCCTGCCCCTGGCCACGGACCTACTGCAGATGCGCCGCACCATGGACACCCAAGCCCTCGCCGCCGCGTTCCCCCTCGCGTCGGCGGACCTGCCCGCGCCGCTGCCCGGCGACCCGCCCGCCGAGGGCGGCATCCTCTACGGCGTCAACCCGGACTCCGGCGGCATCGTCTGGTGGGACCGCTGGGCGCAGGAGAACCACAACTGCGTGGTCCTGGCCCGCTCGGGTGCCGGCAAGAGCTACTTCGTGAAGCTGGAGATCCTGCGCAACCTCTACCAGCAGGTGCAGGTCGCCGTCATCGACCCCGAAGACGAATACCCGCGCCTCGCCGACGCCGTCGGCGGGACCGTGGTCCGCCTCGGCGTGGCCGGGGTGAAGGTCAACCCCTTCGACCTGCCCGCCGGGGACACCCGCCCCGACGTACTCACCCGCCGAGGCCTGTTCCTGCACACCCTCATCGCGGTGCTGCTCGGCCAGCAGCCGCCCCCGGCGGAGCGGGCCGCCCTGGACCGGGCGATCCTGGCCGTCTACCGGGCGGCGGGCATCACCGCCGACCCCGCCACCCACCACCGGCCCGCCCCGCTCCTGCGCGACCTCGCCGACCGGCTGCACGCAGACACCGACCCCGCCGCTCGGCAGCTCGCCGCCCGCCTCGCCCCGTGGGTGCACGGGTCGTTCTCGGACCTGTTCGACGGGCCGAGCACCATCCGCCCCGACGGGCACCTCGTGGTGTGGTCGCTGCGGCACCTTCCCGACGAGCTGCGCGGCGTCGGCACCCTGATCGCCCTCGACGCGATCTGGCGGCAGGTCGACGCCCCCAGCCGGCTGCCCGCCCGCCGCCTCGTGGTGGTGGACGAGGCGTGGCTGCTCATGCGCGACGGCGAAGGAGCCCGGTTCCTGTTCCGCATGTCCAAAGCCGCCCGCAAGCGCCACGCCGGCCTGACCGTCATCACCCAGGACGTCGCCGACGTGCTCGGCACCGACCTCGGCCAGGCCGTCGTCGCGAACGCCGCCACCCAGGTGCTGCTCAAGCAGGCCCCGCAGGCCATCGACGCCATCGGCGACGCGTTCGGCCTCACCGCCGGCGAACGGCGGCTCCTGCTCGCGGCCCGCGTCGGCACCGGTCTGCTGATCTCCGGCACCAACCGGACCAGCTTCGAGGCCATCGCCTCCGACACCGAGCACCAGCTCTGCACCACCCGCCCGGCTGACCTGGCCGCCCTCGACGACGAGGAGAACGATTTATGACGCCCAGCTCTTCACGTTCATCTGGATCTCGGCCGTCGTGCTCATCCCGCTGATCCTGCTGACGGCCGAGGCGTACACCACCCGGTTCGGCGACAAGCACCAACCGCTTCACGCGGTGTTCGTGGCGATCCCGGTCGTCCTGTATTTCGGCCTCATCGCCGCCGTCCAGACGATGGTCTACCGTGGGCATCAGGAGCGCATGGTGCGCGTCCCTGGGTACGGTCGTCGGATGGTGCATGTGCCTGGGCTGCGGCAACGGCAGCGGATCATGATGGCCGAGCTGACCGGGGTCGCCGGCCGGTACGGGCACGGCACCACCGGGATGCGCCCCGGGACCAGGCCGTCGCCGCGGTTCGCGCGGTGACCACCAACCCGCGGCTGCTCGGCATACAGGCCGGCGTGGCGATGGCCGACCCGCACAACATCAGCGGCCCGACAGCGGAGCTGCTGAAGGCGGCCGGCGCCGACATGCTTGTGGCCAACGCGCACGAGGCCGAGGTGCGGGCCCGGTTGGAATCCCAGGGCACCCGGTACGACGACGACAGGAAAAATTAGGGCCAGCAGATCCAACGCCCCTGCCGCCGCCACCAGGGTGACTTATCGTGGCCTTCACATTACAGAGCTACGGTGCAGGTCATGGCACCCACCTCCCGCTGGCCCTGCTGGAGCTGCGGCAGGATCTGGCTGCTGCCATGGGCCTGCCGGCACTGCCGGCGGACGCGGCGCCAGATGCGACGGGACTACCTACACCGAGCTGCACCACAGGACGCACTACGCGTCATGACCCGGCCGGCCCAGGACCAACGCGCCCCAATGTAACGGCACACGGGCCGCCGGCGCAGATACGGCGGATGCGGGTGCGAGCGTCCAAAGGGGACAGGGGCGGGACAACCGAATCCCTCCCCGACCCCCGGAGGTCTGGTCCCGCCCCTGTCGCTTTACGCGGCCATGACCGACCGTTGACGACGGCAAGTACGGTGCCGGGGCGTTCGCGTGCTGCGCAGACGCCGCGGACCCGTGCTGGTTCCCTTGCAACCGCTCCTCGGCAGCTCGCGCGTAAACGGTGCCGTCCTCGAGGACGAAGCGGTCCATGCCTCGACTGCCGTCGGCCTGTTCATACCCGAACAGCGGCACCAATGTCTCACCGTCGGAGACGCTCCAGATGCCGTGGGCGGCGATGGACCCGGCCAATCGAACCGTCTCATGCACGGCTGCCAGCATGCCAGCAACCGGAGGCGGAAGCCGCCCCTCAGCCGACCGGTGAGCAACCTGGCCGCAGCGAGAACTCGCTGAGGAGGCCGGCATGGTCGCAGGCCGGGTTCGACGCCACGCAGGGGCGCCCTCCGGTCGATCCCATCTCAGCCAGCACGTCTCGATGACAAAAGGAAGAAAAGTTGAACTCATCGTGCCTGCCCATACCCACGTTGCCTGTACCAGCGCCCGGCCCTTCGGAGCCGGGCGCCGCTGTCGTGGTACCCCCGATTGTGCCCACCCGTTACGTCATCGACGGCGCGGGATGGGCCGCGCAGCGGCCCTGGCTGCTCGCCGTGGCCGCCGGCGCGCTGGTCGCCTACGTGTCCGGCCGCAGCCTGCTCGCCCTGTGGCGGCACCGCCGGCACGCCGACGGCGCCCGCATGGTGACGATCGCTCCGCCGCCAGAGGTGGATCCGCACAGCGCACAAGCCCTGTGGGCGAACCTGACCGGAATCCTCACCCCGTCCCGGCGCCGCCGCTGGCTCTACGGCAGCCCCCACGTGGTGTGGCAGTACACCTGGACCGGGCGGCGACTGCTCATCTCCGTGTGGGTGCCCGGCACCGTCCCGCCCGGCGCCGTCGAGGCCGCCGTCCGCGCCGCCTGGCCGGGCGCTGCCTGCACCACCGACGAAACACCCCCACCGCCAATGCCCGTGGACGTGCCGGCGGCGGTGGGCGGGCACCTGCTGCCCACCGCCGCCGAATGGCTGCCGTTGCACACCGACCACGACAACGACCCGCTGCGGGCGCTGATGTCCGCCGGCTCCCAACTGCGGGCCGACGAGTACGCCTGCGTGCAGGTCCTCGCCCGCCCCGCCGCACCCCGCCGCGTGTCGCGCGCCCGGCGGGCCGCCGCCAGGCTGCGCGACGGCAAGACCGCCATCCCCACCATCAACCCTGCCGAGCCCCTGCTCTGGCTCGTCGAGCTGTTCCTGCCCGGCCACACCTCCAGCCCCGCCCGACCCGCCGCCGCAGGCCAGCGGCGGGACCCAGCAGTGGAACGCGACGTGCGAGCCATCCTCGACAAGACCGCCCACCCGCTGTGGGAGACCGCCGTGCGCTACGCCATCGGCAAGGACACCCAGCGCGCGAGCACCGACCAGCAGCCTCGGCTGCGCGGCATCGCCGACACCATCGCCTCATCCTTCGCGGTCTACTCCGGCCGCAACCGCCTCACTCACCGCACCCGCATGCCCCAACCCGCCGCCGTCCTCGCCCAGCGCCGCCTCGGCGCCGGGTTCCTCACCTCCACCCCGGAACTCGCCGCCCTCGCCGCCCTCCCCCGAGACCTGGCCGTGCCGGGCCTCGACCGGGCACGGGCCAAGTCCATGCCCGCCCCGATCGCCGTGCCCACGGGCGGGCGCGGCACGAAGATGATCGGCGACGCGCAGGTCGGCGGCCACGGCGTCGCCCTGCTGGTCCCCGACGCCCGCTACCACCTGCACGTCGTCGGCTCTACCGGCAGCGGGAAAACCACACTGCTGGTCAACATGGCCGTCGACGACATCACCGCCGGCCGCGGCACCGTGGTCATCGACCCCCACGGCGACCTGGTCCTGGACATCCTGGACCGGCTACCCGCCTCCGTCGCCGATCGGGTGGTGCTGTTCGACCCCGACCAGCCCAACCCGCCCACCCTCAACCCCCTGTCCGGCGACGACCCCGACCTCGTCGTGGACAACCTCGTATCGATCTTCGGGAACATCTTCTCCAAAGCGTGGGGACCCCGCATGGACGACGTGATGCGGGTGGCCTGCCTGACCCTGCTGCGGCACGCCAACGTCACCCTGCAACACATCCCACCCCTGCTCAACAGCAAACAGTTCCGCTCGGCCATGACCGTCGACCTCGACGACCCGGCCGGCCTGTCCGGCTTCTGGCAGTGGTACGACGAGCTCAACCCCGCCCTGCGCTCCCAGGTCATCGGACCCGTCCTCGCCCGGCTGCGCGCGTTCCTGCTACGAGACTTCGTCAAACGCACCATGCGCTACCCGCGCTCCAGCTTCGACATGGGCAAGGTCCTCGACGGCGGAGCACTGCTCGTGCGCATCCCCAAGGGCCAACTCGGCGAGGACACCAGCAAACTGCTCGGCTCCCTCGTCCTGGCGCAGGTGTGGCAGGCCGCCACCGCCCGCGCCAGAATCGCCCCCGACGAGCGCCGCGACGCCACGCTGATCATCGACGAGGCGCAGAACTTCCTCACCCTCGCCAACAGCCTCGACACGATGCTCGCCGAAGCCCGCAAGTACAGACTGTCACTAGTCCTCTCCCACCAAGACCTAGCCCAGTTCCCGAAAGACCTACTCGCCGCCGTCTCCGCCAACGCCCGCAACAAAATCTACTTCTCATGCGCGCCCGAAGACGCCCGCGTCCTGGCCCGTCACACCCTGCCCGAACTCGACGAGCACGACCTGACCCACCTCGACGCCTACACCGCCGCCGCACGGCTTGTCGTCAACGGCCGACAGACTCCCGCCTTCACCCTCAAGACACGCCCACCCCGACCCGTCGCTGGCGAAGCAACCGCCATCCGTCACCAGGCCGCAGCAGCTGTTCAACAGCAGGACGTCAGCGCCATCGACAAGCTCGTCGACCGCTACTCCACCAACCCAGAGGACGTCCGCAAGACCCGGCCGAAACGGGACACAGGCAAGCCCTGACAGGGCGGGGATCGGTCTAACAACTTCAGACCACCAAACCCGAACGGCTAAGGTGACCCAACCGCAAGTCGAGCCAACGCCCATCTCCATAACGCACAGTCACAACGGTCGGCAGCTCGGTCGCCAGCGGCGGCGGACGCCGGGTGCGCTGATCTGCCGCGGACAGGGCGTCGACCTTGACTGGTGGCAACGACCGGATCTGCCGAGTTGAGTGAGTTCCACCAACTGACGTCAGTAGCAGCCAACGGAGTGTTCTCGTCGCCTACAGATAGATAATCAGTATTGGTCAGGAAGAACAAGACTTGATCTTGACTGACGCCCGGTTCACGCTTTCACCATGCAATGGGACCCTTTCACGACCCTGCAACGTGCCCTCTGGATCGGAGGTGGCCAGTGGGCCGGCAAATCCACTGTCGCGGGGATCCTCGCCGAGCAGTACGGCCTTACCCACTACCACTACGACTACCACGACGCCCGAGGCCATCAGGACCGCCGGACAGCCCGGCAACTACGCCGCGGTGAGACCCCCACCGAGCCCGACGCGGAAAGCATGAGGATCCGATCGACAGTCGAGCAGGCCGTCGACCAGGCCCTCAAGATCTTCGTTGAGCGCTTTGAGTACGTCCAGGACGACCTCCGCGCCCTCGTGTCGCCGCACCCGATCATCGTCGACGGGTGGGGACTGCGTCCGGAACTCGTCGCGCCCCTCACGTCCTCGACGCAGCGCATGGTCGTCATGGTGCCCACGGAGGAGTTTCGGCAGTACCAGCTCCGTCAGCTACCACGCGCCGGCGCCCTCCAACGCAACGTCAGCGACCCCCAACTCGCCCAGCAAAACCGGATCGCGCGCGACCGATTGATCGCCGAAGACGCAGTCCGCAACGCTAGGCGGCTGAACATTCGCGTCATTGAGGTCGACGGATCCCGTGCCGCTCAAGCCGTGGCGAGTCTGGTGGCCGAGCACTTCCGCGAATTCCTGCCGTAGGCGTTCTAGCGGCTCACTGTTCTAGCCGCGATGAGGGCACTGGGGTTGTCAGCGGATCATCTCCGGTCAGGGCGCCGACTGCTCCCACGCCGGAAGCTCAACCGGGTCGAACAGCACCGCAACGTTGTCGGCCGACGGGCGCAGCTGTCCCTCCGGTCCGCCTTCCCCCAGCAACAGCTCAACGTGGGCGATGCCGAACAGCAGGCTGATCCGAGGACACCAGAATCCGCTGAGGTGGCCGTCCTCCCACGGCAGGTAGTGCAACCCGACATCGGTGACCTCCGCTCCGATGAAGCGCCGCCATTCGCTGCGCTGACTGACGTCCCAGACGGCGACGTCGGCGTCGACGCTCACTCCCGTACCGCGCAGAGGCACCTCGCGCATCCCAATGCCCTCACGCATACCCGGTGGATCCCACGTCACCGAGAACACCCGGCCACCCAGCATCTCCAACTCGATGCCGTAGTCGGCGGAGTCGAACCCAGGGCAGCTCCAGATCGGATCGCGCCACTCCGCGTCGTCCGTGATCTCCCGTGGGCCGGCCTGGTTCGCCGCGATCTCCTCGCGGAAGTAGTCGATGTCGAAGTAGCGCACCGCTGCCAGCCGGAGACCGACAAGCATGCGGGCGTGCCGCACCCGTTCTTCCTGTTCTTCCCGGGACCTCACCCATGACCACACCCGCTCCTCGAACTGAGCAGATGCCGGGTTATCAACGCCGAGAGGTGCGCGGTCGCTGTCGTGGTTCACGGCCGCATCATGCCCGACGCGGACCGCCCACCATTTGGTTTTCCCCCGCTGCCGTCCTGCCCGACCATCCTCATTTGCCGCTGAGCGTTCGATCGCCAGGCAACTGCCGCTGGATCACAGATCAAGCTGCGAGGCGGGCTAGAAGCTGAGCGGCACGGCCTCCACGTAGAACTCGGCACCCTCGACTGGATGCCGCGATGCTAGGTAGGCGTCGGCGGCCTGCCGGGTGAGGAACGCCCCAACCGGCGCAACGGTGCCACTCTGACCAGGCCAACTGATCCTGACCATGACGACGTGCAGGTAGGCGTGCTGCGGGTCCGCGATGTCCGTTGGCCGGTGGCCCGCCCGCACCGCGGCGAGGACCTCCTCCAAGGAGGCGAGGCCGCGACTGAGGCCGCCGTCGACTCCATCCAACGGCCGCTGCACCACCGGCTTGCGGCCTTGGTCAAGCCAGACGAAACGGCTGATGTCGCCGGGGTCGTCATCCTCGTGCCACCCGACAGCCATCGCCACGACCCAATCCAGCGAGTCCGCCGTTTCCAGCGCGAACACCCGGTCATCCACGCCTAGCAAGCCACCGGGCATCTGCTGCTGAATGCGTTCCCGCTCCTCGCTGCTGGGACAGCGGATCACCAACCCGTCGTAGCTCCAGCGGACCTTCTGCGCTGACACCGGCTTGAACAGCACGTCGACGCGGGTTGGATGGTCAGACGACCGCGGCGAGCGCAGCAGGAGTTGGCCATGGCTGACCGTCTGCGCCCACAACCGGAACATGCGGCGTGACCGGAACAGCTCACGACCGGGAGCGAAGCGATCCGCCGTGTTCAGCCAGTCATGGGTATGCACACGCGAGATCCTGACATGGGCGGCGCCCGCGGACGCCAAGCCGGCGATCCAGATGAGGATCACCCGCCGCGATCGGATCGACAACATCCGCTATTGCCGCGTTGCGCGTAGGCCGGCACGCTATGAGCCCACGTTACCCAACGGACCGGATCCGAGGGTCGCGGAGGATGGCGAATAGGTACGCACGTCCGGTGATCCGCTGGTCAACGTCAGTAAGGGTGGCTTCAGGGCCCATGGCCCAGATTCGCCTCGCTCCGTCCATGGACAACCATGGCTTTGCCCGGCTGACCTTGATCTGGTCGCCATCGACCGCGTAGGTCATAGGCAGTCCGGTCCGGGTATAGAACTTCTCGCCTTGGTGGTCCCGGATGCGTCGCTTTACCTCGGAAAAGTCATCAACCATCATGCGTCGAGCGTGGACTAGAAACTGTGGTGTTGCGCAAGTGTTACCAGCCGGACGGCTGAGGCGGCCCAGCCATTGATGCGCCCTCAAGTGCCGCGAGCCGAGTGGAACGAAGTCGGTGGTGGGCGGCTTACGGCGGGTCGATCTCGATGGTGGCCATTCCGGTCGTCCCCGTGCGGACTTGCGCCACCACTTGGCCGACTGGGTCAATGACGCAGGTCGGGCCCAGCCCGATCCGGGACTCGTCACGTTCGCCGGTGACGTCGGCGGAGATCAGCCACATGCCCGTCTCCTGGACCCGTCGCGCGCGGATCTCGTTGTGCCGGGCCTGCCACCAGAGTGCCCTCTCGCGGCGCATCATGTTCTGCGCCGGCACCAGCAACACCTGCGCCCCACCCGCCGCCACCGCGGCCGCTGCTTCCGGGAACTGCGTGTCGTAGCAGATGTTGATGCCGAATCGCACACCCTCGTGGGTGAACACCGGGTAGGTGTCGCCCGCGGTGAACACCGACTCTCCGCCGGTCAGGAAGGTCTTGCGATACTCGCCTACCACTCGACCGCCCGTGACGACCAGCGCCGTGTTGTAGTACCGGCCCCGCCACCGCTCGATCATGCCGAGCACGAGCATCTGCCGGATGCCGGCCAGCCGTGCCAACACCGCGGCGAACTCCGTCGAACGCACGTCAAATGCGTGGCGGTGCACATGCTGACCCGTGACCAGATAGCCCTGCAGGAAGCACTCCGGGAACAGCAGCAGTTCAACCCCCGCCGCGTCAGCCCGGTCCGCGAAGTCCTGGACGACCGTCACTGCCGCGTCCACCTCACCGAGGATCTCCCGGGTCTGGCAGGCACCGATCCGCACCGCGCCAACCTACCCGTTAGCCGCGAGAGAGCTGGGTGCGCATCAGATCACAAAATGGCCGGTCTGGCCCGAAGATCCGGTGCGGATCTGCTGCAGACCGCGTGCGCGGTCACAGGACTGTTCGTCAACCACGCACAGCAGGCGTGGGTCCGGATGCCTGAAGGCGCGCGATCATGCTAAGTGTCTGGCAGTCATGCTTGACCGGTCGATCGGCCCTGGCGGCGTGAGTCGGCCTGCCCCATAGGCGGTCAGCCGACGCAGCATCTCCTCGCGGTCGCAGCTCGGAAAGCGGATCAACAGGAGCCGTAGTTCGAACTGTGACTCGCGCGACTGGTCGAAGGTTGCCCGGTCCATCGGCCGGGCGGACACGTGCCATGAGTCCGGTGCTGCCCAGTGCGTCATCCGCAGGTAGAAGGCGTCGCGAGGGCCGGCTTGGGCGAGCGCAGTCAGGAACGCCAAGCCGTCGTCGATCGGAAAGTCGATGTAAGCCCACCCCACTTGCGCGGCGATGACCGGGGCCATGTGCGGCAATTGCTCCGGCCAGTCGGCGTTGCTCTCGCCCGCATTCTGGCAACAGCTCCACGTCGTCAGCCCCAGATGCCAGATGACCTCGATAATCGGCGCAAGCTCCTCGTCGATATCGGCGCTAAGGTCGCCCACGCTGACCCGGCGGACAGGGTGCAGGTTCTCGCTCACCCGCGCGATCGTACTGATCGTGGATGCCGGCGTGGGCCGGCAGTAACGGCAATCACCAGGTGCGCAGGTAGCTCCCACTTGCTAGTAGGGCCAGTTCTGGCCGTCATGGCGGCGCCGGCAAACTCCCGAAGCTGCACGACCTGTCAGAACCACTGCGGCAGCTGCCAGCCCTTCTCGATGGCCTCTTGCTTCACCCCTTCCGTCGGCCCTTCGCCCGCCCTTCACCACTGGTCGTTCATCACCGCTGACAGGTCTCGGGGTGTGGGTCTGTCCGTGCTGCACACGGCCGCTGGCAGTCACCCGTCAGCCCGACGCCGTTCCCAGACACCCCTCCACAGAGGGGACCTCTCCTCATCCCCTGAGGGAATCTCCGCGTACCTCTTTCAGCCTGCGATCCATCCGGCTCCCACCGCCTCGACCTTGAAGGACATCTACTCATGCCCTCCCAGCCTTCTCACCCCGACCGTGCTTCCTCCGACCGTGCTTTCTCCGACCGTCCGTCGCTCGACCCTGGCCCGCTGGCCCACCGTCGGCGTGCCTCCAGCTTCGGCAGCCGGCGCGCCCGCTTGGACAACCTTCGCCGGCTGACCAGCCGCGACCGCCAGCTCCTCGCCTGGCTCGCCGAGCACTACGTGCTGTCCACCGACCAGATCGCCCAGGCCCTGTTCACCTCCCGCCGCTCAGCGCTGCTACGGCTGGCCACCCTGCACGCGATCGACGCGGTCAGCCGGTTCGTCGACATCACCACCGGCGACACGCAGCACCTCTACGCCCTCGGCCCGCTCGGCCTGCTCGTGCACCCCACCACCTACACCGACCCGGACCGGGCCAACGCCCGGCCGCCACGCAGCAGCATCGAGCGCACCGAACGCATCGTCGGCAGCCGCAAACTGCGCCACCTGCTCGGCACCAACCAGCTGTTCATCGACCTCATCGCCTACGCGCGCACCGACCCGCATGCCCGGCTGGCGCGGTGGTGGTCCGAGCAGCACGCCACCGCCGCCTACGCCATCGCCGGCATCCGCCCCGACGCTCACGGCATCTGGTGCGCCGGCGGCCGCACCGTGGGGTTTTTCCTCGAACATGACAACGGCACCGAACCCCTGAGCACGGTGTTGCGCAAGCTGCGCGGCTACGAACGCCTCGCCGAGTTCGGACCTCGTTACCCGGTCCTGCTGCGGGTGCCCAGCCGCCGCCGGGAGACCAACCTGCTGCGCGCGCTCGCCGGTGTGCCCACCGTCATGCCCGTGGCCACGGGCGTGCAGGACGAGCACCCGGCCGGCCCGGCGTGGACGCTGAGCACCGACCCCGGCCCGCGCCGCTGGCTGCACGAGCTGCCCTGCGACCACGGGCCCGACAACCCCGCGACGAATCCCCACCGCTTCGCCGACAACCCCGACCAGTAATCCCTCTACCGGCTCACGGCCTGACAGCGGAGGTCACTGCCTCGTCCCCGCAAGCGCAGACCCGCATCTGACAGGCGATAGAGCCGGCTGACAGGCCGACCGAGTCTGACACTCCCGCAAGCCCCACCTCGCCTACGCGGTTCCCTTGGGTCTGACAGCCCAGGTCAGCGCCACTTTCCGGCGGACACGGGCACCATGCGCGCTGACAGAACCGGCCGCTACCGTCGTCGACAACACCACACCCCACAAATCGCTTCACCCGGTTCGGTCCCACCTGTAGGGATCCCTCGCCGCGCCAATGCGGTTCGCTGCGCCCACCCGCTACGGCCGGTCGGCACGCGCCCCGCGCGGCGGCCCCCAGGTCGCACCAACCACCCGCACCATCCGCGCCACTTCTGCCTTGTCTGCCCTGAACCGACCCATGCACCTGGTGGGCCGGTCACTTGTGCGCGCTCTGACGCGCCCGACTCAAGGAGGAACCCCCATGGCCCAGACCGTCAACGGCACCCCGCTGACCCGTCACGGCAGCCGCGTGCCGGCCACGCCGACCCCCGTTCGGCCCGGCCCATCCCTCGTCAAGCCGGTGCCGGCAGCCGCTGCCCGACGGCCCGCCCCACAGCCGATCGCCACGCCGGCCCCGACCATCCAGACGATGATCGTGTGCCTGCCCGACGACGTCCCCCAGGAGGCCCTCGCCACCGGGCAGCTCGCCACGCACTTCGGCGTTCCCGGCGCCCTCACCGCCCGCTTCTGGGCCGCGCCCGGCCTGCGGCGCTGGCAGCGCCACCATCTCATCGGCCTGCGCAAGGGCGCACCCGCGCTCTGCGCCGGCGGTCGGGTCGACCTGCTCGACCTGGTCGGTATGCGCCACGCCGCCGCGGTCGGCGCCGGCATCCGCCATCAGATCTGGCAACAGGCCGTCCACGGCACCCGACCCGCCACCGGATGGCCCGCCTTCGAGGCCCGCCACCTCGCCAACCCCGACCGCTACCCCCACGGCAGCGCGGTCGCGGACTTCCACGCCCAGCCCCGCGTGCAGGCCATGCGCCTGCACGCCGCCGCCAACCCTGGACCCGGCCAACCCGGTATCGGGGAGCTGGAGATGTACCAGGCGGGCGCCCTCGCGTACCAGCACTACAGCGCCGCCACCGCCGTGGTCGGCGACGCCATGCTCACCGCCGACGGCCGTGAACTCACCCCCGCCAGCGACGCCCTCGCCGACCGCACCACCTACATCGAGCAGGCCCTGCGCCACCTCGCCACCCTCGCACCCGACCAGCGGCTCATCGCCGTCGCCCTCTAAGGCCACGATCGGCTCGCCGGCGGGACGGCGCCCTCCGCTTCCCCACATCCCTGGGGAACACCAGGCGTTGTCCCGCCGTCGTGCGGCGCTCCCCGCCATGACCGGGCCTGAGCGCGACAGCACCTCGCACCCCCAATGCTGTGGCCACATCGCGCCGGCCACTCCCACCGCTGGTGTGTCGACACCACCTGCGCCGGGCGCCCCGGGCGTGGGGCGCCCCCGCCAGTCCGGCCTGCAACAGGCCCCTCTATTCCTCTTCCGCCACTTTTTGGCAGGAAATGTCGACTGATGTCGACCCGCTTGTGGCTCCGGCTGGAGGACGTCCTGCCACTGGCAAAACACGCCCTCGTCTGCCCCACCCACCGCCTCACCGGCGCCCGCCCGTAGCCACCCCCAGCCGGCGCGCCCGCCCCGTGCCGGGCCGACAGGCCGATGCCGGTCGCTGGCGGCGCGGGAGGGCCATCGTCCCGAGATCCGGTCCGAGCACTTGATCACCGCGGCGGCCGAAGCGTGGATCAGTGCGCGGACCTCAACCCGCAGGAACCACACGACGAAAGGAAACGCGCCCATGACCGACACGCCATCGGAGAACATCCCCGCGCACAGTGCGTTCAAGGTGCTGGCGGCGCTGGCCGAACTCGGCGAGGCCACCGCCGCGACGGTCGCCGAGCACGCCGGACTCGGCTACTCCACCACCACGCCCAAGCTGCGCGCCTGGGAAGGATCGGGACAGGCCGAGCGGTTCCGCACCGACGACGGCCGCACGCTGTGGCGACTCACCGACGCCGGCCGCGCCGCAACCGCCACGCCGCAACCCGCAGCGAACGCACCCGACCCGGCCGCCACCCAGGAGGTCGCGCAGGAGCCGAGCCAGGACGGCGACGCACTCCCTGCCGCCCAGGCGGCAGACACCCCGGCCAACCCCAGCCCGCCTGCACCACCGCAGACCGATCCGGACGCGCAGGCCACGCCGGAGCCTGACGGCGCCCTCGCCGGTGACCCGCCAGCCGGCCCCGCCCCCTCGACGCCGCCGGACGATCCCGAAGCTGCCCGCCCACCGCGCAACGAATCTTCGGGCGGGTCGCGCCGCATCGGCGGGTCGCTACGCGGAGCGATCCTGGACATCCTCGAGGCGCACCCCGACCGGGCCTACAAGACCGGTGAGCTGTGCCGGCTCATCGACGCCGCGAACGTCGGCACCGGCGCGGCCAAGGCCAGCGCAGGAGCCGTCGCCAACGCCGCAACGAAGCTCGTCGCCGACGGCCAGGCCGTGCAGACCGTCGAGCGCCCGGCCACGTACCAACTCGCCCCCGCCATCGGCGGTCAGTGACTCCACCTGTCAGGCAGCCCGAGGGCGGGCGTCGAAGTTTGGTCGCCTCACGCCCGCCCCCGGTGCTCCTTCGCATACAAGGAGCGTTTCGAGTGTCTCCCATCCTGCACACGACCGCTATCGCCGCCGGCGGGATCCTCGCCGGCCTGTCCCTCACCGGCGCCCTGCTCTGGTGGCAGCAGCAAGCCCTCCAGACGGCCCGGTACGAGGCCAGCCACGACGAGATCACCGGCCTGCCCAACCGGCGGCTGTTCCTCACCCGCCTACGCGCCGCCCTCGCCGACCGCACCCCGGTCGGGGTGGTGCTGCTCGACCTCGACCGGTTCAAGGCCGTCAACGACACCCTCGGCCACGACACCGGCAACGTCCTGCTGGAGCAGGTCGGCCGGCTCCTGGCCAACCTGCCCACCCCGGTGCTGGTCGCGGCACGGCTCTCCGGCGACGAGTTCGCCCTGCTCGTGTCCGGCGATGACGACGACACCGCCGACGCGGCCCACGCCGCCTGGCAGGTCATCGTCGGCGCCCCGATCCGCGTGGGCACCGGCGACATCCCCGTCGCCGCCTCGGTCGGCTACACCCACACCCGCGACCCGCACGCCAACCCCCGACAGCTGCTCGCCGAAGCCGACACCGCCATGTACCAGGCCAAAGGCTCAGGCGGTGGCGTATGCGCCTACTGCCCCCGCGGCACACCGCCGCAGCGGCGCAGCCGCGACCGCCACTACCGCTGACCGGCCCCCGCCGACCGCCGCAGTTTCCTTCGGACAGACCAGCACCCTTCGCCTGCTCCGACACCAATGGACTGCGGCGACCAGCAGGTAGCCGGCGTGCATGTTCGCCCCGGCCGCCAGTGCCGACCACTGCGCCGCGCCTCCACCGGCGCGACCACCGCTGATCCAGCCGACCCAGATGGACCCCGCAGCCGCCGGCTGCGGGGTCCTTCCCCTTCCTGCCCCTGACAAGGGAGATCCCCGTGTTGTCCATCCCCGCTGTGCGCACCCTCGCCGGTTGCCTCCTGGCCGTCGACGCCGACGCCGACGCGCTGGGCTGGGGCCAGCCCGCGACGCTGCTGCTCATCCACGACCGGCCCCTGCACACCGCCGGACCGGCACCCATGCGCGAGATGCGCAGCCTGGAGTTCCCGCTGCGCCGCGACGACCTGCTCACCGAACCGACCGGCCTGCCCGCGCTGCTGCACCGCCTCGCCGCCGGCCTTCACCACCCACACACACCCACGCCCTACCGGACCACCCTCAACACCATCCTCCGGCTGATCCGGGCGACCACACCCGACGCGCGTCTGCTGGCCTGGGCCACCTGCTACGACGACATCCTCACCACCGACGGTCAGCCACGGCAGGCCCGCCGCATCGACGCCGTCGACGTCGACGGCCGCGTCTACCAGCTCACCCGCCCGCGCGGCGAGGACCACCCCGTGCTGCTCGTCGATGACCGACCAGACACGCAGGACGTCCCCGCCACCTACTGCGGGCTGACCGCGCTGCTGGCCGCCACCGCCGGGCACCTGCAGGGCGGCGCCCGCCCGGACACGGCATGACCGGCCCGCAGGCGCCGCCGGACGCCGACGACGAGCCGATCTTCGGCGTGTGCGGGCCCGACGGCGCGTCGATCCGCTGCCGGGTGTGCGGGGCGGTCGACGAGGTCGTCGGCGACGAGGTGCCGTCCATGGCCGGCTACGGCGAGGACACCTACGTCCGCTGCACCCGCTGCGGATCGGTCGAAACCACCGACCCGATCTTCGGCTGGCGCGCCAAGCCCGCCCCCTGGCCGCCCACCACAAAGCACGACCAGCCGTAACAACCCACGGCGGTCGCCACCGCCAGCAGGCCCCGCCCTCAACGGGCCCAGGAACGGGCCCCCGAACGCGCCCCCGCGCCTACCGCCGCACGCCCGCAGCGCCTGCCACGACGCGGCGCTGCCACAGCCGTGCCTGCACCGCGGCCACGGCACGATCCCGCACCCGCCGCTCGCACGGCCTGCCACGGCCCCCGGCCGTCACGGCCCCCTCCGGCGCCGCCACCAGCTCGCATCCGACGTCCCCGAAAACCCCATCCCGGTAAGGAGTCCTGTCTCGTGAACACCCCCTGCTTCGTCGGCACCACCGACCCCGCCAACCCCCACCTCGTACACGCCCGGTTCGTGCTCCTCGACGGCCACCCCGGCGTCGTCGTGCCCACCCTCGCCGCCATCTGGGCCGAACACGCCCACCGCGACACCCGGGCGCTGATCGGCGCCGTACTCGCCCGCGACTGGGAGTACCTCGACCCCACCACCACCGCCACCACCGTTTCCGGGATGGGACGGCAGTCCGTGCCGGGCGTCGGCATCCCCCTGACCGGCGCCGACCCGGACTGTGCCGTGGACGCGCCGGAGCCGGTCACCGTGTTCCCACTGTGCCGGGCCGGGCACCTCGACACGCAGTGGATCTACCTCCTCGACCCGGCGACCGACACGGTCGCCGTGCACACCGACGACGGCCACCACCTGGCCCGCTACCGGCTCCGCGACTGCGTCAGCCCCTCCGCCGGCCCGGACCCGGCACGCAGCCCCGCTTCGGGCACGAGCGCGACGGCATCCTGCGCGCTGGTGTCGGCGCCGGGGACAGCTCGGTGACCGCCCGGGCGCTCGGCGCCGTAGCCGCCGCTGTGGTGGCCCTGCTCCTGCTGTGCGCGGCCGGGATCGGGGCGCTGTTCACCGGCGGCGGCACCGCCTCGGCCGCCTGCTACCGCGCTGCGGCCGACGGACAGCCTCTGCCGGCGGGCATCACCCTCTCCCCACCCGCTGCCGCTGCCGGCAGGTGGACCAGCGAGCAGACGGCCCACGCCGCGGTGATCGTCGCCGTCGGCGCGGACCTTCAGGTCCCGCCGCGCGGGTGGGTCATCGCCCTGGCCACCGCGATGCAGGAGTCCACGCTGCGCAACCTGCCCGGCGGGGACCGCGACTCGGTCGGCCTGTTCCAGCAGCGCCCCTCCCAAGGGTGGGGCAGCCCCACCCAACTCCGGGACCCCCGCTACGCCGCTGGCCGGTTCTACCAGGCGCTGCTGGCCGTCGACGGGTGGCAGGCCATGGCGCTGACCGACGCCGCCCAGGCGGTGCAGCGATCCGCCTACCCCGGCGCGTACGCGAAGTGGGAGCACGAGGCGATCGCCCTGGTCCGCGTCCTCACCGGCGGCACGCCGGCAGGCCCGGTCGCCGCCGAGCTGGAGCAGGCGATGAGCAACCCGCTGTGCCTGTTCGACGCCGGCGACGGCCAGCTCGGCGGCGAGGAGGTTCCCCTACCGGACGGGTTCACGCTCCCGCCGGGCACCGCGCGGCCGGTCACGACGGCGATCGGCTGGGCCCTCGCCCAGCGCGGCACCCCCTACACCTTCGGCGGGGACTGCACCGCCGCGCACTCCGGCATCCCGGCGCGCCAGTGCGACTGCTCCTCGCTGGTGCAGCAGGCCTACCGGGCCGCCGGCATCGCCCTGCCCCGCACCACCAGCGAACAAGTCCACGCCGGCCAGCCGGTCACCGACCACCGGGACCTGCGACCGGGGGACCTGCTGTTCATCCCCGGCAGCCGCGGCAGCCCCGCCCGGCCCGGCCACGTCGGCCTGTACCTCGGTGACGGACTGATCGTGCAGGCCCCGCACAGCGGCGACGTCGTCAAGATCAGCCGCCTCTCGGCGTGGGCCAGCCAGCTCGCCGCCGTCCGCCGCATCGTCGCCTGATCCCGCGCCCTCGGGCAGGCAGACGACTTGATTTCTGTCGCCCCCGGACCCGCCGGGCCCGGGGTCCTCACACCGTTGATGGAGGTTCCATCGTGAGTTGCTCCACCCTGATCGGTGTCACCGCTTCCGGCGGCGCCTACGCCGTGCGCTGGTTGCACTGGGGCGGTGACCCCGCACAGGTGCTGCCCCAGCTGCGGCGCATCTGGCAGCACACCTTCGACCGGCGCACCCTCGCCACGGGCGAGGCGCTGCTGCGCCACGACTGGCTCACCCTCGACTACCCCCGCCACCCCGCACGCGGAAACGGGCAGCGGCCGGTGCCCGGCGTCGGCGTCACCGCCGGCCTGCAGGACGGGATCCGCCGCGGCCGGGTCGACGACCCGATCGACGGCTACCTCGAATGGATGTACCTGATCGACGTCGCCACCGACACCGTCGTCGTGTACGAGGCGACCTGTCACGGTCGCTGGCTGCGCCACAGCCGACACCTGCTCGACCCGGACTCGGGCGGGCACCTGCTCGACCCGGACGCGGACGGGCAGGTGCTGGGCTGCGGCGGCTACCGCACGCACGGCCACCGCTGGCACACGGTTCGCCTGTGGCTGCCGGACGCCCGCACCGGCCTGGACACCGAGATCTGCCTGGCCCCGCACCTGAGCACGACGACGGTCCTGCGGTTCACCGACGCCACCGCCCACGCGATCACCGCCGCCACCGCCCCCACAACCCTGCAGGCCGGGCGGCCCGCGCCGTGGCTGCGCCCGGTGGGCCCGCAGTTCGACCTGGTGGTGCCCGACAGCTGCGGCGAGCGGCCTTATCGGCTTCGCCGCGACGCCGACGGGCTGCTGCTTCTCGACGTGCCGGCGCCCGGCTGGTCGTGGCAGCTCCGGCCCGCCCAGGTGACGCGGCGATGACCTACCGGCCCGGCGAGCGCGACGCCGGGGACCGCAACCGTGCCCTCACCGGTGACGAGAGCAGCGACGCGGGGTGGCAGCAGGTGCTCGACGCGCTGCGCGTAGCCGGCGCTGTGGCCGGACGGTCAGCGGCGCAGTGGTGGGCGCAGGACATCCTCGGCGGTCGGGCTGGCGGCAACGCCGCCGGCCCCGCGCGGCGGATCCTCGCCGGGATCGACGACGGGGACCCGGCGGTGCTCGACGGGCTTCCCGCCGCCGACCGGTACTGCCTCGGTGAGGATCGGGACCGGTACGCCGAGGCCGCTGCGGCCGGCGCGCCGCCGTGGGAGGACCTGCCCGCCGCCCGCTGCGACCAGACACGGTGGGCGTGGTGCGACGGATTCGACCAGGCGCTCACCGACGAGGTGGCCCGACAGTGCCACATCGTGCTGTCCCCGACCGGCGACGACCGCGACCTGAGCCACCTGCACCCGGACTGGGTGCGCCTCGGCGGGCCGGGCGTGTTCGCCGGCGACTGGGCGTGGACGCCGAACGCCGACGGGCAGATGCGCATCCCGATCGGGTTCGTCGGAACCCTGGTCGACACCTGGAACGGGTGGGCGGTGTTCACCTGCACCAGAGCGGTGGCGGAAGCGATCGTCGCCGACCAGCAGGCCGCCCGCGACCGCTACCGGCAGACCCTCGCTGAAGAGGGCGTCACCGAGGCGCGGCGGGAGCGGCTGGTGGACGAATCCCTGGCCCGGATGCGCTTCGACGGCGACGTCATCGACGTCGACGAGACCCTCATCCACGGCGACCCGACGGCGGTGCACCGCATCGTCCCGGACGGGCAGGGCAGGTACACGGTCATGGGCCGCGCCTGGACCTGGATTGCCGTGCACCCCTACGACTGCGACCGCATCGCCGGTGACCTTCCCGACCCAGTCGGCCAGCCGACGCCTGAGGACTAACCGACCCCTCCGCTCTGACTTACCTGACCGGAAGGACCACGATCGTGCTTGATGACCGCGATGACGAGTTCGGCGGGTACGCCCACGAGGAGATCCTGCAGGCCCTGGTGCGGCACCTGCTCACCAGCGCCGACCTGGATCAGCTCTGCGACGACGCCGACCTGCCCCAGCTCACCCACGACGACGGGCAGCCGGTGACCATCACCTCGGCCCGCGTCTACCGCGACGCCGGCGTGATGACCCTCGACCGGGGTGTGTGGCTCGAGTTGTCCGACGGCAGCGTGTTCGGCCTGACGGTGCAGATCTCCCGCCGCCCCCGCAGCGAGGTCACCCTCCGCCGCAACTAACGCCTTGTGCGCCCGTTCCGGGTCGACTTGATCGCTGCGCGGGCGGGTGCGTTCCTTGTCGTCGCCCACCCGCCCAGTGGCGGCGACACCGCTGACCCACAGCCCTCGAGCTGTGTCCTGACCACCTCACGGAAGTTGCCGGCCGTCCCTGCCACAGGGCTCGACCCGCCAACCGTCCGTCTCCGCCGCGCGGATACCGCCACACCGCCCGCGCACCCGGAGACGGGTGCGCGGGCGCGACCCCTACGACAGGAGGCCCGCATGGACCCTGCAACCCCGCCCACCACCATCGATCCCACCCCGGGCGGCCCTGAGGGCGACCGCCGCCCCGGCTACCTCTACCGGCAGGTCGCCGCCTACCTCGCCAGCCAACCCGACCAGTGGCTCAAGGTCGGCCAGGTCACCACCGCGATCGCCGCCCGCTCCACCGGCGCGGTGTTCGAAGCGTTGAAGAAGATGGCCGCCGCCGGCTACGCCAGCCACTCCACCGGCCCGCACCGCTTCCAGATCACGAAGGCGGGAATCGACGCCGCCGGGGCGATGCCACCGCCTGCCCCGCGTACACCCCGCAGTGGACGCGGGGCAGGACGGCGGCAGCCGGTCCCCCGCCCCAACGGCGACCTGTACTTTCCCCGCAAACTCGCGGGAGCCACCGATGTGGACGTGCTGCGCTGGCTACGTGAGAAGCGTATCCCGGTGCTGCTCTACGGCCCGCCGGGCACCGGCAAGACCGCACTCGTCGAAGCCGCATTTCCTGATCTGCTCACCGTCGCCGGGACCGGGGACACCGTCGTGGAGGACTTCCTCGGCAACTTCATCCCCCTCCCGGACGGCGGCTTCGAATTCGTCTACGGCCCCCTCGTCACCGCGATGCGCGAAGGCCGAGCGCTGCTGGTCGACGACGCCACCCTCATCGCCCCGAAGGTCCTCGCCGTGCTCTACCCGGCCATGGACGGCCGCCGGGTCATCACGATCCCCGGCTACCGCAACGAACGCGTTGACGCCGTCGACGGGTTCTACGTCATCGCCGGGCACAACCCCGGCGTGCACGGGGCCATCTTGACCGAGGCGCTCGCGTCCCGGTTCGACGTGCACATCGAGGTCACCACCGACTGGGACCTCGCCCGCCACCTCGGCGTCCCCGCACCCGCCGTGCAAGCCGCCATCGCCCTCAACACCGACCTCGCCGCCGGGCGGGTGTCCTGGGCGCCGCAGCTGCGCGAGCTGCTCGGCTTCGCCCGCGTCCGCAAAACCCTCGGTCTGCCCGCGGCGGTGGCCAACCTCGCCGGCCGCGCCCCCGAAGACGACCGCGAGCACGTCCTGGCCGCCCTGCGACAGCACTTCGGCAGCGAGATCACCGCGCTGACCCTCGGCAAGCAGCGCTAACCCCTGGAAGGGAGAACGTGATGCCTCATCCCCGTACACACCTGCAGCCCGGCACCGCCGCCCCTGCGATCGGCGACCCGGAGTGGCAGGAATGGAGCAGCGCGTGGACCCGACACATCCCGGTCCTGACCGGCCGCACCGGCCTGACCGTCACCGTCGCTCCCGGCGCCGGCGGCGGCGCCCCCGCCTGCTTCTACCCGGACGCCGGCCGCATCGAGGTCGACGCCACCCACATCGGCACCCCTGACGTCGCCAACCCCCGACGCGCCAGCCACAAACGCCTGGTGCCCACCGCCTACGGGCTCCTCGTCCACGAAGCCGCGCACGCCGCCCACAGCCGCTGGCGTACTCCGCCCGGCACGCCACCGGTCGTCGCCGCCGTCGCCGAGGTCCTCGAGGAGTCCCGCATCGAATACCGGCAGCGCAGCCGCCGACGCGGCGACCGCAGGTGGCTACGCCACACCGTCACCGCGCTGATCAGCGCCGACGACGCCCCCGTCGACGACGCGTGGCACGCCGGACACCTGGCCGGGCTGCTCCTCGCCCGAGTCGACGCCCGGATCATCACCGCCAAGGACATCAAAGGGGTCCGCGCCGCCGTCACCGCGGTCCTCGGCCGCAAACGTCTGCTGCAGCTGCGCGACCTGTGGCGGCAAGCGCACACCGTCGAGGACTCCGACGCCGACACCATGATCGACCTGGCGTGGCGGTGGTGCCGCATCCTCGGCATCCACCCCCACCTGCAGCCAGAGGTGCCACGCCCGGATCCGGGGATGTTCGCCGGCCAGCTCGCCCAAGCCCTGACCGACTACCTCGCCCACACTGTCGGGCTCACCCCCGCCGCATACCGGGCCCAGCAGATCAGCACGAAATTCTCCGCCCCGGCGACGTGGACCCGACGCGACCCCACCGACGCCGAACGTGGCGCCGCCCGCCACCTCGCCACCCGGCTGCGCCGCGCCCGCACGCATCAGCCCGAACCCGACACCCGGCCCAGCCTCATCCCACCCGGCCGGCTACGCACCCGCCACGCGATCACCGCCCAGGCGCAGATCGCCGCCGGCGCCATACCCACCGCCACACCGTGGCAGCGGCGCGCCACGCTGCCACCGCCGAAGCCGACCCTGCACCTGGGCGTCATCGTCGACGTGTCCTTCTCCATGCACCCCTACGCCGCACCCATGTCGTCGGCGGGATGGATCCTCGCCCACGCCGCCCGCAGCAGCGACGCCGTCACCGCCACCGTCGCCTTCGGCAGCGACGTCACCCTGCTCATCGGCCCCCGCAACCGCCCCACCCACGTGCAGGACATGGACACCTCCGGCGGCAGCAGCACCTTCGGCGACGCCGTGAAACTCGCCGACGAGCTGCTGCAGCTGCGTCAACCCGGCAGGCTGCGGATGCTCGCGGTCGTCTCCGACGGCGACCTCGACGACATTCCGGCCGCACAACGACTCGTCAGCACCCTGCACCGCGCCGGATGCCCGGTGCTGTGGCTGCGCCCCGCGGACCTGGACGGGCACACCTTCACCGACACCACCACGATCGTGGTCACCGACCCGGTGCAGGCCATCGACCACATCGCCAGCGCCGCCGTCACCGCCCTCGAACACGCCTGACAGCCCGGCGGCCCCGGCCGCCTCGGCCCGCTCGCCCTGACCCCGCCGTCACGCAGGTGGGCCTGCACCGCGCTGAGCGGCACACGTCGGGGCGCATCCCTGAATCGCCACTGGCCGTTTGCCCGGCCCCCTGCGCACCTCGGCGCGCCCGGGCACGGCCGATGTGCCGTGCCCGGAACTCACATCGACCTCTGGGAGACAACCGTGAGCCACTCGAACAACCGCCTATCGCTCGCCTCACCGGCCGACCTGCTCACCGCCGTGCCGTACCTGCTCGGCTTCCACCCGACCGACAGCCTCGTGCTCGTCGGCCTCGCCGGCCCCCGGGTCGTCGTCGCCAGCCGCACCGACCTGCCCGCACCCGGCGACGTCACCGAGTGGGCCGAGGCGATCGAGCCGTCGCAGCTCCGTCTGCTGCGCAACGCGGCAGCCACCCGCGCCATCACCGTCGGCTACGGGCCCGCCGCCGCCGCCGTCACCCCGGTCATGGACACCGTCACCGGGCGGCTGACCGCCGCCGGCCTCGACGTGCTCGACGCCCTGCGCGTCACCGACGGCCGCTACTTCTCTTACCACTGCTCCGAACCCGCCTGCTGCCCCGCCGACGGCGTGCGCTTCGACCCGGACCGCAACAACGTGACCATGCACGCGATCGTCGCCGGCTGCCACGCCCTGCCCGACCGGGCCGCCCTCGTGGCCAGCATCGCCCCCGCCACCGGGCGCAACCGCGCCACGCTCACCCGCGCCACCGCACGCGCCCGCGTCCGCCGCCGCGCCCTCACCACCAGCCAAGGCCCCGACGGGCTCATCCGCGCGGGCGAAGAGGCGGTCCGGGCCGCGTTCGCCCGCTACGCCGACGAGCAGGTCCTCACCGACGACGAGCTGGCCTGGCTCACCGTCCTGCTACCCATCACCGCCGTCCGCGACGCCGCCTGGCTGGCCACCGACTCGCTGCCCTGGCACACCGCCCTCTGGGCCGACATCACCCGCCGCGTCCACCCGCCCCTCGCCGCCCCACCCGCCACCCTGCTCGCCTTCGCCGCCTGGCGCCGCGGCGAAGGCGCCCTCGCCTCCGTCGCCCTCGACCGGGCCCTGACCGCCGACCCCACCTACACCCTCGCGCAGCTCATCGACCAAGCCCTCCGCGCCGGACTGCCCCCGTCCGTGCTCGACCGGTGACCCCACCCCGGCCCGCACACGCCCTGACCCACACCCCCTCTTGCTGGAGAACATCGATGTCTGAACCTCACCTCGACGTCCTGCACCGACTCCTGCAACACCAGGGCTACGCCCTCGCCCTGGACGAGCTCGCCCAGGCATGCGCGCAGCAGCCCGACGAGGTGTGCGCGCTGCTGTCGCAGGCCGCCACCATCGCCGCCACCCAGGCACAAATCACCGCCCTGACCGACGCCGCGAACCTGCTCTGCGACGTCCACGCCAGCGCAGACGCCGACACCGTCCTGTCCCTGCGCGAGCGCCTCGACCGGGTCGCCAGCGCCCTCACCACCGCCCTCGCCCAACGAGACAAGGCCACCGCGGCCCTCCGGCGCACCTGCCAGGCCCTCATCAGCACTGACAGCGCCCTGGTCACGACCTGCGACGTCACCAGCGCCGCCACCGGCCAGCCCGACGCCGCCACCACGCCCTGACCAGACCGCCGCGCCGGCCCCGCCCGAGGACGGCAGCGGGGCCGGCCCCTACCCGAGACATGAGGTAACCCGATGACCGAACCGACGACGACCAGCGCCCCACCGCCGACCCTCGAATCCGTCCTGCGCCAAGCCTGGGACGCCTTCCATCCCACCCAACCCGCGCCGCTGGGATGGCTCACCCACACCGCCACCCAGGTCCAGGCCTACCTGCACGAGCACCAGCCCGTCCCGCAGCCGCAGCCGCCAGCGGTCGAACTCACCGACCCGTCGGCGCAGCTCGGCGCCCACGTCTGGAGCGCGCTGCGCGACGCGGTCGCCGAGCATGACATCGACGTCGACGCCGCCAACCGGGTCCTGCACGCCGTGGACCTGCCGCTTCTGCCGCGCCGCTGGCAGGTCCGCCTCGCCCTGCCCATCCTCATCGAGGTCACCGCGACCAGCCGCGAGGACGCCTTCGACACCGCCGAAGCCGCCGTCGAAACCGCACTCACCAACGCCGAACTCGACGTGCACATCGAGTGGGACGGACGCGAACGCGACGACGCCAACCCCGGCGACCTCGACCCCGGCGCGGCCGAACGCCCCTACCCCGGCCAGTGACGGGCGACTTGATCCATACGGAAAGTCGAGCGTCACTGCTCGCGGTCGCCACCCCGGCGAACCCGACAGCGGCATCCCCACACCGCTGGCCGGGGTGGCGGCCACCCGAGCCGACACCGCTGCCGGAAGGCACCACACGATGACGCAGCCGCACCGACACGCCGTATCCCGCACCGTCACCGACGTCCTGCTGTGGCTGCTCGCCACCGATGTCGCCGCAGCCCACCAACCCCACCCCGAGCAGCCCGACCGCTGCGCCAATCTGCGCTGCACCGGCCAGCCGTACCCCTGCCCACCAGCCCGCGACGCCCACCGCGCCTGCCAGGCCGCCAACCGCCCCCGGCTACTCGCCCACGGCCGCGCACGGGTCACCGCCCCCGCCGCCGGCGGCGCAGCGGCACGCTTCGCCGGCTGGTTCCGGCCCACCCGCCCGGTCACACCGTCACCGCTGTCGATGCCGTATCCGCGTGCCGCCTGAGCGCGCCCCGCACACCGACATCTGCCCCCGTGGCAGCGGCGACGCGCCAGCCGCCGCTGCCCCCGACCCCCTCGGAGGAACCGTGAGTTTCCGTACCGAGTCGACCCTCGCCGGCTACGCCCGCGCGGCAGTGGACCTGCGCCTTCGCATGACCGAATACTCCCGCAGCCGATTCGCCCAGCAGTACCTACGGGCGTTTCTCGAACCCCGCCTCGCCCACGACCCCGACTACCCCGCCCGGCACAGCGACGTACTGGGCGCGTTCACCCGCGTCGCGCACGAGCCGTGGCAGCACGGCGAGCCCTACGTCCTCGCCCCGGCCATGACCGCGATCATCGCCGCCGCCGCGCAAGCCCTCGACCTCACCGGCGACGTCGTCGGCAACGACATAGCGCCCAGCGACGCCGGGGTGCTGTTCCTGCCGACGGCTGGCCGCCAGTCGACCGGCTCCTCATCGCCGTCCACCCGCCCGCCACGCAGACCTGACCGGATCGGGGGTACCCGCTGGGCAGCGCGTAACCGCGCACCTGGTCCTTCGCTCGCTGACCCCCACCATCGCCGGACGTAGCCCGCCCACCCTTACCCACCCCGACATGGCAAGGGGCGTCGCCGAATGGCGGCGCCCCTTGCACACGTGCAGCAGGAGAGACCATGAAACACCGCTCCGAGCCCGACGACACCGCCAGCGAAGGCCTCAGCGTCGGCGACCCCGACCTCGGTAAGTCACGGCTGCTGTGGCGGCAGTGCGATACCTGCGTGTTCGCCCCCGGCAACAAAATGCACCTCGCGCCAGGCCGGCTTCGCGACCTCGTCGCCGAAGCCCGAGCCCGCGAGTCGTTCATCGTCTGCCACTCGACACTGCCCCACTACAGGCACCCCGACGCCCAGCCCGCGATCTGCCGCGGCTTCGCCGACCGCTACCGCACCCAGGCACTGCAACTCATCGAACGGCTCTTCGGCTTCATCGAGGTCGACCCGCCGCAGGCCGACCCGCAGCCGGCCACACCCGACGCCGCCGCGCCATCACGTTGAAGCGCTTCGCGGGTCGGCTCGGCCATTGCTAACTGCCGGGCCCCTCTGCCCTACGGCCTGCCTTTCGGAAAGTTGGGTGGGGCGATGGCGAGGTGGACGGTGGCGCTGCGGTCGGCGACTATGCCGCCACCGTTGTGCACGCGGGCCGATTCGGCCAGCGCCCGACGCTGGAATTCCGTGGCGTCCGCCGGGCTCAATGCCTCGATGCTGTTCTACAGGTCCATCGCGTAAACCCGGACCTGGCGGCCCGTGTCCGGCTGCACCGTTTCGCGCTCCAGCGACATGCCCAGCTTGACCATCACCCGCGCGGACGCCTCGTTGCCGACGATGTGGATGCTGACCAGCCGCCGCAGGTCGAGCTCGGCACGAGTGTGGGCGACGACGGCCTGGGCCGCCTCGGTGGCTAGGCCCCGGCCCCAGTACGCGCGGCCAAGCCGCCAGCCGATCTCCACGGCCGGCATGATCTCGGGCAGGAAGGTCGGCACCGCCAGTCCGGTGAAACCGGCCAGCTCGCCGGTCTCCTTGATCTCCACCGCGTACAAGCCGAAGCCGTGCTCGTCCCAGTGCCGCTGATAGTTGGCCAGGCGCTCCGCGGTCGCGGCCCGGTCCAGGGTGCGGCCATCATGGATATAGCGCATCACCTCGGGCTGCGCGTTGACCGCGGCGAACCCGTCCAGATCATCGCTCTGCCAGCGGCGCAACAGCAGGCGCGGAGTCTCCAGGGACGTGGCATCAAGGGAGCTTGTCAGGTCAGGCACGTCCCCTTCGTAGCATTCCGGCGCCCACGGGGCGATGGACTATCCGGCCGGGAAGCTGCCGGTCAGCCGGCCAGGAAGGTGCCGATCCGGTCGGACCAGGTGGGGACGTCGGCAGCGGTTGCCGAGACGTGCAGGTGCGCGTCTGGCAGGACCCTGGCCAGCAGTTCGAAGTGGTAGGCGGTGACGAGCCAGCGTCCGCTCATCGGCAGTTCCGGATGGCGAGCGGCAGCTCCAGCCGTCACGCTGCGTGCCGCGCGGATCGCGGCTACCTGTTAGCTGGTGGTACGACCGCAGCCAGGCCAGGCTTGGTCGAGGTGACCGGTGGGGTCGCTCTCATCGCGGCTGCCCACCGCAGGTTGGTGTGGCTCTCATCTGGCGTGCGTCCCGCCGGTCACCGCGGCGGAGAGAGGCTCAAGAGGGGACTGTCCGGCTCAAGGTAGCGCTGCCCTCCCGTCGACGAACACCGTCGGATCGAGGGAGGACACGATGGCCCAGGTCATCATCGGCGTGGACCCGCATAAGCGTTCCGCCACCATCGAAATCATCAACGCCCGGGAGAAGGCGCTCGGGCAGGGCCGGTTCGGCACCGACCGCGACGGCTACCAGGCCATGCTCGCCGCCGGTCGCAAGCACAAGGACCGCCTTTGGGCGGTCGAGGGGTGCAACGGCATCGGCCGGCACGTCGCTCAACGCCTGGTCGCTGACGGCGAGACCGTCGTGGACGTTCCCGCGAAGCTGTCCGCCCGGGCCCGGGTGTTCGCCACCGGCCAGGGCCGCAAGACCGACCCGGTCGACGCCCGCAGCGTCGCTGTGGTCGCCCTGCGCACCGAAGGTCTACGGCAGGTCGTCACCGACGACACCACAGTCGCGTTACGGCTGCTCGTCGACCGCCGTGACCAGCTCGGCCGCGCCCGCACCGACGTGGTCTCCCGGCTGCACCACCTGCTACTCGAACTGGTGCCCGGCGGCGCGAAGAAGGACCTGTCCGCCCAGCAGGCCCGCGCCCTGCTGGGCACCGTGCGCCCGCGCGACGTGGTCGGCAAAACCCGTCGCCGGCTGGCCTCCGAGCTGATCGGCGAACTCGTCGTCATCGACAAGAAGATCAAAATCGCGAAACAGGAGCTCACCGACCTGGTCAACAGCACCGGCAGCCAGCTAATGGACCTGACCGGCATCGGACCGTCCGGCGCCGCCCGCCTGCTCGGCGACATCGCAGACATCGCCCGGTTCACCAGCCGCGCCCACTTCGCCTCGTGGAACGGCACCGCACCGATCGACGCCTCGTCCGGCGACCAGAACCGGCACCGGCTCTCCAGAGCCGGCAACCGGCGCATCAACCGGGCGCTGCACATCATGGCCATCGTCCAACTCCGCCGTGACACCGAAGGCCGCCGCTACTACCGGCGCAGACTGGCCGCGGGCAAGACCCCGATGGAGGCCCTACGGGCACTGAAGCGGCGCCTGTCCGACATCGTCTACCGGCAGATGGTCGCCGACGCGAAGCTGGTCAGGACGGGTCCGGGAGGACACGCGGGGGCGACTCTGCAATCCAGCGCGGCCGACCTGAACCCCGAGATCGACACTTCGGAAAAGTCACTTCCCGGACCCGCCACACCCCAGCCTAGAACAACCCTCGCCGCGGCCTCTTGACACAGAGGGGTGCCAGATCCGGACGCCGGCTCGGTCATTGACTGGTCACCGATGGGAGGATCGGCCGTGTGATCGAACTGCCTGAGGGTTCTTGGTGGGATTGGGACGTGCTGCACTTCGATGGCTCCCAGCTTCGGTTGGCCGCGGGACACGACCTGACCTACCACCATGGTCTCGAGGTGGTCTTCACAGACGTCGCATACCTGGCCTGTCCGACCCAGTTCCGGGATCCTCGGTTCCGGGAACCCACCCTCGACGAGCGCGCATTCGTACATCGGCATGTCGGTGAAGAACCACCAGTGATCGTTGCCTTCGACGTCGATGCACCAGCTGGGGGTGTTCTCACCTGTCTCCTCGCAGCAGGGTCGGTTGAGGTGGTACCCGGCCTGGTCTACCGCTACTGGCGCGACAACCTTGCTGCGGGAGAGCGTCCGGCTCCGCACGTGCTGCCGCCGGAGCAATCGTAAGGTGCGCACGTCGCCGCAAGCCGCGACTGCTACTGACGGCGACCGCAGCGCAGAGCGCGCACGATCGGCGGCAGAAGCGGATGTTCGGTGTTGGCTCTCCGCTGCGATTATGAGCCTGTGTTACATCACACTGAGGCTGTTGACTTTTTGCGTCGCTACGACGGCGTGCCGCCGGAGATCCTGGCCGATGGGACTTGGTTGCTTGAGCGGCGAACCTTCTGGGCGAGCCTGATGTACGGCTTGGCTGAGGAGGACCTCCTCGATGCTCTGTTCGGCAGTGGTGAAGAGGTCTGGCTGACTGACCAGATCGACAATCTGCATGAAGAGATCGAACAGTCCGGTAAGTGGCCAGTGCTCAGGCTCGGAACCCAGGCTTCAGACTTCGCGATGGTCGCCTGGCATGGTCACGGCACGGAGGGCTACGACTTCGTCGTTTTGCCTGGTGGCGATCGGTGTATCAGCGTGGCAAGTGTCGAAGGCGGCTTCTACGGACCTGGGTTGTCCTGGCCGGAGGCAGAGAGGCTGATCGGGCGAGGGCGTCTCGGCTCAACTGCTCAGCGTCTGCTTCTGCTTCTGCGCGCGCTGGGGGACGCGGATATGCCGACGGACGTGGTGGGACAAGTTGCCGAAGCACTGTTGGCCGTCGGCAACGCCACGTGCTCCTACGAGATCGCTGTGGAGGCCGCTCAGCAACTGCTCAAGGATGAAACGCGGTGGACTATGCACGGTGAAGTACTGCTTTGCGACGGTAGACATGCGGTTCGCCGGCCGGGCGGGCTGCCTCCGGAAGATCTGCTCAAGCTGACGCGGGCACTGCAGTAACGCCGTGCCTCAGTACCTCCTCGGCCCGGGTTTCCCGGCTGACCGGGTGCACTCTCCTCGGCAGAAGCGGATAGGCCAGCCCTCTCCGGCCGCCCCGCGTTCACAGCGGGTAGCCAACGAGCCAGGGCATCGTGTCACGCATCAAGTGAAGCCAGGACGTAACCCATCAAGCGGAGTACGACAGCTGTCGTACTCCGGTTGATGCGTTAAACGTTGGCTCCGCTTGATGGGTTACGCGGTCCCCTATCCGCTGGCTACCGACTGTGAACCTCTGGCCGAAGACGCGGATGCGGCAACATTCGCTTCTAGCCGATGAGCGAGCGGCGATCGAATTCCTTCTGGCGGCCGTCGAAGTTGGGGCACCGCAACTCACTTGACTGGTGCGGTCCGCCCGCGATTGGGTGGCGCCGTGAGCAAACTGTGGACCGCCCCCGAGGGCGACCCCAGGACCTTCGGTCAGCCCGTCGGCGAAAAGGCGACCTACCGGGAGTACCTCGGCAACTACCGTCTGACCATAGAGATGAAGTGCGGCGGACTGGACGCCGAGCAGCTCGGTCGACGCTCGGTGCCGCCCAGCACCCTGAGCTTGCTCGGCCTGGTCCGCCATTTGGCTCAGATGGAGAACCACTGGTTCCAGCGTGTGCTGCAAGGGCGGACCGACGCACCGTGCCTTTACAAGCACGAGGACGACCCAGATTGGGACTTCGGGGGCGCGGTCCCCGACCCAGCGGTGGTGAAGGACGCCTTTGCAACCTGGAAGGCCGAGATCGCCAAGGCGGACGAATGGCTCGACGCCCTCGAGGAGGCCGACCTGGGCCGCGAGGTGCCGGCCGACGGTGGCAGCCACGCCACGCGCGACGTGCTTGTCCACGTGATCGAGGAGTATGCGCGGCACGCTGGCCACGCCGACCTCCTGCGCGAGTGCATCGACGGGCGAACCGGCCTGTGACCCACCGGGGCGGTGGGTCAGCATAAGGACCGCCGTCAGGATGCAACCTCACGGTGAGGAACGGCGGTGAAGCAGAACCGGGGCGGCCCGGAGCCAGTGGGTAACAAACTGGGTGACGATCACGACGGACACCCGTGGACGCGTCGGGGCGAAGTCGGATCGTCTCAGCAGTTCAGCCGATGCTTCAGGGCAGTTCGGAGGGCCGTGTTGGTTGCCTGGGGGTCAAGGAGTCGTCGGGGCCGCACCGACACCGGCAAAATGGTGGCGTGAGGACCGAGCCCGTCACCGCAGGTCGAATGGAGTTGGTGGATGACCTGGAAGGGCTGCCCGGCAGTTCCGGCGGCTGTCTTCTTGCCCTGACGTTGGAGGATCCAGTCTTCCTTCGTGGCGGCGACGTCTGGTGGGTTGAGGACGAGGTGCTGTATGTCCAGCGAGGGGGATGTCCCGGCTGTGGCGCACCAAGGTCGCCTCAAATGGCGTCGGAAGTGGTAGCGCGGAGCGTCCTGTGGGGCACACAGGGGGCACAAGACACCGTGAAACGTCGTCAACCACCGAACAACCATGAGAGCCCGAGACGCCGGGTGAGCAGGTACCGGACGGTGTCGTCGCTGGTAGCTGGATCGCGGCTCTCAGTTCCGCTTCAACTCAACGCGGTCGACGGTGGTCGGGTCCCTGGCGCGGTCCCTATTGCTGGTCGCGCGGGTTCAGGTCCGCGGTGAGGTCGGCCGCCTGGTCGGCCATGTGTTGGCGTTCCTCCGGGTCGACGTTCTGTTCCCATTCGCGGAAGCGGTGGTAGCGGTCGAGGAGCATGCCGCCGTAGGCGTCGGTGGCGGCGACCTGCCGGAGGTCGGTGTGGCCGGCGAGGACGTCGCGGGCCATCTCTTGGAGGTCGTCGCCGGCGACACCGTCGCGGAGCCGGGTGAGGCTGGCGTGGAGGAGCTTGGCGAGGCCCTGGTTTCCTTCGGTGAGGTCGAGGAACTGCCGCTCTGGATGCGATTCAGGTTGCGTCATGGAGCACCGGGCTTGTGTAGGGCTGGTCCGGCAGGGAGACCTTGGACAGGTCGCCGCCCTGCTCGGCGAGGGTCTTGATGAAGCTGAAGAAGCCGAGGTTGAGGGTGCCGCTGGCTTGGATCTTCAACGCGGCGTCGTTGACCTTCTTGACCAGTTCGATGGCTTGCCAGGTGGCGATGCCGTAGCCAGCGACGGCACCGACGCCGGTCTCGATGAGCGCGGTGCCGGCGGCGGCGCTAACGCCGATGATGATGGCCTTATCGATCATCATCTTGATGAGGCCGCCGATCATGTCGGCCAGGAGCCAGATGGCCCGCGCGGCTTCGTGGTACTTCTCCTCAACCTGGGCCAGCACGACGTTCTGCTGAACCGCTGCCGTCCCAAGCTGCCGGAAGTAGACGAACGCGGCGTCGGCGGCCTGCCCGTCCCACTGTTGGTCCAGCTGGGAGGAGACCAGGCTGACGTTCTGGCCGAGGGCTTGCAGGCTCTGACCGAGGTTGCCGTAGGCGTCGCCTGCCTTATAGAAGCTCTCCCAGTCGCCCACGAAGGCGTTGCTGATGGTGCCGATCACGTCGTAGCCGGCGACGTCCTTGATGATCTGGTTGACCCAGTGGGAGATGGAGAAGGCATCGAGGATGCCGATGGGATTGGCGAAGCCCTTGGTCAGTGAGGCGTCTGGTTGCGCAGGCTCGACGAGAAAGTCTGTCGGCTCTCTCATGGCATGTTCCCGCCGAGAGGGCGCCCGCCGGGCAGTTCGTAGCCGCTGCGGTCGGCGGTTGGGTAGGTGGCGTCCAGTCGGGCGGCACTGCCGGTGTCGGTGCGCCGGTAGTAGTCGGCGGTGCCTTGGAGCGCGTCGCGTGACTTGCCGAGCAGCTCCATCAGGTGCGTGAGCCGCTGGTTCATCTCGTCGACGAGCCTTTGATGTGCGGGCCATGCTTCGTTGAGCAGTCCTTGACCGTGCCAGGGCATGTCGGTGTGCTTGAGGATGTAAGCGCGGGCGGTCTGCGCGTCGAGGCTCGCGTCGTTCAGGCGGGAAGCAGCGCGTTCCAGCGCACCAGGTTCGACGGAAAAGCTCACGACAGACGGTCCCCGATGATCCCCGTCACGACGAGCAGGATCGCGGCGGCGAGCAACGCGAGGGCCATGACTCGACCGCGCCGTTTCGACTCGGCGCTGCTGGACGCGCGGTAGACACCGAGACCCGCCACGGCAGCGACGCCGAGGGGAATTGCTACCGACGCGAAGCGGAAGAACGACCAAGTGCTGAAAGTCCCGTCGTCGCCGGCGATCGCCAGCTGGTAGACGAGGAAGCCTAGGCCGACCACGCAGAAAAAGAACAGCACCATCGACACCAGAGCGACGCTCTTGCGGAAGTCATGCCACTGATCCAGCTTCTCCGGCACCGCCGTCACCCGATCCGTCTGCCCCGTCTCACTCACGCCCGCACCATGCCACAGCGCGACCACCGAGCGCGACCCCGCTCTCACGCAGACGATTAGCTGTCGACATGTAGACCGCCGTTACGCCGAGGTTGCCACCATCGCTGTTGGGGACAGCAGCGCGCCAACGGACAAGATCCGGAACACTCACGGAATGATCAAGCGCGTCGTCGGGGAGCCGTCGGGGGTTTGTCCTGGTAGGGCGAGGGGTGGCCCGGCAGGCGCTACACCCTTCCTAAGCCGTGTGTCGCAGGGCCTCCAGCAAGGCTGGCTTGCAACCCTCGCGGATGGGCAGGCATGCCGGTCAGCGTGCGAGCCTGTCTAGAGCGGCGGATATGGCGTCGTCGGGCGCGTCGGTTCGGACATGGCGGATGACGGCGCCGTCGGCGTTGACGAACGCGATCACGCCTGACTGCGCCGCGTCGACCTCTGCCATGTCGAAGAACCAGACTGCCGGCCGGGGGATCGCGGCATAACCAACTGGAACCGTAACCTGGCCGGCCTCCTGCTCGATTTCCGCGATTGGTGCCGGGGCATCTTTGGACCCGAACGGCTTCCACACCAGGCCAATGACGGCCGGCCGGGGACTGGTGGTCAGCGCAAGGACGCGCTGAATCCCGGTGAGCACGTGCGGCACGTCACCGACCACGACCACCACGGGCTTGCCGAGGTACGCCGTCCAACGGAGGTCACCGCCGCCGAGCCGGCCCACGGTGAAGTCCGGCACCTGCATTTCCCCGACCGGTTCCGGGCCCTCGTCGGGTTCCATGCGACCGGTGTCGCCCGGGTTCTTCCCGCAGGCAGCTTCGATGACCTGCAGGGCCACGGTGTCCGGCGGCGGAAGCGCCGCACGGGAAAGCTCCGCCCCAACCTCGCGCAGCTGCTCCGCCGCGGCGACGGCGGTCGCGTTGTCATCACCGGTGACGGCGACAGTGACCAGCGAGTCACCGGTGAGCAGGACGAGCGCACCGCCGAAATGCGCGGCTGGGACGCCACGGACCGGCGGCAAGCGGCTGCAACCGACGGCCATACTCCACGCTGAGAAGTCGAGCGGCTGATTGATGACGTCGACCGGGGGCGAACACCCGTCAACGACCGCGCGACATGTCCCGTAGATCGCATCGACCCGGCCGGTGTCGTCCGCGCCCACCTCGGTCAGCGGCCAGTCACGGAACCGCGGGCCGAGGTAGTAGACCGGCCGTTCGGCCCCGGCGGCGATCTCGCTGAGGCGCTCCTCAACCTGCTCGGGTTTGGGTGACGTGCCGGTCCCGCAACCGGCAACTGCAAACATCAACACGGCGGTCAGCCACATCGGTGGCGCCCGCCGACGCACCGTCATATACCAAAAGTAAGACCGCCCCCGATGCGGGGAAGGACCGGAAGGCTAGCGACTCATGTCGTAGTTGACACGTGGTGGACAAGATGACGAGGGGCCTACCGGCTGGTGGGGCCCCTGTCGGCGCGGTTGTGGGGTCAAGGAGGCACCGCGTCAGCAGAAAATCAGCGAACGCTGTGGTGCGCGACCGACTCCAATGGTCACAGCCGGCATGACACCGAGGGCGGGACCACAGGGAACGACACCCGCTGCCACTGCCCGGCAACATCGACCAGGCTCCCCCCGACGGGGGTCGTCCCTATTCGGGGTACGGGCTCCGGCCCAGCTCACAGGGCGTCTCCCGGACGTGCCGGCGGAAGTTTCGACCGGCGCAGTGCGCGCCCGACCCGGTCGCGGAAGACGAGCGTCCGTGGATCCACCGGGTTGAGGGCCGGCCGATGGGCATGGGGCGAGCAGGTCGACATCCGCCCTGTCTCGCTGACGGGTCGCGCTGAGGCCACCGACAGCATGGTCGCCGGACGTCAAGGACGGCTTGACGTGCGTCGATGCAGGTGGGGCAGGCGGCGCCGCTGGGCGGACTCGACGGCCCGTCGAAACGCGCGGGCAGCGGCATGTCCGGATGGCGCTCCGCCCGTTGGCTGGCTCGCGCACCCAGACGGGGCCTGGGCATCCGCGGATGATGGTCAACCGTCAAGGGTGGTCAGTTCTGCATGCTCGAGACCTTGAGCGTGGTGAGGTGCCCTTTGCCGATGGTGTGCACGAGAGAACCGCCCCCGGAGAACAAGCCGTCGATGGGTGCTGGCAGCCGCACTCGGGCGCGGAGCCGACCGACGCGGTCGATGGTGATGAGGTCGCCGTCGGTGCGGGCGAACAACGCACCACCGGGCACGGCCACGGCAGCGCAGGCGGCGCCGGGAGATAGGGACGTCACCTCAGTGCGGCCACCATTGACTAGGTCGACGACCGTGACGCAGGAGGCTCCGGCCAGCAACAGCGTGCCATCACTCAGGATCGGTGGCAGTGGTGGCAGGTCCCGTTCGTGCTGCCACAGCACTTCCACGCCACTGGCGGGGTGGAAGGCCATGACGGTGCGCCTGCCGCTGATGAAGACGATGCGGCCGTCGTCGCCGACCCTGTAGGCGTTGCCGGAGTCAGGGCAATGCACCGGCGCCGGCAGCGGCCACGCACCCAGTTCAGCGCCGGTTCGAGTGTCCAGCAGTCGGAGTGCTGGCTGACTGGTACTGGCGAGGAGCACCGCATCGGCGGCGGAACCCGACTCTGGCTTGAGCCGAAGCGGCAGAGGCCAGACCAACGCAATGCCTGGGGCGAACGTCGGATCGCCCGCGAGACACGTGCCATCCGTGAGGTCAACTCGCATCAGCGGGTGGTAGCCGCGCCAGCCGCCTAGGACGACGACGGTTCCGCTGACGCTGACGTAATGATGGAATCGCAGACCCGGGGTCGACCACATGCGGCGTCCACTGCACAGGTCGAAGCAATGCAGAACACCTGTCTGGCTTAGATAGAGACACCGTTCTTCCGCGACGACCGCGGTGCCCCAGCAGTCCTCGACGCGCTGTTCCCATAGCGGCGCCCCGCTGCTCGGGTCAAGCCGGACCAGGCGCGAGTGTCGCTCCGCCACGATGAGGGAATCGGATGTCGCCGCCACTGCCGTCGGGCTCGACCGCACGTGCAAAGGCCGTGACCACAGCATCTCCATCGACTGATCCACCACCCCAGTGTCACGTACCTCAGTACGTGCGGAGGAACCTGCGATCGTCGAATACGGCTCGCTGGCTGACGCGAACGCCACGCACTCAACTCGGCAAAGTAGGATGCTCACGCCTACGAACGCCAGTTATGGGCGGTGACGAACGATCCAACGGCCGGCGCGCACGCACGGCGGCAGATCAGTGAATCCGGGCGCGGCGTGGGCCGGCCGGCGTTGCGCTTAGAAGCCTCGAAACACGCCGTCCGGGCCTGCCGAACGCGCGAACTCAAAGAAGTCCATGTTCACGATCGACAGGTTGTTCTCAATCGCCTGGACCTGCCGTGGCAGTGTCCTGAACGGACCTGTCTCGTCCCCTTCCTTCAGATTAACGACGAGCAGGGGATGCTCCGGCAGTGAGACGGTGACGGCGTCGACGACGAACACCACCGGGTGCCTGTACTGACGCGGGTAGGCGTGAGGATAGCTGGCCGCGATTTCCGCACCGCTGAGGCCAATCAGCGCTCGGTCCTCGACGAACTCGACACTGGCCACGAAGCCCTCTTCCGTGGGGGTGACGATCTCGTCCTTGAACTGCTCCCACACACCGTCGTCGCGGAAGTCCGCACGCACGACCGGAACGCACCACGTCTCTGGTAGATCGGCCACGGCAAAAGCGTAGCGAGGCGAACGTTCCTCCGGTCGCGCTAGGAGGCGCAATGTTCTCGCCGCGACCGGGGTGCCGGCTAGATCCAGTGCGGTGACGCTGCGTAGCGCAAGCGCACAGTCTGCGGCAGTTGAGCGCATCTGGTCGTGGCCCGCGTAAACGCTTCGCTGGAATTAGTGAGCGCCCCCAGTGTTCACTCTCCTTGATGCCCTATGCGCATGCCATGCAGAAGCGGGCGAACGGCCGCGCGGCGAGCCGTTCATCGCCGATCGGCTGCCCGCATCGTTCGCAGACGCCGTAGGTCGCCGCGTCCACCCGACGCAGCGCGTCGTCAACGTCGGCGATCCGCTCCCGCGCCCCGGCCAGCAGCGCGGTCAACTGGGCGCGTTCGAAGCCGATGGTGGCGCCCTCCGGGTCGTGCTCGTCGTCGGCATTCGAATCCCGCGATGCCAGGAACAGCGCCTCCAGATCCTGGGCCAGCGTCGCCGCCTCAGCCTCCGCCCTCGCTCGCAGCCGCAGCAGTTCATCCCGGACCATATGTGTAGCCTAACGGCCTCCAGCCGGCACAGACAGGCCATGGAGGGGACGCGCACGGGTGGCGGCATGACAGCGCACGGCGCCAGGCGCTACCAACGCGCTGTCAGCGGCACGATAGTAAAACAATCCGCCGTGATGCGGACGTTACAGCCACAGGCTATTTGCAATTCTTCGGGCCTCGGAGATATCCGGCCTTAGTCAGGTTGACCTCGACGCTGGTAATGATCGCCATCTCGCCGCTTCGGAGAAGCTCATCGTATGGATAGTAGACATCATCCTCACCCAAGCATAGCCTTCCATCAATCTCGAACAGGCCGGGCACGCGGGCTACGATAGACAGGTAGGCATCAGGTGTACCTTCGGCTTCTTGGGGCAAGAACCAGTCCATCCCGAAGATCCCCTCCCCCTCGCCCGGCACGTACGTTGACGAGAACGGCTTGTTCTTAAATGCCTCCGTGATCAATGAGGCCTGTATCGGCAGGGTAGCGGGAAACTCGACTACCACGTCTTGTGGAGCGGCCAGTGTCAAAGAGGTGCTCGACAGGGAGTCGTAGCGTATCGATTCGATTGCGCCGGCGAAGTCGCACACAGTGACCGTGTCCAAGTGTTTGGGATGCCAGCGGTGGCACGTTGCTCCCGGCCGCCCTCCATTCTGCGGAAAGCCGTCGACCTCAGTGGTACCGAACGAGTCGAGCGCAAGCTGGACCGGTTGCCCCAAACAAAGTCCGAACAGTCCTGCACAGGTCTGCTTACGGGCCAGGTGGACGCTGTTATCGAAACCGACGTAAAGGTACGGATCGGGGCCGTCGAGTCGAGGGTTACCGGTCTCAGTGTCCTGCGACTTGAGTGGTCCCCCACCAGCATCGTCAGCTCTTCGATCAATAGCGACGGCAAGCAAAGCGAGCAGGAAGGTTAACGCTGCCACGACGGCCATCGACGCTGCCATGACGGCCAAGGACCGTCCTGAGACGCCCACTACGAGCTTTTGAATAGGATTAACGACGATGCCGCCCGTGACGGCGAATGTTTGCTGCGCGATCGCGCCTTCGTCTATAGCAGGCTCTGTTGCTCCCTCCTGCAGACGGGTGGCAGTGATCTGTACCGCAACGCCACCGAGGACCAGCGTCGCCAAGGCCCCGGCCCAGGCCCAAGTGAACGTGTCCGTGACCTTGTTGATAGCGATTCCGATGACTACAGTGAAGACGAAGAGAAGGGCCGACGTCACTATCCTCATGCGTCGGGTCAACCTCGTGCGTCGCGTCAACATGACCTCCCGTCGCCGCTAAGTGTAGCGAGATACACCTACCCGTCAACGTACGGCAAGTCCTAGCCGCAGAGGTAGCTTGAAATTGCGAGCGACAGCTATCCGCTAATAGATATCGCCGACTTCAAGTCCTGCGACTGATCATTGAGACGGTCCGCCCTTTTCGTTGTGGTATGCCTCGCCTCGACTAGCTTGATCAAGTGCACTGCTATCGGCAGAAGCGGATGGGCCATACGGTCAATGCCGACTCGCTGGTAACGGGACGTCACGATGCCGCCCGCCCGTTCCTGCGGCTGCCGGCGAGGGGACCGTTGACTTGCGGCCCGCTGCTGTGGGGCCGTGGCGGCCAGTAGCGGCGGACGGTGCGTTCAGACCGGCCGATCCGCGCAGCGATCTCCGACGGGTGCAGCGTCGGATCGCGACCGTGCCAGTACGCCACCGCTGCGGCGGTGTCCGTCGGCACCGCATCCTCACCCGGCCGGTGCTGCGCGTCGGTGGAGTCCACGAGGGACTGTCCGGGTGTCTGCGCGGCAGGATCGGTTACCCCCGCCGCGACGGGGTGCAGGCCCGGGTGGGCGTCGGCAGGATGGTGACCGCTCACTTGACCACTGCCACGCTGTCCGACGGCTTCGGCGCTGGTGCGGTCATCGTCCGCTGACGCCGCTCGCCTGTCGTCACCCGTGTGCGTGCCGTTGCGATAAGGCTGCTGACGCGAATGTGTGGCCGGTGGCGACTCGGGCAGGCGCCGCGTGTGGGCGGCTACGGCGACGGGCGCAACGGGTTGCGATCCCTGCGTCCGCCCCGGGATAACCGGAGTCGCAAGATGGAGAGCAGTCCCGCTCGCAGCCTCGGACTCGGTCTCGGCTGCAAGCGGAACGTACGGTGTGGCGTTGCCGGGCCGCGACTGGTGGCCGGCCGTGGTCGACCCGGGGGCAGCCGCAGGGCGTGGTGGCGTGGCGCGCAGCCGGCCGGTGATTTCGACGAGGCTGACGCTGGCGACCACGACGAGCCCGTCGACGGACAGCGGTAGCAGGTAGGCGGCGGCGGCTTCGGTTTCGCCGTAGCGGGCGGCGACGCCGGCCATGTGCCAGTAGCTGACCCACGCGGCGATGGCGGCGATCGGTGCGGCGGCGGCCAGTCGCAGTATTCCCAGCGCCCGCTGGTGGGTGGGTACGCGGGAGATCAGCTCGACGGTGAGCATCAGCGCCAGCGGCGGCCACGCCGAGATGACCTGGCTGATCGGGTTGGGTCGGGCGTGCAGCACGTTCGCCGCGATCGACGCGGCGACGCCGAGGGCGAGCACGGCGCGCACCGCCCACCGCAGCCGCCGCAGGTGCCGCCGGTCCACCTCGCTCACCTCAGCGGTGACGGGTGTCGTCGCGCTGCTCATGCCGCAGTCTCGCCGTCGTAGCGGGGCGCGGGCGACGGGCAGGGGCGCGGGGTGCGTTGGATCTGGGCGACGAGCCGGTCCGCCAGGGCGAGGGTGTCGTCGTCGGGTTCGGCGTCGATCTCGGCGAGGGCGTGGGTCAGCCGGCGGCGCAGGGCGCGGATGACGTCCAGGTGCCCCAACTGGGCGTGGGCGCGCATCGCCGAGCGGTAGAGGGCCTCGTGGTGCGGGTGGTTGGCGATGGCCGCGTCGAGCACGGCGATTTGCTGCGCGGGTTCGCCGGCGAGGGCGTCGGCGAGGGCGAGGTGGGCGTCGAGGGCGTCCTGGCGGATCGCTTCGCGGTAGGGCTCGACCCACTCGTAGTCGCAGCCCTCTGCTAGGGGCCCGGTGTAGGCATCGACGGCGCGGCGCAGCGCGGCGGTGCGGGTTTGCGCGTCGTTGGCTTGGCCGGCCTCGCGGATCGCCGCCCGCATCCGCCACAGGTCCACATCGAGCACGTCGCGGTCTAGCAGGTAGCGGTGGCCGGGGTGGTTGACGTAGCTGCCGGGGCCGCCGGTGTGGCGCAGGACGGCGCGGAGCCCGGAGACGTAGGTGTAGAGCCGGCCGGCGGCCTTGCTGGTCGGGGCGTCGGGAAGCAGGTCGTCGAGGATCGCCTCCGTCGAGGCTGCTCCGTCGTGCACGGCCAGGTAGACCAGCAGTTCCAGGGATTTGGCGCGTGGGGTGCGCTGCGGGTCGCCGTCGACGACGCCGGGTGTGCCCAACACCCGCACGCGCACCGGACGCCTGAGCCTGCCGTCGTGCGGGTTGTTTGCTGTCTGCTGCCCGGCCGCGGCTTGACCGCTGGCTGTGGCTGATTCCGCGGGCGCAAGCTGCTGATCGCTCTCGGTGCCGCATGCGACATCGGTGGGTGTGTGCTGCACGTGGTGCGCTGCTGCCGTGCCGTCGGAGGCGTCGTCGGCATGGCTGCCGGCCGGAGCCGTCACGGCCGGTGCGCTGCGGTCGGTGGGAGTGGCGGGCGCGCTGCAGCCGGACGTCTCGGCCGGTGGCTGGGGTGTGGGTGGGGAAGGTGCGGGGGCTGGCGGCTGGCCGGTGTGGGACTCGGCGAGGGTGGTGAGCAGGTCGGTGGTCTCTGCGGGGTTGAGGACGGCGAGACGGCCGACGTCGGCGCGGTGGCTGCCCTGGCTAGCGCCTTCACCGTCGGCGGGGGTGGTGGTGCCGTCGGCGGCGACGGTGACGGTGACGGTGTCGGGCCAGTCGCCGAGCAGCACGCCGCGGATGTCCAGACGTTGGCCTTGGACGAGCAGGGCCGCGGCGCGGGCGCGGTCGTGGCGGTTGGTGGCCTCGGCGATCAGCAGGACCGGCGGGAAGGGCTGTTCGTAGGGGGCGGCGCGGCGCAGGTCGGCGACGGTGTCGACCTCGTGCTGACAGGTCAGGCGGGTGCGGTGCATCGTCTGCGCTTCGCAGAGGTCCAGGGCTTCGTCGAGGTCGGCGGTGACGGTCAGCCGGGGTGTGCGGGGCAGAGTGAGGGCCGCGTCGCCGAGCAGCGTCACCGCGGTCATCTTCGAGATGACCACTTCGGTGCGCGCCTCGGGCTGGTCCACACCGCCCGTCGCGAGGGCCGCGGTGAGCAGTCCGCGGGCGGCGGCGTCCGCGCCGGGCCCGGTCAGGCCGAGCCCGGCCGGAGGCCACAGCGCCGCAAGCGGGTTGTCCAACGCCGGCACCACCGGCAGCGGGGTGCCGCTGTCGGCGTCCGGACGGAGGGGCAGGGGGCCGTTGTCAAGGTTGTCCACATCGTCGTGGTCGGCGCCGCGCCGGTTCGCCGACGTGTGGAGGTCGGGCCGGTTGACGGAGGCCCGGCGTAGGCCGCGGCGGATGTGCGCGATGACGCGGGGCATCGGCGCCAGGTCCGGGGTGTCCAGGCGGTGCGGCGTCGGGACTGTGCGGGGGACGTAGCGCCGTTGCCGGTGTGCCCACACCACAGTGACCGCGGCGGCGATCGCGAGGGCGAGGCCGAGATCGACCCAACTGCCGCTGGGCAGACTGATCCCGCGCCGCGCGGCGTCGCTGCGGCGGTCGGGTGCACCGCCTGCGCGGTCGCCGGCACAGGTGGGTGTGGCGGGCGTGGGACTTTCCGGTGCGCTCGTGGCCGCCGGGCCAGGTGCGCCGGTGGTGGTTCCCGGTCCGGTCGACGGTGCGGTCGTGGGGGCGGGCCCAGGGGTTGCGGTCTCGGGCTGCTGCGGCGGTGGGGCGGTGCGCTGCGGTGCGCGGGGGGCGTCGGTGGGCAGGGTGAGGGTCCAGCCGGGGCGGATGAGGTTCGGGTCGCGCAGCGTGCCGCCGGGGTGGGGGAAGCGGGTGCCGCGGTTGAGGTGGTACAGGTCGGGCCAGCGGTGCTCGTCGCCGAGGTGCCGCGCGGCGATCGAGGAGAGGGTGTCACCGCGCCGCACGGTGTAGGTCGGGCGTCTCGGCCCGGTGTCGTGCGCCGCCGCCGACGGCTGCTGGGAGGCGTCAGCGGCGTTCCCGGCTTCGGTGCTTGCGCCGCGCCCGGCCGGTTGCCCGTCGGTGTCGGCGGTGTTCGTCGCGGCAGCAGCGGCGGGGATGCCCGCCGCGGTGGCGGTGGCCGCGGTGGCGCCGAGCAGCGCGGCGGCCAGGCTCTGCATCGGGCCGGGCAGGTGCAGTACGGCCAGCCAACGGGCGGCGCGGGTGAGGCGGACGGCCACGCGGGTGGTCATCGCGGTGACGAGGTAGACGGCGAGAACACCGCCCGCGGCCTGTGCGAGGAAGACGATGAAGCCTTCGGTCAACGGCTGCGCGATCCAGGCCCGGGTCTGTGCCGCGGACGGCAGCCGCGGTGCCGGCAACAGGCTCGCGTGCAGCAACGCGGCGTAGCCGGCGGACACGAGAGTCACGGCGCTGATGGCGCCCAAAACGCCCGACGTGGATTTCACCTGACGCCTCCTCTCCCCTTGCCATGTGGTCGGCGTGGTTCGTGATCGACGCTAGGAGCGGGCGGGGTGTGGGGGGCAGGGGCCGGCGGCTGACAGACCCTCACACCACCTCACACGGCCTTACACGCGCAGGTCAGCGACGCGCGGCAAGGTCCACTCGCCGAGGCAGCCACGGCCCTGGGTGGCTTACCGCGTGGAAGGTGTCGTCTGACCCAGGAGGATGGGTGCGAGCCCGGCGTCGGCGAGGCGATGGGTGTAGTTGTGCAGGAGCTGCGCTGCGCCGCTTTCGTCACCGATGGCGGTGAGGGCTTCGGCGGCGCGGCGGTGCAGGTGCGCGTTGTAGGGGTCGACGCGCAGCGCCGCTTCCAGCAGCTCCAAGGCGCGGTGTGGTTCGGGTTGGGCGGCGGCCGCGGCGGCGTAGGCGTCGATGACCAGTCGGCGGGTCGTTTCGCGCGGCGGGTCGATCCAGGCCCAGGTGTGGCCGGTGGCGAGGTCGCCGGTGTAGGTGTCGATGACCTTCTGCCAGGCGCCGGGGCGGTCGGTGAGGGCGGTAGCGGCGTGCTGGGCTGCCGCGCGTAGGCGCCACAGGTCGACGTCGACGTGGTCCGGGTCGAGGCGGTAGCGGTCGTCACGGTGGTGTACAGCAGCCGCGCCGATGGTGCGGCGCAGGTCGCTGAGGGTGGTGTAGAGGCGGCCCGTGACGGTGTGGGCCGGTATGCCCGGCCAGATGGCCTCGGTCAGCTGCCGGGCGCCCAGGCCCTCAGGGTGAACAGCGAGAAGGATGAGGCCCTGCCAGGCGGCGCTGCGGCGGACCGCGACGGGTCGCCCGTCGACGAGGACGGCGGGTTTGCCGAGAACCCGCAGGTGAACCGATGGCGTCGGCTCCGCGACTTCGGCCGTCGTTGCGCCGAGGGTGACCGGATCGGCGGGAGGCCGCGGGCGGGGAACGACCGTGGCGTCGGCTGACTGGCGCTGCAGCGGTGGCCGGGTGAGGGTGAGGACCGCGAGCAGGTCGGTGGCGGCAACCTGGTCCAGCACGCACAGCCGCGGCCCGCCCTCCTGCGACCGCCCGACCTCGCTGGTGTGGCCGCGGACGTCGACGTGCCACGTCGCCCCGACCGGCGAGGTACCGAGAACCACTGCGGTGAGGGTGCCGGTATCGAGCACAGCGGCCAACCGGCCGCCCGCCGGCGCGGGCACGGTCTCGCTGATCAGCAGCATCTTGCGTGCGGTGCCGTGGGCGAGCGTCAGCGCGTCGTCGAGGCTGGCCGTCGTCTGCAGGCCGGGAAGCCCTTGTTGCAGTGCGACGGCGGCGGCCGGGCCGAGCAGCATCGTCAGGGCCGTGCGGGTGATCACGGTTGGCGTTCCGTCCGCCGGCTGTCGCACGGCGGCGAGCAGTGTGGTGACCAGTACTCCCCTGCCTGCTTGTAGAGCGCCGGGCCCGGTCAGTGCGACCGCCGTTGGCAGCACGGTCGGCGGCCCCGCTGGCGTAGCCTCGCCCGGTGGTGGCCGTCCAGCCGGGCCGTCGGTGGGGGTGGTGGCGTCCAGGGCCGCCCGGACAGCTGCGAGGGTCTGCGACAGCGGCGCCAGGTCATGGTGTGGCGGTCCTGCCGCGGTCAGGGGTTGGTAGTCGCGGCGGCGACGCAGCCACACCAGCACCGACGCAGCCGCTACCTGCTCAGCCGTCTCGCGGGGCAGCCACCCTCCCGCGATGGTGACCCCCTCCCCCACGCCCACCGTGTCAGCGGGTTCGGGGCTGATAGGTGAGCCGTCAACGGTGGAGGCGGTGACCGGGGCCACCGGTTCCGCAGGCTGGGCAACAGCGGCGTGGCCCGCGCCCAGGGCCGCCGCGCCCGCGACGCTGGTGGCGGTGGCCTGCAGCGGCGTGGGCAGCGGCAGGCGGCGCAGCCACCGCGCGCCCGAGCGCACCCGCCGGGCGGCGGCCGCGATGGCGGTGTAGGCGACGAACAGCCAGATCAACCAAGCCAGCATGGTCAACCCGGCGGTCAGTGTGCGTTGCGTCAGCGGCTGCGCCACCCAGTCCCGTATCTGCTCAGCGGTGGGCATGTCTTGGATGGGCCACCGAGTGGTCCTGAGCAGGACCAGCGGCGGGACGACCAACAGCAGCGACAGCGCAAGAAGCCCTGCCACACGCTGTGACCATCTCACCGCCACCACCACCCGGAAGCAGCCGCTTCGCCAGCCGCTTCGCCTGCGGCGAGATGGGGGTCCATGTCGGTGGAGGCGCTCATGTGTGCGGGTGGGGGTGCGGTCGTAGGATCCGGGTCCACAGTTGGCGGATCCACCACATGGCGACCGCGATTGCGTAGATGACGCCGAGGATTCCGGTGGCGCGGGGGCTGACGAGCGCGGCGGTGATGACGGCCATGGGGGCGCCGAGGATGAGTCGTAGCAGCGGTTGGCGCACTATCGCCATGATGGTGCCGGCGCCGAGGAGCAGTCCGCCGAGGCGGCCGGTGATGTCGATGAACAGGATCATGTTGGGCCAGCGGTCGGCGGTCAGGGAGTACTGGATGCACAGCATCCCGGCGGCCGCCGTCACCACCGAGCTGGTGGGGAAGGCTAGAAGCTGTGACCAGCCGCCGTCAGGTGTGCGCCACTGGCGGGCGGCAACCAGTGCCAGCACCGCCGCGACCGCGATGATCGGGGCGATCGGCAGCAGCGCCCACCGCAGGAAGGGCCCGACGGCCGTCTCGATGTAGAGGCTGCCGACGACCGCGTACATGCCGGCGATCGCGCTGCCCATGCTCGCGGCGGCGAGGATGCCCGTGCCGGTCTGAGCGCCGGGTGGGCTGGGCTCGGTGGAGTTGCGGGCGGCGATGGCTGAGGCGATGACCGTGCCGGCGCCGAGGCAGGCGATCAGGGCGAACACCGCGGCCAGGGCCAGTTCACCCCAGTTCAGCATTGCCGTGGCCGGAATGACACCGAGGATCCCTCCCATCCACTCCGGGGTGAGCAGGAACTGCGCCACCAATGCCAGGGACGCGAAGCCGGGCACCGCGATGGCGACAGCCCTGCGCACCGGCGGCACCACAGCCGTCTCTGGCGCGACAGCACCGCCGCCGACTACGACGGCGCCGACGTCGGCGGCACCACGCACCGCGGCCAGGTCAGGATCAGCCGCCACGACCGGGCTGATGCCGGTCGCCGCGTTGAGGGTCTTCGCCAGCAGGGGCATGTGAGCGACCCCGCCGGCGCAGAAGATGCTCACGACATGGGCCCGGTCGACTTCCGCCGCGGCGATCGCTTCCACCGTCAACTCAGCGACTCGGTCCAGCGCGGGCCGCGCGGCCTGCTCCAGCAGGGCAGCGTTCACCACCGCGGCGGGGCCGCCGGGCAGGGGCACGGTGACCGCCGGATGGTGGGCAAGGGCGTGCTTGCCCGCCTGCACGCTGGCGGTCAGGCCCCACCTGTCTGCCTGCTCGCCGTTCCTACCGGTCGCCGCTGGGACGAGCATGGCCATCAACGCGTCGTCGATGGCGCTGCCGCCGGCGTCCAGGTCGGTGAGGGTTGCCAGGACCTCGAATCCTGCCGGGCCACGCCTCAGAACGCTGACCTCCGCGGTAGCGCCGACATCGCAGACGACGAAGAACGCGCCCACCGGCAGCTGCACCCCTTCGGTCAGCAGCTGGCCGGCCACGGCCACCGGGGCTTCCACCAGGCGAGGCTGCGGCAGGCCAGCGCGGTGCGCGGCGTGCCGCATCCACGTCCGCCGCCGGGGCCCCCACCCCGCAGGCACCACCACGCGCACGTCCTCCACCGCGACGCCTACCGCCTGCTGCGCTTCACCGGCCACGCGGCGCAGGGTCGCCACGACAAGGTCCAATGCGTCGACTTCAGTGCCGGCGACGGTGAGGGTCTGCTCGGCGGAGCGTCGAGGCGCCGGGATGAACCGTCGCGGCTCCGCGGCCGCCGCTTGCCAGGCCCGCTGTCCGGTGAGGATGTTCCCGTCGTCGGACAGGTACACGGCGCTGGGCAGTGCCGGCCCACCGTCGAACTGCAGCGGAAACCATCGACCGTCCGGCCAGGCGACGACCGCGGTCGTGGTGGCACTGCCGCAATCGATCGCTAGCCGCGCCTCCCCCGGTCGCATAGACCCCAGTCAAACATGAGGATCACTGGCACGTCACCCATGAATCACGCACAGCCACCAACGGCGGCAGGGGCTGGAGAAAAAATCCGACGTCCTACCTACCGCCCTCGATCGCTTCACCCACTTGGTTACCTTGACCGCCACGGATTGGATGACACCGTGCAACCACGAATGACGCCCGTATCCCCCGACGACGTCGCAGCCCTCTGGACGACAGCCGCTACCGCGACCGATCCCGTGGACCGAGAAGCCGCCGAAGCCGCCGCCCGGGCGGCCTACCGCGCTGCCGACCTCCCGGCACCTACCCGATTCATCTGGTGCACATCGCTGCACGAGGCCATAGATCAGCTCGGGCGCCACATCGCCCAAGGCCACACGCCGCTGGTGCGCCAGGTGCGCCGCGACGTTCTCCAACAGGCCCTGTCCACGGCGCGGGCACCGCTGTGGCAGAAGGCATCCGACCTCGAACAGAGCAAGGCGTTCGGCGCCTTCCACCACTTCTTCGAGTGGAAGGGTTACTACGGCGAACAACGCTACGACGGCATGGACGAACGCTACGACCTGATGGAACACCCCTACCTCTGCTCACCCGTCCTGCCCGCAGAGCGGGCAGCGCTGCGACCAGTCCTGACCGCCGTGCGCAGCACCTATGAGCAGGTGCTGCGCCCGGCTTGGGACGCGCTGGGCACGGCAGTGCGCAGCTACCCTTTGCGTGCCGTGCGGTACTGGCAGGATCATCACACCGGGGTCGAACAGAAAGACGAGGCACGCGCCGTCGTGCAGTACTGCCTACCGGACGCCAAAGATCGGTTCTTCGATCCCGCCTGGCACTTCTACCCCGACCTCGTCGTCCTCGCCGCCATCGACACCTACCGCACCGCGTTCGGCACCACCCCGAACCCCGGCTGGAAGGGCTGCCGGGAAGTGGCGTTGACGTCCGGACCTTGGTGGCCCTTCGCCGACCTCGCTGTGATGACCGAACGGGTGAGCGTCCAGCACATCGATCCGCATGGGCTGCCGATACCGTGATCAGCGGCACGCAGAGCCCGGCTTCGGTGGTGCTGCGATAGCCGCCGGGTGCTCTGGTTGCGAAGGCGACTGACCCTGTAGGGCCGTACCGGCCGGGGCTGCAGGGCCTACCCCCTTCCGGTGTGCTCTGCCGCGTCCTCGAAAACAAGCAGGTGTGGAGGCTGACCGGGGTATCGGAGCGTCTCGACGGGCAGGCCGGGCCGCAGCACCGGGGCGAGGGCAGCGAAGACCTTAGTCACGATCTCGCCGTGGTAGTCCTCGAACCGCTCGGTGGCCTGTAGCCACAGCGCACCGCCGGGCAGCTCATCGACCCGGCAGAAGGCTCCTGTCGCCGACAGGGCCGCTGGCCCGCCGACCTGGGCGGCAAGTTCCTTCGGCACGATGGTCAGCCACGAATAGCCGCGCAGCAGGCGGCGGCACTCATTCACCGTGCGCTCAGGCTCCCGCTGCTCCGGCGGGTAACTTCGCGGGGGTAGGCAGTCCTCCAGCGCCGTGGCACCGAGTCCGTAGCTGTAGGAAATATGGCCGAATCCAGGGTCCCATTTCTCCGCATAGAAACGAAGGGTGTCTAACCATTCCTGCTGGACGCTCAGGCTGTCAGCGGATCCGTCGAGCGGCCGGTCGTCCTTCAACACAGCAAGTCGAAGCCACCCGGGCGACAGAGGGTGGTGCCGAACGCTGAGACCCAGTTGTCGCTCCGCTCGATGCCCGCGTTCATCGAAGGTGCCGATCTCAAGAGTCGCCATCGCGGGAAGGTCGGCCAACTCCTTCCGCAACCACGTGAATCCCGACACGGAGCAGTTGCGCTCGGTCGACTTCGGCGGCGCGTCGATACCGCCACGCGTCACGCCGAGCACGCCGAACAGTGATCCCGGTTCCCCCAGACCCCTTGATACCCGGCCAGGGAGGGGAGCCAGCGCGTTCCGCTCGTCAGGCAACAGCCGCGCTGACACCCCCTCCAGCCACTCGTACGCGACCTCTCTCAGGTCGCCGGCTGATCCGTCCACGTCAAGCTGCAGGTCTACCGGGAGAGGACGCACGTGTTCGTCATCCTTTGCGAAGCGTGAGTGGTGGTTGACGGATCAGCCGGCTGTCGCACTCCGATTGACCTGTGACGGTTCGACTTCACATGATGGGCGACATGATCAGTTGGCGTCGACGCAGGTCGGGCTTCGGTGTCTCGGCTGCGCAACACGACACGTGTCGACGCTTCGCGGTCGAGCCGGTGCCGCCCGGACAGCGGACGATGGTCGGCCTCGCACTGTCGCGCCCCCGGCACTTGGAGCCGCTCAACGCCCTGCGGCACCCGATCGCCGGTAGCAGCAACGGCTGGTTCGTGTGGCGCGGCCAGGCGATTCCCCGGGAAGACGACAACTTCTTCGCACCCTTGCATGTCGAGCACTTGCACGAATACGCCCCGGAGCTTGGGCCGTATCTCGCTCTTCCACCGGGCTGGGGCGTGGTACTGGCACCCGGCTACGAGGACGTCTGGTACGACGAGACTCTCCTCGACGTCTGACCTTGGCTCGGCAGCACCAGGCCCCGCAGGTAGGCCAGCCCTGGCATTCTCCGGCACTGAACCGCGGCGAGATGCGCGGTCCCGAGCACCGCGCCCAGTCCCGACACGGCGCAACGACCCGACGTAGCGCGAAGTGGGCGGCCACCATCGGTGCAAGCCGCCACACCGCCCTCGAACAGCGGCTCGCCCGACAGCGCCAGTCGAACGCTTGTACGATGCGGTGGTGCGGGAGGTGGCGGGGCGCTGGTGGAATGGCATCTGGGGCCGGCTGGGCCGCCGGGACGTGTGGCTGACCCGCGAGGTTCGGTGGAAGGTCATCGCCCGCGCTGGCGATGCCGAGACGGGTCGGGTACTGCGGTGGGATTTCGACACCGAGCCCGAAGCCCTCGCCATGATCCAGCGCCTGCTCGCCGCGGACGCGGGCGGCAGTTGGCGCAAGCAAGACGGTGACGCCGCTTCGTCCCCACCTCAGTGACGGCAGAAGGGTCCGGCCAGCGGTCGCATCCCGAGAGACGGCGCCGCCGGCCGGATCTGTGCGGTCAGGAGCTGCAGGTGTTGAGCATGCTCTGCAGGGCGGACTTTTCCGTCGATTGCAGGGTCAGGCCCCAGCTGTATTTTACGGTGATCCACATCTTGCTGTAGGTGCATCGGTAGGACGACAGGGGCGGTTGCCAGGTCGAGGGGTCCTGGTCGCCTTTGGCCTGGTTGACGTTGTCGGTGACCGCGATCAGCTGGGGGCGGGTGAGGTCGTTGGCGAAGCTCTGCCGCCGGCTGGTGGTCCAGGAGTTGGCGCCGGAGCGCCACGCCTCTGCCAGGGGCACGACGTGGTCGATGTCGACGTCGGAGGCGGCGTACCAGGTGGCGCCGTCGTAGGGGCTGTACCAGCGGCCGGAGATGGCCGCGCAGGAGCTGTCGACGACGACGGAGGTGCCGTCGCGCTTGAGGACCTGCTCGCGGGTGTTGCAGCTGCCGCTGATGGTGATCCAGTGCGGGAACAGGTCCCGTGAGTAGCCGCTGGTCGAGCCTTGCGCCGCCACGGTCAGGGCGTTGAGCTGGGACTGCGCCGTGGCTTTCGATGGGATGCCGGGAGGCGTGGCCGAGGCGGGCTGCGGGTTCACGCCGGCCAGCAAGGTTCCCGCGAGTGCCGCGACGGCGAGCGCGGCGGCGTGTCGTCTGGCGCGCGGGAATCGGGGAGAGGTTTGGGTGATCGACATGGCGGGCCTCCTCGTGGTGGTGGACGGCTACCGTCTCTAACGATCATGTCGATCGAAGGGCGTGCCTGTAAAGGGATGTCGTACAGGCATCGACTGTTCGGCATCTTCCCGCGCCGCCCGCCACCCCGGTCCAACCATGAAGGGAGGAGGTGAGGGGTATTCAGGTCCGCCCAAGGTGTGTCTCGCGGTGAGCCCTGGCCGCCGGCGCGCCAGCCCACCCGATGCCGGTGGCATGTTGCGGCCACCGGTCGCGCCGATGCTGGCAAAACCCGTCGAGATTGTGCCGGCAGGCCACGGCCTGTCCTATGAGCCGAAGTGGGACGGCTGGCGTGCCCTGGCGTTCCGCCACCAGGACGGGGTCTATCTGCAGTCCAGAGCCGGGCGTGACCTTGGCGCCTACTTCCCTGACGTGCGTGAGGCGGTCAACCAGGCGGTGGCACCCGGCGCCGTGCTGGACGGGGAACTCGTGGTGTGGGCGGGAGAACGGACCGACTTCTCCCTGTTGCAGCGGCGGGTCACCGCCGGGACTGGCCGCGACGCCCTGGCCAGGAGCCACCCCGCCCACTACGTGGTCTTCGACCTCCTCAGCGCACCGCCCGGCCTTCCCCTGCTGGACAAGCCGCTCGCCGAACGGCGCGCCCTGCTGACGTCACTGCTCGCCGACGCCCCGGCACAGCTGACCCTGTCACCGCAGAGCACCGACGTCGCGCAGGCCACCGAGTGGCTGCGCACCTGGACCGCCGCCGGCATCGAAGGACTGATGATCAAACGGCTGGACAGCCGCTACGAGCCCGGCAAGCGTGGCTGGCATAAGTACCGCGCCTACCACACCACCGAGGCCATCATCGGCGGCGTCACCCCCAGCCTCGCCAATCTCGAGACTCTCCTGCTCGGCCGCCTCGACGAGCACGGACGACTCCGCTACACCGGCCGGACTCACGCCCTGCGGCCCGCCCAGCGCGCGGAGCTGATCGACCTGCTTGCCCCTCACACCTCGGCACCAGACGGGACCGTCCATCCTTGGCCGCAACCACTGCCCGCCTCCTGGACGGGGCATCTGGACCGGCCCCAGCCGCTCCCCTACACCCCGGTCCTCCCCGCCGTCGCCGCGGAGATCGAGGTCGACATCGCCTATGAGCACCACCGGTGGCGCCACCTCGTCCGCTACCGACGCCCGCGCCTCGACCTGGCCATCGCCGACGTACCACCGCTCAACAGCCGGTTTTGAGGCCCGGCAACACCGTCACCCGGCAGAGACGGCCATTTCGCGACTTCATGAAGCCTTCGCGCCCGGTCCGGCGCTAGCACAACCGAACATGATCAGGGCGTTATCCACAGGCACGAGAGTTATCCACAGCCACATGAGCGGCCGCAGCGCGCCAACGTCTTGGCGGAGAAGCTGAAATGGTCGGCGAGGACGCCGCCCGGCTGCTGGCCACGGCCACGTGCAGGTGGAGCAGCCCCGACCGCAGGCCACCGACCACCGGTCCCCGCGTCAACCAACCGGGCGCGGGGACCGGCTGCCCTCGCTTCCAGCAATAGACCAACCCAGGCCATCACGGGCGGGCGGAGCTTGCGTGCCGATGTGGGCAGAGAACTACCGGAGCTGGCTACCGCCAAAGTGCGACCCGGCTAGCCAGCACGGCCACCTGGAGGAGTCCATGTGGTGCTCGGTATCGACCGCGTTCATCCGCGTCCTTGTGGCGGGCCGAACAGCATTCATAAGGTCATCCATGCTGGTGGCTCACTTCAACGGCCACACCAGGCTTGGAGCTTGGGCTCGGTCTGAGGCAGGTTGTAGCGCCCGAGGAGCATAGGCACCATTGGGCCAGCCTGCAGTAGGTTGCTCTCCAGCAGAGCCAGAAGTGCCATTTGCTGCTCAGCTGCAAGTTCATCGAACCCTGCTCCGTCGGGCACCGGTCCAGCCGGGAAGGCGGCATCCAGCATAGCCGTTAACAACAGGAAGACGTCAGTGCTCTCTGATGCATTCACCACACGCTCCACTAGGACCTCGACCCGGTCACGCGCCAATTCGGGTCCCAAATCCCGAATCGAGAACGCAGCCATTGCCGACATATCCCCGTCCAGGAAGGGCCAGTGGGGAACGGGCCCGGTCGCTTCGAGCAAGCACGAGTAAAGGTCTCGAACAAGGGAGCGGTCGGGACGCGTAATGACCCTAGAAAGCCCCAGCACCGCTGACCAGGATTCGCCACGATTAGGACTGCCACGGCGGGCGGAGAGAGCCTCGATCAAAGCTTCATCACCGGGGGCGCCAACGAGCCCTGCTGCGACACAGGCCGTCGACACGACGATCGGGTCCCGCTCCTCCCGAATTAGCCGGGTCATGGCGGGAATGATGGTCTCCCCGTCCTCAGGAAACCATGCAAGCAGATAGGCGGCGTACAGCCGGACCGCCGCCTCAGGTGCCGCCAGCGCCGCTACGTACACGGGCACTCCGGCCCGCACCGCATCGTAGGCTTGAATGGTCCACCGCTCCTCATCGCGGTCAGCCTCGACGTCCCCCCACTCCGCTCGCCGGGCCCGCGCGCTGCGCTCCTCTTCGTTCGGTGCCGCAGCGATCCACGCTCGATGCTCCTCCTCCAGTTCGTCTCGGCTCATCAGCGCGCGGCGGTTCGCCTCTGACCTGAGGTGAGCGGGGTGAACGGGGTCGCTGAGCCAGGAGCTGTCGTCGCCCACCGCGATGGCAGCCAACACCTGACAGGCGGCGAATCGGTCGGGGGCCCCGGGATCAGCCACCAGCTGGATGAGGTACGGGGCCACAGCGGCACTCGCCTCGAACCTAGAACCTTGGTCCACCACCAGTCCCGCGAGTTCCTGGTAGGCGCGCTGGCGGACCTGCTGACTGCCGGACCTGACCGAACGCAGCAGAGAGGGGATTTCGGTGGCAGGACCATATGCATGGCTTACCGACGACCAGTCAACTTCTTGGTTAGGAATCGACCACTCAGGCATCTGGGAATCGTACCACCTCTAACAAGCAAGGGCCTGCGGCGGGAGCCGCAGGCCCTTGCGAACCAGCAAGCTAGCAGTCAGCCTGAATGGAAAGCTAAATTACGGGAGGCAAATTGCTGCGACAATACAATGTATACCCCATCTCACACATGAGGTCTTTCCCTGCCTCGGGGTCCGAGAGTGCCTGGGCTCCCTTATGGATCATGTAAAGGTCACCGAGGAGGCTGAACGCGCCCGCTGCGCCTATTCCACGCGGCCCAACCCCACTCGCGCCTCCGCGCCCGGTCCCCCCAGGCTCAGGCACACCGCCGACCGGAGGTTTGGACACAATAGGTCGCTTGGGCGTAACAGGCTGCCCCTTCAGAACAGCGCTTGAATTCTTCTCGCCGTACTTCACTGGCTCCGCACCCGGCTCGACATAGATGATTCGAATCCCTTTACTGTCAGCCACCCTCTGCATGGCAGTATTGCAACTCTTTCCTCGCGGGCAAGGGGGCGCGCCCTCCTTGTTGACTGCGATTACGAGAGTGTTCCCACGCTGAAGCAGTCCCTTCCTGTCAAACCAGTCAATTGCACGCTTCTCGACGTGTTTGTCCTGTTGGACCTTCGACCCTTCCCCAGGAAGCGTCCCGCCGCCGCTCCGGATATTGTCCTCAGAAGCCAGCAGGTTGCCGTCCTTGTCATAAACGGCAGCCGAACCGAACAGGGTCTTCTTCGTGACTCCGTACCCATATCCTGATTCCGTCTTGCCGGACTTCGGAATATCCTGAACCTTCTGGTAGTAGTACGCCATCCAGGAGTTCATGCTGACGCGCTCAGCGTCATCGATGTACGGCGTGTGACCGTCATCCTCGATCATTGAGATCGGGTTGCCGCCACCAAATGCGTATCTGTTACCCGTGAATGGACTGAGGCTTAGATCGAGATCCGAAAGCGCGCCATTGTAGCTGTCGCGAGACAAGAATCGGTTCAGGCCCGGATCGTAATCCCGGAATCCCATGTCGTAGGAACCGGAGGCCTGATCCCATCGCTTGGAGTTGAAGCGATAGGCGCTGTATGGCTCCTTAGTCGGGTCGGCAGTGTCCGGTTTGTCAATGCCAGTGAACTGGGCATCGTCATTCTTGCCATAAGCGGTATAGCCGTATGTGGCTTTGGTGTCTCCCGCTACATCGGTCAACTGCTCAACATCTGAATGCGGGTTGTAACCGTAGTAGGCGGCTTCTTCGGTACCGTCGGCTTTGTGGGTCACCTGAGAAAGGCGCTGACCCCATGGCGAGTACTGATACGACTTGGTCAGCCGCCCGCCGACCTCCTCGTCTAGCACCTCCGCTGACAGTCCGAGGTAGTTGAAGGTGGTTGTTTTTTCCTTCGCGCTGCGGGCGTCCGTTGTCTTGGTCGCGGTGCGATCCAAGGGGTCGTAAGTGTACTTAGTGACGGACGTACCCGAACCGGTCGTCGAGCGGCTCTCGAGAATATGGTCGAAGCCGTCATAGACATTGCGCTGGAGGATTGTCCCCGCGGCCGTCACCGTATCCAGTCGGCCGAACGGGTCATAGTTGTACGAGGAGGTGACACCGCCGGCGCTTGCCGTCAAAAGACGATTTCGGTCGTAGTTAAAGGTTGTGGTTGCGCCCTTGATGGTCTGGCTGATTACGTTGTTGTTGGCGTCGTGGACGTACGCTTCACCGCCGGGCGTGTCACCAGTCTTTGTTACCGACACTAGCCGGTTGCGCGGGTCGTACGTGTGCTCATTGGTGTTGAAGATGTAGGCGGAGTGGTTGTCCGCGCGCATCTTCTTGTTGATGTCCTTGGTGCGATTACCGTTAAGGTCGTAGTACATGGAGTGCTCGGAGACGAGGACACCGTCTGGCTTTTTCTCGACCTGGTACTTGAGTAGCCCATCGTGGTAGTAGGTGTGGTCGACGGTGTTGCCGTTGCCCTTGGTCTCCTTGAGCTTTTCGCCGCGATCGGTGTAGGTGAAGGTGGTGATTTTCTTGTCGGTGTCGGTGGGTGATTTGCCGTTGGTGACCTTCGACAGCAGGTCCCGGACGTCGTACTCGTAGGTTGAGTACTGCTTCTCGTGTTTGGTGGTCAGCGGGGCGCTGTTCTCGTTGTAGGTGAACGAGGTGCTGTTCTTGAACGCCCCCAACTTGCTTTCGGTGACCTTCTGCACCTGGTTAAGGCCGGTGTATTCAACCGCATAGGTGTCGACCCGGTTGCCCGGCGACGAGTCGGTGATGGTCTCGAGGTTCCCGTTGGGGTCGTACCGGTACTTGTATTCCTGTTCCTCGTCGTCCATCTCGCCGGTGTTGTCGCGGACGAGCTTGACCGCGTCCGCCGCGACCGTGCCAGTGGCCTGGTCCGACAGCGACACCTTGTGGCTGTTGCCCTCAGTGAAGCTGTACGAGCCGAGACTGACCCAGGTGCCGGCGCCAGTGGTTTGGTTGACCGTCTTGGGCGTGTTGCCGCCGCCGTGGCTCACCGTGTACTTCGCGTCGGTGGCCGCGCCGGTGACCGTCGGGTAGCGGGCGAAGACCTGGTACGTGCCGGACTGCGGCACGTTCAACTGCCAGGTAAAGGTATTCGCGCCGGTCCCCCCGGGCCGGGTGACGTAGTTGGTTCCGTACTTGTTGCCAGCCGTGGTGGCGGCGGTCCAGGTGCCGGTGGCGGTTGTGTTGTTGAAGTCGGAGTTGTCGACGAGTACAACCTGCTTGCCGACCGGCACACCGTTGTCCGCGCGGGACTCAAGCTTGCCGTCCGGGTAGTAGGTCCACGTCATCGTCCGGTTGGCAGATGAGTTCGACCGGTCCTCGCCGGCCGGCGTCAACGTCCGCCTGGTCTGGGCGCCAAGCTCGTTGTAGTCGTACGCGGTGGCGATGTCCCACGGGTCGCTGCTGGTCTTCGTCCAGCCGTTGTCGAAGTACGTGTACGTGGTGTTGTTGCGGACGGACTCGCCCGCGGAGGGCGGGGCCGACAGGGTCTTGAGCCGCCCCACCTCGTCGTACTCATAGGTGGTGACGTCCGCCGTGGTGTAGCGGGTGTCGTCCTTGTCGTACGCGGTGCGGCTCTCCTTGACGCGGTTCAGCTTGTCGTAGATGTTGACCGTGGCGAAGTCGTCCGGGTCGTCCTCAGTGGCCACGCCCCGCGGGCTGATCAACTTGGTCTGGTTTCCGACCCCGTCGTACTCGTATCTGGTGATGCGGTAGATGGTCGTTCCAGCTTCGTCTTTGTGAGGGACCTTGAGCTGGGTCAGCTTGCCCCGAGGATCGAGGGTGAATTCGGCAGTGAGTCCGAGCTGGTCGGTCGTTGCCGTTACTAGGCCATCCCGGTCATAGGTGCTGACGACGGACTTGCCGGCCGCGTCCGTGACCTTGGTTCGCCGATGGGCAAGGTCATAGACATACCTACTGGTGTAATCGTTTGCATCAGCGGTTGCATTCTTGCGCGGGTCGACCACCTTGATTACGTTGCCCACGTTGTCGTACTCATAGGTGATGGTCTGGCCAGCAGCGTTTGTCGCCGAGGTCAACTGGTAGATCGCGTCGTAGCCGTTGGTCGTGGTGAAATCCCCGGCCACCGCCGTGAGATTACCCTTCGGCTCAGTTGTGGTGAGAAGGTTGCCCACCTTGTCGTAGCTAAACGACGTTTTTCGCTCTGGATCACTAGTGAAGTCGGGCGGGGAAAGGGTGTAGACCGCCTGGTCAGCCTTGTCGAACGACGCCTTAGAGATAGCCCCGTTTGCTGCCATGGACTCGACGATGTTGTCGTTCTCGTCGTATGTCGGCGCCGGCGTGGTAATCCACTCGCTGGCGGCCTGGTTTTTGGCCACCCTGTTTTCCAGCGGCCGCCCGAACGTGTCGTACGTCTGGGTGGTGTCATGGTTCAGCGCGTCGGTGACCTTAAGAACGTTCCCGCGCACGTCGTAGACGAACTTCGTCGCCCGACTGTCCGCGTCTGTGATGGTCTGCGGATAGCCGTTCGGGTCGAAGCCGCTGTTGACGGTGGTGTTGTTCCTGGCATCGGTCGTCGTCACCTGCTGGCCCCACGCGTCGTACGTGTAGGACGTCTTGTAGTCGCCCGAGTCCGCCGTGGTGTTGCCCATCGGGTCGACCACCCAGGCCAGATCACCGTCAGTCTCGTAGCCGAAGGTGTACTTGCGTCCCTCGGGGCTGGTCTTCTCAGTCAGGTCAGCGACGTATCCGTTGAGCTGGCGCTGGTAGGCCAGTACCGTGCCCGACGTGCCGTTCTTGACCGCCTCGGCGTCCTTGATCTCAGTGGGGTAACCGGTCTTGGCGTCGTACGTCCAAGTCGAGACCGCGCCGTTGGCCTCCTCGAGCCGGGTGACGTTGTGGTCGTCGTCCCAGCCGAGCTTGGTGGTCTGGCTTTTGGCGTTGGTGGTCTCGATCGGCCGGCCGTAGCCGTCCTGCAGGTAGGCCGTCGCGTGGTTCTCCGCGTCGGTGACCGTCGTGCGGATGTTGTTGGTGGCGTCCGGGTCGACGTAGCCGAACTGGGTCAGGTAGCCGAGCCGGTCGGTGTAGGACTTGGTCCGCCAGTGCCACTTCGGATCGTCGCCGGTCTGGGGGTAGTGGTAGGTCAGGTCGGTAGCACTGCCGCGCGGGTCGGTGACCTTGACCAGCTTGACGTTCTTGTTCCCCTGCGTCATGTCGTAGGAGAACTTGAACACCTTAGGCGCGCCGTTGGTGGATCCGGCACCGTCGATCAACTCACCCAACAGACCTTTGTCGGTGTACGTGAAGGTCAGCTTCTGCCCGGAGATGTCGGTGATCTGCGAGACGTGGTCGATGATTTTCGAGTTGGTCAGGTCGGTCGCCGGCGTCCGCGCCCAGGTGGTGTCGTTGATGTAGTCGTAAGCCTGACCCTTGGCGTAGTAGTCGATGGTCAGGGTCTTCCGGCCGGCCGCGTCCGTGAGGTAGCGCAGGAACTTGGTCGGCTTGTTGTTGCTCTTGCGCTCCTCGTAGGTGAAGAGCATCTCGTTGCCGTTGTTGTCGACCGTGCTGGAGAGGAAGCCCTCGCAGTCGTAGAAGAACTGCGTGCGGTCCGGCTTGGTCAGCACCCAGGCCTTGCGCTCCTGCACGTTCGGCTTGCAGTCGACCGGGCTGTTCTTCTGCAGGTAGAGGTTGACCCCCTTGGGGCTCTTCCACTCGGAGGTGGCCGAGTCCCAGGTGAACCAGTGGCTGGTGCCGTCGCCGTCGGTCAGCGTGACCTTCGTCGGGTTCGGATTGGGGTGGAAGTCCAGCGGGGTGCCCAGGCGCATCATCGACGACGCCTGCAGCGACCAGCCGAAACCGGCGACCGAGTCGCTGGTGTCCAGCGAGTTGTAGGACATCCGGACGAACGTCGACAGGCCACGCGACGGGTTGTTGATCGGGTTGTACGACCAGACGGTGTTGCCGGCGAACAGGTTGTTCATCAGGGTGCCGCCGGCACCGGTGTTCTTACCCGCGTACGAGTAGAACTTCTCCAAGCCAAGCTGGTCGGAGGTCGGCTCCTCCACCGCCACGTTCTGCGGCAGGTGCCTGATCATGCTCGTCGCCGACAACCGCTTGCCGTCGAGTTTGCGCCGCAGGTCCCACTGGAGCACGTAGTCGGTGCGCTTGTTCCCGTCTAGCGACGGTGGTGGGGTCTTGACCAAGGCGGTGATGTCAACCGTGCCGCCGGGCGGGATGTCCTTCGGCAGCGGCGTCTTCAGCTCGAAGCTGTCGTCGGTGGCGTCGTTGACGCCGTCGGGCCGCATCCAGTCATACGACAGTTCCCAGTCCGCGATGTTCCACGGGGCCAGAGTCGGGTTCGACACCGTCACCGGCACGGTGTACGTGGCGTTCGGCGTTGTCAGCTTCGGGGTGGAGGCCGCGTAGTAGGTCGACTCGGCGGTCTGTTCGAGGTAGGTGACCTCCAGCGTCGGGCGCAGCAGCGGCTCGGCGCCCTCGGAGGAGAGCAGCATCGCTCGCGCGGTCTGGTTGACCTCGTCGCGCTGGCGCAGCAGCAGGCCGTAGTTGGTCGTCGGAGTGGTGTGCCACCCCTTCACCGCGGTAGTGACGTCCCAGGTCTCCCACTCCGGGTCATTGGTGAACCCGTTGAAACTCGCCTTCCAGGTGGTGTCGTATTCACCGCCCTTGGTGAGCCATGGGTTGACGCCGTCGTAGGTGTCCCAGGTGGCCTTGGTCTCGTGGAAGGCCCGCTTGAGCTTGTAGACGTCGACGTACTCGTCGGTGTCGGTGCCCGGGTACAGGGCGTTGTTGTACATCCGCAGGTCGGCGTCGACGATCTGCGCGTCGGTGGGGATGCCGGCCAAGGCGGGGAACTTGAGCAGACCCCGGGTGTCGCCGAACCAGCTGGAGTTGTTGCCCGGGCTGACATACGGGTCGCCGTCGTAGTAGTTGACGTTCTCGGTCGGCCGGGCCGCCGACAGGGTGGTGTCGATGACGCCCTTGTAGCCCGAGGGATCGGCCAAGTCGCTCGCCGCGCTCCGGTAGATCCGGGTGATCTGGCCGGCCTTGGGCAGCATCGCCTGCTGGGTCGGGCCGGCGATGACCTGCCCGTCCTGGGTCTTGACCGCGATCATGTAGTAGTAGAACTTCCGGGCCATCGGGTCGGTGTTGTCGGCCGCCGTCGGCACCGCGGTGGTGTCCTGATACGACCGCGTGGCCGACGACACCGGCGAGATCAGCGTTGCGTCCGAGGGCTCGAAGTTCTGGTGCACGCTGCGGTGCACCTGGTATTCGACGATGTCATCGCCGGTCGCCGTCGACGGGTCGACGTACCCGGGCCAGTCCAGCACCGCACCGGTCGAGGTGATCGTCGTCGGCGGGTTCACCGTGACACCCGGCCGCCCGTAGGTGACCACCAGCTTCGGCAGGTTGAAGTCCCGCCGGTCGTTGTTGTAGGCGTACTCGGAGGCCTCGTAGATCGGCCCGCCGCGGCCCTTGGTCGCCTCGTCGACCGCCTTGACCATGAACCCGTAGTTGGAGGTGCCGTTGACCCAGTCCTGCACGAGGCTCCGGACCGGGAACGAGTTCCAGACGCTCGACTTCGCGTTCAGCTTGACCGCGCCGGTCTTGGTGAACCGCACCGCATCGGCGATCACCGCCTTGCCAGCGACGTCACCGAGGACCACCTTGCCGGAGGTACCGGCCACGAAGGGGTGCGTGCCGAGCGGCACCCAGACTCCCTCGCCCGACGGCGTGGTCTGGTTGATCGGGTATGCCTGGGAGCCGCCGTCGTAGTGGACGGTGTACGGCGCGTTGGTGGCCCGGTTCGCTGAGGCGACGAAGTGCGCCTCCACCTTGTAGTTGCCGGGCTCGGTGAGAGTCGGCACCCAGGTGTGCGTGTGCCCGCCTGTGGAGTCGTTGTTGACGCGGTAGTCGCCGTTAACGGCCTGCGGGGTCAGGTTGGTGTCTCCGGAGTAGTTCCAGGTGCCCACCACGGACGTGCCCGGGTCACCGTCGTCCTGGACGACGATGTTGCCCACCGTCGCGGTGGAGCTGTTCGCGTTCATGTTCTGCCACGTCGCGGAGTCCTCGCTCCAGCCGGCGGTGATCCGCCGCGCCTCGATCGGCACGTCGTAGGCGTAGGTGGTGTGCGTCTGCGAGTAGTACAGCTGCAGTTGCGCGTCGCTGATCGGGGTGTTCGCCGGGATTGAGCCCAGGTTGAACTTCAGCAACGACCGCCAGGCCTGCGTGTCGGTCGTGCCGACCTTCAACTGGTAGGTGTCGTTGTAGTTCCTGGCGGTGTCACCCGAGTAGATCTCCACGTCCTGGGCGTCGGTCGGCACCGGCTGCACCTTGATGGTCGGGTCGATGACCACCGGGTACACCCGCGCCGGGTCGGCCAGCCAGCCGGCGTCCGCGGACACCGTGACGGTCGTCTGCCCGTACATCTGCTGCACCCGCTGGGTGACCTTGTCGCTCCACACCTTGCCGTGCGGAGCGGCCTTGTCGTCCTTCGCGTCGTACATGAACGGCGCCGGCATCACGAACACCGGCTCACCACCACCCGGACGCACGAACGCGATCGAGCCGTCCTGGCGCTGCTCGGCGGTCAGTCCGGCGGTGTCCAGGGTGAAGGTGTACGACACCGGCCCGGCCGGGGCGCGGTGCAGGACAATCTTTTCCTTCAGCGCGGTGGAGGTGACGTCGTATACGACATCCGCGCCACCGGCCAGCCCCGGATAGGTGACCGTGGAACCGGAAACCTTCGGCGTCACGCCCTTCGCGGCGCCGGCCAGGCCCAGCTCGATGCTCCGGCCGTCCTGCTCGAAGCGGACCAGATCCTTGGAGCTGTCACCGAAGAGGCTGGTGAAGCTGTTGGTCCGGTTGCCCTGGACGTACCCCTTGTCCTTGGCCGGGCGGACCGTGGTGTCGATGGTCTGGAACTTGCCCTTGGCGTCCTTGTAGTGCAGCGGCACCATCGAGATCTCGGCCTGCGTCCGACCGTCCGAGAGCTGATAGACCCTGCCGTTGGCGGTCCGCTTGCCGGTCAGCTCCTTGACCCGCTTCTGCGGCGGCCAGTTCTTCGCCGGCGGCGGCTTCTCGTTCACCGCCAGCCCGGCGCTGACCGCCTCCGGCCGGGCCTTGCGCGGCCCACCGTCGACCAGGTCCCGCGCCGCGTTGCCCAGCTTCGAGAGGAAACCGTCGTCCTCCTCGGCCTTCGCCACCGGGACGGCATCGCCGAGCTGGTCGTCTGGCACCTCCATCCAGCCCACCGTGGCCACCAACGCCAGCACCAGTCCCCCGACAAGGGGACCTCGTGATCGCTTCTTCACCCGTGACCCTCCGGTCCATCGACAGACACGATGGGTAAGGATCCCGAGGCCGGATATATGATCTCCTATATTGGAGATATTTGACCAACCGAATGGGCCTGTAGGTCTTTTTTGTCAAGTGACAGTCGGAAGCGGCGTCCGGAGCTGAAGTGACCCCTATCGGCCGAACACCTCAATGTCTGTCAGGGACTCTCGGTGGATCTTCTCGTTGGTGTTGAGGCTGACGTTACCCAGACGGCTGTGCCGGCGGCGAGGGTTGTAGAAGCCCTCGATGCAGGAGAAGACCTCTACCTCCAGCTCGTGGCGACTAGGCCAGGCGCGGGTGTAGACCAGTTCGGTCTTCAAGGTCGCGAAGAACGTCTCGGCCAGGGCGTTATCGAAGCAGTCGGCCACGGAGCCCATCGAGGCCAGGACGCCGCAGGAGCGCAGGGTCCGGCCGAACTCGAACGACGTGTACTGGGCGGATTCAACTGGTCGTCGCAACACTGGGTTGTTGGAGCGATCGTAGGTGTTCGTCGAGGACTTCGGCTGGAGCCTTCCAGCCGAGAGTTTTCCGGGGTCTGCCGTTGAGCGCGTGGGCGACAGCGTTGATCTCGTCGGCGCTCCATCTGGACAGGTCGGTGCCTTTCGGGAAGTACTACCGCAGCAGCCCGTTGGTGTTCTCGTTGCTGCCGCGCTGCCAGGGGCTATGCGGATCGGCGAAGAACACCGGGACTCCGGTCTCGACCGTAAACCGTGCATGCGCAGACAACTCCTTGCCACGGTCCCATGTCAGCGATCTGCGGAGCTGCTCGGGCAAGGTCGTGATCGTCTCGGCGAGGGCTTTGCTCATCGTGATCGCCCCACACCCGGCGAGAGCCCGCCCGTTCTTCGTCCGCGGGATCACACCCCAGCCGGCCTCACGAGGCAGGTGAACTAGCATCGTGAACCTGGTCGTCCGCTCGACCAGAGTCCCGATCGCGGAACGCTGCAAACCGATGATCAGATCTCCTTCCCAGTGCCCGGGGACGGCGCGGTCCGCGGCTTCGGCGGGACGTTCACTGATCAGCGTGTCGCTGGTGATGTGCGCCCATGCGCGTTGTTTCGCGCGTGCCCGGGACACGAAGCGCCCGCCCGGTCCGCAAACAGGTGACGAGTTCGCGCTTGAGGGCGCCGCGGCTCTGGACATAGAGCGTTTGGTAGATCGCCTCGTGGCTGATGCGCATCGACTCACCCTCCGGAAACTCGGCTCTGAGTCTTCGGGAGATCTGCTCCGGACTCCATCCGGTAGTCCATGTCCGGTCGCCGCGGTGGGGTTTGTTGCGGCCCTTCCACTTCGGGCCCTGCGGTCCGGTGATCGGGACGCCGTCCGCGGTCCGGATCGCGCCCGAGAGTCGTTCCTGGACGTACTCTCGGAGCCGATCATTGGCGAGCAGCTTCGCGGTCTTCGGCCGGCGGGCTCGACGCTTGGCGTGCCACTGCGCGGTCGTGGCCTTGTAGTCCAACCGGTATGTCCTGGTCGAGGCGTTGCGCCGCAATTCCCGCGAGATTGTCGACGGGTCTCGGCCGAGCCGGCGTGCGATCTCGCGGACGCCCATGCCTTGCGCCTTCGACAGAGCGATGTCTTCGCGTTCGCTGAACGACAGATACCGGCCCGGCACCATTGCGGGCAACGCGGGATTCACGCCGCCAGCGTGCCGGAACCACCGGAATCCGACCGGTGACGACACGCCCGCCGCCGTGGCCGCGTCCTCGGTCATCACACCACGACTGATCGCAGCCCAGAACCTGACCCTGCCCTCACGCCACGCCACCGTCGGTCGTCCCGGCGAGGGAATCTGACCCCGATACTCCCGAACCCGCTCCTGCCTCGGCCCATACGCCATCGCTTCACCCTTCCGACGAGGTGTTGCGACGACCAGTTGAATTCGCCGCCCCACCTGATCCTTGACAGTTGACCTTGGCCTGCGGCGAGACTTCGCAGGGTACGAAGATCCGCTCGCAAGCACAGCCGGGGGCGTGTGTATCAGCGATGTTGACAATGCTCCATGCGGCCTGGTGGGTGCATGCGGTCCTTGGCACACTGTCGCAGTGCCGGTTGTCGAGAAAGCCCGTCGTGCCGGGAATGTTAATCTGCGCCGCCGCTTCGCCGTAGGCGGCGAGGGCCTTCTCGTAGCTGGGGCGCGCCGACTCGCAGTACGGAAGAAGCGGTGCGGCACGAGCTCGGCGATGCTATCGAGCAGCGCCTCACGGAGCTGGCCGAGGTCGCCGCCTGTCCGCTCGATCGCGTCCGTGGTCACGAGGTCGCCGGGGCGCGGCCCCGACGGGCTGCTTCCGGAAGCACGCCGGGCGGGATGATGCCGAACCAGGCTCCGGCGGCGGCCATCGAGGCGACGAGGTACGCCACCCACCACCCGAGCAGCGCCCACACACCCTGGGCGACGGCGCCGCCCAGGCAGGGCACGACGAGCAGGAGAAAAAGGTAGGCCAGACGGCCGTGCGAGAGGCTGTTCTCCTTCGGCAGCCTCCGGGCCTTGCGGAACGGAATGAGTCTGACTCCGTAGGGACGACGGCGCAGCGTGAAACTCGCCGGCCAGAGCCGCCCGTACCCGGCCACGTCGACCACGCTGACGCCGGACCCGTGCCGGACCATGGCCTGACGCGGCCTGGTCAGCTCGCGCAACCACGGTTCCCAGACGACGCGTTGGTGCAGGACACCGCCGTCCCGGCCGCTCACCGTCAGCCACACAGCGTATCCCTTGGGACTGGTGTCGATCCCGCCGGCGGCGCTCACGGCGTGCGCCGCACCGGTGACCCGCCCCGCACTTCCCGGCTGCGGCGACTGCGCGAGATGCGCGGTCACCATGACGCGCCTCGCGGGAGCACGAGCGGCACCCCACCACTGCACCAGGCGGACGAGCCAGGACAGCACCAGAAGGGCTCCCGGAGCCAGCGCCACGAGGATGACGACCTCTCCGTGCTCGACCCGCGGGTCGGTACCCAGCCGGTACCCCAGCGCGATGAGGGCGGCCAACGCGACGACGCTGCCGATCACGACCATCGGCGCGCGAGCACGCCGATTCGCCAAGGTCGCTGCACTTCCGCTGCTGGCCACCGCGTCGTCCTCCCCGTTCGCCCCTCCAGAGGTCGCCGCGACGTTAGCAACGCCGAGCAAGGCTCACATCGCGCGTCCGTTCCAGATTTTCACCGCGTCGGACGGCGGTGACAGGCTCTCGTGCAGTGCGGTGCGGTCGCGGACGGGCCCTAAACCGATCGCTTCGAGCCGATGATGAGCGGGCGGTCCGCATCTGGTCCGCAAGAGGTCGACCGATAGCAGGGGAGCAGTGTGCGATGTCGAGAAGGGTTTCCGCTGCTACACGCCCACACGCCCAGGTCGGCGGGGGAAGCAATTTGATCTCATAATGCGTAGGTCGATGGTCCGGTCCTCGTCAGGCGGATCTAACAGCGACCTGGTCACCAGTTCCCGCACGGGAAGTGCGTCGACCGCACGCAGTCATGATCCAGCAGCAGCATCACACGGAAGCGTCCGCTGTCCGCCAGCATCTGGAATACCCTCCTGCCTACTTCGTACTCCGCGTCCATCTCGGCCGCGACTTCTAGCCAGAAGGGGTGACTGAGGCTCGGCTCCTCGTCTTCCGGGCGGAAGCTGAGCCAAACCTTAAAATCCTCCCCGTCACCAATGACATACTCCGGGTCGCCAACGACCCTCAAGCCTTCGAGGCCGAGCACAGCAGCGACGTCCCGCGCGAACGGCTTCAGTGAGGGTGCACTGTCCGGTTCGGCGGTACCGACAAGCAAATCCACGTCTCTGCTCACGGCCGAGGACTGTACAGCCATACGTACAGCCAAGACTGCCCAAAAGCGCCGACGCCGCCCGACATCCACGGACGGGCTGATCAGGGGAGCCGCCACCTGACCAGCCGCCCGTGATCTTCTTCTAACCCCGGGCGGCTCGGGCTGCCGGCGCTTGACAGCCGCCATTGGGACCTTATGGGTTGTGAACGTTCGCCGAGCGTGCCAGTTTGCGCTGAACGGCCCGGAGGAGAAGAATCGTCTCTTCGTCTGATAGGCCGGTGGTGGTCGACCAATCACAACCGGATCCGAAAATGTCGCTGGCGAAAACTACCTCAGTGGCTATCAGGACACGTCGCCAGTCACGACGGCTGAGCGGCGCTTCAGCGCGGATCGACGCGTACAAAGGACCGGCCTGCGCATAGAGATCCTCGACCCCCTCGAAGCCCATGGCGACCGCCAACGCTTCAGTGCTATGAGCCGGCCCGCCCCACTCCTTGAGCCCCCGGGCGAGTAGGTGGCGCTCAGCTTCGGTGAGGTCGACCATGACCAGGTCGCTGAGAGCTGCGGCTGGCTGACCTGGTTGCGTGTCCGCTCCGTCCATGCGTCGATCGTGCCAGCCTTGCGCCGTGTGGCTGTACAGCCATCCGTACAGCCAAGCCGGTCGACGGCGGTAGGGCGAAGGCGGCATCAGCCGACAAGATGAGCAGGCCGGAGACAAGGAGCGACGCGGCCAGACAGCAGTCTTGATCTTTGAAGACCTCGGGGCTCCGCCCCGAACCCCGACCCTCCTCAGAGATGCCGCCCGCGGCTCACCTCGCCGGGCACCACAAGGGCTACCAGCCTCCCCGGACGCTGGACGGTCTACGACTGCCCGACGAGGAGATCCGCTATCAGCCCGAGCGGCAGGAGTCCCGACTACCAATCGCGCCAGCGGTCGGTAATCTCCCACCGCTTGAGTCCGTGCCTAGCGGCCAACGCCTCGGTGTCGATGCCGGCACTCACAAGCGCCTCATCGATGTACTCACACAACTCTTCGCGTTCGTCCGTGTCGTACGAGTCATGGTTCGCGTTGACATCGTTGAGCACGAGGACAACCTGCTCTACTGCGCCGAGGACGGCCGAATCGGACTCCCGGTCTACCTGGGTGAGCATCCGCTCGAAGTTGGCGAGCGCGGCATCCGTCGCCGCTATGAAGGAGTCCGGTAAGCCTCCAGCGCCCAGTCTTCGCCTTCCTCCAGCGTCCCTGCTCGGAGCTGGGCCCTCTGCTCATCAAGGTAGCGGCGCCATCCGGCTGTCGGTCGTTCAGGCATGACGGGAGTATTCCGGAGCCGGGCAATGGCCAGTGGGCCATCCGTGGGCCAGTATCGGTGGGGCGCAGCGGGCACCAGCAGGCACGAGACGCAACCGGGTCAGCCGCCGGCCGCAGGCGTTTCGGGCATCACGGGCGGCGGATCACGCTCTTCCAAACTGGCAGTCCCCTTGTCTAGTCCGTTTCAGGCCGCCAGACGCGCGTCGGGTTAGAGTTCGCCGTGACCGCTCATGCTGTAGCTCAAGCCCTGCCGGACATCGCAACGCTTCGCGACCGGTGCCGGGCGTTGGCGATGCTGGACGCGATCATGAGCCCGGATTGGGAGTTCCGCTACTACTCCTTCGACTCGCGATGGGGGCCCGGCGAGGAGATGGCGTCGATGCGGAACGGCTCGGGTGACGCCTACTCGATCGTGTTCTCGCCACCCGGCGCGTTCATCAGGGGGCTCGACCACGAGTCGCCGATGAGCCCGGCTCGCAACGACGAACTGTGGCCGGGGTTGGTCGACACCGTGCCGGAAGTGTTCTCCGCGCATGTGAACGAGCCGGCGTTCAGCTACAAGGGCATGTTGTCCGCGACGGTGTGCCTGTGGCGCCAGGTCGACGACGACCGGTGGCAGGCCGGCGACATCGACTTCCCCAGTGGCGACGACCCTGACGGTGCGGACGGACTGTTCGAGGTGCTGGTCGACCCCACGCCTATGGGGTACCAACGCTTCGCCGAGGACTACTACGAGACGAGCGTGGACATCGAGGCTGTCAGTGAAGTCCTCGCGCTGCGCCCGCTCACCGAAGACCTGGTACGGCGCCTGAATCCTGACGTGACGATGGACCTCGTTGAATATCTCGCCGAGATCAGCTACCCGCCGGGGACGGCGTAGCGGCTCCAGGTGCCGCCGGGCTTCGAGACGTTGATGCGAGCGCATATAGACACTTGAGCTTGGCTGTACAGCCGTCCGTACAGCCAAGCCGGCCGACGACGTACTACGAAGACCGACACCGCCCGACGCGGCGCGCAGGTCAGCGACGGTGGCCGACATCCGTCGACAGCGGTCTTGATCTTTGCAAGTCAGGGGCCGAGACTGCGTGAAGGAGGTACCTGTGGCTCGAATGCTGATCGTTGACTCCTTCACGGTTCCCCGTGTTGGGGTTGTGATCACCGGACGGCCGGAGTTGGCGGACATCCGCGAGGGTGATGCCCTCTGGCTCAACCAGGGCGAGCTGCGGCACCGCGTCTCCGTGCGAGCCGTACACCACCTCTGCGCCAGGTTCATCGACTCGCGTGTGGCTCTGGCCGGCGTGAACACGTCCTTGGTCCTTGACGGCGTTCCGGAGGGAACCGAGCTTCCCGGCCTCTGGTTGTCTTCCGAGTAGACCCGCGATGACAGCAACCGTTGACAGCAGCGGCACTGGACGGCCAGACACGGCAGCAGACGGGAAGAGCACCGCGACCAATGGTTGCGGGCGCATCTGGACCGAGCCGGACAGTGCGGCCCAGGCTACGGATCAGAAGGTTACGAGCGGCCGCCACGTGAGCAGGGCAACCGCGAAAGGCGGTCAAGCAGGCCCTACAGCCGGCCTGCTGATCTACCGGCCGACGAGCACAGCGCCTATCCGTTGCGACCGGCACACGTACGGCAGGATCAGAGGGGATGCAGGACGTCAGCCTGCGCACGCGGATCGAGCACCGTCTTAGGAAACCGTTGCTCTACGAGGTCCTGCCCAAGAGGCGGCTGACCTCGGCGACCGGACCGGCGGGCCCAGCGCGGGCAGCACCTCGCGGACGCCCGGCCGGAGCGGCCGATGATCGGTCTACACAAGGGACGGATGACAGCGACAGCGTCCGCGACGCCTACGGCTTCCGCAACCGCGTCGACCAACGGCTCCGAACCCGCTGCGCCACTACCCGACGGGCCCGAGGCCACCTCGACCCCCGCTGACTTCGCTGAGCCCCTATCCTCGCGAGGAGTTCATGAGCGATGAATCCGATTCGGGGGGTCTGGGAGCCGCATGGCTGACGACGGTGTGCAGTACGAGTTCAAGTCCGTGCAGGCAATCCGCGGCATCGAGGCCAGGTCGATCGCGAAGTGGCAGAAGGCTGGTTGGGAGCTCGTCGACCAGAACCAGGGGACGTTGCGGACAACGCTGAACTTCCGCCGCCCGAAGCCGAAGCTCCCGTGGGTACTCATTGCCGTGGCCGCCGGTGTCGTCCTGCTCCTAGCCATTCTCGGCGGAATCGCCAGCGCGCTCCAAGGCGGAGACGACAAGGACTCCAAGCCCACCACGTTGCCGAGCGAGACGACGGTCGTGGCCAGCGGAAAGCCCTCGGAGACGCCGAAGCCCGAAGAATCGGCTTCAGATAAGTCCGACGCGGACCAGGTCCTGACGGTCAAGAACAGCAAGGATCTCGCGGCGCTCTTGGCGGTGCGGGACTACTGCGACGAGACGATCGGAACGTTCGCGGCCAAGTACGAGGGCAGGACCATCGAGTTCGACGGTTCCATCGCATCAATGCCAAGTCACGGCGATTACAACACTCGCTACGACATCGGCGTCTATCCCGGAGATAAGGGCCCGAAGTCTGTGGTTGGGCCCGCATTCAAGTTCGAAGACGTCAACGTCTCTGACCTGCATCTCACTGGCGCGAACATCCCGGATTCCGTAGGTACCGGCGACCTTCTCCACGTCGTTGCTCGGGTTGGCGACTACAACCCGAACCAATGCCTGTTCTTCCTTGAGCCGGTCTCTACGAAAATTCGGTAGGCGACGTGAGTCGGATCATCACGGACCGGCGCGCACGGCCGATCAGCGTCACCATCAGCATCATCCTGACCGTGATCACTCTCGGCTACTTCTTGCCTTGGTTGACCGCTGCCCTGCGCGGGAAGTCCAACGCGTGGCGGTCTTCACGCTGACCTTGCCGCTCGGCCGGACCGTTCTCGGTGGATTGCTGCTTTCGTCCTGGCTGTCATGGCACACCAGATGGCGGGTCTCGCGCGGAGGCGCTGCCATCGCCAGGTTGACACGACCCGGCTTGGGACGGTCGGCCGCAGCCGGCGGGTGGCTCGTCCGAGGTCAAGCCCCTACCTCGGACGAGCGGCGGGCCTTCTGACCTGCGCAAACACAAGCCTCCCCTCAGGTCCCCTCGCTAGACCCCAATCGGGCATACCTGACGGCCCACTGTGGATGGCATGTACAAACCCGACTCATCCAGTCGCCCGCTGGTCGACCTCTGACGAGACGAATGGGCCAGGAACAGGGTCAGGGCATGGGGACCGGGACCGCCTCGGGTTGCCCATCCCAGGTCAGCCAAAGTTGCTGTACGTCGTCGTCGCTGGCGGCGAGGATGATCCAAAACGTGATGGCCTGACCTGGCCGGAAGACGTGGTCGCCGAGGTCCAAAACCGTGTGCGTCGGCAGGCAGGTGAGGTCGACCTGGACGGCGGTAGCTGTGGCAGTCCCTACGTTACGAAGGACGTATGATTCGCGGCCCTGCCCCCGGGTGATGCGCCACCTCACCTGCGGCGACGATGGCGCGAGCGCCTGCTCGGCGGCTTGGGCCTGCCGCTCACTGGCGTCAGCGGATCGGCGCGCGGAGACGGCGGAGTCCTTGGAGGCGGCGGCGGAATCACGGGCGTGCCGGTTGGCGCGGGTAGCCACGTAGATAGCCCCGACGGAGGCGAGGAGCGCGGCCCAGGCCGGCACGTCCCCCAGATCGAACTTCACGATCTCAGCGTAGCCAGCTCCCAACGGGGCCCGAACCGCCAGTTGAAAGGGGCCGTGTCCGTCGAGCCGGCGGTCGCGGCGCGGGCAACGGGTCATGCTCCACAGTTTGGGTCGGCGTACATCGCCCCGAACTCCTGGAGGATCTCCTCCTGTGGCTGCCCGGTGGAGCGGGACAGCTTGATGAGGAGGTGCGCGGCGTTATATACGAGGCCGTTGATGACGTCGCTCATGCCCTGGCTCATGGAGGCGCGCCGGCCGGCCCGTATAACAACACTCTCTGGTACCACGCCTACGACTGGCAGCGCGGCACCCACGGATGGATCAACGACCACAACCTCAACACTCCGGGCACCGCCGCCAACCCGCAGCCCCAGACCGAGAAGTGCTGGTACACCGGCTGACGCGGTAAGGGGCTCGATAGTTCACTCAGCTCAGGGAGCAGGCGCCCCAGGAAGACAGCCCTGGGGCGCCTGCTCGACCAAAGGCCCTGCTCGCCGCGTCTGGTCGCTGAGTCTGGAAGCGGATGAGCGCATGCGAAAACACCTGCCGAATGTCGGCCGGGACGGCGGCGATCAGCTGATCGGCCAGTTCGCACCTCGGCCTCAACCACCCGCGGTTGCGCTGCAGGGGTTGCCTACGACGACTGGCGCGACGGCGACGACGGCTACGGCGGCGAAGATGTCGCCTGGATAGTGCAGGCCCACCCAGAGGCCCTTGCCTATGGTCCGGTCATAGGTGAGTGAGAGGTGTTGCCCAGCAGGTTGCGCAACGTCTCCACCTCTGGCACCCCGTCTGCTCCACCCTCGTCAGCAACTCCTCAGCCCGCCACCAGTTCGACGGCACCACGCGCCCGGACGCCACAGCCTGCGCCCCGAGACGACCGCCTCGTCCGCCTGCCCGGCGGCGACTAGAGCAAGCCCAAAGGTCGAGACGGGCCGACGCGGACCGGCGGGGCCTCGCTCCCCCGTCGCCATCCGGGTCCAGGTCGGCCAACACTGCCCATCGCCGGGCGTCTCCGCCGCCGGCGCGGTGGCAGCTAGCGGGAGGGAACGGGCTCAGGTACCCGGTGGCGTGCCGGCGAGGCGCTCCGCCTGAACCAGCGACGGCGTTGGGCGATGACGGTGAGCAGGTCGCCCGCCGCGCGCTACCGGGTCGAGCACACACGCTGGCTGGCCTACGCGGTCGATCAGGGTTGTGGCTGTGGCCGGCCTTGCCGGCGTGTCAGGCCACCGGCCCGCTGCCGGCGAAATATGACGGCGGAGCTGGGGTCTTTCCCCCGCAGGTCGGCTTGGCTGTTGCGGCGCGGCGGCGAGGACCGCTCGGGCATCGGTGACGTGTTGCCCACTTGCGCGCTGAGTCCGTCCGGCGTGTCTGAGCGTGGCGTCACGCCACCCGCCCGCTCGGGGGCTAATCTGCCAGAGGCAAACAGCCACAGGCAGATTAGATATTGCAGTCTGCATGTTGATTTGCAGCCGAGTGACCTGTGAGGGAAGTAGATGGTCTGTACAGGAGGTGGTCGGGTGACGGACCAGATGTCCGACGCACACCCGCCTTTCGAGTGGCTGTACCAGGTCGCACCCGTGGCGCGATTGGCGACCGGGAGTGCCTGGCTGGGCAGCAGGGCTACGATACCGCAGCCGCTACGCAGGGCGTTGACTGCCGCGGTGTGGCTGCTCGCTGGTTCGGTGATCGCGGACCTGCACGCAGCCAGCTTGGCTGCGGGGATCCTAATCGTCTCGGCCTTGATGGCGGAGCCAGCGCCGGTGCTACTTGCGCATCTGCACGCAGGGGCGGGGCTGCGCGTCGACCGGCTTGACCAGTTGCTGGCCGCTACCGATGGCGCTGCCTCTGTACAAGCGGAGCTGCGGGTGCCCAGCCCCCGTCATGCCCGTAGTGGGGACGGGGATGGTCAGTGACGCGCGCCGCCTTCGAGGATCTCGCGCCCGTGGGAGGAGTCGGCGGAGGTGGCCAGGGCGTAGAGGCTCTCGAAGGAGGCCTTGTACCCGTCCACCATGTCGGCCTCTTCGACGAGGGCCACATCGTCGGGCTCGTTGTCGAGGTACACAACGTCAGGATCGCGGTTGAAGTCGAACTCGTGTAGTGAGAACGGTCCGACGAAGCCGGGCTCTGCCGCTGTGTCCTGCTGAAGGATGACCAGGTCGAGTCGGGGAAGCAGTCCCTGGATCTTTGAGATCTGCTCCTTCATGATCTCGGTGCTGTGGACGGGCTTGAGGGCGCGTTCATCCAGCACGATTCGCACCGTCCGTTGCCGGCCGGAGGCGAAGACCCTTTCTTGGCGATCCATGCGTAGCCGCACCCGGGCGGCGGCGGCCCGCTCGTCGGCTTGGTAGTGCGGTCGGGCGGTCACAACGAGGCGGGCGTAGTCCTCGGTCTGCAGCAGCCCTGGGATCAGGAAGGGGTGATATTGGCTGATCCGGGACGCGTCGTCCTCGTAGCCCAGAAAGTCCATGTAGGAGGCTGACACGTAGTCCCGATATTCGGCAGCCCAGTGTCTACGGCGAGCAAGTCGGGCGAGTTCCACCATGCCGTCGACCTCGTCGGCGTCGGTCACCCCGTAGAACGCCAGCAGGGCGCGTAGATCGTTAACGGAGATGCTTACCGTGCCGCTTTCAATGCGAATCACCTTGGATAGCGACCACTCCATGGCTTGGCGGACGTCCTCGAGCGAGTAGCCACGGTCGAGTCTCGTCTGGCGCAGCGCCAGGCGCAGGCGCCGGCGGTTGGTCGTGGGGCCCTGCCCGCCTACCGTCATGTTCGCGCCCTCCCGCCAGCAATTGCAATGGGCATTTGGCCTAAAGAAGCTTGCCGGTGGCATTTTGCCGCTGCCCGCCTGATCGCGGCTAGCGGCAACAAGCTAGCAGACCTTGGCGTGTGGCCACGGCCGGGGTTGCACCCCATGACATTTGTGGTCCGTATCCATGCCGCCCTGCTATCTTGCTTACATAGCGCAACAGCTTGCCGGACAGAAAGTGAACGCCGGGGCGAGTCGGTGCGACGCCGGCGGGCCCACCAATCGATAACCCCGACAGACCGCCTTTTCGGTATTGCAAGATTATCTACCACGCTACCCCCAGTACGAATTCACGGATTTAGGAGGAGAGGAATGAAAAAAACTGCCGCCGACCAGCCGATCTGGACGCGACGCAGCTCCAAGTGCGCGAACGACCACTGCCTCACGGTGTCGCGCCACCAACGCGGCGTCGTCGTATTCGACTCGATCACCCCCGAGATCGCGTTGTCCTTCCCTGACCCGGCATGGCGCGCGTTCCTCCTTACCTTGCGGGGTGTCGTCGCGCGAACAGACGACACGAGATAGTGAGCCCGTCCTGGCAAGCGCCGCCAATCGCGAGGCTGTGTCAACGTAACGAGCAACTGTCGGCTATTCGACACCTGCGGCAGGGCGCCGGTCAACGGCGCCCTGCCCGGCCGTTCATTGCCCCCGCGATGGCCGCACGGCGCCGCCTGCCAGGCCGCACCACAGCATTTCGTCGTTGACGCCAAACCTTACAAACCTCAGCTGGTTGATTGGTCGCGACACGACCGAGGCCGCCAAGAAGTCCCGCTTGCTCTACCCCGCCTCGGCGCCGGCACGTCTCTCCGGATCCTCCCAGCGCGGCGGTAGGACGTGTACAGCCTTACGCCGAATGAGGTGTCTGAAGCCGATAAGCTCGGGCCGCGATGACGGCCGACCAGCGTCGCGGCGCAATGGCCCAAGCAACGCTGCCCCTACGGGCGCCGCTGCCAGCTCGGTGTGGCAATTGACGGTAGGGGACCCAACGTCACGATGTGGTAGCGCTGCCGCTAAAGGATCCTCAGGCCGCCACGGCTGTCACGGCGAGCCCCGCCAAGATCCCCAGTTCCCCCATCCGCCACTCGGAGGCGAAGGAAGTGCGTCGGTCCCGCTGTTGGGCGACAAATCACAATTAGACGCAACGGACATTACGCCTCGGCACTGAGCGTCCTATAACTGCTATAACGGGCTTATGTGATTTCGCTTCAACCCCCGCCTCCGACATCGGCACTACCCTGCCGAATGCACTTCCACGTCCGACGTCGGCCCCCAGACGCGCCGATCATTGAGCTACCTACTGAGTACGGAGCTGTTGGAGTCTGGCAGGTTCGGATCGGGCAGGCCGAAGATGGCCTCCTGGGCCGCTTGGGCGAGGGTGGCTTGGGTGGTGGCGGATAGGCCGAGCCTGTTCCAGTGAAAGATCACGTGCAAGGCGATTACTGCCCGTAGGCCACGGGTGAGAGTGCCCCTTCCCCGTTGGTGATGTAGGGCCGCGCCGGCGTTCGCGAATGCGGTGTGCCAGTCGCCGGTGGCGCGAGGCGCACCGAGCAGCAGGCTGCGGACGTCTGCGGTGAACCTCTCCCACCTGCGGGCATCGGTTGTGGGTGCCTGGTTGAGGTGTGCGGCGCGGTGCTCGAGGACTTGGGCCCAGACGTCGCCTTGCTCGTTGAGGTCGAGCCCTGCTGCCCGCATCAGGGCGGTGCACAAGATCAGGGATTGTTCGCGCCGGGTGGTGGGGTGCTGGTGGAGGTAGGTGAGGAGGTGGCGGCTGTCGTGGTGGAACAGCATGTGCGCGGTGATCATGGCGTCGTGGCCGCCGAATGCACGGGTTTCGGGTTCGTAGATGTCGCCGGTCCAGGTGGTCCCTTTGGTGAGTAGCCGGCGGGCTTGGTCTTGGCTGTCTGGGCGCTTGGTGGGGAGGTAGCGGATGCGCCAGGCGCCTTTGCGGATGAACCACCAGCAGGTGATCAGGCCGGCGGTCTGAGCGGCGGAAAGCACTCGGCTGAGGTGGGTGACCGCCTGTTGCTCGCGCTCCCGGGCGGTCTGGCCCGGGAAGGTGATGTTGACCTGTTGCCAGGAGGTGTGGTCCACGGTGGCTCTTTCGTCAGGTGAGGAGGAGACAGGCGTCCCAGGCGGTGGTGGCGACGGTCGCGAGGTCAACCCCTGCATTCCCGTCGAGGAGCCCCTCGGGCTCGTTGGGGGTGGGGGTGGCCTGCCGGTGGAGATCGTTGACGAGATCGAGGGGTATGGGGGTGCGGGCGTCGGCAGCGATGCGGCGGGCGGTGGCCAGCAGTCCGGCGGTGCCGTGGCACAGGCCTCGGTCGGTGAGCCGCCGGAGTTGTTCGGGGTCGGTGACGCAGGTGGTGAATGCGGTCTCGGCGAGGTGCTGGCGGGTGGTGTCGTGCAGGGCGTGTGCGGTGAGTTGCTGGGCGCGGGCGATGCCGGGGGTGCCGTAGCACCAGGACGGCCGCAGCGGGGTTTGCTGGGCCGGTGTTGCGCGGCGTAGGTCGGTGAGGGTGATGGTTTGCGGCCACCAGATCGTGCCGTCGGTGTTCTGCTGCCAGGTGTCCAGCCATCGGCTGATGCGGTTGATCGCCGTGGTGTGTCCGGCGACGGTGATGCCGTCGCGGAGGGTGAGGGCGAGCAGTGCCAGGGGGCCGGTGATGCCGTGGGCCATGCCGAAGTTCGCGTGACCGCCGATGGGCGGTGGCTGGCGGCGTTCGGGCCCGTTCCAGCACCACCAGCCAGGTAGCTCGCCTCGCGGTTCGGTGAGCCGGACGAGGTAGTCCAGGACCTGGCGGAGCAGGTCGTCGTCGCCGAGCCGGCGTAGGACGACGCCGAGTCCGGTCAGCCCGCGGATGAGGTCGTACTCGGCGTAGCGCGGCTGCTCGTGTCGGTCGATGCGGCGGTGGGCGGCGTCGAGCCGTCGGCGGGTCACCGTGGTGGTGCCGTCGGCGGTGGCCGCTCTTGCCTGAGCGAGCCCCGGATGGTCGGTGGTGGCGAGGACGAACGCGAGCGCGGGAGCGCCGTAGAAGAGGCTGGCCCCCTCGGCGATGCTCACGCCACCGGCGATGGCGTCGCGCAGTGCCTCATACGCTGCGGTCCAGTTGCCGGTTTCCAGATGCAGCAGAGCCATACCGGCCGCGCCGTCGGCGAGGGATTGTCCCGCGGTCACGGCTTACGCCCAGCGAGGATGGTGCGGGCGATGGTTCTGGCCAGCCGCAGGCAGTGCTGTTCGGAGGCGAGGTCGACGCCGATCATGCGGGCGTGGTGCAGGTGCAGCAGGTCACCCAGCACCTCGTCGGGGTCGAGCCCGTCAGCGACGACCGACGACCGGTAGGCGGCCAGCGCTGCCGCGAGTCGCTCGTCATGCACTGGGCGTCGGGCATGTTCGAGTTGAGTGAGGTCGAGGCGGGGACCGGTCCGGTGAGGGACGTGGGTGGCAAGCCAGCGCGGGCCGTCGCCGGTAAAGCTGTCAGCGATGGCGATCATCCCGGCGGCGGTGGCGGCCTGTCGGTCTCCAGTGAGCCTGTGCAGGGCGGCGCGGGAGTCGGCGGCGAACACCCGCTCGGCGGCGGCGAGGGTCGCTGCGGCACCGTGGCGGGTCTCCGGGCGGTACGGGTGCAGGCTGTAGTCGTGTACGAGGGCGTCATCGTGCAGGTGCTGCGCCCAGCCGGTGAGATGGCGGGCGATGTCGGCGAACCGGTCGGTGTCCGGAAGCGGGATGCGTAGCCGCAGGTGCGGCTCGGGGTGGGGAAACCTGAGGAACCACCAGCCGGCTGGTAGGTGGTCGGTGGGGCGGGCGGCGAGGTCGGTCAGGATATCGTCGAGCCGACCGTGTAGGTGTGCCTCCAGCCACCGTGACCGTCCAGGCCAGTGCTGAACAGTGGTGGCGGTCCGGGCTGGTCGGGCTGGTCGGTCGGCTGGCGCGGGGTGAGTGAGGGTGAGCAGGAGTTCGGCGGGGCGGTTGTCGATCCAGCCCGCTGGCCCTGGAGCCTCAGTGATCACGGTGCGGGGATGCCGGTCGAGGTGGTCGCGCAGGACCGCCAGGTGGGTGTGGTCGTCCAGGTCGAGGCGTAGGCGTATGTCGTCATCGCCGACCAGGACCTGCTGCGGGATGTGCCGCTGGTGGCGGTGTCGCTGCCAGGCGTCGCGCCACTGCGGCCATGCCGTACTCGGAGCGGGAAGCGCGGTGTGGTCGATGATCCAGCGGGCGGGGTGCACGATGGTGCGTCCGCGCCGTAGGCGGGGTAGGAACGGCAGGCCGCTGGCGTATCCCCAGTCGAACCGGCTGCACGGTGCTGTCCACGCGGTCCAGATCTCGGTCAGGAACCGCATCAGCGGCTGCTGCAGTGTAGGCAGCAGCACGCTGTTGAACAGCAGCGGTTCGACAGGCTGACCGGTGACCAGCGATACCAGCCACAACCGGCGTCCGTCGCCGGTCACCGCCAGATCCTGGATCGTGTACGGCGGTGCCGGGTGGAAGTCGCCGACAGGGAGGACGGGCAGCAGCTCGGGCGTCCGGGCCACCGAGGTGAGACGGGCGTCCAGCGGGGGCCCGGACAGCTGCAGCGGGGCCGCGCCGGGCAGGGCCGTTGGCAAATGCCGGTAGACCTGTTGGAATCCGGCGAGTTCAGCGGGGGTGAGCAGATGCAGGAACCGGGCCGCCGCGACCCCGGCGTGGCGGGACCCGCTGAGCACCGTCAGGGTGAACGCGCCGCGGTCCAGATCGCGCGGAGTGTCGGCGGCGAGGGTGAACCGCAGTTCGGTGTGCGGGATCGGCGGTCGGTCGTCATTCCCGCGTAGCCGGTCGATCAGCGAGTCGTCGAGCACCACTTCGGCGCAGCCGTCGAGTGCGGCCTGCTGCGCGAGCTGTCCGAGCAGCCGGTCGCGGGCGGTGAACAGCGCTGGGGCGCGACGAGTGGATCCCCGGTAGCCGGCCGGAAGCCCCAGCACGTTCAGCACATCACGGATGGGAACGGCCGCTCCTGGGCCCCACCGCTCGATGAACGCGTTGTGGTACTCGGTCCATCCGGGGGTAGGTGGTGGCGCTACCGCAACGAGCGTGGACGCGGCCCGCTCCGCCTCGTGCAGTACCGGCGGGGGCAGGGTCACCGCGATGTCGGCGCGTAGATCGACGGCGACTCGGTTGCCCGGTTCCGGGATGGCGTAGTGGCGGGCGACGTGTGTGGCCGGGTCGGTGGCGGTCATGGGTGGGCGTAGGGCCGACAGCAGCACCCCGGTGTGGACCAGTTCGGCCAGCAGCCGCTCGGCGTCGGCGATGCTGGCGGGTCCGGCGACCGTCGCGGCGAGGTCGGCGAACCTGACCGGGGGCCGCGCCGTCTGGATCGCCGCCCGGATTGGGCCGGTCAGGGGGATCTCGACGTCCCACCGCCGATCGGCGCTGGCGTGGGCACAGGGCAGAATCCACCTGTCGCCGCGCCGGTATCCCAACGAGTTCGTCACCACCGCGGCGGTGCGCAGGGTTGCCAGGTCCTGTTCGGCCCGCGCGGTGTGCTCGGCGATGAACTGCCCGTCAGGGCGGGAGACCACGCGATGGGCGTCGCCCAGGCGGACCGCCGCGCGAGCGCCCAACTGGACCGGAGCCACGCCGGCGAACGTGCCGAACGGGGTCGCACGGGTGGTCCAGCGCAGCAGGTACCGCACCGCTGACTGCACCAGCCGCCGCAGCCGCTGCTGAGACATCGGCTCCCCGCTCAGCGCGTGCTGGATCTGGTCGGCCAGCTGCGGCGCCGCGCCGGTAACGGCTGCCGCGAACCCGGGCAGCGTCCACGTCTTGTCCAGCCACTCGCGCCACTGATCCGGATGACCATGGGCCATGTCGGGCCAAGCGGGCAGAACGAGGCCCTTGGGGTAGGCGGCGATTCTGATCAGCGCCGCACCAGCTGCGGGAACCATGATGTACCACCGAATCGACGGGCCCGGCGCGCTCGACGCCGGGCCCGATCGTGACAGGAACGGATGGGTCAGTTGCCGCCGTCGCACTTCGTGGTGCAGGCGTTGGAGCCGGTGTTGCCGGAGCCGCACCCGTCGTCGGTGGCGGTGGCGTAGCCGCCCGCGGTGGGGCCGGCGTCGACCAGGCTGACGTCCAGGGCGAACTCCGAGGCGTCGGTTTCGTTCACGTGCGTTCCCTTCTATGCGGGGGTGAAGGTGAGGACGAAGCGGCTGTGCCGCTTGTCCAGCACCGTCCCGGCCGGCAGGTCGCCGTCGGGAGTACCAGCGGGCAGGACGTGCAGCACCGGCGATGGGCTGCCCGCGTTCAGCCACGCGCGCATCTGTCCGACCATCCGCCCGGCCGCCGCCGCGGCGCCGGGCCCATGTGCACAGGCGCCGAGGTCGAACATGTCGTCGTCGTTCCACCGCAGCGCCGAGCGGTAGCAGAAGGTGCCGTTGTTGAGGGCGGCCGGTGTGCCGAAGCGCCACGCCGGGGCGACGACGCCCGCATCGACGGCCTCCTGCTGGGCCGTGAGAACAACGACCTGCTGTCCCGCATCGGTGATGCGGGACGCCAACCACAGGTCGAGGTCAGCCAGGACGGTGCGAGGGGGCAGGCTCACCCCGGCCCATGCCTGCGTCTGCGGCTGCGCCAACAGCTCACCGACGGCGTGGCGGTTGACCTGCTGGTCCTCGTCCAGCCGCAGGTGCACCCCGTCAGCGATGTCGACGTACCGCACCTGATGTGCCCCGGCGCCCTGCATAGACACGAACCCGCACAACCGCTGGCTGTGGCTGACCAGCCGGTCCCCCGTCCGGCGCATCGCCCACGAGCGGGTCATCCCGAACGTCCGTAGCGGTACGACCAGCGTTCCGTTCTCGGCGAGCTGGGCGGTCCAGGCCGGGGAGATGTCCCAGGCCCCGACCGTGACGATGATCAGGTCGTATCGGCGGCCAGGGTTGACCGGTTGCTCGGCGTCCGCGCACACGACGGCCACGTCGTCGTAACCTGCCGCTGTGAGGCAGGCGGTGGCCCGGTCGGTCACCTCGCGATCGATGTCTACGGTCGTGACTGAGCCCGACGGGCCGACCAGCTCGCGCAGCAGCGCCGCGTTGTATCCGCCGGAGCCGATCTCCAGGACGTGCCGGCCGGCCAACCCGCCGTCGATGGCGTCTGCGGCCTGACCGAGCATCTCCGCGATGAGCCACGGCGCCGACACCGAACTGACCGCCTCGTCGCCGATCCGCTTGGTCACCACCGCCTGGTCGGCCCGGTACGCCTCCGTCAGCGCGGCATCCGGAGTGAACAGATGGCGTGGCACGGACCGTAGCGCCGCTTCCACCTCGGGCGGCATGATCAGCCCTTTCTCCGCGTGATCAGCGACGAGCTGATCGACCATTGCGGCGTGGAGGTCCTCGCCGCTCGCCGTATCGACACTCATTCGGGTGCTCTCCCTTTCCATCAGGGCCTCCCGATCGGATGGCCCGTCGTTCCGCTCTTCTCGGCTCAACAGCGCGTCAAGCCGCTGGACTCGCCAAGTCACATGGAAGTCTGAAGTCGATGTGGTGCTGGTCGAAGGTTCCGTCCTGCTGGCGGGCGTGGATGCCCCCGGCCACATGCACGGATGTCCATGCGCGTGATCGCTCGTACGGTGGCAAGGCCGAGGGCGCAGCCGGCGTGTATCAAGATCACGGCGGCGGAACGGTCTCCTGCTCCACTGCAACCTCCCGCGCTCGTTCAAGTCAGGGGCGGATCTGACGAGTAGCCCGGCCCGTCTCCACACTCGCCCGTCGAGTCGGTGAAGTGAATGCCAAGCATGCGGACGAAGCGGCTGTCCGCATGTGCGCCACCGATGCGCTTCTCCTGCATCTACGGATCTCGGTGTTCTTGGTTGCGCCGCGCTGAACACTGAGTGACCCTATGTGCGCGACATCCACGCTGCTCATCGCCATGGTGGTGTGAACAGCCAGAGGAGGCGGTGCTATGGGCCAGACCCCGCGGATGCTCCAGCCGTCCCTGTCCGAGCGCCACTTCTTCGGCGCCGAGCTGCGTCGGCTGCGGGAGCGGGCCAACCTCTCCCAGGCGCGACTCGGCACGATGATCCGGTTCAGCGCTGACCTGGTGCGCCGGGTCGAGACTGCGGACCGTTTCCCGTCCCGGGAATTCGTTGAAGCCTGCGACAGGGCTTTGGCGGCCGGAGGGGCCTTGACCCGCCTGCTACCGCTTCTTGAGGGAAGTCGCGCCAACGAGGGTATGCGGACAGCTTCCCCGAGCGGTCCTACCAACGCCGGCAGCCTGCTGGCCGCCCAAGCGGAGGAGACGCGCGGGGTGGCGGACATGGTCGTCCGCGTTCCCTTCCAGCCCGGCGTTCTCGACCGCGCCGCGCTGGACTGGCTGAACGCCTCAGCGGGACCCCGCCTGTCCGTGGCCGGCCGAGCCGGTTCGCCTGATCAGGTCCGCGAAGAGGACCTCGACTCCGCTGAGACCGCCCTGGCGATGTTCCGCCAGTTGGATCACACCCACGGTGCCGGACGAATCTACGCCCAGGTGCAGCGGTACGTCGAACGCGAACTGAACCGGCTACTGGCCAGCCCGCCCGCCTCGGAAGCGATCGGTCGGCACCTTTACACCTTGGCGGCGGGATTCTTCGAACTGTGCGGATACCAGGCGGTCGACACCGGCGCCCACGGTCTCGCGCAACGTCGCTACCTACGCGCTCTACGGCTGACACAGGCCGGCGATGACCGTCTCTTCGGCAGCTACCTGCTCGCCGTGAACATTGGCCACCTGGCGCTGCACTGTGGTCACCCCGAGCCAGCGCTACGAATGGCGCTCACGGCGGTGCGAGGAAGTGAGCCGCAGGCGACGCCAGCCGTCACAGCCGCCCTGCACGCCGTGGTGGCGCGGACACACGCCCGCCTCGGACACGAGGGCGACTGCCTGACCCACCTCGACATCGCAGAGAGGCATCTGGCCCGCAGCAAACCCGAGGACGAGCCGTCGTGGATCCGGTACTTCACCCCTGCGTACCTCGCCGACGAGATCGCCCACTGCTTCCACGACCTGGGCCGACCGCAGCAAACCCAACGGCACCTGGGCGAAGCCCTCACCGAGCTGAGCCCCACACACGTCCGCCGACTCGCCATCGACACCGCACTCCTGGCCTCGTCGCTGGCTGCCGCCGGCAAGATCGACGAAGCGTGCGCCACCGCCCATACGGCGGTGGACCACGCCGCGCGGATCACGTCGCACCGCTGCTTGCAGCGCATCGTTGAGGTACAAGCCGACCTTGAGCCCTACCGATGCGAACCCGAGGTTCGCGAACTCAGCGATTATGTGCGCCAGCAGCTACCGCTGGCGGCCCTGTGATCCCCGCTGGCAGCCACCATCACCGACCGGTAGTGGGCCAGTTCTGCCTCCAACGCCGCACCCGCCCGGCTGGACGTCGCCACGTAATGACCAACATCGGGAAGTAGCAGCAGCTCGTGCCCTACACCGAGAGCCACCAACTCGTCAGCGAGCTCCCGCACATCCTCGACCCCGGCTACCTCGTCAGCCGTGCCGTGAATGAACAGAACAGGACGCTGAACAGTGGCGGCACGGACCCGGCCCGCGCCGCTTCGTAGCCGCATAGCGTGCGCCCGCTGGAACCGAGGCACGGTCTCCGCCCACCAGTCCGGATCGACGATCGCAGACACTGCGGTGGCCGCAGCAAACGGACCGTCCTTCGACACTGCGTGTAGCGCGGTGTATCCCCCCGCGCTGGCACCACGGATGAAGACCTGACCGGGCACCGCTCGCCCCATCTCCAGCAGGTGGTTCGCTACAGCCGCGCAGTCATCCACGTCGTCAAAGCCCCACCGGCCGTACAGCGACTCCCGGAAGCTGCGGCCATACCCCGTGCTGCCCAGATAATCGACATCGACCACGGCGAAGCCGCGGCTGGTGAAGAACTGCGCCTGCCAGTCCAGCCGCAGTAGGCAGGAGGCGGTGGGCCCAGGATGCGCCCGAACGATCAGCGGTGCACGCCAGTCCGCCGCCGAACCCGTCGGGGGATAAACCAGGGCAAGCACCTCACGGCCATCGGGAACACCGATCCGTAGTTCCGTCGGCGTGGACACCTGCGCCTTGGAGAGTTCCGCGTGCTCCGACCTGGCGAGCACCTCCAACCGGGGATCGTCATCGGCGAGGTGCACCACCGCAACCTGCGGAGCTGCGGTCGGTGACGATCCGATCAGCGCCACTGTCGTGCCCTGCGCCGCCAGGTAGGGCTTGATCGACGTATAGGGAAAATCGACTGGGCGGACGGCGCCGTCAGGTTCGATGACGACGAGGCGGTGCCGCGGCCCCTCCTGCACCACCATGGCGATCCGGCCATCGGCAAGGAAGTCGTACGACGCGTAGCCCAACTCCCACGGCTCCGCAGCACATTCACCCGCGATTGGCGCAACCGCCTCGATCGTGTCGCCGTTCCACCGATAGAGGTTCCACCAGCCGCTGCGGTCCGACATGAAGTACAGCGCTTCATCCGGCCCCCATCGCGGCTCCACCGCCGACTCATCAGGGCCACCGGCGACCTTCCTCGGAGTCCCGATGCGCCCGCCAGACAAGTACGAGGCCACCCACACCTCGCACGCGTCCCAGGGCATGTCGCGCTCGCTCCATGCAGCCCAGGCCAACGAGCCTGGGCCGGGCCGAGGTGCACCAAGGAAACCCGATGATGCGGTGAGCGTCCGCATTTGCGTAGGCTCCGCCAGGGACATCCCGATGATTTGGTCGCCCTGCTCTGATTCGCGCACCGCTAACAACTCGCCGTCACCGATGGTCAGGTCGCCGACGGCCCCCTCGGTGATCAGCTCGAGCTGTCCACTGCCGCAGCGGCTTCGGTACAGGCCGGCGTCGCCGACACACCACAGAGCGCCTTCGGCGACAACGAAAGATCCTCCCCCGTACGCGTGGGCCCTGCTGGCCACGTCGAAACCGTCAGGACTGATGGTGCGTGTGCCCTCGCCAGGCCGCCACCTCGTCACGGTTCCGTGGCCGCCAGATTCTGGCCGAGTCTCCAGCCAGTACAGAGCGCCGTCGCCGGCACGAAGCTGGTCGTAGCTCGTGGAGGCGCGGACAGCGTCCTCCACCGACACAGCGGCGAAGTCTGCCGCCACGCTCACGGGCCCCTCTCGATCAACTCCGACTGTGCCCCGAGGGCAGCCCATCCCTGGGCTTGAGGCGCCAGCAAGGTGGCGTGTCATCGTGCCTGCGCCCACGCTCCTCAGGCACGGCCGACTCTACGCCCGAGACTCTCACCCCTGCCGCTGGACATCCTGATCCGCGCACCCCCCGACTGGGCCGTGTTATCGGCGAACGCCGATGCGGACAACAACCTTTGTCCGCATATCCGGTATCGACCAGGACGCCTATCCGCGCAACCCTTCATGCGTAGTGCAATTCATCGTTACGGCAGCGACAGGTGCCATCACCGCCAAAGATATTCGACTTATCGGATGGGCCAGATGCATTATCAAAATGACTTGGCGCGCTACGGCTACCGACAGGAGTTGGCGCGCCACCTCAGGTTCCGAGACCTGCTGGCCTACGGGCTGGTGTACATGGTGCCGATCGCGCCGATGGCGATTTTCGGCAGTGTGTACGCCGGCTCGGGTGGCATGGTGGCTCTGGCGTACGCGATCGGTGTGGTCGCGCTGGTGTTCACCGCGTTCTCATACGCGAAGATGGTCAAGGCGTTCCCGATGTCGGGCAGCGTCTACAACTACGCTGGCCGGGGCATCAGCCCTCCTGTTGGCTTCCTCGCCGGGTGGGTGATCCTGCTCGACTACGTCCTCGTGCCGGGGCTGCTGTATCTGGTGGCGTCGGTGGCGATGCACGCCACCGTGCCCGAGGTGCCGGTGTGGCTGTGGCTGCTCGGGTTCGTCGTGGTCAACACGGTCGTCAACTCCGTCGGGATCCGCATGACCGCAGTGGTGACCCGGGTGATGCTCATCGGTGAGCTGATCGTGCTGGCGGTGTTCCTCACCATCGCGGGCTGGGCCCTAGCCTCAGGCAAGTGCCGGTTCAGCTGGGAGGCGTTCTACAACTCCGACACGTTCACCTGGTCGCTGGTCGGCGGGGCGGTCTCGATCGCGGTGCTGTCGTTCCTGGGCTTCGACGGCATCTCGATGTTGGCGGAGGAGGCCCGGGACGGTGCCCGGCAGATCGGCCGGGCGATGGCAGCCGTTCTGGTGCTGGCGGGGGTGTTGTTCATCGTCCAGACGTGGCTGGCGGCGATGCTCGTGCCGAACCCGACCGGGCTGCTGACGGACGGGGACCCGGACGGCACGGCGTTCTACGAGGCGGCCCGGGTGGCCGGCGGCGGGTGGCTGGCGACGTTGTGCGCGGTGGCGACGGCGATTGCGTGGGGATTGCCGAACAGCATGGTGGCGCAGGTGGCCACGTCGCGGCTGTTGTACGCGATGGCCCGGGACCGGCAGCTACCGGCCTTCTTAGCGAAGGTGTCGGCGCGGCGGAACGTGCCGTTGAATGCGACGCTGCTGACCGCGGTGGTGTCCCTCGCTTTGGGCCTTTACATGTCGTTCCGGGCGGACGGGATCACCCTGTTGTCGTCGCTGATCAACTTCGGGGCGATGGTGGCGTTCCTGGTGCTGCACGTGTCCGTGGTCGTGCACTACCTGATCCGGCGGGGTAGCCGGAACTGGTGGGCGCACCTGGTGATGCCCACGGCCGGGTTCGCGGTCCTGGCGTACGTGGTGGTGAACGCGAACATCGCGGCGCAGCGCCTTGGTCTGGCGTGGCTGGCGTTGGGGGTGCTGGTTCTGGGTGGCTTGTATGCGACGGGCCGGCGGCCGGTGTTGTCGGGGCTGGCCGCGGCGGAGCCGGCCCGGCACGAGATGCAGAGGGTGTGACCGGCATGGACAAGATTCTCTACCGGCCGGCCCGGGACGAGTTGGCGTACACCTTCGGCGGGCGGATGCCGGTGGCGCACCTGCGGTCGGGAGACGTGCTGGAGGTGTTCACCGAGGACTGCTTCGGAGGGCGGGTGCGCGGGCCCGGGGACCTGCCGTCTCAGGTGTGTCAGATGCCGTATCTGAATCCGGTGTCGGGGCCGTTCTTCGTCGAGGACGCCGAGCCCGGCGACACCCTCGCCGTGCACATCCTGTCCATCGAGCCGGCCCGGGACTGGGGGGTGTCGTCGACGTTCCCCCACTTCGGGGCGCTGACGTCGACCTCGCACACGGCCACCCTGCAACCGCCGCTTGAGGAGCGGGTGTGGGTGTACGGCATCGACCAGGACGCGGGCACGGTGCGGTTCCACGCCACGGGCAGCGACCACTGGGTGGATCTCCCGTTGGAGCCGATGATCGGCACGATCGGCGTCGCCCCGGGCGGGTTCGAGGCCCGGGCGACGATCGTCCCGGACACCCACGGCGGGAACCTCGACACGCCGCACGTTCGGGCTGGCACGACCGTGTATCTGGGGGTGAACGTGCACGGGGCGATGCTCGCCCTCGGCGACGGGCACGCCCGCCAGGGCGAGGGTGAGGCCTGCGGTGTCGGCGTGGAGATCGCCACCGTCACCACCCTGGCAGTGGAGGTGGTCAAGAAGACGCCGACGGTGTGGCCACGCCTGGAGACCGACACCGGCATCGCCTCCATCGGCTGCGCCCGACCTCTCGAGGACGCCTACCGCATCGCCCACACCGACCTCGTCGGCTGGGGGGCCGAGCTGACCGGCATGGACACCCTGGACACCTACCAGCTGATATCGCAGGCCAGCGGAGCGCCAATCGGGAACGTCTGCGACCCGAACTACACCATCCTTGCCACGGTCGACACGGACCTGCTGCCCGGCCCGTCCGCCGCCTACGGCGGGGTGCACGCCCGGCTGCGGCGCGCGGCCGGGCTGCGGTAGACGGCGAGCAGGCGATGACGGCCCTGACTCCCCCGCTGCCGCTGCGCGACGAGGTGTTCCTGCTCGGGCACGACGAGGACACCGGACAACCCCACGTGCACCGGCAGGCCCTCGCCCTGGGCATGGCCGGCGCAGTCCTGATCGACCTGTTCCTCGCCGGGCGGGTGGTGCTGGACCCGAACACCACCACCCGCCCCGCCAACGACCTCACCCTGCACCTGCATCAGGACCGGCCGGTCGGCGACCTGATCGCCGATACCGCGATCGCCTCCATCCGGCACGCCACCACGGCGCCGCCGCTGCGCGGCTGGCTACGCGCGTTCAGCGACGACCTCTACGACCGCACCCGCGCCGGCCTCGTCGCCACCGGGATCCTGCACCACCAGCAGCGACGCCGCCTGGCCGGACTGGTCCGCGCCGACACCTACCTGCCCAGCCACACCCGCTGGCAGATCATCCCCCGCGCCCGGCTCTGCGCCCTCGCACGGGGACGGGAGCAGCCGGACAACCACACCGCCGCTCTCGCCGGCCTCGTCGCCGTGCTCGGCCTGGCGCCGTACCTGTATCTCGACGACGACACCGCCACCCTGCCCACACGGTTGCGGACCGTCGCCGAGCAGCACTACAAGCCGGTACGGGCCGTCACCGCCGCCGTGGACGCCACCGTCGGCGACCTCGCCACCGCTACCTACCGATAAAACCCGTCCGAGCACAAGGTCAGGACCTCACCGATGGACAACGCGCTCCGCATCCGCACCCTGCGGTGGACCGAGCGGCAGGCCATAGCAGGCGTCGTCGCCGCCGCCCTGTACCCCGGCTGCCTCGGGGAATGGCTGGTACCCGACGCCGCGCAGCGGCTACGGGTCCTCACCGCCGTGGGCGAGATCTGGGTCGAGCACGCCCTGTTCTTCGGCGACATCCACGTCACCGACGATCTCACTGCCGCCACCGTCGGCCTGCACCGGCTGCGCCCACTGCCACCACCGGCGAACTACCCGTCCCGCCTCGCCGACGCCGCCGGCCCCTACCTTCAGCGCTTCCGCACCCTCGACGCCGTCCTGGAAGCCCACCGGCCCGCCGACGCGCACCACCATCTCGCCGTCCTCGCCACCGCACCGCAGGACGCGGCCGGTCTCGACGAAGTGATGCTGACCCACTACCTCACCCGCATCGACCGCACCGACATGCCCGCCTGGGCCGAAGTCACCGTCCGCAACCAAGACCTGTTCACCCGCCACGGCTACCGCCCGCAGACCCCGATCCGTCTCCCCGATGGCCCGACCCTGCTGGGCATGCACCGACCCGCCGGCAGCAGCCGACGCTGGCCCACCAACCCCACCCATGCTGGTACGCCGCCAGGGCCACCGGCCGCCTCACCATCGGCGGCCACCGCCCGATAGGTCACATCCACCGCGCCCGCGTCGTTGGAAGGATCCCACCCACCGATGCCCCTCCCCCGCGTCCACACGCCGGAGTTCATCGCCTCCGTCGTCGACCGCGTCCAGCAGCACCAGGCACGCCACCCCCACGGCGCCGTCACCGCCGTCGCCCAGGACCTCGGCCTCAACCGGCGTCTCGTGTCCGCCTGGGTCAACACCGCCCGCCTCCCACCCGCCACCAGCGCCCCCGCCCCCGTGGCGAGCACACTGCCCGGCGATACGGTCGTGTTCCTGCCACCGGGCCTGCTGTACTGCGCTCGGTGCACCGCCCCCATGAACCCGCAGCAGGACGTTGGTGTCCTGGGCTACCAGTGCGTCCCCGGCTGCCGGGCAGGGCCCCTGCCCGCCGGACCGCTGGTGCACCAGGTGGGCCGTGCCGTGCTGGCCGCCGCGCCGCACCTCATCACCCAAACAACCGGAGCGAAGGCACCCGAGATCGGCGCCCGCCACGCCGACCGGGTCCTCACCCGCGTCACCGTCGGCCACGCCGCCCACGACCTGGGCTTCATCTGGCGCTCCACCCCCGTCCACCGGCCCCCGGGGTCCCTGCCTAATGCCGTCCACGCCGCACGGACGCTCGCCGATGCTGACCTGTACCGGGCACGTGAGGTGCTCCGCCACGCCCTCACCGCGGTCAACCCCGCTACCGCTGGCGCGCACCCCGCCCGCGCCGACACCGCCGCCCTGCTCGCTGAAGTCCTGATCCGACTTGGTCACCCCGCCGTAGTCGTCGCATTGGCCGGCTACGCCCACCGCAGCTACACCCACCTGCACGGCCCCACCGACCCGAGCAACTATGTTGCATTGTTGGCCACGACGACCGAGGGGCCGCCTCGCTTTCGGGCTGCTGCATGTCCAGCCAGTCCTTCGGAATCGCCGTCTAAGCTGGGTTCCTCCTAAAGGGCACCGCACGCAGCGCGGCGGTTTGACTCGGACGCCGGCACGACATGAACCTGCACGCGCGTCCGGGGCTCCAATTCGAGTGCCACCGATTCGAGTCAGTCACCGCTGCCCTCCAGTGTGATGGAGTGCGTTCCGGGTCGCTTATCACGCCAGGGGCGGCGTCGCCAGCGAGCGGCGGCCCGGGCAAGGATGGTCGCAAGCTCGTCGATCGGCCAGGCTGCGGGGTCGCGGTGGGACCGTCACTCGATAGGCGGCCATTGGCGCGGGCGCGCGACGGCTGCTTGGTGGAGCATCGATCGGACGGCACGTAACGATGGCTTGGTATCTAAATGGCGGTAGTCCACATACGTGTGCCCCGTGGGCAGTGTGCTGCCGGTCGCGGAGTCATCGACTGCTCGTGTCCCGGCAGTGGTGATCTCGGCGACGGTGACTCCCCAGGTGCCGGCGGTCTGCCCGCCTCGCTGCATGCGCTCCTCGTAGGCGAGCTGGGCTGTGGCTTTCAACGATCGCGCGCCGGAGATCTTGCCGTTGTCTCCAGTGGACTCGCAAAACATCTGGACTGACGGTACGCCGCCGTCAAGGTAGGTGGGATGGCACTGCCGCCAGTAGAACTCGTCGTCTTGATCAAGCTCGATCTCATCGGGCTCGAGCTCGATGTACTGGTTCGAGTCGGTCACGCCGTCCGTCCAAGCAGTTCGGATACCATCCGCGCCGTGGTATACGTGTCGGGCTCGTTGATGGTGTTTTCGTTGCCGTCAATGTAGAGCACGAAGACTTCGTGATCGTGACCCGTCAGGGTGACCTCGACCCGCGGGCCTGGCCCGTGCCATTCGAACTGCACCCAGCCGGCCGGCGTGGGGTAAATGCGCGGTAGCGACACGTGGAACTCGGTGAGCGCTGCCAGAAGGGAACGGGCGGCTTGAAGGGCTGGGGTATATACGGCGGCACCACCGCCGTCGAGCCAGCCTGGCGTCAGAGCTTCCAGTTCAGCCAGCCGGGCAGCCCACGGGGGCAGGGCCGACGGCAGCGACGATGGTGCAGGCGAGTTGGTGACGGCAGCGTGGATCATCGCGCCGATCTCATTGATGAGGCGGTTCGAGTCGGCGTTGCCGGCTGCGATGTAGTCCGCGATCGCGTTGTGCGAGTGCTGGTTAGCGAACACCGCGTCGACGACCGCGTCTGGGAGGTCGGGCGATTCTAGGAACTGGACGCGTGAGTTGACGCGGGCCTGCTCGACGAGCGCCTCGTTCTCGAGAAGCACCGCGCCCAGGGTATCGACGAAGCCTTCGACCTGGCTGCGGGAGAACTCGGCTCCGAACAGGTCGTTGAGCCGGTCGATGATGGTCTGGAACGCGACGAGAACGGGGTCCGGGGTATTGCCCGAGCCGGCGGCAACGACTCCCCGTAGGCCGGTGCCGTCGCCGAGGGTGATATCCAGCTGCTCGCCCGGGGTGTGCTTGATCTTTTTGAGGACGACATCGGAGACGTCGATGTCGGCGGTGACGGTGGTCGGGCGGATGTAGCGCTCGAGCAACCGCAGGAAGATCGCGCGCTTCTCGAGTTGGGTGTCGGCGTAGTCGACTACCTGACTCATGAAGTCGTAGAGGCGGACGAACGTGCCGACGTCCTTGCGGAAATGGTCGAGCGCCTCGATTTCGCCGGTGTCGTCGCGGCGCAGGGCGTCGGTGTACCGCTTGGCGAACTCGTCGCGGGCGGGCTTGATGGTCGCGGCCAGGGCGTTGTTGCCTGCACGCCCGACCCACGCGGCAACGCACGCGTCAACCTGCGCCTCGGTGAAGACGGCCCCCTGATCGAGCTTGGTCGAGATGTCATGGACGACGTTCGGGTCGGTCGTCGTTTCCAGCCGAGCATTGGTGTAGTACGGCTCGAACGACTTCCGGATCTCCTCGGGGTCGTTGACGAAGTCGAGGACGAACGTGACGTCCTTTCGCTCCCCCGACGGCGTCCGGTAGGTGCGGTTGAGGCGTGAGAGAGTTTGCACCGCGAGTACGCCGGAGAGGCGCTTGTCGACGTACATCGCGCTGAGTAGCGGCTGGTCGAAGCCGGTCTGGAACTTGTTCGCGACGAGCAGCACCTTGTACTCGGGTCCGGCGAACGCCGAAGCGATCTGTGAGCCGACCTTGGTGGGGTTCATCGAGGTCTCGGTGAACTGTCCGGGGCCGGTTTCGGCGTCCTCGACCGAGCCAGAGAAGGCGACGAGCGTGCCGATGTCGGTGTAGCCGCGCCTGGCGATGTACGCGTCGATCTGCGTCTTGTACCGGACGGCAGCCTTGCGTGAGTCAGTGACGACCATGGCCTTCGCGTGCCCGTCGAGCAGGTGCGCGACGTTCTCACGGAAGTGCTCGACGATGATCGCGCACTTCTGGCTGATGTTCGTCGGGTGCAGCTTCACCCAACGCATCAGTCCCTTCGTGGCCGCAGCCTTGTCGACGAGTTCCTCCTCGATCGCCCGCTCGGCCGGGCTGTCGTTGCCGTCGTCCGGCTGTGCGATGCGGCCGGTGGCAACGTTGCGGGCGATCTGGAAGGCGGTGTCGTAGGTCTGGTAGCCGCGCAGCACGTCGAGGATGAACTCTTCCTCGATGGCCTGCTTCATCGTGTAGGTGTGGAACGGCTGTGGGATGCCGTCGGTGTCCGGGGTTCCGAACAGCTCAAGGGTTTTGGCCTTCGGGGTCGCGGTGAACGCGAAGAACGAGACGTTCGGCGTGGTCGCGCGGGCGGTCATCTGTGCCGCGAGCTCGTCCTCGATGGAGACTTCACCGCCGTCGTCGAGCTCGGCGCGCTCGGTGTCGGACAGGATCTCCCGAATCTTGCCAGCCGTGGCGCCCGACTGAGACGAGTGGGCCTCGTCGGCGATCACGGCGAACTTTCTTCCGGCAAGCCCCTGGTTATCGGCGATGGCCGCCATTGCGAACGGGAACGTCTGCAGCGTTACGACGACGATGAGCTTGCCGCCCGTCAATGCCTGGGCCAGGGCCTTGGACTTCGACCCGGCCTTGCGTGCCTCGACCTCGTCGACGGTCGTGATGATGCCCTCGCCGCCCGACGATCCGGTGTCTGCAGAGTCGATCTGGCGGACCGCGACCTGCAGCTGGTCGTCGAGGACGGTGCGGTCAGTGACGACGATGACGGTGTCGAACACCTTGTGGTTGTGCTCGTCGAACAGGCGGGCCAGCCGGTGGGCCGTCCATGCGATCGAGTTGGTCTTCCCGGAGCCGGCCGAGTGCTGGATCAGGTACTTCTGCCCGGGTCCGTGCTCGCGGGCATGCGCCACTATTGCCGTGACGGCCTCCCACTGGTGGTAGCGCGGGAACAGCAGAGTGGTCGACTTCGAGACCGCGCCGCTGATCGGGTCACGAGACTGGCGAGTCTCGACGTGGCAGAACTTGCCCAGGATCGTCAGCCAGTTGTCGCGGTCGAGCACCTTCTCCCACAGGTACGACGTGGCGGAGCCGTTCGGGTTGGGGGCGTTGCCCTTACCGCCGTGCCCATCGCCGGCGTTGAAGGGCAGGAAGTGCGTCTTATCCCCGGCGAGGCGGGTCGTCATCCACACCTCTTCGTTGGAGACCGCGAAGTGCACTAGCGCACGGTTGCCGAACCCGAGCAACGGCTGCACGTGCCCGCCGGGATCCTTGGGCTGACGGGCCTTCTTGTACTGGTCGATCGCCTCGGCGACCGACTGCGTAAAGTCCGTCTTGAGCTCCAGCGTCGCCACCGGCAGTCCATTGACGAACAACACGAGATCGAGCGATCGGTTGTCCTTGGTCGAGAAATGCACCTGCCGCATGACGCGCACGCGGGCCTTGGCGTAGTCCGCCAGCGTCGTCGGATTTAGCGAGGTTGCCGGCTTGAATTGGCACATCCGGAACGGCGACGAAACGTGCTTGAACCCGCGCCGCAGGACGTTGAGCGTGCCGCCGCCCTGGTCGGTGGGGGTGTCGAGCACCTTGCACAGCCGGCTGAGCAATGCACTCGTCGCGGCGAGCTCCTGCGAAGTGCCAGCCTTGACCGCCTTGGCGAACTCCTCCGGCTGCGTGTCCCGCAGCCAGCCGAGGACGTCGCCCGGGACGATCGCCCGCTCCCGGTCGTACTCGGCGCCCGGCTCGTGGTCCGTCGGGGAGTAAAGCCACCCGTGTACAGCCAGGTGCGCGCAGAGCTCGGCCTCGAATGGCTTCTCGTTGTAGTCCGCCATCACACCACTCCCTGCGTTGCCCGCCCAGCCGTGCGGACGTTGATCTGGCCGGTTACCGCCGCCGCAATGAGCGCCGCCCGCCGCTCTCTCGCAAGCGCAATGTGCTGCTCCGTTTTATCGATCAGCGCATCGATGCTTGACGTCTCATCATTCAGGTGGGCGACTATCGCGCGCTGTTCCTCAATCGGCGGAACGACGATCGTCATTCCGGCGGCGACTGGTTGGTAGATCGTCTTGTGAGTGGAGCCCATGACCATCGAGCGGAATTCATCCTTCATGGCGCGAAATGTCGCGAGCAGATAGGCGGGCAGCAGCCTTGGCCCGCACACCCAATTCCAATAGTCCTGGCTTGTCGCCATGGGAACCGGCATGATGCCGCTGAACCCCACTGACGCCGTGCGCGAGAGTACGACGGTGCCGGCGGGGAGGAGCTCGGCCGCCGAATTTGCAAGGCCCACTGCGCTGATCTTCGCCTGCGTTTCGGATGACAAGTAAGTCGTCCGCCCGTCGCGCAGTTGCCCGACGTCGGCGAGAGTGACCCACGGAATGTCGCATTCGATCCAGTATGCCGGCTCAGAGCGACTGGGTGTGTGTCCCGTCTTCATGGCTGCGTAGCGCCGGATGTTGGCGACCTCCCAGGTGTCTGGCACGTCGCCTGCCCAACGGAGGCCGCTGGGGCGGAGTTTCGTGCCGGGGGTGAGTCCCTTCGTCACGCCGTGGGCAATGGCAGCGCGGCGGCGCTCCTGGAGGGTGATGATGAGTTGGGTCTGCTTGTTGATCAGCGTGTCGATTCGCGATGTCTGCTCGTCCAGGAAATCCGCGATCGCCCGCTGCTCCTCCGGCCGAGGCGCGTACAGGTCGAGCGCCATGACCTGCGCTACGCCGATGCCCGGCTGCGCTGCCGTGACCGAGTACTGCCCGAGGTTCATAGTCCGGAGGGTGTAGGCGAGCCAACGTGGGTCGACTCCTATGGCAGGTGCGCCGACCATTGCGTGTTCGCTTGCCCAGAACCTGCCAGACGCGAGGTGGACGTTGCCGCAGAGCGCGCCCTGCCGCCCGATTAAGACGAACGTTCCGGAGTGGGTGTAGTGGCTCGTATATCCGCGCACGCCGTTACCACCGTAGACGGGATAGTCGCCACTGGACTCGATGTCCTCCGCGGTGATGCCCTCACCCGCACGTAAGTCGCGAAGGACGTGCTTGACGCGCTTCCGCTGCCAGCCGGTCGGAACGGCGACTCCGGGAAGCCATGAGACGTCGGCCAGCGGTCTCATGCTGAGCGACGTCACGCTTCGACGTCCCTTAGTAGGTCGAGGATCTCGACGACGATCTTGTTCAGGTCGGCGTCGATCTCGGCGAGCGGGCGTGGCGGCACGTACGTGTAGAAGTGCCGCGTGAAGGGGATCTCGTAGCCGACCTTCGTCTTGGTGTAGTCGATCCAGGCGTCGGGCACGTGCGGCAGGACCTCCGACGCCGTGTACGCGTTGATGACGGCCTGCGCGGTCCCGTCGGCGTCGGCGGTCTTGGCTGTCTGGTTCCATCCGAATGGGATGTTTTCGGTGTCGCGCAGCCTCGGGTCCGGCTCCGGGTTGCCGCTGGCGTCGCGGATCTCGTCCGCAGCCTCGTCACGCTCGCCGATCGTGAGCCACAGCGTCCGGCGCTGGGGTGTCGTCAAGGTGACGCCGTTCGAGCCGAGGTGCTTGCCGAGGTCCTTCATAAACGCGTCGCGGTTGAGGTAGGCGTTCTCGCCGAAGGTGGCGAGTACGTCCGCCAGCCGGTCGCGGTCGACGCTCTTGAGCTTGGGCTCGTCGCGCACCAGCGCGACCCTCTCCGGCGTGCACGCGAAGCGCAGGCGAAGCGGACGCTCGACGGTGATGGTCCAGTAGCCGAAGTCCTGCGTGTCGAGGATCTTCGACGTCTCGCTCGTCTCGAACGCGGCGTAGTCGTCGAGGATTGCCTTGCGGTCGACGTCGCTGATCGCGACACGCTTGGAGCCCAGCGACTTGCGCATCTTGGTGAAGCGCTGCGACCCGTCGATGAGCTGCACCTTGCCGGCACGCTCGGGTGCCTTAGTGTTGTCGAGCACCCACACGTAGGTCGAGATTCCAGTGTTGAAGAACATGTCGGTCGGCAGGGCGACGATCGCCTCGACCAGGTCCTTCTGCAGCAGCCAGCGGCGGATCTCCGACTGGCCCGAACCTGCACCGCCGTTGAACAGCGGCGAGCCGTTCATGATGACCCCGACGCGTCCGCCGCCCTGCGAGGCCGGGCGCATCTTCGCGGCGAGGTGCAGGAGAAAGAGCATCTGCCCGTCGCCGACTCCGGGCAGGCCCGGACCAAACCGGCCGGCAAAGCCGCGCTTGTGCTCATTCTTAACGGCCTTCTCCGACGCCTTCCAGTCCACACCGTAGGGCGGGTTGGCCAGGCAGTAGTCGAATGTGAGCCCGGGAAACTTGTCGTCGGCCAGGGTGTCGCCGAGCTTGATGTTGTCCGGGCTCTGGCCCTTGGCGAGCAGGTCTGACTTGCAGATCGCGTACGACTGGTCGTTGATCTCCTGCCCGTACAGCGTCAGGCGGGCATTGGGGTTCTGACTGCGCAGGTGCTCGTCGGCCAGCGAGAGCATGCCGCCAGTCCCCGCCGTCGGGTCGTAGACCGTGCGCACCGCGCCCTTCTCAAGCAAGGCTTCGTCGTCCTCAGCGAACATGAGGTCGACGACGAGGCGGACAGCGTCACGCGGGGTGAAGTGGTCACCGGCGGTCGCGTTCGACGCCTCCGCGAAGCGGCGAATCAAGTCTTCGAACAGGTCGCCCATGTCGGAGTTCGAGATGACGTCCGGGTGTAGGTCGACCTTCGTAAACCGCTCGACCACCAAGTAGAGCCGGTTCTTCTCGCCCAGCTTGGCGACGACCTCGTCGAACTTGAACCGGTCGAATACATCAATCGCTGACGAGAATGAGTGCACGTACTCGACGAGGTTGGCCTGCAGGCCGTCGGGGTCCTTGAGGAGGCTCGTCAGCGTGAACTTCGAGGTGTTGTAGAAGCGCAGCCCTGTGGCCTGACGAACCAGCGAGGCCTGGCGCATCTCGGAGTCCACCCCGGCGATCAGGCCCTCGATCTGCTCCCGGTGCGGCTCGAGGATCGCGTCGAGCCGGCGGAGGATTGTCATCGGCAGGATCACTGATCCGTACTCGTGCTGCTGGTAGGGACCACGCAGCTGGTCCGCGATCGACCACACGAAGCTGCCGAGCTTGCTCACCGGTGTCCGCCAGAGTTCATCACGCGCAAGAGAATATAGCAGTCACCCGGCTACCAATATCCCTAGATATCGGACCTTCGCATGTGCCGGACGATGATCTTTGTTGCCCCTTCGGGCGTCGTTACATCGATGTCGATGCAGGAAGCAACCGCTGCGGGAGGGAGCCGACTACGGGACCGCCACGCCATGGACGCCAACATCCTCGCGGTTGTCGCGCCGTCGCCGACGGACGCTCCGTCACCGAGGTGCCACTGACCGCCGGTCGCTTGGCCGCACGGCATGCTGTCGACGGCGGCTCCCAAGCGGCGAACACGTTTGCCAACCCGGTGGGCAACACCGATGATTCGAAAGCCATCCGTCGTCAGTGCAGGAGGTACCGTGCGCGCCACGCTGATGGATCGTGCGGACGGCGACCAGATCGACGCCATCCTGACGCATCCGGCGCACCAGCAGACCCTGCACGCCTTGATCGAGCTGATCCGGGCATTACGTACGTGCCGCTCTGCTGAGGACATGTACCACCTCCAGGGCCGGCTCCGCAGCATGGTCCTCGACACCGAGAAGCGCCGCGCCGCGATCAGCCAGCAGATCAAACGACTGGATAAGCACCGCAAACTGACGGCCGACGCGCCCGAGCTCGGCACTGCCCTTGACCGCACCGACCGAGAGTCCTGGGTATTGGAAGGCGACGTCTATGAGCGGATCTGGCGCCAGCTCAAGTCGATCGCGGACGCGCTTGCCTGGAAGGTCTTCGGCTACCAGCGCAACATCATCGTGGCGCTGTCTCGCGCCGACGCCTCCGGCCCGATGTACGGCAAAGCCGGCTTGGCCGCAGAGCTGGAAGTCATCGAGGATGCCTGGCGCGAGAACCGCGAGTTCGTGCTGCATCACGACCTAACCAACGTGATCCGTGTCGGCGACGTCACCGTCCTCGGCCGTGATGGCTGGGCCTGGCTCCGCGAGATCAAGACCAACGAGCGGTATCGGATCCCTGCCCAGGAGCGGCTGCTGGCCGAGACGTCGCAGGTCCTCGCCGACGAGGCGGGGAAGTTGCCCAGCGGCCATGTACCGGTGCGCACCACCATCGACTACCGCACTGACCTGGCGGGTCTGCGTGACGTCCTCGGCTTGGCGCATGCGCGGTCGGGAATTGCCGGCGGTGTGGTCTCTTCCGGCCGCGCGGTCGTGGCGGCCAGTCAGTTCACCGCAGCCGGCATGTACACCGCTGAGGAGTTCAGCACCCGGTTCAGCGCCGAACTCGACCGGGTCCGCCGCCGCATCGGCGCCGACGACCTCGCGCACACCTTGACGCTGCTGAGCATCGACCAGGCCGGCCGTACCCTCGTTCGCCCGCCCTGGGCGATTTACCCGATTGAGGCCGAGGTCGCCGCAAGCCTTACCGCCGACGGCATGTTCTTCGCGGTGTGCATGAACCCGAACAAGATCATCGACTCGCTGGCCAAGGTCGGTGTCGAAGCTTCCTGGATGCAGCGCCTGGACGGCACCGAGAACCCCTCGAAGCCGTTGTTGAAGGTCGCCGCGCGGTCTGGCAACCGGCTGTGGTCGACGTCACTGAACTTCGCCGCGATCGCTGAACTGATGCTCGAGCTGATCGATCTACGCACCTGGAGCCGGCAGGTCGCCTCGATGCTGAGCGGGGAGTTCCCTGCCGGCACCCGCCCATGGCCGTGCTTCGCCAGAGAGGCCAAGGTGTGGGCCTGATCGTCCGGCCGTCCGGTGTTGGCTCGAAGCTCCCACCAGCAGACGGGATCCGCTTCCGCTAAGTGTCGATGATGTCGGCAGGGAACGACATCGCCTCCAAAGCCCTTGCCTACGCCGGGGCGATCAACGCCGAGCGCGTGTTGTCGGCGCTGCCGGTGAGCAGCGTGAAGTCGTATTCCCCGTCGCCGTCGCCGCCCAGCCCTTCGACCGGTCGCTCCATCATCGGAGCCAGCACCTTACAGCCAAAGCACCAGCCATCTCGTCTCGGTCCGGATCAGGTACACGTCGCTGCGGTTCGGAGTTCCGGTTCCGCTTGCGCCACGCTGTCTGTTCAAACGGGTGGAGACGCGTCGTCGGCCGCCGGGCGCGTGCCGGCGACTGGGGTGGGTGTGCCGGTGGTGACGTTCCAGCTCCACCCTGGCAGTGCAGCAAGCAAGGCGGCCCGCTCGTTGGTTATTTTTCCGGCCCGGTACTCATCGCGGCGTTTCGCTGCCCAGCGGCCGAGCGGAAAGCCGTCATCGGTGACATGCGAGACGGCGACCCGGGCATGACCGTGTACCGCCACGTAACCGGTCAACGCGGTGATGCCCCGAGTGAAGTGCTCATCCTGCGGGTCCCACGACCAGCCTGGCAATGCAGCAAGCAAGGCGATCCGTTCGTCGGTTATCTTCCCGGCCCGGTACTCATCGCGGCGTTTCGCCGCCCAGCGGCCGAGCGGAAAGCCGTCATCGGTGACATGCGAGACGGCGACCCGGGCATGACCGTGTACTGCCACGTAATCGGTCAACGCGGCGATGCCCCGAGTGAAATGCTCATCCCGCGGGTCCCACGACCACCCTGGGAATGCCTCGAGTTTCGCAGCCCACTCTTCTGGCAGGCGGCCGCGGCGGCGGTCCCCGCGGCGTTTGTTGACCCAGCCGCCCAGCCAGAAACCGTCAGCGGTGACGTACCGATGGGGCACGCAGGCGTCACCGCGGCCGGTGACATATGCGCGAAGCGCCGCTAGGCCCTGCGCGAAGCCGTCGGCGATCGGGTCCCAGCTCCACCCCGGCAGGGCTTCGAGCAGTTCACGCCGGTGCGGTGACAGCGTGCCACGTCGATACTCGGCCCGGCGGTTCGCCGCCCAGAAACCTAGCTGGATGCCGTCGGCGGTTGTGTGAGACGACGGCACCGCCGCGGTGCCGGTTTCCGCGACGTAGCTCTGCAGGGCGTCGAACGCGCGGTCGAAGCGAGTCTTGTGGGTATCCCATGTCCAGCCGGGCAGCGCCTCGAGTTCGGCTATCCGGTCCGGTCGCAGCTGACCCGCCCGCTGGTTACTCCGGCACGCTTCCACCCAGGCACCGAGCCGGAATCCTTCCTCGGATACGTGATCCTTGGGAACGTGAGCGTCGCCCGCCTGCGCTACATACGTGCGCAATATAGTCAGCCCTTTTGCGAAGGCGCTCTCGTGAGGTTGCCAGATCCAACCGGGCAAGGACTCTAGCGCCGCGGCTCGGTGGGCCGCCAACCGACCGGCCCGGTAGTCCGCCCGGCAGCGTCTCACCCAGGCTCCCAGCCGGAAGCCGTCCGCAGTCCGGTGGGTGCCCGGAACCTGTGCGGCTCCCATCTCGTCGATGTATCGGTGTAGGTAGGCAAGCCCGGCATCGAACTTGGATTCCCGAGTCTCCCAACTCCACCTGGGCAACTCCGCAAGTCGTGCGGCGCGGTCGGCGGCAAGCCGGCCGGCCCGATGGTCCGCCCGGCGCTTAATCACCCAGGCACCAAGGCCGAACCCGCTCGCCGTCACATAGTCGCGGGGCACCAGGGCGTGGCCTTTGTGTGCGACGTAAACTTCAAGCTCGACCAGGCCCCTGTGAAACGCCTCCATACGGCTGCGCCAGCTCCACCCGGGTACGACCTCTAGTTGCGCCGTACGGTCTGCCGCCAGTAGCCCACCGTTGTGCTCGACCCGCCGACGGGTGACCCAGGCGCCCAATGCAAGTCCGTCTGCGGTGACGTGGTCCTTCGGCACGAGGGCATGCCCGTTTTCGGTGGCGTACTCCCACAGGGCGGCTAGCCCGTCCGGGAAACTGGTGTCCTCCACCTCCCACACCCATCCCGGCAGCTGCTCCAACTGCGTCACCCGGTGCGCCGACAGAAGTCCCTTCCGGTACTCGCCTCTGCGCGTACTGACCCATCCGCCCAATTTCACTCCGGAAGCGGTGACGTGCGCCTGAGGCGGGCTGGCATGGCCGTTCTGCTGGACGTACTGCTGAAGTGCGTCGAAACCGATGGTGAACGCCCTGTCGTGCCGATCCCAAACCCATCCCGGCAGATTCTCAAGTCGCACCGCCCGAGCCTCGGACAGCCGGCCCTGCTTCCGCTCGGTCCGCCGCTTCACCACCCACCTGCCAAGGGCGAATCCGTCGCTAGTGACGTGGTCGCCGTACACGAGCGCGGTGCCGTTCTCGCGCACGTAGCGCTGCAACTTCCCGAAGCCGTAGAGGAAGCTGCTTGTCGTAGTCTCGACAATTCGCACCCGGAGCCGGTCCGCCAGTTCCGCGCCGTTGAGCGTGGGCAGATCGAGAACGAGCTTGTCCAGCGCCGATGGGCGGATGCCAGCGCCAGCGCCAAGGTCGACACGCAGCTCGTCGAGTTGCTCGGCGAACGTCTCATCGTGATCTCGCAGTGCGGCCAACACCTGCCAGACGCCATCGAACGCGCTGCTGGTCAGCACAGTGTCCGGATCGTCGCCTGGCTGAAGCACGACAGGAAGAATGATCAGGCTCTTGATACCCCGTGTTCCGAGGCGCAGCGCCCGGCCAACCGCCTGCACGATGTCGACGGCCGATCGCCGTGGGTCGGCGAACAGAACCGCGTCTAGGTCCGGCAGGTCAACGCCGGTCGTGAGGCACCGGGCGTTCGCGAGCAAGGTCCTGGCGGGTCCGCCGGTCTGCCCGGTAGCGCCCAATGTCCGCAGCAGGCCGTTGCGCTGGCTGGTCGGCATCGAGCCGCAGATGTGGGCGGCCTGGATCGGACCCGGATCGGCGGCCGGGGCGACCGCTGGAAGGTCGTTGACGAGCGCGGCGAACGCACGGGCCCGGCTCACGCGGGAGTGGAAGCTTAGCGCGGTGCGAACTCCCTTCTCCCGCATCGCCCGGCCGATCGCCACCACGGCGGCGAACGTGGCACCGTCGACGGGTGCACCGGCGGCGTCGACGACCGCCCGTTCAACCGCCGGATGAGCTGCACCGCCGCGGGCTCGGTCGTGGGCGGCCACCTCAGGAGCGGCGACGCCGAGAACCAGAACCTCGTAGTCGGCCAGCAGACCGAGCCCGATGGCCTCACCGAAAGTGAGCCGATGCGCGACCGGGCCGAACACTGCCCGGTCGTCCATGCTGCAGGCAACGGGGTCCAGCTCCGCGGCACTGCGGGAGAGGTGGGCCGGCACCACTCGCGGCGTCGCCGTCGCGAACACCCGGCGGCGAGTCCGGATCCGCCGGCTATCCAGTACGGTCGCGAACGCCGCGGAACAACGGCCGGCAACATAATGCGCCTCGTCGGCCACCACGAGGTCGAACGCTTCGATAGCACTGTCGGCCATGGCCTCGGCGATCACCGGACTGGAATGGTACGTGGAGAACACCGCAAGAGGTCGTTGGTCATCCAGACCTTCGGCGAGGTGTTTCCGCAGCTCGACCACGTTGGTGAGCACCGGGACGGGAAGGTCGGCTGGCGATACATGCAGTTCGTCATTATCGGCCCTGGCCACCGTCGGGTCGCCGCAGACGGCCACCGCCCGAAGGCCTCCCGTGGGGCCGGCCTGAGCTGACCACTCTCGCAGCGTCTGAGCAAGCAGCGACAGGCTTGGCAACAGCACCAGCATCCGGCGGGCGCCGACGCGCTCGGCGATGCCGTGACATGTCAGCGTCTTGCCGGTGCCGCACGCCATCACCAGCGACGCACGAGCCTCATCGGCGGCAGACAGCTGCGCATCCAGTTCCGCCACCATCGCGTCGACCGCGTCGACCTGATGGTCCCGCAAGGTCCTTCGCGCCAGTCGCATGGATATCGTTGGCTGCGCGTCGGCCAGCGCGACAATGCTGGCCGGCCAAGTTGCCGCCGACTCCTCGAGACCTGCCCGGCCAATCACCGTCACCGGGACCGCCTGGCCTCGGATGACACGGCGGGCATTCGGCGCCAGCCGATCGGTCGACATGACCAGCAGCCGGCGTTCGAACTCCCCTGTCGCGGAGGCCGCAAGGAAGGAATCGACGTCGGACTTGGTCACCGTGGTGCCAGCGGCGTACCCCTTGCATTGCACCGCCCAAAGGCCTCCACGAACCGATTGGACGACAAGATCGATACCGATGTCGGGACCGTTGGCGCCAGGCCAATCAGACCACGGCCATACGTAGTCGACCTGGGCACCCCACACCGGGTCCGCCCGGAGCCAGTACCGGACCAACGCCTCGAATTGGCGTCCCCGCGCGGCTTTGCTTCCGGTACCGATCTCGGCGAGGAGCCGAGCGAGGTCGCCGGGCGAACCTGGCGTAAGCGACCCTGTCACCATTGCGCTACCCGACGCCGCGGTACTGACTGTCACGGCGGCATGGTGACACAAGGGTGTGACAACGTTGAGCGACCGCGGATGCATGCGCCGCAACCGCGGCATGGCTCATTCGGATCGCGGCGGGCAGGCCAGCCCGACTTCGGGATGCTCATGCCGACCGGCGGCTCCTACCGCGTCGTGCCGACCCGGCCGGTCGACGCTGCTGTGGCACGCCGCCCTCCAGTCAGCGAGCCCTACACGGCCGCCTGCAAGAAGATTGCAAGCCACTAGGTGCACCACCGGCCGATCCTGACCGAAGTCATGCAGAGTGTCACGACAGGGATCGCCGAAGGGGTCCGCGGAGCCTTTGACGTAACCCCGGCCTCCAGTGGCAACCACGCGGAAATCGCCTCGACGATCACCGGGCCAGCCGGACCGGTCTTCATCAAGGCGGCCTCTGCAGAACTGAGCGTCCGGTCACTGCGATACGAGCTGGCGGTGACCGGGGCCATCGACCGTTACCCGCCCGCAGTCCTGTGGCACTTCGAGTCCGATGGCTGGTTGGTGGTGGGGACCGAGCATCTCGCTGGTCCCCACCCCGACCTGTCACCCGGCAGTGCGGATCTCGATCTACTCGCCGTCACACTCAAGGAACTTCAGGAGACTCCTGCGCCCGGCGAGTCATGGTTCAGTCCGCCAGCCCGCCTCGGGTTCGCACACCCTGCGATGGACGGCGAGACACTCATCCACTCCGACCTCAATCCGGCCAACTTGATCGTGACTCCGCGCGGCCTACGGATCGTCGATTGGGCGTGGGCAACCAAGGCAGCTCCGTGGGTCGAGCTCGCATTACTCGTCCAGGGCTGATCGGGCAACGGCCACAGTGCCCAAACAGGCAGAAGAGTGGCTGACGCAGCTTCCCCGCATGGACCGCGACCGACCGCGAGGTGTTGGACGACTTCGCGTCGAAAAATGCATCGAAGTGGTCGGCCAAGTGCCCGCAGAGCACCGACAGTTGGGTACAAGAACTGGCGACGTGGACCGGCGAGTGGGCGGCACACCGGACCGACGGCCATCAGTCGATCCGGTGAGCGATAGCGGGACTGCCCTTTCGTCACGTGGGGCCCGGTACCGGTAGCTCCAAGTCCTCCGTTAGCCGGCCAGCCGGGCCGGAACCGGTAACCCGATACCGCCGCCGGGCGACCCACGGCGATCGGACACCAGAGCCGAACGCCCTGCTCCCAATCTGCTCCCAATTTAAGGGGCAACAGCGCGGAAGCCCGTTACCGGCCGAACCGGTGACGGGCTTCCTACCTGCATGTATCTATGGTGGGCGATACTGGGATCGAACCAGTGACCTCTTCGTGTGAACGCGGTTACGGCGCATCGTGCCCTGTCATCCGATGCCGTTCTGCGTAGCGGCGCATCGCCCCTCTGCCACCCGGTGTCGTCTCATGCCGGCCGTTGGTAACTATCTCGCTGCTTCCTCGCTGCCTTGCAGCCTGTGCCAGCCGCGTCCTCTGGGCGTCCCCCGCGAGCCGGCACGGACGGCCCACACGCCATGCTGACGAAGGCCCTGCCGGTGAAGCGACGTTTCTGCATGGTGACATAGCCGCCCTGCCATTGACGGAGCGGCCGTCGGGTCGGCTGTACGTGCCGTTGGGGCTCCCTCGTCAATGCGGTGGTGCCTGACGGTTCTGCTGCTGGCCTCAGCCGGGAAGCAGAAAGGTCGGCGGTTGTGATTACGTGGGCCACCCGGCGTGTCGGCCGGCTTCAAGCCTGAGTCGATCGTGGACGCCCGGCTGTCGGGCTGGGCTTGGAGCCGGTAAAGCGGATCGGGCACAGGTGAACTTCCGCGGCTGGGGCGCCTGTCCAGCGGGCTGCGTGATGGTGTCCAGAGGTCTACATTGGGCTGAGCTTGTACGACGGCAGCGAAGCCTTCACGGCACCTTTGGCCCCGCTAGGGGAGGAACCGGTGGACCATGGCAGGTCGCGATGATGTCCAGGGCTGGGAGTTTGAGCGGTTTGTCAGGGAACTTCTCCGCGAAATGCCAGACGTAACTGACGTCGAGACAGAGCAAGGGGAAGCCGGCGATCTGGGCGTCGATATTGCGGCCCAATGGCGAGGTCGGCCCCTCCTGGTCCAAGTCGCCGCCGAGACCCCTCAGACCAAACGACGGCTCCAGGACGTCGTCGACCGGCTGAAGGCAGCAGGGGAACTTCATCAGCTCAAACATCCCGGCTCATCAAAGCCGCGTCTCGTCGTTGCCTTCCCAGGCGTCCTGTCACCGAACAAAGAGAGGCCAGTGGGTGTCCGGACATGGGATGGGAGATATCTTCGACAAGAGGCGCGACGGCTCGGAATTCTCACTCCTTCCTTCCTCGCGCTACTGCAAGGCGAGGAGCCGGTTCAAGAACGGGACCGTGCGCAAGAACTGCTAGGACGATTGCAGCGCATCCGTCCGGGGGTCACCGACTGGACTCGATACGAGAAATTCTGTGAGGACTTGCTCGGCTTCCTGTTCTCCCCGCCGCTGGAGCAGGTGGTAACCCAAAGCAGTACCGAAAGCGGGGTCAACCGACGGGACTTCATCTTGCCGAATTACTCGCAGGATGGGTTCTGGAGCTTCATGCGCGTCCACTACCACGCAGACTTCGTCGTAGCTGAGGCGAAGAATTCCGGACTGCCGGCCGGGAAGACAGAAGTGCTTCAACTCGCAAATTACCTTACCCGCCACGGCACGGGACTCGTCGGCATGCTTCTCACGCGTCGCGGATTCAAGAGGGATGCAGCGTGGACCAGCCGAGAGCAGTGGCTCCTTCACGACAAGCTTATTGTCGGGTTAGACGACGAGGATTGTAAGCAAATGCTTCTGACCAAGGGCGCAGGTGGCGATCCGGCCGAACTTGTACGGCAACGGATAGAGGACTTCCGGTTAGGTATTTAGCCTGCCCGTGACCACCCAGATATTAGGCGCAAGCTGCCACCAGCTCCGAGAGGTCGTGAGTACCTTGGTGACGCCTGGGATCAATTAACGGGCAGCGACGCGCACTTGACCCCCAGATCTTCGCAGCACAGTCTGGTGACCTCTCGGCCGAAGTCAAGGAGCATGATCAGGCGGGACACGGCTCCTTGCCGGCGGCTGCGTTGCTGTCTTCTCTGCTGTGCACCCTATGGAATCTGCGAGGACTGGCCGTCCTCGTTCAACGCTAAAAGCACGTCCCGGCACGGGGTCGGGGATACCAGCGGCATGCACCGCCAGGACTGCTTTTGCTGGGCAGGGTGTTTGACAGTTGGGCGCGGTAAGTCACGTACCCGACAGTGTTGGCGTTGGGCAGAGCGGATCATTAGGTGTTGCTCCGGATCCGAGGTAAGCGGAGGAGATCCCGGATGCTCGAGAAGCCGCTCGACAAGGCTGTACCCGTTCAGGCACACCCTCCCCACGAAGCGGTGGACGAGCCGGCGCGGCGCGATGGCCTCCTCCGGCACACTGATGACTTGCTGCGGCGCGTTGACGAATTGCGGCGCACCCGGCACGCAGCCACAGCGCTGCGACTGCTCGAAGAGTCGCTGGTGGGGCTGCACGAGCCATCCGCCGCGCTGGCGGTCGCGCACGGGCGGGTACTGCTGGCCCTGTACCGGCCCGATGATGCGGCTGCGGTGCTGCGTCAGGCGTACGAAGTGCACGGCGACTGTGCCGACGTGTCGGCTTGGCTGATCGCGAGCCTGAGCCGGGAGCGTCACCACGACGACGCTGCGACGCTGGCTGCCGAGGTGTGTGAGAGGTTTCCCGGAAGCGCGCTCGTGCGTCTCGCGGCCGGACGTCTCATGGTCGACCGGTACCGGTTCGAAGAGTCTTTGCAGTACTTCCAAAAGGCGTTTGCGCTCGATCCGAGCGATCCGCGGGGGCTGACCTGGCTGCTGCACGGGCTGCGGTGTCTGCGCCGTTACGACGAGCTCGATGCGTTGGCTGTCAGCACCGGGCTGATCAGCGACACGGCCCGGATCGAGTACGCCACGAGCCTGCTCGACCGCTACCAGTTTGAGCGTGTACTGGCCGAAATCGAAGTGGTGACGGACGAGCACGCTGAAATGCCAGCCCTGCAGGTGCGACTGAAGGCGTTGCGTGATCTGCACCGCCTCGACGAAGCCCAGAGGCTCGCCGAAGAAGCCATCGCCCGCAGACCTGACGACCCCCGGCCCTATGTGGAGCTGGGGTACATCCTGGATGACCGCTACCGGCGAGGAGATGCCCTGGCCGCGTTCGAACGGGCTCTCGCCATCGACCCGGACGATGCCGACGCGCTCGAGTGGCGTACCACCGAGCTGAGGCTGCTGCACCGCTTGAACGAAGCCGAGCGGACCTCCCAGGAGGCCATCACCCGCAGACCCGACGTGCCCCAGCTGCACCTCGAACTCGGCTACGTCCACGACGACCAGCACGACTATCAACGCGCCTTGACCGCCATCGAACAGGCACTCGCCATCGACCCCGGCCACGAATCGGCCCTGGCCTGGCGGGTCATCGAACTGCGGCAGCTGCGGCGCCTCGATGACGCCGAAGAGGCAGCACGCGAGGCAATCAGCAAACGACCCGACTCACCCCAGCTACACCTTCAACTCGGCTACGTCCACGACGACCAGCACAACTATCAGCGCGCCTTGACCGCCTTCGAACAGGCACTCGCCATCGACCCCGGCCACGAATCGGCCCTGGCCTGGCGGGTCATCGAACTGCGGCAGCTGCGGCGCCTCGATGACGCCGAAGAGGCAGCACGTTTGGGGATCCGCCGGCGGCCCGACCTACCCCAGCTACACCTCCAACTCGGCTACGTCCACGACGACCAGCACAACTATCAGCGCGCCTTGACCGCCTTCGAACAGGCACTCGCCATCGCCCCCGACGACGAATGGGCCCTGAGTGCCCGGATCAACGGACTGCGGCGACTGCGGCGCCTCGATGATGCCGAAGAGGCAGCACGCGAGGCAATCAGCAAACGACCCGACTCACCCCAGCTACACCTTCAACTCGGCTACGTCCACGACGACCAGCACGACTATCAGCGCGCCTTGACCGCCTTCGAACAGGCACTCGCCATCGACCCCGGCCACGAATCGGCCCTGGCCTGGCGGGTCATCGAACTGCGGCAGCTGCGGCGCCTCGATGACGCCGAAGAGGCAGCACGTTTGGGGATCCGCCGGCGGCCCGACCTACCCCAGCTGCACCTCCAACTCGGCTACCTCCACATCGGCCAGCACGACTATCAACGCGGTCTGAGCGCCTTCGAACAGGCACTCGCCATCGACCCCGACGACGAATGGGCCCTCTGTGCCCGGATCATCGGACTGCGGCGACTGCGGCGCCTCGATGACGCCGAAGAGGCAGCACGCTGAGGCAATCAACGAACGAACCGACTCACCCCAGCTACACCTTCAACTCGGCTACGTCCACGGCGACCAGCACAACTATCAGCGCGCCTTGACCGCCTTCGAACAGGCACTCGCCATCGACCCCAACGACGAATGGGCCCTAAGTGCCCGGATCAACGGACTGCGGCGACTGCGGCGCCTCGATGACGCCGAAGAGGCAGCACGCGAGGCAATCAGCAAACGACCCGACTCACCCCAGCCGCACCTTCAACTCGGCTACGTCCACGACGACCAGCACGACTATCAGCGCGCCTTGACCGCCTTCGAACAGGCACTCGCCATCGACCCCAACGACGAATCGGCCCTGGCCTGGCGGGTCATCGAACTGCGGCAGCTGCGGCGCCTCGATGACGCCGAAGAGGCAGCACGTTTGGGGATCCGCCGGCGGCCCGACTCACCCCAACTGCACCTCGAACTCGGCTACGTCCATAACGGCCAGCACGACTATCAGCGCGGTCTGAGCGCCTTCGAACAGGCACTCGCCATCGACCCCGACGACGAATGGGCCCTCTGTGCCCGGATCATCGGACTGCGGCGACTGCGGCGCCTCGATGACGCCGAAGAGGCAGCACGCGAGGCAATCAACGAACGAACCGACTCACCCCAGCCGCACCTTCAACTCGGCTACGTCCACGACGACCAGCACAACTATCAGCGCGCCTTGACCGCCTTCGAACAGGCACTCGCCATCGACCCCAACGACGAATCGGCCCTGGCCTGGCGGGTCACCGAACTGCGGCAGCTGCGGCGCCTCGATGACGCCGAAGAGGCAGCACGTTTGGGGATCCGCCGGCGGCCCGACCTACCTCAACTGCACCTCGAACTCGGCTTCGTCCACGACGACCAGCACGACTATCAGCGCGCCTTGACCGCCTTCGAACAGGCACTCGCCATCGCCCCCGATGACGAGTGGGCCCTGAGTGCCCGGATCAGCGGACTGCGGCGACTGCGGCGTCTCGATGACGCCGAAGAGGCAGCACGCGAGGCAATCAGCAAACGGCCCGACCTACCCCAACTGCACCTCGAACTCGGCTACGTCCACGACGACCAGCACGACTATCAGCGCGCCTTGACCGCCTTCGAACAGGCACTCGTCATCGACCCCGGCCACGAATCGGCCCTGGCCTGGCGGGTCATCGAACTGCGGCAGCTGCGGCGCCTCGATGACGCCGAAGAGGCAGCACGTTTGGGGATCCGCCGGCGGCCCGATTCACCGACACTGCGGCTGGAGCTGGCAAGCGTCGCGTTGGATAAGGGTGACTATCATGCGGCGCTCGTCGCCGTCCAGGAGGCCCTCGCTCTCGATCCAAGGGATGATTCGGCGCTGACGGCGCGGATTCGAGTACTGCGCATGTCGCGCGACTTCGTGGGTGCGCTGACGACCGCTCAGGTGGCGGTTGACGCTCGCCCCGACAGCGTGGACGTGCTGCTCGAGCTGGGGCAGGTGCACGCCGATCGGTACGGCGACCAACAAGCCCTAACCGTGTTTGACCGCGCCCTCGCCATTGATCCCGGCAATGTCCAAGTAGTCGAACGCCGGGCGGCCGTACTCCAGCGGCTCGGGCGACACTCGGACGCGGAACGGTGCGCCCGTGCGGCGGTGATGCTACGGCCCACGGTCGAGTTGTTGCACATTTGTCTGGGACGGGTGTTCGAGGACCGGCTGCAGGCGCGAGAGGCGATCGCCTTTTATGAGACTGCCGCACGTTGCAACCCGCACCATCCCCGCGTGTTAGCGAGCCAGTCGGCAGCGCTGCGAGCCGTGCGTAGCTACGCCGAGGCCGAGCGGTTGGTCGCCCCGCTGGTACGTGAACAGCCGCACCTGCATGAGCTCGCTATGGAGCTGGCGTGGATTCAGCACGACTCAGGACGCCTACCCGAGTCGCGGGCGACCTTCGCCCGGCTGGAGCGCGAGGCACTGTCGAACGAGGAACGGGCTGCGTCAATCGCCGGTCTTGGTTGGGTCGACTTCGCCCGTGGTGACTATATGGCCGCCGAGGAGCATTTCGGCCGCGCGGTCGAACTGACGCCGTACGACCGCGAGTACCGGCTGGCCCGGGCATGGGCGCTCGTACGGCAGGACGAACGTATCCAGTGGGAACAGGCCGAGCAGATCTGCCTCGGGGTGCTCGGCGAGCAGCAGGACGCCGCCGTGCTGGTGTGTTTAGGCGTGATCGACTACCGGCTTGGACGGCTACCTGCCGCGGAGTACCACCTCTCGAAGGCGCTAGAAGTCGACCCATACAAGGGCAGCCACACGGACCTCGCTGCGCTGTACACGCAGCTCGGCCGATATGACGAGGCAGAGGCGCTCCTGCGCGTGGCGATCGCGCAGGACCCATACAACGCCTCGGCGCAGGTGGAGCTGGGGCACCTGCGTCTGCTCACGGAAGAGCCGCAAGCGGCGGCCCGCCAGTTCCGGGGCGTGCTGCGAGTGGACCCGTCGATGCAGGTTGCGGCGCTTGGGTTGGCCGAGGCTTTGACGGCGTTGGGCCAGTCGCGCGAAGCGGAGGACGTGTTGCAGGAGGGATTGCGCACGGCGGCCGTACCGTGGCGGCTGCACCTGGCCTTGGCCCGGCTGCTGTTCCATCAGGCCGATGCGACTCAAAACGACGACGTCTTCGCCGAGGCGTACGCCGAGGCAATCGAAGCGATCAAAGGCGCACCCGCCGGTGAGGCCGATCCCTACTATGTCGCCGCCGTGTGCAAGGTACGGCTGGGTGGGACAACAACCGCCGGCGCGCTGGGCGACGCGCGCTCCCGCGGCCAGGCGCTGCGGCACCTACGCCGCTGTCTAAGCATCGACAAGGGGCACGTGGACGCGCAACGAGTCATGCAGTTACTCGAACGGGAGAGTCGAACCGCCCGCACCGCCGCGCTCGGTACGGCGACCGTCGCCACCGTCGCGCTGGGCCTGCTCGCCGTGATGTGGACAGCATTCTTCCTCTCGAACCGCGTCACCGTCGTCATGATTACCACCATCACGCCCATCCTGGTCGGGCTCGTCGCCGTCGCGGTGCTCCTCCCGTCGCTCATCCGGCTGAAGTTGCCTGGGTTCGAGGCCGATCTTCAAGCGGGATTGGGTCAGATCACTTCGGGCCCGACCGGCGAGGTAGTAATCCGACCCGGTAACTTCACGATCAGTGCCGGCCCGGTCGGCTACGCGCCAAACCACCGTCGCTGGGAGGACCGACAGCGACGGTGACCCTTGCCGCCGCCCAAAGCGAACTGGCGGCGAGGTGACCCAATCGCGGGCATCGACAGCTGGCCGCCGATACGGCTACCCCTCCTGAGCTGTCTCGTAGATTTGCGCTGACTGTATAGGGCTTATCTACCCAGCCAGCCCGACAGTAGGGGCAAAGGATGTACTCCACAGCGAACACAAACCGGCCGTGCAGCTTGGCTTGCCTGCACCGCCAGCCGAAATACCTGCCAGACACGGTGTCCTGCCAGGGCGTAGGGAGGCTCGGTAGTTGGCCGACTGTGTACCGCGGGCGCATGTCGAATCGGCCGCGGGTGACGTGGTACCCCTGTTCGAAGAGGTGCCCGACCTGACGAACGGCCAACGTTCGTGGGTGGCTGCTGTCGGAGCTTCAAGATCGCAGGGTCGACCTCCACCGCCACGACGAGGGTAGTGGCATCAAGGGCGTCGTTGGGGTTCGGCGGCGCTTGGCGGCCGATACGGCACAACTGACAGTCACTGCCGATTGGACTGGCGGCCAGCCGCCGGGAGCTGTCCCGCCCCTCCTGCGCAAGTGGGCGAAAGCACAACTGCTGGTGGCAGCCTTCCCGTCGTCCACAGGCGCCACCTGGCACACTGTCGGGCTGTCTTTGTCAGGGGCGACGAGTATGCTACGGACGTAAGAGAGCTACAAGACGACTACCCCGCGTAACCATCGAAACGAGAGGTAGCCATGTCGAGGCACCCACAACTGCCAGCTTGGGCTGAGCGCCTACACCAGGCGCTTGCGGGCGCGGCTGCCTCAATAAGCGAAATCTACGCGGCGCTCGGGGAGCCCGAAAACGGCGGCTGGTTGGGCGACGCCTTGGCAGGGCGAGTGCAGCCCCGCCAGTCACAACTCGCCATGTTGGCTGTCTGTTCCGGTTTGCCCCTGGCTGTCTTGGCCGGAGATACGCCAGTTCAACGAAGCCTCGCTGTAGCCCTTCGCGCAGGAGTCCTCGCCACTGACGGGGACATCGACGTCGTCGCACGGCGAGCCGAGACTTCCTTGCGGGACCTTGAGTTGCTGCTGTCGTGGTATCCACAAGAAGGTGCGCGTACGAGCGCTCTTGCGATGGAAGCCCGGAGGGCTGTAGCACAAGACGTATATCACAAACGTGCCGCCGCTAGGACCGCTGAGCGTTTACGCGACTACCTAGAGCTGGGCGACGAAGAGCCCGTTGGTGATATCACTCAGTTCATTGAGTCATTAGGTGCAGCCGTAATCTTCGACTCGATGCCGGAGACAGTTCAAGGGATTACTTTGCGCGACCCTGCACAAAACTCCTGGCGATCCATCGTCATGGTGAACACAAACCACACCTGGTGGGGTCGGCAACGCTTCACACTGGCGCATGAACTCTGCCACCTCTTGTACCAGGACGATCGCTCACTCTTTGTGAATCGTAAAAATTACCCGGATGAGAATCTGCAAGAGATACGGGCCGAAGTATTTGCGAGGCACTTCCTGGCCCCCGATTTCGCTGTCCGACAGTTTTGGGCCGAGCACGGGCCAAAGAAGCCGATAGACGGATATGGCGTGCCGCTGGCCAAGTTCATGATGCGCTTCGGGCTAAGCCGCCAAGCTAGCATCAAGACTCTCGTCGAAGCCGCTGGCGTTTCACGCAGCCACCTTGAGGCATACAGTCGCCTCCGCATTTCTCAACTCATGCAGCAGGCACGGCTTCAGGACGAATGGGAACAGGCATGTTCTGCTCAAGGTGAAAAGTCTGCCTCGCACTGGATGCTTTCTATGGCCCTCGATGCATACCGGGACGGACTTGTTTCCTCAGAAGTAGTGGCACGGGTCCTCGGACGTTCGGAGAACGTCGCCGGCGTTGAGCAGGAACTAGAAGAAGCCGGATACCAACAGATTGTGGCATCGACAGACTTCTGCTAGGCATCTAACCCACTAAGCTGTCGCAGATCCCACACGAACCTGAACTCCGGCGACACTCCAAGTCTTTAGCTCCTTTTGGGGCGGCGTCAACAGGGACGCCACTGACCGCAGTCGCGTAAGCGAAAACGTCGAACGCCTCCTCGCTGGTGTAGTGGCCGGCGCAGGCCAGTTCAGAGAGAACGTGTCCGAAGTGACGCGCCGGGACACCGTGCTGGGACGCAACTAGGCTCGCGCCTCCATCATTAACAAGGAAGACCACCTTCCGACCCTCAGCGATCCTCAGGACGCACAGGGCGATAGAGGCAGCCTCCCCTAGGTGCGCGAACTCATGGTGCTGCTCTTCACCCTTCTTGGGAAGGTTCTGAAGCTTCAGCAGTACCTCGTCGAAGACCCTGCTGTCGTACTCATTCGTATCCACATAGCATCTGCCGGCGTCCAAGATAGACGTTTTCGCGACAGCGGCTGCCGTGTGTGCCCTGCCGTCTGCCCATCGCCCTGCGCCTGGTGCCGCAATACGCGCGATCTCCATCGCGACGTTTTCGGCCACGCACAAGCGATCAGCGTAGTGCCCTGTGAACTTAGGGACGCAGTCGCGCTTTCGCCCTGCGCTCAACAGGATTCCGGTGTCGGCGAAGACGGTGGAGTTTGGCCAACCGCGCTGGGGAACTGCGGCGCTGAAGGCATGCCGGCGCTTTGGCATTGCGCTCGCTGGGGGCACCGAGCTAGTGCGACGGGGCATCATGTTGGGTGAGATACGCGGCGCACCAGGTGTCACCAAGTCCTCCTCCGAACCTCAAGAGGTGAGGGAGATGTCTTCAGCTCCTGCGTCTACTTTAGTGGCTACCGCGTCTGCCCATGCGTCCCTGATGCCACACCATCGCCGGACACTACAGCGCGTACAGCCTGGGTTGGGTGTAGGCGCCCACTGCACGTCGGCCAACCAGTCTCGACCGAGCCGTCGGATTCGCCCGCGGGCCATCCTCATCAGAGCTTCGTCATCGGTCGAGTACGTGTGCACTACGGCCGCATCGGGTGAAAGGATCTCGAGCTGGACCTCGCCCCTCACCGCACCGAAGTGGCTGATGAATCCCGTCTCAAGTGCTACGAGGTCCCACGCCACGGCAAGGTAGGCGCTGAAAATCTGATCCCTATCAGCTTCAGGCTGCACCTGTACCGTCTTGATCTCCCGCATGATAAGCGTGTCCCCCCGCAGCCAGAAGGCATCGGCCTTTGTGGCGATTACCGCGTCGGCTTGGGCATCGAACGCATAAAGCGTGCGCTCGGCGGTCAACGATCTGATTGAGTCATCATTCAACGGGCAGCAGTCAATATGCGAACGCAGAAACGGATATGCCAGCTCGTAATCGCCTGGATCTACTGCCGCCTCTCCGACGATCCCTAAACGGTCGATGTCTGCTGGGTTCGGTAGTTCATCGGCAGTACAGGCCTTGGATCGCCCGTGCGCTTGGGCCAGCCATTGGTGCGTGGCCAGTCCGCGAAGAAGGGGCTCGCTACCTTCTTCCACCCTCGGCAAGTGAACCTCACGCTCCATATACCAGCGGGAGGGACATGTCTCGTAGAGAACGAGGTCGGATGCCGAAACAGATCTCGTCCAAGGCCCCGGATTGTCCGTTTGAAGGAAACCGTTAAGCGGGATTAACGATTCACATCCTCCAAGGTATTCGCATCCTCCGCAAACACGTCCAGGGATACGCTCCTCCCCTTTGGTGGTCGCAAGGACTGCGTCCCTGCCATCCGACTGATATAGCTCCTCCACTCGATCAGGTGACTCTCCGGAAATGAGGTGAAACTCAATTCCGTCGTTCAGTCCAATCTCGGTGACCCAGATCCGCTGCGGCTCAATGCTGGTTTGGTACTGCGCCGCTATATGGCCTGCAACATATGCCCACGGCGTCAGCTTATTACTTGCCGTCGCGACTCGGATACGGCGTATCTCTCGGCAGCCCGTGTCAGTTTCGTACAGCAACGCCCAGGCGAACAGGGAAGCCCTCGGCCCTTTCTGAAGGTCAGGCCATCCATCCAAGAAGCGGAGTGGCCCAACTTCTTCCTCCCGAGCTTCGTGATACTCGAAAAATTGCGTAAGCGCGTGATCGAAGAATTGGCGGACGCCTTCATGCTGGGATCCAAATCGGCGCGCCTGTAGCCGCACCGCATCCCATAGCTCGTAGCCGTGCTTGACCCGCAGCCCAACGTCCTGGATGGCGTCGGCCAGCACACCGAGGACGAAGGGCCCACGGCGTCTGGTCCATTCACCAGTGTCAGGGCTGGTTTTGGGACGCACTTTGAGCGCCAGCGCCAACGGACACGATTGGGCGCTCGCAACAGTTTCGGCGTCGGTGGCGCTGACTCGGTAGACCGGCTCGTCCCGCCTGAGCGGGATTCCGGGTTTCCAGACCAAAGGCGATCCTGACTCGTCCGGCGCTCCGTGGCCCGACCGTTAGGCCCTGCGCTCTCATGATCCATTTCATTAATGCTCTGGGTGCATTGTAGAGCTGCGGATTGCTGCCTGCGCAAGCAAGTGAACCCTATTAGAACGGGTGTTCGGCCTGAACGTAAGGCACATTGTCAGCTAGATCCGTGCCGCCACGCCCGAGTCAACTGGATGCCATCCCGATGCTCCTATGGAGGTCAAGGGGCGAGGGCGGCGAAGTCGGCGCGTAGGGCGGTGTAGACGTCGCGGACGATGTAGCGCTTGAGGCAGCGGATGATCTCTTGCTTGCTGAGGCCTTCGGTGATGCGTCGGTGCAGGTAGGCGCGGGTGCGCTGGTCGTAGCGCATGCGGCAGAGGGCGATGGTGTGCAGGGCGTGGTTGGCGCCGCGGTCGCCTCCTCGGTGCAGGCGGTGGCGGCGCACCCGTCCGGAGCTGGCGGGGATGGGTGCTGCGCCGCAGAGGTGGGCGAGGGCGGCTTCGGAGTGCAGCCGGTCGGGGTTGTCGCCGGCGGTGGTGAGCAGCTGGGCGGCGACATCGGGGCCGACACCGAACAGGGCGGTGGTGCGGGGTGCCGCTTTCCGGACGATGGGTGTCACCTGCCGGTCGAGGGTGGTGATCTCCTCGGTGAGGGCGGTGACGCGGCGGGCGAGCCCGACCAGGGCTGCGGCGGTGGCGTGCTGCGGGTCGTGGAGCTTGGTCGGGTCGTAGGCAAGTACGGCGCAGCGGCTGACCAGCACGGCAGCGCTGATCCTGGTCAGGTGGGCTCGCAGAGGTTCGGGGGCGGCGGCGACCAGGCCGCGCATCTGATTCAAGGCGGCGGTGCGGGCCTTGACCGCTCCTCGGCGGGCGACCCTCAAGGCGCGGATGGCCTCGACCGGTCCGGTGCGGGTCTTCGGCGTGCCCATCGCGGTGCCGGCAAGGGTCGCCCGGGCGGCGGCGATAGCGTCGATCGGGTCGGACTTGCCCTGTGCGCGGCGGGCTCGGCGGTCTGGCCGATCTACCTCCACGACGGCGATCTTCTTGCTGGTCAGATAGCGGGCCAGGCCGGCGCCGTAGCTGCCGGTGCCCTCCACGCCCACGGCAGTCACCTGCCCGAAGGAGCGCATCCAGGCCAGCAGATCCGCGTAGCCGGCGGTGGTCGCGGGGAACTCGGCGTCGGCCAGGAGCCCGCCGGTGGTGTCGATGACGGCGGCGTGGTGCGTGTCGCGGTGGGTGTCGACACCACCGATGAGAGATCGCTTCTTGGCTGCCATGCTGGTGAGGTCCGCCCTTCTCGGTCGCGTCGAGAACACGTGGACACGTCACCGGTCAGGCGATGCGGACAACACAGTGGTGGGGCGCCTCTCGCACAGGCTCCTATCAGGTCACGACGCCTGACCGGTGACATGCAGCTGCCGAGGGCCACCGAGCCGGCCGACGAATCGGGATGAGGACAGCAACGTCGGTCTGCCGGTGAGTCAGACCAACCCGGCGACCCACCCCACCATCCTCACTGTCTGCCGCCGACCCACACCCCGTGAAGCGGGCCAGGGCCAGGGTGACAAGGTGGAGCGCCCTGCTGGACGTACGACCTTGTCGCCCTGGCCCTGGTCTGCTCGGCTTGCCTGGGTCGGTGGCTGACGGGATGGCATCCCACCCCCACCACCCACGACCGCAACCGTTCGGCAACTGCATCCTGGAGTCGTCTGGCCCCCGCCGGAGGCAGCTCTAACCCCAACCCCGCCCAATCCTCCACCGCCTTCCCCACCTTCACTTCTCCCCCACCTCGGACCCGTGAGCGGCCTGACGCGTTCCGTTCGGCAACTTGGCCCGAGCAACCGCAGACCGGTCCGCGGTGAGACGTCACGAGGTGAGAAGAGACGGGAGGGAAGAGCTTGTCGTCCTGGTCCCGGTCAGCCTCTGGGACTCGTCACCGGGTCACCTTGCAGACCCAGGGGTGACGCGCGGGGCGGGGCGTGGGGTTCGGGCCGGCTGACTTTCCGCCCCGGCGCCGTGGCGCCGGGGCGGCGGCTCCGCAGGAGCCGTTTGCCGCGCCCCGGCCCGCGCCGCGCGGAGCGCCTTGATTTGAGTAAAGGTCAATTCGGCAACAGACCACCGGTTGTGTCCGAGCTGGCCAAGGGGCGGCACGACATGCATCCCGACGCCTTCGCAACCGCAGCGCCGACGCAACCGAGACAGGGGAGCGTCGGTCCGGCTTGGACTGCCGCTGCCGCGATCCGGCTAGTCTCGCTGCTGCGGCCTGACCTACCGCGCAGCCCGCAACGCCGCCGCGATCTGCACGACGTCCAGGTCGACGACGACCCCCTCGCCGTCCCACACGCCGCGCGAGGTGATCGCCAGGCCGATCAAGGCCAGCTCGGCGGCGTCATCACGCAGGTCGTACTCTTCGCGACTCTCCTCGCCGGTTCCATCCGGTTCCTCGCGATCCCAGGCAGCGACCGCCGGCTCAGCCACGGACCGAGGCAACCGCACGCTGATCCGACTGATCTGAGGATCGAGATGAGCGCCGATTGCCGCCAGCACGGTCCGGTCCTGCTGATACCTCACGTACTGCTCACGATCTACCACGGGCCGAGGGTACTCAGGCCCAACCGAGTCACCGATCGGAAGCCGGTGAACGTATGCGGTCACGGCACAATCCGGTCCCTACGACCCCCACCGTTGCTGCCGCTGAGTTCACCATCGTCTGTCTCACCCTTGGCTCTCCTCCTCCGTCTGTCGGTACGAGAGGATGCGGACATGCTTCGCCCGCCTCGTGCCCTGCTGCGGGGACGTTCCGCGCCAACTGGCGTGACGCTAATGGCCGGCAGAAGGCCAAGACCTTCCCGACTCGACGACAGGCGGCGGCCTTCCTCGCCGAGACGGAAACCGCCATCGCCCGTGGCGGTTACGTCGACCCGCACGCCGGCCGTCTGCTGTTCGGGAAGTACGCGGAACGGTGGCGGGAGTCCCGCAACGACGAGCTGACCACAAGGGCGCGGGACGCCTCGATCCTGCGAACCCACGTCTGCCGCGCTGGTCGGACGTGCCCCTATCCCGGATCGATCATCTCGCCGTTCAGCACTGGGTGACGGACCTCGGCACCCGCCGCTCCCCTGCCACCGTGGCCGAGTGCTACCGGCTGCTGTCGGCCGTCCTCCGCGCGGCGGTTCGTGATCGGCTCATCGGCGCCAATCCGTGCGAGGGCGTCAAGGTGCCATCACGGCGGAAGAAGGACACCGACGGGCACGTACTGTCCCGCGCGGATCTAGTCGCTTGGCTCCTGCCGGCCGTCCCTGACCGATATCGGGCGCTGGTCGCCCTGGCCGGCGGTACCGGGCTGCGGTGGGGTGAGTGCACCGGGCTCCGCTGGGAGTCGCTCGACCTGGCCGCGAAGACGGTGGAGGTGGTTCGGGTCGCCGTCGAGGTGGCAGGCACGGTCACGATCAAGCCGTATCCGAAGTCGCGGGCTGGCCGACGTACAGTTCCACTGCCTGAGTTCGCGGTCGACCTGCTGGCTGCCCATCGTGAGGCGTTCCCGACTGGTCCTCGCGGTCAGGTGTTCACCAACTCGTCCGCTGGTCCGCTGCGTCGAACCTTGTTCCGGGCTCGCGTCTGGCGGCCATCGCTCGTTCGCGCCGGGCTGCACGGAGACGTGAGCCGCCTGGGCCACTTCAAGTGGCGAGCAGCCTGGGTCGACCTGGAAGGCGTCAAGCGCGCCGCGGAGTTCACCACCGAACGGGACGCGGTCGCGCACGTGGCGAAGATGGCGCCGGGCGGACTCCGCTTCCACGACCTGCGGCACTCGTTTGCCACGGAGCTGGTGTCGCGGGGCGTGCCGGTCAACGACGTCCAGGCGGTGATGGGCCACGAGAAGCCGTCGACGACGTTGAACCTCTACACCCACCGGTCGGACGGGCGGGATCAACGCATCCGCGACGCGTTCGCTGACGATCCGCTGACGTCCAACGACAACTGACGATGGAAATAGCAAGAGCCACCCTCTTCCGAGGGTGGCTCTTCTGCGTTACTTCGATGGTGGGCGATACTGGGATCGAACCAGTGACCTCTTCGGTGTGAAGAAAGTGCTCTGCGAGGCATCGCTGGTCCACTCGGACTTGCAGCAAGCCGCACCATCTAGCGCTTTCCCACTTCGGGGCTGCCAAGGGACATGACAATCGCACAGCGTTAACGCGCAGACGCCCCACGGCGGCCAGGAGGCGACGTTGCTGGCTCTCTACAACAGCATTTATCACTTCGGCGGCATCATCGTGCCGCCCGGGTACACCGACCCGTTGAAGTTCGCCGACGGAAACCCCTACGGGGTCTCCCACGGCACGGGCGGCAACAACACCGACCCGCTGACCGAGGTGCCGTTCGCCGCCCTGGATCACCTGGCGCAGCGAGTGGTCCGCCAGGCCGGCAAACGCTGACATCTGAAGGTCGAGACGATCCAGTCAGGCGGAGTTGAGCTGGTCGAGCCCGTCGGGCAGCACCGGGTTGAGCCGGAGCACGTCGCCGCCGGCCGCGGTGAGTGTCGACCTGCCGGCGGGCTGGGGCATGGCGCGCCTGCACGCACCCTCGGCGCCCGGGAGGAGCCGGGCGCCGTGGCGTCAGTGCCGGGTCAGGGCAGGTCGATCGGGCGCAGCACCCGGTCGACGGCGTGTGCGATCTGCCGGTTGCCCTTGTTGATGTCGTACGCGACCACCCGCGCGTCGCGGTCGCTGGTGTCGGCGTCGACCAGGCGCACCTGGCGGAAGTGCCACCAGCGCAGCACGTCGACCTCGACGGTGGCGCCCAGCGCGGTGGTCAGCTGCGCGCCGTCGGCCTTGACCGCAACGCGCCGGTCGATGGTCGCGCCCGGCACCACGTGGTAGAGCAGCACGTTCTCGACCGTGTCGATGCCGAGCCCGGCGACGGCGGTGAAGGCGGCCTGCTCACTGGGGAGCCGGTGGGCGTGGGTGAGGTCCCGGACGAGCTCCCGGAACGCGGCGTCGGTGGGCACGAACGCGGTCAGCGCGACCGTGCCGTCGGCGAGCACCTTCACCGGGGAGTTCGGCTTGGCCTCGAGGACGGCCAGCACGGCCGCGGTGAGCACGTCGAAATCCCGGGAGTTACGGTCGAAACCGCCGGTGTCCCGGGTGAGCACCTCGGCCAGGCTGCGGGTGCCGGGCTGCTTGGCGGAGGCCTGGGCGGCGGGCACCGCCACTGCGGCGGTGGCCAGCACGGTGGCCATGGTGCCCACGGCCACGCGGGCGGCGAGTCGTGCGATCTTCATCGGCGAACCCTTCATCGGTGCGACCAGATCCGTGACTTGTCGTCACGCCCATTGCTTCGCCCCGATTCCGGCCGGTGGATGCACCCCGCCTCAACCGAGTTCGGCGACCACCTTCGCGGTGAGTTCGCGGACCACGTCGACCAGCAGGTCGACGTCGGCCTCTGTGGTCCGCCAGTTGACGATCGCCGGGCGCAGCGCCACCCGTCCGTCGTGGACGGTGGTGCCGGCGTACACCCGGCCGTCGGCGAGCAGGGCCGCCCCGAGCCGCCGGTTCACCTCGTCGAGCGCCGCTTCGGGAACGCCCGCCGGGCGGGCCCGGAAGCAGACGATGCAGAGCGGCACCTCGGCGAGGCGTTCCAGCTCGGGTGTCTCGTCGACCCGGCGCGCCAGGCGCTGGGCCAGGTCGAGGTGCCGCTCCACCATGGACCTGTAGCCCTCCCGCCCGTACGCGGCCAGGGTCGCCCAGATCGGCAGGGACCGGGCCCGGCGCGAGGAGTCCGGGCCGAGCAGGGCGTAGTCCGCACCCTCGCCCGGTGTCGGCAGGGCGCTGCCCTCCCCCGGCAGGTACGCCGCGCCGGGCATGCCGAACGCGACCGGCAGCCGGGACGGGTCCTTGAGGAAGGCGAAGCCGCTCTCGTACGGCACGTTGAGCCACTTGTGCCCGTCGCCGGCGATCGAGTCGGCGCGTTCCATGCCGGCGACCAGCCCGGCCGTGCGCGGCGAGAGTGCGGCGAAGATCCCGAACGCGCCGTCGACGTGCAGCCAGGCGCCGCGCCGTTCGGCGATGTCGGCGAGGTCGGCCAGCGGGTCGAAGTCACCGGTGTCCACCTCCCCGGCGATGGCGATCACCACCGCCGGGGCGGCCAGTTCGGCGAGCCGCCGGTCGAGGGCGACGAGGTCGACCCGGCCCGCGCCGTCACGGGCGTGGATCTCCACGGTGTTGCGGCCGTGGCCGAGCAGTTGCAACGCCTTGCGGTCGCTGGGGTGCAGGTAGCCGCCGGAGAGCACCGGCATCCGGGGCAGCCCGGCCAGCCCGTCCGCGGCGACGTCGACGCCGTGCCGCTCGCCCCACCAGTGGGTGGCGGCGGCGAGCCCGGTGACGTTGGCGAAGGTGGCGCTGGTGACCAGGGCGCCGCCGTACGTCGCGGGCAGCCCGAATAGCTCCCGCAGCCAGGTCAGCGCGATCCTCTCGACCTCGCTGGCGAGCCGCGAGGAGGCGCGGAAGGCGGCGTTCTGGTCGAGCAGGGCCGCGGTCCAGTCGGCGGCGAGGGCGGCCGGGGTCGTCCCGCCGATGATGAAGTGGAAGAAGCGGGGGCCGGCCGAGTGGGTGGCCGCGGCCGTCCCGACCCGCAGCAACCGGTCCAACGCGGCGGCCGCGCCCTCGCCCCGCTCGGGCAGCGCACCACCATCGGCCGGGTGCCAGAGCTGGCCGAGCAGCGCCTGGCTGTCCGGGTCGTGCACCGGCCGGTCCGCCAACGACGACAGGTACGGCCCGGCCGCCTCGTACACCCGGCGCAGCGCCTCGCCCCCGTCGGCGTCCCGCAGCGGATCGGTCATCGCAGCGCCCTCCTCGGCGGTCGGTGGCGGTCGGGACGCCGGTGGAGCGCCAGCCCTGGTGCAACGTCATCCCGGCGGAGCCGGCCCGGCCCTCCCCCACCCTGGCACCGGTCGACGGGGTTCGCGCCGGCCAATTCCGCCGCGGTGGCCCGCGGGCCCCCACGGTGCCGCCCCGCCCAACCGGCTGGGTACGCGGCCGGCGGTAAGGGGCGGACGTGAGGGCCGTCATAACGGCTGGACGATCGACCCGGCCCTGCTGCTAGCCTTCTCGGCAGGTCATGAGCGCCAGCGTCAAGCCCCGGCTCGCTGGCCGGCAACCCTCCTCCACGGTGGGGTGCTCCGGGTGAAGACCAGGCACCGGTGTGGCACCGGTGCAAGCGTGGCCTGGTTCCCAGGTCAGCACCGACCCAGGAGAACCATGTCTGCTGATCTTTTCGCCCCGCCCGTCGGCGGCGCCGCGCATGCGGCCCCGTCCGGCGCGCCGGCTGCCGGCCTGATGCTGGTCAAGCGGCGACACGTCGACCTGATGCGGGTCTGCAGCGACGGCTGTCGCCGCCCGACCGCGTAGTCGACGACCCCTTCCTCGTACCACCCGCAGCGGTGTGCCGGTCCGGCACGCCGTCTCCCGGCGCGCCCGTGTGCCCGCCGACCGATCAACCCGGAGACACCTGTGCGATTTCTTCCCGCTCTGTCCAAGGTGGCCGCGCTCGGCGCCGCCGCCGTCCTCGCCGCCACCGCGCTGACCGCCTGCGGCGACGGCTCGTCCGAGGCCGCCGAGAACCCGTACGGCCTGCTTCAGCCGGGCGTGCTGCGCGCCGGCACGCTGACCGACGCGCCGCCGAACGTGTACCTGAAGGACGGTAAGTTCACCGGCTTCGACAACGACCTGCTCACCGCGGCCGCGGCGAAGGTCGGCCTGAAGGTGGAGTTCGTCGGCACCGACTTCTCCGCGCTGCTCTCCCAGGTCAACAACCGCAAGTTCGAAATCGGCAGCTCCTCGATCACCATCACCGAGGCGCGCAAGAAGACCGTCGACTTCGGCAACGGCTACGACTTCGGCTACTTCGGCCTCGACGTGCCCGCCGGTTCCCCGATCACCAGCTTCGACCAGCTCGCCGGCAAGCGGGTCGTCGTCGTGCAGGGCACGGTGCAGGACGACTACGCCACCGGCCGGAACCTCGACCCGGTGCGGGTGCCCGACTACAACGGCGCGATCAACCAGCTCAAGGCCGGCACCGCCGACGCCTGGATCGCTCCCGCCGAGATCGGCGAGAAGTCGGCGGCGGACAGCAACGGCAAGATCACCGTGGCGGCCAAGCAGCTCAGCCCCGCCCCCACCGCGTACGCGTTCGCCAAGGGCAACGACAAGCTGCGCGAGGCGCTGAACAAGGGCCTCGACGAGGTCATCGCCGACGGCACCTGGACCCGGCTCCAGGCGCAGTACTACCCGGGCCGGCCGATCCCGGCCGACTTCAAGCCCGGCAGCGGCACCGTCGCGGTGCCGGCGGCGTCGGCGTCGACCACCTCCTGACGGTACGGATGACGAGCGAGCGGGGCGGACGGGGACGAGACCGATGGACACCTTGAGCACCCTCTGGGAGACCTTCTTCGACGGGGACTCGATGCGCGAGGCGCTGCCCGAGATGCTGACCGTCGGGCTGCCCAACACGCTGATCCTGGCGATCTCCGCCGCCCTGCTCGGCTCGATCCTCGGCATGCTGCTGGCCATCGCCGGCATCTCGCGTACCCGATGGTTGCGGTGGCCGGCGCGGGTCTACACGGACGTCTTCCGCGGTCTGCCGGCCGCGGCGACCATCCTGCTCATCGGTGTCGGCCTGGCACCGCTCGGCATGGAGATCTGGGGGCCGAACCCGTACCCGTTGGGCATCCTGGCGCTGTCGCTGATCGCCGGCGCGTACATCGGGGAGATCTTCCGCTCCGGCATCCAGAGCGTCGAGGCCGCGCAGCTGGAGGGTGCTCGGGCGCTCGGCTTCTCCTGGGGCGAGGCGATGCGGCTGGTTATCATCCCGCAGGGGGTACGCCGGGTCCTGCCGGCCTGGGTCAACCAGCTGATCGCGCTGATCAAGGACTCCAGCCTGGTCTACTTCCTCGGCTTGGTGGCCAGCCAGCGGGAGTTGTTCCGGATCGGGCAGGACTACGCCGCCACCACCGGCAACGAGTCGGCGCTGCTGCTGGCCGGCCTGTTCTATCTGGCGTTGACCGTGCCGCTGACCCACGCGGTCAACTGGATCGACCGGCGGCTGCGCCAGGGACGATCGGTGACCGTCGACCCCGACGACGACGGCGGCCTGGCCCTCGCCGGCGAGACCGCCCTGCCTCCGCAGACCCCGACCGGGAAGGATCACCGATGACCGGCGCCGACACCACCACCTCGGTCAGCCTCGCCGTCCGGGACGTCCACCTCGCCTTCGGCGCCAACCGGGTGCTGCGCGGCGCGGACCTGGACGTCGGGCGCGGCGGCACCGCCTGCGTGATCGGCCCGTCCGGCTCGGGCAAGTCCACCCTGCTGCGCACCATCAACCGGCTGATCGAGCCGGACCGGGGTGACGTGCTGCTCGACGGGCGCAGCGTGCTGCGTGACGACCCGGACGCGCTGCGCCAGCGGGTCGGCATGGTCTTCCAGCAGTTCAACCTCTTCCCGCACATGAGCGTGCTGCGCAACATCACCCTGGCGCTGCGCCGGATCAGGAAGCTCTCCGAGGACGAGGCCACGGCGGTCGCCCGCGCCCAGCTGGAGCTGGTCGGGCTGGCCGGCAAGGCGGACTCCCGACCGGCGCACCTGTCCGGCGGGCAGCAGCAGCGGGTGGCCATCGCCCGGGCGCTGGCGCTGCAACCGCAGGTGATGCTCTTCGACGAGGCCACCTCGGCGCTCGACCCGGAACTGGTCAAGGGCGTCCTCGCGGTGATGGCCGACCTGTCCACCGGCGGCATGACCATGGTGGTGGTCACCCACGAGATGGGCTTCGCCCGCGAGGTCGCCGACACCGTCGCCTTCATGGACCACGGCGTGGTCCTGGAGGCCGGGGAGCCGGCCGCGATCTTCGAGGCGCCGGAGCACCCCCGGCTGCGCCGCTTCCTGTCCCAGGTGCTCTGAGCAGCCGCCTGGCAGCGGCGGACTCCCCGGGGCCGGTCAGATCCGGCGGGCGGTGAGCCACCGGTCCGGCCAGTAGCCGACCCCGTCCAGCAGGGGTGCGCCGGAGAGGTCACCCATGGTGGGACCGTCCGTCTGGGACCGGCTGGAGATGAACCGGTGGTGCCCGCCGTCGTCGATGCCGAGGTAGATGCCGGAGTGGTCGATCTGGCGGTTCGGTACCGGCTGGGCGTTGAAGAAGACCAGGTCGCCGGGGAGCAGCTTGTCGATCCCGCGGGCCCGCTGGCCCGAGTTCGGCATCAGCTGGACACCGGGGCCCACCTCCGCCATGGCGTACGCCCGGCGCGGCAGCCCCTCGCCCGGGGTGTTGGTACCGCGCAGCGGATAGCCGAGCCGGTGACCGTAGACCATCCGCAGGTAGCCGGAGCAGTCCAGGGCCAGCTTGCGCTGCGGCTCGGGGATTGCCGCCTTGCCGTCCAGGAACGACCAGGGCAGACCCAGGTAGTCGTAGAAGTCGGAGCGCTCCTGACGGCCGTCGGGGTCCGCCGGGTCCGGCGGCCCGAACGAGGCGTCGCCGGAATACTGCTGTCCCTGGTTGTCCCGCTTCACCGGGGCCCCGTCGACGTACTCGAAGGAGATCGCCAGCACGTCCGGCGAGCGGTCCCGGCGGGCCGCGGCGAACCAGTCGATGAACCACTGCTCCTGTTCGGCGCCGGCCCGCCACGGCTGCGGCGCGAGCCGGACCCACATGTCGGTCTCGAGCTTCGCGTCGGTGAAGCGCGGCTCCTCGAACGTCCGGGACGGACCGTAGATGTGCGCGGTCCGCGCGCCGTCAGTCATGATCGCGACCGGCTCCCCCGACGAGTCGATGATCTCCGTACGGTCCGGCTCGGACGACCGCTGGTAGTGGTAGCCCGACGCGCCGGCCGCCTGGCCCTCGGCCGGCTTCGCCAGGCCCAGGGTCAGCTCGGGTTCGTCTGCAGGCGACGGACGGGCCACCAGGTAGGTGAGCATGCTCGCGGTGATCAGCAGGACGAGCCCGATGACGCTCGACACGGCCGGCCTGCGGAGATACCTGCGGTAGCTCATTCCTGCTTCTCCTTTCGAGACGAAATGCGAGGCGGACGGAAGGGTCAGGTCACCGGCACGAAGCCCGCGACCACGCCGCTGTACGTGATGCCGAACGTGATCGCCGTCACGATGACGGTCGCCAGGATGGTGGCCCGGGGCGGCTGGCGCACCAGCTGGTAGGCGATCAGCCCGGGAATCACGAAGCCCAGCGTCTGGTGGGCGAACAGCAGTGGCAGGTCCCGTTGGACGAGCACGAACATGGTCAGCTGCAACAGGACGCTGACCAGCACGATGGCGGCGAACAGCCGCTTCCCGTAAAGGATGATCACCCGGTGCATCAGCCGGGCGATGAGGTAGGTGACGATGGTGACGCCGACCACGATCACCGACTGGAGCTGGTCCTCGATGAGGGTCAACGCGATCCAGCCCGGGGTGATCATGCCGCCGGGCGAGAGGTTGGTGGTCAGGTAACACAGCAGGGCGAACACCAGCCCGATGCCGAGGCTCGCCGTGGCGAGCTGGGCGCTGAGTTCTCCGCCGAACGTCATCACTGGCTCCCTTCTCCGGTCGACGTACGAAGGGTGGAGGCGGAGGGAGAGCCGTCCTCGCAGGTCCAGCCCGGCAGTGTCGCCAGCTGGTGGACCAGCACCTCACCCTGCCCGTGGATGTTCCCGACGGCGACGATCGAGGAGTCGTCCGGGGTCGCTGCGCTCACGCCCTGCAGCAGGCTGTCCGGGTCCGGTTTGCCGCCGAGGTCGACCACCCGGTCCTGAAGGTCCGCGGGCACGGTCGTGCGGGCACTCTTGGTGACCTCTCCGATCAGGACGATGGTCTCCGGTCGCACCCGGCCGCTCAGCTCGCCCATCTGCCCGTTGCGCTCGATCCGGTCCGGCCGGCAATTGATCACCATCGTCAGCGGGCGGGTGATGAGCTGCTGGTCCTCCAGTTGCTGGATGTTCATGAAGGTCGACTCGGGGTCGTTGGCGGCGAAGATGTTCGCGAACCGGAACCGCTTGTCGCCGTGCATCACCCGGGCCACGGAGAGCACGCCCGGGTCGGGCGGCGCCTCCCACATGCCCCGCAGCGCGCTCTGCCGGTCGACGCCCAGTTCCCCGGCGACGGCCAGCGCGATCGCGACGTTCTCCTTGAAGGTGATCCAGCCGAAGCCGTTCATCTCGTGGTCGCTGACCGATTCCGGGTCGACCGCGATCAGGCGGCAGTCCCGCCGGTCGGCCTCCTCCTGCAGGATCGCCAGCCGTTCCCGCTCGGCGGTGATGCAGGTGCCGCCCACCGGCATGGATCGGCTCAGCGACCGGGCGACATCGTCCAGGGTCGGCCCCATCTCGGCGAGATGGTCCTCGCGCACGTTGCACAGCACCCCGATGTTCGACCGGATCAGCTTGCTCTGGTTGACCTCCTGCAGCGCCGGCATCACCGCCATGCACTCCATGACCAGAGCGTCCGGGTGGTAGACGGCGGCCCGCCGCACGATGCCGATCTGCTCGACCACGTTGGCGATGCCGAACTTGCGGTGCACCGGCTCCTCGCTGGCGTCCGGGAAGATGAACCGGGCCGCCGTGCCGGTGGTCTTGGCCACCACCACGCGCCCACCGCCGCGCAACGCGCCGGCACAGAGCCGGGTGATCGAACTCTTGCCCCGGATGCCGTTGACCAGCACCCGGTCCGGAATCATGTTCAGGTTGCGGTAGTGATTGCGCTGCTCGACCATCCCCGCGCCGAACAGGGCCACACAGCAGAGGACGAAAACGACGTAGAGGTATACCACGTCAGCTCCTTTCGTCTCGGTCGTCGGCGCGGGTGTCGTCGGCACTCTCGCTGTACCAGAGAGTGGCCCGACCGGCTTCGGGCTGCGGCGGGACCTCGGGGAGCACCACAGTGCGGTCCTCCTCCGTGCCGCGCAGCCGGCTCGCACCGCCCAGCCGGCTGGAGCCGGTGTGCCGGACCTGGCGGCAGACCTCCAGGCACATCGCCAACGCCCCGATGTCGTCGTGGCGTTGCGGCGAGATCGGCTCCTCCACGTCCCCGTCGCTGATCCGGTCGGCCTGCACGGCGAGGCGGCGCAGTGGCCGCGCGAAGACGAAGTACTGCCACGTCTGGGTCAGCAGCACCACGCCCGTCGTGGCACCGGCGACGAGCAGCGTCCACCGCCGGCCGTCGCTCTCCGGCAGCCGCAGCCCGGCCAGGTCCTGCTCCACCACCAGCGACCACTTCAGCGGAGCGACGGTGTTCGGCTTGTTCAGCCCGGCGGCGGCGATCAGCGCCGGCCTGCCGTCCGGCGTCTTCGCCATTCCCACGGTGCCGCCCTTCAGCGCCTCGGAGGCGGCCACCCGGGCGGTGCCCTCCAACTGCTGGAAGGCGCGGAAGCCGTTGGAGTCGAAGACGGTGCGCAGATCCTCGTCGACGACCCGTACCTGCCCGTCCACCGCCCGGATCATCTCCAGCAGGTAGTCGATGTCGAACTCGCCGACGGTCGCGACGCCGTTGGGAGCGACCCGGAAGGCGTACACCAGCGGCACGCGCGCGGTCGCGCCGTCCAGCTCGATGCCGGTCTCACCGCGCAGCGGCTCCTTGCGGAGCGGATCCCGTCCCGCGGCGCTGACGACCGATCCGTTCGGGTCCATCAGGTAGAGGCTGCGGAAGCGGTGTTTGTCGGCCAGCTCCTGCCTCAGCTGCGGGGCCAGTTGCGCCGGGTCGGGCGTCGCCTCCGACGCCTGGGAGATCCGGGTCACCGTCTGCAGGCCGTTGTTCAGGGCCTTGCCCATGACGTTGCTCGCCGCCTCGGCCCGGCTCTCCTCGTCCCGGACGAGCTGGTTGGGGATCGGCGGCTCAGGTGAGCTCAGCGTGTAGGCCACCGCTGCCGCCGGCCAGAGCAGCGCCACGACGGTGGCCAGGGCCAGGCCCTGGTTCACGGTCGGTCGCCACCGCCACCGCCAGCGCTTCCCGCCGGCGCCCGACGATGGATCGTCGGACGTCAGCGACAGCGCCCGGGCGATGCGGTGGGCCTCCGCGATCCGCAACGGGTGCCGCTTGGCGGGGACCTCACCACAGGCGTCAGCCTTGGCCCGCTCCAGCAGCGACCGCACGGGCCTGACCATTGCCAGCCGCATCAGCAGGAAGCTGGGCACCGCCATCGCCAGCAGGGTCAGACCGAGCAGGAGGCCGTGCACGGTGGACGTGCCGCCCGTCTCCTCGGCGACGATCAGGGTCGCCACCGTCGCCCCGGTCTCCCCCACCGGAGCGGAGGAGACGACCAGTTGCTTGTTCAGCCACTCCGTCACCCGGATCGGGTGGCCCTCGGTGGACTGCGACTGCGCCAGCCCCTGGAAGACCACCGGCAGATGGACATCGGGTACGGCACTGACCCCCTGCATCAGGGTGCTCTTGCCGTCCGGCGTGATGACGAAGATGCCCTGCCGGGCGTTGGGATTGAGGCGGAGCTCGTCCACGTCGAGCGGTTGGGTCGCCAGCAGGGTGCGCGCGGGGTCCAGCGCGACGCTGCGGACCAGCGCCGGCCCGTCCGGAGTGGTGATCGGGAAGGTGTCCTTGGCGGGAAGCGCCGGTGGCAGCAGCTCCATCGGTACGCCGGAGCCGGCCGTGGCCAACGGGCGCCGCGAGGCGGTCTCCACGATCGCGGCCCCGGTCCACTCCGTACCGTTGCCCACCACCTGCTTGACGAACTCGGGATCGGGCGTCGTCGGAGGCCGAGCCGCGATGCGCTGGTCGAGGTCCTCCACGTAGTGGTTGATGGTCAGCCGCATGCTGGAGGCGACCTTTGACACGTTGTCCCGCTGCGAGTCGACGACGGCCGGGGGGACGCCTCGTTGGTTGTTGATGGCGAACCCGAGCACGATGGCGGCCGACAGACACATGATCGCCCAGAGATAGAGCAGGGACGGCTTGCCGGAGCCGGCGGGAAAGCCGGCTGCCGGGAGCTGCTGGTCCAGCGCCCGTCGCCGCCACGGGACGGCCTGCTCCTGAGGTGGGTCGGCGGGCACCGACGGCACGGACGCGCGGCCGCGGAAGGGCTGCTGATCGCGACCCCGGTCGTCGGGGGCGGGCTGCTCGCCTCCGTTCCTGCTCTTCATGGCGACCCTTCGCTCTCGGCGACATCGGAACTTGCGCGTCATGTCGATCATCGAACTCGGCAGGGTGAGGAGACTTCACCCGACCGGGATGAACTCGGCGGGCGTCGAATCCGCGTCGCCGCCGCGTCGAGCGGTGGCACCAGCGTGGCGGCCGGCGGGGTGAGGCCGCCTCACACCGCGGAGGTGAACCGGTACGTCAGCGCCCGATCGCGCTGCCGTCCCGGCGCTTGTCCGCCGCCCCGAGAAGCTCGTCGCCACGTACGGCGATCGCGGTGGCACCGCTGTCCAGTGCGATGAGCCGGGGACACGGGTGCTCCCGGACCACGAGTTCGGCCATGATCGCGCTGATCTTCCGGCCCGCTTCGAGTTCGGAAGGCGCTCCGACCGACCCCCCGCACTTGCGCGTGATGTCCTGCCCGCTGAAATGCCCCTGGTCAAGCGCCTCGGCTGGCCCCATGCCGTCGACGATCACACCCACCAGTGCCTGGGTCACGTAGTCCGGGATGTGCGAGCCGCCGGCGGCTCCCACCACCAGCTTCAGCTTCCGTCCCTGTTCGTCGAGGACGATGGTCGGCGCCATCGACGCCGTGGGGCGCTTCTGCGACTGCATGACGTTGACCGGCTTGCCGGGGGAAACCGACGACGTGTCGGTGAAGTTGTTCATCGCGTTGTTGAGGATCATCCCCCGCGCCTCGAGGTGCGCTCCGAAGTGGGTGTTGATGGTGGTCGTCATGGACACGGCGTCGCCCTCGCTGTCCACGATGCTGACGTTGCTGGTCGGGTCGCCGACATCGATCGTGCTCGGGACGTCCCCGGTGGGGCCGGGCGGGATTCGCTCCGGCGGCTCTCCCGGTTTGATCGGATCGATCGCGCGGTCCGGAGAGTAGAGGGAGAAGCGCTGGTCCAGATACTTGTTGTCCAGCAGGCCGGCCGCCGGCACCTTGTGGTAGGCCGGGTCCCCGATGTACGCGCGGCGATCGAAGTTCGCCATACGGCTGGCCTCGACGAACAGGTGCATCCGGTCGGCCGAGTCCGGCTCACTCTCGCCCACCTTGCCGCGGGCGAGCAGGCCCAGCATCTCCAGTACGGTCACTCCCCCGAACGCGGGCGGCGCCGACGTGCACACCAGCACCCCGAACACCTTCCGGCACAACGGTTTGCGTTCGATGGGGGCGTATTCGGCGAAGTCCTCGGCGGTCATGAGGCTCGGAATCACGACCGGGCCGGCGGTGTTTCCCTTGAGCTTGATCGGCCCCTGCGCCGCGTGCTGCACGATCGCCGGGGCGATCTTGCCCTTCGGGTCGTAGAAGGCATCCGCCCCGCCGTCCCGAACCTCCCGCAACACCTGCGCGATCTCCGGGTTGCGAATCGTCGTACCCGGCTTCTTGGCCTTGTCGCCGTTGCAGTATCGGGGGCGCAGATCGGGGTAGTTGCAGCGCTTGCGCCCGTTGAAGCGCTCGTCGAGCCCGCTGCTCAGGGCTTCCGGCATGGGAAAGCCGTTCGCGGCCAGGTTGATGGCGTCGTCGAAGAGCTCGTCCCAGGGGAGGTCCCCGTACTCCTCGTGGACGTCCGAGAGCACCCGCAGCGTGCCCGGGACGGCGAACGCCCGGGCCGTCGCCGACGCCGCGTACGGGTAGCGGTCGACGCCGAGCGCCTTGCGCTCCTGGTCGGTGGGAGTCATCACGTTCTGCGGCACGTTCTTCGGCGCTCGGGACATGCCGTCGAAATACCGCACCGTGTGTTTGTCGGGGTCCCAGTAGTTGATGAGCGTGCCGCCGGTCAGCCCGGAGGCGTGCGGCTCCACGACGGCCAGGACCGCCTGCACGGCCACCGCCGCATCCGCGGCCGTGCCACCCTTGGCGATGATTTTGCAGCCGGCCTGGACCGCGAAGGGATTGGCGGCCGCCACCATGAACTTCCGACCCACGGCGTCGGCTTCCCGGCCGGTGGTGGGATTCGCGCACGAGTCGGCACGCGCCGCAGCCGTGTTCGCTCCGGTGACCGCTGACGACAGGGCCGGAAAGACGAGCGTCAGCACCAGCGCGGACAGGTAGAAGCGCCGCTTCCGTGCGTACATACAACAACCTCCCGGGATTGATGCCGCGGCCTCGGGACACGAATCTGCTCGGATCGCGTGAGGCCTTCGCCCTGCTGTCCGTTCCGAAGGGACGGCTCCCGCCGTTGGGCTGGCACATTCGGTTGCACGCGGGCACAGTCGTCGACGCACCGACGTGGAGAGGCGGCCGACACCGGCATCATGGGTCTCGTTCGGGTGACCCCGCAGGGCATCGCGAGAAGTCGTGGCCGCTGGGACGAGGGTGTCAAAGGTGGCACCGGGCCGTGCGGCGAACGAACGCGGCTACGCCGAGCCCACCCAGAGCGCCTGACGCTAGGTGACGAATCCGCACCCGGCTGTCTACAGCGTGTTAGCGTCGGGGTGGCGGTGCCTGCTGGCGTACGCGCAGGGGGCGGGCCCATCTTGGCCTCCGTCATCGCCCAGCTGGCCACGAGCCCTCGTTGGCGCTCGTCCGACCACCGGCACGACATCCACCCTGAGGAGGAACCGTGCAGGAGAGGTCCGACATCCCGGGACGTACCCGTTGGCGGCGCTTCGCCGCCCTGGCGATCCCGGCGACCGCGGTCGCCGGCGCGATCGTGCTCGGCATGGCCAACGGCGCCATGGCGGCCTCGTTCGCCGTCTCTGGGCAGACGTTCAAGGTCTCCGCCTCGGAGCTGCGCGGTGAGGGCTTCGTGCAGTACGGCGGCGTCGCCACGGAGGTCGACGGGACGAGGCACCCGGTGGCGACCACCGGTATCCGCAGGGCAGAGCTCTTCGACCTCTGCCAGTCGGTGAGGGTGCCCGGCGCGCCCGTCGTGATCACCATCAACGCCGGCGGCGGTGGCCGGCCGGCCACCGCCACCGACCTGCTGATCGAGGCCGAAGAGCTCGAGGGTGACGCCCGGTTCACGAACATCCAGATCAACCGGGACGCGTCGACCCTCGAGGGCGGTCCCGCCAACGCGAAGGGTCCCCGGGGGACGTTCGGCCAGCAGGCCGACACCGTCACGATCACGAACCTCCGCCAGGTGGCCCGCTCCACCCAGGCCGGGACGTTCAACCTCACCGGATTGAAGCTGAAGGTCAAGACGGGCGCAGCCGCCAAGGAGTGCTTCTGAGCTGACCACCGCCCCGCTCTCCGTGTGGCGGGGGCTGCGCTCGACCCCTCACTCGGCAGGAGGCATGGGTGGACAACGGCGAACCGCGGAACGCCCGACCGGAGCGGCTCCGCGACCTTCGCGGCTTCCGCCGCTGGCGGCGGACCCGACCATTCTGGGGCGGCCTGTTCACCGCGCTGGCCGGTGTGCAGATCTTCGGCACCACCCAGATGTCGCTCGCCGGCCTCACTCTCCAGACGGGGCCGACCGGCTTCCTGTCCTGGCTGATCCCCACCATCCTGGTGACCTGTGGGCTGCTGATGTGGTTCAAGCCGCCACACCGGGTCCTCTACGCCGTGGTCGCCGCCGTGACCGCGCTCTTCTCGCTGATCGGGGTGAACCTCGGCGGCTTCTTCGTCGGCCTGCTGCTCGGCCTGGTCGGCAGCGCCCTCGGTTTCGCCTGGACGCCGGACCCCCCGCCGAGCGCCGCGCCGGCCAGCGAGCCGGCCGGCGAGGCAGGGGTACGGGACGAGGCGGCCGACGACGCGAGCGGGCCCGACGAGGCCACGGGCGACCGGACGGCGCGGCCCGGGACGCCGGAGGACTCGACGGGGCGGGACCAGCGAACGGCCGAGGCGGGAGCTGACCTGACGGCCCCCGACGCTGCCCCCAGCACGGGCAGCCGGCCCTCGTCGACGAACTGATGTCCGGCCGGGACAGCCTGGGGCTGCACCTCACCCGGCCGTCACCCGGCGCGTATCAGGAGTCCGCCACGGCCCCGAGGCTCTGGCCGGCCGAGCGGACGAAGCCCGAGCATTCGGGGTCCCCACAGCGCGGCCTACGGTTCTTCGCGGCGCTGCTGGGGCTGCTCGGGATCTCCGCCACCGTGACGCTCGCCGCGCCCGGCCCGGCGCGGGCGTCGGCCGTACCGGCCCCGGCTCGGGACGGACCCACCTGCCCGACCGAACCGGCGCCGGACGCACCGACCGGTTCGTCCTCGATCAGCCCGAGCGGGTACGCCAGGGCGAACCGGAACGTCCTCGCCCTGGGCGGCCTTGGGCCGTTGCACGGGGGCCAGGACGACGAGGAGGGTGCCAGGGCGCAGCGGGAGCGTGCGGTCGCACCCGGCCCGCCATCGCCCGCGACCCTGCTGGCCACCAGCTCCGGGCCGATCGTCCTGGCTCTCGACTGCGCCCGCCCCGAGCCGATCCCGGCCGCTCCCGGGGCCGGGCGAACCTTGCCGCGGATCCCCGCGGAGCCCGGCCAGCCGCTGGTGGCACGGAGCCCGGTCCACCTGACCGGCTCCACCATGACCATGACGGGGCTGCGGATCGAGGGAATCGTCGAGCTACCCACCGCGGGCGGCAAGCTACGGGCCTTGAAGTTCAGCATGGATCGGGTGACGACCGACGACGCCCGGCTGCGCGCGCCCGACCCGGCCGGGCGCACCGTGCGGGTGGCCACCGATCAGCTGACGCTCAGTGGCGAGGTCGCCGTCTACGCCACCCGATTCGTCGGACGATTCCTCGGCGTGACGATCACGCTGAGCCCGGACCTGCCGCTCCCCCCGGGGGTCGCCACCACCCCGCCGGGCCCGGTCACGTTCAGCGGTGTGGCTGTCGACCTGGCCTTCCTGGAGGGCGGCTCGCTCATCGCCCGGCCGGCGCTGAAGCTCAGCGTGAACTGACGATTCACAGGTTGCTCAGGGCTAGACTCTCGGGAGAGCTGCGATGCCGGTCCTCGACCCGGGCGCCGTCGGGACCAGAGACACCCTGCCGGCACCGTGGCGCACGTACGCATCCTGACTGCGACGGCAGGCCGTTCGGGGCCACACGAGGCGGCCGGACGGCCCTATCCCCCGCCACCGGACGTCAGTGCGACGCCCCGGGTCGATGACCACCTGCACCGGCCAACAACGTGCCGCCCATCAAGCCTCGCGGACAGGACAATCCTCGCACCGGTGCATGGCCGCCAAGGACTCATCAGCAGGGGCGCCGGCCCGCGTGGAATGACCGGCGCCGACATCCCTCCCGTCGCACTCGGTCCCACCGCCATCTTGTGCACCAACCTGCGCGCGCCCCGAGCCCCTTCTACTCCTCCTGCGGGATTTCCGCGCGTGATTGGGCAAAGCCGGCCGGAACCCCCGCTACTCGGGTAGTGTCGCGCGTTTTCGCGGACCGGGCCCGGGTAAGCGCCGGGCGAAGGCCGGTAAGACCAGTCGAGGGGAGCATCACGATGAATCCGCTGTTCCGTAAGAGCGTGCTGTCCGTTGCCGTGCTGGCCAGCGGCGCCTTCACTGGTTCGGCGATCGCTGCCCAGGCGTCCGCCGATCCGATGACCCCGTCGCATCCAGCCCAGGTGCAGAGCGTGCCCGCCTCCGCCGACCAGCCTCCGCCGCCGCCGGCGCCTCCGCCGGCTCCTGCGCAGGCTCCTCCGCCGGCTCCTCCGCCGGAGGACGGTCAGCGAGTGCTCAACTACGACTATCAGCGACAGCCGAACGAGTACTACTGCGCGCCGGCCGCGACCCGGATCGCCCTGTCCACGCAGGGCAAGGTGGTGAGCCAGCGTGAGGTCGCCGACAAGCTGGGCACCACGCAGGCCGGCACCGACTCGGTCGACGCCACCACCCGGGTGCTGAACGAGATGACCGCCGGCGGCTACGAGACCACCGAGATCCAGGGCGCCGAGGCCGACCCGCAGCAGGAGGCCAAGCTGCGTACCGACGTGGTGGAGGCGGTCGACGCCAACCGGGGCGTGGTAGCCAACATCATGGGCACCTCGGTCGACACCGAGGGCAACCGCTACTCGTACGAGGGCGGACACTATCTGACCATCGTCGGATACCGCGACGGCGGTGACACCATGAAGGTCGCCGACCCGTACGACCCGACGAAGACCTACTGGATGACCGACGACAAGCTCGCCGACTGGATCGCCGCGCGCGGCTACTCGAGCTAGTCCCGATCAGGACGTTCCCGCCGGCCGGGTCCCGAACGGGGGCCCGGCCCATGCCTGTCCCGACCCGTCGTTCCCTGACCTCCCGCCGGCTCTCGTCGTTCGGCGGGGATGACACGGCGACGCCGCCCCCGGCAGGCGGAGGCGGCGTCGTGGACAGCCCGGGGCGTGGACCCCGTCAGGTCATGTCGTCGAAACGGCGGTCGATCGGGGCGGGCGCGGCGACCGGCGCGGGCGCGCCGACCGGCCCGGAGAAGTCCACCCGCGCGGACGCCTCGACCGGCTCGGGGTCCAGCTCCAGCGGCGACACCTCGTCGTCGCTGAGGTCGGAGTAGACCTCCTTGCCCCGACCCCGCCGCTTGTCGTTGATGAAGGCCACCCCGACCGCGGCGAAGTAGAGCGCGCAGAGGCAGATCGCCAGCGCGGTCATGCCGAACGGGTCGGGGGTCGGCGTGACCACCGCCGAGAAGGCGAAGAACACGAAGACCGCCACCCGCCACCAGCTCAGCAGCTTCCGCGCGCTGGCCAGGCCGACGAAGTTGAGCATCAGCACGATCAACGGGAACTCGAACGCCACCCCGAACAGCAGGATCAGGTTGGTGACGAACGAGATGTACCGGGTGACCTCCAGCGTCGTGGAGATGTCGTCACCCGACACGTCGAGCAGGAACTCCAGGCCCTTGGTGGTGACGAAGAACGCCAGCACCGCCCCGGCCGCGAAGAGCGGCGCGGCGAGCGCGGTGAAGACGTACGCGTACCGCCGCTCGTTGCGGTGCAGGCCCGGCGCGATGAACGCCCAGAGCTGATAGAGCCAGACCGGTGCCGCGATGATCAGCCCGACCCAGAGGCCGATCTTCAGGTTCAGCAGGAAGACGTCGGCCACACCGAGCTGGACGAACTTGCACAGCCCGGTCTCGGGGTCCTTCGCCTGTGGCAGGTCACAGTAGGGCTTGGACAACAGCTCCCGGACCGGCGTCGCCAGCCAGATGCCGAAGCCGAAGCCGACCAGGATCGCCAGCGAGGCGCGGAAGAGACGGTTGCGCAGCTCACGGATGTGCTCCATGAGCGTCATGGAGCCGTCGGCGGCCCGTTGGAAATCGCTCGGGCCGCGCTTGCGAAGCGCGAAGGCCACGGTGCTCGGGCCCTTCGGTCAGTTGTCGCGGACGCGCTGCACCGGGTCGACCGGCGGGGCGACCGGCTGCTGCGGGGCCTGCTGCGGGGCGTACTGCTGCTGCGCGTACGGCTGCTGACCGGCGTGCGGCGGCAGCGGCTGGTAGCCGGCCTGCGCGTCGGCCTTCTCGGCCAGGTCGCGGTCGTCGTCCTGCAGGCTCTTGGTCTCCGCCTTGATGATCCGCAGCGAGCGGCCCAGCGAGCGGGCCGCGTCGGGGAGCCGCTTCGCGCCGAAGAGCAGGATCAGCACGACCACGAGTACGGCGATGTGCCACGGCTTGAGGGCACCCATGGGAAGCTCCAGTCGCTCTGTGTCGAAGGGTGTGTCGCAGCCCATCGTACGTGCGTCGAGAGCCGTTGCCACCCGCCGGGCCGCTGGTGACGCGTCCGGCCGGTGAAGTCTTGACCACCCTCGCGTGTCCCGTCAACCACCTGAGGACGTCCATCCGTGCGCGAAAGGAACCCGGATCGCGCAGTCGACGCGCGATTCACCGACCGGGGTCGATCACTTACCCCGCTTGGCCTTGATCAGCTCCACCCGCTGCTGGGTCGTCTCGACCTGCCGTCGGAGTGTCTCGGCCCGCTCGGAGAGCGCCTCGGCGGCCTCGCGCAGCGCGTCCGCGTCGACCTGGCGTCGCTGCAGCGCCACCGCCGCCCGACGCAGCCGGGGCAGCCGCGCCAGCACCGGCCGGACCGCCAGGGCCAGCACGACGAGTGCGAACAGCACCACCGCGAGAACGATCCACTTCACCACGGCGGTCAGCCTACTGGGTGACGGCCCCCACCGCCGGGTCGGCCGACGGCGCGTTGTCGCCCACCGGCGTCCCGTACGCCTCCAGCGCGGCGAGCGCCTGCGCCCGCACCTGATCGGCCAGCTCGGCCGGGGCGACCACGGTGACGTCCGGCCCCAGCCCGAGCACGAACCGGCGCGCCCAGCCCAGATCGGTCACCCGCAGCGAGACCAGCCACTGGTCGCCGTCGCCGGCCTCCACCCGCTCGCACGGGTAGTACTCGGTGATCCACCGCTCGCCCCGACCGATGCGCAGGGTGATCAGCGGCAGGTCCGGCGAGGGGCGGAACACCCCGTCGGTGAGGTCGTGCGGGCGCGCCTGCGGCGGCACCACCGCCGGCTCGTCCAGCTCGGCGACCGCGTCGATCCGGTCGGCCCGGAACAGCCGGACCGCCTCGGCCCGGCGGCACCACGCCTCCACGTACGCCCGGCCGCCGACCATCAGCATCCGCAGCGGGTCGATGGTGCGCTCGCTGGTCTCGTCCCGCGCCGCGGTGTAGTAGGTGATCCGCAGCGCCCGGCCGCCCTCGACCGCCGAGCGCAGCGCCTCGACCTGCCGGGTGTCCCCGGGCAGCCGCACCGCCACCGGCGCGCCGACCAGGTCGCCGGCCGCGTTCTCGATCTTCGCCAGGGCCCGTTCCACGGCCTCCCGGTTGGCCACCCCGGGTGTCTCCGCGAGCATCCGCAGCGCCACCACCAGGGCCAGCGCCTCGTCCGGGGTCAACCGCAGCGGCCGGTCGATGCCGGCGTCGTAGGTGATGGTGACCCGGTCGCCGTCGAAGGCCATGTCGATCAGGTCACCCGGGCCGTAGCCCGGCAGCCCGCAGACCCAGAGCAGCTCCAGGTCCTCGCGCAGCTGCCGTTCGGTGACGCCCAGGTCGCCGGCCGCCTCGGCGATCTCGATGCCGGGGCGGGCGAGCAGGTAGGGCACCAGGTTGAGCAGTCGGGCGAGCCGGTCGGCGGAGGTGCGGGAGCCGCCCCGGGCGGCCGGCCGGGTCACCGGGGGCCTCCGGCCACGGCCAGGTCGTCCTGCCGGACGGCGATCTCCTTGAGCCGCTGGATCACCGCGTCGCGCACCTCCGGCGGTTCCAGCACCCGCACGTCCGGGCCGTACCCGACGAGGTGGCCGGCGAGGGAGTCCGGGTCGGCGTACGGCAGGACCAGCCGGTCGCCGTCCGGACCCGGCAGGGTCTGCACGGCCCAGCGCCGCAGGCCGGCGGCGCGACCCGGGGCGGCCAGCACGGTGGCCCGGCCGGTGCGCTCGACCGGCCCGGACCAGCGGGCCACGTGGCTGATCAGGTCGACCCCGGCGGGCGGCTGGTATCCGCCCGGCTCGCCGGTCACCCGGACCGCGCCCACCACCCGGGAGAGCCGGAAGCAGCGGGTGGCGTCCCGGTCCAGGTCGTGGCCGACGACGTACCAGCGGCCGCGCCAGCAGACCACGCCCCACGGCTGCAACCGGCGGCGGGTCGGCGCGTCCCGGTCGGGCACCCGGTAGTCGAAGCCGACCTCGCGCCGGTCCCGCGCGGCGGCGGTGAGCGGCGCGAACGCCGGATCGACCGTGACCATCGGCTCCAGGCCCAGGGTGGCCTGCGGGTCCACGTCGACGCCGGCCGCGCGCAGCTTCGCCAGCCCGGAGGAGGCGGCGGCGGCCAGCCCGGCGTGCTGCCAGAGCCGCGCGGCGATGCCCACCGCGGCAGCCTCGTCGGGCTCCAGAGGAATCTCCGGCAGCGCGTACTCCCGGTGGGCGATCCGGTAGCCGGGCTCGGCGTCGAAGACGCTGGCCGTGCCGGTCTCCAGCGGCACGCCCAGCTCACGCAGCTCGGCCTTGTCCCGCTCGAACTTGCGCTGGAACGCCTCGTGCTCCTTGGCGTCGTCCGGATCGTGCTCGTAACCGGGCACGGTCGCGGCGATCTGCGCGGCGGTCAGGAACCGTCGCGTGGACAGGAGACAGATCACCAGGTTGACCAGGCGTTCGGTACGGCTCCGCGACACGTGTGAACGCTAGCAGCCCGCGCGCCGCAGCCGTGCACCCGCGCGGGCGCGGCGTGCGGCGCGCTGCCGCCGGTCACCGGACGGCGGCGGCCCGACCGCCCTAGGGTGAGGCGCATGTCGGAGGGCGAAGTCAAGGCCGAAAGCGTCGGCACCGTCGTGGTGGCGGGCGCGGCGAACCTCGCCGTCGCGGTGGCCAAGCTGGTCGCCGGCCTGATCTCCGGCTCCGCGGCGATGCTATCCGAGGCCGCCCACTCGGTCGCCGACACCACCACCGAGGTGCTGCTCTACCTGGCGCTGCGCCGGGGCGCGCGGCCCGCCGACACCCGGCACCCCTTCGGGTACGGCAAGGAGAGCTACGTCTGGGCGCTGCTCGCCGCGCTGTTCACCTTCGTCGCCGGGGCGGGCTTCGCCATCACCCACGGCGTGACCACCATCCTGGTGCACCGGCACAGCGGGGACTACCTCGTCTCCTACGTCGTGCTGGGGGTGTCCTTCGTCATCGAGTCGATCTCGCTGACCCGGGCGGTGCGCCAGGTGCGCAACGAGTCCCGCCGCTGGCGGACCAGCCCGCGCCGGTTCCTGCGGCTGACCGCCGACACCACCGTCAAGGCGGTGTTCCTGGAGGACAGCGCCGCCCTCGTCGGCCTGCTCCTCGCCGCCGTCGGGCTGGGCCTGTCCCACCTCACCGGCGACGAGCTGTGGGACGGACTCGCCTCGATCGGCATCGGTCTGCTGCTGCTGGTGGTGGCGACCGTCCTGGCCTGGAGCAACCTGTCGCTGCTGGTCGGCCGGTCCGTGCCGGACCGGCTGCACCGCGAGATCGAGCGGGAACTGGCCGGCCTGCCGACGGTCGACCGGGTCGACACGCTGATGACCATGCTGCTCGGCCCGGAGGAGATCCTGGTCGCCGCCAAGGTCGACTTCCACGACCAGGCCACCGGCGCCGACATCGAGGCCGCCGCCGACGAGGCCGAGCGCCGGCTCACCGACCGCTACCCGGAGATCCGGTTCGTCTTCCTCGACCCCACCCGCTCGATGCCCGGCACCGACGGGCGGCGGGCCCGGCGTACCCAGGACCAGGAGCAGGACCAGCGGCGGCCCGGCCCGCCCTGACCCGGGCGCGGCGCCGCCGCCGGGCGCGGATAGCGTGCCCGGCATGGTGCGATGGCGGTCCGGCACGGTGACGGCGGTACGACGGCGGTGGGCCGGCGCGGTGGAACTCGACGTCGACCTGCCCGACGGCGGTGCCCTGCGCGCCCTGGCGTACCCCGCCCTGGTCGGCGACCCGGTGCCCGGCGACCGGGTGCTGCTCAACGCCGGCGCCCTGCTGATGGGGCTGGGCACCGGCGGCTACGCCCTGGTCGTGGCGCTGCCCGACCGGCTCCCGCCGGACCCGCCGCAGGCCGGCGACACCCGCGACGCCGGCCACCTGGTCAAGGCCCGCTACACCCCGTTGCAGGCGATCATGCTCGGGGTGGACGAAGAGGCGTCGGAGCACCACGAGCTGCTGGCCCGGGCCAAGAGCCTGGACGGGCTGCCCGTGGTCACCGCCGACCTGCACTCGGCGCTGCCGGCGATCCTGGCCGGCGTACGCGCCGACTCCCCCGACGCCCGGGTGGCGTACCTGCTCACCGACGGCGGCGCGCTGCCCGCCTGGTTCTCCCGCACCCTCGACGGGCTGCGCGGCGAGCTGGTGGGCACGGTCAGCGTCGGGCAGGCGTTCGGCGGCGATCTGGAGGCCACCACCCTGCACAGCGGCCTGCTGGCCGCCCGGCATGTGCTCCGCGCCGACGTGGCGATCGTCGCCCAGGGCCCGGGCAACCTGGGCACCGGGACCACCTGGGGCTTCTCCGGGGTCGCCGTCGGCGAGGCGGTCAACGCCGTCGCCACCCTCGGCGGCCGGCCGGTCGGCTCGCTGCGGATCTCCGACGCCGACCCGCGCCCCCGGCACCGCGGCGTCTCCCACCACAGCCTCACCGCGTACGGCCGGGTCGCCCTCGCTCCGGCGGACCTCGTCGTGCCGGACGGCCTGGACCCGGCGCTGGCCGCGGAGGTGGACGCCGCGCTGGCCTCCCTCGCGGGGCGGCACACCCTGGTCCGGGTGCCGACCGACGGCCTGGACGCGGCGCTGCGCGCCCTGCCGGTGCCGCTGTCCACCATGGGCCGGGGCCTGGACGCCGACCACGCCTACTTCCTGGCGGCGGCCGCCGCGGGCCGGCACGCGGCCCGCCTGGCGGCCTGACCGCCCCGGCTCGGCGCGGCACGTCGGCCCGTTCCACCGTTTGCGGTGTGTCGCGGTGTCCTGGCCGGCGGTCACCCCGACTCGCCGCGAACCGCGCCGCGCGGAATCAGCCGACGAGGAAGATCAGTGCCAGCCAGCCACCGACGATGGCGATCAGCGCGACCGCGAGCACCCAGGTCGGCACGGTGTACTCGCCGCGGCGGTTGCGCTCGATCTCGGCGCGGATCTTCTCCCGGCGCCGTTCGACCCAGTTCAGCTTCTCTGTGCCGCGATCGCGGTCGGAGGGTGAGGAAGTGTTCATCGCGACGCCAGCGTACCGGTGCGTCGGCGGCCGGTGCCGGGCACCGGCCGCCGACGTCCTCACATGCTGGCGATGAGGCGTTCCACCCGCTCGTCGTACGCCCGGAACGGGTCCTTGCAGAGCACGGTGCGCTGGGCCTGGTCGTTGAGCTTCAGGTGCACCCAGTCGACGGTGAAGTCGCGCCGCTTCTCCTGGGCGTGCCGGATGAACTCGCCGCGCAGCCGAGCCCGGGTGGTCTGCGGCGGGGTCTCCTTCGCCTCGAAGATCTCCGGGTCGGTGGCCACCCGGTCGACCTGCCCGCGCCGCTCCAGCAGCCCGTAGAGACCCCGGCCGCGCCGCAGGTCGTGGTAGGCCAGGTCCATCTGGGCCACCCGGGGGTGCGACAGCGGCAGGTCGTGCTTGCGCTGGTAGCGCTCGATCAGCCGCAGCTTGGTCACCCAGTCGATCTCGCGGGCCACCGGTTCCAGGTCGCCGCTCTCCACCGCGCTGAGCACCCGGCCCCACAGCTCCACCACCCGCTTGGCGGTCTGGTCGCCGCCCCGGCGCTCGACGAACTCGGTCGCCTTGGCCAGGTATTCCTGCTGGATCTCCAGCGCGCTGACCTCCTTGCCGGAGGCCAGCCGGACCTTGCGCCGGCCCGTGATGTCGTGCGACACCTCCCGGATCGCCCGGATCGGGTTCTCCAGCGTCAGGTCGCGCATCACCACCCCGGCCTCGATCATCCGCAGCACGATGTCGGCGCTGCCCACCTTGAGCAGCGTGGTGACCTCGTTCATGTTCGAGTCACCGACGATCACGTGCAGCCGGCGGTACCGCTCGGCGTCCGCGTGCGGCTCGTCGCGGGTGTTGATGATCGGACGGCTGCGGGTGGTCGCCGAGGAGACGCCCTCCCAGATGTGCTCCGCCCGCTGCGACAGGCAGTACACCGCCCCGCGCGGGGTCTGCAGCACCTTGCCGGCGCCGCAGATCAGCTGGCGGGTGACCAGGAACGGGATGAGCACGTCAGCCAGCCGGCCGAACTCCCCGTGCCGGGAGACCAGGTAGTTCTCGTGGCAGCCGTACGAGTTGCCGGCCGAGTCGGTGTTGTTCTTGAACAGGTAGATCTCACCGGCGATGCCCTCGTCGTGCAGCCGCTTCTCGGCGTCGACGAGCAGACCCTCCAGGATCCGCTCGCCGGCCCGGTCGTGGGCCACCAGGTCCACCACCGAGTCGCACTCCGGGGTGGCGTACTCCGGGTGCGAGCCGACGTCCAGGTAGAGCCGGGCACCGTTGCGCAGGAACACGTTGCTGGACCGGCCCCACGACACGACGCGGCGGAAGAGGTACCGGGCGACCTCGTCAGGGGACAGCCGACGCTGCCCGCGGTAGGTACAGGTGACGCCGTACTCGGTCTCGAGGCCGAAGATTCGCCGCTCCATGCTGTGACATTAGCCGCCCGGAGGCCCCGTTCGTCACTGTCACCGCACAGGTCGTGCTCTCCGGTCGATCACATACCGTCCGAGTACGACATTCCGTCCGGCCGCAGACTCGCCGTGAACGCCCGGCAGGCCTCGTACTGCGGCAGCAGGCCGGACTCGCGGGCCTGCGCCAGCGTGGGCGCGGCGGCGTCCCGAGCGGAGAGCTGCGGGGCCTCGGCCGGCCACTCGATGGCCAGGTCGGCGTCGAGCGGGTGCACCGCGTGCTCACCGGTCGGGTTGTAGGTGGTCGAGCAGAGGTAGCTCAGCGTCGCGTCGTCGGTCAGCGCGCAGAAGCCGTGCCCCAGCCCCTCGCTGAGGTAGACCGCGCGCCGGTCGACGTCGTCGAGCCGGACGCCCTCCCACCGGCCGAACGTTGGCGAGCCGACCCGCAGGTCCACGATCACGTCCAGCACCGCGCCGCGCACGCAGGTGACGTACTTGGCCTGGCCGGGCGGCACGTCGGCGAAGTGGATCCCGCGCACCACGCCGCGCGCGGAGACCGACAGGTTGGCCTGGGCCAGCCGCAGCGGATGCCCGACCGCCTCGGCGAGGCGGTCGAAGCGGTACCACTCCATGAACAGCCCGCGCGGGTCGCCGTGCTGCTGCGGGCTGATCTCCCAGGCCCCCTCGATACCCAACTGCCGGATCTTCACGAGCGGGGAACCACCTCTCCGTGCTTCTCCGCCAGCAGGCCGAGCAGGTAGTCGCCGTAACCGCTCTTGGTCAGCGGCTCGGCCAGCGCGCGCAGCTGGTCGTCGTCGATCAGGCCGGCCCGCCAGGCCACCTCCTCGACGCAGCCGATCTTCATGCCCTGGCGCTCCTCGATCACCCGGACGAACTCGCCGGCCTGCATCATCGAGGCGAAGGTGCCGGTGTCCAGCCAGGCGGTGCCCCGGTCCAGCACGGTCACCGACAGCTCCCCGGCCTCCCGGTACGCCTCGTTGACCGCGGTGATCTCCAGCTCGCCCCGGGCGCTGGGCTTGAGGTCGCGGGCGATGCCCACCACCCGGTTGTCGTAGAAGTACAGGCCCGGCACCGCGTACCGGGACTTCGGCTTCTCCGGCTTCTCCTCGATCGACAGCACCTTGCCCTCGTCGTCGAAGTCGACCACGCCGTACGCCTCCGGGTTGGCCACCGGGTACGCGAACACCCGCCCGCCGACCGGGTCGCCGTGCGCGGCGAGCTGCCGGCCCAGGCCCACGCCGTGGAAGATGTTGTCGCCCAGGATCAGCGCCACCGACTCGTCGCCGATGAAGTCCGCGCCGAGCACGAACGCCTGCGCGATGCCCTCCGGGCGGGCCTGGGTGACGTACTCCAGCCGCAGGCCCCACTGGCTGCCGTCACCGAGCAGCCGCTCGAACTGGGACTGGTCCTCCGGCGTCGTGATCACCAGGATCTCCCGCACCCCGGACATCACCAGGGTCGACAGCGGGTAGTAGACCATCGGCTTGTCGAAGATCGGCATCAGCTGCTTGGAGACCGCCCGGGTGATCGGCCAGAGCCGGGATCCGGTGCCACCAGCGAGAAGGATTCCACGCACCCGGGGAGACTACCTGTACCGGCGTCAACCGGACACCCGGGTCGCCGTCCCCCGGGGTCCGCCAGGATTCGCGTACACTTCCGGACCCGTGAGGATTCTCGTCACCGGCGGAGCCGGATTCATCGGGTCGGAGTACGTACGGATGCTGCTGGGCGTGCCCGGCGGCGACGCTGCCGGGGTGCCCGTCGTCGAGCCCACCGCGGTGACGGTGTTGGACAAGTTGACCTACTCGGGCAACCTGAACAACCTCGCCCCGGTCCGCGAGGACGCCCGGCTGCGCTTCGTGCAGGGCGACATCTGCGACCCGGTCCTGGTCGACCAGGTCGTCGCCGATCACGACGTGATCGTGCACTTCGCCGCCGAATCGCACGTCGACCGCTCGATCGCCGGCGCCGCGCCGTTCGTCACCACCAACGTGCTGGGCACGCAGACGCTGCTGGACGCCGCGCTGCGCCACGGCACCGGCCGCTTCGTGCACGTCTCCACCGACGAGGTGTACGGCTCGATCGACGAGGGCTCCTGGACGGAGACCTGGCCGCTGGCCCCGAACTCCCCGTACTCGGCCTCCAAGGCCGGCTCGGACCTGCTCGCGCTGGCCTACCACCGCACCCACGGCATGGACGTGGTGGTCACCCGCTGCTCCAACAACTACGGGCCGTACCAGTTCCCGGAGAAGGTCATCCCGCTGTTCGTGACCAACCTGCTCGACGGCGGCACCGTCCCGCTCTACGGCGACGGCGGCAACGTCCGCGACTGGCTGCACGTGCACGACCACTGCCGGGGCATCGCCCTGGTGCAGCAGAAGGGCCGCGCCGGCGAGGTCTACAACATCGGCGGCGGCACCGAGCTGAGCAACAAGGAGCTCACCGGCCGGCTGCTCGACGCGTGCGGCGCCGGCTGGGACCGGGTGGTCCCGGTCGCCGACCGCAAGGGCCACGACCGCCGCTACTCGCTGGACATCAGCAAGATCAGCGCCGAGCTGGGGTACGCCCCGAGCATCGACCTCGACCGCGGCCTGGCCGAGACGGTGCAGTGGTACCGGGACAACCGGGCCTGGTGGGAGCCGCTGAAGGCGACCAAGGGCGCATGAGCCGAGTGCTCGTCACCGGCGCGGGCGGGATGCTCGGCCGGGACCTGCTGGCCGTGCTGACGACCCGGCCGGACCTGAAGGTGACCGCCGCCACCCGCGCCGAGCTGGACATCACCGACGCCGAGGCCGTCCACGCCGCCGTCGCCGGCCACGACGTGGTGTTCAACACCGCCGCGTGGACCGACGTCGACGGCGCGGAGCGGGACGAGGCGGCCGCCACCGCGGTCAACGGCGACGCGGTCGCGCACCTCGCGCGGGCCTGCGCCGCCACCGGCGCGCGGCTGCTGCACGTCTCCACCGACTACGTCTTCCCCGGCGACGCCGAGCAGCCGTACGCCGAGGACGCGCCCACCGACCCGGTCAACGCGTACGGCCGCAGCAAGCTGGCCGGGGAGCGGGCCGTGGCCCGATTTCTCCCGGAAACCGGCTACGTCGTCCGTACCGCGTGGCTCTACGGGGCGCACGGGCCGAACTTCGTGGCCACCATGCTCCGCCTCGCCGAGCAGCGCGAGCAGCTCGACGTGGTCGACGACCAGCAGGGCCAGCCCACCTGGTCGTACGCGCTGGCCACCCAGCTGGTGGCGCTGGCCGACGCGGCGCTGGCCGGCCGCGCCCCGGCCGGGGTCTACCACGGCACCTGCTCCGGCCGGACCACCTGGTGCGGCCTGGCCCGCGCCACCTTCACCCTCGCCGGGCTCGACCCGGAGCGGGTGAGACCCACCACGAGCGACCGGTTTCCGCGTCCGGCCGCCCGACCGGCGTACAGTGTGCTAGGGCACGACCGCTGGGCGGCCGCAGGTCTTCCGCCGCTGCCGGACTGGCGTGACACGCTGTCCGACGCCTTCGACTCCCCCACTCCACCCGCCCCGTGGAAGGTCGCATGAAGCTCACCCTGGTCACCGGTCTGACCGGCCTGCTCCTGCTGGTCACCATCGTCGAGCTGCTGCGCCGCCGGCAGCTCCGCGAGAAGTACGGCATGCTCTGGCTGGCCGTACTCCTGATCGTCATTCCGCTGTCGCTGTTCCCCCGCCTGCTCGACAACGTGGCCGGCTTCTTCGGGGTGGTCTCCGGCGTCAGCCTCGTGCTCTTCCTCGGCATCGTCTTCCTGCTGCTGGTGTGCGTGCACCTCAGCTGGGAGGTCAGCGCCCTGGAGGAGGAGACCCGCACCCTGGCCGAAGACTTCGCCCTGCTCCGCGCCCAGGTCGACGCCGACCGCGCGGCCCGCACCGAATCAGCCCGAGACGAACTGGTGTCCCACGATGGTTAACGGCAAGCGCGTCCTGATCATCATCCCCGCGCTCAACGAGTCCGGCTCGATCGCCGACGTCGTCGGCGAGGTCCGCGGCGAGCTGCCCGGCGTCGACGTGCTGGTGGTCGACGACGGCTCCACCGACCGCACCGCCGCGGTGGCCGCCGCCGCCGGCGCGCGGGTCGCGAAGCTGCCGTACAACCTCGGCGTCGGCGGGGCCATGCGGCTCGGCTACCGGTACGCCCGGGACAACGACTACGACGTCGCCATCCAGATCGACGCCGACGGCCAGCACGACCCGCGCTACGTGCCGAAGCTCGTCGACCTGCTCGACGACACCGACCTGGTGATCGGCGCCCGGTTCGCCGGCGAGGGCGACTACACCGTCCGCGGCCCCCGCCGCTGGGCCATGGTCATGCTCTCCGCCGTGCTCTCCAGGGTCGCCAAGACCAAGCTCACCGACACCACGTCCGGCTTCCGCGCCGCCAACCGGCGGGTCATCGAGATGTTCGCCGGCTGGTACCCGGCCGAGTACCTCGGCGACACCGTCGAGACGCTGGTGCACACCGCCCGCCGCGGCTACAAGATCCGGCAGGTGCCGGTGGCCATGCGCAAGCGGATGGCCGGCACGCCCAGCCACTCCCCCGCCAAGGCGATGATCTACCTCGGTCGCGCGTTCGCGGTACTCACGCTGGCGCTCATCCGCCGGTGATCCGGCGGCTGCTCCACCTCGTCCCGCCCGGCACCCTCGCCGTGGGTGCCGGGCTGGCCCTGCTCGGGCTGGCCTCCTACGTTCACCTCGCGGTGGCCGGGCACAGCCTCACCGAGGCCGACTACTCCTCCCTGTCGGTGCTCTGGTCGATCGTCTTCACCCTCGGCATCGGCGTGTTCATGCCCGTCGAGCAGGAGGTCGCCCGGGTCGTGGCCGCCCGCCGCAGCCAGGGGCTGCCGCCCGGTCCGGTGCTGGCCCGGGGCGCCGTCCTCGCCGCCGGGGTGCTCGCCGTGCTGGTCGTGGTGATCCTCGCCGCGCACGGGCCGCTCACCGACCGGCTCTTCGCCGGCGACGCCGCCATGGTCACCGTGCTGATCGGCGCGCTCGTCGCCATGGCCGTCGCCTACACCACCCGCGGCGTCCTCTCCGGCCTGCAACTCTTCCCCTGGTACGGCACCCAGCTCGGCGTCGACGGCGGACTGCGGATCGCCATGGTCGCCGTGCTCGGGCTCACCGGCGTCACCTCACCCCTGTGGTACGGGCTGGTGCTGGTGATCGCCCCGCTGGCCGGCGTCCTGCTCACCCTGCCGCCGGTGCTGCGTGCCGCCGGCGGCGGCGTACCGGTCGCCTGGGGCGCGCTGCTGCGCGGCCTCGGCCTGCTCACCGTCTCCAGCCTGCTCTCCCAGGTCGTGGTGAACGTCGGCGTGATCAACGTACGGCTGCTCGACCCGTCCGACGTCGCCACCGCCGGAGCGCTGCTCTCCGCGCTGGTGCTGGTCCGCATCCCGCTCTTCGTCTTCGCCTCCCTGCAGGCGTCGCTGCTGCCCGGCCTGGCCACCTCGGCCACCACCGGCGACCTGCGCGCCTTCCACAGCCTGCTGCGCCGGGCGCTGGGCATCGTCACCGCGCTCGGCGTCCTCGGCGCGATCGGCGCGATCGCCCTCGGCCCCTGGCTGGTGGGCACCCTGTTCGACGCCGCCGACGTGCTCGGCCACGGCGACTTCGCCTGGCTGGCCGTGGCCACCCTGGCCTACCTGTGGGCGATGGTCCTCGGCCAGGCGCTGCTCGCCCTCGACCGGCACCGCGCGCAGGCCCTCGCCTGGACCGTCGGCGTGGCCGCCCTGGTCGCCGTGACCCTCACCCCGGCGTCGGTGGCGCTCCGCGTCGAGCTGGCCTACACGGTCGGCTCCGTCGTGGTGGCCGCCGCCATGGCGCTGCTGCTGCGCCGCCAGTCCCGCCCCACCCCCACCCCGACCCGGTCCCTCGACGACGCCCTGGCGACCGGAGTATCCGGAGGCATCCGATGACCCGCCCGCAGGTGACCGCGGTGATGCTGGCCTACGGCGCCGAGCCGTACCTGGTCGACGCCGCCCGGGCCGTGCTGGACAGCACCGACGTCGACATCGACCTGATCGTGGTCGACAACGGCTGCACCGGCGACGGCATCGACGTCGTCAAGGGCTTCCCCGGCGTCCGGGTGATCCGCCCCGAGGAGAACACCGGCTACTCCGGCGGCTGCCGGGTCGGCGCCGCCGAGGCCACCGGCGAGTGGCTGGCCTTCGTCAACAGCGACGCGATCGTCGCCCCCGACGCCCTGGCCAAGGTCGTCGCCGTGGCCGGCGAGCCGGGCGTGGGCGCCGCCATGGCCTCCATCCGCCTCGCCGACAACCCGGAGCTGATCAACACCTCCGGCAACCCGTTGCACTTCACCGGGCTGTCCTGGGCCGGCGGCAACGGCGAGCCGGCCAGCGCCCACGCCGTCCGCACCACCGTGCCGTCGCTCAGCGGCTGCTGCTTCGTCATCAACCGGGAGCTGTGGCGGGAGCTGGACGGCTTCGCCGCCGAGTACTTCGCCTACCACGAGGACACCGAGCTCAGCCTGCGCCTCTGGCAGCGCGGGCTCCGGCTGGAGTACGTCCCGGACGCCGTCGTCCGGCACCACTACGAGTTCTCCCGCAACGCGCTCAAGCTCTACCTGGTCGAGCGCAACCGGCTGGTCACGCTGCTCACCGCGTACGAGACCCGGACGCTGGTGGTGCTCGCCCCGGTCCTGCTGCTCACCGAGGCGGCCATGCTCGCCGCCGCGCTCGCCGGCGGCTGGGTCAAGCAGAAGTTCCGTGGCTGGGGTTGGCTCTGGACCAACCGGGCCTGGCTGAAGTCGCGCCGCCGGCAGCTCCAGGACGAGCGGACCGTGCCCGACGGGGTCATCGCCGAGCTGATGACCGCCCGGGTCGCCCCGTCGAACGTCGACTCGCCCCCCGGCATGGGTGTCTTCAACGCCATCGCCGCCGGCTACTGGGCCCTGGCCAAGCCGCTGCTGCGCAAGCGCTGACCGTTTCGACGGTGAACGGCCGTCCGGCAGGCGCCGGGCGGCCGTCGCCGTATCCGTGCCTCGGACACTCCCGTCGGACCTGAGGCGCGTCCCGGCGCGGTCGGCCGACCGGGACGAGCCGTCGGGGCGTACCGGCGACGGACGGCACGTTCCGCGGCCCGGCGGCTCGCGCGGACCCGGACATGCCGCGGGGGCCGGGGAAATCCCCGACCCCCGCGAACCAGGTACCGCTACGCCTCCGGCGTCTCCTCCGGCTGACCCTCCAGGTCCGCCGAGGCGGCCGAGGTGGTCGGCTTGTGCGCCTCCTCCGTCGGCACCGTCGGCGTCTTCGCCCGGCCGCCGGCCGGCGGGGCGTCACCCGCCGCGTCCCCGTCGAGCAGCGCGGTCAGCGCGGCCCCGGTGACCCGCCGGAAGGTACGCCCCACCCGGTGCCGGTCCAGGACCGCCACCTCCAGCTGGTTGGCGGCGATCGTCCTGGCCGCCCCACCCTCACCGCCGACGCTGCTCAGCGCCTGCACGGCCGCCCGCACCGCCTCGCTCAACGTCATCTCCGGCCGGTGCTGCGCCTTCAAGACCCCGGTGATCGCCTCGGCCTGACCGCCCATGGCCATCCGGCCGGGCTCGTCGTTGACCGAACCGTCGTAGGTGATCCGGTACAGCTCGTCGTCCTCGGCGGTGGCACCCACCTGCGCGACGCAGATCTCCACCTCGAACGGCTTGGACTGCTCGGTGAAGATCGAGCCCAGCGTCTGCGCGAAGGCGTTCGCCAGCGCCCGGCCGGTGACGTCGCGCCGGTCGTAGCTCAGGCCGTTCAGGTCGGCCATCCGCACGCCGGCCCGGCGCAGGTTCTCGAACTCGTTGTAACGGCCGACCGCGGCGAAGCCGATCCGGTCGTAGATCTCGCTGACCTTGTGCAGGGCGCTGGAGAGGTTCTCCGCGACGAAGAGCACCCCGCCCGCATAGCTCAGGACCACCGCGCTGCGACCCCGGGCGACGCCCTTACGGGCCAGCTCGGAGCGGTCGCGCATGATCTGCTCGGGCGAGGCGTAGAACTGCATGGCCACGGCGGCGGTTCTCCTTCGGGCGCTGTGCTGACGACTGCTGACTGTGAGGTGGGAGCGGGCCTCAGCCGCCCGGGTTCTCCATCCGCGCGGCCACGACCGCCTCGGCGATCGCCGCCGTCTCGGCGTCGGTGAGCCGGTGGGTGCCGTCGGCCGTCGCCGTCATCACCACCGGGTAGATCCGCCGGGTCAGGTCCGGGCCGCCGGTGGCGGTGTCGTCGTCCGCGGCGTCGTAGAGCGCCTCGACGGCGAGCCGGACCGCGTCGTCCAGGGAGATCCCGGCGCGGAAGCGCTTCTTCAGGGCGGACTTGGCGAAGAGCGAGCCCGAGCCGATCGCGTCGTAGCCGGTCTCCTCGTAGGGGCCGCCGGTGACGTCGAAGCTGAAGATCCGGCCGGCCGTCGCCGGGTCCTTGGCGGCCAGGTCGAAGCCGGCGAAGAGCGGCACGACCGCGAGCCCCTGCATGGCCGCGCCCAGGTTGCCGCGGATCATCGAGGCGAGCCGGTTGGCCTTGCCGTCGAGCGAGAGCATCGCGCCCTCGATCTTCTCGTAGTGCTCCAGCTCCACCTGGAACAGTCGCATCAGCTCGATGCCGATGCCGGCCGTGCCCGCGATGCCGACCAGCGAGTACGCGTCGGCCGGGTGCACCTTCTCGATGTCGCGCTGGGCGATCAGGTTGCCCATGGTGGCCCGCCGGTCGCCGGCCATCACCACGCCACCGGCGCCCGAGATGGCCACGATGGTCGTCGCGTGCGGCGCCAGGTCGGCGGCCATGCCCGGCGGCAGCGGCCGTCGGCCGGGCAGCATCTCGGGGGCCACCCTGCTCAGGAACGAGGTGAAGGAGGACGTCCCCGCGTTGGTGAACACATCTGGTAGACGCCCGGATGGATCAAAGCCCGCTGCCACGTGGTTCCTCTCAGGTACGTGATCGCCCTGGCCAGCCTCGTGGGACTGTCACGGAACTGGCCAAGACCACCGTTGCAGTTGAAGCAGAGTATCCCGCGCACCCATCCGGTGCGATGATCGTGGTCCAGGTGTTGCGGATCTTCGCCGCCGCAGATCGCGCAGACGCCGCCCTGTTCGGCCAGGAGCTGGTCGAACTCCTTCTGCCCCACGCCGTGGCGGCGGCGCAGGTGGTACTCGCGATCCCCGCCGTAGAGACGCAGCTTGGTCTCCCGCGTGCGGGCGTTGTGACACGGCTTGCAGTAGGTGGCGTAGCCGGTGCTGTCGGAGCGGTTACGGGGGAAGTCGGCCACGGGCTTGACGGTTCCACAGTCGGCGCAGAAGCGGTGCCCTTCCTGGACTTCCCGAGCAGCCTTCACCTCCCGGCCGCGCTCGTCCCTCACCCGCTTGGCGTAGCTGGCCTTCGACCGCTCGTTGAAGCACGGCTTGCAGTAGCTGCCGCGACCGCTGGGACGCTTACTGCTCGAACAGAAATCCTCGAGCAGCTTCCAGTCCCCACAGTCGCGGCACCGGCGTCGACCGTCCCTATCATCCAAAGGAGCCGGCATGTCCGATTTAGCCCGATATGTCTACTGACCGCCCTTTTGTACGTATCCACGGACAAATTCCTCGGCGTTCTCCTCGAGGACGGAGTCGATCTCGTCGAGCAGGTCGTCGACGTCCTCGGTGATCTCGGCGTGCCGCTCGGCAACCTCCGGGTTCGCCTCGGTGGTGACGTCCTCGATCTCCTCGCCCTGACGGGCCTTGCCCGACTGCGACTGCCCGCCGCTGTCACGAGTGGCCATGGCTGCCTCCTCCACGATCGTCTGCGATGAACTTACCTCGCCTGAGCGACGAAAAGCCCGCCGCGCGCCGGCTCGCGGCACCCGACGGGCGTACGTCGGCGGCCGGTCAGCCGCCGGTGAGCGTCTCCAGCAGGTCCTTGGCGCTCTCGCACCGGTCGAACAGGGCGCCGACGTGCGCGCGGGTGCCCCGTTCCGGCTCCATCATCGGCACCCGGACCAGCGACTCCCGGCCGACGTCGAAGATCACCGAGTCCCAGCTGGCGGCGACCACCTCGGAGGCGTACTGGGCCAGGCAGCGGCCGCGGAAGTAGGCGCGGGTGTCCTCCGGCGGCTGGACCATCGCGGTGCGGGTCTGCTCGTCGTCGAGCAGCGTCTTCATCGACCCGCGGGACACCAGCCGGTGGTAGAGGCCCTTCTCCGGGCGCACGTCGGAGTACTGCAGGTCGACCAGTTGGAGCTTGTGCGAGCCCCAGCCGAGCTTCTCCCGCTCCCGGTAGCCCTCCAGCAGCCGCAGCTTGGCCACCCAGTCCAGCTCGTCGGCGCAGAGGAACGCGTCGCGGCCGAGCCGGTCCAGCACGCTCTCCCACCGGTCCAGCACGTCCGTGGTCTGCTCGTCGACGTCGTCGCCGTACCGGTCGTCGACAAAGGACCGGACCCGCTCCAGGTAGGCCCACTGGACGTCGAGGGCGGTCAGCCGGCGGCCGTCACGCATCCGCATCAGGTGCTTCAGCGACGGGTCGTGGCTGACCGCGCGCAGTTCGCTGACCGGGTCGGCGATGCCCAGGTCGGCGCCGAGCGCCTTCTCCTCGATCATGGTGAGGATCAGCGCGGTGGTGCCGAGCTTGAGGTAGGTGGAGATCTCCGAGAGGTTGGCGTCGCCGATGATGACGTGCAGCCGCCGGTACTTGTCGGCGTCGGCGTGCGGCTCGTCCCGGGTGTTGATGATGGGCCGCTTGAGGGTGGTCTCCAAGCCGACCTCGACCTCGAAGAAGTCGGCCCGCTGGGAGATCTGGAAGCCGCTCTGGCCGCCGTCCTGGCCGATGCCGACCCGGCCGGCGCCGCAGACGATCTGCCGGGTGACGAAGAACGGCGTCAGGTACGCCACGATGTCGGCGAACGGGGTCTGCCGGCGCATGAGGTAGTTCTCGTGCGCGCCGTAGCTGGCGCCCTTGTTGTCGGTGTTGTTCTTGTAGAGGTGGATCGGGTGGGTGCCCGGGATGGTGGCGGCGCGGCGGGCGGCCTCGGCCATCACCCGCTCCCCCGCCTTGTCCCAGCGCACCAGGTCCAGCGGGTTGGTCACCTCGGGGGTGGAGTACTCGGGGTGGGCGTGGTCGACGTAGAGCCGCGCGCCGTTGGTGAGTATCACGTTGGCCAGGCCGAGGTCCTCGTCGGCGAGCGCCTCGGCGGGGTCGTACGCGGCTCCGGAGTAGGTGAAGCCGCGGGCGTCGCGCAGTGGCGACTCCTCCTCGTAGTCCCAGCGCGCCCGGCCGCCACGGTTGAGTTCGGGGCGCGCTCCGTAGGCGTTGACCACCTGGGAGGAGGTGACCATCGGGTTGGCTCCGGCCTGGCCGGGCACGGAGATCCCGTACTCGACCTCGGTGCCCATGATCCGTCTTACGCTCATCGACCTACCCGCTTCGCTCGCCCGACCCGGTCCCCCGTCACGTCGAGCGTAGTCCGCCTCAGGGCGTAGAGGGGCACGCCGGCACAGGCGGCGCGGGTGTCGCGGGCGGGGTGCCGGGCACGGGGGGCGGCTCGGAGGGGAGCACGTCGCACTCGGGAACGGTGAGGGGAACGAAGCTGACCCGGTGCCGCAGCGACGGGTCCTTCCTGATCAGCCGCTGGATCCGGCGTTCGGCGCGGGGGTCGGCGGTGATGAAGCGGATCGGCCCGGAGACCCGCCGGACGATCTGGTCGGTGCGTTCGGGTTCGAGAAAGTCCAGGTTGTATACGCCGGGTTCGGTGCGCGCGGTGGTGCCGTGCAGGGCGTCGACGCAGAGGGTCTCGACGTAGCCCCGGTAGGGGCCGCGGTCGAGGACGATGGTGGTGGTGTCGGGCAGGTCGGGGTACCGCTGCGCGGCGGCGGCGCAGACCCACGCCTCTTTGGACGGCAGGTGCAGGTCCTGGTGCACCCACCGTTGCGTCCAGGTCCGCTCGTTGGCGATGAGCAGGCTGGGGTGCCAGCCGGTGACGCCGCAGAGCGTCACGGCGACGGCCATGACGACGACGCCGGTGAGGACGCCGGCGACGGTGGTCGCGACGCCGCGCCGGGACCGGCCGGGCCGGGGTACGGGCAGCAGCCGGACCACGGCGGCGGCGCCGACGACGAGCAGCGCGGTGGCCAGGTGGGTGGACTTGATGAAGTAGTAGCCGGGCTCGACGCCGGAGGTGGTGTTGTACCGGGCGATGCCGAGCGGCAGGGCGACGCCGATGGCGGCGACGAGCAGCCAGCGCCGCCAGGTGGGGTCGGCGCGGCGGACCTGGACGAGCAGGGCCACCCCGACGATGCCGCCCAGCCAAATAAGGGCGCGCCAGGCTTCGGTGCGGGCCTCGATGCCGCCGTTGACGGCCAGCGCCTCGGTCTGCTTGGCGCGGAGCACGCCGAGCAGCGGGGCGACCAGGGCGAGGGGGGCGGTGAGGAGGCCGACGGCGAGCACGGTGCGCCAGCGGCGCAGCGCCTCCCGCCGGTGGCCGAGCACCCAGCAGAGCACCAGCACGGCGGCGGGCGGGAGGAACAGGTAGTAGGTGAAGCCGATGGCGACGAGCAGCGCGGCGAGCAGGACGACCTGTTCGCGGGTGTTGGCGAGCGGCCGGCCGACCAGCGCGGCGAGCAGCACGGTGAGGGCGAGCCCGAGGATCTCGGTCGGGTAGCCGGAGACGAGCAGGCGGGGCAGTTGGGTGCCGAGGATCAGGGCGCCGACGACGACGGTGAGCACGATGCGGTGCAGCGGGTGGACGGGCCCGGCGATGCGGTGCGCGGCCCAGAGCAGCACCAGCACGAGGAGTCCGAAGCTGGCCATGAGCCAGCCGGCGTAGTGGTCGACGGCGGCGGGGCCGCGGGGCGCGGCGCCGACGGGGGTGAGGAAGCCGTCGAGCAGGGCGGTGACCAGGTGCCAGCCCTGGGGGTAGTAGAGCAGTTGGGAGAGGATCTGGTCCTTGGCGGCGGCGGGGTCGACGAAGGCGTAGCCGCCGAGGCGGCCGACGACGTCGAAGAGGGCCAGGTGCCGCCAGTTGTCCTCGCCGCGGGCGAGGATGGTCAGCTGGTCGGCGAGGTCGGTGGCGCGCTGCCAGGGAGCGGCGAGGTACGTGAGCATCGCGGCGGTGCCGGCGACGGGGAACAGGTCGACCCAGCCGGGGCGCGGCAGGCGGGGGCGGCGGCGCAGCCCGGCGGCGGCGAGGACGACCACGGTGAGGGCGAGGCCGGTCAGCGGCACGGGCCGCATGCCCCAGGGCCAGACGGCGAAGAGCAGTCCGCCGGCGGTGGCCGCGCCGAGCAGCAGGGCGAACGCGAGCACCAGCCGGTCGAGCAGGGTACGGCCGCCGCGCAGCACGCTGGCGGTGGCGAGCAGGACGAGCGGCGGCAGCAGCCGGTCGCCGTGCAGGGCGTGCGTGGCGGCGGGCACGGCCCAGGCCGCCACGAGCGCCGCGAGCACGACCGGGACCCGCCGCCAGGGGCGCCGGGTCGGGGCGGGCGGGTGCGCGTCCTCGACCGCCGTGGCGGGCGGGTCGACGACGGTGACCTCGGACGACACGAAGCTCCTCGGACGGTCGACGGCGGTGTGCGAAGTCTACCGACGAGTCCGGCATTCCACTCCCTGGGGACGCATCGCCCAGGTGAACGTGTCGTGACATGCGAGGAAGCCCCGCGGCGCGGGCGCCGCGGGGCTTCGTCGTCGTCCGGTCAGAGGTACTGGCCGGTGTTGCTGGCGGTCTCGATGGACCGGCCGGCCTCAGCGCCCTTGCCGCCGGAGACGAGCGTGCGGATGTAGACGATCCGCTCGCCCTTCTTGCCGGAGATCCGGGCCCAGTCGTCCGGGTTGGTGGTGTTGGGCAGGTCCTCGTTCTCGCGGAACTCGTCGACGCAGGCGTCGAGCAGGTGCTGCAGGCGCAGGCCCTTGCGTCCGGAGGTGAGGAACTCCTTGATCGCCATCTTCTTGCCGCGGTCGACGATGTTCTGGATCATGGCGCCGGAGTTGAAGTCCTTGAAGTAGAGGACTTCCTTGTCGCCGTTGGCGTAGGTCACCTCGAGGAAGCGGTTCTCCTCGGTCTCGGAGTACATCCGGAGCACGACCGCGTCGATCATCGCAGCCACGGTGGCCTGCGGGTCACCGCCGTGCTCGGCGAGGTCGTCCGGGTGCAGGGGCAGCCCGGAGAGGATGTACTTGGAGAAGATGTCCTTGGCCGCCTCGGCGTCCGGACGCTCGATCTTGATCTTCACGTCGAGCCGGCCGGGGCGCAGGATGGCCGGGTCGATCATGTCCTCCCGGTTGGAGGCGCCGATCACGATGACGTTCTCCAGCCCCTCCACACCGTCGATCTCGCTGAGCAGCTGCGGGACGATGGTGTTCTCGACGTCGGAGGAGACGCCGGAGCCGCGGGTGCGGAAGACGGAGTCCATCTCGTCGAAGAAGACGATGACGGGGGTGCCCTCGCCGGCCTTCTCCCGGGCCCGCTGGAAGATCAGCCGGATGTGCCGCTCGGTCTCGCCGACGTACTTGTTGAGCAGCTCGGGGCCCTTGATGTTGAGGAAGAAGCTGGTGTGCTTCTCCTCACCCCGGCGCTCGGCGATCTTCTTGGCCAGCGAGTTGGCCACCGCCTTGGCGATCAGCGTCTTGCCGCAGCCGGGCGGGCCGTAGAGCAGGATGCCCTTCGGCGGCCGGAGCTGGTGCTCGCGGAACAGGTCGGCGTGCAGGAAGGGCAGCTCCACCGCGTCGCGGATCTGCTCGATCTGCGACTGGAGGCCACCGATGTCGCCGTAGTCGACGTCGGGCACCTCCTCCAGGACGAGCTCCTCGACCTCGCTCTTCGGGATCCGCTCGTACGCGTACGCCGAGCGGGGTTCGATCATGAGCGAGTCGCCGGCCCGGATCGGCGAGCCGATCAGGGTCTCCGCGAGGTGCACGATGCGCTCCTCGTCGGAGTGCGAGACCACCAGCGCGCGGTCGCCGGCGCTGCCGTCGGGACCCGTGAGGATCTCCTTGAGCATCACCACCTCGCCGACCCGCTCGTAGCCGAAGGCGTCGACGATGTTGAGCGCGTCGTTGAGCAGGACCTCCTGGCCACGCCGCAGCTCGGCGGCGTCCAGCGAGGGCGAGACGGCGACCCGGAGCTTGCGTCCGCCGGTGAAGATGTCCACCGTGCCGTCGTCGTGCCGCGCGAGGAAGACGCCGTAGCCACTCGGTGGCTGCGCCAGCCGGTCGATCTCCTCCTTGAGCGTCACGATCTGCGCGCGAGCCTCCTTGAGGGTGCTCACGAGCCGGTCGTTGTTCTCGGTCAGCCGCGCCAACTGTGCCTGGGTGGCCGCCAGCCGCTCTTCGAGCTGCCGGACGTGTCGGGGGCTTTCGGTCAACTTGCGCCGCACCAGAGCGAGTTCCTCTTGCAGGAACGCGACCTGCGTGGAGAGATCGTGGGCTTCCTTTTCCCACCGTGCGGCGCGCGAGTCCGCGTCGTCGCTGCGTGCCACGTCCCACCTCCCCGGGGGGCTTGAACGTTCTGCCCTAACACTAGCCGCTATGAGCGCGATTCGGTCCTACGCAACGCCCTCGTCACCGAACCTTGATCGCCAAGGGTCGCCTCCGGGTCGGGTACGGGCGTTCGGGTACCGTCGGGGCGTGGGACGGGAGAACATGGGGGGTGCATCGTGGCGGAGGTCGTGACGGACCAGCTTCAGGTCTGGGTGGACCAGGATCTCTGCACGGGCGACGGGCTCTGCGTGCAGTACGCGCCGGAGGTCTTCGAGTTCGACGTCGACGGCCTGGCGTACGTCAAGGGCCCCGACGGCGAACTGCGACTGGCCCCGGGCAGCCGGGTGGACGTGCCGGAGCACCTGCGCCTGGAGGTGATCGACTCGGCGAAGGAGTGCCCGGGCGACTGCATCCACGTCGTGCGCGGCAGCGACGGCGTCGAGGTGGCCGGCCCGGAGGCCGAGGAGGACTGACCCGCCCGAGCGGGCACAGACGTTACGGGGCCGCGGACGACGATGTCGTCCGCGGCCCCGCGTGCGTCGGTCGGGCGCTCAGAGCACCGGGCGGCCCACCACGGAGGCGACCAGCCGGGCGAACTCCTCCAGCCGGGCGATCTGGCCGGCGCCGCCGTCGTCGAGCGTCTTGCCGAAGCGCAGCGCGTCGTGCCGGGGCGCCCCCACGACCTCGTCGCCGGGCGGCGCCTCGTCCAGCGAGGTCAGCAGCAGGTAGACGTCGATGCTGTCGACCCGGACCTCGCCGCTGTCGGCGCGGGTCAGCCGCCGCCGGCAGCCGACCTCGGTGACGGTGGAGACCGGCACCACCCGCAGCGACGAGGTCATCGACCCGGGCGGCCCCTCCCCCGGCGGCACGTCCTCGCCGTGCCAGAGCACCAGGCGGCTGCCGTCGCAGACGACGACCTCCTGCCACACCCCGTTGACCTCGTTGACGAAGCGTTCCAGGGTGAAACCGAGCACGGACGCCCCGCGCAGCACCCCACCGAGCGCCTCCAGGGCGATGTCCGGGTCCCGCAGGTAGGCCCGCGCCGCCGATTCGAGGTCCTGGTAGGGCGACCAGTCCGGGAACACCGCCGGCAGATCCCCACCACCGCCGAAGCCCGGCCGACTCATGCCATCTCCCCCAGGTCGCGCCGCCGACCCGCACCGGCCGGCGGAATCCGCCCGCTCACTCCCAGCCGCCCCGCTCCGCCGTCACGACGCGTCCGCCTCGTCCGTCGCGGCGGGTTCCACCCCGGCGGCCTGGGCGGCCGCCGCCTGTCGGGCCGCCGCCGCCTCGCGCAGCGCCTGCTTGCGCTCGGCGTACGCCTCGGCGCCCTTGCTGGGCTTGCGACGCCGCGGCGGGGCGGTGACGCCCGGGGCGAGCTTACGCGCGGAGACCAGGAACGCGGTGTGCGCGATCATCCGGTGGTCCGGGCGGACGGCCAGGCCCTCGGCGTGCCAGTCGCGCACCAGCGACTCCCAGGCCCGCGGCTCGGTCCAGCCGCCGCGCTCGCGCAGCGCCTCCACCAGCTCGGACAGCTGCGGGGTGGTGGCGACGTAGCCGATGAACACGCCGCCGGGCAGCAGCGCCCGCTCGACCATGTCGAGGGTCTCCCACGGGGTGAGCATGTCCAGGATGATCCGGTCGAAACCGGTCTCCGGGCAGTCGGCGACGTCGCCGACGTGCAGCTTCCAGGCTGGGTGCGGGGCGCCGAAGAAGGACTCGACGTTGCGCCGGGCGATCTGGGCGAAGTCGTCGCGCATCTCGTACGAGTGCAGCTCGCCGCCGGTGCCGACGGCGCGCAGCAGCGAGCAGGTCAGCGCCCCGGAGCCGGCGCCCGCCTCCAGCACCTTCGCGCCGGGGAAGATGTCGCCCATCGCGACGATCTGCGCCGAGTCCTTCGGGTAGATCACCTGCGCGCCGCGCGGCATCGACAGCACGTAGTCCGACAGCAGCGGGCGCAGCGCGAGGAACGCGGTGCCGCCGCCGGAGGTGGTCACCACGCTGCCGTCGGGCTGCCCGATCAGCGCGTCGTGCTCCAGGATGCCGCGGTGGGTGTGGAACGCCTTGCCGGGCTCCAGGACGACCGTGTGCATCCGCCCCTTCGGGTCGGTCAGCTGCACCCGGTCGCCGGGGCGGAACGGCCCCCGGTGCACCGGGGGCAGGTCCGGGACGGCGACGGGCGCCGGGGTGCCGTTCTCGGCCGGGAGGGCGGGGGGATGTGCTGCGGTCACCTGTTCATCTTCCGTGTGGGTTCGAGGACCTGGGCGAGATCCCCGATGTGCAGAACGCCGACCACATCTTCGCCTGCCGTCACCACGTACTGTGCGGCCGGGTGGCGCTGCACCGTCTCCATCACCCGGTCGCCGGCGGCCCCGGCCGGCAGCGCGGGCAGCCGGTCCAGCGGCCGGGCCACCGCGTCCACCACCACCCAGGGCCGGCGTTCCGGGGGTACGGCGTCCGCCGCGGCCGGGTCCACCAGGGCGACCGGCCGGCCGGCGCCGTCGACCACGGTGACCGCCGCCCCGGCCGGCGCCTGCGCGGCGTGCCGGCGCTGCGCCTCGGCCAGCGGGGTGCCGGTGGGCACGCCGAAGACCGGCCGGGCGAGCCGGGCCAGGTCGATCAGCGGGACCCGGCGGCTGATCCGGGCGTACCGGATCGACTGGCCGGCGCCGCGCCAGAGGGTGACGGCGACCAGCAGCATCAGCGGCAGGGCCAGCGGCACCAGCAGCCGCTGGACGGTCAGCAGCACCACCAGCACCGCCGTGCCGACCGCGACGGCGCGCCCCACCCAGCCGGCGATCTCGGTGGCCCGGTGCCGGTCCCGGGTGAGTGCCCAGACGGCGGCGCGCAGCGCCCGGCCGCCGTCCAGCGGCAGCCCGGGCAGGATGTTGAACAGCGCGACGATCACGTTGCTCAGCGCCACCTGCAGCGCGAGCTGGTGGGCCAGGGTGTGCGGGGGCAGCGCCATGGTGACGCCGACGGCGATCGCGCCGAGCACGGCGGAGACCGCCGGCCCGGCCAGGGAGACCAGCAGGTCGACCCGGGGGGTGGGGGCGTCGGACTCCATCTCGGTGTAGCCGCCGAGCAGTTCCAGGGTGATCCCGCGCACACCGATGCCGTACCGGCGGGCGGTCAGCGCGTGGCCGAGCTCGTGCAGCAGCACCGAGCCGAGCAGCGAGACGACGAAGCCGAGGCCGATCAGGTAGCCGCCGAGCGGGCCGAGGTCGAGCCGGTCGCGGGCGAACTCGGCGTACGTCACGGTGATCAGCAGGGTCAGCAGCAGCATCGACACGTTGACGTGCAGCGGCACCCCGAAGACCCGGCCCACGGTCAGGCCGGTGCGCCGGCCGGACCGGCGGGGCGCTCGGCTGCGGGGTTTCACCGCCCCGATGCTACGCCGCGCGGATCATGCTCCGGTGCGCCGATCACGGCCCTGTCACACCGGTGCCCTAACCTTCGGAGCATGACGGCGGAACCGGTGATCGACGAGCAGGCCACTCCGGCGGCGGCGCTGCCGGCCACCGTCCGGGCGTCGTTGTCGCCGTCGCGGGCGGCGGATTTCAAGACCTGCCCGCTGCTCTACCGGTTCCGCAGCATCGACCGGCTGCCCGAGCGCCCGACGGTGGAGCAGGCCCGGGGCACCCTGGTGCACGCGGTGCTGGAGCGGCTGTTCGACCTGCCGGCCGGCGGGCGCACGCCGGACGCCGCCGGTGGTCTGGTCGCCCCGCAGTGGGACCGGCTGGTCACCGAACAGCCCGAGCTGGCCGGCCTGTTCGACCCGGGCGACGAGGCGGGCACCGCCGAGTTCCTGCGCTCGGCGGCCGGGCTGCTGGAGGGCTACTTCGCGGTGGAGGACCCGCGCCGGCTGGAGCCGGCCGAGCGGGAGAGCCTGATCTCGGCGGTGGTCGACGAGCAGCTGCTCATCCGGGGCTACCTCGACCGCCTCGACGTCGCGCCGGACGGCGCGCTGCGGGTGGTCGACTACAAGACCGGCGGCGCGCCCCGGGAGGCGTTCGAGGCGCGCGCGCTGTTCCAGCTGAAGTTCTACGCGCTGGTGCTGTGGCGCACCCGGGGGGTGGTGCCGCGGGTGCTGCGCCTGCTCTACCTCAAGGACGCGGAGGTCTGCGACTACTCCCCCGACGCCGAGGAGCTGCTGCGCTTCGAGCGCACGGTGGTGGCACTCTGGCAGGCCATCGAGCAGGCCACCGAGCGGCAGGACTTCCGGCCCCGGCCGAGCCGGCTCTGCGACTGGTGCAGCCACCAGGCGCACTGCCCGACCTTCGGGGGCACCCCGCCGCCGTTCCCGGACCGGTCGGCGGCCGCCGACCCGCTGCGCGACGCCCGCTCCGGCCCGGCCGCCCCCGGCGCCGACGAGTGACCGTCCGTCCCCGCACCGCCCGACACCCGGCCCGACCGCCCGTCGGCGCCGAGCAGTGATCGGCGGCTCGGCACCCCGTTCGACCGGCCCCGATACAGGCAGTGACCGGCCGCCGTCCAGCTCCGCACCACGACCGGGCGGAGACAGTCTCCTCCCTGAGGAGGAGGGCGGGTTCACCGTCGGCGACGACCTGGCGCGCCGGGCGGCGGCTAGCGTCGCGGTATGACCGACGGACCCGCGCGATGGTGGCAGCGCCGACCGCTCGCCGGTGACGCGCTCTTCGCCGCCGCCCTGGTGCTGCTGGAGGTCGCCTTCCTGCTGCTGACCCCGCCGGAGTTCTGGCCCGGGCGGATGCCGGGCGCGCTGGCGTGGAGCCTGCTCGCGGCCGCCCCGGTGGCGCTTCGCCGGGTCGCCCCGTGGACGGCGGTGGGTCTGGCCGTGGCCACCCTGATGCTGCCGGTGCTGCTCAAGCTCGCGCCCGGCACGCAGGGCCTCGCGTTCATGGTCCTGACGTACACGATGGCCGCGCGCCGGCCGGCGCGGCAGGCGGCGCTGGCCGCGGTGCTGCTCTGGATGCCGGTGGGGGTGGCCAACCTGGTCGCCCCGCCGGAGGGGGTGCTGGCGGTGAGCCCCGGCTACCTGCTGCTCAACAACCTGCTCATCGCCCTGTTGTCGTACGCGGTGGGGCGGGCGGTGCAGGCGCGGCGCACGTCGGTGCGGGCGCTGCGGGAGCGGGCCAGGGTGGCCGAGGAGAACCAGCGTTCCCTGGCCGAGCAGGCGGTCGCCGACGAGCGGCGCCGGATCGCCCGGGAGCTGCACGACGTGGTCGCCCACCACGTGAGCGTGATGGGGGTGCTGGCCACCGGGGCGCGTCGGGTGCTGCGCCGCGACCCGGACGCCGCCGACGAGGCGATCGCCACCATCGAGGACACCAGCCGGGTCACCCTGCGGGAGATGCGCCGCCTGCTGGACGTGCTGCGCACGGACGCGGAGCCGGCGGCGGACCTGACCCCACAGCCCGGCCTGGCGGGGATCGAGACGCTGGTCGAGCAGGTACGGGAGGCGGGCCTGCCGGTGACCCTGCACGTCGAGGGCACGCCCGGGCCGGTGGAGGAGGGCGTGTCACTGACCGTCTACCGGATCGTGCAGGAGGCGTTGACCAACGCGCTCAAGCACGCCGGGGAGGCCACCGCGCAGGTGCGAATCACCGTCGCCGACGGCTACCTGACGGTGGAGGTCACCGACACCGGGCGCGGGCCGGGACCGGGACCCGACCGGATCGGGCACGGCCTGGTCGGCATGCGGGAGCGGGTCGGCCTCTACGGTGGGACCCTGCGGACCGGTCCCCGGCCGGGCGGCGGCTTCCGGGTGTCGGCGCGGATCCCGGTGGAGTCGGTCGGGGCCGCGGCGTGACCCGGGAGCACCGGGCGGGCGACGCCGGCCGGGCCGCGCCGGCGCGGCACCACCGCACGGGCGACCGACCGCACCACCAGCAGGACAGGGAGAGCTCATGAGCGACGGTACGGCGGCGGCACGGCCGGTGCGGATCCTGCTCGCCGACGACCAGCCGCTGCTGCGTACCGGCTTCCGGATGGTGCTGGGCACCGAGGAGGACCTGGACATCGTGGCCGAGGCCGGGGACGGCCAGGAGGCGGTGGAGCTGTCCCGCCGGCTGCTGCCGGACGTGGTGCTGATGGACATCCGGATGCCCCGGATGGACGGGGTGGCGGCCACCCGGGCCATCGTCGACGCCCGGCTGCCGGTGCGGGTGCTCATCCTCACCACGTTCGACCTGGACGAGTACGTGGTGGGTGCGCTGCGCGCCGGGGCCAGCGGCTTCCTGGCCAAGGACGTGCCGGCGGAGGATCTGGTGACCGCGATCCGCACGGTCGCCGCCGGGGAGGCGGTGGTCGCGCCACGCATCCTCAAGCGGCTGCTGGACCGCTTCGCCGACGTGCTGCCCGACCCGGCGGCCACCCCGCCGAAGGCGCTCAACTCGCTCACCGAACGGGAGCGGGAGGTGCTGGTGCAGGTGGCGCGCGGGTTGTCCAACGCCGAGATCGCCCGGGCGCTGTCGGTCAGCGAGACCACCATCAAGACCCACGTGGGGCACGTGCTGACCAAGCTGGGGCTGCGCGACCGGGTGCAGGCGGTGGTGCTGGCGTACGAGACGGGCCTGGTGCGTCCCCGGCAGTGAGGCTTCCTCGCCCCGGGTCCCGCAGTGGTCAGCGTGATGCCGTCGGGCTCATCGTCCGGCCTGGTCAATCCTTTCGGGATCCACGCTGCCGAAGGCGTCGACCCGCCCCCACCGCCCTGGAATGTCGAGCAGTTCGATCCGGCCGAACCGCTCGGGCAGTGCCGGCGCGACCACCAGATCCTCCCCGTACGGCTCGAGGCCGAGCAGGGTGCGGACCATCAGCAGGGGCGCTCCGGTGGCCATGGCCTGCGGGCTGCTCGCTGCGGGGTACGAGACGGGGAGCCTGATCAACTCGCGGTCGTAGCCACCGAAGGCCTCCGGCAGGCGCCCCTGGAAGTGCCGGGACGCGTCGATGATGCCCTCGGCGATGCGGCCTGCCTCGTCGGCGAAGCCGTAGCGGCGAAGGCCCCAGGCGATGAACGAGTTGTCGAAGGGCCAGACGGTGCCGACGTGGTAGCCGATCGGGTTGTAGCGTCCCTGTCCCTCGGCCAGGGTGCGCACGCCCCAGCCGGAGAACAGTCGGGGGCCGAGCAGGTGTTCGGCGATCCTGGAGGCGCGGGATTCTTCCACGATGCCGCTCCACAGCAGGTGGCCGATGTTCGAGGAGAGCGCGTCGACCTGGCGGCCGTCGCCGTCGAGGGCGAGGGCGTAGTACTCGCCGTCGTCGACCCAGAAGTCCCGGTTGAAGCGCTGCTTGAGCTCGGCCGCCTCGCGTTCGAGCCGGTCGGCGTAGGTCGGGTCGTTCCAGAACTCGCGGGCCAGCCGGGCGCCACGGATCTTGGCGTCGTACGCGTAGCCCTGCAGTTCGCAGGTGGCGCGGGGCAGGCTGGGCAGCCGGCCGTCCCGGAAGGAGATCGAGTTCCAGGCTTCCTTCCAGCACTGGTTCTCCAGGCCGGTGGTCTCGTTGCGGCGCTGGTACCAGACGTAGCCGTCGCCCATCAGGTCGCCGTACTCGTCGATCCAGCGCAGGGCCGCCCGCGCCTCTTCCTCGAACTCGTGCACCACGGCGGCGTCCCCGGTCCACCGCTCGTACTCGTCGAGCAGGACCACGTAGAGCGGTGTGATGTCGGCGGCTCCGTAGTACGGCGACTGCGGGCGTTCTTCGAACGCGACCGTCTCGCCGTAGCGGAACTCGCGCAGGATCTTGCCCGGCTCCTCGTCCCGGAAGTCGTCCAGCACAGCCCCCTGGTCGATGCCGAGCATGCGCAGCGTCGCGAGGGCGAGCTCCGGCGCGAACGGAAGCGCCTGCAGGCTGGTGAGAATGGGGTCACGGCCGGTGAGGGTCGCGTTCCACGGCAGGCCGGCTGCGGGCATCGGCTCGGCCGGTAGCGTGAGTGGCGAATACCGCAGGGCGGCGAGATCGACGAGACTACGCCGATAGGTCTGCTCCAGCGGCTCCCAGTCGCATGCCAGCTGCGGAGCCCTGTCGAGCCACTGCTGGAGGTCCCGCTGGAGTTCGGACCTGTCGCGTCGGCGGCGGCCGGGATGAACATGCTCTCGAACGTCCGCACCGTCCGGGCGCAGCACCAACCCTCGGACGTGCAGCGTGGTGGCCCACTTCCCGTGGGGTCCGATCCGGATGTGGTACGTCAGCCCGTGTTCGTCGACCTGCGCCGGCTCCGTCGTCGAGATCACGGTCTCCCGCCAGAACCTCTCCCGCTGATAGCCGAGGTGCAGGTGCCCGTCTTCGACGCGCCGGTACAGTCGGCCAACCGGCGTGCTCGCCTCTCCGGCCATGATCAGCGGGATGAAGTCACAGTCCGCGTCCACGCGGATGGTGAACTCGGCCGTGTCCCCGGAATGGTTGAGCACCGTCAACCGCTCCTCGAAGCTGCCGGCCACCGACCGTTCGCGGATCACCGACACCTTGGCGTCCACATAGTGCGTCGGAGCGCCCGGTACCAGGAAGAACCGCGCTTCGAAGTACGACCGGTCGTCCATGGCCAGCGTGCTCACCCGTTCACCGTCGACGGTCAGCCGCCACAGCGACAGGAACCGGGTGTCGAACGAGAAGAACCCGCACGGGACCTCGGGCTTCGCTTCTATGTCGCCGCTGCCGTCGCTCAACACGAAGATGTTGCCGTCGAGGATCATGACGAGATCACTTTTCATCGCTGCCCCCGTCACGGACAGCCAGCCGCGGATGTCGCGCGCCGGGCGGCGGTGCGAAGAGCCGCTCCAGCAGGACGATGAACTGAAACTTCCCTTCGGTCGTGATGTCGTTCCTCAGCCACGCCGGCAGCGGTTTGGCTTCGCCCCGCACCATCCGATCGAAGAAGGCGTTGTCGGAGCGGACAACCGTGTCGGCGTCGCTGTTCTGCTGTGACACCCGGACGGCACCCCCGCGGATCTCCACCAACCAGTGGTCGACCTGGTGGTCGTGTTCGAGGTCGAACCGTATGGTGCCGTTCGTCTTCTTCAGCAGGCGTTCGTGGCCGTGACGTTCGAGCGCGTCAAAGAACTCTCTGGTCGTCTCCGACATCGCCTCACCCCCGCACACATCCGGCCGGCCAAGAGGCAGCGTTACTCGGATGGTGGTGCCGCGGCGTCACCCGCGAAGGATGAGATCGGGGGCGGCCGCGAAGGGTGCCCGGACTTCACCCGATGCGGGTGATGCGGCGGCGCCCCGTTCCCGGCCACGGTGAGTTCGTGCCCTTGTCCGAGCGTCGGAGCTCATCGAAGGGAGGCTCATGTCGAATCCCACCGCGAGCTTCTTCGAAGCGCTCGGCCGTCGCGGCCACGAGCCCCTGCTGGAGGACGCCAGCGGAACCATACGGTTCGACCTCGCCCACGACCACGACGTCGACCGCTGGTTCGTGGTGATCACACGCGGCGATCTCCGCGTCTCGCGGGACGAGGAGGGCGAGGTCGACTGCCTCATTCAGGCCAGCAAGGCGGCCTTCGACCGGATCGTCAGTGGTAGGTCGCACGTCTACGCGGCGTGGGTACGCAACGAACTCAGGGCGGAGGGCGACGTGCGGCTGGCCCGCTTCATCCAGCGGGTCATGCCGGGGCCACCCGGCGCGCGCCACCCACGCGAGTTCGCCCATGAGCGGAACCGGCCGGCATGAGCGACGGACTGGTCCGACTGCTGGACGGCAACACGTTCGTGGTCAGTGAGGAGAACGGCGACATCGACGCGTCTCCGACCATCCCGACCGGTCTCTTCTCGTTCGACACCCGATTCCTGTCGAAGTGGACGCTGTCCATCAACGGCAAACGGGTCAGCCCGCTCACCGCCGAGGAGGTCGAGTATTTCGAGGCCCGCTTCTTCGTCGTGGCGACCGTCCCGACTCCGCTCGTCGCCACCAGAGTGTCGGCCATCCGGGAGCGCTCGATCGGCGAGAGCTTCATCGAACGGTTGACGGTGATCAACCACGAGGCCGAAGCCATCGACCTGCGGGTCCGGATCGACGTCGAGAGCGATTTCGCCGACCTTTTCGAGATCAAGGATGTGCGCAACAAGAGGGGCAGTTACTACACCCGGATCGAGGACGGGTGCCTACGCCTCGGCTATCAACGGGAGACGTTCCGCCGGGAGACCCTGGTCTCCTCCACCGCGCCGGTCCGGGTCGACGAGCAGGGACTGACCTACGACGTCCAGCTCGAACCGCACGGCCAGTGGGCCACCGAGGTGCAGGTGCGAGCACTGGGCGCGGACGGACGTGATCTTCGGGAAAGCCTGCAGGGCAGACCCGGTCGGGCCAGCAGGCAGCTGCGGCAGGATCTCGACCGGTGGCTCGCGGAGGCACCCCGCCTGGTTTGCGACTCTCACACGTTGGCGATGACCTACCGGCGCAGCCTGGCTGATCTTGCCGCGCTGCGTTTCATGCCGTTGACCGCCGGTGGGCATGCCCTGCCCGCCGCCGGCCTGCCGTGGTTCATGGCGATCTTCGGTCGGGACAGCATCCTCACCAGCCTGCAGACACTGCCCTTCACACCGGACCTCGCGGCCACGACGCTGCGCCTGCTGGCCCTGACGCAGGGCAACGTCCTGGACGACTTCCGCGAGGAGGAGCCGGGGAAGATCCTCCACGAACTGCGGTACGGGGAGACGACCGGATTCGAGGAGCAGCCACATTCGCCGTACTACGGCAGCGCCGACTCAACGGCTCTCTCCGTGATCCTGCTCGACGAGTACGAGCGGTGGACGGGGGACGCCGCCACGGTGCGACTGCTGGAGCGGTCCGCGCGGGCCGCCCTGCACTGGATCGACGAGTACGGCGACCTGATGGGCGACGGCTACGTCTGGTACCAGCGCCGCAACGAGCGCAACGGGTTGGAGAACCAGTGCTGGAAGGACTCCTGGGACTCGATCTCCTTCCGGGACGGCACCATTGCCGCGCTACCCAGGGCGACCTGCGAGCTGCAGGGCTACGCGTACGACGCCAAGATCCGCGGCGCCCGGCTGGCCCGCGAGTTCTGGAACGACCCGACCTACGCCGACCGGCTCGAACGGCAGGCGGCCGAGCTCAAGCAGCGCTTCAACCGGGACTTCTGGGTCGACGACGGCGAGTACTACGCCCTCGCCCTCGACGGCGACGGCCGCCAGGTCGACGCGCTCTCCTCGAACATCGGCCACCTGCTGTGGAGCGGGATCGTCGAGCAGTCCCGGGCCGGAAAGATCGCCGAACACCTGCTCGGCCCCCGACTGTTCTCCGGCTGGGGCGTGCGCACCCTGGCCGAGGGACAGGGACGCTACAACCCGATCGGCTACCACGTCGGCACCGTCTGGCCCTTCGACAACTCGTTCATCGCCTGGGGCCTTCGCCGCTACGGCTTCACCCACGAGGCAGGCCGCATCGCCGAAAGCATCATCGACGCCGCCGAGTTCTTCCAGGGCAGGCTGCCGGAGGCCTTCGGCGGCTACGACCGGACGCTGACCCGGTATCCCGTGCTGTACCCCACGGCGTGCAGTCCACAGGCGTGGTCCACGGGCACCCCCTTGCTGTTGCTGCGGACCATGCTCGGAATGGAGCCGCGCGGGGAGCACCTCGTGACCAGACCGGCCGTGCCCCCGAGCATGGGCCGGGTCCAACTGCTCAACATCCCCGGACGGTGGGGCCGGGCCGGCGCCCTCGGACGCGCTCACCCGGAGCGACGCTGACCGCTGCGGTGCCCGGAAGGGTCCACCAGAGGCGCGTCCGGCCCGTCGGGGACCGCCCGGCCGGGCTGTCGCGCCGCATCCCCATCGCAGCCGTCATCGCCTTCGCCGGCGGGCCTGCGATACGCCCCGCCCCCACGGCCGCTACGGCGCCACGCGTACGTGAGGAGTCGCCGCTCGGACGACGGCACTGTTGCCGTCGTCACCTACCGTGACGAAAGACGGAGCGGCGCGGTTGACCATGACGTGACGTCAGGTCCTAGCGTCGGTTCCGGCGCCGTCCCGGCGGGCGGAAACGCGCTCGACCGGTCGCCGGCTCAGGGGCAACCCTGATCCCGGGTCGGGGCCGACCCGCAGTGCGAAATCCGCATCCGCTCCCCCGGGAGTCGGACGGAATCGGGGCGCGCGGCACCGAGGATGGAACCAGCCCCACCGACCAGCGGGGGCGGCGGGGATTACCGCAGGCAGACGGAAGAGGTATATGACGTGACGGCGACGGTAGGCCGGCAGGCGCAGGCCGCGGCCAGGGCCAGCGACGTGTGGAAGGTGTACGGCAGCGGCGAGGCGCAGGTCGCCGCGCTGCGGGGGGTGAGCGCCGAGTTCGAGCGCGGCCGGTTCACGGCGATCATGGGCCCGTCCGGTTCGGGCAAGTCGACGCTGATGCACTGCCTGGCGGGGCTGGACTCGGTCACCAAGGGCACCGTGCACGTCGGCGACACGACGGTGACCGGGCTCGGCGACGCCGGCCTGACGAAGCTGCGGCGGGACAAGGTCGGTTTCATCTTCCAGCAGTTCAACCTGCTGCCGACGCTGACCGCCCAGGAGAACATCCTGCTGCCGCTCTCCATCGCCGGCCGCAAGCCCGAGCAGGCCTGGTACGACACGGTGATCGACACGGTGGGCCTGCGGGACCGGCTGGGGCACCGCCCGGCGCAGCTCTCCGGCGGTCAGCAGCAGCGGGTGGCGTGCGCCCGGGCGCTGGTCGCCCGACCCGAGGTGATCTTCGCCGACGAGCCGACCGGCAACCTCGACTCCCGCTCCGGCGCGGAGGTGCTCAACTTCCTGCGCAACTCGGTACGCCAGCACGGCCAGACCATCGTGATGGTCACCCACGACCCGACCGCCGCCGCGTACGCCGACCGGGTGATCTTCCTGGCCGACGGGCAGATCGTCTCGGAGCTGATCGAGCCGACCGCCGACACCGTGCTGGACACCATGAAGAAGCTCGACACGCCGGCCGAGGTGGCGCGCTGATGTTCCGCGCAACCTGGAAGAGCCTGCTGGCGCGCAAGGTGCGCCTCATCCTCTCCGGCCTGGCCGTGGTGCTGGGCGTCATGTTCGTCTCCGGCGCGTTCGTGCTGACCGACACGCTCGGCCGCTCGTTCGACGCCGTCTTCGCCGACGCGTACGAGGGTGTCGACGTCAACGTCTCCGCCAAGCCCAAGATCGAACTCAGCGAGACCGAGGGTGAGCAGGTGCCCGCGGCGATGCCGGCCGCGACGCTGGAGAAGGTCCGCACGGTCGGCGGGGTGGCCGAGGCCACCGGGATCGTCGCCGCCGACGGCGCCCGCCTGATCGGCAGCAACGGCAAGGTGGTCACCTCCTTCGGTCCGCCGCAGCTCGGCGAGAACTGGGTGGGCGAGAGCGACCTGGTCAAGCTGCGCGAGGGCCGTGAGCCGCGCGCCGACGACGAGATCGTGATCAACGGGGCGCTGGCGCAGGCCGCGAAGGTGAAGGTCGGTGACCGGGTGGGCGTGTTGACCCTGGAGCCGAAGAAGGAGTTCACCGTGGTGGGCGTCTTCGGTTACAGCGGTGACCGGGACTCCCTCGGCGGCGCCAACGAGGTCGCCTTCACCACCCCGGTGGCGCAGCGGCTGATGCTCGGCGAGCCGGACGTGTTCACCAACATCAGCGTGAAGGCCGCCGACGGGGTCGGCGAGGCTGCGCTGCGCGACGACATCGCCGCCGCGGTCGGCGGCGACTACGAGGTCAAGACCGGCGAGCAGCTCTCCGCCGACGCCTCGGCGGGGCTGAAGGAGGGCCTCTCCTTCTTCAACAAGATCCTGCTCGGCTTCGCCGCGGTGGCGCTGCTGGTCGGCACCTTCCTCATCCTCAACACCTTCTCGATCATCGTGGCGCAGCGCACCCGGGAGCTGGCCCTGATGCGGGCCATCGGGGCCAGCGGCCGGCAGATCATCGGCTCGGTGGTGCTGGAGGCCGTGGCGGTGGGCCTGATCGCCTCCGTGCTCGGCCTGGGCGCCGGCATCGGCGTCGGCGCGCTGCTGGCGTACCTGTTCGGCAAGCTGGCGGGCGGGCTGGCGCTGGCCGGCATCGGCGTGCCGGCGGCCGCGGTGATCGGCGCGTTCTCGGTGGGTCTGGTGATCACGGTGGTGGCGGCGCTGCTGCCGGCGCTGCGGGCGTCGCGGATCCCGCCGATCGCGGCGATGCAGGACGTGGCCACCCCGGACCGTCCGCTGACCAAGGTGACGGTGGCCGGTGCGATCGTCACCGGGATCGGCGGCACGCTGCTCTTCCTGGGGCTCAGCGGCAACGCCGGGGACAACACCCTGGCCACCATCCTCGGCGGCGTGCTGTTCGCCTTCATCGGGGTGGCGCTGCTGACCCCGCTGATCAGCCGGCCGGTGGTCTCTCTGCTCGGGGCGCTGTTCGCCTGGTCGGTGCCGGGCAAGCTGGGCCGGCTCAACTCGGGTCGTAACCCGCGCCGCACCGCGATCACCGCGGCGGCGCTGATGGTCGGCATCGCGCTGGTCACCGGCGTGACGGTGATCCTCGACTCGGCCAAGGGCAGCATCAGCGCGCTGGCCGAGGACCAGATCAAGGCTGAGCTGGTGATCGCCGGGGTGCAGGGCGGTCCCCGGCCGCCGAGCTTCGACCCGGCGGTGCTGGAGAAGGCCGCCGCCATCCCCGGCGTCCAGATGGTCGACGGCGAGTACGGCGACATGGCGGTCGTCAACGGCGAGCGCACCTGGGTGGCGGCGTCGAGCAACGTCGCGGCGCTGGAGCAGATCTTCGGGGCGAAGGCCACCGCCGGTGACATCAGCCGGCTGGCACCGGATCAGATGCTGTTCAGCTCCGACACCGCGAAGTCCCGCAACGTGTCGGTCGGCTCGAAGGTCAGCGTCCAGCTGTCCCGGGGCGAGGCCCGCACGTACACGGTCAGCGGCATCTACGAAAGTTCGCAGCTGACCAACCCGGTGGTGCTGCCGCCGCAGGCGGCGCGGGACTTCGCCATCCCGCAGCCGATCCAGGGCTTCCTGCAGCTCGCCCCGGGCACCCGGGTCACCGACGTGCAGCCGCAGGTCGAGACGCTGCTCGCCGACAGCCCCGAGGTGTCGGTGGCCGACCGGGCCGCCTTCATCGAGCAGCAGACCAGCCAGCTGGACACCCCGCTGCGGATGATCCAGATCCTGCTGGCGCTGGCCATCGTGATCGCGGTGCTGGGCATCATCAACACCCTGGCCCTGTCGGTGCTGGAGCGGACCCGCGAGCTGGGCCTGCTGCGGGCGATCGGGCTGCGCCGGGCGCAGACCATGCGGATGATCACCGTCGAGGCGGTGGTGATCTCGGTCTTCGGCGCGCTGCTCGGCGTGGTGGTCGGCACCGGCCTCGGCGCGGCGGTGGTCGAGGCGCTCAAGGACGAGGGCATCACCGACCTGGTCCTGCCCTGGGGCCAGATGGGGATCTTCCTCGGGCTGGCCGCGATCATCGGGGTGGTCGCCGCGGTACTGCCCGCGGTGCGCGCCGCGCGGATCAACGTGCTGGGCGCCATCGCGCACGACTGATCCTGAGCAGGGACGACGAGGGGCCCCGCCGGTCGGCGGGGCCCCTCGTCGCGTGGTTCAGGCCGGCGGCTCGCCGAGCAGCGCGGCCAGCAGCTCCAGGTCCGCCGCGGTCAGGCTCTCCACCTGGTGTACGCCGTCGATCGGCGCGATCGGCACCTCCGCGGGCACCGCCAGCACCGCCGCACCGGCGGCGAGCGCGCTGGCCACGCCCGTCGGGGAGTCCTCGATCGCCACGCACCGGCCGATCGGCACGCCCAGCAGCCTGGCGGCCGTCAGGTACGGCTCCGGGTGCGGCTTGGCCAGGTCCACCTCGTCGCCGCAGACCACCGCGTCGAAGCTGTCCCGCCCGAGGGTGTCCAGGGCGACCTCGACCAGCGGCCGCCCGCTGGAGGTGACCAGCGCGGTGGGGATGCCGGCGGCGCGTACCGCCCGCAGCAGGGCCAGCGCGCCGGGCCGCCAGCGCAGCCCGGTGCGGAACAGCTCCAGGATCCGGGCGTTGATCCAGCGGGTGCTGACCTGCGGGTCCCGCTCCGGCTGGCCGAGGTCGTCGTGCACGATCCGCATCGACTCGGCCATGCTCGTGCCGATCACCGCGCGCCGCGCGGAGTCGGAGAGCGTGCCGCCGTACTCGGTCGCCAGCTCGCGCAGCGCGACGTCCCACAGCTTCTCGCTGTCGACCAGGGTGCCGTCCATGTCGAAGAGCACGGCGGCGGGGTGTGGGCTGCTCAGCGGGGGCCTCCTCCGGCCGGGGTGGTGTCGGGGCGATCCTCTCAGCCCGACCCGGGCGGCCCGCCGCCCTCCCCGCCGAAGGTGACGTGGGCGATCCCCCTCAGCCGAGGTCGCAGGCGTCGAGGGAGTTCTCGTAGCCCCGGAAGAACGAGTCGGTGCGCTGCTCGGCGGTGCCGTGCGAGCCCTCCGCAAACCACGGCTGGTCGGGGTCGTCGCCGACGGCGAGCAGCCCCTCGCGGAACTCGTCGAGGTCGCCCGTGTCCAGCTTCAGCACACCCGAGCGGACCGAGTCACCCAGGTACGCCCCGGCCATGCAGTCGGCCTGCAACTCCTGCTGGATGGTGAAGTCGTTGCGGATGCCGAGGCGGGCCTGGATGCCGTGGGCGTACTCGTGGCCGAGCAGGTAGAACACGAACGCGTCGCCGACCTGGCGGAACGCGGCCACCGACCAGTTGACGTCGTAGGCGATGAAGTCCCCCCGGGAGCAGTAGACGGCGTTGTTGCGCGGCAGCGCCTGGCCGCCGCAGGCGACCTCTCCCTCTCGCTGGTAGGGGACGATCCGGCGGATCGGTCGGAACTGCTGGCCGGAGGCCTTGAACTGGGCGCCCCAGTAGTCCTCGGCGATGTTCACCGCGTCGCCGATGTCGGTCTTGAACTCCTCGACGCTGGTGGTGCCGTCGGCCCGGGTGGTCTGCGGGCCCGGCGAGCCGGCCTGCCGGGACTGGCCCGGCGCCGGTTCCCGCGGCTCCTGCGGGCCGCTCTCCCCCACCCGCCGACGGCGCAACCGGCCGCCACCACCAGCGCCACCACCGCCGCGACGAGCGAGCCGCGCGACTGCGATCCCGAGCGTGCCGTCACAGTTGCCCTCCCAGGCGTCGCGGCCGATGCGGTCGGTGTACCCCGACCGTGGATTGATCATGCCGGGCGACGGTCGCCGGGACCACGGGCGGACGGCCGGGGCTCAGCTGTCCCAGAGGTGGAACAGCGCCACCGCCCGGTCGGGGTCCAGGTGGAGTTCGAGGTGCCGAGTGCCCGCGTAACCCTCGTCGTAGAGCACGCTGTGCCGCCACCGCGCTCCCGCCGGCACGTACGGGGACAGCCCGGGCCACACGGCCGGCTCCGTGGCCGCCGGCTCCCAGGTGTACGCGGCGGCCAGCGCCCGCGCGTCGGCCGGGCGCAGCCGCACCACCCCCTGATACCTCCAGTCCGTGGGCCCTGGCGCCCGGGAGCACGGATTCGCCTCGGTGTCGACCTGCCAGTGCACGTCGAGGAAGTCGCCCAGGCCGGGCACGTGCTCGGCGGGGAACTCGCGATCCGTGCGGATCTTGGCCTTGTCCGCCGCCAACCGGTCGGGACAGGTCCGGTCGGCGGCGACCTCCCCGCCGACCAGCCAGGCGACGCCACCGCAGGCGGCCAGCAGCGCCAGAGCCGGGACGGCGGCCAGCAGCCACGGCACCCGACGGGCCCATCTCGTCACCGGCGGAGGATAACGATCATCAGGACTGGCGCTCGGCCCGACCACTTATGTCGGCCTGCGAGGCGTGCCGGCCCTGCTCGTAGCGCTGCTGCTGCACCACCGCCGCCTGCCGGGCGCCCGGGTCCTCCGCCGAGATCGTCCGCTCCCGGTCGCGCCAGGCGACCCAACCGACCGCCGACGCCAGGACTGCGCCCAGCACCCCGAGGATCACCCAGGTCGTCGTCATGGATCCACGGTAGACCCGGATCGCCAGGCTGCGCACCGGTGAGGGCGACCAGCCACGGCACCCGACGGGTCCATCTCGTCACGCGGGAGGATGACCATCATCATGAGCCCAGGCCGCCGCCACGGATCCGGTCGCTCTGCGTGACGTGCCGGCCCTGCTCGTACTGCTGCTGCTGCACCACCGCCGCCTGCCGGGCGCCCGGGTCCTCCGCCGAGGCCGTCCGCTGCCGGTCGCGCCAGGCGACCCAGGCCACCGCTGACGTTACGACCGCACCGAACACCCCGAGCAGCACCCATGCCGTCGTCATGCATCCACGGTAGACCCGGGTCGCTAGGCTGCGCACCGATGACGGGGAGCAGTTTCGACGATCACGAACGGGAACGCTGGGCGGGACGCGCGACGGCGTACGCGCGCACTTTCGCCCGGCTGTGCGCGTACCCGGCAGAGGCGCTGCTGGACGCGGCGGGCGCCGGGGCCGGCATGCGAGTGCTCGACGTGGGCACCGGGACCGGCACGGTCGCGGCGCTGGTGGCCGGGCGCGGCGCGACGGTGGTCGCGGTGGACGCCGAGCCGTCGATGCTGGCCGCCGCCCGCCGGTCCGTGCCCGACGCCCGGCTGGTCCGCGCCGCGCTGCCGCACCTGCCGGTGGCCACCGGCACGGTCGACGCCGCCCTGGCCAACTTCGTGCTCAACCACGTCGGCGAGCCGGCCGCCGCGGTGGCTGGGCTGCGACGCACGGTACGTCCCGGCGGCCGGATCGCCGTCACCGTCTGGCCCTCGCCGCAGCCGCCGCTGCAACGGCTCTGGGGTGAGGTGTTCGCCGAGGTGGACGGTGGTGAGCTGCCGAGGGTGGCGGCGGAGCGGGACTTCCCGCGCACCGAGGAGGGGCTGACCGGCCTGCTCGCCCGGGCGGGGCTGAACGACGTGCGGTGCCGGACGCTGACCTGGACGCACCGGGCCGCCCCGGACGAGTGGTGGACCGGACCGGCCAGCGGCCTCGGCATTCCGGGGCTGCTGCTGGAGCGCCAGACGCCGGCGACCCGCGAGGCGCTGCGGCACCGCTACCTGCAACTGTCCGCCCGCTACCGGAGTTCCGACGGGCTGCTCGCCCTGCCCACCGCCGCGCTACTCGCCTGGGGTGTGGTGAGCTGACCTGCGTTGGCTGACGGGCTCGGGCCGAGGTCCCGGCCGACGGCAGCTGGTCGGCCACTTGGAGAGCCGGCTCGGCGGCGATGTCGTAGACCGGCTGTCGGAGCTGGATACGCTCTTCCAGCGGTGGGGCAGCGTTCGCAACGAGGCCGACCGTCCCCCTGTCCGCGTCGGCCCGGCGGCTCCGACGTTCCCGGTGACGGCCCATCGGGGCCGGTCGAGAGGAGTGACACGGTGAAGTACATGATCATGCTGTACGGCTCGCAGCGGGACTACGACGCGATGGCGGGCCGGCCCGCCGACGACCGGCCGCCGATGTCGCCGGAGCAGGTCGCGGCGATGCACGCCCACATGGAGGCGGTGCACAAGGAGATCGCGGAGTCGGGCGAGCTGGTCGACGGCCGGGGGCTCACGGCCCCGGTGCACGCCCGGCGGATCCGGCTGCGCGAGGGTGCGCCCGTGGTGACCGACGGCCCTTACCCGGAGACGCAGGAGGTGCTGGCCGGCTTCACGATCGTGGAGTGCGACAGCTTCGACCGGGCCACGCAGATCGCCGCCCGGTTCGTGAACCCGGACGCCGAGGGCGAGTACGTGGACGTGCGGCCGGTCGCCGAGGGCATCGAGGACCTGAACGGCTGATGACCGCCGACGCCGTCGAGGACCTGCTGCGCCACCTGACGCCGCAGGTCCTCGGCGCGGTGGTGCGCCGCTACGGGCACTTCGACACCGCCGAGGACGCCACCCAGGAGGCGCTGCTCGCGGCCGCGACCCGGTGGCCGGTCGACGGCGTACCCGATGACCCGCGCGCCTGGCTGATCACCGTCGCGGCGCGTCGCCTGACCGACCTGCTCCGCACCGAGCAGGCCCGGCGGCGGCGCGAGGACGACGTCGCCCGGCGGTTGCCGCCCGAGCAGTGGCTCGCTCCCCCGGCGGACCGCCGGTCCCCGGAGGACGACAGCCTGGTGCTGCTCTTCCTCTGCTGCCACCCGGAGCTGCCCCCGGCCGCGCAGATCGCGCTGACCCTGCGGGCTGTCGGCGGCCTCAGCACCGCCGAGGTGGCCCGGGCGTTCCTGGTTCCGGAGGGCACGATGACCCGCCGGATCACCCGCGCCAAGCAGCGCATCCGGGACAGCGGCGTGCCGTTCGGCCTGCCCAGCGGCCCGGACCGGGAGGCCCGCCTGGCCGCCGTCCGGCACGTGCTCTATCTGATCTTCAACGAGGGGTACGCCAGCACGGCCGGGCCGCTGCTGCGCCGGGTGGACCTGTCCACCGAGGCGATCCGGCTCACCCGGATGCTGCACCGGCTGCTCCCCGACGACGCCGAGGTGACCGGGCTGCTGGCGTTGATGCTGCTCACCGATGCGCGGGGGCCGGCCCGGGTCGGGCCGAACGGCGAGCTGGTCCCGATGGCCGAGCAGGACCGCAGCCGCTGGCGCGCCGACCAGATCGCCGAGGGCGTCGCGCTGGTCAGCGCGGTGCTGCCGCGCGGCGAGGTCGGGCCGTACCAGGTACAGGCGGCGATCGCGGCGCTGCACGACGAGGCCCCGAGCGCCGAGGAGACCGACTGGCCGCAGATCGAGGCGCTCTACGCGGTGCTGACCGGCCTGTCCGACAACCCGGTGGTGGCGCTGAACCACGCGGTCGCGGTGGCCATGGCCCGGGGCGCGTCCGCCGGGCTCGACCTGCTCGCGGGGCTGGCGGCCGACCCACGGCTCGCCGCCGACCCGCGGCTGCCCGCCGCCCGCGCGCACCTGCTGGAACGCACCGGCGACCTCGGCGCGGCGCGCGCGGCGTACGAGGAGGCGGCGCGGCGGTCGATGAACCTGCCGCAGCAGCGCTACCTGTACGCCCGCGCCGCCCGCCTGGCCGACGCCGGCTGAGCCGGTCTCACCACTGCCGGCCGGGCACCAGCACCCTGGTGAGGGCCGGCAGCGTGGTCAGTACCCGGCGACTCCCGGCGCCCGGCTCGACGGCGACCAGCTCGGTCCGCTCCCGAGTCCATCGGGTCAGCACGACATCGGCGCCGACGATGCCCTCGTACACCTCGGCGGAGCCCGTCGCGACCGGGGCCAGGTCGATCCGCCCGGCAGGCTCCCCGGAACGGACGTCGACCCCGAGCAGTGAGCTCGCCGGGATCGCCGGCATGCCCTCGGGCAGGTCGGTCGGTTGCAGGTCCGGCCGGCCGACCTGCACCCAGACCCGGGCCGGCGTTCCGCCGCCGTCCACCAGCGGCACGATCGCGGTGAAGGACTCGCCGGGACCCAGCTGCCCGGGCCGCAGCACCGGCACGGTCCGGGTGGCAGCGGTGTCGATGTCCCGCACCGTGACGGCCAGCTCCGGCCGGGCCCTGGCGCCCGGGGCGACCGGGGTCAGGTCGACCAGGACGAGGTGCCGGCCGTCGACCAGGGTGACCGCGTCGGTCAGCGGGGTGGCCGCCACGTCGAGCCGGCGCAACGACCCGTCGCGCACAGAGAGCACCGCGAAGCCGCGGCTCGACTGCGACAGCTCGGCGAGCACCACTGCAGCCGAATCCGTGGACCAACGCCACAGCTCGTACCCGGTCGGCACCGCCCGCTCCGTCGTGTCGGTCAGGTCCCGGATCCACCACTGCCCACCCCGGCGCGCAGCCAGCCACCGGCCGTCCGGGGACAGCGACTGGTTGACCGGGCCCACGGTCGCCGGGGTGCGTCCGACCCGGAACTGCTGGCCCGCGCGGGTGACCAGGTGGATGTCGCGCTGGCGGAGTGGGCCGGTGGCCTCGTCGAAGCCGCCCGGCTGCTCGACGTGGTACAGGAAGGCGGCCGGGCCGACCGCACGGTCGGGCGGGAGGTCCGCCAGGGCGGGCGGGGGAACCACGCGCGCCGGCAGGCCGGCCAGCAGGTCCCGGGGCGCCACGGCGGGAGCGGTGGCCTCCGCCGACGGGCCGTCGGTGCTCGGTCGCAGGGCCAGCACCCCGGCCGCGCCGCCGGCCAGCACCCCGGCCATCAGCACCGCGAGCCACCCGCGCCCGCGTCCCCGGCGCGGCGTCGGTTCCTCCACCGTGGATTCCATCCCCGTCTCCCCCGTTCCGGGCGGTCGCCGACCGCCTCGGGCACAGCGAAGCCGAGGCCGGCGGCGCCGTCAACGCGGTGGTGCGATCCGACGCACGATGTCGACCTGATCGAGACCGGTCAGGGTCGGGGCGCGGGTTCCACCCGGAACACCGGGTACCGGTGGGCGACCGCCTCGAACTGCGCCAGCGGGGCGCGCCGGTCGACCGGCAGATGCGGCCGGGCGCCGGAGGTCAGGTGGAGGTAGCGGCGCAGGATCGGGGCGCGCCGGGCGACCTCGACCTCCCGCAGCAGCACGTGCTCCCGCCCGCCGTGGCGCAGCACCGCCCGTCCGCCGGCGGCCCGCACGTTGCGTACCCAGTTGGCGTTCTCGCCGAGCATGGACACCAGGTAGCGGTCACCGTCGAGGTCGGCCACCACCACCGGCACGGCGATCCTGCGGCCGGTACGCCGCCCGCGTACCTCCAGGGTGACCGCGCGGGGCGGGGCGAGAACCCCGGTGGCGAACTGGGCGGCGTCCACCCGGTTCATCAGCCGGGCCAGCCGGTTGGGGCGGTCACCCGGGTACAGCCGGCGCTGGGCCTCGTACAGCAGCTCCACGACGCGACGCACGTCCACCTCCTGCGGTCCCACGTCGAGTCTGCGCCCGCCGCCCCGTCCGGGCAGGGCGTTGGCCCCGGCCGGTGCTCCGAAGGCTTCACGCCGGCGAGCTGGTCGGCCGATCAGCGTCGCCGCATCATGGGTCCGGTGGTCGTGCACCCTGGCGGGCGTCACCCGTCGTCGCCGGTCCGGTCCGGTGCGGCGGTGGCGGTCGGGCCGGGCGGCGGCGAGGGCCGCACGAACGGCAGGGTGATCCCGTCCCGGTCGAGCACGGCGACATAGTGGCCGAGCAGCTCGTCCAGCTCGGCGCCGAGGTGGTCGGCCCACTCCCAGGCAGCCACCAGGTCGCCGGCGCGCAACGCCGTCCGGACCAGCTCGACGTCCTCGCGCAGCACCGACAGGCTGTCGCCCTGGATCAGCACGCCGGGGAAACGGCGCGGGGGCAGGCGCAGCACGGCGGCGTTGCCCCGCTCGTGCAGGTCGACCTCGATGCGTTCCACCCGCCGACCGTAGCCGCCGTCAGCCCTCGGCGAGGACCTCCCGCAGGCGGGCGGCGAACCGCTTCGGGTCCTCCACGAAGCCGATGTGGCCACCGGGGAACATCGTCGGCGCGGTGCCGAGCGCCTCGGCCAGCGCCCGGGAGGTGAGGTCGCAGACCTGGCCGGTCGACTCCTCGCCCAGGCCCACGACGACCCGGGTCCGGCCCTCCCGCAGCGCGGTGACGTCCGGCTGGAACCGGGTGGTCCCACGGATCATGTGGACGTACTGGAAGTGCTCGTCGGCGGCGACCTGCGGCTCGGGTTCGCCGCCGAACATGCCCTGGACCACCGGCTCGGGCAGCTCGATGTTCGCGTTGGCGAGGAACTGCCGCCCCGCGCCCAGCCGGTCCCCGGCCAGGTACGTGGCGATCATGGCGTTCTTTCGGGCGAAGCGGTCCTCGCGGTCGTCGAGCAGGCCCAGCAGCGGCGGTTCGTGCGCGATGACGGTGTGCGCCCGCTCCGGGTGGGCCTGGGCGAGGGCGAGGACGGTCACCGCGCCGCCGCTGGAGCCGAGCACGGCGGCCGGGCCGGCGTCGAGGTGGGCGATCAGCCGGGCGACGTCGTCGGCGCGCAACTGCGGGGTCGAGTCCTGGTGCGGGTCGTGCAACAGGCTGCGGTTGATGCCCCGCGGGTCGGTGGTGAGCACCGTGTGGTCGGCGGCCAGCAGGTCGGCCAGCGGCGCGAAGGCCCCGGCGTCCATCGGGGCGGCGACCAGCGCCACCAGCGGCCCCCGTCCGCGTACCTCGTAGTGCAGTCGCCCGTCGGGGACCTCCAGGGTCGCGGTGGTGACAGGTGCGGTGGATGTGCTGCTCATCGGGTCCTCCCGGGTCATGGCGTGCGCGTTCGCAGTGGAGACTTCCGTCGTACGGCAGAATCGTCGCTCGTGAGGGCTGTTTCTCCGCGCGTCGCCGACGACGCCCGCGGGCTGGACCGGGCGCGTGAGGGCGACCAGGCCGCGTTCGCCGACCTGGTGGCGCCGCTGCGTCGGGAACTGCACGCGCACTGCTACCGGATGCTCGGCTCCGCCCACGACGCCGACGACGCCCTTCAGGAGGCGCTGCTGCGGGCGTGGCGCGGGCTGCCGCGCTTCGAGGGGCGCAGCTCGCTGCGCTCGTGGCTGTACACGGTGGCCACCCGTACCTGCCTGGACGCGGTGGCCGGGCGGGCCCGCCGGGCGCTTCCGGTCGACCTCGGCCCGGCCAGCGAGCGGGCGGTGCTGGACAGCGCCCCGGCGGGCCACGTCGCCTGGCTGGGCCCCTACCCCGACGCCGGGCTCGCCGACGGTCCGGCCGCCCCCGACGTACGCTACGAGCAGCGCGAGGCCGTCGAACTGGCCTTCGTCGCGGCCCTGCAGCACCTGCCGGGCAACCAGCGGGCCGCGCTGCTGCTCTTCGAGGTGCTGGGCTTCTCCGCCGCCGAGATCGCCACCATGATGCGCACCTCGGTCACCTCGGTGAACTCCGCGCTGGCGCGCGCCCGGCGGCTGGTGGCCGACCGGGTGCCGCCGGTCAGCCAGCAGCGGACCCTGCGCCGCGTCGACGACACCCGGCTGCGGGAGATCGTCACCGGCTACGCGACCGCCCTGGAGAACGGCGACACCGAGGCGCTGGTCGCGCTGCTGACCGAGGACGTCACCTGGTCGATGCCGCCGCTGCCGCAGTGGTACCGGGGCCTGGCGGCGGTCACCGACTTCGCCCGCGAGCTGCCGATGACCCGGTGCGGGAGCTGGCGGCACCGGACGACCGGCGCGAACGGGCAGCCGGCGGTGGCCTCGTACCTGCGCACGGAGGGCACCGGCCCGTACCTGGCCTGGTCGGTCAACGTGCTGACGCTGCGGGACGGGCGGATCGCCGAGATCACCTCGTTCCTGGGGGCCGAGCACTTCGCCGGGTTCGGGCTGCCGGACTCGCTGCCACTGGTCGGCGCGGACGGCAGCGGCCCGCCGCCCCGGTGACCGGGGCGGCACGAATTAGCTGTCCCGCCGGTGGTCCCGGCAGTCGGGCAGCTAGCCGATGCGGTCGAGGAAGCCCAGCACCCGCTTGGTGAGCAGCGCGGCCGCCGGCTCGTGGTAGGAGGGCAGGCTGCTGTCGGCGAACAGGTGCTGCGGGCCGGGGTACAGGAACAGTTCGGCGTCCGGGGCCGCCGCGACCAGGGCGCGGGCCGCGTCGAGGTCACCCTCGTCGACGAAGAACTCGTCGGCGTCCATCCCGTGCACCTGGACCGGCACGCCGGCCGGCCACTCCCCGCCGAACTCGGACGTCGGGATGCAGCTGTGGAAGAGCAGGGCGCCCGTCGCGCCCGGTCGGGTCTGGGCCAGCAACTGCGCCGGCATGACCCCGAGCGAGAACCCGGCGTACACCAGCCCGGCGGGCAGCCCCTCGGCCGTGAGCCGGCCGCGCTCCAAGATCACGTCGAATCCGACCGTCCGGCCGTAGTCGAGGCCCTCCTCCAGGGTGTCGAAGGTCTTCCCGTCGTAGAGATCCGGGGTGTGCACCGTGTGCCCGGCTGCCCTCAGCCGGTCGGCGAAGTCGCGGACACCCGGTGTCAGCCCCTGCGCGTGGTGGAACAACAGCACCTCAGCCATGCGACGTCCCTCTCCGTGGAATCTCCTCGTGCGCGCCGTCCAGGATGATGCCCCGCACGTCCGACATTCTGGCGAGCCGGTACGGCCCTGGCCGGCCGGTAAATCACGGGCGCCGCCGTCGGCTCCGGCGGTACGGTCCGGCGATGCGGGATGCGGACGGATACTTCGGCGAAACGGTGGCGGCGACCTACGACGACCGGACGAGCGAGATGTTCGACCCCGCCGTCGTGGCGGCCACGGTCGACGTGCTGGCCGAGCTCGCCGGCGCCGGCCGGGCCCTCGAACTGGGCGTCGGGACCGGACGCGTTGCGCTGCCGCTGGCCGCCCGCGGTGTGCCGGTACACGGCATCGACCTCTCCCGGGCAATGGTCGACCGGCTGCGCGCCAAGCCCGGCGGCGACGCGATCGGCGTGACGATCGGCGACTTCGCCACCACCCGGGTGGACGGGACCTTCTCCGTGGCGTACCTGCTCTTCAACACGATCATGAACCTGACCAGCCAGGAGGCCCAGGTGGCCTGCTTCCGCAACGCCGCCGGGCACCTGGCCCCCGGTGGCTGCTTCGTGATCGAGGTACTGGTCCCCGAGCTGCGCCGGCTCCCGCCCGGCCAGAACGTGGTGCCCTACCACGTCTCCCCGAGCGAATGGGCGTACGACGTCTACGACGTCGCCACCCAGGCGACCAGCTCCAACTACGTCCGCATCGTCGACGGTCGCGGGGAGTACCGGTCGATCCCCTTCCGGTACGTGTGGCCGGCGGAACTCGACCTGATGGCCCAGCTCGCCGGGCTGCGGCTGCGGGACCGCTGGGACGGGTGGAACCGGGCGCCGTTCACCAGCGAGAGCCGCCAGCACGTCTCGGTCTGGGAGAAGCCCGCCGACTGAGCGCTGTGCGATCCTGGCGGACACCTGTCCGGGTGAGAGCGGAGATCTGATGGCGACCCTGATCCTCGGCCGACCGCCGTACGACTCCGCTCTACTGCGGCGGATCCGGGTGACGGTGGACGGACGCCGGGTTGCCGGGCTCCGGCCGGGCCGGTCGGCGAGCCTGACCGTGGAGAGCGGCCAGCACGTCGTCCAGGCGAGCCTGGACTGGACGCGCAGCGAGGCGCTGACCGTCCGGGTGGGTGATGGGGAGACGGTGGCGCTGGAGGTGTCGTGCCCGGTCCGCGCCTACTGGCAGACCTGGGCGGCACCGTCGCGAGCGCTGGACATTCGGCGGGTCTGAGCTGAACGACGTCGCCCGGGAGCGGCACCTGCCTTCCCCGGCCTGGCACCACGCACCCGACCCGGTCACGATGATCTGAGCAACGGGCGCGCCACCTGCTCCTGCGCGGCAGTGCTGCCGTGCCGCTCGGACCACCTGCTGCGTGGTCCGGTGACATGATGGGGCATGCCCGCGATCGAAGTGGTGCTCGGTGACATCACCGCCGAGGACGTCGACGCCATCGTCACCGCGGCCAACGAGTCGCTGCTGGGTTGCGGCGGTGTGGACGGGGCGATCCACCGCGCGGCCGGACCGCGACTGGCCCGGGCGGGTGGCGCGCTGGCGCCCTGCGACGCCGGCGACGCGGTCGCCACACCGGCGTTCGACCTTGACCCACCGGTGCGCCACGTCATCCACACCGTCGGCCCGGTGTGGGAGGGCGGCGGCCACGGCGAGGCCGACACCCTGGCCTCGTGCTACCGGCGCAGCCTCGCCGTCGCCGACGAGGTCGGCGCCCGCAGCGTCGCCTTCCCCGCCATCGCCACCGGCGTGTACGGGTTCCCGCCCGAGCAGGCGGCGACAATCGCGATCTCGACCATCAGCGCCACGCCGACCCAGGTCGAGCGCGTCCGCCTGGTCGCCTTCGACGAGGCGACGTACCAGCTGTTGACCACGGCGGCGCAGGGGTGAACCGCGATCGCCGGCCCGCGTGTCGAGCCGTGGAACGAGCCGGGCCGGCGGCGGCACCGAGGTGAGGCCGGCGATCGCCCCGGTCCGCTGAGGAACGGCGCGTCGTCGTGGCGCGGCGTCGGGCTCGCTGAGCGCTGCGGGCCTCGCGTACGCAGTTCGACAATCGCCGGTCGCCCGACCTCGCGTCTACTAGCGTTGAGCGGGGCGGTGTGAAGCCACGCGGGAGTACCGGCCCCTGCCCTGTCGCGTACCCGGGAGGGCCAGGTCGGCCGACCGACCGGGACGCCCCCCGGCGCCTGAGCTGCGCGACGCGGCTGTCAGCCGTCCCGGCGCCGACGGTCGGCGACACCCGGGGGATCGGTCCGTGATCCGAGAGGGCGGTCCGGCGTCGCGAGATCGAGAAGGCCGAAGTGGTGGATGGCGGACGCCGGATAACGCGGGAGCCGGGCGGTGCACGGCGGACCGATCTGCTGGAGCTCTTCTTCGACCTCTCGGCCATCGCCACCTTGACCCTGACCTCGGAGAAGATGGCGACCGAGCAGAACTGGACGGGTATCGCCCAGGCACTACTCGCCCTGTCGACGCTCTGGGCGGTCTGGGTGACCACCACGTCGTTCACCGACCTCTACTGCCCTCAGGCGCGACCCGTCCAGCTCGTGATCCTGGGCATCATGTTCGGCGGCATGCTGATGTCCGCCGCCCTGCCGACCGCGTTCGGCAACCCACGGTCTGGTGTTCGGCGCCACCTGGGCCGGGATCAACTGGGGTCGGGCGTTGGTGGTCATCCCGTCGCTGCGGGGCCGGCCGGAGCAGCAACGCCCGAAGCGGGTCCTGCTCTGGACCACGGTGGCCGGGACCCTGTGGATCATCGGCGGCCTGATTCCCTCCCCCGGTACCCGTCTCGCCGTGTGGCTGGCCGCGTTGGCGGTGGACTACCTCGGTTTCGGCCTGCGGTTCCCGATCCCCGGCCGACCGCCACTGCCAAAGTACGACGTGGTGCCGGAGCACCTGGCCGAGCGGTACCAGCAGATCTACGTCCTCACCCTGGGCGAGCTCATCCTGGTCACCGTCCTCACCCTGAGCGACATGCCGTTCAGCGCCGGCCGGATCACCGCGTTCGCCACCGCGTTCGTCGCGGCGGTACTGCTGTGGTGGAGCTACGCCCGGGGAGCCGGCGCCAGGCTGAGTACCGCCATCGCGCGGTCCCCGCACCGGGAACGGCTCGTCCAGACCAACCCGTACGTCCACTGGCTCATGGTGGTGGGCGTGGTCGGCATCGCCGCCGGATTCATGCGGGTCATCGAGCATCCCACGGAGCGGCCGGACGACACCCTGACCGCGCTCATCCTGGGCGGTGCGGCGCTGTTCCTGGTCGGGCGGGCCACCCTCGACCACGAGGTCCTCGGACGCATCCCGCTCTCGCACGTGGTCGGTGTCCTCGCCGCCGTCGCCCTCGCGCCGGCCGCCCCGCACCTGTCGAACCTGGTCCTGGGCTTCGGCACCATCATCGTCCTGCTGGGAGTCGCGGCGGTGGAGTTCGTCAGACGGCAGCGCTCGGACGGGTCTGCGGCCTCGGATGAGGGCGAACGCCCGCCATGCCGCCCGGAAGACCGACCCTGACGCCGGTGGCAGGGCTCCGGCGATCGCGCGGACGCTACGGCGCAAGTCCTGCCTGGGCGCAATCTCCCCGCGTTGGTCCGGCGACGACGGCGTCGCTTGGCGTTGAGCTGTCGCCGGTCTTCTGCCGACACCGGTGCGTCGATGTATCTCGCTTGCCCGGACAGATCTTGGCCGACAGGATGCGGGACATGCTTGCCGATCTGTGGCCGCTGTACGGTCTCACCATCGTCACCCCGCACCTGCAGCTGCGCCTGCCCCGCGAGGAGGAACTGGCGGAGCTAGCCGATCTCGCAGGTCAGGGCGTGCATCGTCCCGGCGAGCGGCCGTTCCTGACCCCATGGACCGACGGCAGCCATGCGGACCGGGCGCGGTCCGTCCTGCAGGGACACTGGGACCGGCTTGGCTCCTGGGACGTGGCAGCGTGGCGGCTCGGGATGGGCGTCTTCCGGGCGGGCCAGCCGATCGGCATGGTCACGCTTCGCGCACAGGACTTCCCGGTGGTGAGACAGGTGACGACCTCGGCCTGGCTCGGCATCGATCATCAGGGCAGAGGCTATGGAACGGAGGCGAGGGCCGGACTGCTCACCCTTGCCTTCGACCATCTCGGCGCCACCGCCGCACTGACCGAGGTGTTCCAGGACAACCACTCCTCCCAGGGCGTATCGCGCAAACTCGGCTACGAGCACGACGGAATCTCCGTCGATGCGCGCGACGGTGAGGCGGTCGTCTCCGACCGCCTGCGTCTGACCCTGCAGCGGTGGCGCCAGCAGAAGCGGCCAGCCGTGACGGTCGATGGCTTGGACGGCTGCCGAGCCTCGTTCGGTCTCTGATCCCACATCCGGATCTGCCGCCGATCGTGCGCACTGGGGCCTCGGCACACCGGTCACGCTGCGTCGGTCAGCCTCGGTGCGGTTCCCGTGCGGACATGGCCGATGAGCGTGACTCAGGTCTTCTCCTCGATGGATCGTGGCCTAGGCTGCGTCGTCATGAACGAGCCGCTCGGGTCAGGAGTCCTCCGCCATCAGCCGTTGCATGACGGGTTCGTACCGGCGCACGGGCCGCAGCAGGGCTTCGCCGAGGCCATCGACCGGCACATCGAGGAACACTTCGGGCCTGTCGAGTTCGTCTACCACGAGATTGCGCGCACCTGGTCGGCGTGCATGTCTATGTCGTGGCACCGACCGAGGAACGCCCCTATCGGACGCTGATCACGTCTGGCATGAGTGAGCTGCCGATGACGGTCCCCGAGGGCCATGGCGTCAGCCCGTACGCCGAACTGATGCTCTGCCTGCCGGCCGACTGGCCGCTGACTCGGCTGACCGGGCTGGACGACGACCCGGCCGGCTGGCCGCTGCGAGTCCTCAAGCAGGTGGCCCGGCTGCCGCACGAGTACGGGACCTGGATCGGCGAATGGCATTCCGTGCCCAACGGCGATCCCGCGCAGCCGTACGCTACGGACACCCCGTTCGCTGGAGTCGTCGTTACGCCGATGCTGCGGGTACCGCCCGAGGCTCGCACGATCGCGGTCCGCAGCGGTATCCGAATCGCGTTGCTCGCGCTGATCCCTCTGCACCCGGACGAGATAGCGGTCAAGGTCGAACACGGCACAGACGCACTCATCGAAGTGCTCGACCGTGGCCGTGTCACCGAATTGCTGGAGCCGCGCCGTCCCTCGTACGCCTGACGGCTCGATTGCACGCACTGACCGAGACCAGGTGTGCGCTTCTGCCGCTGTCTGTCAAGGCGCGCCGGTCGCTGGTCGGCTCGTCACCGTCCGTGCCGGCGGTCTGCGTGGCTATGGCATCCGGAACTGCCGATGTGCGCGCACCTGACCTTGCTTCAAGGCGCTTCTCCGATGTCAGGCGATCGCGCGGGTGCGGCAGGCTGTGGCACCGGAACCACGCTACGGCTGGAAGTACTCCGACATCACGCGGCTGACCCATTCCGGCTGCTTGATGTCGACCGGGAGGAACTCCGCCATCGTCGGCTTCAGGTCGATGACCGGAGTGCCCGAGACCGCATCGAGGCCCACCACCGTCAATTCGCGGCCATGGACGGATTCGATGGCGCAGCACGTCACCCCGATGCGGTTCGGTCTGCGGGGGCCGCGGCCAGCGAATACGCCAACGGACGGGAGGTCGGAACGGCCGCGGTAGGGACGGGGTTCGCGGTAATCGCCGTGCTCCGGGAACTGATCGAAGATGAAGAGGACCTCCACGTGGGAGAAGCCCTCCAGGCCCTGGAGGCACAAATCGCCGAAGCGCTCGTCGATGGTGATCGTGCTGCGGACGGCACCCCAGTTGTCCGTGTGCTGGACGTCCGTCCGGTCGTTCCGGACCGTACCTATCGGAGTGATCTCGAAGCTCAGCATGGGCTAGAGGCTATGCGCACCGCGCCCAAACCAGCGTCGAGGCCATCGGCGCCGCCGTCGACCACGGCCTGGGCCGCCAACGGCCGATTCTGTCACGGCTCGCACGGCAGGTGGTTGGTTCGGGCAGTCCCGACTCCTCGACCGCAGCCCGCGAACTGCTTGTCGAGCGAATACCACTACATCACACGTCCGGGATCCGGGGTGCGATTCAACATCGTGTCGTCAGGCTGACTACCTCGGGGCCGGATAGCTCTCACGCAGGCCAGCCACCGTACGGCGGTACTGGACGTCTCTCGACCCTTCAGCGCTCGCCATTGCGCGCTATGCCAGCCGCCCCGCACGGCCACCAACGTCGGGCACGACGCGAACCACACCAAGGTTCTCCACCGAGACCACTGGGCGAGCCGGCCGATCCGCCCACCTGCTCCCGTCCCGCCTCGGAGCCAGACAGCGCTTCCGCAGGTGCCCACGCCGAGTAATCGAGCCCGTGTGGACGGACATCGTCGCCGCTCGCCCTGACAGCGCCCGACTAGAATTCACGCCACATCAGGCGCGACCTGCCGATTCTCGGTGTCGCTGCCACTTCCAAGTCTTGCAACTAGCCCATCGTGAACCCGGTCAACGCGCCGTCCACGCGGCGTGGCAAGCAGACGAGTGACCAGGTCCACTCACCGCCATGGGATCGACGACGGATCATGTGCTACGGTAACGGAGTTGCAGTTTTGATTTCCGTAGACGTTTTCCGGCGCCTGATGGGGCATCTGAAACCCATCCAGGCGCTTTTCGTTTTCGTGTCGTTTCGACGCGGGTGATCAACGCGGCGGCGTAAGGGTCCGCATAGTGCGGTCTCTAACAGCCTGCGAAGGAGCAGACATGACTACAGGTACCGTGAAGTGGTTCAACGCCGACAAGGGCTTCGGCTTCATCAGCCCGGACGACGGCGGCGCCGACGTCTTCGCCCACTTCTCCGCGATCTCGGCGAGCGGCTTCCGCAGCCTCGACGAGAATCAGAAGGTGGAGTTCGACATCACCCAGGGCCAGAAGGGCCCGCAGGCGGAGAACATCCGCCCGCTTTGATCCACACTCTGCGAACGGCGGCCCGACTGGTTCAGCGGGCCGCCGTTCCGCGTTTCATGCGCTCACCACGGCATCGCGAAATCGTCTGACCGGCAGAAGGCCGGCCATCTCGGTGTGGAGCCAGCTCAGCATTGCCCCCGTGTTCTCTTCTCTGGATCGATTCGGACCTCGGGCGCTAGTCTGCCCAGGCCGACTGTCAGCTCGCCCAAGGCGCGCCTCTGGCTCATGAACCAGGCAGACACAGACATCGACCTTTATCGCTAACGAGCCGAATTCCCCATCGCCGCCTCCCTGACGGTCGAGGCACGTACGGTCGCGGTCCAGGTGGAGCACACCATGGTCGGACTCGACGCCTCGCCTCCTGATGACTGTCAGACAGCCGGGACCCGGAGTGCACGGCGTTACATCCTGAAGGGTTGATGACTATGACGACGACCTACTCGGGTCCTGCGAGGCTGATCCTGGTCGACGGCGCATGCATATCCGGCATGGCTTCCCTCAGTACCAACCAGCGCGGAGGACTCAACGGCTGGGGCGGCACGTTCCGTCCGGACGAGATCACGACAGACCTTCGCGACGCAGTCGAAGGGCTGCAATTGGAACTGCCCTACGATCGGATGGGGATAGTCGCCGTCACCGGCATGCGCAAGCTACTCGCCACGCAGGTGTTGATGTCGTTGGCAGGCCGCGGACCCGCACCATTCTGATCGTGCGCCGCACGGCCGCCGCTACATCGTCGCCGCGACGCGGTCACTCTGCTCTGGCGCGGCGACCAGGGCAGGACCGTGTTGATCGGTAGACTCTGCCAGGAACCGTTAACTCTCATGCCGCGATCTGCGCGCTACGCAGCGTCACGCCGAGCTGGCCCGGTTGCCGTCCGGACGTGCCGATGAGCGTGCGGCATCCGAGTCCTCACGTCTGTTGAGAAAGCATCTGCCATCCGCGCTCCTGCCAGGACTCGTCCCGGCGCCGAAGCGCCCCGGCACGATCTTCGGCCGTGGACTGCGCGAGCTTGGCGTCATCCGCGCTCATCCAGCCGTTGCGGCACGCCTGTTCGTATTCGTCCCAGTCCTCGATCTCGACACGCGAATCCCGCTCGTGGAGCACTGGGTCCAGTTCGAGATCGATATACCGCCAGCATGCTTCGGTACCCTCCGGCGGGAGGCACACGTCGATCTCAAGCCGTCGATCAGCAGGATCGCCGACCCACCACGCCACCCACGGACGGCCCGCCGCGAGCAACACCACGACGGGGACCGGAAGAGCGCCACTGTCATGCGGAGCACCCCATGGTGAACCGGCCGGGCCTCGCAGCCACGTCCCGTCACGGTCCTGAAGGACCTGCTGGAGATCAAACCAGAAGACGCCTCCGGGGCGTTTGATCTTGCACAGACGTACGCTCCCGCTGTTCTGAACCACGCCCACAGGAGCACGCTAGGGGCAAACGAAGTACGCCGCGACCCGGCGCACCATGGAGCGTCCGCATCTGCCGCAGACCGCGCGCCGGTGACCGGATCTGCCGAATTGAGTGCGTTGCTCAGCACAGTGCCTTCCTGCTGCTAGCCGGGAGAGATCCGGTACAGGACGTGCCGGCGGAGCCGATGGTCCAGCGGTACGTGGGGTGGTCGAAGTCGTCGGCCAGGTGTTCTGTCCTGGGCTGTTGATCCCTGCCGCTCCACACGCACGTGTCGGTTCTGCCGAGGACGCGGCACGCGACATGACGACGGTGACACATCGTGGGATGTTGATTACAAGGGGTGTCGCGTAGAGGTGCCGTGCGGCTACCGTGACCACGGCATCGAATCATGTACCTGGATCATTCGGTCAGGAGTGACGATGACGACGACCCCCGCCGTGGACCTTCCGTTCCTCGACATCACCGCGCCGGACTTTCGGTTCGACTCTCCCGCGGTCGCTGCGGCACGCGAGGCGAACTGGTGTGCCATGACGCCGATGGGACTCATCGTGCTGCGCCACGCCGAGATGCACCAACTGCTCCGCGACCCGCGGCTGGCGCAGAGCGGCGAGCGCTACCTGGAGCTGATGGGCATTTCCGACGGACCGCTGTACGACTGGTTCGTGCCGATGATCCTGCACCAGCGCGGCGCCGACCATCTGCGCCTGCGGCGACTGGTCAGCAAGGCGTTCTCGCCACGGATGATCGAGGGCCTGCGGCCGTTCATGCGTGACACCGCGACGAGTCTGACCGCGGCGATCGCCGAGCGGGGCGAGTGCGAGTTCATGGCAGATTTCGCCGACCCGATGCCGGTGCGGGTGATGTGCGCGCTGCTCGGCGTACCACCGACCGATTACGAGTTGTTCCGCCGCTGGTCGACCGATGTCGGACTGGTCTACAGCTTCACCCTGCCGCAGCTGCGTACGCGGGTGGAGGAGGCCGTCGTGGGGCTGCGTGCGTACGTCGACTCACTGATCGAGCAGCGCCGCGCCGAGCCGCGGGACGACCTCCTGTCGGCGCTCATCGCCGCCGAGGAAAGCGGGGACCGGCTCAGCACTGAGGAACTGCGCAACCTCTCCCTGACCCTCGTGTTCGCCGCGCACGACACCACCCGTAACCAGCTCGGTCAGGCGCTGGCGACGTTCAGTGAGTACCCCGACCAGTGGCGGCTGCTCGCGAAGCGCCCGGAGCTCGCGCCACAGGCCGTGGAGGAGGTCATGCGATGGGCGCCGGCGGTACCGACGATCTTCCGGTTCCCCGTCGAGGACCTCGACGTGCACGGTGTCCACGTCCCAGCGGGCACCTTCCTGCTGCTCGGCACGCACGCCGCCAGCCGAGACCCGCTCGCCGTCGACGACGGTGACCGTTTCGACATCACGATCCACCGGCAGGTTCCGCACCTGACCTTCGGCGGTGGACCGCACTACTGCATCGGCGCACCGACCGCCCGCGTCGAGATGGCCGAGTCGCTGATCGCGCTCAGCAGTCAACTGGCGCCGCCGTCGATAGCCGGCCCCGTCACCTGGCGTCCGCCCACCGCCATCCATGGACCCGAGAACCTGCCGCTCCGGTTCGGGCGGCGGTGAGCATGCACCGCGCCTGGATCGTCGGCGGCACGGCCGTCGCGCTGCTCGGTGCCGCGACCATCGGGGCGGCGCGCGCGGCGGTCGCCAGGATCGAACGCAACCCGGACCCCTTGCCGTATGACCGGCTTGTTCGGGAGCCGCAGGGCGAGGAGGTGCTGGTCCCGCGTCCGGACGGAACGGTGCTGCGCGCGATCGTGACCGGGGACGGCCCGCCGGTGGTGCTCGCCCACGGATACGGGGCCTCGCTGCTGGAGTGGAACGTGGTGTGGGACACCCTGGTCGCCCGCGGTCACCGCGTCATCGCCTTCGACCAGCGCGGCCACGAGCGGTCGACGCTCGGTTCCGCCGGTACCGGCTCGAAACTCATGGCGGCGGACTACGCCGCCATTCTGGAGCACTTCGACGTGCGTGACGGCGTGCTGGTCGGCCACTCCATGGGCGGGTTCATCGCGATCCGTGCTGTGCTCGACCACCCCGAGCTGGCCCGGCGCCTGCGCGGCCTGGTGCTGTTCGCTACCTGGGCGGGCCGCATCCTCGACCAAGCACCGCAGAATCGGCTGCAGATTCCGCTGCTGGAAACCGGTCTTCTGCAGCGGCTCGCGCGCACTCGTGCCGGTGGTGTGCTGTTCGGAGCCGCGCAGTGCGGCACCCGGCCGTCGCCGGCCATGATCTCCGTGTTCCGGGACGTCTTCGTCCGTCAGAGCCACCAGCCGCTCATCCCGATCGTGCGGGCCTTCAGCCGAGAGGACCGTTACCCCCGGCTGAGCGAGATCACCGTACCGACCGTCGTCGTGGTGGGCTCGGCGGACCGCTCGACGCCCCCGAGCCACTCACACCGGCTCGCCGCCGGCGTGCCCGGAGCGCGGCTGGTGACCGTGCCCGATGCCGGACATCTGCTCAACTGGGAGGCGCCCGATGTCCTCGTCGAGGTCATCGCGTCACTCCAGCAGTAAGCACCCACGCGGCTGACCGGACCCGTGATCCTGGTGGTGAAGGACTACCGGCGCGGGTCCTGTCGTACCTGGTCAGCCCGCGGCGCCCGGCGAGGTGCGGACCTTACGATTGCTCTGGCGGCCGCACGTGCGGAGCCAGGCGTTCTCCCGCAGCGAGGTCGTCGCGCCAGTAGCGGTAGACCAGGCCGAGTAACACCTCAACCGACCCTGCTGCGACAAGGCAGGTAAGAAGATCACCCCCGGCCGGTGCGTCGACGTCGAAGGCAACGATCACTGGTGGTTCTTCACCGACGTGCCGACGCACGAGTGCGCGCTCGTCGAGGGTGGGTTCCCGGAACCGAGGATCCCGGAACTGGGTCGGACAGGCCAGGTATGCGACGTCTGTGAAGACCACCTCGAGACCGTGGTGGTAGGTCAGGTCGTGTCCGGCGGCCAACCGAAGCTGGGAGCCGTCGAAGTGCAGCGCGTCCCAATCCCACCAAGATCCCTCAGGCAGTTCGATCACACCGCCGATCCTCCCATCGGTGATCAATCAACAAATCGAGCCAGCGTCCGGATCTGCCGCTGATCGCGCGGTCATGCCGATGTGCGTGCGGGGGGGCTTGAGGGGTCGCAACGGCGATGAGTTTCGTTATGGTGTCCAGTCTGTACTCCCATGCGCCCGATCTCCCAACTCTCGGGGAGAGCGTCATGACCGCTACGTACAGGAGGCAAGCGTGAAATTTCTTCTCACGTCCGCGGGCGTCAAGAACCCGAGCATCCGCGATGCGCTGGTCGACCTGCTGGGCAAGCCGATCGCCGACTCCAGTGCCCTCTGCATCCCTACGGCGGCCCACCCCATGGGCGGGCCAGCCTCGGCCTGGCGCTTCATCACCGGGCAGACGCCACTACCCATGTGCAACCTGGGCTGGAAGTCGCTGGGCGTCCTCGAGCTGACAGCGCTGCCCAGCATCGGCGAGGAGCGGTGGGTCCCCTGGGTCCGGGAGGCTGACGTCATGCTCGTGGCCGGCGGCGATGCGACGTACCTGTGCCACTGGATGCGGCAGTCCGGGCTGGCGGATCTCCTGCCGTCGCTGCGGGACACCGTCTGGGTGGGGTTGAGTGCTGGGAGCATGGTGCTGACCCCCCGGATCGGTGCGGACTTCGTCGAGTGGCAGTCCGCGCCCGACGACCGCACACTGGGGGTCGTCGACTTCTCGATCTTCCCGCACCTAGGTCTCGAGCCGGACAACACCATGGCTGGTGCCGAGAGATGGGCGGCCGAGATCGCCGGTCCGGCGTACGCAATCGACGACCAGACGGCCATCAAGGTGACCGACGGCACCGTCGAGGTCGTTTCCGACGGGCACTGGAGGCTGTTCCCCTCGTAGTCGCGGCCAACAGTGATCGGCGTGGCGAAGCGCCCGCTCATGCCGCGATCTGCGCGCTAGGCAGCGTCACGCCGAGCTGGCCCGGTTGCCGTCCGGACGTGCCGATGTGCGGATGCTTGGTGCCGAGAAGAAGCGTCACCCGTGAGCCGATGCTTCGCGTGCGTCGAGGAGTTCCTCCCAGTGTTCCTGAGCCCAGGCGCATGCGGCGGCCATCGGCTGGAGCAGGCTGCGGCCCAGCGGGGTCAGTCCGTACTCGACGCGACGCACCGGCTCGGGGTGGCTGGTGCGCTTGATCAGGCCGTCGCGTTCCAGCGTCCGTAGTGACTTGGTGAGCGCTTTCGCGGTGATGCCACGCAGCGGGACTCGAAGCTCGGAGAAGCGCCGCGGCCCGCGCTCCAGGCACCGGACGATCATGCCGGCCCACTTGTCGCCGACACGGATCGGCGACAGATCGGAGGGGCAGACCGGGTCGAACATTTCGGGGTCCAGGGGCGTCGTCACGGCCCCACGGTAGCCGGTATCCGATCGGTAACCGCGTGCCCGGATACGGTCTGCGGCGGCGTCGGCGATCGGGCCGGCTCAGGGAGGCGAGGTATCGGATGGGCAAGATTGTGGTTTTCGGTGCGGGCGGCCGGGCCGGACGGGCGGCCGTCGCCGAGGCGCGCCGACGTGGTCACCAGGTCACCGCAGCCGTCCGCGATCCAGGCAGGCACGGCGGCCCATCGGCCGACGGCGTGCAGCTGGTGGCCGGTGACGTGACCGACGGGGACAGCGTCGCCCGGGTCGCCGCTGGACACGATGCCGCGATCAGCGCCGTCTACGACGCCGCGGCGCAGCCCGACACCTTTTACATCGGCGCCGCCCGCGCCCTGCTCGACGGACTGGCCCGCGCCGAGGTGGCGCGGCTTCTGGTGGTCGGCCTGGCGTCGGTGCTGAAGACCAAGCACGGGGTGGCGCTGATGGACACGCCCGGCTATCCGCAGGCGTACCGCTCGTTCTACCTCGCCCACGCCGCCGGTACGCAGGTGCTGCGTACCGCGACCACCGGGGTGGACTGGCTGGTCGTCAGCCCTGCTGGCGACTTCGACCACGGCGGCGCACGCACCGGGCGGTACCGTACGGCGATGGCCGACGCGGCCAGTCGCGTCTCGTACGCCGACCTCGCCGTCGCGCTGATCGACGAGATCGACACCCCTACGCACCACCGGACTCACCTGGGCGTCGAGGCCGCCTGATGGCCGAGGAAGTCTCTGACAGCCCGAACCCCTGGGTGGCCGACCACATCCGCCGTTTCGTGGAGACCAACGGCAACGCCCGAAGCGGCATGAACGACCTGTTGCTGACCACGCGTGGTCGCAGGTCAGGAAAGCTGCGCCGGACCGCGCTGCTCTACGCACGAGACGATGATCGCTACGTTGTCGCCGCGTCCAACGCGGGAGCCGATCGGCACCCCGCCTGGTATCTCAATCTCGTCGCCGATCCCGACGTCACCGTGCAGGTCGGGGCCCAGACCTTTCCAGCGCGGGCGCGGACCGCCACGGCCGAGGAAAGGCTGAGACTGTGGCAGCTGATGATTTCGATGATGCCGTCCTACCGGGAGTACGAGAAGGCGACCGCGAGAGACATCCCCGTGGTGATCATCGAACCTTCTCCTTGATCTGGCGCGCTCACCACAGCATCGCCTTCGGCCACGCCAGCATCGCCCGCTTTCCGCCCTCGCCTCAAACACACGCTCATGCCGCCCAGAGGGCGTTGGCATCGACCAGGTCGGTGACGCACCGTGAGGTAAAGAACCCGCTGGGCGACGTCAGAGGGGAAAGTGTCTGGGGTGGGCGATAGCGTCACCGCCATGAGCGTGCTCGACCGCCGCACCCTCAACCGGTCGCTCCTGGCCCGTCAGCTCCTGCTGCAGCGGCACGACATGCCGGCCGCCGACGCCCTTGAGCACCTGGTGGGGTTGCAGGCGCAGGAGCCCCTGGAGCCGTACGTCGGGTTGTGGAGCCGGCTGGCCGGCTTCCAGCCGCCGGCACTGGCCGAGCTGCTGCTGAGCCGCCGGGCGGTCCGCACGCTGCTGATGCGCCGCACCCTCCACCTGGTGACCGCGCGCGACTGCCTCGCGCTTCGGCCCGTGCACCAGGCAATGCTGGTCTCACGCATGTGGTCGACGCTGCGCCGGGTGCTGCCCGGCGTCGACCTTGACGAGCTGGCGAGGCTGGGCCGGCCGCTGTTCGAGGAGCGGCCGCGCATGCTGACCGAGGCGGCCCGCGCAATCGCCGACCGCTGGCCGGGGGTGGAGCCGCGCTGGCTGGGTGACGCGCTCAGCACGCTCGTGCCGCTCGTACAGGTGCCACCCCGCGGTGTCTGGGGCGAGCGCGGCGCTGCGTACAACACCACGATCGAGGCGTGGCTGGGCCGCCCGCCAGAGCCGGAGTCGCCGGCCACCGTCGACGCGCTGGTCCTGCGCTACCTCGCCGCCTACGGCCCGGCGGCCAGCGCTGACATCCGCGCCTGGTCGGGGCTGAGCGGGCTGCGGGAGTCCGTCCAACGGTTGCGACCGCGGTTGCGGACGTTCCGCGACGAGCGCGGCCGCGAGCTGCTCGACGTGCCCGACGGCGCGCTGCCCGACCCGGAGACCCCGGCGCCGCCCCGCTTCCTGCCGGCGTTCGACAACGCCGTGCTCGGCTACGACGACCGCAGCCGCGTCATCGACGCCGAGCATCGCGGGCTGAGCGTCACGGGTGCCCGCTTCCTGCTGGTCGACGGCCGGGTCGCGGGCACCTGGGCGGTCACCGTCGACGACGGCGCGGCGACGTTGCGGATCACGCCGCTGCGCGCGCTCACGACGGACGAGCGCGACGCCGTCGTCGCCGAGGGCGAGAGCATGCTGGCCATGTTTGAGCCCGAGCCACGACGCGCCAGCCGCGTCTCGATCACGGACGCGTGACGCAGGTGTGGGCGCCGTAGGGGTGCGAGACCTCGCCGCCCACGACGTCGAAGCCGGCCGCGTCCAGAATCCCTCCAGCAACCACTGGAAGGTGCTGTACTCGGTGCGAATGTTCCCGGCGCATCAGCCTCGGCCGGCCAGCAGCGTGTACCGGGTGAGCACCGCATCGAACGCACGGCCGTGCCGACGAGCGCTAGTTGCTCTTGGGTGACGGGTCTTGGGATGCTACGCATATGTCCTCCCTCCCGGCGACGTTCGCCGAAGACGTCATCGATCAGCCGGCCAAGGCCCAGTTCGAAGTGTTTATCGATGAGCACCGCCGCGCGCTCAATGACTGCTTGGACGGGCTGACCGAGGAACAGGTGCGCCGATCGCTGGTGCCGTCCCGGACCACGCTGCTGGGCCTGGTGAAGCACGCGACTTTCGTCGAGAAGGTCTGGTTCGACGAAGCCGTCACGTGCCGGTCGCGCGCCGAGATCGGCATCCCCGCGACGCCGGACGAGTCGTTCATCGTCGATGACGACGACACCATCGCCACCGTTCGGCGAGCACACGGCGAGGCATGCGAAGCATCACGCCGCGCGACGTCACCCCTCGGGCTGGACGACATGGTCCACGGCAACCGGCGCGGCCCGCTCCCGCTGCGCTGGGTGTACCTCCACATGCTGCGCGAGCTCGCTCAGCACTGCGGGCACGCAGACATCCTGCGCGAGCAGCTCCTCAGCGAGTAGCGCGCGGGGCGTCCGCACATGCCGCTGGCCGCACGCCTCAGCGGCGCAGGGCGGTCTCCCGCTCCATGTGCGACAGCTTCTCGGGATTGCGCACGGCGTAGAGGCCGGTGATGAGGCCGTCGTCGATGCGCACCGCCACGACGGAATCGATCTCGCCGGCCTGCCAGAGAATCAGCGCCGGGTAGCCGTTGACCTGTGCCGGCCGCAGCGACGCGGTGGCGGCGATCCTGCCCAGCCCGGCAACCAGCAGGCGCGCCACCTTGTCGGCCCCCACGACGGGCCGCGAGACGGCCTGCTTGACTCCGCCACCGTCACCCAGCAGAACGACATCCGGTGCGAGGATGTCGAGCAGGCTCTGCAGGTCGCCCGTCTCGGCCGCCCGCCGGAACGCCTCGAGCGCGTCTCGGGTCTCGGCCGCGGAAACGACCCCGCGCGGCCGGCGCGCCGCAACGTGTGCCCGTGCCCGGTGCGCGATCTGGCGGACCGCGGCTTGGCTCTTGTCGACGGCTTCGGCGATCTCGTCGTACCCGACATCGAACACCTCGCGGAGCACGAACACCGCCCGCTCGGTCGGCGTGAGCGTCTCCAGCACCAGCAGCATCGCCATCGAGACGCTGTCGGCCAACTCGACGTCATCGGCCACGTCGGGCGTGGTGAGCAGCGGCTCGGGCAGCCAGGGACCGACGTAGGACTCCCTGCGGCGGCCGAGCGTACGCAGCCGGGCGAGTGCCTGGCGGGTGGTGATCCGGACCAGGTAGGCACGCTGATCCCGCACCGCGCCGAGGTCGACGCCCGCCCACCGCAACCAGGTCTCCTGCAGCACGTCCTCCGCGTCGGCGGCCGAGCCGAGCATCTCGTAGGCGACGGTGAACAGCAGGTTGCGGTGGGCGAGGAACGCCTCGGTGGCGAGGTCCGGGCGGTCGTCGCGGCCGCTGCCCCTGCCACGATCGTCGGGTGCGGTCCGCGACGTGCCGACCATGGGTGACTCCTGTTCGCTCGCGACTGTGTCACCCACCAGATGCCGACCCCCGCCGTGGTGTGACACCGAGACCTTGTGGCGGGCGTCACCTGATCCCGGTGTCACAGGGACCTGATCGCCGGCATCTCGTGTTCGTCCAGTGCAGCACCACGAGGAAGGGCGGAATCATGGACGCTCGATTCAACATGCTCGGCAACGAGATCGCCGTCAAGTTCTTCAAGCGGTTCGCCAACGCCAGCCTGGTGATCCATCAGTCGCCGCTGCCGAGGTCCACGCAGGAGCTGGTGTCGCTGCGGGCCAGCCAGATCAACGGCTGCGGTTGGTGCATCGACATGCACACCAAGGAGGCCGCGGCCGCCGGTGAAACCGCGGTCCGGCTCCACCTGGTCGCCGCCTGGCGCGAGTCCACCGTCTTCACCGAGGCCGAGCGGGCCGCGCTGGCGCTCGCCGAGGAGGGCACCCGGCTCGCCGACGCCCACCACGGCGTGTCCGACGAGACCTGGGCACAGGTGCGCAAGCACTACGACGACGACCAGATCGCCGCGCTGGTCTCCCTGGTCGCCGTGATCAACGCGGCCAACCGGCTCGCGGTGATCGTGCACCAGCAGGGGGGTTCCTACGAGCCCGGCATGTTCGCCGCCGCGCTCAGCTGATCGGCAGACGGCGTCGGCCCGGCTCAGGATCAATCGATCCTGAGCCGGGCCCGCGCGTGTCCGGGCGCCACCTGGCGTTGAACTGCCGTCGACTGGTGCCTGGCAAGGGCCATCGATTCGAACACTGACGTGCGCCTCGGTTGCTGTCAGCGTTGCTGTCGGGTCGACTCGGGCGGCGAGGGCGCCTCACCTGGGTGTTTCCGCTCGCGTATCGCGTCCCACGCCGCGATCCCGGCCAGCACGGTGGTTGCGGTGCTGGTGGCGACCAGCGGCGGCAGGCGGACCATCACCGGTGCCAGAGCGGCAAGCGCGAGAAGCCCGACGACCCGGGACGCGGACACCCGGGCGAACACCTCGTACTCGAGGCGGGTCCGCCCGGCCAGGAACAGCGCGGGCCCACCCAGGATGACCGCGAGCCACAGCGGATCCTCGTGCAGCACCGGATGGTGGATGACCAGGGCGTGGCCGACGCCGGTGGCGAGGATGCCGGTCACGATGATCAGGTGGGTGTGGAACGCAGACCGACCGAGGCGGGCGGGACTGGGGATGGCCTCGATGGCGGCGGGCAACACCGCCCCGGCGCGGTGGAAATAGATTCGCCACATCAGCATCGTGCTGGCGAAGGCCACGACGCTCGGCGCCACCCGATCGGGGGTGAACTGCTCGGCGAACGTCAGTCCCGCGAGCAGAATCGTCTCGCCGAGCGCGATGACGATGAACTGCTGAAAACGCTCGGCAATGTGCTCGCCGGCGAGCTTCCAGTCTTCGATACGGGTGCGGCCAAGTCCCGGAACAGGCCAGCCGACGACGAGTCCTGTGTAGTCCAGCGCCAACGCCAGCGTCCACAGGGCCCCGCGCGCGGGACTCTGCGGGAAGAGAACCGCGCCGGCGATCCAGGGCACGGCGGATACCGCTGCCCAGCAGAGTGCCCGCGCGGGGTTGTGCCGTTCAGGGTCGCACCGGCCGAGCAGGAGGACGAGGGGCTTGCCGAGTTGAATGGCGACATAGGTGACCGCGAAGACCACGCCCCGATGGCCGAACGCAAAGGGCAGCGTGACCGCCATGATCATGACGCCGAACATGACCAGGACGAGTTCGAGCCGGATCGCCCCTTTTCGCGGATCGAAGGCGCTGGTCACCAGCGCCGCACGGACCCAGGTCAACCAGAAGGCCAGCAGCAACAACGCCGTCTGACCGAGTTCTGGCAGAACGACCCGCCGCTGTGTGGTGAGGTCCACGATCAGCCGCTCCGCGATCCGGCTGAGCGCGAAGACATAAACCAGGTCGAGAAGGAGCTCTCCCTCGCGGCCACGGAGCAGACCACGCAAGCCGCCGACCGTCATCTTCCGCCCGTTTCCGTCCGCCTCGCGCCACTATTGACGCAGTCGTACCACGTCGATCAGGGCCCCGACGCGGATAGGCGGAACCCTGGGCGGCTGACTGATCCGCTGCTCCACCCTCTCGGCGGGCCGCTGCCCGACGCGCATGTCGCGCACAGCCTCTTGCGGCGTTGGATCATCCGTCATCCCGGCGTCTCATACCACTCCGTCAAGTAGGCTGCCACGAAAGCTGCCTGCCGCGCAGCAGCTCAGGATTTCGTGACTGCCAGGGCAGATGCAGGCTTCCCGTACCCCGCAGAAGAATCACGGATTCTTCCGCGGAAGAACGCGATCGACGCGCGGCATCAGCACATCGAGGCTTTAGCCCGACCCCGCGTCATGGTCGCGCGAAGAAACATGACCGACGTTGCTGCACGGACACGCATTACTTGATCTCACATGGAGGGTTCTTGAGCACCACGGTGAAGTCTTTCAATTTCCATGTTCCCTGGGAGGGTCTGTACGGATTCAGCCAGGCGATGCAGGTCGGAGACACGGTCTACATCTCAGGGCAGCTCGCGCACGACGCCGAGGGGAACTTCGTGGGGGAGGGCGACTTCGACGCCCAAATGAAGGCAACGCTGGAGAACCTGGACAAGGTGCTGGCGCATTTCGGCGCTTCCCGACTCCAGGTGGTAGAGACCACAGTCCTCGTCGTGGGCCTGCGCGAACACTTCAACGCAGCGGCTGCGGCACACGCACGGTATTTCGGGGACCACCGTCCGACCAGCACCACCTTCGGCGTGGTGGAACTGGCTCTACCAGCCCAACTCGTGGAGATCGGGGCCGTCGTTCGCCTGGACATCGGCTCCTGACGCACGACGCCGGACGGCCTGGAGACGGCATGATCACGCGAACCACGGTTCCGCAGGGTGGGCCGTCGCAGGCAGAGCCCTTGCGCTGATCACTTGGCGTTGAAGTAGTTCGCCTCCGGGTGGTGCACCACGATCGCGTCCGTCGCCTGCTCCGGCACGAGCTGGAACTCCTCGGACAGCTGCACCCCGATCCGCTCCGCGCCCAGCAGCTCCACGATCTTCGCCCGGTCCTCCAGGTCCGGGCAGGCCGGGTAGCCGAACGCGTACCGGCAGCCCCGGTAGTCGGTGCGCAGCAGGCCGGCCAGGTCCGCCGGGTCGTCGTCGGCGACGGTACGGCCACCGGGCAGGGTCAGCTCCGCGCGCACCCGCCGGTGCCAGTACTCGGCGAGCGCCTCGGTGAGCTGCACGGACAGCCCGTGCACCTCCAGGTAGTCGCGGTACTCGTTGCCGGCGAACATCTTCGCGGTGTACTCGCTGATCGGCTGTCCGACGGTGACCAGCTGCAACGCCACCACGTCCAGCTGGTCGCCCTTCGGGCGGAAGAAGTCGGCCAGGCAGAGTCGGCGCTCCTGGCGCTGGCGGGGGAAGGAGAACCGGGCCCGCTCGACGCTGCCGTTCTCGTCGAGCACCACCAGATCGTTGCCCTCGGCGTACGCGGGGAAGTAGCCGTAGACCACGGCCGCCTCGAGGACCTTGTCGGCGATCAGCCGGTCCAGCCAGTAGCGCAGCCGGGGCCGGCCCTCGGTCTCCACCAGCTCCTCGTACGACGGGCCCTTGCCGCCCCGGGCGCCGCGCAGCCCCCACTGCCCGAGGAAGGTGGCCCGCTCGTCGAGCAGCGCCGCGTAGTCGGCCAGCGGCACCCCCTTGACCACCCGGGTGCCGAAGAACGGCGGGGTGGGCACCTCCACGTCGGTGGCCACGTCGGAGCGGACCGAGGCGTCGTGCAGCTCGGGCAGCGCCTCGCTGACCATCGTGCGCTGCCGCTCCCGGCGGGCCCGCCGGGCGGCCAGGGCGGCCTCCCGCTCCGGGTCGACGACCGGCGCGCCACCGCGCTTGGCGGTCATCACCCGGTCCATCAGGGACAGCCCCTCGAAGGCGTCGCGGGCGTAGTGGACCTGGCCGGGGAACATCGACCGCAGGTCGTCCTCGACGTACGCACGGGTGAGCGCGGCCCCGCCGAGCAGCACCGGCCAGCGTTCGGCCACCCCTCGGGAGGCCATCTCGGCGAGGTTCTCCTTCATGATGACGGTGCTCTTGACCAGCAGGCCGGACATCCCGATCGCGTCGGCGCGGTGCTCCTCGGCGGCGTCCAGGATCGCGGTGATCGGCTGCTTGATGCCGATGTTGACGACCTCGTAGCCGTTGTTGGACAGGATGATGTCGACCAGGTTCTTGCCGATGTCGTGCACGTCGCCCCGGACGGTGGCGAGCACGATGCGGCCCTTGCCGCCGTCCTCGGCCGTCTCCATGTGCGGCTCCAGGTAGGCCACCGCGGTCTTCATCACCTCGGCGGACTGCAACACGAACGGCAGCTGCATCTGCCCGGAGCCGAACAGCTCGCCGACGACCTTCATGCCGTCGAGCAGCAGGTCGTTGATGATCGACAGCGGCGACCGGCCGCCGGCCATCGCCGCGTCCAGGTCGGCCTCCAGGCCGGTGCGCTCGCCGTCGACGATCCGCCGCTTGAGCCGCTCGTCCAGCGGCAGCGCGGCCAGCTCCTCGGCCCGCCCGGCCCGCGCCGACGCCGCGTCCACGCCCTCGAAGGCCTCGATGAAGCGCTGCACCGGGTCGTACCCCTCGCGGCGCCGGTCGTAGATCAGATCCAGCGCCACCTCCCGCTGCTCGTCTGGGATGCGGCTCATCGGCAGGATCTTGCTGGCGTGCACGATGGCGCTGGTCAGCCCCGCCTGCTGGCACTCGTGCAGGAACACCGAGTTGAGCACCTGCCGGGCCGCCGGGTTGAGCCCGAACGAGACGTTGGAGATGCCAAGGGTGAAGTTGACGCCGGGGTAGCGGCGGGCGATCTCCCGGATCGCCTCGATCGTCTCGATGCCGTCGCGCCGGGTCTCCTCCTGCCCGGTGGCGATCGGGAAGGTCAGCGCGTCGATCAGGATGTCGGAGCGGTCCATCCCCCACCGTCCGGTGAGGTCGTCGATCAGGCGGGCGGCGACCCGGACCTTCCACTCGGCGGTCCGCGCCTGCCCCTCCTCGTCGATCAGCAGCGCCACCACGGCCGCGCCGTGCTCCCTGACGACCGGCATCACCCGGGCGTAGCGGGACTCCGGCCCGTCACCGTCCTCGAAGTTCACCGAGTTGACCACGCACCGGCCACCGAGCATCTCCAGGCCGGCCTCGATCACCGCCGGCTCGGTGGAGTCCAGCATGATCGGCAGGGTGGAGGCGGTGGCGAAGCGCCCGGCCAGCTCGCGCATGTCCTGCGTGCCGTCCCGGCCGACGTAGTCGACGCAGAGGTCCAGCAGGTGCGAGCCGTCCCGGGCCTGGCTGCGGGCGATCTCCACGCACGCCTGCCAGTCGGCGGCGAGCATCGCCTCCCGGAACGCCTTGGAACCGTTGGCGTTGGTCCGCTCCCCCACCATCAGCACCGAGGCGTCCTGCGCGAACGGCACCGGGTGGTAGATCGAGGAGACGCCCGGCTCGTGCCGCGGCGCGCGCGGCGCCGGGGTCGCGCCGTGCAGCCGCTCGGCCAGTACCCGGATGTGCTCCGGGGTGGTGCCGCAGCAGCCGCCGACCAGCGACACGCCGTACTCGGTGACGAAGCGCTCCAGCGCGTCGGCCAGCTCCACCGGGGTCAGCGGGAAGTACGCCCCGTCGGCCGTCAGCACCGGCAGGCCCGCGTTCGGCATCACCGACAGCGGGGTCCGGGAGTGCTGGGACAGGTAGCGCAGGTGCTCGCCCATCTCGGCCGGGCCGGTCGAGCAGTTCAGCCCGATCAGGTCCACGCCCAGCGGCTCGATGGCCGCCAGCGCGGCCCCGATCTCGCTGCCCACCAGCATGGTGCCGGTGGTCTCCATGGCAACCTGGCAGATGATCGGGACCTTCCGGCCCAGCTCGGCCATCGCCCGGTGGCAGCCGACCACCGCCGCCTTGACCTGGAGCAGGTCCTGGGAGGTCTCGATGATCAGCGCGTCGGCCCCGCCGGCGATCAGACCGGCGGCGTTCTCCTGGTAGGCGTCGCGCAGCGTCGCGTACGCGGTGTGCCCGAGGGTGGGCAGCTTGGTGCCGGGCCCGATCGACCCGAGCACGAACCGGGGCCGCTCCGGCGTGCCGTACGCGTCGGCGGCCTCCCGGGCGAGGCGGGCGCCGGCCGCGGAGAGCTCCCGGATCCGCTCCGGAATGCCGTACTCGCCGAGGTTGGCGAGGTTGGCGCCGAAGGTGTTGGTCTCCACGCAGTCGGCCCCGGCGGCCAGGTACGCCTCATGCACGCCACGCACCACGTCCGGGCGGGTGACGTTGAGGATCTCGTTGCACCCCTCCAGCCCCTCGAAGTCGTCGAGGGTCAGGTCGGCAGCGTGCAACATCGTCCCCATCGCCCCATCGGCGACGAGGATCCGGTCGGCCAGCACATCCAGCAACGAAGTCCGCACGGGTTCAGGTTAATGCGACGATGCGCCCGCCGGTCCACGGCCGTAGCCGGTCCCACATTCTGCCAGCGGGAACGCCCATCCCTTTCGTACCCTTTGGGCGGTCCACCAGCGCGGCGGACCGGCGCGGCCGACGGGCCGCACCTGGCGCCGCCACGTAGGCTGGCGGACGTGAAGGACATCAGGGACGTCACCGTGCACGGCGGGCGGAGGACCGGGTCGGCGCCCGGCGCCGTCCCCGACGAGCAGGGTGAGGTGACGGCGTGACCGAGTTCGACGGGCTGCCGGTGCTGCGGTCCCCGGTGGCGATCGCCGCCTTCGAGGGCTGGAACGACGCCGCGGACGCGTCCACCGCCGCCGTGGAGCACCTGGAACAGGTCTGGCAGGCCCGTCCGGTCACCGAGCTGGACCCGGAGGACTTCTATGACTTCCAGGTCAGCCGCCCGACCATCACGATGGCCGAGGGTGAGACCCGGCGGGTCGAGTGGCCCACCACGAAGTTCATGGTGGCCAGCCCGGAGGGCACCGAGCGGGACGTGGTGCTGATCCGTGGCATCGAGCCCAGCATGCGCTGGCGCACCTTCTGCGAGCAGGTGCTGGAGATCTGCCACAGCCTGGAGGTCGAGCGGGTGGTGCTGCTCGGGGCGCTGCTGGCCGACGTGCCGTACACCCGTCCCCTGCCGATCAGCGGCAGCGCCTCCGACGCCGAGGCCGCCCAGCGCTACCAGCTCACCCCCACCCGCTACGACGGGCCGACCGGCATCGTCGGGGTGTTGCAGGACGCCTGCACCCGGGCCGAGGTCGACGCGGTGTCGTTCTGGGTGCACGTGCCGCACTACGCCAACAACCCGCCCTGCCCGAAGGCCACCCTGGCGCTGCTGCACCGGGTCGAGGACGTGCTCGACCTGCCGGTGCCGATGGCCGACCTGGCCGAGGAGGCCGCCGAGTGGGAGCAGCGGGTGCGCGGCGCCGCCGAGCAGGACGCCGAGCTCGGTGAGTACGTCCGCGAGCTGGAGGAGCGGGTCGGCGACGCCGGCATCACCCCGTTGACCGGGGACGAGATCGCCCAGGAGTTCGAGAAGTACCTGCGCCGCCGGGGCGGTTCCGCCGGCCCCACGGCGGGCTCCTGGTAACGCCCTTCCCCACCGAGTCACCGGCCCCGGACGTTCGCGCGTCCGGGGCCGTTCTGTGCGTGTCCGGGGTGGCGCGGGTCACGCCGCGTAGGGCATCCTAGGAACCTAGTGGTATGAGGAGGCGGGTGTGCAGATCAACCCGGGGGCCGCCGAGTTCCCGCACCGGCAGATCGCCGCGCAGCTCAAGACCCAGGTGCGCCGGGGCGACTGGGCGCCGGGCGAGCGGCTGCCGTCCATCCCGGCCATCGCCGAGATGTTCGGCGTGGCGAAGCAGACCGTGCAGCGCGCCGTCGACCAGCTGCGGGTCGAGGGCATCCTGATCACCAAGCCCGGCTCGGGTACGTACGTGCGGGGCACCCGGCGCCGGCTCAACCGGCTCTCCCGGGGCCGCTACGGCGGCTTCCGCGGCTACCACACCGACCTGGCCGCCCGGTACCGGCAGCAGCTGGTCTCCGTCGGCCGCTCCCCCGCCCCGCCGGAGGTCGCCGACGCATTCGGGGTGCCCGACGGCACCGAGCTGCTCTGCCGCCGGCACCTGGTACGCACCGAGGACTCGCCGGTGGAGGTGGGCGCCTCCTGGTTCCTGCCGGCCGACACCGCGGGCACCTCCCTGGAGCGGGCCGAGGCGTTCGGCCGCCCGCTCTACCAGGAGGCCGAGGAGGCCACCGGCCGCCGGTACGTCTCGGCCACCGACACGATCAGCGCCCGCCAGCCCAGCCGGGAGGAGGCGGAGACCCTCCAGATCCGCCCCGACACCCCGGTGCTGCACCTGCTGCACGTCGCCTACGACGAGAAGCGCAAGCCGATCGAGGTCGCCCAGGCCACCTGGCCCGGCCCGATGACCACCCTCACCGAGGAGTACAAGATCCCCGCCCCCACCCCGGACCAGGACCCGGACCCCGGCCTGGTACTCGGCTGACCCCTTGCCGCACCCCTGTGCGGGGCCTCAGCCGCGGCGAGCGCGGCCAGCAGCCTGAGCCGGCTGCCACCGCCCGACTCTCGTGATCCAGTCGCATTCACCGACACGACACGCCGTCGGCGGTGTCGGTAAATGCGACTGGATCATGGGACTGCGACCCGGGGCGGCAACCGCCGGGGCGGCAACCGCCGGCCGAGGCTCAGAGGCGGATGCCGAGGAGGGCGTCCACGGTGTCGGCGAAGAGGGCCGGCCCCTGCGGGTCGTCGGCGGCACCGGCCAGGGCGCGGTCGGCCCAGTCGTCGACCAGTGCCAGGGCACCGGGGGTGTCGAGGTCGTCGGCGAGCCGGGCGCGTACCCCGGCCAGGAAGTCCGCCCCGGACGGCCCGGCGGGCGCGGCGGCGGCCCGCCGCCAGCGGTCCAGGCGGGCATGCGCGGTGGTGAGCAGGTCGTCGGTCCAGGCGCGGTCGGCGCGGTAGTGACCGGACATCAGGCCCAGCCGCACCGCCATCGGGTCGACCTTGTCGGCGCGCAGCCGGGAGACGAAGACCAGGTTGCCCCGGGACTTCGACATCTTCTCGCCGTCCAGGCCGATCATGCCGGCGTGCATGTAGTGGGCGGCGAAGGGCGCCTCGCCGGTGAGCCGCTCGGCGTGCGCGGCGGAGCACTCGTGGTGCGGGAAGAGCAGGTCGTTGCCGCCGCCCTGCACGTCGATCCGGTCACCGAGCAGGTTGAGCGCGATCACCGCGCACTCGATGTGCCAGCCGGGGCGGCCGGCGCCCAGCTCGCCGCCGGGCCAGGACGGCTCGCCCTCGCGGGCGCCGCGCCACAGCAGCGGGTCGAGCGGGTCGCGCTTGCCGGCCCGGTCGGGGTCGCCGCCGCGCTCCGGGAAGATCTCCAGCATCTGCTCGCGGGTCAGGTTCGACTCGTAGCCGAACTCCGGGGCGGCGTTGACGTCGAAGTAGATGTCGCCGGTGCCGTCGTCGAGCCGGTACGCGGCGCCGTCCTTGAGCAGGACGAGGACCTTCTCGGCGATGTCCGGGATCGACTCCACCGCGCCGACGTAGTGCGCCGGCGGGATGATCCGCAGCGCCTCCATGTCCTCCCGGAACAGCGCGGTCTCCCGCATGGCCAGGACCTTCCAGTCCTCGCCGTCGCGCGCCGCGCGCTCCAGCAGCGGGTCGTCGATGTCGGTGACGTTCTGCACGTACCGCACGGTCAGGCCGGCGTCGCGCCACATCCGCTGCACCAGGTCGAACGTGATCATGGTGGCGGCGTGGCCGAGGTGGGTGGCGTCGTACGGGGTGATGCCGCAGACGTACATGGTCGCCGCGCCGTCGGGGCGGCTGGGGTGGACGCCGCGCCGCGCCGAGTCGTACAAGCCCAGTGGCCCGCCGCCGCCCGGCAGCCGTGGCACCTCGTGTCCCGCCCAAGACTCCATGACCGTCAGCCTAACGAGCCGTCAGGCGGCGGGCAGGCACCCCACGGGTGATCAACGTGACAGCGACTCACATGGGCGGCCAGGGCATCGCCGGCCAGTCCTGCGGGGGCTGCGGGTAGCACCCGGTCTCGCGCAGCCGGTCGATCCGCGCCGCCAGCTCGGCGATCTCCCCGATCGTCAGGTGGTCGGACAGCTCCTCGCCCAGCTCACCGGCGACCTGACGGGCCAGGACGTCGAGCATCTCCACCGCGTCCGGCGGCAGCTGCCGGCCGGCCCAGCCCCAGAGCACCGTGCGCAGCTTCTCCTCCACGTGGAAGCAGACGCCGTGGTCGACCCCGTAGAGGCGGTCGTCCGGGCCCACCAGCACGTGGCCGCCCTTGCGGTCGGCGTTGTTCAGCACCGCGTCGAGCACCGCCAGCCGGGCCAGCCGCGGGTCGTCGGCGTGCGCCAGGGCGTACGCGGCGCCGTCGTCGTCGCGGGCGGCGGCGACCGGGAACCAGCGCGGCGGCACCGCCTCGGCCGGTACGAAGCCGACCAGCGGCTCGGCGTCGTCCGGCTCGTCGATCCAGAGCTGGCAGGAACCGGGGCCGAACGGGCCGTCGCGGAGCACGGTCGGCGGCACCAGGTCCCAGCCGGTGGCCCGGGAGACCAGGTAGGCGGCGACCTCCCGGCCGGCCAGGGTGCCGTCGGGGAAGTCCCAGAGCGGCCGCTCGCCGCGCACCGGCTTGTAGACGCAGCGGGCCGTCCGCCCGCCCAGGGTCAGGATCCCGCGCAGGGTGGTGTTGGAGGCGTCGACCAGCCGCCCCTCCAGGGCGAGCTCACCGTCGCGCAGCAGCCGGAGCGCCGCGCTGCCGTCCTGGCGGGGCTGCAACTCCGACGAGGTCACCGGTGGTAACCGTTGTGCCGCGGGCAGAGGTGCCCGGCGGGGTCGAGCGGCTGGCCGCAGAGCGGGCAGGGCGGACGGCCGGCGTTGACCACCCGGCGGGCCCGCTCGATGAACTCCCGGGTCGCCTCGGGGGTCAGCCGGACCCGGAGGCGGTCGAGGTCCTCGTCCGGCTCCTCGACGTCGTCCTGGTCGTCGTCCTCCTCGTCGCCCAGCTCGACCTCGACCTCCGCCTCACCGGCGGCGATCGCCTCGATCACCACGGTCGCGCTGTCGACGTCGAAGGCCAGGCCGAGGGTGCCGACCCGGAACTCCTCGTCGACCGGAGTGTCCAGCGGGTCGTTGTCGCCGACGAGGACGGGCGCCTCGGGCAGGTCGACGCCGAACCGGCGCTGGGCCTCGGCGAGCAGCTCCTCCAGCTTCTCGGCGAGCAGGGAGACCTGCACCTTCTCCAGCGCGACGCTGACCAGCCGGCCACCGCCGCGCGCCTGGAGGAAGAACGTGCGCTCCCCCGGCGGCCCGACGGTCCCGGCGACGAACCGCTCCGGCGGCTCGAAGGCGTGCACCTGGTGGGTCATACCCACGACCCTATCCGGCACACGGAAGCGTCGCGCACCGCACCGAGGGTCGTTCAGCCGAGGGCGAAACGCCGCCAGCTGCTCGCGCCCCGCCGGGCGTGGCGGGTCCCCTCACCCGGCCGCCCCCGCGCCACCGCCGACCGCGGCGTCCGAGTCGGTCGGCCGGGTCGCCCGCCGGCGCCGCTTGCGCGGCGGCGGCACCAGCCCGCCGAGGTCACCGCCGGTGTCGTTGAGCCGGACCAGGAAGGGCCGCAGCGGCGTGTAGCGGATCGCGGTGACCGACGCCGGGTCCGCGACGATGCGCTGGAAGAGATCCAGGTGTACGCCGAGCGCGTCCGCCACGATGGCCTTGATCACATCGCCGTGGCTGCACGCCAGCCAGACCGCCTCCGGCCCGTGCTCGGCGGTGACCGCGGCGTCCCAGGTGCGCACCGCGGCGACCGCCCGCGCCGCCATGGCCGCCATCGACTCGCCCTCGGGGAAGACCACCGCGCTCGGGTGCTGCTGCACCACCGGCCAGAGCGGCTCTTTGGCCAGCTTCTTCAGCGGCTGCCCCTCCCAGGCGCCGTAGCCGCACTCGATCAGGCCCTCCTCGACCACCGGCTGCACCTGCGGCAACGCCAGCTCCAGGGTCTGCCGGCAGCGGATCAGCGGGCTGGTCACCACGGTGGCCAGGGGCAGGGCGCGCAGCCGCTCGCCGACCGCGGTGGCCTGGGCCCGGCCGGTGTCGTCCAGCTCGACCGGCTGGCGGCCGGCCAGCCCGCCGTCGGCGTTCGCCGTCGTCCGGCCGTGTCGCAGAAGCAGAAGGGTCGCCACGACACCACCCTAGGGCCTGTGTCGAAGTCCTCGGTCGAGCCGAGGCGGAGTCCAGGCGGCGATCCGGCAAGGCGGAGATTCGTCCGGATACCGGCGTTGTATCCGGACGAATCTCCAACGCGGCCGGTCGTCGTCTGGGCCCGCCGCAGGCCGGCCAGGGACTTCGACACAGGCCCTGGGCGCAGGCCGCGGACGGCGACGGCCCCCGGCACCGGTGGTGTCGGGGGCCGTCGCCGGCGGTCGTCGCCGGTACGCCTCAGGTGGCGGTGATCGTGCCGGTGAGCAGCAGCGCGAGCACCAACGTGCCGAGCGCCACCCGGTAGAGCACGAAGACGTACAGGGTGTGGTGGGCCACGTAGCGCAGCAGCCAGGCGATCGCGGCGTAGCCGATGGCGAAGGCGATGGCGGTGGCCACCACCATCTGCGCCACGCTCGGCACCGAGGTGCCCGGCGCGGCCGGCTCGAACACGTCACCGACGCTGAAGATCCCGGACATCACCACCGCCGGGATGGCCAGCAGGAACGAGTACCGCGCCGCCGCCTCCCGGGTGAGGTTGAGCAGCAGGCCGGCGGTGAGCGTGCCGCCGGAGCGGGACACCCCGGGGATCAGCGCCATCGCCTGGGCGAAGCCCATCACCACGCCGTCGCGCATCCGGAAGTTCGCCAGGGTGCGGGTCTGCCGCCCCCAGTACTCGGCGAAGGCGAGCACGAAGGCGAACACGATCAGGGTGGTGGCGACCACCCAGAGGTTGCGGCCGGCGGTGCGGATCTGGTCCTTGAACACGAAGCCGAACAGCCCGATCGGGATCGAGCCGACGATCACGTACCAGCCCATCCGGTAGTCGAGGCTGGCGCGTACCGAGCGGTCCCGCAGGCCCAGCAGCCAGGTGCGGGTGATCCGCCAGATGTCCTTGGCGAAGTAGATCAGCACCGCCGCCTCGGTGCCCAGCTGGGTCACCGCGGTGAAGGAGGCGCCGGCGTCCCGGTCGAAGAAGATCGCGGAGGTGATCCGCAGGTGTCCGGACGAGCTGACCGGCAGGAACTCGGTGAGTCCCTGGACGATGCCCAGGACGATGGCTTCGACCCAGGTCACTCGCCGACCCCGGACAGCTCCAGCGCCTCGGCGACGGTACGCAGGGTCTGCACGCCGCTGTCCCGGTCGGCGACGAAGAGGGTCACCGAGAGGGTGGTCACGCCGGCCGCGGCGTACTCGCGCATCCGCTCGGCGATGCGCTCCTTGGGGCCGAGCAGCGAGGTGCGGTCGATGAACTCCATCGGCACCGCGGCGGCCGCGTCGCGCTGCCGCTTGGCCAGGTAGAGGTCCTGCACCTCGCGGGCGGCGTCGCCGTAGCCCATCCGGGTGGCGAGCTGGTTGTAGAAGTTCTGCTGGCGGCTGCCCATCCCGCCGACGTAGAGCGCGGCGTACCAGCGGACCAGCTCGGCGCAGGTGGCGACGTCGTCGCCGACCACCACCGGCACGGAGGGGACCACGTCGAAGCCGGCCAGTTCCTTGCCGGCCCTGGCCCGGCCGGCGCGCACCGAGGCGAGCTGCTCCTCGGCGAACTCGGGGGCGTAGAAGACGGCCAGCCAGCCGTCGGCGACCTCGCCGGCCAGCTCCAGGTTCTTCGGGCCGACGGCGGCCAGGTAGATCGGGATGTGCTCGCGGGGCGGGTGGAAGCCCAGCCGCAGCGCCTTGCCGGGGCCGTCGGGCAGCGGCAGCGTGTAGTGCTCGCCGTCGTAGGCCACCTCCTTGCGGGCCACCGCGAGCTTCACGATGTCGACGTACTCGCGGGTGCGGGCCAGCGGCTTGGCGAACCGCACGCCGTGCCAGCCCTCCGAGACCTGCGGCCCAGAGACGCCCAGGCCGAGCCGGAACCGGCCGCCGGAGAGCGCGTCGATGGTGGCCGCGGTCATCGCGGTCATGGCCGGGGTCCGGGCGGGAATCTGCATCACCGCGCTGCCCACGTCGATCCGCTGGGTCTGGCCGGCCATCCAGGCCAGCATGCTGGGCGAGTCGGAGCCGTAGGCCTCCGCCGCCCATACCACCGAGTAACCGAGCCGGTCCGCCTCCTGGGCAAGTGCCAGGTGGTCGGCGGGCGTGCTCCACGCCGTCTGGTATCCGAGGCTGAGCCCGAGTCGCACTGGATCCTCCCCCATCCGCACCACAGGTCGCACCAGGGTACGCAATGGCGGCGGTGGACCCGATCACCGGCTCACCCGGGCCCCGCCGGGGTGCCCGGCGACCAGCGCGGGGCCACGCCACGGTCGGATCGGCGACGTGGCGGGCAGAGATGACGGGAGCGAGGATATCCGTGACGCCAGGTTCGAAATAAGGTTCACCCATGCAACAGCGACCGCTCGGCCGAAGCGGGCTGGCGGTTTCCCGGCTCGCGCTCGGCACCATGACGTGGGGCCGGGACACCGACGCCGACGACGCGGCCGCCCAGCTGAAGAGTTACCTCGACGCGGGCGGCAACCTGGTCGACACCGCGGACGTCTTCGGCGACGGTGACGCCGAGTCGGTGCTCGGCTCGCTGCTGGGCGCCCTGGTTCCCCGCGACGAGCTGCTCATCGCCACCAAGGCGGGGCTGCGGCCGGGCAGCGGCCGGCGCCGGGACGGCTCGCGCGGGCACCTGCTGCGCACGCTGGACGCCTCGCTGCGCCGCCTGGGCACCGACCACGTCGACCTGTGGCAGGTCCACGGGTACGACCCGGACACGCCGCTGGAGGAGACCCTGGCGGCGCTGGACCACGCGGTGGCCAGCGGCCGGGTCCGCTACGTCGGCGTGTCGAACTTCTCCGGCTGGCAGACCGCCCGCGCCGCCGCGTGGCAGGCGGCCTGGCCGGGGCGCGCCCCGGTGATCGCCGCGCAGGTGGAGTACTCGCTGCTGGAGCGGGGCGTCGAACGGGAGGTGCTGCCGGCCTGCGGGGCGCTCGGGCTGGGCGTGCTGCCCTGGTCCCCGCTGGGCCGTGGGGTGCTCACCGGCAAGTACCGGCACGGCCGGCCGGCCGACTCGCGGGCCGCCTCGCCGCACTTCGAACGGTTCGTCGCCACCTACCTGGAGCCGCGCTGCTCCAGCATCGTGGAGGCGGTGGCCACCGCCGCCGGCGGGCTGGGCGTCTCGCCGATGGAGGTGGCGCTGGCCTGGATCCGGGACCGGCCGGGCGTCACCGCGCCGATCCTCGGCGCCCGTACGGTGGGGCAGCTCCTCGGCGCGCTCCAGGTGGAGCGGATGACCCTGCCGGCGGAGATCACCACGGCGCTGGACGACGTGTCGGCGGTGCCGGTGGGCTACCCGGAACGCGACGGCTGAGGCGGCGGTCCGGGGGCCGGCGGGCAGGCCGGCCGGTGCGCGCCGGCGGGCGGATCAGTCGAGGGTGGGCCGGTCGCCGGGGATCTCCCTCACGGCGGCCAGGAAGCGGGCCTGGTCGTCACGGGTGGCCGGGTTGACGATCCGGATCCACGAGCCGTCGTCGAAGTGCAGGGTCGCCGGGAACTGCATCAGCCGCGCCGTCCCGTGGTCGCAGTCGATCCGGGTGATCCGCCGCCGCTCGACGCTCCACAGCAGCCGCGGCTCGCGCCGGTCCGGCCGGCCCTCGTCCGGGCGGCGCCCCATCCGCAGCAGGTGCAGGTGGGTGTCGGTGACCGCGAGCGGGGTGCCGGTGTAGCGCTCCAGGAACAGCAGCAGGCTGCCGGCGAGGGTGGCCAGGTCGCCGCTGAACACGTACCGGCGGCGGTAGGCAATCTCGGCGAGCTGGTCGGCGAGCGGGCGGTGGCGGCTGAGCCGGAACAGCGCCCGGAACGCCTCCTGCTCAGCGGTGAGCGGCAGAACCGGCCGGGGTTGCGGGACCGCCGGGGTGGGCTCGACGTCCACCTCCCGACCGGCCGCCTCGGGCAGTCCCGCCGCGAGCGCGGCCGCCTTGCCGGGCAGCAGCAGCACCCCGGCCACGATCCGGACCGGGGTCAGCACCGCCTCCACCCAGGCCACCGGGTTGACGATGTTCAGCAGCCCGAACAGCGCCCGGGGATCGAGCGCCTCGGCGACCTCGGTGCCGACGTGGTCGACGAACTGGCTGCCGGCGCGGTGCGTCTCGTGCGCCCGTACCGGGGCCAGGCCGATGTAGCGCAGTTCCTGCCCGGTCACCAGGGGGGCGACCAGGGCCCGCTCCGGCTCGTCGGAGGTGCGGAACTCGTCGCGCAGCGCGCGGGCCCGGTCGCGGGCCACCCGCGCGCCGTCGCGCACCGCGTCGCCGAGCCGCCCGAGCCGTCCCCACGCACCCGTCACGCCGTACCTCCTCCGTCGCCGGTCAGCGGCCCGCCGGCTGCTGCTCGGCGGGTGGCTGCCCGAAGACATTCTGGTCGATCCAGTCGGCGCCGCCCTGCACCGCGTCGCCGATCTCGTCCTTGACCAGGTCGGAGCCGGGCACCGACAGGCCACTGACCAGGGCGGTGCCGCCCCACACCGCGCCGTGCACGACCGAGTTCGGCACGTTCCAGGGCAGGTTGGTGGCCCAGTTCTGGGCGATCATCCGGCCGCCGTCGGCCAGGCCGTGCGCGCGCAGGGCGCCGGCCCGCTCCAGCATCCCCATGTCGAACGGCGACCCGGACTTGCCGAGCTTGAAGGTGCCCTGCGCCGGGTCGGTGATCTTGTGGAACCACTTGTCGGCCTTGCCGGCGGCGCGCCGCTTGTCGATCGCCTTCTGCCCCATCCGCAGGGCCTTCTGCTTGTCCACCAGCTTGTCCAGGTGGTTGCGCAGCTTGCGCAGGTAGAGCATGACCCGCTGGAGCAGCCGGATGACCTTCTGCAGGTGGGTGGCGAGCGGACGGATGATCTTCAGCGACCGGGTGAGCACGATCATGCCGCGGGTCACGGTGACCGCCAGGCCGGCCGCCCAGGACGCCCCGGCGGTGAACGGCGCCATGAGCAGGGCGGTCACCAGGGTGACCAGCATCCAGTTGACGAACTCGACGCAGAGGTCGACCAGCACCTCGTGCACGATCTGCAGGGCCTCGGCGACGCCGCGCAGGTACTCGGCGGTGGCGGTGAACTGCCCGGCCACGTCCAGCAGTTGCTGCTCGACCTCGGCGAGGCGCTTGCCGTACGCCTCCCCCGCCGGCGACCGCCAGCCCGGCTGCTCGGCCTCGCGCACGCCGCGGTGGCTCAGCGCCAGCTCGCGCACCTGGGCGGCGAGGGCGTCCCAGTCACCGGCCCGGGCGCGCAGCGCCTCCGGCTCGCCGTCGACCATGTCGACCAGCTGGATGAGCGGCCAGGCCAGGGTGCGGCAGACGCTGTCGACCACGTCCTCCACACCGGACAGCGCGTTGTCGATGCCGTTCCAGAGCTGGACGGCGCTTCCGGCGGGTCCGCTCACCGGCCCATCCCCTCGCGCATCGCCCGGAAGCCGGAGTCGATGTCCTGCTCGTTGCGCTCGTACGACTCGGCGGTGGACCCCAGCGCCGCCCCGACGCGGGTGAACGCGTCCTGACCGGCCCGGAACAGCGTCGTGCCGTCGGCGACCTGCTCGGCGTACTTGGCGCGCAGCATGTCGCTGGCGAACGGCAGGTGACCGAAGGCGCCGTCGGGCAGGTCACCCGCGGCCACCACCCGGCTCTCCAGCGCGCCCAGTGCGTTGGCCACTCCGGTGGCGGCCGCCTCCAGCCGTTTCACGGCCGTCACGTCCACTTCGATGTCAGCTGCCATCGCCGTTCCTCCCCCGCATCCGACGCGGGTCGAAGATACGATTCCCCGGCCTCCGGCCGCCACCCCGGCCCGAGGAGGAACCAAGGGGGAGGAAGCCCGCATGACTGATCCGCTGTCCGGTCTGGACGCGCTCGCCGGCCGGCTCGCCGACATCGAACGCCGCTTCGCCGGGCTGCACGCCGGCCTCGACGACGTCGACGGCACCGCCACCGACGACACGGGCCTGGTGTCGGCCACCGTGGACGCCACCGGAGGGCTCACCGACCTGTCCGTCGAGCCGGCGGCGCTGCGCTCCGGCACCGCCGACCTGGCGAAGATGGTGCTGGAGGCGTACCGGCGGGCCCGGGCGGCGGCGACCGCCCAGCTCGATGAGCGCACCGAGGGTCTCGACGCGACGCTCGGGGCGGGCCTGACCGAACTGTTCGGCAAGCCGGGCGACTTCGCGGCGTTGGGCCGCCTGGAGGAGGCCGTCGCCCGACTCGGCGCCCTGGACGCCCGGCTGCCGAGGCCGCCGGCGTGACCGGGATCGGCTGGCCGGAGATCGTGACCCGGCTGCACCGCACGCTCGTCGCCTGCGACCGGGACACCGACCTGGAACTCAGCGCCGGATCGCGCCGGCTCCGGCTGTCCGTGCGCCGCGACACCGTCGAGGGCCACTGCCCCGGGTACGAGGGCCAGCGGCTGGCCGAGCTGGGCTGGCGGCCCGGCGACGACGGCGACTGGTGGTACGCCACCCCGCGTACCGCCGAGGGCCTGCACTGGTGGAGCGGCTTCGCCGCCCGGACCGCCGCCGTCGCGCTGACCGCCGACCCGGCCGCGCTCTCCTGTCGGGTGCTCCCGCTCGACGGCGGGGCGGAACCGCCGACGGCGACCGGCGTCGAGGTGACCGGCGCAGCCGGGTCCGGTGTCGGCGCGCCCGCACCGGCCGGCGTCGGCGTCGCCGTGCCAGCGGGCGTCGGCGTCGCCGTGCCGGTCGAGGCGGGCGCCGGCGTTCCCTCGCCGCTCGAGGGCGGCGCCGGGGCCGACGCGACGGCCGCCGACGTCGTCCCCCCGGGGGATACGGTCGCGGACGGCGGCGGGTCGCGGACGGCCGAGCCGGAGCCGGCCGAACTGCTCGCCCGGGCGGCGGCCGCGCACGACCTGCCCCGCTACCTGGGGGTGCTCGCCGCCGGCCCGGTCTGCGTACCGCTGGCGGGCGAGCCGTCGCCCGACCGGGACTTTCCGTGGACGGTCGTCCTCGGGGCCGACCGCGCGCCGCTGCTGCCGGTCTTCACCTCGGCGGACGCGCTGACCGCCTTCGCCGGGGTCGGGGTGCCGTTCGTCGCGCTGTCCGCCGCCGACCTGCTGGCGGACTGGCCGGACCCGGGCTGGGGCCTCGCCGTCGACCCCGGCGCCGCCCACGGCCTGACGCTGACCGCCCCGGCGCTGGCCGCGCTGCTCGCCGCGAACGACCCGACCGATCCGCCGGGGTCCCTCGCTCCGGCCACCGTCGAGGAACCGGGCACCACCGGCCGCTGACCGGCGTCCCCACCGCACCTCGGACCCGCCGGATCGGCGCGGTCGCCTTCCCGGTCGCTCGCGTTGGTCGCGTCGTCGGCACCCGACCGGCGGTGATCCGACCGTCGGCACCCCGACCGGCGGTGCTCCCGCCGTGGCCGGCCGAGCCGGGTCACGGCCCGTGCCGCCCTCGGCGCGAGGATCTCCGTCCAGCGGACGGGGGTGCCGGTGCGCACACCACCGCGCCGCCTCGTCGGCGTGGCCGCACCCCCGCACCGCCGTGCCGGGCAGCGGCCGGTCGGTCCACGCGTCGAGCGGCGGCCGGACCGGGAAGGGCGCGCTCGGCCGCGAGAGCTACCGGGACTGGTACGCCTTGATGCTGGTCGGGACGCGGCCCGCCGCATCCGCCACGGCGGCCCGCGCCTCCCCGGTCACCGGCACCAGGGTGGTGTGCTTGGGCGGTAGGACGATCAGGTCGCCGACCGGCACCACCCGCTCGGCCTGCTGCCGCTGGTCGGCGGGCGGCTTGCTCCAGATGATGTACACGAGCCGGACGCTCATCTGCTCGCTGTCGTCGTTGCGTAGCGAGACGGCCGTGAACCGGCTGTTGCGGTCGAGTACCCGGCCGGCGTCGTCCACCGGAGTCACCACCGGTTCGGCGTCGACGGGCGGGGCGTCCACCGGCTCCGCGGTGCGTACCGAGACGGTCACGTCCTCGGCCGCCCGGGCTCCGGCACCGGTGAAGGTCAGCACGTCGCTGCTGGCGCCCGGCGGGACGACCAGCCGGCCCCGGTCGCTGCCGTAGACCGAGGCGACCCGCACGCTGGGCAACGTGCGCCCGGCGGCGTCCAGCGCGGTGAACTCCAGCGTCGGCGCGAGCACCTGGGTGCCCTCGTTGACGATCGTGAGCACCTGGTTCATGTACCCGTCCCCAGTGGTCGGGGCGAACTCGAACCGCAGGGCGGCGGCGGGGCGGGACCGGACGACGAGACCGCAGCCGGCGAGCAGCAATGTGGCCACCAGCCCGGCGACGACTCGCGCGAACAGCGGGGCGGCGCGGCCAGGGCGGGGTCGGGTCACGGTCATGGTGAGCGGCACCGGCGCATGGTACGGCGGAGCGCGGCGGGGCGGAGACCCCCATCGGTACCGGCCGGCGGCGCCCGGCCGCACCGTGCGCCGGAACGGCACCGCTGCGACGCTGGACCACGACGCCGCCGACGGGCGGCCGCGACCCACCAGGGCGGGCTCGTCGGGCCTGCCGTCAGGGCCAGTCGACCTCCGCCCGCTCGGGGTAGCGCGCGTACCGCGCCTCGGTCATCGGTTCGAACCGGATGGTCGCCACGAACGCACCACAGGGGCGCGGGCGGGTGCCCGAGGGACGCCGCACGTATACCCGGGGAAACCGGGCGAGCGGTGCCGTCCGGGGCGGTGGTGGCGCCGGGGTGGCCGGCCAGCGGCGCGGGTCACGCGGGAGGGGGTGGCGAACGGCCTGCGGGCTGGGCAGCATAGGTCCATGGACTACGAATACGCGCCGCTGCGGCTGCCGCCGAACGTCGACCGGTTGACCGCCGCGGCGCAGCTGGCGATCCAGGCGGAGTTCTCCGGTTGGGAGTTGGCCCGGGTGCGGCTGTTCCGGGACGGCACGCGGCAGGTCATGCTGCGCCGTCGGCGGGTCAACCAGCCGCAGCCGGGTCTGTCCTACTGACGGCGGGCACGCCGCCCGGCGTACCCGGGTCGGCTGCCCACGCGCCCGGGGCCGGACCGCACGGTCGGGCCCCGGGAGCGTCGCGGCCCAGGGCCTAGTGCTGGTGCCCGGCGTGGTCGTGCTCGTCCTCGTCGAGGAACGGGTGCTCGTCGAGCCGCCCGACGAGACGGTCGTCGGCGGCCGGCTGGAACGGGCCCACCGGGTCGTCGTCGTCGAAGGACTCCAGGTCGACCGGGGTGCCCACCTCGCTGACCATCACCACGCCGTCGAGCGGTTCCAGCTCCGGCACGTCCAGCGCGCTCAGCGAGCCGTCCCCGCTCTGCAGCAGCTCCAGCACCGCCTCGCCGACCCCCTCGACGGGCGCCGGCTCGTCCTCCTCCGGGGTGCCCTCGCGGCGGGCCGCCTCGGCGACCTGGATCAGCGCGGACACGCTCGGTACCCGGTAGTCGCGGCGCTGCCGCACCGAGATCACCGCCGGGTGCGGGTCGCTGGCCTCGACACCCTCGGCGCCGCCGAACCGCTCGTCGGCCTCGTCGGGGTCGATCGACTCGACGTCCCACGGGGTGACCTCGCCGAACGCGTCGAGCAGTTGCTCGTCGTAGGCGTACGAGGCGTTGTTCAACGCCACGTACGCCTGCCAGACGCCGTCGTCGTCGATCCGGCCCTGGGCGGCGCGCACGGCCGTCAGATGGGCCCGGGCGGCGTCGATCACGCGCTCCAGAGCAGCGTCCAGCTCACCGTGCTGGTCGGTCATGAGGGAGTCCCTTCGCGATGGGGAGGATGCGGTCCGACGACGGACCCGGTCAGCAGGTGCGCAGGAACCGGTCGAGGACCCGCACGCCGAACTGTAGTCCGTCCACCGGTACCCGCTCGTCGATGCCGTGGAACAGGGCGGAGAAGTTCAGGTCGGCCGGCAGTCGCAGCGGCGCGAACCCGAAGCAGCGGATGCCGAGCTGGGAGAACGCCTTGGCGTCGGTGCCGCCGGAGAGCATGTACGGCACCGGGCGGGCGCCCGGGTCCTCCGCGCGCAGCGCCGCCGACATCGCCTCGACCAGGTCACCGTCGAAGGTGGTTTCCAGGGCCGGCTGGCGCTGGATGTACTCGATGTCGATGTCCGGTCCGACCAGCTCGCGCAGCTGACGCTCCAGCATCTCCGACTGCCCCGGCAGGCTGCGGCAGTCGATGGTGGCGGTGGCCCGGCCGGGGATGACGTTGTCCTTGTAGCCGGCGGCGAGCCGGGTCGGGTTGGCGGTGCTGCGGATGGTCGCCCCGATGATGTTGGCGATCGGGCCGAGCTTGGCGATCGCCGCCTCCGGGTCGTCCGGGTCCAGCTCGACGCCGAGCACGTCGGAGACCTCTTCGAGGAAGGCCCGCACGGTCGGGGTGACGGTGACCGGGAAGCGGTGCCGCCCGACCCGGGCGACCGCCTCGGCGAGCGCGGTGACCGCGTTGTCGTCGTGGATGAACGACCCGTGCCCGGGGCGGCCCTTGGCGTGCAGCCGCAGCCAGTCCAGCCCCTTCTCCGCCGTCTCGATCAGATAGAGCCGGGACGCGTCGTCGATGGAGTAGGAGAAGCCGCCGACCTCGCCGATCGCCTCGGTGCAGCCGTCGAAGAGCTCCCGGTGCCGCTGCACCAGGAAGTGCGCGCCGTAGTCGCTGCCGGCCTCCTCGTCGGCGGTGTAGGCCAGCACGATGTCGCGCGGCGGGCGCACACCGGTGCGCTGCCAGTGCCGCACCACGGCCAGCACCATCGCGTCGAAGTCCTTCATGTCGATCGCGCCCCGGCCCCACAGGTAGCCGTCGCGGATCTCCCCGGAGAACGGGTGCACCGACCACTCGTCGGCGTCGGCGGGCACCACGTCCAGGTGGCCGTGCACCAGCAGGGCGTCCCGGCCCGGGTCGGTGCCGGGGATCCGGGCGACCAGGTTGGCCCGCCCGGGCGCCGACTCGTGGATCTGCGACTCGACGCCGACCTCGGCCAGCTTCTCCGCGACGTACTCGGCGGCCAGCCGCTCCCCCGCGCTGGTGGCGTTGTCACCGGTGTTGGTGGTGTCGATGCGCAGCAGGTCGCGGCAGAGTTCCACGACCTCGTCGGTGGGGTCGGGTCGGGCGGAGGCGGGGTCGCTCGTCATCGGCTCTTTCTACCAGTCGGGCGAGCTGTCGCGGCGGCCCGGCCGGCGCTCGCGCGCGTCGGCGTCCGCACGGCACTCCCGGGCCGTCCCCGTTTCACGATCTTGCGGTACGGGTATCGCGTCGGCCACCCCGCACCGCCCGTCGCGCCGGCCGTCCCCAGGCTCCGGCCGCCCGTCGAGGAGGGCCCCATGACCGTCCCGCTGCCGCCCCTGCCGCCCACCGCCGACGACGCCTACCGGCCCGGCGGGCGCAGCATGGCCGACATCGCCGACACCGAGCACCGGCAACTGCTCGGCCTGGCCGACCAGGTGACCGACCAGCGGCTGAGCCCCGAGCGGCGCCGCGAGGTGGCCGAGGTGCTGACCGCGGCGATCTCGCGGCACCTCTCCGCCGAGGAGCAGTACCTGCTGCCCGCCGCGCGGGCGGCGCTGCCCGAGAGCGCCGAGCGGGTCGACCGGGAACTGGCGGCCGACGCGGCGCTGCTGGCCGCGCTCAAGTCGCTCGGCGGGCCGGACGACCCGGCGCTGGCGGACGTCGCCGCGCGGGTCCGCCGGCACGTCGAGGCGGTGTCTGCGCTGATCACCCCGCTGCGCGAGGTGGCCACCGACGCGGAGCTGATCCGGCTGGGCAACCGGTGGGAGATCGCCGAGGAGGCGGCCCCCACCCGCCCGCACCCCGGTACGCCGGCCACCCCGCCCTGGAACCGGGTGGTCGAGCCGGCGCTGGGCGTGGTGGACAAGGTGCGCGACGCGGTCACCGGGCGGCGGACGTACCTGGCCGACCTGAAGCGCGACGCGCGCGACTGATCCATCGTCCGACGCCGATCCGCCCAGGCCCTTCCGCCGGCCCGTGCCGTGGTCCTACCGTCACGTTATGAATCTGGAGCTGCGACACCTGCGGGTCGTCTGCGCGATCGCCGAGACGGGGAGCGTGACCAAGGCCGCGTCCACCCTGGGCCTGGCCCAGCCGGCCCTGACGGCGCAGCTCCAGCGCATCGAGCGCACCCTGGGCGGCCCGCTGTTCGAACGCGACCGGCGCGGCGCCCGGCCCACCGCGCTGGGCGAGCTGGTGCTGGCCCGGGCCCGGGTGCTGCTGCCGGCGATGAAGGGGCTGCAGGACGAGGCGGCCCGGCTGGCCGGGGCGGACGACAGCCTGGGCCGGTACCGCTTCGGCGGGGTGAACAGCCCGATCCTCGGCCGGCTGGTGCACCGGCTGGTCGCCGAGCAGCCGCAGGCGCAGATCACCACGTACGCCTCCTGGTCGGCCGCGGAGCTGGCCGGGCTGGTGGCCGGCGGGCGGCTCGACTTCGCGCTCACCGGGGTCTGCGGCGACGCCACGCCGTCCCCGGAGTTCGGGCTCTGCTGGCGGGAGGTGGCGGTCGACCCGGTGCTGGTGCTGCTGCCGACCAGCCACCCGATGGCCGGCCGGGAGGAGATCGGCCTGGCCGAGCTGCGCCGCGAACAGTGGGTGGCCGCGCCGGGCGAGGGCTGCTTCGGCGACTGCTTCGCCGCCGCCTGCGCCCGGGCCGGCTTCACCCCCCGCAAGGTGTACGAGACCGACGTGCGCGGCTGCGTGGACCTGGTCGACGCCGGCGAGGCGGTGGCGCTGTGCCAGGCCACCTTCCGCCCGGTCGACGGCCTGGTCACCCGCCGGCTGGCCGGCGTGCCGCTGCGCTGGCGGCTGCTGCTCGGCTGGCACCCCGAGTCGCCCGCCGCCCGGGTCGCCGAGGCGGTGCTGGAGACGGCGGTGGCGGCGTACACCGACTCGCTGGCGCCGCACCCCGACTACCTGGCCTGGCTGCTGCGCCACCCGGAGTTCGGGGCCCGACCGGCCGGCGGGGTGCGAATCGCCTGACGGCGGGTACCTGGACCCCATGACCGATCGCTACCGTGACGCCGACGAGCGGGAACTGCTGCGTGATGCGGCCGCCGCGCACTCCGCCGCCGTCCGGAACCTCGAGGCGTTCCTGCGTCGGCTGCCGGACGTGCCCGATCCGGCCGACATCACCGAGTACGCCACCCTGGTCACCCAGGAGGAGCAGACCCGGGCCGAGCGGCAGGCCCTCGCCACCGCCGCCGGCCTGGAACTGCCCAGCGTCGGCACCGAGCCGTAGCGCGAGCCGCCACCGACGGGCGGCGGCACCCGGGAGAGCTCCCGGGTGCCGCCGCCCGTGCGTTGTCAGCGTTCGACCAGGACGTCGTGGCCCAGGTCGAGCAGGGAGTGCCGCCACTCGTCGTTGGCGTTGCCGCCGCGCGGCTTCTCCGCGGTCAGCGCCCGGATCCGGTCGATCGCCTCCCGCATCACCTCGATGTCCTCCCGGGTCAGGTCCACCTTGCGCTTGCTGAGCACCCGCAGGATCTGCCGGCCCGGCTCGGGCAGGTCCAGGTCCGGGTTCGGGCCGAACGACTCCTCCCCCGAGCCCCGGGTCAACAGCCACTGCCGCAACTGTTCGGAGGGGACGTTCACCTCGGCGTGGAAGTCGTCCCAGATCACCTCGACCTCGGGGTCGAGTCGCTGCTCGCGTACCATCACGCCTCCTCTTCCGGTGGCCCGGACGGCGCCGGGTTCTCGTCGGTCTGCTGCTTCAGGCCCTCCGGCGGCACCTGCACCCGGGCCGGGTTCGCCGTCGGCGGCGCGAGGATCGGTTCGGTGCGGTCGGTCTCCTCGTCGCTCTCCTCGGGTTCGGTCATCTCCGCCCTCCGGGTCATCGCGGGTGGGACGTCGAGGCCGCGGTGTAGCCCCGCTCTCCCGCGGCCACGTCGAAGGCGAGCTGACCGTCGCGCGCGTCGACGGTGAGCTTCTGCCCCGGCGAGAGCTGGTTCTCCAGCAGCATCCGGGACAGCCGGTTGTCGACCTCCCGCTGGATCACCCGGCGCAGCGGCCGGGCGCCGAACTCCGGCTGGTAGCCGTGCTCGGCGAGCCAGTCGACGCCGGCGGTGGTGAACTCGACCTGGACGTCCTGGGCGTGCAGCCGGCGGCGGGTCTCCTCCAGCAGCAGTTCGGTGATCTGCCGCAGCTGCTGGGCCTCCAGCCGGCGGAAGATGATCGTCTCGTCGATCCGGTTGAGGAACTCCGGGCGGAAGTTCTCCTGGAGGCGGCGCATCAGTCGCTCGCGCAGTTCGTCGCTCTCCTGGGTGCCGCCGGGCCCGCCGGCTTCGAAGCCCACCGCACGGGTGGTGCCGGTGATCAGCTCCGAGCCCAGGTTGCTCGTCATGATCAAGACGGTGTTCTTGAAGTTCACCGTCCGGCCCTGGCTGTCGGTGAGCCGGCCGTCGTCGAGCACCTGGAGCAGGATGTTGAACACGTCCGGGTGGGCCTTCTCGATCTCGTCGAGCAGCACCACCGCGTAGGGGCGGCGGCGCACCGCCTCGGTGAGCTGGCCGGCCTCCTCGTACCCGACGTAGCCGGGGGGCGCCCCGACCAGCCGGGCGACGGTGTGCCGCTCCTGGAACTCGCTCATGTCGACCCGCACCATCCGGTCGGCCTCGCCGAAGAGCGCCTCCGCGAGGGCCCGGGCCAGTTCGGTCTTGCCGACGCCGGTGGGACCGAGGAAGAGGAAGCTGCCCATCGGCCGGTTCGGGTCGGCCAGCCCGGTACGCGAGCGGCGTACCGCCTCGGCCACCGCGGTGACCGCGTCGTCCTGGCCGACGACCTTCTCGTGCAGCTGCCCCTCCAGCCGCAGCAGCCGGTCCCGCTCCTCCTCGGTGAGCTGGCTGACCGGGATGCCGGTGGCGCGGGAGACCACCTCGGCGATCTCCTGCGGGCCGACCGAGGGGACGCGGCCGGTGCCCTCGTCGCCCCGGGCGCGGCGGATCTGCTCCTCGACCTCGGCGAGCCGGTCGCGCAGCGCGGAGGCCCGCTCGTACTGCTCGTCGGCGACCGCCTGTTCCTTGTCCCGGCGCACCTCGTCGAGCTGCTGCTCCAGCTCGCGCACGTCGGCGTCGGGAGTGCGGGTGCGCAGCCGTACCCGGGCGCCGGCCTGGTCGATCAGGTCGATCGCCTTGTCCGGCAGGAAGCGGTCGGTGACGTAGCGGTCGGAGAGTTCGGCGGCCGCGACCAGCGCCTCGTCGGTGAAGCGGACCTGGTGGTGCGCCTCGTACCGGTCGCGCAGGCCGCGCAGGATGGTGACGGTGTCCTCGACGCTGGGCTCGGGCACCAGGACCGGCTGGAAGCGGCGGGCCAGCGCGGCGTCCTTCTCGATGCTCTTGCGGTACTCGTCCAGCGTGGTCGCGCCGATCACCCGCAGCTCGCCGCGGGCCAGCGCCGGCTTGAGCATGTTGGAGGCGTCCATACCGCCCTCACTGCCGGCGCCGCCCGCGCCGACCAGGGTGTGGATCTCGTCCAGGAAGATGATCAGCTCGTCCCGGTGCGCCCGGATCTCGTCGATGACCTTCTTCAGCCGTTCCTCGAAGTCGCCGCGGTAGCGGGTGCCGGCGACCAGTCCGGCGAGGTCGAGCTGCACCACCCGCTTGCCGAGCAGGGTCTGCGGCACGTCGCCGTCGCAGATCCGCTCGGCCAGCCCTTCCACGATCGCGGTCTTGCCGACGCCGGCCTCACCGATGAGCACCGGGTTGTTCTTGGTCCGCCGGGACAGGATCTCCACGGCCTGCTCGATCTCGTCGGCCCGCCCGATCACCGGGTCGATCTGGTCCATCCGGGCCAGTTCGGTGAGGTCCTGCCCGTACTGGTCGAGGGTCGGGGTGCCCCGGTCGGGCTTCGGCCCGCCCATCGGTCCGCGTTCCGCGCTGGCCGCCTGCAACGACTCGGGCTGGATGCGGCCGGCGGCCAGCATCCGGCCGGCGGGCGACTCCGGGTTGAGCGGCAGCGCCATCAGGATGTGCTCGGGGCCGATGTAGTTCGCCCCCATCGCCCGGGACAGCTGGTGGGCGTCGAGCAGCGCCCGCTTGGCGGCGGGGGTGAGCGACAGGTTCGGCGGCACCTCGCCCCCAGGCGCGCCGTCGCCCCGCCCGCCGAGGGCGTTGACCAGGGCGTCCGGGTCGGCGCCGGCCCGGCGTACCAGGTCGCGCAGCGGCTCGCGTTGCAGCGCTGCCCAGAGCAGGTGGTCGGTGTCCAGGTCGTTGCTGTGTTTCTGGGCGGCCCGCCGGGCCGCGTCGGCCAGCATCTCCCGGGCGTCGGCGGTCATCAGCCGGGTGATGTCGACCCGGTGGGCCGGTCGGCGTCCGCCCTCACCCCGGCCGAAGTACCGGGCCAGGAATTCGTCCCAGGGGTCGGAGCCGTAGTCACCGGGTCCCATCATCTCTGTCCTCCGCAGTCGGGGCGTGGCACGGTCGCCGAGGGCGACACCGCGGGCGCGGCACGGTCGCCGGTGGCTACCCGGCGGCCGGCGCGACAAACGCCGGCGGATGGCAGGCTGGGGGCATGGACTCCCGCCCGCTGCTGATCGTCGACGGTGCCAACGTGGTCGGGTCCCGCCCGGACGGCTGGTGGCGGGACCGGGCCGGGGCGGCGGCCCGGTTGCGCGACGCCCTGGCGCCGCTGGCCGACCGGGGGCTGCCGCCGGAACTGCCGCCGCCGGTGGAGGTGGTGCTGGTGGTGGAGGGCGCGGCGCGAGAGGTGCCCGGGGTGGCCGGGGTGCACACGGTGCCGGCGCCCGGTTCCGGTGACGACGCCATCGTGGCGCTGGTGCGCGACGCGGCGGACCGGCGCCGGTTGGTGGTCACCTCCGACCGGGAGCTGCGCGACCGGGTGGCGGCCCTCGGCGCGGAGCTGCACGGCCCGCGCTGGCTGCGCGAGCACACCCACCCGACCCCCTGACGCGCCGGCCGGCCCCGTGAGCAGGGAGTTCGCGCGGCGGTCCGGCGGTCCCGTCAGCGGGACCGAGGGATCCCCTGGTGGGACCGGGTAGTCCGGCAGCGGGCGCTTTCCCGCAGGTCACGGGCGTAACCGGACACCGGGGCGGGAACACCGACAGGGCGGATGTTCTCTACCCGACGGGTATACGTTGTAATGGACGTCTCCCCGCCCCCAGGAGGTCACCGTGGCGAGCGTCGCCGAGCTGAAGGCAGCCATCGAGGTCGCCCTCCAACAGATCGGTGACGGGCAGACAGCCGTGCAGGCGGCCGGTGAGAAGCTCTCCGAGGCGCAGCAGACCCTGGCCGGGGCGCTGGAGGGCAGCGGGCACGAGACGGTGGAGAGCGCGCAGGCCTCGCTGACCCAGGCCGGCCAGGAGCTGGAGGAGTGCCTCGCCGCGACCCTCGTCGCGGTCGAGCAGGCGCAGCTCTACGTCTCGACGCTCTGAGCGGGCGGCCGTGTCCATCATCGAGGACGTCGGGGCGCAGGTGCGCGCCGCCGCCGAGGAGCTGCCGCTGGCGCCGCTGGCCCAGGCGCTGGAGAAGTTCGGCCAGGCCACCGAGCGGCTGCGCTGGGTCCGGCAGGAGTCGGCCAACCCGATGGGGGTGCCGGAGCTCTCCGCGGCCACCGAGCACGCCGAGGCCGCCGGGCACGCCCTGCGGGTGGCCCAGGAGCAGCTGTCGGCGTACCTGGCCGCGATCGGGCTGGCCCCCGACGGCGCGCCCCCGGCGGCGCCGGCCCGCCGCGAGCCGAGGCACGACGCGCCCCGCGCGGACGCCGCGCCGCCGACCGGTCCGGCACCGCAGCCACCGGCCGACCCGACGGTCAAGCGCTGGTGGTCGGTGCGGGTGGCGGAGCTGACCGGAGGCCGGGAGGGCCCGCCGGACGAGCCGGACGAGCGGATCGCCGACTCCCGGGAGCTGCTGCGCCGGGTGGTCACCGGGGTCCGCTCCGGCGACCGGGACCGGCTGCACCGGGAGCTGCGCACGGCACACGCCGACGTCGGCCTCGGGTTGGCCGCGGTCGCCCCGCCGCTGCTGCGCGACCTGGCCGGGGAACTGCTCGGGCACCCGCCCCGCGCCGACGACCTGGGCCGGCTGCGGCGCGAGCTGGACGGCCGGGTCCGCGACCTGCTCCCCGGCCTGCCGCCGCCGGTGCTGGACACCCTGCTCACCCGGGTCTGCCGGATGCCCCCGCCCCGCGCCGGCGAGCAGCCGCACGCCGCCGACCCGGCGGTCACCGCCGGGGTGGTGACCGGCGTGCTGCTGGCCCGGCTCGGTCGGGACCTGCCCCGCGACGAGCCCGACGCCCGCCGGGCGCCGGCCGCCGCCGCGCCGGGCGCCGGGCACCGGCCCGACGGTGGGCACCGTGGCTGACCTGCGCAGCCAACTGGTCACGCGGGTACGGGGGATGCTCTCCGAGGCCCTCGGCGCGACGCGTACCCGGCTGGCCGGCGCCGAGACGGAGCTGACCGCCGCCCGCGAACGGCTGGTCCGGGTGCGGCGGGCCGCCGCGGCGGTGCCGCAGCGGGTCGGCGCGGAACGCGACCGCCGGCTGGCCGAGATCGACGACCGGCACGCGGCGCGGATCGCCGAGCTGGCCCGCCGGGCCGCCGCCGCCGCGCTGCGGGAAGCGCCGGGCCCGGCGTCCGCGGCGTGGACGGCCTGGCGGGCGGCACCGGCCGGGCGCGGCGAGCCGGTCGGTCCGGTACGCGTCGGCACGCTGCGCATCGCCGGCGCGGAACCGGTCCCGGCGCTGGTCCCGCTGCTGGACGCCGGCCACGTGCACCTGTCCGGCGGCGACCGGGACGGCGCGGACGCGGTGGTCGGCGCGCTGCTGCTGCGCGGGGTCGGTCGGGCCGACCCGGGCGCGGTGCGGCTGTACGGCTACGACCCGGAGCACCTGGGCGGCGGGCTGGCCGGCTTCGCCCCGCTGGGCACCGCCGGGCTGCTCACCTTCGTCGGCCCGGGCGGGCTCGGCCGGCTGCTCGACGACCTGGTGGAGCAGATCCGCCGGATCAACGAGACGGTGCTGGCCGGCGAGTACGCGTCGCTGCGCGAGCTGGCCGCGGCGACCGGCCGCCGGCCGGAGCCGTGGCGGGTGGCGGTGCTGCTCGGCGGGGACGAGCTGTCCCGGCACGAACGCGGCCAGCTGGACCGGGTGGTCCGCACCGGGGCGGCCTGCGGGGTGCACCTGGTGGTGCGGGGCATCCCGCTGCCGGAGGACCCGACGGTCACCCGGGTCGCCGCCGAGCCGGGCGACGCCCGCGTCGGCGCCCCGCCCGGCCTGCCGGTACGCCTCGACCCGCCGCCGCCCGCCACGCTGGTCACCGAGACCTGCCGGGAGATCGCCTCCCGGGTCAACGCCGGCCCGCCCCCGACGCCCTTCACCGACCTGCTGCCCCCGCCGGAGCAGATGTGGAAGGAGGACTCGGCGCACGGGCTGACCGCGCCGATCGGCGAGGGCCCGCACGGGCGGCCGGTGCTGCTGACCCTGGGCGACTACCCGCCGCACGCGCTGATCGGCGGCCCGTCCGGCACCGGCAAGACCAACCTGATCTTCGCCTGGATCGGCGCGCTGGCCGCCCGCTACTCCCCCGCCGAGCTGGAGTTCTATCTGCTCGACTTCAAGGAGGGGGTGTCCTTCGCCCGGTTCGCCCAGGGCCGGCGCGACCCGAGCTGGTTGCCGCACATGCGGCTGGTCGGGATCAACGTCAACACCGACCGTGAGTTCGGCCTGGCCCTGCTGCGGTTCCTCGCCGAGGAGCTGCGCCGGCGGGCCGACGCCGCCAAGAAGCACGAGGTCACCAAGCTGGCCGAGCTGCGGGCGGTGGACCCGACCGGGCACTGGCCGCGGATCGTGGCGGTGGTCGACGAGTTCCAGGCCCTGCTGGCCGGCCGGGACGTGGTGGCCCGGGAGGCCGCCGACCTGCTGGAGGACCTGGCCCGGCGGGGCCGGTCGCAGGGCATCCACCTGGTGCTCGCCTCGCAGGACGTGCGGGGAATCGAGGCGCTGTGGGGGCGGCCAGCGCTGGTCGCGCAGTTCACCCTGCGGATCGCGCTGCCCAAGGCGCTGCGCATCCTGGCCGAACGCAACGACGCGGCGCAGGCGCTGCCCCGGCACCACGCGGTGGTCAACGCCGAGTCCGGAATGACCGAGGGCAACCAGGTGGCCCGGATCCCGTCGGCCAGCGACTGGGAGACCTGGAGCGAACTGCAGCACCGGCTGTGGCGGATGCGGCCGCAGGACGCCGCGCCGGCGCGGCTCTTCGACGGCGACGCCGTCCCCCGGCTGCTCGACGCGCCCGACTACCGCGCGCTGACCCCGCAGGGCGACACCCCGCCGCCCCGGGGGCCGGTCGCCCTGCTCGGCGAGATCATCGACGTGCAGGCCCGCTCGGCGGCGCTGCGGCTGCCCCGCGCCCCCGGGCGCAACCTGGCGGTGCTGGGCACCCGGGTGGACGAGGCGTGCGCGGTGCTCGACGCCGCCGCCCGGTCGCTGGCCCGCCAGCACCGGCCGGGTACCGCCCGGTTCTCCATCGCCTGCCTCGACCCGGACGCCGACCCGGCCGCCCGCGCCCTCTACGAGGACCTGGCCGACGACGCGGCCTGGTACGACGAGGAGACGGTGCCGGAGCTGATGGCCGAGACGGCCGAGGCGCTGGGCCGGCCGGGCACCCCGAGCACCCCGCACTACCTGCTGCTGTTCGCCGTGGACGCGGCGGCCGGACGGCTGGCCGCGCCGGCCGGCGGGCGCAGCGGGCTGGAGCAGCTGCGCCGGATCCTGCACGACGGGCCGGAACGGCGTACCCACGTGCTGGCCTGGTGGCGCGGGATCGCCCGGATGCGGGTGGACCTCGGCGGGCCGGCCGCCCGCACCGACCAGATCGGGGCCTGGGTCGCCCTCGACGTGCAGGGCGCGGAGCTGGGTTCGCTCTATCCGGGCACCGGCGGCCCGGACTGGTATCCCCGTCCGTGGCGCGGGCTCTTCTTCGACCGGGCGGTGCACCGCACCGGACAGGTGATCATCCCTTATGGTCCCTCCCGATGAACGAACCGGTCGCCAGTGACACGTACGCCGCCCACGTCCGCCGACTGGCCGAGCTGACCGGCCGGGTCCGGGCCCAGCGGGCCGAGGCGCAGGCCTGGCACGACCAGCAGTGCGCCGCCGCCGAACGGGCGGTGGCCGAGGCGACCGCGCAGCTGCGCCGGGCCGAGGCCGAGGTGGCCGAGGCCCGGTCCATGGTGGAGCGGGTCGACGCCGAGGTCGGGCACCTCTGGGCGGAGCTGCGGGGCCGGCTGGGACTGGGCGGGCGGCGGCTCGGCCCGGCGCCGGGGCCGGCCCGGGACGCCTCCGGTGACCCGGTGTCGTCGCTGCGCGGGGTGCGGGAACTGCTGGACCGGGCCGGGCAGCCGGGTGAGCTGCCCGCGTCGGTGAACCCGCTGCTGGCGCTCTGCGGGGTGGCGGGAGCACTGGTCGCGTACGGCCTCGGGGCGGGCGCCCGCGCGCTCGGCCACCGCTACGGCGGTGACCTGGCGGTGGGGATGCCGGTGCTGGCGCTGGTCGTGACGCTGCTCGGACCGCTGGCCGGCCTGGCGCCGGCGAAGCGGCTGGCCGACCGGCGGCACGCCCTGCTGGGGCCGCGGCCGATGGCGATCGTGCTGGTCGCCGGGGTGGCGACCACGGTGGCCCTGCTGGTGTCGACCCGCTGAACCCGGCGGTCCGACCGGGTCCGGCGGGACCGGGCGGCGGGCCGGCCGGTCGGTCGGCTCGGTGGACCGTCGAGGCGCAGCGGCTGTCAGGCGGGGACGGCGACGGCCTCGCGCAGCAGCCGGCGGGCCAGCACCAGCCGGTCGGCGTCGTCGTCCAGGCCGGGCAGGTCGCCCACCCGGGTGACGGTGCCGGTGAGCAGGGTGCGCACCGCCGGCTCGCAGGTGCCGGGCAGGGTGATGGTCCGGTCGGGCAGCCGCAGCGCCACCCGGTGGTCGTCGGTGGCGGTGAGCTGCCAGCGCAGCCCGGCCCGCGGGGCGATCCGGCTGTCGGCGGCGAGCGCGGCGAGCGCGGCGGCCTGGGCGAGGGGCCGGATCGGGGCCGGCCGGGCGGCGGGCCAGGCGCGCTGCCGCAGCCGGGCGGCGACCGCCGCCGGGTCGACGCGCAGCAGCCAGTCCCGCAGCGCCTCGACGGTCTCGGTCAGCTCGGGCTCGACGGCGTCGGGGTCGGCGACGTCGGTGCCGAAGGGCAGCCCGGCGCGCAGTCGGGGGTCCTCGGCGGCCAGGGTGAGCAGTTCCTCCACCATGGCGTACCGGGTCAGCGCGCGGATGCCGACGGTCAGGTGCAGCGAGCTGGACTCCTGCGCCTGCGCGCTGTGCAGCCAGCCACGCGGCAGGTAGAGCGCGTCGCCGGGAGCGAGCACCACGTCCAGCGCGGCGGGCCCGTCGGCGGTGGCGGCGACCTCGTCGGCCCGCCCACCCCAGGGCTGCTGCTCCAGCGGGTCGGGGAGCACCGGCGGATGGATGCGCCAGTGCTTGCGGCCGTCGACCTGGAGCACGAAGACGTCGTGGGTGTCGTAGTGGGTGGCGAAGCCCTGGCTGCCGGCCGGGGTCAGATAGGCGTTGACCTGCAACGGCTGGGACAGCGCGGCGCCGAGATCGCGGGCGAAGTCGACCAGGGCCGGCCAGGTGCGGTGCAGTCCCTGGAGCACCAGCGTGGCGCCCGAGGCGTACAGCTCCAGCACCTTCTCGTCGAGGACCTGGTCGGTGATCTCGGCGCCGGCACCACCGCCGCCGGTGTAGCGCGCCGCCGGCACGAGCTGGCCGTCCTTGGCCACCCGCAGGAACGGGGTACGCAGACCCCGGCGGCTGAGCAGGTCGTCGGCGTCGGCGGGGCTGAGCAGGTCGGTGAAGCCGTCGGGGTTGGGCAGCTCGTCGGCGCGGGAGAGCAGCGGGGCCCGTCCCCAGTGGGCGGCGGCGAACTTCGCCGGCTCCACGCTGACGCAGCGCGCCAGGGCCTCGGCGGCGGACGGAACCGCCGGGCGGCCGTGACCGCCCGGCGGGTCGATGATCGTCATGACCTGGTCAGCGCGCGCCGCCGTCGGCGCCGCCGTCCTGCTGGCCCGGGGTCGCACCGCCGTCGGCCGGACCCTCGGCACCACCGTCGGCGCCACCGTCCTGCTGGCCGGGGGTGGCGCCACCGTCGGCCGGACCCTCGGCACCCCGGTCGGCGCCCTGGTCGGCGCCGCGCTCCGCACCACGGTCCGCACCGCCGTCGGCGCCGCCGTCCTGGTGACCGGGAGTCGCGCCACCGTCGGCCGGGCCCTCGAGGCCGCCGCCGCTGGTGGTCTGCATGTCGTCGTCGTTGAGTGCCATGGGTGCTCCCTCGGGTGTGCCGCCCCGCCACAGGCGGGGTCCGTCGTGCAGCGGGTGGTACCCCACGCGCGATCTTCTCTAACCACACCGTAGACGGCGGGACCCGGCGAGCGGGACAGTTCGCCCGGCCCCACCGGGGCTCACCGGCGCGCCGCGAATCGGGCGCGGCGGCGACGGCGGTGCCAGGATGGGGGGACGGCCCGTCCGGCAGGGAGGTCACCATGGGGCAGCCGCAGCCCGCACCGCTGACGCCGCTGGCCGAGGACTGGCAGCGCGCCCTGGCCGTGGTGGCCCACCCCGACGACCTGGAGTTCGGCGCGGCCGCCGCCGTCGCCCGGTGGACGGGGCAGGGCAAGGAGGTCACCTACTGCCTGGTCACCAGCGGCGAGGCCGGCATCGACGGGACGACCCCGGAGCGGGCCCGGGTGGTCCGCGAGGAGGAACAGCGCGCCTCGGCCGCCGTGGTCGGAGTGACCACGGTGGAGTTCCTCGGCCAGCCGGACGGGCTGCTGGAGTACGGCGTGCCGCTGCGAAGGGCGATCGCCGAGGTGATCCGGCGGCACCGCCCGGACGTGGTGATCACCAACAACTTCCGCGACACCTGGGACGGGGCGTACGCGCTCAACCAGGCCGACCACATCGCGACCGGGCGGGCCGTGCTCGACGCGGCCCGCGACGCCGGCAACCGGTGGATCTTCCCGGAGCAGCTGACCGGCGACGTGGCGCCGTGGAACCGGGTCCGGGAGGTGTGGGCGGCCGCCTCGCCGCTGTCCCGGCACGGGGTGGACGTCACGGCCACCTTCGACGCCGGGCTGGCCTCGCTGCGCGCGCACGACGCCTACCTGCGGGGCCTCGGCGACGGCGGGTTCGACCCGGCGGAGTTCCTGGAGAGCATCAGCCGCCCGGTCGGCACCCGGCTCGGGGTCCGCTACGGCGCCGCGTTCGAGATCTTCCCGCTGGGCCTGCACTAGGCGGAAGCGATGATCCTGGTCGGCACCTCGGGATGGCAGTACCGCGACTGGCGGGAGCGCTTCTACCCGCCGAAGCTGCCGCAGCGGCTCTGGCTGGAGCACTTCACCACCCGGTTCGCCACCGTCGAGGTGAACAACGCCTTCTACCGGCTGCCCGAGCGGGACACCTTCGCCGCCTGGCGGGCGCGTACCCCGGAGGACTTCTGCGTGGCGGTGAAGATGAGCCGCTACCTGACCCACATCAAGCGGCTGCGCGACCCGGCCGAGCCGGTCGCCCGGTTCCTGGGCCGGGCCACCGCGCTCGGTGACCGGCTCGGGCCGGTGCTGGTGCAGCTCCCGCCGAACCTGCCCGCCGATCCGGAGGCGCTGGACGCCACCCTGCGCCTCTTCCCGGCCGAGGTGCGGGTGGCCGTGGAACCCCGGCACCCGTCCTGGTGGACGGCGCCGGTGCGGCAGGTGCTGGAGCGCCGGCGGGCCGCGCTGGTCTGGGCCGACCGGCGGGGCCGGCCGGTGACGCCGCTGTGGCGTACCACGGACTTCGGCTACCTGCGGCTGCACGAGGGCCGCGCCCAGCCGTGGCCGCGCTACGGCCGGGCCGCGCTCGCCTCCTGGGTACGCCGCCTCGCCGAGGCCTTCGACGACGCCGAGCCGACGTACGTCTACTTCAACAACGATCCGGGCGGGGCGGCCGTGGTCGACGCCGTCGCGTTCGCCGGGCTCGCCCGCCGGGCCGGGCGCTCGGTCAGCCGCACGGCCTGAGAGCACGCGGCGGCCCGCCCCGCCATGCAGGCGGGACGGGCCGGAGATCACCCTCGGTCAGGGGATCATGCGTTGCAGGTCGCCCGGCATGTTGGACTTCACGTCCTGCCACTCGCCCTGCGTCACGTGCTTGCGCAGGGCGTCGAGCACCACCTGCACCACCCGCTCCGTGCCGCCCTCCACGTCGTACGGGAAGCCCTGGCGGACCTCGTAGAGGAAGTCGTCGCGGTTCAGCTTGATCGGCACGCTGTCCGGCTGCCACCCGTCGAAGTAGATCCCGCGCAGCAGCACCGGCAACTGGGCGGCGAACTCCGCGCTCTCCTGCACCGACATCCGGTCACGCAGCAGGTGCAGGACGGTCCGCAACGCCGCGTACGACTGGTTGCGCTGCGCCTTCGGCCACCCGTACGCCTGCTCGATGTCCTTCAGGATCAGGTTCGTCTTGTCCAGCGAGGTCTCGAACGCCGAACTCAACTGCTCAGCCATCTGCCCACCCCCGTGCGTCGTCTTCCCATCGTCGGTCGTCGGTGCGGCGCGGCGGCCCGCTCGGCCCCCGCGACAGTCGGGTCGGCCTGATCCGGCCGGGTCGCTCGCGGGCGTTGCCGTCGGCCCTTCCGACCACGTGCAGCACCCCGCCACGTCGTCTGTCCGTCACGACGCGAACCGCCATGGGCCACCTCCGTCGCTGTCGGCCTCACGGTTCCGTCGGTCGACGGACCGCAGACACCGCCCATGCTGCGCGGCGATCGGGTGAGCCGGCGTCACCCCGGCCGGGTGAACTCCGGCGACCGCGTCAGCCGCCGGCGTCGAGCAGGCCGGCCAGGGTGGCGGCGTTGGTCTGGGCAAAATCGCGGTAACAATTGTTCATCAGTACGTGGGTCTGGCCGGCCGAGTCGGCCAGCTCGCGCAGCTTCGGCGCCCAGTCCCGCAACTCCCGGTCGGAGTAGTGGTAGCCGAACTTCTCGTGGATGTCCTTGCTGGTCCACTTGTCGCTGTGCCCGTGGAAGCGCACCACCGCGAGGTCCGCGGTGGCGGCCAGCACCGGGGGTACGGAGGAGCGGTGGCCCTGCGGCATGTCCACGCAGACGTACGGCAGCCGGTGCTTGCGCAGGAAGGCGAGGGTCTCGTCGGCGTTGGCGCCGTCGAACCAGGAGCCGTGCCGGAACTCGAAGACCGGCCGCAGCGGGCGGCAGCGCCGCTCCACCTCCAGCAGGTACTCCTTGTTCTCCCGCTTGATGGTGAACCAGGGCGGGAACTGGAACAGCACCGCGCCGAGCTTGCCGGCCGTCACCAGCGGGTCCAGTGCGGACAGGAAGCGGGTCCACACCTCCTCGTACGCCTGCGCGGGCAGGTCGTCCGGGTAGAGGTTCTTCTTCTCCGTCTCCGGGCGCAGGTCCTTGTAGAGCGCGGACACCTTCGTCGGGTGCCCGGTCAGCAGGCTGAACGCCTTGACGTTGAAGGTGAACCCCGCCGGGGTGCGCTCGGCCCACAGCTGGGCGGTCCGCTCGGCCGGCGGCGAGTAGTAGGTGGCGTCCACCTCGACCAGCGGAAAGCGCCGGGCGTAATACGCCAGGCGCTTCTCCGGGGTGTCCGCGGTCTGCGGGTACCACCCCGACTCCAGCAGGGTCCGGTCGGTCCAGGACGCGGTGCCCACCTTGATGTCACCCATGGGAGGAGTTCACCGCGCCCGGACCTGACTGGCAACCGCGACGCCCGCCGCTCAGGCGGCCCGCCGCTCCCGCGTCTGCTTGCAGGCCACGCAGGAGGTGGCCGACGGGAAGATCTCCAGGCGCTCGACCGGGATCGGCGCCGAGCAGCCCTCGCAGAAGCCGTAGGTGCCCTCGTCCAGGCGGGTCAGCGCGTGCTCGAACTGGGCGCGACGATCGAGGATCGTGCGCAGCAGCGACTGCGCGGTGTCCCGTTCGGCGGTCTTGGTGCCGCTGTCGGCCTGGTCGTCGCCGGCGGTGTCGCCGACCTCCACCAGCCGCAGCACCTGGCTCTGCGCGACGGCCTGCTCGTACTCCGCGGACAGCTCGTCGTAGCGGGCCTGCAGGGAGAGTCGGATCTGGTCGATCTCCGCCTGGGATCGGCCCGTACCGACGGTGTCGTGGACGAGCATCGCTGCCTGCCTTTCGTGGGGCTCCGGCCCGGCCGGGCCGGTCGCCCGGATACGGTCCGCACGGGCGAGATCACCCGTGCTCTGTGAGCCGGGCGAATACCCACCTCCGCAGTGGATCAAACCGACGAGTTTTTCCGGCCTCAGTCGACCGGTTCGTCCGGCTCGACGAGGGCCGGGTGCCGCGGGTCGTCGGCCCGGACCACCACGTCGGCGAAGGAGGCCGGGTCGACCTCGTCGGCGTAGCGGGCGAAGGCGGGCAGGGTCCAGCGCAGCTCCGGGTCGGTGCGCCGGGCCAGGGCGGCCGGCGAGAGCGCCAGGTGCACCGCGACGTCGAAGGGCAGCCCGCCGCCGAGCAGCAGCGCCCCGCTGACCAGCAGCACCCCGCCGGGCGGCAGCGGGACGTACGCGGCCCGGCTGGCCCGGTCGGTCGCCGGGTCCCAGAGGGAGGGCAGCACCCGCCCGGAGCCGCCCGGGCCGGCGGGGTCGAGCACCTCGCGGCGCAGCCCGGCCTCGTCGGTCCAGCTCTCGTAGTACGCGTCCGGGTTGGTCCGGCCCTGCTCGAAGCGGATCGAGGCGGGCCGCAGGAAGTCCTCGGCGCGCACGTGCAGCACCGGGCGGCCGAGGGCGCGCAGCGGGTCGACCAGCGCCTCGGCGAGGCGCTGCGGCGCGGCGGCCGGCGGGCCGTCGACGGCCACCCGCAGTCGGCCGGGCCGGTCGGCCGGAGCGTCGGGGCCCGACCCGGTCACGGCCGGGAGGGCCGGCTCGGGGGCGGCGGCGAGGAGCCGCTCGGTCAGCTCGGCGACGAGCCGCTCGGGCGAGATGGGTCGGACGCGCATCCGACCATGGTGCCCCGGCCGGTCGGCCGGTGCGGTCGATGGTCACCCGGCCGGGTCGGCCGGTGCGGTCGATGGTCACCCGGCCGGGTCGGCCGGTGCGGTCGATGGTTACCCGGCCGGTCAGCCGGTGCGGTCGCCGGCCGGTCAGCCGGTGCGGTCGATGGTGACCCGGGCGTCGTCGGCGAGCCGGTAGCCGACCCCGTAGACGGTGGTCACCAGGGGGACGTCCACGCCGACCTTGCCGCGCAGCCGGCGCACGTGCACGTCGACGGTGCGGACCCCGGCGTGCTCGTAGCCCCAGACCGCGTTGAGCAGCTGCAACCGGGTGAAGACCCGGCGCGGGTGGGCCACCAGGTGCAGCAGCAGGTCGAACTCCAGCCGGGTCAGCGGCAGTGGCTCGCCGTCGCGCAGCACGGACCGGGAGGAGGCCAGGATGTGCAGCGCCGGGATGGTCGGCGCGAGCGACCGGGCCGGGGACCGGCCGCCGGGCAGCGGCTCGGGCCGCCGCTCGGCGGGGACGCCGTTGGTGGTGATGGTGCCCTCGCCGCGTTCCAACATCTCGCGGGCGGCCTCCAGCAGCCGGCGGGCCGGCGGGGTCAACGACTCCTCACACGCCAACGGGATGGACAGGGTCACGGTGAGCACGGGTGCGGCCGTGTTCGCCGGGCGGCGCTGGCCGCCGGGGGGACGACCGGGAACCGCAGGTTGGGACGTATGCCATCCGGCGCGCGACGAGGCGGGGCTGACCGACATGGTCCTCCTTGGCTGGTCCGGGTAAACCCACGGCCCGGGACGCCGCTTCATCGATGCTTCCCGGCCCCTGAGCGAGGGTCAAGGGGCGGCCACGTTGCATGAATGTGACAATTGACGAACACATCGCAGCCGAACCCTCGCTCTGCGTACGAGCCAGATGATTACAGCAGAGTCGCCGGGGTGGTCGGATACGGGGGGTACCCGGTCCGGTTCACATTGGCCGGTCCGGCCCGACGCACCAGGGCGGACGGTCCCCCGGGCGCGCCGCGCCGGCGACCGGTCAGCGGAACCGGTCGACCCGCACCCGGGCCTCGTCGGCCAGCCGGTAGCCGACGCCGTACACGGTGGTCACCAGCGGGGTGTCCGCGCCGAGCTTGGCGCGCAGCCGGCGCACGTGCACGTCCACGGTACGGGCCACGGCGTGCTCGTAGCCCCAGACGCTGCCGAGCAGCTGGAGCCGGGTGAAGACCCGGTGCGGGTGCTCGGCGAGGAAGAGCAGCAGGTCGAACTCGATCCGGGTGAGCGGGATCTCCCGGTCGCCCTGCCGAACCACCCGGGAGCCGGCCAGGATCCGCAGCGTGTCGGGGTGCTCGTCGGCCGGCGCCGGCGCGGGCACGGCCGTGACCGCCCGCACCGGCACCGGTTCGGCCAGCCGGACCACGCCCTCCCCCGCCTCGGCCAGCTCGCCGAGCAGGTCGACCAGGCGGGCCAGTCGGGGCGTCAGCGGCGCGGCGGCCAGGTCGAGGGTGATGGTCAGCGTCGGGGCGGGCCGGGGCCGGGGCGGCCCGGGCCGGTCGGAGCGGCCCGGCGGGTGCGGGCGCGAGGTGATGGCGACGACGGACATCGGTGCCTCCTGAGATGACGGGTCGTCCGCCACGCCCGGTGGAGCGTGGCGGTCAGCGCGGCGCCCGGCCGGCGGTCACCGGGGGCGCGGTGGCCGGGGAGCCGGCCGGCGGGGTCGGGCCGAGCGCGGGCAGGCCGGCGATGCGCCAGGCGACGAAGCCGCCGACCACGTCGGTGGCCCGGTGCAGGCCGAGGTCCTGCAACGCGGCGGCGGCCAGCGAGGACGTGTAGCCCTCCTGACAGATCACGACGACCGGCAGGTCGTAGCCGACCGCCTGGGGCAGCCGGGCCGGGCAGCGCGGGTCGAGCCGCCACTCCAGCACGTTGCGCTCGATGGCCAGCGCGCCCGGCACGGTGCCGTGCGCGGCCCGCTGGGCGGCCGGCCGGATGTCGACCAGCAGGGCCCCGGCCCGGTACGCCAGGTGCGCCGCCTCGGGGTCGAGCCGGCGCAGCCGGGCGCGGGCGATGGCGAGGATCTCGTCGATGCCTCGGGATCCCGGTGGTGGCACCGGCGGGCTGTCGGTACTCGGGTGGTGCTGCTGCGGCATCCTCGCGGTCCTTCCAGGAACGAGCCGGCGGGTGGGGGTGGGGGCGGTGGGGGTCACCAGGCGACGCCGGCCTCGGCCACGTCGGCGACCCGCAGCCGGCCGGCGTCGAGCCGGTAGCGGGTCATCCGGCGCAGCGCGGGCCGGTAGACGTGGACGCTGACCGCGGGCTGGTGGGCGCGGTTGGTCACCACGTGCACGTGCCGCGGGCCGAACCGTCGCCCGGTCCCGGCGGCCAGGCGGTGCGGGCGCAGCCGCGCCCCGGACACCGTCTCCTCGGTGAGTTCACCGGCGACGACCAGGAACGCCCCCGAGGAGCCGCCGTGGTCGTGCAGGTCGGTGCCCTGGCCGGGGAGCCAGCTCAGCGCCCAGACCTCGTGCGTGTCGGTGCCGGCGAGCCGGGCGTACCAGCGCTCGACCGGGTCGAAGCGCAGCGGCACCGGCCAGCGGGCCGGGTCGGCGTACGAGGCGGCGACGGCGAGCAGGTCGGTGTGCGGGTCGGTCATGGCGGTCTCCCGTGGTGATGCGTCCGGCAATCACTATAGGAGTCAAAGCCTATAGGTTTAGTAGGTAATACCGGATGCTGGGACGGCGACCGGGACCACCGGGGATCAGCGCGAGACCGGCGGGTCCACCCGGTAGCCCGGCACCGAGGGCCAGCGCACGGTCAGCACCACCGACGCCTGCTCGGCGTACCAGCAGTGGTCCACCCCGCGGCCCCACACCACGTAGTCGCCCGGCGTGCCCAGCACCACCGTCCGGTCCGGGAACTCCACCCGGAAGCGGCCGCTGACCAGGACCAGCAGCGCGATCCGCCGCTCCCGGGTGGCCCACCGCGAGCGGGCCTCCCCCGCCGGGTGCACGCCCCACTTCACCTCGACCTCGGCGCTGTGCCGGGGGTCGCCGGCGGGCATGAAGTGCCCGAGCAGCCAACCGGCGTTGGTGGCACCGTCCACACCGGCGTTGCCGACGTACACGTCGTCCATGACCCTCCCGTCGTGGGCTGGCAAGCTACCAGCCCGCCGGGCGCGGCGGCCGACTAGCCTGGGCGGGTGACCGACGACCTCGACGCCGAGACGCTGGCCTTCGCCCACCGGATGTTCGACCTGGCCCGCTCCGGTGAGACCGAGAAGCTCAGCGGCCACGTCGACGCCGGCCTGCCGGTGAACATGACCAACGACAAGGGCGACACCCTGCTCATCCTGGCCGCCTACCACGCCCACCCGGCGACGGTGTCGGCCCTGCTCGCCCGGGGCGCCGACCACTCGCGCGCCAACGACCGGGGGCAGACCGCGCTGGCGGCGGCGGTGTTCCGCAAGAACGCCGAGGCGGTCCGGGCGCTGCTGGACGCGGGCGCCGACCCGGCACACGGCGACCCGTCGGCGCTGGAGACCGCCCGCTTCTTCGACCTGCCACAGATGCTCACCCTGCTCACCTCCCGCTGAGGCGACACCATGGACGATCCCGTACCGGAGCGGATGCGCACGGCGGCCGGCGCGCTGCTGGCCACGCTCGACGAGCCGGCCCGCGCCGCCGCCGGGCACGCCTTCGACGACGAGGGCCGGCGGTGGCTGGAGTACCGGCCCCGGCCCCGCCCCGGGGTGTCCCTGGCCGACCTGGACCGCGCCGGGCGCAAGGCGGCGCACCGGCTGCTGGCCACCGCGCTGAGCCCACCGGCGTACGCCCAGGCGATGACGGTGGTGGCGCTGGAGGAGGTGCTGGACCGGGCCGAGGAGTGGCGACGCGGCCGGCACAGCGGCGACTACTGGGTGGCGCTCTACGGCGACCCGGCCCGCGACGACCGCTGGGCGTGGCGGTTCGAGGGGCACCACCTCTCGGTGAGCATGACGGTGGTCGACGACGAGGTCTCCCCCGCTCCGCTCTTCCTCGGCGCCAACCCGGCCACCGTCCGGCACGCCGGGCGGCCCGTCTCCCGCCCGCTCGGCATCGAGGAGGACCTCGGTCGGGAGCTGCTGGAGGCGATCGGGCCGGCCGGGCGGGCCGCCGCGATCATCGCCGACGAGGCCCCGGCGGACATCGTGAGCGCCACCCGGCCGTCGGTCGACGGGCCACTCACCCCGCTGGGCGTGCCCGGCGACCGGCTCGGCGTCACCGGCCGCGCCCTGCTCGACCAGCTGGTGGCGCTCTACCTGGACCGGCTCCCCGCCGAGCTGGCGGTCCGCGAGGCGGACCGGCTCGCCGGCGGCGAGCTGCACTTCGCCTGGGCCGGGTCGACCCGGCCGGGTGGGCGGCACTACTACCGGGTGCAGGGCGACGACCTGTTGATCGAGTACGACAACACCACCGAGGACGGCAACCACGCGCACACGGTGCTGCGCCGCCCGGCCGGCGACTTCGGCGCCGACGTGCTCGCCGCCCACCGCGCCCGCGCCCACTGACGCCGCTCAGGCCGGCCGGACCGCCTCGATCAGGAACCGGCGGGCGTGGGCGACGAAGGCGCCCTCCGCGCGGATCCGCCGGTCGAGCGCGGCGAGCTGCGGCCGGTGCCGGTCCACGTCGAAACCCGGCGCCGTCCAGACGACCTTGCGCAGGAACCAGACCACCGCGCCGACGTCGTGGAAGACCGCCCGCAGGGTGGCCTGTTCGAGGCGGACCACGGACAGGCCCGCGGCCCGGGCGGCGGCCACGGCCCGCTCCGGCTGCCGGCTGGTCGGGGGCGGCAGCGGGCCGAGGATCGCCTCGCTCAGCTCCCGCATCGTGCCCGGGCCGATCTGCTGGGACAGGTACGCCCCGCCGGGGCGCAGCACCCGGGCGATCTCGGCCCACCCGGTGGCGACCGGGTGCCGGCTGGTGACCAGGTCGAAGGAGGCGTCCCGGAACGGCAGCCCGGACGCGGGGCCGACCTGGACGACGGTGGCGCCGACCCGGCGCAGCGTACGCCGGGCGACCGCGACGTTGGGCGGCCAGGCCTCGGTGGCGACCAGCAGCGGTGGCGGGGCCGGCGCCTCGGCCAGCACCTCTCCCCCGCCGGTGTCGACGTCCAGCGCGGCGGAGACCGCCGCCAACCGGGCCGCCACCAGCCGGGCGTAGCCCCACGGCGGGCGTTCCTCGGTGGCCCGGCCGTCGAGCCAGGAGAAGTCCCAGCCGTGCACGGGCGCGGCCGCCGCCTCGGCGACCAGTTCGGCGAAGGCGCGCTCTGCCATCCGGCCACCCTGCCGGGCCCGAGGGGTGCCCGACAACCGGATTCCGCCGGCCGCGTCCCGCGCCGCGGTCCGGTCCGTCGGACGGCTACCCGACCCCGGATCGGGAAGAAGGCGGCCCGGGGAGACACCGCCTCGTCGCCGACGTGGGCCGGCGGGCGGTCCGGCGCGAGCGGCGGGGTCAGGCGCGGGGGCGGATGATCTCCACGGTGGCGCCGGCGGCCGGCACGCCCTCCAGGGCCTCGAAGCCGCTCGGCTCCCGGCGGCCGGCGTCGAACTGGCGCATCAGGCGGGCGCCCAGCCGGACCCCGACCGCGCCGACGGCCAGGGCGGCCAGCTCGGTGATCACCAGGACCGCGGTGGCGCCGCGCTGCGGCGCGTCGGCCCGGATCAGGCAGGCCAGCAGGAACAGCGCGGCCATGCCGGCGTTGACCAGGTTGAAGGTGACCATGGTGCGGCGGGTCCGGCCGGCCCGGACGTCCCACAGGTCCACCATGCCGGCCACCCCGGCGAGCGCGGCGGCGACCAGGGCGGCGACCGCCGTCCAGTAGCCGACCTCGCCGAGGAAGGCCGGCCCGCCGGCCACGTCGGCGAGGTCGAAGAGGACCGCGCTGACGAAGAGCCCGAACGGGAACGTCACCAGCATCGGTTGGATCGGATGCCCCTGCACCCGCAGCCGGCTCTCCATCGGTTCCTCCCCAGATTTCGTGTCAGCTCACGAAACCAGGGTGCTACCCGGGCACCAGCCCGGCGAAACGACGCGCTCAACCTTCCCGGGGACGCGACACCGTGGCGACCAGCCGTTCGGCCACCTCGCGCAGCGGGATGTCCAGCGAGGACGCGGCGTTGCGCAGCACGTCGAGGGCCTCCGGCGCGGGGCACCCGCGCTGGGTCATGATCACCCCGACCGCCTGGCCGACGACGCCCTCCTCCAGCAGCGACCCGTCCAGCTCACCGGCCCGCTCGGCCTGCTTGACCCGGTCGCGCACGGCAGCCAGCAGCAGGCCGGCGTGCTCGGCGAGCAGCATCGCGGTGAGCTGGTGCCGGGTGGTGAAGGTGCCGGCGGAGTCGGTGTAGAGGTTGATCACCCCGATCGCCTGCTCGTCGACGTCGACCGGCGCGGAGATCACCCCGCGCACCCCGAGGCCCCGCGCCCGGGCCGTCCAGCCCGGCCAGCGCTCCTCGACGGCGAGGTCCTGGGCGACGGTCATCTCCCGGCGCCCGATGGCGCTCATCGCCGGCGACTCCGGGCCGTGCCGCAGGTCGTCCAGCTCCGCCAGGCCGGGGTCGGAGGCGGCCACCCCGGCGGGCTCCCCGGCGCGCAGCGCGGTGAAGCCGCACCAGGTCACGTCCGGTACGGCGTCCCGGGCGATCCGCACCAGCCGGGCCAGCGCCTCGTCGAAGTCGTCGGCCGCGATCAGGCCGGCGGTCAGCTCGCGCAGCAGGCCGGCGGTCTCCAGCACGCCGAGGGTGTCGATCGTCGGCTCCCGCATGTCCAGGTTCACCGGCGCACGGCCCCCGCGCGCCGACCGACCCCGTCGACCGGCCCCATTGCCTGTCCCATCGTGTGATCTCCCCTGACTCATGAGCCCCGGGCTTCTACCCTCGCAAACCAGGATCGAAACCGCGTAAAGGGGTCCCTTCCGGCGCGGACCCGCGCCGGAAGGGACCCCGGTGACGCTCAGCGCGCGGCGGAGAGCCGCCGGCCGACCGAGGCGATCAGCCGGTCCAGCTCCGAGCCGAACGGGTTGTCGTGGACCAGGTACGTCCAGGTGGCGGTCGGCCGCACCAGCTTGGCGGCGTCCGGCTCCCAGTCGGCGTCGAACTCGGTCTCGGTGAAGGTGGCGATGGTCCGGGTCTCGATCTCGGGGACGAGGTTGTTGAACGCCGGCACCGCCGCCCGGTGGAACTCGTCCAGCGGGTCGAGGCGGCCGAGCGCCCGCAGGTGCACGCCCTCGCGGACCTCGGAGAGCTCGGCCAGGTGCTCGGCCCAGAGCCGGTCGAGGTGGTAGAGGGCGATCGACCGGGCCACCCGGGCGAGCAGGTCCTCGTCCATCTCGCCGGCCTTGTCCGGCATCCGGTCGAGCAGCATCAGCGCGGCCACGTCACTGGTGAGCAGCCGCTCGCGGCGCTCCGCGAGCGCCTTGCGCTGCTGCTCGATCACCACGCTGTACCGCCAGGTGTTGCGGTGGATCTCGTGGTTGACGCCCTCGGCCACCCGCTGGGCGTGCTCCACGGCGTAGTCCACCTGCTCGTCGGTGACCAGGCCGTCGGCGTTCATCCGCGGCGAGGCCGGCACGATGTCGCCGGCGTGCCGGACCACCAGGTCGTCCTCCAGGCTGACGAAGAAGACCGAGCCACCCGGGTCGCCCTGCCGGCCGGCCCGGCCGCGCAGCTGGTCGTCGACCCGGCGGCTGTCGTGCCGGCCGCTGCCGATCACGTACAGGCCGCCCAGCTCGGCCACCCGGTCCCGGTCGGCCTGGTCGCTGCCGCCGAGGCGGATGTCCACGCCCCGGCCGGCCATCTGGGTGGAGACGGTGACCGCGCCGTACGCGCCCGCCTCGGCGATGATCGCCGCCTCCTCGTCGTCGTTCTTCGCGTTCAGCACGACGCAGGGCACCCCGGCGGCGTGCAGGCCGGCGGCCAGCCCCTCGGACTCCTTGACGTCCAGGGTGCCGACCAGCACCGGCCGACCGGCCTGGTGGCAGCGCGTGATCTCGTCGATCAGCGCCTCCTCCTTCTCGGCCCGGGTGGCGTAGATGCGGTCCGGCTCGTCCTCCCGGACGCAGGGGGTGTTCGGCGGGATCACCGCCACCTCGAGGCCGAAGAACTCGCGCAGCTGGTCGCCGACGAGCACCGCGGTCGCGGTCATCCCGCAGACCGTCGGGTAGAGCGCGATGTACGCCTGCACGGCGATGGTGCCCAGCACCTCGCCCTCCGCCGTGGCGTCCAGGCCCTCCTTGGCCTCGACCGCCGCCTGCAGGCCGTCCGGCCAGCGGCGGCGCTGGGCCACCCGGCCGCGCATCTCGTCGATCAGCTCGACCGAGCCGTCCCGGACGATGTAGTCCACGTCACGGTGCAGCAGGGCGTGCGCGTGCAGCGCCACGTTGACCGCCGAGAGCTGCCCGACGTGCTCGGTGTCGTACAGGTCGATGCCGCCGAGCTTCGCCTCGACGGTGGCCAGGCCGACCGCGGTGAACGCCACGCTGCGGCCGTCCTCGGCGACGGTGTAGTGCTTGCCCTTGCGCAGGCCGCGCACCAGCGCCGCGGCGGCGTGCACCGGGTCCTGCTCGCCGGCGACCGCCCCGGCGAGCACCATCGGCACCCGGGCCTCGTCGATCAGGATCGAGTCGGCCTCGTCCACGATCGCGGTCTTCAGCGGCGGCTGGACCCGGTCGGCGAGGTCGGTGACGAGCTGGTCGCGGAGGAAGTCGAAGCCGGCCTCGCTGACCGCGACGTAGGTCACGTCGCAGGCGTACGCGGCGCGCCGCTCCTCGGGGGTGGAGGCCTCGTTGACCCAGCCCACGGTCAGCCCGAGCAGCCGGTAGACCGGCGCCATCCACTCGGCGTCGCGGCGGGCCAGGTAGTCGTTGACGGTGAGCACGTGCACCGGACCGTTGCCCAGCCGCACGTGCCCGTACGCGGCGATGGTGGCGGTGAGCGTCTTGCCCTCACCGGTGGCCATCTCGGCGACCTTGCCGGACAGCAGCGCCATCGCCCCGAGCAGCTGCACGTCGTACGGCCGCTGGTCCAGCCCACGGCGGGCGGCCTCGCGGCCGATGGCGCAGATCTCCGCGTACTCCGTGGCGGCGCCGGCGGCCTCGGTCAGCTCGGCGTCGTCGAGGGCGGACAGCTCGTCCTCGCGCGCGGCGATCTGCGGCAGCAACTTCTCCAGCGGGGCCAGGTCGACCGTCGTCCCCGGGCGCTGGAGGAACCGCCGGAACCTGCTCTTCAACCGTTGCGACACACCCATGAGCGGCAACGGTACGCGAACCGGCCGGGCTGTCGCTGCCCGGCTCGTCCGGGGCGTCCCGGGTGTCCCCGTCCCGGCACGTCCGGGCAGGTCAGGGGCGGCGGGTCGGGTCAGCTCACCAGCAGCTGGTGAGCGGCCAGCTCGCGGTAGAGCGGACTGGTGACGGTCAATTCGTCGTGGGTGCCGACCGCCACCACCCGGCCGCCGTCGAGCACCACGATCTGGTCGGCGTCGACGACCGTGGCGAGCCGGTGCGCGACGATCAGCAGGGTGCGCCGCACGGCCACCGCGTCGATGGCCCGGCGCAGCGCCGCCTCGTTGCGCGCGTCGAGGTTGCTGGTCGGCTCGTCCAGCAGCAGCACCGGCGGGCCGGCGAGCAGCGCCCGGGCGATCGCCAGGCGCTGCCGCTCGCCGCCGGAGAGCAGCACCCCGCCCTCCCCCACCTGCACGTCCAACCCGGCGTCGGTGCGCTCGGCGAGGTGGCCGAGGTTGACCTCGTCGAGGACGGCGAGCAGCGCGGCGTCGGTCGCGTCCGGGGCGCCGATCAGCAGGTTCTGCCGCAGCGTGCCGGCCAGCACCGGGGCCTCCTGCTCGACGTAGCCGAGCCGGGCCCGCAGGGCGTCGCGGGGCAGCCGGCGCACGTCGACGCCGTCGAGCCGCAGCGACCCGGAGTCGACCTCGTAGAAGCGCTCCACGAGGGCGAGCAGGGTCGACTTGCCGGCTCCGGAGGGGCCGACCAGGGCGGTGCGGCTGCCGGCCGGCACGGTGAAGCTCACCTCGTGCAGCACCGGGGCGCCGTCCGGGTAGCCGAACCCCACCCGGTCGAACTCGATCGCCGCCGGGCGGCCGGCGGGCGGGGCCGCCGCCGGGTCCGCGCCATCCCCGGCGTCCTCCGCGGGTACGGCCAGCACCTCCTCGATCCGCTGCAACGCGCCCAGCCCGGTCTGCAACTGCGTGTACGCGTGCACCGCCTGGCCCAGCGGCAGGACCAGGAAGAACAGGAACATCACGAAGGCCACCAGGTCGCCGACGGTGATCGCCCCGGCCGCCACCCGGGCCCCGCCCACGCCGAGGACCAGCAGGAACGCGCCCTGGATGGTGACCGTGCTGACCGGGCCGACCACCGCCTGCACCCGGGCCACCCGCAGCCCCGCCGCGTACGCCTGGGCGGCGCTCTCGCCGACGGCCTCGGCCTCGCGGTGCTCGGCCCGGGCGGCGCGGATGGTCCGGGCGGCGGAGATGGCCCGCTCGACGGCGGAGGTCATCTCCCCGACGCGCTCCTGGGCGGCGCGGGACAGCCCGCGCACCCGGCGGGCGACGGTGAGCGCGAAACCGACGCCGGCGGCCACCCCGAGCAGGGTCACCCCGAACAGCACCGGATCGAGCAGGGCCATCGCGCCGGCCGCGCCGACCACCATCACCGCGCCGGTGACCGTCTCGAACAGCCCGGAGGTGACCACGGCCCGCAGCAGGGTGGTGTCCGAGCCCACCCGGGAGAGCAGGTCGCCGGTGCGGCGCCGGTCGTACTCGACGATGGGCAGCCGCAGCAGGTGCCCGGCGAGTCGGCGCCGGGTGCCCAGCACGACGCCCTCGGCGGTGCGTTGCAGCAGGAAGTCGCGCAGGCCGCCGAGGGCGGCGCCGGCCACCACCAGGGCCACCAGCGCCACGACGAGGCCGGTGACCGGCCGGGCCGCCGCCATCTGGTCGAGCACCTGGCGGGTGAGCAGCGGCTGCGCCAGCGCGGCGCCCGCGCCGGCCAACGACAACGCGCCCACCACGGCGAGGGTGCCGCGGTGGGCGCGCAGGTACGGCAGCAGGGCGGCCAGGCCGGCGGGCCGGCGGGCGGCGGCGGTGGTCATGGGCCGACCGTAGCCGCCCGCGCCCAGCCGGGTGCCGGGCGCCCGACTCAGCCGGTCAGCACCACCTGGAGTTCCTGCCGGCGACGCTCGGCCAGGTCGGTCAGCAGGGCGGGCGCCTCCTCCATCGGCACCACCGCCGAGACGAGGTGCTTGCGGATCACGTCGCCGTACTGCCGCAGCAGCTCGATGGTCTCGGCGGAGAGCCGTTCCCGGTCCCAGGTCGGCGTCAGGCCGCGCGGCACCCGCCCGATCTGGGCGCAGCGCAGCGAGAGCCCGTTGTGGTGGAACTCCTCGCCGAGCCGGACGGCGTCCGCGCCGTCCTGGTAGAAGGCCAGGTCGATCACGGTGCCCTGCGGGCGCAGCAGGCGCAGCGCCAGGTGCAGCGCCCAGGCCTGGCCGCGGCACTGGAACACCACGTCGGCGCCCCGGTCGCCGGCGGCGTGGTTCCACCGGGTCTTGAGCACCACGGCCGGGTCGTCGGCCTCCGGGTCGAGCGTCTCCAGGCCGAGCGCCTCGGCGACCTGGCGGCGCTGCGGCGTCGGGTCCAGCACCACCACGGAGGCGGCGCCGTGCCGCTTGGCGAACAGGGCGGTGAGCAGGGCGACGACGCCGCTGCCGACCACCGCGACCCGCCGGCCGCGCACCCCGTCGCCGAGCGAGCGCACGTCGGTGCCGCACAGGTCGGCGGCGGCGTGCAGCAGGCCGTTGGCGCAGATCGGGCCCATGTGCGCGACGTAGATGCCGAGCAGCGGATCGAGGTCGTCGGGGAGCGGGACGAACCGCTCGGCGACCGGGTCGGCCACGTACCCGGTGCGGTGGCCGTAGGTCATGGCGCCCACCGTGCCGACGGCGACCGCCGGGGTGCGGCTCTCCACCACCCGGCCGACCTGCATGTAGCCGAGCCGGGTGACCGGGTACGGGGTGCTCGCCGCACCGGGCTGGAACAGGCCGAGATCGGGGTTCCAGGTGACGTTGAGGTACGGGTTGGTGCCCTTGACGAAGCTCAGTTCGGTGCCGGCGGAGACGCCGCTGTAGAGGGTCTCCACCCGGAAGGTGCCCTCGCGCAGCTCGGCGGCGTCCTGTTCGGCCAGTTCGACGGCGCCGGGACCGCTGACCACCACGACCTTGTCACGCATCGACACTCACCCCCGCGGTGGCCAGCGGCACGGACGCCGGGCCGGTCGGCAGGGTCACGGCACGCCCGGTTCGGGCCGACTCGGCGACCGCGAGGGCCAGCCGCTGGGTCCGCATCGCCTCGGCGTACGGCACCCGGACGTCGTCGCCGACGCCGGTCACCGCGTCGATGAAGGCCCGGTCGACGGCGATCCGGGCACCGTCCGGATCGGATTCGATCCGGCGCTCCCCGTCGGCGTCGCGGATCACCAGGCCGTCCTCGGCCAGCGACAGCACCAGGCCGTCGGCGATGATCTCCAGCCCCGCCCGGTGCTTCCAGGTCAGCACGCAGGCCGCGGCGAGGGTGCCCACCGCCCCGTTGGCGAAGCGCAGCGTGGCCGCGGTCACCGAGTCGATGTCGGCGCCCTCGACCGGCGGCGGGCTCCCGTCGCCGTACGCGGTCACCTCGACCGCCTCGCCGACCAGCGACCGCACCAGGTCCAGCACGTGCGCGGCCTGCTCGACGACCGGGCCGCCGGAGCGGTCCCGCACCGCCCACCAGGCCACCGGGGGGACCTTGTCCAGCCAGGAACCGTTGACCATCCGCACCGGCCGGTCGGCCAGCAGCTCGCGGGCCCGCTCGACCACGTGCAGGTAGCGCCAGTGGTGGCCGACTGCCGTGAGCAGCCGCTTCTCCTGCACCAGCGCGGCGATCCGCTCGGCGGTCTCCAGGTCGACCGCGACGGGCTTCTCCACGAACATCGGGACGCCGGCGGCGATGACCGCCTCCTCCACCGGCCCGTGCGCGAACGGCGGCACGCAGACGTACACCGCGTCCGGTCCCGCGGCGAGCAGCTCCTCCACGTCGACGAAGCTCCGGCCGCCGTACGCGCCGGCCAGCTCCGTCGCCGCGTCCCGGGACACGTCGTGCACCCCGAGCAGCTCCACGTCCTCGAAACCGCTCAACACGCGGGCATGGCGTTGCGCCACCCCACCGGCCCCTACCAGTCCCACCCGGCACGTGCGCATTCCACCGACCCTCTCGACGCTGTTCTCCGACTCGCGGGAACAGCACTCCCCCCACCGCCCGAACGCGAAACCCCGTGCATTCGGCAACGAACCGTTCATCTGCCGGGAACCGGCTCGTGCACGGTCCGTGATCAAGCTGTTAGGCATGATCCGGTTAGCGCGCGGGCGGAGATGGGAAAACCAACTCCGCGTTTTCCGCCACGATCTGGGGGTGTGCCAGTGCGGGATACAGATTCGATCGTCTCACCAGTGGTGGAGGCATGGGCGACTTACCGGACGACTTCGGCCGACGACTGGCCGACGCGGCGGCTGATGCGGGCCAAGGGTGACACCCGGGTCAGCGTGGTGTTGCCGGCGCGCAATGAGGAGGTCACCGTCGGCGCGATCGTGTCGACGATCCGCGAACACCTGATGGACCGGGTCGCCCTCGTCGACGAGCTGATCGTGGTGGACTCCCGGTCCACCGACCGGACCGCGCAGGTGGCCCGGGCCGCGGGCGCGGAGGTGGTCAGCCAGGACGCGATGACCCGGGGGCTGCCCCGACTGACCGGCAAGGGCGACGCGCTCTGGGCCGGCCTGGCCGCCGCCGAGGGCGACGTGGTCGCCTTCATCGACGCCGACCTGCGCGAGTTCCGTCCGCACTTCGTGACCGGCCTGATCGGACCGTTGCTGACCGATCCGTCGGTGGACTTCGTGAAGGGCTTCTACCACCGGCCGCTGGTCGGCGCCAGCAGCGTGGAGGCCGACGGTGGCGGGCGGGTGACGGAGCTGATGGCCCGCCCCCTGCTCAACCTCTTCTGGCCGGAGCTGGCCGGTTTCGTGCAGCCCCTCGCCGGCGAGTACGCCGGACGCCGGGAGGTGCTGGAGCAGGTGCCGTTCGTCTCCGGCTACGGGGTCGAGACGGCGATGCTGATCGACCTGCTGGAGCTGGTCGGCCTCGACGCCCTCGCCCAGGTCGACCTCGGCGAGCGCAAGCACCGCCACCAGGACACCGCGGCGCTGGGCCGGATGTCCGCGCAGATCATGCACACCGCCTGGTCGCGGTTGCAGCGCCGCGGCTGGGCCAGCCCCGGCACCATGCCGGCCACCATGCTCACCCAGTTCCGCCGGGGCGGCTCGGACGCGCTGCCCAACCTGGACCGGGAGATCGTGGTCAGCGACGTCTCCGTGGACGAGCGCCCGCCGCTGGCCCAGCTGCGGCACCGGGTGCCGCGCCGGCGGGTGGCGGCGTGAGCGGCGGATCGCCGCGACGGGTACCCGACGGCCGGCACGAGCCGGCCGGGGGCGGAGAGCGGACGGCCGAGCGGGCTTCCGCCGAGGGAAGGACCACAACGCGATGAGCCTCACCGTCCTGATGAACGCCGGCCCCTGGTTGTCCGTGCCGCCCCCCGGCTACGGCGGGATCGAGAACATCATCGCCACCCTGGTGCCGGAGCTGCGGCGCCTGGGCGTACGGGTCGTGCTGGCCTCGGTGGAGAGCAGCACCCTGCCGGTCGACGAGAAGTTCTCGGTCTTCCCCGACGGGCAGTTCCACGCCCTGCAACGCCCCTACAACCAGGTGTGCGGCGTCTCCCAGGCCCACCTCAACGGGGTGATCCGGCAGCTGCACCACCGCGACGACATCGACCTGGTGCACGACCACGTGGAGGCGGTCGGGCTGGCCACCCTGGCCGCGATGGGGCCGGACGGCCCGCCCGTGCTGCACACCCTGCACTGGGACCTGGCCAAGCACCCCGAGCTCTACGGCAACCTGGACGCCGGCGACCGGGTCCGGGTCAACGGCGTCTCCGCCTCCCAGCTCGCCCGCGCTCCCCGGGCGCTGCGGGAGCACTCGGTGGGGCACGTGCACCTGTCCACTCCGCTGGCCGTCGGCGCGGACCGCGCGCCGCGCCCGGAAAAGGGCGACTACGCGATCATCCTGGGGCGGATCAACCCGGGCAAGGGGCAGGACGTGGGCGCCCGGCTGGCCCAGCGGGTCGGGGTGCCGCTGGTGCTCGCCGGCCCGGTCGGGCCGTACCACCGGCCGGAGGACCTGGCCGCCGCCGGCGACGAGGCCCGGCAGAACCCCGACGTGCGGTTCTTCTACGACGAGGTGGCCCCGCACGTCGACGGCGAGCTGGTCCGCTGGGTCGGCACGGTGGCCGGTCAGGAGCGCGACGACCTGCTGGCCGGGGCGAAGGCCTCACTGTTCCCGCTGCGCTGGGAGGAACCGGGCGGCACCGCCGTGGTGGAGTCCCTCGCGCTGGGTACCCCGGTCGTGGCGACTGCCCGCGGCTGCCTGCCCGAGCTGATCGAGCACGGACGCACCGGCCTGCTCACCACCGACGAGGACGAGCTCGGCGACCTGCTGCTGGCGGCCAGCCTGCTCGACGCGGACGAGTGCCGGCGGGAGGCCGCGGCCCGGTTCACCCCGGCGGTGATGGCGCAGCGCTACGTCGAGCTGTACGAGCGGGTCCGCCAGGGCGCCCGGGCCCGGCAGTTGCAGGTCGCCTGAGGCGTACCCCCTGCTCTCACGGGCCCGGACCGGTCTGGTCCGGGCCCGTTTGTCGGGCCGGGAGGCGGGAACGCGGCGACGCGACGGAGGGAGCGCGCGATGGCCGGTCCGATGGCCCACTCCCGGGCCCGGCGCAACCCGGCGGACGGCCGCGCGCCGGTACGCCGGGCCGCCGCCACGGTCGGGACGGTGTTCCTCCTGATCGGGGCCCTGGGGTTCGTGCCCGGGATCACCAGCGACTACGCCGACCTGCGACTGGCCGGGCACCAGTCCGGCGCCCAGCTGTTCGGGTTGTTCCAGGTGTCGGTGCTGCACAACCTGCTGCACCTGGCCTTCGGCGTGGCCGGGCTGGCGCTGTCGCGCACCGTCCGGCTGGCGCGCGCCTACCTGATCGGCGGCGGGGCGGTCTACCTGGTGCTGTGGCTCTACGGGCTGGCCGTCGACCACGGCAGCGCGGCGAACGTCATCCCGGTCAACCCCGCCGACGACCTCCTGCACCTCGCGCTCGGCGCCGGAATGCTCGCGCTCGGCGTGCTCGCCCGACGTGACGGGGATCGCCGCTGACCGGGCCACCGCATCCGGTCGGTCCGGTTTCACCCGGAGAAGCCGCGGGTACCTGGCTGGATCTGGGCATGCGAGCGGAATCGAGGGGCCGATGGCGAGCCGGATCACCTGCGAGGTGCATGACGAGTCACCCGTGACCGTCGTCCACCTGCACGGCGAGCTCGACCTCGGCACGATGCGGTCGGTGCACACCGTGCTGGACCGCTGCCTCTCCGCCCAGCCGGACGCGCTGGTGGTCGACCTGGAGGACGTCACCGTCGCCGACCGGCTCGCGCTGTCCGTCTTCGCCGCCACGGCCCGTCAGGCCGCCGGGTGGCCCGCCGTGCCGGTGCTGGTCTGCGCTCCCCCGTCGGACGCGGCCGCCTGGCTCGCCGAGTCCACCACCTGCCGGGTGGTGCCGGTGCACCGGGACTGCGCCGAGGCGACCCGGCTGGCCGGCGAGGTCGCCGCACCCCGGCTGCGGGCCCGCCTTGAGCCGGTGGCGGGCGCCTGCCGGCGCGCCCGGGAGCTGGTCGGCGAGGCCTGCGGCCGGTGGAACGCGCCGGAGCTGGTCGGCCCGGCCTCGCTGGTGCTCAGCGAGCTGGTCGGCAACGTCGTGCGGCACGCGCACACGCCGATGCAGGTGACGCTGACACTGCGCCGGCCGTACCTGCACGTGGCGGTGACCGACGGCAGCCGCAGCGCGGCGCGGCCGAACAACCCGGGGCTGCGTGCCGAGGGTGGGCGCGGGCTGATGCTGGTCCGGGAGACGGCGCAGCGGTGGGGCAGCGTCCCGCTCGCCGACGGGAAGGTCGTCTGGGCGGTCGTGCCGGCGAATTGACCGAAATTCCCTCTCTCGCCTGGTTACATGGGCAGAGGGGCGGGTAGTCGCGCCCGTCCTTTCTGTCGTGACGACGGGGTGAGAAGCCACATGCCCAGACGGGTGACAACGGAGCCGGCGCGAGACCGGGGGCCGGCGATCCTCGCGCCGGCGCGGTTCGGCGGCTACCCCGGCCCGGTCCGGCCGGCTCTGCCGGGAGCCAAACTGATCAAGCTGCTCGGCACGACCGACGCCAAGCAGATCGGCCTGCTGTACCTGGTCACCTCGTTCATCTTCTTCATCATCGGCGGAGTGCTGGCGCTGCTGGTCCGGGTCGAGCTGGCCCGGCCGAGCCTGCAGATCCTCTCGCCCGAGCAGTACAACCAGATGTTCACCATGCACGGCACGATCATGCTGCTGCTCTTCGCGACGCCCCTGGTGTTCGCCTTCGGCAACTACATCGTGCCGTTGCAGATCGGCGCGCCGGACGTCGCCTTTCCCCGGCTGAACGCCCTCGCGTACTGGCTCTACCTGTTCGGCGGCACCATGGTGGTCGCCGCGTTCGCCACCCCGAGCGGGGCGGCCGACTTCGGCTGGACGGCGTACAACCCGCTCAGCGACGTGGAGAACTCCCCGGGCGTCGGCGCCAACATGTGGGTGATGGGCCTGGCCCTCTCCGGCCTGGGCACCATCCTCGGCGCGGTCAACCTGATCACCACCACGCTCACCCTGCGGGCGCCCGGAATGACCATGTTCCGGATGCCGATCTTCACCTGGAACCTGCTGCTGACCAGCGTCCTGGTCATCCTGGTCTTCCCGCTGCTGGCCGCCGTCCTCTTCGCGCTCGCCGCGGACCGGTTGCTCAACGCGCACGTCTTCGACGCCGCCACCGGCGGGCCGATGCTCTGGCAGCACCTGTTCTGGTTCTTCGGCCATCCCGAGGTCTACATCGTCGCGCTGCCGTTCTTCGGCATCATCACCGAGGTCATTCCCGTCTTCGCCCGCAAGCCGATCTTCGGTTACACCGGTCTGGTGCTTGCCACCATCGCCATCACGGTGCTGTCGATGACCGTCTGGGCCCACCACATGTTCGGCACCGGCCAGGTGCTGCTGCCCTTCTTCAGCTTCCTCAGCTATCTGATCGCGGTGCCCACCGGCGTGAAGTTCTTCAACTGGATCGGCACCATGTGGAAGGGACAGATCACCTTCGAGACGCCGATGCTCTTCGCCATCGGCTTCCTGGTCACCTTCCTGCTCGGCGGCCTCACCGGGGTGCTGCTGGCCAGCCCGCCGGCGGACTTCCACACCACCGACACCTACTTCGTGGTGGCGCACTTCCACTACGTGCTCTTCGGCACCATCGTCTTCGCCGCCTTCGCTGGGGTCTACTTCTGGTTCCCCAAGATGACCGGCCGACTGCTCGACGAGCGGCTCGGCAAGATCCACTTCTGGACTATGTTCCTCGGCTTCCACGCCACCTTCCTGGTGCAGCACTGGCTGGGCACCGAGGGCATGCCCCGCCGGTACGCCGACTACCTGCCGCAGGACGGCTTCACCACGCTGAACATGATCTCCAGCATCGGCTCGTTCATCCTGGGGGCGTCGACGCTGTTCTTCATCTACAACGTCTGGAAGACCTGGCGGTACGGGGCGATGGTGAACGTGGACGACCCGTGGGGCTTCGGCAACTCGCTGGAGTGGGCGACGACCTGCCCGCCCCCGCTGCGCAACTTCGACCGGATGCCCCGGATCCGCTCCGAGCGCCCGGCGTTCGACGCCAAGTACGGCCCGCACGTCGCCGACCTGGGCCGGGACCTGCCGCAGCGGACCACCCGCCCGCCGCAGGAGTTCCGCGAGGAGCTGCGACACGAGCGGCACGTCCCGGAGTCGCCGGCGGCCGAGGGCGCGCACGGCGCCCGGGAGGCGGTGGAGTACCAGCCCGCCCCGCAGTCCGGGGCCCGGCCGGTCGAGGTACCGGAGCCGGAGGTGGTGCGCCGGCCCAGCTTCGAGCAGACCGACGAGCCGGAGGGCAACCCGCTCGGCGCCCAGGCGCGCCCGGAGTCGGACGAGCGCTGGCGGCATCCGCACAGCAAGGGCGACCCCGAGGAGCACTGACCGGGCGCTCGCCGCGCCCACGGACACGTGGCCGCCACCACCGCGACTCGGTGGTGGCGGCCGCACCGTGTCGCCTCCCGTTGCTCTCCCACGACGCAGCGGGCGACGACGGTGGATCTTGGACAGTTGCCGTTCGGGCCGCTGACGGCAACTGTCCAAGATCTACGGATGGAGTGGGTGCGCGCCCACCTGGCGCCGGCGGCGGGCGGGTCAGCGACGCGGCCGAGTGGCCGCCGGCCGCCGTCGTGCCCGAGCCGGGCAGCCGGGGCGGCGAGCACTGGTCACGGGAAGCGGGCAGCCGCCGACCCCGGCACGGGCGGGCCGGGCCGGGGTCGGGCGGCGATGATCAGGCGTCGGCGGTGGCGGGCAGGCCGGCGGCGGTGAGCGACCGGCGTACTGCGGGCTGGACCCGGGTCAGCCGCAGCGGGACGCCGGTGCGCGCCGCCGCGTCGCGGCCGGCCATCAGGGCGGCGATCCCGCCGGCGTCGACCCCGCCGGCGCCGTCCAGGTCGACCACCACCTCGCGGGGCTGGCCGGTGACCGCCTCCAGCATCACCCGGCGCAGCTGGTCGGCGCCGTCCCGGTCGATCTCGCCGCCGACCTCGACCACCACCCGGTCGCCGGTGCGCTTGAGCGCGATCCGGTTCCGGCCGGTCTCGCACTCGGCGGCGCCGTTCTGCCAGGGCGGCGGCGCGTCGGCGAGCATCGCCTGGCGCAGCCAGGTCAGCGCCCGGGACAGCAGCCGGGAGACGTGCATCTGGGAGATGCCGAACCGGGCGGCGATCTCGGCCTGGGTCTGGTTGCCGTAGAACCGCATGGCCAGGATGCGCCGTTCCCGCCAGGGCAGCCGGTGCAGCAGCCCGCTGACCGTCACCCGGTCGTCGACGGACTCCAACGCGTTGTCGGACTCGCCGACCAGGTCACCGAACTCGGCCGAGCTCTCCCCGCCCACCGGCGCGTTCAGCGAGGCCGGGCTGTAGCCGGCGGCCGACTCCAGCGCGGCGAGGATCTCCTCCTCCGGGGTCTCCAGCCGCGCGGCCAGCTCCGCCACACTCGGCGCCCGGGACAGCTCGCTGGTCAGCGCCGCGGTGGCCTGCCCGACCTCCAGGATCAGGTCGCGCAGCCGGCGGGGCACGTGCACCCCCCAGGTGCGGTCCCGGAAGTGCCGTTTGATCTCGCCGACGATGGTGATCGCCGCGTACGCGGTGAACGAACCCCGCTCGGGGTCGTACCGGTCGACGGCGTTGACCAGGCCGAGGCGGGCCACCTGCTCCAGGTCCTCCAGCGGCTCGCCGCGCCCCCGGTAGCGGCGGGCCAGCCGGCCGGCGAAGGGCAGGGCGAACCGGACGAGGTCGTCCCGGGCCTCCTGCCGACGCTCGGGTGGCAGGCCCGCGATCCGGGCCGCGTACGCCAGCGCGGCCGCGTCCAGGTCCTCCAGGCCGCGTTCGGTCGGCGGTGGTGTGGTTGTGGTGGTCTGTCCGAACATCCGCGCCTCCCTCAGGAAGGTCCCCCGCCCGGAATGGGAGCCGGTCGTGCGCGTGGTCGGGCCACGCACCGGGCCGGAAGCTTGGGTCACGTGCCGCGCCGGTGTCACCGGACGCGCGAGAGCGACGACAGCACGCTACGCGGCGTGCTCGATCCGTCGCAGCGAGCGGTGTTCCCGCTCCGTAGGTACTCAATCACGCGACCCCGGGTTCGCGAGGATGTTTCGGCAGCTCGGTCCGGCGGGTCGGCGGGAAACCGCCGGACGTCCGGTTTCCCGCCGGATTCAGGAGACGGCGAGGCCCATCGGAGCACCGTCCTCGCGCAGCGCGGCGACCGCCTCGGCCACCCCGAGCGGCGGTGGCACCGGCAGGTCGTACGGCTGGTTGCGGAGCACCTCGGTGGCCCGGCGGGTGGGCACCGAGGCGACCGGGTAGCCCCGGGCAGCGGTGCGGTCGAGCGCCCGGCGACGGCGGCCGAACGCGGCCACGGCGAGCCACTGGGGCAGCCCGGCGAGGGCGGGCGAGCGCATCCCCGGCGACTCCGGCAGCACGTCCACCGAGCTGAACGGCTCGCTGCCGGCCAGCCACATCTCCACCCCGTCGACGCTGCGCCGGGTGGCGTTCTCGCACCAGTACGGCACCAGCCCCGCCCGCACCACCTGCCACGGGTCGAGCAGCCGGCCGCACTCGACCACCAGCCGGTCGCCGGTCTTGCCGGCCCGCCGCAGCCAGCGCCGGTACAGGTCGGCGACGGCCGCGCTCAGCGCCGTGGGCTGCGGGACGTGCACCTCGTGCAGCCCGTGGCCGTGCCGCCGCCCCCAGTGCCGCGCCCCGTCGACGAAGCCGGGCTCCACCCCGTGCTCGGCGTGCTCGCCGGCGGCGGAGACCTCCGGCGGCTCCCAGTGCCCGCCGTCGCCGCCGGCCGACCGGAGCACCTGGCGCAGCGCGTTCGAGTCGGGGTGGAAGTCCACCGGCTCCAGGCCGCTGCCCGGGCAGCCGAGCTGGAAGCTGTGCCCCTGCCCCTCGTCGCTGACCGGCCAGGTGCGCGCGTCGCGGACCACCAGCAGCGACGCGGCGGGCTCCAGGCGGTCGGCCAGAAAACGGGCGTACGCCCGGGGCAGGGCCTGCCAGCGGGCCACCAGCGACACCGTGGACCCGGCCAGCGCGCCCCGGCTGGCCGGGCAGTGCACCTGCCGCAGGTGCAGCTCGGGGTTGCCGGCCAGCACCCGGGCGGCGAGCGCCGCGCCGTGGTCCAGGGCCGCGCGCGGCCGGTCCACCGCGCCGCGGGTCCAGTGCGCGGTCATCTCGAAGGCGGCGGGCAGCCACGGTACGCCCAGGGCGACCGCCAGGTGCACCGCCGAGGCGTGCGGGGAGCCGAGCACCACCCCGGGGTACCGGCGGCGGGGGTACTGGTCGACGATCCACCGGGCGACCCGCTCGGCGTCGACCTCGGCCGTCTGGTCCGGGGTGAGCGCGATCCGGCCGGCGGCCCGCGCGGCGGCGGCCCGGCGGACCGGTTCGGGCGCCGCGGTGAACCGGGACAGCGGCGTCGACTGGCCGAGGTCGCCGCAGTCGGCGCCGCGCAGGGCCCGGGCGGTGGCCGCCACCAGTACCCGGGCCGTGCTGCCCGCGGCGACGACGCGGTCGCCGGCCATGCCGGCGCCGTCTGCCGTCAGCCCCTTCTGCACCTTGGGCACCGGCCCCACCTTGCCTCGTTCGCTCACCACGCGACCCGGCTTCCCGTCCGGATGGGGTCTAAACGGGCATTGGGGGCAATGCTCGGGTGGGCGGCGGTACGCCGGTCCGGGGCGCTCGGGTGAGTCGACGCCCACCGGCGTCCGGCCGCCCCGGCGGGTTTCGGCCGGGCCGGCAGGGGCACATCCGGTCCCATGAGCGCCGAGCACCCCACCGCCGACGCGGCGGCCACCATCACCCCCTACGAGGACGGACCGCTGCTGGTCCGGGGAGACTTCGCGCTGGTCACCCCGGACGGACGCAGCATCGACGCCCGGCGGGGCACGGTGGCGCTGTGCCGGTGCGGCAAGTCGGCGCTGAAGCCGTTCTGCGACGGCACGCACAAGGCGATCAATTTCCGCGCGGGCACCGACCGGGAAGGCTGACCCACCGCCCGGCTGAGCCGTCCGGCAACCACGCCCGCGCCGGCTGTGCCGGGTCAGCGGGTGTGCCCGCGGCCACCGCCAGCCGGGACGGCTCAGGCGGCCACGGCCACCCGGGACGGCTCGGCGACGGCCCGCAGCGACGAGCCGCCGGTCGCCCAGCTGTCCAGCAGGTGGCCGGCGAAGAGCCGGTCCACCGCCAGGGCGGCCGCCGCGCCGAACAGCACGTCGGCGGCGAGCCCGGGCTCGGTGCGGACCAGTCCGCCGCAGAGGTCGTGCGCGGCGATCTGCTCGTGCACCGCGTCGGCCTCGACGTGCTCGTCGTAGAAGCGGGTGGCCGTCTCGTCCAGCCCGAGGCGGCGCAGGCCGTTGCCGTACCGGCGGTTGGGCAGCGAGGACGTCATCTCGAAGGCGGCGAGGTGACCGAGCAGCGCGCCGCGCAGCCGCCGGTGCAGGCCGAACAGCGAGATCAGGTTGTTGGTGGCGAGGGTGACCGCCGGCACCCGGTCCAGGTACGCCGCGTACCCGGTGTCCAGGTCGAGCCGGTCCAGGGTGCGGCGGAACAGCTCGGCGTGCATCCGGTCCAGCCGGCCGTTGCCGTACTCGTCCATCTGGATCTCCACGAGCGCGGCCTTGGCCGGACCGCCCAGCCGGGGCAGGGCCCAGCTGTGCGGATCGGCCTCCCGCAGGTGGTAGATCGACCGGTGGGTGACGAACTCGCGGAACTGGGCCAGCGTCGCCCGGCGCTGCAGCGCGGCGGCCAGCGACGGGCCGTCGTCGGCGGCCACCAGGTCGGCCAGCGCGCGCGGCACCCCGCCGGGCAGCACCGCCGGCAGCGGGCCGACCAGCCGGCGCAGGGCCGCCTCGAAGGGCCGCTCGGCGGCCGACCGCAGCGCCAGCAGGGACGGCTGCCACTCCCAGTCCTCGTCCACCCCCTGCCAGCCCCGGTAGTGCAGCTCGTAGCAGAGGAAGAGGGTGAGCTGGAGGTCCTCGTCGACCACCGCGTCCGCCGGGTCCAACTCCGCGCCCAGCCCGGCCGGCAGGTCGTGCGGCGACCGGCGCAGCGACTCGATCACGGCGGTGGAGACCGGGCCCCGGGGCTGCGGCAGCGGCGCGGGGCCGTAGCGGCGGTCGACGGAGTCGGACATGAAACCTCCCGGTAACGGCTGGGGGTCTCCTGATGCCCTGCCCCGGTGGCGCTAAACGAGGTCTTCCGCCTCCACGGTCATCCGGGTGGCGAGCATCCGTTCCCGAACCCGACGGGCGGCGTCGCCGTCGGCGAAAACCCCCCGCAGGTCGGCCAGCGCCGGTTCCGGCGGGCGCAGCGGCACCTCCGGGTCCACCACCGCCTCCAGCACGCACGGCCGGTCCGCGGCGAGCGCCTCGTCCCAGGCCGCCCCGACCAGGTCCGGACGGTCGACCCGGACCCCGTGCAACCCGAGCAGCCGGGCCCAGCCCGCGTACGGCACGTCCGGGCGGCGGCGGGTGGTGTCGGTGACCTGCCGGCCGCCGCCCATGCCGGACTGGTCGCGGTTGTTGAGCACCAGCACCACCAGCCGCGGATCCGCCCACTCGTGCCAGCGGTGCGCCACGGTGATCAGCTCGGCGAGGCCGTTGAGCTGCATCGCGCCGTCGCCGAGCAGCGCGAGCACCGGCTGGTCGGGGTGGGCGAGCTTGGCGGCGAGCGCGTACGGCAGCGCACAGCCCATCGAGCCGAGGGTGCCGCAGAGCTGCGCGTTCACCCCGGGCGGCAGCTCCAGGTGGCGGGCGTACCAGTAGATGACCGAGCCGACGTCGACGGCGACCGCGCCGCGCCGCGGCAGCCGGTGGGAGAGTTCGTGCAGCACCAGCTGCGGGTTGACGGGCTGGGCGGGCGCCTCGGCGCGGGCGATCGATTCCTGCCGCCAGCGGTCCACCGAGCCCTCGACGGTGGCGCGCCACTGCCGGTTCGGCTGGTCGTGCACCCGGGTGAGCAGCGCGCGCAGCGTCTCGGCAGCGTCGCCGACCAGCGGCACGTCCACCGGGTAGCGGGTGCCGATCCGCCGCCCGTCGATGTCGATCTGGACGGTCCGGGTCTGCCCGGCCATCGGGAAGTAGTCGGTCCACGGGTCGTTCGTGCCGACCAGCAGCAGCGTGTCGGCGCCGCCCATCAGCTGCGCGGCGGCCGTGGTGCCGGCCTCGCCGAGCACCCCGGTGTGGAACGGCAGCCGCTCGTCGAGCACCGGCTTGCCCAGCAGCGAGGTGGCCACCCCGGCGCCGAGCCGGTCGGCCAGCGCCACGACCTCGTCCTCCGCGCCCCGGGCGCCCTGGCCGACCAGGATCGCCACCCGCTGCCCGATGGTGAGCAGCGACGCGGCGGCGTCCAGGTCCGCGTCGTGCGGCAGCACCCGGGCCAGCGGCTCCCCCGGCGTCGCGGTCAGCACCCCGGCCGCCTGCGGCTGGAGATCGGGTACGGCGGTCTCCTGCAACTCCCGGGGCAGCACCACACAGGTGGGGCTGCGGGTGGCCGCGGCGGTCCGGAACGCCTGGTCCAGCAGGACCACCACCTGCCCCGGGGCGCGGCCGTACCGGACGAACTGGTTGCACACGTCGCCGAAGAGCCGGCTCAGCCCGATCTCCTCGTGCGCGCCGCCCAGCGGGCCGGTGACGTCCTCCCCGACGATCGCCACCACCGGCTTGCTGTCCAGCTTGGCGTCGTACAGGCCGTTGAGCAGGTGCACCGCGCTGGGGCCCTGGGTGGCCAGGCAGACGCCGATCCCGCCGGTGAACTTGGCGTGCCCGGTGGCCATGAACGAGGCGGTCTCCTCGTGGCGGGCCGGCACGAACTCCGGGTCACCCCCGGCGGCGTCCAGCGCCTCGACCAGCGGGGCGATGGCCTCGCCCGGGTAGCCGAAGGCGCGGGGCACCCGCCAGGCCCGTAACCGGTCCACCACCAGGTCCGCGACCGTCCGGTCAGCCATTGCCGCGCCCGGGGGTGCCCGCGTCGACGTAGCGCAGCACCGCGCCGATACCGTCGGTCAGATCGGGTGCCTCGTCCCGGCCGAGGACGGCCAGCTCGGCGTCGGTGCCGACCAGGGCGCGGACCAGCGCCGCGTCGGCGCGGACCTGCTGCGGGTCGCGCACCGCGGCGAGCTGCCCCGGCTCGGTGGCGATGTCGGTCGGCTCCGGGCCGATCCAGAGCTGACCGGTCGCCGACGGGTCGTCGACGATGAGCATGGTGTCGACCTGGTTGCGCTGCAGGGCGGCCACCACGGCCTCCAGTCCGGCGCCGACGTCCTCCTGCATGCCGAAGCGGTCGAGGGCGGCGCTGACGTGCTGCTCGGCGACCTCGGCGATGGCCTGCACGGTGATGTCGTCCATCAGCTGCGGGTCGGCACCGCCGGCGCGCGCGCCCGCGTCGGTACGCACCATCACGTCCTGCCAGCGGTCCGGCAGCTGCGCGGCGATCATGCCGGTGGCCCGGACGTCCCCGGCCACCACCACCACCTCGGCGCCGACCTGCTCGGCCAGCTGGACGGTGGCGGCGACGGCGTCGCCGGCGTTGTGGTGCCACGCCTCCATGGCGGCGCGCTGGTAGCGCGACTGCGACCAGCCGCCCGGCTGGACCCGGCGCAGCTGGAAGCTCTCCCGGCCGGTGGTCTGCGCCCGGCGCGGCACCCCGCCGGCGCTGATCGCGATCGCCTCGGCGCCGGACCGGTCGGCCAGCACCCGGACCCAGGCGATCTGCTCGCCCCGCTGGGCGACCAGCGGCATGGTGTGCGGCAGGGCGGACCAGACGGCCAGGTCCTTGAACGGTGGTGCGCTGAGGTACTCGGTGAGCACCACCCGGCCGCCGGTGGCGAAGATCGCCACGCCGTAGTCCCCGGGCATCGGGTCGTGTCCGCGCACCACCTGCCCGATCGCCTCGACGGTCACCGCGTCGGCCCCCTGCTCCAGCAGGCGCCCCTTGAGGGCCCGCCAGCGGAGGTCCACCTGGGGGTGGGCGTCGTGGGTGTCCCTGGAGGCGTCCAGGTAGACCGAGCACCACGGCCCGGGACGGTCGTAGAGCGGGCGCAGGAAGGACAGCTGCATGCTCGAGACCCCTTTCCAGCTCGGCCGCACGCTTACCCGCGCCACCGGGGATGTCACCTCGCCGGCACGTCCGCGTGACCGGGGTTCATTCACGTCGTTCGACCGGGGCGACCGCTACCATCGGTGCACGTATCCGGACTCTCGGTGGTGGTCATGGACAGCGATCTCCGGCTCCGCGTCGTGCATCCGACGCAGCGGATCCTCACCGGGCGGGTCGTCCGGTTGCTGGAGGGATATCCCCGCGAGGTGCGTGTCGGCCAGCCGGTGCTGGTGGCGGTGCTGACCGCGGCGAGCGTGGTGGGGCTGCTGATGCTGCTGGTGCGCAGCCTGCTCTCCACCGGTGGCGGGGGCGGTGCCCGGCGCGGCTGGAAGGACCTGAAGAAGGGCCCGGAGTTCCTGGTAACCCCGCTGCGGGTGCGCGACGCCGCCGGCCTGCTCTACGAGGTGGAGCTGCACGGCCACCTGCCGCAGAGCGCGCTGCACCCGGCCGACCACGTGCAGCTGACCCTGCGCCGGCAGCCCGACCCGGACCTGCCGCCCCGGGTGGAGCGGATCGTCAACGTCACCACCGGGCAGCTGCTCACCCCGCGCACCGCGACCGTCTGGTCGCACCTGGGGCCGCCGCTGCTGCTCCAGGCGCTGCTCGGCGCGCTGCTGCTCGCCGGCGTGGCGGCCTGCTCGGTGGTCACCGGCTGAGGAGTTTCCCGGCCCGCCGCACCGGGCACCGGGGACGCCATGTTTCCCGGATTCGCCCTGGAACAGGTCGATGTCGGCCCCGTCCGGCTGCGGGTACGGCACGGCGGGTCCGGCCCGCCGGTGGTGCTGCTGCACGGGCACCCGCGTACCCACGCGACCTGGCACCGGGTGGCGCCGCTGCTCGCCGACCGGTTCACCGTGATCTGCCCGGACCTGCGCGGCTACGGTGGCTCGTCGAAGCCGCCGGCCGGCCCCGACCACGCCGGGTACGCGAAGCGGGCGATGGCGGCCGACGTCGTCGGCCTGCTCGACGCCCTCGGCCACGACCGGGCGGCGGTCGTCGGCCACGACCGGGGCTGCTACGTGGCGATGCGCACGGCGCTGGACCACCCGGGCCGGGTGAGCCGGCTCGGCGTCCTCGACGGGGTGCCGATCGGCGAGGCGCTGGCCCGGTGCGACGCCCGCTTCGCCGCCCGCTGGTGGCACTGGTTCTTCCTGGCCCAGTCGGCCAAGCCGGCCGAGCGGGTGATCAACGCCGACCCCGACGCCTGGTACGGCGGCTCCCCCGCCGAGATGGGTGCGGAGGCGTACGCCGACTACCGCCGGGCCATCCACGACCCGGCGACGGTGCACGCGATGTGCGAGGACTACCGGGCCGGCCTCGGCCCGGACCGGGCGGCCGACGAGGCCGACCGGGCCGCCGGGCGGCGGATCGGCTGCCCGGTGCTGTTCTGTTACTCCACCCGCGACGACATGGAGGAGCTGTACGGCGACCCGGCCGCGATCTGGCGCGAGTGGGCTCCGGACCTGCGGGTGGCCTCCGTCGACTCCGGGCACCACATGGCGGAGGAGGCGCCGGAGCAGCTCGCCGCCGTGCTGGGCGCGTTCCTGGCGACCGAGGGCGGTTAGCCGACCGGGGTGAGCGGGCGGGCCGGCTCGGGGGCGGTGCGGAGCATGCCCCGCCGCCGGGCCCAGCGCTCGAAGAACAGCGTGGCGAACGGCGGCACGGCGCTGATCAGGGCGACGGCGGTGACGGGCAGGCTCCACCGGTGGGTGCGGGCCATCACCAGCACCAGCAGCCCGTAGGCGACGAAGAGTCCGCCGTGGATCGGCCCGAAGATCTTGACGCCGATCTCGTTGGCCGGCGGGCCGTACTTGACGGCCATGCCGACCAGCAGGGCCAGCCAGGAGCACGCCTCGGCGATCGCCGCCGCCACGAACAGCCGGGTCGTCTTCTCACGCATCGCGCCATGCTAACCAGCCGGGTCGCTCGACCCGGGGCGCAACCGCAGCGGAGGGACGGGGATCACGGAGGCCGCGAATGGGTAGGTAAGAGTCCTTCGGGTCTTCCCCGCCCACGCCGGAACGTGCGAGGTTTGGGGGAACCAACGGTGACAGGGTGGTGACCAATGGGCGAAGACGTCGGTGCGCGGACCTTCAGCCGAGAGGACCGGGCCCGCTACCGCGAGAAGGTACGCCGCTGCCTGGACGTCTTCGCCGAGATGCTGCGCGAGTCGCGGTTCGACGTGGAGCGGCCGATGACCGGGCTGGAGATCGAGCTGAACCTGGTCGACGAGGAGTCGATGCCGGCGATGCGCAACGCCGACGTGCTGGCCGCCGTCGCCGATCCCAGCTTCCAGACCGAGCTGGGGCAGTTCAACGTCGAGATCAACGTGGCGCCCCGCCGGCTCGCCGGCACCGGCACCGCCGAGTTCGAGGAGCACGTCCGGGCCAGCCTGAACGCGGCGGAGCAGAAGGCCCGCACGGTCGGCGCGCACATGGTGATGATCGGCATCCTGCCCACCCTGCGCCCGGAGCACCTCACCGCCGCGACGCTGTCGCAGAACCCGCGCTACGAGCTGCTCAACGAGCAGATCTTCGCGGCCCGGGGCGAGGACCTGCGGATCTCGATCAACGGGGTGGAGCGGTTGGCGACCACCGCGGACACCATCACCCCGGAGGCGGCCTGCACCAGCACCCAGTTCCACCTCCAGGTCAGCCCGGCGCAGTTCGCCGACTACTGGAACGCCGCCCAGGCGGTCGCCGGCATCCAGGTGGCGCTCGGCGCGAACTCGCCGCTGTTCTTCGGCCGGGAGCTGTGGCGGGAGACCCGCATCCCGCTGTTCCAGCAGGCCACCGACACCCGCTCGGAGGAGATCAAGGCCCAGGGGGTACGCCCCCGCGTCTGGTTCGGCGAACGCTGGATCACCAGCGTGTTCGACCTGTTCGAGGAGAACGTCCGCTACTTCCCCGCGCTGCTGCCGGTCTGCGACCCGGAGGACCCGGCCGAGGCGCTCGCCGCCGGCGGGGTGCCGAAGCTGGCCGAGCTGCGGCTGCACAACGGCACCGTCTACCGGTGGAACCGGCCGGTCTACGACGTGCTCAAGGGCCGCCCGCACCTGCGGGTGGAGAACCGGGTGCTGCCGGCCGGGCCGACGGTGCTGGACACCGTCGCCAACGGCGCCTTCTACTTCGGGCTGGTCCGAGCCCTGGCGGAGTCCGACCGTCCGCTGTGGTCGCAGATGTCGTTCAGCGCCGCGGAGGAGAACTTCACCAACTGCGCCCGGCACGGGATCGACGCGCAGGTCTACTGGCCCGGCCTGGGCTACCTGCCGGTGACCGAGCTGGTGCTGCGGCGGCTGCTGCCGCTGGCGTACCAGGGGCTGGACCGGTGGGGGGTGGACCCGGCCGAGCGCGACCGGCTGCTCAGCATCATCGAGCAGCGCTGCCTGACCGGGCGCAACGGGGCGACCTGGCAGGTGGAGACCCTGCACCGGCTGGAGTCCGCCGACCACCTGGACCGGCCGGAGGCGCTGCGCGAGGTGGTCCGCCACTACGTGGACCTGATGCACAGCAACCGCCCGGTCCACGAGTGGCCACTGCCCTGAGCCGCGCCGTCAGACCTTGAGCACCACCTTGGTGCAGTCGTCCTGCTTCTTCTGGAAGATCTTGTAGCCCTTGGCCGCGTCCTTGAGCGGCATCCGGTGGCTGATGACGAAGCTCGGGTCGATCTCGCCCTTCACGATCCGCTCCAGCAGTGGGCGGGTGTAGCGCTGCACGTGGCACTGCCCGGTCCGCATGATCAGCGAGCGGTTCATGAACGCGCCCATCGGGAACTTGTCCACGAACCCGCCGTACGCCCCGACCACCGAGACCACTCCCCCGCTGCGGCAGGCCAGGATCGCCTCGCGCAGCGCGAAGGGGCGCTCGGTCTCCAGCCGGCCGGCCTGCTTCACCCGGTCGTAGGCGTACATCGCGGCGTTGCCGTGATGCCCCTCCAGCCCGACGGCGTCGATGCAGGCGTCCGGGCCCCGGCCGGCGGTGAGCCGGTTCAGCTCGTCCAGCACGTCGAGTTCCTCGTAGTTGATCGTCTCCGCGCCGGCCCGCTCGGCGGCGAGCCGCAGCCGGTACGGGTACCGGTCGATGACGATGACGCGCTCCGCGCCGAGCAGCCGGGCGCTGGCGGCGGCGAGGAGGCCGACCGGCCCGGCGCCCCAGACCGCGACCACGTCGCCGGGCGTGATGTCGCACATCTCCGCACCCATGTAGGCGGTGGGGAAGACGTCGGCGAGCAGCAGCGCCTGGTCGTCGGGGACCTCGTCGGGGATCTTGATCGGACCGACGTCGGCGAACGGCACCCGGGCGTACTCGGCCTGGCCGCCGGCGTACCCGCCGAGCAGGTGGCTGTAGCCGAAGATGCCGGCCGGCGAGTGGCCCATGATCTTCTCGGCGATCCCGGCGTTGGGGTTGGAGTTCTCGCAGACCGAGTAGCGGCCCTGCTGGCAGGAGGCGCAGTTGCCGCAGGCGATGGGGAACGGCACCACCACCCGGTCGCCGACGGCGAGGTTGTCCACCTCCGGGCCGACCTCGACCACCTCGCCCATGAACTCGTGGCCGAGGATGTCGCCCTTGCGCATGGCCGGGATGTAGCCGTGGTACAGGTGCAGGTCGGAGCCGCAGATCGCCGTCGAGCTGATCTTCACGATGGCGTCCCGGGCGTTCATGATGCGCGGGTCGGGCACGTCGACGACCTTGACGCTGTCCTTGCCCGTCCAGGTGGTGGCTCTCATCGTCTTTCCTTCCCGGTGGCGTTCAGCGGGCGGGCAGCGGCTGGGCGGGCCGTTGTTTGAGCTGCTGGTGCAGGGTGATCCCCTGCGGGCTGGCGTCGGAGCGGACCACCTCGCCGGTCTCCAGCACCTGCTTGAACCGGCGCAGGTCGTCGCGGATCTGCTGCTCCGGCTCCTCGCCGAAGAGCTTCGCCACCGCGCGGCCGAGCCGCCCGGCGGGCGGGGCGTACCCCAGTTCCACCCGGACCTCGGTGCCCCGGTCGCCGGGGGCCGGCACGAAGCGGACCCGGCCGGCGTTGGGCACCTGGGCGCCGGGCAGCGATCGCCAGGCGATCAGTTCGTCGGGACGGTCCTCGACGATCTCGGCGTCCCAGCCGACCAGCCGGCCGGCGGGGCCGCGTGCGGTCCAGTGCGAGCGGCGCAGGTCCTCGGCGCGGACGGACTCCAGGTGGGCCATGAAGCGGGGCAGGTTCTCCAGGTCCCGCCAGAACCGGTACGCCTCCGACGCCGGCCGGTTGACGGTGACGCCGACCTCCATGAGGATCAGCCGTTCCCGGGCCCGGCGGGCCCGACCGGCGCGGACGGCGGCGAGCAGGTCGACGACGGCGATGCCGGCGACGACGGCGGTGGTCAGGGCGACCCGCCGACGCCGCTCGCCGCACCGGTCGGCCAGCGCCCGGCCGAGCAGGGTCAGGTCGGCCGCGTCCCCGGCCACCCGGGTCCAGGCCCAGCCGCCGGGGCGACGCCCGGTGAGCAGCCCGGCGGCGTGGCCCAGTTCCCGGGCGGCCACCGCCGGAATGACACCCACCGCGTGCGGGGAGTCGTCCACCCCGGTCAGCCGGGCCACCGCGCGAGGGGCGAGCAGGCCGCCCGCGCCGAGGGCGAGACTGACCACGCCCAGCAGCCGGGGCAGCCCGGTACCCCGGCCCTTGCCTTCCAACTCGTCCAGCACCGTCGGTTCGGTCCTGTCCACGTCCGCACCACCGTCGCTCGGCCCGTGACCGCCCACGGGGCGGCCCGGCGGCCGGAAGCCGCCACGCCTGACGCTATGCCCACCAATCGCCCCAAGAACCCGAATCAGCCCGAAACCCGGACGGATCTCCGAGTCGCCCGGCGGTCGGCGGCGCTCCAGACACCGCCGGATGTGGCACGATCTGGTATGTGACCAGCAGATCTCCCGAGGCGCAGCGCCTGAGCGACCTCGCGCGGCTGCGCCGGGTCCGCGACCGGATCGACCGGGAGTACGCGCAGCCGCTGGACGTCGAGGCGCTCGCCCGCGGCGCGAACATGTCGGCCGGGCACCTCAGCCGCCAGTTCCGGCAGGCCTACGGCGAATCGCCGTACTCCTACCTGATGACGCGTCGTATCGAGCGCGCCATGGCGCTGCTGCGTCGTGGCGACCTCAGCGTCACCGAGGTCTGCTTCGCGGTCGGCTGCTCGTCGCTGGGCACCTTCAGCACCCGCTTCACCGAGCTGGTCGGTGTGCCGCCGAGCACCTATCGGGCCGAGCAGGCTCGCGCGACGGCGGAGATGCCGCCGTGCATCTCGAAACAGGTGACCAGACCGATCAGGAATCGAGAAGCACGGGTCACGTAGCCGCAACTAGCGTGACCGCCATGAACGTCAGCAGTCACCACGCGTTCCTCCCGCACACCGACGCGGACGCCGCCCTGGCCTTCCGCGACCTGACGGGCAACCTCATCCGGATCGACGAGCTGCGCTGAGCCGTCCGGCTGCCGGCGCGAGGCGACCGAGCTGCCCGACCGCGAGCTGATGCGCGACGACCCCCGACCGGTGTGACGCCTCGCCCGGACGCGCCGGTTGGCCGAGACCACCGGGGCACCACCGGCCGGAGCAGCCTGGATACCGTGGTTCCTGCGCCGAGCGCGACGCCGACGGAGCCCGCGGAGCGGCCCCGCCACACAGATGGAGACACGATGAGCATGGCCACGAGGACGGACCCGCGGTCGCCCGCGCCGCACGTTGCCGACAGCCACGATCTGATCCGCGTGCAGGGCGCGCGCGAGAACAATCTCAAGGACGTCAGCATCGAGATCCCGAAGCGCCGGCTGACGGTGTTCACCGGCGTCTCCGGCTCGGGCAAGAGCTCGCTGGTGTTCGGCACGATCGCCGCGGAGTCGCAGCGGATGATCAACGAGACCTACAGCGCCTTCCTGCAGGGCTTCATGCCGACGCTGGCGCGGCCCGAGGTCGACGTGCTCGACGGGCTGACGACCGCGATCATCGTCGACCAGGAGCGGATGGGCGCCAACGTCCGTTCCACGGTCGGCACCGCCACCGACGCCAACGCGATGCTGCGGATCGTCTTCAGCCGGCTCGGCCAGCCGCACATCGGATCGCCCCAGGCGTTCTCCTTCAACGTCGCCTCGATCAGCGGTGCGGGGGCGGTCACCCTCGAGCGCGGCGGGAAGACCGTCAAGGAGCGGCGCAGCTTCGCCATCACCGGCGGCATGTGCCCGCGCTGCGAGGGCATGGGTTCGGTCACCGACTTCGACCTGTCCGCGCTGTACGACGACAGCCTGTCGCTCAACGAGGGCGCGCTCACCATCCCCGGCTACAGCATGGACGGCTGGTTCGGTCGCATCTTCCGCGGCTGCGGCTTCTTCGACCCCGACAAGCCGATCCGCAGGTACACCAAGCGGGAACTGCACGACCTGCTCTACAAGGAGCCGACCAAGATCAAGATCGAAGGGATCAACCTGACGTACGAGGGGCTGATCCCGAAGATCCAGAAGTCGTTCCTGTCCAAGGACGTCGACGCGCTGCAGCCGCACATCCGCGCCTTCGTGGAGCGGGCGGTGACCTTCACGACCTGCCCCGAGTGCGACGGCACCCGGCTCAGCAAAGAGGCCCGGTCGTCGAAGATCCAGGGGAAGAACATCGCCGACGTCTGCGCGATGCAGATCAGCGACCTGGCCGACTGGGTCCGCGGACTCGACGAGCCGTCGGTGGCCCCGCTGCTCGCCGGGCTGCAACACCTCCTCGACTCGTTCGTGGAGATCGGGCTGGGCTACCTCTCGCTCGACCGGCCCTCGGGCACGCTGTCGGGCGGCGAGGCGCAGCGCACCAAGATGATCCGCCACCTCGGCTCCTCGCTCACCGACGTCACCTACGTCTTCGACGAGCCCACCGTCGGGCTGCACCCGCACGACATCCAGAAGATGAACGACCTGCTGCTGCGGCTGCGTGACAAGGGCAACACGGTGCTGGTCGTGGAGCACAAGCCGGAGACCATCGCGATCGCCGACCACGTCGTCGACCTCGGCCCCGGCGCCGGCACGGCGGGCGGCACGGTCTGCTTCGAGGGCACCGTCGAGGGGCTGCGGACCAGCGACACCATCACCGGCCGCCACTTCGACGACCGGGCCGCCCTCAAGGAGACGGTGCGCACGCCCACCGGCACCCTGGAGATCCGCGGCGCCGCCACCCACAACCTCCAGAACGTCGACGTCGACATCCCGCTCGGGGTGCTCACCGTGGTGACCGGCGTCGCCGGCTCCGGCAAGAGCTCCCTGATCCACGGCTCGGTGTCCGGCCGGGACGGTGTGGTCTCGGTCGACCAGACCGCCATCCGCGGGTCCCGGCGGAGCAACCCGGCGACGTACACCGGACTGCTCGAGCCGATCCGCAAGGCGTTCGCGAAGGCCAACGGCGTGAAGCCGGCGCTGTTCAGCCCCAACTCCGAGGGCGCCTGCCCCACCTGCAACGGCGCCGGCGTCATCTACACCGACCTGGCGATGATGGCCGGGGTCGCCACCGTCTGCGAGCAGTGCGAGGGGAAGCGATTCCAGGCGTCGGTGCTCGAATACCACCTCGGCGGCCGCGACATCAGCGAGGTGCTCGCGATGTCGGTGACCGAGGCCGAGGAGTTCTTCGGCGCCGGCGAGGCGCGGATCCCCGCGGCCCACGCGATCCTGCAGCGGCTCGCCGACGTCGGGCTCGGCTACCTCAGCCTCGGCCAGCCGCTCACCACGCTCTCCGGCGGCGAGCGGCAGCGGCTCAAGCTGGCCACCCGGATGGCCGAGAAGGGCGGCGTCTACGTCCTGGACGAGCCGACCAGCGGCCTGCACCTCGCCGACGTCGAGCACCTGCTCGGCCTGCTCGACCGGCTCGTCGACTCCGGCAAGTCGGTCATCGTCATCGAGCACCACCAGGCCGTCATGGCGCACGCCGACTGGATCATCGACCTCGGTCCGGGCGCCGGCCACGACGGCGGCCGGGTCGTCTTCGAGGGCACCCCCGCCGACCTCGTCGCCGCCCGCTCCACCCTCACCGGCGAGCACCTCGCCGCCTACGTCGGCGCCTGACCGCGCCGCCACCCTGTCGGACGCATCCGGTTGACGGCGGCGGGGCCGAGGTGATCTCGGCCCCGCCGCCGGCCGTCCGGACGTGGCGCAGCGGCTCGGTCCCAGGCGGGCTGCCCGCTCCGGGACTCCAGCGCCGCGCCGACGGCACCCTCCCAGGTCACCGGGTCAGGCCGACCAGCGTCGCCAGACGCGCTACGCCGGCCGGCGCCGGGTGGCCCCGGGCCATCTCGGCGATCACCGTACGCGTCGCCCGCCGACACCGGACCTCAGCCGGTGCGATCCGGTCCGCGTCCATCAGCACGCGTGCGACCCCGGGCGCATCACCGATCTGGAGGTACGCCCGCGCGGCGTCCAGCTCGGGCGCTGCTTCTGTCAGTGGTCGTGTCAGGGGCGTGTCAGGCAGGTGACAGGGCGGCCGCCGATGGTGGTCGCATGACAAGTTCAGCGATTGAGGTTTCCGGGCTACGAAAGGCTTTCGGGGACAAGGTCGTCCTCGACGGCATCGATCTGGATGTTCGTGCGGGCACAGTCTTCTCCCTGCTCGGTCCGAACGGGGCGGGCAAGACGACGACGGTGAACGTGCTGACCACGTTGATGAAGGCCGACGGTGGCACGGTACGGGTTGCCGGGCATGACGTCGCGACCGAGACCAAGGCGGTGCGTGCGGCAATCGGGGTCACCGGTCAGTTCGCGGCAGTCGATGAGCTGCTGACGGGGCAGGAGAACCTGCAGCTGATGGCAGATCTGAAGCGGATGGGCTCCGGCGACGGCAGGCGGGTTGTCACGGAGTTGCTGGAGCGGTTCGATCTGGTGGAGTCGGCGCAGAAGCCGGTGTCGACCTACTCCGGGGGTATGCGCCGGAAGCTGGATCTGGCGATGACGCTGGTCGGCAAGCCGCGGATCATCTTCCTGGACGAGCCGACGACCGGACTGGATCCGCGCAGCCGCCGCACCATGTGGGAGATCGTCCGCGAGTTGGTGGCCGATGGGGTGACCATCTTCCTCACCACGCAGTACCTCGAGGAAGCCGATCAGCTCGCCGACCGGATCGCGGTACTCCACCAGGGCCGCCTGGTTGCGCAGGGCACTGCCGACGACCTCAAGCGCCAGGTCCCCGGCAGTCATGTCCGGCTTCGGTTCACCGACGTCGCCGAACTCGACGCCGCCGCGCGCGTCCTCACCGACGCCACGCGCGACGACGAGGCACTGGCCCTGCGGGTTCCCGGCGACGGTGGGACGAGATCGCTGCGGGCCCTGCTGGACCGGCTCGACGAGTACTCGATCAGCGCCGAAGAGCTCTCCGTCCACACACCGGACCTCGATGACGTCTTCCTCGCCCTGACGGGCCACACCCACACCCACACCACGGAGGTGGTCGCGAAATGAGCACCAAGTCCCATGCGATGGTCATGCTGCGTCGCAACTTCAAGCACATCGCCCGGAATCCGACCTCGGTGTTCAACGCGGTCCTGATGCCGATCGTGATCATGTTGATGTTCGTCTACATGTTCGGAGCCGCCTTCAACGTCGGTGTCGACTACATCGACTACGCGACGCCGGGACTGATGCTGCTGGCCGTCTGCTACGGGCTGGGGGCCACCGCGACGTCGGTGAACTCCGACATGACGAAGGGCATCATCAACCGGTTCAAGGTCATGGACGTCTCCCGAGGTGCGGTGTTGACCGGTCACGTCATCGCCAGTCTGCTGACCAATCTGGTCGCCATCGGGGCGCTCATCGGGGTGGCCTTCCTGCTGGGATTCGACCCGTCGGCGAGTTCCCTGGACTGGCTCGGCGTGGTCGGCATCGTCGTGCTGCTCGGTCTCGCGGCCGGCTGGCTCACGGTCGCCCTGGGACTGGCGGCGAAGTCTCCGGAGACGGCGGGTCTGGCCTCCGTGCCGCTGGTCATGCTGCCGTTCTTCAGCAGCGCGATCGTGCCGGCGGAGAAGATGGGGCCGGGCCTGCGGCAGTTCGCGGAGTACCAGCCCTTCACGCCGATCATCGAAACCATGCGCGGGTTGCTCAACGGCGCACCGTCCTCCACTGACGCGATCACCGCCATCGCCTGGTGCGTCGGCATCGCTCTGGTCGGCTACCTGTGGGCGCGTTCCACCTTCACGAAGCGCGCGTGACCTTCCGGGCGATGGCCTTCGGAGGACCGTGCTCGGGCTGACCCCGAAGCCGCCAGCGACGAACTGACCCGGCGCGCGCTCGCCGCCGACGAGCGCGCGCCGTGGGCGTGCGAACCGATGCTTCACCGGCTGGGGCGGCTGAGCCGCCCACCAACTGATCACGTATGAGACAAGAGGAGAGGCGTCATGCCTACATTCGCCACGCCAGGACCCATCGTCGCCACCGTTGTCGTCGCCGGTGCTCGGGTGCGGGTCACCGCGAGCGACCGGACCGACACCATGGTGCTGGTCGAACCCATCAACAAGGCGAGCCAGTCGGACGTCAAGGTGGCCGACAAGACCAAGGTCGACTTCGCCGGCGATCAGTTGTCGGTCAAGACGACCGCCTCCGGGGACAAGAACGGCTCGGTCGCCATCACGATCGACCTGCCCGCCGGCTCCAGCCTGGTTTCCTACCTGGCGCACTCGGACGTGCACGCTGACGGCGCATTGGGAGAGTGCGAGCTGCACATGGCATCCGGTCGGGTCCAGCTCGATCGCATCAACGCGCTGCAGGCGAACATCGCGGCCGGTGAGGTCACGATCGGCCACATCGCCGAGCGCGCCACCATCGACGGCAGCACCTTCGCACTGCGGATCAGCGAGGTCAAGGACACCGTCAAGCTCTCGAGCGCCGGCGGGCTGATCTGGATCGGCCACGCATCGGCCGACCTCGACCTCAGCAGTGGCAGCGGCGGTTTCGACATCGACCGCGCCGACGGCAGCGTCACCGCCAAGACAGGCAACGGCGCCATTCGGATCGGCCGGTTGACCCGCGGTCAGGCGGAGCTGGCGAACCACTCAGGAAACATCGAGGTCGGCATCGGCGAGGGCACCGCTGCCCGGGTTGACGCCAACAGCAAGCGAGGGTCGGTGCGCAACTCCGTACCGCCTGAGGAAAACCCTGACACGTCCGACAACCAGCTCACGGTTCACGCCCGCACGCGGCACGGCGACATCACCATCCAACGCGCCGCAAGCTGAGGGGCGCTTGCCGCGTTCAGGAGGCGAGCGTGACCGTGACCAACTGAGTCCAGCTCGTCTGCGTGCCTTCCCGAGCCGCCTCGGCGAACCGTGTGTCGCCGAGGCGGCTCCGCGCGGCCTGCTCGATCCGGGCCACATCCGGGTGGGCACGGTCCGGTAGTCCGCGCACGCCGGTGCTCGCCGCGAGCAGCCGCGCGGCCTGCTCGTACTCTTCGCTGCGTAGTGCCAGGTCCGCGATCCCGACGAGGATCTGCGCGATCAGGGGTGCGTGCCCCGCCTCGGAGGCCGCCTGGCAGGCCGCCGCGTGGTGCGTGCGGGCCTCGCTGAGGTCGTCGGCAAGGTGGCCGAGCAGGTCGTGTTTCACCGCGCGGATGTTCGCCTGCTCCGCGTCGTTGCCCAGCATGGTCGTCGCGACGCCGAGTTGCTGGTACGCCTCCTCGGCGTCGCCGCGCCAGCGGGCGAGTTCCGCCTTCGAGAGGGCCAGTTCGGCCAGGGCATCCGGCCAGGTGACCCGTTCCGCGCACCGTTGCGCCTCGGCCATGGCAGCCGCGCTGGAGTCCTTGTCGCCCAGCAGCCAGTACAGCTGAGCCTGTCGCGACCGCATGCGGATGACATCCTCGATGGCACCGACTTCGGTGACGACCGCGATCGCCTGTTCGTAGTGCGCGCAGGCACGGGCGAACTCGCCGCGCACGGCGATTCGGTCCGCCAGCTCGGCCAGGGCGATCGAGATCCCGAACCGTTCGCCGATCGCGCGGAACTCGGCGAGCGCCGTCTCGAGATACGCATCCGCATCCCGCCCGCCCTGGCCGACCATGATCCGCATCTTGCCGAGATGGAACCGGGCCAGGGCGCGTACCCAGGGGTCCTCGTCGTCCAGCAATGGTTCCCACGCGGACAGGAACGCGTCCGGCGCCCGCAACATGCGTTCCAGCGGGACGACCAGTCCCAGCAGCGGATTACGGGACTGACTGCGCTGGCTGAACCGGTATGCCTTGTGGATCCACTCCTCCGCATGGTGTTCGTCGCCCCGCCCGGCGCTCACGAACAGCACAACGAGCGCGTACACGCTGGCCCGGATCTCATCGGCCACCTCGCCGGGCGTGTCGGTGGCCGCGATGATCAGCTCGATGCCTTCGGCCTTGTGCCCGCTGAGCCACCAGTACCAGCCGGCACCGGCCGCGAGCCGCATCGCCGCGTTCGCCTCGCCGGCCGCGAGCGCACCACGCATCGCCGAACTGATGTTGTCGTGCTCGACACCGAGCGTGGCGAGCCATTCCAACTGCTCGGCGCGGCGGAGATGCGGGTCCGCGGTCTCGGCGAGTTCGGTGAAGTAGGCGAGATGCGCACGGCGCGCCAGGTCCGATTCCCCCGCCTCCGCGAGCCGGTGCCCGGCGTACTCCTTGATCGTGCCGAGCATCCGGTAGCGCGGTGCGCTGTCGCGATCGGCGACCACCAGCGACTTCTCGGTCAGCGACGTGAGCAACTCGAGCACCTGCTCCTGCTCGACCGCGTCGCCGGCGCAGACCCGCTCGGCCGCTTCCAGGCTCGCCCCGCCCGAGAACACCGAGAGCCTGCGCAGGACCGTCCGTTCGGCGTCGGTGAGCAACTCCCAGCTCCAGTCGACCACCGCGCGCAGCGTCCTGTGCCGCGGCAACGCGGTACGGCTACCGCTGGTCAGCAGGCGGAACCGGTCGTCGAGCCGGTGGGCGAGCTGGTCGATGGACATGGTGCGCAACCTGGCCGCGGCCAGTTCGATCGCCAGCGGCATCCCGTCCAGCGCCCGGCAGACGCGCGCCATCGTCGACACCGTCCGGGCGTCGACCGCGAGATCCTTGCGCACCGCGCCCGCCCGGTCCCGCAGCAACCGGACGGCCGGCGCGGACTCGATCTCGCCGGGGCTGGCGTTCCCCTCCGGCAGGGCCAGAGGCTCGACCAGCCACAGCGCCTCACCGGTGATGCCGAGCGGTTCCCTGCTCGTCGCCAGGATCCGCAGCCGCTGGCACTCCCCGAGCACACGATGGGCGAACGTCGCCGCCGACTCGATCACGTGCTCACAGTTGTCCAGGATCAGCAGCGCCTCGCGCTCGCGGATCGCGGCGATGAGCCGGTCCGTCGGCTCCGCGTTCGGTGCCTCGCCGAGCAGAGCATCCCGCAGGCCGAGCCCGGCGAGCGTGGACTGCGCCACGTCACCGTCGGCGCAGATGGGTGCGAGCTCCACCAGCCAGGCCCCGTCCGGCAGGTCGCCGAGCAGCGTGCGCGCGGTTTCCGTGGCCAGCCTGGTCTTCCCCGAGCCGCCCGGCCCGATCAGGGTGGTGAGCCGATGCTCGGCGACAAGTTCGCGGACCGCGGCGACATCGGCGTCCTTGCCGACGAAGCTGGTCAGCTCGGCACGCAGGTTGGTCTTCCGGTTCTCCTCCCGCCGTCCCAACTCGCCCCGCAGCAGCGCGACGTGCAACGCCGACAGCTCCGGTGCGGGGTCGACCCCCAGCGTGTCGGCCAGGGTTTCTCTGGTGCGCTGGTACACGAGCAGCGCCTCACTGCCCCGACCGGCCGCCACGAGGGCACGCATCAGCGCGGCGACAAGCCGTTCTCGCACCGGATGCGCGGCCACCAGGTCGGTCAGTTCGGTGACCAGCTCCGCGCCGTGGCCGAGGTCGACCTCCGCATCGAACCGATCCTCCAAGGCCCTCAGGCGCAGCCCCTCGAGCCGGGTGACCGCCGCGTCGAACGCCGCACTGCCCTGCAGACCGACGTCCTGCAGGGCCGCACCGCGCCACAGGGCGAGGGCCTCGCGCAGCAGCCGTACCCGCCGTGGCGCGTCGTCATTGCGGACCTGACCCGCGGTGACGAGGCGTTCGAACCGCACGGCGTCGACGGCGTCGGGTTCCACCGTCAACCGGTAGCCGTCCGGCTGCCCCTCGACCGATCCTGCCGGCAGCGCCTTACGCAGCCGGGAAACCAGACGGTGCAGGGCGTTCGTCGCGTCGGCGGGCGGGTGTTCACCCCAGATCCAGTCGACGAGCGTCGCCTTCGGGACCACCCGACCAGGTTCGAGCGCGAGAGCGATCAACAGCCCGCGCAGCCGCGCGCCCGGCACGTCGGCGAGGGCGCCGTCGTCCGTGCGAACCTCGAACGATCCGAGCATCCCGATCTGCACGCAGCAGATCCTGCCACGGGCCGCCGGCCTCAGAGCGCCACGATCGCCGCCGTCTCCGCCGGCAGATCCCCTCGAATGCCGGCGGGAGGGGTTGGCGGCTGCGATCGTCGCCGGCATCGCCAGCCGTTCCCTGCCCAGCGCGCGCAGCGCCAGCCCGATCGACACGGTCGCCGTGGCCGCCGACGCCGGGTCACCACCCGCCACGGTCACCACCCGGTCGGCGGCCAACCACCCGAGGTCGGTCTCGCCCAGCAGCACCACCGGGTCGACCCGCAGCGCCTCGGTAACTATCTCGTCAACTGTCCCGCCGCCACGGCCGGTCCGGCCCTCGGGTGAACCGCAGGGCCCTGCTCGACAGCGGCGCGGCGGTGACCACAATCCTCACTCTCGGTGACGAGCCCGAAAACACGGACAGGGCGCGGCGCCGATGGGTTGGTCGCCCGCAGCCAGCGGCCGGCGCGACGTGTCGTCGCCGCCATGACCATCGGCGCCGCAGCGGCGGCCGCCGACGGTGCATCCCAGGTCACTCGGAACACGGCGTGACCTTGGATTCCACCCGGATCATACGGCCCGCCCCTCAGGAGGGCCGGGCGGTGATGAGCCGCGCACCTGCGGACCTGCGGCTCGGTGGAGGCGCACTACGGAATTAATTGAGATACTCAATACTTGACGCTTCAAGCTCTTCGTCGGTAACTTACGGTGAGCGGGGCCTGGTAGACGCTGGCCGCCGCAGGTCCGGGGCAGGTTGCCCCGCCGAAGCGACATCTGGCCCGCCGCTCGCCGCGTGCTGGCGGATCCGCAAATCCTTCCGGTCGAAATGGGGTTCTTCATGAACAACGTCTTGCTGCGTGACCTCGCCGTGCTCTTCACGCGTGTCGCCCTCGGTGTCATCTTCATCGCCCACGGATGGCAGAAGCTCACCGAATGGGGCCTCGACGGCACGGCTGCGGCATTCGACCAGCTGGGTGTCCCGCTGCCGATGGCGAGCGCCTGGTTTGCGGCGCTTGTCGAACTCGTTGGTGGTGTCGCCCTGGTGGTCGGGCTCGCGGTACCCGTGTCGGCACTGCTCCTCGCGCTCGACATGCTCGGCGCCCTCCTCATCGTCCACCTCGGCAACGGGGTCTTCGTGAGTGCCAACGGGTACGAGCTTGTGCTCGCGCTCGGCGCAACGGCTCTCCTGCTCGCCGCGGTCGGCGCAGGACGTTTCAGCCTGGACCGGCTCATCGCGCCCCGGCTGTCCCGCGGCGCGGACCGTCGGGCTCCCGAGCCCGCTGCGGCCTGAGCGTGCACGACCTGCTTCGTGGGTGAGGCGCGCGACTGCTCCGCGCCTCACCCACGACAGCACCCCTTGGCGTGGGCGGCAGATTCAGGGATACGAGCGGCAGCCAAGCTCTGCGGCTGCCGCTCGTATCCGCGCAGGTGCGCGGTACGCGGTACGCAGGGCCGAGCCGACCCACCTCAGCACTCACCTTCGGTCGGGGTGGCCGGATTCGAACCGACGACCTCTTCGTCCCGACACGTCGGCGAGCGGGTCAGACGCGGCTGATTCAAGGTCAAACGGCCTGCTGAGGTGCGACTCGGGCCGGTTTGGCTGGCGCGGTTGCTTCACCTCGCCGCTGTACGGCCAACGGCAGGCAGGCCACCTGCTCGGCCTCGTTGGTGACGGTACGGCCGGTCCGATGTGGCTCCTAACGCACCGACGTCCGCCTACGGCCCGACGTCGCCGGCTTCAGAGCGCCACGATCGCCGCCGTCTCCGCCGGCAGCTCGATTCCGTCCCGCATCACCGTGACCCCGGTCCCGGTGGCCAGCAGCACAGTGCGCACCACCCCCGGCAGGTTGATCCGCTGCGCCTTCCCGGCGAGGTTCGCCACCACGAGGTGCTCGCCCCGGCGCATCAGCAGGAAGCGGTCGCCGTGGCGTACCTCGACCCGGTCCAGCCGGGGGTCGGACAGGTCGGGGCGGCTCTTGCGCAGCGCGATCAGCCGGCGGTGGAACTCGTACATCTCCCGGTGCTCGGGCTTGTCCAGCTCGGCCCAGTCCAGCCGGGAGCGCAGGAAGGTCTGCGGGTCCTGCGGGTCGGGCACGTCGCCCGGGGGCCAGCCGTGCGCGGCGAACTCGCGGCGGCGGCCGGTGGCCACGGCGGTGGCCAGCTCCGGCTCGGGGTGACTGGTGAAGAACTGCCAGGGGGTGCTGGCCGCCCACTCCTCCCCCATGAACAGCATCGGGGTGAACGGCGCGGTCATCAGCAGCACCGCGCCGACCCGCAGCAGCGCCGGAGAGAGGCTGGCGGAGATCCGGTCGCCGGTGGCCCGGTTGCCGATCTGGTCGTGGTTCTGCAGGTACGCCACGAAGCGGTGCCCCGGGGTCCGCTGCCGGTCCACCGGCCGCCCGTGGCTGCGGTTGCGGAAGCTGGACCAGGTGCCGGCGTGGAAGAACGCGCCGCTCAGCACGTCGGTCAGGCACTCCAGCGAGCCGAAGTCGCCGTAGTAGCCCTGCCGCTCCCCGGTGAGCAGGGTGTGCAGGGCGTGGTGGGCGTCGTCGTTCCACTGGGCGTGCAGGCCGAAGCCGCCGCCCTCGCGCGGGGTGATCAGCTTCGGGTCGTTGAGGTCGGACTCGGCGATCAGCGACAGCGGCCGGCCCAGGTGGGTCGAGAGTGCCTCCACCTCGGTGGCCACCTGCTCCAGGAGGTGGGTGGCCCGGGAGTCGGGCATGGCGTGCACGGCGTCCAGCCGCAGCCCGTCGACGTGGTAGTCACGCAGCCACATCAGCACGCTGTCGACGATGTAGCGGCGTACCCCGTCGGAGTGCGGGCCGTCCAGGTTGACGGTGCGGCCCCAGGTGTTGCTCTGCTCGGTGAGGTACGGCGCGAACATCGGCGCGTAGGCCCCGGAGGGCCCGAAATGGTTGTAGACGACGTCGAGGATCACCCCCAGCCCCTTGGCGTGGGCGGCGTCGACCAGCCGTTTCAGCCCGTCCGGGCCACCGTAGGGCTGGTGCGGGGCATACCAGCAGACCCCGTCGTAGCCCCAGTTGTACTCGCCGTTGAAGGCGTTGACCGGCAGCAGCTCGATCATGTCGACGCCGAGGTCGACCAGGTGGTCCAGCCGGCCGATCGCCGCGTCGAAGGTGCCCTCGGGGGTGAAGGTGCCGACGTGCAGCTCGTACAGGACGCTGCCCGGTAGCTGCCGGCCGGTCCAGTCCTGGTCGGTCCAGCGGAAGGCGCTGTGGTCGTAGAGCCGGCTGGGCCCGTGCACGCCGGCGGGCTGCCAGGCCGAGCGGGGGTCGGGCAGGGCCCGCTCGTCGTCGTCGAGCAGGAACGCGTAGTCGGTGCCCGGCCCGGCGTCGGGGACCTCGAAGCGCCACCAGCCGTCGGGGCCGGAGCGCATGTCGTGGTCGGCCACGCCGGGCAGGCGCAGCCGGACCCGTGCGGCCTCGGGAGCCCACACCGTGAACTCGGTCATGCGGCAGCCTCCACGGAGTCGGTGGGAGCCAGCAGGGCGACGGGATAGGTGCTCAGCAGATCATCCAGGAGCAGCTCAGACCCACTGTAGACCCGACCGGTGAACACGTCCGTAACACTGTTGCCGGAAATCGAAAGGGTGGTCCCCCGCCAGCCGCCCGAGCGGACCAGCCCCAGCGGGAGGCGGGTGGCCACCGCGACCGCGCCGCCCCGGTCGAAGGCGACCGCGTGCGCACCCGCCGGCCCGGCTGCGGCGACCGGCCGGTAGGTGGTGAACAGCTCCGGGCGGTCGCGGCGCAGCCGCAGGGTCCGGGAGACCACCAGCATTTTCGCCGCGCCGTCGGCGGCGACCGCCGGCCGCCGGCCGCCGTCGAGCCGGGCCAGCAGGTCCCGGCGGACGGCGAAGTCGACCGGGCGGCGGTTGTCCGGGTCGACCAGGCTGTTCTCCCACAGCTCGGTGCCCTGGTAGGTGTCCGGCACGCCGGGCATGGCGAGCTGCACCAGCTTCTGCCCGAGGGAGTTGGACCAGCCGGCCGGGGTGATCTCGTCGGCGAAGGCGGTGATCTCGGCGCGCAGTTCCGGGTCGTCGTACATCCGGTCGACCAGGGCGTGCAGCTCGCGCTCGAAGGCCAGGTCGGGGTCGGCCCAGCTGGTGGAGACCGACGCCTCCCGGGCGGCCTTCTCCACGTACGCGTGCAGCCGCTCGCGCTCGACGGGCCAGGCGCCGACGGCGGTCTGCCAGAGCAGGTGGGCGAAGGCCGGGTCGGCCAGCGGCGCGCGGGACATCCAGTCCTGCACCCGCTCGGCCCACCGCCCGGGCAGTTCCGACAGGACGGCGAGCCGGGCCCGGACGTCCTCGCCGCGCTTGGTGTCGTGGGTGGAGAGCGTGGTCATACCGGCCGGCCAGCGGACCTGCCGGGCGGCGGCGGCGCGGTGGAACTCCGCCGGCGGCACGCCGAAGTGCGCCGGTGAGCCGCCGACCTCGTTGAGTGCGACGAACCGGCTCCACCGGTAGTAGGCGGTGTCCTCCACCCCCTTGGCCATCACCGCGCCGGACAGCTGCGGGAACCGCTTCGCCAGCTCGTGCTCCGGGTCGCGCAGGCGGGCGGTGACCGCGTCCAGGGTGGCGGTCAGGTCGGGGCGGCGGCGCCCCGCCTCCGCGCGGGCCACGGCCAGGTGCCGGGCGCCAACGGGCGGGTAGCCGCGGTAGACCGGGAAGCAGGCGGCCAGCTCGGCGAGGGCCTCCCGGGTGGCCTGCGGGTCCAGTTCCGGGGCGAGGGCGGCCAGCCGGGTCAGCTCGGCGGCGAGCAGTCGGGTGGCGGCGGCCAGCTTGGTGTCGTGGGTCAGGTCCTGCCAGGAGGTGTGCCGGCCGTTCAGCCGGGCGTCCAGGGCGGTGAAGTCACCCTCGGCGCGCGGGTCGACGAAGAGCCCGCACACCGCCGCGAGGGCGTCGTAGCCGGTGGTCCCGTCGACGGGCCAGTCGGGCAGCTCCTCGCCGTACTCCAGGATCTTCTCCACCACCAGCCACGCGTCTGCGGCGGCGGCGCGCAGCCGGGCCAGGTAGCCGGCGGGGTCGCGCAGGCCGTCGGGGTGGTCGACCCGGATGCCGTCCAGTTCCCCGGCCGCCGCCCACCGCAGCACCTCCGCGTGGGTGGCGTCGAAGACCGCCGGGTCCTCCACCCGCAGCCCGGCCAGGTCGGAGACGGCGAAGAACCGACGGTACGTCAGCTCGCTGTCCCCACGCCGCCAGGAGACGAGCTCATAGTGCTGCCGGCCGTGCACCTCGCGCGGATTGCCCTCGGCGGTGCCGTCGGCGATCGGGAAGCGGTGCTCGTGGTAGCGCAGTTCCCCGTCGACGACCTTGAGGTCGTCGAGGGCGTCGGGGGTGTCGGCGAGCACCGGCAGCAGCAGCCGGCCCCGGTCCCAGTCGATGTCGAACCAGTCCGCGTAGGCCGAGGACCGGCCCCGGCGCAGCACGTCCCACCAGGCCGGGTTGGCGGCCGGCTGGGCCACCCCGGCGTGGTTGGGCACGATGTCGACGACCAGGCCGAGCCCGGCCGCGCGCAGCGCCCGGACCAGCCGCCGCCGACCGGCCTCGCCGCCGAGTTCCGGGTTGACCGCCCGGTGGTCGACCACGTCGTAGCCGTGCGCGGAGCCGGGGGTGGCGGTCAGCAGGGGTGCGCTGTAGAGGTGGGTGACGCCGAGGTCGGCGAGGTAGCCGGCCAGGCCGGCGGTGGCGTCGAGGTCGAAGCCGGGCCGCACCTGGACGCGGTAGGTCGACCCCACCCGCGTCGTCGGTGCCGCCGTCGGGTCGGGTCGAGGGGTGTCGGGCATGGTCAGACCGTCCTCTCCAGGACCACCAGGGAGCGGTCCGGCACGCAGATGGCGCCGCCCGCCTCGACCATCGTGGTCTTCTCCGGTTCCGGTTCCGCGGTGCTGATCACCAGTTCCCACCGCTGCCCGAACTCCTCCCCCGGCAGCGTGAAGTCCAGCGGGGCGTCGTGGGCGTTGAAGCAGAGCAGGAAGGAGGTGTCCTGGTGGCGCTGGCCGTACTGGCCGCGCTCGCGGATGCCGTCGCCGTTGACGAAGAGCGCCACCGAGCGGCCGAAGTCGTTGCCCCAGTCCTCCCCGGTCATCTCCCGGCCGTCCGGGGTGTACCAGGCCAGGTCGGGCAGGCCCGAGCCGGCGGCGCGCCCGCCGACCGGCAGGCCGGTGAAGAACCGCCGGCGGCGGAACACCTGGTGCCGGGACCGGAAGTCGGTGAGCCGCTGCACGAAGGACAGCAGCTCGTCGTCGGCGTGCTCCCAGTCGATCCAGGCGAGTTCGCTGTCCTGGCAGTAGGCGTTGTTGTTGCCGCGTTGGGTGCGGCCCAGCTCGTCGCCGTGGCCGATCATCGGCACGCCCTGGGAGAGGACCAGGGTGGCGAGGAAGTTGCGCCGCTGCCGGGCGCGCAGGGCCAGCACCGCCGGGTCGTCGGTCGCACCTTCGACGCCGCAGTTCCAGGACCGGTTGTGGCTCTCGCCGTCGCGGTTCTCCTCGCCGTTGGCCTCGTTGTGCTTGTCGTTGTAGGAGACCAGGTCGTTGAGGGTGAACCCGTCGTGGCAGGTGACGAAGTTGATGCTGTGGAAGGGGCGCCGCCCGTCGTCCTGGTAGAGGTCGGCGGAGCCGGAGATGCGGGAGGCGAACTCGGCGAGGGTGGCCGGCTCGCCGCGCCAGAAGTCCCGCACGGTGTCCCGGTACTTGCCGTTCCACTCGGTCCACTGCGGCGGGAAGTTGCCGACCTGGTAGCCGCCGGGGCCGACGTCCCACGGCTCGGCGATCAGCTTGACCTGGCTGACCACCGGGTCCTGCTGGACCACCTCGAAGAAGGTGGAGAGGCGGTCGACCTCGTAGAACTCGCGGGCCAGGGTGGCGGCGAGGTCGAAGCGGAAGCCGTCGACGTGCATCTCGGTCACCCAGTAGCGCAGCGAATCCATGATCAGCTGGAGCGAGTGCGGGCTGCGCACGTTGAGGCTGTTGCCGGTGCCGGTGTAGTCCACGAAGTACCGGCGGTCCTCCTCCGAGAGCCGGTAGTAGCTGGCGTTGTCGACGCCCTTGAAGCTCAGCGTCGGGCCGAGGTGGTTGCCCTCGGCGGTGTGGTTGTAGACCACGTCGAGGATGACCTCGATGCCGGCGGCGTGCAGCGCCTTGACCATGCCGCGGAACTCCTGCACCTGCTGGCCGAGCCGGCCGAGCGCCGAGTATCCGTGGTGCGGGGCGAAGAAGCCGATGGTGTTGTAGCCCCAGTAGTTGCGCAGCCCCAGGTCGACCAGGCGGTGGTCGTGCACGAACTCGTGCACCGGCATCAGCTCGACGGCGGTGATGCCGAGCCGCTTGAAGTAGTCGATCATGACAGGCGAGGCGATCGCCGCGTACGTGCCGCGCAGCTCGTCCGGGATGCCGGGGTGGCGCATGGTCAGCCCACGCACGTGCGCCTCGTAGATCACCGAGTGGTGGTACGGGGTGCGCGGCGGCCGGTCGTTGCCCCAGTCGAAGTACGGGTTCACCACCACCGACTTGGGCATGAACGGCGCCGAGTCGGTGGTCGACATCCGGTCCGGGTCGCCCAGTTCGTAGTCGTAGACCGCCGGGTCCCAGGAGATCTCCCCGTCGACCGCCTTGGCGTACGGGTCGAGCAGCAGCTTGTGCGGGTTGCAGCGCGCCCCGTTGGCCGGGTCGTACGGGCCGTGCACCCGGTAGCCGTACCGCTGGCCCGGCTCGACGCCCGGGATGTACGCGTGCCAGACGTACGCGTCCACCTCACGCAGCTCGACCCGGCGCTCCGTGCCGATGCCCCACTCGTCGAAGAGGCAGAGCTCGACCTTCTCGGCGACCTCGGAGAAGATCGCGAAGTTGGTGCCCATCCCGTCGTAGGTCGCCCCGAGGGGGTAACGCTCACCCGGCCAGACCTGCATGTCGCTCCTTCGACCCATGATCATGAGCGCACCAGGCGGGCGGGCCACCGGGTGCGCACGCCGCTAATGCCCAACGCCGCAGCCGACCAATCCACCCGTTCGGCGGGCACCCGATATCCACCCACCTGATGCCGAGACAGACCTTTGGGTGTCCTCCGTCACGATAGGCCTTTTCGAGATGCGCGGGACCGCGTCATGCCCTTTGCTTGATGCGGACGCGTCCGCGCGGGCGCCTTCGCTCGGCCCTCGGCCACCCCACCACCTTCTTTCCGCCGCCACCGTTGCCGGCGCGACCCTTCGTGCATGGACGGAGATTGATGTGACCACCCCGCGGGTCGGCGAGCAGCCCGTGACCGCACCGGACCGGACCTGCCGGCCCTCCCTCACCTACCGCCCGCAGATCCCGCCGCAGGGCACCGGCGCCGGGGTGGCCCCGCGCACCCGCCGCATCCTGATGCTCTCCTGGGAGTACCCGCCGGTGCTGGTCGGTGGCCTGGGCCGGCACGTGCACGCGCTGTCGGTGGCCCTGGCCGCCGCCGGGCACGAGGTCACCGTCGTCACCCGGCACGCCGAGGGCGCGCCCCTGGAGGAGTACGCCGACGGCGTGCGGATCGTCCGCGCCGCCGAGGACCCGGTGACCTTCCCGCTGGCCACCGGCTCCCTGCTGGCCTGGACGATGGCCTTCAACCACACCCTGACCCGGGCCGCGCTGCGCGCCACCGAGTCCGGCTCGTACGACGTGATCCACGCCCACGACTGGCTCGTCGCGCACACCGCGATGACCCTGCGCGAGCACCTGGACGTCCCGCTGGTCAGCACCATCCACGCCACCGAGGCCGGCCGGCACCAGGGCTGGCTGCCGGAGGAGATGAACCGCACCATCCACGGCGTCGAGCACTGGCTGGCCAACGAGTCCGGCCGGGTCATCGTCTGCTCGGGGTACATGCGCGACGAGGTGGGCGCGCTGTTCGGGGTGCCCGCCGGCCGGGTGGACGTGGTGCCCAACGGCGTCGAGCCGCACCGCTGGCGGGTGCCGGTGGCCGCGGTCGCCTCGGCCCGGGCCCGGTTCGCCGGGGACGGCCCGCTGGTCACCTTCGCCGGCCGGCTGGTCTACGAGAAGGGCGTGCAGCACCTGCTCGCCGGGCTGCCCCGGCTGCGGGAACGGCACCCCGGGCTGCGCGCGGTGATCGTCGGCGACGGCCCGTACCGGGCCGTGCTGGAGGCCGAGGTGCACCGGCTCGGGCTGGCCGACGCGGTGAGCATGCCGGGCTTCCTCGGCGGCACCGACCTGCCGGCCGTGATGGCCGCCTCGGACTGCTTCGCGGTGCCGAGCATCTACGAGCCGTTCGGCATGGTGGCCCTGGAGGGCGCCGCGGCCGGCGCGCCCCTCGCGGTCGCCCGTACCGGTGGGCTCGCCGAGATCGTGGAGCCGGGCGTCACCGGGATGACCTTCGCCCCGCAGGACCCGGACGGGCTCACCGAGGCCGTCGACGCCCTGCTCTCCGACCGCGAGCGGGCCCAGCTGCTCGCCCGCCGGGCCCGCGCCATGGTCCACGAGCAGTACGGCTGGTCGGCCATCGCGCACCGGACCGCGACCGCGTACGCCACCGCGATCGCCGGCGACGCGGCGTTCACCACCGAGCGTGCCCAGCTGCGGATGACGCTGGGTCGGGTGTCCGCGCCGACCCCGGAGGGGAACCTGCTGGTCGCCGCCGGCCTGCGCTGAGTCGTACCCGAGCACGGCGAAGGCCGCCGACCCGTAGGGGGTCGGCGGCCTTCGTGGTACGGGTGGCTCAGCGCTCGGCGAGCGCGGTGTAGTCCCGCTCCGGGGAGCCGGTGTAGATCTGCCGCGGCCGGCCGATCTTGGTCTCCGGGTCGTTGATCATCTCGCGCCACTGGGCGATCCAGCCGGGCAGCCGGCCCAGCGCGAAGAGCACCGTGAACATCTTCGCCGGGAAGCCCATGGCCTTGTAGATCAGGCCGGTGTAGAAGTCCACGTTCGGGTAGAGCCTGCGGGAGACGAAGAAGTCGTCGGCGAGCGCGATCTCCTCCAGCTGCATCGCGATGTCCAGCATCGGGTCCGGCTTGGCCATCCGGCCCAGCACGTCCTGAGCGGCCTTCTTCACGATGGCGGCGCGCGGGTCGTAGTTCTTGTAGACCCGGTGGCCGAAGCCCATCAGCTTCACGCCGTCCTGCTTGTCCTTGACCTTGCGGACGAAGGAGCGGACGTCACCGCCGTCGGCCTTGATCTTCTCCAGCATCTCCAGCACGGCCTGGTTGGCGCCGCCGTGCAGCGGGCCGAACAGGGCGTTGACGCCGGCCGAGACCGAAGCGAAGAGGTTGGCGTTGCTGGAGCCGACCAGCCGCACCGTGGAGGTCGAGCAGTTCTGCTCGTGGTCGGCGTGCAGCACGAAGAGCATGTCGAGCACGCGGGCCACCACCGGGTCGACCTCGTACGGCTCCGCCGGCACGCCGAAGGTCATCCGCAGGAAGTTCTCCACGTAGCCCAGCGAGTTGTCCGGGTACAGCAGCGGCTGGCCGATGGACTTCTTGTAGGCGTACGAGGCGATGGTGGGGACCTTCGCCATCAGCCGGATCGTCGACATCTCCACGTGCTCGGAGTCGAACGGGTCCAGGCTGTCCTGGTAGAAGGTCGAGATCGCGCTGACGGCCGAGGAGAGCACGGCCATCGGGTGCGCGTCGCGCGGGAAGCCGTCGAAGAACCGGCGCATCTCCTCGTGCAGCAGCGAGTGCCGCCGGATCCGGTCGCTGAACTCGGTGAGCTGCTGCTGGGTGGGCAGCTCGCCGTAGATCAGCAGGTAGGAGACCTCCAGGAAGGAGGACTTCTCGGCCAGCTGCTCGATCGGGTACCCGCGGTAGCGCAGGATGCCGGCGTCGCCGTCGATGTAGGTGATCGCGGACGAACAGGACGCGGTGTTGACGAAACCGGGATCGTAGGTGGTCATCCCGGTTTCCTTCAGCAGCTTGCTCACCCCGATGCCCGCGGGGCCTTCGACCGCGGCCTGCACCGGCATCGAAAGCTGCCCACCGGGGTGATCGAGCTTGACTTCCGTCATGTGGTTCCTCGCTTCGCCGGCGAATCTTCGTTGAATTGCCTTCGCTTTTACCGTAATCACGGTCCCCGGGGTACCGCCCGCCGTGGTTCGGTGGTGAGGTATGCGTCACCCGATTCCCGGCCTCACGGCTGGGAAACCCTGGTGAGCGCGGGCGACCCCGACGATGACGGACGCCGGGGACGAAGCTACGACAGGGTGAGCCGGCGCAGGTCGCCGTCGGCGCCGACCCGGTAGAGGTCGAGCCGGTTGGTCCCGGCGCGGTAGAGGTGGTCGTCGGGGAGCAGGGCGGCGAAGCGGCGGCCCCCCTTGTCCCGGGGCACCACCGGCACGACCGCGCCGACGCGGCCGTTGACCGCCACCGCGAGCAGCGTGCCGTCGGGCACCTCCCGGGGCACGGTCCCCCAGACCAGCGCCGGCAGCTCGCCGGCGGCCGGGTCGACGCGCTCGAACGCCGCCCGGTTCGCCACGGTGGCCGTCCCGCCGGTCGGCCGGTCGCCGACGAGGGTGCCGAGCAGCGGGTGCGGCGCCGGGTCCGGCGGCCGGGTGGGCACCCCGCCGCGCAGGGTCAGCGGCTGGCCCGGCCGGTCGTAGAAGTGCTTCTCGGCGCTCTGCCGCGGGGCCTGGCGGGCGGAGCGCCCGTCGACCCGCCAGGGGATCCGGACGTGCGTTTCGTCGGCGATGGTGGGCAGCAGGTCGACGTGCTCCCAGTTGCGGTCGTCGACCCGGCCGGCCCGCTGCCCGGGGGTGCGGACGAACATCGGCACCCAGGCCACCTCGCCGGCCGCGTGGTCGATCGCGTCCAGCCCCCGCCCCTGCCAGTCCCGGGTGAAGCTCACCCCGTGGTCGGCGGTGAGCAGGATCAGCGCCTTGTCCCAGAGGCCGGAGGCGCGCAGCGTGCGCAGGGTCTCGCCGACCAGCCGGTCGGTGTAGCGCAGCTGGGCCAGGTGCCGGGCCCGGGCCAGCTCGACCCAGCCGGCGCCGTCGTTGGGCAGGTCCTCGGGGGCGGCGTAGCGCGCCCCGGAGGGCAGGAACGTCCAGGGCGCGTGGGGCATCAGCAGGTGCAGGAAGTGCAGCGTGGGCCGGGACGACGGGCGCAGGCCGGCCAGGAAGCTGGTGAACCGGGCCGGCTGGTTGTCGTCCAGGCTGTCGAAGCGGAACCTCGGGTCGGCCGGGACCGGCTCGGCGGCGTCCAGGCCGGCCTCGGCGCGGGTCCGCTCCCGGTACGACTCCTCCGGGTCGATCCGGCTGTCCACCGGCGCGGCGACCTGCCGCAGCAGCTTGCCGCTCTCCCGGACCAGCACGCCGAGCCCCTGCTCCGGATTGGTCGGCTGCTCACAGCGGCTGGGCGGGCAGAGCCGGGTGATGCTCTCCTGGGCGCGGACGTCGTACAGGCCGCCGAGGGCGGTGAACAGGTTGTCCGGGTACTGCGAGTAGTGCGGGGCGAGCGGCTGCGCCGGGTAGCGGCCGGTCAGCATCGCCGGCAGCGCGTACGGCGTCCAGCCACTGACCCCGGTGGCGTTGCGGTACCAGGTCGACCCGGCGGCCAGCTCGGCGAAGTGCGGGTAGGCCGCGGCGTCGATCCGGCCGTCCGGGCCGAGCAGGGAGACCAGCGGCAGCTCGTCGAGGACGATCATGACCACCGGCGGGTGCTCCCCCGGCCCGACCACCCCGGCCGCGCCGCCGTGCGCCCGGGGCAGCACGACCGCCGAGGCGGGCGAGGCGAAGAGGAAGAGCGCGACGAAGACCGGGGGCCCGATCGCGGCGACCCGCAGCACCCGCCCCACCCCGCCCCACCGGGCGTACGCCGCCGCCGCGGCGGCGGCGAGCAGCACGGCGGCGAGCAGCAGCGGTACGCCCCGCAGCGGAGTGCCGTGCCGGCCCACCTGCACCGCGAGCGCGGCCAGCAGCAGCCCGACGATCGCGAGGTGCGCGCCCCGCCGGACCCGCCCGCCGGCCAGCCCGGTGGCCAGCCCGAGCAGGGCGACGGCGAGCGTGGGCAGCACCGCGATCAGCGCCACCAGCAGCAGCACGTCGCGCGGGGCGGCGCGGTAAAACAGGAAGAAGTCGGGGCTGCGCCCGAGCACGTCGAGCAGGGGCTGGGTGATGACCAGGCCGAGCAGGGCCGCCACCTCCAGCAGCCGGCCCAGCTCGGCACGCCACCGGCCAGCGGTCGCCGGGGTGGACGCGGGTGGCGGACCGGAGTCACGCCGGTCGGCCGGCGGCGCGAGGACCGGGTCAGCCACCCACCACCGCCTGGTAGAGCGTGCGGGTGCCGCAGGGCAGTTCCCGCTGCCGCTCGACCCGGCAGCGCGCCGCCAGCAGCCGTTCGAACTCGTCACGCCGGTAGTCGGGGAAGATCCCGTCCGGCTTGTTGGCCAGCAACCGGCGGGCCATCGGGTCCTCGGGGTGGACGAACTCGACCACCAGCCGGCCGCCGGGCCGGGCGTACGCGACGAGCTGGTCGAGCACCTCGGGCAGCGGCACGTTGCGGCCGATGGCCAGGTGGTGCGCGACGGCCAGGGCGAGCACCACGTCGGCCCGGGCCCGGTCGCCGAAGCTGGCCCGCTCCGCGCCCCGCCAGCCGCCCCCGGGCGAGGGGTCGGCCAGGTCCATCACCAGCGGCAGGATCCGGTGTTCGCCCTCCGCGCGCAGGGCGCGGTAGAGGGAGTCCACCACGGCCGGGTCCTGCTCGACGGCGACCACCTGCGCGGCGTGCCGGGCGGCGATCCGGGCGTACCGGCCGTCGTTGGCGCCGAGGTCGAGCACCAGCCCGGCCGGGGCGGCGGCCACCGCCGCCTCGACGAAGCCCTCCTTCTCCTCCCGGTCCCGCACGGTGTAGCCACAGGTGCGCTGGTAGTCGACCCAGTGGCTGCCCTCGTCGCGCCGGTCCAGGCGGCGGATCAGCCGGTCGATGCCGCGTACGGTGGCCAGGGCCAGGTCGCGGGAGTAGCCGGCGGCCTTCAGCTGGGCCCGGACGTCGGTGGTGCTGGCGCGGGCGTTGCGGCCCTGCATGGCGCCGTGCAGGTGCACGTGGGTCGGCACGCCGGGCAGCAGCCGGCGGGCGCCCCGGAACAGCCGACGCATCTGGTCCGGCTCGATGCCGTCGACGCGGGCCCGCAACCAGGGCTGGAAGTCCAGGCCGAGGTGGGCCTGGAGCAGCAGCGGGTAGAGCAGGGTCTGGCAGAACTGCCGGTAGCCGGCCCACGGCTCGCCGTCGGCGAGCGGCGCGAAGGAGCCCACGTCGATGAAGACCGGGCTGGCGCCGCGCCACTGCAGGTTGTAGGCCGACCCGTCCTTGGTGGTGAACCCGGCGGACAGCGCCCGGCGCAGGATCTCCAGGTGCAGCAGCGCCGCGTCGCGCAGCATCGCGAACGACCACTCGTACGGGTGGGAGACGAACGGGATCCGCTCGTGCCGCAGCACCGCCGTCCAGCCCGGCAACCGGGTCACGTCGACCGGCTCGGTGCCGCAGATCTTGCCCTCGGCGAGCAGCTCGGTGAAGAAGGGGCTGCCGGAGAGCGCCCGCCAGTCGCGGGCGCCGTCGGGGCCGAGCCCGCGCAGCACCTCGTCGCCGGCGTGGAAGACCCGGTTGGCCGGGTCGCGGAAGGAGCCGGGCTCGACCCGGATCCCGGTGTCGGGGACCGCCATCGGGGGTGGACCCTGCTCAGCCGCGGTCGGTGGGCTGCCGGCGGAACCGGTCGACCAGCCGGCGCCAGTAGAGCTTGGCGGCGACGGCCGCCCCCGCGACCCCGCCGACCACCGCCTGCACGATCAGGCTGCCGGACCCCGCGTCCAGGTAGGCCAGGTGAATCACCGACCGCTCCCTTCCCTCGCCCTCGTGTGGGCCGGCGCTGCGGGCACGCCGAGATGCGGCTTTTCCACCCATAAGGCCGGACTTGTTCCTTCGTCACGGTACGCCGCCGGAGGCGATCGTGCGGCCCACACCGACCACTGCGACCCGTCCGTTCCGTTCAAGACCCCGACCCCGCTGCGGGCCTAGCGTGTCGCCATGGCACTTCACCTGGATGTGGTCGGCGTGGTGGTCGCCGACATGGCCCGCAGTCTCGACTTCTACCGGCGGCTGGGACTGGCCGTCCCGCCCGAGGCCGACGCGGAGGACCACGTGGAGGTCACCCTCCCCGGGGGCCTGCGGCTGGCCTGGGACGCGGTGACGATGGTCCGCACCTTCCACCCGGGGTGGACGCCGCCGACCGGCAGCCCCCGGGTCGGCCTCGCCTTCCGCTGCGCCGACCCGGCCGAGGTGGACCGCTACTGGGCGGAGCTGACCGGCGCCGGCTTCCACGGCGAGCTGCCGCCCTGGGACGCCTTCTGGGGCCAGCGGTACGCGGTGCTGCACGACCCGGACGGCAACGGCGTCGACCTGTACGCCCCGCTGCCCGGCTGACCGTCACCGTTGGGGGACCAGTCCCGCAGCCGGGTCAGCCCTGCACCGACCGCACGCGGGTCAGCTCCTCAGCAGAGTCGTCGGGGGGACGCCGGCCAGCTCGCGCACGTCGCGGGTGAGGTGCGCCTGGTCGGCGTACCCGCTGCGCGCGGCCACCTCGGCCAGCCCGACGCCGGTGCGGGCCAGCGCGAGGGCGCGACGCATCCGCAGGATGCGGGCGAGGGTCTTCGGGCCGTACCCGAAGAGGGCCTGGCTGCGCCGGCGCAGAACGCGCGCTCCGAGGCCGACCTCGGCGGCGGCCGTGGTGACGGTGGCGCCGGCGGCGAGCAGGGCGGCGACCCGGGCGCCGAGCGGGTCGGGACCGCCGGCGGCGGCCAGCCGGGCGGCGGCGACCGCCTCCAGCGCGGCCCCGGTCGGCCGGTCCCCCAGCCGCTCGGCGGCCTCGGCCGCCGCGCGACCCCAGAGCGCGTCGAGCGGCACCCGACGGTCCCGCAGCTCGTCGGCGGGGACGCCGAAGACCGCGGGACCGGTGCCCGGCGGCAGCCGCAGCCCCAGCCACCGCTCCCCCGGCGCCGCGACGCTCAGGTGGGCGGTGCGGTCCGGCCCGGCCACCAGCAGGCCGGACCGGCTGGACCAGAGCAGGTCGAGACAGCCGTCCGGCAGCACCCGGGTGGCCGCGCCCTCGCTGACGGCGGCCCACAGCACGGCGCCCCGCAGGGCCGCCCGACGTTCCCGGTACATCGCACCCAGCCTGCCACGTCGGGGCTAACCTGCGCCTGTGCGATGGACGGTGCTGGACGCGGCGCTGGACTCCTCCGGCCGGAGCCGGGGTGAGGAACGCGGCCCCGGTGCGCTGCGGGCCGCCGGCCTGCTGGCCGCGCTGGGCGCCGACGACGGCGGAGCGGTCGACGCCCGGATCGACGACGCCACGCGGGACCCGGCGACCGGGCTGATCGGGGCGGAGCAGGTCCGCCGGGCCAGCCGGGCGATCGCCGCCGGGGTGGCGGCGGTCCGCGCCGCCGGGCGGCACCCGCTGGTGCTGGGCGGGGACTGCACCATCCTGCTCGGCGTCTTCCTCGCCCTGCCGCCGGGCAGCGGGCTGTGGTTCCTCGACGGTCACCCGGACTTCCAGGACGGGCTCGGCTCGGCGACCGGGGAGGGCGCGGACCTGGAGCTGTCCGTCCTCACCGGCCACGGCCCGGACCTCTTCGACCGGGCGACGCCGCTGGTGGAGCCGGCACAGGTCCGGCTGATCGGCCACCGCCCGGCCCGCGACGAGGAGGCCCGCCGGGAGGCCGACCGGGTCGACCCGCGGATCCCGCAGCTCCCGGCACGCGAGCTACGGCAGCGGGGAGCTGCGGCGGTCGGCCGCGAACTGGCCGCCGAGGCCACCGGGCCGACCTGGTTGCACCTCGACCTCGACGTGCTCGACCCGGCGGTCCTGCCCGCCGTCACCTACCCCGAGCCCGACGGCCTCGGCTGGGACGACCTGCTCGCGCTGACCACGCCGCTGGTGCGCTCCGGACGCCTGCTCGGGATGAGCGTCGCCGACCTCGACGCCGACGGGGACCCCGACGGGCGGTACGCGCGCCGCCTCGTCGAGGTCCTCGCCGCCGCCCTCACTCCCTGACCCGCGGCGCGGGCCGGCGGTGGTGCATGGCCAGGCGCAGCAGCAGGAAACGCAGGGCGGTGGCGGCCAGGTTGGCCGCCACCAGCACCGCCAGCTCGACCGGCCGCGACGGCGCGGTGGCCGCGTGCAGGGCCGCGAGGGACCCGCTGGTCAGCGCCAGGCCGAGGCCGAAGGCGAGCAGCCCCTGCAGGTGGTGCCGGCCGGCGTGCCGACGCCCGGTGATGCCGAAGGTGAGCCGCCGGTTCGCGGCGGTGTTGGCCACCGCCGTCACCAGCAGCGCCAGCAGGTTGGCCCACTGCGCGCCCAGCACCCCCCGGGACGCCACGAAGAGCAGCAGGTACGCCAGCGTGCTGGCCACCCCGACGGCGGCGAACCGGGCCAGCTGCCGGGGCAGCCCGACCGGCACCTGGGCCGGCGGGGCGGTCAGCGGCGCCCGGCCGAGCTGCTCGCGCAGCCGCCCGACCGGAAGCGCCCCGGTCAGCAGCGCCCGGCCCAGCCGGCCGATGCCGCGCAGGTCGGCCAGGGCGGTGGCGACGATGTCCACCCGGCTGTCCGGGTCGTCCACCCAGTCCACCGGCACCTCGTGGATGCGCAGCCCGGCCCGCTGGGCGAGCACCAGCAGCTCGGTGTCGAAGAACCAGCCGGTGTCCTGCACCAGCGGCAGCAGCTCCCGGGCCACGTCGGCGCGGATCGCCTTGAAGCCGCACTGCGCGTCGGAGAACCGCGCCGCGAGCGTCCCCCGCAGCAGCAGGTTGTACGCCCGGGAGATCACCTCCCGCTTGGCGCCCCGCACCACCCGGGAGGTGCGCGCCAGCCGGGTGCCGATGGCCAGGTCGGAGTGGCCGGAGATGAGCGGCGCGACCAGCGGCAGCAGCGCCGCCAGGTCGGTGGAGAGGTCCACGTCCATGTAGGCCAGCACCGGGGCGTCCGAGGCCGACCAGGTGGCCCGCAGCGCCCGGCCGCGCCCCTTGGCGGCCAGGTGCCGCACCCGCACCTCGGGCAGCTCCGCGGCCAGCGCCTCGGCGACGGCCAGGGTCGCGTCGACGCTGGCGTTGTCCGCCACGGTGATTCGGAACGGGTACGGGAAGTGCGCGCTCAGGTGCGCGTGCAGCCGTCGTACGCAGGGGGCCAGGTCGGCCTCCTCGTTGTGGACCGGGACCACCACGTCCAGCACCGCGGCGGGCACCGCGACCCGGGTCTCGACGGCCGGCCGGGGGCCGGTGGCGTACGTCATCCTCATCCCTCCCGCCCGCTGCTCAGGTCGTAGACGGTGACCCCGTCGACGGTCTGCGACTCGAAGGTCTCGGCGACCCAGGCGGCGATCTCCTGCGAGGCGGAGCTGCCCCCGTTGGCCCGGAACCCGCCGCCGCCGACGAACCAGTGGATCCGGCCGTCGGCCACGTACGCCTGGAACTGCCCCAGCGTCGGGGACGGGTCGCTGCCGTTGAAGCCGCCGATCGCCATCACCGGCCGCCCGGTGGCGAGCTGGTAGCCGGAGGCGTTGTTCGAGCCGATGGTGGCCGCCATCCAGGTGTAGTCGGCGGCGTCACGCTCCAGCAGCGCCTTCAGTTCGGCGCTCGGCGCGCGGGAGTCGAGCAGCCCGCCCATCCCGCCGCCCGGCGCCCGGCCGGCACCGCCGGCGGCCTGGCCCGGCAGCCCGCCGGGGAGGCCGCCGGGCTGGCCGGTCTGGTTGCCGCCCGGGGCGCCGGGGAGCTGGCCCCCCGGGAACTGGCCGTTCGGTCCGCCCGGGGCGCCGGGGAACTGGGCGCCGGCCGGCATCCGGCCGCCGGGGAAGCCGCCCCGTCCGGGGCCGAAGCCGCCCTGCAGCGCCGGGCCGGCGCTCGGGATCGAGCCCGTGTGCGGGGTGGCCGCCGTCTGCAGGGCGTACGCGGCCGGCCCGGCGAGCGCGGTGGCCGCGCCGAACGCGAGCACCACCGGCACGACCCGCCGGGGCAACCGGCCCGCCAGCACGATCAGCACCGCCGCGGCGAGGCCGCCGACCAGCACCACCGTGCGCAGCCAGGGATACCAGTCCGGGCTGCGGCCCAGCAGCCGCCACGACCACCAGGCGGTGACGGCGAGGGCCGCCGCCAGCGTCACGGTGGCGAGCAGGCCGCGCCGGCCGCCCCGCGTCCCGGGCGTCGCCGCGCCGGCAACCGGCGCCGTCGGTACGCCCGGCTCGGGCGCCGAGACCGCTCCGGGCACGGCGGCGCGCTCCCGCCGGAGCAGCACGGCGCCGATGCCGACCACGGCGCCGACCGCCGGGGCGAGGGCGACGGTGTAGTACGCGTGGAAGATGCCGGACATGAAGCTGAAGATCAGCCCGGTGACCAGCAGCCAGCCGCCCCAGAGCAGCAGGCCGGCGCGGCGCCGGTCGGTGCGCGGTGCCCGGCCGGCCAGCACCAGGCCGGCGACCAGCAGGATCAGCGCGGCCGGCAGCAGCCAGGAGATCTGGCCGCCGACCTCGGTGTCGAACATCCGCAGCCAGCCGGTCTGGCCGGAGAACGGGCCACCGCCGCCGGCCCGGCCACCGCCGACGCTGCCCTCCTCGTTGCCGGTGATCCGGCCCAGGCCGTTGTAGCCGAGGGTCAGCTCCAGGATGCTGTTGCCCTGCGAGCCGCCGATGTAGGGGCGGGCGCTCGCCGGCACCAGCTCGACGACGGCCACCCACCAGCCGGCGGCGACGACCAGGCCCAGCCCGGCCAGCAGCAGCTGGCGGATCCGCCGCCCCAGGCCGGTCGGCGCGGCCAGCAGGTAGACCCCGGCGAAGACCGGGACCACCAGGAACGCCTGGAGCATCTTGGTGAGGAAGCCGAGGCCGACCAGCGCGCCGGCCAGGACGATCCACCGGGTGCCGGCCGTCTCCACCGCCCGCACCGTCGCGTACGCGGCGAGGACCAGCAGCAGGACGAGCAGGGCGTCGGGGTTGTTGAACCGGAACATCAGGGTGGCGACCGGGGTGAGCGCGAGGACCGTGCCGGCGAGCAGGCCGGCCACCGGGCCGTACCAGCGGCGGACGGTCGCGTACAGCGCGCCGACCGTGGCGACGCCGAGCAGCGCCTGCGGCACCAGGATGGACCAGCTGCTCAGGCCGAAGATCCGCACCGACAGCGCCATCAACCACAGCGACGCCGGGGTCTTGTCCACCGTGATCGAGCTGGCCGCGTCGGAGGAGCCGTAGAAGAACGCCTTCCAGCTCTCCGCGCCGGCCTGCGCCGCCGCCGAGTAGAACGAGTTCGCCCAGCCGGAGGCGCCGAGGCTCCACAGGTAGAGCACGCCGGTGGCGAGCAGCAACACCGCCAGGGCCGGTCGCGTCCAGCTCGGATCCGGGCGCGGCTGCGGGGGTTCCGCCGTCACGGGTACGGGTTCCGGCGCGGGTGGTGCCGGCGGTGCGGTCACCGCCGGCGCGGTCGGCAGGGTCTCGGTTCTGTCCATGCCGGCAAGCCTGGCGAGGCCGGTTGGACCGGCCCCGTGACCGGGCTATGCGTCGGCTGTGGAAGCCGGCAGCAGCACCCGGAAGACGGTGTGACCCGGCCGGCTCTCGACCTCGACGGACCCGTGGTGCGCCTCCACCACCGCCGCCACGATCGCCAGGCCGAGGCCGGTGCTGCCGTGCTCCCGGGACCGGGAGCTGTCGCCGCGGGCGAACCGTTCGAAGACCTCGCCCTGCAGCTCGGGCGGGATGCCGGGCCCGTCGTCGGCGACGCTGAGCTGCACGCCGCCGGGGGTACGGACCAGCCGGGTGGTCACCGTGGTGCCCGGCGGGGTGTGCACCCGGGCGTTGGCCAGCAGGTTCGCCACCACCTGGTGCAGCCGGACGGCGTCGCCCGGCACGTCGAGCACCTCGTCGGGCAGGTCGAGCTGCCAGCGATGCTCCGGGCCGGCGACGTGCGCGTCGCTGACCGCGTCGACGATCAGCGCGGTCAGGTCGACCGGCTCCGCCGCGAGCGGCCGGCCGGAGTCCAGCCGGGCCAGCAGCAGCAGGTCGTCGACGAGGCTGGTCATCCGGGTGCTGGCCGACTCCACCCGGCGCAGCGCGTGCGCCACGTCCGGCGGCACCCGGTCCCGTCCGCGCCGGGCCACCTCGGCGTAGCCGCGGATCGCGGCCAGCGGCGTACGCAGCTCGTGGCTGGCGTCGGCGACGAACTGGCGTACCCGGGTCTCGCTGGCCTGCCGCGCGGCGAGCGCGGCGGCGACGTGCCCCAGCATCCGGTTCAGCGCCGCCCCCACCTGCCCGACCTCAGTACGCGGGTCGGTGTCACCCTCGGGCACCCGCACCGACAGGGCCACCTCGCCGCGGTCCAGCGGCAGCTCGGTGACCCGGGCGGCGGTGGCGGCGACCCGGTTCAGCGGGCGCAGCGTGGCCCGCACGATCAGCGCGCCCAGGGCGCCCGCGACCAGCAGGCCGACGGCGGCGACGCCCGCCTGGGCGGCGATCATCCACCAGACGGTCTCCTGCACCCCGGCCAGCGGGATGGCGAAGACCAGCACGTCGCCGTCGGGCGCCTGCCGGGCCACCGCCCGGTAGTCGCCCCGCCCGCCCAGGTCGACGCTGCGCGGCCGCCCGTCGGTCGGGATCCGGGTCAGCGCCGACACGTCGCCGGCCGGGAGGGCCTCCGTCGGCCCGGAGCTGCTGCGGATCCGCGCGGACGCGACACCGCCGCCGACGACCTTGACCGCGATCGAGTCGGGTGGGAAGCCGGGCGGCGGCTCAGGCGCCCGCTGGTCGTTCGCCCGCTGCCGCTCGGCGAACTGCCGGTACCAGGGCGGGAGCTCCTGCTGCCGGCGTTCGTCGGCGGTGAGCTGGTTGTCGACCTGGCCGATCAGGAAGTGCCGCAGCGCCACCGTGGTCAGCCCGCCGATGGCGATGCTGACCAGGGCGAGCAGCGCCACCACCGCGGCGACCAGGCGGGTCCGCAGGGACCGCCCGGCCAGCCAGGAGCGCAGCCGGCCGCCGGCGTCACTCCGCGGGCTTGAGGACATACCCCGCGCCGCGCAGCGTGTGGATCATCGGCGCCCGGCCGGCGTCGATCTTCTTCCGCAGGTACGAGATGTACAGCTCCACGACGTTGGCCTGCCCACCGAAGTCGTAGTTCCAGACCCGGTCCAGGATCTGCGCCTTGCTCAGCACCCGCCGCGGGTTGCGCATCAGGTAGCGCAGCAGCTCGAACTCGGTGGCGGTGAGGGTGATCAGCTCGCCGCCCCGGCGCACCTCGTGGCTGTCCTCGTCGAGGCTGAGATCGCCGACGGTGAGCACGGCGTCCTCGCGGGCGGCCACGGCGAAGCCGGAGCGGCGCAGCAGCGCGCGCAGCCGGGCGATGACCTCCTCCAGGCTGAACGGCTTGGTGACGTAGTCGTCGCCGCCGACGGTCAGCCCGGCGATCCGCTCCTCGACGGCGTCGCGGGCGGTCAGGAAGAGCACCGGCACGGTCGGGGTCTGCTCGCGCAGCCGGCGCAGCACCTGGAAGCCGTCCAGGTCGGGCAGCATCACGTCGAGGACCACGGCGTCCGGCTGGAACTGCCGGGCCGTGCTCAGCGCGGCCATCCCGTTGCCGGCGCTGCGCACCTGCCAGCCCTCGTAGCGCAGCGCCATCGACAGCAGGTCGGTCAGGGTCGGCTCGTCGTCGACCACCAGGACGCGGACCGGCTCGCCGTCGGGCCGACGGAGTTCGATCCGCTGCTGCGCTGCCTGCCCGTCCATCACCATGCCCCCATCGTGGGCGCCGTGCCTGGCGCTGTCCTGTGCGCATCCTGTGCGCGGGCTGTGCGCGCCGGCACGGGTCGGCTCGACCGTACCGGGCCGGCCGACGTCGCGCCGGGCGAAGCGGACCGCCGGTCGGCCCGCACAGCGCGGGCACAGGCCCGACCCACGTCGGGTCCAGGCTGCGACCGCAGGCTCGGGCCATGGCTGTCGAGGAGGTCCGCCGGGCGTACCGGGGGCGGGTGGCGCGGGTCGCGGTGACCGACCGGGACGCGCTGCCCGAGGCGCGCCGGACGCTGGTCCGGTTGCTGGCCGGGCTGCGCCGCGCCGAGGACGAGCTGGCCCGGGCGCACCGGGCGGCGGGGCGGCCGGTGCCGGTCGGCCCGCTGCTGCGGGACCTGGTCGCGGTGGCGCTCGGCGCCGCCGAGGCCACCGGGGGCGACGTGGACCCCACCGTCGGGGCGGCCCGGCTGCGCCGCGCGTACGCCCGGGGCCGGTGGCCGGTCTGCGGGGCGTCGGTGGGCCCGGTCGAGCCGACGGGGAACTGGCGAGCGGTGCGGCTGCGCGGCGACCTGCTGGCCGTACCGGCCACGCTGCCGCTGGCCCTCGACGGCACCGCCACCGCGTACCTGGTGCAGCGCGCGGCGGAGCGGATCGCCGCCCGGACCGGTGTCGGGGCGCTGGTGGGACTCGGCACCCGGACCGCGGTGGCGGGCCCCGCCCCGGCCGGTGGCTGGCCGGTGGCGGCCGAGGGCCGGGTGCTGCGGCTGACGGGCGGTGCGCTGGTCACCGCCGACGGCTGGCGGCCCGACGGCGGCGGGGTGCTCGACCCGCGGACCGGCGGCCCGCCGGCCTCGCCGTGGCGGGCGGTGACCGTGGCCGCGCCGGACGCGACCCGGGCGGCGATGCTCGCGATCGCCGCACTGGTGCGGGGAGACGCCGGGCCGGACTGGCTGGCGGGTCAGGGCGTCGCGGCCTGGCCCACGCCCCGCGCACCGGACCCGGCGCTCGGCGACCGCCCGGCGCGCCGGTGACCGGTCACTCGCTCGCACCCACCGGATAGGTGCGCACGAACCGCATCGTCCAGACCCCGCTGCCGTCGGGCCGGTCCCGCGCGTAGAGGTGGTCCGGGCCGCCGCCACCCGGCGGCGGGTCGGCGTCGGGGTGCCGCATGATCCAGCGCTCCGGTGGCTCGCCGCCCGGATCGGCGGGCACCTCCCGGACCACGTCGTGGGCCGGCCCGCCGACGAAGCGCACGGTCACCCCGCCCATCCGCGTCCCCTCCGTCCGTGCCGGGCAAGCGTCGCGGCCGGTACGCCGGACGCCGGACCCCCTGGCTGGCAAGCTACCGCACCGGCGGTCGCCCCGAGCCCGCTCCGGGCCGACCCGCCCACGGGTTTGCCCTGCTGGGAGCGCGGGTACCGGCTCCGGAAGGGCGCAGCCACACCGGGCAGGCGGCACGAAACAGACAGGAGCGGGTCGATGAGGACGCTGGCCGGGCGGTACCAGCTCGCACAGCGCATCGGCCTGGGCGGGATGTCCGAGGTGTGGCGCGCGCACGACCTGGTGCTGGACCGGCCGGTCGCGGTGAAGCTGATGTCCCCTGAGCAGCAGGGCGAAGAGACCTCGGTCGAGCGGATCCGCGCCGAGGCGCGCAATGCCGCCCGGCTGGTGCATCCCAACGTGGCGAGCGTGCACGACTTCGGCACCTCGACCACGCTGCCCGGCCGCGAGGCGCCGTACATCGTGATGGAACTGGCCGAGGGCGAGACGCTCGCCGCGCACCTGCGCGCCGGGCCGCTGGACTGGCGGATCGCGGTCCGGGTCTGCGCGGAGGTGGCGGCCGCGCTGGCCGCCGCGCACGCGCACGGCATCGTGCACCGGGACGTGAAGCCGGCCAACGTCATGCTCACCCCGTCCGGGGTGAAGGTCCTCGACTTCGGCATCGCCACCCCGGCCGGCGCGCCCGACCACAGCCCGGACGGCATGGTGGTGGGCACCCCGGCGTACCTGGCCCCGGAGCAGTTCGACCGGAAGCCGGCGACCCCGGCGGCCGACATGTACGCCCTCGGCGTGCTCCTCTACTACTGCCTCACCGGCCGCCTGCCGTACGCGGCGGGGACGACCGCCACCCAGCTGGTCGGTGCCCGGCGACGGGTGGCGGCGGAGCCGCTGCCGCCGATCGAGGGGCTGCCGCCGGAGGTGGCCGAGCTGTGCCGCCAGTGCCTTGCCGACGACCCGTCCCGCCGGCCGACCAGCCTGATGGCCGCGCTGCTGCTGGCCGAGGTGGTGGACGCCCGGGTGTACGTGCCGATGCTGGCGTCGGTGCCCCGGCCCCGTCCCGCCCCGGTCTCCGAGTGGACCGAGCGCGCCGCGACGGAGGCGACCGAGGCGGTGGCCCTCGACGACTGGTCCCGCACCGGGTCGGCCTGACCGGCGTTTCACCCGATCGAGTCCGGGAACCCGGGCCGGTGACTGACGGGAGGAACGCGATGCCGGATCCCAGTTCCTGGCTGAACGAGGCCACCGCGACCGCCTCGGGCGGCCACGTACGCACCGAGGACGGCGGCTGGTCCACGGCGCTGGCGTCCCCGCTCGCGCCGCACTGCACGGGCCTGACGCCCGAGCAGCTGCTGGCCGCCGCGTTCGCGTCCTGCCTGCACCACGCGGCGGTGGAGGCGGCCGGCGAGATCACCGACGAGGCGCACACCGTGCAGGTGACGGCCGAGGCGAAGCTGGGCCGCGACGACGACGGCCGCTACCGGGCGGACGTGCACGCCTCCATCTCGTCGGTGGGCCTGACCCGCGAGCAGCTGGCCGACCTGGTCGAGTACGCCGACCGGATCTGGCCCTTCTCCAGCGGCGACGCCAGCCGGCACCGGCTGACCGTGACGCCCGCCGACGGGCGGCGCTGAGTCACCAGCGGAAGCCGGCGGTCACCGCCCGGTGGTCGGAGTCCGGCGTGCGCAGCACGTCGGCCGTGGTGGGCGTGAGGCCGCGGTAGAGCACGTGGTCGGGCCGGGTGACCGGCACCGACGACGGCCAGGTGAAGCCGAAGCCCCGGCCGGCGTCGGCCTGGGCGTCGCCCAGCAGCCGGGTCAGCGGGGTGAAAACCCGGTCGGTGGTGGCGGTGTTCAGGTCCCCGAGCACCAGCAGCCGGTCGGCGCGGTCGGCGCGCACCGCCCCGGCCAGGGCGCGGACGGTCTCGTCCCGGGTGGCGGTGTCGCCGGCCCGGGCCGATCCGAGGTGCACCACGTAGACCGTGAGGTCGCCCCGCGGGGTGGCGACGACCGCCCGCAGCGCACGGGTCCAGCCCAGCCCGGTGTCCACTCCGGCGGAGTCCCGGATGGGGTAGCGGCTCCACAGCGCGACGGTGGAGACCGCCGCGCGGTGCGGGTAGCGCTGCCGCAGGTCGGCGGCGAGCCGGCCGGCGTCGTCGACCTCCTGGAGCGCGAGGAGGTCGACCCCGGCCTCGGCGAGCGGGGCGACCGTGCCGGCGGGGTCGGGATTGCCGGCGCGCAGGTTCTGGCTGGCCACCCGGATGCCGGCCGGACCGCTGCCGGCGGCAGGGGGCAGCCAGACGCCGGCGTACATCAGCGCCCAGACGGCCGCCGGGAGCGCGACGGCCACCAGCGCCCGCCGGGAGCGGCGCAGCAGCGCGGCCAGGGCCAGCACCGGTACGCCGAGGCCGAGCAGCGGCGTCGCGCTGTCGAGCAGGCTGCCCAGGCCGCGCACGTTCGGCACCGCGCGGTGGCCGGCCAGCACCGCCGCCAGCAGGACGGCGAGCAGCACCAGGACGAGTCCGCGCCGGTCACCGGGGCGGTGCGCGGCACCGCGGACGGGCTCGTCGATCATGCTGTCGGTCACCGTCCGAATCGTACCGAGTCGCCGCCGGAGCGGCGGCGACAACACCTCGACCGCCGGTGACCTGGGCGTCCGCCGCGCGGTGGGCCGGCGGGTCGGCGGTACGGTCGGCAGCCGTCGCCCGAACGGAGGAGGGCCGTCGCCCGGGCCCGGACGGGCGACTCGCGCCGGATTCCTCCGGTTGTTTCCGACATCAAGGATAAGTAGGACTGGCGAGGTCGGCGCGGTTCCTGACCGACCGCCGGTAATGCCCGGTCGGATTACCGCAAATTGTGGCGCATGCCACCAATGACCCCGATGGCAAGCGGCGGTGGGCTCTCTAGCCTCGGCGGGTGCTTGCCGACGACTCCCCCCAGCAGCAGCCGCCCGAAACCCGACCGCATACCCGTACGGTCGATGCCGCATCGGGCGAACGGCGGATCGGCCGACACCGCGCTCCGGAGCCACCCCGACGCGGAGCGCGAGCCGCACTGGCCTCCACCCCGGCCCGGGTGGCCCTGGCCGGGGGCGTGACCTGCTGCCTCGGGCTGGTGGCGTTCGCCGGCGCGCACGACCCCGCCCCGCGCGGGACCCCGGTCAGCGAGGTGCTGGCGGACCGGGCCGAGGCCGCCGACCGCGCCTCCCGCTCGCTGGACCGGGGCGCCTCACCCATCGCCGTCCCGGTCACGCCGATCCCCACGGCCAGCCCCAGCCCGTCGGCCACCCGGCAGGCCACGCCGAAGCCGAAGAGGCCGGCCAAGCCCCGGCGGCCCCGGCCGGTCGCCGGCCTCACCCAGGCGCAGATGGACAACGCCAAGGTGATCGTGGACGTCGGGGTGCAGCTACAGGTGCCCCGGCGCGGCCTGGTCGTCGCCATCGCCACCGCGATGCAGGAGAGCAACCTCTACAACCTGGCCAGCGACGTGCTGCCCGAGTCGTACGACTATCCGCACCAGGGCAGCGGCTCCGACCACGACTCGGTCGGGCTGTTCCAGCAGCGCCCGAGCAGCGGGTGGGGCACGGTGGCCCAGCTGATGCGTCCCGCGTACGCGGCCCGGGCGTTCTACACGGCGCTGGCCGAGGTGCCCGGCTGGCGGGAGATGAGCGTGACCGCCGCGGCCCAGGCCGTGCAGGTCTCGGCGTTCCCCGACGCGTACGCCCAGCACGAGCAGCGGGCGACCACGGTGGTGGCGGCGCTGACCTGAGCCCCCGTCGGCGCGCTCAGGCCACCCGGGTGCCCGGTTCCGGCCGCTGCGCCGTCACCTCGGGCGCGCCGGCGGCCGCCCGGGTCGCGGGCACACCACCCGTGGACGCGGCGGCGGTGGGCGTGTCGGCCGGCACCGCGTCGGCGGCCACCCCGGCGAGGAGCTGGTCCACCCGGGCCTCCCGACGCCGCCGCTCGTGCAGCGCCGCCTCGAACTCGCGGCGGGCCTGCACCGCCTCGGCGTACACCCGCTCGCGGAGCTGCCGGGCCTCCTCGCGCGCGGCGTCGAGCTCGCCGCGGGCCTGCGCCAGGATCTCGGCGGCCTCCCGCTCGACCGCCGAGGCGGCGCGGCGGGCCGCCGCCGCGGCGTCGTCCGTCGGCGAACCCTGGCGGTCGACCAGGCCGCGCAGCAGGGTCGCCTCCTGCCGGATCTGGTCCCACTCCCGACCGGCGCCGGCGGCGACTTCCGCCCGCGCCGCGAGCCGGGTCAACCGGACTCCCAGCTCGTCGAGGCAGGAATCGACCTGCCGCTGGTCGTAGCCGGTCTCAACGACGGAGAACCTCATACTGTCGCCCCCCAGGCAGCTGGTACGTCTTTCCCCAGGTTCGATCCTCGCGGCTGCCGGTCGGCGCCGAGGATGTTCGGGAAAAATGTTCAGCAACTGAGCGCCGGCCCGGGGCCGGGGGCACCGGGCAGGTCAGGAACGCTTGGGGAGCACGACCACCCGACCGAAGAACTCGTCGATGCGGCGGACCACGTCGTTGAAGTCGTCCAGGTCGATCGGCTTGGTCACGTACGCGTTGGCCTGCAGCGTGTAGCTGCCGACGATGTCGGTGTCCGCGTTCGAGGTGGTGAGCACCACGATCGGAATGGTCCGCAGGTCCTCGTCCTGCTTGACCTCGCCGAGCACCTGCCGGCCGTCCATCCGGGGCATGTTCAGGTCGAGCAGGATCACGTCCGGGCGGCGGGCCTCGGTGTGCCGACCCTCGCGGCGGAGGAACTCCATCGCCTCCTGGCCGTCGCTGACCACGTCGATGACCTTCTCGATCTCGGAGTCCTCCAGGGCCTCCTCGATCATCAGCACGTCACCCGGGTCGTCGTCCACGACGAGGATGCGGACGGGGTTCGCGGCGCCTTGGCCCATGGTGTACCTGTCTCATCTCGGGCGATGGGGACCGCACGGTCACCCGCTGGCGGGGAAATCTAGCCGATCAGGGGGCGTCCTGCGACGCCGGGTCCGCCGTGTCCGGTTGGTACGCCAACACATCCGCGAGCCCGGTGACCTGGAGCACCCGGTCCACCCGGCCGGTGGCCCCGGTCAGCCGCAGCCACCCGCCGTCGGCGGCGGCCCGATTATCCCCCCGGACGAACGCGGCGATGCCGGTGGAGTCGCAGAAGGTCAGCTCCGCGAGGTCGAGCAGCAGTTGGCGGGCGCCGTCGGCGGCCAGCCGGTCGATCGTGTCGTTGAGCTGACCGACGGTGCTCATGTCCAGCTCGCCGACGAGCCGCAGGCACACACCACCACCAGCCCGCGGGCTGTGCGTGACGGTGAACGTCAACGTCGTCCCTCTCGCTCGCACCGCAGGCCAACCCTTTGCAGTGGAGCAAGTATACGCAGGGTGCCCGACACCGCCGCGATCAGCGCCGGGCGGGGCCGCCGGGCGCGGGGAGGACCGTCTCCCCCAGCGCCAGGAACCGCGCCGCCCGGGGGAAGTCGCGCAGCTGCCGATGGTAGTGGCCGAGGGTCAGCCCGACCGCGGCGGCCGGCACCCCACGGCTGGTCAGGATCTCCACCAGCCAGCCGACGAAGTCGGTGAAGAGCGAGCTGTCGTCGACGTACAGCGCCGCGGCCAGGAAATCGACGATGTACCCGAGGTCGCTGATGGTGGAGTCGAGCTGGGCAGGGGTGTAGTCGTGGACCGACGGCACCCGCTCGCGCAGATCGGCCAACGCGGAGTCGATCAGCTCGCCGCGCCGCTTCACCAGGCTGGCGTACTCGTCGTCGGCGAGGTGCGGCAGCTCGGCCGGGCGGACCCGGCGCAGCGCCCGCTCGTCGGCGACCAGGTCGGCCGCGCTCGGCGCGTCCGGCGCCCAGGCGACACCGAGGGTGCGGGCCCAGCGCCCGTCGTCGCCGAAGCCGCGCCCGCCCACCACCACCGGTACGTCCGAGCGGCGGCAGGCCTCGATCATCCGGTGCGCGTACGGCAGCCGCATCGGCAGCGCGCAGGCCAGGGCGACCGCGTGCGCGTCGTGCCGGTGCAGGTACGACACCAGGTGCGCGGCGGGCACGCTCGCCCCCAGGAAGGTCACCTGCCAGCCGCGCAGCCGCAGCACCTCCGCCACCAGCCGGGGCGGCAGGGCATGCCACTCGCCGTCCATGCAGGCCACCACCACCCGCCCCCGGGTCGGGCGCGGGTTGGCGTGCGCCGCCACGGCGGCCACCACCCGCTCGCTGATGTGGGTCGCCGCGTGCTCCTGGGCGACGCTCCACTCGTTGCGCGCCCACCGCTCCCCCACCTCGGACTGCGCGGGCGCGACCAGGTCGAGCAGCACCCGCTCGGCCGGCACCCCGGCGTCGAGCAGCCGGACGGCCACGTCGATGGCGCCGTACTCGTCGGCCTCCTCCAGCGCGTCCAGGAACTCGGGGTACGCCTGGGCCGGATCGGCCTGGGTGGTGGGGGCGGTCACGAACGGGTCTCCCTCTCCTCGCCGGGGCCGCCCACCTCGGGTACGGCGTGCAGGTGCCGCGGCGGGCGCCCACCGGGGCCGGTGGCGCGCAGCGCCAGCACGGCGATGTCGTCGTGGTCGCCCTGGGCCAGCCAGTCGCAGGTCACCTGCTCGACCCGCTCGGCCAGCGCCGGCGCCGGCACCCGGTGGCAGCCGGTCACCGCGGTGACCAGCCGGTCCTGGCCGAACTGTTCGTCGCCGCGCCGGCCGCCGCGCGCCTCGGTCACCCCGTCGCTGTAGAGCAGGCAGGTCTCGCCCGGGGCGAGCCGGACGGTCACCTCGCCGATGCGCGGGTCCGGCACCACGCCGATGAGCATGCCGCTCAGCGGCACCGTCTCGACCTCGCCGCAGGCGCGCAGCACCAGCGGCGGCAGGTGGCCGCCACCGGCCATCGTCAGGGTGAGGCCGCCGTCGCGGTGCGGGCGGACGACGCCGAGCACCATGGTGGCGAACCGACCCTGGCCGTGCGCCTGGGTGGTCTCCAGCAGCGCGTCGTTGAGCAGCTTCAGCAACCGGCCGGGGTGCGACTCGACCCGGTGCAGCGCCTGCAGGCACTGGCGGAGTTGGCCGGTGAAGACGGCCGCCTCCACGCCCTTGCCGGAGACGTCGCCGAGGAAGAACACCGAGCCGCCGTCGGGGAGCCGGTGCGAGCCGTAGAAGTCACCGCCGATGCGCAGGCTCGCCTGCGCCGGCCGGTACGCCGTGCCCCACTGCACCCCGGCGACGGTCACCGGCTCGACCGGCAACAGGCTGGCCTGGAGCGTGTCGGCCACCTCGGCCTGGTCGCGGTAGAGCACCGCCGTGGTCAGCGCGGCACCGGCCCGGGCGGCGAAGGCGCGGAGCAGCTCGAGGTCGTCCTCGTCGTACCAGCGGGTGGCGTGGCGGGCGACCAGCAGCACGCCGGCCGGCGCGTCCCGGCCGGGCAGCGGGACCACCCGGGCGGCGACCTCGCGGGCCTCCAGCCCCGGCAGCCAGCCGGCCTCCACCGCCTGCTCGACCAACCAGTCGACCGCGTGCGGCTCGGCGCCGCAGAGCCCCTCGGCGATCGCCGTCGGCAGGGCGGTGGCGGACAACATGCCGCTGTCCACGGCCGCCGACTCGTCCTCGCCCCGCGTCGCCCGCCACCAGCGGGCCCGGCCGGCCCGGGGCGCGAGCACCAGGACGGCGACCTCGGCCAGGGTGGGCACGGTCAGCCGCACCACGGCGGCTGCGGCCCGGTCGGGATGCAACGGATTGCCGAGCTTCTCGCCGACGACCGCCAAAAACGCGGAGCGGGCCCGCTCGGCGAGCAGCGCGTCGGCACGGCTGACGCTGTCGGTCACGTCCTCGACGTAGTGACAGCTGCGGGCCCCGGAGAGCGGCACCTGGCGGACCCGGAGCCGGCGTCCGCGGTGGCCGAACTCGCCGGCGTCACCGGTGGTGAGCGCGGCCACGCCGGCGGCGGCCAGCGCCCGGCCGGGGACCACCTCGGGCAGCAGGCGCTCGGCGACGGGACTGAGATGCCGCACCACGCCATCGGCGTCGCAGACGATCAGACCCTCGCGGAAGTGCTCGATCACCTCCGACCAGTCCGGCTCGGCGTGGCCACGGTCGGGCGAGAGCGGCGGCAGCGCCGACCCGGGTCGGCCGGCGACGTCGGACGACCGCGCCGGAGCCCGGGCAGCACTCGGCGTGGGGATCCGTCCGTCGCCCGGGTCCGAGCCCCTGACGTCGGCAGCAGTCACCAGCTGAGCCCCACTCCTCGTGTCGACGCCCACGGTCCAGCGGAAACGGCGGGTATGTTCCAATCTCTGCGCCCCACCCTACGCCGGTGCGCCGGTACCGCCACCCCACGGCCGGGGCGCGACCCCGATCCGCGCCTGCGGGCGGAGCCGGGCGGGTGTTGTTACGATCCGGCAGAAGCACCTGCCCGACCGGCAGCCCTGCGGAAAGGCGTGATCGAGTGCCCCACGGGAGGAAACCCGAGGCCACCCCGCTGAGCCTGGCCGTCGACCACTCAGACCCGGCGGCTCCCGTCATCTCCGTCGGCGGCGATCTCGCCTTCACCACGTCGGGGCCGTTGCGCGCCGAGGTGGACCGGGCCCTCGCCGAGCGTCCCCCGGTCCTCGTGCTGGACTTCGCCGACCTGCTCTTCATCGACAGCACCGGGCTGTCCGTGATCGTCCACGCGTGGCGCGAGGGGCAGCAGGTCGGCACGGCCATCCGGCTGCGCTCCACCCCGCGTTTCCTGGACACCATCCTCGACATGACCGGCGTCACCGGTCTGCTGGCCCGGCCGCTGCCCACCGTCCGGACCGAGGCCGCCGCGGCCGATCTGCCCGGCCGGACCGCCTCCGCCTGAGCCCCGGGCGTTTCCCGGTCGCGCGAAGCTGGGAACATGGGTGCATGCCCAGTCAGCTGTTGTCCATCGAGGTGACCCGGCTCGACGCCGGGGGCGCCCGGCTACGGCTGACCGGTGACCTCGACTTCGACAGCGCGCCGGAGCTGATCGCCGTGGCCGCCCAGGCCCGCGCCGACGGCCACCGGGAGCTGCTGATCGACGTCGCCGGCGTCGCCCTCTGCGACTCCTCCGGGCTCAGCGCCTTCGTGGTGATCGGCCGCGGCGGGGCCGGGCCGGTCCGGCTGACCGGCGTCAACCCGCAGCTTCAGCACCTGCTGGACCGCACCGGGCTCGCCGAACTGCTGGCGGTGGAGCACCCGCCCGCCGTCGGCGACGAGGCGCGCGAGGCGGGCTGAGGGAGCCGCTCCATGGTCGGGGTGGCCCCCGACCCTGGGACCAGGGGTCGGGGGCCGGGAGGATGGTCTAGGTGGCCACGGCCGGTTGCAGGCGCGGCCCGTGCTCGCGCAGGTCGGTCGGTGACGGTGGTTCGGCGTCCTCCGGGCGACCGGAATCGGGCGTCTGGAACAGGTACCGGACGAAGTTCCCACCGACCTCGTTGACGTCCGATCCGGGCCACTGGCCGGCGCAGTCCATGCCCACCACCTCGCGGCCGGAACCGTCGGTCTCCTCGACCAGTGCCCACAGACTCACCGGGTAGCACCGGGTGGCCTCCGGGCCGACCTGCCACCGGGAGTACCAGCCGGGTCGGGCGGGGACGATCTCGACGATCCTCTTCATGACGACCTTCCCTTCCGCGTTCCTCGGAAGACCTCCGGTCCGCCCCGATCGTGCGGCCCGGGCGGGTGAGCGTCCCTCACCCCCGGCGAGTGAACCCGCCGACCGGGTTCGGCCCGTTACCTTCCGCCGGGCGGTGGGAACGCGACGGCGGACGAGGCGAACCCCGACAGGAGCGAGGTGCCACCATGCGCAAGCAGATGGAGGGCGACAACCAGCGCCGCCGGGCCCTGGCCCGCGACGCGCGCCGGCAGGGTCGACAGCCGAGCGAGACCGGCACCAGCCTGAGCGCGTCGAAGCAGCTCACCAGCCTGGACCGGGGTCGACGGTCCGGTCCCCCGCCGGCCGGCCGGCACAAGCCGGACACCACCCGGGGCGGGCCGGCGCCGCCGCCGCCGGCGGTGGCCACCGCGACCCGGCCCCTGCCCGACGCGGGGCAGGACAGCCGCGTGCAGCCGATGGGCTACCGCGAGCTGGTCGACGACGTCGGCCGGCGGGCCGGGGTCGACTTCGCCACCGCGAAGGTGGCCGCGGAGGCCACGGTGCTGACGCTGGCCTGGGCGCTGGACGAGGCCGAGCGGCAACGGCTGCTCCAGGCCGTCCCGGTGAAGTTGCACGACGTGGTGCCGGTCGACGGCATTGAACGGCACCAGGACCTGCCGGGCTTCCTGGCGGAGGTGGGTCGGATCAGCCGGCTCACCCCGGAGCAGGCCCGCTACCAGGCGGAGGCGACCCTGGCCGCGCTGGCCGACCACGACGGCGACCTGATTGAGTCGCTGGACGTGCCGGACGGGCTGCGTGACCTGCTCACGCCGCCGGAACCCGGCGGCGGCCTGGTCGGCGCGCGCCGCGCCGCCGCACCGCTGACCGAGGCGGAGCTGCGGGCCGCCCTGGCGGACCTGCCCTACTGGTCCAGTGACCGCCAGTCGCTGGTGCGGACCATCGAGCTGCCCCCGGGCAACCTGGACCGGGTGCTCGACCGGCTCGACCAGCTCCGGGTGGACACCGGCCGCGGACCGCAGATCGGTCGCCCCGATCCGGACAACGCGGTGCTGACCGTCCGCAGCCGTAGCGCCGACGCGGTGACCGCCGCCGACGTGGACCTGGCCCATCAGGTCGACGACGCGATCGAGGAGGTCGGCGCGGGCATGGCGAGTGGCTGAGCCGACCGAAGGCCGGGCCGGTGGGCGGTGCGCCCGCCGGCCCGCCATGGGGGCGCGCGTCGCCCATGATCGGGTAGCGACAACCGACACGACACGCCGTCGCGAGTGACGGAAAACCTCACCCGATCATGGACCACCCCACCACCACGGCTAGCGTGCCGGCATGGACAGCGAGGCGGACGACCGGCTGGAGCTGGTCGTCGACCCGGCCCGCCGGACCGGACGCACGCTGCTCGCCGGCGGCGTCGCCCAGTCGTACGTGGACGTCGCCGACCCTCGCCACCTGCACTTCGAGTACGTCCGGCGGATGGCGACCCTGGTCGACCTGGCCGCGCCGCCGGGGCTGCCCCGTGCCGTCCTGCACCTGGGCGGCGGCGCGCTGACCCTGCCCCGGTACGTGGCGGCCACCCGCCCCGGCTCCGCGCAACGGGTCGTCGAACGCGACGCCGCGGTGGTACGGCTGGTCGCCGAGGAGCTGCCGCCGGTCCCGGAGGTGGTGGTCGAGGTCGCCGACGCGCGGAACGCGGTCACCGCGTCGGCGGTCGACGGGTACGACCTGGTGCTGGCCGACATCTACCGGGCGGCGCGGATGCCGGGGCACGTGGCCGGCGTCGAGTTCGTCGCCGAGGTCGCCCGGACGCTACGTCCCGACGGCGTCTACCTGGTCAACGTCACCGATCTGCCGCCACTGGTCTTCACCCGGGTGCAGGTGGCCACCCTGCGTGCGGTCTTCGCCGACGTCTGCCTGGTCGCCGACCGGCGGATGCTGCGCGGCCGCCGGTACGGCAACGTGGTGCTGGCCGCAGCACACCGTCCCGGCCGGCTCCCGGTGCGCCGGCTCGCCACCCGGGTGGCCGCCGACCCGGTGCCCGGCGGGGTGCTGCACGGGCCGGACCTCGACGCGTTCGTCGGCGGAGCCCGCCCGGCGACCGACGCCACCCTCGGGTTTCCCGGCCCCAGAGGCGGGTAGCCGCCGGGTTTCCCGGCCCCAGGCCCGGGTAGCCGCGCCGGATGAGCACCGCCCACGACCGGTCCACCGCCCGCAGCTCACTGATCGTCATCGGCCTGGTGCTGGCCACGGCGCTCGGCCTGGCGCTGCTGTGGACCACCCGGCGGATCCTCGTCTGGATCCTGATCGCCGCGTTCTTCGCGGTGGCGCTGGCCCCGCTGGTCGACCTGCTGCAACGCCGGCTGGTGCGGCGCCGGGCGCTGGCCACGCTGCTGGTCTTCCTCGCCGCCTTCGTCCTGCTGGCCGGGGTGGCCGCGCTGATCCTGGTGCCGCTGCTGGACGAGCTGGGCCGCTTCGTCGACCGGGCCCCGGAGCTGCTGCGCGAGGCCCGCGCCGGACGCGGCCCCCTCGGCCGGTTCCTGGAACGCGTCGGGCTGCTCGGGTACGCCCGGCAGCACTCCGACCAGATCCAGCAGTACGGCGGGCAGCTGCGCCAGCCGGCGGTCGGGCTAGTCCGGGGCGTGGCGGAGACCGTCGCCGGCCTGCTGACGATCATCGTGCTGGCGTACCTGATGGTCCTGGAGGCGCCGCGGATCAGCCGCAGTGTGCTCGGCCTCGTCGGGGACGGCCCGGCGCTGCGGCTGCGTCGGATCGGCCGGGAGAGCTCCCGCACCATCACCGGCTACCTCAGCGGGAACCTGCTGATCAGCCTGATCTGCGGCGTCCTGACGTACCTCGTGCTGCTCCTCACCGGGGTGCCGTTCGCCGCGGTGATCGCGCTGCTGGTCGCGGTCGCCGACCTGATCCCGCTGGTCGGGGCGACCCTCGGCGCGATCGTCGCGGCGGGGGCCGCGTTCCTGCACTCCCCCACCGCGGGCGTGGTGGTGCTGGTCTTCTTCGTCGTCTACCAGCAGGTGGAGAACCACCTGCTGCAACCGGTCATCCTCGCCCGGGCGGTCCACCTCAATCCGCTGACCGTGCTGGTCAGCGTGCTGCTCGCCGCCGAGCTGGCCGGGCTGGTCGGTGCGCTGCTGGCGATCCCGGCGGCCGGGATCGGGCAGATCCTGCTGCGGGAGTTCGTCCCCACCGGCGACCGCGAGCTGCCGGCTCCGACCGATCCGCGGGCCGGCCCGGCCGACCGCTGAGGTCGGCCGGGCGGGGGCGGGTCAGCGGCGGACCGGCACCTCGGGCGACGAGCTCTCCAGCGGTACGGCGTGCGCCGGCACCAGCCCGAGCTGGGTGGCCGAGCGGGGCAGCGCGGCGTCGAGCACCCAGTCCGCCCCGACCCGCGTCCGGTTGCCGGGCATCGCCAGCAGGTGGTAGCCGCGGGTGACCGCCTTGGCCGGCAGCCCGGACAGGGACACCTTCAGCGGGTTCGCCGCGGCGTCCTTGCCACCCAGGTCGACCACCCAGCCGAGGTCGTAGTGCTTGTACGGCTTGCGCCTGCCGTGACCGTACGAGGCGGCGATGTTCAGCGCGGCGAGCTTGCCCTGCCGCTGCGCGTGCTGCGCGGTCATCGCGCAGATCTGCCCCGGCCGGGTCAGGTCCGGCACGGCGGCGGCGTCGCCGCAGGCGTACACCTCGGGGAACCCGGGGACGCTGAGGTACTCGTCGACCACGAGCCGGCCCCGCTCGGTGCGCAGCCCCAGCTCGGCGACGAACGGGTCGGGGCGTACCCCGACGCACCAGACGAGCGTGCAGGTCGGCACGTACTCGCCGTCGGTGAGCTTCACCCCGTCGGCGGTGGCCTCGGCGACCGAGGTGCCCATCCGTACGTCGACGCCGCGCCGGCGCAGCACCCGGTCGGCGGTGTCGGACATCCGCCTGTCCAGCTCGGGCAGCACCCGGGGGGCCACGTCGAGCAGCATCCAGCGGGGCCGGACGTTGAGCCGGGGCCGCTGGCGGCGCAGCGCGTCGGTGAAGAGCTGCCCGTGGGCGGCGACCTCCGTGCCGGTGTAGCCGGCACCGACCACCACGAACGTCGACCGGGCCCGCTGTTCGGCCGGGTCCTCGGCCTGCTCGGCCAGCTCGATCTGGCGGATCACGTGGTCGTGCAGGTAGACGGCCTCGGGCAGGCCGCGGAACCCGTGCGCGTACTCGGTCACCCCGGGGATCGGCAGCAGCTTGTTGACGCTGCCCACGGCGAGCACCAGCCGGTCGTACGCGATCTTGCCCTGGTCGCCCTCGGGCTGGGTGAAGCCGACCCAGCGATTCTGCAGGTCGACCCGGTCGGCCTCGCCGACGACGACCCGTACGCCGCGGAGGGTGCCGGTGAGCGGCACCGAGATCCGCCTCGGCTCCACGACCCCGGCCGCCACCTCGGGCAGCAGCGGCAGGTAGAGGAAGTAGTCGGTGGAGTTGAGCAGCACGATCTCGGCCCGGTCGCGCGCGACCCGGCTCAGCGTCTTCGCCGCGTGGTAACCGGCGAACCCGGCCCCCACGATCACCACACGAGGTTTCGTCATGCCCGCTCCCGTTCCCGTCGACCCGCCCGACAAACGTGCCCGCCGGGGCCCCGACCTGCGCGGGGGCACGGCGGCAGCGCGCCGGGGGCCGCGACCTGAGCGGCGGCAGTGCGGCCGGGGCGACCGGCGCGGCGGCAGCGCGGGTCGGTCAGGCGTCGCTGAGGCGGACGTACCCGCTGCGCCCCACCGCCTCGATCTCCCAGCAGTGGCCGAAGGCGCGGACCCGCTCGCTGGCGATCCGTCCGATCTCCGCGGGGATGTCCGGGTTGATCGACAGCCGCCCGTCCACGGGCTGGAGGTCCAGCATCGCCCGGACCAGCGCCAGCGGGGTGCCGGCCGCCCACGCCTGCGGGCTGCACGCGGTCGGGTAAGGCACGGCGAAGAGCAGGCGCTCGCGGTCGAACCCGCTCATCGCCTCCGGCAGCCGGTAGTCGAACTGCTCGGCGGCCTCGATCAGGGCCACACAGATCCGGTTGGCCTCCTCGCGGTAGCCGTAGCGGACCAGGCCGAGGGCGGCCAGAGAGTTGTCGTGCGGCCAGACGGTGCCGAGGTGGTACCCGAGCGCGTTGTAGAGCCGCTCCTCGCGGGACAGGGTGCGGATGCCCCAGCCGGAAAACATGTCGTCGGACATCAGCTGGCGGACCACCGCCTCCGCGCGATCGGGCGGGACGATGCCGCTCCACAGCAGATGCCCCATGTTCGAGGTCTTGGAGTCGATCCGGTTCTTGTCGCCGTCCAGGCCGACCGCGTAGTAGCCGCCCCGCTCCGGGATCCAGAAGTCGCGGTTGAACCGCTCGTACAGGTCCGCCGCGTCGGCACGCAGCCGACGGGCCAGGCCCCGGTCGGCCAACGGCCAGTCGGCCAGCTCGGCGAGCCGCATCTTGGCGTCGTACGTGTAGCCTTGCAGGTCGCAGGTGGCCACCGGCAGCACGGGGATGCGCCCGTCGGCGAAGCAGACCCCGTCCGGCGAGTCCCGCCAGCACTGGTTGCCGAGCCCCTCCGGCGAGCGGGTGGCGTACTCGACGTAGCCGTCGCCGTCCCGGTCACCGTACTCGTCGATCCAGCGCAGCGCGGCCAGTGCGTTGTCGCGCAGCAGCCGGACGGTCTCGTCGTCGCGCGACCACCGCCAGTACTCCGAGAGCAGGATCAGCCAGAGCTGGGTGGCATCGGCCGTGCCGTAGTAGGGCCCGTACGGCTTCGCGCCGGTGCGGGTCAGCTCGCCGCTGCGCACCTCGTGCAGGATCTTGCCGGGTTCCTCGTCGGTGAAGTCGTCGCACCGGGTCCCCTGCAGCCGGGCCAGCCCGAGCAGCGCGCCCTTGGCCAGGGCCGGGCCGGCGACCAGAGTCTGGTACGCGGTGATCAGGGTGTCCCGGCCGAAGACGGTGAGGAACCAGGGCAGCCCGGCGCCGGGCAGCATGATCCGCTGTCCCTTGACCTCGAGGTCGAGTCGGAGCGCCGACATGTCGTCCCGGGAGCGCCGGGCGATCCGTTCCAATGCCGGGTTGTCGCTGGTCAGCACCGCCCGCTCGACCGTCCACCGGCGCAGCGGGTCGTCCGCCCGCCGGTGGATGACGTCGGCGATGTCGCCCCGGACCGGCTCCACCACGCCGAGCCCAGGCGGCAGGGGCACGTGCAGGTCGACCTTCCAGCTCTCGCGCGACTGCAGCGTGAAGTCCCACACCAGCTCGTCGCCGTCGAGCCGGTCGGCGGGCACCGAGCACCGGACGCGGGTCTCCGCGCCGAACCCGTCTCCGACGTAGGAGAAGCACAGCTCGCCGGGCTGGTGGTCGCGGGTGATGCGCGCGGAGCGGTCCCGCACCACGGATTTCACCTCGAACAGGTCGGCGAAGTCCGCGGCGACCGCCAGCCGCAGCTGCATCCGGACCGGTTCCGGCCGGAAGGAGAACATCTCCACCCGCTCGTGGAAGCCGTCGCCGACGTAGCGCAGCCGCCGGATGCCCAGGCTGTCCGGGGGCAGGCCGGGCAGCTCGGGGTTGGTCAGCACGTACTGCGCCGAGTAGTGGTCGATGGTCTCGGCGCGCAGCACCAGCAGCCGGGCGCCGTTGATGGTGAGCACCCATCCGCTGAGCAGTCGGGTGTCCAGGTGCACCAGGCCGCCGATGCTGCCCGGCGGCACGTCGCCGCTCTGGTCGGAGTACATGAAGGTAGGCCCGCTGAGCACCGCGAGCGAGCCGGGGCCGAGCTCCGGCGGCATGGCCCGCTGGTTGCCGGCCTCCCGGGCCGCGGTGCGCACACCGGGGGTGGGGTCGGCCGGGGTGGGTCGCACGGCAGGCATGTCACCCACCGTAAGAACGCCGAGGTGGGCCGGCATCACCCGCACCGGGTGAATCCAAACTATCCACGACGGTAGATATGGACAGATTCCCCATCCGGTGACGAGGATGCCGTCATGGGAGCACATGAGAGCACCGGCGACCGGCCCACGAGGTCCACCCGCCGCACCTTCCTGTCCGCCTCCGCCGTCGCGACCGCCGCCACCGTCGCCGTACCGCTGACCACCGGGACCGCGGCGCAGGCCGCCCGGCCCGCCGGGCCCGGCGACCCGGCCCGACCTCAGACCCCGGACCGCGAGCTGCGCGCCCTGCTGCGGGAGGTGGACCGCGACCGGATCGAAGCCATCGTCCGCCGGCTCGCCGCCTTCGGCACCCGGCACACCCTCTCCCGCCAGGACGACCCGGTCCGGGGCATCGGGGCCGCCCGGGACTGGATCTTCGAGCAGCTCTCCGGGTACGCCGCCGCCTCCGGCGGCCGGATGACCGTGGAACTCCAGTCCTACGTGCAGGAGCCGGCCCCGCGCATCCCGGTCGCCACCCGGATCACCAACGTGGTCGCCACCCTGCGCGGCGACGTCAGCCCCAACCGGGTCTATGTCGTCACCGGTCACTACGACTCGCGGGCGACCGACGTCATGGACGCGGTCAGCGACGCCCCGGGCGCGGACGACGACGCCTCCGGCGTGGCGGTGCTGATGGAGCTGGCCCGGGTGCTGGCCACCCGGCACAGCGAGGCGACCATCGTCCTGGCCGCCGTCGCCGGCGAGGAGCAGGGCCTGTACGGCTCGGCGTACCTGGCGAAGCAGCTCAAGGCCGCCGGCGTCGACGTGCAGGGGATGTTCAGCAACGACATCATCGGGTCGAGCACGGCCGACGACGGCACCCGCGACCCGCGCGCCGTCCGGCTCTTCGCCGAAGGGGTGCCGACCGCGGAGACCCCGGCGGAGGCGAGCACCCGGCAGTCGGTCGGCGGGGAGAACGACTCCCCGTCGCGCCAGCTCGCCCGGTTCGTCAGCGACGTCGCCGAGAACGGCGCCACCGGGATGCGGGTGCGGGTGATCTACCGGCGGGACCGCTACCTGCGCGGCAGCGACCACATCTCGTTCCTGCGCGAGGGTTGGCCGGCCGGCCGGTTCACCGAGCCCAACGAGGACTTCGCCCACCAGCACCAGGACGTCCGGCTGGTCGACGGCGTCCAGTACGGGGACCTGCCGGAGTTCTGCGACTTCGACTACATCACCCGGGTCGCCCTGGTCAACGGCGCGGTGCTCTGGTCGCTCGCCCAGGCGCCCGGCACCCCGAAGGGCGCCACCATCGTGACGACCAACCTCACCAACGACACCACCCTGCGCTGGCAGCGCGGCGACGAGCCGGACCTGGCCGGGTACGAGGTGGTGTGGCGGGAGACCACCGCCGCCGAGTGGCAGCGGGTGATCCCGGTCGGCGACGTCACCGAGGTGACCGTGGACCTGTCCAAGGACAACGTCTTCTTCGGCGTGCGGGCCGTCGACCGGGACGGCCACCACAGCCCGGTGGCGTTCCCCCGGCCGGGAAGCTGACCGGTTCGGTGGCGCTTCGCGGGGCCGGCGTCCGGCGCGCCGGCCCCGCGCGCGTCGCGGTCGCCGCGGTGGCAACCTCCCGACACCGGTGACGCGGCGTTCACGATCCGACTGCGCCCCGCGACCACGCCGCCCACCCTGGTCCTCGTTCGACCACCATCGATCGGAGGAGCAGATGAGATTTCGCCGTGCCGTCGCCGTCGCGCTGGCCGCCCTGTCGGCGGCCGTGGGGCTCGCACCGCCCGCGCCCGCCGCCGCGGCCACCGCGGACCGGTGGGGCTTCGCGTACGTCGGGGACCCGACCGTGCCCGCCTGGACCACCCTGGACACCACCCGCCAGTGGGGCAGCTGGAAGAGCGCCTTCCCCGCCTCGTGGGCGCAGGGCGCCAAGCTCGCACCCGGCCGCTTCCTGGTGCGTTTCCCGCAGGTCGGCGCCGGCTCCCGGGGCGTGCCGCACGTGACGCCGGTGAACCGGACCGGGCACTACTGCGAGGTGGTGCGCTGGTACCAGTCCGGCACCGACGAGATCGTCGACGTGCAGTGCCACAAGCCGGGCGGCACGCGTGACGACAGCCCGTTCACCGTGCTCTGGACGACCAGCTCCGGGGTGCTGCCGGCCGGCACCGCGCACGCGTACCTGCAGGGCGGGGTGAGCGGCGTGGTCCAGTCGTACAACTCCACCGGCGCGGGGGTGTCGCTGGCCCCGTTCGGGGTCGGGCAGTGGTCGGTGAAGCTGCCGGGCGTCGGGCTGGCCGGGGTGCTCGCCGGCAACGTGCAGGTCACCGCGATCCAGCCGAACGCCGGCCCACGCCGGTGCAAGGTCTACCGGTGGGCACCGGCCGGCACCGACGTGGTCGTGTACGTGTCCTGCTTCGACCAGGCGGGCGCGCCGGTCGACACCGACTTCGCGCTGTCGTACCACCGGGGCCGGTCGGTGATCGGGTCGCTCGCCCCGCCGAAGTATTTCGGGCACCTGGCCAGCGCCGCCGGCGGCCCGACCAACGACAACTCCCTCCTCGGCGTGGGCGCCAACACCATCGCCCCGCTCGCGCCGGCGGGCCGCTACCTGGTCACCTTCAAGCAGCTCGGGCAGAAGGAGACGCACGCGCAGGTGACCGCGCAGGGCTTCGGCTCGCACTACTGCCACCTGACCCAGCCCTGGTCGTACGCGCCGGACGCGCCGGTCGACGTGATCTGCTTCGACAACGCCGGGGTGCCCACCCCGCACGATGTGCTGGTCGCCTTCACCTCGCGGATCTGAGCGCGGCACCGGTGCCCGCCCGCCCAGGGCGGGCACCGGTCAGGCCGGGGCGGTGACCGCCCAGCGCTCGTGGTCGCGCCACGCCCCGTCGATGAAGAGGTAGTCCGGCGAGAAGCCCTCCAGCCGGAAGCCCAGCTTGCGCGCCACTCGCCTGGACGGCTCGTTGCCCGGCTGGATGTTCGCCTCGACCCGGTGCAGGCCCAACGTGTCGAAGGCGTGCGCCAGCACCAGCCCGATGCCGGCCGAGGCGTGCCCGGTCCCGCTGTAGGGCAGGAACGCGGCGTAGCCCATGAAGCCGCCGCGCAGCGGACCCATGATGATGCCGCTGATGTTGACGTAGCCGGCGATCGCGCCGCCGGGCCGGTCGCAGATGAGGAAGCTCTGCTGGTCGCGGCGGCGCGCCTTGGCCAGGTAGGCGGCGAACTTCTCGGCGGTGTCGGGGGCGGTCAGCCAGGGGTGGTGCAGGTCGCGGCTGCGGCGGGCCGCGGCGACGAACTCGGCCTCGTCGGCGGGACGCGGGCGTCGGATGCCGACCGGGCCGGCGCTGCGCAGGTATCTCACGCACGACGACTCTGGTCCCGGCGGCGGGTCTTGTCCAACCGGAATGACGTCGCCGTCGGCCTCAGCCTGGGCGGTAATAGGTGGGCTCGGCCGGCATCGGCACCTCGAGGAAGGTGGCGCCCCGCAGGTCCAGCCAGGCCCGGTCGGGCGCCCGGACCAGCCGCAGGATCACCTCGGAGCAGACCGGGCAGCGGCCGACCAGCCCGGGGGCGTGGGAGAAGACGTGCAGCCCGGCCAGCGGGCCGAGCGACCCGCACGACTGGCAGCGTGAGGTCGCGGGGCTCAGGTCGACGGCGAACAACTCGCGCAGCGGACCGTCGAGCATGTTGCCGTCCACGTAGGACATGTCGGTCATCGGGCCTCCTCGGGCGTTCACGCGGTGGGGCCGAACCGTTCGGTGCGTACCCGGCGGCTCTGGTGACCCAGCCCCACCAGCAGGTCCGCCACGGTCTCCACGAAGCCGGTGGAGCCGCAGACGTAGCAGAGCGGTTCGAGGTCGGGCGGCCAGCCGTGGGTGTTCACGTCGACCAGGCCGATCCGGTGCGGCGCGCCCCGCCACCCGTCGGGCGCCTCCCGGGTGTACACGTACGCCACGTCCAGGCCCTGGTCGTCGCGGGCCCGGGTGCGCAGCTCGTCGGCGTACAGGACGTCGGCCGGGGTGCGGACGGAGTAGATCAGCCGGAACGGCGTCCGGCTGCCGGCGGCGCGCCGGGCCCGGATCATGGCCATCAGCGGCACCACCCCGGAGCCCCCGCCGACCAGCAGCACCGGCGCGGTCTCGTCGGGGCGCCAGACGAAGTACCCGCCGAGCGGGCCGCGCACCTCGATCGGGTCGCCCTCGGCGTAGGTGTCCAGCAGGTACGGCGACACCTCGCCGTCCTCCACCCGCTGCACGGTCAGCGCGATCCGGTCGCCGTCGGCCGGCGCCGCCAGCGAGTACGACCGGGCCGCCTGGTAGCCGTCCTCGGCGGTCAGCCGGATGTCGACGTGCTGCCCGGCGACGTGCGCGGGCCAGCCCGGCGCCTCCAGGACCAGGGTGTGCGCGGACGGCGTCTCGACCCGGCGCTCCACCAGCCGGGCCACCCGCCAGGTCAGCGGGGCGCTCAATCGCCGGCGTAGCGCTGCTCGCGCCACGGGTCGCCGTAGTCGTGGTACCCGGCGGTCTCCCAGAAGCCGGGGTGGTCGTCGACCAGCAGGCGGATGCCGCGCACCCACTTCGCCGACTTCCAGAAATAGAGGTGCGGCACGAGCAGCCGGGCCGGGCCGCCGTGCTCGGCCGGCAGCGGCCCGCCCTCGTACGTGTGCACCACCCAGGCCCGCCCGCCGCGCAGGTCGTCCAGGGGCAGGTTGGTGGTGTAGCCGCCGTAGGAGTGGGCCAGCGCGAACCGGGCGGTGGTGTCGACGCCCTCGAGCAGGGTGTCCAGCGAGACGCCCTGCCAGCTGGTGCCGAGCTTGGTCCAGTGGGTGACGCAGTGGATGTCGACGGTCGGGCTCTCCTGCGGCAGCCCGGCCATCTCGTCCCAGGTCCAGCGGAACTCGGTGCCGGTCTCGGTGGTGAGCACGAACTCCCAGGTGTCCAACGGCACCCGCGGCGTCGGACCCGCCGACAGCACCGGGAAGTCCTCCGTCAGGTACTGCCCGGGCGGCAGGGCCGGCCCGCTCGAGCGGCGCCGGCCCTGGAAGCCCGGTGACACGATTCCCACCCGTCAGTCGTACCACCGGCGGCACCCCCGGCGGGGGCGTTCGGCCGTACCCCCGCCCAGGCCCGGCGGCGTCAGTGCCGCTCGGAGACGACCTCCGGCTCGCCGGGGACCTGGTCGCGGGTGGCACGCAGGCTGGTGACGGTGACGACGATCAGCACGCCGATGATGACGCCGAGGGAGGCCAGCGTCGGGATCTCCGGTACGCCGGACCAGATGCCGTGCGCCCAGTGCAGACCGAGCTTCACGCCGATGAAGGCGAGGATGATCGCCAGGCCGTAGCTGAGGTGCACCAGCCGGCTCAGCGCGGCGTGCAGGACGAAGTAGAGCGCGCGCAGGCCGAGCAGGGCGAAGGCGTTGGTGGCGAAGACCAGGTACGGGTCCTCGGTGATGCCGTAGACGGCCGGCACCGAGTCGACGGCGAAGACGATGTCGGTGGCCAGCACCGCGACCACGACCAGGGCGAACGGGGTGAGCGCCCGGCGGCCCTGCTGCTGAATGGTCATCCGGGTGCCGTGGTAGTCGTCGACCACCGGCATCACCTTGCGCAGCAGCCGGACCGACCGCATCTTGTTGATGTCGACCTCCTGCTCGTGCCCGGAGAGGGCGTCGCGCAGCAGCTTGATCGCGGTGACGATCAGGATGAGGCCGAAGAGCAGGAAGGCGAAGTCGAGGGTCTGCAGGGCGGCGGCGCCGAGGGCGATGAAGACCGCGCGCAGCACCAGCGCGCCGGCGATGCCGTAGAGCAGCACCCGCTGGGCCAGCGCCGCGGGCACCGCGAACGCGGCCAGCAGCAGCATGAAGACGAACAGGTTGTCGACCGAGAGGGACTTCTCGACCAGGTAACCGGTGAGGTACTCCACGCCCTGCTGGGAGCCGAACCGCGACCAGATCCAGGCGCCGAAGGCCAACGGCAGCGCGATGTAGAACGCCGACCAGCCCAGCGCCTCCCGCATGGACACCTCGTGCGGGCGCCGGGTGACCAGGAAGTCCAGCACCAGCAGGACCAGCACGCCGACGATGGTGACCGCCCAGAGGGTGGGCGAGCCCACCGACGACAACTCGGCGGCAGACAGGTACGACGATCCGGTCATGGGGCCTCCTCGAACACGGTGCCATGTTCGAGGTCTCCTTCACCCGCGCTTTCGCGGGCAACCACCCGAGGCGAGCCCGGGCCCGCCGTACTGACCGGAATGGTTCGTGGGAAGTACTCCCCTCGTGCGTCAAGGTTAGGCGGGCTCACTGCGTACGCCAAGTCCGGCCGGCCCTGGTTGCCCTGGTCAACCGCTGGATGCCGGGCGATGGCGGGGTCGGGGGTGGGACGTGGGGAGCCCGGTGGGCCTATGGTGACGCGATGACCGACGACGCCCCCACCGCCCCGGTCGGCCCCCTCACCGGCGTACGCGTGGTCGAGCTGGCCGGCATCGGCCCCGGCCCGTTCACCGCGATGATGCTCGCCGACCTCGGCGCCGACGTGGTCCGGGTCGACCGCACCACCCCGGCCGACCTGCTCAGCCCCCCGGAGGACCTGCTCAACCGCAACCGCCGCTCGGTCGCGGTGGACCTGAAGTCCGACGCCGGGCGCGAGGTGGTGCTGGCCCTGGTGCGCGACGCGGACGCCCTGATCGAGGGGTACCGGCCCGGGGTGACCGAACGCCTGGGCCTGGGCCCGCGGGAGTGCCTGGCGGTCAACCCCCGCCTGGTGTACGGGCGGATGACCGGCTGGGGCCAGGACGGCCCGTACGCGCACACCGCCGGCCACGACATCGACTACCTGGCGCTGACCGGGGCCCTGCACGGCATCGGCCGGGCCGGGGAGCGCCCGGTGCCGCCGATGAACCTGCTCGGCGACTTCGGCGGCGGCGGGATGATGCTGGCCCTCGGCATCGTCGCCGCCCTCTACGCCGTCCGCGCCGGCGCCCCCGGCCAGGTGGTCGACGCCGCCATCGTGGACGGCGTGTCGGTGCTCAGCACCCAGGTCCACGCGCTGCGCCGGCTCGGCATGTGGCAGGACCCGCGCGGGGTCAACCTGCTCGACGGCGGCGCGCCGTTCTACGACACGTACGAGTGCGCCGACGGGCGGCACCTCGCCGTCGGGGCCCTGGAGCCGCGCTTCTACGACGAACTGGTCCGGCTCACCGGCTTCCCGCTCGCCGGCGACGAGGCCCTCGACCGGCACGACCCGGCCAACTGGCCGGCGCTGCGCGAGGCGTGGGCGCGGCTGTTCCGCACCCGTACCCGCGACGAGTGGGCCGAGCTGCTGGCCGACTCGGACGCCTGCGCGGCGCCGGTGCTGGACTGGCGCGAGGCGCCGGAGCACCCGCACCTGCGGGCGCGGGGCACGTTCGTGGAACACGCCGGGGTCACTCAGCCGGCGCCGGCGCCCCGGTTCTCCGCGACCCCGACCTCCGTGCGCCGGCCCCCGCCCCGACCCGGCGAGCACACCGACGAGCTGCTGGCCGAGGCCGGCTTCGACGCCGAGCGGATCGCCGCCCTGCGGGCCGCCGGCGCGGTGGCCTGAGCCGTCCCGTCCCCCGGCTCAGGCGCGGCGCAGCACGCTCCCGCCGGGGGTGAGCGCCGGCTCCACCATCTGCCGGTAGTCGCGCGGCAGCTGGGTCACCACGTCGTCGAACTCGCCGCCGGTGAGCGCCTCCCGCAGGGTGGTGAAGACCGCCCGGACGGCTTCCCGGGCGGCGGTCTCGTCGATCTCGGCCCGTTGCGCGACCCGGGCGACGAACTCGGCGGCGCCGAACCGCTGGGCCGCCTCGATGCTCGGGCCGGGCTTGAGGACCAGCTGCAACGGCGCGGGCAACTGGCTGGCGAGGTCGAGGACCTCCCCGCCGGTCAGCCGCTCGGCGAGCGTTTCCAGCGTCGCGTGGGTCAGCCGCACGGCCTGCTCGGAGTCGGTCCGGGTCCGCCGGGCGACCTGGTCGACGAAGGTGTCGTAGTTCATCGGGGCGCGCTCCCTTCGACGTCGGACGGGTCGCGTACCCGGCCCGGGGCGTCGGAAACGGCACCGATTTCCTGGCCGGTCGGCGCGTGACCCGGGGCCGGACGGGTAACCGCCGCCGGTCGTGACCGGATCGAGGCGGCGAGGGAGCTCACGCCATGGCGAGTTACACCGACGTCCTGCAGTACCTGTCCAGCCTGGACTACCCGGCGGAGAAGGACGACGTGGTGCGCGAGGCGGAACGGGAGGGCGCCCCGCCGGAGGTGCTCAAGGCGTTGCGCGCGCTGCCGCCGGTGGACTACGCCAACGGCAACGAGGTGGCCCGTTCCGCCGCCATCGACGCCGCCCCGGAGCTGAGCCCGTCGCAGCGGGCCGCGCAGGCCCGGGAGCCGCACACGCGGGTCTCGCAGCACCTGCGCCGCATCTGAACCGCCGGCGCGCGGTGCGGGCAGCCACCGGGTCGCCGAGGTCCCGCCCGTGACCCGTCGGACGCCGCACGGGCACACTCCGGCCGCCCTCCAGCTCACCGTGATGGGCGCGGTCGGGTTGTGCGCCGGCGGGCTGTTCGCCGCGCTGGCCTCCCCCGGCCTGGCCCCGCTGGTCGGCTGGGACGCCGCGGCGTTGTGCTGGCTGCTGCTGGTCTGGCGGACACTCTGGCCGCTGGACGCCGGGCGCACCGCGGCGCTGGCCGTGTACGAGGACCCCAACCGGGCCGTCCGGGACGTCCTGCTGCTGATCGCCTGCCTGGCCAGTCTGCTGGCGGTCGCGCTGGTGCTGACCAGCGCGCGGACCGCGCAGCCGGGCGAGCACCGGGACGCCTCGGGCGCGCTGGCCATGGTCAGCGTGCTGCTGTCCTGGTGCGTGGTGCACACCGTCTACACCGCCCGGTACGCGCGGATCTACTACACCGGCCCGGACGGTGGGGTGGAGTTCCACCAGCCCGGCAAGCCCTGCTATCTGGACTTCGCCTACCTGGCGTTCACCATCGGGGCCACGTTCCAGGTTTCCGACACCAACCTGACCAGCCAAGAGATGCGCCGCACGGTGCTGGGGCACGCGCTGCTGTCGTACCTGTTCGGGGCGATCATCATCGCCGCGACGGTGAACCTGCTGGCCACGTTGGCCCGGTGACGTGCGGGAGGCTCGGCGGGGGAAACAGGCGGGCGCCCCGGGTCACGAACCGCGACCTGGGGCGCCACGCGTACCTGTCCCTGGCGGGTCCACGCCCGAACCGGGTCGCGTACCGCCAAGCGGTGGATGTTCGCCCGAACCGGGCGGGCATCGCTGCCACGATCATCATACGATATGACATCACCCGTACGGCTGATTTTGCCAAGACTGTGGGCCACGGCACCCGTGGCTCAGCGGGTCACCTCGGCGTACCGCTGCTCCAGGTCGACCCGGGCCAGCGCGCCGACCAGCCACGCCAACCGCTCCGACTCGCCGCTGCCGGCCAGCTCGGCGAGGTCGTCGGCGGAGCGCCCGAGCCCCAGCCGGCGGGCGGCCGTCAACGCCCGCTTGTCCGCCACCGGCGCGACCTCCCGCCACAGCGCCTGCGTCTCGCGCAGGAACAGGTCGACGACCGTGTCGTCCACTCCGGGCAGTTCGGTGAGCAGCGCCCGCTCCCGGCCCGGGTCGTGCCCGGCCGACGCGCGCAACCGGCGCAGGTCGCCCCGGTACCGCTCGACGACGGTACGGGCCAGGTCGCCCAGGAGATTGGCCAGCTCGTCGACGTCGCCGCGCTGGCCGGCCTCGCGCAGCACGCGGGTCCGGTCGGCGTGCAGCGAGCGGGCCAGCCGGGCGGCGCTGTCCCAGCCGTTGTCGGGCAGGGCGTGGGCGCTGTCCACGGCACGCCGGAAGTCACCCCGGCGGGCCAGCAGCACTGCCAGGCAGAGCAGCTGGAACAGGCTCGACGGGTTGTTGGTCACCCGGAAGCCGTACTGCTCGGCGAAGCCACGGCCCTCGCCGGCGAGCCGACGTACCAGCCGCTTCCTGTCCTCGGTCATCACACTGCGGGTCATGCCCCGCGACTACCCGCCCCGACAGCAGACACGCCTGCCGGTCAGCCCCGTACGTCGCCACGCCGGTCGCGCGCCTTGAGCCGGGTGGTCGGCATCTCCGGGGCGGGCAGCGGCGGGGCGGCGTCGTCGGCGACGACCCCGAACCGCCGGCCGGCCATCCAGTCCTCCCGGGCGGCGGCCACCTCCTCGTGCGACCGGCCGACGAAGTTCCACCACATGACCAGGGGCTCGTCGAACGGCTCACCGCCGAGCAGCATCAGCCGGCTGCCCGCGTCGGCCCGCAGGTCCAGCCGGTCCCGACCGGCACCGAGGTAGAGCAGCGCGCCGGGGGCCAGGTCCAGACCGTCGACCTGCGCCGCGCCGGACATCGCCAACAGGCCGTACTCGAAATCGGGTCGCAGCGGCAGCGTCGCCGTCGCCGCGGCGCGGGCCTCGACCTCGACGCCGAGCAGCGGCGTGTGCACCACGGCCGGCGACCGTTCGCCGCGCAGCTCGCCGACGAGCAGGGTGAGATCGAGCTCGCCGTCGCGCCAGCGGGGCAGCTCGGCGTGGTGGGCGAAGTCGGCGGCGCCGGCCCGCGCCGGGTCCGGCAGCGCCACCCAGAGCTGCACGCCGTGCATCACCGGCGGGTGCGTGGCGGGCGACCGCTCGGAGTGGGCGATGCCGTGCCCCGAGGTCATCACGTTGAGCTGGCCGGGGCGGATCGGCTGGACGCTGCCGAGGCTGTCCCGGTGCACGATCTCGCCCTCCAGCAGCCAGGTGACCGTCTGCAGGCCGGTGTGCGGGTGCGGCGGCACCTCCATCCCGGGCCGCTCGGCGACGTCGTCCGGGCCGAAGTGGTCGACGAAGCACCACGCGCCGACCATCCGGCGCTGACGCTGCGGCAGCAGCCGCCGCACGGTCGTGTAACGCCCCAGCGGCACGTCGTGGCCGGGCAGCAGCACGCTGCCCGGATCGACCGGGGCCACGCCGGGCGGTCGGGTCTGTGCTGGCAACGATTCGGTACGGTCCACCGCCCGACTCTATGCCGACGGTGGGCTCGCGCACCGAGGGTGGCCCGGTTCCAGTGGTCCACTCCACCGCTGCCGCGCCCCTACTCGGCGCCGATCGTGACCCGGTTGGCGCCACCCACCAGGTCGACGTAGATCCGGTCGACCGCGCGGTCCCAGTTCGGCGAGCTGACCGTCTCCCCGACGGCGAGGCCGTCGTGCCGATCGTCGTACACGGTGACGCCGCCGGCGCCGGAGGCGGCGCGGACCCGTACCGGCGGGGTGCCCGGCGCCCGGATGGTGAACTGGCTGACGCCGCCGGTCATCCGCACCGTCAGGGTGCCGGCGGTGGGCGGCAGGCTCAGGTCGATGCGCGACGCCCCGCCGACCATGTCCACCCCGGCCAGCCGGGCCTGCCTCAGGTCGAGCTGGTGGGCGCTGACCCCGCCCACCAGGCGGAGCCGCCACACCAGCCGCGAGTTGAGCACCACGTCGACCGAGCCCGCCCCGGACCGACCGCTGCCGTCCAGGTGCAACCGGACCCGGTCCCCGAGCACCTCGGGCCGTGGCACCACCCCGGAGTCACCGGGGCTGGTGATCCGGTAGAGCTCGTCGCCCAGTTCCCCGGTACGCAACCGGAACGCGCTCACCCCGTCGACCAGCTCGAACGTCGCCCGGCGGCGGCCGGCCACCGGCGCGGTCAGGCTCTCCTCGGCGGCCGCCTGCGCCTCCTCCGCCGCCTGTTCGGCCTCGGCCGCCCCCGCGCCGCCCGGCTCGCCGGTGGACGTCGGCGCACCCCGTCCACCGGAGAAGGCCACGCCGAGCCGGTCCGGGTTGGCCAGGGTGACGGTCACCGCGAGCGCGCCGAGCGCCAGCACCACGATCGCGGCGGCGGTCAGCAGGCGGGCGCCGCGCGGCCAGGACGGACCGTCCGGCGGCGGCTCACCGGTCACCTCGACGACCGGCTCCCGGTCCTCCCCCGTGACCTCTGTCTGGTCGTGCCGGTCCGGCTCCGCCATGGTGCTCCCCTTTCACGGTCCCCGCCGGGCAGTACGTAACCGGGGTCGGAACGGATCACCGCTGCGGGGGTGGGAGCTTGCTCTTTCTGCTGGCCGGGTGCTTGGCGTTCGTTCTTCGGGTGGGGTACGTCGGGTTGGGGGTTGGCTTTTGGAGGCGACGGTTGCTGGTGTCGGTCGCTGCCCCGTGGGTTGCGGTGGGTGGTGGGTGGGGGTGTGGCCCGCCGTGCCCGGCTCCGGGCGGTCAGGCTTGATCCCTGCGCCGGGCACGGCGGGCCACACCCCCGCCGCGGGCAACCTCCGCGCGGCCCTCGCCGCCCCCGAACCCGCACACCCCTCGACCACCCGCCGCCTACCGCCCCGCGCTTCCCCGACCGATGCGTTGATCATGAGGTTGGCAGTGCTGAAGGAGATCAACTCCGCTGCCAACTCCATGGTCAACGGGGTTGTGGGACGACGGGTGGGTCTGGACATGCCGCTGGCCGGCACCCCGGGTTCGGGGTGCCGGCCAGCGTGATCGTTCAGGTGGGTCAGCTCCAGTGCTTGGCGACCAGGTCGGCGGCCTGCTTCTCCCACTGGGCGTAGTGGTCCGGGTAGGCCGAGACCTGCACGGTCTGCGCGGCCTTGGTCAGCGGCATGTCCTTCCAACCGTCGACCTGCTTCAGACCCTTCAGGAACGCCATCGTCGAGTACTCCGGGTCGGTGATCTGCTCAACGGTGCCCCAACCCGAGGACGGACGCTGCTGGAACAGGCCCTGCGAGTCGTGGTCGTTACGGGCACCCAGGTGACCCAGGTTCTCCAGCTTCGACTCCTGCAGAGCGGTCGCGATCGCCACCACGGCGGCCCGCTCGTCCATGCCCGACTTCTTCGTCGCCGCGATGATCGCCTTCACGTTCGCGGTCTGCTCGCTGTCCAGGGTGATGCGCGACTGCTTGCCCTGCACACCGTGCGGGATCAGCTTGCCCTTGTCCACACCCGGCTTGTCCGCCTGCACCACCGCAACCGACTTCGCCTCAGCCGGGGCGGCGTGAGCCTCGGTCACCGGGCCGGCGAAGACGCCACCGGCGAAAGCCAGACCAGCAATACCCAGCACGCTCTTCCGCAGAATGGTGGTGTTCATCAGAGTGGCTCCATTCGGGGGTTGGCACCCAGCCTCGATGGGGGTCGAGCGGGCGCAAGCACCACGACGGCGCTCAAAAGATCAAGGGGAAAGTCTTCGTCCCGGCAGGCTTCACGAGCGGGGGCTCGCGGCGCCGGGTCCATGTGTAACGACCGGCGGCCCACCATCATTCCGGGGGCCCATCCCCCGGGCGGCCCATGTGATCGGGCCAGGCCAGCAGGGTGCGATCGTCCAGGTGATGTAACGACCCGGGGGCCCGTCATCATTCCGGGCCGTGGGCACCCCGGGCGGCCCACGTGATGGGGGCCAGGCCAGCGGGGGTGCTGCTGCGATCGTCCAGGTGATGTAACGACACCGGCCCGGCCACCATTCCACCGCCAGGGTGCCCCCGATCACGGGACGATCCGCCACTCGCCGGCCCAGACCCGGACATCGGACGGCACCCAGCCGGGCCCCGAACCGGACATCGCGCATGAGCACCTGGCCGGCCAGCCAGGTCGGGCGCGGTCGCACGTAATCGGACAATCCGCGCATGGACCCCTGGAGTGGTGCAGACGCCTGTCGTCCCTCCCGGCCTTCGCCGGGCGCCGCGATGAGGGCTGCTGTCATCGGCTGCACGGTTTGCGGCGTGTCGCGGTGACGTGGGCGCGGGTTCCCCCGACACGCCGCAAACCGCGCGTCGGGATTCGAACCCGCAGGCACCAGTCCAGACCGGGCGCGATGGGCGGGCCTTGGCGAGCCGCGGGAACGCCGTCCAGGGCAAGGGGCGTCGGCTGGGGTCAGGCGTCGGGGCGCCAGGAGGAGGCGCGGTAGACGGTGCCTCGGTGACCGCTCACCTGGCCGACCTGCACCGGGCCGGCCGGCGGTGCCGGGTCGAACGGGTCGGGAGACGAAACGGCGGAGGCGCGGGCTTGGCGGGCACGGCGTACGCGGGTGACGACGAACCAGGCCGCCGCGGCCACGCAGGCGGCGATGACCAGCTTCTGGAACGAACCCACGTACGACTCGACCACGTGCCAGTTCTCGCCCAGCAGGTAGCCGGCCATCACGAAGGTGGTGTTCCAGATCAGACTGCCCAGCGTCGTGTACAGCAGGAAGGTGCGGACCGGCATCCGTTCCACCCCGGCCGGCACGGAGATGAGGCTGCGGAAGATGGGGATCATCCGCCCGAAGAACACCGCCTTGACGCCGTGCTTGAGGAACCACGCCTCGGTCCGGTCGACGTCGCTGAGCTTGACCAGCGGCAGCCGGGCCGCGATGGCGCGCATCCGGTCACGGCCCAGGGCGGCGCCGATCAGGTACAGCACGTACGCGCCGACCACCGAGCCGAGCGTGGTCCACAGGATCGCCCCGACGAGGCTCATCTTTCCCTGCGCGGCGGCGAAGCCGGCCAGCGGAAGGATGACCTCGCTCGGGATCGGCGGGAAGAGGTTCTCCAGCGCCACGGCCAGCCCGGCGCCCGGGCCACCGAGCCGCTCCACCAGTCCGGTGACGTAGCCGACCGGACCTTCCGCGGACGGTTCGGAGGTGGACACGACCGCGCGGGGGTGGAGCGCCAGGGAGCCAGGGATCATGGACCAAAGTTACGAGCCGGGGCGCGCATCGACCACGTCCGGTGCCTGCGCCGAGCCGATCCAGCAAGGGAGCCGACCCGTGCGTACGCCGCTCACCCTCGCGGTGGCCCAGCCCCACTGCGTCCCGTACGACATCGCCGCCAACGTGGCGGCGCACGCCGCGCTGGTCCGCGCCGCCGACGCCCGTGTGGTGCTGTTCCCCGAGCTCTCCCTGATCGGGTACGAGTTGGACGCTCCCCCGCTCGACCCGGCCGACCCCCGGCTGGCGCCGCTGGTCGCGGCGTGCCTGGCGACGGGCGCGCTGGCGCTGGCCGGGGCAGCGGTCGCCGACGACGCCGGTGCGGCGTACATCGGTGTGCTGGCCGTGGACGGGGGCGGCGTGCGGGTGGCGTACCGGAAGATGTTCCTGGGTGGGGCGGAGGCCGCGCGGTTCGTCGCGGGCCGGGAACCGGCGGTGGTCGAGGTGGACGGCTGGCGGCTGGGCCTGGCCGTCTGCAAGGACACCGGGGTGGTCGAGCACGCGGCGCGGACCGTGGCGCTCGGCGTCGACGCGTACCTGGCCGGGGTGCTGGAGGCGCCCGCGGACGCGGCGGTGCCGGACGCGCGGGCCCGGCGGGTCGCCGCCGACCACGGCGTGTGGGTGGCCACCGCCAGCTTCGCCGGGCCGTCCGGCAGCCACTACCCGCGGAGCGCCGGCGGCTCGGGGGTGTGGCGGCCCGACGGCACGCCGGTGGTCCGCGCGGGCGCCGCGCCCGGCGAGGTCGCCCGCGCCACCCTCCACTGACCACGGTCGGCTGTCGGCCTCGCGGCCGGCCGGACCGGCGGGGCCGCGCGGGCGGGGGCACACGCGGGCGGGGGCCGCGGGTTACCGTGGGCCGGTGCTCGCCGCCACGCCGCTCGCCTCCGGCCGGGACGCCGACGTGTACGCCCTCGGGGCGGACCGGGTGATCCGCCGCAATCGCGACGGTGGCGACGTCCGCGCCGAGGCGGAGCTGATGGCGTACCTGCGCGGGCAGGGCTACCCGGTGCCCGAGGTGTTCCGGGCCGACGGCCCCGACCTGGAGATGACCCGGCTGGCCGGGCCGACGCTGGCCGAGGCGCTCGTCACCGGCGTCGCCGACATCCGGTCCGGCGCCCGGATCCTGGCCACCCTGCACCACCGGCTGCACGCCCTGCGCGCGCGGCGCTCTCCCGACCCGGCCGCCCGAATCCTGCACCTGGATCTGCATCCGGAGAACGTCATGGTCACCGCCGACGGGCCGGTGGTCATCGACTGGGGCAGCGCCCGCGAGGGCGCACCGGAGCTGGATCTGGCGATGACCGCGCTGATCGTCGCGGAGGTGGCCACCGACCCCACCTCGCCGTTCGCCGCGCTGGCCGACGAACTGCTGGCGGCGTTCCTGGCGGAGACCGGGCCGGTGCGGCTGCTGGACCCGGCGGTCAGCCTGCGCACGCGGACGGGACTGCTCGACCCGCGGCGGGTCGCGCAGGCCGCGGCCCGGGTGCGGACGGCCCACGGGTGACCGGCCGCCTCGGGCAGCTCTGGCGCTACCCGGTGAAGTCGATGCTCGGTGAGCAGCTGACCGCCGCGACGGTCGACGAGCGGGGCGTGGCCGGGGACCGCCGGCTCGCCCTCGTGGACCGGACCACCGGGCGGGTGGCCAGCGGCAAGCAGCCGCGACTGTGGCGGGGCCTGCTCACCGTCCGCGCGGCCGGCGACGCCCCCGATCCGGTACGCCTCACCCTCCCCGACGGCACGGTGCTGACCACGGCGGACGACCGGGCGGACGACGTCCTCTCCGGGCTGCTCAGCCGGGCGGTACGGCTGACCGCGGCGGTGCCGGACGACGCCGTGCTGGACCGGGCCGACCCGGACGCGGTGCTGTCGGCCGGGGTGACGGCGGTGACGCCGACGACGCAGAGCCGGCTGGGCGGGGCGGCCCCACCGGGCAGTCTGGTCGACTTCGCGCCGGTGCACCTGGTCGCCACGGCCACCCTGGCCGCGCTCGGGTCGGTCGACCCGGTGCGGTACCGGCCGAACCTGGTCGTCGACGCCGGCCCGGCCTTCGTGGAGAACGGCTGGGTGGGTCGGGAGCTGCGCGTCGGCGCCGAGCTGCTGCTGCGGGTGGTGGCGCCCACCCCGCGCTGCGCGGTACCCACCCTGGCGCACGGACCGCTGCCGCCCGACCCGGAGGCGTTGCGGGCGGCCGCCCGACTCAACCGGGTGGTGCCGCTGCCGGCGCTCGGGCCGCAGCCGTGCGTCGGCGCGTACGCGGTGGTGGTGCGGGCGGGTCGGGTCGAGGTCGGCGACCCGGTCGTGGTGGTCTGAGCCGGGTCAGTCGTTGCTCCGCGAGCGCGGCCAGCCGGCCAGCAGGTCGCGCAGCTCGGACGCGGTGCCGTCGTCGATGCGGTCCTTCTCGACCGCCTCGGCGAGCCGGCCGGCCAGCTCCCGCAGCCGCTTGAGCCGGTCCTTGGGCTTGCCCTCCTCCAGCTCCGTGAGCTTGTCGCGCAGCTCGTCGGCGGTCCTCGGGTCGATGTCGCCGGCCGCCTCCGCCCGGTCGAGCAGGGCCGCGAACTCGTCGGCGAGCTGCCCCGCCGTGCGTGGCACGGGCCGTTCGTCCCGCGACGGCGGGGCGGTGGACGGCTCCGCCGACGGGGTCGGCTCGACGGTGGGCTCGTCCTCAACGGCGGTGATCGGCGCGGCCGGGGTGCGGTGGTCGGGCCCGTCGTCGAGGACGAGCACGCCGACCAGGCCGAGCAGCAGCACGACCCCGGCCGCGACCAGCACGCCCAGCGCCCGGTTCGGGCGGCGCGGCGCAGCGGCGACCGGAGGCGCGGGACGGGTGGCGGGCGGCCGGGGCGCCGCGACGGCCCGGTCGACGAGGGTGGGTTGCGGGGGCGTCGGCACAGTCGGGAGCAGCGCGGTGGGCGGCTCGGCCGGTCGGCCGGCCGCCAGCCGGGCGGCGAGCTGCGCGGCGGTGGGCCGGCGGGCCGGGTCGACGGACAGGCAGGCCATGGTGAGCTCGGCGATGTCGGCGGGCAGCCCGGGGATCCGCAGCGGCGGCACCGGAGTGTGCCGCGCGTGCACCTCCAGGGCGTCCTCCCAGGTCTGCACCGGCAGCGGCGCCCGGCCGCTGAGGGTGCGGTAGAGCAGCGCGCCGAGGGCGTACACGTCGCTGGCCGGGTCCGGCGGGCCGGGTGTCAGCCGTTCCGGCGCGAAGTAGGCGGGCGTGCCCATCATCAGCTCGCCGGTCTGGCCGGCGAGCGGGTGGCGGGGGCCGGCGAGGGCGGCGATGCCGAAGTCGAGGACCTTGGCGCCGGTCTCGGTGAGCATGACGTTGGCCGGCTTGACGTCGCGGTGCACCACGCCGATCCGGTGCGCGGCGGCCAGCGCGGCCGCCACCTGACCGGCGACGCGGACCGCGTCCGGCCAGGCCAGCGGGCCGGCGGTGAGCCGGTCGGCGAGGCTGCGCCCCTCGACCAGCTCCATCACCAGGTACGGCACGACCACGCCACCGGGCAGGGTCGCCTCGCCGTAGTCGTAGACCTGGGTGACGTGCGGGTGGGTGAGCCGGGCGGCGGCCCGCGCCTCCCGCTGGATGGTGGCCCGCAGCTGCGGGTCGGCGGCGAGCTGCGCGGCGAGGGCCTTGACCGCGACGGGGCGGTGCAGCACCTCGTCGTCGGCGCGCCATACCTCGGACATTCCGCCGAGGCCGATGGGCGCGCGCAGGACGTACCGATCGTGCAGGCGCGTGGCGGGCGTGAGCGACGACATGATGCTCCAGTCTGCCCGGCCCGCCCGGCCGGACACCAACCGTGGTGCCCGGTTGGGCGTCGTCTGGCCGGAAAAGCACCCTACCGGGTGCTTACCGGGTGGCCTCGGCCACCCCGGCGGTCAGGGACGGCAGGTCGGGGCGGGCGCGGGCGCCGGCTCCGTGAGGTCGGCGAGCCGGCGCAGTGCGTGCGCGGCGGCAAGCCGGACGGGCGCCAGGCGGTGGCGGCGGGCCCGCTCGGGGCGCACCGGCGCGTCCGGGCGGGCCGAGTTGACGTGGCGGGTGACCGCGTCGATGGCGAGGGTGAAGCCGGTCGGCTGTTCCATGGTCAACTCCTCGGTACGGGACGGGTGGAGGTGCGGACGACCAGCTCGGTCGGGAGCAGGATCTGCCCGGCGGCGTCGTCGGCCGGTGGGTCGAGCAGCAGTTCGGCGGCGATCCGGCCCTTTTCCTCGGCCGGTTGCCGGACGGTGGTGAGGCCGGCCGCGGCCGCTTCGGCGACGTCGTCGAAGCCGGTGACCGAGACCGTGGCGGCCCGCTCCCCGAGGGCGTCCAGGGCGCCGAGCGCGAGCACGTCGGAGGCGGCCAGCACGGCCGTCGGCGGATCGTCGCCGGCGAAGAGGCCGGCCACCGCCCCGGCCCCGGCGGCGCGGCTGTTGCCGGTGGCGTTGAGCAGCGTGATGTCGGGCCAGTCGACGCCGACCGCGGCCAGGGCGTCGGCGAAACCGGCCAGGCGACCCCGGGTGGTCGGGTGCCGTGCGGCGTCGGCACCGGCGAGCCGCAGCGGCCCCGGTGGCGCCTCGGGCAGCACGGTGTCGGCGAGCAGCGCCACCCGGCGGTGCCCCAGGCCGACGAGGTGGTCGGCGACGGACCGGGCTGCGGCCCGCTCGTCGATGCCGACGTACCGGTCGGCGGGGGGCGCGGTGGTGACGAAGGGCAGCCCGCGACCGCGGATCACGTCCAGGGCCCAGTCCTCGTCGGCGGCGCAGTAGACGCAGAACCCGTCGACCGCCGCGTTCTCCACGGCCGCCCTGGCCTGCGTCGCCCCGGTGGGCAGCGGCACGAGCAGCAGGCTGGTGCCGTGCCGTTCGGCCGCGGCGGCGACACCGGCCAGGAACCGGACGGCGAACGGGTCGGTGAAGGCGTACGACAGCTGCGAGGTGAACAGGACGCCGATCGCGCCGGCGAAGCCTCGCCGCAGCGAGCGCGCCGTCGGGTTCGGGCCCGGGTAGCCGAGCTGCCGTGCGGTGTCGAGGATCCGGGTGCGCAGCGCCGCCGAGAGCTGGTCGGGGCGGCAGTACGCGTTGGAGACGGTGCTGCGTGACACACCGACCGCCGTGGCCACGTCCTGGAGTGTCGGTCGCACCCGGGGCCCCCTTCTGGATCGATTCAGTCTGGATCGATTCAGAGACTAGCCGGACCGGCTCCGGACGGTCAAGGAGAAACGGACACCCAACGACGAACGGCGCCGGCCGCAGCCGACGCCGTTGCTCAGGAAACCGGGCTCAGGGCTTGCGGGCGACCCCGCCGTACATGCTGACCTCCGCCACCGAGGGGCGCGGCTGCGGCTCGGCCTCGGCCCGCCACTCGGCCACCGAGCAGAGGCCGGGCTCGACCAGCTCCAGCCCCTCGAAGAAGCCGGTGAACTCGTCGAGGGTGCGCAGGTTGATCAGCCCGTGCGGGCCGCCGCCCCGGGCCGCCGCCCTGGCCTCCGCGGCGACCGCCGGGGGGAGGTATTCGTGGGTGGCGTGCGACGCGGCGAGGTAGCTGCCGGGCGGCAGCGCCTCCAGCAGGCGGCGCACCACCGCGTACGGGTCGTCGGCGTCCGGGACGAAGTGCAGGATCGCCACCAGCATCAACCCCACCGGCTGGGACAGGTCGATGGTGCGCAGCAGGTCCGGGTGGCGCAGGATCTTCTCCGGGTCGCGCAGGTCGGCGTCGATGTAGGCGGTGGCGCCCTCGGGCGAGCTGGTCAGCAGCGCCCGGGCGTGGGCCAGCACGATCGGGTCGTTGTCGACGTAGACCACCCGGGACTCCGGCGCGACCCGCTGGGCGACCTCGTGGGTGTTGTCGGCGGTCGGGATGCCGGTGCCGATGTCGAGGAACTGCCGGATCCCGGCCTCGCGGGTGAGGTGGCGCACCGCCCGCTGGAGGAAGCGTCGGTTCTCCAGGGCGCTGGTGCGGATGGTCGGGAAGCGGGCCGAGATGGCGTCACCGGACTCCCGGTCGGCCTGGAAGTTGTCCTTGCCGCCGAGCCAGTAGTTGTAGCGCCGGGCGGGGTGCGCCACCGAGGTGTCGATCCGGTCGCTCGGGTGGGCGGAGCCGGTGGTGGTGCCCGGGGCCTCGGTGGTCACAGTCGCCTCCATGACTCTGTGCCATCGCGCGCGATGGCGTCCGTCCACTGTCGCCGGTCGCGGACCATGCTAGAGGCAGCCCCGGACGCCGCGTCGCCCCGGGCGACGGTCACGCCGGGTAGAGCTCGTCGCGGAGCCGGCCCAGGATCTCCGGCGTCCGCTCGGGCGGCGTCGCCTCGACGCAGAGCCGCTCCATGGCCACCGCGTAGTAGTCGAGGTCGTCACGCTTGTCGAGGTAGATGGCGCTGGTGAGCTGCTCGATGTAGACGATGTCGGGCAGGTCGTCGTCGCCGAACCGCAGGATGGTGAACGCCCCGCCGGCGGCGGCGTGCCCGCCCGCGGCGAACGGGATGACCTGCAGCCGCACGTGCGGCGACCGGGTGGCCTCGATCAGGGCGTCCAGTTGGCCGCGCATCACCGCCGGCCCGCCGATCGGGCGGCGCAGGGCGGCCTCGTCGACCACCGCCCACACCTGTGGCGGGGCGGCGCGGCGCAGCAGCTCCTGTCGGCGCAGCCGCAGCTCCACCCGCCGGTCGACCTCCTCGGCCGGGGCCTGCCGGTGGCCGAGCAGGACGACGGCGCGGGCGTACGCGGCGGTCTGCAACAGGCCGGGGACGAACTGCACCTCGTAGGTGCGGATCAGCGAGGCGGCGGCCTCCAGACCGAGGTACGCCTGGAACCAGCTGGGCAGCACGTCGCCGTACCGATGCCACCAGCCCGGGCTGTTGGCGTCACGGGCGAGCTTGAGCAGCGCCTCCCGCTCGTCGGCGGCGCTGACCCCGTAGAGGGTGAGCAGGTCGGCGACGTCGCGTTCCTTGAAGCCGACCCGGCCCAGCTCCATCCGGCTGATCTTGGATTCGGAGGCCCGGATCTCCCACCCGGCGCCCTCGCGGGTGACGCCGCTGGCCTCGCGCAGGCGGCGTAGCTGGGCACCGAGCAGCATGCGCAGCACGGTGGGCCCGGTCGCCGGACCCCCCTCCGCGGTCGCCATCGCCACGTCGCCCTCCACCTGCTCGCCGTGCGCCGGCCGGGCGCCCCACCCCCGACCGACGTGTAAGCATGCCATGGACGGTGGGTGATCCGAACTCCTCCGCGCGGCCGAGATGGTCCCGCCGGCGGGACCGACTATCGATCGATCAGGTTGTCGAAGTCCCCGTCCCGGGCGCCGAGGACGAACGCCGCGATCTCGTCCACTGTGTAGATCAGCGCGGGACCCTCGGGATGGCGGGAGTTGCGGACCGCGATGCCCGTCCTGCCGGGGAGTTCGGCCAGCTCGACGCAGTTGCCGCTGGGGTTGCTCCGCCGACTCTTCTGCCACCGCAGCTCGGGGAGCTGGGTGACGGGTACGCCGTTCTCGGGCTGCTGCATGAGGGGTCTTTCTGTGCGGTGATGGGCCGTCCGGTGTCGCAAGTGGAGGGTGTCGCGGCGGGGAGGACGGCGACGCCGGATCATGCCGTGCTGCACGTGCATCTGCTATTGCATCTGCATTGGACAGCGAGCATGATAACCCACGTGTGCGGTACCCGACCGTTCACTTACGGTTACCCCCAACCCGGGCAGCCTCCTGGGAGAACGACGGCTGGGCACCGCACGCCGGCCGGCGCCCCGGGCCGTCCGCCGACGCCGCGAGGGAGGTCTCGTGCCGGATCCGCTGAGCGTCGCGTCCGGCATCTCCGCGGCGGGTGCGCTCGTCTCGGTGTGGCAACTGCGCCGCCGGGCGCTGCGGGCGGAGGCGGAGATCGAATACCTGCAGGCCGAGCTGGCCGCCGAGCGGCACGCCGCCAGCCACGACCCGCTGACCGGTCTGCCCAACCGGCGCGCCTTCTACCAAATCGCCGCCGCCCTGCTCACCGACGCCGGCGGGCGGCCGCTGATCGCCGTGGTGCTCGACCTCAACGACTTCAAGCAGGTCAACGACCGCTACGGGCACGCCGCCGGGGACCAGGTGTTGGTCAGCGTGGCGCAGCGGCTCACCGCCTTCGCCGGGGACAACCTGGTCGCCCGGCTCGGCGGTGACGAGTTCGCCGGCCTGCTGAGCAGCCCGTCGGTCGACCGGCGCTGGATCGACCACGCCACCCGCCGACTCTGCGAGGCGATGGCCGCGCCGATCCCGGTGGGCGGGCGCAGCGTACGGGTCACCGCCTCGGTCGGCCTGGCGCCGGTCAGCGGCCCGACCCAGCTCGCCGAGGCGCTCTGCGCCGCCGACGCCGCGATGTACCGGGCGAAGGGCGTGACGGCCCGCCGGTCCCCCCGACAGCTCCTGGACGCCCCGCGCCTGGCCGAGTGCTGAGCACCCGGCCGGGCGTCGTCGGGGCCGCTCAGACCAGCGTTACGAGGTACTCCTCCAGCGCCCGGTACGACTGCCGCGCGCCCTCCTCCATGCCCGAGCCCACCATCGCGTCCCGCTCGGCGGCGGTGTCGAATCGGGTGGTGCCGGTGACCATCGTGCGGCCGTCCTGCTCGGTGAAGACGAGCGTCTCCACGGCCACGTGCCCGGGCGCGCCCTCGAACTCGAAGGTCTGCACGATCCGCTCGGGCGCCGCGATCTCGAGGAACTCGCCGCGGAAGGCGTAGGCGTTGCCGTCCGGGGCGTGCTCGACGAACCGGTACCGGCCGCCCACCCGGAAGTCGATCTCGACGTCGAGCGGGTTGCCCCGACCCCACCACCGGGCCAGGTGCGCGGGGTCGGTGTGCGCCGCCCAGACCATGTCGCGGGGCGCGTCGAGGACCCGGGTGAGCACCACCTCGCGGTCGGTGGGCAGCGCGACGGTCAGGTCACCGGTCGGGTTCATGGTCGTTCTCCTTCAGCTCTCGCAGGTAACCGTCCAACGTGTCGTACCGGTCGTCCCAGAGCCGGCGGTACTGGTCGACCCACTCGGCGAGGAGCCGCAACGCCGCCGGCTCGATCCGGCACCGCCGCCACTGCGCCTCGCGGGTGCGCACGATCAGCCCCGCCGCCTCCAGCACGTTCAGGTGCTTGGAGATCGCCTGCATCGAGATCGGGAACGGCGCGGCCACCTCGTTGACCGTCGCCTCGCCGGCGGCCAGGCGGGCCAGGATGGCCCGGCGGGTCGGATCCGCGAGGGCGGCGAAGACGGCGCCGACCTGATCTGGTGAGGTCACTGTAATCAACCACCTGGGTTATAAACCGATAAGTTGAATGTACTCGTCGGGGGTGCCCTGTCAAGGACGAACACGCAAAATCGGCTCGGCCGAGCGCCCTCCTCAGCGCCAGCCGTAGCCGGCGCGCAGGGCCCGGCCGATCCGGTCGAAGCGACCCCGGTCCAGCACCGCGCCCTCGCGCCGGATGCTGTCCTCGCGCATGGTCAGCACCCGGTCCAGGCGGACCCAGCTCGGGCGCTGGTCACGGTCCCACTCCCCCGGGCCGAGCGCCAGCCAGTGCCGCTGACCGTCGCGCTCGCCCTGGCTGGAGAGCATCAACCCGAACAGCGTGCGGCTGTGCCGGCCGACCACCAGCACCGGGCGGTCCTTGCCCTGCCGGGGGTCGTCCTCGTACGGCACCCAGGTCCAGACGATCTCACCGGGGTCGGCCCGGCCGTCCAGCTCCGGGGCGTACGTCAGCTCCCGGCGCTGCAGAGCGCCGACCTGGCGGCGACGGGCCACCTGGGCCGGAATCCGGCCGGCGGTTCCGGCCGGCGCGGCCGCACCTCCGGTCACCCGATTGAGCCGGGTGACGACGTTCCTCAACAGACCTGCCACGGGCGGCAGCCTAACCCCACCGCCGCCCGGGCGCCCGGCCCGCCGGCGGGGTAATCCGCTCGACCGGTGGCGGGCCGGGTGGCGAGGATCGGAGCGTGCAGGTTCCCCAGCGGCAGATCCGGGCCCGCTTCACCGACACGACGCTGACCGTCTACCAGGCGTACCCGCCGGAGATCGCGGCGGCGGCGCTGGCCGCCGGCCGGTTCTGCCCGCCGTTCCGGCGCGGCCGGATGACCTGGATCAAGCCCTCGTTCCGGTGGATGATGTACCGCTGCGGCTGGGCCACCAAGCCGGGCCAGGAACGGGTGCTGGCGGTCGAGCTGACCCGCGCCGGCTTCGAGTGGGCGCTCGGCCGGGCCTGCCCCAGCTCTCCCGACCCGGACCGGCACGCCGACCGGGTCGCCTGGGCGCGCGAGCTGAAGAGCAGCGACGTGCGGGTGCAGTGGGATCCGGAGCGGTCGCTGCGGCTGGCCCCGCTGTCGCACCGGTCGCTCCAGCTCGGGCTCGCCCGCGCCACCGCCGACCGGTACGTCGACGAGTGGGTGGTCGGGCTGACCGACGTCACCGCGACGGCACGGGAGATCCGGGCGCTGCTCGACGCCGGCGACGACCGGGCCGCGGCGGCGCTGCTGCCCGACGAGCGCCCCTATCCCCTGCCGGCCGGACTCGCCGCCACGATCGGCGCGACGCCGAGCTGAGCAGCCGGGTCGGGCGGTGACCGTCCACGGCGCGACCGCCAGCACCGCGGCCCTCCGCCGGTCCGGCTCGACGCAGGTCACCGGCGCGCCCGGCCGGGCCAGCAGCCCGGTGGCCAGGCCGGTGCCCGCGCCTGCCTCGACCAGCCGGGGCGGCACCCGCCCGTGGTAGGCGAGGATGGCCTCGGCGAGCGCGGGCCGGTAACCCAACCGCGCGTCGTCGTCGCCCGCCACCTCGCCGAAGACCTCCGCCACGACCGCCGTCCTGTCACGGGTCGAACCGCCCGAAGGAGAGACATGATCGAACTGCCGGGAGACCTGCCGGTCATCGAACGCACCGCCGTCCGGCTGGTGGTGCGCGACGCGCAGGACCGGGTCCTGCTCTTCCACACCCGCGACCCGGACCATCCCCGCCTCGGCACCTGGTGGGAGCTGCCCGGCGGCGGGATGGATCCCGGCGAGACGTACGCCGAGACCGCGGTGCGCGAACTGCGGGAGGAGACCGGCTTCGTGGTCACCGCCGCCCGGCTCGGCCCGCCGGCCTGGCGGCGGCGGGCCAGCTTCATCCACCGGCAGCGCCGCCACCTGCAGGACGAGGTGGTGATGACGGTACGGCTCGACGCCGCCGGACCGGACGTCGACGGCGCCGAGCGGCTGGACTACGAGGTGGAGGACTACTTCGGGTTCCGCTGGTGGACGGTCGACGAGGTGGTCGGCAGCGCGGAACGCTTCTACCCGGGGCGGCTGCCCGCGCTGCTCCCCCGGTTCCTCGCCGGCGAGGAGATCGACGAGCCGTTCGAGCTGTGGTCCTGAGCGGGGGTGCCGACCGGGCCGGGGATGGGCACAGTAGGGGCATGACGACGACCCTGCACACCCCGCTGGCCCGCTACGCCGCCCGGCTGCACGCCGGCGCCGGCGACCGGCACCACGTCGCCTCACCGCTCGGCGCCTGGCTGCTGCTGGCGCTGGCCGCGCCGGCCGCGACCGGCGCCGACCGGGACGAGCTGGAGGACGTCCTGGGCGTGAGCGCCCCCGCCGCAGCGGAGCTGGCCGGGGCCCTGGTGGACCGGCCACACCCGCTGGTGCCGTCCGCCACCGCCGTCTGGCAGCAGGCCGGCCACGACACCGCGCGGCTGGCCGAGTGGCGGGCCACCCTGCCGCGCACCACCGCGACCGGGCCACTGCCCGACCAGCCGGGGCTGGACGCCTGGGCACGCGAGCACACCCTGGGGCTGATCGACCGGTTCCCGCTGACCCGGTCGCCGGACGTGCTGCTGGCGCTGGCCAGCGCCCTGGCCACCCGGATCTCCTGGGCCGACCCGTTCGACCTCGCCCCGGCCGGGCAACTCGGCCGGGCCAGCGCCTGGGCGGGGCGGCTCGACCGGGTGCTGCGCACTCCCGCGCGCGGCCACCGGGCCTGGATCGCCGCGACCGGACCGGCCGGCGACGTCGCCGTGCACGCCGCGCCCGCCGTCGAGCGCGACGGGGCGGGCCTGCTGGTGGTCTCGGTCGCCGCCGACCCCTCGACCCCCGCGGCCGACGTGCTCGCCGCCGCGTACGAGGTGGCCGCCACGGCGGTCGACGAGGCGGCGCCGGCCGGCCGCCGCTCGCTGTTCGCGCTGCCGCTTGGCGACGGTCCGGCGTGGACGGTACGGGAGAAGCGGGTGCACACCCGCGCCCCGGACGGTCGGGAGGAGCGGCACACGGCGGTGCTGCCCTGCTGGTCGGCGCGGGACGAGCACGACCTGACCGCCCCGGCGCTGGGCTTCCCCGCGGTGGTCCGCACGCTGGGTGGGCTGCTCGGCGAGCCCGCCCCACGGCTGGAGGCGCGGCAGGCGGCGATGGCCCGCTACGGCCGGTACGGCTTCGAGGCGGCCGCCGTGACCGCCGCCTTCGCCCTGGCCAGCCTCGCCCCGGAGGGCGTCGCCCGCACCGCGGAGCTGCGCTTCGGCCACCCGTACGCGGTCGTCGCGGTGGCCACCGACCGCGATGGCGGGCCGTGGCACGGGGTGCCGGTCTTCTCCGCCTGGGTGGCCGAGCCGGAGGAGCCGGCGGCGACGGACCTGGCGGACCCGCCCGAGGAGTTCTGATCCGGCCGGGACGGGCACGCCCCGGCGTGGAGCCCTCCTCGGGGGAGGGCCCCACGCCGGGTCACGCCGCGACCGGCTCCCGTTCCTGCGCCGCCGCCCGCTCCGCGAGCCGCCGCTGCCGCTCCTGCGCGCCGATCAGGTCGTCGGGCAGCGAGTCCGGCACCTCGACGTCGAAGCGGCGCAGCATCCGGATCGCGAACCCGCCCAGCGTGATCAGGACCAGGACCAGCCCGAAGCAGACGTACGCGAAACCGATCCCCCGGCCCGGCCCCGTGCCGATCACCGCGCCCACCGATTCGGCCAGCGACCCGCCCGGGGCGAGCATCGGCTCGAAGAGGCTGGTCGCCGCCGGGGCGAGCAGCGCGAAACCGATCGGCAGCGTCGACCAGGAGATGGTCTGGTTGAGGCTGAACACCCGGCCGTGGAAGCGCTGCGGCACCTTGACCTGCACGATGGTCGCGTAGATCGACTGTGCGGTGGTCATCGCCATGGCCAGCCAGAAGATGCCGACGCAGACCATCGTCACCGAGGCGTCCAGGCCGACCAGCACGCAGCCGACGGCGGTGCCGAGGTTGCCGATCAGCACGCCGACCATCCGCCGGCGCCGGGGCCCGCCCCACAGCGACATCAGCACGCCGCCGGCCACCGCCCCGCAGGCCTCGGCCAGGGCGACCTGCGCCACCTGGGTGGCGGTGCCGAACGAGAGCACCAGGGGCGTGGCGAGCACCAGCGCCGGGGCCAGGAAGATGTTGCCCAGGGCGAAGTAGCCGAGCATCAGCCGGAAGCCGCGGTGCTGCCAGGAGTAGCGCAGCCCGTTGGCGATCGCCACCAGCAGCCGCTCCCGGGGCCGCCAGCCGAGCAGGTCGGGGAAGCGCACCACGGCCAGGGTCAGCACCGCCACCAGGTAGCTCGCCACGTCGATGAGCAGGATGCCCTTGAGTTCGATGGCGGCGAGCAGGCCGGCGGCGAAGACGGGCATCAGCAGCATCGCGAAGCCGCTGGAGAGCTGGGTGATGCCCATCGCGTGCCCGAGGTAGCGCTTCGGCACCAGCTGCGGCACCGCCGACTGGAACGCGATCCGCTGGAACGAGCCCGCGACCTGGCTCAACGCGACCAGGGCGTAGATGTGCCAGAGGACCAGGTTGTCGGTCCAGAGCAGCGCGGCGAGCACCAGCTGGATCGACCCGGCGGTGCAGCTGGCGACCATCATGACCCGGCGGCGGCTGACCCGGTCGGTGACCGCGCCGGCCACCGGCAGCATCAGCACGCCGCAGATCAGCGCCAGCGCCCAGAGCAGACCCAGGTCGGCCACCGAGCCGGTGCGGGTGAACAGCCAGATCGGCAGCGCGAACGCGGTCAGCGCGGAGCCGGTGGTGGAGACCAGCTGCCCGGCGGTGACCGCGACGAACCGGGCCATGCTGGGCTTCACCACGCTCTGCTCGGCCCGGCTCGACCGGCCCGCGCGCTGGTGGGCGGCGACCGCCCAGCCGGCGTCGGCACCCCGCGCCTGCGGGGTGAGGGCGGCGACGTCCCCGGCGGCCACCGCCGGATGGACCCGGGTGACGATCTCCGCCAGCTCCTCGGCGCGGTACTTGAGGAAGAAGTGCCCGGCCTGGTCGAGCACCACCAGGCCGAGGGTGTCGCTGAGGAACTGCCACTCGGCGTACCGCTCGGCGTGGTAGTCGGTCACCGGGTCCTCCGAGCCGACCACCGAGATGATCGGCGCGCGCAGCTTCGTCGCACCCCGGTCGAGCAGCCCGGTGAAGTACTCCTCCGAGGCCCGCGAGTCGGCCCGCATGTTGCTGATGATCCGGTCGGCCTGCTCCGGGTCCAGCTCGTCGGTGTCCACCCCCATCGACTTGAGCCAGCTGGCGTAGTGCCGGTTGCTGCGCAGCTGTTCCAGCCGGTTGCGCAGGGCGGCGAAGGCGCCCCGGGGGCGGGCGAACGGGAACATCGCGCCGATGTAGACCGCTTCCAGGTCCCGGCCGGCGGCCTCCACCTTGCGGGCCACCTCGGCGACGATCGCGCTGCCCACCCCGCAGTGGCCGTAGAGGGCGATCGGGCCCTCGACGCGTTCCAGGATCTCCTCGGCGACCCGGCTGGTCAGCTCCTCGAACGGCAGGCCGTCCTCGGTGAGCCCGACGTCGTGGCCGGGGATGGCCAGCGACCACAGGGCATGGCCGGCGGGCAGCGCGTCCGCGAGGGGCTGGTAGACGATGGCGCTGCCGCCGCCGTACGGGACGCAGACGTAGCTGAGCACCCGCTGCGCCGGCGGGATCGGCCTGGTCAGCTCGTAGAGCAGCCGGCGCGGCCCGTCCGCGCCGTCCCCGCCGCCGGACATGAACGCGGCCAGCTCGCGGATCGTCCGCTGCTGGAACAGGTCCATCACCCCGACGGCCCGCCCCCCGTGCGCCGCCTTGCGGATCTTCGCCACCACCTGGGTGGCGAGCATGGAATGCCCGCCCAGGTCGAAGAAGTCGTCGTCGATGCCGAGCGTGGCCACGCCCAGCACCTCCGACCAGATGCCGGCGAGCAGCCGCTCGGTGTCGTCGCGCGGCTCCACCAGGGCGACCGACGCCTCGCGGGTGAGCACCGGCGCGGGCAGCGCCCGGCGGTCCAACTTGCCGTTGGGGGTCAGCGGCAGGGCGTCCAGGGTGACGAACGCGGCCGGCACCATGTACTCGGGCAGGGTCTCCTTCAGCGCCGCCTTCAGCGCGGCGTGCTCGGCGGCGCCGACCAGGTAGGCGGTGAGCCGCTTGTCGCCGGGGGTGTCCTCGCGGACGATCACCGCCGCCTCGATCACCGCCGGCTGCTCGCGCAGCGCGCTCTCGATCTCGCCCAGCTCGATCCGCAGGCCGCGCAGCTTCACCTGGTGGTCGATCCGGCCCAGGAACTCGATCACCCCGCCGGCGGGGGCGGTCACCCAGCGGGCCAGGTCGCCGGTGCGGTAGAGCCGGGCGCCGGGCTCACCGGAGAACGGGTCCGGCACGAACCGCTCGGCGGTGAGCGCGGGCCGGCGGTGGTAGCCGCGGGCCAGCCCCACCCCGCCGATGTGCAGCTCGCCGGCCACCCCGACCGGGCAGGGGTTGCCGCGCGCGTCGAGCACGTGCAGCCGCAGGTTGGCGATCGGGGCGCCGATCGGGACGGTGGTCAGGCCGGGCAGCAGCGCCGGGTCGCAGTGCCAGGCGCTGACGTCGATGGCCGCCTCGGTCGGGCCGTACAGGTTGTGCAGCTCGCACCCGGGCAGCCGGAGGGTGAAGTCGACCGCCGTGGCCGGCGGCAGTTCCTCGCCCGAGCAGATCACCCGGCGCAGCGCCGTCGCCGCCTCGACGCCCTCCTCGGCGAGGAAGACGGTGAGCATCGACGGGACGAAGTGGGCGGTGCTGACCCGCTCGGCGACCAGCAGGTCGCGCAGGTAGCCGGCGTCCTTGTGCCCGCCGGGCTTCGCCAGCACCAGCCGGGCCCCCTCGCGCAGCGGCCAGAAGAACTCCCAGACCGAGACGTCGAAGCTGGCCGGGGTCTTCTGCAGCACCGCGTCGTCGGTGCCGAGCCGGTAGGTCCGCTGCATCCAGTCCAACCGGTTGACGATGCCCCGGTGGGTGTTCGGCACGCCCTTGGGCCGACCGGTCGAGCCGGAGGTGTAGATGACGTACGCCAGGTGCTCCGGACCCGCCGCCGGTGTCGGGTCGCCGGCGGGCTGGTCGGCCCAGGTCCCGGCGTCGTCCAGGGCCAGCACGGTGGCGCCGGTGGTCGGCAGCACGTCGCGCAGGTGCTCCTGCACCAGCACCACCGGCGCGGCGGCGTCGTCGACCATGAAGGCCAGCCGGTCCGCCGGGTACTCCGGGTCCAGCGGCAGGTACGCGCCGCCGGCCTTGAGCACCCCGAGCAGGCCGGTGACCAGCTCCACCGACCGCTCCGCGCAGACGCCGACCAGGGTCTCCGGGCCGACGCCGGCGGCGCGCAGCCGGTGCGCGACCCGGTTGGCCGCGGCGTTCAGCTCGGCGTACGTGGTCGACCTGCCCTCGATGGTGACCGCGACGGCGTCCGGGGTGCGGGCGGCGCGTTCCTCGATCGGCCCGTGCAGCGTCTGGGTGGCCGGGAAGTCGGCGGCGGTGTCGTTCCAGCTCGCCAGCAGCGCCCGCTCGGCGGGCGGAAGCAGGTCCAGGGCGGCGACCGGGGTGTCCGGGGCGGCGACGATCGCGGCCAGCAGGGTGGTCCACCGCCGCGCCATCCGCTCGACGGTGTCGCGGGTGAACAGGTCGGTGTTGAAGACCAGCTTGCCCCAGATGCCGTCGGGCACCTCCACGGCGTGCAGCTCGAAGTCGAACCGGGTGGCCCGCAGCTCCATCGGGGTCCAGCGGAAGCTCACCTCGTCGGCGTCGGAGACGCCGGAGAAGCGGCCCATCTCGTAGTTCTGCAGGACGAACATGGCCTGGAACACCGGCGACCGGCTGACGTCGCGGGGCAGCCCCAGCTCGTGCACCACCTTCGCGAACGGCACCTCGGCGTGCTCGAAGCCGTCCAGCACGGCCCGTCGGGTGCGCTCCAACAGCTCGGTGAAGGTCGGGTCGCCGGCCAGCTCGGCGCGCATCGGCAGCATGTTGATGAACATGCCGACGACGTCCTCCAGCTCGGGGGCGGACCGGCCGGCGACCGAGGCGCCGACGGCGAAGTCGTCCTGCCCGGCGTGCCGGGCCAGCAGCACCTGGTACGCCGCGAGCAGGGTCATGAACAGGGTCCCGCCCGACGCGCGGGTGAGCGCGGCCAGCCCGTCGGTGACCGCCCGGTCGACCTGGAACTCGACGAAGTCGCCCCGGTAGGTCTGGGTGGCCGGGCGGGGCCGGTCCAGCGGCAGTTCCAGCGGGGTGATCCCGGCCAGCCGCCCCTTCCACCAGTCCAGGTGCCCGCGGGCCTGCGGCCCGTCCAGCTCCCGGGCCTCCCAGTGGGCGAAGTCGCCGTACTGCACCGGCAGTGCGGGCGGCTCGCCGCCCCGGTAGAGGGTGATCAGGTCCCGCAGCAGCACGTCCACCGACCAGCCGTCGCCGACGATGTGATGCTGGCCGAGGAAGAGCACGTGGTCGTCGGCGACGTTCATCCGGTCCGGAGTGCCGTCTTGCGGCGCGGAGGCCGGATCATCGTCGTCAGCGAGCCGGATCAGCAGGGCGCGCAGCAGCGGCCCGGCCGCCAGGTCGAACGGCTCGGCCGCGGCGGCGTCCACCAGCGCCTGCGCGGCCAGCTCGTCGGGGGCGTCCACGACGGTCAGCGGCACCTCGACGGAGTCGGCGACGACAACCGTCGGGCGGCCGTCGGCGTCGGCCGGGAAGCGGGTACGCAGCGACTCGTGCCGGGCGGTCAGCCCGGCCAGGGCGGCGCGCAGCGCCGTGACGTCCAGCGGGCCGCGCACCCGCAGCGGCACCGCGATGTGGTACGCCGCCTCGCCCGGAGCGAGCTGGTCCATGAACCAGACCCGCTCCTGGGCGTACGACAGCGGCACCTCGGTGCCCTCCGGGCGGGGCGTGATCCGGGCGGTGGGCGAGGCCTGCCGGCGGCGCAACCGTTGGGCGATCAGCGCCGCCCGGGCGGCCTCCCGGGCGGGATCCTTCAGGTCCGTCATGCGGGGGTGTCCTTCTCCGCCGCCAGCAACGCGGCGACCTCGGTCTCGGAGAGCTCGTCCAGCTCGGCGGCGATCCGCTGCTCGATCTGGGCGGCCAGGTCGGCGACCACGGGGCTGCTGAACAGCGCCCGCATCGGCAGGTCGACGTCCACCTCGGCGCGGATCCGGGCCATCGCCCGCATGCCGCGCAGCGAGTTGCCGCCGAGGACGAAGAAGTCGTCCAGCGCGCCGACCTTCTCCACCTGGAGGATCTCGGCGTACACCTCGGCCACCAGGGTCTCGGCGTCGGTGCGCGGCGGGACGTAGCCGTCGTCGGGCGCCACGGTGGCCGGCGGCGCGGGCAGCGCGGCCCGGTCCAGCTTGCCGTTCGGGGTCAGCGGCAGCGCGTCGAGCCGGACGAACGCGGCCGGCACCAGGTGGGCCGGCAGCTCGCGGGCCAGCTCGGCGGCGAGGGCGGCCTCGTCGGCGGCGCCGACCAGGTAGCCGACCAGGGCCGGCTCCCCCGAGTCGGTGCGCACCGCCACCGCGGCCTCGCGGACCTGCGGGTGGGCCAGCATCGCCGACTCGATCTCGCCCAGCTCGATCCGCATGCCGCGCACCTTGACCTGGTCGTCGCGGCGGCCCAGGTAGTCCAGCGTGCCGTCGGTGCGCCAGCGGGCCAGGTCGCCGGTGCGGTACATCCGCCGGCCGGGCGGGCCGTACGGGCAGGGCAGGAAGCGCTCGGCGGTCAGGCCGGGCCGGCGCAGGTAGCCCCGGGCCACCTGGTCCCCGGCGACGTAGAGCTCGCCGACCACGCCTGGCGGCACCGGCTGGAGCGCGGCGTCGAGCAGGTAGACCCGCGCCCCGGCGGTGGGTCGACCGATCGGCACCGGCCCGGCGTCCAGCGGCCGGCCGGGCGCGACGCGGGCGGCGACGCAGCCGACGGTCGCCTCGGTCGGGCCGTACTCGTTGACGACCGCCACGTCCGGGTGCGCGGCCCGCCAGCCCGCCAGCTGCTCGCCGGTGAGCGCCTCGCCGCCGATCACCAGGTCGGTGGTCGGCGACAGCGCGGCGTCGAGCAGCGGCAGGTGGCTCGGGGTGACCTTGAGGAAGCTCGGCCGGCCGCCGACCCGGGCGTGCGGCGAGTCGATCCCGGCCAGCCGGACGGTGCCGCCGGCGGTGAGCGGGCCGAGCAGGCCGGTCACGGTGAGGTCGAACGAGACCGGCGAGGGCAGCAGGGCGGTGCCGGCCAGCCCCGGGTAGGCGTCCCGGGCCCAGGCCAGGTACGCGGCCACGGCCCGGTGCTCCACCACCACGCCCTTCGGACGGCCGGTGGAGCCGGAGGTGTAGAGCACGTACGCCGGGTGCTCGGGGCGCAGCGGCGCGGCCCGGTCGGCGTCGGTCAGGTCGCCGTCGGCCTGGTCGGCCCCGACCTCCCCGTCGAGCACCACCGCGCCGGCGGGTACCAGCGCGGCGGTCTCCGGCAGGGCCAGCACCAGCGTCGGCTCCGCGTCGGCGAGCAGGTACGCGATCCGGCCGGCCGGGTAGCCGGTGTCCACCGGTACGTACGCGGCGCCGGACTTGAGCACGGCGAGGACGGCGACCAGCAGCTCGGGCGAGCGGGGCAGGGCGAGCGCCACCCGGGCCTCCGGGGCGGCGCCCCGGGCCACCAGCACCCGGGCGAGCCGGTTGGCGGCGGCGTTCAGCTCGGCGTAGGTGAGCGTGACGCCCTCGCAGACCAGGGCGACCGCGTCCGGGGTGGCGGTGGCCTGCCGCTGCACCCGCTCGACGACCGACCGGAACGCCGGGGCGGCGTCCTCGCCGTTCCAGGCCCGCAGGACGAGGTCCCGCTCGGCGTCGTCGAGCAGGGGCAGGGCGGAGACCGGCTGCTCCGGGTCGGCGACGGCGGCGGTGAGCAGCCGCACGTAGCGCGTGACCACCGCCTCGGCGGTGCCCCGGTCGAACAGGTCGGTGCGGTAGACCAGGCGGCTCTCGCCGGTGGTGACGTCGAAGGCGAGGTCGTCCTTGGTGGTGCCCAGCTCCACCGGGTCCAGCCCGGAGTCGGGGATGAAGTTCAGCGCGGTCTGGAAGATCGGCTGCACGGACGGGTCGCGCTGCGGGGCGACCGCCTCGACGATGCGCTGGAACGGGGTCTGGCCGTGCTCCATCGCGTCCACCAGGCCGGCGCGGACCCGGCCGAGCAGCTCGGTGAAGCTGGGATCGCCGCCGACGTCGCAGCGCAGCGCCACCGGGTTGACGAACATGCCGATCAGCGAGGTCAGCTCGGCGGTGTCCCGGCCGGCGGTGGAGACGCCGACCACCACGTCGGTGTCGCCGGAGATCCGCGACAGCAGGGCGGCGAACCCGGCCAGCAGCACCATGTACGGGGTGGCCGCCGACCCGGCGGCGAGCCGGCCGACCCGGTCGAGCAGCCCGTCGGGCAGGGCGAAGCGCACCTCCTCGCCGGCGAAGCCGAGCTGGGCCGGGCGGGGGCGGTCCAGCGGCAGGCCGGTGACCGCCGGCGCCCCGGCGAGCTGGCCGGTCCAGAAGGCGAGCTGGCGGTCCAGCTCCGCGCCGGTGAGCTGGTCGCGCTGCCAGACCGCGAAGTCGGCGTACTGGATGGGCAGCTCGGGCACGGCGGCGGGCGCGCCGGTCAGCGCGGCCTCGCTGAACGCGGCCAGTTCGGCCACCAGCAGCACCGCCGAGTGGCTGTCGAAGACGGCGTGGTGGACCACGAACAGCAGCGTCCAGGCGTCGTCGAGGCGGACCAGCCGGGCCCGCCACAGCGGCGGGGCGTCCAGCGGGATCGGGGTACGGGCCAGCTCGGTACGCAGGGCGGCGTACCGGGCGGCCCGCTCGGCCTCGGGCAGGTCGCGCAGGTCGTCGGCGGGCAGCCGGACCGGCTCGTGCTCGCGCACCACCTGCACCAGGGCGCCGTCGTCCATCCGCAGGTGGGTGCGGAGCGCCTCGTGCCGGGCGACGACCCGGCCGACGACCTGGCCGGCGGTGTCGGCGTCGATGCCGGCCGGGAAGCGCCACGGGGTGGAGACGTTGTAGACCGGCGAGGCGGTGTCCAACTGGTTGGCCATCCACACCCGCTCCTGGGCGAAGGAGGCCGGGAAGGTCCACTCCCGCGTCATGACGGCACCTCCCGTACGGAGCGGGGACGCATGTCGGTCCAGACGGTGTCCACGTGGGACAGGCACTCCTCGCGGGTGCCGGCGAAGCCGGCGTCGTGCCACCCGGCGGGCAGCTCCCGGTCGGCCGGCCAGATCGAGTACTGCTCCTCGTCGTTGCGGACGACCAGGAATCGGGAGTCGGCCATCAGTGCTCTCCAGCGCTCTCGGGGGTGTGCGGTTCGGCCATCGCCACGGCGATCCGGCGGGCCCCGGTGAAGGGCTCCCGGCCGTGCGCGGCGGTCATGTTGTCGACCACCAGCACGTCGTCGCGCTGGTAGTCGAAGCGGACGCTGGCGGCCCGGTACGCGGCCCGCAGGTGGTCCATGACGTCGGCGGGGATCTCGCCGCCGTCGCCGTAGTAGGTGTTCGACGGCAGCCCGTCGGCGCCGAACATGTCCAGCAGCCCCTCCTGGTAGTCCTTGGGGAGAGTGCTCACGTGGAAGAAGGTGGCGTGGTTGAACCAGCGCGGGGTGTCCGAGCCGGGCCGGTGGTGCACCACGTCGCGTACCGCCCGGGTGCGCAGCCCGTCCCCGCCGACCCACTCCAGCCGGATCCGGTTCGCCGCCGCGTACGCCTCGACCTCGGCCCGGTCGTCGGTGCCGAACACGTCCTGCCAGCGGGTGCCGAAGTCGGCGTGGAAGTTGCGCACCAGCATCCAGCGCCGCCGGACGAACTCCTCACGGATCGCCGGGTCGATCTCGGCGTACACCCGGCGGACGTCGGCGAGCGGGGTGGCGCCGAGGGTGTCCGGCGGGCTGATGCAGTAGAAGAAGAGCGTCAACGGCCAGCGCGCCTGGTACGAGTTCTCGTTGTGCAGGAAGATCTCCTCGTCCGGCGGGTAGTCGGTCGAGGTGTAGACCCGGCCCTTGATGGCGTGCCGGGGTGAGGACCGCTCGGTGTAGGTCAGCGGCTCGCCGGAGAACGCGCGGACGACCCGGTCGAAGCCGTCCACCCCGCCGACGTCGAAGCCGCGGAACAGCAGCCCGCCGTGGGCGGCGAGGGTGGCGCGCAGCTCCGTCCGCCGCCGGTCGATGAGCTCGGTCAGTGGTGTGCCGTCGTTCTCGACGACCACCGGCAGCGTGGCGATCGTGTCGCTCATTGCTCTGTCACTCCTGTTTCTCGACGCTCAGTCGCGGGGCAGCCGCGGGATGGCGGGGATGGTGGCCGGGGCGGGCTCGTCGGCGGGCGCGGCGCCGGCGCGCAGCTCCTCGATCCGGGCCGCCAGGCCGGCGACGGTCGGGGTCTCGAAGAGGCTGCGCATCGGCAGCCGTACCCCCGTCGCCTTGCGCATCGCGGCGATCAGCTGGACCGCGACCAGGGAGTTGCCGCCGAGGGCGAAGAAGTCGTCGTCCACGCCCACCTCGGTCACCCCCAGCCCGTCCCGCCAGACCTGGGCGATGGTGATCTCCAGCTCGGTACGCGGCGCGGCGGAGGCGGCGCCGCCGGCGGCCGGGGCGGCGAGGGCCGGCTCGTCGGCGGTCTCCAGGCTCCCGGTGGTGACCCGGGAGGCGCGGTCGCGGATGTCGTCGACGGTCCGGGTGGCGATCACCACCTGCGCGCCCAGCCCGGCGGTGAGGCTGCGGCGGAACGCCTCGGCCCCGTCGACCGGCCGGATGTCCTCGGTCGGCACCCCCGGCTCCGGGGCGGGCGCCTGCGCCGGTGCGCCCGCCGTGGCCAGCCCGCCGGTCACCGCGCCCTGGTCGACCCGGCGCAGCACGAAGTCGCTGATCGCGACCAGCTCCCGGCCGTCGGCGTCCCGCAGGGACAGGTCCGCGGTCACCACCTCGTCGGTGGCGCTGTCGCGGTGCCGCAGGTGGCTGTGGAACTGCGCCGGCAGGGCGCCGCGCACCACGATCCGCCCGTACGACAGCGGCAGGTACGTGCCGCTGCCCTGGCCCCGGCCGAACGCGGTGGCCACGTCCAGCAGCGCCGGGTGCAGCCCCCACGAGGGCAGGTCGCCGACCGCCGCGGCGGGCGCGGCGATCCGGGCCAGCTCCTCCCCCTCGCCCAGGTGGTGCTCGGCCAGCGCGGCCCAGCGCGGCCCGAAGGTCAGCATGCTGGTGCGCCCCCGGCCGAACGAGGCGTCGTCGTCCACCCGCCGGCCGGTCACCGCCGGGACCCGCGCCGGCGGGGCCGGCTCGTCGGTCCAGCCGGCCGCGCCGCGTACGTGGGTGCGCAGCTGGCCGGCGGCGAGGCTGCGTACCGCGAAGTCCACGCCGTCCTCGGCGGGGGTCAGCTCGACCCGGTACTGCGCGACCGTGCCGTCGGGCACCGAGAACGGCTCCAGGAAGACCACATCGCGCAGCTCCACCGCCGCGTCCCCGGCCGGGGCGGGCAGCCCGGCGGCGACCGCCGCCCGGACCGACTCCAGGTGGGCGGTGCCGGGCACCACCGGCACGCCGCCGATGCGGTGCTCGTCCAGCAGCCAGTGCGTGTCGGCGGAGACCAGGCCGTGCAGCACCACGCCGTCCGGGCCGGTCACCGCCGTGGTGAGCACCGGGTGGTCCACCGGATGCGTGACGGTGTCCCGCCCGGCGGCCCGGAAGCCGGCCGGCGCGTCGGTCTCCACGGCCATGCCCACCTCGGCCCAGCCGCCCCAGTTCTGCGACAGCACCGGCGCCCGGAAGCCCGCGCCGGCCCGGGCGTACGCGTCGAGGAAGCTGTTCGCCGCGCAGTAGTCGACCTGGCCGAAGCCGCCGATCACCGCGGTGATCGAGGAGCAGAGCACCACGAAGTCCAGCGGCAGGTCGCCGAAGACCTCGGCGAGGGCGAGGGTGCCGGCGAGCTTCGGCGCGAGCACCCGCTCCGCCTCGGCCCGCTCCTTGACCTCGGCCATGCCGCCGCCGGGCAGGCCGGCGGCGTGCACGATGCCGTCGATCCCGCCGAACTCGGCCTCGGCGGCCGCCCGGACCCGGCGCAGGTCGGCCGGGTCGGTGACGTCGGCGGCGAGCACCAGCACCGACGCGCCGGCCGCCTCCATCCGGCGGATCGCCGCGATCGCCCGGCCCGCCCGGTCCGCGCCGCCGTGCACGGCCAGGTGGTCGTCCCACCGCTCGCGCGGCGGCAGGCCGGACCGGGCCAGCAGCACCAGCTTCGCCCGGGCCCGCCGGGCGAAGTCCTCGGCCAGGGTGACGCCGATGCCGCCCAGACCGCCGGTGATCACGTACCGGCCGCCTTCGCGCAGCGCCCCCGGCTCGCCCTCGGCGTCGACGGTGACCTGCTCATAGCCGGTCACCCAGCGGCGCGGGCCGCGCAGCGCCAGCTCCGCGCGGGCCGGGTCGACCGGCCGGCGCAGCTCGGCGACGAGCGCGTCCACGTCGGACGAGGCCGGGTCGGCGTCCAGCAGCCGGACGGCCAGCCCGGGCAGCTCGACCGGGAGCACCCGGGCCAGCCCGGCCAGGGTGGCGTGTTCCGGGCGGACCAGGTCGGCGCCGCTCACGTCCCCGATGCCGGCGGTGACCAGGTCGAGGGTGCGGGCGCGCTCGTCGGCGGTCAGCCCGGCCCCGGCGAGCGCCTGCACCAGGTGCAGCGCGCTGAAGAAGCCCCGGTCCTGGGCGGCCCAGGCGGCGGCGACGTCGGTGCCGGCCGGGTCGCCGTCGAGGGCGAAGGCGTGCACCAGCCGCTCCGGCGGGTCGGCGGCGAGCGCCGCCACCAGGGCCTCGTGGTCCTCGCGCGCGCCGGGCCGCAGCCGGTACCCGCCGTCGACCGCCGCGAAGCGTTCGCCGGCGCGTACCACGGTGGGCGTGGCGCCCGCGGCCCGCAGCGCCGCGACCAGCGCGTCGCCGCGCGGACCGTCGGCCAGGATTAGGCAGCGGCCCAGCGGCGCGGTCCGCGGCTCGGCGGCGGCCTGCCGCCAGACCGGCACGGCGAACCACTCCGGCAGCGGGCGCGGCCCGCGCTGCGCCGGCGCGCCGGGCGCCTGGTCCACCGGGTCCGGGTCCACCCAGTAGCGGCGGCGTTCGAACGGGTACGTGGGCAGCGGCACCCGGCGGGCGGCCGGATCGGCGTCGAGCCGCACCCCGACGCCGGCGCACCAGAGCGCGCCGGCGCTGGTGAGCAGGGTGGCCAGGTCGCCGGTGCGCTCGCCGGGGCCGGGCAGGCTGCCCAGCGGGGTCAGCGCCCGCTGGGCCGCGCCGGCCTTGGCGACCTGCATCCGGGCCAGGTTGGCCAGCTGCCGGCCGGGGCCGCACTCCAGCAACGCCCAGGTGCCCTCGGCGAGCAGCGCGGCCACGCAGTCGCCGAAGCGCACCGGCCGGCGCAGGTGCGCGGCCCAGTACGCCGGGTCGGTGGCCTGCTCGGCGGTGATCCAGGTGCCGGTGACGTTGGACAGGAACGGGATCGCCGGTGGGCGCAGCGGCACCCCCGCCATCAGGGCGGTGAACTCGGCCAGGATCGGTTCCATCATCGGCGAGTGGAAGGCGTGGGAGGTGCGCAGCGCCTTGCTCTTGCCCTTGATCGTCTCGGCGAACGCGGCGACCTTGTCGCTCTCGCCGGCCACCACGCAGGTACCCGGCCCGTTGACGGTCGCGATGGCCAGCCCCTCGGGGAGGCGCTGCGCGACCACCGACTCGTCCAGCGCCACGGCGAGCATCGAGCCGGCCGGCAGGGACTGCATCAGCCGCCCCCGCGCGGCGACCACCCGCAGCGCGTCCGGCAGGCTCAGCACCCCGGCGACGGTGGCGGCGACGTATTCGCCGATCGAGTGACCGATCATCGCGGCGGGCCGCACCCCGGCCCGCAGCCAGAGGGTGGCGAGGGCGTACTCGACGACGAAGAGGGCCGGCTGGGTGTAGCGGGTCTCGGTGAGCTTCTCCCCCGCCTCCGGGTCGCGGCCGAGGATCAGGTCGCGGACGTCCAGCCCCAGCTCGGGGCGGAGCAGCTCGGCACACTCGTCCACGGTGGCGGCGAAGGCGGGCTCCTCGGCGTAGAGCTGCGCGCCCATCCCGGCGTACTGGGAGCCCTGCCCGGAGAAGAGCAGGCCCACGCGCGGCGCGGGACCGTCGACGACGCCGGACTGGCGGCGGCGCGGGGTGCGCAGCGCGGTCACCGCGTCCGGCAGGTCGGCGGCGACCACGGCGACCCGGTGCGGGTACTCCTGCCGGCCCACCCGCAGGGTGTGCGCCACGTCGGCGAGCAGCTGCGGCCCGTCGTCGGTGGCGCCCTCCAGGTGCTCGGCGAGCCGCAGCACGGCGGTGTCCAGGGCGGTGGCGGTCTTCGCCGACAGGTGCAGCAGCTGCGCCGGCCGGACCTCCCGGTCGGCCCGGTACGCCGCCGGCGCCTCCTGGAGCACCACGTGGGCGTTGGTGCCGCCGATGCCGAAGGAGCTGACCCCGGCCCGGCGCGGCCCGCCGTCGGTGTCCCACTTGGTCAGCGTGTTCGCCACGTAGAACGGGGTGTCGGCGAAGTCGATCGCCGGGTTCGGCTGCTCGAAGTTGATGCTCGGCGGGATCAGGCCGTGCTCCATCGCGAGCACCGTCTTGATCACGCTGACGATGCCCGAGGGCTGGCTGAGGTGGCCGATGTTGGACTTCACCGAGCCGATGCCGCACCAGCCCCGGTCGTCGGTGTCCCGGGTGTAGACGGCGGAGAGGGCGGCGACCTCGATCGGGTCGCCCATCGCGGTGCCGGTGCCGTGCGCCTCGACGTAGCTGATGCTGCGCGGGTCGATCCCGGCCATCCCGACGGCCTGGGCGATCGCCTCCATCTGCCCGTCGATGCTGGGGGCGGTGAAGCCGACCTTGCCGGCGCCGTCGTTGTTGATGGCGTTGCCGAGCACCACGGCCCGGATCGCATCGCCGTCGGCGATCGCGTCGGAGAGGCGCTTGAGCAGGGTGACGCCGACGCCGCTGCCCCAGACCGTGCCGTTGGCGGCGGCGTCGAACGGCCGGCACCGCCCGTCCGGCGAGGTGAAGCCCTCCATGCCCAGGTAGCCGACGTGGGGCAGCTCGATGTTGACCCCGCCGGCGAGCGCCATGTCGCACTCGCCGTTGCGCAGCGCCTCGCAGGCCAGGTGGAACGCGACCAGCGAGGTGGAGCAGGCGGTGTGCACGGTCAGGCTCGGCCCGCGCAGGTCCAGCCGGTACGACACGTTGGTGGCCACGTAGTTCGGCGAGTTGCCGGTGGCGATGGAGACCACCCCGTGCGGGCTGCCGCCGACGCGCTTGTTGCGCAGCACGTACCGGTGCAGGTAGGTGTTGCCGCCGGTGCCGGCGTAGACGCCGACCGTGCCGTCGTAGCGGGCCGGGTCGTAGCCGGCGTCCTGCAACGCGGTGTAGCAGCTCTCCAGGAACAGCCGGTGCTGCGGGTCGGTGATCTCCGCCTCTCGGGCGGTCATCCCGAACAGCCCGGCGTCGAACTCGTCGTACCCGTCGACCAGCGGCGCCCGGTTGACCCACCCCGGGTCGTCGACCTCCTCCACTCCTGCGCCCCGCGCCAGCTGCTCCTCCCGGCTCAGCTCGGTGACCGACTCGACGCCGTCGACCAGGTTGCGCCAGAACTGGCGGACGTCGGCCGCGCCGGGCAGCCGGGCGGCGAGCCCGACGATCGCGATCGGCTCGATGCCGTCGTCGGCGGGGAGGTCGGGTGCCATCGGGTTGTCCATCTGCATGTCCTTCATTGCGCGGTGCCGCCGGGGCGGCGGGGTGGGTTGCGGCGGGTGCGGCTGCGGCGGGCGGCGGCCCGTAGCGCGGCGCGGGCGAGTTCCGGCCGGTCGGTGGCGCCGTCGAGGCTGGCGGCGAGCGCCCGGACGGTGGGGTGGCGGAACAGGTCGAGCATGGTGATCGAGCGGCCGGTGGCGGCGGTGAGCCGGGCGTGCACCGCGGCCAGGGCGAGGGAGTGCCCACCGATGTCGAAGAAGTTGTCGGTGACCCCGACCCGGTCGGTGGCGAGCACCTCCCGCCAGATGCCGGCGATCAGCTCCTCGGTGTCGGTCAGTCCGCCCGGGCCGGCCGGCATCGGGGTACGCTGCGCCTCGGCGGCCGCCACGGTCATCGCGCCGAGCTGCGGCGTACGCACGGTGGGCCGGGGCAGCGCGGCGGCGACCGCGTCGGCCGGCGCGTGCGGGTCGGCGGCGAGCGCGCCGACCAGCTCGGCCAGGTCGGCCAGGAGCGCGTCGATCCGGTCCGCGTCGAACAGGTCCGGGTTGTGGACCACCTCGACGCCGAAGCGGCCGTCCCGCTCGACCACGTAGACGGTGATGTCGAAGGGCGAGCCGGGCTTGGGCACCGGGACCGGCACGGCGGTCAGCCCGGTCAGCGCCAGCCGGGGCGGGGCGAAGTTGAGCACGTTGAACAGCACCTGCACCAGCGGGGCGCGGGAGGTGTCCCGGCCGACGCCGAGGGCCTCAACGAGGCGTTCCAGCGGCGCGCCCGGGTGGGCGGTGACCTCGTGCAGCTCGGCGGCGCACCGGTCGACCAGCTCGGCGAAGGTGGCCCCGCCGGCGCGCAGCCGCACCGGCACGGTGTCGATGAAGAAGCCCACCACGTCGTCGAAGGCGGCCAGCCGGCGGTCGGCGACGATCGCCCCGACCACGTGGTCGTCGCCGCCGGTGAGCCGGCGCAGCAGCTCACCGAAGCCGGCGAGCAACACCGCGGCGACCGTGGTGCCGCGCCGCGCGGCCAGGGCGCGGACCGCGCGGTCGGCGGCCTCCGGGAGGCGCACCGCGGCCTCGGCGCCGGCGTAGGTCTGCACCGCCGGGCGGGGCCGGTCGCGGGGCAGCTCCAGCACGGTGGGCGCGCCGCGCAGGTGCTCGGCCCACCAGGCCAGGTCCGCCGCGCCCCGGCGGGCGTCGCGCCCGGCCCGCCAGACCGCGTAGTCGGCGTACGTGGCGGCCGGCGGCGGCAAGGTCGGGGTGGCCCCGGTGACGGCCCGGGCGTACGCGGCGGCGAGGTCGTCGTAGAGGACCGCCTCGGACCAGCCGTCGAAGACCGCGTGGTGCATGGTCATCGCCAGCACGTGCGCGTCGGCGCCGAGCCGGTAGACGGTCACCTGCCAGGGCGGCCCGGTGGCCAGGTCGAAGGCGTGCGCGGCGCCGGCGGCGAGCATCGCGGCCAGCTCCGCCTCGGCGTCGGCGCCGCCGGTCAGGTCGACCACCGGCACGGCCACGTCGGTGGGTTCCTCGCAGACCGCGTACGGCACCCCGGCGGTCTGCGGGATCCGCCAGCGCAGCACGTCGTGCCGCTCGGCGACGGCCCGCAGCGCCGCGCCGAGCGCGGCGGTGTCCAGCGGGCCGCGCAGCCGGTGCGCGACGGCGATGTTGTACGGGGCGCTGGAGGGGGCGAGCTGGTCGACGAACCAGAGCCGGCGCTGCGGCGGGGACAGGGTGGGCGGGTTGCCGGTGGTCAGCGGCTCGGTATCGGCCGGGGCGGCGGCGCGCAGCCGGGCGACCAGGCCGCCGAGGGTGCGTCCGGCGAGCACGTCCCGGATCTCGACGTGCCGGCCCAGCTCGGCGCGGAGCGCGGCGACCAGCCGCATCGCGGCGATGGAGTTGCCGCCGGCGGCGAGGAAGTCGGTGTCCGGGCCGGGGGTCGCACCGAGCAGCCGGGTCCAGATCCGGGTCACCGTCCCCGTCACCGGGTCGGCCGCACCGGCCGGCTCCTCGACGGTGGGTCCGGCGGTCAGCGCGGCCACGGCCAAGGCGCGCAACGCCGGCCGGTCCAGCTTGCCGGTGACCGGGCTGACCGGCAGGTCGTCGCGGCGCAGCAGCCGCGCCGGCAGCATCGCGGCGGTCAGCCGCGCCCGGGCGTACGCCCGGATCGTGTCGTCGCCGGGCGCGCCGGCCGGGGTGAGCACCGCGACCAGCTCGGCACCGGCCGGCCCGGGCACCGCCTCGACGGCGACCCGGTCGACACCGGGGGCGCCGGCCAGCACCGCCTCGACCTCGCCCAGCTCGATGCGCTGGCCCCGGATCTTCACCTGCCGGTCGGTGCGTCCGAGGTAGACGATCCGCCCGTCGGCCGCCTGGCGGACCAGATCGCCGGTGCGGTACAGCCGCTCGCCGGGCAGCCCGGAGAACGGGTCGGGGACGAACCGGTCGGCGGTCAGCCCCGGCCGGTCGAGGTAGCCGTCGGCCAGTCCGGGGCCACCGATCAGCAGCTCGCCGGTCTCCCCCGGCGGCACCGCCCGCAGCTCGGCGTCGACGACGTACGCCCGGTGGTTGGGCAGTGGCGAGCCGATCGGCACCGGGTCGGTCTCGGCGCCGGTCAGCTCGCCGGTGACCGCGAGCACGGTGGTCTCGGTGGGGCCGTAGCCGTTGAGGAAGCGCCGCCCCGGCGCCCAGCGGGCGGCCAGCTCGGCGGGGACCGCCTCGCCGCCGCAGAGCACGGTACGCCAGCCCGGCACGTCGGCCGGGTCCAGCATGGACAGCACGGTCGGGGTGATGAAGCCCCAGTTCACCTCGTGCGCGGCGATGAACCGGGCGAGCCGGGCCGGGTCGGCCCGGTCGTCGGCGCCGAGCAGTTGCACCGCGCCGCCGAGCAGCAGCGGCAGGAAGAGGTCCATGGTGGCCGCGTCGAAGCCGAGCGAGGCGATGCCGAGGCTGCGCACCCCGGCGTCGGCGCCGCTGACCGTGGCGCACCCGGTGACGAACTCGACCACGTTGCGGTGGGTGGTCAGCACCCCCTTGGGGCGGCCGGTGGAGCCCGAGGTGAACAGCACGTACGCCGGGTCGCCGGGCCGGGCCGGGCAGGGCGCCAGCGGGGCCGGGCCGTCCGCCTCGACCACCTCGACGCCCGGCAGGTCGGCCAGCTCGGCCGCCGCGTCGCCCACCAGCAGCGACACCCCGGCGTCGGCGAGGATCTCGCGTTGCCGCTCGCGGGGGCCGTCCGGCTCCAGCGGCACGTAGCAGCCGCCGGCGAGGAGGACCCCCAGCACGTCGACGACCAGCCGGGGCCGGCGCCGACCGCAGACCCCGACGCGGGTCTGCCGGCCGACGCCGTGGGCCCGCAGCGCGGCGGCCACCCCGGCCGCCCGGCCGACCAGTTCCCGGTAGGTGAGCCGGTCGTCCCACTGGCGGACCGCGACCGCGTCGGGGCAGCGCGCGGCCCGGGCGGCGATCAGGTCGGCCAGCGTCCCGTCCGGCCAGGGCAGCTGCGGCCCGGCGACGGCGCTGATGGACAGGATGTCGGTCACCCGTGCTCTCCCCGGTAGGTGGCTGGATCGGTGATCTGCAGGCGCAGCTCGCTGACGTGTCCGCGCCCGGCGGCGTCGGGCACCCAGGCGTCCGCCGGTGTGGGCAGCAGCTCGGTGACCACCACCGCCACGTCCGGGCCGGTCTTCGCGGCGGCGTCGGCCATGGCGCACAGCGACTGGGCGTACAGCGGGCCGGTGAGATCGACGTAGCAGGGCTTGACCTCGGTGCCGACCTTGACGAACACCCGTTCGGGCAGGTCGAGGGCGGCCCGGAAGCGGCGCGCCGCGAGGTAGCGCGCGGTCTCGTCGCCATGCCCGGCCAGCCCGCTGCCGGCCACCGTGGTCCGCCAGGCACGCCGGGCCACCACCAGCCGGTCGATGGTGATCCTGGGCGTGTGCGGGGCCGGGTCCAGCAGCTTGAAGGTGTCCAACAGCAGCGAGCCGAGCAGGTTGGCGAAGATCTCCATCACCGGCCAGCGGGACCCGTCGGGGAAGACCGCGGTCAGCCCGTCGCCGTCGCGGACCACGGTGACGGCGGTGGCCGCGACCAGCCGGTCGACGTCGGCACCGCGGGCGGTGTCGATGCCGAGCTGGCGGTCCGCGGGGCCGGTGAGGGCGTACGTGGTGCGGGTGGTCAGCCGGGGCCAGCTCTCCGGGTAGAGCACCCGGATCCGGGCCGGTCCGAGGTCGGCGTCGAGCGCCGCCCGCAGTGCCGCCGGGTCGGGGTGGAACGGGGTGAGCACCGCGCTGTCGTAGGCGACGGTGGCCGGGTGCAGCTCGCCGAGGACGAGCAGGAACTCGCCCCGGTCGATCGCCTCGGCGGAGACGGCGCTGACCTGGAGGTCGGGGTTGTGGATCCGGGCGGACGGCCAGCCGGGCCGCTCGGCGGCGAAGAGCTCGCGGACCGGACCGGCCAGGTCCTCGGCGCGCAGCCGCAGCTCGACGGTGCCGGCCGGCAGGTGCCGCAGCCCGAACAGCTCGGCCCACCGGTGGGTGAAGTCCACCCCGGCACGGGCGATGGGGCCGTCCGGGGCGACCAGCATCCCCTGGGCCAGCGACCAGATGTCGGCCAGCCGTACCGGACCGTCGGCGGCGAGCTCGTCGTGCAGGTCGGCGAGGATCTCCTCGCAGCCGGCGCCGATCTCGGCGGTGAGCCAGCGGGCCGCCTGGAGGATCACGGCGAGCGGGGCGGTCAGCGCGTCCAGCACCGCGGCACCGACGGTGACGTCGAGGTCGCGGGCGGTCTCCTCGTAGCAGACGGTGCGCCCGGCGTACATCTGGCCGCTCTGCCGGGTGGCGGGGCGGTCGGTGACCGCGGTGAACCGGGTGTTGAGCGCGGCCAGCGCGGCGCCCAGCCGGTCCGGGTCGCCGGCGGCGGCCGCGACCGCGTCCCGGGCGGCGCGGAGCCGGTCGAAGTCGGCGGCCACCGCCGCCCGCACGGCCTCCTCGCCGATCGCCGCGATCCGCTCGGCCAGCACCCGTTCCGCGTCCGGGCTGTTCGGCAGATTTGCGTCCCAGGTCAGCTGGCCGCGTTCGACGAACCGGTCCAGCAGCAGGAACGCGTCGTCGAGGGTGCGGACGTCGCCGTCGGCGCGGGCCCGCTCGGCCAGTTCGACGGCGGCGGTGCGCCCGTCGCAGGACGCCAGCAGCCGGGCCTCCACCGCCGACAGCGGGATCGGCGGGTGCAGCGGCCAGCGCAGCTGCCGGCCCTGGACGGTCAGGTGCGGTTGCAGCGCCGGGGCCCACCAGCGGCGTACCGCCAGGTCGTCGGCGAGCCGGTCGGCGTACGCGATCAGGGCCCAGGCCTCGAACCCGACGTGCCGGCGAGTGACCAGGCCGGGTCCGGGCGCCAGCCGGGTGCGCGGGTCGTCCGGGTCGAAGGTGCCCCAGCAGACCGGGCCGAAGAAGCCGATCGTCTCGGCCTTGCCGCAGTAGCGCTGCCAGTAGCGCAGCAGGCTCAGCTCACGCTTGCGGCGGCGCACGTTGCGGACCGCCGGGTCGGTGCGCAGCAGCCCGTCCAGCGCGATCAGCATGTCCGGGTTCTGCCAGGTGACCGCCTCGCGCAGCAGCGGGTCGGCGGCCAGTTCGCCGGCCACCGCCGAGGAGTCGGCGAACGCCTCGCGCAGCGCCTTGTCGACGATCTCCGGGGCGACCTCCCCGGCGAGCAGCGCGTCGGCGGCGGCGGCCACCTCCGGGGCGGCGAACCGGTCGAGCCCGTCGGCGGGGAATCCGGCGCTGCGCAGCACCACGTCCCGCCACACCGACCAGCCGGTGTCGCCGAGCGGCAGCAGGTGGCTCATCGGCCGACCTCCCGGGCGTGGGCGTCCACGATCTGCAACCGGAGCTCGCTGAAGCACCGGTGGCCGGCGGCGTCCGGCACCCATGCCTGGTCGGGGGTGGGCAGCATCTCGCTGACCAACAGGGAGACGCTGTCACCGCCGTCGGTGCGGGCGGCCCGGACCATGGCGCAGAACATGTTCGCGAAGGCGGTGCTGCTCAGGTCCACGAAGCAGGGCTTGGTCTCGGTGCCGAGTTTGACGTAGACCTGCTCCGGCAGGCCGAGCCGCCGCCGCCAGGCCCGCACCGCGAGGTAGCGGTCGCGCTCCCCGGTGACCGGTGCGAGGCCGCTCTCCCCGACCGTGGTACGCCAGGTCTGCCGGGCCACCACCAGGTTGTCCAGGGTGATCCGGGGGGTGTACGGCGCGGCGGCGACCAACTTGAACCCGTCGACGGCGTGCGCGCTGAGCAGCTCGGCGAAGACCTCGGTGAGCGACCACCGCTGGCCGTCGCGGGCGGTGGCGACCAGCCGGCCCTCCTCGTCGGTCACCGTGAGGTCCACCGTGGGCAGCACCCGGGCCGGGTCCGCGCCCTCGGCCGGCTGGAAGGCCAGGTGCCGGTCGGTCGGACCGGTCAGCGACTCGGCGGTACGGCTCGTCCGGCGGGGCCAGTCGCTCGGGAAGAGCAGCCGGATCCGCCGCTCGCCCAGGTCCTCGGCGAGCGCCGCGCGCAGCCGCTCCACGTCCGGGTGCGACGGGGTGAACACCGCGCAGTCGAACGATGACCAGGCCGCGTGCAGCTCGCCGAGGACGACGGTGAACTCGCCCCGGCGCAGCGCGTCGGCGTCGGCGGCGCAGATCTGCAGGTCCGGGCTGTGTATGACGCCGTTGGACCAGTCCGGCCGGGTGCCGGGGAAGACCTCGTCGATCCGCCCGGCGATGTCGGCGACCCGCAGCCGGACCTCATTGGTGCCGGCGGGCAGCGTGTCCAGCCCGAACAGCCCGGCCCAGCGCGCCGCGAACTCGGCGGCCACCGCGTCGACCGGCCGCTCGCCGCCGCCCCAGAAGAGGCCCTGGACCAGGAACCACAGGTCGGACAGGGCGACCGGCCCGTCCCCGGCCTCGGCGTGCAGCTCCTCGTAGAGCCCCCGGAACACCGACCCGTACGCCTCGGCCAGCGCGTTGACCATCCAGCGGGCGGCGCGCAGCAGCACGTCGAGCGGGGCGGCGAGGTCGGCCAGCAGTGGCGCGCCGAAGACGACGTCGAGGTCACGGCTGGTGTCCTCGTAGCAGATCGTCCGCCCGGCGTACATCTGGCCCTCCCGGCGCCGGGACGCGGCACCGGTCAGCGCGGTGAAGGTGGCGTCGAGGTCCTCGAGGGCGACGCGCAGCCGGTCCGGGTCGCCGGCCGCGGCGGCGACCCGGTCGCGCGCCGCGCGCAGCCGGTCCCAGCCGGCCCGAGCGGCCGCCCGGGCGGACTCGTCGCCGATCCCGTCGATCCGGGCGGAGAGCACCTGCTCGGCGTCGGGGCTGACCGGCAGGGCGGCGTCCCACGTGATCAGCTCCCGGGCCACCAGGCGGTCCAGCAGCGCGTAGCCGTCCTCGGCCCGGCGCAGCCCGACCGCCGGGTCCGCCACCAGTTGGTACGCGGGCCGGCAACCGTCGACGGCGGCGAGCAGCGCCGCCTCCACCGGGGACAGGGGCACGGGCGGCCGGCCGGGGCGCAGCACGTGGCGCCCGCGCACGCTCAGGTGCGGGCAGAGCGCGGGGGGCCACCAGCGGCGCACCGCCAGGTCCGCGCCGATCCGGTCGGCGTACGCGGACAGCGCCCAGGACTCGAACCAGACCCAGCGACGACGGGTCAGCCCCGGCCCCTGGCTGATCCGGACCACCTCCGGCTGCTCCGGGTCCATGGTCACCCAGCAGCTCGGCCCGAAGAAGCCGACCGTCTCGTTCTTGCCCGCGTACCGCTGCCAGTATTTGAGCAGGGCCCGCTCGCGGTCCCGGCGGCGCACGTTGCGGGCCGCGTCGCCGCCGCCGTGGACCAGGCCGTCCAGGGCAACGAGCGCGCCACGGTTCTGCCAGGTGACCGCCTCGCGCAGCAGCGGCTGGCCGGCCAGCTCGCTGAGCCGGTGCGCCGCCGCGCGGACGGCCTCGTCGAACTCCTTGTCGAACCGGTCGGCATCGGCCCCGGTGGCGAGCAGCACGTCGGCCGCCGCGGCGGCGTGCGGCGCGGCGAGGAGGGCCAGCCCGTCGGCCGGGAAGCCGGTGCCGCGCAGGATCGCGTCCCGCCAGACCGACCAGCCGGTGTCACCGAGCGGCACCCGGTGCCCGCCGGTGGTGGCCGGCGCGGCGGTCGACGGGACGGCGGTGGTGGCTGGCGCTTCAGGGGTGGGCCGCGCGTCGGTCACCGCGGCGGCCAGGTCGGCGCGGATGGCGGCGAGCAGGTCGGGCAGCCGGTCGGTGAGGAAGAAGTGCCCGCCGTCGATCTCGTGCAGGGTGAACCCGGCGGCGGTGTGCGCGGCCCACGCGGCGCTCTGCTCCCGGCTGGCCGCCCGGTCGTGCCGGCCGCTGAACGCGACGAGCGGCACCGGCAGCGGCTCGCCGGGGACGTACCGGTAGCTGTCCACCCGGCCGAAGTCGGCGCGCAGCAGCGGCAGCAGCAGCTGCACCAGCTCGGGGTGTTCCAGCAGCTCGGCGGGGAGCCCGCCGCCGGCGCCGAGGCGGCGCAGCAGCTCGTCGTCGTCCACCCGGGACAGCCCGTCGAAGAGGCTGGGGGCGGTGACGTGCGGCGCCCGCGCGCCACCCACGTAGAGCCGCACCGGCAGCGGACGGCCGGCGCGGCGCAGCTCGCGGACCACCTCGAAGCCGACCCGGCCGCCCATCGAGTGGCCGTAGATCGCGTACGGGCGGTCGGCCCGACCGGCGATGGCGGCGGCGACGTCGGGCACGGTGAACCGGGGATCCTCGCTGATCCGGTTCTCCCGGCCGGGCAGTTGCACCGCCAGCACCTCGACATCCGGGCCGATCCCCTCCTGCCAGCGCCGGAAGGCGCTCGCGCCGGCCCCGGCGTAGGGCAGGCAGAACAGTTGCACCGGCGCCTGGGGTCGGCTTCCGGGCGAGACGAACCAGTTCACCGTGCGCCTTTCTGAGGGGGGTCGATCCAGTACCGCCGGCGCTGGAACGGGTAGCCGGGCAGTCCGGTGCGGCGGACGCTTTCGCCGGGGTGCAGCGCGGCCCAGTCGACGTCGCGGCCGGCGACCCAGTCGGCGGCGAGGTCCCGCAGCCGGCCGGCCGGGCCGGCGACCCGGGTGTCGCCGTGAAGCAGCTCGTCCAGCGCGGCGACCGCGCCGGCCGGGTCGGTGGCGACCACCGCCGCCCGGCAGTCGAAGGCCCGCCGGCCCAGCGCCAGGGTGGCGGCCACCTCGGGCAGCGCCGGCGCCGCGCCGGCCAGGTGGGCCCGCAGCCGGGTGAGCGCCGCGCGCAACGCCCCGGGGGTACGCGCCGAGACCGGCAGCAGGTACGCGGCACCCTCGGGCGCCTCGACCGGCTCGACCGGCGGGGGCTGCTCGACCACCACGTGGGCGTTGGTGCCGCCGAGGCCGAACGAGCTGACCCCGGCGACCCGGCGCGGGCCCTGCGGCCAGTCGCGCGCCTTGGTCGGCACGTAGAACGGGCCGCCGGCCAGGTCGATCTCCGGGTGTGGTCGGGTGAAGTGCAGGTTCGGCGGGATCACCCCGTGCTGCACGGCGAGCACGGTCTTGATCAGCCCGGCCACGCCGGCTCCGGCGTCGAGGTGACCGATGTTGGTCTTGACCGAGCCGAGCGCGCAGGACTCGGCGGGTGCGGCCCCGCCGTACACCTCGTGCAGCGCGGCGACCTCGATGGCGTCGCCGAGCGGCGTACCGCTGCCGTGGGCCTCGATGAAACGGACCTCGCCGGGCGCGACCTCGGCGGCGGCGAGGGCGTTCGCGACGGCGGCGGCCTGCCCGGCGGGGCCGGGGACGGCGAAGCCGGCCCGGTCGGGCCCGTCGTTGGTGACCGCCCAGCCGGGTAGCACCGCGTAGATCCGGTCGCCGTCGGCCCGGGCATCGGCGAGGCGGCGCAGCGCGACCACCCCGACCCCGGAGCCGAAGCCGGCCCCGTCGGCGGCCTCGTCGAAGGCGCGGCAGCGACCGTCGGGTGAGGCGAGGCCGCCGGGGGTGTGCCGGTAGCGGGGCCAGGTGACGTTGACGCCGCCGGCGAGGGCGAGGTCGCACTGGTAGTCGGCGAGGCTCTGCGCGGCGAGGCAGACCGCGACCAGCGAGCTGGAGCAGGCGCTCTGCACGGCGACCGCCGGCCCGGTCAGTCCCAGCCGGTACGCGACCTGGCCGGGCAGGTGGTCGGTGAACTGCCGCCCGATCAGCCGGGCCTCCCAGTCGTCCGGGTCCACGTCACCCACCACCGCCGGGTTGTCCAGCAGGTGGAACAGGAAGTACCGGTTGGCCGAGGTGGCCGAGTAGACCCCGACCAGCCCGGGGAACCGGGTCGGGTCGTGCCCGGCGTCCTCCAGCGCCTCCCACGCGGTCTCCAGGAAGAGCCGGTGCTGCGGGTCGGTGCGGGCGGCCTCCTGCTCGCCCATGGCGAAGAACTCGGCGTCGAAGTCGGCGACGCCGTCGAGCCGGCCGGCGGCCCGGACGTGCCGGGGGTCGGCGCGCAGGCCGAGCCCGATGCCCAGGGCGGCCAGCTCGGCGTCGCTGTGGTCGTGGATCGAGTCGACCCCGGCGCAGAGGTTCCACCAGAAGGTGGCCAGGTCGGGCGCGCCCGGGAACCGCCCGGCGAGCCCGACGACGGCGATCTCGTCGCCGGTGTACTCGCGGGCGGCGACGGTCGGCGCGGCCGGGGCGGGCAGGGTCGGCGCGGGGGCCGGTGCGCCGGGCCGGTCGTCGATGGCCGCCGCGTCGAGCAGCCGGGCCTGCGCCGCCACGGTGGGGTGGGCGAAGAGCCGCACCATCGGCAGTGCCACCCCGAACCGCTCGGCGAGGCGCTGCTGCACCTGGCCGAGCAGCAGGGACTGGCCGCCCGCGTCGAAGAAGCTCTCCTGCCGGCCGACCGCGTCGCGGTCGAGCACCGCGCACCAGATGTCGTGCACCGCCCGCTCGGTCTCGGTCCTCGGGCCCTGCCCGGCCGGGACGGCCCGGGGCGGGTCGGGCAGCGCCCGCTCGTCGACCTTGCCGGTGACGGTGAGCGGGAGGGAGTCGAGCGCGACCACCGCGCGGGGCAGGGCGTACTCCGGCAGCCGCCGGGCGAGGGCGGCGCGCAGGGCCGCCGGGCCGAGGGGCCCGCCGGCGGGCGTCGCGTACGCCAGCAGCTCGCCGTCGCGGGCGATGGCGCGGACGGCGGCGACGCCGGGTTGGGCGGCGAGGACCGCCTCGATCTCGGTCAGCTCGACCCGGAACCCGCGCACCTTCACCTGCCGGTCGAGCCGGCCGTGGCAGACCAGCTCGCCGCCGGGCAGCCGCGCCCCGAGGTCCCCGGTGCGGTACGCCCGGGTCACGCCGTCGTCCTCGAGGCTGAACCGGTCGCTGTCCTGCCCCAGGTAGCCCGGGGCGAGGTACCGGCTGCGCACCACGATCTCGCCGGTGTCCCGGTCCAGCGACAGCTCGTACCCGGGCAGCGGGGTGCCGATGGGCAGCGGCCCGGTGCCGGTCGGGTCGGCCTCGGCGAACGGCAGCGTGTGCCGGGCGGCGAAGGTCATCTCGGTGGCGCCGTAGCCGTTGACCAGGACGCAGCCCGGCGCGAACCGGTCCCGGCCGCGCGCGGCGTCGGCGTGGGTGGCCTGCTCGCCGCCGAGCAGCACCACCCGCACCGAGTCGAGCCGGCGCGCGCCGAGGGTGTCGAGCAGGAACCGGTAGACGGTCGGGGTGGAGTGGTAGACGGTCACCCGGCGTCGGACCAGCTGGTCGGCGGCGTGGGCCAGGCCGTCCCGGCGCAGGTCCACCGGGACGACGGCGGCGCCGGTGAGCAGGGCCGGGTACAGATCGGGGATGGCGGCGTCGAAGCTGAACGAGGCGAGCAGGCTGAGCCGGTCGTCCGGGGCGAGAGCGAGGTCGCGGATCTGGTTGTCCACGACGTGCGCCAGGTTGCGGTGGGTCTGCGCGACGGCCTTGGGCGTGCCGGTGGAGCCCGAGGTGAACAGCACGTACGCCGGCGCGTCCGGGTCGACCGGCACGGGACGCAGCGGGGCGGGCCCGACCCCGTCGAGGACGATCACGGGGGTGCCGGGCCGGTCGGCGCAGAGCCGCTCGGCCAGTTCCCGGTGGGCGGCGGCGCAGGCGACGGCGCGCACGTCGGCGGCGGCGAGCAGGTGCCGCAGCCGCGCGTCGGGGAACCCCGGGTCCAACGGCACGTACGCGCAGCCGGCGGCGAGGGCGCCGAGGACGGCGGCGACGGTGGGCGCGCCGTGCCCGGTGAGCAGGGCGACCCGGTCGCCGGCGCGCAGGCCCGCGGCGGCGAGCGCGGCGGCGTGGCCACCGGCGCTGCCGGCCAGCTCGGCGTAGTCGACCTCGTGGGTCTCGCCCAGGATCGCCGGCCGGTCGGGATGGGCGGCAGCGACGTCCACGAAACGCTGGATGATCATTGGTTGCGCCATCTCAGGGAGCTGACTCGACTCCACTGTGGACAAGCGCGCAGGCATCGACAATTGTGATCATGATCCCCCCCAGGACTTCACAATGGAGCCAGAATAGGCCTCGATGCCTCCTGGAACAGGCCATTGATCGGAGTCAGCCCGAAGGGGCCACGACGCCTCGGTGATCGGGCGTCGAAATTCGGCCGATCATCCCCCTAGCGCGGAAAGGAGTTTCAGCCTAAGGGGATTTCAGCGAGTAAATTTCCGGCGAAAGGGGCCGCAGACCGGGGATCTTCCGCCCCCTCGGCTCATCTTATGGCAGCTCAGGCGGGGTGCGCAGTGGCGGCGACGTCACTCATCGTACGGCCGCGGTGGCGCTGGATCGACGCCCCTGGTGAAACTTTTCGGCAACTGCGCCACCAGGTCCTGGAACTCGCCGACCGTGACCGCCTCGCGCAGGGTGGCGAAGACCGCCCGGACCCCGACCTGGGCGGTGGCCGGCTCGACGCCGGCCCGGTCGGCCACCCGGCGCAGGAACTCGACCGGTCCGAAGGTCTCCGCCGCGCCCGGCGTGGTCTCCGACGGCGGCCCGGCCAGGTATGCGCTGAGCTCGTCCGGGAGCTGGGCGCTCAGGTCGTCGACCTCCCCGGCCTGGACCCGTTCGGCCACCGTCACCAGCACGGCGCGGGCGATCGCGGCGGCCCGCTCCGGCGGCAACTCTGCCCGCCGGGCGACCGCGTCGACGAAGAGGGGGAAGCGCACCGGGTCCTCCTCTCGTTCCGCCGATCGGCCGCACCTCGACCCGGCGTCCGCAGGTCGTCGTCGGAAATCCGACTCCCGGCGGCCGTCCCGCCGGGTCGGGAATCCGACCGCGGTTACCCGTCCCGGCGGGGCGCAAACGGCCGCCTCACCCGACCGGTCGCCGGCGCGGCTCGCGCCCCTGGGACGAGCGGGAAGCCGCCGCCTCGGCGTCGAACTCGTGGCGCGGCACCTGCGAGGTCGCTCAGGCCAGCAGGGCCCGCCGGCGCAGGTCGTCGAAGATGATCCGGTCGACCGGGGAGACCCGGTCCCGGTCGGCGTACCCGAGCCAGGCGACCTCCTCGATCTCGTGGTCCGGCCGGGGCTCGCCGTGGTGCTCGGCGGTGTAGCAGGTCATCCGCACCAGCGTGCCCGCCGGGTGGCCGTGCGCCGGGGCGGTGAACGTGCCGACGTGCACGGCCGTCTCCGGGTCGATCACCACACCCAGTTCCTCGGCGATCTCGCGGGTGAGCGTCTCCCGGTCGGTCTCGCCGGGCTCGCGCATGCCACCGGGCAGGTACCAGACGTCCTTTCCCCGGGAGCGGGTGCTGAGGATCCGGCCGTGATCGATCCGGATCCAGGCGATCTTGTCGATGGGGTCCATGTGCGGTCCTCCGGTCGGGCGGGGCACCCACTGTAGACGCCGGCCCGGACGTGCCGGGGTTTGGCGGCGGGGGCCGGCGGGGCAATCCGAGCGCACGGGGTGCTCCCGGAGGGAGGGCGCAGATGGGCTGGTGGCGCGACCGGTGGCGGCGGCGGAAGGCGCCGGAGAACGTCGTCGAACTCCTGACCAGCACGGGACCGTTCCGGGTCGCCGGCGAACAGGTGGAGCTCGGCGACCGGGAGACCGTCCGGCGGTGGCTGCGCGAACTCGATCCCGACCTGGGGCAGCAGGTCTTCGTGCACCGCCCCTGGGGGACGGTCGCCGCCGTCAGCGACCACCGCGATCCGGTGGCCGTGGTGATGTCGGACGCCGAGGGACGCCCCTGGGCCGCCTACGTCCCGGGCGCGGACCACCGCGAACACCTCACACCCGAGCAGGTCGAGTCGGTGATGCTGGCGGCGCTGACCTCGGACGGTCCCCCGGCCGGCCCCGACTGGCGGCGACTGGACTGACGGCCGCGGTGCTTCCCCGCGCCCGGCCCGGACGGGCCGGTTCGGGTGCCGCTCATCCCTCGGCGAGGGTGTCGAGCAGCAGTGACGCCGTCCAGCTGAACGCCGCCGAGCCGAGCCCCGCCGCGGTGTCCGGGTGGAAGTACTCGTGGCAGCCGCCGGTGGCGACCAGCGCCAGCATCGACTCGCGCAGCCCGGCGGCCAGGTCCGGCCGGTGGTGCGCCCGCAGCCCGCGCCAGAGCAGCCAGTTGGTGTTCATCCAACTGGGGCCGCGCCAGTAGCGCAGCGGCTCGAAGTCCGGCGCGCTGCGATCGTGGGTGGGCAGCGGACGCGGCATGCGCGGGGCCAGGCCGAACCGCACCGAGCACGCCTCGGTCAGCACCGCCCGCACCTGGCGCCCCGGCAGGTCGGGCAGGATCAGCGGCATCAGCCCCAGCACGGTACGGGCCGGGACCAGCCGGTCGGTGCGCAGGTCGCGCGGGTGGAAGGTGCCGGTCACCGGGTCGTAGAGCCGGCGGACCAGGGCCTCGGTGATCCGGGCCGCGCGGTCCCGGTGCGGGCCGGGGTCGGCCCCGACCACGGCGGCGATCCGCGCCAGGGCGTGCTCCGCCGCGCCCAGCGCCGCGTTGAACAGCGGGCACTCCACCAGGAACGGATGCCACCCGGCCAGCGCCTGGTCCGTATAGCGACGGTCGCGGTAGGAGGCGACGATCGCGACGTACCGCGCGTAGTCCAGGTCCGTGGGGCGGTGCGCGGCGTCGGCGTGCGCGGTGTCGTGCCGACGGTACGCCCGCATGACGGCGGCGTCGGCCGGCACCGCCGCCATCGGCGCGTCCCAGGCCGGGCTGTTGTCCAGGCCGGACTCCCAGGGGTGCACGATGGCCGCCAGCCCGGCCCCGCCGACGTCCCGCCGGCCGGTGAGGTAATGCTGCTGGGCGACCAGCCTCGGGTACAGCCAGCGCAGCGCCCGGGCCGACGCCTCGGAGGGGGCGCGGCGGTGCACCAGCCAGGCCGCCTGGGCGTGCACCGGCGGCTGGACGATGCCGGAGGTGGCGGCGGGCGGGGCGCCCTCGGCGGTGGCGGAGCCCCAGAACTCCGGCCCGGGAAAGTACGAGCCGACCCGCAGCGCCGGGTTGAAGACGATGTGCGGCACCCGCCCGTCGGCCCACTGGGCGGCGAACAGGGTACGCAGCTCCCGCCAGGCCCGGTCGGGGCGGACGTGGGCCAGCCCGATCGCGATGAACGCCGAGTCCCAGCTCCACTGGTGCGGGTAGAGGGTGCGCGAGGGCACCGTGTGGTCGTGCTCCCAGTTGGCGTCGAGGGTGGCGATGGCCAGCCGGCGCAGGTCGGCGAGGTGCCCGGCGGGCGCCGGACGGGCCGGCGCGCCGGCCCTTGGGGCGGGGCCACCGTCCGGGTCGTCGGCGGGGGGCGCGCCGAGGCCGGACGGGCCGGCGGCGCCGGTGCTCACGCCGCCGCCTGCCGGGGCTGGGCGTGCCGGAGCACGGTCGCCGCCTGTTGCAGCGCCCGGACCGGGTCGCCGCGCAGCCGGCACTCCAGCGCCAGCCATCCCGGGTAGCCGATGTCGCGCAGCGTGCGCAGCAGCGCCGGCCAGTCCAGGTGCCCGGCGCCGGGCTGGAACCGGTTGGAGTCGCTGACCTGCACGTGCCCCAGGTACGGCGCGGCGGCACGCAGGGCGGCGTGCACGTCGTCCTCCTCGATGTTCATGTGGAAGGTGTCGGCGACCACCCGCACCGAGGGCAGGCCGACGGCGGCGCAGAGCGCGACCGCCTCGTCGAGCCGGTTGACCATGTGGTCCTCGTACCGGTTGAGCGGTTCGAGGAAGAGGGTGACGCCCTCGGCGCGGGCGTGCTCGCCGAGGTCACCGAGGGCGTCGACGAGCACCTGCCGGTCGCCGCCGGGCGGTCGGGGCGGCTCGAACGGGGGCAGCCGGCGGGAGAACATCCCCCACGCGGCGGGGGTCATCGCGCCGATCCCGCCGAGTTCGGCGATCACGGTGAGCTGGGAGCGCAGGTTGGCGACCGCGTCGCGGGAGCGCGCCGGGTCGAAGTCGCCGATGAAGTGGTCCATCTCCACGCAGACGGTGGGCATGACCACCCCCTCGGCGCGGGCCCGGCGCAGCTCCGGCAGCCGGCGGGCGAGGTCGAGGTCGCCCCGGCCGCGCAGCTCGATGCCCTGGTAGCCGAGGGCGGTGGCGAGGGCGAACTTCTGGGGCAGGCTGGTGCCCGGGAGCAGTTGCTCCTGGCAGGCGAGCGGGATGGACATCAGAACTCCAGCACGACTTGTAGGACGTCACCGGCACCGCGGTCGAGCAACGCGAGCGCGTCGGCCACCGCGCGGGCGTCCACGACGTGGCTCACCAGCGGCAGCGGGTCGACGCTGCCCTCGGCCACCAGGTCCATGAAGGTGTGGGCGATGCGGGCACCGGACCACCGGCCGGCCAGGCCGGGCGCCGGGGCGGGCCCGGAGACCTGGGCCGCCACCAGCTGGATCCGGTTGTGGTGGAACTCCTCGCCGAGGCCGAGCCCGTCGGCCTGGCCCTGGTAGAAGCCGCCGGCCACGACCCGGCCGGCGTGGGTGGTGGCGCGGATCGCCTCGTGCAGCGCCGGGTACGCCCCGGACAGCTCCAGGCAGACGTCCGCGCCCCGGCCGGCGGTGGCCTCGCGCAGCACCGCGGCGGCGGAGTCGACACCGGCGTCGACGGTGCGCCGGGCCCCGAGGCGGGCGGCCCGTTCCAGCCGGGCGGGCACCCGGTCGACGGCGACCACCCGGGCCCCGGAGAGGCTGGCCAGCCGGGTGGCGAGCAGCCCGATGACGCCCTGCCCGAAGATCCCGACCCAGTCGCCGAGGTGCAGGTCCCCGGCGAGCACGGCGGTCAGCGCGATGGCGCCGGGGCGGGCGAAGACGGCGGCGAGCGGGTTGAGCCCGGGGGCGAGCGGGTTGACCGCGCCGGCCGGGAGGACGGCCTCGGCCCGGTGCCCCCAGATGCCCCAGACGAGCTGGCCCGGATGTCGGTCGGCCACGTCGCCGGCGACCTCGATGATCTCGCCAACCTCCTCGTAGCCGAACCCGACCAGCGGGTACGGCACGGGGGTCTGCCGGGGGACGAACATCCGGCTGGCGTCGTCCCAGTCCTTGCTGAGCCGGGGGTTGCTCCCCCGGAACAGGGTGAGCTCGGTGCCGGCGGAGATGCCGGAATAGCAGGTGCGGACCCGGACCTGGCCCGGGCCGAGCGGATCGGTGGGGCAGGGCTCGAGGCTCACGCGCCGCGGCCCGGCCAGCGAGACAACCCAGTTGCCCATGGCGCTACTCCCGGGACGTACCGGGCTCAATCTTAACAAAAAATCGCTATATGTCTTGTAATTGATCAATCCAGGACGTTGAATCCCTCATGTACCCTTCGAGAGGAGTGCCACAGATGTCATCCCCTCCGATGCGGATGCTGGCCGCCACCCTGATCCTCGCAGTAACCGGGGCGAGCCTGCTGGCCTGCAGCGACGACGAGTCGAAAAGCGACAGTTCCGAAATAACCGTCTGGAGCCTCGAGGACGTGGCCGACCGGGTCACCGCCACCCGCGCGATCATCGCCGACTACACCGCCAAGACCGGCGTGAAGGTCAATCTGGTCACCGTCAACGAGGACCAGTTCCCCTCCCTCATCGCCTCCAGCGCCGCCGCCGGGGAGCTGCCCGACGTCGTCGGGTCGGTGCCGCTCGCCGGCATCCGCACCCTCGCCGGCAACGAGCTGCTGCATCCCGACGCCAACAAGGAGATCGTCGACAAGCTGGGGCGGGACACCTTCTCCCCCCGCGCCCTGGAGCTGACCTCCGACGACGGGAAGCAACTCTCGGTACCCAGCGACGGGTGGGGGCAGCTGCTGGTCTACCGCAAGGACCTCTTCGCCGCCGCCGGCCTGCCCGCCCCCGACACGTACGAGAAAATCGCCGCCGCCGCGGCGAAGCTGAACACCGGCGGGGTCGCCGGCATCACCGCGGCGACCGCCCCCGGCGACGTCTTCACCCAGCAGACCTTCGAGCACCTGGCGCTGGCCAACAACTGCCAGCTCACCGACGACTCCGGGGCGGTCAAGCTGGACTCCCCCGAATGCGTGGAGGCGTTCCGCTTCTACGGCGACCTGATGCGCAACCACTCCGTCAAGGGCGCGCAGGACGTGGACACCACCCGGGCCACCTACTTCGCCGGCAAGGCCGCCATGCTGATCTGGTCGCCGTTCATCCTCGATGAGCTGGCCGGGCTGCGCAACGACGCCAAGCCGACCTGTCCCCAGTGCGCGAAGGATCCGAGCTGGCTGGCGAAGAACAGCGGCTTCGTCACCGCCATCAAGGGCCCCAACGGCGCGGAGCCGGCCCAGTACGGCGAGATCAGCTCCTGGGCGGTGCTAAACGAGGCCGCCGCCGACCCGGCGAAGTCCTTCGTGGAGTACCTGCTCTCCGACGGCTACCCGCGCTGGTTCGGCATGTCCCCCGAGGGGCGCTTCCCGGTCCGCAAGGGCACCGCCGACGACAAGGAGAAGTTCCTCACCGCCTGGAACACCAGCCAGGCCGGCGTGGACGCGAAGAAGCCGCTGTCCGAGGTGTACGGCGACGAGGTGCTGACCGGCCTGCGCACGAGCCCGGACACCTTCCAGCGCTGGGGCCTGACCCAGGGCCAGGGCAAGCTGGTTGGCGCGATCCTCGGCGAACTGCCCGTACCCAAGGCCCTCGCGGACGTCGTCGGAGGCAAGAGCGACGCCGGCGCGGCGGCCGCCCGGGCCAAGAAGGACGTGGAGGCGATCAAGGCCGGCGTCAATTGACCACGGCCCCGCCGGAAACCGGCCGCTCCCCCGCCCGGGAGCGGCCCGGTCCCGGCCGCCGACGCCCGCTGACGCTGCGTCGCCGGGAGTCCCGGGAAGGGCTGGCTCTGGTCGCCCCGACCCTGCTCGTGGTGATCGCGGTGATCGGCATCCCGATCGTCTGGACGGTGCTGCTGGCCTTCCAGCGGGTCCGCCTCGCCACCCTGCGCAAGACCGGGCTGTTCGGCGAGTTCACCCTCGCCAACGTCGACCGGGTGCTGCACACCCCCGGCTTCGCCGACACGCTCTGGACCACGGTCGTCTACAGCCTGGGCGGCACCGCCGGGTCGATCGCGCTCGGCCTGGTCGCCGCGCTGGTGGTCCGCCGGCCGTTCCGGGGCCGGACGCTGGTCCGGGCCTCGATGCTGCTGCCGTACGTGGCGCCGGTGGTCGCGGTGGCCTTCGTCTGGCAGGTGATGCTCGACCCCCAACTCGGCATCGTCAACGACTGGGGGCAGCGCTTCCTCGGCTGGGACGCCCCGATCCCCTTCCTGTCCCAGGACTCGACCGCCCTGGCCACGGTGATCACGTTCGAGGCGTGGCGCTACTTCCCGTTCGCGTTCCTGTTCCTGCTGGCCCGGCTCCAGGCCGTCCCCGGCGAGCTGGAGGAGGCCGCCCGGGTGGACGGGGCCACCCCGACCCAGCGGTTCCGGCACATCCTGCTGCCGCAGCTGATGCCGGTGATCGCCCTGCTGGGGGTGCTGCGGTTCATCATGACGTTCAACAAGTTCGACGACGTCTACCTGCTCACCGGCGGCTCCGCCGGCACCGAGGTGGTCAGCGTCCGGGTCTACCAGTTCCTCACCGCGCGGACCGACATCGGGGCGGCGGCGGCACAGGCCGTCGTGCTGGCCGTGGTGCTGATCGTCTTCGTCGCGATCTACCTGCGCTTCTTCGCCGGACGCAGGGAGGCGTGATGGACCGCGACCGGATCGAAACCGTCTCGCTGCGCTGGCTGCGCCGGCTGGTGATCACCGCGTTCCTGCTGGTCACCGTGCTGCCGTTCTGGTACATGCTGGTGCTCTCGGTGCGCCCCATCGAACGGCTGCTGCTCGACCCCGGCTCGCTGTGGGTGCCGCTGGGCGAGTTCACCGTGGCCACGTACACCGAGGTGTTGAAGGCCGCCGAGGACGGCGGCCAGGGTTTCCTCACCTTCATCCGCAACAGCGGCCTGGTCGCCCTGGCCGCGACGCTGCTGACGCTGCTGGTGGCGATCCCCGGCGCGTACGCCGTCTCCCGGCTGCGCTTCTTCGGCCACCGCCAGGTCAACGCTCTGTTCCTGGCCGTCTATCTGTTCCCGTCGATCGTCATCGCCATCCCGCTCTTCGTGGTCTTCACCCGGGCCGGGCTGCGCGGGTCCCTGTTCGGGCTGGTGCTGGTCTACATTTCGCAGACCCTGCCGGTCTCGGTCTACATGCTGAAGAACTACTTCGAGACCATCCCGATCAGCCTGGAGGAGTCCGCGGCTATCGACGGGGCCGGCCGGCTCGGCATCATCCGCCGGATCAGCCTGCCCCTGGCCGCCCCGTCGATCATGGCGGTCGCGCTCTACGACTTCATGATCGCCTGGAACGAGTTCCTCTTCGCGCTGCTGTTCCTGGTCGACAAACCCGACCGGTGGACGGTGTCGCTGGGGCTCTCCCTGCTCGCCGACGGCGTCGAGGTGCCCAAGACCGTGCTGATGGCCGGATCGGTGATCCTCACCCTGCCCATCGTGATCCTCTTCTTCGCCAGTGAGCGGCTGCTCACCGAGGGTCTCACCGCCGGCGCGGAGAAGGGCTGACCACCCGCCCACGGATGGTGGCCGACCTCCGGTCACCGTCCGTGGATGCCGCGATCACGCCTCGAAACACCTTCCAGATCATCGTGCCGAACGGCCACGTCGTCCGTAGCATCGTTCGAAAACCCGCCCCGGCGGGTACGGGGGAGGCCGGCGGAACGCCCTGCGCGTGTCGCCGGCAGGTGCGCGAGCACCGCATCCGTATCCGCGACAGGCAAAGGGGCCGGCGATGGGTCGAGCACGGCAGGACGCTCCAACGGGCACCCAGGGTGAGGACTACACCCGTCGGTTGCAACGCCTGGGTGGCGCGCGCTGGAAGCAGCTGCTCGACGTGCAGGCGCCGTACCGGTGGAACCTGCGGCGGCTCGGCCTGGGCCGTACCCTCGACGTGGGCTGCGGGCTCGGCCGCAACCTCGCCAATCTCGGCGGCGGCGCCGTCGGGGTCGACCACAACGCCACGTCGATCGCGCACGCCCGGGCCGCCGGGCACGAGGCGTACACGGTCGAGGAGTTCTTCCGCTCCGAGCACGCCCGCCCGGACGCCTTCGACTCGCTGCTCGCCGCCCACCTGCTGGAGCACCTCCCCGCCGGCCAGGCGCTGGAGGTGGTCTCCTCGTACCTGCCGTTCGTCCGCTCCGGCGGCACCGCCGTCTTCATCACCCCGCAGGAGCGCGGGTACGCCAGCGACGCCAGCCATGTCCGGTTCGTCGGGTTCGCCGAGGCGGCGGAGGCCGCCCGCGACCTCGGCATGACCGTGGTGCGGCAGTACTCGTTCCCCTTCCCCCGGGCGCTTGGCAAGCTCTTCACCTACAACGAGTTCGTCACCGTCGCCCGGCTGCCCTGACCGCCGGGCCGCCCCGCCGGGCGCCGGTTACCGTGGCGGCATGACCAACCCGACCCGCTGGGCGACCGAGACCGGTCCCGGGCACTCGCAGTGGTACATCGACCGGTTCCGCAAGCTCGCCGCCGAGGGCGCCGACCTCGCCGGCGAGGCGCGCCTGGTGGACGCCATGGTCGCCCCCGGCTCGCGGATCCTGGACGCCGGCTGCGGCACCGGCCGGGTCGGCGCCGCGCTGGCCGCCCGCGGTCACCGGGTGGTCGGGGTGGACGCCGATCCGGCGCTGGTCGAGGCCGCCCGGGCCGACCATCCCGGCCCGCGTTGGCTGGTCGGCGACCTCGCCGCACTGGACCTGGCCGCGGCCGGCGAGCCGGAGCCCTTCGACGCGGCCGTGGTGGCGGGCAACGTGATGGCCTTCGTCGCTCCGGGCACCGAACAGGACGTGCTGGCCCGAATCGCCGCGCACCTGCGCCCCGACGGCGTGGTGCTGGTCGGTTTCGGCACCGACCGGGGCTACCGGCTGGCGGACTTCGACGGCGACGCGGTCGCCGCCGGACTGCGCCCCGAGCACCGCTTCGCCACCTGGGACCTGCGTCCGTGGCGCGACGACGCCGAATTCGCGGTCAGCGTGCTCCGCCGCCCCGCGCCCTGACCGCCCGCCGTACTGCCCGCCGCCCCGCGCCCGGTAATGGCGCCGCCACCGCGACCGCCCGCCGGCTTATCGCCTGACCCGCGCCGCGGCGCCCTAACCTCGCACGGCGGGCGGCCCATGGGTCGGGCCCGGGTCAGGCGGGGGCGGCCACCGCCCGCGCGGCGGCCGGGTCGAGCGGGCTGCCGGCGGGCACCAGGCTGACCAGGCCGGCGGGCAGCCGCACCGGCCGCACGTCGCGGTAGCCGAGCATGCCCAGCACCTCGGTGCCGGCCAGCACGTACCGCCGGCCCAGGTCGGTGACGACGGAGACCGCGCCGCCGGTCGCCCCGGGCGCGGCGACGGACTCCACCACCGCGCCCCGGCCGGGCTCGACCACCACGTGGTCGGCGAGCACCGCACCCCGCCCGGTGGCGGCGCCGGTGCGGGCCACGGCGGTCAGGTCGGGCAGGGTGGCGCCGACGCGGACGTCGCGGACCTCGCCGTCGTCGCCGACCCGCGCGCAGAGCCCGCCACCGTCCACGCCGGCCAGCCGGGGCGGCGACGGGGGTGGGGCGGTGGGGCCGCTGGGCACCAGGTCCGGCAGCTTGGGCAGGGCGGCGAACCGGCCGAGGGTGATAGGCTTCGGGTCGCCCTGACCGGTGCGGGCCATCAGCAGGGCCGCCTGCAACTCGGTGATGCCGGCGAGGCCGTCGGACTCGGCGACCGCGTACTGCCGGCCGCCGCCGGAGTTGCGGACCAGGTAGACGTCGCCGACCGCGGCGCCGGACACCCGGGCGGCCGGCTGACCCAGCTCGGGCAGGGCCGGCGGGGCCAGGTCGGCGCCCGCGGGCAGCGTGTTGAGCAGGGCGGGCGCCACCGGCACCGCCCGCTCCCGGGTGGCGGCCAGGGCCGCCAGCACCCGGCTGGTGTCGCGCAGCAGGAAGCGGCGCTCCCGCCAGACGAGATGCAGCGTGCCGTCCGGGTGCCGGACCAGCACCCCCTCCTCGCCGGTCGGCCGCCCGCCGGTGGCCTCCCGACCGATGAGCAGCGCCGAGCGGGGCGTCGGACGCTCGGTCTCGGCCGGCACGACCGAGCAGACCGTCCACGCGGCGGTCGAGAGCCGCCCGGGGGCGGGCAGCGAGTCCGGCGCGTCGGCGATGCCCAGCGGCAGGCCCCGGGGCACCCCCTCGATGGACCGACGGGAGACCAGCACCGTGCTGGACCGCTCGGCGCCGATGATCAGCAGCGCGGAGGCGTAGTTGAGCACCGGGTGCAGCTTGCCGTCCCGGTAGACGAACCGGGCGCCGGACTCCTTCTCGACGATCACCGCGCCCGGGTCGCGCCACTTGCTGCCACCGCCGGCGAAGAGGCCGTACAGGGCGAAGCCCCCGAGCCCGATCGCGGCCACCAGCACGCTCGCCAGACCGGCGCCGGCGAGCCGCCGGAACGGCGACCGCGCCGGGTCGGTCTCCCGCATCACCAGCGCGGCGACCGCCCGCTGCACGGTGAACTGGTACGAGTGGAGCTGGTCCTGCCGCGACGGCATGGCGTCCCTTCCGGCGAGTCGTCGGCGGACAGGATATGCGCTGCGTCGATGTCCCGGCGACCCTGCGTCGTCACGGCTCCAGCGGTGCCGTGACGGCCAGCCGGGCGTCCACGGCTGCCACCAGCGGGCCGGCCAGCCCGGGTACGGCAGCGCGGGCCCAGCCGTCCAGTTCGGGCCAGCAGCCCGGTGAGGTCCCGCCGCACGCCCCGGAGCAGGCCGGGGAACTGCGCGCGCGAGATGTCGACGTGCGGCCCGGCCGGCCCGGCAGCGGCCGACGGGGCGGCCACCGCGTGCTGCCACAGCCGCAGCACCGCCCCCCGGTCCTCCAGGAACACGTCGGGGTCGTGTCCGAGATAGGGCGGCTGTCCGCGCAGCACACTCCCCCAGTCCCGCCACTCGTCGAGCCCCACGCAGCAGCCCGGGTCGATCACCACGTCCCCGTCGCTGACCCGCAGACCGCCGGCGGCGTGGCTGTCGTCCCGGGCGGCCAGGTACGCCTCGACCGCCTCCGCCACGCTCGTCGGGATGACCGACAGGTCGTCGTCGGTGACGGCGGGGCCCACGAGCGCCCACAGCACTGCGCCGACCTGCTCCGGCGCGGGACGGCGGGGCACCGCGACGAGGTGCGGCCCCGGCGCCACCGGCCAGAACGGACAGTCGCCGGGCCACCGCTCCAGCACCGGCATCATCGTCACCGTCGGGCTCCTGGTCACGGAGGCAGCATCCCCGCCGGGGGTCGACACCGCACCCGATTTCGCGCCCCCGGTCGCCGGTTGGCGTATAACCCAACGGTGGACAGTAGTGAATGGGACGCGCGGTACGCCGCCTCGACGGAGCTGGTGTGGACGGCCGAGCCGAACCGTTTCGTGGTGGAGGCGGCCGCCGACCTGCCCCCGGGTGACGCGCTCGACCTCGCCGCCGGGGAGGGGCGCAACGCGGTCTGGCTGGCCGGGCGGGGCTGGCGGGTGACCGCGGTCGACTTCTCACCGGTGGCGGTGGAGCGCGGCCGGGAGCTGGCCGCGCGCCGGGGCGTACCGGTGGAGTGGCGGGTCGCGGACGTCACCGCCGACGCCCCCGAGCCCGGCCGGTACGACCTGGTGCTGGTCGCCTACCTGCACCTGCCCCCGGCCGCGCGGGCGACGGTGCTGGCCGGGGCGCGCGACGCGCTGCGGCCCGGCGGCACGGTGGTGGTGGTCGGGCACGACCGGGCCAACCTGGAGGGCGGGGTGGGCGGCCCGCGCGAGCCGGCGATCCTGCTCACCCCGCAGGAGGTGACCGCGGGTCTCGACGGGCTGCGGGTGCGGCGCGCGGAGACGGCCCGCCGCCCGGTGACCGTCGACGGCGACACCGTGGACGCGCTCGACACGGTGGTGGTGGCGACCCGGCCGGCCTGACTGCCGGGTGGGGGCACCGGAGAGCGCGCCCGGCCGGTCAGGGTCGCGGGATGAGCCGGACCCGACCGGTAGCATCCCGCACGGACGGTGGCGGCGAGGAGGCCGGGTGGGCGCGCGATTCGAGGAACTGGCCTGGCGGGAGACCCCGATCGGCGAGATCAGCCTGCGCCGGCGCCGTGACCCGGCACTCGACGTCGACGTGTACGAGGTGAAGCTCGACGACGAGTTCCTGATGTCCAGCCTCTTCCCGGTGGCGGAGATCGAGCTGGCCCGGTTGGGCCTGGCCCCGCTGACCGGGGATGCCCTGGACGTGGTGGTCGGCGGCCTCGGCCTCGGTTACACCGCACGGACCGCGCTGGAGGACCCCCGGGTGCGCTCGCTGGTGGTGGTCGAGGCGATCGAGGACGTCATCGACTGGCACCGCCGGCAGCTGTTCCCCTTCGCCGCCGGGCTGGCGCCCGACCCGCGTACCCGGTTCGTGCGGGCCGACTTCTTCGCCGCCGTCGCCGGCGGGACCGGCCTCGACCCGGCGGAGCCCGACCGCCGGTTCCACGCCGTGCTGCTGGACGTGGACCACTCGCCCCGGCACGTCCTGCACCCCAGCCACGCCCCCTTCTACCGGGCCGACGGGCTGCGCCGGCTGGCCGACCTGCTGCACCCGGACGGGGTGTTCGCCCTCTGGTCGGACGACCCGCCGGACGAGGAGTTCGGCCGGGTGCTGGCCGAGGTGTTCCCGACCTCGCAGGCCCACGTCGTCCGTTTCGCCAACCCGCTCACGGGCGGCGAGAGCGCCAATACCGTGTACGTCGGCCGGCGCTGACCGGCGGTTTCGCGCCGGGCCGGCATGTCCCGCCGGTCAGGGGGAAGGCGCGCGGACAGTCGATCAGGGAGGCGAAGATGCGGACCGTGCTCTGGATCGTCGGCATCGTCGGCGGCGCGCTCGTCCTGCTGGGGCTGCTCCTCGAGGCGGTCCGCTGGCTGGTGATCATCGGGGCGATCGCGCTGGTGGCGGTGATCGTGCTGGCGTTCGTGCGGGGCCGGCAGATGATGCGGCAGCACTCCCCCGGCCGCCGATAGGCGACCCGCCTGGGCCGGCCACGGCGCGGGCGGGAACGCGAACGGGTTATCAGGTATCGGACAGTTCGCAACCGGACGTGGTCGTCGACGGTTCTCCCGTCACACCGTCCGGAGCACCCGGACCGACCACGGGGAGATACCGATGACCCACCTCGCTCGACGCAGGATGCTGGCGGCGGCCACCGCCGGGCTGCTGTCCGCCGCGCTCGGCGTCGCCACCGCACCGGCGACCGCCGCGCCGCGGACGGCCACCGCCAGTGCCAGCGCCTGCAAGCTGTCCACCCTGCCCTACCCCGCCGATGTCTACCGCGCCGACGCGCAGGCGATCGACCGGACCGGTCGATTCATCGCCGGCACCGCCCTGCGGGTCGGCGAGGAGGACAACCAGCTCCTCCTGCTGGTCTGGAAGCGCGGGCGGCTCACCACGATCGAGTCACCGCTCGCCGACACCGTGGCGGACGTCAACACCGCCGGCACGGTGGTCGGCCACGGCTGGGTCGACGCCAAGATCCGGCCGTGGATCCTGCGCGACGGCGCCGTCACCCTCCTCCCGTCGCCGCCCGGCGGCGCGCTGCCGACGGCGATCAACGGGGCGGGAGACATCGTCGGCTACGGGGTGGAGTCCGACACCGGCCGCAACTTCCCGCTTCGCTGGCCGGCCGCCCGGCCCGGCACGTTCGAGGTGCTCGACGCCCCGGCCGGCGCCATGCCGCAGGGCATCACGGAGGACGGCACCATCGTCGGCACCGCCGGCGACTTCGCCGCCTCGACCGGCTGGGTGCGATACCCGGACGGACGCCTCCAGTCCCTGACCGTGCCGGGGGCCCGCAGCACCGACGTCGACGCGGCGCAGGGCCACTGGGCGATCGGTCGGGTCAGCCTCGGTGGCGCCAACCAGGTACGGGTGCGCTGGGACCTGCGCGACGGCTCCTGGTCGCGACTCGCCGACGAGCTGCCCTGGTTGGTCGACGTCAACAAGCGCGGGACGGTGGTCGGCGGCGACCGCATCGCCCGCGGCGGCACCTCCCGGCTGCTGCCCGGAGCCCGCGTCGGCACTCGGGCCATTTCGGACACCGGCACGGTGGTCGGCTTCCGCAACGACGGCCGGCTCACCCCGGTGCGCTGGACCGGCTGCTGACTCCACCGACTGCGCCGCCGGCATCGGCGGCGTCAGGTGCGCCGTCGAAGGTGCGGGTGTCCCGCCTGCACCGTCGACGGCGGGGGACCCGGAGGGACCTGACCGCCGAGCGGCCCGGCGCCGCCACGGTCGTCCGGTGCTGCGGCAGATTCCCCGGCCGCGGCGCGGTGCAACCGGGCGGTGCCCTCACCCGTGAACAGGGCATGGACACCGCCCGGAAACCCGGGCCCCAGTGCCGGGAGCAGCCATGACGCGGACCATCCCGAACAGCCTCCTTGCCGGCCTCACCGCCGGCGTCCTCACCGCGACGCTGGGCGCGCCCGGCGTCGCCACGGCCGCGACGAGGCCGCGCAGCGCGACGCTCTGCACGATCCGCCCACTGCCGATGCCGGCCGACGTGACCCACGGCGAGGCGCGGGCGATCGACCCGACCGGGCGGTTCATCGCCGGTCGCGGCCTGCGGATCACCGGAGACGTACGGGAGGAACTGCTGCTGCTCTGGGACGGGCCGCGGGTCACCGTCGCGCCGTCCGACCCGCACCGGTACCTCGCCGCCGTCAACCGGTACGGCGTGATTGTCGGCAGCGCCTTCGTCGACGGCACCTACCGCCCGTGGCGCTACCGGGACGGCCGGCTGGAGTGGTTGCCGGCGCCGGCGACGGTCTCCGGGAGCTGGCCGCTCGGGATCAACGCCCGGGGTGACATCGTGGGCCACGGCTCGGTGGAGGAGACCGAAACCGCCCTGCCGCTGCTCTGGCCGGCGGACCGGCCTGGCACCGTGGAAGTGGTCGACGCGCCGCCGAACTCGGCCGCGCAGGAGATCTTCGACGACGGCAGCATCGTCGGCACCGCCGGTGCCTCGGGCGGCGCGACGACGCCCACCGCCTGGGTCCGCCGGCCCGACGGACGGATCGACCGGCTCACCGCCCCGGGCGCGGTGCCTACCTGGATACGGGCCGCCCAGGGTGACTGGGCGGTCGGCGGCGCCGGTCTCGACGGGGACCACGTGTTGATGCGCTGGAACCTGCGCAGCGGGGCGACGGTCCCGGTGCACCCGGGGCTGCCATCGGTGCAGGACGTCAACGCCCGGGGCACGGTGCTCGGCGACCGGGCAGTCGACCGCGGTGACCGGCTCGTCCCGCTCCCGGGTGCGGTCCCGGGCGCCGTGATCATCATGGCCTGGGCGATCGCGGACAACGGCACCATCGTGGGCTCCACCAACGGGACCCGGCTGCGGCCGGTGCGGTGGAGCGGCTGCTGAGCCGGACCTACGCAGGCGTAGGTTACCGGTAGGTAGGTTAGGCTGGGGCGGTACGCCCGGTCGCGACCGGCGGGCGGACCGTCGTGCCCAGCGAGGGGAGACCCGATGGACCTGACCGCCGAGCGGCCCTGGCTGCGCAGCTACGCCCCCGACGTGCCGGCGACCATCGCGCCGTCGGAGGAGTCCCTGGTCGACCTGCTCCGCGCGGCGGCCGGCCGGTTCAGCTCCCGGGTCGCGCTGGACTTCTTCGGGTCCACCACCACCTACGCCGAGCTGGACGACCAGGTGGCCCGGGCGGCAGAGGCGCTGCGCCGGCTCGGCGTCGGCGCGGGCGACCGGGTGGCCCTGGTGCTGCCGAACTGTCCGCAGCACGTCATCGCCTTCTACGCCGCGCTGCGCCTCGGCGCGGTGGTGGTCGAGCACAACCCGCTCTACACGCCGCAGGAGCTGGCCCACCAGCTCGCCGACCACGGCGCCCGGGTCGCCGTGGTCTGGGACAAGGCGGCGCCGCAGGTGCGGGGCGCGGGCGCGGTGGAGACCGTGGTCGCGGTGGACCTCACCCGCGCGCTGCCCCGGGCGAAGCGCTGGGCGCTGCGGCTGCCGCTGGCCAAGGCGCGGGCCGCCCGCGCGGCGATGACCGCTGCGGCGCCGGGCGCGCTGAGCTGGGACGCCCTGCTGGCCGCCGCGCCGCCGCTGCGTGCCGAGCACCCCGCGCCCGGCCCGGACGACACCGCGCTGCTGCAGTACACCGGCGGCACCACCGGCATCCCGAAGGGCGCCGTGCTGACCCACCGCAACCTGCGCGTCAACGCCGCGCAGGGCCGCGCCTGGGTGCCGGGGCTGCGCGACGGCGAGGAGACGGTGTACGCCGTCCTGCCGCTGTTCCACGCGTACGGGCTGACGCTCTGCCTGACCTTCGCGGTGAGCATCGGCGCCGCCCTGGTACTGCTGCCCCGCTTCGACGTCGACCAGGTGCTCGACGCCGTTCGCCGCCGCCCGCCGACGTTCCTGCCCGCCGTCCCGCCGATCTACGAGAAGCTGGCCACCGCCGCCCGCGAGCGCGGCGTCGACCTCACCTCCGTCCGGTACGCCATCTCCGGCGCGATGGCCCTGCCGCCGTCCACGGTCCGGCTCTGGGAGTCGGTCACCGGCGGGCTGCTGGTCGAGGGGTACGGCATGACCGAGACCTCCCCGGTGGCGCTGGGCAATCCGGTCTCGCCCGCCCGCCGGCCGGGCACCGTCGGGGTGCCGTTCCCGTCCACCGAGGTCCGCATCGTCGACCCCGAGGACCCGTCGGTCGACCGGGGCCCCGGCGAGGCCGGGGAGCTGCTGATCCGGGGCCCGCAGGTGTTCTCCGGCTACTGGAACCGCCCGGAGGAGACCGCGGCGGTGCTGCTGCCGGGCGGCTGGCTGCGGACCGGGGACGTGGTGGTGATGGACCCGGACGGCTTCGTCACCGTGGTCGACCGGATCAAGGAACTGATCATCACCGGCGGCTTCAACGTCTACCCGTCCGAGGTGGAGGACGCGCTGCGCCGGGTGCCCGGGGTGGCCGACGCCGCCGCGGTGGGACTGCCCGGCGAGCACGGCGGCGAGGAGGTCGTCGCGGCGGTGGTGCTGAACGAGGACTGCACGGCCGATCCGGAGAGCCTGCGCACGTCCTGCCGGCAGCACCTGACCGCGTACAAGGTGCCGCGCCGGGTGGTGGTGGTCGACGAGCTGCCCCGGTCGCAGATCGGCAAGATCCTGCGCCGCGAGGTCCGCGAGCGGCTGCTCGCGCAGGACTGAGCCGGGCCAGGGACGCGCCGTCAGCGGACCGGCGGCCCCAGGCGCAGGATGCGGCGGGCCCGTCGCCGGTCCAGCCAGTGCGGCGCCGGCGGGTCGGTCGGGTCCGTGCCGGTGAGCAGTTCGACCACGAGCCGCGTCCAGAAGCCGGCGGCGCTGAGGATGTTGCGGGCCCGGCCCGGTTCCGGTGCGCCCGGGGGCAGCACCGCCTGCGCCCAGCGCCAGGCGGTCCAGGCGACCTCGTCGTCCGGGTGGTGCCGGCGCTCCCCACTCAGCCGGCGGACCTCCGCCCGCACCGGCCCCGGCAGTCGCCACCACCGCCGGAGCGTCTCCAGCCGGGCGTCGCGGTCCACCGGCCCCGACGGGGTCGTCTCGGGAGGGTCCATCGGGGCCACGGACTGCTGCCGCTCAGAACCACTCGTCGCGCATGTCCAGAGTGGTCCGGTCGAGGCCGTCCAGCAGGTCGAACCGGGCGGTGGTGCGGGGCAGCTCGAAGCGGAAGAAGTACCGCGCCGCCTGCCGCTTGCCGGCGTAGAAGGCCGCGTCCGCGTCGCCGCCGCCGTCCGCCGCACCGCCGGCCGCCGCGCCGGTCGCGGCGTCGACGGCGAGCAGCTGTTCCAGCCACATCCAGGCGACCACCACGTGCCCGACGGCCTCCAGGTAGAGGCTGGCGTTGGCCAGGGCGAGCGCGGGGTCACCGGTGGCCCAGAGCCGGCGGGTGGTGCCGGCGATCCGGTCGACCGCGGCGCCGAGCTGGGCGGCCAGCTCGGCGGCCTCCCCGTCGGCCTTCCAGGCCCGGCTCACCGTCGCGGAGATCGTCTCCAGCAGGAGGGACAGCCCCGCCCCGCCGTCCATCGTCGCCTTGCGCCCGAGCAGGTCCAGCGCCTGGATGCCGTGCGTGCCCTCGTGGATCGGGTTGAGCCGGTTGTCCCGCCAGTGCTGCTCGACGTCGTAGTCGCGGGTGTAGCCGTAGCCGCCGTGCACCTGGATGGCCAGGTCGTTGGCGGCCAGGCACCACTGCGACGGCCAGCTCTTGGTGATCGGGGTGAGCATGTCCAGCAGCAGGTGCGCCCGGGCCCGGTCGGCCGGGTCGGGGGCGGTCTTCTCCTCGTCCAGCAGCCGCCCGCAGTAGAGCACCAGCGCGAGGGCGCCCTCCACGTAGCTCTTCTGGGCCAGCAGCATCCGGCGCACGTCGGGGTGCGCGACGATCGGCACCTGCGGCACCGTCGGGTCCTTGTCGGCGAGCGGCCGGCCCTGCGGGCGCTGGCGGGCGTACGCCAGGGACTTCAGGTAGCCGGTGTAGCCGAGCGCGGTCGCGCCGGCCCCGACGCCGATGCGCGCCTCGTTCATCATGTGGAACATCTGGGCCAGGCCCTGGTGGGGCTCCCCCACCAGGTAGCCGACCGCCCCGGGGCGGCCGTCCGGCCGGTGCACGCCCTCGCCGAAGTTGAGCAGGGTGTTGGTGGTCCCCCGGTACCCCATCTTGTGGTTGAGGCCGACCAGCACCACGTCGTTACGGGCGCCGAGCGCGCCGTCGGGGCCGACCAGCACCTTCGGCACGATGAACAGTGAGATGCCCTTGACCCCGGGCGGGCCGCCGGGGATTCGGGCGAGCACCAGGTGGACGATGTTCTCGGCGAGTTCGTGGTCTCCCCCGGAGATCCACATCTTGGTGCCGAAGAGCCGGTGGCTGCCGTCGTCCTGCGGTTCGGCGCGGGTGGTGATGTCGGCCAGCGAGCTGCCGGCCTGCGGCTCCGACAGGCACATGGTGCCGAAGAACCGGCCCTCGACCATCGGCCGGACGAAGGTGTCGACCTGGGCGGCGCTGCCGCGGGCGAGCAGCAGGTTGGCGTTGCCCAGGGTCAGGAACGGGTACGCCGCGGTGCTCACGTTCGCGGCCTGGAGGAAGCCGAACGCGGCGGCGGAGACGACGTGCGGCAGCTGCATCCCGCCGACGCTCTCGTCCATGCTCGCGCCGAGCAGCCCGGTGCCGGCGAAGACGTCCAGCGCGGCCTTGACCTGCGGGATCATGCGGACCCGCCCGCCGTCGACGACGGGTTCGCTGGTGTCCGCGGCCCGGTTGTGCGGGGCGAAGTGCTCGGCCGCCACCCGTTCGGCGAGGTCGAGCACGTCGTCGAAGGTCTCCCGGGAGTGCTCCGCGTAGCGGGGGCGCTCGGTCAGCCGGGGCGCGTCGAGCCACTCGTAGAGCAGGAAGCGCAGGTCACGACGGGACAGCAGGGTGGACGACACGGATCTCCTTCCGTCGTACGCCTCAACCGAGCCGCAGTCCGGCGATGGCGTCACGCAGGTCATCCTGGCTGATCGGGCCGGCCGGCGCACCTTCCGTGGCCTCGCGCATCGCTTTGGCGAGTTGCACCCGGCGCAGCACCTCGCGGAGGTCCGCGCCGGTGAGACCCGCGGTGAGCGCGGCCAGCCCGCGCGGATCGACGTCGTCGGCGAACATCCGGAAGCCGGGGCGCTCGTGCCGGTCGATCAGCTCGCGGACCATCTTGGCGATGATCTCGGCGCGGCCGCTCTCGTCGGGTGCCGGGATGGCCAGCTTGACGTCGAAGCGCCCGGAGCGGGTCAGTGAGGCGTCGACCCGGTGCGGGAAGTTGGTGGTGGCCACCACGATGACGTCCGGGTTCTCCTCGATGAGGGTGTTCATCTCCTGCTTGAAGATGCCGGCGACCGCGTTGACGGCCTGGCTGGCGGCGTCCCCGCCCGCGCCGGCGTAGCTGATGATGCTGTCGAACTCGTCGAAGAGCATCACCGTGGGCTGCCGGTAGCCGCGCGCCTCGCGGAAGATCTGCTTGATGTTGCGCTCGGAGCCGCCGAGGTACTTGTCGAGGATCTCCGGGGTGCGGATCTCCCGGAAGTCGGCGCCGATCTCGTTGGCCAGCGCGCGGGCCAGCATGGTCTTGCCGGTGCCGGGCGGGCCGTACATCAGGATGCCCTGCGGGCGGCGCGCGCCCCAGCGGGCCATCACCTGGGGGTGCCGGAACGACACGGCGATCTCCCGGAAGCGGGCCACCACCTCGTCGAGGCCGCCGACCTGGTCGAGGGTCACCGCCGCGCTGCCCGGCGGCGTCGCGTCCGGCTCCGGCCGGACCCCGAGGGTGTACGCCCGGCCGCGCAGCACCGCCGGTTCCGGGGTGTCGCCGGCCAGCTCACGGACGGCCTGGAGGACCAGGGCGACCATCGCCGTCAGGTGCCCCGGGATGACGTCGGCGCTGGGCGTCGCGCCGCGCACGGTGACCAGCCGCCCGCCGGGCTCGGCGTGGTGGCTGATCTCGGGCCGCAGCCCCAGCTCGCGGGCGCGGTCGAGCACGGTGGCCCCGGCGGCGTCGGGTGGCGGCGCGGCGGGCGCGGGCGGGCGGAACCCGAGCCGGCGGGACGCCCCGGCGGCGACCCGGCCGGCGGCGGCGGCCACCCGGTCGGCGCGGGGATCGGCGGCGGCCAGCCGCTGGGCCAGCAGCATCCCGGCCGGGCCGGCCAGGCCGAGCGCGAGCAGCCCCACCGCCGTGGCGGGCACGCCGGCCCGCACCGAGGCGTCAAACCGGTGCTCCCCCGCCTCGACGCGCACGGTAAACCGCACCCGGCGCACCGGGTCGGGAAAGGTGGCGTCGGCCAGCAGCGCGACAGGACCGGCGGTGGCGGCCGCGAGCAGGGCGGCCGGGTCGACGAGGGTCACCCGGGCGCCGAGCAGCGTCACGGTCTCGGTGTCCGGCCGGAGTGCGTACCCGTGTCCCGTCATGCGTCCACGTCCCTCGCCGCTGCGGTCCCCGCGGGCAAGTCTGACACCCGGCCAGCCCGGCTGCCACCGGGCGGACGTCGTGGGCAGGGGTGCGGCACGGTGTACCGCACCCCTGCGGCGGGCCGGGCCCCGGCCCGGCCGCCCGCGTCCCGTGGTGATTCCGACGGACCCCCGATGGCGCATGGCTGCGCGCTCCCGTCGAACCTGCCAGGACGCCCCTGGCATTGGGCGGTGCCACGATCACACCAAAGTGTCCACTCCCGGTGCCAGGGGTGGTAATGCTATACATACTCGCGGTAGCGGCGTCAACAGTCGGTGCCACCGTCCCGGCCGGTGCCATCGCGCACGTGCGGAGGAGTCCCCTTGCCCCAGGTCACCGAGCCGCACGACGACTCCTTCGCCGCCCGCCTGGACTGGCTCTTCCGGACGGTGACCGACCCGCAGGGCCGGCCGTACAGCGTCCGGCACGTGGCCCAGGAGCTGACCCGGCGCGGCTGCCGGATCTCGCACACCCACCTGAGCAACCTGCGGCAGGGGCGCGCGCCGGACCCGCGGCAGTCGGTGGTGGACGCCATCGCCGCCTTCTTCGGTCAGCCGTCGCGCTTCTTCGCCCCCGGTCAGGACGACGTGGACGGTGGGCGCGACCTCGCGCACGCCCTCGCCAACCCGCACATCAAGCAGGTGGCCATGCGGCTGGCCGACGCCCGGCTCTCCCCCGAGGGCCACGCCGCCGTGGTGGCCATGATCGAGCAGGTGGAACGCCTGGAGGCCGCGGCCCGCGCCCGCCGCTCCGGCGAACGCCCGGCGGAGGCGAGGTGAGGACGGAGCGGGCCACCGGCGGTGGCTGCGTCCGGCTGCGCGTACTGCGAAACGGGTACGCCCATCACCCGGCGCCGAGCCGATGATCCGGCGACGACGCGCGGCGGGCGAGGACCAGCTCCGGCAGTTGCGCCGCCAGTCCGAGCAGGCCCTGGACGCGCTCGGACTGACCGGCGGCTTCACCTTCGCCGAGCTGCACGAGCGGGTGGAACGGCGACGCGGCCGGCCGGTGCACCTCATTCCCCGCGAGCTGCCCGCACTGGCCCCGCACGGGCTCTGGGTGGCCGGCGAGCACGCCGACTACATCTTCTACGCCGCCAACGCCAGCCCGGTGCGCCAGCGCCTGATCATCGGGCACGAGTACGGCCACGCCCTCTTCGACGACGTCTCCCCGGCGTCCGAGCTGGACCGGGCCACCGCCACGCCGGCACCGCTGGCCCGCAGCTCGTACGACGTGCCGCAGGAGCGGCGGGCGGAGATCTTCGGCAGCCTCGCCGTGCAGCGCGCGGAGAGCTGGTCGGAGATACCCGTCACCGCCCCGGCCGACATCGCCCTCGCCGACCGGCTCGCCGCCGCCCTCGAAGGACGCCGCCACCCGTGATCAGCCTCGTCCGTGACCTGATGATCGGCGTGACGCTGACCTGCTGGGTGATGAGCCTCTACAAGCTGCGCGACCTGGCCCGCAACCCGCGCTACCGGCCGCTGCGGGCGCTCTGCCTGGCCCTGGTCGGCATCACGGTCTCGCTGACCATCCAGCCGTTCATGCCGGCCCTGGACCGGGCGCTCGGCGTGCTCGACCTGGCCCGGCTGCTGTCCAACTGCCTCACCCTGGTCTCGGCCACCGCCGCGCAGGCCTTCCTGCTGCACATGACCGGGGACGACGAGCGCACCCGGCGCCGGGTCCGCCGCCGCACCGTCGCGCTGCTGGTCAGCATCGCCGCGATCGCGGTGCTCTTCGCGCTGACCCCGGCGCGGACGGCCCTGGACGACCCCCGGGTGGCCAGCGGCCGGTACTACGGCGACCCGTTCGACGCCCCCTTCCTCTACGTCTACCTGACCTACCTGGGCTGGTCGATGACGCAGGTGGTGGCCCTGGCCCACCGGTACGCGCGGCAGGCCGGCCGGCCGCTGCTCCGCCTCGGCCTGCGACTGATCGTGGCGGGCGCCGCCTGGGGCCTGGTCTACGTGCTGGGCAAGCTCACCGCGGTGGCCGTCGGCGCGCTCTGGCCCGGCTCCGCGCTCGTCTCCGACGCGGTGGTGGTGTTCAGCTTCACCGTTTCCATCCTGCTCATCCTGATCGGCTCGACGCTGCCGTCCTGGGGGCCGCTGGTCGGTCTCGACCGGCTCGGCGCGTGGCTGGGGGCCGTCGTCGACCACCACCGGCTGCGTCCGCTCCAGGCGGCGGTGCACCGGGTGCTGCCGGAGATCGCGCTGCTGCCCGAGCCGCGCGGACCCGCCGGGCTGCTGGCGGTGCTGCGGGACCCGTACCTGCGCCGGGTCCGCGCCACCGTGGAGATCCTCGACGGGTACGCCACCCTGCGGCCCTGGATGTCGGCCGCGCTGCTGCGCGCCGCCGAGGCGGCCGGCCGCCGGGCCGGCTGGAGCGGTGCACGGCTCGCCGCCGCCACCGAGGCGATCGTGCTGGCCGCCGCGCTGCAGGCGCGGGCCGCCGGGGCGCCGCCGGCCGCCGACCACGACGAGCTGCCCGACCTGCCGGCCGGGGGTGCCGACGGTGGGGAGGCCGCGGAGCAGGTCGCCTGGCTCGTCCGGGTGGCGAGGGCCTACCGTTCCCCGGAGGTCACCCGGTTACGGGCCCGGCTGGGCCCGGCCACCGACGCCGGCGACAGCGAGAGGAAACAGCGTGTCCAGTGAGACCAGGGTCGTCGCGCCCGCCGGCCCCGGCGCCGCGCGGATCGTCACCGAGGTGTTCGCCCCGGCCGTGTGGGCGGCGGCGATGCCGGTGGTCGTGGCGCTGCACGCCACCGCGCCGGCCTGGCTGACCGGCCTCGGCTGGGCACTGCTGGCGATGCTGTTCAGCGCGGTGGTGCCGTACGGGATCATCTGGCTGGGGGTGCGGCGCGGCCGGCTCACCGACCACCACATCGGGGTACGCGAGCAGCGGCGCGCGCCGCTGGTCGGCGGCCTGTTCTCGGTGCTGGCGGGCATCGCGGCGCTGGTCCTGCTCGGGGCACCCCGGGCGCTGGTGGCGATGGTGGTGGTGATGTTCGCGGTGCTGCTCGTGGTCACCGCGGTCAACCAGGTCTGGAAGCTCAGCGCGCACGCGGCCGTCGCCGCCGGGGCGGTCGGGGTGCTGGTGGTCGTCTTCGGGCCGGCGCTGCTGGTGGCGTTCGGCCTGGTGGCCCTGATCGGCTGGTCCCGGGTGCGGCTCGGTGACCACACCACCGCCCAGGTGCTCGCCGGCGGCGTGGCCGGCGTGCTGGTCGGCGTGCCGACGTACCTGTTGCTCGGCTAGCGAACGCGCCGCGCCGCGCACGCTGGTTAGCAACAGCTCTTGCGCGTCACTTCTTGCGCAAGAGCTGTTGCGCATGACACGCTGCCGGCATGGACATGTCGCAGGTTCGCAAGATCGACGATTCCACCGTGCTGGCCGCACTGGCGCATCCGTTGCGGCGGCGGCTGATGGACGTGCTCAAGGTCGACGGTCCGCAGACGGCGACCCTGCTCGCGGAGCGCACCGACCAGGCGGTGGCCAACATCAGCCACCACCTGAAGGTGCTCGCCGGGTGCGAGTTGGTGGTGGAGGCGCCGGAGCTGGCCCGCAACCGGCGCGAGCGCTGGTGGCGAGTGGCTTCGCCCGGTGTCCGCTGGTCCAACGCCGACTTCGACGACGATCCCGCGAGCCAGGCGGTGGCCAGCGCCGCGGTCTCGCTCAACCTCGACCGGCAGGTCAGCCTGGTGCGGGCCTGGCACGCGATCCGTGAGTCGGCGGCCGACACGTGGGGTGAGGCCCCGTTCTCCACCGACCGGTGGCTCCGCCTGACGCCGGCCGAGTTGGCCGAGCTCGAGCGGGAGATCCTCGAGGTGCTGGCACGCTGGAGTGACCGGCAGGTGCCCGACGACGGCCGGCGTCGCGATCCGGTCTTCTTCTTCGCGCACGCCGTGCCGGCCCGGCCGTGACCGGCACCGGCACGCTCCCGCAGCGGCCGACCGCTGCCCGCCGGGGCGGCCTTTTCTGGCACCGGGACTTCCGGTTGCTCTGGACGGCCGAGGCGAGCAGCAAGCTCGGCAGCAGCGTGACCAGCGTGGCGATGCCGCTGGTCGCGGTCGCCACGCTGGACGCGACCGCGTTCGAGGCGGCGACGCTGTACGCGGCCAGCTGGCTACCCTGGCTGATCATCGGGCTGCCGGCCGGCGCCTGGGTGGACCGGCTGCCACGGCGGCCGGTGCTGATCGCCTGCGACCTCGCCTCGACGCTGCTGTTCCTCAGCGTCCCGGTGGCCGCCTGGCTGGACGTGTTGACCATCGGGCACCTGCTGGCCGTCGCGCTGGGCGCCGGCACCGCCACGGTCTTCTTCCAGACCGCCTACCAGGCATACCTGCCGTCCCTGCTCGACCCGCACGAGCTGGCGGAGGGGATTGCGAAGCTGCAGGGCACCGAGTCGGCGATGCAGGTGGCCGGGCCGGGGGTGGCGGGCCTGCTGGCGCAACTCGCCGGCGCGGTGACGGCGGTGCTGCTCGACGCGCTGAGCTTCGCCGCCTCGGCGCTCTGCCTGTGGGCGATCCGGTTCCGCGAGCCGCGCGCACCGCGACCGGCGGCGGCCAGCCTGTCCCGGCAGATCGCCGAGGGGATCCGGTACGTGGCCCGTGACCCCTACCTGCGGGTGCTCACCGTGTTCGGCGCCGCGAGCAACATCGGGCTGATCGGCTACCAGTCGCTCCTGGTCGTGTTCCTGGTCCGCGACGTCGGGGTCGGCGCCGGTGCGGTCGGTGGTCTGCTCGCCGCGATCAGCTGCGGCGGAGTCCTCGGTGCCGCGGTCGCCACCCCGATCAGCCGCCGCTTCGGCACCGCCCGGGCGGTGGTGTTCAGCAACGTCGGTGCGCTGCCGTTCGGACTGCTCATCCCGCTGACCGGACCTGGTTGGCGACTCGCTCTCCTGGTCACCGGTGGGCTGGTCATCGGCGTCGGCGTGGTGGCCGGCAACGTGATCAAGGGCGTCTTCCGGCAGCGATACACCCCCGCCCACCTCCTCGGTCGGGTGGTGGTCAGCATGCAGTTCCTCAACTACGGCGCGATACCGGTCGGCGGGCTCATCGCCGGCACCCTCGGCGCCGCGCTCGGCACTCGGCCGGCAATGTGGATCATGACCGGCACGCTCGCGCTGACCGGGCTGATCCTCCTGGTCGGGCCGATCGGCCGACGGCGGGACCTGCCGGAGCGGCCCGAGTAGGCCGGCCGCTCCGCCAGGGTCCGTGCCCCTGGTCAGGCCGCCTCGCCGAGCGGCCCGTCGACCAGCTCGCGGGGCAGTCCGTGGGTGTCGTGCAGCCACGCGTAGTCGGCGTCGGTCAGCGGCCCCCGGGACCGGCACCGCTCGACCACCGGCCGCCCCCGCCGCAGCAGGGCACGGAAGCGCCGTTCCTCGTCGACCAGCACCTGGCGCAGCGGCTCGACGTCGCCGCGCTGACGGAACCGGCGCAGCGTGTCCGCGTACGGCTGATCGGGCAGCTCGGCGAGGGTCCGGGACTCGTCGTCGCGCCACAGCGTGGTCAGCGCCCGCCGGACCAGCCGGCGCAGCACGTAGCCCCGGCCGGTGTTGGCGGGCCGGACGCCGTCGCCGAGCACCACGACCGCCGAGCGCAGGTGGTCGCAGACGATCCGGTGCGCCGTCTCGTCCAGCGGCCACCGGTCGCGGACCGCCTCGACCCAGGGGGTCAGGCCGACGCACTCGAAGACCGACCGGCCGCCGCGCAGCACCATCTCCAGCCGCTCCAGGCCCATCCCGGTGTCGATGTTGGGTTGCGGCAGCGGCTCCAACCGGCCGTCGTCGTGCCGGTGGTAGCGCATCCGCACGTGGTTCCAGACCTCCATCCACCGGTCGTCGCCGCCCGGGGTGCCGGTGGGCGGGCCGTCGCCGGTCCAGACGAAGATCTCCGAGTCCGGTCCGCACGGCCCGGTGGGTCCGTTGGACCACCAGTTCTCCGCGCGGGTCAGCTCCACCGGCACGCCGAGCTCGGTCCACGTCGCCAGCGCGGTCTCGTCGGGGCCGACCTGGTCGTCGCCGCCGAAGACGGTGGCGTGCAGCCGGCCCGGGTCGACGCCGAAGCCGTCGGTGAGCAGCTCGTAGCCCCAGCGCAGGCTCGGCCCGATGCCGTAGTCGCCGAGCGACCAGGTGCCGAGCATGTCGAAGACGGTCAGGTGGGTCGGGTCGCCGACCTCGTCCAGGTCGGTGGTGCGCAGGCAGCGCTGCACGTTGACCAGGCGCCGGCCGGACGGGTGGGGACGGCCCGCGAGGTACGGCGTCAGCGGGTGCATCCCGGAGGTGGTGAAGAGGACCGGATCGCCCGGCGGTGGGATCAGCGGGCTCTCCGGCGCGGACCGGTGGCCCCGCCGGTGGAAGTGGTCGACGAAGGTGCGGACGATCTGCTCGGGTGTCATGGCGCGGGCCTTCCGGTGAGGGTGCGACCGGTACGGCCCGCCACGCGGACGCGGGGGTGCAGACGCGCGAACGCCGACGGACCGTTTCCGGTCGCCGGCGTGGGGTCAGGTGATCAGGCGGCGGCAACCGGCGAGCGGGAAGCTCGCGCGGCCGCGGCGGTGGTGCGCCTGATCTGCATGGCCCGACCGTACCGCGACGACGGCGCCGCCGGCCACCGCGATTCCGGGTGGGTCGGCGGCGCCGTCGTGGGTGCTCAGGCCCCGGAGGGAGCGAGGGTACGCGTCGACAGGTCGTCGGCCGGCTTCGGCGCGGCCGGCGTCCGGTTGGGCAGCGACAGCCGGATGACCTTCCACCAGGCCGAGGCGACCTGCTTGGGCAGCGGGCCGGTGGTGTACTTCAGCCCGTACCGGTCGAAGAGCGCCCGGACCTGCGGGGCGATCTCCTGGTAGCGCTTGCTCGGCAGGTCGGGGAAGAGGTGGTGCTCGATCTGGAACGACAGGTTGCCGGTCATGATGTGCATCAGCCGGCTGCCGCTGATGTTGGCCGAGCCGAGCATCTGCCGCAGGTACCACTCGCCGCGCGTCTCGCCCTCGATGCTGGTCTTCTCGAAGGTCTCCACGCCGTTCGGGAAGTGCCCGCACATGATCACCGAGTGGCTCCACAGGTTGCGGATCAGGTTCGCGGTGAAGGTGGCGGCCAGGGTGCTGAGGAAGGACGGGCCGGACAGCAGCGGGTGCACGACGTAGTCCTTGAGTACCTGTCGGCGGATCTTGCGGCCGACGGCGCGGGCCCGGGCCCGGAACTGGGGGTCCTTGCGCCGGTCCTTCTGCAGGTTGCGGCCGAGCTCCAGGTCGTACGCGGCGATGCCGTACTCGAAGAAGCAGGCGTTGACGAAGTTCCACAGCGGCTGGCCGAGGTGCATCGGGTGCCACTTCTGGTCCTCGTCGACGCGCATGATCCCGTACCCGAGGTCGTTGTCCTTGCCGAGCACGTTGGTGTACGTGTGGTGCAGCTGGTTGTGCGAGTGCTTCCACTGGTCGGCCGGGGAGACGTGGTCCCACTCCCAGGTGGTGGAGTGGATCTTCGGATCACGCATGAAGTCGTACTGGCCGTGCAGGATGTTGTGGCCGATCTCCATGTTCTCCAGGATCTTGGCCACCGCCAGGCCGGCGGTGCCGACCAGCCACGCCGGCGGGAAGAGCGAGAAGAGCAGCACCGCGCGGCTGCTGATCTCCAGCGTCCGCTGGGTCTTGATGACCTTGCGGATGTAGCGGGCGTCGGACTCGCCGCGCTCGGCGATCACCCGGTCCCGGATGGCGTCGAGCTCCTTGCCCAGGATCTCGATGTCCTCGGCACTGAGGTGGGCGATCGGGTTGTCCGGCTTCTTCTGGATCGCGGTCACGTCCGGCCTCCTGTCTACAGGTCGATGTCGCAGGTACCGGCCGCCGCCGACACGCAGGTCTGGATGAGTACGCCGTCACCGGGGACGGCCGTGGTGATGTCCCCGGTACGCAGGTCGCGAACCGCCCCCTGGCGCAGCGGGAGGACGCAGCCGTAGCAGATGCCCATCCGGCAGCCCGACGGCATCAGCGCGCCGGCGGCCTCCCCGGCATCCAGGATGGGGGTCGCGCCGTCGGCCCGCACGCTGAGACCGGCCCTGGTGAAGGTGACGGTGCCGCCCTCCCCCGGTGAGATCACGGTCGGCCGGAACCGCTCGGTGTGCAGCCGCTGCGCCGCGCCGGCCGCCCGCCAGCGCTCCTCCACCGCGTCGAGCATCCCGATCGGGCCGCAGGCCCAGGTGTCGCGCTCCAGGTGGTCGGGGACCAGCCCGGCCAGTTCGTCGACGCCGAGCAGCCCGTCGGTGTCGGTGTGCCGCTCGACCAGCCGGATCGCGCCCCGCGCGGCTAGCGCCCGCAGCTCGGCGCCGAAGACCACGTCGGCCGGGGTGGGCGCGGAGTGCACGACCACGACGTCCGACCGACCGAGCGCGCCGGCGCGCAGCATCCCCATGACCGGGGTGACGCCGCTGCCGGCGGTGAGGAAGAGGACCCGGGCCGGCGCGGGGTCGGGCAGGACGAAGTCCCCCTGCGCCTGGTCGAGCTGGACGATGGCGCCCGGGCGGATGCGCCGGACCAGGTGGTTGCTGACCTTCCCGTCGGGGATCGCCTTCACCGTGACGCAGATGCGGCCGTCGGGACGCCCGGGCGCCGAGGTGACCGAGTACGCCCGCCACTGCCGGACCCCGTCGACGTCCACGCCGAGGCGCACGTACTGCCCGGCGGTGTGGCCGCGCCAGGCGCGGCCGGGCTGGATGGTCAGCGTGGCGGCGTCGCGGGTCTCGGCGTCGACGGCGACCACGCGACCGCGCAGCGCGGCCCCGGCGCGCAGCGGCGCGACCAGGTCGAGATAGTCCTCGGGGAGCAGCGGGGTGGTGACCGTCTCGGCGAGCCGGAGGAGCCGGTCCCGGACGGAGAGTCTCGTCGGGGGACGCGGGACGGTGGTGGTCATATGTCCAGGGTCGTCGCCCGTTCGCATAACATCTTGGCCAGCGAAGGTGAATTGACCACGGGTTCTTGTTCGGGGAGAACAACATGACCGATCCTTCCGGCGCCACCAGCCGCCGGGCGGCGCACCTGGAGCTGGACGAGCGGGTGGCCGACCGGCTGCGCGGCCAGCTGCCCGCGGTGGCCGAACGGACGGTCACCGCGATCACCGCCGAGGTCCCCGACTACTCGGGCACCCTCACCGGGCAGATGCGCGAGAAGATCGAGAACGCCGTCCGCATCGCGCTGGGCACGTTCCTCCAGCTCATCGAGCGGGCCGACGCCGCCGATCCGAGCACGCCGCTGAGCCGGGCGCTGGAGGCGGCGTACGCGCTCGGCAGCGGCGAGGCCCGGTCGGGGCGGAGCATGGACGCGCTGCTCGCCGCGTACCGGGTGGGGGCCCGGGTGGCCTGGCGGGAGGTCTCCGCCACCACCGTGCGCGACGGGCTCTCCGCCGAGCGGGTGGCCGAGTTCGCCGAGCTGATGTTCGCCTACATCGACGAGCTCTCCGCCGCCAGCGTGGCCGGGCACACCGACGAGCTGGCCAGCGCCGGCCGGGTGCACCGGCGCTACCTGGAACGGCTGGCCCAGCAGCTGCTCGCCGGCGAGCCGGAGGAGGTGCTGCGCCGCAGCGCCGAGCGGGCGGAGTGGCCGCCCCCGCAGACCCTCACCGTCGCGGTGCTGCCCCGCAGCAACCTGCGCGGGGTGCTCGCGATGCTCAGCCCGCACACCCTGGAGAGCGGCGAGGACCTGCCCGGGGTGGAGCTGGCCGAGGAGTCCGCCGTGCTGCTCGTTCCCGACGTGCACGGCGGGCGCCGGCGGCGGCTCACCGGCGCGGTGCAGGGGCACCGGGCGGTGGTGGGGCCGGCCCGGCCGTGGACCCGGGTCGCCGAGTCGTACCAGCGGGTGCTGCGGGCGCTGGCGCTCGGGTTGGACCGGCCGGCGGACGGCGCGCCGCTGGACACCGAGCAGCACCTGGCCCGGCTGGTGCTCAGCACCGACCCGGAGGCCCTGGCGGACCTGCGCGCGCAGGTGCTGCAACCGCTGTCGGCGCTGCCCCCGGCCACCGCCCGGCGGCTGGCCGAGACGCTGCGCTCCTGGCTGCTGCACCAGGGCCGGCGCGACGACGTCGCGGGCGATCTCTTCGTCCACCCGCAGACCGTGCGCTATCGGATGGGTCAGCTGCGCGAGCTGTACGGCGAGCGCCTCAACGACCCGGCGACGGTGCTGGAGCTGACCCTGGCGCTGGCCTTCCTGCCGGCGGAGTGAGCCGGCCGGTCGCCCCGGGTGGCCGCGCCCGCCCGGTCTCCGGCCGCTCGCGGCGGCGTCGGGTGGCGGCGATCAGGACGTCGAGCAGGCGCACCAGGTCGGCCGCGCCGTTCGAGTCGTCGGCCCGGCGGACGGTGCGCAGCACCGGGGCGGCCAGGTCGGGCACCGCCCGGTCGCGGACCAGCAGGAAGTACAGCGCCAGCATCGCCGCCCGCCCGTTGCCGTCGGCGAACGGGTGGAAGAACGCCACGTCGAGGTAGGCGCGGGCGGCGCGCCCCGCGAGCGGCACCCCCGGCTCGGTCGCCTGCCCGAGGCAGCGCCGGAATCCCTCCACAGTGTCCGGCGCGAGGCCGTAGCGTTCCCGGCCGCCCTTGGCGTACGCGGGCCCGTCCCGGAATCCGACCTCCGGCGACGCGAGCACCCGGCGCTGCCAGTCGGCCAGCAGCTCGTACGTCAGCGGCCCGCCCTCGGCGGCGGCCACCCGGACCCGGTCGAGGGCGGTCAGCAGCCGCGCCGCCCGCTCCGGGTCCCGGGCGGCGACGTCGGTACGCACGAACTCGACCACTCCGTCCCGCCCGCCCCGCACCGGCCCACCGGCCGGCCGGGCGACCTCGGCCCAGCTCACCCGTTCCCGCACCGACAGCCAGGTCAGCAGGTCATCGCGCATGCCGGTCGACCTCCGCGGCGAACCGCTCGGCGACCTCCCGGATGAGCCGGTCCGGCGGGGGCATGAAGCTGTGGAAACGACCCCCGATCGCGTGCTCCACCAGGGACGCGTGCCGCTCGGCGGGCACGCCCGCCAGGGTGAGGAACCAACCCAGGACCTGGCGGCAGTGGTGCTCCCAGCCGCCGTCGGCGCAGGTCCGGTCCACCACCACGGTGACCAGGTGCGCCACCGCCCGCTCCCAGGCGTCCAGCGCCACGTCCGCGCGGTCGTCGGTGACCAGCGGCAGGAAGCGGTCGAAGCGTTCGACCAGCTCCTCCAGCCAGCCCCGCCATTCGACGAGGGCTTCGGTGACGACGGCCAGGGTCTGCTCGGGGCTGCCCATGCTGTCGGCCGGGCAGCACCAGGCGTGCACCGGCCCGCCGCCGACGTCCGCCTCACCGACCCCCCATCGCCAGCCCGAGGCCCACCTGCCGTAGTGGCGGACCAGCGCGACGCTCATCTCGTCGGCCCACCGGGTGCCCACCCGCTGGCCCCACTGGTACACGTCGTCCTGGCCGGACCTCCCGGGTGGCCGGGTGGGCACCGAGGCGGCCGGGGCGAGCGACCGGACGACGTCCGGCGCCGAAGCCCGGTCGAAGGGATGCCGGGCCGGATCCACCTCCGGCCAGGTCAGCCACCACGGCATGATCTCCGGGTCCGTGCTGCGCAGGTACGGCTCGGGTGCGGCATCCGGCAAGGAAGCGTCTCCCACGGGTCGGCGATCCAGCCGCCCACCATAGTGGAGCCCACCGCCATCGGCCGCCCCGCCGTCGGGCGCGTCGGCACCGCGGTCGGGCGCCCCGATTTTTTCATCGGTTCGGCGACGCTGCGTCGCCCATCGTTCACAAAGTTGATCTGGATATTGGCCGTGATCTCTGTCCATATGTACGCAGGCGATCCCGCCCACCCTCATTGGACGGAGCACCATGACCCGTACCCTGCGCGCGACGGCCACCATCCTCGCCGCCGCCCTGGCCGCCACCCTCGGCCTCGCCCACCCCGCCTGGGCCGCCAGCTACTCCGCCTCGCTGACCACCGCGGTCGCCGGCCTCTCTGTCGCCACCGAGGTCCGCACCGGCTACAGCCGCGACCTCTTTCCCCACTGGGTCGACGCCGACGGCGACGGCTGCCACGCCCGCAACGAGGTGCTGATCGCCGAGGCCGTCTCCGCGCCGACGGTCAGCGGGAGCTGCACGCTGTCCGGCGGGCGCTGGTACTCCTACTACGACAACGCGTACTGGACCCTCACCAGCGACCTCGACATCGACCACATGGTGCCGCTCGCCGAGGCGTGGGACTCCGGCGCGCGCAGCTGGACCACCAGCCGCCGTCAGGCGTACGCCAACGACCTGGGCGACAGCCGCCCGCTGGCCGCCGTCACCGACAACGTCAACCAGGCCAAGGGCGACCAGGACCCGGCCACCTGGCTGCCCCCGTACGCCTCGGCCCGCTGCCGCTACGTCAAGGAGTGGGTCGCCACCAAGATCCGCTGGCGGCTCACCGTGGACAGCGCCGAGAAGAGCGCCCTGACCAGCTGGGCGAACAACTGCCCCGCCACCACCGTCTCGGTCACCTACGCCTGGTGACACCCGGCCGGCCCGCCACCCGGCGGGCCGGCCGTTGCCGGCCTCCCCCGGCACCGTCGCGGAGGCTGCCGAGTCCACCCTCGACTCCCCGGTTGTCCGAGCCGCCACCGCCCGGTCGCACCCGCCCATGCCGGGGCGGCAGAATCGCCGGGGTGAGTCAGGCGAGCGAAAGCGTGCGTCGTACCCCCACCCTGGCCGACGTGGCGCACGCCGCCGGCGTCTCCACCGCCACCGCGTCCCGCGCGCTCAGCGGCCGTGGCCCGGTCTCCGCCGCCGCCCGGGCCGACGTGCTCCGGGCCGCGGCGGCGCTGGCGTACGCGCCGCACCCGGTGGCGGTGTCGCTGGCCCGGGGCGAGGGCCACCGCGTGGTGGTCGGCGTCGTCGCGCCGTCGCCCTGGTTGCTCACCGACCAGTACGTCGCCCGCCTGGTCACCGCGGCGGCCCGGGCGGCCGACCCGTACGCCGTGGGCGTCTCGGTGCGCCGGCTGCGCCCCGGCGACCGCGCCGCCCTCGACGAGCTGGCGCGGGACCGGAGCGTACGCGGGCTGGTCCTGGTCAACCACCGCGCCGAACTGGTCGAGGCGCTGCCCGCCGCGCTGCGCGGCCAGGTCGTCGCGATCGGCCCCGGCTTCGGCCGGGTCCCGGCGTACGACGTGGACACCGGGTCGGCGATGGCGGCCGCCATCGGGCACCTGACCGCCACCGGCCGTCGGCGCATCGCCATGCTGACCGGCCCCGCCTGGGCGGCGAGCCTGCGCCGACCGGTGGCCGCGTACCGGGACGGGATGCGGGCGCACGGGCTGCCCGGCCGCACCACCTCCGGCGGCCTCACCGACAGCACCGGCCACGCCGGCCTACGTCGGCTGATGCGCCGCTGGCCGGACACCGACGCCGTCGTCGCCATCACCGACGCCGTGGCGATCGGAGCGCTGCGCGCCCTGGCCGAGGACGGGGTACGGGTGCCCGACGACGTCGCGGTGATCGGCTTCGACGACGCTCCGGCAGCCGCCTCGGCCCTGCCCGCCCTGACCACTAGCACCCATCCGGTCGAACGGATCGCCGCCGGGGCGGTGCGCGCACTGCTCACCGGGGACACCGCCGCCGACCGGCCGGTGGTGCACCCGTCGACCCTGGTCCGGCGGCGGAGCGCCTGAACGGCTTGCGGTGCAAGCGGTTCCACCCCGTACCGTCCCGACATGGACCGCACCGCCACCGCCATCCGCCAATACCGGGACCGCGACCACGACGCGGTCTACGACATCTGTGTCCGCACCGCCGACGCCGGCGGTGACGCCCGCGGTCGGTACGCCAGCGACGACCTGATGCCCGACCTCTTCGCCGGGCCGTACCTGCACCTGGAGCCGGAACTGGCGTTCGTGCTCACGGACCGGGACGTCGTGGTCGGCTACGTGATCGGCACGGCGGACACGCCCGCCTTCGTGCGGGCCTACCGGCGGGAGTGGATACCCCGGCTGGCCGACCGGTACCCGGTGCCGACCCGCCCGCCGGCCACCCCGGACGACGAGATGATCGCGCTGCACCACCGGCCGGAGCGGATGCTGCTGCCGGAACTCGCCGGCTACCCCGCCCACCTGCACATCGACCTGCTGCCCGGGCACCAGGGCCGGGGTCACGGCCGGCGACTCGTCGAGACGTTCCTACGCGCCGCGGCCCGCGCCGGGGCGCCCGGACTGCACGTCGGCATGGTCACCGCCAACGTGCGGGCGCGCGGCTTCTACGACCGGCTGGGCTTCCACGAGATCCCGGTGCCCGACCCCGGCCCGGTCACCTACCTCGGCCGAACCACGCGGGTGTCGGCACCCGTCGAGACCGCCCGGTAGCGGCGGATCCACTCCCCGTTGAGCTGGTCGGACTGCCGCCGGTGCCGGGGTACGACGGCGGCCCCGGCGGGCAGGGTGAGCCCGAGGAAGTCGAGGACGGCGTGGGTGACGCCGACCAGGTCCGCGTCGAGGTCCTCGTAGGACACCACCAACGGCCGGACGCCGGACGCGGCGAACCACGCCCGCCACGCCGCGTCGTGCCGGCCGATCACCTCGACCAGCCGACCGATCGCGTCCGCGTCGAAGGTCGGCGCGCCCCCACCGCCGTCGCCGCCGCTGATCTCACCGTCGCCACCGAGGTACCAGGTGCCGGCCTGTTCGGCGCGCAGCCAGGACACCGCCTGCGCGACGACGTCGTCGCGCCGCAGATACACGAAGCGGGTACGCCCGAAGGCGCGTTCCAGCAGCGCCAGGTCCGCTCCGGCGAGGTCCGGGTACACCGTGGCCAGCCGGTCGACCAGCTCGTCCAGCGTCCCCCACATCAGCTTCGCCCCGAAGACGCTGTTGTCGGTACGCCCGGCCGCCAGCGCCGCCGCCAGGTACTCCCGGTAGTCGACGCTCCCGTCCGGGCGCCGGGCGATCCCCCAGCGCTCGGCCCACAGCGGCTCGTCCGGCACCCGGAAGTACGCCTGCGGGCGGCCGGCGACCCCGGTGGAGGCGAGCAGCCCGAGCAGCAGCGAACTGCCGGTGCGGGGCGTGGCGCAGACCAGGTAAGAGTCGACGGGCTCGCGGCCGGGGCGGGTGGTCACGCCGCCGAGGGTAGGCCGGCCGGGCGGGCGCGCTTCAACCACTTTTCCGGGTGCCACGCCGCACGGACCACCGGGCACGAGCGGGCGGCCCCGACCGACGGTGAGGGGGCGACTAGCCGCCCGCTCGGCGGGTACGCGCTGCCCATGGGTAGCCAGAAGCACAACAAACACGACAGCGGTGGCCAATCGGCTCGGGCCCACCGGCACCCGGGCAGCGGCGCGCCGGGGCGGCAGGGCTCAGAGGTCGAACGCTCGCCCAAGCGCCGGCACGAGCGGACCGCGACCGGCCCCTCCGGCAGTGAACGCGACCACGGCCGGTCCAAGGTCGCGCACGAAGGGCGGATACACCGGCAGGGCACCGGCTGACCCGCCCGCCGCCGTACGCGCGTCCCGGTTCCACCGCCGGGCGGTGCGTACGGCGGCGCAGCGGGGGAAACTGCCGGTGTGACCGACGAGCGCACCGCCGTGGTGACCGGCGCCAACCGGGGTATCGGGCTGGCCGTGGTGCAGCAACTGCTGGACCGCGGCTTCGTCACCGTGCTCGCCTGCCGCGACACCGGGCGGGGGGAGGCGGCCGCGGCCACCCTCACCCCCGCCCCGGGCCGGGTCCTGGTACGCCGACTCGATGTCGGCGACGACGACAGCGTCCGCGCGTTCGCCGCCGGCCTGGCCGACGCACCGGGTCGGGTGGACGTCCTGGTCAACAACGCCGGCATCCACTACGACACCGACCAGGACCCGGCCGGCGCCGACGTCGGCGTGGTCCGGGAGGCCTTCGAGGTCAACGCGCTCGGAGCGCTGAAGGTGTCCCAGGCCGTCCTGCCGTTGCTGCGCCGCCAGGGGCCCGGCCGCCGGATCGTCAACGTGTCCAGCGGCGCCGGCTCGCTGAGCAGCATGGGCGCCGGCACCCCCGCGTACGCCATCTCGAAGGCCGCGCTGAACGCGGTCACCCGGCTCTTCGCCGCGCAGCTCGCACCCGACGGAATTTTGGTCAACTCCGTCTGCCCGGGCTGGGTCGCCACCGACATGGGCGGCCGGGGCGGCCGCCCGGTCGCCGAGGGCGCGGCGAGCGTGCTGTGGGCCGTCGACCTGCCCGACGACGGCCCGACCGGCGGCTTCTTCCGCGACGGCCGGCCCGTCCCCTGGTGATCCCGGGGGTGTCAGTCGAGCTCGGGCGCGCCGGTCTCCCGCAGCTCTCCCCCGGCGAGCCGCAGCCAGCGGTTCACCCCGATCTCGGCGAGGAACCGCTGATCGTGGCTGACCACCACGAACGCGCCCTGGTACGCGCCGAGCGCGCTCTCCAACTGGGCGACGCTGACCAGGTCGAGGTTGTTGGTCGGCTCGTCCAGCAGCAGCAGTTGGGGTGCCGGCTCGGCGCACAGCACGCAGACCAGGGTGGCGCGCAGCCGCTCCCCGCCGGAGAGCACCCCGACCGGCAGGTGGATGCGGGAGCCCCGGAACAGGAAGCGGGCGAGCAGGTTCATCCGCTCCGCCTCCGGCGTCCCGGGCGCGAACGCGGCCAGGTTCTCCGCCACCGTGCGATCGAGGTCCAGCAGGTCCAGCCGCTGCGACAGGTACGCGATCCGCCCGTCGGCCCGCCGCGCCCGGCCGCCGTCGGACTCCAGATCACCGTGGACCAGGCGGAGCAGCGTGGACTTGCCGGCGCCGTTGGGCCCGGTCAGCGCGATCCGCTCGGGACCCCGGATCACCAGGTCGGCACCGTCGGCGGCGAAGAGCGCCCGGCCGCCGTAGCGGACCTGCATCCGCTCGCCGAGGAAGACGGTGCGCCCGGCGGGAACGTTGGTGCCGGGCAGGTCCAGCACGATCCGCTGCTCGTCGCGCAGGGCGCGGCCGGCCTCGTCGAGCCGGGCCCGCGCCTGGCTGACCCGGGCCGCGTGCGTCTCGCCGGCCCGGCCGGCCGACTCCTGGGCGCCGCGCTTCATCGTCCCGGCGAAGATCTTCGGCAGGCCGGCGCTCTTGAGGTTGCGGCTGGCGTTGCTGGCCCGGCGCTCGGCCCGCTCGCGGGCCTGCTGCATCTCCCGCTTCTCCCGCTTGACCTCCTGCTCGGCGTTGCGGACGTTGCGCTCGGCGACCTCCTGCTCGGCCCGCACGGCCTCCTGGTAGGCGGTGAAGTTGCCGCCGTAGGAGCGGACCTCACCCCGGTCGAGTTCGAGGATGCGGTCCATCCGGTCGAGCAGCGCCCGGTCGTGGCTGACCAGCAGCAGGCAGCCGGGCCAGTCGTCGAGCAGCTGGTAGAGCATGCGCCGGGCGTCGAGGTCGAGGTTGTTGGTGGGTTCGTCGAGCAGCAGGACGTCGGGCCGCTTCAGCAGCTGCGCGGCGAGGCCGAGTGAGACGACCTGACCACCGCTGAGGGTGTCCAGGCGGCGGGTCAGCGCGACGCCGGCGAGCCCCAGCCGGTCCAGCTGGGCCTGGGTGCGCTCCTCGACGTCCCAGTCGTTGCCGATCGTGGTGAAGTGCTCCACGCTGGCGTCACCGGCCTCGATGGCGTGCAGCGCCCGGAGCACGGGGGCGACCCCCAGCACCTCGGAGACGGTCAGGTCGCCGGCCAGGGGCAGGCTCTGCGGGAGGTAGCCGAGCACCCCCTCGACGGTCACCGACCCGCCGGTGGGCCGGCACTCCCCGGCGATCAGCTTGAGCAGGGTGCTCTTGCCGGCGCCGTTGGGGGCGACCAGACCCGTGCGCCCGCCGCCGACGGTGAACGACAGGTCCTCGAAGACGGGGGTGTCGTCGGGCCAGGAGAAGGAGAGGTTGGAGCAGATGACGTACGCATCGGACATGCGGAGGACCTCGGGTGTGATGCGGGCGTGCCACAGCCGCCCGGCGGGCAACAGGGGTTGGTCGACGGCACGGCTCACCGGCGGCGGGGCGCTTCCCACGCGCCTGCCGGTGGCCGAACATGTCCGGTCTCACCCGGAGATGTCGTCGTCACCCGCCATGTCTGGTCTCCCTGTCCCGATCACTCGTCGCCGACATTACCAGCAGCCGATCCGGTGTCCGGCGGACGACGGGACGCGGCAGGTGAGGCGGGCCGGTCGATGCGCGGCCGGGGATGTCCACCCCCTCCGCGTGACCTTCCCGGTTGGCGCCCGCCTGCGCGGGTAGTCACCGCCGCCAGCCGGCTGCCGGGCGACTCGTCCCTCGGCAGCCGTCCCGAACTGCTGGCCGCGCCGCCGGGGGTCGCAGGCCGATGACGGACACCGCACCGCCGTCCGGGGAGCAGCACGCGCCGGACGATGTCGTCGAACTGCGGGTGCACGGGGTCTCGGGCGCCCGCGCCGATCAGGTGCTCGACCGGCCGCACGCCCACCAGGTGGCCGGCGACCGCAGCGGTGGCTTCTTCCGGCCGAGGCCGGGCTACCCGGACAGCACCGGGCCGGGAGGCGTGGTGCTGGAGGCGTACCGGTGGAGCGACCTGCCCTCCGGCACCGCCGCCCGGACACTGTCCCTGGTCTTCCTGCTCCCGTTCATGCTGAGCAACGTGGCGATCTGGATGCGCCCGGCACGGCGGGGGCCCGGCACGGGCGTCAAGGTGCTGTGCCGGCTCCTCGCGCTCAGCCTCACCGTGCTGTACGCCCTGTCCGCCGCCGGCGTCGCCCTGGACCTGATCGCCTGGAAGTGCATGGGCTCGTCCCGCTGCCTGACGGGCCGCCCATGGCTGTCCTGGCTCGGCGGGCACCCGGTCGGCCTGCGGCTGGCGGTGCTGGCCGCGGTGCCGATCGGCGCGGTCGGGCTGGTCTGGCTGCTGGGCGCCCGGCCCGGCCGCTCCTACGAGGGCTTCCGGGTGCCGACCGGCGACCCCGAGGGCGACCGACTCAGCGCCGTCGGCCAGTGGGACGCCATGCCGATGGTGGGCCGGCTGCGGGCGATCCACATCGCCGTCGCGCTCGCGGTGCTCGACCTGACCCTGCTCACCGCGCGCGGTGCCGGCCACCCCTCGGTCGCGACGGTCGGCCTGGCCGTCCTGGCCGTGCTGGTGCTGGCGGCCGGCGCGGCGCTGCTCTGCGCGCCCGAGCTGCTGGAACGGCCGGGGACGGCGCACACCACCGACCGGTTGACCGTGGCGCTGCGCACGGTGGCCTGCGGTCTGACCGTGGCGACCCTCGGGGTCGTCGCACTGGACCGGACCCCGTGGCCGGTCTCGGCCGGGCTACCCGGGTACGACCGGATCGTCGGTTGGGCCTTCCTCGCGCAGATGGCACTGCTGGCGGCCCTCGCCGTGCTGGCCCCCTGGCGCGGCCGCCGGGACGGCAGCCGGGCGCTGCTGCACGGCCTCGGCGCGCCGGTGATCGCGGCCTTCGCGGTCGGCCTGTCGAGCGCGTTCTCCGCCGAGTTGGTCTACCGGACGGCGTACTTCCTCAACCGGCGGGCGATCACCGGAAGCCCGACGGACATGGCGGCCCCGCCGCTGGCCTACAAGTGGGCGCTGTTCACCTTCTTCCTGAGCATGATCATGGCGGTGCTGGTCGCCGGCGGGCTGACCCTGCTCTCCCTCCGAGGTCGCCGACGGGCGGCGGCGGCCATCGTCGCCAGGGACTTCCCGGCAGCCCCGCCGGAGGCCGCCGACCGGATGCGACGCGTGGAGAAGACGATCGCGCGGGCGCGGTTCACCGAGTGGCTCGGCCCGCTGGCCGTCGGGTACGCCTGCCTCGCCGCGGTCGGCCTGGCCACGAGCCTGCTCGGACTGTTCAACGTGCAGCCGAGCCCGCTGGCGGAACGGGTGCTCGGGGTGCCGTCCGGGTTCGTGAACTTCGGGCTGACCGTGGGCAGCTATCTCATCCTCGGGCTCGTGCTCGCCCTGGTGATGGGCGGACTGTTCGCCTACCGGACGGCGGAGTTCCGCCGGTACGTCGGCGTGGTGTGGGACCTGGGCACGTTCTGGCCCCGGGCCGCCCACCCCTTCGCGCCGCCGTGCTACGCCGAACGGGCCGTACCCGAGCTGGCGAAGCGGATCTGCTACCTGGCGGAGCGGCACACCGGCGTGCTGCTCAGCGGCCACAGCCACGGCTCGGTGCTGCTGGCGGCCACGGTGCTGCAACTGCCGCCGCAGGTACGCCGGCGGGTCGCCCTGCTGACCCACGGGTCCCCGCTCGACCGCCTGTACGCCCGGCTCTTCCCCGCGTACCTGGGCAGGGACGTGCTGCACGAGGTGGGCGAGCGGGTCGGCTGGCGCTGGCTGAACCTGTGGCGGGAGACCGACCCCATCGGCGGCTGGGTGTTCGCCGCACACCGGCCCGGTGACCCACCGACCCGGGCCGGCGCGAGCGACCGGGTCGACCGGCGGCTGCGGGACCCCGAGGACGTGGTGGCGCCCCCGAGCGACAGCGTCCCGCCCGCGGTGAAGGGGCACTGGCCGTGCGAATCCGACGAACGCTTCGCCGCCGCGGTCCGTGAGCTGGCCGACCGGCTCCGCGCCGAGGCGCGGACCTGACGCCGCCGGGCGGGGACGACGCCACCGCGGCTTACTGCTACCTGCCGCGTCGGACGGCCCGCACGCCGAACACCACGGCGCCGAGGACGAGCAGGACGCCCAGGAGCTGGAGGCCCGGGGAGTCGTCGGCCTCCCCGTACACGATGCCGGCGACGCCGATCGCGACGGCCAGGAGGGCGACGATGGCGAGGACGTACTTCATGGGGTTCCTTTCCGAGGCCGGATCCGCCGCGGATCCGGCCGGTGAGCGGGTCGACGTGGCCGAGGTGTTCGGTGGTTGGGAGGCGGTGCGCCGGGTCAGTCCTCGACCCACTCGAGCAGGTCACCGGGCTGGCAGTCGAGCACCCGGCACATGGCTTCCAGGGTGCTGAAGCGGACGGCTTTGGCACGGCCGTTCTTCAGCACCGCCACGTTCGCCGGCGTGAGCCCGACGCGTTCGGCGAACTCACCGACGCTCATCTTGCGTTTGGCCAGCTCGACGTCGATGCGGACGACGATGGGCATCAGATCACCGCTTCCATGTCGGTGCGCAGTGTCGTGGCCTGCCGCAGCAGTGCCCGCATCACCACCATCAGGAGCCCCAGCACGGCGACGCCCACCAACATCAGGAAGAGCAGGAGCGGCAGTCCGGGGTCGGAGGCGCGGAAACCGACATAGAGGAATACGCCCAGCAGCACCACCCAGCCGGCGACGATCGCCCAGACGATCGCGTCCACCCACGCCAGGGCGGCGTCACTGAAGATGCGGTCGTTCTTGACCAGGGTGAGCAACTTCCAGGTGGACACGATCACCACCTGGATGCACAGCAGCCAGAACACCGAGACGGCAGTCAGCGGCCACCGGAGGTAGGCCTGGTCCGGGGACTCCTGGGCCATGTGCGCGAACTGTCCGGGCAGGGAGAAGGTCTGGAACATGACCAGGATCCCGAACAGCAGCACGAGGAAGACTCTGAGCGGGGCCACCGCTCGATGCTCAGTGAACATGCATCGACTATCGCTCGTAATCTATCGAAAGTCAATCGGTACGGCGATCTCCCGACCGGTCAGCAGGCCGGCTCGCCCGCGGCCGAGCAAGACGGACCCTCCGCCGCCCCGGCGCAGGACGCCGGACCGCCACCGACCGCCCGCTCCAGCAGCTCGTAGAGGGTCTCGCGCTGCCGCGCGTCCAGCGCGCCGAGCACCTCGTCCTCCACCGCCGCGAGGGCGCACTCAGCCTCCCCGAGGCGCTTCTCGCCGGCGGGGGTGAGCTCGACGACGTGCCGGCGGCGGTCCTCGGGAGAACGGCGCCGTTCGATCAGACGCTCCGCCTCCAGCTCATTGAGCAGCCCGACGATGTTCGTGCCGTCCATCTCCAGCGTGCCGGCGAGGGCCTGCTGGCTGCTGCCGCCCTGCGCCCGCAGCACCGTGAGCGCGACCAGGTGCCGGGGCCGCAGCCCCAGCGGCGCCAGCACCGTCTCGGCACGCAGCCGCATCCGCCGCGCGAGGTGGTCGAGCAGGGGCGCCGAGCGGTGCTCGGGCTGGTCGACCGGTACGGCAGGCATGTGACCAAGCCTACCGCCGCCGCCCACGACCCACGTGCTACAAATGATTGGTACGGCACCAATGAATCGTGAAGGGCAAACCAATGGCACACCTGTTGCACATCGACTCCAGCATCCAGGGGGACCGGTCGGTGAGCCGCCGGCTCACCGACCGTGCGGCGAGGGCCTGGCGCGCCGCGCACCCCGGCGGCACGGTCCACTACCGGGACCTGGGCGCCGAGCCCCTGCCGCATCTGGACCAGGCCGGCGGCCTGGCGCGGATGACACCGCCGGAGCAGCACAGCCCGGCCCAGCGGGAGTCCTGGGCGCTGACCGAGCAACTCGTCAACGAGGTGCTGCGGGCCGACACGGTCCTGCTGGGGCTGCCGCTGTACAACTTCGCCGCTCCCAGCAGCGTCAAGGCGTGGGTCGACCACCTGATCGCGCCCGGCCTGGCCTACGACCCGGAGACCCAGGCCGGCCTGCTGGGCGACCGCGAGTTCATCGTGCTGGCCACGCGCGGTGGCGGGTACGCCCCCGGCACGCCACGCGAGGGCTGGGACCACGCGGAGCCGTGGCTGCCGCACGGCCTGGCGATGACCGGCCTCCAGCCGCGCTTCATCACGGCGGAGCTGACCCTCGCCGGCGTGAACCCGGCCATGGCCGGCCTGGTGCCGCTGGCCCAGGAGAGCCTCGCGGCGGCCGAGCGCGCCGTCGACGAACTCTGGGTCCCGGCCGCCGCCGCGGCCTAGGCGAGGCCGCCACGGGAGTGGTCCACCCACCGGGCCACTCCCCCGACCGCCCCCGGCTCCGCCTGGGGCAGCGCGGACCGGCGACAGGCACTACCTTGCGCGGCATGCATCGCAGCCGCGTCTACGCCGTCCTGATCGACGCCCCGCACGCGGAGGCCGCCCGGGCGGCGGCCTTCTGGTCGGCCGCCCTCGGCGTCCCCGCCGAGGCGGACCCGGAGCACCCGCAGTTCGTCGGCCTGCACGGCGCCCTGCACGGGCTGGTCACCGCCGTGCAGGCCGTCGACGACGCGCCCCGCTTCCACCTCGACTTCGAGACCGACGACGTCGAGGCCGAGACGGCACGGCTGCTCGCCCTCGGCGCCACCGAGGTGGCCCGGTGGCTGGACTGTCGCATCCTGCGGGTGCCGGGCGGACACCTGGTCTGCGTCCTGCCGGTGGAGAGCCCGCCGGAGGTCTTCGACGCCCAGGCCCGGACCTGGCCCTGACAGCCACCACCCCACCCGGCGCCGTGCGGGCAGTCGGGCGGGGCCGCTCGTCGGTAGCGTACGGCGGTGCGCTGACCTTCCCTCGCACGCCGCGCTGCCGCTCGTCGATGACTGCCGTGCTGCACGACGAAGCCTCGATCCGCCAGGTACGGCACCGGGTGGCTCCCGGCCGGTGGTAGCTTCCAGATGCGCAGGCCAACACGCAGACGTCCGGTCGGACGGAAGGTTGAGCCATGGACGAGACCGTCGCGCGGGCGATGATCAAAGCCCACTTCGAAGCCTCCAACGTCAGCGCACCCGGCGGCGGGCCGGGCGACGCCATCGCCCGCGCTTCCGAGATCTACGCCGACGACGCGGTGCTGGAGTGGCCGCAGGGCGGCGAGCGCGTCCGCGGCAAGGCCAACATCACCGCCCTCAGGTCCAGCTACCCCGCCCGGCAGGAGTTCCAGCTGCACCGGACCGTCGGCTGCGGGGATCTGTGGGTCAACGAGTACACCATCCGGTACGACGACCGGCCGATGATGGCCGTCGGGATCATGGAGTTCCGCGACGGCAAGGTCGTCCGCGAGCGGATCTACTTCGGGGAGCCCTGGGAGCCGCCGGCCTGGCGGGCACAGTGGGTCGAGCGGATCGAACCGGCGACCGGCCAGGCATCGGCATGATCACCAGCGCCGGGTGGACGGCTAGCGACTGGTCGCCTCCACCGCGCTCAGGATCAACCGCGTCACGGCCTCGGGCTGCGAGACCATGGAGGCGTGGGAGGCCGCCACCTCCTCGATCCTCGCCTTCGCCCGCTCGGCCATGAAACGTTGCCCCGCCGGCGGGATGGCCCGGTCCTCGGTGCCGAGCAGGTACCACGACGCTGTCCCGTCAGCGGCGGCAACGCGGCTCGGCGCGTGCTCACTCGCCGTGTTGGTCGGCCATCGACCGAGAACGCCTACCGGCACCAACTCCAGCCGGTATGCCTGGGCGGACCGCCGCCGGCGTCGTCCGCTCCGGGGCACCACGTGGATCCCCGGCGGTCCCCAGGTATCTGGCGTTGCAACCCGGTGGACCAGTGCGGCAGTCGAAGGCCACCCACGGCGGGCGGGTGACCGTCCGGCCCACCCGGTCGCCGCGGCAGTGCTCAGCTGAGCCCGGACGCCGGCCCGGAGCCGACGAAACCTGTGTGGACGGCTTGTCGGCTCCCTCGGCCTATGCTCTGGCGCGTGAACAAGAAACGGTGGAGCGGCGTGGACCTGGGCAACGTGCTGCGCGCCGTCGAGGACGCCGCCCCGGTCGACGCGGTGGAGGCGGTGACCCGAGGCATCGGCGTCGACCTCGGGGCGCTGTGGGTGTCGTTCCTCGTCGCGGACATGAGCGGCCGGGCTCTCGTTCGGCTGGCCCACGACGTTCCCTTCGGGAACCGGCCCGGCAGACGCCAGCAGGACGAAGACGTCGCCACCGTGCTGCCTTTCGACGGCGGGCCACAGGAGCAGGCGCTGCGCTCCCAACGCGTGCAGGTCCGTCCGAGCGGAGATGATCACGTCGTGATGGCGCCCGTCACGCAACGGGGCGAGGCGATCGGACTGTTGGAGATCTCCTTGCCGGTCGAGCCGGACGACGAGGCCCTGGCCGAGATCTCCCGGGCCGCGCACGCGCTGGCGTTCGTGGTGATCGCCGCCCGGCGGCACACCGACCTTTTCGAATGGGGCCAGCGAACCACTCCGTTCACCCTTGCCGCGGAGATCCAGCGCCGGCTCCTGCCCTCCTCATTCACCTGCGAGGCCGGCTCGTTCACCCTCTCGGCGTGGCTGGAGCCGGCGGCCAGTATCGGCGGAGACACCTTCGACTACAGCCTCGCGCGCAACCTGCTGCACTTGAGCATCACCGACGCCGTGGGCCACGGCGTGCACAGCGCACTGACCGCAACGCTCTGCGTCGGCAGCCTGCGCCACACCCGCCGCCGCGGTCACACGCTGCTCGACCAGGCTCGGGCCGCAAACTCGGCGCTGATCGAGAATCCGCCCGGGGGGTTCACCTTCGCCACCGGACTTCTCGGCCGGCTTGATCTGCGCACCGGCGTGCTGGCCATGGTCAACGCCGGCCACCCCACCCCTCTGCTGGTGCGCGACGGGACCGTCCAGCCCCTCGCGCTACCGGTCGATCCCCCGTTCGGCGTACTGCGCCACGGGACCTACCGCACAACCGACGTCCCGCTTCGCCCCGACGATCGGCTCATCCTGCTCACCGACGGCATGCTGGAACGCGGCGCCGCCCGCCTCGACCTGCCCGCACGGCTGCCGGGCCTCACCGACCTGCACCCCAGGGAGGTCGTCCGCGTACTCGGCGACGCCGTCCTCGACGTCGCCGGACCCGCCCTGCCCGACGACGCCTGCATGCTCGTCCTCGACTGGCACGGTGACCACGGCGACAACCGCTCCACCACGGCCGGCGCCGATCCCCACCGAGCGAGCGCCCTTCCGTACCCCTGAGACCAGAAACGAGAGGGCGGGCGCCTGCGTCCGTGCGGCAGGGCATCCTCGATCTGGTCCTCGAGAATGATGATCCGGCGCGCGTGCCCGCCCTGTATGGGCCGGGGCAGACGTGTCGCCGGCCTTAGCGCGCGGTGCCGCCCGGTCGACCAGGGCCGCTCCCGGAGCGCCGGTGACCGATCCGTGGAGCCTTTATCACCAGGGAGTTGCCAGACGCCGGGCGGAAATCCCGCGCCGCGCCGGCCACCATGTCGTCGGGATCGCGGCCGAGGGCCCGCCGGATGTGCGGCGGGATGACCTCGGATGTTGCCATTGCCAGTCGGACCTGCACCGAACGGTCGTGAACCAGGCGTTCCAGATCCGCCTCGTCCAGCTGGACCGCGCGGACCAGCGCGGCACGGACGTCGACCACGGGGTCCTGGGCAAGCGCCCTGCGCTGCTCGGCGGTGGTTCGCGGGTTGCGGGCGACGCCCTTGCGTACGCGTACGGTGCGATCGGCCATCAGGGCGGTGATCACGTCGGGGTCGTGGGTGTGGGTGGCGAGTCGTTCCCGTACCTCGGGTGAGACGTCGTCGATCAGCCTGGCAGCCAGTTCTGGCTCCAACTCCCGCACTTCCGCGAGGAGACCACGAAGCTCCTTGTCGGGCGCCTCTGACATCACCCGGCGAACCGATTCGTCGCAAGCCGGGTTGCCGGCGACCGCCCAGCGGACCCACCGGTCGGGGTCCTTGACGAGACGCAAGAGATTGCCGACCGAGGTCGAAGGGTTTCTCGCCACAGCCTCCCGGACCTGACGATCGTGGTCCCGGGTCAGCGGTCGCAGCGCCTGCGCGGGTGCGTCGGTCCGGGCCGCGACCGCCTTACGGACCACGGCCGACGGGTCGGACGCCAGGTCGAAGAGGGTCATCTGTGGCGTTGCGGGGTCCTGCGCGAGGGCAAGCCGCGCGTCGGCGCTGCCGCCGCTCGCACGGTGGGCGGTGGTACCTGACCCGCGGTGGCCGTCGGGCCCGCCGTCGTCCTGCTGCTTCCCCATGGGCGCAATCATGTCACGGGCAGACTGAGGCATCGCGAGGCTGACCAGCGCTGACGATGGTCGAAGCGTTGGGTTCCGGACCCGCAAAGGTCAAGGGATCCGCCGAGTCAAGGGATCCACGAGCACCAAGCACACCAACGCCTCGGCCGACTCGATCAAGAAAAGAGGGCCTTTACAGGCTCTGACCTGCGGAAACCCTCTGGCTATCGGGACGGCCCGGATTCGAACCGACGACCCCTTGACCCCCAGAGATCGGCAACGCGGTCTGGTGTGGCTTGCCCCGCTGGTCGACGGTCCGATGGTGACCGCCATGGTTCCGCCCGGTGTCGTCGGTTGCTGTACTTCGCTGCTGTACTACGCGGCCTCGCCTGCCGGCAGTCCTTCACCGCTGGAAGGTTCGCCACTCTGGGCCGCCTGCTATTTTGAAAACCCCAATGACCCCGCTGTGGGCGCTCACGCAATTCCCCGGGGCCGGCTCACGTATTGGGACCAGCCGGGGTTGTGCGGGCCAGGCCTGCTGCGCGGCCGATCAGTAAGTGTGTAGCGGGTTGTTGCACGTGTTGAAACACTGCGCCGGTGACCGGTTCTGCACTGCCTCAACTGCTTCGACCTCGTGCCCTGGCACCCGGAGATCTCGTCGTCGTCGCGTCGCTGTCCGGGCCGCTCCATGCCGCTTACGAGCCCGACCTCGAGCAGGCGGTGGCCGTGCTCGAGCGGATGGGATTCCGCGTGCGTCGGGCACCGCTACTCGAAGCAGGGCGGCACCATTGGTGGAGCGGCGCTCGGCCGGTGGAGATCGCCGAGGAGCTCAACGCCCTTCTGCGTGATCCCGAGGTGCGCGCGATCATCGCGCATGACGGTGGCCAGACGGCGCTCGGTTACCTCGACCTGATCGACGTTGAGGCGATCGCTGCCGACCCCAAGCCGATCCTCGGCTACAGCGACATATCGCTGCTGCATCTGGTGCTCTACGGGCGCACGGGCCTGGTCGGGTTCCATGCCGACTTGGCGACGCCCGGTCTCGGCGGGGCGTGGCAGACTGCGCCCGCGGCGCGCAGAGTGGAACTTGAGAAGCTCTACTCGGCGCTGCTGACGAGCACGGAGGCGATCGGTGCGCTGCCTGCCACCCCTTCGTGGGAGTGCTGGCGTCCTGGTCGTGCCGAAGGTCGCCTCATCGGTGGGGTGCTCAATCGCATCATGCGGGCGCAGGCGACGCGTTACGCGCTGCCGCTCGAATGGTTTGACGGCGCGGTGCTGTTCTGGGAGGAGATGGGCGGCTACGCATCGTGGGTGTGGAGCGATCTGCAGGTGCTGCGGCACTGCGGCATCCTCGATCGGATCGCCGGCATGGTCGTGGGCGTCCCGTACGCGATCGACGGGCTTGGGGCGCCCGACGCGTCCCCGACCCTGCCCGAGATAGTCCTCGACGTCCTCGGCGACCGTGACATCCCGGTCCTGGGCAACGTCGAGTTCGGACACGCCGGCCCGAATCTGCCGATGCCGGTCGGCATCCGCGTCGACCTCGACGCGCAGCAGCGGACGTTGTCGCTGCTCGAACCGGCGGTACGGCCGCACGCGACAACGGGACCGGTCGGCTGAGCAACGCGGATCAGTGGGCCCACGGTCTCGGAAGCACCCGGGGCCGGCTCAGGCTTTGGTGACCGACGCCTCGGGTCGTTTGTTCGGCCGGTATGAGGGGCCGTTCATGAAGACCTGGGATTTGAACCCCTTACACCCACCGTAGCGAGGGAAACCATCAATCAGACCCATCGGCGCCGTGACCAGCGCCGAACCTGCCGACACTTGCTAACGTCCGCCGTCGTTGGTTGCTCTCAGTTGTAGTAGATCTGTAACCGACGATCTTGCTTCAACAGGCATCTCCTCGGCCTTCTTCCGCACCCTGCCGTTGCTATTGTCGGTTACGTGACCTTCACACGCATCAGGCGGGTTGCGCAAAAAGCTCTGGGCGCGTGGCGTGGTAGGGGGGCGCCGAGATGACGGCCCCGCGGACGCTCATCGGCTCGTACCTGGCGATGCTGGCGCTAAGAAAGGTGGAAGAGCGCGAGCGTTGTCGTGCCGAATTGAGCCGGACGAGGTGGGTCGATGCTGACGAGGTCACGAACGCGGCGCTTCTTCTGACGATACGGCGATACCTCGGGCCGAAGCCAAACTTCATTGCTGTTGGTAAAACTGCCGTTCGTACATCGAGAATCTTCCCGAAGGGCGACATCGCTCCACGCGATGTGGAACGGATCATCAGGAACTGCCTCGGGGAAGATGACGCCATCGAGAAGCTGAAGCTGAAGAATCCGGAGCTGCTGCGGATGCTGACCTTCGCCTCACTCCTCTGGATCCACAAGGTCCCCGAGGCGGAGGTTCTGGAGATCATCGCTCAGGCAGAGGAAGAGGCATTCGATACCGGGTTCTCGCCGACCCTACTGACGGGCTAGATCGCTGCAGCCGCCTTCGCCCCCACACCGCTAACACGCCACGTCCTTTCTCGGACGCGCGCCCAGGCGGCGGCGCGTGCGGCCCGTTGCGGGCCGCCTTGAAGACGTACAGAAAGTTCTCACCACTTCGCCGGCAGCACGCTGTCCGGTCTCAGGACGTGCGTGACAGATCGGTATCAGGACCTGCGTGACACTTTACCCAGTGTTGGTCGAGATGAGCGTGACGGGACAGCGGTATCGGTTTGTGTTAGCGATCCGGGCGACGATGGTCACCGATGTAGCAGCTCGCTTCGCTGTCTCGCGGCAGAGTTCAGCCCCGGGATCCGCGACGTTCGTAACGGCCGACCATGTCGCTGAGCCGGACGGCCTGCTCGGCCGCGATCGTGCCTTCCTGCTCGGCACCGACTAGCGAGTCGACGACGGCCTCGTGTTCGGCAGCGTTGTTGATACGCCCGCGGGCCAGCACGTCGGCGAGCACGTTGCGGCGGGTGAAGGGCAGGCTCTCGGCGGCGACGAGCTCCCAAAATTGATCGACGTGCCGCCCCGTGGCCTCGTTCCAGTAGGTGAGGAACGCCGACTCCAGGTACCGCAGGCCGGCGACCGTCTGCGGCGGGCGCTTCATCAGCTCCTTTAGTTCTTCACCGAAATCCACGATGTTGCGATCCTGCGGCCGGTCGGCGAGCACCCGGGCTCCGATATCGATTGCGCGGGTGAGCTGGCCTGCCCGCTCCACGTACTTGGCGCTGGGTCCCGCCATCTCGTCTCCCGTCAAGGCCCGGCAGGTCGTCGCCGCCTGTCCCACCTTATTCGTGATTCGTGCTCGGTCTGTAGACCAGCGCCGCACCTGACCAGCCACCACCGAAGCCCCCGCCAGAGTCAGCCTGCTGCACAGTCGTCTAGCCGGACGTGTCACGCAGGTCCTGAGACTGATCTGTCACGGAGGTCCTGAGACCCGACATCGCCGGCAGCACGCTGTCGTACTCCGCTTGATGCGTTACGTCGTGGCTTCACTTGATGCGTGACACTCTCCTCGCATGGGGAACCAGCCAGTGAAGGTCGCGTTCGACTTTGAGCAGTACGCGCGTCGGGTGAGCGGAGGGCCTTGCTTCGTCTGCGCGTTTGTAGCCGGCGACTCCGACTACCGGCACCATCTCGTCTACGAGAACGACAATCGCCCTGGGCGCGCCAGTGCCGCGGCACCCGCCGCGTTGGCTGTGGAAATCGCTGTCCGGTTGTCGGAGCACAGTGCTAGAAAGCCGGAGTGCAAAAGATTTTGACGTTCCCTGATCAGCTGCGGCTCATTGACGAACGGTCGACCGCCTTCCGGGCTGCGGTCGCCGCGGCGCCCAGCCTGGACGTGCAGGTGCCGACCCATCCCGAGCGGACGCTGTTCGATCTCGTGCAACACGTGGGCATGGGCCGCCGCAAAGCAGCCGCCGTCGTCGCCGCAGGGCCTGCAGACGCTCCCCCGGAGAAGTCCGCATGGGAGGACGGCATGGGTGCGCCTCGGGAACGCGAGGCTCTCCTGGCTTGGTGGACCGCGTCCGTCGAGCAACTGACGAGCGCGCTGCGCGAGGCTGGGCCGGACCGCGGCTGTTGGACGTGGTGGGGGGACTCCCCATCACCGCAAACCTCTGGTGCCTGGGCGCGGCGCCAAGTTCCTGAGATCGCAGTGCACACCTACGACGCCCAGCTCACCGTGGGTGCCCCGCAGCCGCTACCAAACGAGGTCGCCCTCGACGGTTTCGACGACTGCCAGTACACCCTCTGCGCCACGACGGTCGCCTGGCCACACGAACCCGCCGTCGTCGACTACCACGCCACCGAGGGCTGCTCCTGGCGCCTCCGGCTGTCCCGCGACGGCGCCCGGGTCGCCCGCTTCGGCGAGCCCGCTGCCAGCGAGGACCCGGGCACGGCCGACGCCTCCGCCCGGGGCACGGCCAGTGACCTGGTCCTGTTCTTCTACGGCCGCATACCGCTGGATTCCCTGAAGTGGGACGGCGACCGCCGCATCTTCGACCAGCTCATCGCCTGGGACCCGTCCGTGTAACGGCATCCCAGCTGGCACGCTCCCGCGCAGGTTCACAGCGACGCTGTCCTGCCCATCCCCGTGCACACGCGCCAGAGCGGCCGGGGCAGGCGTGAAGTCGCAGCAGTTCTACGCGGTGATGGCTGAGAACGGCGTCCTACGGGTCGACGACGACAGCCAGGCAGCCCTCGCCCGGGACATGCCGCAGCCGCATCCAAGCCTGAACTCACAGGACGATCGTGCGCACGGTGCCGTGATCGTCTAGCCGGAGGCGTAACGGATCAACTGAACGCAATCCGTAACGCATCAAGTGGAGCCCGACATCGCCGGCAGCCGGCAGCGGGCCGAACTAGTTGGAGATGGCCAGACCTAGTTGCGGCGTCGGTACTGGGTACCGTCCGGGTCGTGCACGAAGACAGGTAGATCAGGCGTGCGCAGTGCAGGTGTTTGCACGGTCACCGCCTCCAGGACGTCGTCGCCGGACACATCGAATCGGGCCGGGAAGCGGATCGGCATCGACTGGGGCCACAGGGACCGCCAGCAATTCGGATCCCGCGATGGCGGGGACGGGCCCCAGCCGTCGACGGTGTAGACCAAGAGGGACAGGCCCCGAAATGTCATGCAGGTCCACAGAACGTTTCGAACGTCGTCGTGGTCCCACGGCCTGTCCGACCTGCGCACTTGGACAGACGCTTGTTTGGGCTTCCCCCGGAGGTGTGGACACCCTGAGAACTGGATCTTGAGTCCAGAGGAAGGGGTGTCCCCGTTGCGGCGTCCATCGAAGTACACGCAAGCGTTCCGGCGCGACGCGGTTGACCTGGTGCGCTCGTCCGGGCGGCCGATCAACGAAGTCGCGCGCGAGTTGGGTATGAGCCATGAGACGCTGCGGAACTGGGTCCGCAAGCACGAGCATCAGACGTCGGGTTCGGTCCCGGTGGCGGCTGGTGGCGGGTTGTCGGTGGCGGACAAGGACGCCGAGATCGCCCGACTGCGTCGGCAGGTCGCCGAGTTGCAGGTCGAGAAGGAGATCCTGCGCAAGGCAGCCGCCTATTTCGCCAAGGAGATGGATCGGTGACCAGCCGCTTTCGGTTCATCTCCGCCCACCGCGCCGCCTACGGCGTCAAGCGGCTGTGCCGGCTGTTGGCGGTGTCCCGCTCGGGGTTCTACCGGTGGATCGCCGCCGAGCCGACCCGGGTGGCGCGGGCCGCCGCCGAGGATGTCCTGGCCGCGCAGATCACGGCGGTGCACGCCGCGTCGGGCGGCACCTACGGCTCGCCGCGGGTCACCGCCGAGCTACGTGATCAAGGTATGCGGGTCAACCGTAAGCGGGTGGAGCGGATCATGCGCCAGCGTGCCGTCGTGGGTCGCCACCTACGCCGGGGCAAGCGCACCACGACCCGGACCCGGCGGCGCCGGCGGTGGCGGATCTGCTCGGCCGCGACTTCACCGCGACCGCACCCGACCAGCGCTGGTGCGGCGACATCACCTACCTGCGGGTCGGTGACCGGTTCCTCTACCTGGCCACCGTCATCGACATCGCCACCCGCCGGCTGATCGGCTGGTCACTGAACACCCACATGCGTACCGACCTCGTCATCAACGCGCTCGACGCGGCCGTCGCCGCCCGCGGTGGCCGGGTCCACGGCGTGATCTTCCACAGCGACCGCGGCGCCCAGTACGGCAGCGCCGGTTTCGCCGACGCCTGCCACCGCCACGGCGTACGCCGCTCCAGGGGCCGCATCGGCTCATCGTTCGACAACGCACTCGCGGAGGCGTTCTTCGCCACCCTCAAACGCGAACTCGCCGTCGACCATCGACGCTGGAACAGCGAGGCCGACGCCCGACGCGACATCTTCCGCTGGATCGCCTTCTACAACCACCGCCGTCGCCACTCCGCCCTCGGCTACCGCAGCCCCGCCGAGTACGAACGAACCCTCGACCCCACTACGCTGCTACCGATCGCGGCACAACCCGGTGTCCACACCCCCGGGGGAAGCCCAGCTCTGCCATCCACACAGCGTGAACGTCGACACGCCGCCCGGCCGACAAGCCGAACAGCGTGTCAACCAACACCGTGAACGTTTGTGGTCAGGGCACTAGATCATACGGCGCCGTACCCGCCACACCACCACACCGATCAGGACCGCCGCGACGGCGATGAACAGGGCCGCCTCGATGAGCTGGAACGTCCAGAACCGGTCGGCCGGGTGGTAGACCCCGAACTGCTGGATGCCCCGCGCGTGCAGGAACTGGTTGAGGTTGGTGCCGGCCCGGTTGGCGGCGCCCTCCAGCTCGTAGTACTCGGTCCAGCTCAGCCTGCGCCCGGTGGCGTCTGCGTAGCCGTGTTCGATCATCCAGTCGGCGAAGCTGGGCACGGGCCGGTGCCCCGCCTGGTCCTTCGAGCCGCCGACGGGGACCGGCTCCATGGTGGTGAGCGGCGTGGCGTACGCGGGACGGGCCAACAGCGCCACCGGCATCCGGGCGGCGAGGAACGCCCCGAACGCGACGCCGAACGCGGGCAGGCTGCGCCGCAGGATCGCCCCCGCGGCGGTGGCGACGCCGAACGCGAACAGCGCGTACGCCACCGGAACAAGTCCCTCCAGGTCGAAGGCGTCGTACTGGAACCGCCCTTCCCACGCGTCGAATGGCTGACGGAACCAGGTGAGCACCGCGGTGAACATCCCGGTGAGCGTGACGGTGACGCCGGCCAGTACCGCGAGCTTGGCCGCCAGCCAGCGCATCCGCGGCACGGCCTGCGTCCAGGCGAGCTGCCAGGTGCCGTCCTCCAGTTCGCGCGCGAGCAGCGGCGCACCGAGGAACGCACCGATGACGACGGGGACCAGATAGAAGCCCGCCAGGAGGTTCTCGACGTACCCGTACTCCTCGTCGAGCCGGCGGAAGGAGGCCGCGCAGGCCTCGTTGATACCGGCCTCTCCCGCACACCGGGCGGGACCGCCGGGGAACAGGTCGTGGGCCTGCGTCCCGAGCACGAGCAGGGCAATGCCGAACATGCCGACAAGCAAACCCAGGACGCAGACCTCGGTCCGGTGCTGGCGCCAGATCAACCACGTCATGCCGCCACCCCCGACGTGACCGCGGCGCTCGGCTCGGACGGCCGGCGCAGGTACGCCAGCACCAGGTCCTCCAGCGCGACCGGCTGGGCCTGCCACCCAGGCGCGGCCGGGATCGCGCCGTCGCGTACCAGCAGGGTCGTGTGCCGGTCGCTGTGGACGGCCTCCACGACGGCGCCGGCCCGGTCGAGGTCGGTGGCCGTGCGCGGGCCGACGAGCAGCCGGTGCTCGGCGAGGAGGGTGTCGATGTCACCGGTGAGCGTGACCCGGCCGTGGTTAAGCACGACCAGGTGGTCGCAGACGCGCTCCAGCTCGTGCACGACGTGGGAGGAGAACAGGACGGTCACCCCGCCTTCGGCCACCGCGCCCATGAGGACCTGCAGGAACTCGTGCCGGGCCAGCGGGTCGAGGCTGGCCACCGGCTCGTCGAGGACAAGCAGGTCCGGCCGCTTCGCCAGGGCCAGAGCCAACGCGACCTGGGCCTGCTGCCCGCCGGAGAGCGTACCGGCCCTGCGGTCGAGCGGGATGCCCAGCTTCGCCAGCCGGCGCTCGGCCAGCCCCTGGTCGAACCGCAGGTTGCAGGCCCGGCCGAAGCGGAGCATCTCGGCGACGGTGAAGCGCTTGTACAGCGGGTGGTCCTGGGCCAGGAACCCGACCCGGGACAGAGTTTGCGGGGTGCTGGCGGTGACGTCGTGGCCGAGGACCTCCACCGTGCCGGTGCTCGGTGCCAGCAACCCGACGACCAGGCGCAGCAGCGTGGTTTTGCCCGCGCCGTTCGGCCCGACCAGGGCGATCACGCCGCCCGCCGGCAGGGCCAGGGTGCAGTCGCGCAGCGCCCAGCCCCTCCGGTACCGCTTGCCCACACCGTCGGTGCTCAGCGCGAACTCGGTCGCTGTCACGCCACGTCCTCATTCCTCGTCTGCTGGTGGACGGAAGTAAAAAGCGCGTTGACCGCCTGCTCGTCGAGGCCGGCCGCGTAGGCGCGGCGCAACCAGGTCGCCAGGCCGCGGCGCAGCGACGTGTACGTCGATGCCGACATCGCGGCCGACTGCTGTTCATTGACGAACGTGCCCTGGCCGGGCCGGCCGGTGACCAGGTTCTCCTGCTCCATCTGCCGGTACGCCTTGGCGACGGTGTTCGGATTGATCGCCAGGTCCTCGACCACCTCGCGGATGAGCGGGAGGCGGTCACCGGGTTGGAGAAAGCCCAGCAGCACCGCCTGGCGGACCTGCTGGACGAGTTGCAGGTACGGCGGCACGCCGGAGTGGGTGTCGAGCCGGAAGACGAACACGGTAGCCCCTTGCTGCTTTACTAGTACCATAGTAAAGCAGGAAGTTGGCGGTCAAGAGAGCCGACGCGCCCGCACGACCGCGGCACCGGATCCGGGCGCACGCCTGCCCCGACTGCCGGCGGGTAGCCGCGCGGTCGGGGCGCGGCGGCGACAGTGACAACGGACCGGCGATGTACGCGATGAGGCGGCTGGCCGCGTGGACCGCGGCTGGGGCACGTATCGGTATGGCCGTCCTCGGTGGCGTGGCGGGATGGAACTTGCTCCACTGCCCGGCCCAGGGGGTGCTCTCGGCCCGCCCTACAGGAACGCGCCCGCCTGCGGGCCGCCGCCCGGGTGGCGCCGACCGGCTGCGCGGCCACATCGTCTGTGACGGGCTGGTCCGCATCTTCAAGGCCGACGGGGTCGAGGTCGTCGCCCTACAGGGCTTGGACCTCGTGGTCGACCGGGGTGAGCTGATGACCCTGGTCGGCGCCTCCGGATCGGGCAAGTCGACGCTGCTCACGATCCTGTCCGGGCTCGACGTGCCCACCGCCGGCACGCCGACTACGAACAGACCCTCACACCGACTACGCTGCATCAGGTCGCGGCATAATCCGGTGTCCACATCCCGGGGGGAAGCCCAAGCGGGCCTTGACCCCCGCGACTGGACTCCCCCAGAGCTGCGACACAGCTTCGTCTCCCTGCTGTCGGACAGCGGGATGAGCCTTGAACAGATCGCGGACCTTTGCGGCCACTCGGGCACGACTGTCACCGAGAGCGTCTACCGGCACCAACTGCGGCCGGTGCTCCTAGGCGGGGCGGTCGTCATGGACCGGATCTTCGACGCTGAGGCGTAGTCAGCTCAGTTAGTCACCCAGGTACGACAAAGGGGCCGTCTCGAACCTCCGAGATGGCCCCTCACCTGCGTCGGGACGGCCGGATTCGAACCGACGACCCCTTGACCCCCAGTTTCACAACGACTCTGTCACGCCGTGCCGGAACAGCTCGAAGCATCCACAGAAGCCGGACAGAACGACGGCCCGAAATGCTGTCCCATCCCGCTTGGTACCGCCTCATCCGCAGGTGGCGATCTTCTCAGTTACCGGGCTCGTTACCGCGGATCGTCAAGCGCTTCCCATGCCAGGCAGTTCGGCCGGGCTCCTGCGTCGCGCGACTGTCGGCAGCTTCTCCCATCGATCGGCAGACTCCGGACAGACCCCACATTCGGCCACCGTGGGCCCCGCGGTGGCCGGATGCGGGTGCTTGTCAGGGTTTGAGGACGACCTTCTCGCAGTGGTCCTGTTTGTTCTTGAAGATGTCGAAGCCGCGTTCGGCCTCGTCGAGCGGCAGGGTGTGGGTGATGACGCGGGTCGGATCGATCTCCCCGCGCTCGATGCGCCGCAGCAGCGGCTTCATGTAGCGCTGCACGTGGCATTGCCCGGTACGCAGGGTCAGCGCCCGGTTCATCCACGCGCCGGCCGGGAACTTGTCGAGGAAGCCGCCGTACACGCCGATCACCGACACGATGCCACCGCTGCGGCACGACAGGATCGCCTGCCGCAGCGCGTGCGGGCGCTCGGTCTCGGAGCGGACCGCCTGCTTGATCCGGTCGTAGGCGTGGACGTGCGCGGCACCGTGGGTCGCCTCCATGCCGACCGCGTCGATGCACTTGTCCGGTCCCCGCCCGCCGGTCAGCTCCAGCAGCCGGGCCCGTACGTCCACCTCCTCGAAGTTCACCGGTGTGTGGCCCGCCCGTTCCGCCATCTGCAGCCGGTACGGCTCCTTGTCGATGGCGATGACCTTCGCGGCGCCGAGCACCCGGGCGCTGTCCATCGCGAACTGGCCGACCGGGCCGGCGCCCCACACCGCCACCACGTCGGTGGACTGGATGTCGCACATCTCGGCACCCATGTAGCCGGTGGGCAGGATGTCGGAGAGGAACAGCACCTGCTCGTCGGTCAGATCGGACTCGATCTTCAGCGGACCGACGTCGGCGAACGGCACCCGCGCATACTGTGCCTGACCCCCCGCGAAGCCGCCGGTCAGATGCGAATAACCGAAGATCCCGGCGACCGGGTGACCGAACATCTTCTCCGCGATCCCGGCGTTGGGGTTGGAGTTCTCGCAGCAGGAGTACAGCTCGGCGGCGCAGGCGCCGCACGCGCCGCAGGCGATCGGGAACGGCACGACGACCCGGTCCCCGATGCGCAGCCGATCCGGATCAACGCCCGGGCCGACCTCGATCACCTCACCCATGAACTCGTGACCCATGACGTCGCCGTCCTGCATCGTGGGCACATACCCGTCGACCAGGTGCAGGTCCGAGCCGCAGATGGCGGTGGAAGTGATCCGTACGATGGCGTCGCGCCTGTTCAGGATCTTCGGGTCCGGCACATCGCGGACCTTGACCTTGTTGCGGCCCGCCCAGGTGTTCGCCCTCACGCGTCCGCTCCCTTCGCGAGCTCGGAGTCCGACAGCGGTTGCGCCGGACGCTGCGGGAACTCCTTGCGGGCCCGCTTGCCCCACGGGGCGCCGTCGGAGCGGACCACCTCGCCGGTCTCCAGCACCTGCTTGAGCCGGCGCAGGTCGTCGTCGAGCTGCTGGTGCGGTTCCTCGCCGAAGTACTTGGCGACCGCCTTGCCGACCGCGCCGCCCGGGATGTCGTAGGTCAGGACGACGTGCACCTCGGTGCTCACACCGTCCGGGGCGGGCACGAACCGAACCGTACCGGCGTTCGGCACGTCGGCATTCCCGGTCGACCGCCACGCGATCTTCTCGCCGGTCGCCTCGTCGATGATCTCGGCGTCCCACTCGACATTCTTGCCGAACGGAGCGCTGGCGGACCAATGGCTCGTACGGTCACCGGTGGCGCGAACCTCCTGGAGATGCGCCATGAACGTCGGGAGGTTGCCCAGCTCGCGCCAGAACGCGTAGACCTCCGGCGGGGGTTTGCGAACGGTTGTCGTGGCCGTCAGCTCCATGGATCCTCCTTTGCGTGAGCCTCGTAGCGCCCGCACGGAGCCGATCTCCCTCGCCCGGGTGGCCTGCACGGCGGTCAGCAGATCCAGCACCGTGATCCCGACGACGGCGCCGGTGACGCCGACGAGCCGCCGCCGGCGGCGCCCGCCACGGTGGGCGATGGCCATTCCGAGCGAGGTCAGGTCCATCGCGTCACCCACGACCCGGGTCCACGCCCAGACGCTCTTGCGCCGGCTCGTCAGGAGCCCGGCCGCGTGTACCAGCTCCCGCGCCCCGACGAGCGGCACCACCGCCCGGGACGTCGGGGAGTCGTCCACGCCGCTGATCCGGCGCACCGTGTCCGGCGCCGCCAGCTGTGCCACGCCCAGACCGAGACTCATCCAGCCGAGCCCGCGCCCCCGCCGCTGCACCTCGTTCTGCCTGGCCCTAGCTGCCTCTCGGGTCGCCAGTTGAGTCACAGGTAACCTCCGTTTCCGATCGCACCTGGCCGAACATCCCGGTTCACGGCGATCCGGGGCCCGACCTAGTGGGGCCGGGATACCCCCCGGGCACCACCTGAACCCGCCAATCGATCGCTGCACGGAAATCGCACGGCTGGCCCGGGCCGCCAGACGGGCACTCATCGGGACGGCAGCCGGCCCGCCAACGCCGGGACCGGCTCCGGCCACGCGGACCGGATGTCCCCGTGTGGTGGCCGCCGAGCCGCTCCCGCAGGAGCGTGCCAAGGTCGCTGACACGCCCGCACCGCCACGCCCACAACGTGCGTGACGACGCCCGGGCCCTCGGCGTTCGATCGCGAATCGGGCATGCGCCCGCTCACCCGCCCGCAGTGGGGTTATCCGTCCGTCTCATCCCGCCAGCCGCCGGGTGCGGGGTGGTAGCCGTAAGCGGCAGCCCGCACCGTTTCCTCGTTCTCCAGCCCGGAGCCGATCGCGCCGCCGACGGTGGCCAGCGAACTGGTGATCCAGGCGAGCGTCAAATAGTCGGTGATATCGACCGGCCGCTGCAAGGTCCGTTCCAGCACGGACGTGTCGATCAGCAGCGCCCCGACGAGCACCGTTCCAGCGAACAGCACCAGGTAGGACACCGCCGTGGCCAGAGTGAGGGTGAGGATAGTACCCAGGTTGAACAGCCGGGCCAGCTCAGGCGGTGTCTCGTGGTCTGGTTTCTCCCACAGGTCGTGCGCGACGATCAGCCAGGCCACCAACGCGGTCAGCCCGAGTAGCATGATCACGGCGAGCCGGATTCCGCCGAGCGCATCGCCCATCTGCCAGATGGTGTTCGTGGTGAGCGCGAACGCGGCCGTGCCGAACGCGCCCACCAGCAGCTTGGACAGGCCCAGCAGGGCACGCCCCGGGCGGTTGGCTCGGACCATGCCGGCCAACAGCCGCACCCGGCCGCTCAGCCGTGAGGCGACGTAGCGCAGTTCCGCGGCGTCGGTCTCGCCAACGACCGTGTGGATGGCCGTAACCCGGCTTGCCATCTCGGCCGGTGCCCAGCCGGCCGGCGTCACCCGTTGGTCGGAAGCGTCGGTGAGTAGTCGGCTCACCAGATCCGGAACGGCCGCGCGGGCCGCTCGCAGCTGCTGCAGTCCCAGCGCGGGCAGGGACACCATCGCGACTCGGCGCCGGGCGGAGCTCTGCGCGACCAGCGGCACCCGCCCCGTGTGCAGCGGCAGGTCGGTCAGGCAGATTGCGACGTCCCACTGGTCGTCAGTGCGCCGTTGGGCAGCATCGTCGAGCAGCGCCTCCACGCCGCCGTCGCGGCGCGGCGCCACTTCACCCCAGCCCTCCCGCACGGTCCACCGCACGTCCGCGTCCACCCGCTCGGCTAGCCGGCCGGCCAGCTCGGCGGTGAGCCGCGCGGCCACCCGGGCCGGATGGTCCGGCGGGGTCGCCACCAGGCCGACGACGACCTCCGGGCGGTGCTGCTGTTCACGGTGCGTCATCGGTGCTCCTCACCGGTAGCCGGGCTCGTCGCCGTCCACCGTCACCAACCAAGTCATCGCGAACTCCTCGCTGGAGAGCCCGTAGACGGAAGCACGAGCAGGACGACCAGCGCCGCCGGCACATTGACCAGCCAATCGACCACACTGGCCCCGGCGTAGGCCATGATCGCCGGCAGCGTCCGGAGCCGCTCGACGGCGAAGAACCCGGGAGTGAACTGCCGTTTCGCGGCGCCGCCCGGTCGAGGGCTCGTCGCTTGCTCCGGTCGCCTTCCCTGTGCGGGTATCGGCAAACAGGCCAGCGAAGGCCGCTCGATGGCGGACAATCCGCCCAGATGCCCACTGAATAGTGAGGGCCCTCGTGGAGAAAGGTCACGCTACGAGGGTGTGCTGCCCGTCGTGGTGGGTAACGCAGGCAACCCATTGGTACCCAGGCTTTCGGAAAGGTCGACATGACCCTCGCTGCCGACGCGATCGAGCTGCCGTCCGGCCAGACGATGCCCGTGCTCGGCCAGGGAACCTGGTACCTGGGCGAGCGCCCCGCGAGGCGGCGGGACGAGATAGCCGCCCTACGCATCGGGCTCGACCTGGGTATGACCATGATCGACACTGCGGAGATGTACGGTGACGGCGCTTCCGAGGAACTCGTCGGCGAGGCGATCATCGGACGACGCGCCGACGTCTTTCTGGTCGACAAGGTGCTGCCGTCCAACGCCAGCCGACGGGGAACCGTGCAGGCCTGCCGCCGCAGCCTGCAACGACTCGGCGTCGACCACATCGACCTCTACCTGCTGCACTGGCGCGGCGCACATCCACTCGCGGAGACGATCGGGGCGTTCGCAGAACTCGTCGACGCCGGTGACATCGGGCAGTGGGGCGTGAGCAACTTCGATCTTTCCGACATGACGGAGCTGCTCGAGGCGGGCGGGAACTCCTGCGCGACCAACCAGATCCTGTACAACCTCACCCGCCGCGGTCCCGAGTACGACCTGCTGCCGTGGCTACGCGAGCACCGGATCCCGGTGATGGCGTACTCGCCGATCGAGCAGGGCCGCCTGCTCGGCCATCCGCAGGTCGCGGAGGTCGCCGCCCGGCACGGGGCCACGCCCGCTCAGGTCGCGTTGGCCTGGCTGCTGCGGCAGGAGATGGTTGCGGCCATCCCCCGATCGTCCAAGCCCGAACACACCCGGGAGAACGCGGAAGCGCGCGACCTGCATCTGACTGAGGAGGACGTGGCGGCACTCGACACGGCGTTCCCGCCGCCGGCCGGCCCGCAACCGCTGGAGATGTTGTAGCGCCACCGACCGTTTCATCGGACGGCGCTGGTCGAGGTCGGCACCATCCGCTCGGCGATCCGGCGGTGAAGGGCGGTGAGCGCCGGGCTGACGGTGGCGGTCAGTGGCGTCGGGTCGGCCAGCATGCGGGCCGCCTCCGGGAGCCAGGCAGCATCGGCGTCGATCCGGTGGCGCTCGCGTACCTGGCCGGGGCGCGTCATGCGTGTCGACAAGGAACACCGCGTTGGTGGGAAGGTCGGCGGCAAAGGCACCGGAGCGTTCAGCGATGACCGGCTCCTCCCAACCCAGCCAATAGCGCGAATCATGAGGTGGGGGGCGAAGTGGATTGCAAGAATTCGAATTCCAGCGGCCTTGGAGCCGCAGCAGGGGGGAAATCTTCACGCGGGGGTACTGAATGAAGGCAGTTGTGTACGACGGGCCACGGACGGTCAGCGTCAAGGAGGTGCCGGACGCCAGGATCGAGCGACCGACGGACGCCTTGGTACGCATCACGACGACGAACATCTGCGGGTCCGACCTGCACATGTACGACGGGCGCACGGATCTGCAGCCGGGCACGGTGCTCGGGCACGAGAACATGGGTGAGGTCATCGAGGTCGGCGACGGGGTCGACGTGGTCAAGGTGGGCGACATGGTCTGCCTGCCGTTCAACGTCTCCTGCGGCGTCTGCGCCAACTGCAACCAGGGCCTGACCGCGTACTGTCTGGTGGCCAACCCGGCGCCCGGCATGGCCGGTGCCGCCTACGGCTACGCCGACATGGGTCCGTACGCGGGCGGTCAGGCCGAGCTGCTGCGGGTGCCGTGGGCCGACTTCAACTGCCTGGTCCTGCCGCCGGACGCCCGGGACATGAGCAGGCAGAAGGACTACGTGATGCTCTCGGACATCTTCCCCACCGGCTGGCACGCGACCGAGCTCGCCTGCGTGCAACCGGGCGACAGCGTGGCAGTTTATGGTGCCGGACCGGTCGGGTTGCTGGCCGCGTACTCCGCGATCATCAAGGGTGCCAACAAGGTGATGGTGGTCGACCGGCATCCGGACCGGCTGCGCCTGGCGGAACAGATCGGCGCCATTCCCATCGACGATTCCAAGGCATCACCGGTGGACCAGATCCTGGAGCAGACCGGCGGGATGGGCGCAGACCGCGGCTGCGAGGCCGTCGGTCACCAGGCGCACGACCCGAGTGGCCAGGAGAAGTCGGCGCTGACGTTGAACAACCTCGTGCACTCCGTGCGGTTCGGCGGCACGATCGGCGTGGTCGGCGTGTACTTCCCCAAGGACCCAGGATCCCCAGACCCGCTGCAGAAACAGGGCAAGGCGCCGTTCGACTACGGCATGTTCTGGTTCAAGGGACAGAGCATGGGCACCGGTCAGTGCAACGTGAAGAACTACAACCGGCAGCTGATGAACCTCATCGCGAACCACAAGGCCGAGCCCTCTTTCCTGGTGTCGCACGAGCTGAAGCTGGACCAGGCACCGGAGGGGTATCGGAACTTCGATGCCCGCAACGACGGCTGGACCAAGGTGCTGCTGCACCCGGACGGCGGACGCTGACCACGGCTTGGCCCCATGACGCGCGGAGGCGGCACCCGGTGTGGGTGCCGCCTCCGTCGGGGAGGAAGGCAGGCGCTGCACGAGCCGCAGGCGGGTCCAGTACCGGCCATGGCCGTCCCGGTCTCCCACACCGCCGTACGCAGAAGCCGCTGCATGGCCTGCCGATCGTCGTGACCCGCCCGTTCCCCCAGGGACCAGCAGGTCTTGCGTTCCACGCCCGACAGCAGCCCTTCCACGAACTCCGCGGCGGTCCGGCGCCGCTCCGCCCGGACGAACCGGCACGCGACACGCGTCACCGCCTCGTCCAGAATGACCGCCACCGGGCGGGGTCCACCCTGTGGCCCACCGCCACCACACGATCTTCGGTCGTCCTCATAAACCATCGATGATCAGCGCGGTGGCCGTCCTCATGCTTCCGGATGGCCGCTGCGGACGTGGGCCGGCTGCGGGTCCTGCTCACCGCGTTCGAGGCCGCCGCCACCCCGCCGGTCGACGGGCCGGGGGCGCCGGCCGCCGTCGCGGGCGAGGTGGCCGCGGAGGCCACGGAGGTCGTCCAGACCGGCGACATCTCGGGTACGGCCCGCCGAGCCGCCCTGCCGATGGTGCCCGCGCCGAGGGTCGCCCAGGTGTTCTGCCCAGAGAGGTTGGGAACGCGGCTGGCGGGTGGTTGGCCGCCGAGTGCGGTGTGAGCGCGGTGGTGATTGTAGGCGTGCAGCCAGCCGGGTAGGGCTCTGCGGCGTGCCGCCTCGGAGAGGTAGGGACGGGCGTAGGCCCATTCCTCGGTCAGGGTTCGGTGGAAGCGTTCGACTTTCCCATTCGTCTGTGGCCGGTAGGGACGAGTCTTCTTCACGCTGATCCCGGCGCTGCTCAGGGTTTCGCGCCAGAGCCGGGATCGGTAGCAGCTGCCGTTGTCGGTGATGACGCGTCGCACGGTGATGCCGTTGGCGGTGAACCAGGCGTGTGCCCGCTGCCAGAAGGCGGTGGCGGTCTCGCGCGTCTCGTCGGTGAGGATCTCGGTGTAGGCCAGGCGGGAGTGGTCGTCCAAGGCGGTATGCAGGAACGCGTAGCCGAGCCTGGCGCCGCCCCACCGGTCTGTGTCGTGTCCGGGTGTGGCCGTGCGGTTGAGTTTGCCCCGCCGTCGGCCCTGGGTTCGCCAGCCGCCGCCGTCAGGGATGTTGCCGAGCTTCTTGATGTCGACGTGGATCAGATCGCCGGCGGCGGCGTGTTCGTAGCGGCGGACCGGTTGTGCGGTGGCGCGGTCGAGGTGGGCCAGGCGGGCGACCCCGGCGCGACGCAGAACCGCGTGGCAGGTCGAGGTGGGCAGGCCGAGCCGACCACCGATGCGCGCCGGACCCCACCGCCGGGTGGCACGCAGATGCAGCACCTTGCGTTCCAACGGTGCCGCTGTACGTGCGGGTGAGCGGTACGGCCGACTGGACCGATCCGCCATGCCCGCAAGCCCCTCGACGCGGTAGCGGTCGGCCCAGCGTTTCGCTGTCGTCGCGCTGACCTGGAACCGGTCCGCGGCCCGCCGCAACGGCCAACCGTCCTCGACCACGCACCGGGCCAGACGCAGCCTGCCGGTCTCTGACAACGGGGCATTACGGTGAACCACGAGGACCTCCACGGACTCGGGTGCGGCTGTCTGGTAGCTCCACACCTATCCGGGAGGTCCTCACCCGTTCAAGACCCGCTCACGTCACCAACGTCCGTGGACAGAACAACTAGGGCCATTCACGACGGCGGCTACGAGGAGCCCCACGGTCGGTGGATCGCGTTGTTCGTGGCTCGGCTGCTCGTCGAGCGGTGACGTCCTTCGCCCGCGCGGTGTCGCGCCCGCACCACTGCCCCTTGCCGGGTGCGGGAATCGCGAGCGTGACATTGCACCGATATGACAGGGTTTGTGCGTTACGGAGCCGTCGGTCAGGCAGATGCGTCGACGGGTGGGGTCGACTCGGGGGCGTACATGAGGGCATTGGTCAAGGTAGGGATCATCGTGGTCGGGGGGTTGGCCCTCCGCAGGTTGCTGCTTCCGTCGGGCCGTCAAGGGCCCTGGCAGCGGGCCCCGTTGATGCGGCGCGAGCCGCGGTGGCACGTGGTGACCGTGAACCCGGCCCGCGACGAGCTGACCCCGGACTCGCCACTTCCGGAGCCACTGGCCGGTCTCGGTGACGCCGTGGACGTGCAGATCCGCCGCGCCCCGGCTGACCGCGGCATCGAGCTGGCGGTACGGCTGCGTGACGGCGCTCGGTTGCCGGTGACCGCGGGAGCCAGGCGACTCGCGGGTCGCGATCCCAACCAGGCGATCCGCGCCGCACTGCGCGAGGCGAAGCAGTTGCTGGAGACCGGCGAGGTGCTGCACCCCGACTCTCCACCCACCACCCAGACGACGGCGGTCAACAAAGCGCTGCAGATGGCGACGCGGCAGGGGCGCCGGGAGGGGCGGCTGTGAAGGCACTGTTGTGGCAAGGCGTCAACGAACTGTCGGTGGACGAGGTTCCGGACCCGACGATGCGCAACGAGCAGGACGCCATCATCCGGGTGCGCAAGACGGCGACGTGCGGCTCCGACCTGCACCTGCTGGGTGGGTACATCCCGTTCATGGAGCGGGGCGACGTCCTCGGGCACGAGTTCCTGGGCGAGGTGGTCGAGGTCGGCCCGCAGGTGCGTAAGCACAAGGTGGGCGACCGGGTGGTGGTCTGCTCGTTCGTCTCCTGCGGCCGCTGCTGGTACTGCCAGCAGCAGCAGTACTCCTTGTGCGACAACGGCAACACCAACCCCGCGATCACCGAGAACGTCTGGGGCTTCGCACCCGGCGGCTGCTACGGCTACTCCCACGCGCTCGGCGGCTTCGCGGGCAGCCACGCCGAGTACATCCGCGTTCCGTACGCCGACCAGGGAGCCTTCACCGTCCCGGACGGGGTGAGCGACGAGCGTGCTCTCTTCGCCTCCGATGCCGCCCCGACCGGCTGGATGGGCGCGGACCTCGGTGGGGTCAAGGCCGGTGACGTGGTCGCGGTGTGGGGCGCGGGCGGGGTGGGCCAGATGGCCGCACGCGCGGCCGTCCTGCTCGGCGCAGAGCGGGTGATCATCATCGACCGTTTCGCCAATCGGCTGCAGATGGCGGAGAAGTACCTGGGCGTGGAGACGCTCAACTACCAGACTCAGGACGTCGGCGGTGAACTGCTGGAACGCAGCGGCGGGCGCGGGCCTGACGTGTGCATCGAGGCGGTGGGGATGGAATCCCACAGCACCGGACCGCAATACCTGTACGACCAGGTCAAACAGCAGCTGCGCCTGGAATCGGACCGCCCGATCGCCGCCCGGGAGGCCCTCTACCACTGCCGCAAGGGCGGCAGCGTGTTCCTGCTCGGCGTCTACGCCAACCTTGTCGACAAGTTCCCGCTCGGGGCACTGATGAACAAGGGCCTCACCCTGCGCGGCGCCCAACAGCACGGACACCGCTACATCCCGATGTTGCTCGAACGGATGGCACGCGGCGAACTGATCACCGAACACCTCGCGACACACACCATGCCACTCGACGAGGCGCCACAGGGATACAACATGTTCAAGAACAAGCTCGACGGCTGCGTACGCGCCGTCTTCGAGCCCGCCCGATGATCGGTGCGCGGGGTCGTGTCGCCGGTCGGCTCGACACGAACGGGGCGATGAGGACCCGGTAGGGGCTGTGGTTCGTCGGCAGCGCCACGACCCTGACGGCGAACCACCGCGTACCTGGCACATCTATTGGCCGAGCACGTTCGGTGGGTCGGCTACTCATCCAGCCGGTGGTGTTCAGGGTCCTGGACGTCTCGCTGCCCCCGCACCCAGCTCGCCACGGCGACGGTCGCCCGGCTCGGTCAGCGCACCGAAACCGCCGTGGGCGGCCAGTAGGGCCCCGTCGGGCGCCCGCTCTCCGGGTCGCGGGCGGGTCAGCGTGTGGTCTTGCGGGCAGTCCGCCGGTTGCCCAAGGACTCCATGGTGGTGGCTTTCTTCACCGCGCCCGGGTGGCCTTCGTCGTACGGGCCCGTGCGGGCGCGGCCTTCTTGGCCGGTGCCTTCTTCGCCGGCGCTCTCGGTGCCGCCGACGGGACAGGCCCTGTCCGGCCGGGTCGGGCCGCCCGGCGTGCGACGGTGCCTCAGCGCCTTCCGTCGAAGCGGCAGATGTTGGTCGTCCGCAGCGGCGGGCACCAGCTGGCGTTGTCACGGTCCGGTGACGATCACGGTGACTTCGTGAGGCACACGCCGGGCCGGCAGCGCCTACCCAGGCGTTTGCCGCTCAGGGCTTCGGGAAGAAGCCGTCGCACCGACAGTCAGGAGTAGCGGATGAACGGGCCCCTAGCCGACGAACCCGTCGGCGACCTCGAACTCGTGCACACCTTCACCGGGCCCATGCCCACCGGGGTGAGCGTCTCGCACACCGGCCGGGTCTTCGTGAACTTCCCCAAGTGGGGCGACGAGGTGCCCGCCACGGTGGTCGAGTTACGCGACGGCCGCGAGGTGCCCTTCCCGGACCAGGCCTGGAACCAGCCCGCCCGGGACGACGACGCCGGCGCTTTCGTCTCGGTGCAGAGCATCGTGGTGGACCCGGCCGACCGGCTCTGGGTGCTCGACACCGGCAGCCCGATGTTCCGGCCCACGAAGCCGGGCGGGCCGAAACTGGTCCGCGTCGACCTGGACAGCAACTCCGTCGCCCAGGTCATCACCTTTCCGACCGACGTCGCGCTGCCCTCGACGTACCTCAACGACGTGCGATTCGACCTGCGCCGGGGGGACGCCGGGATCGCCTACATCACCGACTCCTCGGACTCCGGGCCGAACGGGATCGTCGTGGTCGACCTGGCCAGCGGCGCGTCCTGGCGGCGGCTGCACGACCACCCCTCCACCAAGGCGGAGCCGCTGTCCACCTACCGGCCGATCGTCGAGGGACGGCCGTTCCTGGAACGCCCGACCGACGGACCGCCGAAGCCGCTGTCGATGGGGTCGGACGGGATCGCCATCTCGGCCGACGGCTCCCGGCTGCACTACTGTCCCCTCGCCTCCCGCCGCTGGTACAGCGTCGCCACCGACGCGCTCGCCGACCGCGCCCTTACCGAGGACCTGGTCGCCGCCACCGTGGCGGACGAGGGTGACAAGGGCGGCGGCTCCGACGGCCTGGAGACCGACGACGCCGGCCGGTTCTACCTCACCTCGTACGAGAACAACGCCGTGCTGCGCCGCCGGCCGGACGGAGAGTACGAGACCGTCGTGCACGATCCCCGTCTGCTCTGGCCGGACACCATGTCCGTCGCCACGGACGGGCACCTCTACGTCACCGCCAACCAGCTGCACCGGCAGCCGAAGTACCAGCGGGGACAAGACCTGCGGCGCAAGCCGTACGCCCTGTTCCGCACCCGCATCGACGCCGGACCAGTCCTGCTGCGCTGAACCGCCGGGAGTGACCGGGATCGAGGCGGCGACGGTGTCCTTCAAGGAGGGGGCGCAGGACGTCCGAGCTTCCCGGACTCGTCGGCCCGGACGGAAGCCAGCTGGCTACCGGCAGCCGAGGGCGAGAACATCATCAGACGGCTTGCTTTCCGCTACGCACAGCAGAGCAGTCGGACTGAGTGAGCACCGTCAGTTTGGAAGGTGCCGACTGTCAGCTTGGGAATCGTGTTGATCTACACGCTGGGTGACCACGAACGCCTCGGTCCGGCACGGGGCGTGCACACCCGGCTGCAGACCGCGCCGCCGTTGACCCATCTTGCCCCCTGCATCGTGCACGGACCGGGCACGCGGCAGACAATGGCCCGAGGCATGATTCTGTGATGCCTTCACCCGACGACTTCACTCTCTCGGTTTCCCGGCCGAGCTTCCGGGCGCTACTCATCACGTGCGCGTTGGGGACGAGGGAGATCGACGTGTATGGCGAAGTCATTCCCGATAGCCCCGACTACGACTGGTCCATCGTCTTGAGTCAGCCGCTGCACTGGACTCGGCCCGGCGTCCGCGAGGGTCGCAGCCAGGTCTCCGTTGTATGTAGTGTGCGGAAGTGACAAGAAGCCAGCGACTCGCGGACCAGCTGGACCGGCACTGGCACAAGAACCTGCGGCCGCGGCTGCACGGTCTTGCCGATGAGGAGTACTTCTGGGAGCCGGTGCGCGGCTGCTGGAGCATCCGCCCACGTGGCACGTCGGCCGCACCGATGTCGGCAGGTTCGGGGGAATGGACGATGGACTCCGCGTCCCCTGACCCGGTGCCGGCGCCGGTGACCACGATTGCCTGGCGGCTGGCGCACATCATCGTCTCCTGCCTGGGCTATCGGGTCGGATGGCACTTCGGCGGCCAGGACGTCGACTCCCAGACATTTGCCTACGCGGGGACCGCTGACGAGGCGCTAAAACAGCTCGATGAGATGTATGGGAGATGGAACGCGGGGGTCCGCGAGCTCTCGGACGCTGACCTGGAGAATCCGCCCACGGGGGGTCCCGAGCGGTTTCCCATGGAGGGCATCGTCCTGCACGTCAACAGGGAGCTGATCCATCACGGCGCCGAGATTTCCCTACTGCGCGACCTCTACCGCTGGCAGGACGGAGCCGTACCGCGCCGAATATGACTTTCCGGTAACCGGCGATCGAGCTTCGGAAACCTACGTGGCCTCCGTGACGCTCCGTGGCTGCGAGCTTCAGTGAAGCTGCGCTGTCGAGCAACCGTCCGATCCCGTCGCTGCCTCCGGCTGAATCACGCACGCGAGGGTGCGGCCGGCCCGGCCGATGCCGGCGGGAGGTCGCCAGCAGGCCGGGGCCGAGCCGGCCCGGCCCCGCACGTCAAGCGGTCCTTGACGCACGGTCGGACGCTGCCGGAACAGACGGAGTCGGCTCTCGTGTCACGGACCGCGCCCCCGACGGACACCGCCACAGTGGCGCAGTTGACCCAACCTCGCCCGGCACGGACCCGGCTCCCGGGGTCGGATCTGGCCACCGACGGGCACCCCTCCCCCTCCCAGGTGAGCAGTTGATCTGACCCTGAGCGGCTGCGGAGCCGGCTCCTGGACGACCGGCACGCCTCGCGCGGACACCGCCCCCATGCTTGGGGCTTGCCGCGCGGACCCGGCACGCGCTCTCCTGCGCCGCGCTGCTCGGGCGCGGCGCGGCCGGCTGCCGGCGGCGAACCTCCACCACACTCTGGACTACCCGTCTGCGGCGGCCCCGGGCTTCCCGCTTCCCGCGCCAGCCGCCGGGCGTGTTGCGTGGCCGGAGTCGGAGCGCCAGCGGAGCGACGGACGCGCGCCCAGGCGGCGGCGCGTGCGGCCCGTCAAGAGCCGCCTTGAAGACGTATAGAAAGTTTGAACGGGGATTCTGGGAGGGTGTTTGTCGTGTCCCGGCTGATGCTTTACACCTGCGTCCCACCAGATGCTTGACATGATCGACGTTTCGTTGTTCAGCGTCGACCGATCGGCTAACCGGTCCTGCAACCGCTGGCTCGTATGGTCACGGGCATGATCGGCAAGGTTTCGGATGCCATGGTGCAGCACCGGCACGTCGTCTTGATGCTTGGTCTACTGGTGGCGGGCGTGAACGTCGCGGCCGTCGGGTTCGTGCCTACCTTGGGTCAGCGCCTGTTCTTCCCGCTGCTCTTCCTTACCTTGGCGGTCCTGGTCCTGGCGCTCATCACTATGGGGATCCGTCCGGCCTACTTCGTGGTGCAGCCGCAGATTCCGGCCTTCGCCACACCCGCGCCAGCGTGGAAGGTGTTCATTGCCCTGGGCTTCCTCGCGCCTGCATCGGCCAGCATCGGCGCAGTGGTGCGTTCGACCAGGGCAGGCATTGTGTCGACGTTCGACTTGGTTGCCAATATCCCCTGGTTTGTGCTGATCGCGCTGTTGCTGGTTGAGGCGTGGCGGGGTTACGGGGTACAGCTTCATCCTTACGGGATACGGCAGCGTTGGGCTCTCGGCTCACTCACTGTGCCGTGGGAGGCCCTACCGGCCGCTCAGATCCCCCCAGGTGTCGACCGCCCCTCGCGGCTCCGGATGGCGATCGCGGAACCCCAGCTGGTGCGGCGACGCGGTATTCCGTGGAGTCGGAAGGCCCTGCGCACCGACAACATCGACGCCGGGTTTCTCGCCGCTGCAATCCGGCACTACGTCTGTCACCCGGAACACCGGGTCGCGATCGGCAGCCAGGCCGAGTGCCAACGACTTCTCGCCGAGTTGCCCGACCGGGGCGGCCGGAAGGACGCGGGCGACGATTCCTAGGCCAAACGTCAAGCATGTCCTGGGACGGATTCGTCAAGCATGTGGTGGGACTAGACACGCCCGCGGCCGGCTGTCCTGCGCCGGGTGATGGTTGACACCGCGGCCTCGGCTGACCCTTGACGCTCAGTCCGTCTCCGATCGTGTGACGATGACGCCCGTGTCGAGCAGCGAGGCAGACAGCACCCGGACCTTGCGACGGATCGGCTACTGGTGTGGGCCAGCCGAAGAGCACTGGCCCGACCCTGCGCTTTTCGTGGACCGCGAGGCCGATGTGGCGAGCCAGCGACGGGTAAGCGGCTACCTGCGTGGTGGCACGTGGTTCGTGGCTACAGCGGGCCATTCACCGTGTCGGCTGTGTGGCACCGCCAACGGAATCACGGAACTGACCGACGGCAAGTACTTCGTGTGGCCAGAAGGGCTCGCGCACTACATCGACGCGCACAACGTGCGACTCCCCGATGAGATCACCGAGCTGATGAATCAACCGCCGGCGCCCGTGGACGTGGAAGCGTTCGAGCGTGATGTCTTGGATACGGAACAGATTGTCATCGACACCGCCTGGTGGCTTTCGGTGCGTGGCTCACAATCCCGAACCCGATCGCAGCCCTAAGCGTCAAGCGTCCTGCGACGCCGTTCCGTCAACCATCACGCGAGACCAGGCACCGCCGGCTGCCGGCCTAAGACCCGCTCAGACCTTGGCGGGAACGGTGCCCTTATCGAGATACGCAAAGCCTTGCTTCCGCGCCTGCATGGTGGCTCTGAGCCGACGTGCGAGCCTCGGGATGGTCAGCCGCCTTGAACAGATCGCTGACCTCTGCGGCCACTCCGGCACGACTGTCACCGAGAGCGTCTACCGGCACCAACTCCGGCCGGTGCTCCTGAGCGGCGCAGTCGCCATGGACCGGATCTTCGACGCTGAGGCGTAGTCACTCAGTTAGTCACCCAGGTACGACAAAGGGGCCGTCTCGAACTTCCGAGATGGCCCCTCACCTGTGTCGGGACGGCCGGATTCGAACCGACGACCCCTTGACCTCCAGAGATCGGCAACGCGGTCTCGTTCGGCTCGCACCTGGTCGATGGTCTGATGGTGGTCACCGTGGTTCCTCTTGGTGTCGTCGGTTGCTGTACTTCGTTGCTGTACTGCTTGGCCCTGCCTGCTGGAAGCGCATAGGTCAACTCAGGCGGGCGGCGGCGGCCGGTGTGCGATCCGGCGGGCGAAGGGCGTCGCGTACAGGCCAGCACTGGTGATCGCGTAGAACACGGGCAGCACCACGAAGACCCCCATGCCGATGAGCGGTGCGATCAGATAGCCGGCAACTCCGGCCACGGCGTACAGGACGACACCGACCATTGCCCGCAGCCGCTCGGCGGGATAGAACCGCTCGTCAACCTCGTCCTTGACCAGGTCGGGGCGCCGGGCCAGGTATTGGAAGAACGCCAGCCAGCTCGCACACATCAACGCCCCGATCGCCGCGTAAAAGGCGATGGCCACACGCTGGTCCGGCAAAGTGAGCACCAGGAACGCGTGCGAGACGACCGCGGTCGGGAACGGCATCAGCGCCGTGGTGAACAGGATGAACAGGTTTGCATAGTGCAGGCCTCGATCGGTCTTGCGGATGCGGTGAAACGTCGCCTTGTGGTTGAGCCAGACGACGGCCACGTACGAGAACGACGCGAAATACGCCGCGTACCTCGGCCACTGGTCCAGCAGCGCGGGCAGCAGATGGCCGGGCCGGACCTCCGGGACCCGCAGTACGGGGTCTAGCACCAGCAGAGTCAGGATGATGGCCAGAACTGCGTCGCTGAAAGCGACGGTGCGGCTGAGGTCCGCCCGAGTGCCGGGGTCCTCGGATGGCCTGGTCACCGCCCGGAGTTACCCCCGGACACCTGCGCTAACCGCCGGCTTCCGAATCGGTTCAACAGTGCAGATCATCAGACATCAGCTCATACCATTCAACCACCGTGAAACCCACCAGATGCCGGTCATGTTGCCGTGGGGCACCCCTGACGGTGAGCCCCGGACCGTGACGGTTTACCTGACTACCGCCCAGGGCGACCCGGTCAGCCGTCCCGAAGGAGTCATCCCGGCCGCCTGGGCTCTGCCATGCCGGCACGGCGCCGGGGTGTCAAGCACGCCCCACCGCTTGACACCCCGGCGCCGTGCCGGCATCCCATTGGGCAGGCGGGTGGGATGGCTCCGCCCCGCAACCACCACGCTCCCCGAGGATCGGTCGGGTTGTGGATCATCCTGGTTGTCTGCCCGTCCGGCGAGGACACACGCTCTTGCGGCCAAACTCGGAAGCCCCGGTCTACCTGAAATGTCAGGCGGCCCGGGGCTTCGTCGTATGTCGCGCCGCCGGCGGGCTGCAACCGACGCCCTGGCGGCTGAAGGCCAGAGGCGCGGCGGCGGGCCATCGGCCCGGCCCAGGTTCGGCGGCGCGAGCGGCCCGCGACGCGGGCCGCGCTTGACCAATGAGCCGTTGCTGTACTTTGCTGCTGTACAAGATCAGAAAAGGCCACCTGGAAGATTCCAGATGGCCTCTGACCTGCGTCGGGACGGCCGGATTCGAACCGACGACCCCTTGACCCCCAGTCAAGTGCGCTACCAAGCTGCGCCACGTCCCGATGCCCCCGCGTGGTCTCCCCCGCGGCAGCCGGTACAGCTTAGCGCAGGATCTTCGCACCACGCGCACAGGCCCCTCCCGCGTCGCGGCGTCCCACGCCACTCCCCCTAGAGCGTCCTAGGAAAGAGAGCGCCGGGTGGAGCAACGAGGCTCCACCCGGCGATCGGGACGGTACGGGTCAGCCGTGCGCCTTGCCGCGGCCGCCGGGGCCGAGCTTCTTGCGCGGGCGGACCGAGATCTCGATCGGGCTGCCCTCGAAGCCGAACTCCTCGCGCAGCTTGCGCTCGACGAAGCGCTGGTAGCCGGCGTCCAGCGGCGCGGTGGTGAAGAGCACGAAGCGCGGCGGCGCGACCCCCGCCTGGGTGGCGAAGAGGATCTTCGGCGCCCGACCACCGCGCACCGGGTGCGGGGTGGCCTGGACCAGCGCGGTCAGCCACTGGTTGAGCTGCGCGGTCGGCACCCGGGTCTCCCAGCTCGCCAGCGCCTTGCGCAGCGCCGGCGCGAGCTTGTCCACCGCGCGGCCGGTCTGGGCGGACAGGTTCAGCCGGATCGCCCAGGGGATGCGGCGCAGCTCCCGGTCGATCTCCTTGTCCAGGTAGTACCGGCGGTCGGCGTCGACCAGGTCCCACTTGTTGAAGGCGATGACCAGGGCCCGCCCGGCCTCGGTGACCATGGACAGGATCCGCTGGTCCTGCTCGCTGATCGGCTCGCTGGCGTCGAGCAGCACCACCGCCACCTCGGCCGCCTCGATGGCCGAGGCGGTGCGCAGGCTGGCGTAGTACTCGGTGCCGCTGGCCTTACCGACCCGCTTGCGCAGGCCCGCGGTGTCCACCAGCTGCCAGACGTCGCCGCCGATCTCCACCAGGCTGTCGACCGGGTCGACGGTGGTGCCGGCGACCGCGTCGACGACCGCCCGCTCCTCGCCGGAGAACCGGTTGAGCAGGCTGGACTTGCCGACGTTGGGACGGCCGACGAGCGCCACGCGGCGCGGGCCGCGGGGCCGGTTCTCGATGATCTTCGGCGCCTCGGGCAGGGCCTCCATGATGGCGTCGAGCAGTTCGCCGGATCCCCGACCGTGCAGCGCGGAGACCGGGTACGGCTCACCGAGGCCGAGCGACCAGAGCGAGGTCGCCTCCATCTCGATGGCGGTGTTGTCGGTCTTGTTCGCCACCAGGATGACCGGCTTCGCACTGCGCCGCAGCATCTTCACCGCGGCCTCGTCCACATCGGTCGAGCCGACCATCGCGTCGACCACGAAGAGCACCACGTCGGCGGTGGCCACGGCCGTCTCGGCCTGCGCGGCGATCGCCGCGGCCCGGTCCTTGGCGTCCGGCTCCCAGCCGCCGGTGTCCACCACGGTGAACGCCCGGCCGCTCCACTGCGCGTCGTAGGGCACCCGGTCCCGGGTGACCCCGGGAACGTCCTCCACGACCGCCTGGCGGCGGCCGATGATCCGGTTGACCAGCGTCGACTTACCCACGTTGGGGCGGCCGACCACGGCCACCACCGGCTGCGGACCGGACGGTTCCTCGACGTCGAGGTCCGGCTCCCGCAGCTCCACCCAGCCGCCGATGTCCTCGCTCATGCCACCCCCCGTTCGGTGAGGAGATCGCGCAGTCGGGCGACGACCTCGTCGATGCCCAGCTCGGTGGTGTCCAGCACCACCGCGTCCGGGGCCTGCTGCAGAGGGTTGACCTTGCGGGTCGAGTCGAGCTTGTCCCGGCGGGCCAGGTCGGCGGCGGTCGCCGCGACGTCGACCGCGTCCTCGGCGCTGCGCCGCTGGGCGCGGGCCGACTCGGAGGCGGTCAGGTAGACCTTCAGGTCGGCGTCGGGGGCCACCACGGAGCCGATGTCGCGGCCCTCGACCACGATCCGGCCGGCGTTGGTGATCATCTGGCGCTGCCGGGCGACGAGCAGTTCCCGCACCGCCGGGACGGCGGCCACGGCGGAGACCGCCGCGGTCACCTCGGGGCCACGGATCTCCTTGTCGACGTTCACGCCGTCGGCGGTCACGCCGTACCCCTGGGGGTCGGTGCCGATGCGCAGGTCGACCTCGCCGGCGACCTTGGCCACCGACTCGACGTCGGTCAGGTCGACCCCGGAGCGCAGCACGGCCCAGGTGATCGCCCGGTACATGGCCCCCGTGTCGAGGTAGCGGGCACCGAGGCCGGCGGCGAGCCGCCGCGAGACGGTGGACTTACCCGAACCGGACGGCCCGTCCACAGCGACCACGCAGCGCACGGCCCGTACGTTTTCCTCCACCGTTGTCCTCCTATAGCCCGTACCTCGCGGGTCGCCGGTGTCTCCGGCGCCGTTGAGCGGTATGTCCATCGTCAATCATGCCCGCGCCTCGCGGGTGGCCGCGCGCGCCACCGGCGGGGGCGACCCACGCCACCCGCCGGCCCATCGGCCGCGACGAAGCCTACCGGCACCGATACCCGGTTCGCCGGGTCAGTCACCCACGGCCTTGAACAGGGCGGCGACCTCGGCGTTGGTCAACCGCCGGATCCGCCCGGTACGCAGGTCACCCAGCCGGATCGGCCCGATCGCGGTACGCACCAGCCGGGACACCGGGTGCCCGACCTCGGCCAGCAACCGCCGGACGATGTGCTTGCGCCCCTCGTGCAGGGAGAGCTCCACCTGGGCGGTCTTGCCCAGGGTGTCCACCACCTTGAACGAGTCGACCTTGACCGGCCCGTCCTCCAGCTCCACCCCGGCCATCAGCCGCTTGCCGAGGTTGCGCGGGATCGGCCCGGCCACCTCGGCGAGGTAGGTCTTGAGTACCTCGTACGACGGGTGCATGAGCTTGTGGGCGAGGGTGCCGTCGTTGGTGAGCAGCAGCAGCCCCTCGCTGTCCGCGTCGAGCCGCCCGACGTGGTAGACCCGCTGCTCCACCCGGTTGCCGATGAAGTCGGCGAGCTCGTTGCGTCCCTTCTCGTCCGCCATGGTGGTGACCACCCCGCGCGGCTTGTTCATCGCCACGTAGACCAGGCGGTTGTCGGCCTGGAGGCGCTCGCCGTCGACGTGGATCACGGCGGTGGCGGGGTCGACCTTGTCGCCCAGCTGGGCGACCCGGCCGTTCACGGTCACCCGGCGCCGGAAGATCAGGTCCTCGCAGGCGCGTCGGGAGCCCACGCCGGCGGCGGCGAGCACCTTCTGCAGGCGCTCGGTCCCCTCGTACACGGGGGCGTCGGTCTTCGGGGCACGGTCATCGCGTCGCATCGGCAAGCTCTTCTACGTCGTCGGGGAGGAACGGGGCGAGCGGGGGGAGGTCGTCCACCGAGTTCAGCCCCAGTTTCTCCAGGAACATCGTGGTGGTCCGGTAGAGGAACGCCCCGCTGTCCGGTTCGGTGCCGCACTCCTCGACCAGCCCGCGGGAGACCAGCGTACGGATGACCCCGTCGCAGTTCACACCCCGGATGGCCGAGATCCGCGAACGGGTGACCGGCTGCTTGTAGGCGATCACCGCGAGCGTCTCCAGCGCGGCCTGGGTCAGCCGTACGGACTGCCCGTCCAGTACGAACCGTTCCACGTAGGTCGCGTATTCCGGGCGGGTGTAGAGACGCCAGCCACCGGCCGCCCGGCGCAGCTCGAAACCGTGCCCGGCGGCGGTGTAGCCGGCGGCGATCTCGTCCAGCATCGGCCCGACCCGCTCGGCGGGCTGCTCCAGCACCTGCGCCAGGATCAACTCGCTGACCGGCTCGTCCACCACCAGCAGGATGGCCTCCAGCGCGCCGCGCAGCTCCGCGTCGTCCAACACCAGCGCCGGCTCCGGCGCGGGGGTCGCCCGCCGTCGGGGCGCCGGCTGTTTCCCGGGTACGCGGGCAGCCGCACCCTCCCCCGCCGGCTCGTCGGCGCCACCCGCCGGCGCGGGGCCGGCGGTCGGCGCGGGGTCGGCGGTCGGCTCGGCATCTTCCGGAGCCGCCGGGACGGCAGGCGGCTCGGCGTCGCCCGGCAGAGCGGAGGCGGCGGTGGGCTCGGCGTCGCCCGCCGGTCCGGAAGCCTCGGTGAGGTCGGCGGCCGGCGCGGACGCGATGGGCTCGTCGGACGCCTCGCCGGGCTCGTCGGACGCCTCGACAGGCGGCTCGGCGGGCTCGTCGCGGGGCGGGGTGGGGCGCTCCCAGGGTGGGATCCAGGCGGCCGCCTGGTCGGCCAGGGAGTCCCGGCGCTCCTCGTCGCTCATCCCGCTCGCTCCTCCGTCGTACCCGTGGTGTCCCCGTCCGTCGGCTCGACCGGCGCGCTCGCCGCAGCGCCGTCGGTTTCCGCCGCTTCCGCCGAGCCGGCGTACTCGTCGATGTGCAGTTCGGTGTCCCCGTCGGCGGGGCCGGTCCAGCGCACCGTCAGCTCCTCCAGGGCCTGGTCCTGCACGAAGGAGACCAGCCCCTCCCGGTACAGCTCCAGCAGCGCCAGGAAGCGGGCCACCACCTCCAGGGTGATCTCGCAGTCGGCGCAGAGCAGCGAGAAGGTGGCGGTGCCGGCGCGGCGCAGCCGCTCGGTGAGGATCGCCGCGTGCTCCCGGACGCTGACCCGCACCATGTGCACGTGCGCGATGGAGACCTCGGGCGTGGGCTTCGGGGTCATCGCCCGGATCGCGAGCTTGAGCAGCCGCTCCGGGCCGATGCCGAGGACCAGGTCAGGCAGCGCCTCGGCGTACCGGGGCTCCAGGGTGACCGCCCGCGGGTAGCGCCGGCCGCCCACCGCCTCCAGCTCGGCGATGTGCGCCGCCGCCTCCTTGTACGCCTTGTACTGCAACAGCCGGGCGAAGAGCAGGTCCCGCGCCTCCAGCAGGGCCAGGTCCTCCTCGTCCTCGACCTCGGCGGCGGGCAGCAGCCGGGCCGCCTTCAGGTCGAGCAGGGTGGCCGCGATGAGCAGGAACTCGCTCGCCTCGTCCAGGTCCCACTGGTCGCCCATCGCCCGGATGTACGCGATGAACTCGTCGGTGACCTTGTGCAGGGCCACCTCGGTGACGTCGAGCTTGTGCTTGCCGATCAGTTGCAGCAGCAGGTCGAACGGGCCGGTGAAGTTCGCCAGCCGGACGGTGAAGCCGGCGCTCTCCGCGGCCTGCGGCACGCCGGCGGGGTCGGTGGCCACCTCGGCGGCGGCCTCGGCAGCCAGCACGGGGGGCTGCTCCGGGGTCGTCGGCGGATCCAGGGGTGGCGCGGTCACCGGACGACCGTAGTCCACGCCCCGGGGCCACCGGCGGCAAGGTGCACCCCGACCTACCGGTCGGCCTGGGCGGCGATCACCTCACGGGCCAGCTGCCGGTAGTTGCGCGCTCCGGAGGAGGCCGGGTCGAGGGTGGTGATCGGCGCACCGGCCACCGTGGACTCCGGGAACTTCACCGTCTTGGTGATGACCGTCTGGTAGACCTTGTCGCCGAACGCCTCGACCACCCGCTGGAGCACCTGCCGACAGTGGGTGGTGCGGCTGTCGTACATGGTGGCGAGGATGCCTTCGAGCTCCAGGTCGAAGTTGAGCCGCTCGCGCACCTTGTCGATGGTGTCGAGCAGCAGCGCCACCCCGCGCAGGCTGAAGAACTCGCACTCCAGCGGGATGAGCACGCCGTGCGCCACGGTGAGCGCGTTGATCGCCAGCAGGCCCAGCGAGGGCTGGCAGTCGATCAGGATGTAGTCGTACTCCTTGCGGACGGTCCGCAGCACCCGGGCCAGGGCCATCTCCCGGGCGACCTCGTTGACCAGCTGGATCTCCGCGGCGGAGAGGTCGATGTTGGCGGGCAGCAGGTGCAGCCCGGCGACGTCGGTCTTGATCAGGACGTCCTCGGCGGTGACGTCGTCCTGCATGAGCAGGTTGTAGACCGACAGGTCGAGGTTGTGCGGGTTGACCCCGAGGCCGACCGAGAGGGCGCCCTGCGGGTCGAAGTCGACCAGCAGCACCTTGCGGCCGTACTCGGCGAGGGCGGCGCCCAGGTTGATGGTCGTCGTGGTCTTCCCGACGCCACCCTTCTGGTTGGCCATCGCGATGATCCGCGCCGGCCCGTGCCGGTCGGTCGGCATCGGCTCGGGGATCGGCTTGCGCATCGTGTAAGCGGCCGGGTCCGCCGGACCCAGGTCCGCGCCGAGCGACGCCTGCTGCTCGCGGAGCTCCGACGTCCAGGCGTCGGCACGGTCACCGTTGCCAGCCATGTCCTCGTTGCCCCCTCCCGACGACCACCCGGCGTCGGAGCCGTCCGACGTCCTGCGCGGCGCCGCTGCGCACCCCGGATGTCGCCCCAGGAGGTCCGCGCCGATGCCGACTGTACGCCACTCACCAGCAGCGCGTTCGGTACCGGTCCGGCGTGTCGGACGTCCCGCCCGACCGACCCGTGGCGCCCGGGTCAGCCGCGGGCGCGGGGATGCGCGGTGGCGTACACCTCGCGCAGCCGCTCCACGGTGACCAACGTGTACACCTGGGTGGTGGTCACCGAGGCGTGGCCGAGCAGTTCCTGCACCACCCGCACGTCGGCGCCGCCGTCGAGCAGGTGGGTGGCGTACGAGTGGCGCAGGGTGTGCGGGGAGACCGCGTTGGGCCCGTCCACCGGCAGCCCGGCGCGCTCGGCCGCGCGGCGCAGGATCGTCCAGGCGCCCTGCCGGGTCAGCGCGCCGCCGCGGGCGTTGACGAAGACCGCCGGGGTGCCCCGGCCGGCCGCGACCAGCGCGGGCCGGGCCCGCACCAGCCAGGCGCGCAGCGCCTCGACGGCGTACCCGCCGATCGGGACCACGCGGGTGCGCCCGCCCTTGCCGCGCAGCAGCGCGGTGCCCTCGTCGACGTCGAGGTCGTCCACGGCCGCGCCGACCGCCTCGGAGATCCGCGCGCCGGTGCCGTACAGGAACTCCAGCAGCGCCCGGTCGCGCAGCGCGAGGGCGGCGCCGTCGCCGGCGGCGGTCACCGCGCCGGCGGTCTCCAGCAGCCGGACCACGTCGTCGACCGGCAGCGCCCGGGGCAGCCGGCGGGGCGGCGTGGGCGGCCGGACGTCCCGGCTGGGGTCGGCGCCGGCCAGCCCCTCGCGCAGCGCGAAGCGGTGCAGCCCGCGCACGGCGGAGGCCGCCCGGGCCGCCGAGGAGACCGCCAGCGGCGGGTGGCCGTCGTCCCCGGCCCGCAGCCGGGCCAGGTGCGCCTCGACCTGCCCCGGGCCGACGGCGGCCAGGTCGGTCACCCCGGCGACCGCGAGGGTGTCGAGATACCGCTCCAGGTCCCGACGGTACGACGAGAGCGTGTTCGCCGAGAGGCCACGCTCGACGGTCAGGTGGTCGAGGTAGCCGCGGACGGCACGGCGCAGGGCCGGCGCGGGCGTGACGCCCGCGCCGGCGGTGTCCGGTGCAGCGGTCAGGCCAGCACCTCGGCCAGCGGCAGGGTCGGCATGCCGTGCGCCTCGGCGACCGGGCCGTAGACGACCTGGCCGTCGTGGGTGTTCAGGCCCAGCGCCAGGGCCGGGTCGCGGCGCAGCGCCTCGCGCCAGCCCTGGTTGGCCAGCTCCAGCGCGTACGGCAGGGTGACGTTGGTCAGCGCGTAGGTGCTGGTGTTCGGCACCGCGCCGGGCATGTTCGCCACGCAGTAGAAGATCGACTCGTGCACCTTGTAGACCGGGTCGGCGTGCGTGGTGGGACGCGAGTCCTCGAAGCAGCCGCCCTGGTCGATGGCGATGTCGACGAGCACGCTGCCCGGCTTCATCCGGGAGACCAGCTCGTTGGAGATCAGCTTCGGGGCCTTCGCGCCCGGGACGAGGACCGCGCCGATGACCAGGTCCGCGTCGAGCACGGCCCGCTCGATCTCGTACGCGTTGGAGGCGACGGTCTGCAGGTGGCCGCGGTAGATGGCGTCGGCCTGGCGCAGCCGGGCGACGTTCTTGTCCAGCAGCAGCACCTCGGACTGCAGGCCCAGGGCGATCGCGGCGGCGTTCAGGCCGGAGACACCGGCGCCGATGACCACGGTCTTGGCCGCGTACACGCCGGAGACGCCGCCGGGGAGCACGCCCCGGCCACCGCCGGTGCGCATCATGTAGAAGGCGCCGACCTGCGGGGCGAGCCGGCCGGCCACCTCGGACATCGGGGCGAGCAGCGGCAGCGACCGGTCGGGCAGCTCGACGGTCTCGTACGCGATGCCGGTGACCTTCCGGTCGACCAGCGCGTCGGTGCACTCCTTGGAGGCGGCCAGGTGCAGGTAGGTGAAGAGCACCTGCCCCTCGCGCATGCGGTGGTACTCCTCCGCGACCGGCTCCTTGACCTTGAGCACCAGCTCCGCGGTGTCCCACACCTCGTCGGCGGTGCCCAGGATCTTGGCGCCGGCCGCGGCGAACTCGTCGTCGCTGATGGTCGACCCGACACCGGCGCCGGACTCGACGAAGACCTCGTGACCGTGGCGGGTGAACTCGTTGACGCCCGCCGGCGTGATCGCCACGCGGTACTCGTGGTTCTTGACCTCGCGTGGGATTCCGACCTTCACGATGCAGACACCTCTCTTCGGGGCAGCTCACCCCCGACTGCTCGGCCCCGCGCCGGCCCCATTGCCGGCGCGGTCGACCGGTCCCGCCGGCGGCAGTCTAGGCGCGGGAGCACCCTCCGGGGCCCAGCACAGTGACATCCGGTGCCCGATCCGCCTGACGATGTGTCAGGCGTGCGGGCCCGCTCCCCGCTCGGCGTTCGCCCTCATCGTCGCACCGCGCGACGGGTACCGCCGGGCGGAACCCGCAGGCGACACGCCGGGTGTCCGCCCCGCCGCGCTCGGTGCCCGCCGGGCTGCGCCCCGGCACCCGTCGCACCGGTCACCCCCGAACCGGACGCCGGCGATCCGAGGGGCCGACCGAGGGCCACCACCGCCCCGCTCTGCGGCGTGTCGCGGTGTCCCGGCGGACGGACGCCGCGACACGCCGCAAAGCGGGGCGCAGACAGCTGGAGCGGGCCATGTGATGGAGAGAGCGGCAGGAGGGGGCCAGAGATGCGGAAGGGCCGCGCGGCGAACCGCGCGGCCCTTCGGGGCGTACCCGTTCAGTGGGGCAGCGGGGCGTCGGCCCGGCGCAGCACCGACCAGCCGGCGTCGCGGGCCCGGGCGGCGGCGAGCAGCCCGGCCACGCACGGACCGTTGGTGATCTCCCCGGCGAGCACCATGCCGACCGCCTCGTCCAGGTCGAGCCGGACGATCTGGATGTCGGCCTCCTCGTCGCGGCGCTCGTGCCGCGCCTCGGCCGGTACGTCGGCGAGGTCACGGGCGAGGAAGACCCGGACCACCTCGTCGGAGAAGCCCGGCGAGGTGTGCACGTCGACCAGCAGGTCGAGCGTGCCGGCGGTCAGGTCGGCCTCCTCGGCCAGCTCGCGGGCGGCGGCGGCGGGCAGCGGCTCACCGTCGACGTCCATCAGCCCGGCGGGCAGCTCCCAGAGGTGCCGCCCCACCGGCTGCCGGTACTGCCGGACGAGCACCACCTGGCCGGCGTCGTCGAGGGCCACCACGGCGACCGCGCCGACGTGCCGGACGTAGTCCCGCTTCGCGGTGTCGCCGCCCGGCATGGTCACCTCGTCGGTGACCACCGAGAAGATCCGACCCTGGAAGCGCTCCTGCCGGTCCCGCAGCTCGTAGCGGTGCTCGACGGCGCTCACGAGGCGGACGCCGCCTTCGCCGTGGCGCCGTTGCGGGAGGCCTTCTTCGCCGTCGGGGCCTCCGCCATCGCGTCCAGGTCCACCGGCAACTGGTCGGCCTCCGAGTACGCCACGGCCGCCTTCACGAACGCCGCGAAGAGCGGGTGCGGGCGGGTCGGGCGGCTCTTCACCTCCGGGTGCGCCTGGGTGGCCACGAAGAACGGGTGCAGGCCGCGGTCCAGCTCGATGAACTCGACCAGCCGGCCGTCCGGCGAGGTGCCGGAGATGTGCAGGCCGGCCTTGGTGAGCTGGTCGCGGTAGGCGTTGTTCACCTCGTAGCGGTGCCGGTGCCGCTCGCTGACCTCGGTGCTGCCGTACGCCTCGGCGACGAGCGAGCCCTCGGCCAGCGTCGCCGGGTACGCCCCGAGCCGCATGGTGCCGCCCAGGTCGCCCTTGCCGGCGACGATGTCCTCCTGGTCGGCCATGGTGGCGATGACCGGGTGCGTGGCCTCCTCGTCGAACTCCAGCGAGTTGGCGCCGTCCAGGCCGGCCAGGTGACGGGCCACCTCGATGGTCATGCACTGCAGGCCGAGGCAGAGGCCGAGCAGCGGGATGCCGTTCTCGCGGGCGTACCGGGCGGTGCCGATCTTGCCCTCGATGCCGCGCACGCCGAAGCCGCCCGGGATGACGATGCCGTCCGCGCCGGCCAGCGCCGCCGCGGCGCCGGCCGGAGTGACGCAGTCGTCGCTGGGCACCCAGCGCAGCTGCACCCGGGCCCGGTGGCCGAAGCCGGCGGCCCGGATCGCCTCGCTCACCGACAGGTACGCGTCGGGCAGGTCGACGTACTTGCCGACCACCGCGACGGTCACCGTGTGGTGCGGCTGGTGCACCCGGTCCAGCAGGTCGTCCCAGCTGGCCCAGTCGACGTCGCGGAAGGAGAGGCCGAGCCGGCGCACCACGTACGCGTCGAGGCCCTCGCGGTGCAGCACCTTCGGGATGTCGTAGATGCTCGGCGCGTCCGGGGCGGCGACGACCGCCTCCCGGTCCACGTCGCAGTAGAGCGAGAGCTTCTCCTTGAGCTTCTCCGGGATCTCCCGGTCGCAGCGCAGCACGATCGCGTCGGGCTGGATGCCGATGTTGCGCAGCTGGGCCACCGAGTGCTGGGTCGGCTTCGTCTTCAGCTCGCCCGAGGGCGCCAGGTACGGCACCAGCGAGACGTGCAGGTAGAAGCAGTTGTCCCGGCCCAGGTCGTGGCGGACCTGGCGGATCGCCTCCAGGAACGGCAACGACTCGATGTCGCCGACGGTGCCGCCCACCTCGGTGATCACCACGTCCGGGATCTGGCCCTCGCCGTCCGGGTCGGCCATGCCGAGGATCCGGGACTTGATCTCGTTGGTGATGTGCGGGATCACCTGGACCGTGTCGCCCAGGTACTCGCCGCGCCGCTCCTTGGCGATCACGTCCGAGTAGATCTGGCCGGTGGTGACGTTCGCCTTGCCGGACAGGTCCCGGTCGAGGAAGCGCTCGTAGTGCCCGACGTCGAGGTCGGTCTCGGCGCCGTCCTCGGTGATGAAGACCTCACCGTGCTGGAACGGGTTCATCGTCCCCGGGTCGACGTTGAGGTACGGGTCGAGCTTCTGCATCACCACGCGCAGCCCGCGCGCGGTGAGCAGATTGCCGAGGCTGGAGGCGGTGAGGCCCTTACCCAGCGAGGAGGCGACGCCCCCGGTGACGAAAATGTGCCTGGTCGTCCGTGCTGAAGGGGCCAAGGCCTGCTCCCGTGTCGTCCGTAGCGGTCGTGCGAACCGCCGTGCCGATCAGCAAAGTGATCACGCGATCCACGGGATTCCACGGTAACACCTCTCCGGCCCGGGGCGGGCGTCGCACCCACCCCGGCCCGCGTCGGAGCCCGCAATGGGTCAACCCGTCGTGACCTCGGTCGATGTCGGGGTGGCCGACTCCCCGGCCCGCGCGGCGGGCACGCCGGCACCGGGGGCACCGCCCGCTCCCGCCGCCCGCTCCCCCGCGCTCCGTACACCACCGTCGCCGTCGCCGTCGTCGTCACCGGCCTCGCTGTCGGCGGTGCCGGCGGTGTCGCCGGCCGCCGTACTCCGGTCGCCGGAGCCGCCCTCGTCGTCGGCCGGGGCGGCGCCGTCGGCCGGGGCCGCGCCGTCGGCCGGGGCCGCGCCGTCGGCCGGGGCCGCGCCGTCGGCCGGGGCCGCGCCGTCGGCCGGGGCCGCGCCGTCGGCCGGGGCCGCGCCGTCGGCCGGGGCCGCGCCGTCGGCCGGGGCCGCGCCGTCGGCCGGGGCCGCGCCGTCGGCCGGGGCCGCGCCGTCGGCCGGGGCAGCGTCCCGGGTACCCGCGCCGTCGGGCAGCGGGCGGTCGGCGCGTGGGTGCTCGTCGGCCGTGGTGGTGCTGCCCCCGCCCGGTCCGCCGTCCGGCGCGTCACCGGCGGGCGGGCCCGCCGGCCCGTCGCCGCGCTGCCGGCCGGCGCCCGGCTGGGTGCGGTCGGTGGAGTGGTCGAGCACCCGCAGCGAGGCCAGCGCCGCCATCGGCACCACCAGCGCGGCGGCCGCCCCGGCCACGTCCAGGGCCGAGCCGCCGAGCAGCCCGCCGATCACCGCCGCCACGGCGGTACCGGCCATCGCCGCCCGGATCGCCGGGTAGATGCCGAACAGCCGCATCAGCCCGCCCCAGGGCTGGAGCAGGGCGAACCAGACCAGCAGGGCGCCGACCACGGCGAGCAGGGTCAGCGGGCTGTTCACCAGGGTCTCGAAGTTGGCGGTGCTGGAGCGGTGCACCGTCAACCCGCCGGTGCCGTCGCCGAGGGCGGCGAGGAACCGCCCGAGGCTGCCCCGCTCCTCCGCCGGCCGGCGCAGGTCCACCACGGCGTACCCGATGGTCACCGCCAGGCCCGCCATGGCGGCCCAGACCAGCCGGCTGACGGTGAGCCAGCCGCCGGTGGAGATCGCCGCGGCGACCGCCACCCCGGCGGTCAGCGCGACCGCGCCGATCGGGTCGGAGCCGAGGTACGGGCTGCCGACGACCACCACGGCCGTCCCGCCGACCGTCACCACCACCATCGGCCGCCACGCCCGGCGGAACCGCTGGGCGAGCCAACCGGCGCTGAGCAGCGCGCCGGCGAGGAACACCCCGAGGCCCACCGTGCCCAGCCCGGAGAACCGGCCGCCCTCCAGCGCCGAGTAGCCGACCACGCCGTTGAGCTGCAACCGGGCCCCGCTGAGCACGTCCGCGCCGACCACCAGGGAGGCCAGCCCGGCGACCGCGCCGAGCGGGCCGAGGGTGCGGTCGTGGCCGGGTGCGAAGCGCACCAGGGCGGTGGCCGCGACGATCAGGGCCACGGTCACCAGCGCGAACCACCAGCCGGCGTGGTCCACCCGCCACCAGGGCACCGCGTCGGCGAGCAGCGCGGCCGGCACCGCCAGCGCGGCGGCGATGAGCAGCAGCTCCACGGTCGCCACCACCCGGCGGGAGACCGGCGGCGGGCCGTGCGGGCCGGCGAGCCGGCGGGCCCGGCGCAGCAGCGGCAGCACGGTCACGAAGAGCGCCACCTGCACCAGGGCGAGCAGGGCGAAGAACCAGCCGGCCACCCTCCGCTGGGCGCCGGCCTCCCGGTCGGCGTCCGCCGGGGCGGCGATCGCGGTGGCCAGGTCGTCCGGGCGGCCGTCGACGCGGATGGCCGGGCGGCCGAGGAAGAGCTGCTCGGGCATCGGCCGGCCGAGCGCGGCGAGCGCGGTGGGGGCCAGGTCGACCAGTTGCAGGTAGCCCTCCCGGCCGGTGCTGGCGGAGGTGAGCAGGCCGCCCTCCCAGCCCGGGCCGTCGGCGACGGCCACGTGCAGCCGGGACGGCGTCTCGGTGTCGGAGACCCCGGCCACCATCACCAGCGAGCGGGGCGGCCGGGCGGCGAGCACCGTGGCCAGCGCCGCGTCGACCCGGCGGGCCTCGGCGGCCCGGGTCGCCGGGTCGTCGCCGGCCACCGTGCCCAGGTCGACGATGCTCAGCACGCAGGAGCCGAGCAGGCCGGCGGGGTCGTCGGGCAGCTTCGGCGCGTACCGGTCGACCCGGCCGAAGGGGCGGGCCGCGGCGACGGCGGCGCCGGGGCCGATCGCCACCGAGCAGCGCACCGACTCCGACAGCGAGCCCGGCACCGCCCCCCAGGGCAGCCGTTCCTGGTTGTGCAGGACGACGCTCTCCTGGTCGGGCAGGTTCGCGCCGATCCGGTCCGGTTGCTCGATCGTCACGCCGACCGGCGGGCAGGCGCCCTGCTGCCGGCTGCCGTTCCAGGCCGCGTAGCTGCCCGCGCCGAGGGTGAGCCACCCGTCCACCGGGCAGGTGGGGCGGTGCGCGGAGCGGGTGGACAGCGAGCCGATCGAGCCCTGCTGGGCCATCCGCCACAGCGTCGGGGTGGTCTGCGGGTCGACGTCGTCCCAGCGCAGCCCGGCCACGCCGGCGAGCACCACGAAGTCGGCGGTGCGCCGGGGCGCGCCGGTCTCCGGGCGGGCCGCCAGGGCGGTCACGCCGAGCACCACCACGAGCAGGGTGAGCAGGACCGGGGTGAGTCTGCGCAGCATCAGCGGCGTCCCGTCGAGGGGGTGTCCGCGCCGGGCGCGGCCGGCCCGGCGGGGTCGGGACCGAGCTCGGCGTAGAGGTCGAGCAGCGCGCCGACGGTGTCCTCCTCGGTGGGCCAGGTCGCGGCGCGGGCGGCGCCGCGCCGGGCGAGGTCGGCGCGGAGGCTCTCGTCGTCCAGCAGCGCGCGCACCGCCGCGTCGACCGCGTCGACGTCTCCCGCCGGCACCAGCACCGCGGCGTCGCCGACCAGTTCCGGCAGGCCGCCCACGGCGGTCGCCACCAGCGGTACGCCGGCCCGCAGCGCCTCCTGCGCGAACAACTGCCGGGCCTCCCAGTCGCTGGTGACCACCGCCAGGTCCGCGCCGGCGAGCAGGTCCGCCACGTCGGTGCGGTGGCCGAGCAGGGTCACCGGCGCCCGGGCGGCGGAGATCCGGGCGGCCAGTTGCAGGTACGCCGGTCCGCTGCCGGCGATCACGACGGCCGGCGGTGGAGTCCGGGTACGCCAGCGGGCCGCGGCGTCGACCAGCACGTCGTACCGCTTCTGCGGGTGCAGCCGGCCGACGGAGAGCACCAGCGGCTGGCCCGGTACGACGCCGAACTCGGCGCGTACGGCGGCGCGCCGGCGGCGCGGGGCGGGCAGGGTGGGTGCGGCGACCGGGGCGAGCCGGGCGTCGGTGGCGCCCAGCGCGGCGGCCCGCTCGACCAGGTCGGCCGAGGCGCCGAGCGCGACCCGGGCGGAGCGGGCCACAACCCGCTCGGCCAGTCGGGAGAGCTGACCGCGCACCCCGCCGGCGAGCACCGCGTTGTGCCAGGTGACCACGACCGGCGCGGCCGGCCGGGCAAGCGTGGCGACCAGACCGGCGCGCAGCCCGTGGGCGTGCACGACCCGTACCGTCTCGGCGGCCAGTGTCCGGCGCAGCGCGGACACGGCGCGCGCGTCGCCCGGGGTGGGGCTGGCCTTGATCTCCACCGGGGCGAAGCGGGCCCCGACGGCGGTGAAGTCGAACTGGTCCTGGGTGGCGGCGGGCCCGCACACCAGCACGGGGACGCCGGCCTCGGTGAGGCCGCGGGCCACCGAGCGGACATGCTGCCCGACCCCGCCGGTGCTGGAGGCGAGCAGCAGGACGACCGTGCCCTGCGAGCGCGGCGCCGAGGAAGCGTCGGTCATCGGTGCTCACCTTCCGTTCGCGACTGCGGGGCTCGCAGACCCGGCTCACTCCTCGCGCTCACCGCGACATCTTCCGTTCGCGACTGCGGGGCTCGCAGACCCGGCTCACTCCTCGCGCTCACCGGGACACCGTCTCCTTCCCGTCATCCCGTTCCGGCCGGCCGCCCTCCTGCGTCGGGCCGGGCCCCGGACCGCGGCGGCGCGGGCGCAGCCGGCGGCCCACGCCGGCGAGCAGCGGCCGGACGTCCGGCCGGTCGGCCAGGTAGACCACGCCGAGGAACACCACGCCCACCACGGCCCCGGACAGCATGCCCTGAACGAGTGCCTCCGGTGTCGTCGGGGTGCCGTCGGCGACGTCGGCGAGCCACCGGGCGGCGAGCGCGCCGGCGGGCGCGGCGAGCGCGGCGGCGAGCACGCCGGCGGTGGCGGCGCGACCCGCGCCGGACAGGGCCGCCCGGCCGGCCGAGCGGGCCACCGCGGCCAGCAGCAGGCCGCCGAGGAGCAGCATCCCCAGCGAGTTGGCCAGGGTCACCGCCAGCACCCGGTCGCGCAGCGGCAGCGCCGCCCCCAGCACCAGCGCGGCGGCCGGCACCGACAGCCAGCCGAGCGCGGTGGCCCAGGTCGCCGTCCGGGTCTCGCCCCGGGCGTAGAGGGCGCGGGTGAGTACCGCGAAAAGGCCGTAGCCGAGCAGTCCGGGGGCGAAACCGGCGATCGCGGCGGCGGCGGCCGGCGCGGTCTGCGCCGGGAAGAAGAAGTACCCGATGGGCGTCGCCACACCCACCAGGGCGGCGGCGCCGAGGCTGCTGAAGATCAGCACGCCGCGCACGGCGGGGGCGAGGGTCCGCCGGTAGGCGTCCTCGTCGGCGGCGGCCCGGGCCGCGGCCAGCGTCGGGTACGCGGCGACCGCCAGCGGCACGGCGAGCACCGCCCAGGGCAGCAGGTAGACGGTCTGCGCGAGGTTGTACACGCCGGGGTTGGTCGCCGCGCCGTAGGTGACCTGGTTGAGGCTGACGATCAGCGCGATCTGCTGAGTGGTGACGGTCACCGCGCCGGCCACCGCCAGCCCGCCGACCCGGGCCCGGGCGTCGGCCGGGAAGCCGTACCCGGGTCGCAGCCGCAGGTCGAGCCGGCGCAGCGGGACCAGCAGCGACAGCGACAGCACCACCACCCCGGCGGTGGTACCACCGGCCAGGATCAACTCCCCCGCGCCGCTGACCTCGGCGACCGTGGCCAGCCGCCCCTCGGTGGCGGTGAAGGCGAGGTAGACCGTGATCACGGTGACGCTGCTGAGCAGCGGAGCGATCACCGGCCAGGCGAACCGCCGGTGCGCCTGGAGCACCCCGGTCAGCACGATGCCGATGCCGTAGAGCGGCAGCTGCGGCGCGAACAGCCGCAGCATCCGCTCGCCGCTGTGCTGCTGGGCGACGCTGAGGCCGTCGCCGAGCAGGCCGACGATCGGCCCGGCGGCCAGCGCGACCAGCACCGCGAGGGGCACCAGCAGAGTGACCGTCCAGGTGAGCAGCGCGCCGGTGGTGGCGGCCACCGCCCGCCGGTCGCCGGCCGCGACCGCGCCGGCCAGCAGCGGTACGACCAGGCTGGCCAGCGCCCCGCCGGCGACGATCTCGAAGATGAAGTTGGGTACGGCGTTGGCCACCACGTACGCGCCGCCGAGGTCGGTCGGGGCCAGCGTCCAGGTGAACACGGCGGTACGACCGAAGCCGGCCAGGCGGCTGACCACGGTGAGGACGGCGATGAGGGCGGCCGCTCCGGCCACACGGCCGGCGCCGGCGAGGGGTGCCGGTCTGGTCACGTCAGCCGGATCGCCGACCCAGGGCGTCGAGTTCGCGCAGGCCGGGGGTGCGCTGGATGACAGCCGTGAAGCTGACCTTCTCGCTGGCCGCGGTGAGCCCGGCGAGCACGGCCAGGATCCCGGCCCGCCCGACCGGCCCGGTCCGGGCGGCCAGCGCCACGCCGAGCACCGCGCCGAGGGCGTTGGCGCCGCTGTCGCCGACCATCACCCGCTCGTCGAGGTCCTCGCCGAGCAACCCGCCGGCCGCGCCGACCGCTCCGGCGGCGATACCGCCGTGCGGGCCCCGGGTCAGCGGGGCGCCGAGCAGCAGGCCGGACTTGAGGGCCCGGCCGGGTCGCAGGTCGAGCAGGTTGAGCAGGTTGGCGGTGCCGGCCACCACCCCGGCGCCGAGGAGCACGTCGACCGCGCGGGCGAGGGGGCGCTGGCCCGCCCGCCGGGCGGCGACCCGGGGGTCGGCGGCGAGCAGGACGGCCGCGCCGAGCCCGGCGGCGCCCACCCCGAGCACCTTGATCGTGCCGGCGGTGACCCGGCCCTCGCGCAGCGCGGCCAGGTGGCCGGTGAAGCCCTTCGCGGTCTTCTGCTCGGGCCGCCCGCCCACCACGTCGTCGTAGAGCCCGACCGCGCCGGCGCCGAGGCCGGCGACCAGCGCCGCCGCGCCGGCGGGGACGCTGGTGGCGCCGAACGCGCCGGCACCCGCCGCGCCGACCGCGAGGGCCGGGCCGGCCGCCAGGGTGACGGTACGGCCGCGGAAGTTGGTCCGCTCCAGCGCCGGGGCGGGCGGGGCGGTACGGATCTCGCGCAGCGCGTACCGGGCGGTCGCGGCGCCGACGGCGGCGGCCAGCAGCCGCCCCAGCCCGTTCACGCGGCCCTGCCGGATGCGACGCTCGGGTGGACTCCGGTCACCGGGGTACGTCGTTCGCTCACTGGGGCAGTCTAGGCAGCAGGGACGCGGCGTTGTCGCCGACGCCGTACTGGCCGGCCTTCTTTTCGGTGAGCTGCTGCACCAGGGCGAGGCTGGTGACCAGCTGGCCCTGCACGGTGTTGGCGTTGTCGACGGTGGAGATGGTCTGGGCGAGCACCGGGTCGCCGCGGACGATCGCGACCAGGTTGCCGCCGGCCGAGCCGTTGCCGCCGACCACGATCGAGCCGGTCCGGTCGAACTGCTCGGCGACCTTCACCACCGACTCGTCCTTCTTGGCGGAGTCCTTGTCCACGTACGGCTGCCCGCTGACCAGCACGACGGCCTCGGCCGACCCGGTCACCTTCTGCTCGGTGGTCAGGTAGCCGTTGTTGGAGTACGAGTTGAGCACCGCCCGGCGGTCGGCGTCGGTCACGGCGGGGGTGCCCTGGGCCCGGTCGAGCAGCACGCTGGCCAGCAGGGCGCTGGAGGTCTCCACCCCGTTGCCGTTGCCCGGCAGCGCGGAGGCGGGCGCGGTGGGCCGCGCGGCGGTCACCGCCAGCTCCATCAGGTTGGTGTTGTTGTCCGGGTTGATGAACTTGTCCTGCAGGTCGACCCGGCCGGTCACGTCGGCCCCGGCGAGTTCGAGCATCTTCAGCACGCCCTCGGTGTGGTCGCGGCCGGTGGGCAGGCTCAGCACCAGCACCCGCTTGCCGGTGAGCTTGCCCGGCAGGACGACCTGCGCCAGTTGGGCGGCGAAGTCCTCCTCGAGCTCAAGCTCCTTCTGCATGTTGTTGACCGACTGACGCATCTGCTGGTTGTCCTTGCGCAGCGCGTTGACGTTCTCCTTGAGCGAGTCCGCCACGGGGCCGTTGAGGGCGGCCGTGCCGACCACCAGGCCGATGGCCAACGCCAGGAAGACCGCGGTCAGGGACACCACGTGGTACCGGAAGTTGATCACGCTTGCAGCCTCTTGATCGGTCGGGGAGCTAGAAGAGCTGGCCGAGCTGGAACACGAAATTGTCCCACCACTCCGAGACCACGCCCAAATACGCCTTCCCGACGGTGGAGACCGCCACCGCGGAGGCCATCGCGGCGACCGCCGAGAGGACCAGCAGCAGCAGCGAGGAGCCCGAGATGCTCTGCCGGTAGAGCCGGCTCACGCCCTTGGCGTCGACCAGCTTGCCGCCGACCTTGAGCCGGGTGAGGAAGGTCGAGGCCATGCCGCCGCGGCCCTTGTCCAGGAACTCCACCAGCGTGGCGTGGGTGCCGACGGCGACCAGCAGCGAGGCGCCCTTCTCGTCGGCCAGCAGCATCGCGAGGTCCTCGCTGGTGGCGGCGGCGGGGAAGGTGATCGCCGGCACGCCGAGCCCGTTGACCCGGGCCAGGCCGGGCGCCCGCCCGTCCGGGTACGCGTGCACGATCACCTCGGCGCCGCAGCGCAGCACGTCGTCGGTGACCGAGTCCATGTCGCCGATGATCATGTCGGGGGTGTACCCCGCCTCGACCAGCGCGTCCGCCCCGCCGTCGACGCCGATCAGCACCGGCTTGAACTCCCGGATGTACGGCCGCAGCACGTCCAGGTCGTCCTTGTAGTCGTAGCCGCGGACCACGATCAGGCAGTGCCGGCCCTGGACCTGGGTCTGGATGTCCGGTACGCCCACCCCGTCGAGCAGCAGGTCGCGTTCCTGCCGCAGGTAGTCCATGGTGTTGGCGGCGAACGCCTCGAGCTGGACCGACAGCCCCTCCCGGGCGTCGGCCATCGCCTTGGCCACCGTCTCGGCGTCCTGCAGCTCACCGTGGGCGACCGGCTCGTCGCCGACGTAGACGGTGTTGCCCTCGATCCGGATCGTGTCGCCCTCGCGGATCCGCTCGAACACCCCCTCGCCCAGGTCGTCCAGGAGCGGGATGCCGGCACCCACCAGCACCTCGGGGCCGAGGTTGGGGTAGCGCCCGGAGACCGACGGCTTGGCGTTGAGCACCGCGGCGACGCCGACGGCGACCAGCGAGTCGGCCGCCACCCGGTCCAGGTCGACGTGGTCGATCACCGCGATGTCACCGGGGCGGAGCCGGCCGACCAGCCGTTTCGTACGACGATCGAGACGTGCGGTGCCGAGGACTGAGCCCGGTTCCGCGTTCCGGGTCCGGCGCAACGTGGGTAGACGCATCGTGACCATCCTGGCATGTGAGGCAGGCTTTTCTGTCGCGACATGCCTGAGCAGGGCCGCCTACCCAGGGAAGCACACCGGAGCGCAGGCCGGTGTGCTTGCGCTCACAATAGCGACGGTCAGGGCCGCCTTTCCTTGGCCGCCACCGCCAGGAGTTCCTCCGCATGCGCGATACCCAGGTCGGAATCCGGCAAACCCGCGAGCATCCGGGCCAGCTCCCGGGCCCGCTCGGTGTCCTCCACCACACGGACCCCACTGGTGGTCACCGCTCCCCCGGTGTCCTTCGCCACCACCAGGTGCCGGTCGGCGAAGGCGGCCACCTGTGGCAGGTGGGTGACCACCAGCACCTGGTGGCTGCGGGCCAGCCGGGCCAGCCGGCGGCCGATCTCCACCGCCGCCTGGCCGCCGACGCCGGCGTCCACCTCGTCGAAGACCAACGTGGGCGGGCCGCCGGAGCCGGCGAAGACCACCTCGATGGCGAGCATCACCCGGGACAGCTCGCCGCCGGAGGCGCCGCGCTGCAGCGGCAGCGAGGGCGCGCCCGGGTGGGCCAGCAGCCGCAACTCGACCTCGTCGGCGCCGTCCGGGCCGATGCCGGCCTCGACGCCGTTGACCGTGAGGCTCGGCTCGGCCCGGCCCACCGGCCGGGAGACCACCGCCACGTCGATCCGGGCGTGCGGCATGGCCAGCCCGGCCAGCTCGACGGTGACCTGCTCGGCGAAGCGGGTCGCCGCCTCCTGGCGGGACGTGGACACCCGGCCGGCCAGCTCGGCCACCTCGCCGGCGAGCCGGGTGGCCTCGCGGTCCAGCTCGTCGAGCAGCTCGTCGGAGCTGTCCAGGTCGGACAGTCGGGTGCGGGCCCGCTCGGCCCAGGCGATGACCCCGTCGACGTCGTCGGCGTACTTGCGGGTCAGCGCGCGCAGCGCGGCCCGCCGCTCGTAGATGACCTGCAACCGGGCCGGGTCCGCGTCCAGCGCCGCCAGGTACGTCGACAGCTCGGCGGAGACGTCGGCGACCAGGGTGGCCGCCTCCTCCAGCCGGCCCGCCAGCTCGCCGAGGGCCGGATCGGTGCCGGCCTGCGCCTCCAGGGTGCGCCGGGCCGTGCCCAGCAGCGCCGTGGCGTCGGGTGTCTCGTCGGCGGCCTCCGCGCCACCGGCGACGCACTGGTGGGCGAGCTGCGCCGCGGTGCGCAGCCCTTCGGCGTGCTCCAGCCGCTGCGCCTCAGCCTTGAGCTCGTCGTCCTCGCCGGGCTGCGGGTCGACCCGGGTGATCTCGTCCAGGCCCAGCCGCATCAGGTCGGCCTCCTGGTTGCGGGCGCGGGCGTTGCGCCGGCGGTCGGCCAGGTCGTCCACCACGTGCCGCCACCGGCCGTACGCCTCGCGCAGCGCGTCGAGCAGCTTCTCGTGCTCCGGCCCGGCGAACCGGTCCAGCGCGGCGCGCTGCTCGGCCGGACGCAGCAGGCGCAGCTGGTCGGACTGGCCGTGCACCGCCACCACCTGCTCGCCGACCTCGCCGAGCATCGACACCGGCATGCTCCGCCCGCCCAGGTGGGCCCGGGACCGGCCCTCGACGGTGACCGTGCGGCTCAACAGCAGCGAGCCGTCCTCGTCGGGCTCGCCGCCGGCGTCGACGATCCGGGCGTGCACGGCGTCGGCGAGCCGGCCGCCGAGGCGCAGTCGCCCCTCGACCACCGCCCGGCCTGGCTGGGCCCGGACCCGCCCGGCGTCGGCCCGGCCACCGAAGAGCAGGCCGAGGCCGGTCACCACCATGGTCTTGCCGGCACCGGTCTCGCCGGTGATGACGTTCATCCCGCCGGTCAACGGCAGCGTGGTGTCCTCGATGACGCCCAGTCCGGTGATGCGCAGCTCTTCCAGCACAGCAACCGACAGTAGACGCGGCCCCCGACACTTGACCAGCCGGCGACGCCGGGGGGAGTCGTGCGTACAGTTCAGCCCCGTGTTGGACGTGATCGGCCTGACCCCGGACGAGGAGGAGCTGTACCGCCGCCTGGTGCAGCTCACCGTGGCGCGGGTCGACGAGCTGGCCCGGTGGCTGCGCCGCCCGCGCGCCGAGGTCGTCGCCCAGCTCGAGACCCTGCGCGACAAGGGGCTGGTCCTGCCGACCGGTCCCGACCCGGACGGGCCGCTGCGGCCGCTGGCCCCCGACGTCGCGCTCGGCGAGGCGTTGCTGCGCCGCCAGGAGGCACTGGAGGCGGCCCGCGCGGCGGTCACCCGGCTCACCGAGGAGTACCGGGCCGGCCTGCGCCGGCACGACGCCGACCACCTGGTGGAGGTGATCACCGGCGCCGGACTGCTCCGGGAACGGCTGCGCGACGTGCAGAACTCGGCGCGCAGCGAGGTGCTCTGGTTCTGCCGGGCGAACCCGCTGACGATGCCCGGATCGGAGAACGTCGAGGAGTTCGACGCGCTGGCCCGCGGGGTGCGCTACCGGGCCATCTACGAGCGGGAGATGCTCCTCGAACCGGGCGCGCTGGCGGACGTGGAGCTGGGCGTCCGCGCCGGCGAGCAGGCCCGGGTGCTGGACCGGCTGCCGGTCCGGCTGGCCATCGTGGACGCCCGGACGGCGATCTGCCCGCTGGTGCCCGACCGGGACATCGGAGAGCCGAGCGCCGCGGTGATCGGCCGCAGCCAACTGCTCGACGCGCTGCTCGCCCTCTTCGAGAGCCACTGGCTGGTGGCCACTCCGCTGCGGTCCGCCACCACGCCGGCCGCCGACGTGGACGGCTACCTGCCGGCCGCCGACGTGGACGGCTACCTGCCGGACGCCGACGAGGTCCGGCTGCTTTCGCTCTTCGTGGCCGGGGTGCCGGACAAGTCCATCGCCTCCCAGCTCGGGGTGAGCCGGCGCACCGTGCAACGCCGGCTCGCCGACCTGATGACGGTCGCCGGGGTGGACACCCGCCCCGGCCTGGCCTACCAGGCCGCCCGGCGCGGCTGGCTCTGAACCGCCGGCCGGCCCCGCCACCGGCCGAGCCGCCGCCGGTCCCGCCACCCGAAGGCGGTGCCGGCGGCGGCCACTGCCGCGGCCCGGTCCGGTTGCCCACCATGTTCTGGCGGGCAGCCGGACGGGCCGACGGAGGCGTCCGCGCGGGAGGGGGGTCGACCCGCGCGGACGCCGGCTCAGCGCAGCCCGTACGCGTCGATCACGGTCTGGTCGACGACGTTGCCGGCGCGGTCGGCGGCGTGCACGCGCAGCGACACCGCGCCGCGTCCAGCCGGCACGGTCGCGGTGAACTGCGTGCCCGAGCCGCGCACCGGCACGGTCCGCCAGTTGTGTCCGCGGTCGAACGACACCTCGACCCGCACCCCGACACCGGTCGGCGCCGGTACGCCGGCCGGCTGGCGCAGGGTCAGCCCCAGCTGGTGCGACCGGCCGCCGGGCACCTCGCCCCGCAGGTCCGCCGGGACCTGGTAGTCCACCTGCAGCAGCGACAGCGGCTGGGCGGCGTCACCGGCCGGGCGGGCCGAGGTGAACTGCCAGGCCGTCTCGGTACGCGTGGCCCACCGCCACTCGTCCGACGACCGCCGCGTGGTGACGTCCAGCCGGTAGCGGGCCGAACCCGGGGTGGTCGGCACCGGTGCCCAGCCGCCGGAGAGGTCGGCGATCTGCTGCCCGTCCCGGCTCAGCCGGCGCTCGACGGTGTCCTGCTCCTCGCTGCCCCCGGCCGGGCTGTAGTGGCCGTCGGCGTCGACGAACTCGGCCACCCGCAGGTCGAGGTTGTCCCCGGTACGCGTGGGCAGCGGCACCCCGCCGCCGGCCGGCACCGCCGGGCGCGCAACCGGAGCGTGCCAGGTCTCGGTGACCCGGTCATCGGCGGCGTACCGCCGGGGCTGCTGGATAGCGCCCCCGTTCAGCCGGCCCCAGGACCAGGGGAGCCGGTGCAGCACCCGCTGCTGCCACCAGGAGTCCCCGGCGCTGACGAACTCCTGCCGCGTGGTGCCGGTACGCACCAACCGCTTTTCGTCCATCCAGGAGTACTGCTGCCAGGGCCGCCAGCCGAACCGCTGCTCGCCGGTCCAGTCGAACCCGCCGGTGTCGGCGTAGCGGGCGGTCACCTCGGCGGTGTTGTCCGCGGTCACCCGGTGCACGATGCGATCCGGGATCCGCCCCTTCGACACCTGCCACACGTCGTACAGGTAGGGGCTGTTCGCGGTCAGCGTCAGGTCCAGCGTCACGCGTCGGGCCTTCGCCGCCGCGATCATCCGCTGCCCGTCGTCGTAGGCAACCACCATCGACGGGATCGGCAGGCGGTCCCCGTCGGGAGCCCAGTCCGTCCACGCGCTCCAATGCGCCGGCCGGACGATGAGCACCATCGCGGCGCCGGCCGCGGCGGCGTCGGCGACCATCTGGTCCTCCGCAACGAGTTCGGGGTTGCCGGCGACCAGCGCGGCCGCACCTCGGACCCCGGCTCGGGACAGCTCGGCGGCGGTGCCGTCACCCGCCCACACCAGCGGCAGCTTCCGTCGGCCGTCCGGAGCTGGCGACTGGCGCAGCAGGTTGATGTCCAGCGGACCGGAGACGTTGCTGACCTGGGCGTCCACCAGGGGGGCGACCAACTGCCAGCGGGAGGCGAACTCGAACTCGCCCTGGCGCACCGGCCGGGTCGGGGTGACGTTCACCTGCTGGATCGTGCTGAACTCCATCACGCCGTGGTCGACCTGCCGGCCGTTGCCGAAGATCCGGTGCTCGAAGAAGCTGAGCACCGCCCGCTGCTCGGTCGGCTTCGGCGTTTCGATCCGCACCGGCGTGCCCTTGCGCGGGTCGAGCACCACGGTGAGGTCCCGGTCGACCATCAGCTCGGGATCGGTGGCCAGGGTGAGCTGCTCGTCCAGCGGTGCGCCGTGATGGATCAGCCCCTCGAGCAGGTACGGGCCCTCCTCGACCTGCACCTGCACCTCGCCGGGGATCCAGCCGAGCTGGTCCGACTCGCGGTGTTCGCCGAAGAGGGTGAACACCGTCGCCACGCCGGGCTGGCCGGCCATGTCGAGCGCGCGCAGGGTGACGGTGTGGATCGGGCCACTGAGGGTGAGCCCGACGGCCGTACGTACCGCGACACCGTCCGCGCCGGTGGCCACCAGCCACCCTCCGTGCACTCCCCGGTCCAGCTTCGCCGGGTCGGCGTGCAGCGGGACGTTCACGCTGCCGCCGGCCGGCACGGTCACCTCCGTGCCGTCGAGCGACACCCCGTCCGGCTCGGCCGCACCGCGGTCCAGGTTGCGGAGCTCCAGGGCCAGCCGCAGGGTCTGCGGGGACGACGTGCCGTTGGTGTACGTAACGGTCCGCTCCACCGCCGCACCGCCGGTGTTCACCCGGCCGAAGTCGGCGGTGGCCGAGCCGTACACCCGCTGGCTCAGCGCGCGGACCACGTCGACCCGGCCGCCGCCCTGCTCGAAGACGGTCAGCGCGGGGTTCGGCTTCGTCGTGCTGACCAGCGCGTCCTTGAGCTTCCCGGCGGTCCAGTCCGGGTGTTCCTGGGCGAGGATAGCCACCGCGCCAGCGACGTGCGGGGTCGCCATCGACGTCCCGGACGCCCGCGTGTACGCGTCGTCCACCGGCGTACCCATGGTGGTGCCGGCGGCGCGGGCGGCGACGATGCCGACGCCCGGGGCGGTGATCTCCGGCTTCAGGCCGTTGTCGCCGATCCGGGGGCCGCGGCTGGAGAAGTCGGCCAGATTGTCGTCGCGGTCCACCGCGCCGACGGTGAGCGCCGCGGTCGCGGCGCCCGGCGAGCCGACGGTTTGCGCCGCGCCCGAATTGCCGGCGGCGACCACGAAGAGTGTGCCGGTCTCGGCGGTGAGGTCGTTGACCGCCTGGCTCATTGGGTCGGTGCCGTCGGTGGCGCCGCCGCCGAGGCTCATGTTGACGACCTTCGCGCCGGAGTGGGCGGCCCACTCCATGCCCGCGATGATGTCCGAGCCGTAGCCGCTGCCGTTGTCGTCGAGCACCTTGCCGATGAGCAGCTGCGCGCCGGGGGCTACACCTTTGCGCAGCCCGTTGGAGGCGGCGCCGCTGCCGGCGATGGTGGAGGCCACGTGGGTGCCGTGGCCGTGGCCGTCCCGGGCGCTGCCGCTGCTGGTGAAGTCCTGCGTCCCGGCGATCCGGCCGGCCAGGTCGGAGTGGCCGGCGTCGACCCCGGTGTCGAGCACCGCGACCCGGACGCCGTTGCCGTCCCGGCCGGCCGCCCAGGCCGCCGGGGCGCCGATCTGCGGCACGCTGTGCTCCAGGTCCGCGTGGACCCGCGCGTCCAGCCAGATCCGGTCGATGCCGGCGCCGAGCCGGGGCGCGCCGGCGGTGGTCCGGGCCTCCGGCGTGCCGCGCAGCGTTGTCCAAAGGCCGCCAAGGTCGCCCTTGCCGACGCGCAGCGCCGCGCCGTTGATGCTCTTCAGCGGCCGGGCGGCGGTGGCGCCGGCGAGCGGCCGCACGCGCCCGGCGGCCGGTTCCTGGTAGCGCACGATCAGCGGCAGGGCTCCCTGCGCCGCGTCGCCGTACCCGTCGGCGACCAGTTCCTGCACGTCGAAAAGGTCGGCGTCGAGCACACCGGCGGAGAGGTACGGCACGACGTCGCTGGGCAGCACCCGCAGCCCACCGTCGGCTTCGATGGTGTGGAAGGTGATCCGGTCCCGGCCGGGGCCGGGGCGGACGGTGGCGGCGACCCGGCCGGGCGCGGCCGGGACCAGGTCGACCTGGTCGCCGGTGATCAGGGTGATGCGGACGGGGGCGGCGCCCGGGGCGGACGCGGCCGGACTCGGGCCGGTGGGTCGGGCGGGCGGGTCGGCGGACGCCGGTACGGCGAGTCCGACCACCAACGCGCCGACCGCGCCGGCACTAAGCCAGCGTGGGGACCGGTGCATGCGATGACTCCTCTACTCCGAGGCCGGCCTCGGGGAGGTCGGCGCTCCGGAGTCTGCGCCGGAGATCATCGTTGGTCACTAGGGGAGCTGCGCCGCACCGGCGACATGTCGCCAGGTGGACACGGGGCGACCGGGACCGGACCGTTGCCTGTCCGGCACGTTGCCGGCATTCGACGGTCCGGGCAACCGGAACGGGCGCCGGGCTCCGCCCGGTGGGGATCAGCGGCGGCTACCGCGCCAGCCCTGCACCGGCAGCCCGAACTTGGCCACCAGGCGGTCGGTGAACGGCCGGGCCCGCAGCCGGACGATGCGCACCGGCAGCGCGCCGCGGCGCACCGTCACCCGGGCGCCCGGCGGGAGGTCGAAGACCCGCCGGCCGTCGCAGCAGAGCACCGCGAGGGTGGTGAACGGGTCCACGGTGATCGAGAAGGTGGAGGTCGGCGCGGTCACCAGCGGGCGGCTGAACAGCGCGTGCGCGCTGATCGGCACCAGCAGCAGGGCCTCCACCTCCGGCCAGACCACCGGGCCGCCGCCGGAGAACGCGTACGCGGTGGAGCCGGTGGGGGTCGCGCAGACCACCCCGTCGCAGCCGTACCGGGACAGCGGGCGGCCGTCGACGTCGACGAGCAGCTCCAGCATCTGGGCCCGCTCGCCCTTCTCGACGCTGATCTCGTTGAGCGCCCAGGACTCGATGGTCGGCCCGCCGTCGAACTCGGCGGTCACGTCGAGGGTGAGCCGCTCGTCCACGGTGTAGTTGCGCCCGACCACGTCGCGGACCGCCACGTCGAGATCGTTGATCTCGGCCTCGGCGAGGAAGCCGACCTTGCCGAGGTTGATGCCGAGCAGCGGCGCCTTGGCCGGGCGGGCCAGCTCGGCCGCGCGCAGGAAGGTGCCGTCCCCGCCGAGGGCGAAGACGATCTCGGCGCCCTCGGCCGCCTCCAGCCCGGTCACCGGCACCACGCCGGGCAGGTCGAGGTCGTCGGCCTCCTCGGCCACCACCCGCACCTCGAAGCCGGCGGCGATGAGATCGGCGGCCACCGCCCGGGCGTGTTCGGTGCTGCGCCGCCGCCCGGTGTGCGTCACCAGCAGCGCGGTGCGGCTCACCGGGCCACCCGCCTGTGCGTGCCGCCGGGGCTCACCCCGTCGCTGTCGCCCACCGGCCCCGCCTCTCGTCCCCCGCTCGTCGGGTTCCGCTCGTCGCTCACCCTGTCACCTCCCCGGTCCGGTCCGCCGGCAGATCGCCGGCGGTCGGCGGGCCCTCGGGTCCCGCCGCCACCACGGCCCGCACCCGCTCGGGGTCGGCCGCCGGGGCGCCCCGGCGTAACCATACGAAGAACTCGACGTTGCCGCTGGGTCCCGGCAGTGGACTGGCCGCCACGTCGGCCAGGCCCAGCCCGAGCCCGGCCGCGGCGGCGGCCACGTCGAGCACCGCCTCGGCGCGCAGCGCCGGGTCGCGGACCACGCCGCCGGCACCCACCCGCTCCTTGCCCACCTCGAACTGCGGCTTGACCATCAACGCCAGGTCACCGTCGGCGCGGGTGCAGCCGGCCAGCGCCGGCAGCACCAGGCGCAGTGAGATGAACGACAGGTCGGCCACGGTCAGGTCCACCTCGCCGCCGATGACCTCCGGGGTCAGGGTACGGACGTTGGTGCGCTCGAAGACCTTCACCCGCTCGTCGGTGCGCAGCGGCCAGGCGAGCTGGCCGTACCCGACATCCACCGCCACGACCTCCGCGGCGTCGGCGCGCAGCAGCACGTCGGTGAAGCCGCCGGTGGAGGCGCCCGCGTCGAGGCAGCGCCGCCCGGCGACGGTCAGCCCGCCCGGCGCGAACGCCGCGAGGGCGCCGGCCAGCTTGTGCCCGCCCCGGGAGACGTACTCCGAGCCGGGGTCCTCGCCGGTGACCAGCAGCGGGTCGGCCGGGTCGACCATCGCGGCGGCCTTGCGCGCCGGCACCCCGCGCAGCTGGACCCGGCCGGCCTCGACCAGCGCGGCGGCCTGCTCCCGGGAACGGGCCAGGCCGCGGCGGACGAGTTCGGCGTCGAGGCGGGTACGACGTGCCATGGGGTGGTTCTCCGGTCGGTTCAGGCCTGGTCGATGGTGGCGAGGGTCTCCCGCAGCGTCTGGTACGCCGCCTCGTACTGGGCGATCTGGTCGGCCGGGGGCAGCCCCTCGGCGTTGATCATCGCCTGCACGGCGGCGTCGACGGCCGGGTGGTGCGCCTCCTCGACGTCCTCGTACCCGGTCGGCGGCGGCCCCGGCCGGGGCGGCGGACCGGGACGCGCCGCCGGTGGCGGCCCCGGACGCGCGCCGGGCGGTGGCCCGGGGCGGAACGGGGCGCTCACCGGGCGCTCCGGCCGTCGGCGGGCGTCATTCCGCGCCGCCGGTGGTCCGCTTGCGCGGGGCGGCCTTCTTCACCGGCCGGGCCGGCGACGTCGCGCCGTCGCCGGTGGTGGTGCTCACCGACGCCGGTGGCTTCTTGGCGATGGCCTTCTTGGCCACGGCCTTCTTCGCCACCGCCTTGGTCGGGGCGGGGACCGGCGGGGCGGCGCCCGTGGAGCCGGCGGCCGCGCCACCGCCGGGGCCGGCCGCGCCGCCGGCGGTGGCGGGACCGGCCGCGCCGGTCGGGGCGACACCCGACGGGGTGACGCCGACCGGCGACGTGCCTGGCAACGGCCCGCCCGGCCCGCCCTTGGCCTCGCGCAGCTGCCGCTCCAGCTCGTGCACCCGGCGGGTCAGCTCGGCGACCTCGTCGGCGGTGGCCAGACCGACCGCCCCGAGCGCCCGGTCCACCTCGAAGCGGACCAGCTTGGTCAGCGCCTCGCGGTTGGCGGCGCCGGTGGAGACGAGTTCCTCGGCGAGCGACTGGAGCTGGGCGGCGGTCGCGCCGCCCGTGCCGACCAGCCGCCGCGCGGCGTCCTGGGCCTTCTTCCGAGGCGCCTCCGTCAGGCCCATGGCCAGCTCGAGGTAGGCGCGCCACGCATCCTGCATGCCGGTTTTCCTTCCGCGGGGCGGGGTGTGCGGGTCTCACGCTACCGGGCGCCCCGGACGGCCCATTGCGGTACGGTGCCGAGGAACGGCGTGGCGGGTGTGAGGAGACGATGTGGCCAGCGTGGACGAGTGCCGGCAGGCGTTGCACGACCTGGCGAGCCGGTTGGAGCGCCACGCCGAGGTGGGCCAGCGCATCGACCTGGACCGCACGCTCGCCTGCCGCGTCACCGACCTGGACACCGCGTTCCACGGCCGGATCACCGGCGGCCGGCTGGTCGACCTGGCCGACGGCGACGACCCGAAGGCCAAGATCGCCCTGATCACCGGCAGCGACGACCTGGTCGCCCTGGTGCACGGTCAGCTCGACATCACCAAGGCGGTCGCCTCCCGCCGGGTCTCGATCAAGGCGAACCCGTTCGACCTGATGAAGCTCCGCAAGCTGCTCTGACGGCCGGCGCGGCGCCACCGGCCGCGATGGCCGGGCCGGTCAGGCCGACAGGCCGAGCGCCGCGAGGGCGCGTTGCGCCTCCGGCGTCGCCGGGCGGATGTCCGCGGCGTCCACCGGCGCCGACCAGGCCGCCGCGCAGAGCGCCACGAGGGCGTCCAGCGGCCGTCCCGCGCCGCGCAGCTCCAGGCCGCCGTCGACCCGGGCGGCGGACCAGCCGCCGGTGTCCGGCTCGCCCGGCACCCGGGCCACCGCCGCCGGGTCGAAGAGCCCGGCCAGGTTCATCGCCACGTACGTCGGGCGGCGCGACTCGGGCGCCGCCAGCAGTTCGGGTACGTCGCTGACGCCGGTCAGCACCAGCAGGCTGTCCAGCCCGGCACGGCGGGCACCCTCGATGTCGGTGTCGAGGCGGTCGCCGACGACCAGCGTCCGGCCCGCACCGGCGCGGCGGGCGGCGGTGGCGAACAGGGCGGCCTCGGGCTTGCCGACGACCACGTCCGGTTCCCGGTCGAGGGCGTGCCGCAGCGCGGCCACCAGCGAGCCGTTGCCGGGCAGCGGGCCACGGCCGCTGGGCAGCGTCCGGTCGGTGTTGGTGGCCACCCAGGTCGCCCCGGCACGGATCGCGACGGACGCCTCGGCCAGGTCCGCCCAGCACACCTGCGGGCCGTACCCCTGGACCACCGCGACCGGCGACTCGTCGGCGCGGGCCACCGGGGTGAGCCCGGCGGCGCGGATCTCGGCGCGCAGCGCCTCCGCGCCGACGACCAGGACCGGCGCCCCGGCGGGGAACCGGTCGCGGAGCAGCTCGGCGGCGGCCGCGGCGGAGGTCAGCACCTCCTGTGGCTCGGCCGGCACGCCCATGCCGGTGAGCAGGTCGGCGACCTCGCTCGACCGGCGCGAGGCGTTGTTGGTCGCGTACGCGACCGCGCGGCCGGCGGCGTGCAGCCGGCCGACCGCCTCGACGGCGCCGGGGATCGGCCGGTCGATCAGGTAGATCACCCCGTCCAGGTCGAACACGACCAGGGTGTACCCGTCGACCAGCCGATCCCCGGCGACCTCGGTCATCGCTGGTCCGACTCCGACCCCCGCCCGGCCGGCTCGTCGCCGGCCGGCGGCACCGCGTCGCTCACGGTCGACTCGGCGTCGGTCGCGCGCGGCTCGGCCGCGACGGCCGTGGCCGCCTCGTCGGTGAGCTCGTCGTCGGTGAGCCCGTCCGCGTCACGGTCGTCGTCCGCGTCACGGTCGTCGTCGTCCTCGTCCTCGTCCTCGTCGAAGTCGTCGTCCTCGTCGCGGTCGTCGTCCTCGTCGCGGTCGTCGTCCTCGTCGCGGTCGTCGTCCTCGTCGCGGTCGTCGTCTTCGTCGTCCTCGTCGAAGTCGTCGTCCTCGTCGTCGCGGTCGTCGTCCTGGTCGTCGCGACGGTCCTCGTCGGTGCGGTCGCCGGCGGCGGCGGTCAGGTCGACGTCCGGCTGCGCCGGCACCGCGCCGGGCGCGCCCGGACCGGTGGCGATCTCCTCGGCCGGCTCGTCCTCGTCGCCCTCGATCAGCACGCCGTCGAGTTCGAGCAGCCGCTCCGCCGCGTCGGTCTCACCGTCGGTGTCCACGTCGGCGGCGCGGGAGAACCACTCGCGGGCCTCCTCGCGACGGCCGACGGCCAGCAGCGCGTCGGCGTAGGCGTAGCGCAGCCGGGCCGTCCACGGGTCGGTCGATTCGGTGGTCAGCTCGGGAACCTGAAGCATGGCCACCGCGGCGTCCTTCTGCCCGAGGTCACCCCGGGCACCGGCGGCCACGATCAGCAGCTCGATGGCGACGGCCTGGTCGAGCTTCTCCCGGTCGGCGCCCCGGAACAGGTCGATGGCCCGCTCCGGACGCCCCAGCGCCCGCTCGCAGTCGGCGAGCACCGCCAGGTGACTCTGCAACCCGGTCATCCGGTGGTACGTCCGCAGCTCGGCGATGGCCGTCTGCCACTCCCCGGCGTGGTACGCGGCCAGCCCGACCGCCTCCCGCACCGCGGAGATCCGCGAAGCCAGCCGGCGGGCCGCCATCGCGTGGGCGAGCGCCTCGGCAGGGTCCTCGTCGATCAGCTGACCGGTCGCGACCAGGTGCCGGGCGACGGTCTCCGCCACCGGCTTGTTCAGCGAGAGCAGCTCGGCGCGAACAGCCGTGTCGAGGTCGGTCGCGGAGATCTCGTCCGGCAGCGCCGGCGCGACCGCACGACCACCCTCGGCCTCGTCCTGCCGCTCGCGGTCGGGGCCGAAGCCACCCTCGCGACGCCGGTCCTCGACGCCCCGCTGGTCGTCACGACGCGGCCGGTCACCGTAGCCGCCACGCTCGCCGCCCCGGTCGGGCCGGTCGCCGCCGCGGTAGCCACCCTCACGGCGCTCGCCGCCACGGTAGCCGCCCTCGCGGCGCTCGCCGCCACGGAAGCCACCCTCACGGGGCGCCTCGCCCTCGCGGCGGAAGCCGCCCTCACGACGGTCACCGCCGCGGTAGCCGCCCTCACGGCGCTCGCCGCCACGGAAGCCACCCTCACGGGGGGCCTCACCGTCACGGCGGAAACCACCCTCGCGGCGCTCACCGCCCCGCGTGTCGCCCTCACGGCGCTCGCCACCACGGAAACCGCCACCACGGGGAGCCTCGCCGTCACGGCGGAAGCCACCCTCGCGGCGCTCGCCGCCCCGGGTGTCGCCGTCACGGCGGAAACCACCCTCACGACGGTCACGGTCACCGCCGGCGAAGCCGCCCTCACGGCGCTCGCCGCCACGGTAGCCACCGCCGCGCGGCGCCTCGCCGTCGCGGCGGAAACCGCCCTCGCGCGGGCCGGAACGGTAGCCGCCCTCACGGCGCTCGCCGTCACGGAAGCCGCCACCACGGGGTGCCTCGCCGTCGCGGCGGAAGCCACCCTCGCGGCGCTCGCCGCCACGGGTGTCGCCGTCGCGGCGGAAGCCACCCTCGCGCGGACCCGAACGGAAGCCGCCCTCACGGCGGTCACCGCCGCGGAAGCCACCCTCACGGGGGGCCTCGCCGTCGCGGCGGAAGCCACCCTCGCGGCGCTCGCCGCCCCGGGTGTCACCGTCGCGGCGGAAGCCACCCTCACGCGGACCGGAACGGAAGCCGCCCTCACGACGGTCACCGCCGGCGAAGCCACCTTCGCGGCGCTCGCCACCACGGAAGCCGCCACCGCGCGGCGCCTCGCCGTCCCGGCGGAAGCCACCCTCGCGACGGTCACCGCCGCGGAAGCCACCCTCGCGGGGGGCCTCGCCGTCACGGCGGAAACCACCCTCACGGCGCTCGCCGCCCCGGGTGTCACCGTCGCGGCGGAAGCCACCCTCACGCGGACCGGAACGGAAACCGCCCTCACGACGGTCACCGCCGGCGAAGCCACCTTCACGGCGCTCGCCACCACGGAAACCGCCACCGCGCGGCGCCTCGCCGTCCCGGCGGAAGCCACCCTCGCGACGGTCACCGCCGCGGAAGCCACCCTCGCGGGGGGCCTCGCTGTCGCGGCGGAAGCCACCCTCGCGGCGCTCGCCCCCACGGGTGTCACCATCGCGGCGGAAGCCACCCTCACGCGGACCCGAACGGAAACCGCCCTCACGGCGGTCACCGTCGCGGAAGCCGCCGCTGCGGGGGGCGTCGCTGCGGGGAGCGCCGCCGTCGCGGCGGAAGCCGCCCTCACGACGGTCGCCGCTCGGCGCGCCACCCTCACGCGAACCGGAACGGAAGCCGCCCTCGCGGCGGTCACCGCCACGGAAGCCGCCGCTGTCACGGCCGCCGCGGTCGGCGCCGGAGCCGCCCCGCTGGCCGCCTCGGTCGTCTCGGTCTCCCCGGTACGGGGGACGGTCGTCCCGACGCGGGCCGGCGCCTCGCCCTTCGGGGCGGTCGGCGCGATCCTGGTAACGGCGCGGACGATCTCCGCCCTGCGGTTCTGAACTCACAGGTACATCCTTCCTCATTGCGCCATCAGTGGCGCTACGCAGTCGAGGGCCGACCCGGATGGGGCGGCCCTCGACTGGAAGATTGTCCGGCGGTGTCCTACTCTCCCACACCCTCCCGAGTGCAGTACCATCGGCGCTGGAGGGCTTAGCTTCCGGGTTCGGAATGTTACCGGGCGTTTCCCCTCCGCCATGACCGCCGTAACTCTATCGACATGTCAAACAACTCAACCAGCACTTCTGCTGGGTGTTGTTCGTTTGTCGGGAGTTGCACAGTGGACGCGTAGCAGCTTTGTAGTCAAGTCCTCGGCCTATTAGTACCGGTCAACTGAACCCGTTACCGGGCTTACATTTCCGGCCTATCAACCCAGTCGTCTAGCTGGGGGCCTTACCCATCCAAAGGATGGTGGGATACCTCATCTTGAAGCGAGCTTCCCGCTTAGATGCTTTCAGCGGTTATCCCTTCCGAACGTAGCTAACCAGCCGTGCCCCTGGCGGGACAACTGGCACACCAGAGGTTCGTCCGTCCCGGTCCTCTCGTACTAGGGACAGCCCTTCTCAAGTATCCTACGCGCACGGCGGATAGGGACCGAACTGTCTCACGACGTTCTAAACCCAGCTCGCGTACCGCTTTAATGGGCGAACAGCCCAACCCTTGGGACCTGCTACAGCCCCAGGATGCGACGAGCCGACATCGAGGTGCCAAACCATCCCGTCGATATGGACTCTTGGGGAAGATCAGCCTGTTATCCCCGGGGTACCTTTTATCCGTTGAGCGACACCGCTTCCACTCGCAAGTGCCGGATCACTAGTCCCGACTTTCGTCCCTGCTCGACCTGTCAGTCTCACAGTCAAGCTCCCTTGTGTACTTGCACTCAACACCTGATTGCCAACCAGGCTGAGGGAACCTTTGGGCGCCTCCGTTACCCTTTAGGAGGCAACCGCCCCAGTTAAACTACCCACCAGACACTGTCCCTGAACCGGATAACGGTCCGAAGTTAGATACCCAAATCAACCAGAGTGGTATTTCAAGATTGCCTCCACCCATACTGGCGTATGGACTTCACCGGCTCCCACCTATCCTACACAAGCTAATTCGGATACCAATGTCAAGCTATAGTAAAGGTCCCGGGGTCTTTCCGTCCTGCCGCGCGTAACGAGCATCTTTACTCGTAATGCAATTTCGCCGGGCCTGTGGTTGAGACAGTGGGGAAGTCGTTACGCCATTCGTGCAGGTCGGAACTTACCCGACAAGGAATTTCGCTACCTTAGGATGGTTATAGTTACCACCGCCGTTTACTGGCGCTTAAGTTCTCCGCTTCGCCCCGAAGAGCTAACAGGTCCCCTTAACGTTCCAGCACCGGGCAGGCGTCAGTCCATATACATCGAATTACTTCTTCGCATGGACCTGTGTTTTTAGTAAACAGTCGCTTCCCCCTGCTCTCTGCGGCCATACAACGCTCCACCCGCGTGGGGCTTCACGTCTCCGGCCCCCCTTCTCCCTAAGTTACGGGGGCAATTTGCCGAGTTCCTTAACCACAGTTCGCCCGATCGCCTCGGTATTCTCTACCTGACCACCTGTGTCGGTTTGGGGTACGGGCCGCTAAGAACTCGCTAGAGGCTTTTCTCGGCAGCATAGGATCACTGACTTCACCTGAATCGGCTCGGCATCACGTCTCAGCCTTCATGCACCACGGATTTGCCTATGGTGCGGCCTACACGCTTACCCCGGCACAACCACCGGCCGGGCTCAGCTACCTTCCTGCGTCACCCCATCGCTTGACTACTACCCGCCAGGTTCCCACGCTCCCCAACATTGACCCGAAGGTCGCCGCCGGTTTGGGTGGTTAGCACAGCGAGGTTCGTCAGGGTCGCTCTTTCGCGGGTACGGGAATATCAACCCGTTGTCCATCGACTACGCCTCTCGGCCTCGCCTTAGGTCCCGACTCACCCAGGGCGGATTAGCCTGGCCCTGGAACCCTTGGTCATCCGGCGGAAGGGTTTCTCACCCTTCTTTCGCTACTCATGCCTGCATTCTCACTCGTGCCGCGTCCACAACTGGGTCACCCCGTTGCTTCACCCGCGGCACGACGCTCCCCTACCCATCCACACACCTGCACAAGGAATCAAGTCCAAGCGAGGTTGAAATGTGAATGCCACAGCTTCGGCGGTGTGCTTGAGCCCCGCTACATTGTCGGCGCGGAACCACTTGACCAGTGAGCTATTACGCACTCTTTAAAGGGTGGCTGCTTCTAAGCCAACCTCCTGGTTGTCTATGCGACCCCACATCCTTTTCCACTTAGCACACGCTTAGGGGCCTTAGCTGGTGATCTGGGCTGTTTCCCTCTCGACTACGAAGCTTATCCCCCGCAGTCTCACTGCCGCGCTCTCACTTACCGGCATTCGGAGTTTGGCTGATTTCGGTAAGCTTGTGGGCCCCCTAGACCATCCAGTGCTCTACCTCCGGCAAGAAACACGCGACGCTGCACCTAAATGCATTTCGGGGAGAACCAGCTATCACGGAGTTTGATTGGCCTTTCACCCCTAACCACAGGTCATCCCCCAACTTTTCAACGTTGGTGGGTTCGGCCCTCCACGCGGTCTTACCCGCGCTTCAGCCTGCCCATGGCTAGATCACTCCGCTTCGGGTCTAGAGCATGCGACTGAATCGCCCTATTCAGACTCGCTTTCGCTACGGCTCCCCCACACGGGTTAACCTCGCCACATGCCACTAACTCGCAGGCTCATTCTTCAAAAGGCACGCCGTCACCCCGCAAGGCTCCGACGGATTGTAGGCGAACGGTTTCAGGTACTATTTCACTCCCCTCCCGGGGTACTTTTCACCATTCCCTCACGGTACTCGTCCGCTATCGGTCACCAGGAAGTATTTAGGCTTACCAGGTGGTCCTGGCAGATTCACGGCAGATTTCAGGGGTCCGCCGCTACTCGGGAACACCCACAGAAGGTCAGCAACTTTCACGTACCGGACTATCACCGTCTACGGTTGGCTTTTCCACACCATTCGGCTAGCCACTGACTTTGTAACTCCTCGAACAAGTGTCAGCTTGTTCAGCGGGGTCCCACAACCCCGACCACGCAACCCCTGACAGGTATCACACGCAGCCGGTTTAGCCTCAATCCGCTTTCGCTCGCCACTACTCACGGAATCACTATTTGTTTTCTCTTCCTACGGGTACTGAGATGTTTCACTTCCCCGCGTTCCCTCCATACACCCTATGTGTTCAGGTGCAGGTGACACCACATGACTGGTGCCGGGTTTCCCCATTCGGACACCCTGGGATCACAGCTTGGTTGACAGCTCCCCCAGGCCTATCGCGGCCTCCCACGTCCTTCATCGGCTCCTGGTGCCAAGGCATCCACCGTTCGCCCTTGACAACTTGACCACAAAGATGCTCGCGTCCACTGTGCAATTCTCAACAAACGACCAACCCACAACCAGATCCACCCCACACCAGCCCGACCAACGCCGGCGGTATGCGAGGCCAGGTCATGCCTGGCAACCGTCCCCCACCAAGGTGGGGTCATGGTTCTGAAAGACAACCGAGGTTGTTCCTTCAGGACCCAACAGGGTGCTCTACATCCGTGCCCAGCCGCACCAGGACCCCGTTCCCTACCACCAAGGTGGTCGTACTAGGAGGAACCCGGCCGTTGCCAGGACCAGACTCGCCAGTGTCTCCGCCATTGAGCACCCCGCCACCACATTCGGATGGCGCGGGCTCCTTGCACCCTTTCGGGTGAAGGTGCTCCTTAGAAAGGAGGTGATCCAGCCGCACCTTCCGGTACGGCTACCTTGTTACGACTTCGTCCCAATCGCCAGCCCCACCTTCGACGGCTCCCTCCCACAAGGGGTTGGGCCACCGGCTTCGGGTGTTGCCGACTTTCGTGACGTGACGGGCGGTGTGTACAAGGCCCGGGAACGTATTCACCGCAGCGTTGCTGATCTGCGATTACTAGCGACTCCGACTTCACGGGGTCGAGTTGCAGACCCCGATCCGAACTGAGACCGGCTTTTTGGGATTCGCTCCACCTCACGGTATCGCAGCCCATTGTACCGGCCATTGTAGCATGCGTGAAGCCCTGGACATAAGGGGCATGATGACTTGACGTCATCCCCACCTTCCTCCGAGTTGACCCCGGCAGTCTTCGATGAGTCCCCGCCATAACGCGCTGGCAACATCGAACGAGGGTTGCGCTCGTTGCGGGACTTAACCCAACATCTCACGACACGAGCTGACGACAGCCATGCACCACCTGTGACCGCCCCCGAAGGACCTCACATCTCTGTGAGTTTTGCGGCCATGTCAAACCCAGGTAAGGTTCTTCGCGTTGCATCGAATTAATCCGCATGCTCCGCCGCTTGTGCGGGCCCCCGTCAATTCCTTTGAGTTTTAGCCTTGCGGCCGTACTCCCCAGGCGGGGCGCTTAATGCGTTAGCTGCGGCACAGGGAACCGGAGAGGCCCCCCACACCTAGCGCCCAACGTTTACAGCGTGGACTACCAGGGTATCTAATCCTGTTCGCTCCCCACGCTTTCGCTCCTCAGCGTCAGTATCGGCCCAGAGACCCGCCTTCGCCACCGGTGTTCCTCCTGATATCTGCGCATTTCACCGCTACACCAGGAATTCCAGTCTCCCCTACCGAACTCTAGCCTGCCCGTATCGACCGCAGGCTTGGGGTTGAGCCCCAAGTTTTCACGGTCGACGTGACAAGCCGCCTACGAGCTCTTTACGCCCAATAAATCCGGACAACGCTCGCGCCCTACGTCTTACCGCGGCTGCTGGCACGTAGTTGGCCGGCGCTTCTTCTGCAGGTACCGTCACTTACGCTTCGTCCCTGCTGAAAGAGGTTTACAACCCGAAGGCCGTCATCCCTCACGCGGCGTCGCTGCATCAGGCTTCCGCCCATTGTGCAATATTCCCCACTGCTGCCTCCCGTAGGAGTCTGGGCCGTGTCTCAGTCCCAGTGTGGCCGGTCGCCCTCTCAGGCCGGCTACCCGTCGTCGCCTTGGTAGGCCATCACCCCACCAACAAGCTGATAGGCCGCGAGCCCATCCCAGGCCGAAAAACTTTCCACCAAGCCTCATGCGAGGCCAGGTCATATTCGGTATTAGCCCCGGTTTCCCGGGGTTATCCCAAAGCCTAGGGCAGGTTGCTCACGTGTTACTCACCCGTTCGCCGCTCGAGTACCCCGAAGGGCCTTTCCGCTCGACTTGCATGTGTTAAGCACGCCGCCAGCGTTCGTCCTGAGCCAGGATCAAACTCTCCAACAAAAACTTGTCGAAAAACTGTCCTGACAACAAAAGTGTTGCCAAAGGAATCCCAACCAACAGCACTCCCGAAGAAGAACTGCCAGTCCGGGGTATAAATCATAATTGGCACTGGCTTATCAAGCACCCTGTTGAGTTCTCAAAGAACAACCACACACCGCCCGGAAACCCCCCGAAGAGGACCCCCGACCCGGGGCAATTCTCGCTCTGTCGTAACCGCCGCTTCCGCGCCGGGCACTTTTACTACGTTACCCGCTGATATCCGCCGTGTCAAACCGCTCTGTCGCGATCCGCACCACTTCCACCACAATTACGGGCACCACAATTACCACCGGCTCTCACCGCTGTCCTCATGGCTTCCGACAGGCCGGCCGCTGCGGTCTCCCACAAGCACGCCCGGTTCCCTACCGGCGATGAACCATACCCGGTCGGCTCCGCGTCACCAAATCGGCCCTCAGGCCGATCCGGGGCACCGCCCGGTCCAAGCTCACATGGGTTACAACCCATCCGAGCCTGGGGTCATTCCCGCACTCCCACCGGCTTTCGCAAACCTTGGGGAGCCCGATCCAGGACCGTGCCGGATAGCGACCCGGCCGACCCTCAGACCATTCCCGCGCCCGGCCTACCAGGTCTTTCGCCTGTTTCGTCCGTTCCGCGCTGGCAGAGAGAAAGTTACGCGCCCGGCGAGTTGATCGTCAACTCGGCCGGGCGCGTCCCCCGTCACACCATCAAGCGGCGACTATCCGCGCAGCTCAACCCCCGCGAACGACCGCTTGCCCCGGCGCAGCACCAGGTACCGGCCGTGCAGCAGGTCCTCCGGCGCGACCGTCGCGTCCACCTCGGTCACCCGGGTGTTGTTGACGTAGGCGCCGCCCTCGGCGATCACCCGCCTCGCCTCCTTGAGACTCGGCACCAGTCCGGAGTCGCGCAGCAGCCCGGCCACGTCGGGCAACGCGTCCAGGTGGACCAGGCCGGCCTCGGTCAGCGCGGCCCGCAGCGTCTCGGGCGTCAGCTCGTCGAGCGACCCCCGGCCGAAGAGCGCCTGGCTGGCGGCGACGGCCTGGGCCATCTCCCGCTCACCGTGCACCAGGGTGGTCAACTCCTCCGCGAGGGCCCGCTGGGCCGACCGGGCGGCCGGCCGCTCGGCGGTCTCCTTCTCCAGCGCCTCGATCTCCTCACGGGAGCGGAAGCTGAAGTAGCGCAGGTAGCGGGTGACGTCCCGGTCGTCGGCGTTGACCCAGAACTGGTAGAAGGCGTACGGGCTGGTCATGTTGGGGTCGAGCCAGACCGCCCCGCCCTCGGTCTTGCCGAACTTCGTCCCGTCGGACCGGGTCACCAGCGGGGTGGTGAAGGCCTCCACCGGGCCGGCGCCCCGACGCCGCACGTAGTCGACGCCGGCGGTGATGTTGCCCCACTGGTCGGAGCCGCCGTACTGGAGTTGGCAGCCGTGCCGGCGGTGCAGTTCGAAGAAGTCGTTGGCCTGCAACAGCTGGTAGCTGAACTCGGTGAAGCTGATGCCGGTCTCCAGCCGCGCCCGGACCACCTCCCGGGCCAGCATCTTGTTCACCGGGAAGTGCTTGCCGACGTCGCGGAGGAACTCGACCACCGACATCTCGCCGGTCCAGTCCAGGTTGTTGACCAGTTGCGCCGCGTTCTCCCCGATGTACGACACGAAGGGCGAGAGCTGGTCGTGGATGCGCTGGACCCAGCCGGCGACCACCTCCGGCGGGTTGAGCGTCCGCTCGGCGCTCTCTTTCGGGTCGCCGATCTGCCCGGTCGCCCCGCCCACCAGCAGCAGCGGGCGGTGGCCGGCGAGCTGGAGCCGGCGGGCGGTGGTGACCTGCATGAGGTGGCCGACGTGCAGGCTGGGCGCGGTCGGATCGAAGCCCACATAGAAGGTGGCGCTCCCGCCGTCGAGCAGCTCGCGCAGCTCGTCGAGGCCGGTCGAGTCCTGGATCAGGCCCCGCCACCGCAGGTCTTCGGTCAGGGAGTCCCGCCCGTGCGGGAGGTTGCTGTCGGTCACGGTCACCGATTCTCCCCCATGCCGGGCACCGGACCGTACCGGGTTTGGTCGTTCCGGCGGTTGACTAGGCTGGCGGCTCCGCGAATCGAGGAGGAACGTCGTGGAGATGCCGGACCTGACGGGCGGGCTGGTCGCCCTGCTCGGGCTGAAGCTGGACGAGGTCGGCCCGGACCGGGTGGTCATCCGCTGGGAGGTCCGCCCCGAGCTGCACCAGCCGTTCGGCATCCAGCACGGCGGCGTGTACTGCGCGGTGGTGGAAACGGCGGCGAGCGTCGGCGGGTCGATCTGGCTCGGCGGGCGCGGCACCGTGGTCGGCGTGTCCAACCAGACGGACTTCCTCCGCGCGGTCCGCGACGGCGAGCTGACCGCCGTCGGCACTCCGGTGCACCGGGGTCGCAGCCAGCAGCTCTGGCAGGTGGAGATCACCGACGGGGAGGGCCGGCTGGTTTCGCGCGGCCAGGTCCGCCTGCAGAACCTCACCGCCGGCTGACCGACCGCGCCTGCCCGGTTTGCCGGGAAAGCGGGTCCGCGCGCCGCTATCGTCGGCCTCGATGACGCCGGCCGACGCGTACCCGAGGTGAAGAAGCTGCTGGCCGCCACGCTCGGCGTGCTGTCGGCCGTCGGCGGTTTCGTCGACATCGGCGACCTCGTGGCGGCGAGCCAGGCGGGCGCCCGCTTCGGCATGGGACACGCCTGGGTGCTGGTGGCCGGGGTGGTCGGCATCTGCGCGTACGCGGAGATGGCCGGCCGGATCGCGGCGGTGAGCGGCCGGGCGGTGTTCGACCTGGTCCGGGAGCGGCTCGGGCCGCGCGTCGCGCTGCTCAACCTGGTCGCCTCCTACCTGGTCACGGTGCTCACCCTGGCCGCCGAGCTGGGCGGGGTGGCGCTCGCCCTGCACCTGGCCTCCCGGGTGAGCTACCTGCTGTGGGTGCCGGTGGCCGCGTTCGGGGTCTGGCTGGTGCTGTGGCGGATGCGCTTCCAGCTGATGGAGCGGGTCTTCGGGCTGGCCGGCCTGGCCCTGGTGGTGTTCGCGGTGGCGCTGTTCCGGCTGCCGACCGACTGGGGCGCGCTGGCCCGGGGCGCGCTGCACCCCGGCGCGGCCGGGCAGGGTTGGGCGGCGTACTGGTTCGTGGCGGTGGCGTTGTTCGCCTCCACGGTCAGCCCGTACGAGGTGTTCTTCTTCTCCTCGGGCGGGGTGGAGGAGAAGTGGAGCGCCGCGGACCTGGCCGACGCCCGGGCGAGCGTGCTGGTCGGCTTCCCCGTGGGCGGGTTCCTCGCCCTGTCGCTGGTGGCCACCGCCGCGGTGGTCTTCCACCCGACGGGGACCTCGCTGTCGACGCTCGACCAGGTGGCCGCGCCGGTGGTCATCGCGTTCGGCGGGGTGGGGCTGGCGATCGCCGCGCTGGCGTTCTTCGCGGTCACCTTCGGCGCCGCGCTGGAGACGGGGCTGTCGGCGGCGTACGCGGCGGCGCAGTACTTCGGCTGGCAGTGGGGCAAGCGGGTCAGCCCCCGGGACGCGGCCCGCTTCCACAGCGTGCTGCTGGTCAGCGTGCTGCTCGGGGTGCTGGTGCTCCTCACCTCGGTCGACCCGGTGCGGCTGACCGAGTACATGCTGGTGGTCAGCGCGGTGGCGCTGCCGCTGACGTACCTGCCGATCCTGATCGTCGCCAACGACCGGACGTACCTGGGCGACCGGGTCAACGGGCCGCTGCTGAACCTGCTCGGCGCGGTGTTCCTGGTGGTGATCGTGGCGGCGTCGGTGGCCGCGATCCCGCTCGCCGTCACGACGGGGATGGGCCGATGAGGCTCCAGTTGGGTCGGCAGTTGCTGGACCGGCAGATCGTGGACCGCGACGGCCGGCTGGTGGGCAAGGTCGACGACGTGGAGTTCGCGGTCGACGCCGACGGCGTCCCGTACCTGGCCTTCCTGCTCACCGGCCAGGCGGCGCTCGCCCGGCGGATCGGTGGGCGGACGGGCCGGTTCCTGGTCGCGGTCGCCGACCGGCTCGCCGACGACCCGCCGGTGCGGCCGCTGCGGATCCCGTTCGCCCAGGTCGCCCGGATCGACAGCGCGGTACGGCTGCGCACCCACGCGGACGAGTTGCCCCGGCCGCCGGCGGAGGCCTGGCTGCGCCGGCACCTGATCGACCGGATCCCGGGAGCCGACCGTGCGAGCGGGTGAGCTGCTCGGCCGCGCCGCGTACGACCTGCACGGCCGGCGGCTCGGCCGGGTGGTGGACGTGGTGGTGCGCGGGGGCTTCCCGGACGGCCGGCTGCGGCTGACCGACGTGATCGTCACCCGGCACTGGTGGAGCCGGGTTGTGGGGCGGTTGATCGGGGCGGAGCGGCACCCATCGGGGCCGTGGGCGATCCGGGTGGTGGCGCGGGCGCTGAGCCGCGGCAGCCGGCAGCTCCCCGCCGACCAGGTGCAGCTCCTGCCGCCCGTGTCCGGCTTCCCGTTCGGCGACCCGGGACCCTGACCCGAGCTCGCGGCCGTCGTCCGGCCACCGGTTCTCGTCGTTCTCCCCGGCCGGCACGGATGGCCGGCGGGCGGGTGGCCGCCCGGCCGCCGTCGGGTCAGCTGCGGGCCTCGTCCAGGAGCTGTTCCTCCTGGTCGGCGCTCTCGTCGGCGGGCTGGGCGACGCGGCGCAGCCGGACCTGGGTGATCGCCCGGTGGTCGATCGCCGACACCTCCAGTTCCCAGGCGTCGATGGTGACGCTCTCCCCCGCGACGGTGGGAATGTGCCCGAGGCAGGCCAGCACCATGCCGGCGACGGTGGTGTAGTCGCCGGCCGGGCGGGCGGGCACCTCGACGCTTATGTCCGGCAGGTCGTGCACGGGGAAGGTGCCGGGCAGCAGCAGCGCGCCGTCGGCCTCGGTGCGCACCGAACGGACGTCCCGGTCGGTCTCGTCGTAGATCTCCCCGACGATCTCCTCGAGGATGTCCTCCAGGGTGACGATCCCGTCGACGGCGCCGCGCTCGTCCACCACCAGGGCGATGTGCTGCCGCTCCGCCTTGAACTGGCGCAGCGCGTCCACCACCGGCAGCGAATCGGGCAGCAGCATGGGCGGGCGGGCGCACTCGTCGACCGGACGGTCTTCGGGGACGCCGACGAGGTCACGGAGGTGGATCACGCCGACCGCGTCGTCCAGGCCGCCGTGCCGGACCACCGGGGCCCGGGAGTGGCCGGTGGCGGCCAGCAGCAGCCGGGCGGCCTCCGCGGTGGTCCCGCTGTCGAGCGTGAAGACCTGCAACCGGGGTACGAGGACCGCCCGGAGCTGCCGGTCGGCGATCTCCACCGCGCCGGCGATGATGGTGCGCTGCTCCTTGGTGAAGCCGTGGTTGCCGGCGACGATGTCGCGCAGCTCGTCCGGGCCGATCTCCTCGGGCTGGTGCTTCGGGTTGAGCCCGACCAGGCGTACCACCAGGTCGCTGGTGGCGCCGAGGGCCCAGACGGCCGGCCGGGTGACGCTGGCCAGCAGGTCCAGCGGGCGGGCCACCAGCAGCGCCCACCGCTCGGCGGACTGCATGGCGATCCGCTTCGGCGCCAGCTCGCCGAAGACCAGGGTGACGAAGGTCAGGGCCAGGGTGACCACCACGATGGCGACCGTCTCCGCGGCGCCGCCGAAGAACCCGAGCAGCGGCACCAGGGGCTTGGCCAGCGAGACCGCCGCGGCGGCGGAGGCCAGGAAACCTGCCAGCGTGATGCCGATCTGGATGGTGGCGAGGAACCGGTTCGGGTCCTTGGCGAGGCGGGCCAGCACCTGCCCGGCCCGGCTGACGCGTTCCAGCCGCTGCACCTGGCTGTCGCGCAGCGACACCAGCGCCATCTCGCTGCCCGCGAAGATCGCGTTCAGGACCACCAGGACTCCGACCAGGGCCAGTTGGCTCCAGTAGCTCTGCACGCCCGGTTCTCTCCCTCACGCGACCGGCGCCGGCCGCCATGGCCGACACCGCCGGACGGAGGACCCGACCGGCGTAGGCCTGTCAGTGCCCAGCGCGGACCCGGGTGAATCCTCCGGGCGGGTGCCGCCTACGCCGGGGTGGAGGTCGGCAGGTCCAGCACGTACGAGCCGCCCTCGGGGCGGAAACCGAGCCGGTGGTAGTAGGGGGCGACCATGCCGGGCGGGCTGACCACCCGGCGGAAGCCCCGGTCGGTGAACAGGCTGCTGCGGCGGTAGACGAACTCCCCCGGGGTGAAGTCGCGGAACCGCTGGGTGACGTAGTCCAGGTCGATCTGGGCCACCCCGTCGGGCTCGGCGTGCGAGAGCACCACGCCGACCACCTCGTCGGCGCGCACGACCAGGAACGCCGACCGCTCGGCGGCGGGCGCCGGCCACCGGAAGTCGGGGTTGAACCGGGCGATGTCGGCGGCGTGCACCCGCAGCGTGTGCGCCAGGAACTGGTCGTCCACGCCCACCTCGACCACCTGGTAGGTCTCCTCGTCGTGCCGGGTGGCCAGCATCTTGCGCAGGTACCACACGTTGATCACGGCGAGCACCACGTTCAGGCCGACCATGGGCCACACGTGCACGGCGGCGTTGTAGCCGATGAGGATCAGGCAGCCGACGAGGTTGAGCGCGCGCAGCCGCAGGATGCGCGTCTGCAGCAGGGACCAGACCAGCAGCGCGGAGCCGGCCCAGCCGACGAGTTCCAGCCAGTTCACCCCGGGGACACTAGTGGTTGCGCTGGTCAGCCGCCTCGGCGGGCAGCTCCAGCACCCATTCCTCCACCTCCGTGCCGCGGCCGGCGGCGTACCCGGAGTCCTCGCCGACCACGACGAAGCCGCACTTGCGCAGCACGGCGAGGGAGGCGCGGTTGTCCTTGGCGGCGCGGGCGTGCACCGGCCGCTGCGGCAGCTCGCGCAGCAGCGCGGCGAGCGCGGCGGTGGCGTACCCCCGGCCCCAGCGGGTCGGATCGATCCAGTAGCTGACCTCGGTGCGTTCCTCGACCGGGAAGGCGGTCACGTATCCCACCACCTCGCCGGCGACGGTGGCGGCGCGCACCACGTTCCGCGGGTCGGCGCGGATCCGCGCCCAGTGCGCGTCGAAGGCCGCCCGGTCGGTCGGGTCGGCGGGACCGAAGGCAGCCATCCAGTTCGCCTGCGGATCCTGCTGGTGGCCGAAGAGCACGGACAGGTCGTCGTCGCGCACCGGGCGCAGCTGAAGGTCGGCCGTCACGCCCCCGGACGATACGCACCCACTCCGACACTTCCGGACCGCCGGCCACACCGCCCACCCCACCGCCACCGCCCCGGGGCCCCGGTGCTGGAGGCGACACTTTCCCGGAAAGCGTGGCTATTCGGGGCCGGATAGCCACGCTTTCCGGCAAAGTGCACCCGGATCGGGCTGGCCCGCTCGAAGACCTCCCGGGCTGGTGTCCGGGGTGTGCGGGCAGTTCGTCGGGCGGGTGGGCTGGAGCGGCGGTGACGGCGGCGTCGGGGTGAGCCTTTCCGGGCTCGGGGCCTTTCGGCGTTCGGAGGTTCACCCGGCCGGTGGAGGTGCGGGTGGCCACGGGGTGGCGCGGATCGTTGGCGCGCAGGATCGGCACATGCGGGGGATGTGGGAGCGGCGGGGTCGACGGGGCGTCGCCGGTCCGCGCGCGGTCGGCGCGGTGGCGACCGGCGCCCTGGCGGTGGGCGCCCGGGCGATCGGTGCCGCGGCGATCGGTTCGCTGGCGGTGTCCGCGCTCGCCGGCGGGGCCACCGCGCTGGGCGTACTGGCGATCGGCCGGTTGGCGGTGCGCCGGGCCGTGATCAGGGAGCTGCGCATCGGCCGGCTGGAGGTGGACGAGTTGATCGTGCATGGGCGTGCCGACCCGACGCGGGGCGGCGACGGATAACGGACAGTGCCCACCGTGGCACGGGTGGTCACCGCCCGCTACCAATGAGGCATGTCACGCAGACCCGTCGACGTCGACCGGACCGCCGCGCTCGCCCGTACGGTGATCGCCCGCCTCGCCCCCGAGGAGCTGCCCGCCTTCGAGATGCTCGCCGCGCCGTACCTGACCGGGGTGGACACCTCCACCGACGGCGGTCGGCTGGAGTTCGGGGTGCTCGACGCGGTCGCCACCGTGACGCCGGTGGTGACGCTGGTCTGCGCGACCGTGACCGGGGCGCTGCTGCGCGGCGCGGAGGGCGAGCTGGAACAGCTCGGCGGCCGGGCCACCCGCGGCCTGTTCGGCGCGCTGCGCCGGCGGCCGGCGCCGCCCCCGCCGGCCGAGTTCAGCCGGGAGCAACTGGCCCGGGTGCGGGCCGTGGCGTCCGCGCGGGCCGCCGCGCTGGGCGCCGAACCGGCCCTCGCCGTGGCCATCGCCGACGCCGTGGTCACGGCCCTGGTGCTCGACGCGGAGCCCGACCGGTGAGCGCGCCGACCCCGGTCTGGCGCGGACGGCCGGACGAGACCGGTTTCCTGCTGCTCCCGCTCGCCGCGCTGGTGTTCAGCTCGGCGGTGCTGCTCGCCGTCGTGTTCGGGCTGACCGTGCTCGCCCGGCCCGGCTGCGGCCTCGGGGACGTGCTCGACCACCCGTGCAGCGAGATGTTCGTGCGGATGTCGAACTTCTTCAACCTGATGGCGGTCCCCGGGGTGGTGCTGTTCGCCTGGCAGACCCGGCGGCAGCGGCGCCACACCCGGCCGCTGGAACCGGGCATGTTCCGCGCCGCCGAGGAGGTGATCGCCGAGGTGCTCGCCTCGGTCACCCTGCGCCGGCCGACCCCGGTGCTGCTCGGCACCCGGCTGGGACGGCGGGCGTTCACCGGCGGCACCGGCGACAAGCCGTACGTGGCGCTCGGGCCGGAACTGCTCGCCACCGCGGCGAAGGGCCCGGAGGGTCGGGCGGTCTTCGAGGCGGTGCTCCGGCACGAGCTGGCCCACGTGCAGAACCACGACCTGCTGCGGCTGCGCTTCGCCACCGTGCTGCGGATCAGCACCCGGGCCACCGCGCTGGGCACCGGGATGCTGCTCCTGGCCCAGCTGATCTGGCCGCCGGAGCCGCCCACGGCGGGCGAGACGCTCGGCGTGCTGGTGCGTGCCACCGTCCTGGCCGTCCTCGCCGAACTGACCACCCGGGCGTTCCTGCGGCTGCGGGAGCACCAGGCGGACGTGCGCGCCGCCGGGGGCGACCCGGACGGCATCCGGGTCGCCCTGCACCAGGGACCCTCGGCACCCCGGGGGCTGCCGAGCCGGCTGTGGGAGCGGCTGTGGGACCGGCATCCGAGCGTGGCCACCCGCCTCGCCGCGCTGGCCGACCCCACCGCCGCGCTGACCTTCCCGCTCGGGCAGCTCTTCGCCGGCGGCGTGTTCACCGCGGTCGCGCTGACCAACGCGCAGCTCCTGGTCGAGCTGATGCTCGCCGACGAGGTGCTGGCCGTGCCGGCCGGCGAGGAGGTGCTCTGGGGTGGGCTCGCCGTGCTGGCGCTGGCCGCGATCCAGCCGGCGATCTTCCTGGCCGACGGCGTGTGGCGCGACGTACGGGGACGGCAGCTCGCCGGACGCCCGGAGCGGCCCGCCGCGCTCGGTGCGGTGTTCGCCGTGGGGCTGCTCGCCGGGACGTACCTCGCCCCGTACACCGGACTGGTCCACCAGCCACGGCCGGACGGCTGGCCGCTGCTGCCGAGCCTGGTCGTGCTCGCTGCGGCGGCGGTGCTGCTCTGCCGGTGGCTGACCGGGCTGGTGCGGCGGGCCGCCCCGACCACCTCCGTGGGTCGCCGGGTCCTGCTGCTGCCGGCGCTGCCGGTCGGGGTCGGCGTGCTGCTGCTGGCGTGGGAGACGCTGCTGTGGGTGGGCGGCTGGGCGTACGAGTGCGACCACTACCCGGTGGAGTGCGGACCGCTGGACACCGGGCGGCTGGCGCTGCGGGTGGCCGGCATGCCGTGGGCGGTCGGGGTGCTGTCGCTGGCCGTCCTCGCGCTGCTGGCGGTGACGCTGCGCCGGAGCACCCGGGGCGCCCTGGTCACGGCGGCCGGGGCGGCCCTGTCGGGCGCGCTGCTCGTGCTGGCGCTGCCCCGGCTGGGGGTCGCCGACGCCGTGGCGCTCGACGTCTGGGCGACGCTGGACCCCCGGCTCGGCACCCCGGTCGCCGCGCTCGCCCTCCAGGTGACGCTGCTGGTGGCGGTGCCACTGGCGATCCTGCTGCCCCGGCCGGCGGCCGGTCCGCTCGCCGCCGGGGCGGGGTGGCTGGTGCTGGCGGCGGGGCTGGACGCACAGCTGGCCGAGTGGGCCGACGGTCCCGTGGCAGCCCGGCCCGAGGACCTGACGTACGTGGTGGGGACCTTCCTCGGTCAGGCGCTCGCGATCGTCCTGCTGGCCGTCGCCGCGACGCTCGCCGCGCGTACCCTGATCGGCCGGTGGCGCGGGCGGAGGCCGGTCGGCGCGCCACGCCCCCCGCAGCGGAAGCGGACCTATCAGCTCGCCGACGACGTCGGGTAGCCGTACAGGTCCAGCAGCCGGCCCCGGGACGCCTGGAGCCGGTCCACCACCACGCTCATGAACCGGGTGGTGAGCTGCCGGCCGAGCGCGTCGTCGGAGTCCATCAACCGGCGCACCCCCGCGGCGGTGAACTCCACCGTCGTGGTGCGCCGCACGGCGACCGCGCCGAACTGCCAGCGGTACGGCGGGAAGAGCCAGGACCAGCCCAGCACCCCGCCCGGACCGATCATCTCGATGCCGACGTCGCCCCGACCGGGCACCGGGAAGTCCAGCGCCACCTCGCCGCCCCGGACCAGCCAGAACCGCTCCGCCGGCTGACCGGCGCGGAACAGCCGATGGCCGGGATGCCAGGCCACCGGCCGGGCGTACCCGGTCAGCCGGGGCAGCCACTCCGGCGGCAGTCCGGTCAGGAACGGGTGCTCACGCAGCATGTCCAGCGGGGTCATGGGCTGGTCCTCCTCACCTCGGCGGGGCCGGGGGACCTCGGTGTCCTGACTCCATTGCACACCGCGCCGGCCGACGACGTCAGGGCCGATGGTCCCGGGCCCGGCGACCGAAAGGCCGTCGCCGTCCGGCCGCCGCCGACGCCCGGGTGCCGACGCGCGGGCGCTGACGCGCGGAGGCGGCGCGCGGGTCGGCGCCGAATGCCCGTGCCGTGCGCCGGGTACGTCGACAATGAGCTGACGAGTCGTGGGGGTGCTGATGAACCGACCGGTCGTGGCGGGCGTCGACGGATCGCCGTCCAGCCTGGTCGCCGCCGAGCACGCGGCCCGCGCCGCCGCGCTGCGCCGCCGGCCGCTGCACCTGGTGCACGGCTACCTGCACCCGCTCGGGTACGGGGTGCCGCTCAACCCGTACGACCTGGGGTTGCCGGCGCCCACCGAGGAGTCGGGAAAGATGCTGGAGCGCACCGCGGCGGACCTGGCCGACCGGTGGCCCGACCTGACCGTCGAGGTACGCCAGGTCGCCGGCGGCCCGGGCGCCACCCTGATCGAGGAGTCCCGCCGCGCCGAGCTGGTGGTGGTGGGCAGCCGGGGCCTGGGCGGCTTCGCCGGACTGCTGCTCGGCTCGGTCGGCGCCCAGGTCGCCGCGCACGCGCACTGCCCGGTGCTGGTGGTCCGCCCCGATGAGCAGCCGATCCCGGCGGACGGGCCGGTGGTGGTCGGGGTGGACGGCTCGGAGTCGGCCAGGCTGGCCGCCGGGTACGCCGCCGACGAGGCGGCCCGCCGCGACGTGCCGCTGGTGCTGGTGCACGTCGGCCCGCCGGACGGGGACCGTCCGGTGCCGGAGGAGGTCGAGGAGTCGCAGGCCGCGTACCACGCGGAGGCGGTGCGGTTGCTGGCCGAGGCGTCCGCCGCCGTCCGGGCCGACCACCCGGACCTGGTGGTGCGCGAGCACCCGGTCCGGGCGGCCGGCGCGGCGCAGGGGCTGATCGAGGCGAGCGGTGCGGCCTCGATGCTGGCGATCGGCACCCGGGGCCGCGGCGGCTTCACCGGGCTGCTGCTCGGCTCCGTCAGCCAGACGGTCATTCACCACGCGCACTGCCCGGTCCTGGTCGCCCACCCGTACGACCGGGCGGACTGACCGCTCAGCCCTCCCGGCCGCCGAGCAGCTGCGCGAAGTCGGTGGTGAGGGCGAACGGGTCGACCGGGCCGGTCGACGGCGGGCGCCGCTCCACCTGGTCGGCCAGCTCCGCACCGGCGCGCAGGATCCGGCCGCGCAGCGCGCCGTCGGCGGTGCCGCCCGACCAGTCCTCCGGAGCGGCGAAGACCGCAGTGGGGACCACCACGGCCCGCAGGTAGCCGAACATCGGGCGGAGGGCGTGCTCCAGAGCGAGCGAGTGCCGCGCGGTGCCGCCGGTCGCGGCGATCAGCACCGGCCGGTCGACCAGCGACCCGGACTCCACCACGTCGAAGAAGGACTTGAACAGCCCGTTGTACGACGCGTTGAAGATCGGCGTGACCGCCACGATCCCGTCCGCGCCGGTCACCGCGTCCAGGGCCTCGCGCAGCGCCGCCGACGGGAACCCGGTGAGCATGTTGTTCACCACGTCGTGCGCGTGGTCGCGGAGCTCGACGGTGCGCAGCTCGACCTCGTGGCCGCGCCGGACCAGCTCGTCGCGGGCGGCCGCGGCGAGCTGGTCGGCGAGCAGTCGGGTCGAGGAGGGCTGGCTGAGGCCGGCCGAGACCACGGCCAGGGTGCGCCGGGTCATCGGGTCGCCTCCGTACCGGCCAGGCCGGCGGCGTCCCGGGCGGCGAGCAGCGAGGCGTGCGTGGGCGCCTCGGGCACGTGCGCGGGGCGCAGCGTGTCGAACTCCTTGCGCAGCACGGGAACCACCTCCTCGCCGAGGATGTCGAGCTGCTCCAGGACGGTCTTCAGCGGCAGGCCCGCGTGGTCGACGAGGAACAGCTGCCGCTGGTAGTCGCCGACGTACTCGCGGAAGCCCAGCGTGCGGTCGATGACCTGCTGCGGGCTGCCCACGGTCAGCGGGGTCTCCCGGCTGAACTCCTCCAGCGACGGGCCGTGCCCGTAGACCGGGGCGTTGTCGAAGTACGGCCGGAACTCCCGGACCGCGTCCTGCGAGTTCTTCCGGACGAACACCTGGCCGCCGAGGCCGACGATGGCCTGCTCCGGGCTGCCGTGCCCGTAGTGGGCGAAGCGCTGCCGGTAGAGCCCGACCATCCGCTGGGTGTGCTCCTTGGGCCAGAAGATGTGGTTGGCGAAGAAGCCATCGCCGTAGTAGGCCGCCTGCTCGGCGATCTCCGGGCTGCGGATCGAGCCGTGCCAGACGAACGGCGGCACGCCGTCGAGCGGGCGCGGCGTCGAGGTGAACGACTGCAACGGGGTACGGAAGCGGCCCTGCCAGTCGACCACGTCCTCGCGCCAGAGCCGGCGCAGCAGGTCGTAGTTCTCGATGGCCAGCGGGATGCCGTTGCGGATGTCCTGGCCGAACCACGGGTAGACCGGCCCGGTGTTGCCGCGACCCATCATCAGGTCCACCCGGCCGTCGGCCAGGTGCTGGAGCATGGCGTAGTCCTCGGCGATCTTCACCGGGTCGTTGGTGGTGATCAGCGTGGTGGAGGTGGAGAGCAGCAGCCGCTCGGTGCGTGCCGCGATGTAGCCGAGCATGGTGGTGGGCGACGAGGGCACGAACGGCGGGTTGTGGTGCTCGCCGGTGGCGAAGACGTCGAGGCCGACCTCCTCGGCCTTCAGCGCGATGGCCACCATCGCCTTGATCCGCTCATGCTCGGTCGGTTCCCGACCGTTGGTCGGGTCGACCGTGACGTCACCGACGGTGAAGACTCCGAACTGCATGACCAGCTCCTCGCGTGGGAAGACCGGGGCCGCGGTGGCCACCCGGACGCTGCCCACAACATATTTGACGAATCAACTATTCCGTCGCCGAAGTGTCGTGGGGTGGTCCGGGTCACCCCACGGCGGCGCGGGCCGGCGACGGGCCGGCGGGGAGTAGCGCGACGTCAGCGGCCGTGCCCGACTGATCGATGTTCCAGCGAGCGATATGCCGGTGAGGCATGAATATGCCTGGCAGGCATATCGCTCACCGCGAACCATCTCCCGGCGGCGACCACCCGTGCGGCGGGTACCCCTCACCGTGCCCTGGGTGAGCGGGGTGCGATGGCCCGGGCACGGGGTAGGCCTGGCCGGACGGCGGCGGGGTCGGGTACGGCGGAGTGGGAAACGTCCCGGGCGCGGGGTAAAACCCGCCGGGGTGGTGCGGCGGCGTGGTCGGGCGACCCTTGCGGACGAGCAGGACCACGCCGAGCACGACCAGCCCGACGATCAGCAGCAGCGGGACGACGAGGCAGGCCAGCCGGCCCACGAGGTAACCCGCCTGGTGCGCGTCCATGTCGCCGCTCCCCTGTCCGTCGTGGGTGAGCGCCGAATGTTAGCGGATCATGGGCACGGGGGGTGCCCCGTCGGGCGTCAGCCGCCGGCCACCGAGGGCAGCACCTGCACCTCGGCCCCGTCGGCGACCGGCGCGGCCACTCCCCCGGCGTGCCGGCAGTCCTCCCCGTCGACGTAGACGTTGACGTACCGGCGCAGTTCGCCCCGCTCGTCGCGGATCCGGCGGGCCAGCCGGGGCCAGGAGTCGGCGAGCGCGTCGAGGACGGCCCCCACCGACCCGGCGGCCTCCACGGTGAGCCGGCTCGCGCCGCCGGCCTCGCCGCGCAGCGGACCCGGCACCAGCACGGTGACCATCGTCAGACCTCCGCCGCGCGGACGCAGAGCACGTCGGGCAGGTGGGCGGCGACCAGCGACCAGGAGTCGCCGTCGTCGCGGCTGGCGTAGACCTCGCCGGAGCGGGTGCCGAAGTAGACGTCACCCGCCCCGCCGGCGCACATCGCGTCGCGCAGCACCGAGGGGTGGAACGGCTCGTCCGGCAGCCCCACCGACAGCGGCTCCCACTTGTCGCCGGCGTCGGTCGAGCGGAACACCCGGCACCGGTGGTCGACCGGGTACCGCTGGGAGTCGGCGACCAGCGGGAACGTGAAGACCGTGCCGGGGCGCGACGGGTGGGCCACGATCGGGAAGCCGAAGTCGCTGGGCAGGCCGGCGGCGATCGACGTCCAGGTGCGGCCGTCGTCGTCGGAGCGGTAGACGCCGTGGTGGTTCTGCGCGTAGAGCCGCTCCGGGTTGCCCGCGTCCCGGGCGACCTTGTGCACGCACTGGCCGAACTCGGGCCACTCGTCGGGCAGGAAGTACGCCCGGATGCCGGTGTTGCCCGGCGACCAGCTCTGGCCGGCGTCCTCGGAGCGGTAGACCCCGCCGGTGGACATGGCGACCAGGATCCGGTCGGGGTCGCGCGGGTGCGGCAGCACGGTGTGCATCGCCTGGCCGCCGAAGCCGGCGCCCCACTGCTCCCGGTGCGGGTGGTCCCAGAGCGAGCGGACCAGCGTGAAGCTGCGCCCGCCGTCGGTGGAGCGGAACAGCGCCGAGGGCTCGGTGCCCGCCCAGACCACGTCCGGCGCGTCCGCGCCGCCCGGGACGATCTGCCAGACCCGGCCGAGGCTGGCGCCGGTGTCGGTCGGGAAGGCCACCGGCGCCTGCTCCGGCTCGGCCCAGGAGGCACCGAGGTCGTCGCTGGTGGCGACGCTCGGCCCGAAGTGCGAGCTGGTCATCCCGACGAGCAGCCGGGGCGTGCCGGGGCGGGGGTCGACGGCGACGGCGTAGACCCCGGTCATCGGGAAGTGCGGGCCGCTCACCTCCCAGCCGCGCCCGCCCGGGCTGGTGGCGAGGAAGAGCCCCTTGGCGGTGCCGATCGCGAGCAGCGTGGGCATGACCGTCCTCCGATCCGTCGATGAGCGCGTGGCGTGATTATGGCCACACCCCCCGACAGAGTCGCCCGGCCACGCCGGGAAGCTCAACCCCGCGCGCGCGGGACGTGCCGCCGGTAGCTGCTCACCGTCGGGTCGCCGGTGATCCAGAACCGCCAGGGCACGTCGTGTGCCCCGGTCACGCCGACCCGGGGGCCGGCGGAGATCGCCGCCTCCGGCACCGGCGCCACCGCCGGCCGCAGCCGGACCGGGCCGTCGCCGAGCAGGTCCAGGCCGTACGCCGAGCGGTCGATGCCGAGGGTCGCGCAGAGCCGCGCCGGGCCGCGCGCCAGGTCGACGTCCCGGCGTACGGCGGGTCGGCGGGCGCGGGCCACCTCGAGGCCGTCGACCACCTCGGCGGCGCGCAGCAGCACCGCGGCGGCCTCGCCGTCCGGGCCGGTGACCACGTTCATGCACCAGTGCATGCCGTAGGTGAAGTAGACGTAGGCGTGGCCGGCCGGACCGAACATGACCGCGTTGCGCGGGGTGCGCCCCCGGTGCGCGTGCGAGGCGGGGTCGCCGGCCGTCCCCGCGTACGCCTCGACCTCGGTGATCCGGACGGTGACGCCACCGGCGGAGAGCCGGCAGCCGAGCAGCCCGCGCGCGGCGGGCACCAGCGGCCCGGCCAGCAGGTCGGCCAGCGGCGAGAGGTCGGTGCGGGAGGAGGTCACGCGACCACGGTACCCAGCCGTGTGTCTCGCCACCCGTCCTTCTGATTAGGGTTGCCTCACCTTAGAGTGGCCCCCGTGACGCACCCGCCTGACCTGCTGCCGGCCGTGCGCGCGGTGCCCTTCGCCCGCGACCTGGCCGACCACGGTGACCGCCCCGCCGTGGTCACCGCCGACGGCGTGCTGTCGTACGCCGAGCTCGCCGGCCGGGTCGCCGAGACCGCGCGCCGGCTGGGTCCGCAGCGCCGGCTGGTGCTCGTCACCGGCGCCAACACGGTCGACGCGCTGGTGGGCTATCTGGCCGGCCTGCACGGTGGGCACCCGGTGCTGCTGGTGCCCGGCGACGGCCCGGCGACGCGGGCGCTGACCGAGGCGTACGACCCGGACGTGGTGATCGGGCCGGTCGACGGGGCGTGGACGCTGCACGAGCGGCGGATCGGGTCGGCGCACGAGCTGCACCCGGACCTGGCGCTGCTGCTGAGCACGTCGGGGTCGACCGGCTCGCCGAAGCTGGTCCGGCTGTCGCACACCAACCTCCAGGCCAACGCCGAGTCGATCGCCGCGTACCTGGGGGTGCGGGAGACCGACCGGGCGGCGACCAGCCTGCCGCTGCACTACTGCTACGGCCTGTCGGTGGTGAACAGCCACCTGGCCCGGGGCGCCGCGCTGGTGCTTACCGACCGCTCCGTCGCCGACGACTGCTTCTGGGAGCTGTTCCGCCAGGCCCGGGCCACCAGTTTCGCCGGGGTGCCGTACACCTTCGACCTGCTGGACCGGGTCGGCTTCGCCGCGATGAACCTGCCGCACCTGCGCTACGTGACCGCCGCCGGCGGCCGGCTGGCGCCGGAGAAGGTGGTCCGCTTCGCCGAGCTGGGCCGGCGCAGCGGCTGGGACCTGTTCGTCATGTACGGGCAGACCGAGGCGACGGCCCGGATGGCGTACCTGCCGCCGGACCTGGCGGCCAGCCGACCGGAGGCGATCGGCGTGCCGGTGCCGGGCGGCGAGTTCCGGCTCGCTGCGTTGCCGGAGCAGCCGGACGGCGTCGGCGAGCTGGTGTACGCCGGCCCGAACGTGATGCTCGGCTACGCCGAGCGCCCGGCCGACCTGGCGTCGGGGCGTACCGTGACCGAGCTGCACACCGGCGACCTGGCCCGCCGCGGCCCGGACGGCCTGTACGAGCTGGTGGGCCGGCGCAGCCGGTTCGCCAAGATCCTCGGCCTGCGGGTGGACCCGCAGCGGGTGGAGGCGCTGCTGGCCGCGCACGACGTGGACGCGGCCTGCCTGGGCGCGGACGACGAGCTGCTGGTGGCGGTGGCCGGCGAGGTGGACCCGGCGCGGGTCCGCCGGCTGGTCGCCGGCGAGCTGGCCCTGCCGCCCCGGGCGGTGCGGGTGCTGGCGCTGCCACGGCTGCCCCGGCTGGCCACCGGCAAGGTGGACTACCCGGCGCTGCGCGAGCTGGCGGCCGGGCCGGTCGCCCCGCCCGTCCCGTCGGCCCCCGCTCCCGACGACGACCTGTGCCGGCTCTTCGCCGAGGTGCTCGACCGCACCGACGTGACCCCGGAGCACAGCTTCGTCGACCTGGGCGGCGACTCGCTGTCGTACGTCGAGATGTCGGTCCGCCTGGAGCGGGCGCTCGGGCAACTGCCCCCGAACTGGCACACCATGCCGATCGGGGCGCTGCCCGCGCCGCGCGGCGGGCGGCCGCGTCGTCGGCGGGCGCTGGAAACCAGCGTGGCGCTGCGGGCCGTGGCGATCGTGCTGGTCGTCGGCTCGCACATCCCGATGTTCACCCTCACCGGCGGGGCGCACCTCCTGCTCGGGGTGGCCGGCTTCAACTTCGCCCGGTTCCTGCTCACCGACGCCGGACGGGCCGACCGGCTGCGACAGGTCCGCTCCGCCCTGACCCGGATCGTGCTGCCGACCACCGCCTGGATCGCGGCGATGCTGGTGCTCACCGACCAGTACCGGTGGAGCAACCTGCTGCTGCTCAACAGCCTCGTCGGCCCGGACGACGGGCGCACCGAGTGGCATTTCTGGTTCGTCGAGGCGCTGGTCTACATCCTGGTCGCGGTGGCCGTCCTGCTGGCGGTGCCGGGGATGGACCGGCTGGAACGCCGCCACCCGTTCGGCCTGCCGCTGACCCTCGCCGGGCTCGGGCTGCTCAGCCGCTACGACGTGTTCGGCCTGGACGCCCGGTACGACCTACCGACGGCGATCGTGGCGTTCTGGCTGTTCGCGCTCGGGTGGGCGGCGGCCCGCGCCGACGGGGTACGGCAGCGGCTGCTGGTCACCGCCGCCGCGGCGGCCACCGTGCCGGGCTTCTTCGGCCAGCCGCAGCGGGAGGCGTTGATCGTGGCCGGGTTCGCGCTGCTGGTCTGGCTGCCGACCGTGCCGAGCCTGGGTCCGCTGAACCGGGTGGCCGGCGTGCTGGCGGGCAGCTCCCTGTACATCTACCTGACCCACTGGCAGGTCTACCCGCACCTGCGCGACCAGCCGCTGCTGGCCCTGGTGGCGTCGCTGGCGCTGGGCGTCGGGTACGCGGCCCTGGTGCAGCGGGCCGGACCGGTCATCAACGGTTGGTTGAAAAGACTTCGTTGACAACGCGGGCACGGTGGGGTCTGCTGGAGGCATGAGCGACGCCTTCACCGCCCCCGACGCGGCGCGCGCCCGCGCCCACCGCACCTACGCCGCGCTGGAACGCATCACCGCGCGGCACGCCGGCACCGAGGCGCGCCGCCGGCGCCACACCAACCCGTACCTGGCCGATCCGTACGAGGCGGTCGCGCTGGTGACCGCCCTCGCCGCCGGCGGGGCGGAGCGGGATCCCGGCGAGGAACCGGTCGACGAGGCCGACCTGACGGCAGCGTTGACCCTCCTGCCCCACCTGCGCGCCGAGCTCGACACCCTGGAGGCCGGGCTGCTGACCCTCGCCCGGGGGCGCGGCATGACCTGGCAGGCGATCGCCTTCGGGCTGGGGCTGGGCAGCGCGCAGGCCGCCAAGCAGCGCTTCGAGCGGGTGTCCGCCCGCACCGCCGGCACCGACTGACCGGCGATCGCGCTTCTGCCGGCCACCCGCAACGCCGAGGCGCCGGCTCCCCGACCGCCCGATCGGCGCCGAGGGGGCGGCTTCCCGACCGCCCGATCGGCGCCGCGGGGCCGGCTTCCCGACCGGCCGGTCGGCGCGGAGGGGCCCGAGGGCTGGACGGGTCGGAGAGACTGTGCCGGTGACCGCTGCCACCGGGAGGACGCGATGACGCGCGACGAGATGCTGGCGTACTGCCTCGGGAAGCCGGGCGCCCGGCTGGACCAGCCCTGGGAGGGCGACGAGGTGGTGAAGGTGGGGAGCCGGATCTTCGCCTTCCTCGGCTCGCCGGACGGGGAGGCGCGGGTCGGCGTGAAGTGCGGCCCGAACCGGGAGGTCGCCGACGAGTGGGTCCACCGGTTCCCGGACGACGCGAAGGCGTCGGCGTACATCGGGCGGTCGGGGTGGAACTCGCTGCGCCTGAACGGCGCGATCCCGGACGACGAGCTGATCGAAGCCGTCGACGGCTCGTACGAGGCGGTGGTGGCGAAGCTGCCGAAACGGGAGCGGCCGACGGTGTGAGGGGTCGGCGCGGCGTCGCGCCGCGCCGACCCGTCGACGTCAGCGGGGTACGACCCGCTCGCTGGCCCACTCCCGCCAGCCGGCCAACTTGTCGGCGGCGGCGGCGAGCTGGTCGGCCACCGGGCCGGGGCCGGTCGAGCCGGGCGTGGTCCGGGCGGCCAGCGCGGAGCGGACCGAGAGCACGTCGCGCACGCTCGGGTCCAGGTGCTCGCTGACCGTGGCGAGGTCGTCGTCGGAGACCTCGTCCAGGGCGCAGTCCCGGGCCACGCAGAGCGCGACGAGCTTGCCGGTGATCTCGTGCGCGTCGCGGAACGGCACGCCCTTGCGGACCAGCCAGTCGGCCACCTCGGTGGCCAGCGAGAAGCCCACCGGCGCGGCGGCGACCAGCCGATCGACGCGTACCGTCATGGTGGAGATCATCCCGGCGAGCGCCGGCAGCAGCAGTTCCAGGGTGTCGACCGCGTCGAAGGCCGGCTCCTTGTCCTCCTGCATGTCCCGGTCGTAGGTCATCGGCAGGCCCTTGAGCATGGTGAGCACGCTCATCAGCCCGCCGACGAGGCGGCCCGACTTCCCCCGGGCCAGCTCGGCGACGTCCGCGTTCTTCTTCTGCGGCATGATCGACGAGCCGGTGGCGAAGGCGTCGTCGAGCTCCACCCAGCCGAACTCGTGCGAGGTCCAGAGCACCACCTCCTCGCCGAGGCGGGACAGGTGCACCCCGACCAGCGCGGTGACGAACAGGAACTCGGCGACGAAGTCCCGGTCGGCGACGGCGTCCATCGAGTTGGCGAAGGACGTGCGGAAGCCCAGCTCCTTGGAGACGGCCACCGGGTCCAGCGGCAGGCCGGAGCCGGCCAGCGCGCCCGCCCCGAGCGGGCTGATCGCGGCCCGGTGGTCCCAGTCGCGCAGTCGCTCCAGGTCGCGCAGCAGCGGCTGCACGTGGGCGAGCAGCCAGTGCCCGAAAGTGACCGGCTGGGCGTGCTGGAGGTGGGTCATCCCGGGCGCGGCGGTGTCCACGTGCCGCTCGGCCTGCTCGACCAGCGCCTCGGCCAGCTCGACCAGCCGGCCGGCCACGCCCCGGGCGTGGTCGCGCAGGTAGAGCCGCAGGTCGGTGGCGACCTGGTCGTTGCGGGACCGCCCGGCGCGCAGCTTGCCGCCGAGGCTGCCGAGCCGCTCCAGCAAGCCCCGCTCCAGGGCGGTGTGCACGTCCTCGTCGTCGATGGTCGGGCGGAACTGCCCGGAGGCGCAGGCCGCCTCCAGGTCGTCCAGCGCGGCCAGGATGCGACCCAGCTCCTCCGGGTCGAGCAGGCCCGCGCCGGCCAGCACCCGGGCGTGCGCCCGGGAGCCGGCGATGTCGTACGGGGCGAGGCGCCAGTCGAACTGGACACTCACCGACAGCCGCGCGAGGGCCTCGGCGGGGCCGCCGGCGAACCGGCCACCCCACAGGCTCGTCCGGTTGGTGGCGGCGCTGTTCTCGGTCAGGCTCTTGTCGTCCACCCCGCCCATTGTGGTCCCCACGATCAGGAGCCACCCAGCCGGGCGTCCCGCGCGGCGGCCATCTTGCTGGGCAGGCCCCACAGCTGCACGAAGCCCTTCGCCAGGGACTGGTCGAAGGTGTCGCCGGTGTCGTAGGTGGCCATGCCGAAGTCGTAGAGGCTGGCCTCGGAGCGCCGGCCGGTCACGGTGGCCCGGCCGCCGTGCAGGGTGAGCCGCACCTCGCCGGAGACGTGCCGCTGGGCGTCGTCGATGAAGGCGTCCAGGCTGTCCTTGAGCGGCGAGAACCAGAGACCGTCGTAGACCAGCTCGCCCCAGCGCTGGTCGACGCCGCGCTTGAACCGGGCCAGGTCGCGCTCGACGGTGACCGCCTCCAGCTCCTGGTGGGCGGTGATCAGCGCGATCGCGCCGGGGGCCTCGTACACCTCGCGGCTCTTGATGCCGACGAGGCGGTCCTCGACCATGTCGAGCCGGCCGACGCCCTGGGCGCCGGCGCGCCGGTTCAGCTCCAGGATCGCCTGGTACGGGGTGACGGTCTCGCCGTCGATGGCGACCGGGTTGCCGGCGTCGAAGGTGATCACGACCTCGTCGGCGTCGCGCGGCTCGGCCGGGTCGGCGGTGTAGGAGTACAGGTCCTCGATGGGACCGTTCCAGATGTCCTCGAGGAAGCCGGTCTCCACCGCGCGACCCCAGAGGTTCTGGTCGATGGAGTACGGCGACTTGGCCGACACGTCGATCGGCAGGCCCTTCTCCTCGGCGAAGGCGATGGCCTTGTCCCGGGTCCAGGCGAAGTCCCGGGCCGGGGCGATGATCTTCAGGTCGGGGGCGAGGGCGCCCAGCCCGACCTCGAAGCGGACCTGGTCGTTGCCCTTGCCGGTGCAGCCGTGCGAGACGATCGTGCCGCCGTGCTTGCGGGCCGCGGCCACCAGGTGCTTGACGATCAGCGGCCGGGACAGCGCGGAGACCAGCGGGTAGCGGTCCATGTAGAGGGCGTTGGCGCGCATCGCCGGCAGGCAGTAGTCGGCGGCGAACTCGTCGCGCGCGTCGACCACCTCGGACTCGACGGCGCCGCAGTCCAGCGCGCGCTGCCGGATGGCGTCGAGGTCCTCGCCGCCCTGTCCGACGTCGACGGCCACCGCGACGATCTCGGCGCCGGTCTGCTCGGCGAGGTACGGAATGGCCACGGAGGTGTCGAGACCTCCGGAGTAGGCAAGGACGACCCGCTCGGTCATGGTGTGGTGCTCCCTTCAACATTTTCTTCCCGGCGGGCCCACCCGGCGAGCTTGTCGCCGAGCGCGGCCCCGCCGACGGCCTCGCGGGCCACGACGAGGATGGTGTCGTCGCCGGCGATGGTGCCGACGATCTCGGGCAGGCCCGCTCGGTCCAACGCGCTGGCCAGGTAGTGGGCTGCGCCCGGCGGGGTGCGCAGTACGGCGATGTTGCCGCTGGAGTCGACCCCGTTGAGCAGCTCGCGCAGCAGCCGGACCAGCCGGGCCGGGGCGGCCTCGGCGTCGCGCAGCGGCCGCTGGCCGTCCTCGGGGATCAGGTAGACGCCCCGCCCGTCGCCGCCGCGCGCGGTGACCGCGCCCAGCTCCTTGAGGTCGCGGGAGAGGGTGGCCTGGGTGACCTGGATGCCGTCGGTGGCGAGCAGGTCGGCCAGCTCGGTCTGCGAGTGGATCGCCTTGTCGCGGATCAGCTCGACGATGCGGCCGTGCCGGGCGGCGCGGGTCAGCGGGGCGGTCATGCGGAGGCCTCCAGGAGATACGTCAGCAGCGCCTTCTGGGCGTGCAGGCGATTCTCCGCCTGGTCGAAGACCGCGCTGCGCGGCCCGTCCAGCACCTCGTCGGTGATCTCCTCACCCCGGTGCGCGGGCAGGCAGTGCAGCACGATCACGTCGGCCGCGGCGTGGGCCAGCAGCGCGTCGTTGACCTGGTACGGCAGGAACGGGGTGATCCGGTCCAGCCCGTCGTCCTCCTGGCCCATCGAGGTCCAGGTGTCGGTGGCGACCACGTCGGCCCCGCGGACCGCCTCGACCGGGTCGACGAGCGCCCGGACCGATCCGCCGGTGCCGAGGGCGATCTTCTCGGCGCGGGCCACCACGTCGGGGTCGGGTTGGAAGCCGGCCGGGCCGGCGACCCGTACGTGCATCCCGGCGGTCGCGCCGGCGAGCAGGTAGGAGTGCGACAGGTTGTTGGCGGCGTCCCCGACGTACGCCAGGGTCCGCCCCCGGGTGCCGCCGCAGTGCTCGCGGACGGTGAGCAGGTCGGCCAGCAGCTGGCAGGGGTGGTAGCCGTCGGTGAGGGCGTTGACCACCGGCACGGTGGCGTGCGAGGCGACCTCGGCGATCCGGTCGTCGCCGTGGGTACGCAGCACGATCGCGGCGACGTAGCGGGACAGCACCCGCCCGGCGTCGGCGAGGGACTCGCCCCGCCCGAAGTGGGTGACCTGGGTGTCCACGACCAGGGGGTGGCCGCCCAGCTCGGCGATGCCGGCGTCGAAGGAGATCCGGGTGCGCAGGCTCTGCTTGTCGAAGAGCACCGCCACCGACCGTGGCCCGGCCAGCGGCGTGTACGCGAACCGGTCGGCCTTCATCCGGGCGGCCAGGTCGAGCACGGTGGACTGCTCGGCGGGGGTCAGGTCGTCGTCGCGCAGGAAGTGCCGGATCATGCGTTGACCTCCGTGGCGCTGGTCGTGGTCGGGGCGGCGGCCGGCGCGAGGTCGGCGGGCGCCGCCGCGTCGAGGGCGGCGGGGAGGGCGGCCAGGAAGGCGTCCACCTGGTCGGCGGTGAGGATCAGCGGCGGGGCGAGCCGGACCACGTCCGGCTGCACCGGGTTGACCAGGAAGCCCGCCTCGCGCAGCGCGCCGGTGACCGGGCCGGAGGTTGGCGCGGTGAGCACGATCCCGAGCAGCAGGCCGGCGCCCCGGACCTCGGCGACCAGCGGGTGCCCGAGCGCCTCGACGCCCCGGCGCAGCCGTTCGCCGGTCCGCTTGACGTGGTCGAGCAGCCCCTCGCTGGCGATGGTGGCGACCACCGCCAGGGCGGCCGCGCAGCTGACCGGGTTGCCGCCGAAGGTGGTGCCGTGCGAGCCGGGTGCGAGCAGCTCCCCGGCCCGGCCGAAGGCGAGGCAGGCCCCGATGGGCAGCCCACCGCCGAGCCCCTTGGCCAGGGTCACCACGTCCGGCTCGATCCCGTCGGCCTGGTGGGCGAACCAGTGCCCGGTGCGGCCGATCCCGGTCTGCACCTCGTCCAGGACCAGCAGGGCGCCGTGCCGGGCGGTGATCCGCCGCGCGTCGGCCAGGTAGCCGGCGGGCGGCACGACGACGCCGTTCTCACCCTGGATCGGCTCCAGGATCACCATGGCGGTCGCGTCGCTGACGGCCGCGTCGAGGGCGGCGGTGTCGCCGTACGCCACGTGGGTGACGTCGCCGGGCAGCGGGCGGAACGGGTCGGCCTTGGCGGGCTGGCCGGTGAGCGCGAGCGCCCCCATGGTCCGGCCGTGGAAGCCGCCCCGGGCCGCCACCACGTGGCTGCGGCCGGTGAGCCGGGAGAGCTTGAACGCCGCCTCGTTGGCCTCCGCGCCGGAGTTGGCGAAGAACACCCGGCCGGGCCGGCCGGCGAGGGCCAGCAGCAGCTCCGCCAGGGCCACCGGGGGTTCGGCGACGAACAGGTTGGAGACGTGGCCCAGGGTGGCGACCTGCCGGGAGACGGCGGCCACCACGGCCGGGTGGGCGTGGCCGAGGGCGTTGACCGCGATGCCGCCGAGCAGGTCGACGTACTCCCGGCCGGCCTCGTCGACCACGACGGCGCCGGAGCCGGAGACCAGCGCCAGCGGCGGCGTGCCGTAGTTGTCCATCAGGGCCTGGCCCCAGCGTTCGACCAGCGTGCTCATGCCGAAACCACCATCGTGCCGAATCCTTCCGAGGTGAAGACCTCCAGCAGCGTGGAGTGGGCGACCCGGCCGTCGACGACGTGCGCGGCGGGTACGCCCCCGCGCACCGCCCGCAGGCAGGCCTCCATCTTCGGGACCATCCCCGACTCCAGGGACGGCAACAGCTTCGCCAGCTCGTCGTCGGTGATCTCGCTGACCAGGCTGGTGGTGTCCGGCCAGTCGGCGTACAGGCCGGCCACGTCGGTGAGCACGACCAGCTTGCGGGCGTCGAGGGCGACGGCGAGCGCGGCGGCGGCGGTGTCGGCGTTGAGGTTGTGCAGCACCCCGTCGACGTCCGGCGCGACGGTCGAGATGACCGGGATCCGGCCGGCCGCGATCAGGTCGGTCACCGCCGAGACGTCGACCGACTCCACGTCGCCGACCTGCCCGACGTCCACCGGCTGCCCGTCGACGTACGCGGGCCGGCGGACGGCGGTGAACAGCCCGGCGTCCTCGCCGGAGAGGCCGACGGCGAACGGGCCGTGCGCGTTGATCAGCCCGACCAGTTCCCGGCCGACCTGCCCGACCAGCACCATCCGGACGACGTCCATCGCCTCGGGGGTGGTGACCCGCAGGCCGCCCCGGAACTCGCTGGCGATGCCGAGCCGCCCGAGCATGGCGGAGATCTGCGGGCCGCCGCCGTGCACGACGACCGGCTTGAGGCCGGCGTACCGGAGGAAGACCATGTCGGCGGCGAAGGCGCGCTGGAGCGCCGGGTCGACCATGGCGTTGCCGCCGTACTTGACCACGACGGTGGCGCCGGAGAAGCGGGCCAGCCAGGGCAGGGCCTCGATCAGCGTCTCGGCCTTGACCTGGGCCCGGGTGAGGTCCGCGGAGAGGCTCATGACGAGTACGCCGAGTTCTCGTGCACGTACGCGTGCGACAGGTCGTTGGTCCAGATCGTCGCAGCCGAGGAGCCGGCGTGCAGGTCGATCCGGATGGTGACGTCCCGGCCGGACAGGTCGACCTTGGCGCGGTCCTCGGCGGCGGCGCCGGAGCGGCACACCCAGATCCCGTTGACCGCGACGTCGACGCCGTCCGGCTCGAAGGCGGCGGCGGTGGTGCCCACGGCGGCGAGGATCCGCCCCCAGTTCGGGTCGTTGCCGAACAGCGCGGTCTTGACCAGGTTGTTCCGGGCCACCGACCGGCCCACCTCGACCGCGTCGGCCTCGGTGGCGGCGCCGACCACGTCGATCGCGATCTGCTTGGTGGCGCCCTCGGCGTCGGCGATGAGCTGCTGGGCCAGGTCGTGGCAGGCGGCGGTGACCGCGGCGGTCAGCTCCGCGGCGGTGGGCTCGACGCCGGACGCGCCGCTGGACAGCAGCAGCACCGTGTCGTTGGTCGACATGCAGCCGTCGGAGTCGATCCGGTCGAAGGTGACCGCGGTGGCGGCCCGCAGCGCGGCGTCGAGCGCCTCCGGCCCGGCGACCGCGTCGGTGGTGAGCACGCAGAGCATGGTGGCCATGGCCGGGGCGAGCATCCCGGCGCCCTTGGCCATGCCGCCGACGGTCCAGCCGCTGCCGCGGGCGACCGTGGTCTTGGGGCGGGTGTCGGTGGTCATGATCGCCTCGGCGGCCGCCGTGCCGCCGTCGCGGCCGAGCCCCCGGATGGCGCTGCGCACGCCGGGCAGCAGCTTCTGCATCGGCAGCCGCTCGCCGATCAGGCCGGTGGAGCAGACCGCGACCTCGCCGGCGCCGAGCATCAGCCGGGGGCTGACCGAGGTCAGCGCGGCGGCGGTGTGCTCGGCGGTGGCGTGGGTGTCCTGGAAGCCGGCCGGGCCGGTGCAGGCGTTGGCGCCGCCGGAGTTGAGCACCACGGCGCGGACCACGCCGCCCCGGACCACCTGCTGGGTCCAGAGCACCGGCGCGGCCTTGACCCGGTTGGCGGTGAAGACGCCGGCGATCCCGGCGTCGGGCCCGTCGTTGACGACGAGGGCGAGGTCGGCGGCGCCGCTGGTCTTGAGCCCGGCGGCGACCCCGGCCGCCCGGAATCCCCGGGGGGTGGTGACGGTCATGGTGCGACTCCGAAGGTCGTCAGGCCGGTGGTCTCGGGCAGGCCGAGCATGAGGTTGGCGCACTGCACGGCCTGGCCGGCGGCGCCCTTGCCGAGGTTGTCGATCGCGCTGACCACGATCACCCGGCCGGAGTCGACGTCGACGCCCGCCTGCAGGTGGCAGGAGTTCGCGCCCGCCGTGGCAGCGGTGTGCGGCCAGGCCCCCTCGGGCAGGACGTGCACGAACGGCGCGTCCGCGTACGCCCGGGCCAGCACGTCGCGCGGGTCGGCGTCGCCGGTCGGCACCGCGGTGACGGTGGCGAGGATGCCGCGCGGCATGGGCGCGAGCACCGGGGTGAAGGAGAGGCTGGTCGCGCCGGTGGCCTGCTTGATCTCCGGCACGTGCTGGTGGGCGCCGACCTTGTAGGGCGACAGGTCACCCATCACCTCGCTGCCGAGCAGGTGGGCCTTGGCGGCCCGGCCGGCGCCGGAGGTGCCGGAGGCGGCGACCACCACCACGTCGGTGGGGAAGACCGCGCCGGCGGCGATCAGCGGGGCCAGGGCGAGGGTGGTGGCCACGGCGTAGCAGCCGGTGCTGGCCACCCGGGCCGCGGCGGCGATCGCCGCCCGCTGGCCGGGCAGCTCGGGCAGGCCGTAGGTCCAGGCGCCGGCGTGCGGGCCGCCGTAGTAGCGGGCCCAGGCGTCGGCGTCGTGCAGCCGGTGGTCGGCGCCGAGGTCGACCACCTTGACCGTCGCCGGCAGGGCGGCGGCGAGGGCCGCCGACTCGCCGTGCGGCAGGGCCAGGAAGACCAGGTCCGCGTCGGCCAGGGCCGCCGGGTCGGTCGCCGTGAGCGTCAGGTCGAGGCCGGCGAGCTGCGGGTGTACGGCGCTGACGGGCTGGCCGGCCTGGGAATGGGCGGTGGCGGCTACCAGGTCGAGCTCGGGGTGCCCGGCGACCAGGCGCAGCAGCTCACCCCCGGCGTATCCGCTCGCCCCGGCGACCGCGACTCGAATGCCCATACTCACCTCCGCATGACTATGCAAAGAAGGCTAACGGCCCGGACCCCCTTGCTGCAAGTTCATACGTCCCACTGCATGGACATGTGATCGTGACTCCGGTCACCGGGCAGCAAAAGGCCCGGCCCGGGTCGCGGGACGCGAACCGGGCCGGGCGGGACGACAACGGGCGGGGACTACAGGCGGCCCTCCTCGACGGCCCGGGTCACCCACGGCACGACCTCGTCGAGCATCTTGTCCAGCGAGGTGGTGGCGGTGAAGTCGAGGACCTCGCGGGCCTTGGTCACGTCCGGCACCCGCTTCTGCACGTCGTACTGGTAGGGCTCGTCGGAGACGTACCGGAACGGCACGTCCGGGCCCTTGATCTTGTGCCAGATCAGCTCGGCCAGCTCCAGCACGCTGGTCGACTCGGCGGTGGAGAGGTTGAAGTCCTCGTTGCGGGCCGCCGGGTGCTCCACCGCGGTGGCGATGCCCCGGGCCAGGTCCCCGCCGTAGGTGTAGTGCCGCACCTGGTGGCCCTCGCCGAGGATGTGCAGCGGATCCTGCCCCTTGACAATCTTCTGCACCAGGTCCGGCACGACGTGCGACATGGCGAGCTTGACGTTGCCGGAGAGCACCTCGGCCTGGCCCAGCGCCCGCCCCTCCCCCACGCCGACGCAGTTGAACGGCCGGACGATCGTGTACGGCAGCTGGTACTGCTCCCAGGCGGCCCGGGCGTAGTACTCCACGGCCAGCTTCTGGAAGCCGTACGAGGACAGCGGCGGCGGGATGAGCCGCTCGTCGCCCTCCTTGCTGGGCCAGTGCTCGGTGGACTCGTAGACCATCGAGGAGGAGAGGTAGGTGACCTTCGCCAGGCTGCCCTCGCGGTGGGCGCGGATGGCCGCGTCGCAGGTGGCCGCCATGATCCGCTCGTTGGTAGCGAGCAGGTCGTAGGCGTAGGCGTGGAAGTAGGAGATGCCGCCGATCATCGCCGCCCCGGCGACCAGGTGATCGCAGCCGTCCAGCAGCTCGGTGAGCAGGTCGACGTCGCGGGCGTCGCCCTCCACGAACCGGAACCGGGGATGGGTGTCGTAGCTGTGGGTGACCGGGCCGTACTTGGAGAAGTTGTCGATGCCGACCACCTCGTGGCCCCGGCCCAGCAACTCCTCGACGAGGTAACCGCCGATGAAGCCGGCCGAACCAGTTACCAGGACCTTCGCCACGTGCGCTCCTATGCGGTCTTCTCGTACTCGGTGCTGTCCCGCTCACCGCGCGGGGCGGGCACGGCCGGGGCCGTGCGGGCGGTCAGCTTCTCCGGGCTCAGCCGTCGACCGTAGGCGAAGAAGTACCACCGCAGGTAGCCGGGGAGGAACCGACCCAGGTCGAAGTGGGACTCCCCCAGCGGCCGGTCCAGCCAGATGGTGGGGATCTCGGCGACCGGCAGCCGCAGCCGGGTGGCCTTCGCGGTCAGCTCCAGCCCGATCTCGAAGCCGGTGCGCGACTCGATGCCGACCTCCCGGACGAACGCCGTGTCGTACGCCTTGAAGCTGTTGGTGGCGTCCCGGGTGCCCACCCGGGCCAGCGTGTAGAGGCTGCGCCCCGCCCAGCGGGACATCATCCGCTTCAGCCGGGGCCCGCCGACCTGCTGCCCGCCGGGCATGTAGCGGGAGGCGGCGGCGACCACCACGCCCCGGTCCACCAGCCGGGCCAGCTCGTCGATCTGGCGCGGATCGTCACAGCCGTCGGCCATGGTGACCACGACGACCGGGCCGAGCGCGGCGTCGATGCCGAACCGGATGGCGTTGGCCGGCCCGCGCCCGTACGTGTTGAGCACCGCGCGCACCCGCGGGTCGGTACGGGCGATCTGCTCGACGTACGGGACGGTGGTGTCCTCCGGCATGTCGTGCACGATCAGCACCTCGGCCGGGAGCAGCATCTCGCGCAGCATCCGTTCGAGGCAGCGCAGGATGGCCTCGCCCTCGTTGTAGACCGGCACGATCACCGACACCCGGGGCCTCACACCCGCACCCCCGTCCCGGTCAGGCCCCACATGTCGATCACCGGCTTGTCGGTGTCCAGCCGGGCGTACTGCTCGTGGGGCGCGGCGATGACCAGCAGGTCGGCCCGGCGCAGCACCTCGTCCAGGTCGACCAGGCGCTCGTCGGCCACGTACGGGTCGGTGCAGATGGTCTCCCGGGTCTTCAGCGCCAGGATCTTGCGCAGCTTGTACGCCAGGCTCTCCCGCGGGTCGTCCGAGCCGCCCTTGAAGGCCATCCCGAGGATGCCCACGGTCAACTCGGACAGGTCGAACCGGTCCTCCAGCCGGGACACCAGGTAGAGCGGCAGCCCCTCGTTGATCAGCATCGCGGAGTGGCCCAGCACGAAGTTGTTCCGGTTGAACGCGGCCAGCTGCATGGTGTCCTTGAACAGGCACGGCCCGGCGGCGAAGCCCGGCATCGGCAGATCCGCCGCGCGCGGGTAGTCGTGGGCGACCGCGTGCCGGATCCGGGCGAAGTCCAGCCCGAAGTCGTTGGCCATCATCCAGAACTGGTTGGCGGTGGCGAACTTGATGTACCGCCAGGTGTTGGTGAACAGCTTCGCCAGCTCCGCCTCCTCCGGCTCGAGCGGGACGATCTGCTCGGTGAGGTGCCGGAACAGCTTCTCCGCCCGGGCCAGGGCGGCGGGCGTGCGGGCCGCGACGATCTGCGGCAGCGTGAACAGCTCGGTCATCGCCCGGCCCTCGGCGATCCGCTCCGGGCAGAACGCCACGTCCGCCTTGACGCCCTTGCCGGCGAGCAGCTTCTCGGTCAGCGCCGTCACGCCGGGGTAGACGGTGCTGCGCAGCACCACCAACTGCCCGTCGCGCAGGTGCTCGGCGCAGCGCTCCAGCGCGCGGGGCACCGCGCCCAGGTCCGGGTTGAGGTGCTCGTCGACCGGCGTGCCGACGACCACCACCAGGTGCTCGGAGGCGCCCACGGCAACCGGGTCGGTGGTGGCCCGCAGCCGGCCGGCGGAGACCGCCTCGGCCAGCACGTCGGCCGCGCCCGGCTCGGCGAAGGGCAGGGTGCCCGCGTTCACCGTGGCGACCGCGTCGGCGTTGATGTCGTACAGCACGACGGAGAGGCCGCGGGCGGCGAACGCGATGCCCAGCGGCAAGCCGACCCGGCCACAACCCCCGACGATGCAGACGTCGACGGAGAGCGGCGCGGGGCCCGGATCCTCGGACATGGGGTCAGCTCCCGGTGGGGGTGGTGGGGTGTGATCGGGGTGGTGAGTTGGAATCCAAGCAGGTTAACCGCTTCCATGTGACCGGTGGGTAGCCGAACATGCCGTCGGCGGTGGCCTTTCGGCCGATGGGCCACGCTCCGTGGCGCAGCGGTCACCCATTCGGAACCCGGCGTGGCCGAGGCTGCAGTGCCGGCCAGCGGCCAGTGCGTGTGGGGTGGCTGCGGGCGGCCGGTCAGCACCTCGGCGAGCTGCCGGCACGCTCGGTCGCGCCGACATCGGCCGGCGACGGACCCGACGAGGGCCCCTCCCGCCGTCGCGGAAGGGGCCCTCGCTGGCCGGTCAGGCGCCGCGCAGCGTGGCGCCGAACCGCTGCGCCGCGAGGGCGACGGCCGCGTCGCGGGCGGCCACCGCCTCCTCCACGGTCAGCGTACGGTCCGGGGCCCGGAAGGTGAGCTTGTACGCCAGCGACCGGCGTCCCGCGCCGAGCTGCTCCGAGGCGTACACGTCGAAGAGCCGGACGCTCTCCAGCAGCTCGCCGGCGCCCTCGACCAGCGCCTGCTCCACCTGGGCCGCGGGCACCGACTCGTCCAGCACCAGCGCCACGTCGATCAGCGCCGGCGGGAAGCCGGACACGGTCGGCGCGGGCGCGACCGGCGGGGCCGGCAGCGCGTCCAGGTCCAGCTCCATGGCGCTGGTGCGGCGGGGCAGCTCCAGCGCCGCCACCACGGCGGGGTGCAGCTCGCCGGCGTGACCGACGATCGCCCCGTCGACCAGCAGCTCCGCGCAGCGTCCCGGGTGCCAGGGCGCGTACTCGACGGCCCGCACCTCGATCCGGTCCGCGGGGATGTCGGCGGCGGCGAGCACCACCCGGCCGGCCTCGACCGCGTCCGCCCAGCCGGCCGCCCGACCCGGACCCCACCAGCCGCCCGGGTCGACGTCGCCGGCCAGCACGACCGCGACGTGCCGCGGCTGGTACGGCACCACCGCGTCGGCGGCGGCGAACTCGGCCTCGGTGGGCCGCCGGTCCACGCCCATCGCCGGCGGGGTGCCGGCGCCGACGCGCGGGTGGAAGACCGTCCCGATCTCGTAGATGGAGAGGTCCCGCTGGCCCCGGCCCAGGTTGCGCTTGAGGATGCCGAGCAGCGGGCCGAGCAGCGTGGTCCGCAGCACCGGCTCCTCCTCGGAGAGCGGGTTGGCCAGCCGGACCGCCGCCCGACGCGGGTCGTCGGCGAGCAGGCCGAGCTGGTCGGCGAGCTCCGGCGCGGTGAACGGGTGGGCCAGCACCTCGACGTGGCCGCGCTCGGCCAGCGCGCGGGCCACCGCCCGGCGGCGGCGCTGCTGCCAGGTGAGGCCACGCCCGGCGGGCGCGGTGGGCAGCACGGACGGCACCCGGTCGTACCCGTCGAGGCGGACCACCTCCTCGACCAGGTCGGCCGGGTCGGTGAGGTCGGGTCGCCAGGTCGGCGGGGTCACGGTGAGCACGTCCCCGGCGCCGGCCGCCACGCCGACCTCCCCCGGGTCCTCGGCCAGCCGGTCGGCGCCCCGGACGACGGTGCAGCCGACCTGCTCCAGCAGGGCGACCACCCGCTCCGGGGAGTACGCCACCCCGACCCGCCGGGACGGCAGGTCGGCCGGGAGGATGACCGGCCGCACCGGCCGGACGTGGTCGATGTCCAGGATCTGCTCGCCGACGGTGCCACCGGCGTGCTCGGTGAGCAGCCGCACCGCCCGCTCCAGGGCGACCAGCGGCAGGGCCGGGTCGACGCCCCGCTCCCAGCGCTTCGCCGCCTCGCTGAACAGCCGGTGCCGGCGGGCGGTACGCCCAACCATCACCGGGTCCCAGTGGGCGGCCTCGAAGAGCACGTCGGTGGTGCCGCCGATGACCTCGCTGGTCTCGCCGCCCATCACCGCGGCGAGCGAGATCGGCCCGGTGTCGTCGCAGATGACCATGTCCTCGGCGGTCAGGGTGCGGGCCACCCCGTCCAGGGTGGTCAGCTTCTCCCCCGCCTCGGCGCGGCGGACCACCAGCGGACCGTTGATCCGGTCGGCGTCGAAGGCGTGCATCGGCTGGCCGAGTTCGAGCATCACGTAGTTGGTGATGTCGACCGGCAGCGAGATGCTGCGCACGCCGGCCACGGTGAGCCGCCGCGACATCCAGCCGGGCGTCTCGGCGGTGGGGTCGATGCCCCGCACCATCCGCGCGGCGAACCGGTCGCAGCCGACCGTGTCGCGCACCTCGACCGGGTACGCCGGCTCGGCGGTGCCGCCGGGCGCGGGCGCCAGGCCCGGGTCGCGGAACGGCACGCCGAGGGCGTGTCCCAGCTCGCGGGCCAGGCCGCGCACGCTCAGCGCGTACCCCCGGTCGGGGGTGATGTCCAGCTCGACCACGACGTCGTCGAGCCCCACGACGGGGCGCGCGTCGTCGCCCGGCTTGGCCGGGGTGTCCGGGGGCAGCACGATGATGCCGGAGTGGTCGTCACCCAGGCCCAGCTCCTTGGCGGAGCAGATCATGCCGGCGGAGTTGCGCCCGTAGGTCTTGCGCGCGCCGATGACGAAGTCCCCCGGCAGCACGCCGCCGGGGAGGATCACCACCACCCGGTCGCCCTGGGCGAAGTTGCGCGCCCCGCAGACGATCTCCTGCGGCTCGCCGGTGCCGTTGGCGGCGCCGACGTCGACCCGGCAGAACCGGATCGGCTTCTTGAAGCCGGTCAGCTCCTCGATCTCCAGGACCTCGCCGACCACCAGCGCACCGGTGACGCTCTCCCGCAGGTCCACCACGGAGTCGACCTCGATGCCGAGGTCGACCAGGGCCTGCTCCAGGTCCCCGGTGGGCAGGTCGGCGGGGAGGTCGACGTACTCCCGCAGCCAACTGACAGAAACTCGCATGACTTCAGACCACCGTTCCCGTGACTCGTACCCGCATCGCCTACGCCCCGACCCCGAACGCGCGGGTGAACCGCACGTCGCCCTCGGCCATGTCCCGCATGTCGCTGACCCCGTGCCGGAACATCACGGTGCGGTCGATGCCCATGCCGAACGCGAATCCGGAGTAGACCTCCGGGTCGATGCCGCAGGCGCGCAGCACCCGCGGGTTGACCATGCCGCAGCCGCCCCACTCCACCCAGCGCGGCCCGTCCCGGTGCTCCGGGAACCAGACGTCGAACTCGGCCGACGGCTCGGTGAACGGGAAGTAGTGCGGCCGGAAGCGGGTCTTCGCGCCCTCGCCGAACATCGCCCGGGCGAAGTGGTCGAGCGTGCCACGCAGGTGCGCCATGGTGATGCCCTTGTCCACCACCAGGCCCTCGACCTGGTGGAAGACCGGCGCGTGGGTGGCGTCCAGTTCGTCGGTGCGGTAGACCCGGCCGGGCACCACCACGTAGATCGGCGGCTTGCGGGTGAGCATGGTGCGCGCCTGCACCGGCGAGGTGTGGGTGCGCAGCACCAGGCCGGAGCTCTCCGCGCCGTCGGACGGTGCGATGTGGAAGGTGTCCATCAGGCCCCGCGCCGGGTGGTCGGCGGGGATGTTCAGCGCGTCGAAGTTGGTCCACTCCAGCTCGACCTCGGGGCCCTCGGCCACCTCGTAGCCCATCCCGACGAACAGGTCGCTGATCTGCTCCATCAGGGTGCTCAACGGGTGGCGGGCGCCCCGGGGGTGCCGGTCGTACGGCAGGGTCACGTCGACCCGCTCCTCGACCAGCACCCGGGCGGCCTGGTCGCGCTCCAGGACCTCCTGGCGGGCGGCGTAGGCGCTCTCGATCGCCCGGCGGGCCTCGTTGACCCGCTTGCCCGCGTCGGACTTCGCGGCCGGCGGCAGCGCGCCGATCTCCCGGCGCGCGAGCGAGACCGGGGCCCGGTCCCCGAGGTGCGCGGGGCGCAGCGCGGTCAGCGCGTCCGGGTCGGCGGCGGTGGCGAACGCCTTCTCGGCGGCGGCGACGGCCTCGGCCAGGGCGGCCGGGTCCAGCAGGGCGACCTGCTTCGGGTCGTACGGATCGTTGCGGTAGCTCATGGCGTACGGGCACTCCCTCACGGCGGCGCCGGCCCTCACGGGCGGCTAGGCGAGTCTACGGACGCGCGGCTGTGCCGCAGCCCGCCGGTGGGAGTTACGCGGGAGGAAGGGGTCAGGCCCGCCGCCCGCCGACACCGGCGGGCTGGCTAAACGAACGCCGTGACGCGTTCACCATGCGGACGACTCCCCTGTGCTCAGTAGCGCGCGTGACGAGGTCAGCGCAGTGCTCTGGCTGAAGCGTACAGGCAGACGGCGGCGGCCGCAGCCAGGTTCAGGCTCTCGGCGCGGCCGTGCAGCGGCACCCGGACCCGGGCGTCGGCGGCGGCGGTCAGCTCCTCGGGCAGGCCGTGCGCCTCGGAGCCGAACAGCCAGGCGGTGGGGGCGGCGAGCCGCCCGTAGTCGATGAGGTCGTCGAGGTCGCTGTCGCCGTACCCGGTCGTGGCGAGCACGGTGAGCCCGGCGGCCCGCAGCGCGGCGACCACGTCGAGAGGGTCGGGGGCGCGGACCACGTCGACGTGGAACAGGCTGCCGGCCGACGCCCGCACACACTTGCCGTTGTACGGGTCGACCGCGTCACCGGCGAAGATCACCGCGCCCGCGCCGGCCGCGTCGGCGGTGCGCAGCACGGTGCCGGCGTTGCCCGGGTCGCGGATCTCGGCGAGCACCGCGACCAGCCGCGGGCCGGCGGCCAGCGCCTGCTCCAGCGGCACGTCGAGGTGCCGGCAGACGGCGACCAGGCCCTGCGGGGCGACGGTCTCGGCGAGCGCCGCCAGGGCCTCGTCGGTCACCTCGGAGACGGGCACGTCGGCGTGGGCGGCCTGCGCCGCGAGGTCGGGGTACCGGTCGAGGGCGGCCGGCGTACCGAAGAGTTCGGTGACCGTGCCGGCCCGGGCCAGGGCCTCGCGGACCGCCTGCGGCCCCTCGGCCAGGAACCGGCCCGCGGCGTCGCGGTCCCGGCGGCGCTGCAGCCGGCGGGCGGCGACGATACGCGGGGTACGCGGGGTGAACGGGCCGGAGACAGCGTCGAGGCGCCTCCCGCGCGATGGTGACTGCATGGGAGACGCCTCGATCTGCTGTGGGTGGATCAGGCGGCCTGGGCCGCGGCGCCACCGGTGCCCTCGGCCGCCACGGCGGCGCGGGCCAGCTCGACGATCGCGGCGAACGCCGCGGCGTCGTTGACGGCCAGGTCGGCCAGGATCTTGCGGTCGACCTCGATGCCGGCCAGGCGCAGGCCCTGGATCAGCCGGTTGTAGGTCATGCCGTTGGCCCGGGCGCCAGCGTTGATGCGCTGGATCCAGAGCTGCCGGAAGTCGCCCTTGCGGTCACGACGGTCCCGGTAGGCGTACTGCATCGAGTGCAGCACCTGCTCCTTGGCCTTGCGGTACAGCCGGGAGCGCTGACCGCGGTAACCACTCGCGGTCTCCAGCAGGGTACGACGCTTCTTCTGGGCGTTCACAGCCCGCTTGACGCGTGCCATCTCAACTCCTTCTTCGGTTCAGGTGGCGCGCGTCAGCGGCCGAGCAGCTTCTTGATGCGCTTGACGTCAGCCTTGGCCAGCTCGACCGTGCCGGTCAGCCGGCGGGTCTGGGTGGAGGGCTTCTTCTCCAGGTTGTGGCGGAGGCCGGCCTGCTGGGCAACGATCTTGCCCTTGCCGGTCACCTTGACCCGCTTGCCCATACCCGTGTGGCTCTTCATCTTCGGCATGTGGAACGTCTTCTCCCTGTTACTGGCCGCTGGTGTCAGCGGTCGGGCCGGTCTCGCCGGCTGCTGCGGTCTCGCCGGCCTCCGGGGTCTCGCCGGCCTCTGGAGCACCGGCCTCCTCCGCGGCCCGTTCCCGAGGTCCACCGCGGGACGCCGTGGCGGCGACCGCGGAGGCCTTCACGGCCCGGTGCGGGGCGAGAACCATGATCATGTTTCGACCGTCCTGCTTCGGAGCGGCCTCGACGTATCCCAGGTCCGTGATCTCGGACTCGAGCCGGCGCAGGAGCCGGTAACCCAGCTCCGGGCGGCTCTGCTCGCGACCGCGGAACATGATCGTCACCTTGACCTTGTCGCCCGCCTTGAGGAACCGCACCACGTGACCCTTCTTGGTCTCGTAGTCGTGCGGGTCGATCTTCGGCCGGAGCTTCATCTCCTTGATGACGGTCTGCTGCTGGTTACGCCGCGCTTCGCGCGCCTTGAGTGCGCTCTCGTACTTGAACTTGCCGAAGTCCATGAGCTTGCACACCGGCGGGCGCGCCATCGGCGCAACCTCGACCAGGTCCAGGTCGACGTCCGCGGCCAGCTGCAGGGCGCGCTCCAGCGGGACGATGCCCACCTGCTCACCCTCAGGGCCGACCAGTCGGACCTCACGTGCCCGGATCTGCTCGTTCACGCGTGGTTCGACGCTGATGGGGCCTCCTCGAGTCGAGTGTCCTGCGTGTGGCGACCCCGTGGGCCCCCGGGTGGGGGCCGCCGGAAAGCAGAAGGCCCTGGCGCATGCCAGGGCCCGCTCGACCGGTCGGCACGATCACATGATCGCGCATCCGGGACCGGGACGTGCCCGGAACCGGGGACCGGACCCGGCCACCGTCAGGGGCGACTCGGGTGGGAGCAGGCGCTCCGCTTCAAGACCGCCCGCACGTCGGAACGGGGGCAGTCTGGTCGACTCGGCAACACTACACCCTCGCCCCAGGCATCCCCAAACCGGGCTCGCAGGTCAGCGCGGGTGTGACCGGGGGCTCAGCGACTCGTCTGGCCGGCGGCCGACGCGGCCAGGTGGGCCTGGTGCAGCCGGCGCAGCGCGCGGACGCCCTCGACCGCGATCTCCTTGTCGGCGGCCTGGAGGGCGACCATCGGGAGCACGTCGTCGTCGTGCAGCTCCAGGCTGGCCCAGGGGGTGCCCCGGTCGAACCGCACCCCGCGGACGACCTCCCAGGGCAGCTCGTACGAGCCGATCACGTTGCGCACCCGCACGCCCCGGGCGTCCGCCTCGACCCGCGGTCGGGTGAAGAGCAGGATGGCCAGCGCGCCGAAGACGCCCAGGCCGACCATGGCGAGCTGGTCGCCGCGCTGGAAGGTGCCGTAGCCGTCGCCGGTGGAGCCGGTGAGCGTGGTCGCCACCAGGCTGAAGACCACCAGGAGAGCGGCGGCCGAGGCCCAGCAGACCACCCGGATGCGACGGGGCTTGAGGCGGATCAGCTCGGTATCGCTCACCCCACCAGTCTGCCACCCGGTCCCGGGCGGTGTTCCGCCGCCACACGGCCGGCACCCACGTCGCCCGAGCGCAGGGCGATGTCAGCCGGCCGGCGGAGCGGGCCGGTCGGCGTACGCGGAGCCCCGCCGCTGCCGTCCCGCCGGATCCTCCGGGGTCGACCGCGCCGCCGGCACCGACCGGGCGACGGCGGACGCCGAGGCCGTCCGGGGACGCCGCTGCTGGCCGGCGACCACCGAGGCGACCAGCGTGAGCACCGCGCCGGCCAGGACGGGCCAGCGCAGCCCCGGCCCACCGGGCAGCAGCAGGTCCAGCAGCAGTCCCCCGCCGAGCTGGCCGGCGACCAACGCCAGACCGGTCCGCAGCACGCCCAGCGCCCGCACGCCGACCAGCAGGCTGGCCACGATGCCGACCCCGAGCAGCCCGCCGGTGTACAGGTACCAGGCGGGTGGCCAGTCGGGCCGGGCCACGGTGAACGCGCCGGCGAGCACCGCGACGGCCAGCACGGCCGGCGTGCTGACGGCGAAGTTCATCGCGGTGCTGGCCGCGGCGGTGCCCGCTGCGGCCACCCGGCCGTTCAGCGCGGACTGCAGGGCGACCGCCAGCCCGCCCACCACGGCGAGCAGGACCAGGCCGACGGCCAGCTCGCCCAGGGGCTGACCCAGCTGGGCGAGCCCCACCGCCGCCGTGCCGAGCAGGGCGCCGGCCACCCGGGACGGGGTGAGCGCGAGCCGGCCCACCGGGGCGAGCCCGGCCCGGTCCACCGCCAGGCCGCCGAGACTACCCCCGGCGACCTGGGCGATGGTGAAGACGGCCACCCCGAGCACCGGTACGACGTACGTGCCGATCACGATGATCGCCGCCCCGCCGAGCCCACCCAGGTAGCACCACCAGGGCAGCCGGGACCGGCGCAGCACGGCGAGCCCGGTCCGCATCGACGGCAGGACCAGCAATCCGACCAGGACCAGCAGCGTGCCACCGGCGTTGTTGACCACCGCCCCGAGCACGGGACTGCCCACCCGCTCGCCCAGCTCGGCATTCGCCGCCCCCTGGGCGGCCGACGCCACCCCGCCGAGCACCACCAGGGCCAGCGCGGCCGTCGGCGGCAGTGACCTCACAGCCGACAGGCGTGGATGTTGGTGACCAGGATGGCGCGGGCACCCAGCTCGTACAGCTCGTCCATGATCCGGTGCACGTCGTCGCGGAGCACCATCGCCTGCACGGCGACCCAGCCCTCCCGGTGCAGCGGCGACACGGTCGGCGACTCGATGCCCGGGGTCAGCGAGCTGGCCCGGTCCAGCAGGCCGGCCGGCACGTCGTAGGCGAGCATGACGTAGCGGCGGGCGACCAGCACCCCGTGCAGGCGGCGCAGCAACTGCTCGGCCTGCGGGTGGGTCGGGGCGCCGGCGCGGCGGACCAGCACCGCCGAGGAGCGCAGCAACGGGTCGCCGAAGACGACCAGGCCGGCCTGGCGCAGGGTGGCCCCGGTCTCCACCACGTCGGCGACCACGTCGGCGACGCCGAGCCGGATGGCGTTCTCCACGGCCCCGTCCAGCCGGATCACGTCGGCCTTGATCCCCAGCTCGCCGAGGTACCGGTCGACCAGCCCCGGGTACGCGGTGGCGATCCGGTGCCCGCCCAGCTCCTGCACGGAGTGGACGTCCTCCGGGCGGGCGGCGAAGCGGAAGGTGGCCCGGGCGAAGGCCAGGTCCATCACCTCCTCGGCCGGCGCGCCGGAGTCGATCAGCAGATCGCGGCCGGTGATCCCGACGTCGAGGTCACCGGAGCCGACGTAGGTGGCGATGTCCTTGGGACGCAGGTAGAAGAACTCGATGTCGTTGGGCTCGTCCCGACTGACGAGGTCCTTGGGGTCGGTGCGCTGGCGGTAGCCCGCCTCGCGCAGCATCTCGGCGGCCTTCTCGGCCAGGGCGCCCTTGTTGGGTACGGCGACACGCAGCATGACGGAGTGCTCCTTCGATCAGATGTGATCAACGACGGGGCGCACTCACAGATGTCGGTAGACGTCCTTGAGCTCGAGACCGCTGGCGAGCATCAGCACCTGGACCTGGTAGAGCAGTTGGGAGATCTCCTCGGCGGTCCGCTCCGGCCCCTCGTGCTCGGCGGCCATCCACGACTCGGCCGCCTCCTCGACGACCTTCTTGCCGATGAAGTGCACGCCCTTCTCCAGGGCGGCGACCGTGCCCGAGCCCGGGGTGCCGGCGGCGGCCTTGGCCTGCAGCTCGGCGAACAACTCCTCGAACGTCTTCACGGGATCCGATTCTTCCAGTCACCGGGCGACACCTCGCGCACCGGGTCCGGCCGTGTCACCTTCCGGGCAGATCCACTCCGGAACGCCGAGGTGGCGGTGTCCGGATGTCTCGGACACCGCCACCTCGGCGGAACGGAGTCGATCACGCCCGGGAGCGGGCGACGCGCGCACCAGGCCGAGGCGCGGACCGGGCGGGGGTCAGCGGCCGAAACCGACCCGGTGGCCGTTGGCCGTGGCCACGTCCCGGATGGCCAGCGCGGCGTCGAGGGCCGCCACGGTGGCCGCCCACCCCTTGTCCTCCGCCGAGCCGGGCAGCCCGGCCCGGTCGCGGGCCTGCTCGATGGTCTCCACGGTGAGCACCCCGTGCGCCACCGGCTTCCCCTCGTCCAGGGCGACGCGGGTGAGGCCGTCGGTCACCGACCGGCAGACGTAGTCGAAGTGCGCGGTGGCGCCGCGGACCACCACGCCGAGGGCGACCACCACGTCGCAGCGCCGGGCCAGGGCCTGGGCCACCACCGGCAGCTCCACCGAGCCGGCCACCCGGGCGACCACCGACCGGGCGCCGCACGCCTCGGCCGCCGCCACCGCCCGGTCGAGCATGTGGTCGGTCAGGTCGGCGTGCCAGCGCGCGGCCACCACGCCCACGGTCAGCCCGGCGGCGTCCACCGTGGTCACCCCGGGCTCGCCGAATCCCGCCATGTCTACGCTCCGATCTCGTCGCCGGGGACCGGGCGGCCCATCGGGGCCTCGGTCACCTCGTCCAGTTCGTCCAACAGGTGTCCCATCCGGTCCCGCTTGGTGCGCAGGTACCGCACGTTCTCCGGGTGCGGCCGGATGGGCAGCCCCTCACGGCCGGTGATGGTCAGGCCGTACCCCTCCAGCCCGGCCCGCTTGGCCGGGTTGTTGGTCAGCAGCCGCATCGAGCGCACACCCAGGTCGTAGAGGATCTGCGCGCCGGTGCCGTAGTCGCGGGCGTCGGCGGGCAGCCCCAGGTCGAGGTTGGCGTCCACGGTGTCCCGGCCCAGGTCCTGGAGCTGGTACGCCTGGAGCTTGTGCAGCAGCCCGATGCCGCGCCCCTCGTGCCCGCGCACGTAGAGCACCACGCCCCGCCCCTCCCGGGCGACCCGGGCCAGGGCCGCCTGCAGCTGCGGGCCGCAGTCGCAGCGCAGCGAGCCGAAGACGTCCCCGGTCAGGCACTCCGAGTGCACCCGCACCAGCACGTCCTGCCCGTCACCGATGTCCCCGTAGACCAGGGCGACGTGCTCGGCCGGGTCGTGCTCGGCGCGGTAGCCCAGCGCCCGGAACACCCCGTACGGGGTGGGCATCCGGGCGTCGGCGACCTGCTCCACCTGCTTCTCGTGCCGCCGCCGGTACGCCACCAGGTCGGCGATGGTCACCAGGGTCAGGGCGTGCTCGGCGCAGAACTTCTCCAGGTCGGGCACCCGCATCATGGTGCCGTCCTCGTTGACCAGCTCGCAGAGCACGCCGGCGGGACGCAGCCCGGCCAGCCGGGTCAGGTCGACGGCCGCCTCGGTGTGCCCGGGGCGGCGCAGCACCCCGCCCTCGCGGGCGCGCAGCGGCACCACGTGCCCGGGGCGGGACAGGTCGGTCGGGTCGGTGGCGGGGTCGGCCAGCAGCCGGATGGTGTGCGACCGGTCGGCGGCCGAGATGCCGGTGCCGATCCCCTCCCGGGCGTCGACGGTCACCGTGTACGCGGTGCCGCGCCGGTCCTGGTTGGTGTGGTGCATCGGCGGCAGGTCCAGCCGGTCGCACTCCGACTCGGTCAGCGACACGCAGATGTAGCCGGACGTCCAGCGGACCATGAACGCCACCAGCTCCGGCGTGGCCAGTTCGGCGGCGAAGATCAGGTCGCCCTCGTTCTCCCGGGACTCGTCGTCGACCACGACCACCGGCCGGCCGGCGGCGATGTCCGCCACCGCCTGCTCGATGCTGGCGAACGCGCTCATGCCGGCACCCCACTTCGTCGAACGGTCCGCGCCCCGGCCGCGCCGGCGCGTCCGGCACCGTCGACCCGGCGGGCGCCGGGGATCGGACGGTGCGCGGCGCCGTCCGCCGGGCGGTACCTGACGATTCGCTCGCTGCGCTCACTCATGCGACAGCCTCCGAGTAGGTGGACGGGATCGGCGGGGCGGCCGAGCGGGCCGCCCGCGAGGTCCGCCACCAGGCGGCGAGACCCCAGACGCAGAACGCGCCGTAGAACAGGTACATGGCCGCCGACGGGTAGAAGCCGCCGCGCAGCAGCAACGGCACGCCGACCGCGTCGACGGCGATCCAGATCAGCCAGAACTCGACCCAGCCGCGGGCCATGCCGTACGTGGCGAGCAGGCTGCCGGTCAGGATCCAGGCGTCCGGCAGCGGGCCCCAGGAGCCGAGCGCGGCGAGCACCGGGTACGCCGCGGCGGTGCCGACGGCGGCGGCCAGCAGCAGGCCGAGCCGCTCCCGGCCGGTGGCCCAGCGCGGGCTGACCGCCGGCTGGTCGTCGCCCTGCCGGCGGTTGCGCGACCAGCGCCACCAGCCGTAGACGCTCACCGAGAAGAAGAAGACCTGGCGGCCGGCCTGGCCGTAGAGGTCGTGCGCCTGCGGGGTGGCGAAGGCGCCGCCGAGGAAGACGGTGAACAGCAGCGCGTTGCCGATCATGCCGACCGGCCAGGCCCAGACCAGCCGGCGCAGCCCGAGCAGCGCGGAGGTCAGCCCGAAGACGTTGCCGACGATCTCGCGGACCAGCACCGGCGAGCCGGCGATCTCGAGCTGGGCCTCGAGCAGCCAGCCGAGCGGGCCCATCAGCGCCCACCTCCGGCGGGCGCGCCGGGCAGGCCGCCGCCGGCGAGGCGGTCGCCGAGCAGGCGCTCGACGTACTTGGCCAGCACGTCGACCTCGAGGTTGACCGGGTCGCCGACGCCCTTGCCGCCGAGCGTGGTCAGCTTCAGCGTGGTGGGGATCAGCCCGACGGCGAACCAGTCGTCGCCGACCGCGGCCACGGTCAGCGAGACGCCGTCGATGGTGATCGAGCCCTTCTCCACCACGTACCGGGCCAGGTCGGCGGGGAGCCGGAAGCGGACCGTCTCCCACTGCGCGGCGGGCTCCCGGGCGACGATCTCGCCCACCCCGTCGACGTGGCCCTGCACGATGTGCCCGCCGAGCCGGCTGTTCAGCGCGGCGGCCCGCTCCAGGTTGACCGGGTCGCCCACCCGCAGCGCGCCGAGCGCGGAGCGGCGCAGCGTCTCCCCCATCACGTCGGCGGTGAAGACGCCCTCCTCGACGTCGACGACCGTGAGACAGACGCCGTTGACCGCGATGGAGTCGCCGTGCCGGGCGTCGGAGGTGACCAGCGGGCCGCGGACGGCGACCAGCGCGGAGTCACCCCCGGTGTCCGTGACGCGGACGACCTCGCCCAACTCCTCGACGATGCCGGTGAACATGTCAGGCCTCCCTCTTCCGGGGCAGCGCGGTGATCCGCAGATCGGGACCGATCTGCGTAACGTCGGTGAGCTCCAGGTCGATGGCATCGGCGATGGTCGTCACGCCGGCGTCGACCAGCGCGGTCCGACCCGCGCCGAGCAGCTTCGGCGCGACGTACCCGACGACCTTGTCGACCAGGCCGGCGGCGAGGAACGCGCCGGCCAGCCGGGGGCCGCCCTCCAGCAGCGCGGCCCGCACGCCGCGGCGGTGCAGCTCGGCCAGCAGCGCCGGCAGGTCGACCCGGCCGTCCGGGCCGGCCCCGACCTCCGCCGCGGTGGCGATCCACGTCCGGGCGGCGCCGTCGCGGACCCGGGCCCCGGCGGGGGTACGCCCGGAGCTGTCCACCACCACCCGCAGCGGCTGCCGGATGGCCAGGGTGCCGTCGCGCAGGTTGCGGGCGGTGAGCCGGGGGTCGTCGGCGAGCACGGTGCCCACCCCGGCGAGCACCGCGTCGACCGTGCCGCGCAGCGCGTGCACGTCGATGCGGGCCGCCTCGGAGGTGATCCACATGCTGGTGCCGTCGGCCGCCGCCGACCGGCCGTCGAGCGTCGCGGCGAACTTCCAGATCACGTACGGCCAACCGCGGCGCATCGAGGTCAGCCAGGCGACGTTGCCGGCCTCGGCCTCCTGCGCGCGTACCCCGAGCTCGACCTGGATGCCGGCGGCCCGCAGGGTGGCGGCGCCGCCGGAGGCGACCGGGTTGGGGTCGGGCACGGCGATCACCACCCGGGCCACGCCGGCCTGGACCAGCGCGAGGCTGCAGGGGCCGGTGCGGCCGGTGTGGTCGCAGGGTTCGAGGGTGACCACGGCGGTGCCGCCGCGGGCGCGCTCACCGGCCTGGGCGAGCGCGACGATCTCGGCGTGCGGTCCGCCCGCGTACGCGTGGAATCCCTCCCCGACGACCGTGCCGTCCGGATCGAGCAGGACGCAGCCGACGACCGGGTTGGGGCTGGTGGTGCCGAGGCCACGGGCCGCCAGCGTGACGGCGCGACGCATCGCCTCGTCGACGGAGACGCCGGCCATGCCTCTGCCCTCTCACTCGCCGGGCCGCGCGCGGGCGGTACGGGAGGAGCCGCGGGCAGGCGGCGGCGGATCCGGGAACGGCACGGCCGCCCCCGGGGAGCCCACGCGATGGCTGGATACAGCGACCCACGCAGGCCCGCCCCGTCCCGCGCGCTGTCTCCCATCCGGACTTTCTGGGTGCGGAACGTTCTCCGCTCCCAACCGTCGGCCCCGGATTCTCACCAGGTCCACCGGGCGGCCTGAGCCGTCCGGGTCGCGGGCTTACCACGGTCGGACCGTGGATCACCGCCGGTTCGGAATTTCACCGAGCCCCGCCAGCGCGTGGTGGGTACATGGGAAGTCTTACACGTTCCCCCGGCCGGTACGCCACTGCACGCGGGCTACCTCACACCCCGTCGGCGCGCCGCCGGTCCACCGCCACGTACGAACCGGGCTGGCTCTTGGCGACGGTTTTCATCTCCGAGGCGACCGCGATCGCGGCGAGCGGGTCGGTGAAGCGCTTCCGGGCGTCGGAGAGGGAGACCCCGATGGAGAGGGTGACCAGGTGCGCCCTGCGCACGTTGCCCCGGCGGTCCTTCAGCTCGACGTAGCCCCGCTCGGCGTCGGTCGGGTCGTAGAGTTTGTCGGCGGCCTTCTCGAAGTCCTCCACCGCGCGGAAGGTCAACGGCCGGACCTGTTCCGGGGTGCAGACGACGACGAAGTCGTCGCCGCCGACGTGGCCGAGGAAGGCCGGCGGCAGCCCGATCGAGACCACCGCCCGGTGCAGGCTGCGGGCCAGCGCGGAGATGAACTCGTCGCCGCGGACGAAGCCGTACCGGTCGTTGACGCTCTTGAACCGGTCGATGTCGATGTAGCCGACGGCGTAGTCGACGCCGCTGCGGACCCGGTCGCTGATCTCCCGGCGGATCCGGCTGTTGCCGGGCAGCCCGGTCAGCGGGGACACCTCCCGGAACTCCTTGTTGCGGCGCAGCGTGGAGCTGACCCGGGCCACCAGCTCGGCGGTGTCGAAGGGCTTGACCAGGTAGTCGTCGGCGCCGGCGCTGAGGCCGTGCACCTTGTCCACGGTCATCCCCTTGGCGGTCAGCATGATCACCGGCAGGGCGGAGGTCATCGGGTCGGCGCGCAGCCGGCGGGTCAGCTCCAACCCGTCGATCCGGGGCATCATCAGGTCCACCACGGCCAGGTCGGGCCGGTGCCGCTCGATCATCTCGAGCGCCTCCTGGCCGTCGCCGGCGTGGAGCACCTCGAAGCCGTGCAGCCGCAGGTTGAACTCGACGAAGCGGGCGATGTCCTCGTCGTCGTCGACGACCAGGATGACGTCGGGTCGGTCGCCGGCCGGGTCCACGTCAGGCTCCGGGAACCGCGCGCTCCGCGAGCCCCCGCAGGCGGCGCACCGCCTCGGCCGGGTCGGCCGCCCCGTAGACGGCGGTACCGGCGACGAAGGCGTCCGCGCCGGCCGCCGCGGCCTGCTCGATGGTGTCGGCGGCGATCCCGCCGTCGACCTCGATGCGCAGCTCCAGGTGGCCGGTGTCGACGTGCCGGCGGGCGGCGCGGACCTTCTCCAGCAGCTGCGGGATGAACCGCTGCCCGCCGAAGCCGGCCTTGATCGTCATGATCAGCAGGGTGTCGAAGCTGGGCAGCAGCTCCAGGTACGGCTCGATCGGGGTGTCCCGGTCGATGGCCAGCCCGGCCTTGGCGCCGGCCGAGCGGAGGTCCTTGGCCAGCGCGACCGGGTCGTCGCAGGCCTCGGCGTGGAAGGTGACGTTGTACGCGCCGGCGTCGGCGTAACCGGGGGCCCAGCGACGCGGGTCCTCGATCATGAGGTGCACGTCGAACGGGATCCGGGTCACCGCGCGCAGGCTCTGCACCACGGGCAGGCCGATGGTCAGGTTGGGCACGAAGTGGTTGTCCATCACGTCGACGTGCAGCCAGTCCGCGGCGTTCTCCACGGCACGGACCTCGTCGGCGAGGCGGGCGAAATCGGCGGCGAGGATGCTGGGCGCGACGATCGGCGGCGGTACGGTCACGGGGTCAGTGTACGAATGCGGCCACCCGCCGCGGGCATCGCGGCCCCACGGGAACGCCCTGTGACCCAGGAGTGACCGCTGGTGCAAGATTGGGCTCCACGGAACGCAAAACCGGACGGACGGCCAGCCGCGACTGGCCGACCGACGGAAAGGCGGCAACACTCCATCAGAGACGGTCAGCCGTGCTGCACGTCCCGCGGAACCGCAACTCCGCGTGGGCCGCAACGACCGGCCGTCATCTCCCGGAAAGGGCGGACGATGCGACGGTGGCTCGTGGCGCTGGCGCTGGCCGGCGCGGCGACGATGGCGATGAGCGGCTGCGTCCCGCAGCACCGGCCCGACGGCGACCTCGCCGACGACTGGCCGGACCTGCCCGCACCGCGGATGTTCGTGCCCGCCACGGACGCCTGCCTGCCCCGGATCACGGCGGTGGTCCAGGCGGGCACGTACGACACGGTGGACTGCGCCCGCAGCCACCTGGCCGAGGCGATCCACGTCGGGACCTTCACCGGCGACGCGGCGGCCGGGCCGCGCCCCGAGCCGGGCTCCCCGGCGCTGCGTCCCGCCCGCGCCGAGTGCGACCAGCGGGCCCGCGAGGTACTCGGGGGCGACTGGCACTCGGCCCGGCTCACCATGAACATCGCGTTGCCCTCCGTGCCGGCGTGGAACGGCGGCGCCCGCTGGTTCCGCTGCGACCTGAGCGAGACCGACAGCATCGACAACACCCGCCCGGTCAACCGCACCGGCAGCCTGCGCGGCGCGATGATCGGTGACAACCCGCTCACCCACCGCTGCTTCGACCCCAAGCTGATCGGCGACAACCTCAACTACATGGCGCCGGTGCTCTGCTCCGAGCCGCACCGGGCCGAGTTCGTCGGGGTCTACCTCGAACGGGACATGACCTGGGCGGAGTTCGGCCGGGCCAACCAGGAGGTGCACCGGCGCTGCATGGCGCTGATCGCCAACTTCGCCGCCGTGCCGAACAACTCCGACCTGCCGTACCGGGCCGGGTCGATCTTCTACCCGCCGTCGCAGCGGGAGTGGGAGGAGGGCGACCGCGGCATCCGCTGTTTCCTGTGGAGCGACGACCGGAAGCTGACCCGCTCGATGCGCGGCGCCGGCCCGAAGGGACTCCCCGCCATCTGAGGCCCGGTGCCGTAAGCTGCCGCACCGTGACACCCGCTCGGCGGGCGCCACGGTCACGGTCGACGGAAGGTCGGGTGCGATGCGGCGTTGGTGGACGGCGGTCGCCGTGGGCGGCGCGGCGTTGCTGGCGCTGACCGGGTGCGGCGCCCCCGCCGGGGTGGACGCGGACCTCGCCGACGACTGGCCGGCCCTGGCCGCGCCGCAGGGCTTCGTCCCCGCCGCCGGGGTCTGCCACGCCGGGGTGCAGGACGTCGGCTACCTCAGCGGCTACCACCCGGTCGACTGCGCCCGGTCGCACCGGGCCGAGACGATGCACGTCGGCACCTTGACCGGCGCCGACGCCCGGCGCGCCACTCCCCCGGCCGGCGGCACCGGCGCGATGCTCGCCGCCCGCGCCGAGTGTGACCGGGAGGTCCGGCGGGCGGTGGGCGCCGACTGGCGCTCCGGCCGGCTCGGCCTCGCCGTCGTCTTCCCCTCACCGGCGGCCTGGACGGGTGGCGCCCGCTGGTTCCGCTGCGACCTGACCGAGGTCGAGAGCGTCGACGAGGCGCGGGCCACCCCTCGCACCGGCAGCCTGAGGGGCGCCCTGACCCGCGACACCGACCTGCGGCTGCGCTGCTTCGAACCGAAGGTCGACGGCGACGACGTCGAGGCGATGAAGCCGGTCTCCTGCACCGCCCGGCACCACGCCGAGTTCGTCGGCGTCTGGCAGGCCGGCGGCCTCAGCTACGCCCAGGTCACCAAGGGTGACGGGCGGGTCCACAAGGGATGCCTCGGCGTGCTGGCGAAGTACACCGGGGTGCCGAACGACGGCAACCTGCGGTTCCGCGCCGGCTCGATCTTCTACCACCCGCTGGAGCGGGAATGGCGCGACGGCAACCGCGGGGTGCAGTGCTTCGTGTGGGTCAGCGACCGCACCCTGACCCGCTCGCTCAAGGGCGTCGGAACCGGGGGCCTGCCGGTCCGCTGAGCCGGCGGCGAGGCGGCCCTGTCGTGCTCCGCCCCGCCCCCGTACCGCTGCGCCGCCCGCCGCTCAGCCGCGGCGCAGCACCGCCAGGAACATCGCGTCCGTGCCGTGCCGGTGCGGCCAGAGCTGCACCGTCGGGCCGTCGCCCAGCCCGGGCATGCCGGCCGGCAGCAGCGTACGGGCGTCGACGAAGTCCGCCGGCACCTCGGCGCGCCGGGCCGCCTCGGTCACCGTCACGTGCGTCTCCACCACGTGCGGGGAGCAGGTGACGTACGCGACCAGGCCGCCGGGACGGGCCGCGCGCAGGGCCGCGGTGAGCAGTTCGCGCTGCAACCGGGTCAGCGGCGGCAGGTCCGACGGCTGACGCCGCCAGCGCGACTCCGGCCGGCGGCGCAGCGAGCCCAGGCCGGTGCACGGGGCGTCCACCAGCACCCGGTCGAAGTGCCCCTCGGGCAGCTCCGGGTCCGCGCCGACCGTGCGGCCGTCGGTGTGCAGCACGCTCACCGGCAGGCCCCGGGTGGCCTGCTCGACCAGCCGGGCACGGTGCTCGGAGACCTCCACGGCGGTCAGCCGGGCGCCGCGCTGCGCGGCGAGCGCGCCGAGCAGGCCGGACTTGCCGCCGGGGCCGGCGCACAGGTCGAGCCAGCGCCCGTCCGGGCCGTCCAGCGGCGCGACGGCCAGCGCGTTCGCCACCAGCTGCGAGCCCTCGTCCTGCACGTGCGCGCGCCCCTGCGCCAGCGCCGGCAGGTCACCCGGCGCGCCACCGGAGAGGTACACCGCGTACGGCGAGAAGGCGCCGGGCGCGCCGCCCACCTCGTCGGCCAGTTCCACCGGGTCGGCCAGGCCGGGCCGGGCGCACAGGTGCACCGGGGGTCGCTCGTTGTCCTCGATCAGCAGCCGGGCGGTCTCCCCCAGGTCCCCGCCGAGCGCCTCGGCGAAGGCCCGCACGATCCACTGCGGATGGCTGTACGCCAGCGCCAGGTAGCCGACCGGGTCGGTCTCCATCGGCGGGGCGAGCTTGGCCACCCAGGCGTCGGCGTCCCGGCCGGCGATCTCCCGCAACACCGCGTTGGCGAAGCCGGCGGCGCCCGGCACGACCGAGCGGACCAGGTCGACGGTCGAGGAGACCGCCGCGTGCGCCGGCACCCGGGTGTGCAGCAGCTGGTACGCCCCGAGCCGCAGGGCGTCGCGGGCCGGCGGGTCGATCCGCTCGACCTCCCGCCCGGCGGCGTCGGTGATGATCGCGTCCAGGGTGCCGGTGTGCCGCAGGGTGCCGTAGGTCAGCTCGGTGGCGAAGGCGGCGTCCCGGCCGACCAGCCCCTCCTCGCGCAGGATCGACGGGAGCACCAGGTTGGCGTACGCGTCGTCGCGGTGCACCGCCGCGACGGCCTGGTAGGCGGCGTACCGGGGCAGGTCGACGGCCGGGCGGGCGGGGCGACCGCCACGCCGGTCGAAGCCGGGACGGCCACCACCGGGGCGGTCGCCGCGGTAACCGCCGCCGGTCGGGCGGTCGCCGCGGTAACCGCCGGTCGGGCGGTCGCCGCGCGGCGCGTCCGAGCGGCGGGGCGCGGACCGGTCGAACCGGTCACCGCGGGGGCCGTCCGCGCGACCGGCGGACCGGTCGGCGCGGGGACCGTCGGAACGGGAGCTGTCGGGACGGTCCGAGGGGGTGCTCACGCGAGCACCTCGCCGGCGCCGACCCGGACGCCGCGCGCCCAGTCGGTCGCCGGCATGGCCTTCTTGCCCGCCGCGCGCACCTCACCGAGCTGCACCGGCACGGTCGCGGTGCCGGCCAGCACCCGGGACTTCTCCACCAGCAGTTCTCCCGGCTTCAACTCGGGGCCGTTGCCGACCGGGGTCACCGGGCCGAGCTTGACCCGGTCGCCGCGGAAGGTCGTCCACGGCCCGGGGGCCGGCGTGCAGGCCCGGATCCGCCGGTCGACGGCGAAGGCGGGATCGGTCCAGCGCACCCGGGCGTCCTCCACGGTCAGCTTCGGGGCCAGGGAAACCCCGTCGGCCGGCTGCGGCTCGGCCCGGGCCGTCCCGGCCTCGATCGCGTCGAGGACGGCCACCAGCAGGCCCGCGCCGGAGTGCGCGAGGCGCTCCAGCAGGTCGCCGGAGGTGTCGGTCGGCCGGATCTCATCGGTGAGCGTGCCGTAGACCGGGCCGGTGTCCAGGCCCTGTTCGAGCTGGAAGACGCTCGCGCCGGTCAGCTCGTCGCCGTGCAGCACGGCCTGCTGCACCGGGGCCGCGCCGCGCCAGGCGGGCAGCAGCGAGAAGTGCAGGTTGATCCAGCCGTGTCGGGGGATCTCCAGGGCCACCGGCGGCACCAGCGCGCCGTACGCGACCACGGGCACGCAGTCCGGCGCCAGCTCGCGCAGCCGGTCGAGGAACTCCGGCTCGCGGGGCTTCGCCGGGGTCAGCACCTCGATCCCGCGCTCGTCGGCCCAGGCGCCGACCGGCGAGCGGACCAGGCCGCGACCGCGCCCGGCCGGGGCGTCGGGGCGGGTGACCACGGCCAGCAGTTCGTGCCCGGAGGCGGCGACGGCGTCCAGGGCGGGTACGGCGACGGCCGGCGTGCCGGCGAAGATCAGACGCATCCGCCTCACCGCCCCAGACCGAAGGGGCTGCCGGAGGCGTGCGGGTTGAGCTTGACCGTGGGCGGGGCGGCCGGGTCGTACCACTCGGCCTGGCGGATGGCCTTCATGGCCTCCTTGCGCCCGGCCGGGTCCAGCCGGTCGACGAAGAGCACCCCGTCGAGGTGGTCTGTCTCGTGCTGCACGCAGCGGGCCATCAGCCCGGTGCCGACGATCTGCATCGGGTCGCCGTAGCCGTTGAAGCCCTTGGCGATGACGTTCTGCCGGCGCCTGGTGTCGAAGTAGAGCCCGGGGATGGACAGGCAGCCCTCCGGGCCGTCCTGCTCCTCCTCGTCGGGGAACTCCAGCACCGGGTTGACCAGGTGCCCGAGCACGTCGTCCACGTCGAAGGTGAACACCCGCAGGCCCACACCGAGCTGGGGCGCGGCCAGGCCGGCGCCGCTCTGCTCCCGCATCGTGTCGGTGAGGTCGGCGATGAGCCTACGCAGCTCGGTGTCGAAGTCGACGACCGGATCGGCCGGCGTGCGCAGCACCGGGTCCCCGAACAGACGGATGGGCTGGACGGTCACGCGGTGTGGCTCCTTCGGCTGTACGGACGAATGCCGTACCAGTCTACGGAGTGCCGGGGGCCGCCCCGGCCGGCGTACCGCGATGCGCCGCCGCCGACTCCGTGTCGATGATCACCGGCAGGGTCTCGTAGCCGCGCAGGGTGAGCCGGGTCCGGTGCCGGGGCCGGCCGGCCAGGGCGAGGCCGGGCAGCCGGCGCAGCAGCAGCGGGAAGGCGACCTGCGCCTCCAGCCGGGCCAGCCCGGCGCCCAGGCAGTAGTGCGGCCCGGCCCCGAACGACAGCGGGTGCACCTGCGGGCGCCACGGGTCGAACCGCTGCGGCTCGGGGTAGCGCCGGGGGTCCCGGTTGGCCGCGCCGAGCAGCAGCAACGTCCAGCTGCCCGCCGGCAGCTCGACCCCGCCGCAGCGCACCGGCGCCTCGTTGATCCGGGTGGTGAGCTGCACCGGCGAGTCGTAGCGCAGCAGCTCGTCGACGTACCCGGGGGCGAAGTCCGGATGCTCGCGCAGCGCCTCGGCCGCGCGCGGGTGGTCCAGCAGCACCACGAGGCCGTTGCCGAGCAGGTTGGTGGTGGTCTCGAAGCCGGCGACCAGCAGCACCACCAGGTTGGCCAGCAGCTCCTCGCCGGAGAGCCGGTCGCCGTCGGCGTCGTGCACCTGGACCAGGGCGGTGGTCAGGTCGTCGGCCGGCGCGGCGCGGCGGGCCCGGACCAGCGCGGCGAAGTAGTCGCGCAGCTCGGTGGCGCCCCGGTCGGCGACCGCCAGCTCCTCGGTGGTGATCTCCGGCTCCAGCACCCCGGTCAGGTCGGCGGCCCAACGCCGGAACAGCGGCCGGTCGGCCGCCGGCACGCCGAGCAGCGCGCAGATCACCCCCACCGGCAGCGGGTACGCGAACTCGGCCAGGAAGTCGACGGGCTCGCCGTCGCGGGCCCGCTCCAGCATCGCGTCGACCAGCTCGTCGGCCTGCGCCTCGACCACGTCGCGCATGGCGGCGATCCGGCGCGGGGTGAAGGCGCCGGCCGCGAGCCGTCGCATCCGGCTGTGGTCGGGCGGGTTGGTGCGCAGCATCGACCGGGAGATCGACGCGACGGCCGGGCTGTCCCGCCAGCCGGGGAAGAACTCGTCGCGCAGCGCGTCGTCCATCACCCCGAACCGGGAGTCGCGCAGGATCTCGTCGGCCTCCGCGTAGCCGGTGACCACGTAGAACACCGGCCCGGCCTGGACCACCGGCCCGTACCGGCGCAGCCGCTCGTACGTGGGGTACGGATCGATGCGCCCCTGCGGGGACATGAGCAGGGCGAGCGCCTCGGCTGCGTCCATGACCGGCCTCCCGCGTCGATGCGTCGGAGGCTCCATCATGCGCGTCCGGGCCTCGCCCGGCGACCCCGCGCGATCCGCCGCCACGGCGGCCGGTCGCGGCGGCGGGCGGCGGGGTCGGCCCGCCGGCGGTCGTGGCGAGGCTCAGGCGCCGACGCCGGGCTCCCCCGCCAGCACGGCGGGCCCGCCGAGCAGGGCGTGCTCGGGCAGCGGGAGCTGGATGCCGTGCGCGGCCTCCCAGTCGTAGACGGTGCTCGGCCGGACCTGGGCGGCGAAGAAGTCCACCGCGCTCATCCCGCCGACGACCGGCTCGTCCACCTCGGCGACCAGCTGGGCGGGGACCAGGTTGAAGCCGTTCTGCAGGGCGGCGCTGAGCCGGCGGTGCCCGTCGACGACGAAGAAGTACTCGCCGGTGTAGCCGATCCGCAGCGGCTCCAGGGCCTCGTCGCCGGCCCCGGCCACGTCGCCGACGAACTCCGAGTCCCAGAGCCCGCGCAGGGTGGTGATGTCCTCGGTCGGGTAGACCCGGGCCGGGTCGAGCAGCAGCAGCGGCGGGGCGTCGCGCAGCACCTCGGCGCCGAGCCGACCCTCGTACGCGTCGACGATGTGCTCGATCACCTCGGGCGCCGAGGCCCGGGTGGTGTCGCAGACCAGGTCGTAGTTGCGCAGCCGGGCCTTGTCCACGCCGTAGCGGAGGATGAACCGGTTCCGCTCGCTCTCGCTGCGCTCGCGGAGCTTGGCCTTGGCCTCCTCCAGCGAGGTGTAGCTCTCGGCCGGGCCGGAGGGACGCAGCAGCACCCGACGGGCCGCCTCGCCCGGCTCGGTGATCATGTGCACCTTGAGCGCGTCGGTGAAGAAGTGCCAGGCCAGCCGGGAGTCCATGACCAGCGACTCGCCGGAGGCGGCGATGTCCCGCTGGAGCTGGTCGACGTAGCCGTCGACGGCCTGGTCCAGCTCAGCGTGCAGGTTGAGCTGGAGGGCGGTCATCTGCCGCTCCTGCGCCATCTGCCGGTAGAGGTCGCCGACGCTGACCCGGCGCAGCCCCAGCCGCTTGGCGATCTCGACGGAGACGGTGCTCTTGCCGCTGCCGAGGTCCCCGTTGAAGACGATCGATTGACGAACGGTCACGACTGGTCCACCCCTGATCACCGGCTGATTGACATCATCGATATGGCGTCGGATCGACGCGCTCCGCCATCGTCGCGCCATCCGTGCGCCCGGGCATGACGGGCGATGTTATCACTTCGCCGCCACCGGTTTGCCGGACGAGGTGTGCGACGGTACCCGCTCCGGGCCGGGTCGCGCCCGGCCGGTGCCGCGGATCACGGCCGGGTCAGAAGAGGCTCAGCGGGTCGACCTGGAGGCGTACCGGGTCGGCCGCCTTGCGGGCGCTGCGCATCCCGGCGGCGGTGTGCAGCGCCTCGGCGAGGGCGGCGGCCCGGGCCCGGGGCACCCGCACCAGCATCCGCTCCCGGTCGCCGTCGGCCGGGACCGGGCCGAGCACCTCCGCCCCGTCGGGCAGCCGGGCCTCCGCCAGCAGGTCGGCCACCGCAACCGCCGGACCGGTCACGCTGGCCATCTTCGTCGCCGGCGGGAAGCCCAGCTCCCGCCGCTCGGCCAGCTCCCGGGCGGCGAACCAGGCCGGGTCCCAGCGCAGCAGCGCCTGCACCGGCGCCAGCGCGCCGTCGGCGACCACCACCACGCGCCCGCCCGCCGACGCCGGCCGGGCCAGCGCGGCCGCGCTCAGCCAGCGGCGCAGCGTCTCCTCGCCGGCGCGCAGGTCGGCCCGGGTGAGCAGGGCCCAGGAGTCCAGCAGCAGCACCGCGCCGTAGCCCCCCTCGGCCGGCGGCTCCGCGCCCGGGGTGGCGATCACCAGGCCGGCGCCGCCGGGCACGCTGGCCAGCACCTCCTCCCGGCCCGAGGTGCGGACCGGCACGCCGGGAAAGGCGCGGCCCAGCTCCTCGGCGGTGCGCCGGGCGCCGGTGACCGCCGCGCGCAGCCGCCGGCCGCCGCACTCCGGGCAGGCGTACGCGGCGGCGACCCGGCCGCACCAGCGGCAGGCGGGGATACCCTCGGCGGAGGGCAGCGCCAGCGGGCCGGCGCAGTGCGGGCAGCGGGCCGGGGTGCGGCAGTCCGCGCAGGAGATCGAGGGCAGGTAACCCCGACGCGGCACCTGCACCAGCACCGGGGCGTCCGCGCGCAGGGTGTCCCGGGCGGTGGTCCAGGCCAGGCTGGGCAGCCGGGCCGTCGCCGCGCCGGGATCGCGGGCCAGCTGCGGGTCGTCGCCGGTCGGCGCGATGCTCGGGGTACGCGCCCGCAGGGTCGCCCGGTCGGCGACCACCTCGCGGGCCCAGCCGGTCTCCACCAGCAACTGCGCCTCGGCGGTCCGGGTGTACCCGCCGACCAGCGCGGCGGCCCCGGCGAGCTGGGCCCGGGTCAGCAGCACGTCCCGGGCGTGCGGGTACGGGGCGCGGGGCTCGGCGTGCAGGTCGTCACCGTCGTCCCAGATCGCCACCAGGCCGAGCCGGTCGACCGGGGCGAACATCGCCGCCCGGGTGCCGATCACCACGGGCGCTGTGCCGCGCCGGGCGGTGAGGAAGGCCCGGTAGCGACGGGCCGGGCCGAGCGCGGCGGAGAGGCAGACGTGCCGGCCCGCGCCGAGCGTGCCGGTCAGCGCGGCGTCCAGCCGGTCCAGATCCCGGGCGTCGGCGACCACGACGACGGCGCCCCGCCCCCCGGCCACGGTCGCGGCGACCGCGTCGGCGTACCGGGCGGCCCAGTCCTCCCCGGCCAGCGCCGACCAGACGGCGCGGGCCGGTCGGCCGTCGGTGAGCGCGCGCAGGAACGCCGGGCCGGCCGGGTAGTCCCGCCAGCCGCGCGGGTCGACCACGGGCGGGGCCGGCGCGCCGCCCGGCTCCGACGCGTCCGACGCGGCGCCGGCCCGGGTCGGGTCGGGCGCGGCGGCGACCCCGGTCGGCCCGGTCGTGTCGGGTGCGGCGGTGACCCCGATCGGCCCGGCCGGGTGCGACGCGGCGGCGACCCCGATCGGCCCCGACGCGTCCGACGCGGCACCGACCCCGGCGGACGGAGACGGCGCGGCGGCGACCCCGTGCGTTGGCGCGGTGTCGGTGGTCGGGGCCGCGCTGACCTCGTCGGGCGTCGTGGCGGTGCCGGAGGCGGGAGTGTCGGAGTCGTCGGCGGCGGCGGTCGGCGGCTGCGCGCGCAGGTCCTTCTCGACCCGGGCGTGGCGGGGCGGGACGGCGAGCCGGAGCACGTCGGCGAGGCTGCCGGCGTACCGGTCGGCGACGGCCCGGGCCAGCCGGGCGATCTCCGGCGCCAGCACCGGCTCCGGGGAGACCACCTTCTCCAGGTACGCCAGCCGGCCCGTGTGCCCGGAGCCGTCGGCGCGGTCCAGCAGCCAGCCGTCGACCAGTTGCCCGGCGAAGCGCACCTTCACCCGCACCCCGGGCACGGCGTCGGCGTCCAGCTCGGCGGGGACCAGGTAGTCGAACGGGCGGTCGAGGTGCGGCAGCGGCACGTCGACGCAGACACGAGCGACCGGCGACCCCTCGGCGGGTCGCCGGTCGCTGCGCCTGGTGCCGGTCAGGCTCCCGCTACCGACTTGAGGTCGGCGGCCCGGTCGGTGCTCTCCCAGGTCAGATCCGGCAGCTCGCGGCCGAAGTGGCCGTACGCGGCGGTCTGCTGGTAGATCGGGCGGAGCAGGTTGAGGTCCCGGATGATGGCGGCCGGGCGGAGGTCGAAGACCTCGGTGACGGCCTTCTCGATCGAGGCGACCGGCACGGTCTCGGTGCCGAAGGTCTCGATGAACAGGCTGACCGGGTGGGCCTTGCCGATCGCGTAGGCGACCTGCGCCTCGCAGCGCTCGGCGAGGCCGGCGGCCACCACGTTCTTGGCCACCCAGCGCATCGCGTACGCGGCCGACCGGTCCACCTTCGACGGGTCCTTGCCGGAGAACGCGCCGCCGCCGTGCCGGGCGTACCCGCCGTAGGTGTCGACGATGATCTTGCGGCCGGTCAGGCCGGCGTCGCCCATCGGGCCACCGATCTCGAACCGGCCCGTGGGGTTGACCAGCAGCCGGTAGCCCTCGGTGTCCAGGCCGAGGCTCTCCAACTCGGGGGCGATGACGTGCTCGCGCACGTCCGGGGTGAGCAGCGAGTCCAGCGAGATGTCCGCGGCGTGCTGGCTGGACACGACCACGGTGTTGAGCCGGACCGGACGCAGGCCGTCGTACTCGATGGTGACCTGGGTCTTGCCGTCGGGCCGCAGGTAGGGGATGGTGCCGTCCTTGCGCACGGCGGCCAGCCGGCGGGCCAGCCGGTGCGCCAGCGCGATCGGCAGCGGCATCAGCTCGGGGGTCTCCGAGCAGGCGAAGCCGAACATCATGCCCTGGTCGCCGGCGCCCTGCGCGTCGAGCGCGCTCTCCGACTCACCGGTACGCAGCTCGAAGGCGTTGTCCACGCCCTGGGCGATGTCGGCGGACTGGCCGCCGATCGAGACGCTGACGCCGCAGGAGGCGCCGTCGAAGCCCTTCTTCGACGAGTCGTACCCGATCCCGAGGATGGTCTCCCGGACGATCGTCGGGATGTCGGCGTACGCCTTGGTCGTCACCTCGCCCGCGACGTGCACCTGCCCGGTGGTGATCAGGGTCTCCACCGCGACACGGCTGTGCGGGTCCTTGGCCAGCAGGGCGTCCAGGATGCCGTCGCTGATCTGGTCGGCGATCTTGTCCGGGTGGCCCTCCGTGACCGATTCGGACGTGAAAAGACGTGTCACGGCACTCCTAAGCACTTGAGTCTCTCTGGAAAGGTCGCTCCGCGGCAGTTTAGTCACCCGGTTCCAGGGTGCCGCAGCCAACGCGAAAGTGACCAGCGTTCAGGACAACGCGGCCAGCCGGGTCACCACGAGGTCCCAGACCCGGTCGGCCAGGTCTTCCTTGGACTGTTCCGGAAGGGTGGTCACGCTGCCGTCCGCGCCCACCACGGTCGCCGCGTTGGTCTCGGCCCCGAAGACCTTGTCCACGCCCACCTCGTTGATGACGATCAGGTCGGCCCGCTTGCGGGCGAGCTTGGCCCGGCCGTTGGCCTCGGCGTCGCCGGTCTCGGCGGCGAAGACCACCAGCAGCTGCTCCGGGCGGCGTTGCCGCCCCAGCTCGGCGGCGATGTCGGGGTTGGTGACCAGCGCGATAGTCGGCGCGCTGCCGTCCTCCGACTTCTTGATCTTGCCGGGGGCGTAGATCGCCGGCCGGAAGTCGGCGGGCGCGGCGGCCATCACCACCACATCGGCGTCGGCGGCGGCCTCCAGGGTGGCCTTGCGCAGTTCTTCGGTGGTGCCCACCCGGACCAGGTCGACCCCGGCCGGGTCGGGCAGGGCGACGTTCGCCGCGATCAGGGTGACGCGGGCGCCCCGGGCGACGGCCGCGCGGGCGAAGGCGTACCCCTGCTTGCCGGAGGAGCGGTTGCCGAGGAAGCGGACCGGGTCCAGCGGTTCGCGGGTGCCGCCGGCGGTCACCACGACGTGCCGGCCGGCCAGGTCGGCGGGGGCGGCCAGGCCCCGGGCCAGGGCCCGGCGGGCGACGGCGAAGATCTCGGCCGGATCGGGCAGCCGCCCCTTGCCGGTGTCGGCGCCGGTGAGCCGGCCGACCGCCGGTTCGATCACCCGTACGCCGCGCGAGCGCAGCGTCGCGACGTTGGCGGCGGTGGCCGGGTGCTCCCACATCTCGGTGTGCATCGCCGGGGCGAGCACCACCGGGCAGCGCGCGGTGAGCAGGGTGTTGGTGAGCAGGTCGTCGGCGAGGCCGTGGGCCGCCTTGGCGAGCAGGTCGGCCGTCGCCGGTGCGACCACCACCAGGTCGGCCCGCTGGCCGAGCCGGACGTGCGGCACCTCGTGCACGTCGGACCAGACGTCGTCGGCGACCGGCTGGCCGGAGAGCGCCGCCCAGGTCGGCGCCCCGATGAAACGGAGCGCCGACGCGGTCGGCACGACCCGGACCCGGTGGCCCGACTCGGTGAAGAGCCGCAGCAGCTCACACGCCTTGTAGGCGGCGATGCCGCCGCCGACCCCGAGGACGATCTCGGCGGGCATCGGCGGAGCGGGGGTTACGGCTGGTCGGTCGGCTCGGCGGTGAGCAGGCCCGCGTTGATCTCGCGCATCGCGATCGAGAGCGGCTTCTCCTGCGGGGTGGTCTCCACGAGCGGGCCGACGTACTCCAGCAGGCCCTCACCGAGCTGGCTGTAGTAGGCGTTGACCTGGCGGGCACGCTTGGCGGCGAAGATCACCAGCGCGTACTTCGAGGTGGTCTTCTCGAGGAGCTCGTCGATCGGCGGGTTGGTGATGCCCTCGGGGTTGGCGATGGATCCCACGAAATACCCTCTGCGTCTGAAGTGTCCGCGCGAGCGCGGCTGGTCGCTCAACCGCGCAGTCGCGGCTGGGCGGGAGCCAGATAGGAAGAACCGAGCAAGCCTACCAGTTCGGCCACGACCCGCTCGGTGAGGTCGTGGACCACGGTGTGTCCGACGGCCGCGAGGACCGCCGGGTCCGGACGGTGGCCCGGGGGCGTCAGCAGGACCAGCCGGACGTCCGGCAGGGCCTCCCGGACGGCGAGCGCGCCGGGCAGGTCGAGCGGGAGCAGCACCGGCCGGCCGTCGGCCAGCCGGGACCGCAGCGGCTCGCGGGGCGTGCCACGGCGGTGCCCGCCGATTCGCGACCACTCCAGCAGCTCGCCCGCGGCGACCATCCGGTCGAAGCCGACCGGGTCCACGAAGCGTCGGTCGACGCCGTCGACCTCGTCGGGGCGACGGGGCCGGGTGGTCACCGGCACCGGCACCCACACGGACGGAGAACGCGCCCGGACCAGCTCAACGACACTCTCCCGCGCGGCGCCCGAGGGCCCCGCCAGGACAGTGAGCCGAGCCGCCGGGCGCGCCTCGTCATCCGTGCTCACCGCTTGTTTCTACACGTTGCGGCGTTCAGTTGGCGGCGAACTCTCCAAGCAGAGCCTTGCGCTGCTGCTCGCCCAGCCCGCGCAGGCGACGGCTGTCGGCGATCTTGAGCTTCTCCATGATCTGGGTAGCCCGGATCTTGCCGATGCCCGGCATCGCCTGCAGGACGGCCGAAACCTTCAGCTTGCCGACGACGTCGTCGGACTCGGCCCGCTCGAGGACGGCGGCGAGGGTGGTCTTGCCCTGCTTGAGCTGCTCCTTCAGCTCAGCACGGGCCTTGCGGATCTCCGCGGCCTTCTCCAGCGCGGCAGCGCGCTGCTCGGGGGTCAGTGACGGGAGCGGCACCAGTTCTCCTCAGGTCCCTATCGCGACGGGCGGGGCGCACCGCCGCTCTGTGAAACGTGGTGTCGCTGGCAACCAAAGGGGTCCGTGGTTCCCAGCGCGGGGAAAACTAGCGGTCGCGGGCGGTTTCGGCAACGTGGGCGCGCCAAGATCGGAGAAAGTGACCGAGCCGTCAGTCAGCCAGAACGTCCCGACAGTCGGCCAGCACGCGGTCCACGGCGGCCCGCAGAGCGGCCTCGTCCGGGCCGGCGTTCAGCACCTCGCGGGAGTACGACGGCAGCACCGACGACAGGCTGGAGCCGAAGACCGTCCGCAGGTCCGCAGCCGTCGCGCCCTGCGCGCCGAGCCCCGGGGCGAGCAGCGGCCCGTTCACCTTGGACAGGTCGTGACCGGTGTCGCCGATCGTCGCGCCGACCACCAGCCCGAAGCTGCCGAGCGGCTCCGCACCCCTGTTGAGCTGGGAAATCTCGTCGATGACGGTCTGCGCGACGGTGCGCCCGTCGGCCGTACGGGCGCGCTGGACCGCGGCTCCCTCCGGGTTGGAGGTGAGCGCCAGCACGAAGACACCACCGCCGTGGGTGGCCGCCAGCTCGAACATCGGGGCCAGCGATCCGACCCCCAGGTAGGGGCTCGCGGTGACCGCGTCGACGTGCAGCGGACCGGACGGGTCGAGGTAGGCCGAGGCGTACGCGGCGACGGTCGAGCCGATGTCGCCGCGCTTCACGTCCAGGAGAACGAGCGCGCCACAATCTCGTAACTGTCGGATAGTTGACTCAAGAATTCCGACACCTCGGGCACCGAACCGCTCGAAAAAGGCCGACTGGGGCTTGACCACCGCGACTCGGTCCGCAAGCGCTCCCACGACGGTCCGCGCGAACCGGTCCAACCCGTCGACGTCGTCCGGCAACCCCCAGCGGGCCAGCAGCCCGGGATGCGGGTCGATGCCCACACAGAGCGGCCCCCGCTCGGCGACGGCGCGGTGCAGCCGGGTCCCGAAACTCTCCATCGGCGTTCCTCTCCTCACGCTCGCGCTCGGTGGCCGGCCCGTGCCGGCCCCGTCCTGTCCGCCGGCTCAGCCGGCCCCGTCCTGCCCGCCGGCTCAGCCGGCCTTCACCGCCGCGGCGATCCCGGCCGCGATCCGGGCCAGGTCGGCGTCGTCGGTCACGTACGGCGGCATGGTGTAGACCAGGTCGCGGAACGGGCGCAGCCAGACGCCCTGGGCCACGGCGGCGGCGGTCGCCGCCGCGATGTCCACCTCGTGGTCGAGCTGCACCACGCCGATCGCGCCCAGCACCCGCACGTCGGCCACGCCGGGCGCGCCGCGCAACGGCTCCAGGCCGGCCCGCAGGCCCGCGCCCACCCGGGCGACCTGGGTGGCCCAGTCACCGGCCCGCAGCAGCTCCAGGGACGCGTTGGCGACCGCGCAGGCCAGCGGGTTGCCCATGAAGGTGGGACCGTGCGCCAGCACCCCGTCGGCGGAGATGCCCCGGGCGACCCGCGGGGTACACAGCGCGGCGGCCAGGGTGAGGTACCCGCCGGTCAGCGCCTTGCCGACGCAGAGCACGTCCGGGCTGACCCCGGCGTGCTCGGCGGCGAACATGGCGCCGGTACGGCCGAAGCCGGTGGCGATCTCGTCGAAGACCAGCAGCACCCCGTGCGCCCGGGTCACCTCGCGCAGCACCCGCAGGTACTCCGGGTGGTGGAAACGCATCCCGCCCGCGCCCTGCACCACCGGCTCGACGATGACCGCGGCCAGTTCGTCGGCGTGCCGCTCCACCGCGTCGGTCAGCGCCGCCACGTACGCCGGGTCGGGCGGGTCGTCGAAGCCACCGGGCGGGACCGGCGCGAAGACCTGCCGGGGCAGCACGTCGCCCCAGAGGTGGTGCATGCCGCCCTCCGGGTCGCAGACGCTCATCGGGTGGAACGTGTCGCCGTGGTAGCCGCCCCGCCAGGTGCCCAGCCGGCGGCGTTCCGGCCGACCGGTGGCCCGCTGGTACTGCAGGCACATCTTGACGGCGACCTCGACGCTGACCGAGCCGGAGTCGGCCAGGAAGACGTGTTCCAGCCCGTCCGGGGCCAGCTCGACCAGCGTCCGCGCCAGCCGCACGGCGGGCTCGTGGGTGAGCCCGCCGAACATCACGTGGCTCATCCGGCCGAGCTGGTCGGTGACCGCCGCGTCGAGCACCGGGTGCCGGTAGCCGTGGATCGCCGCCCACCAGGACGACATCCCGTCGACCAGTTCCCGGCCGTCGGCCAGCCGCAGCCGGACGCCCTGGGCGCTCTCCACCACGTACGGCGGGTGGGCCGGCGGCAGTGCGGCGTACGGGTGCCAGACGTGGGCCCGGTCGGCGGCCAGGATCTCCTCGGGCGTCACACGCTCTCCTTCGTACCGTCGAGGGTTGCCCGGCCGGGAGGTGTCACCCGGCCGGCACCGGCGCGGTGGCGCCCGCCGACGCGCGGGCCGCGGCCCGGACCAGGCCGGGACCCCGGTAGATGAAGCCGGTGTAGAGCTGGATCAGGCTGGCCCCGGCGTCGAACATCCGGGCGGCGTCGTCCGGGTCGAGGATGCCGCCGACGCCGACCACCGGCAGCCGGCCGCCGGTCTCCCGGTGCACGAAGGCGACCACCTCGCGGGCCCGGGTGGCCAGCGGGCGGCCGGAGAGCCCGCCGGTCTCCGCGCCCCGGTCCGCGTCGGCCGGGGCGAGCCCGTCGCGGGCCAGCGTGGTGTTGGTGGCGATCACCCCGGCGGCGCCGCGGGCCAGGCAGACCTCCAGCAGCTCGGCGATGGCCGGCTCGGTCAGGTCCGGGGCGATCTTCACCAGCACCGGCTTCTCCCCCACCAGCGCCGCCAGCAGCGCGTCCAGGTGGGACTTGTCCTGCAACGAGCGCAGGCCGGGGGTGTTCGGCGAGGAGACGTTGACCGCGAAGTAGTCGCCGTGCTCCCGCAGCGCCCGGTACGAGGCCAGGTAGTCCTCGACCGCGTCGGCCAGCGGGGTCACCTTGGACTTGCCGAGCGAGATGCCCAGCGGCGCCCCGATCGGGCGGGGCAGCGCCGCCAGCCGGGCCGCCAGGGCCTCGGCGCCGGCGTTGTTGAAGCCCATCCGGTTGACCACGGCCTCGCTGTCGCGCAGCCGGAACAGCCGGGGCCGGGGGTTGCCCGGCTGGGCGTGCGCGGTGACCGTGCCGACCTCGACGAAGCCGAAGCCCAGCGCCGGCCAGGCCGGCAGGGCCACGCCGTTCTTGTCCATCCCCGCGGCCAGCCCCACCGGGTTGGGAAACTCCACCCCGAACACCGTGCGCGGCGCCCGCACCTGGTACCGGGCCCGCAACGCCGCGAGCGCCGCCGGCCGCCCCGAGAGCGCCGCCAGCCGTCGCAACGTCCACTCGTGCGCCGCCTCGGCGTCCCCGCCCCCCACCCGGAACAGCTGGGGCCGCACCACCTTCTCGAAGATCACGCCCCGGCTCCCCCCGGCTCGGTGATCATGAAGTTGTCGCCAGGTCCAGCGGCGGGTCGGGGCGACAACTTCATGATCGACGCGGGGACGGCGCGGGTCACTCGCCGGCTCGCAGGGCGGCGTGGAGCTCCTGGAGGGGCCGGACCTGCATGTCGCCGCGGATGCGGGCCTCGATGCCCATGACCGCCGCGGCGGCGCCGGGGACGGTGGTGATGCAGGGGATGTCGGCGGTCACGGCGGCGCTGCGGATCTCGTAGCCGTCCGAGCGGGCGCTCGCGCCGGAGCCCTGCGGTGTGTTGATCACCAGCGCCACGTCGCCGCCGAGGATCATCGACACCGCGTCCTCGCCCTCGCCGGACTCGTAGTGCTTGCGGATCTGCTCACAGGCGATGCCGTGCCGGCGCAGCACCTCGGCGGTGCCGGTGGTGGCGACGATCTCGAAGCCCAGGTCCGCCAGCCGCTTGATCGGGAAGATCATGCCGCGCTTGTCCCGGTTGGCGACCGAGACGAAGATCCGGCCGCCGGTGGGCAGCGACCCGTACGCGGCCGACTGGCTCTTGGCGAAGGCGTGCCCGAAGTTGGTGTCGATGCCCATCACCTCGCCCGTGGACTTCATCTCCGGGCCGAGCAGCGAGTCGATGCCCTTGCCGGACGGGGTGCGGAACCGCTTGAACGGCAGCACCGCCTCCTTGACCGCGATCGGGGCGTCCGCCGGCATCACGCCGCCGTCCCCGGTCGGCGGCAGCAGCCCCTCGGCGCGCAGCTCGGCGATGGTGGCGCCGAGCGCGATCCGGGCCGCCGCCTTGGCCAGCGGCACCGCCGTGGCCTTGGAGACGAACGGGACGGTCCGGGACGCCCGGGGGTTGGCCTCCAGCACGTAGAGCATGTCGTCCTTGAGGGCGTACTGGACGTTGAGCAGGCCCTTGACGCCCACTCCCCGGGCGATCGCCTCGGTGTAGCGGCGCACCTGGGTCAGGTGCGAGCCCGCGAGGGTGATCGGCGGCAGCGCGCAGGACGAGTCGCCGGAGTGGATGCCGGCCTCCTCGATGTGCTCCATCACGCCGCCGAGGTAGACCTCGCCGTCGGCGTCGCAGAGCGCGTCCACGTCGATCTCGATGGCGTCGTCGAGGAAGCGGTCCACCAGCACCGGGTGGTCCGGGGAGATGTCGGTGGCCCGGCCGATGTAGTCGCGCAGCGTGGCGTCGTCGTAGACGATCTCCATGCCCCGCCCGCCGAGCACGTACGACGGCCGGACCAGCACCGGGTAGCCGATCTCGTCGGCGATCGCCTTCGCCTCGTCGTACGAGGTGGCCATGCCGTGCGCCGGGGCGCGCAGCCCGGCCCGGGCCAGCACCGCGCCGAACGCGCCGCGCTCCTCGGCCAGGTGGATCGACTCCGGGGAGGTGCCGACCACCGGCACGCCGGCGTTCTTGAGCCGCTGGGCCAGCCCCAGCGGGGTCTGCCCGCCGAGCTGCACGATCACCCCGACCACGCCCGGCCCGCCGGCCGCCTTGCCCGAGGAGTCCTCGGCGTGCCAGACCTCCAGCACGTCCTCGAAGGTCAGCGGCTCGAAGTAGAGCCGGTCGGCGGTGTCGTAGTCGGTGGAGACCGTCTCCGGGTTGCAGTTGACCATGACGGTCTCGTAGCCGACCGCCCGCAGGGCCATCACCGCGTGCACGCAGGAGTAGTCGAACTCGATGCCCTGGCCGATCCGGTTCGGCCCGGAACCCAGGATGAGCACCTTGGGCCGGTCCGAGGGCGCGACCTCGGTCTCCTGGTCGTAGGTCGAGTAGTGGTACGGCGTGGTCGCCTCGAACTCGGCCGCGCAGGTGTCCACCGTCTTGTAGACCGGCCGCACGTCGAGCCGGTGCCGCAGGGTGCGTACGCCGTCCTCGGCGGCCAGCTCCGGGCGCAGCGCGGCCAGCTGCCGGTCGGACAGGCCGGCCCGCTTGGCCCGGCGCAGCAGCTCGGCGTCGAGCACCGGGGCGTCCACGATCTCGGCGCGCAGCTCGACCAGGCCGGCGATCTGGTCCAGGAACCAGGGGTCCATCCCGCCGGAGGCCGCGGCGACCTCCGCGATGGTGGCGCCGAGCCGCAGCGCCCGCTCCACCGTGTAGAGCCGGCCGTCGTGCGGCATCCGCAGCGCGGCGAGGGTGTTCTCCCTGGTCGCGCCCGCCGGGTCGGGCTGGGTCCAAAAGCCCGCGCCCTTCGTCTCCATCGAGCGCATCGCCTTGTTGAGCGCCTCGGTGAAGTTGCGCCCGAGGCTCATCGCCTCGCCGACCGACTTCATGGTGGTGGTCAGTTCCGGGTCGGCGCCGGGGAACTTCTCGAACGCGAACCGGGGGATCTTCACCACCACGTAGTCCAGCGTCGGCTCGAACGCCGCCGGGGTCTTCAGGGTGATGTCGTTGGGGATCTCGTCCAGGGTGTAGCCGATGGCCAGCTTCGCGGCGATCTTGGCGATCGGGAAGCCGGTGGCCTTGGAGGCCAGCGCCGAGGAGCGGGACACCCGGGGGTTCATCTCGATCACGACGATCCGGCCGTCGGCCGGGTTGACCGCGAACTGGATGTTGCAGCCGCCGGTGTCCACCCCGACCTCGCGCAGCACCGCGATGCCCAGGTCGCGCAGGCGCTGGTACTCCCGGTCGGTGAGCGTCATGGCCGGGGCGACGGTGACGCTGTCGCCGGTGTGCACGCCCATCGGGTCGACGTTCTCGATCGAGCAGACCACCACCACGTTGTCGTGGCGGTCGCGCATCAGCTCGAGCTCGTACTCCTTCCAGCCGAGCACGCTCTCCTCGATGAGCACCTCGTGCACCGGGCTGGCGGCCAGGCCGGACCCGGCGATGCGGTGCAGGTCCTCGTCGGTGTGCGCCATGCCGGAGCCCAGGCCGCCCATGGTGAACGACGGCCGGATCACCACCGGCAGGCCCAGCTCGGCGACGGTGGCCTCGACCTCGGCCATCGAGTGGCAGACCCGGGAGCGGGGCACCAGGCCGGTCGGGTCCTCGACGCCGATCCGGGCGCCGGCCTTGGCGACGATGTCCTTGAACAGCTGCCGGTCCTCGCCGCGGTTGATCGCGTCGATGTTGGCGCCGATCAGCTCCACGCCGTACTTGTCCAGCACGCCGGCCTCGTGCAGGGCGACCGCGGTGTTCAGCGCGGTCTGCCCGCCGAGGGTGGGCAGCAGGGCGTCCGGGCGCTCCTTGGCGATGACCAGCTCGACGAACTCCGGGGTGATCGGCTCGACGTACGTGGCGTCGGCGAACTCGGGGTCCGTCATGATCGTCGCCGGGTTGGAGTTGACCAGGCTGACCCGGATGCCCTCGCTGCGCAGCACCCGGCACGCCTGGGTGCCGGAGTAGTCGAACTCGCAGGCCTGCCCGATGACGATCGGCCCGGAGCCGATCACCAGGATGTGCTTGAGGTCGGTGCGCTTAGGCATTCTTCCCGCCTTCGATGAGCTCGGCGAAGCGGTCGAACAGGTAGTCCGCGTCGTGCGGGCCGGCCGCCGCCTCCGGGTGGTACTGGACGGTGAAGGCGGGCACGTCCTTGGCCCGCAGCCCCTCGACCACGTTGTCATTGAGGCAGACGTGCGACACCTGCACGCCCCCGAACTCGGTCTCGATCACCTGGTCGGGGACCACCGCGCCCTGCCCGGCGCCCGGCACCTGCACGGCGAAGCCGTGGTTGTGGCTGGTCACCTCGACCTTGCCGGTGGCCCGGTCGAGCACCGGCTGGTTGATGCCGCGGTGGCCGTAGCCGAGCTTGTAGGTGCCGAAGCCCAGCGCCCGGCCGAGGATCTGGCTGCCGAAGCAGATGCCGAACAGCGGCACCTCGCGGCGCAGCACCTCCCGGGCCAGCGCGACCGGCCCCTCGGCGGTGGCCGGGTCGCCCGGGCCGGGCGAGAGGAAGACCGCGTCCGCGCCGGTGGCCAGCAGGTCGTCGATGGTGGAGCCGGCCGGCAGCACGTGCGTGGTCACCCCGCGCGCGGCGAGCCGCCGCGGCACGTTGCGCTTGATGCCCAGGTCGAGCGCGGCCACGGTGAACCGGTGCGGGCCGATCGCCTCGACGACGTACGGCTCGGCGGTGGTCACCTCGGCGGAGAGGTCCGCGCCGACCATCTGCGGCGACTGGCGGACCCGGGCCAGCAGGGCGCGCGGGTCGTCGTCGACGCTGGAGATGCCGACCCGCATCGCGCCGCGCTCGCGCAGGTGCCGGGTCAGCGCCCGGGTGTCCACGCCGGCGATGCCGACCACACCCTCGGCGGCGAGCCGGTCCTCCAGCCCGCCGGTGGCGCGCCAGTTGGAGCCGATCCGGGCCGGGTCGCGCACCACGTACCCGGCGACCCAGATCCGGCCGGACTCGTCGTCCTCGGCGTTGACGCCGGTGTTGCCGATGTGCGGCGCGGTCTGCACCACCACCTGCCGGTGGTACGAGGGGTCGGTCAGGGTCTCCTGGTAGCCGGTCATGCCGGTGTTGAAGACCGCCTCGCCGAAGGTCTCCCCGACGCTGCCGTACGCCTCGCCGTGGAACGTGCGCCCGTCCTCGAGTACGAGGATCGCGGGTCGTCTACGGGTCACTTGACTGCCTTTCCGTCCAGGACCGTCGGCTCGCCGCGCAGGAAGGTCGCCACGATGCGACCCGGCAGCGTCATGCGGGCGTACGGGGTGTTACGACTGCGGCTGGCCAGCTCCGCGGGCTCGATCACCCGACGGACGGCCGGGTCGACCAGGGTGAGGTTGGCCGGCACGCCGGGCGCCGGGTCGATGCCGTGCCGGTCGAGCCCGGCGATCCGGGCCGGGGTGCGCGACATCCGCTCGGCGATCAGGTCCCACTGCGGCCCGAACACCTCCAGGGCGATCGAGAGCGCCGTCTCCAGGCCGAGCATCCCCGGCCGGGCGTACGCCCACTCGCACTCCTTGTCCTCCACGGCGTGCGGGGCGTGGTCGGTGGCGACGACGTCGATGACGCCCTCGGCCAGCGCGGCCCGCAGCGCGGCGATGTCGGTGGCCGTGCGCAGCGGCGGGTTGACCTTGTAGACCGGGTCGTACGTCTCGGCGTGCCCGTCGGTGAGCAGCAGGTGGTGCGGAGTCACCTCGGCGGTGACCCGCACCCCGCGCGCCTTGGCCTGGCGCAGCACCTCGACGCTGCCGGCGGTGGAGACGTGGCAGACGTGCAGCCGGCTGCCGACGTGCTCGGCCAGCAGCACGTCCCGGGCGATGATCGCCTCCTCGGCGACCGCCGGCCAGCCGGTGAGCCCGAGCCGGGTCGAGACCTCACCCTCGTGCATCTGGGCGCCCTCGGTGAGCCGGGGCTCCTCGGCGTGCTGGGCGATCACCCCGTCGAACGCCTTGACGTACTCCAGGGCCCGGCGCATCAGCTTCGGGTCGGCGACGCAGAAGCCGTCGTCGGAGAAGATCCGGACCCGGGCGGCGGAGTCGGCCATCGCGCCCAGCTCGGCCAGCCGCTCGCCGGCCAGGCCGACGGTGACCGCGCCGATCGGCTGCACGTCGACCAGCCCGGCCTCGCGGCCCAGCCGCCAGACCTGCTCGACCACGCCGGCGGTGTCGGCGACCGGGGAGGTGTTGGCCATCGCGCAGACGGCGGTGTAGCCGCCGAGCGCGGCCGCGCGGGAGCCGGACTCGACCGTCTCGGCGTCCTCCCGGCCGGGTTCGCGCAGGTGGGTGTGCAGGTCGACCAGGCCGGGCAGGGCGACCAGCCCGGTGCCGTCGACGACGGTGGCCTCCGGCGCGGTCAGCCCGGCGCCGGTCTCGGCGACGACGCCGTCGCGGATCAGCAGGTCGGTCGGCGCGGCGCCGACGACGCTCACGTTGCGGATCAGGTACGAGCTCACAGGTTGTTCCCCCCGAGCAGCAGGTAGAGGACGGCCATCCGCACGGAGACCCCGTTGGCGACCTGTTCGACGATGGTGGAGCGGGGCGAGTCGGCGACCTCGGGCGTGATCTCCATGCCCCGGTTCATCGGCCCCGGGTGCATGACGATCGCGTGCTCGGGCAGCCGGCGCATGCGCGGGCCGTCCAGGCCGTAGCGGCGGGCGTACTCGCGGGCGGAGGGGAAGTAGGAGTCGTTCATCCGCTCCCGCTGCACCCGCAGCATCATCACCACGTCCGACTGCGGCAGCACCGCGTCCAGGTCGTAGGAGACGTCGGTGCCGGGCGCGAGCGCCTGGCCGATGTGCACCGGGATCAGCGTCGGCGGGCCGACCAGGGTGACCTTGGCACCGAGGGTGGAGAGCAGCAGCACGTTGGAGCGGGCCACCCGGGAGTGCAGCACGTCCCCGACCACCGCGACGTGCAGGCCGGCGAGCCGACCCAGCCGGGAGCGCATCGTGTACGCGTCGAGCAGCGCCTGGGTGGGGTGCTCGTGGGTGCCGTCGCCGGCGTTGACCACCGACCCGTCCACCCAGTTGGCCAGCCGGTGCGGCGCGCCCGAGGCGGGGTGCCGGACCACCACCGCGTCGGCCCCCATCGCCTGGAGGGTGAGCGCGGTGTCCTTCAGGCTCTCCCCCTTGGCCACGCTGGAGCCCTTGGCCGAGAAGTTGATCACGTCGGCGCTGAGCCGCTTGGCGGCCGCCTCGAAGGAGATCCGGGTCCGGGTGGAGTCCTCGTAGAAGAGGTTCACCACGGTCCGGCCGCGCAGGGCGGGGAGCTTCTTGACCTCCCGGCCGGCGACGGTGGCCATCTCGGCGGCGGTGTCGAGGATCTGGGTGGCGGTGGCCGCGTCCAGGTCGGCCCCGGAGAGCAGGTGCCGGATCACTGTGCCTGCCTTTCGTTCGCGACTGCGGGGCTGCGCTTCGCTGCACTCCTCGCGCTCACAGGTGGGCACCCCCGAAGAGCTTGACCTCGTCGGCACCGTCGGTCTCGGCGAGGGTGACCTTGACGCTCTCGGTGAGCGCGGTCGGGATGTTCTTGCCGACGTAGTCGGCGCGGATCGGCAGCTCGCGGTGGCCGCGGTCGACCAGGACGGCGAGCTGGACGCTGGCCGGGCGGCCGACGTCGTTGAGCGCGTCGAGCGCGGCCCGGACCGTGCGGCCGGAGAAGAGCACGTCGTCGACGAGGATGACCCGCTTGCCGTCGATGCCGCCCGGCGGGAGCTGGGTCGGGCCGACCGCGCGGGTGGCGTGCCGGCGCAGGTCGTCGCGGTAGAGAGTGATGTCGAGCACCCCGACCGGGACGTCGACGTCCTCGAAGGTGCTGATCCGGGCGGCGAGGCGCCTAGCGAGTGGAGCGCCGCGAGTGGGTATGCCGAGCAGAACGGTGTCGGCGGCGCCCTGGGTCTTCTCCAGGATCTGGTGGGCGATCCGGTCGACGACGCGCTGGACGTCGGCACTGGCGAGGATCACCTTCACCGAGGGTTGTCGCGGCAGCGACGACTGGGCAGCCGGTGGGCAGGCCACGGCGGACCTCCTTCCCCGCCTCACGGGACGGGTCGTTAAAGGACGTCTGGGGACTCCGGTCGGATCGCGAACGGCCCGGACCGGGGCTTCGTGCCACGTTACCAGCGGTCACCGGCGCGGCCCCCGGCACCCACTGATCCCCGGATCAGGGCGGTGAAATGGGGATAAGTCCCCCCGCGCTCCCCAACTGTAAGGACACGACCACTTGACCACGTGTCGCAATCCCCGTACCGTCACGCTCCGTAGCGATCGCTGGGAGAACCCCAAAGCAGCACTGGGAGTGTCCGAATGCCCTCTGAATACGCCAAGTCGCTGGGCGCCCGCCTGCGCTCCATCCGCCAGCAGCAGGGCCTGTCCCTGCAGGGGGTGGAGGAGAAGTCGAACGGGCGGTGGAAGGCCGTGGTGGTCGGCTCGTACGAGCGCGGCGACCGGGCCGTCACCGTGTCCCGCCTGGCGGAGCTGGCCGACTTCTACCGCGTTCCCGTCTCGGAGCTGCTGCCCGACGGCAGCGGGGTGCGGCACGAGCCCACCAGCAAGATCGTCCTGGACCTGGAGCGGCTCTACGACGAGGCCTCCGAGGACCTCGCCTACGTCGCCCGGTACGCCCGCGCCATCCAGCAGCAGCGTGGCGACTACAACGGCCGGGTGCTCTCCATCCGCGCCGACGACCTGCGCGCCCTCGCCATCGTGTACGACGCCTCGCCGTCGGGCCTGATCGAGCGGCTCACCGAGCACGGTGTGCTGGTCGCCGACCCGCGGGCGTTCTTCGCGTCCTGATCCACTGTTCGCAGAAGGGGCCCGTGCCGTCCGGCACGGGCCCCTTCTGCGTGATCTGGTGATCGGGTGCGGTCGGCGCGGAGCGCCGGCGCGTCGGATCAGCGGGTGGCGTACTCGGCGATCCGGCCGAGGATGCCGTTGAGGAAGCGCGGCGAGTCGTCGGTCGACATCTGCCGGGCCAGCTCCACCGCCTCGCTGATCGCCACCGCGTCGTCGATCTCGTCGACGTAGAGCAGCTCGTAGACCGCGATGCGGGCGAGGTTGCGGTCGACCACCGGCATCCGGTCCAGCGTCCACCCCTCGGCGTAGCTGGCGATCACCTCGTCGATCCGGTCGAGGTGGGCGGCGACCCCCTCGACCAGGCCGACCGCGTAGCCCAGGTGCTCCGGCCGCGGCTTCTCGATCCGCTCGACGTAGCCGGCCAGCACCCCGACCGGGGGCCGGTCACGCAGGTCGGCCTCGTAGAGCACGTCCAGCGCCCGCTTGCGCGCCTTGCGGCGCGACGGCATCTGCTGTTTGGGACCCTCGGCCATCAGGCTCGGCCGAGGTAACGGCCGTCGCGGGTGTCGACCTTGATCTTCTCGCCGGTGGTGATGAAGAGCGGCACCGGCACGGTCGCGCCGGTCTCGACGGTGGCCGGCTTGTTGCCGCCGGTCGACCGGTCGCCCTGCAGGCCCGGCTCGGTGTAGGTGACCTCGAGCACGACCGAGGTCGGCAGCTCGATGTAGAGCGGGACACCTTCGTGGGTGGCGACGGTCGCCTCGGCCTCGGGGAGGAGGTAGTTGGCCGCCTCGCCGACGGTGCCGCCGGGGACGGTGATCTGGTCGAACGTCTCCAGATCCATGAAGACGTAGTCCTCGCCGTCGGCGTACAGGTACTGCATGGTGCGCTTGTCGACGGTCGCGGTCTCGACCTTGGTGCCCGCGTTGAAGGTCTTGTCGACGACCTTGCCGGACAGCACGTTCTTCAGCGTCGTGCGGACGAACGCCCCACCCTTACCGGGCTTGACGTGCTGGAACTCGACGACGGCCCAGAGCTCCCCGTCGAGGTTGAGTACCAGGCCGTTCTTGAGGTCGTTGGTGGATGCCATTTCCTGCCTTGATCATCAATTGGCGGACAGACCTGGCAAGTCTACTAGTTGTGTCCAACCGGCGACTCCGCCTCCGCCCGGCCCCCTCCCGGCCCGACCGATGCCGCCCTCCCGGTCACCATGCGTTACCAACAGGGCCACCCCCGGACGCCCCCACCCCTCCTTTGCTCTGCTGCCCCGGACGCAACAGTCACCGAACGTGTCCGCACCCAAAGAAGGGGTCGATCGCACGACGACCCATCCGAGCAGGTCACGTCCGGTGTTGCCGGGAAGGCAGCAGAGCAAAGGCGTCGGAGAAGGCCAGCGGCGGGGAGGCCGCCCATCACCGAGCGTTGCACGACTCGCCCACCACTCACGGTGATCGTCAACGATGGCGCCGCGCGCGGCCTGCCCGGCCGTCGACGGCGATCGTGCCGCCGGTCACGCTGTGGCCCGGCGCCGCGACGGTGGCGTGCGGCGCCGGTTGCAGGGGACGGCCGGGCGGTCGGTCGCCCTGCGGCGGCGACCGCTCAGCCGGTCGCGCCGAGGACGGTGGCCAGGTGGCGCAGGGCGAGGCGGTAGCCGTCGACGCCCAGGCCGCAGATCACCCCGGTCGCCACGGCGGAGACCACGGAGTGGTGTCGGAACTCCTCCCGGGCGTGGATGTTGGAGATGTGCACCTCCACCAGCGGCCCGCGCAGCATCGCGCAGGCGTCCCGGACCGCGATCGAGTAGTGCGACCAGGCGGCCGGGTTGAGCACCACCGCCGCCTGCTCGTCGGCCGCCTGGTGCAGCCAGCCCAGCAGCTCGTGCTCGGCGTCGGTCTGCCGGACGACCACGTCCAGCCCCAACTCGCGGCCGGTGTCCACACATAGCGTCACCAGGTCGGCGTAGCTGGTCACGCCGTACACGTCGACCTGCCGGGTGCCGAGCCGGCCCAGGTTCGGCCCGTTCAGCACGTACACCCGCACGGCGCCACCCTCGTTCGCCCCGCTCACCCGCTGATCTCCCGGTAGGCGGCGTGCAGCAGCTCGTCGTCCGGCCCCTCCAGGATCGCCGGCCGGGCCAGGCCGTCGAGCACCACGAAGCGCAGGGTGCTGCCCCGGGCCTTCTTGTCCACCCGCATCGCGGCCAGCAGGTCGGGCCAGGCGTCGGCCGGGTAGCTGGTGGGCAGGCCGAGCGCGGCCAGCACCGTGCGGTGCCGTTCGGCGGTGGCGGCGTCGAGCCGGCCGGCCAGCCGAGCCAGGGCGCCGGCGAAGACGGTGCCCACCGCGACGGCGTGCCCGTGCCGCCAGCGGTAGCCCTCCACCTTCTCGATCGCGTGCGCCAGGGTGTGGCCGTAGTTGAGCACCTCGCGCACCCCGGACTCGCGCAGGTCGCCGGAGACCACGTCGGCCTTCACCCGGATCGCCCGCTCGATCAGCTCGCGGGCCACCGGGCCGGTCGGGTCGACGGCGGCGGCCGGGTCCCGCTCGACCAGGTCGAGGATCACCGGGTCGGCGATGAAGCCGCACTTGACCACCTCGGCCATCCCGGCGGCCAGGTCGGCCGGGGGCAGGCTGTCCAGCGTCGCCAGGTCGCAGAGCACACCGGCCGGCGGGTGGAACGCGCCGACCAGGTTCTTGCCGGCGGCGGTGTTCACGCCGGTCTTGCCCCCGACCGCCGCGTCGACCATGCCGAGCAGGGAGGTCGCCACCGGCACCCAGCGCACCCCGCGCAGCCAGCAGGCGGCCACGAAGCCGGCCAGGTCGGTCACCGCTCCCCCGCCCACCCCGACCACCGCATCGGTACGGGTGAACCCGGCCGCGCCGAGCCGCTCCCAGCAGTCGGCGGCCACCTCGATCCGCTTGCCCGCCTCGGCGTCGGGCACCTCGATCGGCAGCGGGGTCACGCCGACCGCGCGGAGCCGTTCGGCCAGCGTGTCGGCCAGGTCCTTGAGCGGCGGCGCGAACAGCAGCGCGACCCGCTCGGCGCCGGGCAGCAGCCGCGGCGGCGGATCGAGCAGGTCGCGCCCCACGAGCACGTCGTACGGCCGCTCGCCGCCGACCGGAATCCGGGTCACCTCGTCCATCGCAGGGGAGCCTAGTGCAGCCGGCCGCACCGCGGCGGCGCTCGTCCATCTGGTGGCAAGCGACATTGCCGGCCACGGGGTACGTTCGGCTCGTAAGGGCCGGACGTGGGGCGAAGCGGACCCGGCCCACGACGGCGGAGGTTCCCCATGGCCACCACGACCATCGACGGCGCAGCCATCCGGCTGCCCGCCACCATCCTCGGCGTCGGACTCGGCGGCTTCGCCGACGGCATCGTCCTGCACCAGGTGCTCCAGTGGCACCACCTGCTCAGCAGCACCGACACCGACAACGTCGGAATCCGGCCGTACCCGGTGGACACCGTCCCCGGCCTTGAGATGAACACCCTCTGGGACGGCATCTTCCACGTCGTCACCTGGGTGGCGGTGCTCACCGGGCTGGCCCTGCTCTACGCCCGGGTGACCCGGTCCCGCGGCCGGCTCTGGCGCTCCCCGGCGCTGTGGGGCTGGGCGCTGGTGGGCTGGGGCCTGTTCAACCTGGTCGAGGGGCTCGTCGACCACCACCTGCTGGGCATCCACCACGTACACGGCGGCCCCCACCAGACGGCCTGGGACGTCGGCTTCCTGCTGTTCGGCGTGGCGCTGATCGCCGTGGGCTGGGCGGTGCAGCGCCACGCCGGCACGGTGGACACCTGCGCCGACCGGCGATGACCGGGCAGCACGGCGACGGAGTCGGCCCGCTGCTGCTCGTACCGCTGCTGGTCTTCTGGGTCTACCTGGCCGCGGCGCTGCGCCAGCGCGACCCGGGGCGCGGCGGCTGGAGCCACTGGCGTACCGCGAGCTTCGGTGCGGGCGCCGCGCTGCTGGCGGTGGCCGCGGTGCTGCCCGGTCACGACCTGGTCGGGCACATGTGGCGGCACCTGCTGGTCGGGATGCTGGCGCCGCTCGGGCTGGTGCTCGGCGCGCCCGGCACCCTCGCGCTGCGCACGGTGCGCCGCGACGTCGGGCGGGCGGCGCTGCGGGTGCTGCGCCACCCGGTCCCGCGGGTGGCCGCCCACCCGGTCACCGGCCTGCTGCTCACCGCCGGCGGGCTCTACCTGCTGCACCTGACCCCGCTGTACCGGGCCACCCTGGCCCACCCGGGGCTGCACGGCCTGGTGCTGCTGCACTTCCTGGCCAGCGGGTACCTCTTCACCTGGGCGATCGCCGGCCCCGACCCGGGGCCGCACCGCCCCGGGGTGCCGCTGCGGCTGGTCGTGCTGGGGCTGTCGGTGGCCGCGCACGCCACCCTCGCCCAACTCATGTACGCCGGCCTGGTCGACACCGCCGTGCCGGTGGCGCAGCTGCGGGCGGCGGCGACGCTGATGTACTACGGCGGCGACCTGGCCGAGATCCTGCTCGCCCTCGCCCTGCTGGTCACCTGGCGACCGGCGGCCCGGCACGCCCGGTCCGAGCCGGCGCCGTCGCCGGCCTGAACCGGAACCCCCGTCCACCGGTCCCGGCCGCCACCGGTCCGGCCGGCGCGGGCTTCGCCGCCTCCCGTCGTTCGTCAGCCGGACGGTGGGGCGGGGCCGGGCCGGTCAGCCCAGCCGGCCAGTCGGGTCGCGTGGGCGCGGACGGCGTCGCGCAGCGCGTCCGGGCGGAGCACGGTGAACGGCCAGCCGAGCCCGGCGAGCAGCTGCGCCATCCCGTCGAGCTGCTCGGCGCGGGTCCGCAGCAGCACCCCGTCGGCGACCTCGGTGAGCTCGCCGACGCTGGGCGGGACGCGGCGTCGGGCGGCGACCAGATCGGTCTCCAGCAGCACCTCGACGGAGTGCGCGTACGGCACGCCGGCCAGTGAGCGGGTCACCTGGGCCACCGGGTCGAAGTCGTCGGGCACGGCGAACGTCTCCGGGCCGGTGCTGACCGCACCGATCCGGTCCAGCCGGAAGGTGCGTACCTCGTCCCGGAGGTGGTCGTAACCGGTGACGTACCAGCGGCCGGCGTGGAAGACCAGCCCGTACGGGTCGAGCTGCCGCCGCGACGGCTCACCCCGCCAGGAGCGGTAGTCCAGCGTCACCCGGCGCCGTTGCCGGGCCGCCGCGCCGAGGGTGAGCAGCGTGCCGGTGGCCGGGCGCAGCGCCGGGTCGGCGCGGCGCAGCGTGAAGCCGAGGTGGTCCTGGACGGCGGCGAGCCGCTCGGCGAGGGGAGCCGGCAGCACCCGCCGGATCTTGGCCAGGGCGGTGGCGGTGGCCGGCTCCTCGGTGCCCAGCCCCAGCCGTTCCGCCGCGACCAGGCCGAGCAGCACCGCGACCGCCTCGTCGTCGGTGAGCATCAGCGGCGGCAGCTTGTAGCCGGGGCGCAGCCGGTAGCCACCGTACCGGCCCCGCTCGGCGGTGACCGGGATTCCGAGGTCGACCAGGGTGGCGGCGTACCGGCGCACGGTGCGCTCGTCGACCCGCAGCCGGTCGGCCAGCTCGACGCCGGTGAGCCGGTGGTGGCTCTGGAGCAGTTCGAGCATCGCGAGCACCCGACCGGCGGGATGTGACACGGGCCACCTCGCAATACCGGGCGGAAACTGTCCGGATTCCAGCTTACGGTGTCCATGGACATCGAGACGAGGGAGATCCGAGATGGCGACGTTCGTGCTGGTGCCGGGGTTCTGGTTGGGCGGCTGGGCGTGGCGGGAGGTGACCGCCGACCTGCGCGGGCGCGGTCACGACGTGTACGCGGTGACCCTGACCGGGGTGGCCGACCGGGCCCATCTGGCCGGCCCGGAGGTGGGCCTGGAGACGCACACCACCGACCTCACCGCGCTCATCGAGGCGGAGGACCTGCGCGACGTGGTGCTGGTCGGGCACTCCGGCGGCGGGATGCCGGTGACCCAGGCGGCCGACCGGATGCCGGACCGGATCGCCCGGGTGGTCTACGTGGAGAGCGGGCCGCTGCCCGACGGCGTGTCCCAGTTCGACACCAACCCGCCGGAGGAGCAGGAGCGGCTGCGCGCGCGGATCGGCGACGGGCATCTGCTGCCGCCGCCGGCCTGGGAGCCGGCCGAGGACCCGCAGAACCTGGCCGGTCTGGACGACGGCGCGCTGGCGCTGCTGCGGCGCCGGTCCACCGGGCACCCGCTGGGCGCGGCGACCGAGCCGGTGCGGCGTACCGGGGGGCGGCCGGTGCCGACCGCGCTGGTGGCGTGCACCTTCCCGGTGGAGGTGGCCGCCGCGATGATCGCCGAGGGCCACCCGTTCTTCGCCGGCCTCGCCGGCGCCGAGCTGCACGGGCTGCCGACCGGTCACTGGCCGATGCTGAGCGAGCCGAAGGCCCTCGCCGACCTGCTCGACACCATCGCCCGGGGCTGAGCCGGCCGGGTCAGGGCTTGAGCAGGGCGACGATCTCCGCGGCCAACTCCGGCGGGTTACGCCCGTCGGTGACCACGGTCGCGGTCGCCACCTCGGCGTAGAGCGGGCGGCGCTGGTCCATCAGGTGCTTGAGGGTGGCCCGCGGGTTGATCGCGAGCAGCGGCCGGCCGGCGCCGAGCCCGACCCGCTTCACCGCGTCGGGCAGCTCCACCGACAGGTGCACCACGGTGTGCCCGACCAGCGCGGCGCGGTTCTCCTCGGCGAGGACCGCGCCGCCGCCGAGGGCGAGCACCCCGCCGTGCGAGGCCAGCGCCGCCGCCACCGCCGCCCGTTCGAGGGTACGGAAGTGCGCCTCCCCCTCGTCGATGAAGATCTCCGGGATCGGCTTGCCGGCCATCCGCTCGATGTCGGCGTCGGTGTCCCGGAAGTCGACCCCGAGCAGCGCCGCCAGCTCCTCGCCGACGGTGGTCTTGCCGGAGCCGGGCGCCCCGACCAGCACGCAGAGCGGCTTCGTCACCGGATCACGCTCCGCCCCGCCGCCGCTCGGCCGGTCACCGGATCACCAGCGCGTCGAGGTAGCCGGCGAGGTTGCGGCGAATCTCCGCCACCGAGTCGCCGCCGAACTTCTCGGTGGCCGCCTCGGCCAGCACCAGCGCCACCATCGCCTCGGCGACCACGGCGGCGGCCGGCACGGCGCAGACGTCGGAGCGCTGGTTGATGGCGGTGGCCGGCTCGCCGGTGGTCACGTCGACCGTGGCGAGGGCCCGGTTCAGCGAGGAGATCGGCTTCATCGCCGCCTTCACCCGCAGCGGCTCACCGGTGGTGATCCCGCCCTCCAGGCCGCCGGCCCGGTCGGTGACCCGCCGCACGCCGGTGGCGGTGGGCATGATCTCGTCGTGCGCCTCGGAGCCACGGGAGCGGGCCTGCTGCCAGCCGTCGCCGATCTCCACGCCCTTGATGGCCTGGATGGACATCAGCGCGGTGGCCAGCCGGGCGTCGAGCTTGCGGTCCCACTGCACGTGGCTGCCCAGGCCCGGCGGCACCCCGTACGCCAGCACCTCGACCACGCCGCCGAGCGTGTCGGCGGCCTTCTTCGCGGCATCGACCTCGGCGACCATCCGGGCGCTCGCCTCCGGGTCCAGGCAGCGCAGCGGGTCGGCGTCGATCCGCTCGGCGTCCTCCGGCCGGGGCCGCAGGCCCGGCTTGGCGGCGACCGGGCCGAGCTCCACCACGTGCGAGACGATCTCGATGCCGAGCGCCTGCTTCACCAGCGCCTTCGCCACCGTGCCGACGGCCACCCGGGCGGCGGTCTCCCGCGCGCTGGCCCGCTCCAGGATCGGCCGGGCGTCGGTGTGGCCGTACTTCTGCATGCCGGCCAGGTCGGCGTGGCCGGGCCGGGGGCGGGTCAGCGGGGCGTTGCGGGCCTGCCGGGCCAGCTCGTCGGGGTCCACCGGGTCGGCGGCCATCACGGTCTGCCACTTCGGCCACTCGGAGTTGCCGACCCGGATGGCGACCGGGCTGCCCAGGGTGACGCCGTGCCGCAGGCCGCCGATGACCTCGACCTCGTCCCGCTCGAACGACATCCGGGCGCCCCGGCCGTAGCCGAGTCGACGCCGGGCCAGTTCGTCGGAGATCTCCCGGGTGGTCACCTCGATCCCGGCGGGCACCCCCTCGAGCATCGCGACGAGGGCGGGTCCGTGGGATTCACCTGCAGTCAGCCAGCGCAACACAGCGCTCAGTCTGTCACGGTCGGTCGCCGCCCCGACGTGCCGCCCGGCGCGTCCCGCCCTGCGGACGCGCACGTCCGCCGGGCGGGTCACCCGTGACCGGTCAGGCCGTCCGGACCGCGATGATCGACTTGGTCAGGCCGAGCATCCGCTCGGCCCGGATGGTCGAGTCGGGGAAGAGGTAGCGCATCTCGGCCCGACCGATCAGCTCGGTGGTGAGCACCTGCTTCATGGCCTGGTCCCAGGACTTGCCCGGGGTGTAGGCCAGTGGCCACTTGCGGGCCACCGCCACCCGGGCCGGCACCGGCAGGAACTGCATGCCGGGCGCCACCCAGTGCGGCTCCACCGGGAAGTACCGGTACGGGGTCTGCACCCAGTGCCGGGGAGCGAGCTCCCGGATCGCCTCGGCCATCCGGCGGCGCCGCTCGTGCCCGCCCACGTGCTCCAGCACGCTGTTGCTGAACACCAGGTCGTAGCGGCGGCTCAGGATGGCCGGGGGCAGCTCGCAGGCGTCGGCGTGGTCGGCCTCCACCCAGTCGGGCAGCTCCGCCGGCAGCGGCTCCAGGTTGACCACGTGCACGTGCTGCGGGCGTACCGGCACCTTTGACCAGCTGTCGACCCGGCCGCCGAGGTCGAGCACGGACATCTGGGCGAGGTCGGGGAACGTCTCCGACAGCCAGAGCGCCCGCTTCGCCCGGCGCTTCGCGCCGTACGAGTCCGGGGAGTCGACCAGGCGGAAGCGCAGCGCGTTCAGGGAACTCCGGCGGCGTGCCGTCGGGTTGTCGTCGTTGGTCCGGGTCCCGCTCGCCACGGTCAGCTCCCCCAGTCGAAGGTCATGCCCAGCCGGCTGGCCAGGGCCTCGTTGTACGGCGCGTAGTACCGGGTCAGCTCGTCGCGGACCGACCGGTCCATCGCGCTGCTGCGCCGGTCGTTGAAGACCTCGTACCGGTCGAGCCGGTGGGCCGGCAGGCCGAGGAAGTCCAGCACCCGGGCGTAGGTCGCGGCGGGCTCGCGGTACAGCGTCTCGCTGGGCAGGATCAGCAACTGCCCGCGGTCGAAGCGGTCCAGCCACGGCTCCAGGTGCTCCAGGTAGCGCCCCCGGGCCCGGTAGGTGTACCAGTCGTAGGCGGTGCTGACGTACGTCGGGTCGGCGACCAGCTTCTCCCGCTCCCCCGCCGTCCGCTCCTCCTCCCGGGCCAGCGCCTCGGCGAAGTCCAGCGGCTCCACGCCCTCGGTCCGCCGCTCCTTCCAGTGCGAGTACGCCCGCTCCACCGGGTCGCGCAGCAGCACGATCAGCTTCACGGCGGGGATCAGGTCCGCCACCCGCCCCGGCGCCAGCGGGTGGAACATGTAGAGCGGCGCGGCCTCCCCCACCCGGGTGGGGCCGCCGTGCCGGCGTTCCAGCGCCCGCCGCTGCCGCAGGGTCGGGAAGTGCGAGCGGTACCACGTCTCGCCCCGGGCGAAGGTGTCCTCGAAGTAGTGCGAGGTCTTGGTGTTCCAGGCCGGGAAGAGCCGGGGCACCAGCGGATGCTCCAGCAGGTAGCGCCAGAGCGAGGTGGTGCCGCCGCGCTTGGTGCCGATGATGAGGAAGTCCGGCAGCGGGCGCCGGTCGCTGGTGCGCTCCCCGTAGCGGACCAGCGAGGTGCGCACCCCGGTCCGCACCGGGGCGGGCACCAGCGCCTTGACCCTGTCCCGCATCGTCATCTCGTCCTCCTCGTCAGCTCGGCCCGCGGCCGAGCAGGGTCGGCGCCGTCGCCCGCGCCCGTCGGCGTACCCCCGGGTGCAGCAGCAGCGCGACGCCGAGCAGCGCCGCGACCCCGAGGGTGAGGAACAGGCCGGCCACGCCCCGGCCGGCGACGGCCGCACCGGCCGTGGCCAGCACGGCGGTGGCGGTGCCGGCGGCGGCCGCGGCGCGCAGCACCGAGCGGGTGATCAGCGGCTCGCCGACCACCCGGCGGGCGGCCACCGTCGCGATGACGTTCTCCGCCACGATGCCGACCGTCCAGGCCACCGCCGCGCCGAGCGCCCCGTGCGGCGGGATCAGCAGCACGGCCAGCGCCACGTTGAGCAGCAGGCCGGTGGCGGCGGCCAGCAGGTGCCGCCCGCTGCTGCCGCTCATCAGCAGCAGCGTCTGCACGATCCCGGTCCCGGAGTTGACCATCATCGCGCCGGCGAGCACGACCATGGCGGCGGCGCCGGCGGTGAACTCCGCGCCGAACAGGCGCAGGAAACCGGGCGCGAAGACCGCCAGCAGCAGGTAGCCGGGCCAGGAGAGCGTGATGATCACCGCGGTGATCCGCCGGTAGACCAGGGCCGCCTCGCCGGTGCGCCCCTGCCCGAGCAGCCGGGACAGTTGGGGCGCCACGGCCACCCGCAGGCCCTGCATGATGAGCAGGCCCGCGAGGGCGTAGCGGCCGACCGCGCCGATGATGCCGGCCTCGGCCTGGTCGGCGAGCGCGGCGGTGAGCAGCACCGTCAGCCACATGCTGCTGGCGTCGATGGTCGCCGAGGCGGCCCGGGGCAGCGCGAAGCCCCACAGCGTCCGCCAGTCCGCGCCGACCGGGCGCAGCGCGGCGCCGGCCCCCAGGCCCAGCGGTCGGGCCAGCAGCGCCACGCAGACCAGCACGGCCACGGCGATCGGGGCGAGCCAGCCGGCGAAGGCCACCGTCACCCCCGCGCCGGCGAGCAGCGCCGCCGACACCAGAGCCGGGCGGGCCGCCGGCACGAAGACGTACTGCACCGCCACCAGGGCGGCGACCGGGCGCACCGCCCGCACGGCGGCCAGCAGCACCGTGGTCGCCACCACGAACGGCAGGCCGGCGAAGGCCAGCCGGAGCAGGTCGGCGCCCTCGCGCGTGCCCGGGTCGAACAGCACCGGCGCGAGCGCCCCGGACAGGGCCACACCGGTCATCGCCACGACCACGGTGAACAGCAGCGCGGGGAGCAGGGCGACGGGCAGCAGCCGGGCGGCGTCACCGTCGCGACCCGTCCGGCGCCGGGGCAGGGCCCAGACCAGCGCGGTGTCGGCACCGGCGCAGCAGAGCACGCCCATGATCGCCACCACGCCGATCGCGGTGAACATCGCGCCGGAGCCGGCCGGCCCGAGCCCACGGACGATCACCACGGTCAGCACGAAGCCCAGCAGGCCGTTGACCGCCGCGCCGGCCAGCCCGACCATTCCGCTGCGCGTGCTGCGGCGTACCTCCCGCTCGCCGGCCGACCCACCGGCGTCCGCGACCGCCGTGGCGGCCGCGCCGGTCGGCCGCGTACCCGGATCGGTCATGCCGCCCCTCCCTGGCGTGGCGCGTCCGCGACCGGCCGGTCCGGCTCGGACGCCGGCGGCCGGGCCGCCTCGGCCGCCGCCGGCACGGTCGGGGCCGGCGCGGGAGGCGGGGTGGTCGCGGCCCGGGGCGCGGGCACGGCGGTCCCGGCCGACTGGGCCGGCGTGGCAGGCGCAGGGGGCGGGGCGGTCGCGGCCCGGGGCGCGGGCAGGGCGCTCGTGACCTCCGCCGCCGTCGTGGCCGGCGGGGCGGCCGACGGCGGCGGGGCTGTCGCGGCTCGGGGCGCAGGCACGCCAGTCGGGGTTTCCGCCGCCGTCGACGGCGGGGTGATCGAGGGCGGCGGGGCGGTCGCGGATCGCGGCGCCGGCACGACCGGCGCGGCATTCGGAGCCGGGACCGTCGCGGGCGGCGCGGCCGGCGCGGATCGCGGTGCCGGGACCGTCGCGGGCGGCACGACCGGCGCGGCGCCCGGGGCCGGGACCGTCGCAGGCGGCGGGGCCGGCGCGGAGGGCGGAGCCGGCGGCTCCGGCATGCGCAGCGGGACGGCGGCCACCCCGGTCGCGGGCTGCGGCGCGGGCGGGGGCAGCGGCGGCGCGGGCACCGTGGCCCGGCCGACCCCCCGGGTACGCCAGGGCGCCAGCGGCACCGGTTGGGCCATGGTGGACGGGCCGGTCGACGCCCGGTTGACCGGCCCGCCGACCGCCGCCAACCCGGCCCCGACCGCGAAGAAGATCACCGACAGGTTCGGGTCGATGTAGGCATAGACCGGGATGACCACCAGCGCGATCACTGGCACGGTGCTCAGCCAGTGCCCGGCCGGCGAGACCGCGGCGGCCAGCCGCCGGGCCACCAGCACCAGCCAGCCGAGGAAGACCACCAGCGCCGGGATGCCGTGGCTGTAGAGGATCTGCCAGATGAGGCCCTGGGTGCCCAACGGCTCCTCGGCGAGGGTGGTGTCCACGCTCTTCGGCGCGCCGTACCCGAGCAGCGGCGAGCGTTCCACCGCCTGCCAGGTCCGCACGTAGAGGTCCATCCGGTCGACGTTGGTGTCGGTGCTGCTGACCCGGGCGTCGATCATCTCCTGCACCGGCACGACCAGGCTGACCACCCAGACCAGCACGACCAGCCCGCCGATCGAGACGATCAGCCGGGCGTTGCCCCGGACCAGGGCGCGCAGGCCCAGGTAGAGCAGGCCGGCGCCGAGGCCGAGGAACATGCCCCGGTTGAGCGTCAGGAACGCCGGCACCACCGACAGCGGCAGCGACACCCACAGCGCCACCCGGAACCGCCCGGTACGCACCGAGGTCAGGTACGCCAGCACGCAGGGCACCAGCAACGCGTACGCGGTACCCCAGTTGTTGGTGTACGGGTACGGCGCCGCGGTGCGGTAGATCGGGGTGCGCGACTGCGGGTTGAACTCGTTGGCCCGTACGTGGGTCAGCGCCTGGATGAAGCGCTCCCCCGAGATGCTGTGCGGCAGGGCCATCTCCACCGGAGTGGTCAGGGCGAAGGTGGGCATCAGCACGGCCAGCCAGCCCAGCGCGACCACGCCCAGCCAGTACCAGCCCAGCGGGCGCAGCACCCGGTCCCACCGGGTGCCGTCGCGGACCAGGGTGTGCACGTACACGCAGACCACCAGCGCGGTCGCCAGGAAGCCGAAGCGCAGCCCGAAGGTGAGGTAGGCGGTGACCCGGTCCAGCCGGGTGGCGCTGAGCAGCACCAGGGTGAGGAAGACCAGCCAGGCGGCGCTGCCGGGGGGCAGCGCGACCCGGCCACGGGTGACCAGCAGGGCGAGCAGCACGACCCCGAAGACCGACCAGCCGAGGTAGAACGCGCCCAGCGCCCACCAGAGCGGCACCAGGGCGAACATGGCCGTCAGCGGCCAGACGGGCAGCGGCGGCGCGGTCGCCCCGGGCCGCCGGTCAGACACCCCGGCCCCGGCGCTGGGCCAGCCGGAGCACCCGCTCCCCGGAGAGCAGGCCGAGCACCACCGGCACCGTCACCAGCACCCGCTTCTCGCGGGGGTTGAGCCGGACCACCCGGCCCAGCTCGCGCAGCGCCTCCCGGCGCCGCCGCCCGGAGGCGAGCGCGAAGGCGATCTGGCCGTGCAACCGGGCCAGCCCGGTCCGGCTGCCGGCCAGCTCCGGGTGCTTGGCGAGCAGGTAGCGGGTGGCCTCGACGATCATCGCCCAGCGGCCGAAGAAGAACGAACCGCCGTGCCAGTCCACCACCACCAGCACCTCCGGCACGATCACCACCGGGCCGTGCGCGGCCACCCGCAGCAGCCACTCGTAGTCCTCGCCGTAGCCGCCCGGCAGCTCCTCGTCGACCGGGCCGACCGCGTCCCAGGTGGACCGCCGGACCAGGATGGTGCTGGAGTGCACCTCCATCACCCGGTCCTCGACGAAGTCGGGCAGGCCGACCTCGGCCCGGTCCAGGCGCCGCTCCTTGGCGATGCCCGGACCCTCCAACCGGATGCCGCAGCTCGCGGCGGCGGCATCGGGGCGGGCCGCCAGCAGCTCCACCTGCCGGGCGAGCTTGGTCGGCAGCCAGAAGTCGTCGTCGTCGCAGAACGCGATGAGGTCGCTGGTCGCCTCGTCCGCGCCGGTGTTGCGGCCGCCGGGCAGCCCGCGCCGGTGCGTGTTGATGACGTACCGCAGGGTGCGCCCGGCCGGCACGGCCAGGTCGAGCGGGCGGATCTCGGTGTGGTCGTACACCACCACGCACTCGACCGGCCCCGGGTAGTCCTGGTCGAGCACCGCCCGCACGGCCCGCTCCAGCAGCCCCGGCCGGTCCCGGGTGGCCACCACCACGGTCACCGGGGGGTACGCCGTCGCGGCGCCCGGCTGGTCAGTCACGGCCGTCTCCCGTCAGCACGAATCCGACCGGCTCCACCCCGACGGCGCGCAGCCGGTCCACCAGCTGGGTCAGCTGACCCGTCCGGGTCCGGTCCCGGGCCGCGACGAGCAGCGCCCGGCCCTCCCGGGCGGCCCGGACCCCGCGCTCGTCGTGCAGCGCGGGCGGCGCGTCCAGCACGGTGAGCCCGTCCGAGGAGGTGCCGTCCAGGTCGACGAGGCGGACCTTGCCGGTGCCGATGCGCAGCTCCTGCCCGTCGGTGGCCGCGCCGTCGGCAGCCGGCCGGGGGGTCGGGATGATCTCCGTCTTGTCCTCCGGCGTGGTGGTGGAGCGGTACACCGCGCCGTTCTTCGCCTCGGCGGCGGTGGGGAACGGTCGGGGCTTGCGGACCGCCGGGATCACGGCGGTGTCGTCCGGCCCGGCGGCCGTCGTCGCCGGGGTGGTGGCGGGCACCGGGCGGGGACGGGGCAGCGGGCGGGCGCGGGCCGGCTCCACCGGCGGGTTGCGGCGCTGCGCGTCCAGCATCAGCGGGCGGATCCGGTCCAGGCTCTCCGGCGTGACGCCGAGGCGTACGTCGTGCCCGGCGGCGGCCAGCACCGCGGCGAGCCCGGCGGTGACCTGCTCGCGGCCCTCGTCGGTCGCTGAGGAGAGCACCACCAGCGGGGTCCGCTGCGGCCCGTCGACCCAGCGGCCCAGGGCCAGCACGAGGTAGCGCAGGTCCGACTCGTCCGGCTGCCCGCCCCGGCGGCACCGCACCGTGCCGAGCAGCGGTGCGCCGATCGTCGCGGCGGCCTCGGCGGCGGTGCGCACCCGGCGGTCCAGGGACTCCCGGACGAAGGCCACCAGCCCGCCGAGGAGCAGACCGCCGAGCAGGCCGGCGACCAGTAGCAGCGGCGCCGCGTCCCGGCTGGAGGGCACCGGGGTACGGGCGGCGCTGGTCACCGAGCCGGGGCTCAGGTCGGCGGAGGCCACCTTCGACCGCTGCTCGGCGAGGGTGGCGAGCTGGTCGTTGAGGGCCCGCAGCTGGTCCAGCAGGGCGCTGGTGCGCGGGGACGGGTTGCTGGAGCTCTGGTTGGCCGGCAGCGACCGCTGCGTCGTCGTGCGCTGGGCGGTGACCAGGTCGATCGTGTCGTCGTACGACTTGAGCACCGCGGCGCGCTGGTTCTCGTACATGCCCTTGCGCAGTTCCAGGTACGACTCGGCGGCGCCGTTCGCGCCGTCCACCGCCTCGCGCTCGCTGTGCCCGGCGTAGCTGAAGCGCATCACCTGCCCACCGACCGGGGTCTCCACCTCCAGGGCGTCGGCCACCTCCTTGGTGTCCCGCCCGGTGATGCCGGCGACCTTGTCGATGACGTCGTTGCTGGTGGCGATCCCGCTCTCGGCGGTCATGTTCACCGCGCGGTCGGCGCCGCCGGACGGCACCGAGAACGGGTCGGTCACCACCGGCCGGACCACCACGGCCGTGGTCCCGGTGTAGGTGGCCGGCAGCACGAACAGGTAGGCCAGCACGGCCGCCAGCACCAGCGCCGCGGAGGCGAGCACGATCCGCCACCGCCGCAGCGGGATGCGGGCCAGCTCGACGAGGCCGACCGGGCGTTGCCGGGCGGAAGCGACGTCGGTCACGTCCATCAGGTCAGGTCCTTGCGCGATGAGGAAGGGTGGCCGGCACCGGCCGGGTGACGACCGCGCCGGGGCCGGTGGGTCGTCTCATTGTCGCCGACCGTTCACCCGCGGTCGACAGCCGACCGGCCCCCTGCGGTACGGGCGGTCCGCCGGTGTCACGGGGACACCGGCGGACCGCCCGGAACCCGGATCGGGTCAGGAGGTGGCGAAGAACAGCGTCCGGCTGGACCAGTTCACGCCGGCCGAGGCGGGCGCGAGCTGGACCGAGGCGGTGCCGTCGACGGCCGTCTCGTCGAACGGGACGGCCCGCAGCGAGCCGTCGGCGTTGCCGTACACGATCTTGCCGTTCACCCAGGCCATGCCCCGGACGCTGCCCCAGGCGAGGTTCAGGCTGGGCAGCGTGAACTCGGTGCAGCCGACGATGTAGCCGTCCGGCTCCAGGTAGCGGTAGAACAACTTGTTCGTGCCGGACTTGGTGTAGTACATCCGGCCGTCGAGGTAGAACGCCCCGCTCATGGTGGCGGCCTTGAACCAGTTGTTGTAGCCGCTGCTGATCCAGGGCGCGCCCACCGAGCCGCCCGAGAAGATCGACACGTCCAGGTAGCTGCCGTTCGGCGCGGTCGCGTCGGTCTTGGACCAGTAGAGCTTGTTGCCGACGGAGAACGCCGCGCCCGCCGCGGTGAGGTTCGGCTGGCTGCTGGCCACCGGGGTGCCCAGCGTGGTGCCGTCGAACGGCACCTTGGTCGCCTGGCCGTCGGCGGTGCCGACGTAGAGGTAGCCCGAGGCGGCCGACGGCGCGTTGACCGCCGGGATCGTCCGGCCACCGGCCAGCGGGAACAGACCCATCCGGCCGTGGTACTCGTTGCCGAGGCCGTCGTTGTCGAAGCCGGCGAGCAGGCCGTTGCTGCCGCGCCACAGCTCCCACAGGATCGGACCCCAGTCGGTGGTGCCGGCCGGCGCACCCGAGCGGGTCGGGTTCCACACCAGCGGCAGGCCGTTGATCGGGTCCAGCGCGCCCAGGCCGAACCGGTTGATCGCGCCGGCGCCGGCGGAGTCGTTGCCGTTGGCGTTGTTCAGCCAGCGGAAGTGCCCGCCGACGTAGACCACGTTGTCGGCCACCTCGACCGAGGTCACCGAGTCGGTGCCGGTGTAGTTGACCCAGGTGCCGTCGATGGCGGCGCCGCGGGTCGCGGTCTCGAACCGGGCGATCGCGTCGCAGTACGCCCCGTCGGCCCGGCCGCCGTCCGCGATGATCACGAAGTAGCTGCCGTCGTCGGAGAAGTCGACGTCGCGGGCGTAGAACGGGAAGCCGTTGTAGCAGGGCGCCACGTACCGCTGGGTGCTCCAGTTGGCGACGGCCGGCGTACCGGCGAGGTTCTCGACGACCACCACCTGGTTGCGCGCCTGCCCGTTGACCTGGGTGAAGTTGCCCACCGCGACCAGCGTCTTCCCGTCCGGCGCGACGGCGAGGCCCCAGACCAGCTCGGCGCTGCTGCGCGCGACGCTGGCGTCGATCTGGAAGGTCGGGTCGATGGCGCCGGTGGTGGCGTCCAGCCGGGCCAGCAGCGAGTGCTGGGTGCCGTTGACCCAGTGGAAGGCCCCGGCGATGTAGAGCTTGTTGCCCAGCACGATGGTGCGCCGGACCAGCCCGCCGTCGCTGCGGCCGACCCAGGAGGCGACGGTGGCGCCGGTGGTCGGGTCCAGCTCGACCAGGTTCTTGCGGGCCACGCCGTTGACCGTGCCGAACGCGCCGCCGACGATGAGCTTGCCGTCCGGGCTGGCCGCCAGCGCGTGCACCGCGCCGTCCAGCACCGGCGCGAAGCCCGCCTTCAGCGCCCCGCTCACCCGGTCGTACGCGAACAGGTAGCTGCGGGCCGTCCAGCTCGCGCCGCCGGCCGCCTTGATCGAGGTGAACGAGCCACCGACGTAGACGGTGGTGCCGATCTCGGCGAAGGCCTTCACGTCGCCGTTCTGCGCGTGCGGGATGTTGTCGGCGGGGTTCGCCGAGGTGAGGGTCATGGGCACCGGCGGAAGGCCGTCCGCCCGGGCGGGCGCCGCCAGCAGACCGACGGCCAGCACCGGCGCGGCGAGCGCGGCGAGCCACCGCCGCAGCGCCGGCCCCCGGCGCGATCGAGACGACGTTCTGAGAAGCACGGGCGCCCCCAATGATGAAGTGAGATCCTGCGTAGCTTGCTGGGTTCCGATTTGTCGCACCATCAACCGACCGGTCCGCTCCGACGGCGGCTCGGTCCGGTCCCGTCGTCCGGGTCGCGGCGCCACCACCCACGGTGGACGAGGATCGCGCCTCGACCGGCGGACGTGCCGACCGGGCCGGGCGTCACGTCGTCCACCGGAACGGTGCCGGGGCGCCGCTCGCGCCGACCGTCCACGATGCCGCCTCGGCCAGGTCGTCGACGGTGATCTCGTCGGCCTCCCGGGCCAGCACCAACCCCCGGCGGTCCAGTTCCCGGGCCATCGCGACCTGGTGGTCGTCGACGTGCTCGCCGTGCCGGCGGCGGCGGGGCACGTAGACGGCACGGTGCCCGGCGCGCATCGCGGCCAGCGCCGAGCCGACCCCGGCGTGCGTGACGACGACGTCCGCCTCCCGCATGGCCTGCTGCATCTCGGCGTACGGCACCTGGCGGCGGGCGCCGGCGGGCATCCCCGGGACGACCGTCGAGCCGACCTGCCAGAGGACCTCCGCCTCCGGCGGGAGGACGTCGACCAGGCGACGCAGCAACCGGGGGAACCCGAACCGGTCGTGGGTGCCGAGGGCGACCACGATCCGCGACACCGGCCGGGGCGTCGCCCGCCGGGAGGCGAGGTATCCGTCGAAGATGGAGCCGCCGTAGGCCCACCGGCCGGCGGCCCAGCCCGGGTACTGGGTGTAGAGCCGGGTGCGGGGCACCCGGGCGACCAGCCGTCCGGTGAGCGAGGGCCCCTCGGTGCGGGTGGCGCTCTCGATGTAGTGGCAGGCCAGGCCGTGGCGGACGGCGGGCAGGAAGAACGACATGGCGACGCTGGCGCCGGTGCTGATCACCTGCCGGAACCGTCCGCCGCCGAGCACCCGGCGGGCCGCGAGCAGGTCGCGCAGCGCGCCCACCGCGTCCCGGGTGGTGGCCGGCGGGACGTGGATGACCTCCTGGCCGTCGAGCAGCGACCGGCTCTGCGGCGAGTCGAAGGTGGCCCAGACGCAGTCGTCCTGCACACCGAGCCGGGGGGCCAGGTCGTGCAGCTCGGCGAGGTGTCCACCGGTGGAGGCGACGAGAAGGGTGGTCACGTCGGTGCCAGCTTCCGTGGTGAGGAGTGGTGGGTCGGGCGTTCCGGCCGCCGCGGAACGGGTGCGGCGCCGGGGCTCGTACTCAGGTGGCGGTCGGCACGGGTTCGCGGGTCGCCGGGGTGGTCACGCCGGACGGTGCCGGCGGCCGGATCCGACCCTCGGCGACGAGCACCGCCAGCGCCGTCACCGCGAACAGCAGCGCGGCGAAGATCCAGCCGCCGAGCACGTCGGTCAGCCAGTGCTTCTCGGCGTAGATCCGCGTGTAGCCCTCAAGGCTGACCAGCGTCACCACCAGGGTCACCAGGGCCACCCGGACGCCGCGCGGCAGGCGCCAGGTCACCATCGCCAGCACGGCGATGGTGCCGAAGGTCATCATGATCCGCGCGCACCCGCCCGACGGGTAGGTTCCCAGGTCGGTCGGGGGGTGGCCCCGGTCGACCATGGTCGCCAGAATGGCCTGGACGTACTGCTCGACGATGAACTGCAGGGGCAGCACGACCAGCGGAACCCACCACCGGCGGCGCCGCCACAGGACGACGAAGACCACCGTCGCCACCCCGGTGACCCACTTGAGCGGGTACCGGTCACCGAGCGCGGTGTAGAAGGAGTTCAGCTCCGCCCAGGTGTCGACCCGTCGGGCGTGCACGTAGTCGAAGACCGGATGGTCGACGTGCGGTTCAAGGCGGGCCAGCGCCTCCCCCAACGGCCAGCAGATCGCCACCACCGCGGCGCAGCCGGCGAGCAGCACGACCAGCGCGGCCCCGGTCCGGCCGAACGCGTCGGTCAGCCCGGCCACCGCCACCCGCAGCCGGTGCGCCGCCCGACCGTCGCGGACCACCGGCGCCCAGCGGGTCGCCGCCACCGGCGTCAGCACCACGGGCACCAGCACCGCCAACAGCCCCAGCACGTAGATGAGCGTCATCGTCGGTCGCCGCCGTTCCGTCGGCCGGTCGACCCGCCGACCACCGTCCGCCGGGCTGCCCCGCGCCCGACGTCACCTGCCGTTGCCATCCGTCCCCCTGCCACGCCGACGCACCGCCGGCCGCCCCACACCGGAGCCCGGCGGCGCCCCCACGCCGGGCAGGATCGACCACGCCGTCGCCGGCAGGTGGTGATCGAGTGTTGACACCCTAGAGGACCGGTTCCGATGAGCGGTAGTGAGCAGCTCGCTCACGCGGCTTTTCCCCGGGTTTGCCGGTCGCCTCCCCGACAGTCGCGCCCCGATCAGCCGGTCCCGTCGGGCAGCCGCTCGGCGAGGACGTGCAGCAGCACGGGATGCAGGCGGTCGCTCCAGCCGCCGCCCCCGGCGGCCAGCTCCGCCGTGCGCAGCCACAGTTCGACGAGGTACGCGTCGGCGACGAGCCGGCGGCGGGTCGCGTCCAGCCCGAACGCCTCGCCGTGCCGCTGGAGCACCGCGACCATCTCGGCGGCGGCCTCCGGCACCGGCCGGCCGCCCAGCGACAGCGCGCTCTGGAACCCCTGGTGGGCGAGGTCGAACCCGACCGGGCGGTGCGCGCCGCTGTTCTCCCAGTCCCAGGCGATCAACCGGCCGCCGTGGCGGCCGAGGTTCCAGGGCACCCAGTCGCCGTGCCAGTGGCCGAACTCCAGTGTGGTGTCGCCGTCGCGGGCGACGAGCGCGGCGACCGCGTCGACGACCGGACCGCCGGCCCGTTCGGCGCGCGCGCCGAGGTCGGCCAGGAACGGCGAACCGCGCAGCGGGCGGGGCGCCGCCGCCGGGCCACCCCGGCGGGCCACCGCCAGCATCGCGGCCACCTCGGGACGCTCCGGGTGCGACAGCCGGCGGACCCGGGCGGGCATCGGCTCGACCAGGGTCACCGCCAGGTCGCCCCAGCGCAGCTCGCGCAGCACCCGGGGCACGTCCGGGAAGTCGCCGCCGTCGCGGGGCAGTTCGCGCAGCGCGACCGCCTCCGCCGCCACCATCGCCCGGGTCGCGTCGTTCCAGCCGATCTTCGCGTACCCGCGGGCCGCGCCCCGGTCGTCGAAGAGTTGCAGGGTCGGCTTGTGGTGCGGATCCGGCGGCCGGATGCCGATCGCCGCGTGCAGCGGGCAGCCGGCCAGCCGGCCCAGGTGCGCGGCCAGCAGCAGCTCGGTCTCCTCGACCCCGTCCGGCACGGCGACCGTCAGCACCGGCATCCGGGCCAGCCCGGTGGCGCCGAGCCCGGCCAGCACGCCGACGGCGAGCCGGTTGGCCCGTACCCGGCGCGGCCGCAACGCGTTGTACGCCAGCGTCGACGCGGCCCCGACCCGCCGGGAGGCCAGCGGCAGCAGGAACTTCGCCCGCGCCACCGACGGCACCACCGCGTAGCGGGCGGCGACGCGGTGACCCGGCGGGGGCGGGGCGGCGGAGACGTCCAGCCACAACCGGGGGTCGCCGAAGATCGCCCGGCTCACCCAGCCGATGCCGTCGGAGCGTTCGCGGGGATCGTCCACCCGGTGCGCCGCCATGCCGTCTCCCGTCCGCCCGGACCTGCACCGGTCCGCGCTGGCGGACACGATAGGGCCCGGGGGCAAGGAGCCGCCGGACGGGCACCGAGCCCGCCGGGCGGCGTGGTGTCGGTGGCCGCGCTCAGCGCTGCCAGACGCGGACGTGGTCGACTCGGAAGTCGGCCGGGAAGCGGGTCGCCGCGTCCGGGTCGCCCAGCCAGCCGCCCACCTGGAAGTTCAACCGCAGGTTGTACGGCTTGTGGAACACCTCGTCGAACCAGGGCGTGGTCGCCCGGTCGCGTCGCCAGACCAGCCGGCCGTCGACGTACCAGCGGATCGCGTCCGGCTCCCACTCCGTGGTGTACGTGTGGAAGCCGTCGCCCGGGTAGCCGGTCGGGAACGGGTACCGCTGGTCCTGCTTGACCGGGGTGTAGTCGTAGAAGATGCCCAGGGTGGCGGCCTGGTAGAACGCGGCGCCGCCGGGCAGCTCGACCACGTCGATCTCGCCCCGGCCACCGTCGTCCGGGCGCAGCCAGAACGCCGGCCACAGGCCCTTCGAGTCGGTGGGCCCGTTGGGCGACTGGGCGCGCACCTCGAACCGGCCGTACCGGAACGACGCCCGGCCGATGGTGTCCAGGTAGCTCTGCGTGTACTCGCGGGTCTGCGAGCTGCACACCGCGGTCTCCCGCTGGGCGCGCAGGGTCAGCACGCCGCCGGCGACGAAGGTGTTCTCCGGGTCGTCCACGTTGCAGCCCCGGTCGATGTCGCGTCCCTCGCCGTCGCGCAGGTTCCACTTCGACCGGTCGACGCCGGCGCCGTCGAACTCGTCGGACCAGACCAGCCGCCAGCCGGGCACCTGGTCGCCGGGGCGGGTGGTCGGCGACGGGGCGGGCGCGGAGGTGCTCGGCGGCGGGGTCGGGGCGGTCCGGCTCGGGGTGGGCGACGCGGTACGACTCGGCGACGGCGTCGGGGCGGCGGTGGTCGCGATCGGGCTGGGTGCCGCGGTCGTCCGGGTCGGCGCGGGCCGGCCGCCGCGTCCGTAGCGCAGCACCAGCTGCGGCCGGATGGCCACCTTGACGTTCTCCCGGGACGCCCAGTAGATCCGGGTGTTCCAGGTCTCCTGGGTCAGGGCGAAGGCGAACCGGCCGTTGCCGGTGACCGAGCCGGACACGTCCCACTCGTTGAAGCCCTGGCCGACCCGCTCGACGCTGGACAGCGCCGGCCCGAGCTCCGGCCGCAGCGACCAGGCGCCGGTGCCGGCGGCGGTGCCGAAGGCCCGGTGGGCGTGCACCCGGGAGGAGAACGGCTGCCAGGCGTGCACCCGCAGGGTGGCGCGGACGTCGACCGCGTCGGCCGGCAGGTCGCGCACCGCGAACTCGACCAGCGCGTTCCGCTCGCCGGTGCGGTTGCCGTCGCAGAGCCGGGGGCAGCTCGCCAGGGTGGTCTTGACGCCGTTGTCCCCGTCCTGCGGGACCTGGGTGGCGGTGGTGTCCGCCGCCGCGGCCACGACGAGCGGGGGCACCTCCGCCGCCACCAGCGGCATCATCGTGGCCACCACGCCGGCGACCATGCCGGCGCTGAGGACACCCAGGACGACGGCCTTGCGGCGCGCGCCGAGGCGGGATGCTGCGCGGTGGAGTCCGTGCCGGCTCAAGGGACACTCCCCGTGTGGGCGACGATTACCGGCAGCAGCGTATCGACGCCTGACGCTCGTCGTCCGTCGGACATCCGGTTGCCGCGCCGAATTAACCGGCAGCTAAGAAAGCCCGGTCCGGTGCGCCGCCAGCGCCCGGGCCATCGCCGCCCGGGGGGCGGGCACGCCGGTGAACTGCTCGAACTGGCCGACCGCCTGGGCCAACAGCAGGTCCAGCCCGGAGGCCACCCGGGCACCGGCGGCGAGCGCCGACGCGGCCAGCGGGGTCGGCCACGGGTCGTAGAGGGCGTCGAACAGCACCGTCGAGGGCCGCCAGCGGATCTCGCCGGCCAGCGGGTCGGCGACGCCCTTCGGCACGGTGGAGACGACCACGTCGGCCCCGGCGTGCGCGGCGGCGTCCGCCCAGCCGACGCCGGTCAGCGCCACCCCCACCGCGCCGGCGACCGGTCGCAGCTCGTCGACCGCCGCCGCCCGGCGGGCCACCACGGTCACCGAGGCCGCGCCGAGCCGGGCCGCCGCGGCCAGCGCCGCGCGGGCGGTGCCGCCGGCGCCGAGCACGGTCACCGTGCCGCCCGGGGCCACCCCGGCGGAGGCCAGCACCTCGACCATGCCGCTGACGTCGGTGTTGTCGGCGTACCAGGAGCCGTCGGGCCGGCGTACCAGGGTGTTGGCGGCACCGACGGCGGCGGCGACCGGCGAGACGGCGTCGGCCACCGCGAGCGCCGCCTCCTTGCCGGGCATGGTCACCGACAGCCCGGCCCACTCCGGGCCGAGGCCGGCGACCAGGGCCGGCAGCTCCGCGGCCGCGCACTCCACCCGGGTGTACGACCACCCGGTGAGCCCGGCGGCGGCGTAACCGGCGTTGTGGATCACCGGGGAGAGCGAGTGCGCGATGGGCTTGCCGAGCACCGCGGCCCTGTGCACCGTCACCGCACTCCCCCTTCGCGGACCACGATCGGACCAGGGCAGCGTAGCGACTCAGAGCACCCCGTTCTGCTTCGCCTTCTCGACGTTGCGGTCGTGCTCGGCGTTGGTGGTGGCGAAGGCCGAGTGCCCCTGCTTGTCGATCGCGACGAAGAAGAGCCAGCCGCCCTCCGGCGGGTCCATCGCCCCCTGCAACGCCTGCTTGCCCGGATTGTTGATCGGGGTCGGGGTCAGGCCGGGGTGGGCGTGGGTGCTGTACGGGTTCTTCGGATCACGGATATCCGCGGTGGTCATGTCCTTCGACGCCTTGGTCTTCTTGCCGGTGAGCTGCCAGTAGTAGTTCACCGACACGTCGAACTCCAGGCAGCTGCACGGGAACTTGCCCGTGTAGGCACGGTTGTACGCGACCCGGGCGATCTTGCCGAGGTCGTCGGCGTTACCCGCCTCCGCCTGCGCCATGGAGGCGACGATCAGCGCCTCGTACGGGCTGATCCCGCCCCGCTTCTCCTGCACCTGCTCGGCGAACTTCATCTCACCGGTGACGCTGAGGAAGTTGTCGACCATGTCCTTGAGCAAGCCCTCGGCGGTCGCCTTCGGCGCGATCTCGTAGGTGTCCGGGTAGAGGAAGCCCTCGATCGACTTGGTGACCTTCTTGCCGTCCTTGCGGACGAACCACCAGTCCGGCACGCCGAGCGCCTCCGGGTCCTTGGCGGCGACCTCGAACTCCTTGACCGGGATCTTGGTCTTGTCGGAGAGCAGCTTGTACGTGTCCTTGGCGGTACGCCCCTCCGGGATGGTCACCTGGTTGGTGACCTTGTTCTTCCGGTCGAGCAGCATGGCGAGCGCCTTCTCCGCGCTCATCTGCTTGCGCACCTTGTACAGGCCGGGCTGGATGTTCTTGCTGAGCGCGTTCGCCTCGGCCGCCTCGATGAAGGCCTTGGTGCTCTTCACCACGTCGGCGGCGACGAGGGTGTCGCCGATCTCGGCGATCAGCGCGCCCTGCTTCACCTCGACCATCGCCTCGCCGGTGCCGGCGCCGTCGTAGTCGGGGGTGACGAAGTAGTTCTGGACCCGGTCGAAGCCGTAGAAGGCGCCGCCGCCGATGCCACCCAACAGGACGAGCGCCATCAACAGGGCGAAGATGGTCTTCCCCCGGCCACCGGACCTGCCGTTGCGTCGCTCGACGAAGCCGCGTCGGTGCCGGCCCTTCTCACCCCTCTCCGGCTCGTCGAACCCGAGGTCCAGATCGTCGATCATTCCGTCCGCCTCCGCTGCGCTTCCAGCCAGCTCTGCAGGATCTCGACCGCGGCGGCCTGGTCCACCACCGCGCGTTGGCGCTTTCCCCGGACGCCTCGCTCCGCCAGCCTACGAGACGCGACGACGGTCGACATCCTCTCGTCGGTGAGCGTCACCGGAACCGGCGCTATTACATCGGCCAAACGGTCCGCGTACGCCGTCACGTGGTGCGCCGCCGGACCGAGCTTACCGGCGAGGTTGACCGGAAGGCCGAGTACGACCTCCACCGCCTCGTGCTCGGCGACCAGCTGCGCCAGTTGCGTCATGTCGCTGGGCACCGCGTCGGGAGCCGTCGTCAGGTCCCGGGCGAGGGTGACCAGCGGGGTGGCCAGGATGCCGTGCGGGTCCGACCGGGCCACCCCGACCCGGACCTGCCCCACGTCCACGCCGAGCCGGACGCCCCGGGTCAACTCACCCACGGCGGACCACGTCCCCGGCGGAACGGGCCAGGGCGGACCGGGTCGGTCCGCCCTGGGTTCCATGGTGCGTGATCACGCCTCGGCGATCGCCTTCTCGACGGTGAGCAGCAGGTTCGGCGCTTCCGCCGCCGGCAGGCCGCCACCCTGGGCGACGTCCGGGCTGCCCCCGCCGCGGCCGGAGAACGCCGCCTTGACCAGGTCGTTGGCCGCGAGCCCACGACCCCGGGCCGCCGCGTTCACGGCCACCACCAGGGACGCCTTGCCGTTGGCGCGGGCCGCCACGGCCACCACCGCCGGCCGGGCCGGGTCGATCTTGCCGCGGATCTCCTGGGCCAGGGTCCGCACGTCGTTGCCGGCCGCGCCCTCCGGCGCCTCGGTGCCGACGTACGCCACGCCCCGGACGTCCTTCGCCTGCCCGGCGAGCGCCGCGGCGCCGCCCAGCACCAGCTGGGCCCGGAGCTTCTCCAGCTCCTTCTCGGCGTCGCGCAGCTGCGTCACGGTCTGCTCGACCCGGTCGGCCACCTGGTCGCCGGGCACCCGGAACATCTCCGCCAGCCGGGTGACCAGCAGGTGCTCGCGGGCCAGGAAGCCGAACGCGTCCATGCCGACCAGCGCCTCGATCCGGCGCACGCCGGAGCCCACCGACGCCTCGGAGAGGATCTTGACGAGGCCGAGCTGCGCCGAGCGGGCCACGTGGGTGCCGCCGCACAGCTCCCGGGCGTAGTCGCCGACCTCGACGACCCGGACCCGCTCGCCGTACTTCTCGCCGAAGAGCGCCATCGCGCCGATCCGGCGCGCCTCTTCCTGGGTGGTGATGAAGGCGTGCACCTCCAGGTCAGCGAGGAGCACCTCGTTGACCTGCTGCTCCACGTCGTGCAGCACGCTCGGCGCCACCCCCGTCGGGGTGTTGAAGTCGAACCGCAGCCGGCCCGGCGCGTTCAGCGAACCCGCCTGGGTCGCGGACTCGCCGAGGAAGTTGCGCATCGTCTGGTGCACCAGGTGGGTGGCGGTGTGCGAGCGGGAGATCGCCCGCCGCCGGCTCACGTCGATCTCCGCGTACCCGGTCTCCCCGGCGCGCACCTCGCCGCGAAGCACCCTGGCCCGGTGCACGATCAGCCCCGGCACCGGCTGCTGCACGTCGAAGACCTCGACCTGGCCGCCACCCACGGTGATCAGGCCCTGGTCCGGCTGCTGGCCACCGCCCTCGGCGTAGAACGGGGTGGTGTCCAGCACCAGCTCGATGGTGTCGCCCTCGACCGCCGCGCCCACCGGGGCGCCGTCGGCGAGCACCGCGCGGACCCGGGACTCCCGGTTCAGCTCGGTGTAGCCGGTGAACTCGACCGCCCCGCCCGCGTCCAGCACCGACCGGTACGCCGACACGTCGGTGTGCCCGGTCTTGCGGGCCTGCGCGTCGGCCTTGGCCCGGTTGCGCTGGTCGGCCATCAGCCGGCGGAAGCCATCGGCGTCCACCTGCAGGCCCTGCTCGGCGGCGATCTCCAGGGTCAGGTCGATCGGGAAGCCGTAGGTGTCGTGCAGCTGGAACGCCTTGTCGCCGGAGAGGGCCGGCCTGCCGGCCGACTTCGTCTCGGCGATGGCGGTGTCCAGGATCGTGGTGCCGGCGCGCAGCGTGGCCAGGAAGGCGTCCTCCTCGGCGTACGCGTACTGGGAGATCCGGTCGAACTCCTCCGCCAGCTCGGGGTACGACGGGGACATGCAGTCCCGGGCCACCGGCAGCAGCTCGGGCAGCGCCCGGTCCTGGTAGCCCAGCAGGCGCACCGCCCGGATCGCCCGGCGCATGATCCGGCGCAGCACGTAGCCGCGACCCTCGTTGCTCGGGGTCACCCCGTCGCCGATCAGCATCAGCGCGGTCCGCACGTGGTCGGCGACCACCCGCAGGCGCACGTCGTCGGGGTGCGACTCGCTGGCCACGTGCCCGGACCGGGCGCCGTACCGCTTGCCGGTCAGCTCGGCCGCCCGGTCGAGGATCGGCCGGACCTCGTCGATCTCGTAGAGGTTGTCGACGCCCTGGAGGATGGAGGCCATCCGCTCCAGGCCCATGCCGGTGTCGATGTTCTTCGCCGGCAGGTCACCCAGGATCGGGAAGTTCTCCTTGCCGGTGCCCGGGCCCCGCTCGTACTGCATGAAGACGAGGTTCCAGAACTCCATGTAGCGGTCCTCGTCGACCGCCGGGCCGCCCTCGCGGCCGTACTCCGGACCGCGGTCGTAGAACAGCTCCGAGCAGGGGCCGCACGGGCCGGGAATGCCCATCGACCAGAAGTTGTCGGCCTTGCCCCGCCGGACGATCCGGTCGGCCGGCACGCCCACCGAGCGCCAGATCTGGAACGCCTCGTCGTCGTCGAGGTAGACCGTCGGCCAGATCCGCTCCGGGTCCAGCCCGTAGCCGCCCTCGGCGACCGGCTTGGTGACCAGCTCCCAGGCGAGCGGGATCGCCCCGTCCTTGAAGTAGTCACCGAAGGAGAAGTTGCCGTTCATCTGGAAGAACGTGCCGTGCCGGCTGGTCTTGCCGACCTCGTCGATGTCCGGGGTGCGGATGCACTTCTGCACGCTGACCGCCCGCCGGTACGAAGGGGTCTGCTGCCCGAGGAAGTAGGGGACGAACTGCACCATGCCGGCGTTGACGAACAGCAGGTTCGGGTCGCTGATGGCGGGCAGCGGAGCGGACGGCACCACGGTGTGGCCGTTCGCCTCGAAGTGGGCGAGGTACCGCCGCTTGATCTCCGCCGTCTTCATCGCTGGTGTTCCTCCGGAAAGATTTCTCGGTCGCCGATGCGCGGGTCCTCCCGCAGCTCGGCGAACTGGTCGTCGAACGCCTCGCCCCGGGCGAACGCCTCGTGGATCTCCTGCTCGCGCTCGGCCATCCCGACCCGTACGTCCTCCACGAAGCTACGCAGCGACTCGACCAGGCTGCCAGCGGATTCGGACAGCCCGCTCGCGATTCCGGCCGGGGTGTACGCCTGCGCCGTGCGGGTCGCCTTGCGGACCACCACCACGCCCACGGCCAGGCCGATGCCCAGCCAGAACAATCGCCTCATGCTCTCATCCCTCCGGCTCGTCGCCGACCGGCTCAGTGGTTGCCGCGCCGCGCGGCACGCCGCTGCTGCTTGATGGTGTCGCGCACCTCACGCTCGGTCTCGGCGTGCCGGCGGGCCGAGGCGGCCCGGCGTACGCCGTACCCGAAGGCGGCCACCTTGACCAGCGGGTTGGCCGCGGCGGCGGAGACGACGGTCGCCAGGTTCGCCACGTTGGCGGTGACGTTCTGCGCGTGGCTGGTCATGGTGTCGACCTTGGCGAGCTGGAGGTTCACCCCGTCCAGCGAGGTCTGCACCTGCTCGAGGGCGGTGTTGACGTTCTTCACCGTGGTGTTCACGTCCCCCAGCAGCGGGGTGGTCTGCTCGTTGATGTCGTTGATCATCCGGGTCGTGGCGTCCACGGTGTGCCGCAGGCGCAGGATCGGCACCGCCAGCACGAGCACCAGCATCAGGAACGCGCCGGCCGCGATCAGCGCAGCGATCTGTCCACCATCCACGCATGTCCTCCTCAAGCAGAGTTCCGGAACGAACGTCCGGAACGCGCGACCGTCTCCGGGCCCGCCGTCGCTCCGCGCCCACGAGGGGCCGGCGGGAGCGGGCGGGCACGCCAGCCCCAGACCCTACCGTCCGTGATGAAAACCGGCTCAGGACGGTGAGCGTGTCAGTTCCTCGAGCGGATCCTCGGTGAACGTCGGGAAGGGATCCTCACCGGTCAGCGACGGGTCCGTGCTCGGCTGCGGCCGGGTCCGTTCGTCGTCGATCGCGTTGCGGACCTTCACCGACACCAACGAGCCGGCACACGTCCCCGCAGCGGGCGACGCCTCGGTGGACGGCGGGACCGTCGACGCCCCGGCGGCCGGCGGCGCCGCGCAGGTCGGTTCGCGTACCCACAGGTCGAGGGTGAGCTCGTCGCGACGCCAGCAGGTGTACCGGCCCTTCTCCTTCTGCTCCGGGCAGCGGGCGACCTGCCAGGGCTCCCAGCCGTCCCGGCGCAGCGCCGCCTCGTACACCCCGGCGGTCTCCTCCGGCGCGCGCTCCGACTCCACGGTGCGTTCCCGCAGCCGGCAGTCCTGCAGGCACCAGCGGCTGCCGCTGACGTTGTCGACCGTCTGCGCCGCCGCCCAGCCGGGCACGTCCAACTCATCGAGGGTGTCGAAGACCGGATCGTGGCTGAGCGTACGGATGCCGAAGTAGAGCGGGATCGCGCCGAGCAGCACCACGCTGACCAGCACCAGGATGCCCAGCCGGAGCCGGCGCCGCTCGCGCATCTGCCGGCGCAGCTCGGAGCGGGCGCCCTGCAGCCCGCCGGCGGGCTCCTCCTCGTCGGGCCGGCCCGGACCGCCGACCGGCTCGGTGGCCGGTCGCGGCCCGGCCGGCGGCACCACCGCCGCCGCGCGGGCGACGCCCACCGGCTCGCCCGGGCGTGGCGCGGCGGACCCGGTGCCGCCGGGCTCCGGCCGAGCGGGCTGCCGCTGCAGGCCGGTGGCCCGGTCGGGGTGCTCGTCGGGGCGCAGGCCCGGGGCGGCCGCGCGGGCCACCGCCGGCTGGCCCGGGGCCCCGGCACGCGGCCCGGCCTCGGACTGGGGACCGCCCCGACGCGGGTCGTCGCCCGGCGGCCGGGCGACGCCCGGACCGGCGCCGTCCGGGCGCACCGCCGCGCGGGCCGGACCGCCGGGGCGCGCCCCGGGCTGCTGCTCGGGGACGGCGGGACGGGGGCCGGACACCGCGCCGGTGCCGGCCGGGGACGCGCCGGGGCGCCCGCCCTGGATGGGGGCGGCCCCCCGGGCACCGGCCTCCGGGCCGGCGGGACGCGCCCCCCGGCCGGGGTGCGGGCCGTCGCCACGGGGGCCCCGGACGGGTGCGGCGCCCTCGGCCCGGGCACCCCCGGTGGGGTGCGGACCGTCGGCACGCGGACCCGCCGTCGGGTGCGGCCCGTCGGCACGCGGGCCCCGGGCGGAGGTCGGGCCGTCGGGATGCGCTCCGCCCGGCCGGGCCGCTCCCCGCACCGGCTGACCGGGTACGCCCTCGCGGGGCGGGGCGGAGGGCTCGGCACCGGGGCGGGCCCGACCCGCCGGGGCGGGGCCACCACGACGGCCGGGAGCCGGTGTGCCCGGGGGCACGGCCGTACCGCCGGCCGGGGTCGAGCGGTTCAGGGTCGGCAGCGCCGGATCGGTGTGCGAGGTCCGGCCCGCCTGACGCAGCCAGTCCGCCGGCCGTTCCGGCCGGTCGCCGCGGGGCGGGGTGGCCCGACGTCCGGTGCCGGGCTCGTCGGCGCGCGGCCGGCGTCGGCCGTCTCCGTCCCGTCCGGCGGGCACGGGGCCGGGCGGGGTGGCGCCGGCGCCCGAGACGGGGGCGGTCGGCGGCACGGGTGGGGCGTTGCCGGTCATCGGCACGGACGGGTCCGGTTCGGCGGCGCGGCGTCGACCGGTGGGCCGCTCCGGGGCCGCGCCCCGGCCGCCTCGGCGCGCGGCGGTACCCGGTTCCTCGCCGCCGGTCGGCTCCGCCGCGGCGCGGCGACCCCGGCCGGCACGCGGCTCGGGGGCCGCCGGGTCCGGGCGGGGTGGGCCGCTGACCGGCGTCGGGTGGGGACGGGGCCCGCCGCTCACCGGCGTCTGGTCGGGGCGCGGGCCGCCGCTGACCGGGTTCGGGTAGGCCGGGTCCGGCGGGAAGGCCGGCCCGCGACGAGCCGGGTCGGTGGCGTCGGCCGGGCCGCGGGCGCCCGCGCGAGGCACGGTGCGGCGTCCGGAGGCGGGGCCTGCGGCTCGGGGCGCGGGTGCCGACGCCTCGGGGCCGGGGGCCGGCCAGCCGGACGGCGACTGCCCGGCACCGGCGGCCCGGGGCGCCTGGGCGCGGGCCGCCGCGCCGCCACCGGCACCGGAGACGGGGGCTCCGGCGGCGTCCGGCTGGGGTCGCTCGGGCCCCCGCTGGCCGGGGCGCGCCGCGGCCGCCGGGCCGGGCCAGGCACCCTCGCCGGGGCGGGGACGCTGTTCGGGAGCGGCGGGCCAGCCGCCGCGTACCGGTGGGGTGGCCTGCGGAACGCCCGCGCGGGCTGCGGGCGGCCCGTCGGCGCGGGTCGGGCGGGGGGCGTCCGGGCCCGGACCGACGACCGGGCCGGGCCGGGCCGGGCCGCCGTCCGGGCGTGGCCCGGCGGACCCGGGACGCGGCGCGGCGGGTGCGGCAGGCGCGCCGGCGCGCGGGGCGGCGGCACGGCCGGGCGGCGGCACGTCGGGGCGTGGCCCGCGGGCGGGCGGCGGGCCGTCCGGGCTGGGTGCGCCCGACCCCGGCCGGGGACCGGTGGGCGGCGTGGCCGGGCCACGGCCGCCGGCGGGCGGGGGCGGCGTCGGGCGCGGTGGCTCACCGTCCGGGCCGAGTTCGCCCCGCTGCTGCTTGGCGCTACGCAGGTCGTCGATCCAGCCGAACTCCTCGCCGGCCGGCTCCGGCGGCGGCTCCTCGGCCTTGCCCCGGCCCCAGCGGCGTCCCTTGGCGCGGGAGTCACGCCGCTCGTCGGGACCGTCCTCCGGTCGCTCCCCACCACGCGATGTCACTGCTGACCCTCCCCGACGACGGCGTCGCCGTCTTCATCCGCCCCACCGGCGTGCCCCGTACCCGACGGGTGGCGGCCGTTGACCGCCACCGGCGTCGGTTCGTCGGGGCGCGGCGCCGGGGCGGACAGCCCCCGGACGATCCGGCGCAGCAGCGGCAGCCGGGCGGCCACCGACCGCTCCGCACCGTGCCCGCTGGGCCGGTAGTAGTCGGTCCCGACGAGATCGTCGGGAGCGTACTGCTGAGTGACCACTGCGCGCTGGTCGTCGTGCGGGTAGCGGTATCCCGTGCCGTGCCCGAGCCCCCGCGCGCCGGCGTAGTGGGCGTCGCGCAGCCCGCGCGGCACCGGGCCGCCCCGGCCAGCCCGCACGTCGGCGATGGCCGCGCCGATGGCGGTGGTGGCCGAGTTCGACTTGGGGGCGGTGGCCAGGTGGATCACCGCCTGGGCCAGGTTGAGCTGGGCCTCGGGCAGGCCGACGTACTCCACGGCGTGGGCGGCGGCGGTGGCCACGCCCAGCGCGGTCGGATCGGCCATCCCGACGTCCTCACTGGCGAAGATCACCAACCGGCGGGCGATGAACCGGGCGTCCTCGCCGGCGACCAGCATCCGGGCCAGCCAGTGCAGCGCCGCGTCCACGTCCGAGCCGCGCATGCTCTTGATGAAGGCGCTGGTCACGTCGTAGTGGGCGTCGCCGTCCCGGTCGTAGCGAACCGCCGCCACGTCGACCGCCTGCTCGGTGGTGGCCAGGTCGATCCGGCCGGTGCCGGTGGCCACCGCCGAGGCCGCCGCGGCCTCCAGCGCGGTCAGCGCCTTGCGGACGTCGCCGCCGGCGAGGCGTACCAGGTGGTCCTCGGCCTCGGTGTCGAGGGTGAGCGCGCCGCCCAGGCCGCGCTGGTCGGCGACCGCGCGGCGCAGCAGGCCGCGCACGGCCGCGTCGTCCAGCGGCTGGAGGGTGAGCAGCACGCAGCGCGACAGCAGGGGGGAGATGACCGAGAAGTACGGGTTCTCCGTGGTCGCCGCGAGCAGGGTGACCGTCCGGTCCTCCACCGCGGCGAGCAGGGAGTCCTGCTGGGTCTTGCTGAACCGGTGCACCTCGTCGATGAAGAGCACGGTCTGCGGTCCGCCGGCACGGCGCTGCCGGCGGGCGGTGTCGATGACCGCCCGGACGTCCTTGACCCCGGCGGAGAGCGCCGACATGGCGACGAACCGGCGGTCGGTGGCCCGGGCCACCAGGTGGGCGATGGTGGTCTTGCCGCTGCCCGGCGGCCCCCAGAGGATGACCGACATCGGGGCCCCGCCGCCGACCAGCTGGCGCAGCGGCGCACCGGGCGCGAGCAGGTGGTCCTGCCCGACCAGCTCGTCGATGCTGGCGGGGCGCATCCGGACGGGCAGGGGCGAATCCTCCCCGATCGCCGTGAAGCCGTCGACACCGCTCGGACCCGCGGGGGCGCTGGGCGCCGCGGCGGGTTCACCGAGGGAGAAGAGGGCGTCGGAGTCCATCACGAAGACAGTACCGGGCTCGGTCCGCTGCGCCGGAATCGCGCCGCGGGCCGAGCCCGTCCTGATCCCTTGCGGTCAGCCGCGACCCGGCCGCCGACCGCGGTACCAGCGGCCGCCGCCACCGCCCGGGCCGCGGCCGACCCCGGCGAGGTAGAGGGAGAGCAGCAGCAGGCCCAGCATCAGCAGGGTGTGCACGTTGAAGAGGTCGGGGGCGCCGAAGTTGGTGTCCAGCAGGTCGATCAGCAGCGCGAAGCCGAATACGATCGCGGCGAGAATGGCGAGCATCGTTGTCCTCCGGTGGGGGTTCCCAGTAGGTCGGGGCGGGATGTACCCAATCGGTCGGCTCGTCAATCTCCACCGTGGAACGAGCTGCGCCGGGCCGCGTTCTAGGCTGAGCGGGTGATCATGGCCGACCAGGAGTTGACGGGCCGCGCGGCCCTCCTCACCGCTACCGACCACCACCCGTACGCGCGGCACGCGCTGTGGCGGGGAGCGGAGCCCCGCGGCTGGCGGCGCGACGGCGCGGTGGCCTGGCTGCTGTCGTCCGGGCCGGGACCGGCGGGCGGCGCGATCGGGGCGCCGGAGCCGGCGGTGGAGGTCTTCACCGACCTCGTCGCCGCCGGCGCGGTCGCCGCCGGGCAGTGGCTGCACCTGCCCCGGACCGGCCCGGAAGCCCTCGCCGGCCGGCTGGCAGTGGTCCGGCACGACGAGTGGGACTTCCTCTGGACCACCACCGCCCCGCCGCGCCAGCCGGAGGAGGACCGGGTGGTACGCCTGGGCGAGGCGGACCACCCGGCGCTGAGCGCGCTGATCGAGGCGTCCTTCCCCAGCACCACCTCGCGCCCCGGCGACCCACGCATCGTCGACTGGTACGGCATCCGCGACGGCGACCGGCTCGTCGCCTGCGGCGCGGACCGCAGCCGGGGCGACGTCGGCTTCCTGGCCGGGCTGACCGTGGCGCCGGACCGGCGGGGCCGGGGCCTCGGCGCGGCCCTGACCGCCGGGATGACCCGGGCGCTGGCCGCCCGCTACGACCACGTGGCGCTCGGCGTCTACACCGACAACGTGGGGGCGATCCGGCTCTACCGGCGGCTCGGCTTCACCGGCACCCTCGCCCGCAGCTCGGTGCACCTGGCCTGAACCGGCGCGCCGGCGGCCCGCCGCTCCGGTCCGCGCTGGGGGCGACCGCCCAGGTCGGCGCTGGACGCGGCCGCCCCGGTCGGCGCTGGACGCGGCCGCCCCGGTCGGCGCTGGACGCGGCCGCCCCGGTCGGCCTGATACCTCAGAGGTATCAAGATGCCTCTGAGGTATCAGGCTCGGACGGAGGTCCGCCCCGACCGCGGGTGGCGCGGCGACCGGTCAGCGGACGGGCGCCGCCTCCCCGCCCCCTGGTCCGGCCGCCGGGACCGCCGCCTGACCATCGGCCACCGGGCCGAAGTCGCCGGTCGGCCCGACCACACCGGGCTCGGCGGTGGATCCGACCGTGCTCGACCCGACCGTCGACCCGACGACGTCCGGCCCGGCCGGGCCGGGGTCGGCCGCCGCGCCTGCCGTGCGCCCGGCGCGCCAGGCCGGCAGGTAGAGCGGGGCGGCCACGGCCAGCACCACGCCGCCCACCACCATGGCCATGGTGACGCTGCGGGTGTCGGCGAGGGCGGTGAGCAGCACCGCGCCGATCGCGAAGCCGGGCTGCCCCACCATCGAGTTCAGCGAGATCACGCTGGTCCGGTACGGCCCGTCGACCTGCCGGTGCAGCAGACCCGTGTGCAGCGGGTTCGAGGCGCCGTGCACGGTGTAGCAGGCCAGATAGGCGACCAGCACGCCGACCGGGCCGGCGAACAGCCCCATGCCGACCACCGTCACGCCCTGGACGATCCGCAGCAGCGCGGCGCTCGGCGCGGCGCCCAGCCAGCGCAGCAGCAGCGGGGTCAGCGCCGCGCCCGCCGCCGAGGCGAGCCACGCCGCCGAGCTGGCCGGCCCGAGCAGCGCCGCCGCGCGCTCGGGATTTCCGACCACCTCGGCGAGGCGGACCGGCAGCAGCGACTCGAACGTCACCATGCCGAAGCCCCAGAACAGCTCGACGGCGACCAGGGCGAGCAGCACCCGGGAGCGGCGCAGCAGGCCGAAGGCCTGGCCCACCATCCGGGGCGCCTCGACCATGGAGGCGCGCAGCGCACCGGCGCCCTTGGCCGGGCCCGTCTCGACCAGCAGGAGCAGCAGGGCCGCCAGGGCCATCGCCTGGAGGGCGATGGCGACCAGGACCGGCACGGTGAGGGCGCTGACCGGCCCGACCGGGCCGAGGGCGATCAGGCCACCGCTGAGCAGCGCCCCGGCCGCGATGGTCACGCCGGCGACGGTGCCGGCGAAGCCGAGGCCGGCCTCGTACTGGGCCTTCGGGTCGGCGGCGAGGGTGGCGTCGACGTACCAGGATTCCAGGGGGCCGCTGTCGAGCGCCCGGTAGACGCCCTGCAAGGCCCAGACCAGGAAGAACAGCGCGAAGGAGTCGGCCACCGCGAAGAGCCCGAGCGAGACCAGGCTCAGCGTCCAGGCGACGACCAGGACGGGCTTGCGGCCGAGGGCGTCGGCCAGGCCGCCGGTGGGCAGCTCCAGCGCGAGCACCACCAGCCCCTGCGCGATGGAGACCAGACCGATCTCGGACAGCGACAGGCCGCGCTCCTGCATCAGCAGGATCATCACCGGGATCATCAGACCGGTGGGCAGCCAGCGCAGGCCGTAGAGGGTGAGGTAGCGGAACCGGACCTGGCGTACGGACAGGGCGCTCACCGCCGGCCCTCCAGCATCGGGTAGCCGGCGAGGAAGAGGTGCACCGGCTCGGCGCCCGGCGCGGCCGGGTCCGCCTCGTCGTGGTACCGCTGCATGACCTGCCACACCTCGGCCTTCAGCGCCTCCATCCGGTCCGGCGGGACGACCATGAAGATGTCGCCCATGCCGAAGGCGTCCCGCCAGGCCGGCGACCACTCGTGCTCGACGGCCAGCCACTGCTCGGCCCGCTCGACCAGCAGGCGTACCTGGTCGCCGTGGATCCACTGGATCGCCGCCCGGGCGTCCGGGTCGTCGTCGAAGTCGGTCGGCTCCCAGCTGGTGACGTCGTGCGCGGCCTGCCACCAGCGCTGCCGCCCGCTGCCCCGGTCGGGGTCCTCGGCGACCAGCCCGACCTCGGCGAGCTGACGCAGGTGATAGCTGGTCGCGCCGGTGTTGGTGTCGAGCAGCTCGGCCAGCGCCGTGGCGGTGGCCGGCCCGCTGGTGCGCAGCGCGCCGAGCAGTCGCATCCGCAGCGGGTGCGCCAGCACCCGGACCTGCCGGTGGTCGAGCCGGACCTCACGTGGTGTCGCGGCGTTCTCGTCGTTCCCCATGTCTGCACAATATCTGTGCACACTTTCTCTGCACAATAGTTGTGCAGAGAAAGTGTGCGTCAGCGTGGCGGAAGCGGGCCGGGGGTCAGGCCGCGAGGAGTTCGGTGACGCCGCGCAGCCGGGTCCGCAGCAGCGCGGCGGCGCGCGATGAGTCCAGCCGTACGTCGGTGGGGCGGACCACCCCGGCCGCCGCGCCCGTGGTGGTCTTCATTCCGGCCGGGTCCAGCCCGAACCGGCGGGCCACCAGCAGCCCGAGCCCGGCCCGGCTGACCGCCTCCGGACCGGCGACGTTGAGCAGGCCGGCGTAATCGCCGTCGACCAGTTCGAGGACGGCGTCGGCCAGGTCGGTGACGTCGACCGGGCAGCGCAGCTCGTCGGTGAAGAGGGTGGCCCGGCCGGCGAGCGCGTCCCGGCAGAGCTGGATCTGCTTGCTCCCCTCCCCCACGATCAGCGAGGTCCGCACCAGCACAGCGCTCGGGTCGATCGCCCGCACGGCGGTCTCCGCCGCCGCCTTCGCCGCCCCGTACGGGTAGATCGGGGTGGGCGGGTCGTCGTCCAGGTAGGGCGTCGGGCGCCCGGCGTGCAGCGCGTCGCTGGACAGGTGCACCAGCCGCGCCCCCGCCTCGGCCGCCGCGTACGCGATGTGCGCCGCGCCGTCGGCGGTGACCACCCAGTCGTCGTACCGGTAGGGGGTGCCGACCACGGCGGTCGGCCGGACCGCCGCCACCAGCCGGCGCACCGCCTCCCGGTCGGTCACGTCGAGCTGCCGGGTCGCCAGGCCGGGCAACGCGACGGGGTTGGCGTGCCAGGTCCCCACCACCGGCCGCCCCGCGGCGACCGCCCGCCGGCAGATCTCCCCGCCCAGGAAGCCACCGGCTCCCACCACGAGCAGCGTCATCGCGTCCCCCGTCTCCCCGGCCCCGCCGACCGTCGCCCGTTTGCGGCGGCGAAACGACCGAGAGGTCCACGCCATCATGGCGCAGACCTCTCGGTGACGGGGGTCGGGTCAGACCGGGTCGGCCACCGGGGCGGCCGGGCCGGCGGTGCCGGCGTGCACGCCGGTCGGCGCCTTGGGCTTGGCGTCGATGCCGGCCTCGGTGCGCTGCTGGGCGGTGATCGGCGTCGGCGCGCCGGTCAGCGGGTCGAAGCCGCCCCGGGTCTTCGGGAAGGCGATGACCTCGCGGATGGAGTCCGCGCCGGCGAGCAGCATGCAGACCCGGTCCCAGCCGAACGCGATGCCGCCGTGCGGCGGGGCGCCGTACTTGAACGCCTCCAGCAGGAAGCCGAACTTGTCCTGCGCCTCCTCCGGGGTGATGCCGAGCAGGTCGAAGACCCGCTTCTGCACGTCGCCCCGGTGGATACGGATCGAGCCCCCACCGATCTCATTGCCGTTGCAGACGATGTCGTACGCGTAGGCCAGCGCCCGGTCCGGCGCCTCCTCGAAGCGATCCACCCACTCGGCGTTCGGGGAGGTGAACGGGTGGTGCACGGCCGTCCAGCCGCCCTCGTCGGTGCGCTCGAACATCGGCGCGTCGACCACCCAGCAGAACGCCCAGGCGCTCTCGTCGATCAGGCCGGCCCGCTTGGCGATCTCGATCCGGGCCGCGCCGAGCAGCTCCTGCGCCTCGCGGGTGTTGGCGCTGGCGGCGAAGAAGACCGCGTCGCCCGGCTTGGCGCCGACCGCGTCGGCGAGCCCACCCAGGTGCTCGGCGGAGAGGTTCTTCGCCACCGGGCCGCGCGCCTCGCCGGTCTCGGCGTCGAGCACCACGTACGCCAGGCCCCGCGCGCCGCGCGCCTTGGCCCAGTCCTGCCAGCCGTCCAGCTCCTTGCGGCTCTGCGCGGCGCCGCCCGGCATCACCACCGCGCCGACGTACCCACCGGCGTCGATGGCGCCGGCGAAGACCCGGAACTCGGTGCCGCGCAGGTAGTCGGTCAGCTCGGTCAGCTCGACGCCGTAGCGCAGGTCCGGCTTGTCGGAGCCGTACCGGGCCATCGCGTCGTACCAGGTGATCCGCGGGATCGGCCGGGAGATCTCGTGCCCGGCCAGGTCCTTCCAGAGCGCCGACACGATCGCCTCGCCGAGGTCGATCACGTCGTCCTCGGTGACGAAGGACATCTCGATGTCGAGCTGGGTGAACTCCGGCTGCCGGTCGGCGCGGAAGTCCTCGTCGCGGTAGCAGCGGGCGATCTGGTAGTACCGCTCCATCCCGCCGACCATCAGCAGCTGCTTGAACAGCTGCGGCGACTGCGGCAGCGCGTACCAGCTGCCGGGCTGGAGCCGGACCGGCACCAGGAAGTCGCGGGCACCCTCGGGGGTGGACCGGGTCAGCGTGGGGGTCTCGATCTCCAGGAAGTCCCGCTCGTGCAGCACGCCCCGGGCGAGCTGGTTGGCGCGCGAGCGCAGCCGCATCGCGTTGGCCGGGCCGCTGCGCCGCAGGTCCAGGTAGCGGTACCTGAGCCGGATGTCGTCGCCGGCCTCGATCTGGTCGTCGACCGGCAGCGGCAGCGGGGCCGCCTCGGAGAGCACCTCCAGCTCGGCGGCGGTCACCTCGATCTCGCCGGTGGGCAGCTCCGGGTTCTCGTTGCCCTCGGGCCGGCGGGTCACCTCGCCGGTGACCCGGACGCAGAACTCGTTGCGCAGCGCGTGCGCGTCCTCCTCGCGGAAGACCACCTGGACCACGCCGGAGCCGTCGCGCAGGTCGACGAAGATGACACCGCCGTGGTCGCGCCGGCGGGCCACCCACCCGGCGAGCGTCACCGTGGTGCCGGCGTCCGTCGCGCGCAGGCTGCCGGCGTCATGGGTACGGATCACGACTTGCGTCTCCTCATCTGCGGTACACCTCTGCCCTCCGCATTCTGTCAGGCTGCCCGGTCCCCCGATGCCACCGGGCGCGGTTGCCACCACCGGCGGCACCGGCGGTCGCGGTGCGGCCCGCGTACGGTGTGCCGGGTGCGCGCCGTACCCCGTTGGGCCCTGCTCTCCTCCGCCGCCGCCCCGGTCCTGCTGGTCGGCGGCTGGACCCTGGGGGCGGCGCGGCAGCCCGGCGGCTTCGACCAGGTCGCCGGCACCATCAGCGCGCTGGCGGCCCGGGACGCCACGGATCGCTGGGTCATGACGGTCGGCCTGCTGGGGCTGGGGTTGTGCCACTGCCTGACCGCGGCCGGGCTGCGCCCGCTGCGTCCCGCCGGCCGGCTGCTGCTCGCCCTCGGCGGGCTCGCCACCGTCGCCGTGGCGACCTTCCCGCTGCCGGCGCAGCAGGGTTCGTCCACCGCGCACGGTCTCAGCGCGGCGGTGGCGTTCGGTGCGCTCGCGCTCTGGCCGGCGCTCGCCGCGCACCGGCGCCGGGCGCCCGTCGGCGCCGCCGCCCTGACCGCCCGCCGGGGTACGGCCGCCGCGGCGCTGCTGCTGGCTCTGGTCGGCTGGTTCGTGGTGGAGCTGACCACCGGCGGCGCCCGGATCGGGCTGGCCGAGCGGGTGGCCGCCGGCGCGGAGGCGCTCTGCCCGCTGCTGGTGGTGCTGGCGCTCACCCGGCGGACGGCAGGTGGCGCAGCCGCACCGCGCTGAGCCCGGCGGCCGGTACGCGAAGCGGGCCGCCGGTCGCCCGGCGGCCCGCTCACGAGGGGTCGATCAGTAGACGCTGACGCCGTAGCGGCTCAGCACCTCGGTGACCGGCTGGAAGAAGGTGGTGCCGCCGGAGGAGCAGTTGCCGCTGCCGCCGGAGGTGAGGCCCAGCGCGGTGCTGCCCGCGAAGAGCGAGCCGCCGCTGTCGCCCGGCTCGGCGCAGACGTTGGTACGGATCAGGCCGGAGACGCTGCCCTCGGCGTAGTTGACCGTGGCGTTGAGGGCGGTCACCGAGCCGCTGCGCAGGCCGGTGGTGCTGCCGCTGCGCCGGACGCTCTGGCCGACGAACGCGTTGCCGGCGGCGGTGATGTCCTGGTAGCTGCCGTTGTAGAGGTAGACGTTGCCGGGGCGGGAGACGCTGCTGTTGTACTGCACGATCCCGTAGTCGTTGCCCGGGAAGCTGGTGCCGGTCCGCGCGCCCAGGTAGCTGGTCTGCGCGGAGTTGCTGTACCAGCTGGCCGAGATGTTGGTGCAGTGCCCGGCGGTGATGAAGAACTGGGTGCCGGCGCTGTTGCGCACGTTGAAGCCGAGCGAGCAGCGCCCGCCGCCGCCGGCGTAGATGGCGTTGCCGCCGGAGATCCGGGTGCTCAGCACGCCGGCCTCGGCCTCGATCCGGACCGCGCCACCGGTGCGGGCGGCGGCGGCCTTGACCTTGTCCAGCTTGGCGCCGGTGACGGTGCTGTCGACCGAGACCACGACCTGGTTGGTGGCGGGGTCGGTCCACCAGGCGGTGCCGGGGATCTTCGCGGACCGCTCCAGTTCGGCGGTGGCGGCCTTCAGGGTGGCAGCGCCCCGGGTGACGAGCTTGGGGGTGGCACCGGCGGCGCGGACCTGACGGGCGGCGGCGGCGTCGGTGACGGCGACGACCATGGTGCCGCTGGCGTCGGCGTACGTGCCGGCGGCGCGGTCGCCGAGGCGGTCGGCCAGACCGGCCGCGGCGTCGGGGGAGGCGGGCGAGGCGGGGGCGGCCTGGGCGGGGGCGCCGAGCAGCGCGCCGGTGACCAGGGTGCCGGCCATGGCGACGGCGGCGATGTGGCGGAGCGATGACCTCGTGGGTCGCATGTAACAACCTCCGGAAGAGGGTGACGGGTCGCGTCACGTCGACGCGCCCGGGGACAACCCGGCCGACCTGGGGAAACCGGCCGAGTGACTGAAGTATTCACATATTTAAGATCGTAAGCAAGACATGGCTTTGCCCGAATTTACCCCGCCGCCCCATGTAACCCTGAAGCAACATTGTGGACACAGAAAGTCGTCTATACGATCTGGCCACCGCAGCACGCCGGCACCCGTGATCCGGAGGCCACCATGACCCTCGCCCGACGCGCGCTGGCGGCTCTCGCCGGCGCCACCGCCCTCGTCCTGCTCGCCGCGACCCCCGCCGTCGCCGATCCCGGCCCGCCGCCGAACTCGATGGCCAGCCTCGGCGACTCCATCACCCGCGGCTTCAACGCCTGCGGCTGGTACGTCGACTGCACCTCACGGTCGTTCAGCACCGGCGACAACTCCACGGTGAACAGTCACTACCTGCGTATCCGCGCGGTCAACCCGAACATCCAGGGCCGCAACCTCAACGACGCCCGCAGCGGCGCCAAATCCGCCGACATGTACGGCCAGGCCGGCACCGCGGTCAGCCAGGGCGTCGGGTACGTCACGATGCTGATCGGCGCCAACGACGCCTGCACCAGCTCGGAGTCGACGATGACTCCGGTGGCCACCTACCGGGCGAACATCGACAGCGCGCTCGCCCGGCTCAAGGCGGGGCTGCCCAACGCCAGGGTCCTGGTGATCAGCATCCCGGACATCCAGCGGCTCTGGGCGGTCGGCAAGGGCAGCGGCAGCGCCCGGACCGCCTGGTCGACCTTCGGCATCTGCCAGTCGATGCTGGCCAACCCGACCTCCACCGCACAGGCCGACGTCGACCGCCGGACCCGGGTCCGGCAGCGGGTGGTCGACTTCAACACCCAGCTCGCCCAGGCCTGCGCCGCGTACGGCCCGAACTGCGACTTCGACGACAACGCGGTGTTCAACTACCCGTTCGCGCTGAGCCAGGTCTCCACCTGGGACTACTTCCACCCCAACACCAGCGGCCAGGCGGTGCTGGCCAGCGTCTCGTACGCCAACGGCTTCGGCTGGTAGCACCGGTGTCCCGGCGCGCGGGCGGCACTGCCGCCCGCGCGCTGCGGCGCGTCCGCCGCAGGCCCGACGCGAGCTCGACGGGACGCCGCCCGGCGGCGGGTCAGTCGACCCGGCGGCGGGCGCCCGGGCCCGGCCGGGGCAGCACGTCGCGCGGGTCGGCCACCTCGTGCCCCTCGGCGCAGCGCAGCTCGACGCGGACCTCCGCCCCACAGTCGCGGTGCCCGACGCTGAGCGGGGGGCCCTCCGGGTCGGCCAGGTAACGGTCTCCCCAGCCGAGCACCGCCACCAGCACCGGCCACAGGTCGAGGCCCTTCTCGGTCAGCCGGTACTCGTGGCGCAGCCGGCTGCCCGGCTCCCGGTACGGCTCGCGACGCAGCACGCCCTGCTCGACCAGGGTGGCCAGCCGGGTGGTCAGCACCTGCCGGGGGATGCCGGTACGGACCCGCATGTCGTCGAAGCGGCGGACGCCGTTGAAGACCTCGCGGAGCACCACCAGGGTCCACCGTTCGCCGAGGACCGCCATCGCCCGGGCGATGGTGCAGTTCTCCACCGACCAGTCCAGTGCCGCGGGTCTCATGTCCACCAGGCTAGGTCTGATTGACAGACTCAGCAACGCGCTGCCAGGCTGAGTCCATGACTCAGACGCAGGACCCGGCGCGCAGCCGTACCTTCTCCTGGTCCGACCCGGTGGCCGGTGCCGCGCACGTGGGCCGCCGCGGCGGCCTGGAGCTGCTCCGCGCGATGATCGCCGGCGAGCTCGCCGCGCCGCCGATCATGCACCTGATCGACATGGCCCGGATGGAGGCCGACGAGGGCCGGGTCGCGGTCGAGCTGGTCCCGCAGGAGTTCCACTACAACCCGCTCGGCACCGTGCACGGCGGGGTGATCTCCACCCTGCTGGACACCGCCGCCGCGTGCGCCGTGCACACCACGCTGCCCGCCGGCGTCGGCTACACCTCGCTGGACCTGAACGTGAAGTTCCTGCGCCCGGTGACCGTCGCCAGCGGCATGCTGCGGTGCGAGGGCACCGTCCTGCAACGCGGCCGGCGCACCGCCCTGGCCGAGGCCCGCCTGACCGACGCCCGGGACCGCCTCATCGCCCACGCCACGTCGAGCTGCCTGCTCTTCCCCCTCGACACCCCCGCCTGACCACCCGGACCCACCTCAAAGAACCCGCAGGAGCCCCCCACGCCGACCCGCCCGCGTCGAGCAGGCACTTTCCGAGAAAGCGTGGCTATTTTGCCCGCCATGGCCACGCTTTCTCGGAAAGAGCGGCCACGGCGAGGCGGTGACGTGGGTGGGGTGGGGTGGGGTGGGGTGGGGTGGGGGGTCAGGCGCGGGTGGCGAGGCGGGCCTCGCGGGCGGCGCGCTTCTCCTCGAAGCGGGACGCGGCCCGCTCCAGGTCGTCGAGGTGGCCGGCGATCTGGTCGCGGGCGGCCTCGCCGTCGGCGTCCAGGCCGGTGACGTTGAAGACGTCCCACTGGCGCAGCACCGGCTGCACCACGTCGTCGCGGTGCTGGCGCAGGTCGTAGATGCCGGCCAGGGCGATCGCCACCGACTTGCGGGCGAAGCCCTCGATGCCGACGCCGGGCATCTGGAAGTCGGCCACCACGTCGGCGACCGCGCGCATCGCCTGGCTCGGGGCCAGCTCGAAGGCCGCGCCGAGCAGGTTGCGGTAGAAGACCATGTGCAGGTTCTCGTCGGCGGCCACCCGGGCCAGCAGCGCCTCGCAGGCCGGGTCGCCGGTGACCCGGCCGGTGTTGCGGTGCGAGATGCGGGTGGCCAGCTCCTGGAACGACACGTACGCCAGCGAGTGCAGCACCTCGTCGCCGTGCACGTTCTCGTAGCCGGCCGACATGTGGGTCATCCGGGCCCGCTCCAGGGCGACCGGGTCCACCGCCCGGGTCACCGTCAGGTAGTCCCGGATCGCGGTGCCGTGCCGACCCTCCTCGGCGGTCCACCGGTGCACCCAGGTGCCCCACGCCCCGTCCCGGCCGAAGAGGGTGGCGATCTCGTGGTGGTACGAGGGCAGGTTGTCCTCGGTCAGCAGGTTGACGATCAGCGCGGTGCGGGCCACGTCGGGAATCGTCGAGTCCGACTCCGACCAGGGCTCGCCGCCGAGCGGCCCGTCGAACGTGCGTCCCTCGCTCCACGGGACGTACTCGTGCGGGAACCACTCCTTGGCGATCGACAGGTGGCGGTCGAGGTTCTTCTCCACCACGGCTTCGAGTTCGAGGAGCAGGGCGGTCTGACTCAGCGGGGTGGTGCTCATGCGGATCTCCCTACGGTGGCGTAACTTACGCTACCGTAGGGCCCCGCGAGCGTACGCGCGAGTAGTACCTCAGCTGACCAGCGGTTTGAGGTCCTCCCGGGGCGGCGTCCACTCCCCCGCCGCAGCGGCGATCTGCTCGCCGGACCGGATGTCCTTCACCTCGTCCGCCGCCCCCTCCACGCCCGGGAACCAGACGTACGGGATGCCGCGCCGCTCGGCGTACCGGATCTGCTTGCCGAACTTCGCCGCGCTCGGCGACACCTCGGTCGGCACCCCGCGCGAGCGCAGCGCCTCGGCGACCCGGTTGCTGGCCGGCCGCGCGTCCTCGCTGGTGACCGCGACCAGCACGCAGGTCGGCACGGTCCGGGAGACCGAGAGCGCGTCGGCGCCGAAGAGCAGCCCGAGCAGCCGGGTCACCCCGATCGAGATGCCCACCCCGGGGAACCGGACGGCGCCGGAGCTGGCCAGGTTGTCGTAGCGGCCGCCGGAGCAGATCGAGCCGAACCGCTCGTAGCCGATCATCTGCGTCTCGTAGACGGTGCCGGTGTAGTAGTCCAGGCCGCGGGCGATGCGCAGGTCGGCCACGCAGAGCCCCGGCGAGTGCGCGGCGGCGGTCTCCACCACCGCGACCAACTCCTCGATCCCCTCGTCGAGCAGCGGGTCGCTCACCCCGAGGGCGCGCACCGCGTCGGCGAACGAGGCGTCCGGCGCGGAGATCTCGGCCAGCGCCAGGCACGCCTTGGCCTGCGCCTCGCTCGCGCCGGCCGTCTCGGCCAGCAGCTCGGCGACCCGGGCGGGGCCGATCTTGTCGAGCTTGTCGACCGCGCGCAGCGCCGCCTCCGGGTCGGTCAGCCCGATCCCCCGGTAGAAGCCCTCGCAGATCTTGCGGTTGTTGACCTGGATGCGCACCGGCGGGATCGGCAGCGAGCGCAGCGCGTCGCCGATGACCAGCGGCATCTCCGCCTCGTAGTGCGCGGGCAGGGTGTCCCGGTCGACGATGTCGATGTCGGCCTGGAGGAACTCGCGGTAGCGCCCCTCCTGCGGGCGCTCACCCCGCCACACCTTCTGGATCTGGTAGCGGCGGAACGGGAACTGCAGCTTGCCGGCGTTCTCCAGCACGTACCGGGCGAACGGCACGGTCAGGTCGAAGTGCAGGCCGAGCGCGTCGTCGCCGGCCGGACCGTCGGTGTCGGCCTGCAACCGGCGCAGCACGTAGACCTCCTTCGAGGTCTCCCCCTTGCGCAGCAGCTGGTCCAGCGGCTCGACCGAGCGGGTCTCCAGCGGCGCGAAGCCGTACAGCTCGAAGGTGGCGCGGATCCGGTCGAGCACGAACTGCTCGATCATCCGCTGGCCGGGCGTCCATTCCGGGAAGCCGGAGATGGGCGTGGGCTTGCTCATGGCGTACTCCTTGCGTCCCGCGCAGCGGCGCGGGGAGGTCGTGGGCGCGGCTACAGGCCGCGGGTGGGCGCGGCCGGGCGCGCGGCGCCGTCCATCGCCACCTCGGCGAGGTACGGGTTGGTCGCGCGCTCGCGGCCGATGGTGGTCGCGGGGCCGTGGCCGGGCAGGACGACCGTGTCGTCCGCCAGCGGAAGGACCTTCTCCCGCAGGCTGGTCAGCATCCGGGGCATGCTGCCGCCCGGCAGGTCGGTGCGGCCGATCGAGCCGGCGAAGAGCACGTCACCGGAGAGGCAGATCTGCTCGGCCTCCCAGGGCGAGCCGGCGCCGGGCAGCCGGAACAGCACCGACCCGCCGGTATGGCCGGGGGCGTGGTCGACGGTGATCTCCAACCCGGCCAGCGCCAGCGTCGCGCCGTCGGTCAGCTCGGCCACGTCGTCCGGCTCCGTGTACGGCAGCCGGCCGCCGAAGAGCTGGGCGAGGTCCGCGGAGAGCCCCTTGGCCGGGTCCGCGAGCAGCTCCCGGTCGTCCGGGTGGACGTACGCGGGGATGCCGCGCGCGCCGCAGACCGGCGCCACCGAGAAGGTGTGGTCGAGGTGGCCATGGGTGAGCAGCACCGCGGCCGGGTGCAGGCGGTGTTCGGCGAGCACGGCGTCGAGCCGGTCGAGCACCCCGATGCCGGGGTCGACCACCACGCACTGCTCCCCCGGAGCGGTCGCCACCACGTAGCAGTTGGTGCCGAAGGCGTCCGCGGGAAAGCCGGCCACGAGCACGTCCGCTCCCCTTCCGTCGGTACGTCGTTCCCTCCGCAGCCTAGCCGTCGCGGCGAGCCGATATCCGTGACCCACCCGTCCCGCGCACCCCGTCCGGCACAGTGACGCACTCCGATAAACCCAGCCCCGACCTCGTACACCACTTTCCCAGCGGCTACCCGTACACTCTGGCGGGCGTGTGGCGTGGCGCACCTGCTTCACGGGGACGCGAGCGGCCCGACCGCCGGTGACGACCAGGGCAGAGGAAGGGGAGCACGAGTGGCTTCCAGCAGGGACCGGCAGCGCAAGCTGGCACGGGAGAAGCTCGACCGGCAGCTGGCCCGGCGGGCCGCCGCGACCCGGCGGCGCCGGCAGATCCAGGCCGGCGTGGGCGTCGCGGTCGTGCTGGCGCTGATCGTGGTCGGCTCCGCCTGGGCGCTGGGCGCCTTCGACCGCGACCCGAAGCAGCAGGCCGCCCAGGACGTCTGCCTCTGGACGCCGCAGGACGCCGCCGCGAACACCAACCTCAAGGACGTCGGCACCCCGGCCACCAGCGGCCTGCCCACCGCGGGCAGCCGGCCGATGACGATCAACACCAACCAGGGCGGCCCGATCACGGCCGAGCTCGACCTCGCCGGCGCGCCGTGCGCCGGGGCGAGCATCGCCCACCTGGCGACCCGGTCGTTCTACGACAACACCAGGTGCCACGAGATCACCACCGAGGGGGCGCTGCGCTGCGGCGACCCGAGCGGCACCGGCCTGGGCGGCCCGACGTACTCGTTCTACGACGAGAACGTCCCCACCGTTCCCGAGGCGAGCCCCTCGGCCAGCCCGGCCCCCGGCGAGCCGCCGGCGTACCCGAAGGGCACGATCGCCATGATCGGGAACCCGCCGGGCAACAACGGCAGCCAGTTCCTCGTCTTCTTCAAGGACTTCAACCCGGCCAAGCCGACCTACCCGGTCATCGGCCGGGTCACCGGCGGGCTCGACGTGATCGAGAAGATCGGCGCCCTGCCGACCGTGGACAATGGGACCGGGGCCAAGGTCAAGCCGAAGACCGACGTGCTGCTCCAGAAGCTCACCGTCGGCGAGCCGAGCACGGCGGCGGCCCCGGCCCCGACGAGCCCGGCTTCCGGCGCCCCGTCGGCCAGCCCCAGCGCCGGCTGAGCCGGACCCCACCACCCGTACGCGGCGGCGACCGCGCCACATAGTCCAGGAGGAGTGACCGTGACGTCCACGAGAGAGCGGCAGCGCGCGGCGGCGCGGGCCCGGCTCGAGCGGGAGATGGCCGAGCGCGCGGCCAAGGCCCGCAAGCGCCGGCAGACGCAGGCGATCGTCGGGGCCGCTGCGGTCCTGCTGCTCGTGGTCGCCGGCAGCGTCTGGCTGGCGACGACCCTCGGCGGTGACGACGACACGAAGCAGGACACCGCGGGCGCCCCGGGCTTCGCGCAGTGCGCGTACACCGAGGCGCCGAAGGAGGGTCGGACCCCGCAGATCAAGGACGTCGGAATGCCGCCGGCCCAGCAGAAGAACACCGGCACCCAGACGATGACGATCGACACCAACCTGGGCCCGATCACCGCCAAGATCGACCGGGCGGCGGTGCCCTGCACCGCGGGCAGCTTCACCCACCTGGCCAGCAAGGGCTTCTTCGACAACAGCAAGTGCCACCGCCTGGTCACCGAGGGCATCAAGGTGCTCCAGTGCGGCGACCCGAGCGCGACCGGCAAGGGCTGGCGGGAGACCGACGGCACCGGCGGCCCGGCGTACAACCTGGCCGAGGAGAACCTGCCGACCGACAAGCGCCCCGCGTACCCGGACGGCGTCATCGCGATGGCCAACTCGGGCCAGCCGGGCAGCACCGGCAGCCAGTTCTTCATCGTCTACGGCGACTCGCAGCTCGACCCGAACTACACCGTGCTGGGCACCGTCACCGGCGGCATGGACCTGGTCAAGCAGGTCGCGGCGGCCGGCGACGACAAGGCGTTCGCCCAGCAGGCCGGCGGCGGCCACCCCAAGAAGGAGGTCGTCATCACCAAGCTGGCGATGAGCGACATCCAGGGCTGACCCACCCGTACGACGAAGCGCCCGCCGGCCGAGCCGGCGGGCGCTTGTCGTTGCTGGATCAGGCCCCCGAGGTGACCCGGTACGCGTCGAAGACCCCGTCGACCTTGCGCACCGCGGCCAGCAGGTGGCCCAGGTGCTTCGGGTCGGCCATCTCGAAGCTGAACCGGCTCACCGCCACCCGATCGCGGGTGGTGGTGACGGTGGCGGAGAGGATGTTGACCCGCTCGTCGGAGAGCACCCGGGTGACGTCGGCGAGCAGCTTGTGCCGGTCCAGCGCCTCGACCTGGATGGCGACCAGGAACGTCGAGGCGGAGGTTAGCTTCCAGCTGACCTCGACCACCCGCTCGCTCTGCGCCCGCAGGTCCTCGGCGTTGGCGCAGTCGTCGCGGTGCACGCTCACCCCGCCGGAGCGGGTGACGAAGCCGAAGACCGCGTCCGGCGGCACCGGGGTGCAGCAGCGGGCCAGCTTGATCCAGACGTCGCTGACGCCCCGGACCACCACGCCCGGGTCCGCGCTGCTCTGCCGGCTGCGCGGCGGCCGGGTGGCGACGGCGGTCTCGGCGATGTCCTCCGCCGCGCCCTCCTCGCCCCCGTAGGTGGCCATCAGCTTCTGCACCACGGACTGGGCGGAGACCTGGCTGTCGCCGACCGCCGCGTAGAGCGAGGCGACGTCGGCCAGGTGCAGGTCCCGGGCGATCGCCATCAGCGCGTCCGAGGTGAGCATCCGCTGCAACGGCATGCCCTGTTTGCGCATCGCCTTGACGATCGCGTCCTTGCCGGCCTCGATCGCCTCCTCGCGCCGCTCCTTGTTGAAGTACTGGCGGATCTTGGTGCGGGCCCGGGGGCTCTTGACGAAGCCCAGCCAGTCCTGCGTCGGGCCGGCCGTGTCGGACTTCGAGGTGAAGATCTCGATCACGTCGCCGTTGGACAGCGTCGACTCCAGCGGCACCAGCTTGCCGTTGACCCGCGCCCCGATGCACTTGTGCCCGACCTCGGTGTGCACCGCGTACGCGAAGTCCACCGGCGTCGAGCCGGTCGGCAGCGGGATGACGTCACCCTTCGGGGTGAAGACGTACACCTCCTGGCTGGACAGGTCGAAGCGCAGCGCGTCGAGGAACTCGCTCGGGTCCGCCGCCTCCCGCTGCCAGTCCAGCAGCTGGCGCAGCCAGGTCATCTCGTCGATGTGCGCCGGCGGGCCGACGATCTGGGTGCCCTTGTGCTCCTTGTACTTCCAGTGCGCGGCGATGCCGAACTCGGCGGTGCGGTGCATCGCGTAGGTGCGGATCTGCATCTCCACCGGCTTGCCGGTGGGCCCGATGACCGTCGTGTGCAGCGACTGGTACATGTTGAACTTGGGCATCGCGATGTAGTCCTTGAACCGGCCCGGCACCGGCTGCCAGTTGGCGTGGATGACCCCCAGCGCCGCGTAGCAGTCCCGCACCGTGTCGACCAGGATCCGCACACCCACCAGGTCGTAGATGTCGTTGAAGTCGCGACCCCGCACGATCATCTTCTGGTAGATCGAGTAGAGGTGCTTCGGCCGGCCGGTGGTCTCCGCCTTGATCTTGGCGGCCTTCAGGTCGGTCTGCACCTTCTGGGTCACCTGGCGCAGCAGCGCCTCGCGCTGCGGCTGGTGCTCCCCGATCAGGCGGTTGATCTCCTCGTACCGCTTCGGGAACAGCGTGCCGAAGGCGAGGTCCTCCAGCTCCCACTTGATCGTGTTCATACCGAGGCGGTGCGCCAGCGGGGCGAGGATCTCCAGCGTCTCCTTGGCCTTCTGCTCCTGCTTGGGGCGGGGCAGGAAGGTCAGGGTACGCATGTTGTGCAGCCGGTCGGCCAGCTTGATCACCAGGACCCGCGGGTCCTTGGCCATCGCCACGACCATCTTGCGGATGGTCTCCGCCTTGGCCGCGTCGCCGAGCTTGACCTTGTCGAGCTTGGTCACCCCGTCGACCAGCAGGGTGACCTCCGGGCCGAAGTCCGCGCGCATCTGGTCGAGGGTGTACTCGGTGTCCTCGATCGTGTCGTGCAGCAGCGCGGCGACCAGGGTGGTGGTGTCCATGCCCAGGTTGCCCAGGATGGTGGCCACGGCCAGCGGGTGGGTGATGTAGGGGTCGCCGGACTTGCGGTACTGACCGGAGTGCCAGCGGGCGGCGGTGTCGAAGGCGCGCTGCAGCAGCCGCGCGTCGGCCTTGGGGTGGTTCTCCCGGTGGGTGGCGATCAGCGGCTCCAGCACCTCGCTGACCTGCGAGCTCTGCCAGGGCGCGTTGAACCGGGCCAGCCGGGCCCGCACCCGACGGCCGGTCGGCGCGTTGGAGAGGGCGAAACCTCCGCTCGGCGAGGGGTCGCCGACGGTCGGCAGCGGCGCCACGGGCGCGCCGGCGTCGACGGCCTCGGCAACGGCGCCGTCGACGGCACCCGTCACACGGGCCGGCGGGTTGCTCTTCCGGTCGGTCACCGAGCCGTCAGCGTCGCCTGTCGGGTGCACCGTGCCCTCCACCGGAGGGACGACATCGTGGGACACCGGCCTCCTCACCGCTCGCCGGAAAACACCGGCCGTGGCTCCGGCCGGTCTGGTCCTTCGCCGCCGGACGGGGAACCGCCCGGTCAGCAAAGGGCAATGCTACCCGCACGGTGGGTGCGGTGCCGCTCCGCCGGACGGTCCGCACCGGGTCCGTCCGACCGCATGGGGGTCAAACGGTCAGCAGGGCATGGACCGGGCGGCCGGCGAGCTTCTTGCGGCCCTCGAGGAAGCCCAGCTCCAGCAGGACGGTGAAACCGGCCACCGTGCCGCCGGCCCGCTCGACCAGGTCGAGGGTGGCCTCGGCGGTCCCGCCGGTGGCCAGCACGTCGTCGACCACCAGCACCCGGTGCCCGGCGGTGAAGGCGTCCTGGTGCACCTCCAGGGTCGCCTCGCCGTACTCCAGCGCGTACGAGGCGGAGTACGCGGCGCGGGGCAGCTTGCCGGCCTTGCGCACCGGCACCACACCCACCCCGGTGGCGTACGCGATGGCGGCAGCGATCACGAAGCCGCGGGCCTCGATGCCGACCACGATGTCGAACGAGTCACGCCCGTGGTACTCGACGATCCCGTCGATCACCTCGCGGAACACCGCACCGTCGGCGAAGAGCGGCATCAGATCCTTGAACATGACGCCGGGCTTGGGGAAGTCCGGCACGTCCAACACCCGGCTGGCCACCAGCCGGGCGACCTGCGGGCCGCTGTCCCCCCGTACCCCGGTGCTGCGGGTCTCCGTCACGGTGCTCCCTCCAACGACGACGGCGTCCTCCATGCCGCTCGCACAGCATGAAGGACGCCGTCGGGTCGATTCCTACCGGGTGTCCCCGCCCGGGTCAGCGCCGCTTGGCGCCACCCGGCCGGTTGCCGCCGCCCCCGCTGGGACGGCCGCCCCGCGCGCCGGTCGGGCGCTTGCCGGCGGGACGGGCGCCCACCTTCGGCGCCGTGCCGGCCAGGGCCGCCGCGTCGGAGTCGATCGACTCGTCGGCGCCCTCGGCCGCGCGGGGCGCGCCCTTCGGGGCCAGCTCGCCCCGGGCGATCGCACCCCGCCGCGCCAGCACCCGCTTGTTGTGCGCCTGGATCCGCGGGTCGTAGTTCTTCAGCAGCACCAGCAGCGGGGTGGCCAGCAGGATCGAGGTCAGGAACGCCACCGCCATACCGACGAAGAGCACCAGGCCGAGGTCCTTCAGGGTGCCCGCGCCGAGCAGGCCGGCACCGATGAAGAGCAGGCCACCGACGGGGAGCAGGGCGACCACCGAGGTGTTCAGCGACCGCATCAGGCTCTGGTTGAGCGCCAGGTTGGCCGCCTCGCCGTACGTCTGGTTGTTGTTCGCGGTGATGCCGCGGGTGTTCTCCTGCACCTTGTCGAAGACCACCACCACGTCGTAGAGCGCGAAGCCCAGGATCGTGAGGAAGCCGATGATGGTCGACGGGGTCACCTCGAACCCGACCAGCGAGTAGATGCCCGCAGTGAGGAAGAGGTTCATGAACAGCGAGACGATCGCGGCGACCGCCATCCGCCACTCGAAGCGCAGGATCAGGTAGATCGCCACCACCGCGACAAAGATGATCAGACCGAGCAGGGCGCGCGAGGTGACCTGCTCGCCCCACGCCTCGCTGACCTGGTTGCCGCTGATCTGGTCGGCGTTGATTCCGAACTCCCGGGCCATCTCGGCCTTGACCTCGGTGGCCTGCTCCGGGGTGAGCTGCGAGGTACGCAGCTCGTAGTACTCGCCGCTGGTGCTGCCGACCTTCTGCGCGGTCACCACCTCGGCGTCGCCGCCCTCGGCCGCGAGCGCGGCGCCGACCTTCTCCTCGGCCTGCTCCAGGGTGCCGACGCTGGCCGGCACCTGGAACGAGTTGCCGCCGGCGAACTCGATGCCGAGGCTGAACCCGCGCACCGCGAAGCTGAGCACCGCGATCAGCACCAGCGCACCGGCCACGGCGAACCACAGCTTGCGCCGGCCGACGATGTCGAGCCCGGCCTCACCGCGGTAGAGCCGGCTCGCGAGACCACTCTTAGCCATCTCAGGCCTCCTTGACGCGCGGGGTGCGGGGCGAGTCCTGCTCGGCCGACCGGGCCGGCAGGGCCCGGCCGAGGCCGCTGACCCGCGGGGACAGGAACGCCCGGGTACGGGCGAACATCGTCATGATCGGGTGCCGGAAGAGGAAGACCACGATCAGGTCCAGCACCGTCGCCAGGCCGAGGGCGAAGGCGAAGCCCTTCACCGTGCCGACCGAGACGACGTAGAGCACCACGGCGGACATCAGCGTGATCGCGTTCGCCGAGATGATCGTCCGGCGGGCCCGGATCCAGGCGCGCGGCACCGCGCTGCGCGGGCTGCGCCCCTCCCGGATCTCGTCCTTGAGCCGCTCGAAGTAGATGACGAAGGAGTCCGCCGCCACACCGAGGGAGACGATCATGCCGGCGATGCCGGCGAGGGTGAGGGTGAAGCCGATCTGCCGGCCGAGCACCACCAGCGCGCCGAAGACCAGCAGCGCCGACAGCACCAGGCTCAGGAAGATCACCGAGCCGAGCAGCCGGTAGTAGAAGAACGAGTAGACGATGACCAGCAGCATGCCGATGCCGGCGGCGAGCAGACCCGCGCGCAGGTGGCTGTCGCCCAGGGTGGCGGTGACGTTCTGCTGCTCCTGCGGCTCGAAGGTCACCGGCAGCGCGCCGTACCGCAGCTGGCTGGCCAGCTTGTTGGCGTCGGTGCTGGTGAAGTTGCCGGTGATCTGCGAGTCACCGGTGAGCACGCCCTGAATCTCGGGCGAGGAGACGATCTCGTTGTCCAGCACGACCGCCACCCGGCACTTGCCGTCCTGGCCAAGCGCGGTCTGGTCGCAGGCGCCACCGGTGTTGTTGAACGCCTCGCGGGTCAGCTCGGTCCACTTGTCCTGGCCGTCGCCGGTGAAGTTCAGGCTGACCACCCAGGCGCTGGCCTCGTCGAGCACGGCGTTGGCGTCGTCGACGTCGGTGCCGACCACCTTCGCCACGTCGAGCAGGTACTTGGCCGCGCCGTCCTCACAGGCGACCGCCTGCTGCTTCTCGTCCTTGATCGACGCGGCCGGCCGCTTGTCCAGCTGGGCGCAGGTGATGGTCGGGACGTTGAACTGCATCTGCGGCGTCAGCACCGCGATCTCCTGCGGGGAGAGCGCACCGAACGGCTTGAGCTTCTCCGCCAGGGACGGGTCGGCGGTGAGGTCGGCCGGGCCCTGCAGGGCGCTCGCGGCGGTCCAGGCCGCCGGTCCCACCTTCTTCTCGACGGCGTTGCGCTGCTCCTGGATGCTCTGCGGCACCGGGGCGGCGCTGGCGCTCGGCGAGGCGGCCGGGGCGCTCGGCGAGGCCGGGGCCGAGGGGGTGGCGCTGGCGCTCGGCGCGGGGGCGCCGCCGCCCTGGCCACCGGCGCTCGGCGAGGAGGTGACCTTCGGCGAAGCGCTGCCCGACGGCTTCGGCGACGCACTGCCCGAGGGGGCGGGCGAGGCGCTGCCGGAGGGGGTCGGGGTCGCCGTCGGGGCGGTGGCCACGCCGCTGCCGTCCGCGGCCTTGAGCACCTTGCGGAAGCGCAGCTCCGCCGCGCTGCCGACGTCGGTCAGCTCGCGGTTCTGACCGGGCAGGGAGATGACGATGTTCCGGTTGCCCTCGGTGACCACCTCGGCCTCGGCCACGCCGTAGGCGTTGACCCGGCTCTCGATGATCTGCCGCGCCTCTTCGAGGTTCTCCGAGGTCGGGGGCTTGCCGTCGATGCTGTTGGTGGCCTCGAGCGTCAGCCGGGTGCCGCCGATCAGGTCCAGGCCGAGCCGGGGCTCCAGCCGGTCCTTCCAGCCGCCGCTGGCGCCGCCCGAGAAGAACACCAAAAGATAGAGGACGACGAAGATGAACCCGAGTACGGCGAGCTGCCGCCCGGGGCGCATCTGTCCCTGAGGTGGTGCCACGGCTGTCCTGTCTCCCTGTAACGGTCGCGCCGCCGGTGGGGGCGGCGATGTCGGGCCGGGGGTCCGGGCCGACGTGCTCTACGGGATCGGCACCCGGCGGTCGGCACGGCGTACCGCCACCGACGCGGGGGCGTCGGTCGGGGGCGCGTGCCGGCGTCGGGCGTCGACCCACCTGTTCAGTTGTCGCAGTCCGCCCGCCGCTCCGTCAGGAGGGCGGGCGGGGCGTTTCACTCCTTGACGGCGTCCGCCGCTTCCTCGGTGACCGGCTCGGTCGACTCGGTGCGCTCGGCCCGGTTGACCACCCGGGCGATGGCCGGCCGGGCGTAACGGGTCTGGACGCCGGGGGCGACCTCGAGCAGCACGGTGTCGTCGTCCACACCGGTAACCGTGCCGTAGAGCCCGCCGATGGTGACGACCTCGTCGCCCGGGGCCAGCGCGGACTGCATGGCCTCGGCCTCGCGCCGCCGCTTCTGCTGCGGGCGGATCATCATGAAGTACATGACGCCGAAGAGCAGGGCGATCATGAGGATCGGCGTGAGACCGCCGGCTCCCCCGCCGCCCGCTGCTGCGTAAACCACGGTGTGTGACCTTCCCATTGGCCTCCGGATCGGCACGAGGGGTGCCGGAGCGGAGGCGGATTCTCACGTCCTGTACAGACCGCGGCGAGTCTAATCCCTGCACCTGAGAACGCCGAATGCGGTACAGATCACGTTCACATCACGGCTGATCCGGTGCGGCGGAGAACAGATCGGGCACGGAAGGGGCCTCGGCACCAAATGTACCATTTGGCGGCGTCCGGCCCAGATGGTGCCAGGCGGCCTCGGTGGCCACCCGCCCGCGGGGCGTCCGGGCGAGCAGACCGGCCCGGACCAGGAACGGCTCGCAGACCTCCTCGACGGTGTCCGGCTGCTCCCCCACCGCCACCGCGAGGGTGGAGAGCCCGACCGGGCCGCCCCGGAACGAGTCCACCAGCGCGGTCAGCACCGCGCGGTCCAGCCGGTCCAGGCCGAGGGCGTCCACGTCGTACACGGTCAGGGCGGCCCGGGCGGTCTCCAGGTTGACCACGCCCTCGGCCCGGACCTCGGCGAAGTCCCGCACCCGGCGCAGCAGCCGGTTGGCGATCCGGGGGGTGCCCCGGGAGCGGCCGGCGATCTCGGTCGCCCCGTCGTCGGTGATCGGCACGCCGAGGATCCGCGCCGAACGGTGCAGCAGCGCCTCCAGGTCGGCCGGGGCGTAGAAGTCCAGGTGCGCGACGAAGCCGAACCGGTCCCGCATCGGCCCGGTCAGCAGACCCGAGCGGGTGGTCGCGCCGACCAGGGTGAACGGCTCGACGTCCAACGGGATCGCGGTGGCGCCGGGCCCCTTGCCCACCACCACGTCGACCCGGAAGTCCTCCATCGCGCTGTAGAGCAGCTCCTCCGCCGGCTTGGCGATCCGGTGGATCTCGTCGATGAAGAGGACGTCGCCCTCGGCGAGGCTGGTCAGGATGGCCGCCAGGTCGCCGGAGCGCTCGATCGCCGGACCGCTGGTCACCCGGATGCCAGCGCCCAGCTCGGCGGCGACGATATTGGCGAGCGTCGTTTTCCCAAGGCCAGGCGGCCCTGACAGAAGGATGTGGTCCGGCGGGGAGCCGCGCCGCATCGCGCCCTGCAGCAACAGGTCGAGCTGGTCGCGGACCCGGTGCTGGGCGATGAACTCCGCGAGCCGCTTCGGCCGGACGCTGGCTTCCGCGTCCAGCTCGGCGTCGTTGACGTGCGCCGAGACCAGGCCGTCGCCGGTCACCGGGCCACCTCCGCCCGCGTGGCCGACTCGCTGAGCGCGCTCATCGGGTGCGGCCCAGCAGTCGGATCGCCTGCTTCAGCAGGACCGGCACCGGCGGGGTCTCCCCGTCGACGCTCTCCGCCACCGCCGCCACCGCCTGGTCGGCCTGCCCCGCCGTCCAGCCCAGCCCGACCAGCGCCTGGCGGACCTGCTCGGGCCAGGCCCCGCCGGTGACCCCGGCCGCGCCGTCGGCGCCGACCGGCACCGGGCCGATCCGGTCGCGCAGCTCCAGGACCAGGCGTTCGGCGCCCTTCTTGCCGATGCCCGGCACCCGGGTCAGCGCGGCGGTGTCGGCGTTGGCGATGGCCTTGCGGACCGCGTCCGGGGTGTGCACGGCGAGCACCGCCTGGGCCAGCCGGGGACCCACCCCGCTGGCCGTCTGGAGCAGCTCGAACAGCTGCTTGGCGTCGTCGTCGGGGAAGCCGTAGAGGGTGAGCGAGTCCTCCCGGACGACCAGGCTGGTGGCGAGTCGGGCCGGCTGGCCGACCCGCAGGTCGGCGAGCGTGCCCGGGGCGCACTGCACCGCCAGGCCGATCCCGCCCACCTCCACCACCGCGTGGTCGGGACCGGTCGCGGTCACCGTGCCGCGCACGCTGGCGATCATCGCGCTCCTCCTCGTCGTGCCCGATCGGCGGCGGCGGCGAGCTTCGACCGGGTGCCGCCGCGCCACACGTGACAGATGGCCAGGGCCAGGGCGTCGGCCGCGTCGGCCGGCTTCGGCGGCTCGGGCAGCCGCAGCAGCCGGGTCACCATCGTGGTCATCTGCCGCTTGTCGGCCTGACCGGAACCGGTCACGGCCGCCTTCACCTCGCTCGGGGTGTACGTCTGCACCGGCAGTCCGGCGCGCGCCCCGGCGAGCACGGCGATCCCGCTGGCCTGGGCGGTGCCCATCACGGTGCGGACGTTGTGCTGGCTGAAGACCCGTTCGACGGCGACGGCGTCCGGCCGGTGCTCGGCGACCAGGTCGGTCAGCGACCGGTCCAGGTGCAGCAGGCGCAGCGCCAGCTCGTCGGCCGGGTCGGTGTAGACGACGTAGTAGGCGACCAGGGTGCAGGGCCGTCCCGGCACGCCCTCGACCACGCCGACTCCGCACCGGGTCAGCCCCGGGTCGACGCCGAGCACGCGCACGCCGCCTCCTCCCCCAGCCGCCAGCAGTACGTGTGTTCGACACCCTACTGGTCGGCCCGGCCCCGCATCCCGGGGGACACGCCGGCCGTGCCGGCGCGTCGCGGTGGCGTGGGCCACGCCGCTACATCCGGGCGTGGTCGACCTCGACGGCGACGGTGACGACGTCCCCGTCGTCCTTGCCGGCGCGGATCCGCGCCGGCACCGCCAGCAGCCAGCCCGCCGCCCGGTCCCGCCAGACGCTGGTCGACCAGGTGCGGCCGTCCACGGTGGCGGTCACCGGCACCCGGCCGAACGGGCCGGCGGCGCCCGGCGCGTGGGCGTCGGGCACCGGGGCGAAGACCCACCCGCCCGCGCCCGGCCAGCGGACCAGTGTCGCCCGGAAGGCCGGCCCGCCCGTCGGGACTTCGCCGGGGCCGTCCGGCGGCACGTGCCTCGCCATCGCCACCTCCCGTCCGCCGAGCCGGCCGAGGGGTGGCCGGCGCGGTGCTGTCACCCGGAGGCGAGGGTGCCACCCACCGCCGACAGTTCCGGCCCGCGACGGGGCCGGGGCCGTCCGTTCCCGGGCCGGTGCCGGCGCGCCCACACAGACCGACGGTCGAGTATGTGTCGCCGCCCCATGTGCCGCCGGCCACACAGCTCGTAACTTCTTGCGCCATGACGGCAGAACCCGTGGCGGTCCCCCACGTCGTACACGTCGACCTCTCCGGTCGTAGCGCCCTGGTGACCGGTGGTGGCAGTGGCATCGGGCGGGCCTGCGCCCTGCGCCTGGCGGAGGCCGGCGCGAAGGTGCTGGTGGTGGACCGCAACCTCGAGGCGGCCAAGGTGGTGGCCGCCGAGGCCGGCGCCCGCGCCGAGGGGGTCGACCTGTCGGACCTGGCGGCGGTGGACCGGCTCGACGCCGACGTCGACATCGTGGTCAACAACGCCGGGCTCCAGCACGTCGCGCCCGTGCAGGACTTTCCCCCCGAGCGCTTCTCCCACCTGCACCGGGTGATGGTGGAGGCGCCGTTCCAGATCATCCGGCGGGCGCTGCCGCACATGTACGCCCGGGGCTGGGGCCGGATCGTCAACATCTCCTCGGTGCACGGGCTGCGCGCCTCGCCGTACAAGGCGGCGTACGTGTCGGCCAAGCACGCCCTGGAGGGGCTGTCCAAGGTCGTGGCCCTGGAGGGCGCGGCGCACGGGGTCACCGCCAACTGCATCAACCCGGCGTACGTCCGCACCGCGCTGGTGGAGAGCCAGATCGCCGACCAGGCGGCCAGCCACGGCATCGGCGAGGACGAGGTGATCGAGAAGATCATGCTGGCCCGGGCCGCGATCAAGCGGCTGATCGAGCCGGACGAGGTCGCCGAACTGCTGGCGTACCTCTGCTCGCCGCCGGCGGCCTTCATCACCGGCGCCTCCATCGCCCTCGACGGGGGCTGGACGGCGAACTAGTGGCACCCCGCACAATGAGCGTCATGTCGTCGCCGGTCGAGTTCCTGGAGCTGCTCGCCCGGGAGGCGGCTGCGGTCGAGTTCGAGGGCCCGCTGGTCGCCGCCCGGGCCGCCGGGCTGCCCGCCGACCGGCTGGCCGAACTCGAACAGGCCAAGACGGTGGCGCTGCGCGTCCGCGCGCTGCTGGAACGCCGCCGCCGCCGGGAGACCGAGCTCTCCGGCCTGTACGACACCGTCAGCGACCTGGCCGGCCTGCGCGACCTGGACGACGTGCTCCGGGCCATCGTGCACCGGGCCCGGCACCTGCTCGGCGCCGACGTCGCCTACATGACCCTCAACGACGAGGAGCGCGGCGACACCTACATGCGGGTCACCGACGGCTCCGTCTCGGCCCGGTTCCAGCGGCTACGGCTCCCGATGGGCGCCGGTCTCGGCGGCCTGGTGGCCCAGTCCGGCGCCCCCTACGTCACCGCCAACTATCCCGAGGACGACCGCTTCCACCACACCGGCGAGATCGACGCCGGGGTGGGCGAGGAGGGGCTGGTCGCCATCCTCGGGGTGCCGCTGCGGCTCGGCTCGACCTCGATCGGCGTGCTCTACGCCGCGAACCGCTCGGCCCGCCCGTTCGTCCGCGAGGAGGTGGCCCTGCTGGTGTCGCTGGCCGCGCACGCCGCGGTGGCGATCGACACCGCGCGGCTGCTCGCCGAGACCCGCTCGGCGCTGGAGGAGTTGTCCGCGGCCAACACCACCATCCGGGCGCACAGCAGCTCGGTGGAGCGGGCCGCCGCCGCCCACGACCGGATGACCGCGCTGGTGCTCCGCGGCGGCGGGGTGGAGGACGTCGCGGCGGCGGTCACCGAGGTGCTGGGCGGCGCGCTGCTGGCGCTGGACGCCGAGGGACGGCTGCTGGCCCGGGTCGGCGAGATCGAGGAGCCGGACCGGGCGGACATGGTCGAGGCGGTGGCCGCGTCGCGTACCGAGGGGCGCAGCGTGCGCCGGGGCCCGCTCTGGTACGCCGCCGTGGTCGCCGGCGCGGAGAACCTGGGCGCGCTGGTGCTGCGCCCGGACGACGACCTGGTCGACGCCGACCAGCGCATCCTGGAGCGCGCCGCGCTGGTGACCGCCCTGCTGCTGCTGTTCCGGCGTACGGTCGCCGAGGCCGAGGGGCGGGTGCGCGGCGAGCTGCTCGACGACCTGATCGCCCGGCCGCTGCGGGACACCGACGCGCTGCGCAGCCGGGCCCGCCGGCTCGGGATCGACCTGGACGCCCCGCACGTGCTGGTGGCGGTTGGCGACGACGCGATCGCCGCGACCGGCTCGGCCCGGTTGCGGGTGCTCTCCTGGGCCACCACGTACGCCTCGACCCGGGGTGGCCTGGCCGCGGCCCGCGACGGGCGGGTGGTGCTGATGCTGCCCGGCCGGGACGCCGGTGGCAGCGCCCGGTCGGTGGCCCGCGACCTGTCCCGGGTGACCGGTCGCCCGGTGACCGCCGGGGCGAGCGGCCCGGCGTGCGGGCCGACGGCGCTGGCCGCCACGTTCACCGAGGCGGACCGCTGTCTCACCGCGCTGGGCGCGCTGGGCCGGGCCGGCGAGGGGGCGAGCACCGCCGAACTGGGCTTCGTCGGGCTGCTCCTGGGCACGGTCGGCGACCAGGGCGAGCGGGACGTCGCCCGGTTCCTGACCGCCACGGTGGGGCCGGTGCTGGACTACGACGCGCGGCGCGGCACCGCGCTGGTGCGCACGCTGGAGGCGTACTTCGGGGTGGGCGGCAGCCTGGCCCGCGCGGCCGAGCAGCTGCACGTGCACGTCAACACGGTGACCCAGCGCCTGGAACGGGTCGGGCAGCTGCTGGGCGCGGACTGGCAGAAGCCGGAGCGGGCGCTGGAGGTGCAGTTGGCGCTGCGCCTGCACCGGCTGCGCACGCTCACGAGCTGAGCCAGGGCGGGACCCGACGGGGCCCGCGCTTCCCGGCTATCACCGACCTGCTCCCGCTGCTCGCCGAGGGCTGAGCGGTCAGCGGGCCCGGACGCCCTCCAGCACCGCGTCGACGACCTTCTCGGGCAGGATCAGGTCGTCCAGCTCGGGATGCCAGCGCAGCATCCGCTGGATCAGCATCGGCCCGGCGAGCAGCGCCATCGTCACCTCGACGTCGAGGTCGGCGCGGAGCTCGCCGGTGCGGATCCCGCGCCGCAGCACCTCGCGCATCATCTGCCGGCGCGGCTCGATGATGTTCTGGTAGAGCTGGAAGTGGTCCGGGCTGCGGTTCACCTCGGGCACCAGACAGGGCATGATCTTCGCGGCGCGCGGGTCGATGTTGTGCCCGACCGCGCCGACCAGCAGCACCAGGTCGTCGCGGACGGAATGCCCGGCCGGCTGCGGCAGGATCCCCTTGAGCCGGCGCAGCGCGTCGAGCAGCAGCGCGTCCTTGCCCGCCCAGCGCCGGTAGATGGTGGCCTTGCCGACCCCGGCGCGGCTGGCGATCGCCTCGATCGACAGCGCCTCGATGGTGCTGCCCTCGGCGAGCAGATCGAGGGTGGCCTCGATGATGGCCTCGTCCGCGCGGACGCTCCGCGGTCGCCCGGGCGACCGCGGAGCATCTGCGGTGGAAGTCATGTCGGACATTATCCCCGAACCTATGCCGTTCCGGCCAACTCCGGTTCGCCCACCACCGACGCCGCGGCGGGCGCTTCCGCGGCCCGGCCCGGCATCCACCGCAGCACGATGAGGATGCCGAGGGCGGCCACCACCGCGGACAGCGCCGCCGCCCAGTGCATGGCCGAGACGAACGAGTCGTTGGCCGCCGCGATCAGCTCCGGCGCCGCCGGCCCGAGCTGTCCCGCCGCCGCGTACGCGCCCGAGATGGACTCGTTGGCCGCCTCGCGGGCCGGGGCGGGAAGCCCGTCGACCGCCGAGGCGATGTCCTCCCGGTAGACCGCGGAGAGCACCGAGCCGAGTACGGCCACGCCCAGCGCGCCGGCGACCTGCCGCACGGTGTTGCTGACCGCCGAGCCCACGCCCGCCTTCTCCCGGGGCAGCGCCGACATGATCGACTCGGTGGCCGGCGGCATGATGTTGGCCATCCCGGCGCCCTGGAGGAAGAAGAACACCAGCACCACCCAGATCGGCGTGCTCGCGTCGACGAAGGCGAACGCGCCGAGCGCCAGCACGGTCAGCACCAGCCCGACCACGGCGACCGCCTTGCCGCCGTACCGGCGGACCATGGCGGCGCTGCGCGGCGCGAAGATCAGCTGCGCGCCGGCGAAGGGCAGGAAGAGCAGGCCGGTCTGCAGCGGGCTGTAGCCACGGACCAGCTGGAGGTAGAACGAGCTGAAGAACATGACGCCCATCGCGGCGAAGAAGATCAGGCCGACGATGGCCACCGGCGCGGCGAAGCGCGGCACCCGGAACAGCCGGACGTCCAGCGACGGGTGCTCACTGCGCCGCTCGTGGGCGACGAACCAGGTCAGCACCGCCAGGCCGCCGAGGATGGACGCCCAGACCACCGGCCGGTCGAAGCCGTGCTCGCCGCCGTCGATGATCCCGTAGGTCAGCGCGACCAGACCCACCACCGACAGCAGCACGCCGAGCAGGTCCACCCGGCCCGGCCGGGGGTCGCGGGACTCTGGCACCAGCAGCGCCACCAGGACCACGCCGGCCGCCACCACCGGCACGTTGATCAGGAAGACCGAGCCCCACCAGTAGTGCTCCAGCAGGGCGCCGCCCAGGATCGGGCCGATCGCCACGGCCAGGCCGACCGCGCCGGCCCAGACGCCGATCGCCCGGCCCCGCTCGCGCGGGTCGAAGACGTTGGAGATGATCGACAGGGTCACCGGCATGATCGCCGCGCCGCCGACACCCATCAGGGCGCGGGCCGCGATCAGCTGGCCGGGATCCTGCGCGTACGCCGACAGCAGCGAGGACAGGCCGAACAGCACCAGCCCGATCAGCAGGAAGCGGCGGCGACCGAAGCGGTCACCGAGCACGCCGAAGGTGAACAGCAGCCCGGCGAAGACCAGCGTGTAGGAGTTGATCGACCACTCCAGCTCGCCCTGGCTGGCGCCCAGGCCGTGCACCGGGTCGGCGAGGGTGCGCAGTGCGACGTTGAGGATGGTGTTGTCGAGGACGACGACGAGCAGGCTGATCACCAGCACCGCGAGGATCCCCCACCGCCTCGGATGTCCGGTGTTCTCGTGCGGTTCCATGTGTCCGGTTCTCCCCCCGGCGTGCCCGTACCGTGAATTACGATACGAGTCAGACTCGTAACGAGCCTGAGCGTACGGGCCTGAGTTTCGATACGGAACCGGATCGTTTCGTATGTGTCCGGCGTCACCCTCCCTGCCTCGCGTCGAAGGCCCGGCCGGGCCTCGCGTTCCCGGACACGGTTTGCGGCGTGTCGGGCTGTCCCTCGCTCCCGTCCCCGCGACATGCCGCGAACCGCGCGGCGAGACGTGGTTGCAGGCACCCAGCGCGGAATGTCCGGTTCGGGACTACTCGGTGCGCCCGGGATGTCCGATCTCGGCCGGCCATGGACGGGATGTCTGGTGACCGGGGGCACCCTGGCGGTGGAATGGTGGCCGGGCCGGTGTCGTTACATCACCTGGACGATCGCAGCAGCACCCCGCTGGCCTGGCCCGAACCCGTGGCCGCCAGGGATGCGGGCCCCCGGAATGATGGTGGGCCGCCGGTCGTTACACATGGACCCGGCGCCGTGAGCCCCGCTCGCGAAGCCTGCCGGGACGAAGACTTTCCCCTTGATCTTTGAGCGCCTTGTCGTGGTGCTTGCGCCTGCTCGACCCCCATCGAGGCTGGGTGCCAACCCCCGAATGGAGCCACTCTGATGAACACCACCATTCTGCGTAAGAGCGTTCTCGGTATTGCTGGTCTGGCCTTCGCCGGTGGCGTCTTCGCCGGCCCCGTGACCGAGGCCCACGCCGCCCCGGCGGTTGAGGCGAAGTCGGTTGCGGTGGTGCAGGCCGACAAGCCCGGTGTGGACAAGGACAAGCTGATCCCGCACGGTGTGCAGGGCAAGCAGTCGCACATCGACCTGGGCGACGAGCAGACCGCCAACGTCAAGGCGATCATCGCCGCGACGAAGAAGTCGGGCATGGACGAGCGGGCCGCCGTGGTCGCGATCGCCACCGCCCTGCAGGAGTCGAAGCTGGAGAACCTGGGTCACCTGGGTGAGCGCAACGACCACGACTCGCAGGGCCTGTTCCAGCAGCGTCCGTCGTCGGGTTGGGGCACGGTTGAGCAGATCACCGACCCCGAGTACTCCACGATGGCGTTCCTCAAGGGTCTGAAGCAGGTCGACGGCTGGAAGGACATGCCGCTGACCAAGGCCGCGCAGACCGTGCAGGTCTCGGCCTACCCCGACCACTACGCCCAGTGGGAGAAGCAGGCCGCCGACCTGGTCGCCAAGCACTGGAACAGCTGACCCACCTGAACGACACGTTGGCCGGCACCCCCGAGCGGGGTGCCGGCCAGCGGCATGTCTAGGGCGGCCCGCCCGCCCCGCAGGCGGCGACGGCGGCGGCGAAGGTGGTGAGGCGTACCGACGGCGGCGGGAACGGCTCGATCCAGCCCGGCCCCGCGCCGAAGAGGCGTACCCGGGGAAAGTCGCGCCCGAAGCGGACCAGGCGGTACGCGCGGCCGGTGAGCGGGGTCTGCGACCAGACCAGGACGGTGTGCGGGCGGACCCGCACCACGGCGGCGGCCAGCGCGGCCCACGGCAGCGCCGGCCCCAGCAGCAGGCAGCCCCGGCCCTGCTCGCGCAGCGCGGCGGCGAGCGCGTGCAGCCCGAGGCAGTGCGCCTCCTGTTCGGCCCCGGCGAGCAGCACCCCGTCCGGCGGCAGGGGCCGACCCCGGTCCCGGCGGTAACCGTCCAGGCCGATCCGGACGCCCTCGGAGAGCGCGTGTTCGATCGCGATCTCGGTGGCGCTGTGCCCCCGCAGTCCGCCGAGCAGCGGTCGGCAGACCCGCTCCCAGACCGGCGCCACGCCGGCCTCGGCCGCGAGGTCCCGCACCAGCGCGGCGATCCGGTTGGCGTCGAGGTCCTCGGCGGCCACCGCGAGCCGCTTGCGGGCGGCCTCGACGGCGTCGGCCGGCATCCGTTCGGTCAGCACCAGACGTACCCCCGGGTGTGCGATCACTACCAGGGGGTTCGCTGGGACGGCGCGGTTCGGATGCGCCGTCGCGGGACTTCATCTGCGGCGGGCGGCCATCCAGCGCAGCGCCAGGGCGGAGACGGTGCCCCACAGCCCACGGCGGAACAGCAGCACGACCAGGACGAAGATGCTGCCGGTCACCAGGCCGATCGCCTCGAATCCGGAGAACGACAGCCAGTCCTCCAACCGCACCACCACGGCCGCGCCGAGCACCCCGCCCCACAGCGTGCCGATGCCGCCGAGGACGACGACGATGACCGCCTTGCCGGAGGTGGTCCAGTGCAGCACGTCGAGAGAGACGAACCGGTGCCCGACGGCGAAGAGCCCGCCGCCGAGACCGGCGATGAAGCCGGAGAGCACGAACGCGGTCAGCTTGTAGCGGTGCACCGGGTAGCCGAGCGCCCGCGCCCGGGCCGGGTTGTCGCGGATGCCGACCAGCACCCGGCCGAACGGCGAGTGCGTGATCCGCCAGGCGGCGGCCAGGCCGAGCAGCACGATCGGCAGGATCGCGTAGTAGAAGTAGTAGTCGTCGGTCAGGTCGAGGCCGAACAGCGACCGGGGCACGCCCTGCAGGCCGTTCTCGCCCTTGGTGACCGAACGCCACTCGTTGGCCACGTAGTAGACCATCTGCGCGAAGGCCAGCGTGACCATGGCGAAGTAGATGCCGGCCCGCTTCACCGCGAGGTAGCCGATCGGCAGCGCGAGCGCCGCCGCGCCGAGCGCCCCGGCCAGCACGGCGACCGGGAACGGCAGGCCGGCGTGGATGGCGACCAGGCCGGTGAGGTACGCCGAGGTGCCCCAGAACGCCGCGTGCCCGAAGGACATCAGCCCGGTGAAGCCGAGCAGCAGGTCCACCGACACGGCGAAGAGCGCCCAGCAGAGGATGTCCACCGCCACCGCCGGGTAGAGCCCGTTGGGCAGCCAGAGCGCGGCGGCCAGCCCGGCGGCGAGCAGCGCGTACCGGACCCAGCCGGGCGCGCGGGCGACGGCGAGGAGCCCGGACGGCGGGACCGGCCGGCTCGCCTCGGCCGGGGTGTCGACGGTGCTGGTCATGCCGGTGCCTCCTCACGGCCGAACAGCCCGGCCGGCCGCCAGAGCAGCACGGCGGCCATCACGACGAAGACGATCGTCTGGGACACGATGGGGAACTCGGACAGGTACGCCTCGCCCCACGCCTGAACCAGACCGATACCGAAGCCGGCGGCGACCGAGCCGAAGATCGAGCCGAGGCCGCCGATCACCACCACCGCGAAGACCACGATGATCAGGTCGGCGCCCATCAGCGGGTTCACCGCCCGCATCGGGGCGGCGAGCACGCCGGCGAGCCCGGCCAGGCCGATGCCGAAGCCGAAGACCGGGGTCACCCACCGCCCGACGTCGATGCCGAACGCCCGGGTCAGCTCCGGCCGCTCGGTCGACGCCCGGACCACCATGCCGATCCGGGTACGGGTGAGCACCCACCACACCGCGACGCAGAGCAGCACCGCGAAGCCGAGGATGAAGACCCGGTACGTCGGGAAGTCGAAGAGTCCGAAGTCGACCGAGCCGCTGAGCTCGTCCGGGGTGGCGTACGGGCTGGACTGCACGCCGTAGCGGGTCTTCACCAGGTCCTGCAGGATCAGCGTCAGGCCGAAGGTGAGCAGGAAGTTGTAGAGCGGGTCGAGCCGGGTGAGCCGGTGGATGACGGCCCGTTCCAGGATCATGCCAACCACGGCGAGCGCCACCGGCATGATCACCAGGGCCGCCCAGAACGGCACGCCCGCCTCGGCCAGCAGCACGTACGCGCCGAAGGCGCCGAGCATGTAGAACGCGCCGTGGGCGAAGTTCACCACCCGGAGCATGCCGAAGATGACCGCGAGCCCGAGGGCGAGCAGGGCGTAGAACGCCCCGCTCACCAACCCGTTGAACGTGTTCTGGAGGAAACCGGTCACAGCTTGCAGTCCGGGGACGGGGCGCGGAACGCCTCGGCGGCGGGGATGGTCTTGAGCACCTTCACGTAGTCCCAGGGCTCGGCGACCTCGGCCTGCGGCTTCACCTGGGCGAGGTACGCGTCGTGGATCACCCGGTGGTCCTCGGCGCGGATCTTGCCGTTGCGCAGGAAGACGTCGTTGACCTCCTTGCCCTCCAGCCCCTTGACCACGGTGTCCGCGTCGTCGGTGCCGGCGGCCTGCACGGCCTCCAGGTACTGCATGGCCGCGGAGTAGTTGGCGGCGTGCGCGAAGGACGGCCGGGTGCCGGTCTCCTTCTGGAACCGGTCGGCGAACTCCCGGTTCTGCTGGTCGAAGTTCCAGTACCAGGCGTCGGTGTAGGTGGTGCCGGCCAGCGCGGCCGGGGTCAGCGAGTGGATGTCGGTGATGAACATCAGGCCGACCGCCAGCCCGACGCCCTTGTCCCGCAGCTTGAACTCGTTGTACTGCTTGACCACGTTGACCAGCTCGGCGCCGGCCTGCATGGTGCCGAGCACCTGCGGCTTGGGGTTCAGCGTCGGCGCCTTGAGCAGGAAGGTGGAGTAGTCACCGGTGGTGTTCGGGAACGGCGCGCCGTCCTTGCCGACGACCGTGCCGCCGGCGGCGGTGATGGCGGTGGAGAAGCTCTTCTCCATGTCCTGCCCGAAGGCGTAGTTCGGGTACAGGATGTACCAGTTCTTGCCGACCTGCTCGGTGGTGGTCTTGCCGGTGCCGTTGGCCAGCATGTACGTGTCGTACGCGTAGTGGAACGTGTACTTGTTGCAGCTCTTGCCGGTCAGGTCGGTGGTCGCCGCGCCGATGTTGAAGTAGAGCTTCTTCTTCTCCTTCGCCACGTCGGCGACCTTCAGCGCGGCCGACGAGGTGGGCACGTCGAGGATCAGGTCGACGCCCTTGCGGTCGTACATCTCCTGGGCCTTGGCGTTGGCCACGTCCGGCTTGTTCTGGTGGTCGGCGGTCTCCACGGTGATGTCGGTGGTCACCGCCTTGTCGCCGTGCTTGGCCTTGAAGTCGGCGATGGCCATCTCCACGGCCTTGACCGAGTTCTTCCCGGACAGCTCCGAGTAGGCCCCGGACTGGTCGTTGAGCACGCCCAGCACGATCTTGTCGCCGGTCAGCTTCTGGTCGCCGCCGGACTGGGGCCCACCGCCGCCGCAACCCGCGGCCAGCACCACCGCCGCCGAGGCGGCGGCCACACCCACGCTCCTACGCATGTCAATCCCCTTCGTACCGCGCGGGCACCGCGCGGGTCAGCCGTCGAAAAATTCAGATACCGAGGTACGCCAGCAGCTCGCGCTCCCGCGAGCGCACCTCGGAGTTCGCCATCGCCTCCACGACGCGTCCCTCGGCCAGCAGGTAGTGCCGGTCGGCGACGCCGGTGGCGAAGTGCAGGTTCTGCTCGACCAGCAGCACGGTCACCCCGTGCTTCTTGGCCTCCCGCAGCAGGTCGCCGACCTGCTGCACGAGCAGCGGCGACAGGCCCTCAGTGGGCTCGTCGCAGAGCAGCAGCCGGGCGCCCATCCGCAGCACCCGGGCCAGGGCGAGCATCTGCTGCTCGCCGCCGGAGAGCATGGTCGCCGCCGAGTCGCGCCGGGAGTACAGGGCGGGGAACGCCTCGTACACCCGCTCCAGCGGCCACGGGTCGGGGCCGACCCGCGGCGGCAGCGTCAGGTTCTCGGTGACGCTGAGGGTGGCGTACGCGCCCCGGTCGTCGGGCACCCAGCCGAGGCCGAGCCGCGCCCGCTTGTACGCCGGCAGCCGGCTGATGTCCCGCCCGTCCAGCTCGACGGTGCCGCGCTGGCCGGGGTGCAGCCCCATCACGCAGCGCAGCAGGGTGGACTTGCCGGCGCCGTTGCGCCCGACCAGGGTGACCACCTCGCCGGCGGCGACCTCCAGGCTCACCTCCCGCAGCACCTGCGCCTCGCCGTAGAAGGCGGAGAGGGTGTCAATGCGCAGCATCAGCGGCTCCCAGGTAGGCGGTGATGACCCGCTCGTCGGCGCGGACCTGCTCGTACGGGCCCTCGACCAGCACCGTGCCGGCCTGCAGCACGGTGACGGTGTCGGCGAGGCGGCCGACGACGCTCATGTTGTGCTCGACCATCACCACGGTCCGGCCGGCCCGGACCCGGGCGATCAGCTCCACCGTGCGGTCGACGTCCTCCAGCCCCATCCCGGCGGTCGGCTCGTCGAGCAGCAGCACCTTCGGGTCCAGGGCGAGGGCGATGGCCAGCTCCAGGGCGCGCTTGCGCCCGTACGCCAGCGCCTCGGCCGGGGCCTCGGCCAGCGCGCCGAGCCCGACCATGTCCAGCAGTTCGTCGGCCCGCTCCCGGTAGCGGCCCATCAGCTTGGCCGACCGCCAGAACCGCCAGCCGAGCCCGCTCGGGCTCTGCAACGCCAGCTCGACGTGCTCGCGGGCGGACAGCTGCGGGAACAGGCTGGTGATCTGGAACGAGCGGGCCACCCCGAGCCGGGCCACCTGCTCCGGGGGCAGGCCGGTGACGTCCCGGCCGTCCAGCTCGATCCGCCCCTCGGTCGGCGGCAGGAAGCCGGTGAGCAGGTTGAACAGGGTGGTCTTGCCGGCACCGTTGGGGCCGACGAGCGCGTGCACGCTCTCCGGGGCGATGTCGAGGTCGACGTGGTCGACCGCGCGGAAGCCCCGGAAGTCACGGGTCAGCCCGCGCGCCGACAGGAGCGCTTGCCCGGCCATCGCCTCATCCTCCGCAGGTCACTGGCGACGGCCGGGTCGGTGACCGGGGTCACAGGGCCGTCGCGTGGAGGAAACCTACGGGGAACGGCCGGAGTGCAGCCATGTCGGTCCCCCACACTTTCCGGCCGGTCGGCGCGGGGCCGGCCGACATGAGCACCGGTCGGGAGCGGTCCGCAGGGGATCGACAGGCGTGAGCGGATGGTCCGGGAGACCGCTCCCATGTGGCCCGGCCACCTGACCCGTGGGGGCGCGGCGGGCGTGGCCGGCCACGCCCGCGGCGGCGGCCGGCCACGCCCCCGCGGCCGCGACTCCGACGGCGGCCGGCCGGGTCAGTCGGGAAAGGTGACCACCCAGCGGGCGCCCTCGCCCCGGGCGAGCCGGTCGAACGCCTCCGGCGCCTCGTCGAGGGTGACCAGCCCGCTGATCAGCGGAGTCAGGTCGAGCGTGCCGTCGCCGACCTCGCGGGCCAGGCCCGGCACCTCCCGGTCCGGATCGGACGAGCCGTACACCGAGGAACGCAGCGTCCGGGCGGAGTGGAAGATGTCCAACGCGGAGAGGCTGACCAGGTCGTCCTTGCCGCCCATGCCCACCACGGTGACCGCTCCCCCGCGCCGGGTGAGCCGCCAGGCCGTCCGGATGGTGGCCGCCCGCCCCACGCACTCGAAGGCGTGGTCGACGCCGCGCCCCTCGGTGAGCGCCCGGATCTCCTTCGACAGCCGGTCGTCGGGCGCGAGGAAGTGCGTCGCCCCGGCGGCGAGGGCCAGGCCCCGCTTCGCCTCGGCCACGTCGACCGCGACGATCGGGGCGGCGCCGGCGGCCCGGGCGGCGGTGAGCACCGACAGGCCGACCCCGCCGAGGCCGATCACCGCGACCGACTCGCCGGCGGCGACGCGGGCGGTGTTGCGCACCGCGCCGGTGCCGGTCAGCACGGCGCAGCCGAGCAGGGCGGCCCGCTCCGGCGGCAGGTCGTCGGGGACCGCCACGACGGCGGCCTCGGGCACCACCACCTCCTCGGCGAACGCGCCGAGCCCGAGCGTGACGTGCAACGCCTCACCGTCGGCGGTCTCGCCGCGCGGCACCGCCGGGGCGGTGTTGGCGGCGCAGAGCCACGGCTCGCCGTGCCGGCAGTGCCAGCAGCGCCGGCAGGCGGGCGCCCAGTTCAGCACCACCTGCGTACCGACCGGCACGGCGGCGCCGGGGCCGGCCTCGACCACCACGCCGGCCGCCTCGTGCCCCAGCACCAGCGGGTACGCGGGCGCGAGGGTGCCGTTGACCATGGACAGGTCGGAATGGCAGACGCCGGCGGCGCGGACCCGGACCCGCAGCTCGCCGGGGCCGGGCGCGGGCAGCCGGATCTCCTCGACGCGCAACGGCGCGCCGGGCGCGCGGGCGACCAGCGCCCTCACCGCTGGATCGCCTTGATCTCGCGGAACTCGTCGATGCCGTACGGGCCCAGCTCGCGGCCCAGGCCGGACTGCTTGTAGCCGCCGAACGGCGCCCGCGGGTTGAACCCGCCGCCGTTGACGTCCACCTGGCCGGTACGCAGCCGCCGGGCCACCGCCAGCGCCCGGTCGGCGTCGGCGGACCAGACCGCGCCGGCCAGGCCGTAGCGGGAGTTGTTGGCGATGGCGACGGCCTCGTCGTCGTCGCCGAACGGGATGACGGCGAGCACCGGGCCGAAGACCTCCTCCTGGGCGAGCGCGCTGTCGGGGTGCACGTCGGCCAGCACGGTCGGGGCGACGAAGTGCCCCCGGGGCGGCAGCGGGGCGTCCGGGCCACCGCAGACCAGGCGCGCCCCGTCGGCGAGGGCGCGGTCGACGTGGCCGCGCACCCGCTCGGCCTGGGCGGCGGAGACCAGCGGGCCGAGCCGGGTGTCCGGGTCGAACGGATCCCCCGGCCGGTACGCCGCGGCGGCCCGGGCGACCAGGTCGAGTGCCTCGTCGTACCGGTCGCGGTGGACCAGCATCCGGGTCCACGCGGTGCAGGTCTGCCCGGAGTTGAGCAGCGCGTTGCCCACCCCGACCTTGACGGCGGTGGGCAGGTCGGCGTCGGCGAGGATCAGGTTGGCCGACTTGCCGCCCAGCTCCAGGGCCACCCGGGCGATCCGGTCGGCGGCGAGGTGGGCGATCCGGCGGCCGGTGGCGGTGGACCCGGTGAACGAGACCATGTCCACGTCCGGGTGGGCGGCCAGGGCCTCGCCGACCACCGGCCCGGTGCCGGGGACCAGGTTGACCACACCGGCGGGCAGCCCTGCCTCGGCGATTGCGTCGAAGAGCAAGTACGCCGTCAGCGGGGTCAGCTCGCTGGGCTTGAGCACCACCGTGCAGCCGGCGGCCAGGGCGGGCGCCAGCTTGGCGACGACCTGGTGCAGCGGGTAGTTCCACGGGGTGATCGCGCCGACCACGCCGACCGGTTCGCGGACGACGAGCGAGTTGCCGATCGTCTCCTCGGCGGGCGGCCGGGCGGCCAGCTCGACGCAGTCGCGCAGCACGGTCAGCGGCAGGCTGGTCTGCACCCGGGCGGCCAGCTTGAGCGGGGTGCCGAGTTCGAGCGCGACGGTCCGGGCGATGTCGTCGGCGCGGGCGGTCAGCGCGGCGAGCAGCCGGTCGAGGTGGGCGGCGCGCTCGGCCGGCGCGGTGGCCGCCCAGCCGGGAAAGGCGGCCCGGGCGGCGGCGACGGCCCGGTCGACGTCGGCCGGGGTGCCGGCCGGCACCTGCCCGACGGTCTCCCCGCTGGCCGGGTTCTCCACGTCGATCGGCTCGGTCCCGGTCGGGTCGGCCCAGGCGCCGCCGAGGTAGAGGTGACGGCGGACCAGGAGCGCGGGGGGCGCGGCGGCGAGATCCATGTCGTCCTTCGGGGGTGAGGAAACTAGCGCTGGGAGTTTTGACGCTACCCGTTCGGCCCGGGTGGTTCCACCGCGAGTACGCGCCGGTGTTCGGCGGCGAGGCCGTGCAGCAGCGCGTCCAGGCCGAGGGCGAAGGCGCCCTCGTCCACGCTGCGCTGGTGCTCGGCGAGCCGGTGCGCCTGGCCCAGGTGCGGGTAGTGCGCGGCGTACAACTCCGGGTCCTCGACGAAGCCGCGGGCGAACGAGCCGAGCGCCGACCCGGCGACGAAGTACCGCATCGCCGCGCCGACGTGGGTGGCCCGGGCCGGCGGCCAGCCGGCCTTGACCAGTGCCCCGTAGACGGCGTCGGCCATGGCCAGGGCGGCCGGCCGCCGCCCCGGGCCCTGGGCCAGGTAGGGCACGACGTTCGGATGCGCGGTCAGCGCCGCCCGGTACGACCAGGCCCAGCGGCGCAGCGCCTCGCGCCAGTCGTGGCGGGCGAAGGCGCCGGTGTCGACAGCGGCGGTGACGCTGTCGGCGACCGCGTCCAGGATGGCCTCGCGGCTGGCGAAGTGGTTGTAGAGCGAGGGGCCACGCACGCCGAGCGCGGCGGCGAGCCGGCGGGTGGAGAAGGCGCCCAGCCCGTCGGCGTCGATCAGGGCCAGGGCCGCGGCGACGATCCGCTCCCGGGTGAGCACGGGCTGCCGGGGTCGGGGCACATGGACTCCTCGGGGGTCTGGACGACACAAAACTTACACCGCTAGTTTATCCGGGACGGCCACCACGACGGCGGAAGGGACCAGCATGGACTTCTCACTGACCGACGAGGAGCGGGCGATCCGGGACACCGTCCGGTCGTTCATCACCCGGGAGGTGATGCCGCTGGAGCAGGAGGTGCTGCGCCGCGAGCGCGCGCACCAGCCCGGCGTGACCCGCGACGAGTTGCGCGAGCTCCAGCAGAAGGCGAAGAAGTTCGGCTTCTGGGGGCTGGCCACCCCCGAGGAGTACGGCGGGATGGACCTGCCCGCCGTCATGCAGTCGCTGATCTGGACGGAGCTGGGGCGTACCTTCGTGCCGTTCCGCTTCGGCGGCGAGGCCGACAACATCCTCTTCCACGCCACCGAGGAGCAGAAGCGCGAGTTCCTGCTGCCCACCATCGAGGGCGAGCGGATCTCCTGCTTCGCCATCACCGAGCCGGGCGCCGGGTCGGACGCGGCGAACATCCGGCTGGCGGCCCGTCGCGACGGCGACGACTGGATCCTCGACGGCGAGAAGACCTTCATCACCAACGGCAACGACGCCGACTTCGCCATCGTGGTCGCGGTGACCGACCGGGAGAAGGGCGCCCGCAACGGCGGGGCGACCGCGTTCCTGGTGGACCGGGCGATGGGCTGGCGCTCGGAGTTCATCCAGACGATGGGCGAGGGCGGGCCGGCGTCGCTGATCTTCGACGGCGTACGGGTGCCGCACCGCAACATCCTCGGCGAGATCGGCCAGGGCTTCACGCTGGGCATGGAGTGGATCGGCAAGGGCCGCTACACCATCCCGTCGCACGCCATCGGCATCGCCGAGCGGGCGTTGCAGATGGCCATCGACTACGCCAACACCCGGGAGACCTTCGGCGCGAAGATCGGCACCAACCAGGCCATCCAGTGGATGATCGCCGACTCGGAGACCGAGCTGGAGGCGGCCCGCTGGCTGGTGCTGCGCTCCGCCTGGACGGTCGACCAGGGCCTGGACCCCCGGCACGCGTCCTCGATGGGCAAGCTCTACGGCGCCGGCATGGTCAACCGGGTGGTGGACCGGGTGCTCCAGATCCACGGCGGCATGGGCTACACCCGCGAACTGCCGGTCGAGCGCTGGTACCGGCAGGTGCGGCTCTACCGGATCTTCGAGGGCACCGACGAGATGCAGCGGCTGATCATCTCGCGGGACCTGCTGCGCGGGTACACGAAGATCGGCGGTCACCTGGCCTGAGTTGGCGGCCCGGTGAGCCGGACTGCTCGGGTGGGCGGCGATGACAGCCGCCCACCCGTAGGCTCGCCCGCCATCTGACCTGAGCGGGCTCAGCCGGTCAGCGCCGTCAGGGCGGCGTCCACATCGGCCTCCGTGGAGTACACGTGGAAGGAGGCGCGGACCCGCCCGGCGCGGACCGCCGCCCGGATTCCGGCCCGCTCCAGCCGCAGCTCGGCATCGGGCACGTCGACGGCGACGATGGCGCTCTCCCCCGGCGGCCGGCCCAGCCCGGCCAGGAACCGGTTGGCCAGCGCCACGTCGTGCGCCCGGATCGCCGGCACGCCGATCTCGGCGACCACCTCCAGTGCGGGCGCCGCGCCGACCCAGCTGAACCAGGCGGGCGAGATGTCGAACCGGCGGGCGTCGCCGGCCAGCCGCAGCGGCGGGCCGTAGTAGGAGGCGTGCGGGTCGGCGCCCGCGTACCAGCCGGCGGCGTCCGGACGCAGCCGCTCGCGCAGCTCCGGCGCCAGGTAGGCGTACGCGCAGCCGCGCGGGCCCATCAGCCACTTGTACCCGGCCACCGCCACCACGTCGGCCCGACTCCCGTCGAACGGCAGCCAACCGCACGCCTGGGTCGCGTCCACCGCGACCAGCGCGCCGTGGGCCCGGGCCGCGGCCACGATCTCGTCATACGCCGCCACCGCGCCGTCGGCGGACTGCACCAGGCTGAACGCGACCAGATCGGTGTCGGCGTCGATCGCGTCGACCAGCCCCGTCAGCGGCACGGTGCGGACCCTGACGCCGCGCTCCTCCTGCACCAGCCAGGGAAACAGGTTCGAGGTGAACTCGACCTCGGGGACCACCACGTTCGCGCCCGCCGGGAGGGCCGCCGCGACCGGTGCGAGGAGCTGGGACACGGCCGCGCCGACCGCCACGTCCCCGGCCGGTACGCCGACCAGGCCGGCGAACGCGGCCCGGGCCCGGTCCACCGACTGCCCCCAGCCCTCCCAGGAGCTGCTCCCGGTCCGCCAGTCGGCCAGCGCCTCCTGCAACGCCGTCCAGGCCGGCTCGGGCGGGAGCCCGTAGGAGGCCGTGTTCAACCAGCCGGGCTCCGGCTTCCACAACTGCTGCGCCTGCTCGATGTCCACAGCACCGACGCTAGGCGGGGTGGCGTCGGATGGGCACGGCCAATCGGCGACCGGCGGCCTGCGGCACACCGGCACGCCCTGACCGGTCCGGCGACTGCTAGGACTGCCGGAGGTTGTCGGTCGATCCGGTGGCGGCACGGCGCCGGAACAGGCCGAGCCGGAGCGCCCGGAGCAGGGTGCCGGGCCGGCTCAGCGTCGCCGGATGGTCGAGCATGGTGGTGACCCGGCCCAGCCGGGCGCTGAGCACCGGATCGGTCAGCGAGGTCCGGAAGAGCAGGTCACCGAACCACTTGGTGACCCGGTACCCCGGCGGGTACGGCCCGTCGACGTGTGGAAGCTCGATGTCGGCGGTGGTGGAGGTCTGCCAGGCGGCATCGACGATCACCCGGACCCGCTCGAAGTATGCCCGCGCCGGCTCCTCGTGCAGGTTCGGGCTCGACCGGAGGTACGCCGACAGGCAGGAGGCGTGCAGCATCGCGGAGGTCATGCCCTGGCCGTACACCGGGTTGAAGGAGGCGATCGCGTCCCCGGCGGCAACCAGTCCGGCGGGCATCCGGTCGAGCTTGTGGAAGTCCCGGCGTCGGCTGTCGGCCTGGTGGTACGTGACCACGCCGCCGAGCATCTCACCGTACTCCGCGATGTCACCGAACATCTGCGGATAGTGCTCCCGGCAGCGGGCGGTGAAGTCGGCGACGTCGCGGCTGGGCCGGTCCTCGTCGTAGCCGGCCACCAACATGATCCAGCGGTCCCCCTCGACCGAGTTGATCCCACCGATCCGAGCGGTACGGCCCTTGCCGGCCATGGTGTGGTAGACCACCACCCAGGCGTCGCTGACCTTCTCGTCCTGCTTGAAGAGCGCGGTCGCGTAGTTCAGTTTGATCGGCATCCGCTGCATCGGCGGGCGGGGCCACCCGTTGTCGGCCAGCCAGTCGCCCAGCCGGCTGGACCGTCCCATCGCGTCGACCACCAGGTCCGCCGGTTCGACCACCGGCTCACCACCGCCCTCGGGCACGTACCGGGCGCCGGCGACGCGCCGGTCGGCGAAGACCAGGCCGTCCGCACGGCCGTACACCATCCGGATGTTGTCCACGGCGAGGGTCCGCCGCCGGACCAGCGCCTCGAGGAACGGTCGCGTGGTGATCAGCGTCGGGCCGCTGCCGGACGGCGCCGGCGGCAGCCCCAGCACACCGTTCACGAAGATCTTCGCCGCGCCCTCGTCGGTGGGCGGCGGCGGAGCACCGAGCGCGTGCGCCTCGTCGACGATGCCGGGAAACCACCGTTCCAACTGGATCTGACCGGCGGGCAGCAGCGCGTGCACCTGGCTGCCCTGCGGCACGCCCGGCCGGGGCCCGTCATCCACATCGGACGGGTCGCGTTCGATGATCAGCACCTCTTCGGCGTGGTCACTCAACACCCGAGCCGCCATCAGTCCGGCGATGCTGCCGCCCAGCACCACGGCACGACGCATGACCATTGTGGTCCCAGCCGGCCGCTCGGCGGTCGCGATCTCCGCGAAGAGCCGGGACGGAGAGGGGGGCATACGATCACTCCTCGAGTGGTCGGGAAATCTCGGCACCCACGACCGTAGCCACCGGAGCCCCCGCCGTCATTGGTCAACCGACGGCTCGCCTCGGTCCCTGGGTCGACCCGGTGCCTCCCGCGCTGACCGGGTGCGGTCCACCGGCTCCGGGGCAGTTGCTCCTCCATCGAAAAGCAACCAATGGTTGCGCGACGGCGGGCGGTCGGCTAGCGTGACGTGCAACCAAGGGTTGCATATCAAGGAGTGGCGGAGCATGGAGTACGGCAGCATCGAACGAGAGATCCACGTCGACGCCTCGCCGGAGGTGGTCTTCGAGGTCGTCAGCAGCCCCGAGCACATGTCGCAGTGGTGGACCGACGACGCCGACTTCGAGGCGACTCCCGGCGCGGTCGGTGAGCTCGTCTGGGGCGACCGGGCGCAGGTCGTCCCGATGGTCGTGGTGAACGCCGAGCCGCCTCGACTGTTCTCGTTCCGCTGGTGTCATCCCGAGGGCCAGGTCGACGACCCGACCGCCTCGCTGCTGGTCACCTTCGAACTCACCCCGTCGGGCACGGGCACCAGGATCCGGCTCACCGAGACCGGGTTCCGGGAGATGGGCTGGGAGGCCGCGAAGCTGGAGGAGCTGTACCGCGACCACGTCGCCGGCTGGGACACCTTCGTCCCCCGACTCGGGGAGTACCTCGCCCGGCTGGTGTCGACCCGGTGACCGCCGCCGTCGACGACGACCTGTGGTCCGCGGTGGGGGATCCGACCCGTCGGCGGATGCTCGACCTGCTCCTGGCCGATGGCGACGGCACGGCCACCAGCCTCAGTGAGCGGCTGCCCGTGACACGGCAGGCCATCGCGAAACATCTCGGCGTGCTCGACCGGGTGGGCCTGGTGCGCTCCACCCCCGCCGGGCGCGAGCGAAGGTACCGGGTGGACGAGGCGCAGCTCGCCCGGGCGGTCGCCCAACTGTCCTCGGTCGGAGCGGCGTGGGACGGCCGACTCCGGCGCATCAAGCGGATCGCCGAGGCTGTCCAGCGCACGAAGGACCAGCGCGGCATCCAGTAGTGACGTCATGAGGGTCATCCCGAGAACCGACACCAGAAAGAAGGATCGAAGATGGTGGACATCCTGCACAAAGTCGGAATCCCGTCGTCCACGGCCGAGGTCTACACGGCCCTGACCACCGTCGAGGGACTTGCCGGCTGGTGGACGACCAACACCCAGGGCGTCGGCGACGGCGTCGGCGGCGTGCTCCAGTTCCGGTTCGCAGCCGGCGGATTCGACATGAAGGTCCTCGAGCTCGACCCCGGCAGGCGCGTGCTGTGGGAGGTGGTCGACGGACCCGACGAGTGGATCGGCACGCAGGTGGACTGGCGCCTCGCTCAGGTCGACGACTACGCCGTCGTGCTCTTCAGCCACCGGGGCTGGAAGGAGCCGGTGGATTTCATGCACCACTGCAGCACCAAGTGGGCGGTCTACCTGCTGAGCCTGAAGTCGCTGATCGAGACCGGAAAGGGCGCTCCGCATCCCCACGACGTCAAGATCGACAGCTGGGACTGAGGGTCCGCTCGGTCCTGACGGGTCTCGCACCGGCGCGAAGCCAGGACGCCACCTCCACCGGCAGCATCGCTACCGGTGGAGGTGGCGCGGGCGCTTGGCCGGCGCGGCCCCTGGTGGTTCCGCGACGGCGGCGTCAGGCCGGTACGCCGGCCAGGGCGGGCGACTCGTCGGCCGGCCGCCGGGTGGCGGGCTCGCCCTCGTCGGCCTCCTCATCGAGCATGGTCGACTCGTCGAACGGGTCGTCGCCGCTCAGCACCCGACCGGCCTTGTCCCGGTCGAACTCCCCCGTCCAGGTCCCGACCAGCACGGTCGCGACCGCGTTGCCGGCGAAGTTGGTCAGCGCCCGCGCCTCCGACATGAACCGGTCGATCCCCACGATCAGACCGACCCCGTCGACCAGGTCCGGACGGTGCGACTGGAGGCCACCGGCAAGCGTGGCCAGCCCGGCGCCCGTCACCCCGGCGGCGCCCTTCGACGCGATGATCATGAACAGCAGCAGCGACACCTGCTCGCCGATCGACAGCGGCTTGCCCAGCGCGTCGGCGATGAACAGTGACGCCATGGTCAGGTAGATCGCCGTGCCGTCCAGGTTGAACGAATACCCGGTCGGCACCGTGATGCCGACCACCGGCTTGCTCACCCCGACGTGCTCCATCTTCGCGATCAGCCGCGGCAGCGCCGACTCCGAGGACGACGTCGACAGGATCAGCAGGAACTCCCGGCCCAGGTAGCGCAGCAGCGAGAAGATCGAGATCCGGGCCACGAACCACAGCAGCGCACCCAGCACCACCAGCACGAAGATCAGACAGGTCGCGTAGAAGCCGAGCATGATCTGCGCCAGGCTCTTCAACGCGTCCATCCCGGTGGCGCCGACCACGGCGGCGATCGCGCCGAACGCGCCGATCGGGGCCAGCCACATGATCATGGCGAGCACCTTGAAGACCACCCGCTGGAGCAGGCCCACGGCGTTCAGCACCGGCTCGCCACGCCGGCCCAGGCTCTGCACGGCGAAGCCGACCAGCAGCGCCACGAGCAGCGTCTGGAGCACCTCCCCCTCGGTCAACGCGGAGAAGAGCGTGGTCGGGATGACTCCGAGCAGGAAGTCGACGGTCCCGCCGGCCTCGTCGCCGGCGGCGGCCTTGCCCGAGCCGGCGAGGTCCTGCCCCAGATCGAGCCCGGAGCCGGGGTGGATGAGGTTGCCGACCACCAGGCCGATGGCGAGCGCGGCGGTCGACATGACCAGGAAGTAGCCGAGGGCGAGGCCGCCGACCTTGCCGACCTTCGCCGCCTGCCGGACCGAGCCGACGCCGAGCACGATGGTGCAGAAGATGACCGGGCTGATCATCATCTTGATCAGGTTGACGAAGCCGGTGCCGAGCGGCTTGAGTTCCTTGCCGACCTCGGGGGCGGCGAGGCCGACCACGACGCCGGCCAGCACGGCCACGATGACGGCCAGGTAGAGGTAACGGGTACGGTCCCGACGGACCGGGGGTGACGGTGTGGTGGTGGATGTGGTGGTGTCCATGTCGACAATGTGAAGCCCGTCTCACCACAAGACAGCCTTGCGGTCATTCTGTTCATCCCGTCGGAGCACGGGCGACCCGTGCCGGTGACGACGGCGCGCACGAGGAGGGGAAACGTGGCCCGGCGGCAGTGGAGCATCGCGGGGCAACTGTTCGCCCTCCAGGCCGTGGTGGTGACCCTGCTGGTCCTGGCCGGCGCCGCCGGGGCCGTCTGGCTGGCCCGCAGTGACTCCCGGCAGGCGGCGCAGGAGGAGGTGCTCGCGGTGGCGCAGACCGTCGCTCGCTCCCCCGACGTCCGCGCGGCGCTGCGCAGCGCCGACCCCAGCGCCGCCCTCCAGCCGTACGCGGAGTCCACCCGGGTGGCGACCGGCACCGACTTCGTGGTGGTGATGGCGCCCGACCGCACCCGCTACTCGCACCCGCACCCGAAGCGGATCGGCCAGCCGTTCGTCGGCGACATCGCGCCGGCTCTGGCCGGCCGGCCGTTCACCACCACCAACGTGGGCACGCTCGGCGAGTCGGTGCGCGCGGTGGTGCCGGTGTACGACGACGAGCGGATCGTCGGCCTGGTCTCGGTCGGCATCACCACCGAGGCGATCGACCGCAAGCTGCTCGGCCAGTGGCCGGTGCTGCTCGGCGTCGCCGCACCGGCGCTCACCCTCGCGGCCACCGGCTCCTGGCTGCTCAGCCGTCGGCTGCGTCGGCAGACGCACGGCCTCGGGCCGGCCCAGATGACCCGGATGTACGAGTACTACGACGCGGTGCTGCACTCGGTGCGGGAAGGCCTGCTGGTACTGACCACCGACCGCCGGGTGGCGTTGGTCAACGACGAGGGCCGCCGGCTGCTCGGGCTGGACGCGGACGCGCCGCTGACCGACCGGCCGGTGGCCGGGATCGACCTGCCGCCCGCGGTGGCCGAGCTGCTGACGTCGGCCCGGGACGCCCGCGACGAGCCGGTCCTGGCCGGTGACCGGGTGCTGGTCGCCAACCAGCGGACCACCCGCTTCGAGGGCATCGCGCTCGGCACGGTGCTCACCCTGCGCGACCAGACCGAGCTGCGCACGCTCGCCAGCGAGCTCGACTCGGTACGCGCGTTGACCGAGGCGTTGCAGGCGCAGACCCACGAGTCGGCCAACCGGCTGCACACCGTGCTGACTCTCGTGGAGCTGGGCCGTACCGACGAGGCGGTTCGCCTGGGCACCCGGGACCTGGCCGCGGCGCAGCAGCTCACCGACCGGGTGGTCGGCGCGGTGACCGAGCCGGCGCTGGCCGCCCTGCTGCTCGGCAAGTCGGCCCAGGCCGGTGAGCGCGGCGTGGACCTGGTGATCGACCCCGAGTGCCGGCTCGACGGCAGCCCCCTGCCCAGCGCCGACCTGCTCACCGTGGTGGGCAACCTGGTGGACAACGCGCTGGAGGCGGTCGCCGGCAACCCGCCGCCGCGGCGGGTCCGGGTCTTCGTCGGCGCGGTCGACGGCGAACTGGTGGTCCGGGTCGGTGACAACGGCCCGGGACTGGACCCGGAACGGGTGGACGACGCGTTCCGGCGCGGCTGGTCCACCAAGAGCGCCGGCCGCGGCCTCGGTCTGGCGCTGGTCGGGCAGGTGGTCCGCCGGCACGGGGGCAGCTACGAGGTTGACCGCTCGACCGACGGCGGGAGCCTGTTCACCGTCCGGCTGCCGATCGGAGGCGGCGAGGCCCGATGAACGACATCCGGGTGCTGGTGGTCGAGGACGAGCCGCTGCTGGCCGAGGCGCACACCGCGTACACCGAGCGGGTGCCGGGCTTCGTGGTGGCCGGGGTGGCGCACACCGGCCGGGAGGCGATGGCGGCGCTGCGCCGGCGCGGCGGCGCGGACGTCGACCTGGTGCTGTTGGATTTCCGCCTGCCCGACGTGCACGGCCTGGACGTCTGCCGGGCGTTGCGAGCGGCGGGCAGCGGCGTCGACGTGCTCGCGGTGACCTCGGCCCGGGACCTGGCGGTGGTCCGTACCGCGGTCTCCCTCGGGGTGACCCACTACCTGCTCAAGCCGTTCACCTTCGCCGCCTTCCGCGACAAGCTGGAGCGCTACGCCGACTACCGCCGGCAGGCGCTCGCCGACGGCGAGGTGGCCGCCCAGCACGAGGTGGACCGGATGTTCGCCACCCTGCGCGGTGCCGCCCCGCACACCCTGCCCAAGGGGCTGGACGCGCACACCCTGCACCGGGTGCTCTCCGCCCTGGCCGACCGGCCGCGAGCCACGCCCGCCGACGCCGAGGCCGGGCTGTCCGCGACCGAGGTGAGCCAGCGCACCGGCATCTCCCGGGTGACCGCCCGCCGCTACCTGGAGTACCTGGTGACCACCGACCGGGCGGTCCGCAGCCCCCGCTACGGCACGCCCGGGCGCCCCGAGGTCGAGTACCGGCCGACCTGACCGACACCCGGCCGGCTGTCGGTCGCGGTGCCCTGCGGTGGCGAGCGGCTGCCCGCCACCCTGGCGCGACGTCCCCCGGCCGGGTCAGCTCACGTTGGCCGGGCCGAGCACGCTCTTCAGGTCGCCCATCAGCGCGGTGGTCGCCGCCACCCGGAACGGGCCCAGCCGCAGCGTGGTGGTCTTGCCGCCGTTGAGCAGCTTGACGTGCACCTCGGTGTCGCCGGGGTGCAGCACCAGGGTCTCCTTGAGCCGTTCCACCAGCGGTGGCGTGCAGCGGTGCACCGGGATGGTGAGGGTGACCGGCTTGTTGGCCGGGTTGCTGCTGACGTCCGGCATGGACATGTCCATCGCCATGATCCGCGGCGTGTCGTCGCGACGGTCCACCCGGCCCTTGACCACCACGATGGCGTCCTCGGCGATGTACTGCCCGATCACCTCGTAGGTGTTCGGGAAGAACAGCGTCTCCACGCCGCCGGCCAGGTCCTCCAGGGTGGCCGAGGCCCAGGCCCGGCCCTGCTTGGTGACCCGGCGCTGCACGCCGGAGAGGATGCCGGCCAGGGTGACCACCGCGCCGTCCGGGACGGTGCCCTCCTCGGAGAGGGACGCGATGGTGCAGTCCGCCGCCGCGCCGAGGACGTGCTCCAGGCCGAAGAGCGGGTGGTCGGAGACGTAGAGGCCGAGCATCTCCCGCTCGAAGGCGAGCTTGTCCCGCTTGTCCCACTCGCTGTCGCCGATGGTCGGCATGACCGTGGTGCTGCCGCCGGTGTCGGCGTCGCCGAAGCCGGCGCCGAAGAGGTCGTACTGGCCGACCGCCTCCTTGCGCTTGACGTCGGCGTACGCGTCGATCGCGTCGGCGTGCACGGCGAGCAGGCCCTTGCGGGTGTGCCCGAGCGAGTCGAAGGCGCCGGCCTTGATCAGGGATTCGATGGTCTTCTTGTTGCAGGCCACCGCGTCCACCTTGGCCAGGAAGTCGTAGAAGTCGGCGTACTCGCCCTTCTCCTCCCGGCACCGCATGATCGCGGCCACCACGTTCGCGCCGACGTTGCGGACGGCGGCGAGGCCGAACCGGATGTCCTTGCCGACCGGGGTGAACGGCCCGGCCGAGGTGTTCACGTCCGGCGGCAGGACCTGGATCCGCATCCGGCGGCACTCCGACAGGTAGAGCGCCATCTTGTCCTTGTCGTCACCGACCGAGGTGAGCAGCGCCGCCATGTACTCGGCCGGGTAGTGCGCCTTCAGGTACGCCGTCCAGTACGACACCAGCCCGTACGCGGCGGAGTGCGCCTTGTTGAAGGCGTAGCCGGCGAACGGGACCAGCACGTCCCACACCGCCTGGATCGCCTCGTCGGAGTAGCCGCGCTCGCGGCAGCCGTCCCGGAACGGGATGAACTCCTTGTCGAGGATCTCCTTCTTCTTCTTGCCCATCGCCCGGCGCAGCAGGTCGGCCTGGCCCAGGGTGTAGCCGGCGAGGATCTGCGCGGCGCGCTGCACCTGCTCCTGATAGACGATCAGGCCGTGGGTGGGCGCCAGGATCTCCCGCAGCGGCTCCTCCAGCTCCGGGTGGATCGGGGTGATCTCCTGGAGGCCGTTCTTGCGCAGCGCGTAGTTGGTGTGCGAGTCGACGCCCATCGGGCCGGGCCGGTACAGCGCCAGCACGGCGGAGATGTCCTCGAAGTTGTCCGGCTTCATCAGCCGCAGCAGGGAGCGCATCGGCCCGCCGTCGAGCTGGAACACGCCGAGGGTGTCACCCCGGGCCAGCAGCTCGTACGCGGCCTTGTCGTCCAGCGACAGGGCCAGCAGGTCGAGGTCCCGGCCGTGGTTGAGCTGGATGTTCTTGACCGCGTCGTCGATGATCGTCAGGTTGCGCAGGCCGAGGAAGTCCATCTTCAACAGCCCGAGCGACTCGCAGGTCGGGTAGTCGAACTGGGTGATGATCGCCCCGTCGGCGTCCCGGCGCATCAGCGGGATGTGGTCGATGATCGGCTCGGCGGACATGATGACGCCGGCGGCGTGCACGCCGGTCTGCCGGATCAGCCCCTCGATGCCCTTCGCGGTGTCGATGACCTTCCGGACGTCCGGGTCGGACTCGTAGAGGCCACGGATCTCGCCGGCCTCGGCGTAGCGCGGGTGCTTCGGGTCGAAGATGCCGGAGAGCGGGATGTCCTTGCCCATCACCGCCGGGGGCATCGCCTTGGTGATCCGGTCGCCGACCGCGTACGGGAAGCCGAGCACCCGGGCCGAGTCCTTGATCGCGGCCTTCGCCTTGATCGTGCCGAAGGTCGCGATCTGGGCGACCTTGTCCTCGCCCCACTTGTCGGTGACGTACTTGATCACCTCACCGCGCCGGCGCTCGTCGAAGTCGATGTCGACATCGGGCATGGAGACGCGCTCGGGATTGAGGAACCGCTCGAAGATCAGGCCGTGCGGGATCGGGTCCAGGTCGGTGATGCCCAGGGCGTACGCGACCAGCGAGCCGGCGGCCGAGCCACGGCCCGGGCCCACCGCGATGCCCTGGTTCTTGGCCCACTGGATGAAGTCGGCGACCACGAGGAAGTACGAGGGGAAGCCCATCTGGTTGATGACGCCCAGCTCGTACTCGGCCTGCACGACGTGCCCCTCCGGGATCCCGTTGGGGTAGCGGCGGGCCAGGCCGGCGAAGGTCTCCTTGCGGAACCAGGACTCCTCGGTCTCCCCCTCGGGCACCGGGAAGCGCGGCATCAGGTTGTGGAACTCGAACATGCCGGTCGGGTCGACCTTCTCGGCGACCAGCAGGGTGTTGCGGCAGCCCTGCTGCCACAGCTCGGAGGAGTCGACCGCGCGCATCTGCTCGGCGGACTTGATGAAGTACCCGCCGCCCTCGAACCGGAACCGGTTCGGGTCGTCGATGTTGCTGCCGGTCTGCACGCAGAGCAGCACGTCGTGCGCGGTGGCCTGGGCCTCGTGGGTGTAGTGCGAGTCGTTGGTGACCACCGGCGGGATGTCCAGCTTGCGGGCGATCTCGGTGAGCCCGTCGCGGACCCGGCGCTCGATCGAGAGGCCGTGGTCCATGATCTCCAGGAAGTAGTTCTCCTTGCCGAAGATGTCCTGGTAGCTGGCGGCGACCTTGAGCGCCTCGTCGAACTGGCCCAGCCGCAGCCGGGTCTGCACCGCGCCGGAGGGGCAGCCGGTGGTGGCCATGATGCCCTCGGCGTGCTCGGCGATCAGCTCCATGTCCATCCGGGGCCACTTGACGTAGTGGCCCTCCATGGAGGCGCGCGAGTTGAGGGTGAAGAGGTTCTTCAGGCCGGTGGCGTTCTTCGCCCACATGGTCTTGTGGGTGATGGCGCCGTTACCCGAGACGTCGTCGCTCTTCTGCTCCGGCCGGCCCCACTTGACCCGCGCCTTGTGGAAGCGCGACTCCGGCGCGACGTACGCCTCGACACCGAGGATCGGGGTGATGCCGGCGGCCATCGCCTGCTTGTAGAAGTCGTTCGCGCCGTGCATGTTGCCGTGGTCGGTGATCGCCACCGCCGGCATCCCGAGCCGGTTCGCCTCGGCGAAGAGGTCCTTGAGCCGGGCCGCCCCGTCGAGCATCGAGTACTCGGTGTGTACGTGCAGATGCGCGAACGAATCGCCCATGCGTGGCGCCCCCCCGGGTCGGTCTCATGGGTGGTCGGAAGTCGGTCGGCCCACCCTATCCCCGGGCCCACGGGCGGCTCCAGCAGCCGCGCGGACAGACCGCCGCCGGGTGGTGTGGATCTCCCTGGGAGCCCGCCCGAGCCGGTCGCGGCCGGGTCGGCTGCCCGACTCGGGGATCCCGGGAAGGCCGGCGCCGCCGTAGCCTGGACGGCACGGCGCACCGGCGGACCGGGGACGGTGTGATGCTTCTCGCGGACGACATCGACGACCTGGCCAGGGCAGCCGCGCGCGGCGAACCGGGCGCGGTCGACGCCCTGCTGGCGGCCGTGCGTCCCGAGGTGCTGCGGCTCTGCGCCCGCCTGCTGCCCCACCGGGAGGACGCCGAGGAGGCGTGCCAGGACGCCCTGCTCGCCCTCGCCCGGGGCATCGACCGGTTCGAGGGCCGATCGTCGTTCCACACCTGGCTCTACCGGCTCACCGCCAACCGGGCCCGGTCGACGTACCGGGCGCTGCGCCGGCGCTGGCTGGTCGAGTCCGGCGGCGTGCCGCTGCCCGATCCGCCCGACCCGAGGCGCACCAGCGTGGTCGCCGGCACCCGGCTGGACCTGCTCGACGCGCTGGACGCGGTGCGCCCCGAACTCGCCGAGGCGGTGACGCTGCGCGACGTGCTCGGGCTGAACTACCGCGAGATCGCCGCCCTGCTCGACGTGCCGGAGGGCACCGCGAAGTCCCGCGTCCACCTGGCCCGCCGGCAGGTCCGGCAGCGGATGTCCGGTGACTGAGAGCGGGGACCGCCTGGCCGCCGCCCTGCTCGCGTCGGCCCGCCGGTGGGTGGTTCCGGTGGCCACGCTGGGCGTGCTCACGTCGGTGGCGGCCTGCGGGCAGACCCCGGTCGCGCCGCTGCCGGTGCGACCGCCGACCCCGGCGGCCACCCCGTCGACCCCCGCCGCGCCGGCCCCGTCCGCACCGCCCGGCCCGGCCACCCCCGCCGCCACGCCGCGACCGCCCGCCCCGGTCGGACCCGCGCCGACCCGCGGCAGGGGTACGCGCTCACCGTCGCCCAGCCCGCGGTCGAGCGCCTGCCTCGGCCCGGTCCGCTACGACCTGGTCCTCGCCGAGACCGAGGTGGCCCTGCTGAAGTCGCTGTGTCTGGCCGCCGGTGGGGTGCTGCGCATCCAGGGCATCGGCCCCGGCGAGGTGACCGTGGACCGCGAGGACCTGGTCTCCCGCAGCTACGAGGCCGGGGTGCAGGACATCCGGTTCCTGCGCGCCGGCACGGTCCGGGTGACCATCCCGCAGGGCGGCGAGGCGCACACGGTCGCCGTGGTGGTGGTCTAGTCGCCGGTGGCGCGCACCCGCACCCCGGCCAGCAACGCGTCCACGAAGTCCGTCCCGCCGCCGGGGGGCGGCGCGACCTGCACGTAGAGCAGGGCGTCCCGGCCGGCGGCGAGGCCGGCCGCCTCGACCAGCACCGGCCGGCCGGCCGGGCAGGCGTACCGGGCCACCACCCAGTCGACGCCGGCCTGCCGGGTACGCCGCACCGGCGCGGCCACACAGTCCGCGTGCGGGCGCTCGGCGACGAACCCCTCCGGCGTGGTACGCCGGGCGGCGCTGGCGGAGAGGCCGACGAAGGCGCCCGGCACGTCCGGGTCGGCGGCCCAGCGGCCCGGGTCGGCCGCGACGATCAGCGCCGGTTCGAGCCTGCCGTCGTCGTCGTACTGTCCGGCCCAGCCGGTGCCGGTGGCCCGCCACCCCGCCGGCAGCGCGACACTGAGCGGCCCACTGGTCCCCCGGCTGCCGTCGGGGTGGGGCAGGCCGCCGTCACCGGCCAGGGCGCCCAGCGCGACGAGCGTCAGGGCGCCCGCACCGGCCAGGCCGAACCGGCGGGCCGGCCCCCGCCCCCGGCGGGCGGCCGGCGCGGCGCTCCCGGCCAATGGCGGGTAGGTCCGGTGTCCCGCGCTCCTCCCCCGGTCGGCCGGGTGTCCGGTGCCCGTCGCCCGGTCGGCCCCATGTTCCGCGCCCGCCGCCCGGTCGGCCCGGCGCCCCCCGTGCGACCCGAGGCCGGAGGGGTGCCCGTCGTCCGCGTCGCCGTCGGCCGGGGAGGTGGCGCGGCGCAGTGCCGCCCGGAAGGCGTCGGCGTCCGGGTAGCGGTCGGCGGGGCGGAGCGCGGTGGCCCGGTGCAGCACCGACGGCACGGCGGCCGGGACGCCCTGCCGCCACCGGGGTGTCGGGCCGGGAGCGCCGTCGGGGTCGCCGAGCAGCCGCAGCCCGAGCCGACCCAGCCCGAACACGTCGCTGCGGGTGTCCACCACGGCCAGTGGGTCGTCCTGCTCGGGGGCCATGTAGCCGGGCGTCCCGGCCCGGGCGGTCAGCCCGGACGCGGCGGCCAGGGCCTTGGCCAGTCCCAGGTCGGCGATGAGCACCCGCTCGCCGGTCGGACCGGAGGCGAACAGGATGTTGCCCGGGGTCAGGTCGCGGTGCACCACCCGGTGCCGGTGCAGGACCGCGACCCCGGCGGCGATCTCGCCGAGCAGGGCCAGCGCGTCCGCCGCCGGCAGCGGCCCCGTGCCCAGCCGGTCCCGCAGGCTACCGCCGTCCGCCCAGGCCAGCACCGCGTACGGGCGGCCGTCGGGCAGCTCGCCGACGCCGTGCACCCGGACCAGCCGGGGGTGGTCGAGCCGCCGCAGCAGCCGCGCCTCGTCCAGGAACCGTTCCCGCACCCGCAGGTCGTGACTCCAGTTCTCGGCCAGCACCTTGATCGCCACCCGGGAGTCCAGGACGGGGTCGTGGCCCAGCCAGACGGTCGCGAACGAGCCCGTGCCGAGCAGTCGCTCGATCCGGTAGGAGCCGATCCACGCCGGAGTGCTCATCGCCCCACCCTCGTCGGCAGTCCCCGCTGCGACGGTAACCGGTGCGGACGGGTGGCGGAGACCGCCCGGGACGGGGGTCCGCCCGACCCAGAGCGGCCCGGTCGGAAACCCGACGAACCGATGTGGCCGGCGGGGAGACGAACAAGACGACAGGACAGCACCACCACGAAGGAGTTCCGTCATGAACCGTCTGTCGTCCACCGTCCTCACCGGCGCGCTGGCCCTCTGCGCCGTCGTACCCGCGCTGGCCGGCCCGGCCGTCGCGCGGCCCGCCGCCGACGCTCCGACCGCCGTGCGCCCCGGCACCGCCGCCGCCGCTCCGACCCGCTCCGGCACCGCCGCCGGGGCCCCGGCCGCCGTCGCCGCCGCGTCCACCGACCGCGCCGAGCGGCGTCGTCCGGCCCAGGCCACGATCGTCCAGGTCGCCGGTTCGGTCGACCTGCTCAGCGTCCGGGGCGCCGGACCGTTCCGGATCGGCGCGAGCCTTACCCGGCTCTCGGCCGCCGGCCTGATCGACTGGACGGCCGCCGGCTGCGCCGGCGTGGTCCACGCCGGCGTCACCGGCGACTGGGCCGGGAAGATCATGCTCGCCTTCCGGGACGGGCGACTGGTCGCGGTCGGCACCGCCACCGCGCCGCCCCGCTCGCCGGCCGGAGCGAGCGTCGGCATGTCCTTCGCCGAACTGGAGGAGATCTACGGCCGGCGCGGTGAGCTGATCAGCAACGACGCCGGCGACGCCACGGCGTACCTGGTCCGGTTCGGCAGCCGGGTGGAGCTGTTCACCGGACACCCGATCCGCCCCGGCGTCGGCTGGTTCGAGGCCGGGCGCGCGGACTTCGTCGAGCGCGGCTTCCGGCAGGGCCAGTCCTGCTGAACGACCGCACCGAGGGGCGCCGGCATCCCGCCGGCGCCCCTTGTCGGCGGAGCGACACATCGTTCCCCTCCGGCACGACACTATTGGGCTCGGCAGTACTGTGTGGCACACAGTATGGTGTGACGCATGGTTAGCGAGGAGATCCTGCGGACCCATCTCCAGGAGTTGCGCCGCGGCACGGTGGTGGTGGCGAGCCTGGTCGCCCTGCGGCACCCCGACTACGGCTACGCGCTGCTGCAACGGCTGGCCGCGCACGGCTTCCCGGTCGACGCCAACACGCTCTACCCCCTGCTGCGCCGACTCGAGGAGCAGGGCCTGCTGACCAGCGAGTGGAACACCGAGGAGAGTCGCCCGCGCAAGTTCTACCGCACCAGCGAGGTGGGCGAGGCCGTGCTGCGCCGACTCCTCGACGACCTCGCCGCCGTGCAGACCTCCGTCGCCGGGCTGATCGAAGGAGTGGACCGATGAGTTCCCTGACCGACCGCTACGTCGCCGCCACCCTGCGGGCCGTGCCCGCACCACGCCGGGCGGAGATCGCCACCGAGCTGCGCGCCTCCATCGAGGACATGATCGACGGCCGGACCGCCTCCGGGGAGGACGCCGCCGCGGCCGAACGCGAGGTGCTGACCGAGATGGGTCACCCGGAGCGGCTCGCCGCCCGCTACGCCGACCGCCGGCTCCAACTCATCGGCCCCACCTACTACCTGGTCTGGCAGCGGTTCCTGAAGGGGCTGCTCGCCGTCGTCCCCGCCACCGTCGGCGTGGTGGTGGGCGTGGTCAAGGCGACCGTCGAGGGCGAACCCGGCCCGGCGATCGGCGCCGGCGTCACCGCCGCCCTCCAGACGGCGGTGCAGATCGCCTTCTGGGTCACCCTGTGCTTCGCCGTGCTGGAACGGACCGACACCTCGCTGAACCTGCCCGACTGGACCGTCGACCAGCTACCCGAGAGCCCGGTGGAGCGGGACGTACGACTCACCGACACCTGCGCGGCGGTGGCGATGTTGCTGCTCACCCTGGCCTTCCTGCCCTGGCAGCACTTCCAGTCCTGGGTGACGGACACCGACGGCGGGCGGATCCCCCTGCTCGACCCGGCGCTGTGGCGCTCCTGGCTGCCGGTGCTCGCGGCGGTGCTGGTCGCGAGCCTGGCGCTGGAGATCGCGAAGTACCGCGCCCGGCGGTGGACCTGGCCGCTGGTGGCCGTCAACGCCGCGCTCGACCTGGCCTTCGCCGTGCCGGTGGTGGTGCTGCTGCTCACCGACCGGCTGCTCAACCCGGACCTGGTCGCCCGGTTCGCCTGGCTGCGCGAGGGCGAACACCTGGAGACCGTCGCCACGGTGTCGGTGGTGGTGATCGCCGTGATCACGCTCTGGGACGTCGTCGACAGCGTGCTGAAGGCCCGCCGCCGCGACGCCTGAGCAGAGGCATCCGGCCCGGCGCACACGGGGGCGCCGGGCCGGACCCGTTCAGCGCCGACCGGCCCGCCACTCGCGGGCCAGCAGGGCGTACACCGCCTCGTCGGTCCACTCCCCCTTGACCAGCTCGTTCTCCCGCAGGTGCGCCTCCCGGCGCATGCCGAGTCGCTCCAGCACCCGGGCCGAGGCGGTGTTGCGGGCGTCCAGCCGGCCGACGATCCGGTGCAGGCCCAGCTCGTCGAAGCCCAGCCGCAGCATCTCCCGGGCCGCCTCGGTGGCGTAGCCGTGGCCGGCGTGGTCGGGGTGCAGGACGTACCCGATCTCGCCCTGCCGGTGCGCGACGCTGGTCCAGATCAGCAGCACGTCACCGATCACCGCGCCGGTCTCCCGCAGCACCAGCGCCAGGTTCAGCACGTCGCCCTCCGCGCGCAGCGCCACCCGGGCGCACTTGCGAACCAGCGCCTCCCGGCTGGCGGCCTCGTCGTTCGGCGCGAAGTAGAGGTAGCGGGTGACGTCGGCGCGGGACTGGTAGCCGTGCAGGGCGGCGAAGTCGTCGGCGGTGAACAGCCGCAGGTCGAGGCGTTCGGTGCGCAGCGGGAGGTCGGGGACGAGCATCCCGGCAGGCTACGGCGGGAGCGGGTGGCCGGTCAGCCGAGTTTCGCCGCCGCCTTCAGCAGGGAACGGTGTCCCAGCCGGCCGGCAGGCGCGGCCCGTCCCAGGACGGGTCCGGCCGCCAGTGCGCCCAGCCCTCGTCCCACCAGCGCCGGCCCACGTCGAGCAGGGCGGCGATCCGGTCCCCCTCCCCGCGGATGGCGTCGGCCATGCCCGGGTAGCGCCCCTCGGTGAGGCGCTGGGCGAACATCTCCACGTCCTTCCAGACGTACCGGTCGGCGCCCGCCGGCCACCACAGGTCCAGCTCGTGGTCGAGGGTGTCCACCCCGATCGGGGTACGCCGGAACGGGTCCTGGAGGTTGAAGTACCAACCGGCGAAGGCGCGGTCCTCGCCGGACCAGAAGACGTCCACCGAGTGCGCCTCACCCGGGCGCTGGAGCATCAGCTTGCCGTGCCCGGACCAGGCCGTGTGGCCGGCGGTCTGCCAGGGGTGCCGTCCACACGGGAAGGTGCCGCCCTCCGGGAAGCCGAACTCGGCCCCCGGCGGCAGGTAGAGCGCGAGCAGGTCGGCGGAGTCCTCGACGCAGATGGTCGGGCAGCCGAACCAGACCTCGCCGCGCAGCACCTCCCGCCGGACGACCACGTCGCCCGGCGGGAATCGCCGTCCGGTCACCGGGGTCAGGCGTCGACCGCGGCCATGACGTCGTCGGAGACGTCGAAGTTGGCGTAGACGTTCTGCACGTCGTCGCAGTCCTCCAGCACGTCGATCAGCTTGAAGACCTTGCGCGCGCCGTCGGCGTCCAGCGGCACGTTGACGCTGGGGATCAGCGAGGACTCGGCCGACTCGTACTCGATCCCGGCGTCCTGCAGGGCGGTGCGGACCGGAATCAGGTCGGTCGGCTCGGAGACCACCTCGTACGCCTCGCCGAGGTCGTTGACCTCCTCCGCGCCCGCGTCGAGCACGGCCATCATGATGTCGTCCTCGGTGGTGCCGGCCTTGGGGACGATCACCACGCCTTTGCGGGAGAACATGTACGACACCGAGCCGGCGTCGGCGAGCGAGCCGCCGTTGCGGGTCAGCGCGGTACGGACCTCGGTGGCGGCCCGGTTGCGGTTGTCGGTCAGGCACTCGATGAGCATCGCCACGCCGTTCGGGCCGTAGCCCTCGTACATGATCGTCTGCCAGTCGGCACCGCCGGCCTCCAGGCCGGAGCCCCGCTTGACCGCGCGGTCGATGTTGTCGTTCGGTACCGAGTTCTTCTTGGCCTTCTGGATGGCGTCGTAGAGCGTCGGGTTACCGGCCGGGTCGCCGCCGCCGGTGCGCGCCGCGACCTCGACGTTCTTGATCAGCTTGGCGAACATCTTGCCGCGCTTGGCGTCGATGACCGCCTTCTTGTGCTTGGTCGTCGCCCACTTTGAGTGGCCGGACATCTGTTACCTCCGTTGCTACCCGCCGTCGCATCGACCGCACCGCACGCGCCCCCGCTCCCGCCGGCGCACGCGGAGGTGCCGGTCAGCCCTGGTGGAAGCCGTGGCGGGCAGATGGCCCTGCCGAATCTCGGCAATCCTACCGACGCCCGGCGGCCCGCTGTCACCGCGCCGCGCGCCTCCGGCCGCCCCGCCCGCCCGGAACGGGACGGACGGGACGAAACGGCTGGCCTGGTCAGGGTCCGAAGCCGTACGAACCCAGCACGGTGAACCCGGACGTGGACCGCTCCTCGCACCGGTTCTCCAGCCCGGGCCGGTAGCGGCGGAACGACTCCAGCCCCGGCAACGGCCCCGGCAGCTCGGGTGCCATGGCGATGTCCACGAAACTCCGCTCGTCGTCCAGCTGAAGCGTCACGTACCGCAGCCCGGCCGGCCGGACCCGGGCCACCTCCTCGTGGACGGCCCGGAGCAGGAGCAGGTGCTCCGACAGGTGCTCGGCACGGACCCGGTAGCGGATGAGGATGGTTTCCATGCTCACCGCACCCGCTCCGGGCTGCCGGCCACCGCCACCGGGTCGCCCGAGCGCGGCTCGCGCGCCCGGATGACGATCTCCGTCAACATCGCCGACACGTCAGCCGCCCGCCCGGCGGCCGGCGCGATCCGCCCCGGTGCCGTCGGGTCGCCCGGATCCGACCCGGAGAAGTCGAAGTCGGTGAAGACGGTCAGGGCGGCCACCGCGGGCACGACCACCGCCCGAACCTCGGCCAGGATCTGCCGCAGGTGCTCGCCGGCCCGGGTGCCGCCCTGCACGCCGTAGCTGAGCACCCCGGCCGGCTTGCCGTTCCACTCGACGAACAGGTAGTCGACGGCGTTCTTCAACGCGGCGGGGACCGAGTGGTTGTACTCCGGCGTCACGAACACGAACGCGTCGCAGGCCGCAATCGCGGCGGACCAGCGACGCGTGTGCGGATTGCGGTAGTCGCCGAACATCGCCGGCACCGGCTCGTCGAGCAGCGGCAGGGCCTGCTCCGCCAGGTCCAGCACCTCGACGACGGCGGTGCCGGCGCGCACCGCGTCGTGCCGCGCCGCCACCTCCGCGACCCACCCGGCGACCGCCGCGCCGCGCCGGCCGGGACGGGTGCTTCCCACGATCAGGCCGATCCGGACCGGCCCTGTTGTCTGTGTGTTGTCCATGCCGAGGAGCCTGCGGCCGACCCGTCGGCGTGGGGAGGCCGCCGCGAGGGTGTCCCCGACAGGGCCACCCACGTTCCGCGGGACGCTGTCAGACTGGCTCGGTGATGGACGGAGAGTTGGGCGCGTTCCTGCGCAGCCGCCGAGAGGCCGTGCAGCCAGCCCAGGTCGGCCTCGCCACCGGCGCCCGACGGCGCACGCCCGGGCTGCGCCGGGCCGAACTGGCAACGCTTGCCCAGGTCAGCATCGAGTACCTGACCCGCCTGGAACAGGGCCGCGACACCCGGCCGTCGCCCGAGATCCTCGCCGCGCTCGCCGACGCCCTGCTGCTCGACGACGCCGACCGCGAGCACCTGCGGCAGCTGGCGGCGGCCAACCACAGTCGCAGTCTGTGCCCTGGCGAGCGGCCGGCGGTCTCCCGCACGGTCCGCCCGACCGTCCGCGCGGTGCTCGACGCGCTGCGGGACTCCCCCGCGTACGTGCTCAACCGGCTCGGCGACGTGCTGGCCTGGAACGATCCGTTCGACCGCCTGGCCCGCCCCCTGGGCCTGTTCGACGGCCACCGCCCCAACCTGGTGTGGTTCGTGCTGTCCGATGAGCGCGCCCGCGACCACTTCCCGGACTGGGCGCAGCTGGCCGACCACCAGGTCGCCGAGCTGCACCGGCTGCGCCAGGGCGACCGGGCCACCGACGACTTCGCCGAGCGGCTCGCCCGCACCGTCGGCGCGCCCTTCACGCAGCGGTGGCAGCGGCGGCCGGTGACCGCGCCGGTCACCGGCGTACGGGGTCTGCGGCATCCGGAGGTGGGGCTGCTGCGACTGACGTACGAGACGCTGGAGTTCGCCGACAGCGACCACCAGCGTCTCGTCGTCCACCTGCCCGCCGACGCGGCCACGGCGGCCGGGTTGGACCGGCTGCAGGGCCGCCTGCCGGGGCACCTGCGGTCGGTGGCCGGCTGAGGTTCGACGACGGCACCTCCGGTCGACGGAACCCCGTCGGCCGTCCGTCGGGACCGGTCAGCGGGCGGCCCGCACCAGCTCCACGAAGTACGCGTGCACGCGCAGGTCGCCGGTCAGCTCGGGGTGGAACGAGGTGGCCAGCAGATTTCCCTGCCGGACCGCCACGATCCGCCCGGCCGTGGGGCCCTGGGTGACCGTGCCGAGCACCTCGACGCCGTCGCCGACCCGCTCCACCCACGGGGCCCGGATGAAGACCGCGTGGAACGGCTCTCCGGCGACCCCGGCGATCTCCACCGGCGCCTCGAACGAGTCGACCTGCCGGCCGAACGCGTTGCGCCGCACCGTCATCTCGATGCCGGCGAAGCCGCGCTGGTCGGGCCGGCCGTCCAGGACCTCGGTGGCCAGCATGATCATGCCGGCGCAGGACCCGTAGACCGGCATGCCACCGGCGATCCGCTTGTCGATCGGCTCGCGCATCTCGAAGATGTCGGCCAGCTTGCTGATCGTGGTGGACTCGCCGCCGGGAATGACCAGCCCGTCGACCGCGTCCAGCTCCTGTGCACGGCGTACCGGGCGGGCGTCCGCGCCGGCCCCGGCCAGGGCCGCGACATGCTCGCGGACGTCTCCCTGCAGGGCGAGCACACCGATGACGGGTGCGTCGCTCATGTGAGCGCTCCTTCTGGTTCCTGCGCGACGGCGGGCCGGCGCACCGGCCCGCCGTGCGTTCCCGGTCCCGGCGTACGCCGGAACCTGCTCACCAACCGCGCTCGGCCAGGCGGTGCGGCTGCGGGATCTCGTCGACGTTGATGCCGACCATCGCCTCGCCGAGGCCGCGGGAGACCTTGGCCAGCACGTCCGGGTCGTCGTGGAAGGTGGTGGCCTTGACGATCGCCGCGGCGCGCTGGGCCGGGTTGCCGGACTTGAAGATGCCGGAGCCGACGAAGACGCCCTCGGCGCCGAGCTGCATCATCATCGCGGCGTCGGCCGGGGTGGCGATACCACCGGCGGTGAAGAGCACCACCGGCAGCTTGCCGGTCTCGGCGACCTCCTTGACCAGCTCGTACGGGGCCTGGAGCTCCTTGGCGGCGACGAACAGCTCGTCGGCCGGCAGCGAGCTGAGCCGGGCGATCTCCTGCCGGATCTTGCGCATGTGCATGGTGGCGTTGGAGACGTCACCGGTGCCGGCCTCGCCCTTGGAACGGATCATCGCCGCGCCCTCGGTGATCCGGCGCAGCGCCTCGCCGAGATTGGTCGCGCCGCAGACGAAGGGGACGGTGAAGGCCCACTTGTCGATGTGGTTGGCGTAGTCGGCCGGGGTGAGCACCTCGGACTCGTCGACGTAGTCGACGCCGAGGGACTGCAGGATCTGCGCCTCGACGAAGTGGCCGATCCGGGCCTTGGCCATGACCGGGATGGAGACGGCGTTGATGATGCCGTCGATCATGTCCGGGTCGCTCATCCGGGACACCCCGCCCTGGGCGCGGATGTCGGCGGGCACGCGCTCCAGCGCCATCACGGCGACGGCGCCGGCGTCTTCGGCGATCTTGGCCTGCTCGGGGGTGACCACGTCCATGATCACGCCGCCCTTGAGCATCTCGGCCATGCCGCGCTTGACGCGGGCGGTGCCGACGAGGGAGGTGGCGCTGGCGTTCTGGGAGGTGGTTTCGGGCACGGGTTATCGCTCCTCGGACGTGCTCGGGGGGTGGCTACGGCTGATGCTACGGCGGGTGCAACGCCGGGCCGACAGCCAATCAGACCCCCGGTGGCCTGCACTGTGGCTGCCATCACCCGGGATCGGACACCCCACCCGGACCGCCGCCGAACCGGGCAGCCGGCACCACCGGTGCCGAAAGCCGACGTCAGCTCGCGGGAGCCTCGGCGGCGACCACGAGCGTCGGGTCGTCGACGTCGAAGTAGCGGGGCCACGGGTGCCGGCGCCCCATCCGGCACAGCCGCACCAGCGGCCGGCTGCGCGCCGCCCGGGCGTCGCGGACCAGGTCGGTGTGCACCTGCCGGGCCAGCGCCAGCCGCCGGCTGGCGGCGATCACCGCCTCGCAGACCGGGTCGGCCGGGTCCAGCCGCACCGTGCGCAACTGCCGGGTCAGGTCGTTCTCGGCGGCCTCCCGCTCCTCCGGCGGGGCGTCCAGCGCGATCCGCGCCGCCGCGTACAGCTCGACGCCGTAGCGCCGCTCGGCCAGCACCGCGGCGGCGGCCGCCCGGCGCAGCAGGTGCGCGTCGAGGGCCCGGGCCGCGGACTCCGCCCGGGACTGCAGCCGCTCGACCCGGCCGGCCGTCCAGACCAGGTACGCCGCGACCAGGGCGACGACCACCGTCGCGCCCACCACCCACCACATGTGCGGCATCGTAGTGCTCACACCGCCCCGCCCAGCCCCACCCATTCCTGGTCGATGACCCGGCCGTCGGTGGCCTCGATGGCTGCGGCGTAGACCTCCAGGACCCGGCGGGCGATCACCGGCCAGTCGTAGTGCGCCACCACCTCGTCGCCGCAGGCGGTCAGGGCGGCCCGGCCCTGCGGGTCGTCGAGCAGGTCGGCCAGGGCGGTACGCAGCGCGGCCGCGTCCCCGGTCGGGAAGAGCCGGCCGGCCCGCCCGCCGTCGAGCACCCGGCGGAACGCGTCGAGGTCGCTGGCGACCACCGTGGTGCCGGCGGCCAGCGCCTCGGTGAGGATCATCCCGAAGGACTCCCCGCCGGTGTTCGGGGCGACGTAGAGGTGCACGCTGCGCAGCATCCGGGCCTTCTCCTCCTCCGGCACCATGCCGAGGAAGGTCACCCGGTCGCGCAGCTCGGCCGGGAACCGCCCGAACAGGTCGTCCGGGTCACCAGGACCCGCCACCAGCAGGCGCAGGCCGGGCCGGTGCGGCGCCAGCGCGACGAAGGCGTCGCGCAGGATCGGGAACCCCTTGCGGGCCTCGGTGAAGCGGCCGAGGAAGCCGAGCGTGCCGCCGGTGCCCGGCGCGCACTCCCCCGGCCAGCCGGGCAGCGGCTGCACGCCGGCGAACTTCGCCACCGCGACCCCGTTGGGGATCTCCACCGCGCCGCCGTCCATGTGCTCGACCTGGACCTTGCGGGCCAGGGCGCTGACCGCGATCCGGGCGGTGATCCGTTCCAGCACGATCTGCAGGACGCCCTGCGCGGCGGCGAGCACCCGGGACCGGGTCATCGCGGTGTGGAAGGTCGCCACCACCGGGCCGTTCGCGGAGAGCACCGCCAGCATCGACAGGCTCAGCGTCAGCGGCTCGTGCACGTGCAGCACGTCGAAGTCGCCCCGGGTGAGCCAGCGGCGCACCCGGGCGGTGGAGACCGGGCCGAACGCGATCCGGGCCACCGACCCGTTGTACGGCAGCGGCACGGCGCGCCCCGCCGAGACCACGTACGGCGGCAGCGCCGACTCCTCGTCGGCCGGGGCGAGCACGCTCACCTCGTGACCGAGCCCGATCAGCGCCTCGGCGAGGTCCATGACGTGGTTCTGCACCCCACCGGGTACGTCGAAGGAGTACGGGCACACGATGCCGATCCGCACGTAGGCGCCCTTCCCGTCAGGCCTGGCCGGTGACCGGCGCGGGTGGTGTCGCGCCGCTGTCCGTGCTCCGCTGGTCCAGCCACATCCGCTGCAACATGTGCCAGTCTTCCGGATGCCGGGCGATGCCCGCCGCCAGAGCGTCGGCAATCCGCTGGGTCAGCAACCGGACCCGCTGGTCCAACGGCGCCGAGTCCGGGTCCGGCAGCGGCAGCGGACCCTCGAGCGAGGCGCACGCGGCGTCCGGTTCGTACCACATCGACGCGACGTAGAGCGGGGCGCCGGTGCGGACCGCCAGCAGCGCGGGGCCGGCCGGCATCCGGGTCCGGCCGCCGAAGAATTCGACCTCCACCCCACGGGCGGAGAGGTCCCGGTCGGCCAGCAGCGGCACCACCGTGCCGTTGCGGACCCGGTCCACCAGCACGTCGAAGGCGGGCCGGTCGCCGCCGTGGGTGGGCAGGATCTCCATGCCCAGGCCCTGCCGGAAGGCGAGGAAGCGCTCGTAGACCGCCTCGGGCTTGAGCCGCTCGGCGACGGTGGTGATCGGCCAGCCGGTGGCGGCGACCCAGGCGCCCGCGGCGTCCCAGTTGCCGGCGTGCGGCAGGGCGACCACCGCGCCCCGGCCGGCGGCCACGTCGGCGGCGAGCAGGTCCACCCCGGCCGGGTCCAGCCGGAACCCGGCGAGGATCTGGGCACGGCTCAGCGCCGGCAGCCGGAACGCCTCCATCCAGTACCGGGCGTACGAGCGCATCCCGCGCCGGACCAGCGCGTCCAGCTCCGCCTCGGGCAGGTCGGGGCCGACCACCCGGCGCAGGTTGGCGCGCAGTCGGGCCGTACCCGGGCCGCCTCGGCGGTGGGCGCGGTCCGCGCCCGCGGAGAAGGCCGCGGCCACCACGGGCCGGGGCAGCGCGCGGGCCAGGCGCCAGCCGGCGACGTAGCCGAGCTCGGTGAGGTTCACTCCTTGCCGACCAGCTGGGCCTGCCGGTACACGTGCGCCATGCGCTGCCCCACCGTGAAGATCGAGACGGCGGCGAGCAGCCAGAGCGCGACCTCCAGGGCGTGGTCCACGCCGAGCCCGGTGAGCAGGCCGCCCACCCCGACGATCAGCAGTCGCTCGGTGCGCTCGGCGATGCCCACGTTGCCGGTCATGCCGAGCCCCTCGGCACGGGCCTTGACGTAGGAGACCAGGCTGCCGGCGGCCAGGCAGAGCAGCGCCGCGGCCACCCCGGAGTAGTCGTGCTCGGTGGCCAGCCAGTACGCCACCGCGCCGAAGACGGCGCTGTCGGCGATCCGGTCCATGCTCGAGTCGAGGAAAGCCCCGAACCGGGTGGCGCCGCCGCTCATCCGGGCCATCGTCCCGTCGAGCAGGTCGGTGAGCGCGAAGACCGTCACGATGAGGGCGCCGGCGACCAGGTCACCCCGGGCGCCGAAGCCGAGGGCGCCGACGAGCACGCCGAGGGTGCCGGTCACGGTGACCGCGTTGGGGGACACGCCGGCGCGGAGCAGGCCGCGCGCGACCGGCTCCACGACGCGGGTCATCCCCGCGCGGGCCGTCACTTGGAAGATCTTCGCCATGGCGGTCCCACGATAACGGCCGGCAGCGGTCGGCGACACAGCCGGTCGTCCGACCCGCGTGGCGCAGGCTTGTGTCGGGTCGGTAACGGGTGTGAGATCGGGTGTGGGGGGTGAGCCAGCTCACCGGTTCACCCGGCTGAATAACCGTCGTCCAGGAGAGCACCGGAGGATATCGCCGCGGCACCCGCCCGGGCCCGCTTCCCCGTCGCGCGCGGCGGTCGCCACCAACCACGCTGAGGGAGGTGCGCCGCGATGGCGCAGAAGAACCAGGAGAAGGGTGTCACCGGCGCGGCGCCGGTGGTGACCGAGCCCGGCAGGGTTCGCAACGTGGTGCTCGTCGGGCACTCCGGGGCGGGCAAGACGACCCTGGTCGAGGCGCTGCTCGCGGCCAGCGGCACGATCGGCCGGGCCGGCAGCGTCACCGACGGCACCACCGTCTGCGACCACGACCCGGCGGCGGTACGCCAGCAGCGCTCGGTGAGCCTGGCCTGCGCGCCGCTCATGCACCAGGGCGTCAAGGTCAACCTGCTGGACACCCCGGGGTACGGCGACTTCGTCGGCGAGCTGCGGGCCGGCCTGCGGGCCGCCGACGCCGCGCTGTTCGTGGTCTCCGCCGCCGACGGGATGGACATGGCCACCGCCGCCCTGTGGGAGGAGTGCGCCGCGGTGGACATGCCGCGGGCCGTCGCGGTCTCCCGGCTGGACCACCCGCGCGCCGACTTCGACGAGGCGGTGGCGCTGTGCCAGCGGGTGTTCGGCGACAACGTGCTCCCGCTCTACCTGCCGATGCTGGGCGACGACGGCGTGTCGGTGGCCGGCCTGATGGGCCTGATCACCCGCCGGGTCTTCGACTACTCCGCCGGGCTGCCCGCCGCCGTGCGCGAGCCGGACCCGGAGCACCTGCCGGCGATCCTGGAGTCCCGCAACGAGCTGATCGAGGGGGTCATCGCCGAGAGCGAGGACGAGACCCTGATGGACCGCTACCTCGGCGGCGAGGAGATCGACACCGAGGTGCTGATCACCGACCTGGAGAAGGCGGTCGCCCGGGGCCACTTCTACCCGGTGGTGCCGGTCTGCGCGGAGACCGGCGTGGGCCTGGACGCGCTGCTGGACGGCCTGGTCGCCGCCTTCCCGTCCCCGCTGGAGCACGAGGTGCCCGCGGTCACCGGCGTGGACGGCTCGCCCCGGCCGCCGCTGAGCTGCGACCCGGACGGCCCGCTGGTGGCCGAGGTGGTCAAGACGACCGTCGACCGGCACGTCGGTCGGGTCTCGCTGGTACGGGTCTTCTCCGGCACGCTCCGCCCCGACCAGGTGGTGCACGTCTCCGGGCACGGCATGGCCGAGCGCGGGCACCCCGACCACGACGCCGACGAGCGGGTCGGGCACATCTACACCCCGCTGGGCGCGACGCTGCGCGAGGTGACCACCTGCGTGGCCGGCGACCTCTGCGCGATCACCAAGTCGGGCAGCGCGGAGACCGGCGACACCATCTCCGCCAAGGAGGAGCCGCTGCTCGTCGCCCCCTGGACGATGCCCGAGCCGCTGCTGCCGGTGGCGATCGTGGCGAAGAGCCGGGCCGACGAGGACGCCCTGGCCCGCAACCTGGGCCGGCTGGTCGCGGGCGATCCGACGCTGCGCCTGGAGCGCAACCCGGAGACCCACCAGCTGGTGCTCTGGTGCATGGGCGAGGCGCACGCCGACGTCGTCCTCGACCGGCTGCGCAGCGGCGGCGTCGAGCTGGAGACCGAGCCGGTCCGGGTGGCGCTGCGCGAGACGCTGACCGTCGGTGGCCGGGGCCACGGCCGGCACGTCAAGCAGTCCGGCGGCCACGGCCAGTACGCCGTCTGCGACATCGAGGTGGAGCCGCTGCCGCGCGGCGGAGGCTTCGAGTTCGTCGACCGGGTGGTCGGCGGGGCGGTCCCGCACAACTACATCCCGTCGGTGGAGAAGGGCGTGCGGGCGCAGATGGAACGCGGCCTGGTGGCCGGCTACCCGGTGGTGGACCTACGGGTCACCCTCGTCGACGGCAAGGCGCACAGCGTCGACTCCTCCGACGCGGCCTTCCAGACCGCCGGCGCGCTCGCGCTGCGCGACGCCGCCGAGAAGGGGCAGCCGGCGCTGCTGGAGCCGGTGGACGAGGTGGTCATCCGGGTGCCCGACGGCTCGGTCGGCGCGGTGCTGGGCGACCTGTCCAGCCGGCGCGGCCGGGTGCTCGGCACCGAGCCCGACCCGGACGCCGACGGGCGCAGCCTGGTCCGCGCCGAGGTGCCCGCCACCGAACTGCTCCGCTACGCGGTCGAGCTCCGCTCGATGACCCACGGCACCGGCACCTTCACCCGCGACTTCGCCCGCTACGACCCCATGCCCACCCACCTCGCCGACCAGGCCCGCAAGGAACACACCACCCGCACCTGACCCACCCCTCCCCCTTCGCCGCGCGCTTTCCGAGAAAGCGTGGCTGTTCCTCGCCGAATGGCCACGCTTTCTCGGAAAGTGCGCGGCCCAGCGGTGCGGGCTGGGGCGAGCGGGGAGGGGTCAGGGGCGGGCGGTGGGGATGGGGGGCATCGGCCAGTGGGGGCGGTCGGCGTCGCGCAGGGCGGCGGTGCGCAGGGCGGCGAGCTGACGTTCGACCTCGGCGAAGTGGTCCGGGGCGAGCGGGCCGAGGCGCAGGGCGGCGGCGTTCTCCTCGACCTGGGCGACCGTGCGGCAGCCGGGGATCGGCACCGTGCGGGCGCTGCGCGCCCAGATCCAGCCCAGCGCGCCCTGGCTGAGGGTGCGCCCGTCCGCCGTGAGGGCGCCACGTACCGCCGCCACCCGGCGCAGCCACTCCGGCGCCGGGCGCCCGCCGCGGAACCACTCCAACCAGGTCGGGGCGACGCCGCGTACGTCGTCGCGGGGCAGCGTGGACGTCGCGGTGTACTTGCCGGTGAGCAGCCCCATCCCGAGCGGGCTGCGGTTGACGCTGGCCAGGTCGTGCTTGTCGCAGACGGCCAGCATCACCGGGGTGTCCCGGAGCACGGAGAGGGTGTGCTGCACGGCGGTGGCGTGCGGGGCCGCCTCGGCGAAGGCCGCCGCCCGGTCGGCCCGGTCGGTGCTCCAGCCGTACGCGCGGACGAGTCCCTCGGCGACCAGGTCCTCCAGCGTGCCGAGCAGCGCCTCCACCCGGGGCAGCGGCAGGTCGCCCAGGTGCAGCTGGTAGAGGTCGATCCGGTCGGTGTCCAGCCGACGCAGTGAGTCGGTGACCGCCCGGCGCAGGTACGCCGGGGACGGGTCCTCCCCGGTGGCTTGGCGGGTCTGCTCGTCGAAGGTGTAGCCCCACTTGGTGGCGATCACGGCCTCGTCCCGCCGGCCGGCGAGCGCCCGGCCGAGGACCCGCTCGCCGTGCCCGGCCCCGTACGTGTCGGCGGTGTCGAAGAGGGTCACGCCGAGGTCCAGCGCACGCCGTACGGCCCGGACCGACTCCTCGTCGTCGACCCGGCCCCAGCCCAGCGGGCGGGCGCCCTCGGCCCAGGGGCCACCGATCGCCCAGCACCCCATGCCGAGGGCGCTGACCTCGATGCCGCTGCGGCCCAACGTCCGCGTCGTCACTGCCATCGCCGCATCCTGCCACCTCTACCCGACAGACGGGCGGGAACGTCACCTGTCGTGCAGGATCGACCCCATGGGACGGCTGGGCGTGGACGTCGGCGGTGTGATCATCGAGCTGAGCGACGGGAACGAGGACACCTCGTTCTTCGGCGACAACTACCTGCGCACACCCCCGCTGGACGGGGTGTTCGCGGCGCTGGCCGCGCTGGTCCCCCGCTTCGACGAGGTGTACGTGGTGTCGAAGTGCGCCGAGCCGACCGAGCAGCGCACCCGGGACTGGCTGGCCCACCACGACTTCCACGCCCGCACCGGGATCGGCCCGGAGCGGCTGCGCTTCTGCCGTACCCGGCCGGAGAAGGGGCCGATCGCCGCGCAGCTGGGGCTGACCCACTTCATCGACGACCGGCTGGAGGTGCTGAGCTATCTCGACATGGTGCCGCACCGGTACCTGATGCGGCCCCGGGAGGACGAGGTCGCCGCGCACCGCGCCCACCTGGCCGGGGTGCAGCGGGTCGAGAGCTGGCCGGAGCTGGTCGCGCGGATCTCCGCGGACGCCGGGCAGGGCACCGCCGACCGGCACTGACCCCCGCGTCCGCCGCGCACCGGATGGCGGTACTGCCCGGCGCGCAGCCGGCGGCCTTCAGCGCGGGGGCGGAGACGAGCGGCAGCCGTCAACGCCGGATCGCGAAGGCGAGTGGCAGCCGTCAGCGCCGGATCGCGGATGCGAGCCGCAGCCGTCAGCGCCGGATCGCGGAGGCGAGCGGCAGCGGGGTCGACTGGCCCTCCCAGCTGCCGGTCAGCACGGCGCCGGCCGGCGAGGTGCCGCGGTCGAGACGGCGGACGACCGCCAGCTCGACGGTGTCGGTGACGATCAGCGTCGGGTCGGCGTCCACCACCCGGCGGGGCGTACCCACCTCGGGCAGCTCGGCGTCGTCGGCACCGCTGCTGTCGATGGCCATCGTCGGCGCCCGCCGCTCCTGCCCGCCGTCGACCTCGACGTACTCCTGGGCCTGGCCGGATCCGGTGAGGATCGCGGCGGCCAGCGCGGCGGCGTAGACCGGGTCGCCGCAGGCGTCGTAGACCCAGCGCCGGCCGAGCACCGAGTGCGCGGTGGTGCCGACCAGCCGGTCGTCGGCGCCGTCGAGCGGTGCGCCCCGGTAGGTGAGCGGGACCTGGTGGACCGGCCCGTCACCGGCCCGGACGAGCAGGGTCTCGATGCCGACCTCCCCGGCCGGGTCGTCGAACCGGTAGCCCGCGACGCGCACCACCTCGACGCCGGCGGGTCCGTCGTACCAGCCTTGGCCGGGCAGCCACTCGGTGAGCAGTTCCAGCTTTGTGGGGCGCAGCGTGGCGCGGTGCAGCAGGGCCATGCACAAGATCGTATGCCCGGCCGGCCGCGCGAGCCGGCTCGGCGCGGGGGGTCAGGCCGGCCAGGCCTTGGCGAACAGGTCGCGGGTGTCGGCCAGCAGCTGCGGCAGGACCTTCGTCCGGCCGATCACCGGCATGAAGTTGGCGTCACCGCCCCAGCGCGGCACCACGTGCTGGTGCAGGTGGGCGGCGATGCCGGCGCCGGCGACGCCGCCCTGGTTCATGCCGAGGTTGAACCCGTGCGCGTTGCTGACCGTGCGGACCACCCGCATCGCGGTCTGGGTGTACACGCCCAGCTCGATGGTCTCCGCCGGGTCCAGGTCGGTGTAGTCGGCGACGTGCCGGTACGGGCAGACCAGCAGGTGCCCCGGGTTGTACGGGTAGAGGTTGAGCACCGCGAAGACGTGCACTCCGCGCGCCACGACCAGGCTCTCCCCCTCGGGCAGGCCGGGGGCCAGGCAGAACGGGCAGCCGGTGGGCTTCTCGTAGCCGCCCTCGGGACGGTCCTCGCCGGAGATGTAGGTCATCCGGTGCGGCGTCCAGAGCCGCTCCAGCCCGTCCGTCAGGCCGGTGTCGCCGGTGATGTCCGTGCCGTCGTCAGAGTGCCGCGCCGCCCCAGTCACACGCCGATCCTACGGTCACCGCGCCGGATCCCACCCGTCCCCACCGCCCCACCCGAACCCGGCCCGCGCTCCCCCCTCGCGCGCACTTTCCGAGAAAGGGTGGCCATCCGGCGAGGAACAGCCACTCTTTCTCGGAAAGTGCGTGGATCTTGCGGTGGGGCCGGCGGGTCAGCTCTGGGCGGACGGGCCGGAGTTGGAGCGGGAGCTCACGACGTCCAGCACGTGGGTGACCGCCTCGGCCATCGGCACCCCGTTGCGCTGCGAGCCGTCCCGGTAGCGGAAGGAGACCGTGCCGGCGGCCACGTCGTCGTCGCCGGCGATCACCATGAACGGGATCTTCTGCTGCTGGGCGGTGCGGATCTTCTTCTGCATCCGGTCGTCACCCGCGTCCACCTGGGCGCGGATCCCCTCGGCGCGCAGCGCCGCGACGAAGCCGTGCAGGTAGTCGGTGTGGTCCTCACGGATCGGGATGCCGACCACCTGCACCGGGGCCAGCCAGGCCGGGAAGGCACCCGCGTAGTGCTCGGTGAGCACGCCGAAGAAGCGCTCGATCGAGCCGAAGAGGGCCCGGTGGATCATCACCGGCCGCTGCCGGCTGCCGTCCGCCGCCTGGTACTCCAGGCCGAACCGCTCCGGCTGGTTGAAGTCGACCTGGATGGTGGACATCTGCCAGGTCCGGCCGATGGCGTCCTTGGCCTGCACCGAGATCTTCGGGCCGTAGAAGGCCGCGCCGCCCGGGTCGGGCACCAGGTCCAGCCCGGAGGACTCGGCGGCCGTGCGCAGCGCCTCGGTCGCCTCCGCCCAGTCCTCGTCCGACCCGATGAACTTGGGCGAGTCGTCGCGGGTGGACAGCTCCAGGTAGAAGTCGTCCAGTCCGTAGTCGCGCAGCAGGTCGAGCACGAACGACAGCAGGGTGGACAGCTCGCCGGGCATCTGCTCGCGGGTGCAGTAGATGTGCGAGTCGTCCTGGGTCAGACCGCGGACCCGGGTCAGGCCGTGCACCACGCCGGACTTCTCGTACCGGTAGACCGTGCCGAACTCGAACAGCCGCAGCGGCAGCTCGCGGTAGGACCGCCCACGCGCCCGGAAGATCAGGTTGTGCATCGGGCAGTTCATCGCCTTGAGGTAGTAGTCCGCGCCCTCCAGCTGCATGGGCGGGAACATCGTCTCGGCGTAGTAGGGCAGGTGCCCGGAGGTCTCGAACAGGTGGGCCTTGGTGATGTGCGGCGTGTTGACGAACTCGTACCCGGCCGCCTCGTGCCGGCGGCGCGAGTAGTTCTCCATCTCCCGGCGGATGATGCCGCCCTTGGGGTGGAAGACCGCCAGGCCGGAGCCGATCTCGTCGGGGAAGCTGAACAGGTCGAGGTCCGCGCCGAGCTTGCGGTGGTCGCGGCGGGCGGCCTCCTCCAGCAGCTTCAGGTACGCCTTCAGCTCGTCCCGGGTCGGCCACGCGGTGCCGTACACCCGCTGCAGCTGCGGGTTCTTCTCCGACCCCCGCCAGTACGCGGCGGCCGAGCGCATCAGCTTGAACGCGCCGATCAGCCGGGTGGTGGGCAGGTGCGGCCCCCGGCACAGGTCGGACCAGCAGACCTTGTCCTCGTTCGCGGCGAGGTTGTCGTAGATGGTCAGCTCGCCGCCGCCCACCTCCATCACCTCGGAGGAGTCCAGCCCCTCCCCCTTGACGTCGATCAGCTCCAGCTTGAACGGCTCGGCGGCCAGCTCGGCCTTCGCCTCGTCCAGGCTGTTGAAGCGGCGACGGCGGAACCGCTGGCCGGACTTGATGATCTCCTGCATGCGCTTCTCGAGCTTGCTCAGGTCGTCCGGCTGGAACGGCTTGTCGACGGCGAAGTCGTAGTAGAAGCCGTTCTCGATGGGCGGGCCGATGCCGAGCTTGGCCTCCGGGAAGACGTCCTGCACGGCCTGGGCGAGCACGTGCGCCGTCGAGTGGCGCAGCACGTTGAGCCCGTCCGGCGAGTCGAGGGTGACCGGCTCGACGCTGGTCTCCTCGGCCGGCTTCCAGTTCAGGTCGCGCAGCACGCCCTGCGGGTCGCGGACCACCACGATCGCCTTCGGCCCGGCCATGGGCAGCCCGGCCGCGGCCACCGCGTCGGCCGCCGTCGTCCCGGCGGCGACGACGACGGGGTCGGCCACGACGGGGGTACGGGGTGCGGACACGGTGACTCCTCAACTGCAGACGGTACGGATGCTGCCGGTTCCGGCTCCTGCGATGCTATCGGTCGCCCGTTTCCGCCCGGTCGTCGGGAAAGGATGGGCCCGCGTGTCCCGCCCGCCGCGCAGATCGTGCCGGCGCGGATTGAACCTTTCCGACCCGCGATCCGAACTACCCGGTGTGGCCGGAAACCGGAGCCGGCCGCGTGGAGACGGATGGGGGCACAGATGGCGATCACCCGCAACGGCGGCCGGCGGGCGGGTCTCGTGCTGGCCGCCGCGGTCGCCGGGGCGCTGGCCTGGCCGGGCGCGGCGCTGGCGGCGGACGTGACGACCACGCCGACGCAGGCGAACCAGGGCGACGCGGTGGAGCTGACCTTCGTGGTGCCGGAGGAGCGGCCCGGCGCCCGCACCGAGAAGATCGAGGTCAAGCTGCCCCCGGACGCGCCGATCGGGGAGGTCTACCCGTTGTCGGTGGACGGCTGGGCGCCCCTGATCACCTCCCGCGACCTGGACGCCCCGGTGGCCGGCATCCACGCGCCCTCGGTGACCACGGTGACCGCCGCTGTGGTCTGGACCCGGGCCGCCGGGAAGCCGCAGCCCGGCCCCGCCCGGCTCGCCCTGGCGATGGGCCCGCTGCCGCAGACCGACCGGATGAGCTTCGAACTGGTGCAGACGTACTCCGACGGCACGGTGGTGCGCTGGGCCGACCCGGCCGGTGGCGCCCACCCGGCCCCGACCCTGGCCCTGCTTCCGGCGGCCCCCCGGGCGGCGACCGGCCACGGCCACGGCGGCCCCGACGCCGCGCCGGCCGCCGGCGGGGACGAGGCGGCGGCCGACCCGGGCGCGGAGGACGGCGGTCCGAGCGACGACGTGCTGCTCGGCGGCGGGCTGCTGGTCGGCCTCGGCGGCGGCGCCCTGGTCGGCTGGGCGGTGAGCCGGGGACGGCACCGGGCCGAGCCGGCGGACGACGTCGAGGGCGACCAGCCCGACGGCGAGCCGTCGACGGACGAGCAGCCCGAGGGCGAGCGCTCGCTGACCGACCGGGCCAAGGGCGAGCCGGTGGGGTCGCGCTGAGTTCAGCGCGCCCAGTCCGGCAGCGGCTCCCGCGCCGCCAGCCAGCCGTCGGGCACCCCGCCCGGCGTACCGACCCCGGTGTGGGCGGCGACGATCGCGCCGACGATCGCGGCGGTGGTGTCGACGTCCCCGCCCGCCTCGACGCAGGCCCGGATCGCCGCCGGGTAGTCGTCGAGGTGGGTGGCGGCGACCCAGAGGGTGAAGGCCACGGTGTCCTGGGCGGTCACCCGGGAGCCGTTGCCGAGCGCCTCGACGGCCTCCGGCAGGGCCCGGCCGAGCAGCCCGGCGGCGCGGCGTACCCGGCGGTGCACCTCGGCGGCCGGGTCCAGCGCGGCGGCGACCGCCGCGAGCAGCCGGGCCGGGTCGGGGCGGCCGCCGTCCAGGCGGGCCCGGGCGGCGAGCGCGGCGGCCACGGCCACCGCCACGGCGCCGGCGATCCCCTCCGGGTGGGCGTGGGTGACCTCGGCGGAGGCGCGGGCCTGCGCCGCCGCCCGGGTGGTGGAGTCGGCGAACCAGGCGCCCAGCGGCCCGACCCGCATCGCCGCGCCGTTGCCACAGGAGCCCTGCCCGTCGAACGCCGACGCGGCGGCCACCGGCCAGGGCGTGCCGGCGCGGATCAGTTCGAGGAGTTCGACGGCGCCGGCGCCGTAGCGGCGGGCCGGGTCGTAGCGGGCGGCGAAGGCGGCGGCGAGGGCGTCCCGGTCGATCGTGCCGGTGTCGGCCAGGCAGCCGACCACCGAACAGGCCATCTCGGTGTCGTCGCTCCACGGCCACGGCCCGGCCGGCAGGCCGTCGCGCCAGGGCGCCACGCCCCGCCCCGGCACGAAGAACATCCCGCCCAGGGCGTCGCCGACGGAGAGACCGGTGAGACTGTCCCGGGCCAGGGCCAGCCGGGTGTCGGGAAACAGGGTGAACGTCATCGTCGTGCCAGCTTGCCCGGTGCGCGAGCCCTCCGCAACGCGATCAACTTGCCACGGGCAGTACGGTGCTGACGTGGCCACCGTGCTCCTGGTCGAAGACGACCACGTCGTACGCGGCGCGATGCTGCGTTCACTCAGCGAGCGGGGGCACGCGGTGCACGCGGTCGGCACGGCGCTGGACGCGCTGCGCCGGGTCGCCGCCGAGACCCCCGACCTCGTCGTGCTCGACCTCGGCCTGCCCGACCTGGACGGCTCGGACGCGCTGCGGATGCTGCGCGGCATCACCGACGTACCGATCATCATCGCCACCGCCCGCGACGACGAGCAGTCGGTTGTCCGGCTGCTGCGGGCCGGCGCGGACGACTACATGGTCAAGCCGTTCACCGGCGCGCACCTGGACGCCCGGATCACCACCGTGCTGCGCCGGGTCGGCCGGGCCAGCCGGACGGTGCAGCCGGCGGTGCACACGGTGGGCGGCCTGCGGGTGGACGTGGGCGAGCGCAGCGCGGTGCTCGACGGGGAGCCGCTGGCGCTGACCCGCAAGGAATTCGACCTGCTGGCGTATCTCGCCGCACGACCCGGCCGGGTAGTGTCCCGGCGGGAGCTCTTGGAGGAGGTATGGCGGCAGCCGTCGGTCGGCGAGGACCAGACCATCGACGTTCACCTGTACTGGCTACGCCGAAAGATGGGCGAGTCCGCGGCGAAGCCGCGCTACCTGCGCACCGTGCGGGGGGTGGGCTTCCGACTGGTGGCCCCGGACTGAGGCTGGCGCTGGCCTACCTCACGGCCGGCATGTGCGCGCTGGTCGCGCTGGCGTTCCTGATCCCGCTCGGGGTGAGCCTGCGCGACGACGTCCGCGACGAGGCGCTGGCCGACGCGGCCCGGCGCAGCGCGCTGGTCACCGGAGCGTTGGCGGTCAGCACCGAACCGGCGGCCGTGCGGCGGGCCGTGGAGGCGACCGGGGACGACCCGGCGACCCGGCCGGTGGTGCACGGGCTGGGCGGGGACGAGACGGGCGGCCGGGCCGCCGAGGCGGACCTGCAACGGGCCCGCACGGAGAAACGGTCGGTGGTCACCGACGTCTCCGGCGGGGTGCTGCGGCTCGACCCGGTGGTGCTCGACGACCGGGTCGCCGTGGTGGAGGTGTTCGTCCCCGAGGCCGACCTCGACGAGGGCTCCGGCGGCACCTGGCTGCTGCTGACCGCCGTCGCCGTGGCCCTGATCGGCGCCGCCGTGATCGTGGTGGACCGGGTCGCGGCCCGCGCGGTCGACTCCACCCGGGGGCTGGTCAAGGCGGCCCTGGCCGTCGGCGACGGCGACCTGGGCGTACGCGTCGAGCCGAGCGGCCCGCGGGAGCTGGCCGAGGCCGGGTACGCGTTCAACCGGATGGCCGACCGGCTGGTCGCCTCGCGCACCGACGAACGGGAGCTGGTGGCGGACCTGTCGCACCGGCTGCGGACGCCGCTGACGGTGCTGCGGCTGGACGCCGAGGGGCTGGACTCCGACGACACCAGCGTCGGCTCGTTCACCCCGGCCGAGCTGGACCGGCGGCGCACGATCCGGCGCATCCGGCAGGCGATCGTCACCCTCGAGGGCGAGATCGACGTGCTGATCAAGACCACCCGCAAGGCGGTGGCCCACGAGGCCGGGCCGGCGGAGTGCGACGTCAGCGAGGTGGTCCGGGACCGGATGGTGTTCTGGGCGGCGCTGGCCGGCGACCAGAACCGGCCGCACCGGGTCAGCGGCGCCCAGCTGCGCATCCCCGCGCCGGTGCCGCGCGCCGAGCTGGCCGCCGCGTTGGACGCGGTGATCGGCAACGTGTTCCGCTACACCCCGCAGGGGACGGCGTTCGAGGTGGCGGTCTCCCGCCGGGACGGCTACGTGGCGATCCGGATCGACGACGCCGGCCCCGGCATCGCCAACCCGGACCGGGCGCTGCGCCGGGGCGCCAGCGACCAGGGCTCCACCGGGCTGGGGCTGGACATCGCCAAGCGGGTGGCCTTGCAGGCCAACGGTTCGGTGAGCATCGACCGGGCCCGGCTGGGCGGGGCCAGCGTGGTGATGTTGCTGGCCGACCCGGAGGCGACGCCCCGGCAGGTCAACCGCTTCGGGCTGGTCGGCCGGATGGCCCGGGAGGCCCGGGAGCAGAAGACCAGCAAGCGCCGCTGGCCCCGGCAGCGTCCCGCCGACGACTGACCACCACGACCGGCAGCGCCGTTCCGGCGACCGGGGACGCCCGGCGGCGAGGCGGACGGGCGTTGGTTGTGGGGTGGCGCAAGTCTTCCTTAGATCCGGGTTAACGCGGGCGCCGGTGCGGCCGGATGCTGCCAGGATCAGGGAGAACCCATCAGCTCCACCGGTCTTGTCGCCCCTGACAACTGCCGGCCGGTGGAGCCCGAGCGCGCGGCGGGGGCACGGTCCCCCCACACCCGCTCCCGCCGCGCGCCCCACCTCTCACCGACAGTCGTGAGGTGACCCGATGAGCCCGTCCGTCACCCGGCTGCTGCGCTGGGCCGCCGTGGTCGGCGCGGGTATCGGCCTCACGCTCGCGCTCTGGCAGGACCCGGTGCTGGCGTACGACGCCGCCCGACCCGCGATCCGGACGCCGACCGCCGCGGCACCGGTCGCGCTCACCGCCCCGACCGCTCTCGAACTGGCCGCCTCGGCGCCCTGATGCTCCGGCGGGACCGGCCGCCGGCGCGGCCGGCCGACCTGGGCCCGGCCGCCCGACGTGCCCCGCGGGCTCAGCGCGTCCCGGTTGCCAACCAGGCGTCGATCTCGGCGCTGATCCGGGCCTTCTCGCCCGGTTCGAGGAACGAGGCGGTCACCCCGTCCCGGGCCAGCGCGGCCACCCCCTCGGGGCCGACGTCGAGCAGCGCGGCGGCCACCGCGTACTCGTCGTTGAGGGTGGTGCCGAACATCGGCGGGTCGTCGGAGTTGATGCTGACCAGCACGCCGGCGTCGACCAGCCGCCGCAGCGGGTGCTCCTCCAGCCGCGCCACGGCCCGGGTACGGACGTTGGAGGTCGGGCAGACCTCCAACGCGATCCGGTGCTCGGCCAGGTACGCCAGCAGCTCCGGGTCCTCGGCGGCGGAGATGCCGTGCCCGATCCGCTCGGCGCCCAGGTCGCGCAGGGCGTCCCAGACCGTCTGCGGGCCGGTGGTCTCCCCCGCGTGCGGCACCGAGCGCAGCCCGGCCGCCCGGGCCTGGTCGAAGTACGGCTTGAACTGCGGCCGGGGCACCCCGATCTCGGGGCCGCCGAGGCCGAAGCTGATCAGCCCGTCCGGCCGCTCCTCCAGGGCGATCCGCAGGGTCTCCTCGGCCGCGGGCAGCCCGGCCTCACCGGGGATGTCGAAGCACCAGCGCAGGGCGATGCCGAAGTCGGCCTCGGCCCGCTTGCGGGCGTCCTCGATCGCCTCGCAGAACGCCGGGGCGGGGATGCCCCGGCGCACGTGCGAGTACGGGGTGATGGTCAGCTCGGCGTACCGGACCTGCTGGCGGGCCAGCTCGCGGGCCACCTCGTGGGTGAGGATCCAGACGTCCTCCGGGTCGCGGATCAGGTCGACGACGCTGAGGTACACCTCGATGAAGTGGGCGAAGTCGCGGAACGCGAAGTAGTCGGCGAGCGCGGCCGGGTCCGCCGGGACCGGGCTGCGCCCCTCGTGCCGGGCGGCCAGCTCGGCGACGATGCGGGGCGAGGCGGAGCCGACGTGGTGCACGTGCAGCTCCACCTTGGGCAGTCCGGCGATGAAGGTGGGCAGGTCGGTCACAGCTTCTCCTCTGCGCGGGCGACGGTACGGGCGACGGTGAAGATCCGGCGGAACGGGAAGTACACCTGGCCCTGCCGCACCGGGTACGCCTCGGCGAGGCGTACCCCCAGCTCGGCCCGGAAGTCCGCCCAGCCGGCGGCGTTTAGCGCCGCCCGGACCGGTCGCAGCGCGGTCCCCTCCATCCAGGCCAGCACCGGGTGGTCGGCGGCGGGGTCGGCCGGCAGCAGGTGCACGTAGACAGTCTCCCAGGCGTCGACCGCGCAGCCGGCGGCGGCCAACGACGCGGCGTACCCGACGGCGTCGTCGACCGGGGTCTCGCGCAGCAGCGGCGCCAGCGTGGCGGCCCAGCGGTCCCGGCGGGCGACCTCGCGCAGCGCCCGGTGCGAGGGGGCGTCGAAGTTGCCGGGGACCTGGAACGCCAGCCAGGCGCCGGCGGGCAGCTCGCGGGCCCAGCGGGCGAGCAGTTCCCGGTGCTCCGGCACCCACTGGAGCACGGCGTTGCAGACGACCACGTCGACGTCGGGTGCCGGCCGCCAGTCCCGGACGTCACCGACGCTGAACTCGACCGGGGCGGCCAGGGCGGCGGCCCGGTCGATCATCTCCGGGGACGAGTCGAGGCCGCGGATCGCGGCGGCCGGCCAGCGGGCGGCGAGGCTGGCGGTCAGGGTGCCGGGCCCGCAACCGAGGTCGACCACGGCGCGCGGCCGGTCGGCCGGGACGCGGGCGACGAGGTCGTGGAACGGGCGGGACCGTTCGTCGCCGTAGCGCAGGTAGGTCGTCGGATCCCACATTGCCGCCTCCAAACCGTACGTACGTCTTGCTATGACCCTACGGCCCGCGCTGCGGTCCGGCAAGGCGATCACTAGGCTCGGTCCGATGGAACAGCGCAGCTTCGACCGGCTCGGCCGGCAGGTGGGTGTGGTCGGCCTCGGCGCCTGGCAGCTCGGCGCCGACTGGGGCCGGGTCAGCGAGAGCGACGCCCTGGCCGTGCTCGCCGGCGCCGTGGACGCCGGAGTGACCTTCCTGGACACCGCCGACGTCTACGGCGACGGGCGCAGCGAGCAGCTCATCGGGCGGTTCCTGCGGGAGCGGCCCGGGCACGGCCTGACCGTGGCCACCAAGATGGGCCGCCGGGTGGAGCAGACGCCCGAGGCCTACACCCTGGACAACTTCCGGGCCTGGACCGACCGGTCCCGGGCCAACCTCGGCACGGACACCCTGGACCTGGTCCAGCTGCACTGCCCGCCCACCGCCGTCTTCGCCGACGACCGGGTCTTCGACGCCCTCGACACGCTGGTCGCCGAGAAGCGCGTCGCCGGGTACGGGGTCAGCGTGGAGACCTGCGACCAGGCGCTCACCGCCATCGCCCGGCCCGGCGTCGCCAGCGTGCAGATCATCCTCAACGCGGTCCGGCTCAAGCCCCTGGAGCGGGTGCTGCCGGCCGCCGCCGCGGCCGGGGTGGGCATCATCGCCCGGGTGCCGCTGGCCAGTGGCCTGCTCTCCGGCCGGTACGACGAGCGCACCACCTTCGCCGCCGACGACCACCGCACCTACAACCGGCGCGGGGAGAGCTTCGACGTCGGCGAGACCTTCTCCGGCGTCGACTACGACCTCGGCCTGGCGGTCGTACGGCGGCTCGCCCCGCTGGTCGGCGCGGACCGCACGATGGCCCAGTTCGCCCTGCGCTGGATCATCGACCAGCCGGGCGTCACCGTGGTGATCCCCGGCGCGCGCGACGCCGCGCAGGCGCGGGGCAACGCCGCCGCGGCCGACCTGCCGCCGCTGACCGCCGCCGAGCGGGACACGGTCCGGACGGTCTACGACGAGCTGGTCCGTGCCCGGGTGCACGACCGGTGGTGAGCCGCGCCGGGGCGGTGCTCGCGTGCCGGCCGGACGGGCCGCATGCTGACCGGAGGCCGGGACCACCGGCGCGGGTGAGGAGGAACCGATGAGGGGCTGGCTGACGCTCACCCTCGGGCTGCTGGCCGTGGTGGTCGGAGCCGTGTGGACGGTGCAGGGCCTCGGGTACGTCGGCGGCAGCGTGATGACCGACCAGCGGATCTGGGCGGTGCTCGGCCCGGTGGTGATCCTGATCGGACTTCTGGTGCTCTGGCGGGGCCTGAAGGCCCGCCGCCGCACCTGACCCACCCGGGTGACGGGCGGGCGTGGGCCCGCACCGGGCCCGGACACGCGGAAAGCCCCGCGTCCCTGCAGGACACGGGGCTTCTCGTCGATCCGGGGGGCCGGATCACCCGGGCCGGCGGCTGCCGACCGGCACTACTCAGATGGGGCGGACCTGCTCGGCCTGCGGACCCTTCTGACCCTGGGCGATCTCGAACTCCACCCGCTGGTTCTCCTCCAGCGTGCGGTAGCCGCTGGTCTGGATGGCCGAGAAGTGGACGAACACGTCAGCACCCCCGCCGTCGACGGTGATGAAGCCGAAGCCCTTGTCAGCGTTGAACCACTTCACGGTTCCCTGCGCCATGTGTATCTCCTTCTAAAACTGGCGGCCGAGCACGCCGTGCGGCCGATTGGCCGTTTTCGAGCAGCGGCGCCTGAGGCGGCCCCCACGAAGGAGACTTCTCTCAACCCACGCCATCTCCAACAGCCGGGCCAGCTTAACCACGTACGCAAAAACTCTGCACAGCCTACCGGACGAAATTCTCCGACATGTGACCTGACGGATGCCGAAGATCGCTGGGCGGGTGCCCCCGGCCGTGCGAAAGGCCCCCCACCCGTCGATGCGGTGGGGGGCCTTCGACCCGCTTGATTCAGTCCGGCCAGCGGCCGGTCAGCCGTCGTACGCCGACGGCGCCGCCGCGGTCCACCGCCGCCCGGACCACCGCGAAGATGGCGCCCTGCAACGCCGCCGCGGCCAGGATCTCGCCCCAGCCGCGGTCCTCGTCGGTCGCGCTCGGGGCCTCGCCGTCGCCGGCCGTCATCGTCCAGACCTGCCGGAAGATCGCCCCGGCGACCGTACCGGCGGCCAGCCCGAGCATCACCCCGACGGGCTTGTACGCGGCCCTGCCGATGCCCCTGCTCATCTGCGCCTCCCCCGGACGATCAGCAGCACGACCACCGCCGCCACGGCGCCGGCCGCCACCGTCGCCCACGGCGTCGGGTTGCGCCGGACCGCCGCACCCTTCTCCGACGCCTGTGCCCGCGCCACGTCCGCCTTCTGCGCCGCCTGCCCGCGCACCCGGGCGACGGTCTGCGCGGCCTGCTGGCGCATCCGCTCCTTCGCCTGGCCGGCGGACTCCCGCAGCCGGGCCTTCACGTCGGCCCTGGCGGCCAACAACTCCATCGTCTCGCCCAGCTCCACCCGGGTACGCCGGATCTCCTCGCGGAGCGCCTCGGCGTCGCCGGTCCCGTTGCCCGTCATGCCCGTCCCCTGTCCTTCACCGCGGCGGTGACGACGTCCACGTCCGCCCGGACGCTCTGCACCGTCGACGCCGGCACCGGGGGGACCGCCTGGCTGACCTGCTTCTTGCCCACCAGGGCGAGCACCCCGGCGACCAGGAAGAGCACCACCGCCACGATCAGGGCGGCCAGCCACGCCGGCATGACCAGGTCCAGCAGCAGCACCGCGGTGACGACCAGCGCGCCCAGCCCGTAGAAGGCCAGCGCCCCACCCCCGCCGAAGAGACCGATTCCGATCCCGGCGTGCTTGCCCTTCCGGGTCAACTCCGCCCGGGCCAGCGCCAACTCGTCCCGTACGAGGCGGGAGACCTGCTCGGTGGCCCGCTGCACCAGTTCGGCGGTGGACGGCTCGCTCCCGGTCCGGGACGTCTGTTGGTTCGCGACGTCAGCCATGCTGTCCTCCTTTCATCATCACCGCGCTGTATGCCCGGAGTCGCCGCCCGTCAATCCTGCGCGCAGTGACCAACCACATCTGACCGCAGGTGGACCCGCAACGTCCGGCGAAACGCGGAAGCCGGTACGACGAAGCACCCGCCGACGGCGCGCGGGCCGGTCGGCGGGTGCGGTGGGAGGGTGGTCAGCGGCGGGAGTCGGCGTGCTCGTCGGGGCCGACGAAGGCCTCGCTGCGGGCGTCGCCGTCGTGGCTGCCGCCGAAGACGCGGGCGTCGTCGGGCACCTCCGGCTCCTGGAGCCGGCGCACCGGCCGGCGGGGCTGCGCCCACTGCCAGGGCAGGGCGCCGGAGGCGTCGCCGATCTCGGTGCGGGTCCGGGGCAGGGCGGTGGGGCGGTGGTCCCGGATCCAGCCGACCAGGTGCTCGCGGACCAGGCAGCGCAGATCCCAGAGGCTGCCCGCGTCGGCGGCGCTGACCAGCGCCCGGACGGTGATCGTGCCGCCGGTCGCGTCGGTCACCTGGAGCACGCAGACCCGACCGTCCCACAGCTCGGTGCTCTCCACCAGGCGGCGCAGTTCCTCGCGCATCGCCTGCACCGGGACCGCCCAGTCCACCTCGAACTCGGCGGTGCCGAGGACGGCGGCCTCGGTGCGGGTCCAGTTCTGGAACGGCTTGCTGGTGAAGTACGAGGTGGGCAGGATCAGCCGGCGGTCGTCCCAGATCTGCACCACCACGTAGCTCAGGGTCAGCTCCTCGATCCGGCCCCACTCCCCCTCGACCACGACCACGTCGTCGAGGCGTACCGCGTCGCTGAAGGCGAGCTGGAGGCCGGCGATGACGTTGCCGAGCAGGCTCTGGGCGGCCAGCGCGGCGACCACACCCACCACACCGGCGGAGGTGAGCACCCCGGCGCCGATGCCGCGTACGGCGGGGAAGGTCATCAGCATCACGCCGACCGTCAGCACCACGATCACCGCGATGGTCAGCCGGCGCAGCAGCACCACCTGGGTACGGACCCGGCGGGCGTGGCGGTTGTTCGGCACGTCCACCCGGAACCGGGCCAGGGCGGTGTCCTCGATCGCAACCAGCAGCGCGGCGACCAGCCAGGCCACGGCGGCGACCACGGCCAGCACCAGGGCGTGCAGCACCACCTGCCGCCAGGGCGTGCCGACGGCGTACCCGGTGGTGAACCGGACCGCGAACTGGACGGCGAGGACGGTGCCGGCCACCTGGAACGGGCGGTGCGCGTGCTCGGTGAGCTCGGTCATCAGCAGCGAGCCCCGGCCGAACCGCCGGATCACCCGGTGCACCACCTCGACCAGCAACAGGGCGATCGCCGCCGCGGCAGCCGCGGCGGCGATCGTCTCCAGGTAGTCCTGCACGCTCTCTCCCTCCGGCCGGACTTCGGGCAAAAGCCCTATGGTGCCCGGTGGTTCCGGAATCGACCAGCTCAGACCTTGCGGTACCGGGACTGGAGGAAGCAGAACGTGCCGAAGGCGGCGATGCCGAGGGCGACCAGCACCAGCAGCGCCTGGCCGTAGGACTGGTCGCGCAGGGTGTGCAGCGCGGCGTCCAGGCCGCGGGCCTTCTCCGGGTCGTACTTCACCGCGGCGACGACGATCAGCACGCCGGCGATGCCGTACGCGACGCCCTTGGCGACGTACCCGGCGATGCCGAGCCGGCGGGCCAGGGTGCGGGCCTTCGGGCTCATCTCGCCGGTCTTGAGGTGCTTCTCGAAGCGCTTGACCAGGCCGTAGATCACCAGACCGACGCCGATCGCGGCGAGCACCAGCCCGGCCAGGCCGACCACCAGCCGGCCGCCGCCGGAGGTCATCAGCTTGCCGGTGAGCGCCTCCTGCTGGTCGGCGCTGTTGGAGCCGGCATCCTTGAAGACCTTGAAGGCGGTCCAGGCGAAGTAGAGGTAGACGATCGTCCGGCCGACGGAGGCGAGCCGCTCCCAGACGCGCTCCTTGCCCTGCTCGGCGCGGTGCCCGACGACCGCTTCCAGGCCCTGCCAGATGGCCATGGCCAGCAAGCCGATCGCGATCAGGGCGACCAGCGTCTTGCCCAGGGGCTGGGCGGCGATGGTCCGCAGCGCACCGGACTGGTCGCCGTTCTCACCGGGCTTGCCGAAGGCGATCTGCAGGGCGAGCCAGGCGAACAGCAGGTGCACGACCCCGTAGCCGATGAAACCGGCCCGGGCGAGGAGTTCCAGCCAGCGGCTGTCCGCGGTGCGGGCGGCGGTGGCTTCGGCGTTCCGGGTGAGAGACATGGCGCCACAATCTCCGGATGCGAAGATCCCCAAACGTGACGCGGCGCCGCCCGATACCCGTCAGCTGCTGGTGTTGCGCGCCACGCGGATCTTGACCTGCTGGTCGGTGACGCTGTCCAGGGTGACCGCGAAGCCGCCCACCTCGGTGGCCTGCTGGCCGACGGTGAGGGAGAGCTGCTCGCCGGCGACCTCGACGGTGACCTGGTCGCCCTGGGCCCCGATCAGCTTCGCCTCGACGCCGAGGATGTTCGCCTTGGCGTCGACGCCCCGGTCGAAGGTGACCGTGCAGGCGTCCAGGCCGCAGTCGGTGTCTGCTCCCTCGGAGCTGCAGCCGGCCAGTACGGCCACGCCGAGGGCCAGGCCGGCGAGCAGGCCGGCAACGCGGCGGGTGGGGGTGCGCGGGGAGGTAGCGGATCGCGTCGTCACGCGACCAAGGGTACGAGACGCCGACGACACCGGCACCGCCGCGTGATCATCAGGCGCCCGGGGCCGCGCGTTAGGGTCCGGTCATGCCGTTCGACATCGCCCGGACCCGGGCCGCCTACCCCGCCCTGACCGAGGGTTTCGCCCACTTCGACGGTGCCGGCGGCACCCAGACCCCGCAGTCGGTGATCGACGCGGTCAGCGGGGCGATGGGCACCGCGCTCGGCAACCGCACCCCCGCCTTCGCGCCCGGCCGCCGGTCGCTGGAGCTGGTCGACGCCGCCCGCGCCGCGGTGGCCGACCTGCTCGGCGCGGCGCCGCGCGGGGTGGTGCTCGGGCCGAGCGCGACCGCGCTGACGTACACGCTGGCCCGGACCCTGGGCGAGACCTGGCGCCCCGGCGACGAGGTGGTGGTCTCCCGGCTCGACCACGACGCGAACGTGCGGCCCTGGGTGCAGGCGGCCCTGGCGGCCGGCGCGACCGTGCGCTGGGCGGAGTTCGACCCGGCCACCGGTGAGCTGCCCGCCGGCCAGTACGCCGAGCTGGTCGGCGAGCGGACCCGGCTGGTCGCGGTGACCGCCGGCAGCAATGCCGTCGGCACGATGCCGGACGTGGCGGCCATTGCCAAGACCGCGCACGCGGCCGGGGCGCTGGTCTGCGTCGACGGGGTGCACTCGGTGCCGCACGGCCCGACCGATCTCGCCTCGACCGGCGCGGACTTCCTGGTCACCAGCGCCTACAAGTGGTCCGGCCCGCACCTGGCCGCGATGGTGGCCGACCCGGCCCGCTGGGAGTCGCTGCGCCCGGCCAAGCTGATCCCCTCCTCCGACGCGGTGCCCGACCGGTTCGAGGCCGGCACCCCGAGCTTCCCGCTGCTGGCCGGGGTGGCCGCCGCGGTGGACCACCTGGCCGGGCTGGACCCGACCGCCACCGGCGACCGACGGGAGCGGGTCCGGGCCGGGCTGGCCGCCGCCCAGGCGTACGAGGAGTCGCTCTTCGACCGGCTGCTGGCCGGGCTGGCCGACAACCCCGCGGTGACCGTGTACGGGTCCGCGGCGCGGCGCTGCCCGACGGTGTCGTTCCGGCTCGCCGGCTGGTCGCCGGCCGGGTTGGCGGCGGCGCTGGGCGAGGCGCGGCTCTGCCTCTCCTCCGGCGACTACTACGCCTACGAGTACTTCCGGGCGATGGGGCTTCGGGAGACCGGCGGCGCGGTCCGGGCCAGCGTCTACCACTACAACACCGCCGACGAGGTGGACCGGTTGCTCAGCGAACTGCACACCCTGGCCCGGCGGCGGGAGACAATGGGCCGGTGAGCTTCCTGGTCGAGGAGAACCCCGCCAAGCACCGCTTCGAGATCCTGGTCGACGACGCGCTGGCCGGCTTCACGGCGTACCTGCCGCGCGGCGAGGTGCGGATCTTCACCCACACCGAGGTGCGCCCGGAGTTCCAGGACATGGGGGTCGGCGCCGCGCTGGTCCGGGCCACCCTCGACCAGGTGCGCGAGCAGGGCGGCCGGTTGGTGCCGCAGTGCCCGTTCATGCGGGCGTACATCGAGCGGCACCCCGAGTACGCCGACCTGGTCTTCGAGCCGGCCTGACCGGCACCGTCCCGCCGCACCGGACGACGGTCGTCGCGCGGTGCGGCGGGGCGGAGTGGTCAGCGGGGGCCGGCGAGCAGTTCCGCGGCGGCCAGCGCGCCGGCCCGGGTGGCGCCGTGGGTCGCCACGTGCACCCGGCCGACGACCAGTTCGGGCACGCCCAGCTCGACCACGACCGCGTCCGGCCGGGCGGCGAGGGCCCGCTCGACGGCAGACCGCATCCAGTCGTGCCGGTGCAGGTCGCGGACGACCAGCACGACCGGCCGGCCGCCGGCCTCGGCCGTCGGGTCCGCCGGCACCTCCAACTCGGCGAACCGGGCGGTGGTGGTGCCGGGCCGCAGCGCGGCCAGCGGGGCGGCGATGCCCCAGGGGGTCTCCGGGCCGATGGCGATGTTGCGCGGCGGGGCGAACTCCACCACGTGGGCGGGGGCGACCAGCGGCAGGGCGGCGCTGGCGCCGCTGACCCGCAACGCCCGGCGCGCGGCGGCCAGGCCGACCGGCGAACCGTCGTGGGCCGGCACGGCCGCCGCCGGCCGGTCGGCGCGGGCGGCCACCGTCCAGGCGGCGAGCTGACCGACCCGCTTGGCCGCCTCGGCGAGCCGTTCCTCGGGCAGTTCCCCGGCCATGACGGCGGCGACGATGGCGTCGCGCAGATGGCGGGCGGCGTCCTCGTCGGCCCGTTCCCCGCCGACGCAGACCGCGTCGGCCCCGGCGGCGAGGGCGCGCACGGCGGCGCCGGCGAAGCCGTACCGGTCGGTGACCGCCCGCATCTCCACCGCGTCGGTGATCACCACGCCGGAGAAGCCCAGCTCCTCGCGGAGCAGGTCGCCGAGGATGCGGGGGCTGAGGGTGGCGGGCAGTTCCTCGTCGAGGGCCGGCACGAGCAGGTGCCCGGTCATCACGGCCTGCACCCCGGCCGCCACGGCGGCCCGGAACGGCACCAGCTCACCGGCGTCGAGGCGGGCCCGGCTGGCGTTGATGCGGGGCAGGTCGTGGTGCGAGTCGACCCGGGTGTCGCCGTGGCCGGGGAAGTGCTTGGCGCAGGCGGCGACGCCGGCGGACTGCAGGCCGCGTACCCAGGCGGCGGTGTGCCGGGCGACCAGCTCGGGGTCGGCGCCGAAGGACCGGACGCCGATCACCGGGTTGGCCGGGTTGTTGTTGACGTCGGCGTCCGGGGCGTAGTTGAGGGTGACGCCGAGCGCGGCGAGGTCGACGCCGAGGTCCCGGGCCACCTCCTCGGTCAGCGCCGGGTCGTCGACCGCGCCGAGGGCGAAGTTGCCCGGGCGGGAGCTGCCCAGCGCCGACTCGATCCGGGTGACGTCGCCGGCCTCCTCGTCGATGGCCACCAGCACGTCCGGGCGTTCGGCGCGCAGGGTCGCGGTGAGCGCGGCGAGCTGGCCGGGGTCGACGACGTTGCGGGCGAACAGGACCACCGAGCCGAGCCCCTCGCCGAGCCAGCGGCAGACCCAGTCGGGCGGGGTGGTGCCGACGAAACCGGGCTGCAGGACGGCGGCCGCCAGGCCCGCCAGGTTGCGCTCGCTCATGACGCCGTCGCCCGTCGGCCGGCGGCGTCCTGCGGCTCCGATGCGCTGTGCCCGATGATTCGCTCGCTCCGCTCGCTCATGCGGCCCCCGTACCCCCGTGTGGTCGTCCGACGGCCTCTCGCCGTCGCGGTGCTGCCATGGTCACACCGGGCCAGGAAATAGTCAATAAACCTTACTGTTACCGTCTGGCGCCCTCTGGAGCGGCGTGCGACAGTGCGGGAATGGATCTGTTGCCGCTCGCCGACGCCACCTCGCCGGCCGACGTCCCCGGCGTGCGCCTGCTCGGCGTGGTGGTCGGCGGCCTGCTGCTGCTCGCCGCCATCCGGGCCATGTTCGGCCGCCGCTGACTGATCCCCCGGGTCCGGGGTAGGGCATCCCTGGTCAGCAAGGCGCGACCGGCGCCGGGCGACGGCGAGGGGGAAAGATGAAGATCGGTTACTTCCTGTCCAGTGAGGAGTTCACCCCGGCGGAGCTGCTGGAGCAGGCGCGCGGCGCCGAACGGGCCGGCTTCGAGGCGCTGTGGATCTCGGACCACTACCACCCGTGGGTGGACGCGCAGGGGCAGAGCCCCTTCGTCTGGTCGACCATCGGCGCGCTCAGCCAGGTCTGCTCGCTGCCCGTCACCACCGCGGTGACCTGCCCGACCGTCCGCATCCACCCGGCGGTGCTGGCCCAGGCCGCAGCCACCAGCGCGGTCCTGCACTCCGGGCGCTTCGTGCTCGGCGTCGGCTCCGGCGAGGCGCTCAACGAGCACATCCTCGGCGACGCCTGGCCGCAGACCGACGTCCGGCTGGAGATGCTGGAGGAGGCGGTCGAGGTGATGCGCGAGCTGTGGCGTGGCGAGTTCGTCAACCACCACGGCAAGCACTACACCGTCGAGCACGCGCGGATCTACACGCTGCCCGACGCTCCCCCACCGGTCTACGTCTCCGGCTTCGGTCCCAAAGCCATCGACCTGGCCGCCCGGATCGGCGACGGCTACGTCAGCGTCATGCCCGACGCCGACATGGTCCGCCGGTTCCGGGAGAGCGGCGGCGGCGACAAGCCCTGCCAGGCCGGCTTCAAGGCGGCGTACGCCGACAGCGAGGAGGAGGGCGCGCGGCTGGCGTACGAGAAGTGGCCGAACGCCGGGGTGCCGGGCGAGCTGTCCCAGGTGCTGCCCTCCCCGCGCCACTTCGAGCAGGCCGCCCAGCTGGTCAAGCCGGAGATGATGAAGAAGTCGTTCGTCTGCGGCAACAGCGCCGACGCGCACCTGGAGATGATCGACCAGTACGCCAAGGCCGGCTTCGACGAGGTCTACGTGGCCAACACCGGCCCGCACAGCCAGGGCCTGTTCGACCTCTACCAGCGCGAGGTGCTGCCCCGCCTGCGCTGACCCGGGGCACCCCGGGCCGGTTCGGCGCCTCTCCCGGTCGATCGGCCGCCGTCGACGGTTTCGGCGCTGATCTCCTCGGGTACCTCCGGCCCTCGATGAAGCTGTCCATGCACTCGACGACGTTGCGCCGCGCGGCGCGGAGCCTCTTCGGCTGGAACGCGCTGCGGCCCAACCAACTCGCCGCCATGCGCGCGGTGATGAAGCGACGCGACGCCCTGGTGGTCCTGCCCACCGGCGCCGGCAAGTCGGCGATCTACCAGATCCCGGCCAGCCTGATCCCCGGACCGACGGTGGTGATCTCCCCGCTGCTGGCGCTGCAGCAGGACCAGATCGCCGCCCTCAACGAACGGCAGCGCCCCGAGCTGCGGGCGGTACGAATCAGCTCCGACGAGTCCCCGGCCCAGCAGGCCCAGGCGATCGAGGAGATCCGCGACGGCCGGGCCGAGTTCCTCTTCATCACCCCGGAGCAGCTCAGCAACCCCGACCGGATGGCCGAGGTCAGGGCACTGAAGCCGGCGCTGGTGGCAATCGACGAGGCGCACTGCATCTCGGCCTGGGGTCACGACTTCCGCCCCGACTACCTGGCGCTGGGCCACCTGATCGAGGGCATCGGCCGGCCGCCGGTGGTGGCCCTGACCGCCACCGCCTCACCCCCGGTGCGCGACGACATCATCGCCCGGCTGCGGCTGCGCGACCCGGAGGTGGTGGTCTCCGGGCTGGACCGGCCCAACCTCTTCGTGGAGGTCGCGCACTGCCCCACCGACGACTACCGGTGGCGGCGGCTGGTGGCGCTGCTGCGCGACGACCAACGCCCCGGCATCATCTACGTGCCGACCCGGCGGGCCGCCGAGGAGCTGGCCCAGCGGTTGACCGACGCCGGCTTCCCGTCGCAGTACTACCACGGCGGGATGCCCACCGGCGCCCGGCACGAGCTGCACGAGGCGTTCCTCGCCGACCAGGTGCCGATCATGGTGGCGACCTCGGCGTTCGGCATGGGCATCGACAAGCCGAACATCGCCTGGGTGGTGCACATGGCGCTGCCCGACTCGCCGGACAGCTACTTCCAGGAGATCGGCCGCGCCGGCCGGGACGGCGCGCCGGCCCGGGTGCTGCTGCTCTGGCGCGCCGAGGACGTCGGGCTGCAACGCTACTTCAGCGGCGGCCTGCCGGACTCCACCGAGCTGCGCGACCTGGCCGCGCTGCTGCGCACGGAGGCCCGGACCAAGAAGGAGTTGCGCGAGGTGACCGGACTCGGTCCGCGCAAGCTCGGCCAGTACCTGTCGCTGCTGGAGCAGATCGGCGCCGCCGAGCCGCGGGCCCGGCAGAAGATCGGCGCACCCCGCTACTCCCCGAAACCGGCCGACGCCGCCGCGGCGGCCCTGGCCGAGGCGGAACGGCAGCAGACCGTGACCCGGTCCCGCACCGACATGATGCGCGCCTTCGCCGAGACCACCGCCTGCCGGGGCCAGACGCTGCTGGCGTACTTCGGTGAGCAGATGTCGGAGGTCTGCGGGCACTGCGACAACTGCCACGCCGGCACCAGCACCGCCGACGACGGCGCGGTCGGGCCGTTCCCGGTGCACAGCCAGGTCCGCCACCCCGAGTGGGGGGCGGGACTGGTGCTCAACTACGAGGAGGACCGGATGACGGTGCTCTTCGACGAGGTCGGCTACAAGACGCTCTCCGTGCCCGTGGTGTCGGAGCAGGGCCTGCTGACGCTGGACTAGCCTGACCGGACACCGGGCGCAGACGCAACGAAACGAGAGGGGCTCAGTCGTGATCGAACAGCCGGCGTACACCGGGTTCGGGTTCTCCGACGAGGAGTGGGGGCTGCTGGTCGGCCTGCCGCAGGCGGTCCTGACCGCGGCCAGCGCCGCGGAGCACGACGGCAGCCGGCGCACCCGCGCGGAGAACGCCGCCGGGCTGGAGACCATCTCCGCCGGCCGCGAGTCGGCCAACCCGCTGGTCGCGGCGGTCGCCGGGGAGATCGTGTCCCGGGTGGGCGACCCGGAGGCCGGCGAGGAGCTGCCGGTCATCGAGCCGGCGGACCCGCAGGCTCTGATCGACGACGTGCTGGCCCGGGCCGGCCAGGCGTCGGCGCTGCTGGCCGCCCGGGTGGACGAGGGCGAGGCCGGGGCGTACAAGCTCTGGCTGGTGGAGATCGCCGAGCAGGTGGTCGGCGCCGCCGCGACCGGCGGCCTCCTCGGCCTCGGTGGCGACCAGGTCAGCGACTCGGAGCGGCGCTTCCGGGACCGGCTTTCGCACGTGCTCAACGACTGATCGGCCCCGCCTCGGATCCGCGCGCCCACCCGGTCGCGCGGATCCGTCGTCTCCGCGCTCTTCCCCCGGCAGGGCCGTCGTCGACAATGGGCCGGACACACGCGGAATCATGGAGGCGGGAAAGATGCTGGACCGGAACGTCATCGACACGGAGGCGCTGCCGCCGCGCGAGCGGTTCGGCATGTGGCTCGACCTCGTCGCCCGCACCGCCGCGCCGCTGCGGATGCGGTCCGCGCACGCCGACGACTTCACCGCCCGCGCCGAGATCATTCCCCTCGGCCCGATCCAGTTGGTGAACTACCGCTACCCGTCGCTGGACGCCGTACGGACCGCCAAGCTGGCCCGGCAGACCGAGGTGGACTACTTCCTGCTCGCCCTGACCACCACCGGCACCGGCGCGTCCGGGCAGGCCGGCCGGCAGAGCGTGATCGGGCCGAGCGAGTTCACCTTCTACGACGGGTCGCGCCCCCACCAGGTCAGCCACGAGGGTGCCCAGGGCGGGCAACAGCACGCCAGCTCCGTGGTGGCCCTGATCCCGTACGGCGCGCTACCGCTGCCCCCCGACCGGCTGGCTCCCCTGCTCGCCGGCCGGATGTCCGGCACCGAGGGGGTGGGCGCCCTGCTGGCCCAGTACCTCGTGCAGATCGCCGGTCATCCGGAGCAGTACCACGCGGCGGACGCCGACCGGCTCGGCACGACCGCGCTCGACCTGATCGTCACCATGCTCGGCCGGCACCTGGTCGCCGAGGACGCGGTGCCCCGGGAGGTACGCCGTCGGGCGCTGCTCGCGCAGGTGCGCGGCTACATCCAGCGGCACCTGGGCGACGTCACGCTGAGCCCGCAGTCGATCGCCCACGCGCACCACGTCTCCGTCCGGACCCTGCACCGGCTCTTCGAGACGGAGGAGACCACGGTGGCGTCGTACGTGCGCGACCTGCGCCTGGACCGGTGCCGCCGCGACCTCGCCGACCCGGCGCAGGCGCACCGGGCGATCCAGGCCGTCGCCACCCGCTGGGGCTTCGGTGACAAGGCGGTCTTCAGTCGCGCCTTCCGCGCCGCCTACGGGGAGACCCCGCAGGGGTACCGCGTGGCCCGGCGGGAACAGGCACGGATCGTCAACGACGCGGCATCCGTCGTCAACTCGACGTCGACATACTGAATCCGGATCGGCGGTCGGCAGGCCCGTGCCGGCCACCGGTAACGGGGGACCGTGGTGGCGCCCGTGACCTCCTTGTCACGGGCGGCCGCCCCGGTACCGCACGGACGGCCCGCCGCCGCCCGCCAGCCGGCCACACCGACCCCGGCCCCGTCGCTCTTCCCCCCAGGACCGACGACGGGGCCGGTCAGGCCTCCTCCAGCAACTCCAGGACCGTCCGCTCGGCCTCCGGCTTCGGGGTGTCCGGCCGGACCGGCGCCACCACCCCGTCGTGGTAGAGGTCGACCACCCGCGGGTCCACGTAGGACGTCCGGGCCACCGTGGGGGTGTTGCCCAGCAGCTCGGCGACCTCCTTCATCACCCCGGCGACCGCCTTCTTCCGGGCGGTGGCGGACCGCTGCACGCCCACGGTGGCCAGCTCCGTCGCCGCGAGCACCGTCGCGTGCCAGGTGCGGAAGTCCTTGGCCGTCATCTCGCCGCCGCTGGCGTCGCGCAGGTACTCGTTGACCTCGTCACTGCGCACGTCGCGCCACTGCTGCCCGTCCCAGTAGCCGAAGAGGCGGTCCTCCGCCCGCCGCCGCCGGCGCAGGTTGGTCAGCACCTGGCACAGCTCCTCGTCCTCGATCCGGCGGACCTGCTCGATGCCGCCCTTGGCGGGGAACTCGAAGACCACGCACCCGCCCCGGGAGCGGGCATGCTCGGGGCGCAGGGTGGAGACCCCGAAGGTGGCGTCCTCGCCGACCGCGTACTGGTCGTTGCCGACCCGGAACATCCCCATGTCCAGCAGCCGGGCGACGGTCGCCAGCACCCGGTCCCGGTTCAGGCCCCGCCGGCCCAGGTCGTCCGCGATCCGCGCGCGCAGCACCGGCAACCGGTGGGCGACCTCCAGCACGTGGTCGAACTTCGCCTCGTCGCGCTTGCGCCGCCACTCCGGGTGGTAGAGGTACTGCTTGCGGCCGGCCGCGTCGACGCCGGTCGCCTGGATGTGCCCGTTCGGGTACAGCGAGATCCAGACGTCCTGCCAGGCGGGCGGGATGACCAGCTCGCGCAGTCGGGACAGTTCCCCGGGGTCGCGGACCGGCTCGCCCCGGGGGTCGAGGAACACCCAGCCCTTGCCGGCCCGGCGGCGCCCGTACCCCGCCCGGCCCGGATCACTACGCCGCAATCGCACCGGAGACCCGCACCGCCTCTTCGGCCTCTTCCACCGCGGCCAGCACCCGGTCCACGGACAGGGCCGCCAACGTCGGGTGGCTTCCTACCCCGGGCCGGCCGGGCCAATCCCGCGCGCCGCTCCACAGCACCCGATGCCGGGGCCGGTCCGGCGGCGGACCCCACTCGGCCGGCGGGACCGGGCCGAAGAGCAGCACGGACGGGGTGGCGTAGGCGGTGGCGAGGTGGCCGACCCCGGTGTCGCCGCTGACCACCAGTCGGGCGTGGGCGACCAGCGCGGCCAGCTCACCCAGGTCGGTCCGGCCGGCCAGGACGGCGGGGTCGGGCAGACCCGCCCCGGCGGCCACCCGACGCGCCAGCTCCCGCTCGTCGGCCGAGCCGGTCACCACCACCCGGTGGCCGCGCTCGGCGAGGGTCCGGGCCAGCGCGGCGAAGCGCGCCGCCGGCCAGCGCTTCTCGGGAATCTTGCTGCCCGGGTGGACGACGGTGACCCCGGTCGGCGTCCGGTCCGCCGCCGGCCGGCGCAGGGCGAGGTCGCCGGGGTCGGCGGGGATGCCGTACCAGGCCAGCAGGCGGCACCAGCGGTGCACCTCGTGCTCCCCGGCGCGCCACCGCGGGCCGTCCGGGTGGCCGGCCTCGGGGCAGCGGAACGCCAGCAGCCGGCCCGCGCCGGCCAGCATCCGGTGCGAGTCGGGCCCGCGCCCGTGCAGGTTGGCCGCGACCGGCGGGGACGGCCACGGCGGGGAGCCCAGGCCGTCGGTGGGCAGCAGCCGGTCGACGCCGCCGACCAGGTCGACCAGCGGCCCGAGCCAGGCCGGCGCCGCCAGCGCCAGCTCCCGGTCGGGGTACGCGACCCGCAGGGCGCGCAGCGCCGGTACGGCCGTGGCCAGGTCGCCCACGCCGAGGGCGCGGAGCACGAGGATCACGGGTACGAGGTCTCCTGCTCGGCGCAGACCACCATCTCGCGGACCGCGCAGCCGGGCGGCTGGGAGAGGGCGAACATCACCGCGGCGGCGGTGTCGGCCGGGTCGTTGAGCTTGGCCTCCGGGCCGGGCCGGTACTGCGGATCACGCGCGTCGAAGAAGGCCGTGCGCATCCCGCCGGGGATCAGCAGCGTCACGTTCACCCGGCCGGCGAGCTCGGCGGCGAGCGCCCGGGTGAAGCCGACCACCCCGAACTTCGCCGCGCAGTACGCGGTGGCGTCGCTGACCGCCTTCACCCCGAGGGTGGACGCCACCGTGACGATCCCGCCCCGCGACGCCTCCAGGTACGGCAGCGCCGCGCGGACCACCGCCACCGTGGCGAGCAGGTCGACCGCGACGATCCGCTCCCAGGTCTCCCGGGGCACGTCGGCGAGCTTGCCGGGCACATCGGTGCCGGCGGCGGTGACCACCGCGTCGAGGCCGCCGGAGCGCTCGGCCAACTGCCGGGTGGCCTCCTCGGCGGCGCGGGTGTCGGCCAGGTCGCACTCGACCCAGGGCACCCCGTCACCGGGGCGCTGCCGGTCCAGCACCAGCGGCCGCCCGCCGGCCCGGGCCACCGCGGTGACCACCGCCGCGCCGAGCCCGCTCGATCCGCCGGTGACCAGGACGGTCGGGCCGGCACCCGGTGCACTGCTCATCGCGCTCCCTCCGCCGTCGGACGCTGCGCACCGGCGGCCCTGACGGCGCCGGTGGGTGCGGCGCGGTACGCCCCGGGGCGCTCGCCGCGGGCCGCCGCGATCATGTCGGTGGTGGAACGTCCGTCCAGGTACGGCACCACCACCGAGTGCCCGCCCCAGCGGCGCAGCGCCTCGGCCTCCGGCAGGCTCGCCGGGTCGCCGCCGCCGGTGGCGTAGTCGCCGCCCTTGACCCAGATGTCCGGGCGCAGCCAGCTCAGCACCGCGTCCGGGGTGGACTCGTCGAAGACCAGCACCGCGTCGACGCAGCTCAGCGCCGCGAGCAGCCGGCTGCGGTCGCCCTGCGGCACGACCGGGCGCTGCGGCCCCTTCAGCCCGGCGACGCTGGCGTCGGAGTTGAGGCAGACGATCAGGCAGTCGCCGAGCTGCCGGGCGGCCTGCAGGGTCGCCACGTGCCCGGCGTGCAGCAGGTCGAAGCAGCCGCCGGTGGCGACCACGGTGCCGCCGGCGGCGCGTACCTCGGCCACCACCGCACCGGCCGCGGCGGCCCCGATCCGCTCCCCGCCGCCGCCCAGTGGCACCGGCGCGGCGGCGCGGACCTCGGGCGGCAGCGCGGCCGCCACTCCCCCGCCGGCCACGTACGCCGACGCCTCCGCCACCGCCTCCTGCACCGCCTCGGAGACCAGCGCGCCCCGGGCCAGCGCGAGGCTGGCCGCCGAGGCGAACCGGTCCCCGGCCCCGCAGGTGTCCCCCTCGGCGTTCACCGGGGCGGCGACCACCAGCGGGGTGGCGCCGGCGTGACAGAGCAGCGCGCCGTCGCCGCCGAGCGTCACCGCCACCGCGCCGGCCCGCCACCGCTCGCGCAGCCCCTGCGCGCCCCGGGAGGCGGTGGCCAGCCGGGACGAGCCCGGCGGGACCTCGGTCAGGTCGCGCACCTCCGCCTCGTTCGGGGTGGCCAGGGTGACCCCGGGCACCGCCGCCGGTCCGCGCGGGTGCGGGTCCCAGACCACCGGCGCGCGGGTCGCGGCGAGCGCCGCGCGCAGCGCGGGCTGCCGGGCGACGCCCCGGCCGTAGTCGCTGACCAGCACGGCGGACGCCTCGGCGATCAGCCGGAGCACCGCCTCGCTGGGCGGCCCGGGGTCGGCGGCCGACCCACCCCGGTCGTGGCGCAGCAGCACCCGGCCGCGGGCCCGCAGCCGGATCTTCTCGGCGGTGGCGCCGGGCAGCGGCAGCGCGTACACCTGCACGCCGGCGGCGCTGAGCAGGCAGCTGAGCCGGGCGCCGCCGGCGTCGTCGGCGAGCGCCGTCACCAGCGCCACCTCGCCGGCGCCCTGGGCGGCGGCGAAGACCGCGGCCAGGCCGGCGCCGCCGGGGCGGTCGGCGTACGTCGTCTCGTCGAGCACGGGTACCGGTGAGTCCGGGCAGAGCCGGTTCACCACGCCCTCGACGTCGCGGTCCAGCAGGGTGTCGCCGATGACCACCAGGGGTCCCCGCACGGCCGGCCTCCTCATCCCGCCTCGACCCGCCGGTCGCCGCCGTCGAGCACCACCTCGACGCCGGTGCGCACCGGCGCGGTGGGCCGCTCGACGGGGGCCTGGCCGGCCGTCCCGGCCACCGCCAGCGCGGCCGGCAGGGCCCGGTCGACGTACTCGCAGAGCACGTGGGTGGAGACCAGGTGCAGCTCCTGCACCACCTGGCTCTCCGGCGAGGCGATGGCGAGCGTCTCGTGGCAGGCGTCGGCGAGCGGGTTGGGTGCCGGGCCGGTGAACGCCCAGCAGCGCAGCCCGACCTCCCGGCCGGCGCGGGCGGCGGCCAGCAGGTTGGCGCTGGCCCCGCTGGTGGACATCAGCAGCAGGATGTCGTTCTCCCGGCCGTGCGCGCGGACCTGGCGGGCGAAGACCTCGTCGTAGCCGTAGTCGTTGCCGATCGCGGTCATCGCGGAGGTCTCCGCGTGCAGCGCGATCGCCGACAGCGGCTGCCGGTCGTCGCGGAGCTTGCCGACCAGCTCGGCGGTGAGGTGCTGGGCCTCGGCCGCGCTGCCGCCGTTGCCGGCGACCAGCAGCCGGCCCCCGCCGGCCAGCGTGGCGGCCAGCTCGGTGCCCCAGCGGGCGAGCTGCTGCTCCGAGGACCGGAACGGCAGCAGCGCCTCGGCCAGCAGGGTGAGGTGCGCGTCCAACAGCCCGTCGGTGGCCGTGGTCATCAGGCGACCACCCGGGTCGGCCGGCGCACGGCGGCCACCTCGCCGTACAGCTCGGCCAGCCGCTCGGCGGTGGTCGACCAGGAGTAGCTGCGCCGGGCCCGTTGCAGCGCCGCGGTGGCGTACCCGAAGCGGCGGATCCGGTCGTCGAGCAGCCGCTGGATCGCCGTGCCCAGGGCCTGCGGGTCCCGGGCCGGGACCAGGTCCCCGGTCACCCCGTCGACCACGGTGTCCTTGATCCCGCCCACGGCGGTGCCGACGACGGGCACGCCGCAGGCCATCGCCTCCAGCGGGGTGAGCCCGAACGGCTCGTACCAGGGGGCGGCGACCAGCACGTCGGCGGAGCGGTACCAGCGCCCCATCTCCTCCCGGGGCACCGCGCCGACCAGCCTGACCCGGTCGGCCACCCCGCAGGTGGTGGCGAGGGCGCGCAGCCGGCGGGCGTACGGGTCGGTCTCCAGCAGGCCGGCCGGCGGGCCGCCCACCACCACGCACTCGGCGTCGGGCACCAGGGCCATCGCCCGGATCACCGTCTGGAAGCCCTTGCGTTCCACCAGCCGCCCGACGGTGAGGATCCGGGGCCGGTCGGGCTCCCGCTCGGCGGCCGGGCCGAGCGGGGCGAAGCTGGCGAGGTTGACCCCGGACGGCACGACGGTCATCCGCGAGCGCGGGACGCCGAGGCGGACCAGCTCGCCCACCTCGTCCTGGCACTGCGCGACCACCCGGTCGACCGCGCGGCCCAGCTCCCGCTCGTACGCGATCCGCCGCGCCGGGCTGGTGTCCTGCACGCCCTGGTAGCGCCGCTTGACCGTGCCGAGCGCGTGGTACGTCTGCACCACCGGCACCCCGGTCTGCCGGCTGGCGGCCAGCGCGGCGAGCCCGCTCATCCAGAAGTGCGCGTGGATCACCTCGGGCACCCAGTCGCCGCCGCGCCACCGTTCCACCAGCCAGCCGCTGAACTCCTTCATGTGCGGCAGCAGCGCGTCCTTGGCCAACGGCTCGGCCGGGCCGGCCGGCACGTGCACCACGTCGTACCCGTCCGGGGCGCGGACGGTGACCGGCAGGTCGACCGCGTCGCGTCGGGTGTAGACCCGGACGTCGTGCCCGGCGGCCGCCAGCGCGGCGGAGAGCTCCGCGACGTGGGTGTTCTGCCCACCGGCATCCTCACCGCCCAGGATGGCGAGCGGGCTGGCGTGCTCGGAGATCATCGCGATGCGCATACTTCCTCCTCCAGCAGGCGGTCCCAGTCGGCGAGGAAACGGTCCAGGCCGTAGCGGGCCCGGGCGGCGGTGCGCGCCTCGGCGCCGGCGCGGCGGGCCTCGTCGGGTTGCGTGACGAACCGCCCCGCGACCTCCAGCAGCGCGTCCACCCGGGTGGAGAGGGCGCCGGCCCCGGGCGGCACGGCCTCGACGGCCTCGGTGGTGGCCAGCGCGACGACCGGCATGCCCATCGTCATGGCCTCGATCAGGCTTAGCCCCAGCGACGTCCACCGGCACAGGTGCAGGTACGCCCGCCGCCGCGCCAGCTCGGCGTGCATCCGGTGCTGCGGCACGTCGTCGTGGCTGGCCAGCCGGTCGGCGGGAAGGCCGAGGTGCTCGGCGAGCCCGGCGACCTTCATCCCGAACACGTCCAGCGGGGCGATCTCGGCGAAGCGGGACAGCAGGTCGGTGCCGGTGACGCGCCAGCGGCGTACCGGCTCGTTGATGACGACGGCGAGCCGGTCCAGCTCCCCGGTCCACTGCACCGCCGGCGGGACCACCCCGTGCTCGACCACGGCGGTGCGGGTGCCGCCGTTGTCCCAGAACAGCTCGTTGAAGTGGGTGACGTGGGTGAGCAGCAGGTCGTCCCGGTCGGCCATCGGGTGGCGGGTGTTGGGCACGTCGCCCTTCGGGGTGTTGTGCTCGACGTAGATCGCCGGCAGGTCCCGGCCGGCCCGCCGGCCCAGCCAGTCGCAGGCCAGGTCCATCTCCTCGGGCCGTTGCAGCAGCACCACGTCGACCTCCTCCCGGCGCAGCTGCTGCGGCGTGACCTCCACGGCGCTGTCCGGCCAGGAATAGGTGCGGGCCCGGCCCAGCCCGTACGGGCCGCGGTCGGGGGTGACCGGCACCAGGTAGCGGTGCTTGCCGTGCACGAACGAGGTGGTCCAGGAGCCGTGCACGTGCCACACCAGGATGTTCATCGGGCGCTCCCGCCGCCGGCGATCACCGGATCGATGCCGACGGTGGCCGGCGCCGCGCCCGGCGGGGGCGCGTCGGCGGGTACCCCGAGCAGGCGTACCGCCGCCAGGACGTGGTCCGGCTCGACGGTGGACAGGCAGGGGTGGCCGGGCACCGGGCAGCGGGTGGCCCGGGTGTCCCGGCAGGGCGCGGCGGCGTCGCCGAGGCGCACCGCCGGCACCCGGTACGGCCCCCACTGTCCGAACGGGACGGTGGGGGCGAAGAGGCTCACCACCGGTACGCCCAGCGCGGCGGCCAGGTGCGCCGGGCCGGTGTTGCCGACCACCAGCGCGCCGGCGTCGGCCAGCACGGCGGCGAGATCCGCCAGACCGGTCCACCCGCCCAGGTCGACGCCGGTGTCGCCGGCCACCCGGGCGGTCAGCTCCGTCTCGTCCGGGCCGCCGGTGACCGCCACCCGGTGGCCGGCCGCGGTGAGCACCCGGACGATCCGGGCGGCCAGCTCGGGCGGGCAGGCCCGGGTCGGCACCGCCGAGCCGGGGTGCAGCACCACGTAGCCGGGGCGGCCGACGCGGGCCGGCGCGGGCGGCAGGCCGTCGGTGCGGACGCGCAGCGCCGGGTCGTCGGCGGCCGGGAGCGGGAAGCCGGCGGCCGCGGCCAGCGAGAGCGCCCGCTCGGGCTCGGGCAGCCCGTCGGGGACCCGGTGCCGGACGTCCAGCAGCGCGCCCGGGTAGTCGTCGCTGATCGCGCTGACCCGGGGCACGCCGGCCATCCGCAGCAGCAGCGCGAGCGGCAGCGGTGACTGGTGGAAGGAGGTGAAGACCACCGCCTCGTCGGCGCGCACCCCGGCGAGGCGGTCGGTGAGCCGGCGGATGTCGTCCGGGTCGACCGGGGCGGGGTCGCCGTCGATCCAGGGCAGCGGCCATTCGACGAGTTCGTCGACGCCGGGCAGCAGGGCGGCGGCGTGCCGACCGCGTGGCCCGTGCAGCAGGACGACCCGGTCGGCGCCGGCGGCGACGGCGCGGACGGCCGGGCCGGTGACCAGCACGTCGCCGGCGGAGTCGCTGCGGACGACCAGCACGGTGCCGGACCGGCGGGGCGCGCTCGGGCGCAGCGCGGCCTGCCGCCGTAGGATCTCCTCGATGGCCGCCGGCAGGTCGCGGGCGACGTGCGGGGCGGCGGCCACCTCCTCGGGCCGGGTGACCGGGGTGGGGACCAGCAGGCCGGTGGCGCCGGCGGCGAGCGCGGCGGTCATGTCCCGGCCGATGTCACCGACCAGCACGCACCGGGCGGGCGTGGTGCCCAGCGCGGCCGCGGCCCGGTGGACCAGGCCGGGGGCGGGTTTGCGGCAGGAGCAGCCGTCGCCGTCGTCGTGCGGGCAGACCTGCCAGGTGTCGAACGGGCCGAGCAGTGCCTCGATCCGGGCGTGCACCGCCCGCATCTGCGCGGCGGTGAACATCCCCTTGGCCAGCCCGGACTGGTTGGTCACCACGCCGAGGCGCAGGCCGGCAGCGCGCAGCCGGTCCAGCGCCGCCCGCGCGCCCGGCATCGGCCGCACCTTCTCCGGGTCACCGTTGTACGGCACGTCCTCGACCAGGGTGCCGTCCCGGTCCAGCAGCACCGCGTCGAACAGGACCGGCCGGATCACGGCCCGGTCGACGGCCGGGTCGACCCGGCCTGACCTGCGCTGATCCGGCTCCATCTGGTCCCGTCGCACGGGCGGCGGGTTCCCGGAGCCCCGGGGAGTAAACATCATCTACCCGGCGGTACGGCTCGTCGCCGTCCCGGCCGCGCAGCGGTCGCCGACCGGGCCTTACCCGTCGCCCCGGAGAAGCTAACGCCCGCTCCGACCCGTCGGTTAGCCCCGGTCGCCGCCGGGGTACTGGACGCCGGTGGCGATTGTGGAGAAAGTGATCGACGCTCCCCCGCAGCAGGTGTTCGACGTGCTGGCGGACGGGTGGACGTACAGCGACTGGGTGGTCGGGACCGTGCACGTGCGGGACGTCGACGACACCTGGCCGCGGGTGGGCAGCCAACTGCACCACAAGGCCGGGCCGTGGCCGCTCTCGTTGCACGACTCGTCGACCGTGCTGGCCTGCGAGCCGCCGCACAAGATGGTCATCAAGGCCGGGCTCTGGCCGGCTGGTGAGGCGATCGTGGTGTTCACCCTGGAACCGGTCGGCGCCGACGCCACCCGGGTGCGGATCGGCGAGGACTTCGCCGCCGGGCCGCTGCGCTGGATCCGCAACAAGCTCAACGACCTGGTCCTGCACCAGCGCAACAAGGAGACCCTGCGGCGGCTCTCCGACATCGCCACCCGTCAGAAGGCGGACGAGGCCGCGGAGAGCTGAGGGGCGGGGAGCCTCGACGGGGCCCGACGGGGCACTGGCTACCCTTTGGGGGAAAACCGTCGGCAACCAGAGGATGTCCGTCATGATCGAACCCGTGGAGCTGCCCTCGCCGTGGCGGGAAGCACGCCTGACCGTCGTGGTCCCCACCTACAACGAGGCGGGCAACCTCCCGGTGCTGGTCGAGCGGCTCCTCGCCCTGCCGCTGCCCGGCCTCAAGGTGCTGGTGGCGGACGACAACTCCCCGGACGGCACCGGCGAGGTGGCCGACAAGCTGGCCATCGAGCACCCCGACCGGATCCAGGTCGTGCACCGGGCCGGCAAGGAGGGCCTGGGCCGGGCGTACGTCGACGGGATCGGCCGGGCGCTCGACGGCGGCGCCGACTACGTGGCGCAGATGGACGCCGACCTGTCCCACCCGCCGGAGGCGCTGCCAGGCATGCTCGGCGCGCTGCTCTCCACCCAGGCCGGCGTGGTGATCGGCTCCCGGTACGTGCCCGGTGGCGAGCTGGACGAGAACTGGCCGCTGTACCGCCGCGCGCTCAGCGGCTGGGCGAACCTCTACGTGCACACCCTGCTGCGGGTGCGGATCCGTGACCTCACCGCCGGCTTCAAGATCTGGCGGGCGGACGCGCTGCGCGACATCGGCCTGGAGCGGGTGCAGTCCAACGGCTACAGCTTCCAGGTGGAGATGCACTACCTCGCCACCAAGCTGGGGCACACCATCCTGGAGGTGCCGATCCGCTTCGAGGAGCGCCGCGACGGCGCCTCGAAGATGACCACCGCCACCAAGGTGGAGAGCGCGCTGATGCCGTTCAAGCTGCGGACCCGGCACCGCAACCTGGAGCGCTGACCCACCCGTCCGCACCCGGACCGTCACGTGGCGTGACGGGTGCGGCGGACACCGTCGTGAGCGACCTGTCCGAGAGGCATGAGAATGCCGCTCGGGCAGGTCGCTTGTCTCCGGCAGGGGAAGCCGCGCCGGGTCAGCGGTAGACCGCGCGGTGGGCGGCGCCGATCGCCCGGGCGTACAGGCCGCCGGTGAGGGCACGGTTGCGGCTCAGCGCCGCCTGCGCAGCGTTCGCGCCCGGGGCGCCGTGCACCCCGCCGCCCGGGTTCGCCGAGGCGCTGGCCAGGTAGAGCCGGTCGACCGGGGTGTCCGGCCGACCCAGGCCGGGCACCGGGCGCAGGAAGAGCTGCTGGTACACGGCGGCCGTGCCGCCACCCACCGCGCCGCCGACCAGGCTCGGGTTGCGCTCCTCCAGGTCGGCGGGGCCGGCCACGAAGCGGCCCCGGACGAGCCCCTTGAAGCCGGGGGCGTGCCGCTCCAGCACCGCCTCCATCCGGTCCACGTGCGCGGCCACGTCCTCGGCCCGCCAGTTCCGCCGGAACGGCAGGTGGGTGTACGACCAGAGCGACTCCGTGCCGGCCGGTGACCGGCTCGCGTCGGCGGTGGTCATCTGGCCGACCAGCAGGAACGGGTCCTCCGGCAGTTGCCCGCAGGCCAGGTCCGCCGCGTAGCGGGTGAGCCCGTCGACGTCCGTCGCCAGGTGCACGGTGCCCGCCCCGGCGACCTGGGGGTTGGTCCACGGCATCGGCCCGTCCAGCGCCCAGTCGACCTTGACCGTCGACCCGTCCCAGCGGAAGTGGTCGAGGTCCTCGACCAGCCTCGGCGGCAGCCAGGCCGCGCCGACCAGGTCCAGGTAGAGCGCCGGCGCCGGCACGTCGGCCAGCACCGCCCGACGGGCCCGCCAGGTGGCGCCGCCCTCGGTCCGTACGCCCATCGCCCGGCCCCGGGCGATGAGCACCCGGTCCACCCGGGCGGAGTAGGTGATCCGGCCGCCCTTGGCGATCAGCCGCGCCACCAGCGCGTCGGTGATCCGCTGCGCGCCGCCCACCGGCACCGGCCAGCCGACGTCCTGACCGAGCATGGCGAGCAGCCAGCCATAGATGCCCGAGCCGGCGTCGTCGGGCGACAGGTCGGTGTGCAGGGCGCAACTGGCCATCAGCGCGGCCGCGCCCTCGCCCCGGAACACCTCGCGGCCGAACTGCCGGCTCGGCAGCACCAGCCGACGGGCCAGCCGCAGCGCCCCGGCGGTGCGCAGCCGGCCCAGCAGCTCCAGCCCGTCGCGGACCGGCGGGAAGGGGGTGAACAGCGCGTTCACCAGGGGACGGGAGATCGCCCGCCAGTCGTCGTAGGTGTCGAGCCAGCGCTGCCCGTCGCCGGGCGCGAACGTCTCCATCGACCCGGCGCTGCGGTCGGGGTCGCGGTTGAGCACCGCCGCCCGGCCGTCGGGCAGCACGTGCGCCAGCACGTCGGGCGCGTGCGTCCAGGCCAGCCCGTACGTGTCGAGGCGGAGCCCGCGCAGCACCGGCGAGGCGTATCCGAGGGGGTAGAAGGAGCTGTAGAGGTCGCTCAGGTAGCCGGGGGCGGTCACCTCGGCGGACCGGACCGCCCCGCCGGGGGCGCCGGTGGCCTCCAGGACCAGCACGTCCCAACCGGCGTCGGCGAGCAGGTTGGCGGCGACCAGTCCGTTGTGTCCGGCGCCGATGACGACGGCGTCAGCGGTCTCGATGCCGGTCCCGGTCATCCGATCCGCCTACCCGGCCAGCAACCGGGCGAAACGCGTTTGCCTTGCCGGGACCGGGGCATCCACTGCCGCATGTACAGGGTTGAACAGCTCATCGGTGGAGTGTGGGGCGCGGGCGGCGCGGGCGGTGAACTGGTCGTGCACGATCCCGCCGACGGCACGCCGGTCAGCACCGTACCGGTGGCGACGGCGGACGAGGTGGCCAAGGCGGTCGAGGCGGCCCGGGGCGCGGCGGCGGAGTGGGCGGCGACGGCCCCGGCGGACAGAGCGGCGGCACTGCACCGGGCCGCGGACGCGCTGGCCGCGGCGGCGGACGAACTGGCCGAGGCGACGACGGCGGAGATGGGCAAGCCACTCGCCGACGCCCGGGGCGGCGTGGAGGCGGGCATCGGCACGCTGCGACAGTACGCCGAGTTGGGCCCGGTGCGGGGCGGGCGGACGCTGCACGGCGGCGCGCACGCCATCGACTTCATGGCGCCGGAGCCGCGCGGGGTGGTCGCCGCGATCACCCCGTGGAACGACCCGGTGGCGGTCTCCTGCGGGCTGCTCGGCGCGGCCCTGGTGACCGGCAACGTGGTGCTGTACAAGCCGAGCGAGCGGACCCCGGCCACCGGCTGGCTGCTGGCCCGGATCCTCGACGGCGCGCTGCCGGCCGGGGTGCTGTCCCTGCTGACCGGCGGTGCCGAGGTGGGCGCGGCGCTGGCCGCGCAGGAGGTGGACGTGGTGGCCCACGTCGGCTCCACCGCCACCGGCCGGGCCATCGCGGCGGCCTGCGCCCGGACGGGCGCGAAGGCGCTGCTGGAGAACGGCGGCAGCGACCCGCTGATCGTCGACGCCGGGCTGGACCCGGTCTGGGCGGCCGGGCAGGCGGCGATCGGCTCGTTCGCCAACGCCGGCCAGATCTGCGTCGCCGTCGAGCGGATCTACGTGCACCGGGACGTGGCGGAGGACTTCGTCGACGCGCTGGTCGAGCGGGCGGAAGCACTGCGGGTCGGACCGGGCCGGGACCCGGAGACCGAGCTGGGCCCGCTGGTGGACCGGCGGCACCGTGACCACGTGCACGGCCAGGTGACCGCGGCGGTGGCCGAGGGGGCGACGCTGCGCACCGGGGGTGTGCTGCCGGAGGGGCCGGGGGCGTTCTACCCGGCGACGGTGGTCGCCGATTGCCGGCACGAGATGACGCTGGTCCGCGAGGAGACGTTCGGGCCGGTGGCGCCCGTGGTGGTGGTGGACTCGTTCAGCGAGGCGTTGCGGTGCGCCGCCGACTCCCCGTACGGGCTGGCCGGCACGGTGCTCACCGCCTCGATGAGCCACGCGCAGCGGGCCTGGCGGGAGCTGCCGGTGGGCACCGTCAAGGTGAACGCGGTGTTCGGCGGGGCGCCGGGCGGCGCCGCGCAGCCGCGTCGCGGCAGCGGCCAGGGCTTCGGGTACGGCCCGGAGCTGCTCGACGAGTTCAGCACGGTGAAGACGGTGCACCTGGAGGCCCCGGGCGGCGGCCACTGGTGAGCGGGAACGCGGGAGCCCGGGACCGTGCGGTCCCGGGCTCCCGTGCGTCGTACCCCCGGCTCAGCGACCGCTGCGGGCCTTGGACCTCTCGCGGGCCTTCGCGGTCTGCCGGTCGTTGGCCTTCTCGATCGCCTTGACCAGTTCCGGCTTGGTCATCCGGGACCGGCCGGGTACGTCCAGCTTCCTGGCCACCTCCAGCAGGTGGTCCTTCTTGGCGTTGGCGTCCACGCCGCCCGCCGTGGGAGCCCGTCGGGCCGGTCCGCCACCCTGCGCCTGGCGGTCGCTGGGTCCCTTGCGTCCCTTCGGCTCCCAGTGGTCGCCGACCTTCTCGAACTCGTGCTTGACCGCAGCGAACGCGGTGCGGTGCGACCGCTCGCCCTCGCCGTACGTCTCCACCGCCGAGTCGTGCGTCTTCTCCCAGGTGCGCTGCGCCTTCTTCGGGGAGCGCCGCAGCGTGCTGGGCAGTACCTCGCGCCCGGGCATCTCGTCCTCCTCCGCGTCGATGTCTGCGTATGGACGGTTCCCCGGGCCCTCATCGGCAAACTCGTCCGCCGGGTTTGTCGATTTCCGGCACCGGGTACCGGCGGGGCCAGCGGGTGCCGGGTGCGCCGGCGGGGACGGGAGCGGGAGATGGCAGCGACGACGGAGCCGACCGCGGTCGCCGGTGGCCGGGACGGCCTGCGGGTCCCCCGCCGGGTACGCCAGCTGAGCTGGTCCACCTGGCGCGGGGCGCTGGTGCGCAGCGGGCGCAACTTCGTCAGGGACAACTGCGCGGACTGGGCGGCGGCGCTGACCTACTACGGCGTACTCGCGCTGTTCCCCTCCACCGTGGTGGTGGTCGCCCTCGTCGGCCTGGTCTCCGACGGCGAGCGCACCGTCGACACGGTGCTGGAGCTGGCCCGCGACATCGGCGCCGGCTCGGTGGTCGCCAACGACGGTTTCGTGTCGGTGGTGCGCACCGTGGTCGACCAGCAGAGCGGGGCGAAGGTGCTGCTCAGCTTCGGTCTGCTCGGCGCGCTCTGGTCGGCGTCCGGGTTCATCGGCGCGTTCACCCGGGCCTCCAACGCGATCTACGGCGTCGAGGAGGGGCGGCCGTTCTACCGGTTACGCCCGATGCAGATCGGCCTGGCGGCCGTGTCGCTGGTCCTGCTCGCCGTGGTGGCCCTCGGCCTGATCGTCAGCGGGCCGGTGACCGACGCGGTGGGCGACCTGCTGGGCGCCGGTGGGTTGGCCCGCACGGTGTGGAGCGTGGCCAAGTGGCCGGTGCTGGCGCTGGTGATGATGACGCTGCTGTCCCTGCTGTTCTGGATCGCCCCGAACGTCCAGCAGCCGAGGTTCCGCTGGCTGACCCCGGGCGGGGCGGTGGCCCTGCTCTCCTGGATCGTCGCCTCCGCCGGTTTCGGCCTGTACGTCGCGAACTTCGGCTCCTACGACGTGACGTACGGCAGCCTGGGCGCGGTCATCGCCTTCCTGGTCTGGCTCTACCTGTCCAACTGCGCGCTGATGTTCGGCGTGCAGATCAACGCCGAGCTGCAACGGGGCCGGGTGCTCCAGGCCGGGGCGGAGGATCCGGGCGAGCCGGTCCTGCCCCCGAAGGCCCCCGCCGATTCGTGACCGCGTGCCGGGTTCGGCGTTTCCCGGGGGCCGCCAGGGGTAGCACCACAGCATGGAACTGGAACGTGGCAGCAGCAAGCACGGACCGAGGCTCGACGAGCAGATGAGCCAGGAGGTCGCCGGCCTGGTCCAGGGCCCGGGCACCGGGGGCTCGCGCGCCGAGGAGTTCCGCGAGCCCGAGCCGGCCGGCGAGGACCAGCCGGGTGCCACCACGGCACCGGCGGGTGAGCTGCGAAGCGGCGCCCCGAAGGGCATGAGCTCTCGGGACGTCGAGGACCGCAGCCGGCTCGGGCGGTTCATCACGATGACGGCCCTGCCGGGCGACCGCGAGAAGCTGATCGCCAACGCCCGCGAGAACCAGGCGCCCGCCGACCTCATCGAGGAGCTGGAGCGGCTGCCCGACGGTACGCGGTACCGCACCGTTTCCGAGGTGTGGGCCGCCCTCGGCCACAAGAACGAGACGACCCGCTGGTGACCGGATCGGCCCACGATCCGGACGAACACCGGCGGCCGAAGGAGGAATCTTCATGAGCGGCGTTACCGAGCACGTGGACGTCTCCGTCCCGATCCGCACCGCGTACGACCAGTGGACCCAGTTCGAGGAGTTCCCCCACTTCATGGAGGGGGTGCAGGAGGTCCGGCAGCTGACGGACACGATGACCCACTGGACCGTCGAGATCGCCGGGGTCAAGCGGGAGTTCGACGCCGAGATCACCGAGCAGCTCCCCGACGAGCGGGTGGCCTGGAAGTCGACCGGCGGCACCCAGCAGGCCGGCGTGGTCACCTTCCACCGGCTCGACGAGGGCAGGACGCGGGTCACCCTGCAGATGGACTTCGAGCCGCACGGCGTGGTGGAGAAGGCCGGCGACAAGCTGGGTGTGGTGGACCGGCGCGCCAAGGGCGACCTGGAGCGGTTCAAGCAGTTCATCGAGCGCCGCGGTCAGGAGACCGGCGCCTGGCGGGGCAAGGTGGACCGCCCGCAGCCGTGACCGTTCCCCCCGGAACTCACACATCCGATGGCCGCCGGTGGATCCGGCGGCCATCGCCGCGTCCGGGCCCGCCCGCCGGCCGTTTGCGATCATCCGCCCCGGGTACGCCAGGGGGATGACGGAGAACGACGACAGGGTGTGGCGGGACGAGCAGAAGACCCCGCTGGGGGAACTGGACCGGGCGATCGCCCGGTCGACCATCGACGGACAGGCCGACGACGTCACGGGCAACGACGCCGGTGGGGAGGCCGCCTTCGGGCACGGCCCCGAGGCGGTGGACCGGGGCGCCGGGCCGCAGGCCGAGCGGCGGGAGATGACCGACTCGGAGCGGGCGTACCGCCCCTCCACCACCGGCCGGACCGGCCCCGACGTCTGATGCGCGAGACGCCCCGGGCGGGACCCGCCCGGGGCCGGCCCGTCCCACGGCCCGGTCGCCTCAGCCGGTGACGGCCACCGACCGGCGCCCGGCCATGGCGTGCAGGAGCAGCAGCAGCACCGCCAGCACGGTCAGCGCCGGCCCCAGCAACGCCACCGAGGTGTGGCCGAACAGCACGCCGAGCCCGCCGGGGATCAGCGCCGAGCCGAGCCCGGCGGTCCCGATCTGGACGCCGATGGCGCGGTCCGCGTGCGCCGCGCCGACCCGCTCCGGGGTGGCGAGGGTGAGCAGCGGGTAGACCGGCGCGGCGGCGAAGCCCACCAGGACCAGGCCGGCCACCGCCACCCAGGCCGGCGCGGGCAGCGCGATCAGCAGGGCGCCGGCTGTCATGCCGAGCAGGCTGCCCCGCAGCACCCGACCGACGCCGAGGCGCTCGGCGACCACGCCCTGGACGACCCGCCCCACGAAGAGGCTCCCCCAGTAGCCGGAGACGCAGAGGCCGGCGGTGGTCGCCGACAGGCCGCGCCCCTCGGTGAGCAGCAGGAACGCCCAGAGTCCGGCGCTGATCTCGATCGCCACGTAGAGCATGAAGGCGAGCGCGCCCAGCCAGACCGCCGGCAGCCGCAGCGTCTCGCGTACCGGCACCGGCGCGGTGCCGGTCACGACGGGTACGGCCGGGTTCGCCGGCCGCCCCCGCCAGGCCCGTACGGTCAGCGCGAAGGCGGTGGCCAGGGCGAGCTGCGCCGCGGCGACGAGCCCGTAGCCCCAGCGCCAGCTCAGCCCGGCGCCGAGCGCGCCGGTCATGATCAGCGGGCCGAGCGCCACCCCGAGGCCGAAGCAGGCGTGCATCCAGGTCATGTGCCGGGGCCCGAACGCCCCGGCCGCGTACGCGTTGAGCCCGGAGTCGACGGCGCCCGAGCCGAGCCCGAGAACCAGCGCGCAGCCGATCATCAGGGCCAGCTCCGGCGTCGAGGCGTACCCGGTGAGCGCGAGGCTGGCCAGCACCGTGCTGCCGGCCAGCAGCCGACCGACGCCGAGTCGGGCGAGGGTGAAGCCGGCGAGCACGCTGGAGGTCAGATACCCGACCGTGCCCGCGGTGAGCACCAGCCCGACCGCCTCCGTCGGTACGCCGAGGTCCGCGCGGATCGACGGCCAGCCGACCCCGATCAGCCCGTCGGGCAGGCCGAGGCTGACGAAGGCGAGGTAGGCGAGCAGGAGCAGGGAGGCGCGGGGCGGGGTGACGGACACGGGGGGCCATCCTGCCGTACCCGCCGAGAACACTTCCAGCCGGCAACGACTTCCCCCGAACCGGCAAAAAGCAACGCCCGGACGGGCAGGAATGCGGACAGCCCATCCAGAATCGGCCGATCGGTTGACGGCAACCGGGGGGTGCCGCGTCAGACTTTCGGGATGCAACAGGGCTCCGGCATCCTCACCCCACGTCAGCGGCGTCTGGCCTGGCTCGGCTTCCTGCTCGCCGCGCTCCAGGCCCCGGTCTCGGCCAAGCTGGTCGCCGACGACTCCTGGCTGTTCAGCCTCTGCGTCGCGCTCATGGTGGCGACCGTCATCATCGCCGACGACACCAGCCGTCGCCGGCCGGCCGACGCGCCGTCGGCCGACTGACACCCACCTGACGGGCGGCCCCGCCGCGTCAGTCCCGGGATGAGCCGGGCTCGGCGGGGCGGGCCTCGTGCCCGGGTCGGCCCCGGGTCCGCCGCCGCTCCTTCATCTCCGCCTCGTAGAGGTGGCGGCGGCCGTCCACCAGTTGGTCCCGGGCGGCGCGGTCCAGCTCGCGGAAGACCGCGTAGTAGTTGTCGTCGAAGTCCTCGACGATCTGGAACGTCCACCGACCGGCGATCACGTTGCGGCCGAGCAGCTCGGTGCGGACCCGCTCCGCGAGGTCCTCGTGGCCGGCGGCCCGCAACTGCGCGACCGCGTCGTCGAGCATCAGGTCGGCGTGCCCGATCAACTGGTGCAGCGAGTAGAGGTGCCCGCGCGCCCATTCCACCGCCTCCAGCGCCTCGCTGAGCTTGCCCAGCGCGGCCACCGTCTCGTCGGTCACCCCGTCCGGCCGGCGGTGCTGCCGGTCCGGGCCGTCGTCGTGCTGTCCCATCCGTCCCCCCAAGGTGCCGGCTGCGCCCGTTCGCGCGCGGTTCTCCTTCTGCCCACCCTCCGCCGGGTCAATCCCGGCGGAGGAGGGCGGCCGACCGGAAGAGGACCCGGGACCGGCCGAGCGGCCGAGGCCGCCCGGGCCGCCGGGTGACTAACCTCGGTCCCCATGCGTCTGCCGTACTCCCAGGTCGCGACCCGGACCGCCGCGAGCGCGGCGAGGTCCGCCCTCGCCCTGCTCTGCGCCTCGGTCGGCGTCTCCGGCCTCGCCGCGGCGGCCGCCAACCCCGGCCTGCTCGCGATGGTCGACCAGCACGCGGCCGCGGTACGCGACAGCCTCGACGGCGACCGGCGCCCACTGACCCCGGCGGCGCTGGTCGGGTACGCCGACGGGCTGCGGGCGGCCGCACTGGAGCACGGCCTGAGCCTGCCCACCGGCACGGTCGACTGGACCGAGCCGGACTGGCTGCGCATCCGCCTGCTGGCGGTCTGCGCGCTGGCCCGCACGCTCGACCCGCGTCACCTCGAAGCGGCCTGACCCCACCGGCACACGACGGAGGGGCGTCCGCGCCACGCACGGACCCCCTCCACCCGGTACGCCTCCGACTCAGGTCCCCGGACGGCGGAACTGCTGGGTCTCCTCGCCCACGTTGCCGGACTGGTACGTCCCCCGGCTCCCGGCCGCCGCCCTGGCCTCCTCGGCGGACGCCATGGGCGCAACGCGCTCGCCGCCCCGGTCGGCCATCTGCCGGTTCATGTCGCCCCGCCCGGCCGTCTGGGCCTGGCGGTGCACCTGGATCGCCCGCGACTCCTCGGCCATCCGGTCCAGCCAGCGGTCCCAGCGGCTCTGCATCGGCTTCACCAGACCACCGCCGACGCCGACGATCAGGATGCCGGCCACCGTGGCGAGCACCGCGATCAGCACCGGCGTGGTCACCGTGGTGGCGACGCCCACCTGGTTCAGCGCGGCGATGATGCCGAGCGCCAGGATGAAGACCGCCACCAGGTCGCCGAGGATCCGGCCGTACGAGAGGCCGCCCAGCGCGCCGGTGACCAGGTCCCGGACGGCGTTGGCGATCGCGGCCGCCACGACCACGATGACGATCGCCACGAACGCGCGCGGCAGCCAGGCCACGACGCCCCGGATCAGGTCACTGATCGCGTTGGGTCCCCACACCCCGAAGGCGAACTGCAGGGTGAACAGCAGGACCGCGTAGTACGCGAGCTTCGCCAGGATGTCACTCGCGTCGTACTTCGTGCGTTCCAATGCCCGTTTGATGCCACCCCGTTCGACCGCCCGGTCGAACCCCACCCGTTCCAGTGCCTTGTCCACGATTTTGAGTACCGCTCGGGCGATGATCCAGCCCACCACGAGGATCGCGATGAACGCGATCGCCCTCGGGATGAAGAGCAGCACCGACCTCCACATGTCGGCCACGGCGTCGCCGATGTCGGCCTGCCTGACCGCAAGGGTTTCCGGCATGATGTCCCTCCTGTCGCATGGACTGCGCCGGCCGGATACCCGGTCGCTCAGGGTGCACGCCGCGACACCCAGGATCAATTTCCCGACATGTCCCCCGAAAGACCTCCTGACCTGCCCTAACATCACCGTGCCCGGACCGTTCGGCACGGTCGGGGGGCATGATCCAAACCTCTGCGCGACGCTCCGGCTAGGCTGCGTGACATGCCAGGCACGGTCGGGCGAGTCCCCACGCCACCACCCGCCGCCCCCGGACCGGCCCCGGTCTCGCAGGTGGCGGCGACCGTGCTCGCCCACCCCTGGGCGGGTACCCCGCTCGGGCCGCCGCAGCGGTGGGACCCGGCGGTACGCGCCCTGGTCGACGTGATCCTCTCCTCGCCGGTGCCGATGGCGCTCTACTACGGCGACGAGTTCGTGCTGCTCTACAACCAGGGCTACTCCGAGCTGATCGGGGACCGGCACCCGGACGCCCTCGGCCGGCCCGCCGGCGAGGTCTTCGCGGACCTCTGGCACACCCCCGGGGTGGGCGACGTGATCGAACGGGCCTACCGGCGGGGCGAGTCCTTCCTCCAGCGGGAGTCGATGCTGCCGGTCGACCGGCACCTGGCCGCCACCGGCGACCACGCCGTCTTCACCCGCGGCCACTCGCCGGTACGCGACAGCACCGGCCGGATCGTCGGCGTGCTCACCGTGGCCGCGCAGACCACCCAGCTCACCCAGCAGTTGCAGAGCCTCAGCGACTTCGCCGCCGCGCTCTCCGGCACGCTCACCCTCGACGACGTGGCCCGGGTGACCCTGCGCTACGCGCTGCACTCCTTCGACGCCGACCGGGTGACCTTCGCCGTCGACGACGGCCCCGGCTGGCGGATGGTCCGGCGCATCCGGGGCGAACTGCTCGACGAGGCCGACGAGCGGCTGCCTCCGCTGTGGCGGCCCACCGCCGCGGACTCCCCCGCCCCGGTGGTGGTGACCGCGCGCAGCGGCGTGCCGTACTTCGTCGGCGACGGCGAACCGCTGCGGGCGAGCGCCATCGACCGGCACGACCAGAAGATCCGCTCGCTGGCCGCGCTGCCGCTGCGCTCCTCGGTGATCCGCGGCGGCCTCGCCGTCGGCTACCGGACGCCGCACGGCTGGTCGGCGGCGGAGCGGGCGTTGCTGGCCGCCTCGGCGGAGCTGGTCGGCCAGGCGGCCGAGCGGGCCCGCCGGTTCGAGACCCAGCACGGCACCGCCCAGCTGCTGCAACGCAGCATGCTGCCGGAGCGGCTGCCCGCGCTGCCCCGGCTGCGCATCGCCGCCCGGTACGACCCCGGCGTCGACGGCAACGCCGCCGGCGGTGACTTCTACGACGCCTTCGTGCTGCCCACCGGCGACCTGGGCGTGGTCCTCGGCGACGTCGCCGGCCACGACGTGCAGGCGGCGGCCCGGATGGGCCAGGTACGGGCGGCGCTGCGCGCCCTGGCGCTGGCCGACCCGCGCCCGGACGCCGTGCTCACCGGGCTGGACCGGCTGGTGGCCAGCCTCGGCACCGAGACCGGCACCCAGGAGCTCTTCGTCACCGTGGTCTTCGGCGTGGTGGACGCCGACCGCGGCGAGATCACGCTGGCCAGCGCCGGGCACCCGCCGCCGCTGATCCGGCGCTGCCACCCCGACGGCTCGGCGACGGCCGCCTTCGTCGAGCTGCCGGCGGGCGCCCCGCTCGGGCTGGGCTGCCGGCCGCGTACCGCGACCGTGCCGTTCCGGCCCGGGGACACCCTGCTGCTGTACAGCGACGGGGTGGTCGAACGGCGGCGGCAGAGCCTCACCGCGGGGCTGGACGTGCTGGTCACGGCGGTGGCCGACGCGGCCAGCGGCGACCCGCGCGCGCTCTGCGCGGTGGCCACCGGCGCGGTGGCCGGGGCGACCGAGGACGACGTCGCGGTGCTGGCGGTGGAGCACGCGCTGAAGCCGAGCCGCTCGGCGAGCATGGAGATGCCGGCCGAGCCGACCGCGCCGAGCCGGGTGCGGCACTGGCTGACCGCGCAGCTGACCGACTGGCGGGTGCCGGAGGGGGTGATCGGCGCGGCGGTGCTGTGCACCAGCGAGTTGACCACCAACGCGCTGCTGCACGCCGGCACGGCCGCCCGGGTGGAGATCGACCTGAGCCCGGAGCGGCTGCTGGTGTCGGTCGCCGACTCGGGCACCCGGGGCACCGTGACCCGGGCGCAGACCGACACGTTGAGCAGCCGGGGCCGGGGCCTCGGCCTGATCGAGCAGCTCTCCGACGCCTGGGGCACCGACCCCACGGTCCGTGGTTCGACGGTCTGGTTCGAGATCCTCATTCCGGCGGGATGAGTACGGGCGTCAGCGCCGCCCGAGCGGGGTAGGAGGACGCCCATGAGCGCAGAGAGTCCCTCCGGCGTCCTCTTCGACGTCGACGGCACGCTGGTCGACACCACCTACCTGCACACGGTGAGCTGGTGGGAGGCGCTGCGGCAGGCCGAGCACCGGGTGCCGATGTCGCTGATCCACCGGTCCATCGGGATGGGCTCGGACAAGCTCCTGGACCACCTGCTCGGCCCGGAACGGGATCGGGACGCCGACGGCAAGCTGCGCGACGCGCACGACAGCCTCTTCGCCGAGTACTGGGAGCGCCTCGCCCCGCTGCCCGGCGCGGCGGAGCTGCTGCGCGCCTGTGCCGCCCGGGGCCTGCGGGTGGTGCTCGCCACCTCCGCCGCCGAGCACGAGGTCGGGGCGTTGCGCGCCGCGCTGGACGCCGACGACGCGGTCGACACCGTCACCTCGTCGGCGGACGCCCAGCAGAGCAAGCCGGCGCCGGACATCCTGGTGGCGGCCCTGGAGCAGTCCGGCCTGGACGCCCGGCGGGTGGTCTTCGTCGGCGACTCGGTCTGGGACGTGGCCGCCGCCGCCAAGCTCGACATCCCCTGCGTCGGGCTGACCTGCGGCGGCACCAGCCGGGGTGAGCTGGCCGGGGCGGGCGCGGTCGCCGTCTACGACGACCCGGCGGCGCTGCTGGCCGCGCTGGCCGACTCCCCCCTCGTCACACCGAGGCGGACGTCACCGCGGGACAAGCCGGACACCGAGGCTTAGCCCGCCGGAGCACGGGGCACAGTCCCCACCTCGCGCGCGGGCGCGGGCGAGGTGCGAGAGGTGGTGCCGTGGAACCGGTCGATGTCGCGTTCGCGCTGGTGGGCGTGGGCGCCCTGCTGGCCGGGATCCTGCCCCGGGTGCTGGAGCGCCGCCCGCTGTCCATGCCGATCGCGTTCCTCGGGCTGGGCATGCTGGTCTTCCTGCTGCCCACCGGGCTGCCGTCGCCGGACCCGCTGGCCCATCCGGAGCTGACCACCCACCTGACCGAGATCGGGGTGATCGTCGCCCTGATGGGCGCCGGCCTCAAGATCGACCGGCCGTTGAGCTGGCGGCGGTGGTCGTCCACCTGGCGGCTGCTGGCGATCGCGATGCCGGTGTGCATCGCGGCGGTGACGCTGCTCGGCTGGTGGTGGGCCGGCCTGGTGCCGGCCGCCGCGCTGCTGCTGGGGGCGGCGCTGGCCCCGACCGACCCGGTGCTCGCCGCCGACGTGCAGGTGGGCGAGCCCACCGACGTGGAGGACTCCGAGGACGAGGTCCGCTTCGCCCTCACCTCGGAGGCCGGCCTGAACGACGGGCTGGCCTTCCCGTTCGTCTACGCCGCCATCGCCATCGCCACCACCAGCCTCGCCCCGGCGGACTGGCTCGCCGACTGGTTCACCGTCGACGTGCTCTACAAGCTCGTCGTCGGCGTCGGTGGCGGGCTGCTCGTCGGCTGGCTGCTCGGCAAGCTGTTCTTCCGCGCCCCCAGCGAGCTGCGGCTGGCCCGGCACGCCGAGGGCTTCCTCGCCCTGGCCGCCACCTTCCTGGCGTACGGGCTGGTGGAGGTGATCGGCGGGTACGGCTTCCTGGCCGTCTTCGTGGCCGCGCGGGCGATCCGGGCAGCCGAGCGCACCCACGAGTTCCACTCGGTGCTGCACGATTTCGCCGAGCAGATCGAGCGGCTGTTGACGGTGCTGTTGCTGCTGCTCTTCGGCGGCGCGGTGATCGACGGCCTGCTGGCTCCGCTGACCTGGCCGGCGGCGGCGGTCGGACTGGCCCTGCTCTTCGTGGTCCGGCCGCTGGTGGCCTGGCTGTCGCTGCGGGGCGCGCCCGGCCGACCGTCCGAGCACTGGGTGATCTCGCTGTTCGGCATCCGTGGCGTCGGCTCGTTCTACTACCTGGCGTACGCCACCAGCAAGACCGACTTCCCCCAGGCCGACCTGATCTGGGCGACCGTCGGGCTGGTGGTGGTGGTGTCCGTGGTGGTGCACGGGATCGCCGCGACCCCGGTCATGCAGCTGCTCGACCGGGCGGGCGAGCGCACGAAGGAGCCGTCAGAGCGGGGCGAGCCCGCACTCGGCGGCGTCCGGGGCTGACCGCGGGGCGGGCACCGCGGCCGGCGCCGGCAGGTCCAGGTGCACCCGGACGGTGATACCACCGTCGACCGTGCGGATGTCGACCAGGTCGCAGAGCTGCTGCACGAGCAGCAGCCCGCGTCCCCGCTCGGCCGACGCCGGGGCCGGGATCCGGCCGGCGAGCGGGTCGGCCAGCGTGCCGTGGCTGCTGATCTCGCAGACCAGCTCGTCCGGCGCCGCCACCCACCAGCGGGCCGTGGCGGGCCCGCCGGCGTGGGTGATCGCGTTGGCGGCCAGCTCGGTGACGACGATCTGCAGGTCGTCGACGCGGTCGGCGGGCAGTCCGGCGGCGACGGCGGTGGCGGCGACGGCGGCCCGCAGCGCGGCCAGGCCGGCCGCCTCCACCCGCAGCGTCGCCGCGTCGGGCGGGGCCGGGGGCAGCGGCTCGGCGCAGCCGGCCAGCACCGTCTCGGGCTGCTGGTAGCCGGCGCTGGGCCGGGCCAGCGCCCCGCTGCGCACGACGGGGTGGGTCCGCCCCACGTCGGCGAGGGCGTCGGCGGGCAGCCGGGAGCGGTCGAAGAGGCAGAGCACACTCACCGGGTACGCCGGGAGCGCCAGGTTGATCATGGCTTCGTGCTCGACGCAGTGCCGGTACGCCGCCGGACGCCGGCCCGGCCAGAGCGACTCCCCCACGATCCGCAGCCGGCGGCCGGGGAACCGGTGCACGAAGTCGCGCAGGGCGGTGGGGATGATCGCCGCCGGGTTGCGCCCGATGGCACTCATGTCGGCGAGGGTCACCCCGGCGAACGCGCCGAGAGCGGTCCCGACCTGGCCGAGCCGGTACGCGGGGACGGCGACCAGGACCGGCTCGTCGGCCGCCCGGCCGGCCGCCACGAAGGCGGTGATGGCGTCGAGGTAGTCGTGGTCGTCGGCGTAGAGCAGCGCGTCGTGCCGCAGGCCCCGGCCGGTCACGCCGTCCCCCACCGTCCGGAATCCCCGTCCACGTCGCACACCTCCCCTGACGGACGATACGCCCCCCGCCGGCGGCCGGTGCGCGCACCGGTACCGGTCAGCCACGCACGGCGAGCACCCGCTCGGCCAGGGCGCGCCCCAGGTCCCGCCCGGAGCGCCACGCGCTCTGCACCCGGGGCCGGCCGAACGCGTCGCCGGCCAGCCCGACCCCGTCGTCGTCGAGGTGGTACGTCCCGTCCCCGGCAGCGGCGGTCGGGCGGGCGTACGTCCAGCGGTGCACGTGCACCAGCTCGGCCGGCTCGGGCAGCCCGAGCAGATCGCGCACCGCCTCCTCGACGGCCGGCCCGGCGGCGCTGGGCTGGGCCAGGTGGCCGGCGGCGAACTCCGGCGTGGTGTGCGCGACGAGCACCGGGGCGCCGTCGCCGCGTCGGTCGCCGTCGTCGCAGACCAGCCCGAGCAGCGGGTGGTCGTTGACGAAGGCGCCCCGGAATTCGGGCCAGCGGCGGTTCGGGAAGCGCAGCACCGCGCTGAGCGTCGGCGCCCAGCGCTGCTCCAGCGCGGCGCGCGTCGCGTCGGCCAGTTCCGGGTCGAGCAGCAGCGCCGCCTGGGGGCCGGGCATGCACAGCGCCACCGCGGCGCACCCGGCTCCGTCCACCGTCGGGCCCGGCCGCACCGTCATGACCAGCCGGTCCACGCTCACCGGCAGATCGCGGGCCAGCTCCTCGACCAGTGAGCGCAGACCGCGCGGGGCGGCCCAGCGGGTCGGACCGGTCACCTCGCGCCGGCCGTCCGGGCCGTACGCCACGAAGGTGTCGGTCCACTCCCGGACCAGCCCGGCGGCCCGCCACCCCCGCACGACCTCGGCGAAGTCCGGGTCGTCGACGGTGAGGTACGCGGCGCCGGTGTCGGCGGGGCGGCCGTCGAAGCGGCGGCTGGCCATCCGCCCGCCCGCCACCCGGCCCCGTTCCCGGATCTGCACTGCAACGCCCGCCCGGACCAGCTCCGTCGCGCACGCCACGCCGGCGATGCCGGCTCCCACCACGATCACGCCCGAGGTCACCGGGTGATCGTATGTGCCCTGGCGGCGGGCGGCATGAAGGACCGACACCGTGGGTAGGGGTACACCTGTTCGAAGAAAGGTGGACATCATGGCCGACCGCAACAGACAGCAGCCCGATCCGCGGGGCGCGATCAAGGACCCGGACGACTGGGTGACCGGCGAGGAGCCGCCGACCGCCGCCCAGGAGTCGTACCTGCACACGCTGGCCCGGGAGGCCGGCGAGGAGGTCCCGGACGACCTGACCAAGGCCGAGGCGTCCCGGCGGATCGACGAGTTGCAGGAGGAGACCGGCCGGGGCCGGTGACCCTCAGCGCGGGGGCAGGCGGTGCAGCTCGACCTCGTCGAGTCGCCCCGCTGCCACCCGCGCCGTCAGGTAGGTGGCGTACGGCTGGGACCGCCGGTCGGTGGGCGAGCCGGGGTTGAGCAGCCGCAGCCCGCCCGGGGCGACGCTGTCCCACGGGATGTGCGAGTGGCCGAAGATCAGCAGGTCACGGTCGGGGAAGCGGGCCGCGCTGCGCTCCTCCCGCCGGGTCTTCGGCCCGGTCTCGTGCACCACCGCCACCCGCAGGCCGTCCAGGTCGACCCGGGCCACCTCGGGCAGTCGGGCCCGCAACTCCGGGCCGTCGTTGTTGCCGTACACGCCGACGAGCCGGCGGGCCCGGGCGCTCATCGCGTCGAGCAGCGCCACGTCGACCCAGTCACCGGCGTGCACCACCACGTCGGCGGCCTCCACCGCCGACCAGACCGGCGCGGGCAGGTCGCGCGCCCGCTTGGGTACGTGGGTGTCGGCGAGGATGACCAGGCGCATCTCACCATTCTCCGCCAGTCCACCGATCCGGGTGGACACCCGGCGCGCGGCGCCGCCGCCTGGCCCGGCCGACGAGTCGTTCTTCCCGGCCGACGACGCCACCGCCGCGCGGCTGCGCGCCGCCGGGTGACCGGCGCGAGGGTGCGCTCAGGCGCCCTGGCCCTGGTTCTGCATCAGGCCGCCGTCCATGAAGTACGTCGACCCGGTGACGTAGTCGGCGTCGTCGCTGGCGAGGAAGACGGCCAGCTTGGCGATCTCGCCGGGCTGGGCGGCCCGCTTCCACGGGATGGACTGCACCTGTTCCTCCAGGTACTGCGGATCGTCGATCGCCCGCTGGTTGAACGGGGTGAGCACCATCCCAGGTCCGATGTTGTTGACGTTCATCCGCATCGGCGCCACCTCCAGGGCGAGGCTCTTGGCGAACTCCAACATCGCGCCCTTACTGGTGTCGTAGTCCGCGCCGCCGGCCCGGGCCACCTCCTGGTGAATCGAGGTGATGTTGATGATCTTCCCCTGTCCACCCTGGTCCCGGCGGTGCCGCACGAAGCGTCGGGAGCAGAAGAAGGCCCCGTAGACGTTGGTGCGCATGCACCGGTCCCAGGTCTCGGTGTCCAGGTCGGCGACCTGGATGCCGGAGGCGTCCACCCCCGCGTCGTTCATCAGGACGTCCAGCACGCCGAACTCGGCCAGCGCCTCGTCGAACATCGCCTCCACCTGCTGCTCGACGCTGATGTCGCCCTGCACCACCATGGCCCGCTGGCCGGCCTTCTCCACCTCGGCCCGGGTGTGGTTGGCCCCGGCGTGGTCGTGCAGGTAGTGCACCACCACGTCGGCGCCCTCCCGGCCGAACTCGATCGCCGTGGCCTGTCCGATCCCGGAGTCCGAGCCGGTGATCAGCGCGGTCCTGCCCGCCAGTCGTCCGGTCATCAGCGTGCTCCCTCCCTGGGTCCCGTACCGGCCGGCACGGGCTGTCGGTCGCCTTCCGTGGCCCTGCGGGCCCGCTCGTCGGCGGCGGTGAGATGACCCGCCGCGTTGATCAGGCCGATGTGCGAGAACGCCTGTGGGAAGTTGCCGAGGTGTTCCCCGGTCGCCTGGTCGATCTGCTCGGCGTACAGCCCGAGGTCGTTCACCCGGGCGGCGAGCTGTTCGAACACCCGGCCCGCCCGGTCCCGCTCCCCCGCCTTGGCCAGGCAGCCGACCAGCCAGAACGAGCAGATGACGAAGCCCGCGGGGTCGTCGTCCCAGCGGCGCAGCAGGCCGTCGCGGGACAGCCGTCGCTCCACCACGTCCATCGTGGAGCGCATCCGGGGATCGTCCGCCGGCAGGAAGTCGACCAGCGGCATGAGCAGCACCGAGGCGTCCAGTTGATCGGAGTCGAAGGCCCCGGTGAAGGCGCCGAGCCGCTCGTTCCAGCCGCGCGTCAGCACCGCCGCCCGCACCTCGTCGCGGGCCGCCGCCCAGCGGGCCACGTCCGCCGGGTCACCCAGCCGGGAGCCGAAACGGACCGCCCGGTCCAGCGCCGTCCAGCACTGCACCTTGGACGAGACGTAGTGCCGCTCCGCGTCGCGCGCCTCCCACATCCCGGCGTCGGGCCGCCGCCAGTCCGACACCGCCCGGTCGGCCAGCGCGCGCAGCAGGTGGCGGACGTCCGGCGACATCGGGTCCAGGTAGTACCGCATCAGCCAGGCCGCGTCGAGGACCTCGCCCAGCACGTCGGTCTGCCGCTGCCGCCAGGCGTCGTTGCCGACCAGGACCGGCCGGCTGTTGTCGTAGCCGGAGAGGTGGCCGAGGGTGTGCTCGGTGAGGTCCCGTCCGCCGTCGACGCCGTACATGATCGGCACCGGCTCGTCGCCGATCCGGCCCATCGCCCGGCCCACCCAGGAGAACTGCCGGTTCGCCTCGTCCGGGCAGGCCGCCAGCCAGAGCGCCTGAAGGGTGAGGCTGAAGTCGCGCACCCAGACGAAGCGGTAGTCGTAGTTGCGGTCACCGCCCAGTTGCTCGGGCAGCGACGTGGTCGCCGCGGCCACCACCGCTCCGCTGGGCCCGTAGGTCATGCCCTGCACCACCATCGCGCTGCGCCGCACCGCGTCGCGGTAGCAGCCCTGGTAGTCGTCGTGCAGCGCCGCCCAGGACCGCCAGCCGGCGACGGCATCGGCGACCACCTGGTCGGCGTCGGGCGTGGCCGGCTGCGCGTCGCCGTAGGCCGGGGCGTGCCCGAGGGTGAAGCGGTAGGTCTCCCCGGCGCGGACGGTGACCCGGGCGGTGGCCCCGTCCTCTCCGCAGTCCAGCGCGACGTCGGCGCGCAGTCGCAGTCGGCAGCCGCCGCCGGCCGCGTCGATCACCCCATCGGAGTTCGTCAGGTAGGCGCTGACCCTCCCGTACTCGAACCGGGGCTGGTAGTCCACCAGCATTGGCACCTCGCCGGCGAGTCCCTCGACCACCCGGGCGAGCACCCGCGGGGAGCGCCGGCCGATGTCGTGCCCGCGCGCCCCGGGCTCCAGCGCCAGGGCGTCGGTGACGGCCACCGCGCCGGTCGTGGTGGTGAAGACGGTACGCAGCACCAGCGTGTCGTCCAGGTAGGAGCGTTCGCTGGTGTACCCGCCCTCGGGCTGGATCGACCAGTGCCCCGCCCGGTCGTCGAGCAGCCGCCCGAACGCCGACGGCGCGTCGAACCGGGCGGGGCACCACCAGTTCACCGAGCCGGCACGATCCACCAGCACGGCGCTGCTGCCGTCGGCCAGGAACCCGTGCTCACTGATCCGTCCGCTCTGCACGCCCGTGCCTACCCGGACCGGCGAAGCAGCATTCCTCGACGTCGGCGGCGGTTGGGCGTTACCGGTGGGGACCGTCGGGAAGACGGGTGGTCGACGAAGGAGGCAGCGATGACCAGACCCTCGAACCCGACCGCGGCCTGGCGTCCCGGGATGCCGGGCGACGAGAACCTCCCGTCCGGTCCGGCCGGCCGGCCGGCCGCGCCCAGCGGTGACGGGCACGGCCCGCAGACCGGGCCGCCCACCGTGACGATCGGCTCGTACCCGGACTATCCGTCCGCGCAGCGGGTGGTGGACTACCTGGCCGACAACCGGTTCCCGGTGGAACACACCGCGATCGTGGGGACGAACCTGACCCTGGTGGAGACCGTGCTCGGCCGGTTGACGACCGGGCGGGCCGCGTTGCTCGGCGCGGGCACCGGAGCCTGGTTCGGACTCTTCATCGGCCTGCTGTTCGGCATCTTCACGGTCGGCAACTGGCTGGCGGTGATCCTGGTCGGGCTGGTCATCGGCGCGATCTGGGGTGCCGTCTTCGGTGCGGTCGCGCACGCCATGTCCGGCGGCCAGCGCGACTTCACCTCGGCCAGTTCGCTGCGCGCCGGCCAGTACGCGGTCACCGTGGACGCGAACCTCGCCGACCAGGCGCGTCAGCTGCTGGGACGGATGCACCTCACCCCGACCGGCGCGACGGCCCGCTGAGCACGTACCCCGACGCCCCGGCGCACCGCGCGCCGGGGCGTCGCGGCGTGGGTCAGGCCCGGTGGTACGCCAGCTCGCCGGCCCGGATCGGCACGTCGACCCGGTTCTCCGGCGGGGCGAGCGGGCAGGCCCACCGGTCGTCGTAGGCACAGCTGGGGTTGTAGAGGTAGTTGGCGTCCAGGCGTACCCGCCCGCCGGGGAGCACGGTGAGCCCTCGGCCGTACGTGCCCTTGACGGTGTCGGTCAGGTACCGGCCGCCGCCGTAGCTCTCCCGGCCGCAGGTGCCGTCGCGCAGCGGCACGAAGAGCCCGCCCCCGTACGCCTCGATCCACCACAGGGTCAGCGGGCCCCACGGCGTCTGCGCCACCGCCACCCGGCGGTAGGTCACCACGCCGTCCGGGCCGCCGGTGTCGATGCTCTCGGTGCCCGAGGCGGGGCGCAGCGGCGCCTCCACGACGGCGTCCGGGTTCGGCGGGAACCAGCCCAGCCCGGTGAAGGCCGCCCGGTCGGCGGCGGGCACCGGACTCTGCGGGTGCCCCGCGAACAGCTCGTCGCGGGCCGCGCGGAAGCCGGCCAGGTCGTGGTCGGAGAGGTAGAGCCGGGCCACCCGCTCCCGCCAGTCGAGCAGCTCGAGATCGTCCACCCGTCGAGCCTAGCCGGGCCCCGGGTCAGGGGTCGGTGGCCAGCCGGGCGTGCAGGTGCTCGTCGTGGCGGCGGCCGTCGCCGTACCGGTGGGAGTCGCGCATGGTGCCCTCGATCGGGTACCCGGCCCGCGCGGCGACCCGGCAGGAGGCCGGGTTGGCGACCGCGTGGCAGAGCTCGATGCGGTGCACGCCCAGGTGAGTGAAGGCCCACCCGCCGAGCGCGGTGACGGCCCGGGAGGCGACTCCCCGGCCCCGCGCGGCGGCGGCCGTCCAGTAGCCGATCGAGGCGTTGCCGTCGTGGATCTGGAAGAGCGAGGCCCCGCCGAGCAGGGTGCCGTCGGCGGCGTCGGTCACCGCCAGGGAGAGCCGGTCCACCGCCCTGGGGTCCGCGCGCAGGCGCACCCACTCGCGCGCTCCGGCCTCGTCCCGTACGCCCTGCGGGTTCCACCGCTCGACCTCGGGTTCCCGCAGCGCCGCGAGCACGGCGGCGGCGTCCCGCGCCCGCCAGGCGCGCAGCAGCAGGCCGGGCGCGGTCAGGTCGACGGGATCCACGGGCCGGAGTGTGGCACGACGTGCCGCCGGCCCGCCCGCGCTTTCCGCCGATCGCGTTCCTTCACAACTGAAGTACCCGGCCGCTCACCCCCGCCCCGCCCGCCAAGGACAGCTCGAAGAGAGCTTGTTTAAATTTGAAAGAGTGCTATCGTCGTAGCCGTGACGGAGAGTCTGGACAGCGCGCGGATGGCCGGCTGGCGCGCGTACATCGAGGCGAGCCAGCGGCTGTTCACCCAGCTGGAGGACGACCTGCGCGCCGACCGCGGCCTGAGCTTCGCCGACTACCACGTGCTGGTCCTGCTCGCCGAGGCGCCGGGGCAGCGGCTGCGGATGGGCGAGCTGGCCGACCGCCTGGTCTTCTCCCCCAGCCGGCTGACCTACCAGATCACGTCCATGCAGCGGCGCGGCCTGGTCGCCCGGGAGTCCTGCCCGCAGGACCGCCGGGGCAGCGAGGCGGTGCTGACCGCCGCCGGGCTGCTCGCCCTGCGCGAGGCCGCGCCGGGGCACCTGGCCTCGGTCCGCCGGCACCTGATGGACGACCTCGACGACGCCGAGGTCGCCACCCTGACCCGGGTCTTCGAACGACTCGGCCGGCGCCTGCGCGCCGACCGCGACGCGTCGTCCACCCTGAGCGACTAAGGAGTTCGCGATGCCCGCCATCACCGTCGACGACGTCCTCGTCCTGCCCCGCCTGCCCCGGCTCGACGAGAGCACCAGCTTCCGTCCGGTGCGCCGCCTGATCACCGCCCCGCGCGGCTACGAGGGCGAGGGCTTCCCGGTGCGCCGGGCCTTCGCCGGGGTGCCGATGACCGAGCTGGACCCGTTCATCCACCTGGACCAGATGGGTGAGGTGGACTACGCCCCGGGCGAGCCGAAGGGCACCTCGTGGCACCCGCACCGCGGCTTCGAGACGGTGACCTACATGATCGACGGGATCATGGACCACCAGGACTCGCAGGGTGGCGGCGGCACTATCACCAACGGCGACACCCAGTGGATGACCGCCGGCCGTGGCCTGCTGCACATCGAGGCGCCGCCGGAGCACCTGGTGATGAGCGGCGGCCTCTTCCACGGCCTCCAGCTCTGGGTCAACCTGCCCAAGGTGGCGAAGATGAAGCCGCCGCGCTACCAGGACATCCGGGGTCGGGAGGCGGCGCTGCTCACCACGCCCGACGGCGGGGCGCTGATCCGGGTGATCGCCGGCGAGGTGGCCGGGCACCGGGGCCCGGGCTCGACCCACACCCCGATCACCATCACGCACGTGACGCTCCAGCCCGGCGCCGAGCTGAGCCTGCCCTGGCGGCCGAACTTCAACGCGCTGGTCTACGTGCTGGGCGGCCGCGGCACCGTCGGCACCGACCGGCGGCCGGTGCGCACCGGCCAGCTGGCCGTGCACGGGCCGGGCGACGCGCTGCGGATCACCGCCGACGCCCGGCAGGACGCCCACACCCCGGCGCTGGACCTCTTCATCATGGGTGGCCGGCCGATCCGGGAGCCGGTGGCGCACTACGGGCCGTTCGTCATGAACACCCGCGCCGAGCTGGTCCGGGCCTTCGAGGACTTCCAGGCCGGCCGGCTCGGGGTCGTCCCCGCCAAGCGGCTGCCGCACACCGGCGGCCAGGGCGACCGTCCCTGATCGCACGCCAGGGCGCCCCGGTCCACCGGGGCGCCCCGCGTCGGCCTCAGGAGACGGCGAAGATTCCGGCGACCCCGAGGATCACCATGAGCAACACCGCCAACAGCGCACCCCGTTCGCTCTCCACCGCCTGAGGGCGGTACTCGGTCACGGGGTTCGTCGTCTCGGCGGGCATGGTATGGCCTCCTCGGTGTGCGCGTCTCGGGTCCGACAGGTGCCACCACCAGGGCACGCGGAGCAGGCCCGGCGTGCGTACCGGCGGTAGGACACCTACCGTGAGGACGTTGTCGACGACCTCGGGGGGCTGGAACGTGGCGATCCAGGATTGGTTCCTGACCGCTGACGAACGCGCCAACCCGGTCTCGGTGTTACCCGTCTGGACGGCGGGAAACCTCGCCGAGCCGTTGATTCACGGTGCGGCGTACTTCGACCGGCTGGTCGACGAGGTGGAGGCGCTGCGCGCCGGTGACCACCTGTTCTTCACCGACTGGCGCGGCGACCCGGACCAGCGGATGCGCCCGGACGGCCCGACCGTGGCCCAGCTCTTCGCCCGGGCCGCCCAGCGGGGCGTCGTGGTCAAGGGGCTGATCTGGCGCTCCCACCTCGACGCCCTCTCCTACAGCGAGACGGAGAACCGCAACCTCAGCGAGGCGATCTGCGCGGCCGGCGGCGAGGTGCTGCTCGACCAGCGGGTCCGGCGGGGCGGCTCGCACCACCAGAAGCTGGTGGTGCTGCGACACCCCGGGGCGCCGGAGCGCGACATCGCCTTCGCCGGCGGCATCGACCTGTGTCACAGCCGGCGCGACGACGCGGCGCACCGGGGCGACCCGCAGGCCGTGCAGATGTCCCCCCGGTACGGCCCGCACCCGCCCTGGCACGACGTGCAGCTCGCCGTCCGCGGCCCGGTGGTCGGCGCGCTGGACACCACGTTCCGGGAGCGCTGGACGGACCCGATGCCGCTGGACTCGGAGAACCCGCTGGCCTACCTGCGCGACCGGCTGCGCGGCGCCGACCTCAGCCCCGATCCGCTGCCCGAGCAGCCGGCCGACCCGCCGACCTGCGGCCCGCACCGGATCCAGGTGCTGCGCACCTACCCGGCGGTCCGCCCCCGCTACTCCTTCGCGCCGGACGGCGAGCGGACCGTGGCCCGCGGCTACACCAAGGCGGTACGCCGGGCCCGCCGGCTGATCTACCTGGAGGACCAGTACCTGTGGTCCGAGGAGGTGGCCGAGCTGTTCGCCGACGCGCTGCGGGACAATCCCGACCTGCACCTGGTGGCGGTGGTGCCCCGTTACCCGGACGTGGACGGCCGGCTGGCCCTGCCGCCGAACATGGTCGGCCGCGAGCAGGCGCTCTCGCTCTGCGACAAGGCCGCCCCGGACCGGGTGCACGTGTTCGACGTGGAGAACCGCGAGGGCGAGCCGGTCTACGTGCACGCGAAGGTCTGCGTGGTCGACGACGTCTGGGCGAGCGTGGGCAGCGACAACTTCAACCGCCGGTCCTGGACGCACGACAGCGAGCTGTCCTGCGCGGTGCTCGACGACACCCGCGACGAGCGGGCGCCCACCGATCCGACCGGCGAGGGCGACGGCGCCCGGGTCTTCGCCCGGGAACTGCGGCTGCGGCTGTGGCGCGAGCACCTCGACCGCGACCCGGACGGCGGCGAGGACGCCGACCTGCTGGACCCGGAAGCGGCGGTGAAGGCGATCACCTCGGCGGCCGACGCCCTCCAGCGGTGGTACGACGGCGGCCGGCAGGGCCCCCGGCCCCCGGGCCGGTTGCGCCCGCACCGGCCGGAACGGCTGCCGTGGCTGACCCGGCTCTGGGCGCTACCGGCGTACCGGCTGGTCTACGACCCGGACGGCAGACCGCTGCGAGCCCGGCGCGCCGGCACCTGGTGAGGCGTCGCCACGTGCCTCCGCCCGCGCCTGCTGCCCCGGGTACGGGGTCAGCCCACCCGGGTACGCGAACGCGGTGCGCGGGGCGTAGAAGCCCCAGGTGATCAGCAGCGGGTTCTCCGGGCGCAGCGCGTAGACCGGGTGCCCGGGCTCCAGGAACTCCACCGACTCGATCTCGAACGGGTCGACCGTCTCGGAGATGAACGGGTAGACGGCGCTGACCAGCTGACCGCCGCAGCGGGTGAAGTAGCGGTGGTGCCCGGAGTGGACCACGTGCCCGGTCTCGCCGACCCGCGCCCGGGCCCGGATCAGCGGTGACCCGTCGGCCACGGTCTCGGCGACCAGCGCCTCGCCCCGCACGTCGATGGTGGTCCGGCCGAGCACCGCGGGAGCGCCGCGGGCGGCCGCGTACTCCCGCACCAGCGGGCTGGAGGTGACGTAGTGCGTCCACCAGCCGCCCGGCGTCACCCCGCCGGGCGCGTTCACCCCGTCCAGGGCCACACCGAGGTAGGTCAGCGAGTAGGCGCCGAAGCCGGAGGTCTGGGCGGCGTCCTCCACCACGTACTGGTTCATGAAGACCTGCCGGTCCCGGCGCGGCCGCAGCCCGGGCGGCACGAGCGCGGCGACGGCGTCCGGATCCGCCGGCAGCCAGCTGAAGTGCAGCGTGCGACTGTCGACGACGAGTTGCGGATCCGTGGGGTCCAGCACGACGCCTCCGTACCGATGGGTGTAGGGCGACGCTACGTGCGGTCCTGTCAACGGGACAACGACGGAAAGCCGACACTCGTCCGCCATGTCGGTTCCGCGATTGACCGGTCGGTCGGGCCGGCGCGGCCGACCGGACGGGACGATCGGGTATCCGTCGGACACCGCCATCGGTCAAGCGACCCGGTAACGGTGATCACAAGCCCGCGAATATATGCCCGTTCCGCACCTTTCATGACTCAAAATTACTTAAGTACATCGTCCTTTCGGCTAGATTTCGTCAAGCCGATCAGGCTAAGGTGAGTCCCGAACGGACCATCTGAAGCTAAACCAAAGCGTCACGTCTTTTTGTCCGCGGACGAGGTGCAGGGAGGACCACCCATGACCGCGCCAGCGACCACTGAGCAGCCGGCCACCGCCGCGACGACCACCGAGAAGCTGGACCCGCGCGCGCTCACCGACAGCGCCGCCGACCTGCTCAACGCGATGGCCGCGCTGCCCGCCAACCATCCGTCCCGCGCCGCGATGCGGGACCGGGCGATCGAGGCCTGGCTGCCGCTCGCCAACCACCTCGCCCACCGCTACAGCGGTCGCGGCGAGCCCACCGACGACCTGGCGCAGACCGCCGCCGTCGGCCTCATCAAGGCGATCGACAAGTTCGACCCCTCCCGCGGCGTCGACTTCGCCGGCTACGCCATCCCGACCATCATCGGTGAGCTGAAGCGGCACTTCCGCGACCGCACGTGGGACATCCGGGTGCCCCGCCGCCTCCAGGAGCTGCGGCTGGCCATCTCCGACGCCAACAGCTCGCTGCTGCAGACCCTCGGCCGCTCGCCGACGGTCGCCGACATCGCCGCCCACCTCAAGCTCACCGAGGAAGAGGTCCTGGAAGGCCTGGAGGGCGCCCGCGCGTACAACGCGGTCTCGCTGTCCACCCCGACCGGCGACGGCGACCGCGCGACCGAGCTGGGCGACATGCTCGGCGGCGAGGACAACGAGTTCGAGCTGGCCGAGCTGCGGGTGGCCCTCGGCCCGGCGCTCGCCACGCTCGACGAGCGCGAGCAGAAGATCCTCACCCTGCGCTTCTACGGCAACCTGACCCAGTCGCAGATCGCCGAGCAGATCGGCGTCTCGCAGATGCACGTCTCGCGGCTGCTGGCCCGGGCGCTGACCAAGCTGCGGGGTCAGCTCGACGGAACCTACTAGGGTGCGCTGACGGCGGCCGGGTCGGCGGACCCGGTCACCGTCGCGTCCTTCGGGCCCGGTCGGCGGTTCGCCGACCGGGCCTTTCCGCGCCCACATCGCGCACCGCAGCACCGGCGGATCCCGCACCTCCACTTCGGACCGGCCGGCCCGCATCCGGGGAGGCGCCCCCGCGCCTCACGGTGTGCGGCGCCGCGCGGTGTCCGGGGCGGCCGACATGCGGGCGCGCATCCGGGGGGGACGGCCCGCGCCTCACGCTTCGCGGCGTGTCGGGGTGATGCGGGCGGCGGAGACCGCGACACGCCGCAATCCGCGTCGGGCAGCGCGAAGGCCGGCCCCGGCGGTCACCGGTGCCGGCCTTCGGCCTGTGCTCAGCGGGTGCCCGGCTCCCGCCACATCGGGTAGAACGGGGAACCGTCGGGCAGCCGGAACGGCTCGCCAACCCGGTAGCCGTGCCGGGCGTACAGGTCGCGGCTGCGCTCGCTGCTCGCCTCCAGGTACGCCGGCACGCCCGCGGCGTCCAGCGCCGCGTGGTGGTGCCGCAGCAGGGCGGTGCCGACGCCCCGCCCCTGCCGCTGCGGGGCCACCGCCAGGAACGCCAGGTGGTGGTGGTCGTCGTGCGGGTGGTGCGCCTCGAACAGCGTGTCGAGGTGCTGGAACCGCTCGGTCCACTCGCCGCAGGCCGCGGCCAGCCGCTCGTCGTAGTCGGCCGGTGGCGGCGCCGGGTCGCCGGACTGCGGGAACCAGACCGCGACGCCGGACCGGTCGGCGGTGGCGTGGACCAGGCCGTGCCGCATCGCGTGGTCGACCAGGATCTCGAAGTTGTCCGCCAGCACGGCCTCCCGCTTGGCGGCGTCCGGCACCAGCCACCGCGTCGCCGCCAGGTCGTGGAACGCGCCGGCGATCCGCTCGGCGACCGCCCGGGTCTCCGCCGGCCCGAGCCGCTCGACGGTCAGCCCGGTCACCGCCGTACCCCCGCCCCGGCCGGCGTCGGCTGGCCCGGCTCCGGCAGCACGGCCACCGCGGCGCTCTCCGCGCCGAGGCCGATCCGCGCGTACACGTCGGGGCGGCTGCGCCGCAGGACCACGCCCCAGAGCACGCCGAGCAGCGCGGCGACCGGGTAGACCGCCGGGATCGCCCAGCGCAGCGGGGAATCCGGCGCGACGCCGAGCAGGTTGGCGAAGTTGTCCAGCGCCACCACGATGATCACGGCCAGCGCGACCGCCGCCAGGCCCGGGGCGATCGCCCGCCGCCAGAGGGTCTCCCGCACCCCCTGCCGGGCGAAGAACGAGATCACCGCGACCGAGGTCGCCGCGATCAGCAGCAGCACGCCGAAGCCGCCGCCGGTGCCGGCCCAGTAGAACAGCTTCAGCACCGGGTCCCAGCCGTTCACCGCGTACAGCACGATCACCAGCAGACCGAGGACGCTCTGCGCCAGCGACGCCACCCGGGGCGACCCGGTACGCGGCGAGGTCTGCCCGAACGCGGCGGGCAGCACCCGCTCCCGGCCGAGCGCGAAGGCGTACCGGGCGGTGGTGTTGTGGAACGAGATCATCGCGGCCAGCACCGAGGTCACGAAGAGCGCCTGGCCGATCAGCACCGCGGTGTCGCCGAGGTGCTCGCCGGCCAGGTTGAAGATGAGCAGGACGCTGTCCTCGCCGGCCCGCTCGGCGATCCGGTCCGGCCCGGTGGCCACCGTCATCGTCCAGGACGACAGGGCGTAGAGCGCCGCGATGATCGCGACCGAGAGGTAGGTGGCCATCGGCACCGTCCGGCGCGGGTCCTTGCTCTCCTCGCTGAACACCACCGAGGACTCGAAGCCGACGAAGCCGGTGATGGCGAGCACGAGCACCGCCCCGGCGCCCGGCACGAAGAGGTTCTCCGGCGACAGCGCGGCGACGCTGACCTCGCCGCCGGCCGGGTGGGTGAGCTGGGCGAGGTCGTAGACGACGATCACCGCGATCTCGGTGACCAGCAGCACCGCCAGCACCAGCCCGTTGATGTCGACCCGCAGCAGGCCCAGCACGGCGACCAGGGCCCAGGCGACCAGGGCCACCACCCACCACTGCGGGTGCCCGCCGAAGAGCCGGTCGAGCACCGGCTCGGCGGCGATGCCGATGGTGCCGTAGAGCCCGACCTGCAGGGCGTTGTACGCGATCAGCGCCACCCAGGCCGCACCGACGCCGGCCGGCCGGCCCAGCCCGCGGGAGATGTACGCGTAGAACGCGCCGGCGTTGGCGACCCGGCGGGCCATCGCCACGTAGCCGACGGAGAAGAGCACGAGCACCGCCGCGACCGCCAGGAAGGCCAGCGGGATGCCGGTCACGCCGGTGACCGCGTACCCGGTGGTGACCACCCCGGCGACCACCGTGAACGGCGCGGCGGCGGAGAGGACGAAGAAGATGACCGAGGGGACGCCCAACCGGCCACGGGCCAGGGCGTCGGAGACGTTGCTGGGGCGTTCCAGCGTCGTGGGAGACATGGGGGCGGCTCCGGTTCGAGGGGGGATGAGGGGGGATGGTGGTGGCGCAGCTCAGGGGATGCCGCGCAGCACCGCCGCGCCGACCGCGGCCTCGGTGTGCGCGACGAGTTCCCGCAGGGGGGCGGGCAGGGCGGGGATGAGCACACCGAGCCGGTGGTGCGCCCGGGGTCCGGCGCTCCAGAGCACCTCCCGGCTCAACCCGGCGGCGCAGACCAGGCCGAGCAGGACGGCGTCCGGCACGCCAGGGGGATCCGGCCGTTCCAGCAGGGCGCGCAGCCGGGTGGCCGGCCAGGCCACCACGTTGAGGTCGATCGGGACGTAGCTGACGCTGGTGCGCAGCAACCGCCGGCTCTCCTGCCGGCGCAGCACCCCGGCGCGGGCCAGCCGCTCCCCCACCGACGTGGTCGCCGTCTGGGCCAGAAAGCTCAGCCAGGTACGCACCGACTGGTGCTGCGACTCGCCGATCAACTGGTCCAGCACGGTGTGCGCCAGGGCGTCCGGCGGTGGACGCCGGTCCAGCACCGTGACGAGCCCGCCGGAGACGGTGATCTGTCCGAACAGGATCAGTTCGCCGAGGAGAGCGCCGGCGAGCCCCAGCCCGGTGGCGGCCGGGTGCAGTTTCGCCTTGCCCCGGCTGTCGTTGTGGGCGATGAGGAAGAACTCGTCGGCGATGAGCAAACGAGCCTCCAACGCGGGTTGTCCACAAGTGATCGACGCCGGGTGACAGGATGCCCGCACCCTCCGGCCATTGCAACTCCCGGATTCGATGGTTGCACTCCGTGCTGGCGCGACCTGCGGATCTTGCCGTGCCAGACTCAGAGGGTGACCGCCAGCCCCACCGTCCGCCGCCGCCGGATCGCCCGCGAACTTCGTCAGCTGCGCGAGCGCGCCGGCATGACGCTCGACGTCGCCGCCCGCCAGCTCGACATGTCCAAGAGCAACCTGTCCCGGATCGAGAACGCCCAGATCGGCATCAAGCCGCGCGACGTACGGGCCGCCCTGGCGCTGTACGCGGTCACCGGCGCGGACGCGGAGGCGCTGATCGAGATCGCCCGCGGGGCGCAGCAGCGCGGCTGGTGGCAGAACTACAGCGACGTCCTGCCGGAATGGTTCGAGTTCTACGTCGGACTGGAGGCCGAGGCGGCGACGCTGCGCACGTACGAGGCGGAGTCGGTGCCCGGTCTGCTCCAGACCGAGGCGTACGCGCGGGAGATCTACCGGCGCACCGCGGGCGAGGAGGGGCTGGAACGCAAGGTCGCCGCCCGGCTGCGCCGGCAGGAGGTGCTGCGCCGGGAGTCCCCGGTCCAGCTCTCCGTGGTGCTCAACGAGGCCGTACTGCTCCGCCCGGTCGGCGGTGCGGCGGTGATGGCCGAGCAGCTGACCCACATGGCCCGGATCGCGCAATCACCCAACGTGACTATTTACGTACTTCCATTCATGGCCGGGGCGCATCCGGCGATGAGCACCCCGTACGTCATCCTGCAGTTCGCCGACGCCGCCGACGCCTCCGTGGTCTACCTGGACAATCTCACGATGGGGCTGGCTCTGGAGGATGCCGCTCACGTACGCGGGTATAGCCTTGTGCACGAGGAGCTGTGCCGCATGGCACTGGATCCGGCGGACTCCGTGGCCCGCCTGGAGGCCGCTTCTCGTAACTTTGCGTGACCGCATCGCGGCACGCCCGCAGAAGACGAGAGGTACGGGGATGACCGCGCTCGACCTGACCCGGGCGGACTGGCGCACCAGCACGCGCAGCAGTGGCAACGGAAACTGCGTGGAGGTCGCCACCGTCGACGGTCGGGTCGCCGTCCGCGACAGCAAGGACCGGGGCGGGCCGGTGCTGGTCTTCCCGTCCGCGACCTGGGTCGCCTTCGTCACCGGCGTCGACGCGGTGCGCCCCGGCTGACCGCCGGGTGCCACAGTGGGCACCGTGCTCTCCGACGTACCCCTGAAACTGCCGGTCAGTCCGGTCCTGCCGGCGCTGGTCGCGGCGCTGGCCGAGGCCGGCGGCGCGGTGCTGGTGGCGCCGCCCGGCACCGGCAAGACCACGCTCGCGCCTTTCGCGGTGGCCGACCGGGTCGACGGCCGGGTGGTGGTGGCCCAGCCGCGTCGGGTGGCCGCCCGCGCGGCGGCCCGCCGGATGGCCGACCTGCTCGGCGAACGGGTCGGCGGACGGGTGGGGTACGCGGTGCGCGGGGAGCGCCGGGTCGGCCCCGGCACCCGGATCGAGGTGGTCACCACCGGCCTGCTGGTCCGCCGGCTGCACCACGACCCGGAGCTGCCCGGGGTCGGCGCGGTGCTGCTCGACGAGGTCCACGAGCGGCAGCTCGACGCGGACCTGGCGCTGGCCTTCACGGTGGACTCCCGGGCCGCCCTGCGCCCCGACCTGTGGCTGCTGGCGATGTCGGCGACGCCGGAGGCGGACCGGTTCGCCGCGCTGCTCGGCACGGACCGGCCGGTCCCGGTGGTCCGGGCCGAGGCGGCGCTGCACCCGGTCACCCGGATCTGGGCGCCCCCACCCCGCCCGGTGGCCCCGCCCGGCGCCGGTCGGGTGGACCCGGCCCTGCTCGACCACGTGGCGGCCACCGTCCGGCGGGCGCTGCAGGAGCGCGACGGGGACCTGCTGGTCTTCCTGCCGGGGGCCGGCGAGATCGCCGGCATCGCCCGGCGGCTGGCGGACCTGACCGACCGGGTGGCCGTCCTGCCGCTGCACGGGCGGCTGCCCGGCGCCGCGCAGGACGCGGCGCTGCGGCCGGCCGACCGCCGCCGGGTGGTGCTGGCCACCTCGGTGGCCGAGAGCAGCCTCACCGTGCCCGGCGTCCGGGTGGTGGTGGACGCGGGGCTGAGCCGGGTGGCCCGCACCGACCTGTCCCGCGGCCTCGGCGCCCTGGTCACCGTCCCGGTCTCCCGGGCCGCCGCCACGCAACGCGCCGGCCGGGCCGGCCGGGAGGCACCCGGCCACGTCTACCGCTGCTGGTCGGCGGCCACCCACGAACGGCTGGCCGCGCAGCCGGAGCCGGAGATCGCCACCGCCGACCTGACCGGCTTCGCCCTGGAGCTGGCGGCCTGGGGCAGCCCGGACGGCACCGGGCTGGCCCTGCCCGACCCGCCGCCGCCGGCGGCGCTGACGGTGGCCCGCGAGACGCTGGCCAGCCTCGGCGCCGTCGACGCGGACGGCCGGATCACCGCGCGGGGCCGGGCGATCGCGGCCGCCGGCGCCCATCCCCGGCTGGGCCGGGCCCTGCTCGACGGCGCGCCGCGGGTCGGCGCCGACCGGGCGGCGGAGCTGGTCGCGCTGCTGGCCGAGGAGGGCCTGACCGGCCGGGACGACGACCTGGTCGCCGGCTGGCGGCGGCTGCGCGGCAACGCCGACCCGGGGGCCACCGCCCGCTGGCGGACCGAGGTACGCCGGCTGCGCGCCGCCCTGCCCACCGGCGGCACCGGGTCGGGAGGCCGGGACCACCTGCCCGACGACCTGGCCGCCGGGCTGCTGGTGGGGCTGGCGTACCCGGAACGGCTGGCCCGGGTCCGCCGGGCCGGCGGGAGGTCGTACCTGATGGCGGGTGGGACCGCGGCGGAGCTGGCGCCCGGGTCTGGGCTGGCGGGCGTCGACTGGCTGGCCGTCGCGGTGGCCGACCGGTCACCCGGCGCGCCGACCGCCCGGGTGCGGCTGGCGGCGGGGTTGGACGAGGCCACCGCCCGGGAGGCGGGCGGACCGCTGCTGCGCGAGGCGCGGGAGGTCGGCTGGGTCGACGGTGACGTGGTGGCCCGGGAGGTGGTCCGGCTCGGCGCGATCGAGCTGCTGAGCCGCCCGCTGGCCCGGCCGGAGCAGACGTTGCTGGCGGCGGCGCTGCGCGACGGGCTGCGCCAGGAAGGTCTGTCGGTGTTGACCTGGACGCCGGCGGCCCGCGCGCTGCGGGAGCGGATGGCGTTCTGCCGGCGGGCGCTCGGCGACCAGTGGCCCGAGGTCAGCGACGACGCGCTGCTCGCGGCCGTCAACGACTGGCTCGGCCCGGAGCTGGCCGCCGCGCGACGGCGGGCCGACCTGGCCCGGATCGACGTGGCCGCCGCGCTGCGCCGGTTGCTGCCGTGGCGGCAGGCGGCCCGGCTGGACGAGCTGGCGCCGGAGCGGATCGAGGTGCCCAGCGGCTCGAAGATCCGGGTCGACTACGCGGACCCGGCGGCGCCGGTGCTGGCGGTGAAGCTCCAGGAGACGTTCGGCTGGCCGGCCGCGCCCCGGATCGCCGACGGCCGGGTGCCGGTATTGCTGCACCTGCTCTCCCCGGCCGGCCGGCCGGTGGCGGTCACCGCCGACCTGGCGTCGTTCTGGCGGACCGGGTACCCGCAGGTCCGCGCCGAGCTGCGCGGCCGCTACCCGCGCCACCCGTGGCCGGAGGACCCGGGCAGCGCCACGCCCACCCGGCACGCCACACCCCGGCGCCGCTGAACCGGCTCCGGCTCACTCCTCGACGATGTCGGCGATCAGCACGGTGACGTTGTCCGGGCCGCCGGCCCGCAGCGCGAGGTCGATCAGACGGCGGGCGCACAGCTCCCGGTCGGCGGTCTCGGCCAGCACCTCGGCGAGGGTGTCCGGGCGGACCACGTTGGAAAGGCCGTCGCTGCACAGCAGCCAGCGGTCCCCCGCCCAGGGGACCATGGTCGCGTACGCCGGGGAGACGTCCTCGCCCTGCAGCGCCTGGGTGACCACCGCCCGCCGGGGGTGGCTGGCGGCCTCCTCGGGGCCGATCACGCCCTGGTCGACGAGCATCTGCACGAAGGTGTCGTCCCGGGTGATCTGCTTGAGCGTGCCCTCGCGGAACAGGTAGGCCCGGGAGTCGCCGATGTGGGCCAGGGCGAGGCAGCTACCGGTCCGGGAGAAGAGCAGGGCGGTCAGTGTGGTGCCCATGCCCTGCCGTTCCGGATCCTCGGCGACCGCCTGGCGGATCCGCGCGGTGGCCAGCTCGATGCCGCTCTGCAGCGCCGCCACCAGAGCGTCCTCGGGGGTCTCCACGTCCAGGGGGGCGATCGCGTCGATGGCGATCCGGCTGGCCAGGTCGCCGGCCGCCATCCCGCCCATGCCGTCGGCGACGGCGACGAGCCAGGCACCGGCGTGCTGGGCGTCCTGGTTTCCGCTGCGGATCAGCCCACGGTCGCTCGTCCCGACGGAACGAAGCTTCAGGGTCATGGGAGGCAGCCTGCCAGGCGAAGGCCGCTGTTGTCTCTAGGAGATCAGGACGACGGGTCGTGGCGCGGCGAATCTCACTGTCCTTCACGTTCCCGGAGGCCATCGACCCCGGCCGGAAGGTCATCCAGCCCGATCAATTGACACGGACGAGATGCGCTGGAAACATCGGGGCGATGCTGGGAGCGCTCCCAGGCATCGCTCCCTCCCGACCCCCCCACCGCTCCCCCGCCCGGAAGGAATCCCCGTGATCCCAATCCGACGCCGCCACCTCGCGTTGCTGGCGGCGACCGCCCTGGCCCTCACCGGCGCCGGCGCCGGCGTGGCCCACGCCGAGGTCCCGCCGGACGCCCCCGAACAGCTCAGCAACGGCGACTTCAGCGCCGGTGTCTCCCCCTGGTTCTCCTACGGCACCGGCGCGCTGGACGCGGCCGACGGCCGGCTCTGCACCACCGTCGCCGGCGGGTCGGCCAACCCCTGGGACGCCGGCATCGGCCAGGACGGGGTACGGCTCAACGCCGGCGCGGAGTACCGACTGGGCTTCGACGTCTCCGCCACCCCCGGCGCCGCGATCAAGGCCGTCCTCCAGCTCGGCAGCGCCCCCTACACCACGTACGCGGCCGTGGACGCCACCGCCGGCCCCGAGAGCACCCGGGTCGAGCAGACCTTCACCGTGCCGGACGACAACCCCGCCGCGCAGCTGATCTTCCAGGTCGGCGGGTCCGCCGCCGAGCAGCGGATCTGCCTCGACAACGTCTCGCTGCGCGGCGGCGAGGCGGCCCCGCCCTACCAGCCGGACACCGGCCCCCGGGTGCGGGTCAACCAGGTCGGCTACCTGCCGGGCGGGCCGAAGAACGCCACCGTGGTGACCGAGGCGACCGACCCGCTGCGCTGGGAGCTGCGGTCCGCGGCCGGCGCGGTGGTGTCCAGCGGCGAGAGCACCCCGCGCGGGGTGGACGCCGCCTCCGGGCAGCACGTGCAGACCGTCGACTTCTCCGCGTACCGCACGCCGGGCACCGGCTACACGCTGGTCGCCGACGGCGAGACCAGCCACCCGTTCGACATCTCCGGCGGCCGCTACGACCGGCTGCGCGCCGACTCCCTCCAGTTCTTCTACGCCCAGCGCAGCGGCACCCCGATCGACGGCGACCTGATCGGCGCCGAGTACGCCCGCCCGGCCGGCCACCTCGGCGTCGCACCCAACCAGGGCGACACCGAGGTGCCCTGCCAGCCCGGCGTCTGCGACTACTCCCTCGACGTGCGCGGCGGCTGGTACGACGCCGGCGACCACGGCAAGTACGTGGTCAACGGCGGCATCGCCACCTACCAGCTGCTGAACACCTTCGAACGGACCAGGACGGCGGAGACCGCCGACGGCGGCGCGGCGCTGGGCGACGCGACCCTGCGGCTGCCCGAGCGCGGCAACGGGGTCCCCGACGTGCTCGACGAGGCCCGCTGGGAGCTGGAGTTCCTGCTGCGCATGCAGGTGCCGGCCGGCCGGCCGCTCGCCGGGATGGCCCACCACAAGATCCACGACCGGAACTGGACCGGGTTGCCGCTGGCCCCGCACGAGGACCCGCAGCCGCGCGAGCTGCACCCGCCGTCCACCGCGGCCACCCTCAACCTGGCCGCCGTCGCCGCCCAGTGCGCCCGCCTCTTCGCCCCCTACGACGCGGCCTTCGCCGCCCGCTGCGGCGCCGCCGCGAGGACCGCGTACGCGGCCGCCAAGGCGCACCCGGCGGTCTACGCCAGCGCGGCCGACGGCACCGGCGGTGGGGCGTACGACGACACCACCGTCACCGACGAGTTCTACTGGGCGGCGGTCGAGCTGTACCTGAGCAGCGGGACGAAGGCCTACCTGGACGACGTGACCGCCTCGCCGCACCACACCGGCGACGTCTTCGCCGCCGGCGGGGCCTTCGGCTGGCAGAGCGTGGCCGCCCTCGGTCGCCTCGACCTGGCCACCGTGCCGAACGGCCTGCCGGCCGTCGAGAAGGCCCGGATCCGCGCCTCGGTCACCGAGGCCGCCGACCGGTACCTGGCGGCGCTACGCGCCCAGGCGTACGGCCTGCCACTGCCCGCTGACGCCGGCAACTACGTGTGGGGCAGCAACAGCAACGTCGTCAACAATGCGATCGTGCTGGCCACCGCCTTCGACCTGACCCGCAACGCGACCTACCGGGACGGGGCCGTGCAGGCGACGGACTACCTGCTCGGCCGCAACGCGCTCAACATGTCGTACGTGACCGGCTGGGGCGAGCAGCACGCCCGCAACCAGCACAGCCGCATCTTCGCCCACCAGCTGGACCCGGACCTGCCGAACCCGCCGGCCGGTTCGCTGGCCGGTGGCCCGAACGCCGCCCTCCAGGACCCGTACGCCGCGCAGCTGCTCGCCGGCTGCAAGCCGATGTTCTGCTACGTCGACGACATCAACTCGTACGCGACCAACGAGGTGGCGATCAACTGGAACTCGGCGCTGGCCTGGCTCGCCTCGTTCCTCGCCGACCAGGGCGACGCCGGGGCGGTACCGGCGCAGAGCTGCGCCGCCGCGTACCGGGTGCACGGCGCCTGGCCGGACGGCTTCAACACCCAGGTGACGATCCGCAACACCGGCACGAGCGCGGTGAACGGCTGGACCGTGCGGTACGCCTTCACCGGTGACCAGAAGGTCGAGCAGGCCTGGACGGCCCAGGTCAGCCAGTCCGGCGCCACCGTGACGGCCCGGAACCTGGCGTACAACGGGAAGATCCCGCCCGGCGGCAGCGTCACCTTCGGCCTCCTCGGCAAGGCCGGCACCCTCGCCAACCCCTCCCCCAACCTGATCACCCTCAACGGCGCCGCCTGCACCCTGTCCTGACCCCACCCCGGCGCCCCGCGCGCCGGTCAAGATCCGCGCATGTGCACGGAAAGAGTGGCCTCCCGGCTCCGGAAGGCCACTCTTTCCGTGAAACTGCCACCAATCAGGGGCCGGGGTGCGGCGTCGGCCGACGGCGGTGGTTCGGTCCGCTAGCGCGTCGCCCGGCGCATCGCGACCCGGTCGGTCATGTCGAGGCCCAGCGCCGCCTCGGCCGCCAGCACCTCCGCCAGGCCGGGGCCGACCTGCGCCGGTGACAGTGCGACGAACCCGCAACGGGCGTAGTACGGCGCGTTCCACGGCACGCTGCGGAAGGTGGTCAACGTCAGCGCCGGCAGGCCCCGCTGCCCCGCCCAGCCGGCAATGTGATCGAGCAGCCGCCGGCCGACGCCCCGGCGGGCGTGGGTGGGGTGGACGCTGAGCTGCTGGACGTGGGCGCAGCCGTCGACCAGGTGCGCCACGGCGAAGGCGATCGGCTGGTCGTCCGGCCCGGCCGCCACCCAGACCCGACCGGCCCGCTGGCCCTCCTCGAGCACGTCCAGGTCGAGCGGCGGCGCGTCGGCGATGTCGACCATGCCGATCTCCCGGAACGGCGCGCCGGAGGCCACCTCGATCCGTTGCAGGTCGGCGAGTTCGTCCGTCCGGGCCGTTCTGATCCGCTCCACGGCCCAGACCCAACCACCCGTGGCGCCGTGCCGCCCACCGAATTTCGGGCCGCCCGGCCGGCCCGGACCGCCCGGCTCGGACCGGCAGCGGTCACGCCGCCCGGCCCGCGCCCGACCGGTGGCGGTCAGGCCGACCGAACCGGACCGCCGCGACCGTTTCCGGAACGGCGGGGGTCGGGGCGGCCCGGTGGGGCGTCCGCGCCCGCTGCGGAAGGAACGGACGCCCCGGGTGTACGGGTCGTACTCAGGCGGGCAGGCCGCCCACCTGGGTGTTGATCCAGGAGCGGATCGACGGCAGGTCGACGTAGATGGACGGGCCGGTGGCGCAGGTGGGGTTGTTGTTACCGGCCCGGCTGGTGGCGCCGATCAGGTTCCACACCCCGTTGATCCGCCGCACCTGCGGGCCGCCGGAGTCGCCGTAGCAGGCGCCGGAGTTGCCGTTCGTGTTGTTGGTGCAGATCTCGTACGTCGCGTTGATGCCGAGGCAGCGGCTGTCCGCGACGATGGAGGTGTCGAGCTCGTTGGCGACCGCGGGCGCGGAGCCGCAGCCCCGCTGCGGGCAGGTCTGCCCCCAGCCGATGATCCGGGTGGCCGTGCCGACGGCCCCGGAGGTGCCCGGGATCGGCGCCGGGGCGTAGCTGACCGAGCTGGCCAGCTGCAGCAGCTTGACGTCCACGGACGGGTGGCTCACCGCCCTGGTCACCCGGACCACGGTCCCGCCGGTGGTGCGGTTGACGCTGCCCACCCGCACCGACGACGGGGTCGAGCAGTGCCGGGCGGTGACCGCCCAGTTCGCCTTGATCAGCGTCCCGGTGCAGCCGGAGACGTAGACCATCCACGGGTAGTTCTCGCTGGCCGGGCGGCCACCGACCACGAACGGCCCGGGGTCCTCGCCGCCGGTCCAGGTGTAGCTGACCCCGGTGGTGGGCGCGGTGAGCGTGCCGCCGAACAGCGAGTTGACCCGGGACGCCTCGGCGGCGCTCGGGTATGCGTTCCTGCAGGACACCGGCGCGCTGCTGCCGGACATCAGGTCGGAGCAGAGCCCGGTACGCCGGTCGGGCAGGCCGAGGATGTGGCCGATCTCGTGGGTGGCGATCCGGGTCCGGTCGTACCCCTGGTTCACCGCCTGCCGGCCCATCCACACCCGGCCGGAGCCGAGGCCGGTCGGCTGCGCCCGGGGCCAGCCGTCGTCGACGTAGATGGTGACGTTGCCGGGCGTGCGCGGCGCGAGCCGCACGGTGCTCACCGAGCTGTTCCAGATCGTGGCGGCCTGGTCGAAGTTGGTGCGGAACTCGCCGGCCCGGCTGGCGTCGTAGTAGACGGTCCGGACGGCCGCCGAGGCCGCCGTCGTCTCGACCGCCACCAGGCAGAGCGCCGCCAGCACCATCGCGAGCAGGGCGCCCGCCGTACGCGGAAGATTGTGTCGTCGGAACATCCGACCTCCCATCGATAGATGTCCATTGATGCTAGATGTATCGATGGGTGTCTGTGGAATACCGGATTCGTCATATGCTGGCCGTGGCACGGCGGGCGGGCAGTCGAGGTGGGCGAAAGCTCCGGGTATCGCGCGATCCTGGTTGGCGGATCCGCGCCATGGCAGAAGACCGTCGTCACCAGCCCTTCACGCGGTCGCCGGCGTACCGCTAAACCCGTGACATGTCCTCACCCTCAGAGCCATCTCGCCGGCGCCGCGGTCGCTGGCAGCTGGTCGCGGCGGCCGCCATGGTCCCGGTACTGGCTGCCAGCGCCGTCGTCGCGCAAGCGCCCGGGCAGGCCGCGCCGTCCAGGCCCACCGTTGCACCCAAGCCTTCCGCGACCCACAAGGTCACGCTGGTCACCGGCGACGTCGTCACGGTCACCACGCTGGCCGACGGCCGGCAGATCGCCGACGTCGACCGGCCCGACGACGCCGTCGGCGGCGTACGCATGCAGGAGATCAAGGGCGACCTGTACGTCGTCCCCGACGAGGCGGCGGCGCTGCTGAGCGCCGACAAGCTGGACCGACGGCTGTTCAACGTCTCCGACCTGGTGGAGATGGGCTACGACGACGCGAAGGCCGGCGGCGTGCCGCTGATCGCGACCTACGCCGGGCCGACGGCCCGTGCGGCGGTCCAGCCGACCGCGCCCCGCGGCAGCAAGGTGGTCCGCAAACTGGCGGGCATCCACGGCGCCGCGCTCGCCGCCGACAAGAAGCAGGCCCGCACCTTCTGGTCCGCCGTCGCGCCGGCGGCCGGCCCGGCGCGCGGCGGCAAGCCGGAGCTGGGCACCGGCATGGCGAAGCTGTGGCTCGACGGCCGCGTCAAGGTCAACCTCAAGGAGAGCGTGCCGCTGGTCGGCGCGCCCGAAGCCTGGTCGGCGGGGTACGACGGCAAGGGCGTCAAGGTCGCGGTGCTCGACACCGGCGTCGACGTCGACCACCCCGACCTGAAGAACCAGATCGACGGCACCGCCAGTTTCGTGCCGGGTGAGGCGATCACCGACGTCAACGGGCACGGCACCCACGTGGCCAGCACGATCGTCGGCAGCGGCGCCGCCTCCGGCGGCGAGCTCAAGGGCGTCGCCCCCGGCGCCGACCTGATCGTCGGCAAGGTGCTCGGCGGCGAGGAAGGCTCCGGCCAGGACTCGTGGATCATCGCCGGCATGCAGTGGGCGGCCGAGTCCGGTGCCGACGTCGTCAACATGAGCCTGGGCGGCACCATCCCCTCCGACGGCAGCGACCCGATGTCGCAGACGGTCGACGCGCTGTCAGCGCAGTACGGGACGCTGTTCGTCATCGCCGCCGGCAACGCCGGCCCGGAGACGATCTCCACCCCGGCGGCGGCCGCATCGGCCCTGACCGTCGGCGCGACGGACAAGCAGGACGGTCTGGCGGGGTTCTCCAGCACCGGCCCGCTGGCCTGGTCCGGTGGCATGAAGCCGGACATCTCGGCGCCCGGCGTGGACATCACCGCGGCGCGCTCGCAGGCGATGACCGACGGCGGGGACGGCCCGTACCGCACCATCAGCGGCACCTCGATGGCCACCCCGCACGTCGCCGGCGCGGCGGCGATCCTGGCCCAGCAACACCCGGGGTGGACCGGCGCTCAGCTCAAGGAGCACCTGATGAGCAGCGCGAAGGGCCTGGCCGAGTGGTACTCGCCGTACGAGGTCGGCACCGGCCGGCTCGACGTCGCCGCCGCCACGCGCACCACGGTGACCGCCACCGGCTCGCTGTTCTTCGGCAACTACGACTGGCCCCACGAACCGACCGACGTCGCCGTCACCAAGGACCTCGTCCTCACCAACCACGGCGCCACCGACGTCACGCTGAACCTGGCGCTGACCAGCACCGGAGGCCAGTTCACCCTCGGTGGGTCCACGGTGACGGTGCCGGCCGGCGGCAAGGCGACGGTGCCGGTGACCGGTGACCCGCGGGCCGCCGACTTCGGCCGGTTCACCGGCTACGTGGTCGGCACCGACGCGGCCACCGGCCGAGCCGTGACCCGCACCTCGGTCGCCCTGGTCAAGGAGGAGGAGCGCTACGACCTGAAGATCAAGCTGGTCGGGCGGGACGGCGAGCCCGCCGCCGGCTGGGTCGGGATCAGCAAGGCCGGCGACTCCTGGCCGTGGGCGATCCACGTCGACGGCGAGACGACCATGCGCATGCCGGTCGGCACGTACCTGGTCGCGGCCAACCTCGACGTGGCCGGCGAGCGGGCGGACCGGTCCGGCCTGGCGGTGCTGGTCGATCCGGAGACCGTGCTCCAGCGCGACACCGAGGTCGTCCTGGACGCGAGCGAGGCTCGCCTGCTGCAGACCGACGCGCCGCAACGCACCGAGGACCGGCAGCGCAAGGTCGACTTCAGCGTGGTGGACGGCTTCGGTCTGACGTTCCGCAACGCCTACCTGGTCCCACCGAACTACGACGACCTGTACGTCTCGCCCACCGAGCCGATGACGCAGGGCCAGTTCACGCTGACCACCCGCTGGCGCAAGGGTGAGCCCATGCTCGGGCTCAGCGCACCGGATGGCAAGCCGGCATTCGAGACCCTGGTGCAGCGGGGCAGCACGCTGGCGGACGCCAGGGACACCGTGGGGTCGGCCTATGCGGGCACGGGTGCCGCCGACGACTACCGGAAGGTCGACGCGAAGGGCAAGGTCGTCGTCGTCAGACGCAGCGACGCGGTCACGCCGGAGGAACGCACCGCCGCCGCTGTCGCGGCCGGCGCCAAGGCGCTCATCGTCGTCAACGACGGCGTCGGCGGCCTGACGGAGTACGTCGGCCAGTCGCCGATCCCCGTCGCCACCGTGCACCGCGACGCGGGCAAGGCCCTCATCGCGCTGGCCCGGCTCGGCCGCAAGCTGACCGTCACCCAGTCCGAGTACAGCGACTTCGTCTACGACCTGACCCGGGACTACCCGGGGCGGGTGCCGGACCGGCCGCTGGTCTACCGGCCCAGCCAGCACGACCTCGCCCGGATCGACGCCCGCTACTACGGCGTGCGCGACGGTGAGGGCTCCGGCTACCGCTACGACATGACGCTGATCCCGACGCTCGGCGAGCACGAGCGCGAGTGGCACCCGGGCACCAGGACCGAGTGGGTCAGCCCGGACCAGGTCTGGGCCGAGTCGCACGCCCAGAACATCCACGGCGCCCTGCCGTGGGAGGTGGTGTCGGGCGTCAACACCTTCCCGGCCGGCGCCACCACCCGGCTGGACTGGTTCGCCCCGGCGGTGCGCCCGGCGTTCAGCGACGCCTTCTCGGTGACCAACGAGCGCTGGCAGAACTTCATGACCTGGAACGTGCAGCCGTGGAGCTCGTCCAGCGAGGTCCAACGCCTGGGCGGCTACCTGCCGTGGGGTGAGACCCCGACCCATCTGCGGGTCTTCCAGGGCGACACGCTGATCCACGACAACCCGTTCAGCACGGACATGCAGTGGATGGAGGTGCCCGCGGGCGACCTTCCCTACCGCGCCGTCCTCGACGCGGAACGCCCCGGCGACGTGTTCCGGCTGTCGACCCGCACCCACACCGAGTGGACGTTCCGCTCCGACACGGTCGACGCGGACTTCTTCCGGCCGTTCTCCGTGCTGCAGCTGGACTACCGGCTGGCGACCGACCTGCGCGGCGACGTCCAGGCGAACGCCGTCCACCAGATCGCCGTGCGGCCGCGATCCTCGGACGCCGGCACCATCCCGGGCAAGATCACCAGCGTCACGCTGGACGTCTCGTCGGACGACGGCGCCACCTGGCGGTCGGTGACCCTCACCAGGAACGCCGACGGCTGGTGGAACGGCACCTTCCGCGCGCCCGCCAAGGCGAACGGGTTCCTCTCGGTGCGCGCCGGCGCCGCGACGGACAGCGGGTACGGCATCGAACAAGAGATCATCCGGGCCTACGGCCTGCGATGAGCCAGCTCAGCGGGCCCTGGGGCGACCACGTCCCAGGGCCCGTCCCGCCGGGCACCGGCTCGTGCCGACCTACCGAAGTCAGCAGCCATGGCGCATACTCTCCCCGCTACCGCATACGGCGAGAGGGACGGGTACCGATGCTGGCCGCGCTCGGGCTGGAGCCCGCCGAGGAGGCCGTCTACCGCGCCCTGCTCAACCGACCCAGCGCCACGGCGCTGCGGATCGCCGAGCTCCTCGACCTGGCGCAGCCGGACGCCGCCAGGGCGCTGGCCCGGCTGGAGGACGTCGGCCTGGTCAACCGCGACCCGACCGGCGCGTACCGGGCGACGCCACCTGCCGTCGGGCTCGGCGCGCTGATCACCGAGCGGCGGGACTCGCTCCGGATGGCCGAGCACGCGCTCGTCACCCTCGCCGAGGAGCACCGGGCGGCGGTGGCCGGACGCACGATCGGCGAGCTGATCGAGGTGGTGACCGGGGTCGACGCCATCCGGCACCGCTTCCTCCAGCTGCAACAGGCCGCCCGCACCGAGCTGCGTCTGTTCATCACCGCGCCGTTCATCGCCGTGCCGCCCGGCGAGAACACGGCCGAGACGGCGGCCGTCGAGCGCGGGATCCGCTTCCGCGCCGTGCTCGAGCGTGCGGTGCTGGAGCAGCCCGGTCACGTCGAGGAGACCGTCGACTCGCTGGGCCGCGGCGTCGAGCTGCGCGTGGTCGACGAGTTGCCGATGAAACTGGCCATCGCCGACGCCGACCTGGCGTTGGTGCCGCTCGCCGTGGCGCCCGGTGGTGAGCCGGGAGCGGTGCTGCTGCACCGCAGCGGACTGCTGACCGCGATGGAGGCGTTGTTCGACGCGGTATGGCAGCGCGCCCATCCGCTGGAGCTGTCCACCGTCGGGGCCGGCCCGGCGCAGCTCGCGGAGCTGGCCACCGACGAACCCACCGACCTCGACCGGAAGATCATCGCGCTGCTGCTCGCCGGGCTCACCGACCAGGCGGTCGCGACGCAGCTCGACCTGTCGCTGCGTACGCTGCAACGACGGCTGCGCCACCTGATGGACACGGCGGGTGTCCGCACTCGGATGCAACTGAGCTGGTACGCCGTCCAGAACGGGTGGGTGGGCCACGCCTGACCGCCCGCCAACCGGGAGTTCTCCCGGCGGACAGACATCGCCAGGCCCCGATTGCGGCAAAGGTGTGACCGGCGTCGCCCGCCGCGGGTCCCCGCAGGCGGCGGCCGGTCCATACGGTCGAGCCGATGACCGTTCCCGGGCGCTGGTCGCCACTGCCGCCGCCCGGCCGGCTGCGCACCCTGGCCCTGGCCACGCTCGCCAACACCGTTGGCTCGGGGCTCTGGCTGGCCGGCGCGCCCCTCTACCTGAGCCGGGACGTCGGGCTGAGTGCCGCCTCGGTCGGGCTGGGGCTCACCCTCGCCGGGCTGCTGGGGCTGACCGCCGCCGTCCCGCTCGGCGGCCTGGCCGACCGCCGCGACCCGCGTACGCTGCGCGCGCTGCTGCAACTGCTGCAGGCCGCGGTCGCCGGGGCGTACCTGCTGGTGGCGTCCTTCCCCGCGTTCCTGGTGGTGGCGGTGCTGGACGCGCTGCTCACCGCCGGCAACCTGGCGGTCCGCGCCGCCCTGGTCGCCGCCGTCGGCGGACCCGAGGGGCGGGTGCAGGCGTTCGCCACCCTGCGCGCGGTGGCGAACCTCGGCATCGCGCTCGGCGCCGGCCTGGCCGGGTTCGCCCTGGCGGCCGACACGCACCTGGCGTACCAGGTGCTGGTGGTCGGCAACGCGACCACCTATCTGGTGTCGGCGGCGCTGCTGATGCGCCTGCCCGGCTACCCGCCCCCGGCGGCCCCGGCGCGGCCGGCCACGTCGGGTCGGGCGCGGGCGCTGCGGGACCTGCCGTTCCTGGCCGTCAGCGGAGCGTCGGCAGTGCTGGCACTGCACGCCACGGTGCTCACCCTGGTCGTGCCGCTGTGGACGGTGAGCCGGACCGGTGCCCCGCCGGCCGTGGTGTCGGCGGTGCTGCTGGTCAACACGTCGCTCACGGTGCTGCTGGCCGTGCGCCTCGCCCGGGGCTCGGACACCGCCGCCCCGGCCGCCGCCGCGATGCGCCGGGCCGGCCTGGTGCTGGCGGTGGCGATGCTGCTGTACGCGGCCACCACCGGCATGCCGGCCGGGCCGGCGACCGGCCTGCTGCTGCTCGCCACCGCCGTCTACACCGTCGGCGACCTGTGGCACAGCACCGCCGGCGCGGGGCTCGCCTACGGTCTGGCCGCGCCGAAGTCGATCGGGGCGTACCAGGGGGTGGACGGGTTGCTCGCCGGCCTCACCCGGGCCGTCGGACCGGCGCTGCTGACCTGGGCGGTCCTCGACGGCGGGGTCGCCGGGTGGTGCGCGCTGGCCCTGCTCTTCGCGCTCGTCGGGCTGCTCGTCCCGACCCTGACCCGGCGGGCTCTCGCCCTCGGTGCGGGGCAGGCGGCGAACGATCTGCCCGCACCGGCGCCCCGTGCTGGCGCTCGACGGAGAGCCGCCGGCCGCCCCTGATCCGGGGACCGGACCGGTCAGCCGATCTCCTCGTCGACGAAGCACCAGCGCCAGGTCTCCCCCGGCTGGATCGAGCGCATCACCGGGTGCCGGCTGGACTCGTAGTGCTTCGTCGCGTGCTGGTACGGCGAGGAGTCGCAGCAGCCGACGTGCCCGCAGCTCAGGCAGGCGCGCAGGTGCACCCAGTAGTCGTTGCCGATCGCGACGCAGTCCGGGCAGACGTCCTCGGCCTGCGGCTCGGGGTTCCCCGCCTCGGTCAGGTGCTGGCAACTCATTCGTCAACCTCCCGGGTCAGCAACGACTCCTCCAGGTCCAGGTCACGGTACGCCCGCACCAGCACCTCCTCCGGTATCCGGCCGGAGTCACGCGCGGCCCGGTACACCTCCCGCTCGGCGTCGATCATCTCCTGCCGGAGCCGGCCGTACGCCTGGGAGGGGGTCTCCCGGCCGCCACCGCCGAGCTGTTCCCAGGCCAGGTTGGTCCGTGCCTCCAGCAGCTCGCGCAACCGCTCCACCACCGACGACGGCGCGCCGGGCGCCAGCTCGTACAGCCGGTCCCGGGCGGCCTTGCTGGCCTGCTGCTGCACCGCCGCGGCGGAGAGCGCGTCCTGCACCGGGTCGTCCGGCGGCAGCTTGAGCCGGCGGGCCACCATCGGCAGGGTGGCGCCCTGCCCCACCAGGGTCACCACGATCACCGCGAAGGCCAGCCAGATGAAGAGTTCCCGCTGGTACGACCGGCCGCCGGCCAGGGTCAGCGGCAGGGCCAGCGCGGCGGCCAGGGTCACCACCCCGCGCATCCCGGCCCAGCCCAGGACGATCGGTACCTGCGGCGGCGGGGCCGGGTCCCGGCGCCGCAGCCGGGGCCCCAGCCGGGCCAGGTAGGTGGCGGGGAAGAGCCAGACGAACCGGGACAGGAAGACGGCGAGCAGCACCGCCCCGGTGACGCCGGCCAGCCAGCCGAGCGGCTCGTCGAGGTCGCGCACCACGTCGCGCAACTGGAGGCCGACCAGCAGGAAGACCAGCCCCTCCAGCAGGAACCGGGCCAGCCGCCAGAACGCGCCGATCTGGAGCCGGGAGGCCGCCGACATCAGCCGCGGCATCTTGTGGCCGATGCCGAGCCCGGTCACCACGACGGCGACCACGCCGGAGGCGTGGATCTCCTCGGCGGCGAGGACCACCGCGAACGGCACGATCAGCGACAGGGCGTTGTCCAGCAGCGCGTCGGAGGTCCGCTGGTGCAGGTAGCCGAAGACCACCACGCCGAGCAGGCCCACCAGGACGCCGCCGCCGGCGGAGCGCAGCACCTCCCAGGCCACCTCCCCGAACTCCACCCGGCCACCGCTGGCCGTCGCGGCGATGATCGAGACGCGGAGCAGCACCAGCGCCGTCGCGTCGTTGATCAGGCTCTCGCCCTCCAGGATGGTGACGATCCGGCGGGGCAGCCCGACCCGCCGGGCCACCGCGGTGGCGGCGATCGCGTCGGGCGGCGCCACCACCGCGCCGAGCGCCAGGCAGATCGCGTACGGCAGATCCGGCAGGAGCAGGTGCACGACGGTGCCCACCACGAACGCGGTGAACAGCACCAGCCCCACCGCGAGCAGCAGGATCGGCCGCAGGTTGGTTCGGAACGCCGGCACCGACGTCTCCAGGGCCGCGACGTAGAGCAGCGGCGGCAGGATGCCGACCAGGACCAGGTCCGGGTCGAGCCGCACCTGCGGGAAGCCGGGCAGGAAGGACAGGGCGAGACCGAGGATCACCAGCAGGATGGGCGCGAGCACGCCCAGCCGCCGGGCCAGCGCAGCGCCGAACGTCGCGATCGCGAGGATGACCACGACGTCGAACAGAGCCTCCATGGGTACGAGCCTAGGGGGCGCGGGGGCGGGACGAGATCAGGCCGTGGTCCGCAGCTTCGGCAGCACCTGCGCGCCGAACGTGTCGATGAAGGCGCGCTGCTCCTGCCCGACGTGGTGCAGGGCGATCTGGTCGAAGCCGAGTTCGACGTACTCCTCCAGCCAGCCGACGTGCCGGCCGGTGTCGGCCGAGATGTTGACGACCTCGGCGACCTTCTCCATCGGCACCTGCTCGGAGACCGCGTCGAAGTGCTCGGCGGTGTCCAGGTCCCAGCAGATCGGCGGGGCGAAGACGTTGCTGCGCCACTGGTCGTACGCGATCGCCTCGGCCTCGGCCTGCTCGGGCGCCCAGCTGACGTGCACCTGCAGGTGCAGCGGGCCGCGTCCGCCGGCGTCCCGGTAGGCGTCGATCATCTGCCGCAGGTGTGCGGTGGGGGCGTTGACGGTGATCAGGCCGTCCGCCCACTCGGCGCACCAGCGGGCGGTGGCGACGCTGACCGCCGCGCCGATCAGGGCCGGCGGCTGCTCCGGGCGGGTCCAGAGCCGGGCCCGGTCGACCCGGACCAGGCCGTCGTGGCTGACCTCCTCGCCGGCGAGCAGCGCCCGGATGACGTCGACGCACTCCCGCAGCCGGGCGGCGCGCACGTCCTTGCGCGGCCAGCCGTCGCCGGTGATGTGCTCGTTGCTCGCCTCGCCGGTGCCCAGCGCGGCCCAGAACCGGCCCGGGTACATCGCGCCGAGGGTGCCGATCGCCTGCGCGATGATCGCCGGGTGGTAGCGCTGGCCGGGCGCGTTGACCACGCCGAACGGCAGGCCGGTGGCCTGGAGAGCGGCACCCAGCCAGGACCACGCGAAGCCGGACTGGCCCTGCCGGGCGCTCCACGGCGAGAAGTGGTCCGAGGACATGGCGGCGTCGAAGCCGGCCCGCTCGGCGTGGATCACCGCCTCCAGCAGCCGGCTCGGGTGGATCTGCTCGTGGGAGGCATGGAAGCCGAACACCGTCATGGGCTCATCCCTACCCATGACGGTGTCCGGCCAAAAGCGGGGCTACTCGGCGTGCGCGCCGGCACCGGCCGATGCCGCGCCCTCGCCCACCCAGACGGTCTTGGTGTTGCAGAACTCCCGCATGCCGAGCGCGGACAGCTCCCGGCCGTAGCCGGAGTTCTTCACGCCGCCGAACGGCAGCTCCGGGTACGAGGTGGTCATCCCGTTGATGAACACGCTGCCGGCGTCCAGGTCGACGGCGAAGCGCTCCTGCTCCTGCGGGTCGGTGGTCCAGGCGTTCGAGCCGAGGCCGAAGGCGGTGCCGTTGGCGACCTCGATCGCCTCGGCGTAGGACGACACCCGGAACAGGCCGGCGACGGGCCCGAAGACCTCCTCCGACCACATCCGCATCTGCGGGTTCAGGTCGGTGACCACGGTCGGCGGGTAGAACCAGCCGGCGCCGGCGGGCTTCTCGCCGCCGCAGAGCACGGTGGCGCCGTGGTCGACCGCGTCCTGCACCTGGGCGTGGATCTCGTCCCGGCCGCCCTCGCTGGCCAGCGGCCCCACGTCGGTGTTCTCGTCCATCGGGTCGCCCACCCGCAGCGCGGACATGTTGGCCGCGAACTTCTCGGCGAAGGCGTCGAAGACGTCGGTGTGCACGATGAACCGCTTGGCGGCGATGCAGGACTGGCCGTTGTTCTGGCAGCGGGCGGTGGTGGCGACCTCGGCGGCGCGGTCCAGGTCGGCCGACGGCATCACCACGAACGGGTCGCTGCCACCGAGTTCCAGCACCGTCTTCTTCAGCTCCCGCCCGGCGATCTGGCCGATCGAACGGCCCGCCCCCTCGCTGCCGGTCAGCGTGGCGGCGCGGACCCGCGGGTCGCTGAGGATCCGGTCCACGGCCTCCGAGCCGACCAGCAGGGTGGTGAACGCGCCCTCGGGGAAGCCGGCCCGGCGGAACAGCTCCTCCAGGTAGAGGGCGGTCTGCGGCACGTTCGAGGCGTGCTTGAGCAGGCCGGTGTTGCCGGCCATCAGCGCCGGCGCGGCGAACCGCATCACCTGCCAGAGCGGAAAGTTCCACGGCATCACCGCGAGCACCGGCCCGATCGGCTGGTACCGCACGAAGGCCCGCCTGGCCTTGACCGCGCCGGCGTCGGCCGGCTCGTCGGCGAGCATCCGCTCGGCGTTGGCGGCGTAGAACCGGCAGGCGGTGGCGCACTTGGTCACCTCGGCCTGCGCCGCGACGTACGTCTTGCCCATCTCGGTGGTCATCAGCCGGGCGGTGGCGTCCCGTTCCGCGTCGAGCAGGTCGGCCGCGGCGTTCATCCACTGCGCCCGCTGGGCGAGCGTGGTGGCCTGCAGATCCCGGAACGCCACGTCGGCCCGGTCGATCGCGGCGTCGATCTGCTCGGCCGACATCGGCTCGTACGACTTGAGCAGCTGGCCGGTGGCGGGATTGGTGGTGGCGATGGGCATCTCGTACTCCTGTCACTCGAAGAGTGAGTGCCGCACGCCCGGCTCCTCACGGCGGCGCGCGGCGCGGCGGCGCTGGATGACGACCAGGTCGACCACGGCGACCACGGCGAAGATCGCGCACACCACCCCCAGCCAGACCACGTCGGCCCAGAACGCCAGCACCGCGAAGACGGTCATGGTGACCAGGCCGAACAGGGCCAGCGCGAGCCGGAGGTTCAACGCGCTGTACGCGTGGCCGACCGTGCCACGGGCACGCCGGGGCTGCGATCTCGTCATTCCTCCGGCCTACCCCCGCAGGACGGGCCCTAACCGCCCGCCCCAGCCGCCGCACCGACCGCCACCGTCCCACCCGCCGCCCGCTGGCGAACCGCACCCCCGAGCCCGGTTTGCGGCGTGTCGGGCCATCCCGTCCTGACGTCACCCCCACCCGCCGCAAACCGGGGGCCGGGCCGACCGGGCTCAGGGGTCCGGGGTGGCTCGGAAGGGCGGGGCGGTGATGCCGGCCACGGAGCGGGTATGCCGCGGATGCGGCCGGCGGTGGGTTGCGTTACACCGACGCGCCACGACCGGGCCGACACCGGCGCAGGCGGGAAGGATGAGGGCATGACCATGACCCACGCGGTGCCGGTGACCGTCGCCATCGCCCGGCGCGCCGACCCCGCGCGCGCCCACGAAATGGTCGCCTGGATGCGGGCCGGCAGCGCGCTGGCCGAGAGCTTCCCGGGTTTCCTCGGCGTGGGCTGGGTGCAGAGCGCCCCCGGCTCGCCGGAGTGGCACATGCTCTACCGGTTCGCCGACCACGAGACGCTGCGCCGCTGGGAGGAGTCCCCGCAGCGGAACTGGTGGCTCACCTCCGCGCAGGGCATCGTCGAGCACACCCGGATCGAGCGGCGCACCGGGATCGAGGGCTGGTTCGACCCGCCGGTCGACCACGTGGTCGAGACCCTGGCGCCGGCCGTCGGCGAACCGGCCGCGCCGGTGTCCCCGCCGCGCTGGAAGCAGGCGGTGACGATCTGGCTGGCGTTCTTCCCGCTGAGCCTGGCCGCCACTCTGCTCACCGCCCGGTTCATCGGCGGGGTGCCGCTGGCCGCGCGGACGCTGCTCATGACGCTCTGCCTGACGCCGCTGATGACGTACCTGGTGCTGCCCCGGATCACCCGGGCGCTGCACTGGTGGCTGCACGGGCAGCGGCCGCCGTGGCGGGCATCCCGCTGACCCGACCTATCAAATTCATGTTTCTAAATATTTACTCTGCCTGAAAGTCGACACGAACGGCCTCAACCGGCCGATCGCCCCCGTAGAGTTACCGCGCTGTCGCTCTGCGCCGCCGGACCGGGGGAAGACAATGCCTCGACGCTGGGTCGCCGCCGTCGCCTGCCTGCTGGCGCTGGCCGCCCTCGCGTGCGAGGAGGGTGACAGCGCCTCGCCCCGGCCGACCCGGGAGTCGGGCCAGTCCGGCCTGCCCACCACCATGGCCGCGCTCGGCGACTCGATCACCTCCGGCTTCGGCTCCTGCCTGGTGCTCACCTCCTGCCAGCGCAACTCCTGGTCCACAGGGGACGGCATCCGGGTGGAGAGCCACTACCGCCGACTGCTCGAGGCCAACCCGGACATCCGCGGCCGGGCTCACAACCATGCCGTGCCCGGGGCGCGCGCCGAGGCGCTGGCCGGGCAGGCGCAGGCGGCCGTCCGCGACAGAGCCGACTACGTGACCGTGCTGATCGGCGCCAACGACGCCTGCCGCGACGACATCGACACGATGACGCCGGTGGCGACGTTCCGCACCCAGGTCGACCGGGGCCTGCGGGTGCTACGCAAGGGACGACCGAAGGCCCGCGTGCTGGTGGTGAGCATCCCCGACCTGTACCGGCTCTGGGAGGTCGGGCACACCGACTCGCGGGCCACCCGGATCTGGCGGGCCGGCATCTGCCCCTCACTGCTGGCGAACCCGACCTCCACCGCCCCGGCCGACCGGGCCCGCCGGGCCAGGTTCCGCGACCGCATCGACGACTACAACGCCCAACTGAAGGCGGCCTGCCGGGCGTACGGGACACGCTGCCGGCACGACGGCGGGGCGGTGCACCGGGTGCGCTTCACCCTGGACGAGGTGAACGGGCTCGACTGGTTCCACCCGAACGTGGCCGGGCAGAACCGGCTCGCCGACGTCAGCTTCGCCACCGCCGGCTGGCGACTCTGACGAGCATTCCGAGCGGGTCACCGGGACGCTCGGCAGAGCCTGAGGTGGAACGGTCGGCCGCCGACCCCGGGCGGCGTGGACCGCTGGTGCCCACCGGGCACGCGAAACGGCGGTGCCCCGGAGACCGGGACACCGCCGTGCTGCCGTGCGGGTCAGGAACGGCGGGGCTGCGGCACGCCGCCCTGACCGGTCCGGTAGAGCGCGCGGGCGCGCTCGGCGAGGTCCTTGGTGGCCGACGAGTTGGCCCAGGTGCCGAGGACGATGGCGGCGCCCGGCACGACCTTGGCGAACATCCGCTTCGCCGCGCGGACCCCGGCCATCTGGGCCAGCCGCACGCCGAGGCGGAGCATCACCTTGCCGAGCGGGTTCTGCGCGCCGTGGCCGAACAGCGCCCCGGCGCGTTCCCGCCCCGCCGCCACGCCCAAGGCCAGCCGGGCGCTCTCGGCGACCTTGTGCACCTTCTGCAGCACCAGCAGGTCGGTGGCCCGGTCCGGGTGCACCGGGTCCACCCCGTACGCGGCGGCGATGTGCAGCACCAGCCGGGCCTGGGTCCAGGCCAGCACGCCCACGTCGATCACCGCGCCGGGGAGCCCGGCCGCGCCGGAGACCGCCCCGGAGAGGCGGGCCCGGTTGACGAACTTGCGGACCGCCTGCTCGGCGAGGTCGTCGGCGGACACGTCGGGGCGCTCGGCACGGGCCCGAGCCGCCCACTCGGCGGCCTCCGGCCCCAGCCGGCGCACCGCCTCCAGGGCGAGGTGCTCCGGCGCGTACTGCGGGTCCTCCCGCATCCGGTCCCAGAGCCGGGCGGGCGGCGCCTCGGGGGCGTCCGGCTCCCCCGCCCGGGTGGCCGGCGGGGTGACCGCCGCCGCCGGGCTGGCCGGCGGCGGGGTGGGGGTGGTGGGTTCGTCGTCGACGGGGGCGGAGTCGGTCACGGGGGCTCCCGGTGTCGAGGGCGAGCGGGGGACGATCAGCGGCGGCGGCTGGAGAACCGGTTCGCCACCTGCCTGAGCTTGGCCTGGTTCTCCGGCTTGGCCAACTCACGCCGGCCCCGGTCGACCAGCTGTTGCCCGCGCGGCGAGCGCAGGAACGCCCTGATCCGTTGCACCAGTGACATGTCGTCCTCCGTTCGGTGGTCGTGCATCATGTGTACCCCGAACGGACAACCGGCAACCGACAACCGGCGCCGATCAGGCCAGGATGGCCTCGACCACCTCGGTCGCCCGCCACTCGTGCTGGGCGTAGGCCCACGGGAACGCCGAGACCTGCACGGCCTGGGCCGCGTCGGTCAGCGCGAGGTTCTGCCAGCCGGGGATCTCCAGCAGCGCGGAGAGGAACGCCTGGGTGGCGTACTCGGGGTCCATCAGGTCGCGGACCTCGCCCCAGCCGCTGCTGGGCCGCTGCTGGAACAGCCCGACCGAGTCGTGGTCCCAGCCGATGGCCTGGTGGGGGTAGTTCTGGGACTCGGGCAGCACGCCGCTGGCGTAGTTGTAGAGGTTGCTCTCCTGCATCGCGGTGGCCACGGCGATGATCAGGGCCTGTCGGGGCACGCCCATCTTCCGGCCGGCCTTGACGATGGCCTTGGCGTTGTCCATCTGGGCCTGGTCCAGGCCGGCGACGGGGGCGATCCGCTTCGGCTTCGGCTTGGGCTTCGGCTTGGCCTTCTTCGTCGCGGTCGGCGACGGCGAGGCGGTCGGGGTGGCGGCGGGGGTCGGGGTCGCGGTGACCGGGGGACGCGCCTGGCCGCGGGAGGCGGCGCCCTCCTGCGCCCGCTCGGTGAGCGCCGGCTGGGCGGCGACCGGATCGAGCCGGTCGGCCGGCAGGGCCTGCACGCCGGCGAAGGCCGCCACGCCGAGGCAGCAGACCACGCCGGAGGCGAGCGCCACCCGCGACGGGCGGCGGGTCAGGGGGTTAACGAGGGCGCCGAGGCGGGTACGGAGCGAGGGAGCGGCCTCGGTGCCACGGAGAACGCCGACCTGAACGGACGAGGGGGTATCGTCCGAACGGCCAGTCGGGCCCTCGTGGGCGTACTGGTCGTCGATGGTGTCGTCGTCACGCATCCGACGACGTTAGGCAGGCGTTTCACGGGTCACCCACCGTGAGCGAGTGGCCCTCGCCACAATCCGACGGGTCGAACCGGGACGCGTCGGTGGTGCCCCGTGGCCGTGGGGCGTAACCCCGCAGAACCGGCATCTCGGGAATACCCCCCGGCGGCGGGAGTCCCGGAACGACAGGTTCGACACCGCCGCCCCGGCCCGCATGATCGACCGCGTCCCCCGTTCGTATGAGCGATTGGCAGACCAACGGACAACCGCGCCTCGGATGATCGACGAAATGCGCACTTCGTCCGTCTTTGCTCGCCAGGATCGCCGCGAGCCGCCCGTTGCTGGAATGGATACCGCGGGCGGGTACGTTCGGCGAACCGGGAGCCGTGCGCGCACGGCGGCCCGTACGCGCGTTTCCACAGGAGGTTCGACCGGTGCTCGACCCACACGAGCTCTACCAGCTCACCGACGATCTGCCCGACCTCGGGCAGCCGGTGCTGATCCAGGCCCTGACCGGCTTCGTCGACGCCGGCAGCGCGAGCCGCCTGGCCCGTGAGCAGCTGCTCACCTCACTGGAATCGCGTCAGATCGCCACCTTCGACGTCGACCAGCTCTTCGACTACCGCTCCCGCCGCCCGGTGATGACCTTCGTCGAGGACCACTGGGAGCACTACGACGCGCCGGAGCTGGCGCTGCACCTGCTGCACGACGACGACGAGACCCCCTTCCTGCTGCTCACCGGCCCGGAGCCGGACCTGCAGTGGGAGCGGTTCGTCGCCGCCGTCGCCGCCCTGGCCACCCGACTCGGCGTCCGACTCACCGCCGGGCTGAACTCCATCCCGATGGCCGTGCCGCACACCCGCCCCACCGGGGTGACCGCGCACGCCACCCGGCGCGAGCTGATCTCCGGCTACGAGCCCTGGCTCCAGCGGGTGCAGGTCCCGGGCAGCGTCGGCCACCTGCTGGAGTACCGGCTCGGCGAGGCGGGCCGGGACGCGATCGGCTTCGCCGCGCACGTGCCGCACTACGTCGCCCAGACCGAGTACCCGGCCGCCGCCGAGGTGCTACTCTCCTCGGTCTCCCGCAGCACCGGGCTGCTGCTGCCCAGCGACAGCCTGCGCACGGCCGCCGAGGTGGTGCGGGTCGAGATCGACCGGCAGGTCGCGCAGACCGACGAGGCCGCCGCGCTGGTCCAGGCCCTGGAGGAGCAGTACGACGCGTTCGCCCGTGGGCGCGGCGAGAAGAATTTGCTGGCCGCCGAGGCCGGGCCGCTGCCCACCGCCGACGAGCTCGGCGCCGAGCTGGAGCGGTTCCTGGCCGAGCAGACCCGACCCGGCGACACCCCGAACGGCTGAACCGGCCGACCGCTGAACAACCGGCGGTCGGCGCCGTCACCACGGCGCCGACCGCCCGTGCGGCTTCAAGTGGATCAGGCGCCGCGCCGACGCGGCCGGGCGTTGAGTCCGGATACGGCGGACCGCCCGCCCGCCGACCGCCGGCTCCAGAACCGATCACGCGGTGCGCCGACCCGGCTGGCCCGGACGGGCACTGAGCCCGGATACGGCAAGCCGCCTCGCCCGGCCGGCTCCGAGCCGATCATGCGACGCGCCGACCCCGCTGGCCCGGCGCGCGGGGGCCGGATACGGCAGGCTGAAGGCATGCGTCTGGCGACCTGGAACGTGAACTCGGTGAAGGCCCGCCTGCCCCGGCTGCTCGACTGGCTGGCCACGACCGGCCCGGACGTGGTCTGCCTGCAGGAGACCAAGTGCCCCGACGGCGCCTTCCCCAGCCCCGAGGTGGGCGAGCTGGGCTACGAGGTGGCCAGCCACAGCGACGGCCGGTGGAACGGGGTGGCGATCCTGTCCCGGGTCGGGCTGGCCGACGTGGCGGTCGGGTTCCCCGGCGAGCCCGGGTTCCCCGAGCCGGAGGCCCGAGCCATCTCGGCCAACTGCGACGGGGTCCGGGTCTGGTCGGTGTACGTGCCGAACGGCCGCTCCCCCGACGACCCGCACTACGCGTACAAGCTGGCCTGGTTCGCCGCGCTGCGGGACGCGCTGGAGCCGGAGCTGGCCGGCGGGTCGCCGGTGGCGGTCTGCGGCGACTTCAACGTCGCCCCCACCGACGCCGACGTCTGGGACCCGGCGCTCTTCGTCGCCTCCACCCACGTCACCCCGGCCGAGCGGGCCGCCCTGGCGGCGCTGCGCGACCTCGGGTTGGTCGACGTGGTGCCGACCCCGATGAAGGGCCCGCACCCCTACACGTACTGGGACTACCGGGCCGGGATGTTCCACCAGAACAAGGGCATGCGGATCGACCTCGTCTACGCCTCCGCGCCGTTCGCCCGGGCGGTCCGCTCCGCGTACGTCGACCGCGAGGCCCGCAAGGGCAAGGGCCCCTCCGACCACGCCCCGATCGTGGTCGACGCCGAGCTGGTGCCGGCCGTCGAGTCGTTCTGAGCCCTGCCTCGACGCGGTCAGTCGGCGGGCTCGGCCGTCGTCGGGCGTGGGCGGGACGTCCGGCCGGCTGGTCGGCCGCTGGTTAGGGTGGAGCCATGGCAGTCGTGAAGATCAACGCGATCGACGTCCCGTCCGGCGCCGGGGAGGAGCTGGAGAAGCGGTTCGCCGCCCGGGCCGGCGCGGTGGAGAACTCCCCCGGCTTCCTCGGCTTCGAGCTGCTGCGCCCGGTCGCCGGGGAGAGCCGCTACTTCGTCTACACCCGGTGGGAGAGCGAGGAGGCGTACCAGGCGTGGGCGGCCGGCCCGGCCCGGGCCGCGCACGCCGGCGGCGAGGGCGGCGAGCAGCGGCGACCGGTGGCCTCCGGCGCCACGCTGCTGGAGTTCGAGGTCGTCCAGCAGGTCGCCGGCAAGGGCTGAGCGCCCGGCCGGTCAGGGCTGCCGGGTCTCGGCCAGCGAGGCGAAGGCGATGACGTTGTCCTCGTAGCCGGTCCGGCCGCCGACCCAGGCGCCGCCGCAGGTGATCAGCCGCAGCGCCGGCGGCCCGTCGTCGCCGTAGACCCGGTCGGCCGGCAGGTGGGACTTGTCGAAGTACTCGACCGAGTCGACGGTGAACACCGCGACCTTGCGGTCCTCGCGGGTCACCTCGATCCGGTCGCCGGGCTTGAGCTTGCGCAGGTCGTAGAAGACGGCCGGGCCGCTCTTCGAGTCGACGTGCCCGACGATGATGGCCCGGCCCGGCTCACCCGGGGTCGGGCCGCGGTCGTACCAGCCGGTCTCGTGGTGCCGGTCCAGCGGCGGCACGGCGATCGACCCGTCCTTCGCCTTGCCCACCGGAGCCACCGGGGCGGTCACCTGGATGGCCGGCACCGCGAGGCTCACCGGCCGGCTGGCCGGCAACCCGCCGCCCCGCCCGGCGGCGGGCCGCTCCTGCGCGTCCGCCGGGCGCTGCTGGCCGGCCGCCCAGTCCAGCGGACCGACGGTACGCCCGAGACCCGCGCCGGTGGCGAAGACGCCGAGCAGCACCAGGGCCGCCGCGAGCGGCACCGACCAGGGGCTGCGTGCCGAGGTGCGGTCGCCGCGGGCGGCCGGTGTCGAGACGGGTTGCGAGGCCATCGCGCCGCTCAGCCTCGGGCGGCGCCACGGGGGCGGCGGGCCGCGATGATGCCGACGGTCGCGCCGGCGATGGTCAGGGCCAGGCCACCGGGTACGAGCAGGCCGGTGAGGTTGGCACCGGCGGCACCACCGAAGCCGGTGTGCGGGCCGGGGCTGGGCTTCATCGACTTGACCACCTGGAGCATGGTCGAGGCGGTCGCGCCGTCCCGGCACTCCAGCTTGACCCGGTAGTTGCCCGGCCGGGTCCGCTCCCGGACCTCGGCCGAGGCGGTCAGCTCACCACGCTGGGAGTGCACCTGCACGCGACCGAAGGCGTCGGAGACGACCGTCGCCGGGATGGAGTTGTCCCGGCAGCTGGCCCGGATGCCGACCAGGTAGCCGGGTTGCACCGGGCTCGGGCGTACTTCGACGAAGACCACGCCGGGGGCCGGCTGCTGCTCGGCGGCCTGCTCCGGCCAGCCCTGAGCCGGCTCGCCGGGGGCCGGGGCCACCGCGGGTGGCGGGGCGGCGAGCGCCGCGCCCGCCCCGAGCAGCGCCGGGCCGAGGGCGCCGAACGTGATGGCCAACGCGGTGCGCTGGAGCGTGATCGACATCCTGCCCCCTTCCGGCTGCCTCGGGCAGTGCCGGGACAGCGAGCGCCGGCCTGCCGTACGGGATGAATCGTCTCACCCCCGGGCGTACATCACATCCGATACGACGGAACCGTCGCGTACGCTCGGGTCGCTGTGACACTCACCGACCAGAACCCCGCCGTCCCGGCGGCCCCGGCGGCCGCCCGGATCCGCACCTTCCACCCCCGCCGCGGCCGGATGAGCGGCCGCCAGACGGACGCGCTGGAACGGCTCTGGCCGGAGTACGGCGTCGACATCGACGAGCTCGACGGCCCCTTCGCCCCGGCCGCGCTCTTCGGCCGGGGCGCCCCCGTGGTGCTGGAGATCGGCTCCGGCATGGGCGACGCCACGGCGGCGATGGCGGTCGCCGACCCGGGCCGGGACTACCTGGCCGTCGAGGTGCACACGCCCGGCCTCGGCAACCTGCTGGAACTGGTGGAACGGCACGGGCTGACCAACGTCCGGGTGGCCAAGGGCGACGCGCTGGACCTGGTCCGGGCCATGCCGACCGACGCCCTGGACGCGGTGCACGTCTTCTTCCCCGACCCCTGGCCCAAGGCCCGGCACCACAAGCGGCGGATCATCCAGCCGGAGCACGTGGCGTTGCTCCGCTCCCGCCTGCGGCCGGGCGGCACCCTGCACTGCGCCACCGACTGGGCCGAGTACGCCGAGTCGATGCGGGACACCCTGACCGCCGACCCCGGCCTGACGGACCCGCACAACGGCTTCGCCCCCCGCCCGGCGCACCGCCCGGTCACCAAGTTCGAGCGCCGCGCCCTGACCGCCGGCCGCCCCGTCTTCGACCTCATCCACCCCCGCCAACCCTGACCACCCACCCCGGCCCGGGCCGGCCGCACTTTCCCGGAAAGAGTGCCTATCGGGGCGGGAACAGCCACGCTTTCTCGGAAAGTGCGCGCCGGCAGGGCGGGGGTGCGGCGCACCCGGTTGGCGGGCGGGGGTGCGGGGCGGGCACGATGGAGCGGCTATGACGCTCACTGCCGCGCTGCCTCGAAGCGCCGACCCCGACACCCTCTACGACGCGTTCGCCGGCTGGGCGAAGGAGCGCGGCCTCGACCTCTACCCCCACCAGGAGGAGGCGGTCATCGAGATCGTCTCCGGCGCGAACGTGATCATGAACACGCCGACCGGCTCCGGCAAGAGCCTGGTCGCGATCGCGGCGCACTTCGCCGCCCTGGCCGACGACCGGACCACCTTCTACACCGCGCCGATCAAGGCGCTGGTGTCGGAGAAGTTCTTCGCCCTCTGCGAGGTCTTCGGCGCGGAGAACGTCGGCATGCTCACCGGCGACGCCAGCGTCAACGCCGACGCCCCGATCATCTGCTGCACCGCCGAGATCCTGGCCAACCTCGCGCTGCGCGAGGGGTCCCGGGCGGACGTCGGCCAGGTGGTCATGGACGAGTTCCACTTCTACGCCGAGCCCGACCGCGGCTGGGCGTGGCAGGTGCCGCTGATCGAGCTGCCGCAGGCGCAGTTCGTGCTGATGTCGGCCACGCTCGGCGACACCACCCGGTTCGTCGACGACCTGACCCGGCGCACCGGGCGGTCCACCGCCGTCGTCCGCTCCGCCGAGCGGCCGGTCCCGCTGCTCTTCTCGTACGCGATGACCCCGATGCACGAGACCCTGGAGGAGCTGCTGGAGACCAAGCAGGCCCCGGTCTACGTCGTGCACTTCACCCAGGCCGCGGCGCTCGAGCGCGCGCAAGCGCTGATGAGCGTCAACGTCTGCACCCGGGCCGAGAAGGACATGATCGCCCAGGCGATCGGCAACTTCCGGTTCACCTCCGGCTTCGGCAAGACCCTGTCCCGGCTGGTCCGGCACGGCATCGGCGTGCACCACGCCGGCATGCTGCCCAAGTACCGCCGCCTGGTGGAGACCCTCGCCCAGGCCGGCCTGCTCAAGGTCATCTGCGGCACCGACACCCTGGGCGTCGGCATCAACGTGCCCATCCGCACCGTGCTCTTCACCGGCCTGTCCAAGTACGACGGGGTGCGGACCCGGCTGCTCAAGGCCCGGGAGTTCCACCAGATCGCCGGGCGGGCCGGGCGGGCCGGCTTCGACACCCTCGGGCGGGTGGTGGTGCAGGCCCCCGAGCACGTCATCGAGAACGAGAAGGCCCTGGCCAAGGCCGGCGACGACCCGAAGAAGCGCCGCAAGGTGGTCAAGAAGAAGCCGCCGGAGGGTTCGGTCGGCTGGGGGCAGCCCACCTTCGAGCGCCTGGTCGAGGCCGAGCCCGAGCCGCTGACCTCCAGCTTCCAGGTCAGCCACTCGATGCTGCTCAACGTCATCGGCCGCCCCGGCGACGCGTTCGCCTCGATGCGGCACCTGCTCACCGACAACCACGAGGACCGGGCCGCCCAGCGCCGGCACATCCGCCGGGCCATCGCGATCTACCGGGCGCTGCGCGCCGGCGGGGTGGTCGAACAGCTCGACGAGCCGGACGAGGCCGGCCGGCGGGTCCGCCTCACCGTCGACCTCCAGCTCGACTTCGCGCTCAATCAGCCGCTGTCGCCGCTGGCGCTGGCCGCGATCGAGCTGCTCGACGTCGAGTCCCCCTCGTACGCCCTCGACGTGCTCTCGGTCGTCGAGTCGATCCTCGACGACCCCCGGCAGGTGCTCTCCGCGCAGCAGTTCAAGGCCCGCGGCGAGGCGGTGGCCGCGATGAAGGCCGAGGGCATCGAGTACGAGGCCCGCCTCGAACTGCTCGACGAGGTGACCTGGCCGAAGCCGCTCGCCGAGCTGCTGGAGGCCGCGTACGAGATGTACCGGCAGGGCCACCCCTGGGTCGCCGACCACCAGCTCTCCCCCAAGTCCATCGTCCGGGACATGTACGAGCGGGCGATGACCTTCACCGAGTACGTGCAGTTCTACGGGCTGACCCGCTCGGAGGGCCTGGTGCTGCGGTACCTGGCCGACGCGTACAAGACGCTGCGGCAGACCGTGCCCGAGGACGCCAAGACCGAGGAACTGGTCGACCTCATCGAGTGGCTGGGCGAGCTGGTCCGCCAGGTCGACTCCAGCCTGATCGACGAGTGGGAGCGGCTGCGCAACCCGTCCGACGTGGCGGAGCTGGCCTCCTCGCTGGAGGACAAGCCGCCGGCGGTCACCCGCAACGCCCGCGCCTTCCGGGTGCTGGTACGCAACGCGCTGTTCCGCCGGGTCGAGCTGGCCGCGCTGCGCCGCTGGTACGACCTGGGCGAGCTGGACTCCGCGTCGGGCTGGGACGCCGACGCGTGGGCCGAGGCGCTGGAGCCGTACTTCGAGTCGTACGACTCGATCGGGGTCGGCCCCGACGCGCGCGGGCCGGCGCTGCTGATGATCGAGCAGGGCCGGGAGCGCTGGACGGTACGGCAGATCCTCGACGACCCCGAGGGCGACCACGACTGGGGCATCAGCGCCGAGGTGGACCTCGCCGCGTCCGACGAGGCGGGCGCCGCGGTCGTCCGGATCACCGACGTCGGGCAGCTGTAGAAAAGAGTTTCGCGGGGCCGTCCGGAGTGTCCGGGCGGCCCCTTTCGTTCCCTGGGCGATGTCACCCCCGTCGATTAGAATGTATGTACTAATCGAGGTTCCTGACCTGGGAGGACGCTCGTGACCGCGCCCACCTCCGCCGCCCCGCTCACCCCCTACGCCACGCTCCTCGGCTTCACCCGGTACGTCGACCGCACCGGGCCGACCAAGGCCACCTTCGTCGGCGGGCTGCGCAAGCAGCGGGCCAGCCGGCACGGGTTCAACCCGCACGGCCAGTTCGTCAAGGCCCTCAAGGCCGACATCGCGTTCCACACCGGCGGCACCCACCTCGCCGGCGTGGCCGACGTGGTCAAGCCGCGGTGGCGCCCGCTCTACCAGGCCCTCGTCCCCGGGGCGACGGCCTGGCTGGAGTCCCTCGGCGAGCCGGCCGGCATCGACCTGGCCCAGACCCGCGACGCGCTCGCCATGCTGGGCGACCTGCCCGTCAAGATCAACCCGCACTTCGGCGTCCGGTACGCCGACGGCCACGCCGAGGCGGTCCGGCTGCACTTCGACGAGGCCCCGCCGAGCGAGGAGGCGACCCTCGCGACGCTGCACCTGATGGCCCGGCACATGGACGCGGTGCTGCCGCACGCCGAGCCGGTCCTGGTCGACGTGCGGCGGGGCGAGGCCCACCGGATGCCCGACACGATCAAGCCCGAGCAGGTCGAGCAGTGGTTGGCCGGGGAGGCCGCCGCCTTCCGCGCCATCTGGTCCACCGCCGCCTGACCCGACATCCCGTCCGGGCCGATCACCGGTCCGGACGGGACGTCGGCGCTCCGGACGGCGATCGGCGCTCCGGACGGGCGATCGGCGTCCCGGACGGGCGGTCGCAGTTCCGGACGCGCGGTCGCCAAATGGGCCGCAGTCCCGGGACCCGTGACGGCCGCGGGGATCAGCCGGCGCGGTCGGCCCGGCGCAGCAGCCCGGCGGTGACGAGGCCGCCGACGAGGACGGCGACGGCGCCCACCGTCTGGCCGGTCTCCAGTGCCGCGCGGAACGCGTCGGAGACGACCTGCCGTTCGGTCTCCGACCGGGCGGCGGCCACGGCGGCGGGGAGTGATCCCGCGCCGGCCAGGGCGGGCGGCAGCAGCGCGGCGAACCGGGCGTTCAGCACGGCCCCCAGCACGGCGATGCCCAGGCTGCCGCCGACCTCGGTCATGGTGCCGTCCACCCCCGCGCCGATGCCGGCCTTGCGCGCCGGTACGGCGCTCATCACCGCCTCGACGATGGCCGGGTTGGCCAGCGCGCAGCCGGCGCCCATCAGCAGCAGCCCGCCGAGCAGCACGGGGTAGCCGTCCCCCGGTACGTGCGTGACGACCGTGAGGCCGCCGGCCAGCAGCGCCATCCCGACGGCGATCGCCGCCGGCGACCCGAGCCGGCGGATGACCCGGGCGGCGACGCCGGCGAGGTTGAGCACGACGATGGAGAGCGCGAAGGGCACCATCCGCAGCCCGGCCTCCCACGCCGAATAGCCGCGCACGAACTGCAGGTGCTGGGTCAGCAGGAACAGTGCGCCGGTGGCGCCGAAGGTGATCAGGACGACCCCGGAGACCGCGCCGACGAACCGGCGTTCGGAGAACAGGCTCATGTCCAGCATCGGGGCCGGGATCCGCCGCTCCCACGCCACGAAGAGCACCAGCAGGAGCACGCCGGCGCCGGCCGCGCCGAGCACCGCCGGCGCCGTCCACCCGTGCTCCGGGCCGGAGATGATCGCCCAGACCACCCCGGTGAGGCCGGCCGTGGAGAGCAGCACGCCGAGCAGGTCGAGGCGGCCGTCCACCGGGTCGCGGGACTCCGGCACCAGCGCCCCGGCGGCCAGCAGGCAGACCAGCACGATCGGGACGTTGACCAGGAAGATCGCGTTCCACGGCAGGTGGGCGAGGATGGCGCCGCCGATCGGCGGCCCGGCCGCGAAGCCCAGCGCGCTGGTGGCCGCCCAGAGACCGATCGCCCGGGCCCGCTCGGTGGCGTCGAAGATCTGCATGGCGACCGCGAGGGTGGCGGTGACCAGGAGGGCACCGCCAATCCCCATGCCGGCCCGGGCGGCGATGAGCTGACCGCTGGTCCCGGCGAGCCCGGCGGCCAGCGAGCCGACGCCGAACAGGACCAGCCCGGCGAGCAGCATCCGCCGCCGCCCGTACCGGTCGGCGGCGCTGCCGGCGGTGAGCAGCAGACCGCACTGCACCAGCGCGTACGCGTTGATCATCCATTGGACGTCGGCGGTGGTGGCGTCCAGCTCGCCGGTGAGCACCGGGATCGCCACGGTCAGCACGGTGTTGTCGAGGACCACGGTGACCTGGGCCAGGCAGAGCACGGCCAGGATCAACCAGCGGTGCCGGACCGGACCGGCCGGCCGGATCCCCGCCGCCGGGCTGCCGTCGCGTACCGCGCCGGGGGCGCTCATCGCGGCGGGGCGAAGCGGGCGAGCGGGTTGGCCAGGGTGCCGACGAACTGCAACGCGGCCGACGGGTCGGCGAGGTCGACCATCTGCCGGTTGTTGCGCAGCTGCAGCCGGTTCAGGCAGGACAGCGGGAACTCGGCGGCGAAGAGGTCGTGCCGGCGCAGCCGGTCGGCCAGGTGCGGGACGTTGCGCTGGTAGTCGGCGGCGCACTCGGCCACCGTGCGCCAGAACTCGTCCTCGGCCAGGACGCCCTCGGTGACCAGGATGGCGTTGAGGTGGCGCAGGAAGCAGTCGAACACGTCGGTGAAGATCGACAGGATCTTCTCCTCGTCGGGGACGGCGACCCGGATGCGCCGCACCGCCGGTGGCAGGTCGGCCTCGGGGTCCATCACCGCGATCTCCTCGGCGATGTCCTTGAAGATCACCCGTTCCACCGCGCCGTCGTGCAGCACCAGGATCACGTTCTCCCCGTGCGGCATGAAGGCCAGGTCGTGGGCGTAGAGGCTGTGCAGCAGGGGGACCAGGTAGGCGTCGAGGTAGCGGCGCAGCCAGACCGTCGGCGCCAGCCCCGACTCCGCGACCAGCGCGCCGGCGACCGAGCGGCCGCCCCGGTCGACGTGCAGCAGGGACGCCATGGTCGCCAGCCGCCGGCCCGGCTCCAGCCCGGCGACCGGGCTCTCCCGCCAGAGCGCGGCCAACATCTTCCGGTACGGGGAGTACCGGTCGGTTGCCGCCTCGTACTGCCGGTGGCGGTAGCCGATCGCGGCGCGCTCCCGGATGATCGTCAGCCGGCTGCGCCGGAACACGGGGTCGGTGGCGACGAGGTCGGCCAGCCAGTCGTTGATCGCCGGGGTGTGCTCCATGTACGCGGCGGACAGCCCGCGCATGAAGCCCATGTTGAGCACCGACAGGGCGGTCTTGACGTAGTGCTTCTCCGGGTGGGTGACGTTGAAGAAGGTGCGGATGGACTGCTGGGCGAGGTACTCGTCGGGGCCCTCGCCGAGGCAGACCAGCTGCCGCCGGGCCACCTCGCCGGCGAAGGTGACCGAGAGCTTGTTCCACCACTGCCACGGATGCACCGGGAGGAGCAGATAGTCGGCCGGGTCCAGGCCCAGCCCGGTGAGGGTACGGGCGAAGCCGGCGAGCGTGTCGTCGCCGAGTTCGGCGCGGACCAGGGTGTCGTAGTCCAGGTCGGCGGCGCAGCTGAAGGTGGTGTGGTCGCGGTGTGCGGCCAGCCAGATCAGCCGGACCGGCCGGGCGGTCTCCGGGGCGTACCGGTGGTACTCGTGCACCCCGAAACCGATCCGGCCGTTGTTGGCCACGAAGCAGGGGTGCCCCTCGGTCATCTGCGTCTCGACGTCCTGGAAGTCCGCCCGGGCCAGCTTGGTGGCGTCCATCGCCGGCTTGCCGAGCTTGTACGCGGTGCCGGCCAGCGTCGAGGTGATCTCCTCGAGATAGACCGGCAGGATCTCGTCGGTGAGGCCGAGCGCCCCGCGCAGGTCGAGGCAGAGGTCGACGGCGTCCAGCGGCAACTCACGGCCGTCGGAGTGCCGGGTGATGCTGGCCGCGTCGACCTGCCAGTGCCGCAGGGCGAGCAGCCGGGCGGTGAACCGGTACTCGACGGTGCCGTCGTCGCCGCGTACCCGGTAGCGGTCCGCCCCCAGCGGCTCGGGGGTGATCAGTCGTTCGTGGGCGAACTCCGCGAGGGCCTTGCGGACCAGCAGCCGGTTGGCCTCGGCCCAGTGCCCCGGGGTCAGGTGGTCCACGGATGCGAGCGGGTTCACGCGGTCAGGTCTCCTCGGGTGGCGGCCAGGAACGTCTCACGGGTGCAGACGCTGAGCAGGGCGTCCTTCTCGGGCTTGCGGATCGGGCCGACGACGGTGAAGCCCACGGCGGCGTTGAGCGCGTGCACGGCGTGGTTGCGCACGTCCGGTTCGACGACGACGCGGCGGACGGCCGGGTCGGCGAAGAGCCACGCCATGACCGTGGTGATCACGGCGCGGGTGAAGCCGTGCACGGGGGTGTCGGCGGGCGCGCAGAGGAAGTGCATGCCGACGTCGCCGTCGGCGGCGTCGTGCAGGCCGACGAGTTCGACGTGGGCCGGGTCGTACCGCTCGGCGAGGAACGCCGGCCGGCCGCGCCACGAGCCGAGGTACGCGTCGTGGTGCGGGTGCGCGGCGATCCGCCGGTACTCCTGCGCCACCCGGGCGACGTCGGCGTCCTGCATCAACCAGAACGCGGCCTTGGGGTGGGTGACCCAGCCGTGCAGCAGCGCGGCGTCGCCGTCCGGATCGAGGGTACGCAGGGCGAACTCGCCGAGCCGGTCGTCGACCCGGCGGAACACCGTCATGCGGTCACCGCCACCGGCGCGCCGAACTCCTGGAAGGCGATGCGCTGCTCGATCGGGTAGTGCTCGCGCCCGGTCAACTCCCGGATGATCCACGAGTTGCGGTACGCGCCCATGCCGAGATCCGGCGAGGTGATGCTGTGCGCCTGGGTGCCGGCGTTCTGCAGGAAGACGCCTCGGCCGGTGTGGTCGACGGAGTAGTTGCGGGCGACGTCGAAGCGGCCGTGCGAGTCCCAGCGGAGCCGGTCGCGGATCGGCTCCAGGAAGTCGGGCACCCGGTAGTGGTAGCCGGTGGCCAGCACCAGCCCCTCGGTGGCGAGGGTGAAGTCGCGGCCCTGCTCGACGTTGCGCAGGCCGAGCGTGTACGTCCCGCTCGCCGGGTCGTGGGTGGCGGTGCTCAGCGCGGTGTTGGTCATCAGCCGGGTGGGCACCGGGCCGGCCACACTGCGGGCGTAGAGCAGGTCGAAGATGTCGTTGACCAGGTCGGCGTTGATGCCCTTGAACAGCCCCTTCTGCTCGGCCTCCAGCCGGTACCGGGTCGCCTCGGGCAGGGCGTGGAAGTAGTCCACGTAGTCCGGCGAGGTCATCTCCAGGGTGAGCTTGGTGTACTCCAGCGGGAAGAACCGCGGCGAGCGGGTGACCCAGTTGAGCTGGTAGCCGTGGGTGCCGATGTCGGAGAGCAGGTCGTGGTAGATCTCGGCCGCGCTCTGCCCGCTGCCGACCACGGTGACGCTGCGCTTGGCCCGCAGCGCCGCCCGGTTCTCCAGGTACCGCGAGTTGTGGATCACGTCGCCGCCGAGGTCCCGGCAGGCGTCGGGGACGTGGGGCGGGGTGCCGGTGCCGAGCACCAGGTGCCGGGCCCGGTGGGTGACCCGCTGGCCGGCCGCCGTGGCGTGCACGACGTACCGCTCGTCGGTCGGGTCGTACTCGATCGAGGTGACCTCGTGGCCGAACCGGACGCTGGACAGCTTCGCCGCCGCCCACCGGCAGTAGTCGTTGTACTCGCTGCGCAGCGGGAAGAAGCTCTCTCGGATGTAGAACGGGTACAGCCGCCCGGACTCCTTGAGGTAGTTCAGGAACGAGTAGGGCGAGGTGGGGTCGGCCAGGGTGACCAGATCGGCGAGGAACGGCGTCTGCAGGCGGGTGGACTCCAGCAGCATGCCGGGATGCCAGTTGAAGTCGTCGCGGGCCTCGAGGAAGAGGCCGTCGAGGTCGCCGATCGGCGCGGTCAGGCAGGCCAGGCCCAGGTTGTACGGGCCCAGCCCGACGGCGATGAAGTCGTGGGTCGACATGGGGTTCTCCAGGGCGGGACGGCCGGTCAGCGGATGGGGCAGGACAGCTCACCGGCCGTGCGGGTACGCACGTACCAGCCGGCGTGTTCGGCGATCAGGTCGAGGACGTAGGCGATGTCGTCCACGGTGGTCTCGGGGTTGAGCAGGGTGAACTTCAGGTGGTGCGCGCCGTCCACGGTGGTGCCCGCGACGAGGGCGGCGCCGGACGCGGCCAGCGCCTCGCGGGCGTACAGGTTGGCCTCGTCGACGAGGGCCCGGCCGGGACCGGTCGGCAGGTAGCGGAAGACCACGGTGCTGAGCTGGGACCGGGTCACCACCTCGAAGCGGGGGTCCTCGGTCAGCAGTTGCCAGGCGGCGGCGGCCCGGTCGATCACCTCGTCGAAGAGCGCCCCGACCGCGTCCGGGCCCATGATGCGCAGGGTGAGCCAGAGCTTCAGGGCGTCGAAGCGGCGGGTGGTCTGGATGCTCTTGTCGACCTGGTTGGGGATGCGCTGCTCGACCGCCCGGGCGGGGTTGAGGTAGTCGGCGTGCCAGGTGGCGTGCCGCAGCACCCGGCGGTCGCGCACCAGCAGCGCGCTGGAGCTGACCGGCTGGAAGAACGACTTGTGGTAGTCCACGGTTACTGAGTCGGCCCGCTCGATACCGTCGAGCAGGTGCCGCCGGGTCGGCGAGACCAGCAGCCCGCAGCCGTACGCGGCGTCGACGTGCAGCCACACGCCGGCCGCCGCGCAGATGTCGGCGATCTGCGGCAGCGGGTCGATGGTGCCGAAGTCGGTGGTGCCGGCGGTCGCCACCACGGCCATCACCCGCAGCCCCTCCCGACGGCACCGGTCGATCTCCCGGGCCAGTTCGTCGGTGCGCATCCGGCGCTCGGCGTCGGTGCCGACGGTGACCACCGCGTCGGCGTCGAGGCCGAGCAGCTTCGCCGCCTTCTGCACGCTGAAGTGGCCGGCCGCCGAGGTGAGGATCCGCAGCCGGGACAGCGACTCCGGGCGGGGCGGCCGGGTGCCGCCCGAGGTCGCCGCCCGGCCGACCGCCTCCTCCCGGGCCAGCAGCATCGCCTGGAGGTTCGACTGCGTCCCGCCGCTGGTGAACACCCCGTCCGCGGCCGGGCCGAGTCCGACCCGGTCGGTCGTCCAGTCGATCAGGCGGCGCTCGATCAGCGTGCCGCCGGCACTCTGGTCCCAGGTGTCCAGGGAGGAGTTGACCGCGCTCAGCACCGCCTCGCCGAGCAGCGCCGGGATCACCACCGGGCAGTTCAGGTGCGCCAGGTAGCGCGGGTGGTGGAAGTACACCGCGTCGCGCAGGTAGACGTCCTGGAGCTCGTCGAGCGCCGCCCCGGTGTCGCCGAGCGGCCGGTCCAGGTCGATGCCGGCGATCCGGGGCGCGAGGTCCTGCGGGGTGACGCCGGTGAAGGGCCGGTCGGCGGCGGCCACCCGGTCGGCCACCCGGTCGATGCCGTCGGCCAGCACCCGCCGGTAGTCCGCGACGGTGCCGGCGGTGAACAGGTGGGCCCGGTCGGCGGCCACCGGGCCGGGGACGGCTCCGGTCGGGAGGGCCTGAACGGTTGCTCCGGGCAGACTCATGGCAGTCCTCAATGGTCGAGAGTGGACACGGCGGGCGGGCGGGCGACGGCGCGGCGTCCGCCAGCGGTCCCGAGTTGATCGAGTGAAGTTAGGTTACCCTAACCTAAGTTCGGGTCAACGCCGCACCGGCTCGGCGCGCCGCGGCTCGGCGACCGGCGGCTCATCCCCGGCGTCGGACCCGGCTGCGGGTGCGAACCGGCGCTGGTGGGCGACGCCCACCCCGACGCCGAGCACCACCAGGACCACGCAGGCCACCGCGACGGCGGGATAGCCCGCCCGGTCGGCGGCGGCCAGCCCGATCGAGGCCGCCACGAACGAGCAGACCAGCCCGAACGAGGACAGGACGGTGAAGTCGGTGCCGCCGGTGCCGGGCCGGGAGTAGTCCATGTTGACCGTGTAGAGCACCACGTTGGCCACGGTGTACGCGGCCATGAAGCAGCACAGCGCGGCGACCGTTCCGCCCACCGGCGCCCGCCCGGTCAGCAGCGGCAGCAGCAGCGCCGTGGAGACCGCGAGGGACACCCCCGCGACGACGAGCACCGCGCCGCGACCGAACCGGCCCACCCCGGCCCCGGCGAGCAGCCCGGCCACGACGGCGGGAGCGCTGGTCACCACGCCGGTCACCACCCCGATCCGCCCCAGGGACCAGCCGGCGTCCACCAGCGCCGGCGTGACCAGCGCATACGCCGCGCCGGCGCCGGTGTAGACCAGCGGCACGACCCCGAACGTCCACCACCGACACCCGGGCTGGGCGAACACCGACAGCAGCGCCCGGTACGCCTGCGCGGCGGAGCCCACCCGGTCGGCCCGGTCCGGCTCCCGGAACCGCCACACCACCAGCAGCCCCAACGCGGTCAGCCCGGCCAGCAGCAGGATCGCCGGCCGCCAGCCGAACCGGTCGTAGACGACCACGCAGGCGCCGCCGCCGAGCAGGTTGCCGAGATAGCTGGCGGCGACCTGGACGCCGTTGCCGGCCCCCCGGGCGCGCGCCGACAACAGCCGGACGGCGACGGCGTCGACGGCGATGTCCTGGGTCGCGGAGAGGAACACGTACGCGGCGCAGATCGCCACGATCGGGCCGAGCTGCCCGGCCGGACGGTCGAACGGCAGCAGGGCGAGCAGGGACAGCACCAGGCCGGCCTGGAGCACCAGCAGCCAGGACCGGTAGTGGCCCCGCCGGCGTGATCCGTACCGGTCGAGGATCGGCGCCCAGAGGAACTTGAGCGGCCAGACCAGGCCGACGAACTGCAGCAGCGCCAACGTGTCCAGCGAGGTGCCGCCGTCGCGCAGGATGGCGGTCAGCCCGACGGTGATGAAGCCGACCCCGAGGTACTGGGTGACGTAGAGCGAGGTCAGGGTGCCGAGGCGGCCGTTCACCGGGCGGTCCAGTAGCCGAGCGAGGTCACCTGGTGCTTGCCGGCGCCGAGGGTACGCCGGACGTGCCGGGTGATGCTGCGCGTACTGGCCGCCTCGCAGGCGACCCAGTAGTGGGCGTCGGCGGCGGCGGGCAGCGCCGCGCAGACCGTCTCGACCAGGTGCCGCCCCTCGTCCCGGCGGGGCACCCAGGTGACCTCGTGTCCCGTCCGGGCGCGCGGCGTCAGGGCCTGCTCGCCCTCGTGCGCGTACTCCAGCCAGACCGTCGCCGGGATGCCGGCGGCGGTGTCGAGCAGGCTGTTCACCGCCGGCAGCGAGGCGGCGTCGCCGACCAGGTAGAGGTGCGCCGGCGCGGGGTCGGGCAGGTGGAAGGCGCTGCCCTGGACGGTGGCGTCGATGGTGTCGCCGACCTCGGCCGTGGTGGCCCAGCGCGCGGCACACCCGTCGTGCAGGGCGAACTCCAGGTGGAAGCGTCCGGTGGCCGGGTCCGGGTCGACCAGCGTGTACGCGCGCTGGTGCGGTCGGCCGCCGTCGTCGAACCAGAGCCGGATCCACATGGTCGGGTGCACCCCGCACGACTCCAGCAGGCCGCCGCCGTCCATCAGCAGCCGCTGGTAGTGGCCGCCGACCGCCTCTGTGTCGAGGACGGTCAGCCGGAAGTCCCGGCCGCCCATGGCCTTGAGGACCAGGGCCTCCCAGTTGCGTTTCACGTGTCGCCCTCCAGTAAGGTTCGCCTTAGTTAGGGGAGGGTAACCTAAGTTGATATTCGATGAGCACGCGGCTCGCCCCGATTCCGGAGCGGGCCGCGCGGTGACGGGCGTCTATCGCGATGCCCGGGGCGTGCCGCATCTGCGCGCCGGGTCGGTCGACGAGCTGGCCCGGTTGCAGGGCCGGGTGGCCGCGCTCGACCGGGCCTGGCAGATCGAGGTCGAGCGGTGGCGCTCGGAGGGCCGGCTCGCCGCGCACGTCGGTCCCGACGCGCTGGGCTGGGACCGGTTCGCCCGGCGCGCCCGGCTCGACGACACCGCGCGGAAGTGCTTCCACCGCCTCTTCCCCACCACCCGGCGGTGGGTCACCGCCTACGTGGCCGGGGTCAACGACGGGCTCGCCGAGGGCGCCGCCGGTGCCCCCGAGTTCGCGGCGGTCGGCTGCGCGCCCGGCCGGTGGCAGCCCTGGTCACCGCTGGGGGTCTTCCTCGTTCAGCACATCCTCTTCTCGACCTTTCCCAACAAGCTCTGGCACGCCCACGTCACCGCCACCCTCGGCGCGGCGGCGACCGGGCTCTTCGCCGTCGAGGGCCCGGGCGGCTCCGGCAGCAACGCCTGGGCGGTACCCGGCGACGCCGCCACCGGCCGGGCGCCGGTCATCGCCGGCGACCCGCACCGCCTCCTCGAACTGCCCGGCATCTACCAGCAGGTACGCCTGGCCTGCCCCGAGTTCGACGTGCTCGGCTTCGCCTTCCCCGGGGTGCCGGGGCTGCCCCACTTCGGCCACGCGGGCGAGGTGGCCTGGGCGGTCACCAACGCGATGGCCGACTACCAGGACCTCTACCGCGAGCAGTTGCGCACCGACGGCGACCGGGTGCTGGTCCGCGACGCCGACGGCTGGGTGCCGGCGCACCGCCACGTCGAATGGATCGCCGTCCGCGGCGGCGACCCGGAGACCGTGGAGGTCGTCGAGACGCCGCGGGGTCCCGTGGTGGACCACGACCGGCACACCGGCGAGGCGATCAGCCTGCGCACCCCGGCCCGGGTCGAGGCGGATCTCGGCTTCGAGGCGCTGCTGCCACTGCTGCGCTCCCGCACCGTCGACGACGTCGCCGACGCGCTGCGCGCCTGGGTCGAGCCGGTCAACAGCGTCCTCGTGGCGGACCGCAGCGGGGCCGTCCACCAACTGGTCGCCGGGCTGGTGCCCGACCGGGACGAACGCTGCCGGTCAGAACCGGTGCCCGGCTGGGACCCGCGGTACCGGTGGCGCGGCGGGTACGCCGAGACGAAGCCGATCCCGGTCGAGGAGATCGCGGTCTGCGCCAACGACCGCCGCTCCGACGTGGCCGACCTCGGCGCCGACTTCGCCCCGCCGCACCGCGCCGACCGGATCCGGGCCCTGCTGGCCGACGGCGTCGCGCCGGAGGACGTACACATGGACACCCGGCTCGCCGCGACGCCGCTGCGCGAGCTGCTCCACCGGCTCGATCCCGCCGACCTCGACCCGCCCGCCCGGGAGCTACTGGACCGGCTCACCGCCTGGGACGGGTCGATGCGGGCCGACAGCACCGACGCCGGCGCCTTCGCCGCCTGGCGTACCGCGCTGGCCCGCCGGCTGCACGAGCACCCGAGCCTGCGCCCGTTGCGCGCCCCCGGCGCATACGACGAGCTGTTCACGCCGTGGACGGACCCGCTGTCGCGGATCGGCCACGCCCTCGACGGCGTCGTGGCCGGCCTGCACCGCCTCGGCGCCGACGTCGCGCCGGTGGCGGCTGCGGCGCTCGCGGACGTCGCCGCCGACGGGCCGCCGCCGGCCTGGGGGCGGCGGCACCTGCTGCATCCGGTGCACCTCGGGGTGGCCCCCGCCGTCGACGCCGCGGTGGCCGCCATGCGGGCCGCGACCGCGCTGGGCGGGGACGCCGACTGCGTGCTCGCCACCTCCAGCGTCCCCGGGGTTTCCGACGCCTGCTGGCGCGGGCCGGTCGCCCGCTACGTGTGGGACCTCGGCGACCGCGCCCGCAGCCGCTGGATCGTCCCGTTCGGCACGTCCGGACGCCCCGACGACCCGCACTTCGCCGACCAGCTTCCCCAGTGGGCGGCCGGCGAACTGGACCCGGTGGACACCGACTGGCGATACCTGACCCGACAACCAGGAGACGAGAACCCGTGACCTACCAGCAGGACATCCCCGGCTTCGGCGAGCTGCGACTCGTCGTGGTCGACCCGACCGCCCACGCCGAGCTGCTGCACGGCTGGGTCACCCAGCCGCGCGCGACGTTCTGGGGCATGGGCGGGTACACCGTGGACGAGGTGCGCGAGGTCTACGCGTTCATCGACGGGCTGGACACGCACCACGCGTACCTGATCATGCTCGACGGCGATCCGGTCGGCCTGTTCCAGACCTACCTGCCAGAGGCGGACCCGGTCGGCGAGCGATACCCGGTACGGGACGGCGACATCGGGATGCACCTGCTGCTCGCCCCCGGCCACCGGCCCCCGCGCGGCCTGACCACCGCCGTCGGCCCGGCCCTGGCCCGCTTCCTGTTCGGCGACCCCACCCGGCAGCGCATCGTGGTGGAACCGGACGTCCGCAACCACCTCGCGCTGCGCCGCCTCGAACGCGAGGGCTTCACCTTCGACGAGGAGATCGAGATGCCCGACAAGCGGGCCCAACTCGCCTTCCTCACCCGCTCCCGCTTCGAATCCGACCACCCCACCCCCTGACCCCACCCACCGCCAACACGGGGCCCCTCATACAGAGAAAGAGTGGCTATTCCACGTGGAATAGCCACTCTTTCTCTGTAAGTGCGCGCCGAGGAGGGCGCGCGGGGGTCAGGTCAGGCGGTGAGGTACTTGGCGAGGTCGTCGAGGATCTTGTTGGCGGCGCCGACGCCGATGCCGGTCATCCAGACCTCGTCGGAGACGACGTGCGCCTTGCCGGCCTTGACGGCCGAGAGGCCCTGCCAGAGCGAGCCGGCGGTGACCTTGGCCTGCTCGGCGGCGGCCTTCTCGCCGTACGCGGTCACGAAGATGACGTCACCGTCGACCTCGTTGATCCGCTCGGCGCTGACCAGGTCGAAGCGCTTGTCCTCCTTGCCCTCCAGGCGCTGCCGCTCGGGGCGGCCCAGCCCGGTGTCGCCGATGACGATGCCGGAGAACGAGTCGGGGCCGTACACCCGGATGTTGCCCGGGATGAAGCGCACGATGGACACCTTGCGGGAGGCGGCGTCACCCAGCTTCGCGCCGAGCTCCTTGGCCCGCTTCTCGTACCCGGCGAGCAGGTCGCGCGCCTGCTGCTCCTTGCCGAGCGCCTTGCCGTCGAGGAGCAGGTTCTCCTTCCAGGTGATGCCGACCTTCTCGGTGAAGACGGTGGGCGCGATGGCGCTCAGCTCGTCGTAGAACTTCTCCTGCCGGAACTTGCTGCCCAGGATGAGGTCCGGCTTCAGCGCCGTGATCGCCTCCAGGTCGGGCTCGGTGAGCACCCCGACCTCCTTGATGCCGGCGAGCTTCTCCTCGCCGAAGTAGGTCGGCCAGCTCTTCGCCTCACCGGCGGTGGCGGCGCCGACCGGCGTGACGCCGAGCGAGAGCGCGGTGTCGATCTTGTCGGTGTCGAGCACCACCACGCGCTTCGGCTCGGCCGGCACCTTGGTGCTGCCCATGGCGTGGGTGATCTCCCGGGTCTCCCCGGTGGCGGTGCCGGCGACCGGGTCGCTCTCCCCGCAGGCGGTGAGGCCCACGCCGAGGGCGAGGGCCGCGGTGAGGGTGGCGGCGAGACGACGCATCAGAGTCCTTTCGAGGGGTACGGGCCGACGCGCGGGTTGTCCGCGTCGACGGTGGTGCGGGCCGCCGGAGCGGTCGGGCCCACGGGATTCGAGCCGGCCGGGCCGGCAACGGAGGGTGTGCCGGCGGCCGGAGCCGGATCGGCGGGCAGCGGGGCGCCGGGCAGCGGGGCCAGCGACGGGCTGGTGAGACCGGGCACCACCAGCGGGGCGCCGGTGACCGGGCAGGGCACCACCACGCAGTCGAGCCCGAAGACGTCCCGGACCAGCTCCGCGGTGAGGATCTCCCGTGGCGGCCCGGCGGCGACCACGGACCCGGCCCGCATCGCCACGAGGTGGTCGGCGTAGCGGGCGGCCTGGTTGAGGTCGTGCAGCACGGCGACCACGGTGCGGCCCCGCTCGGCGCGCAGCCGGTGCAGCAGGTCCAGCACCTCGACCTGGTGGGCCAGGTCGAGGAAGGTGGTCGGCTCGTCCAGCAGCAGCGCCTCGGTGTCCTGGGCGAGGGTCATCGCGATCCAGACCCGCTGCCGCTGGCCGCCGGAGAGGGTGTCCACCGGCCGGTCGGCCAGCCCGGCGACGTCGGCGAGCGCCATCGCCCGGTCCACCGCGACGGCGTCCTGCTCCGACCACTGCCGCCACCACCGCTGGTAGGGCTGCCGGCCCCGCCCGACCAGGTCGGCCACGGTGACGCCCTCCGGCACCAGCGGGCTCTGCGGCAGCACGCCCAGCCGGCGGGCCACCTCCCGGGTGGGCAGGTCGCGGATGGCGGTGCCGTCCAGCAGCACCGCGCCCCGGCGGGGCGTGAGCAGCCGCGCCATGGTGCGCAGCAGGGTGGACTTGCCGCAGGCGTTCGGCCCGACGATGACGGTGAACGCGTCGGCGGGCAGCTCCAGGTCGAGCCCGTCGAGCACGGTCCGTTCGTCGTAGCCGGCGACCAGGTCGCGGGTGGAGAGCATCGCGCCTCCTGTGCCAGGGGTGGACGTCACGACGACCGCCGACGGCCGCGGACCAGCAGGAACATCAGGTACGGCCCGCCGATCGCGGCGGTGAGCACGCCCGCCGGCAGTTGGGTGGGAGCGAACAGCCGCCGGCCGGCGAGGTCGGCCAGCACCAGCAGCAGCGCGCCGAGCAGCGCGGCGCATACCATCGGCGGCCGCTCGGCCCGGACCAGCCGGCGGGCCACCTGCGGGGCGACCAGGGCGACGAAGTCGACCGCGCCGACCTGGGCGGTGACGGTGGCGGCGACGACGACGCCGGTGGCGGCCAGGCCGATCCGGCGGGCCACCGGCCGCAGCCCGATCCCCCGGGCGGTGTCGTCGTCCAGGGCGGAGCCGTTGAGCGCCCAGCCGGCCCAGGCCAGCACCGGCAGCAGCACGGCCAGGGTGAGCGCGATCCAGACCGTCTCGGTCCAGCCCTTGCCGGCGAGGGTGCCGATCAGCCAGATCTGCGCCCGCAGCCCGTCGATCGGGTCGGCGGAGAGCATGACCACCTCGGTCAGCGCCCGCAGGGCGAACGCGACGGCGACGCCGGCCAGCACGAACCGCTGCGCGGCCAGCCCGTGCCGGGCGCCGAGCGCGAGCAGCAGGACCGCGGCGGCCAGCCCGCCGACCAGGGCCGCCGGGGCGACCAGCACGGCCGCCGCGCCGGTCGTGATCGCGACGGTGGCGGCCAGGCCGGCGCCCTGCGTGATGCCGATGACGTCGGGGCTGGCCAGGGGATTGCGGGCCACGCTCTGGATCAGCGTGCCGGCGATCCCGAAGGCCGCGCCGGCCGTCGCCGCCAGCACGAGCCGGGGCAGCCGCAGGTCGAGCACGACCAGGTCGTACGGGGTGCCGGCGCCGGAGAGCGCGCGGAGCACGTCGGCCGGCGCGACGTACGGGGTGCCGAGGCTGAGGCTGAGCAGCGCGGCGAGGGCGAGCAGCACGATCGAGGCGAGCGCGACGAGCACCGCGCGGCGGCGCACCTGGAGGCTGACCGGCCCGACCCGCACCAGCGACCGTCCGGGCAGCCCGGCGGGGCCGCTCGTGGCGGCAGCGGGCGGGGCGACAGTCACGTCGGGGGCGCTCACGCGGTCACCACCTTGGCGCGGCGGACCAGGTACGCCAGCAGCGGCGCGCCGATCAGCGCGGTGATGATCCCGGCCGGCACCTCACCGGGCGGGGCGATCAGCCGGCCGACGATGTCGGCGCCGAGCAGCAGGGTGGGGCCGAGCAGGGCGGAGACGCCCAGGGTCCAGCGGTGGTCGGCGCCGACCAGGGCGCGGGCCAGGTGCGGCACGGCGAGCCCGACGAAGGCGATCGGCCCGGCCGAGGCGACCGCGGCGCCGGTGAGCAGCACGGCGGCCGCACCGCCGCCGAGGCGTACCAGGCCGATCCGGTGGCCCAGCCCACGGGCGACGTCGTCGCCGAGGGCGAGCGCGTCGAGGCCCCGGGCGACCACCGCGGCCAGGGCCAGCCCGGCCAGGACGATCGGCAGCACCTGGGCGGCGACGCCGAGATCCCGCCCGGTCAGCCCGCCGACGACCCAGAACCGGTACTCCTCGAAGGTGCGCGCGTCGATGCTGAGCAGCGCGTACACCACGGAGGCGAGGCTGGCGTCGAGGGCCGCGCCGATCAGCGCGAGGGTGACCGGGCTGGCGCCCTCGCGGGTCCGGTTGGCGACGGCGAAGACCAGCAGGCCGGCGCCGAGCGCGCCGGCGATGCCGAACCAGACGTACCCGGCGAGGCTGCCGACGCCGAGGACGGCGATGGCCAGCACGACGCCGAAGGAAGCGCCGGCGCTGATGCCGAGGATCCGCGGCTCGGCGAGCGGGTTGCGGGTGAGCGCCTGGAAGAGCACCCCGGCGACCGCGAGGGCGAGGCCGACGACCAGACCCAGGGCGGTACGCGGCATCCGCAGCTCGCGCACGATGGTGCTCGCCGTACCCCCGTCCGGGGTGACCAGCGCGTCCCAGACCTGACCCACGCCCAGCGGCCGGCTGCCGAGCGCGAGGCTGGCGAGGATGGCCAGGAGCAGCGCCAGCGCGGCCGCGGCGGCGACGGCGGTGCGGCGGCCCCGCTGTCCGCCGGTGCGGCGGGCGGCGCCGACCGGACGTGCGGCGAGGGTGGTCACGATGCTCCCGAGCTGGAACTAAGGTACGCCTTACCTTAGCCGAGACGTGAAGGGTGTCCTAACCGAGCATCGTCGATAAGCCACCGACCCGGGCACACCGGAACCAACCGGGGAAAATCCCCCCTACCCTGGGTCCATGCGATTCGACCAGCACACCCTCGTCCTCTTCAGCCGCCCGGCGGACGCGCCGGAGCTGCCCCGGGACGCGGCGGATCTGCTGCACGACACCCACCTGGCACACCAGGCGGGGCTGGTGGAGCAGGGACTCGTGCTCGCCGCCGGCCCGTTCGTGGACCCGGACGACCCGACCATGCGCGGTCTCGCGGTGCTGCCGATCAGCCCGGACGAGGCCCGCGAGCTGTACGCCAACGACCCGGCGGTGCGCGCCGGCCAACTCGTGGTGCGGGTGGCGAGCTGGCTGGTGCCGGAGGGCAACGTGCGCTACGAGAGCGTCAGCATGCCCCGCTCGATGCTGGAGGCCGCCGCCGGCGACTGACCCGCCGCCGAAAGAGTGCCGAGGCGCCGCCGGGAAGCAGGCCGCCGCCGCCGAGCGGAGGGTCAGTCCTCGGAGGCCGGTCGGCTGCTCGGCACGGTGGGCATCGGCCACTGCCCGGTGCGCACCGCCATCGGCGCGTCGAGCTGGTGGTCGCCCCAGACGTACGTCTCGGGCAGCAGGTCGGCGACGGGCACCGGGCGTAGCGCGTCCATCGGCCCGACGATCACCTTGATCGACGGGAAGTAGTCCAGCAGCACCTGGCGGCACCGGCCGCAGGGCGGGATGACGCCCCGCCCCCGGTCACCCACCGCGACGATGGCCTCCAGCTCGCCGGCCCCCTGGGTGGCGGCGGCGCCGATCGCGACCACCTCGGCACACGGGCCACCGGTGAAGTGGTAGACGTTGACGCCGGTGAAGACCCGGCCGTCGGCGGTCCGGGCCGCGGCGGCGACGGTGTGGTTGTCACTGCGGCAGCGCAGCTTGGCGACCGCGGTCGCCGCCTGCACCAGCGCGCGGTCGGTGTCCAGCATCGTCATGTCGCCGCCCCCGGATCGGTGTCGCTCGGCGGAAACTCTAGCCTGGCCGGCCCGCCGGCCCGGGCAGCGACGCCGACGGGGTGCGGTGGGGAGGTAACCCGGGGGCGCTCCGGCGGCGGGCTGCCTATCCTTGGCGACGACATGCAGAATCCAGCCGTACCCGCCGAGGCCGTCACCGTCCGCGACCTGCACCGTCGCGTCTCCTCGCTGATGTTCCGCGACCAGCGCCGTCTGCAGCGGCGGCTGGACGGCGCACGCAAGCTGCGGGAGCCCGAGCGGCGCGACGGCGCGCTCGCCGAGATCGCCGTGGACGTGGCCCGCGCCGAGGCGCGGCTGGCGGACCGGCGGGCCGCCGTGCCGGTGATCACCTATCCGGCGCAGTTGCCGGTCAGCGAGCGCCGGGACGACATCGCCGCCGCGATCCGCGACCACCAGGTGGTGATCGTGGCCGGCGAGACCGGCTCGGGCAAGACCACCCAGCTGCCCAAGATCTGCCTGGAGCTGGGGCGCGGGGTGCACGGCCTGATCGGGCACACCCAGCCCCGCCGGCTGGCCGCCCGGACGGTCGCCGACCGGATCGCCGAGGAACTCGGCACCGAGCTGGGCGACGTGGTCGGCTACAAGGTGCGCTTCAGCGACCAGGTGAGCGACCGCAGCCTGGTCAAGCTGATGACCGACGGCATCCTGCTCGCCGAGTTGCAGACCGACCGGATGCTGCGCCAGTACGACACGTTGATCATCGACGAGGCGCACGAGCGCAGCCTCAACATCGACTTCATCCTCGGGTACCTCCGGCAGCTCCTCCCCCGCCGCCCCGACCTCAAGGTGGTCATCACCTCGGCGACCATCGAGACGGACCGGTTCGCCCGGCACTTCGCCGATGCCGACGGCGAGCCGGCCCCGATCGTCGAGGTTTCCGGGCGGACGTACCCGGTGGAGGTGCGGTACCGGCCGCTGGTCGAGGTGAGCGACACCGAGGAGGACGAGGGCGACGACGAGGAGAACGTCCGCGACCAGGTCCAGGCGATCGGCGACGCGGTCGAGGAGCTGGCCGCCGAGGGGCCCGGCGACATCCTGGTCTTCCTCTCCGGCGAGCGGGAGATCCGGGACACCGCCGACGCGCTGGGCAAGCTGGTGGAGAAGAAACGGTCGCTGCTCGGCACCGAGATCCTCCCCCTGTACGCCCGGCTGTCGACCGCCGAGCAGCACCGGGTCTTCGCCCCGCACGCCGGGCGACGGGTGGTGCTGGCGACCAACGTCGCCGAGACGTCACTGACCGTCCCCGGCATCAAGTACGTGGTGGACCCGGGCACGGCCCGCATCTCCCGCTACTCCAGCCGGCTCAAGGTGCAGCGGCTGCCCATCGAGCCGGTCTCGCAGGCCTCGGCCAACCAGCGCAAGGGCCGCTGCGGGCGTACCTCGGACGGCATCTGCATCCGGCTCTACGACGAGCAGGACTTCCTCTCCCGGCCCGAGTTCACCGACCCGGAGATCCTGCGCACCAACCTCGCCTCGGTCATCCTCCAGATGACCTCGATCGGGCTCGGCGACATCGCCGCGTTCCCGTTCATCGACCCGCCGGACCGGCGCAACGTCACCGACGGCGTCAACCTGCTGCACGAGCTGGGCGCGCTCGACCCGACCGAGACCGACCCGGCGAAGCGGCTCACCCCGCTGGGCCGGCGGCTGGCCCAGCTGCCGGTCGACCCTCGGCTGGCCCGGATGGTGCTGGAGGGCGAGCGCAACGGCTGCGCCACCGAGGTGGTGGTGATCGCCGCGGCGCTCTCCATCCAGGACCCGCGCGAGCGGCCGGCCGAGAAGCAGGCGCAGGCCGACCAGGCGCACGCCCGGTTCGCCGACAAGGAGTCCGACTTCGTCGCCTTCCTCAACCTGTGGCGCTACCTGCGGGAGCAGCAGCGGACGCTGTCGTCGAGCGCGTTCCGCCGGATGTGCAAGGCGGAATACCTGAACTACCTGCGGGTCCGCGAGTGGCAGGACATCGTCAGCCAGTTGCGCCAGGTGCTGCGTACCCCGGATCAGGGCGGCGGCGGGCGTGGCCGGCGCGGCGCGGAACAGGCCCCGGCGGACGGCGGCCGGCGCGGCCCGACCGCGGACCTGCCGGAGGAGATCGACACCCCGAAGGTGCACCAGTCGCTGCTGCCCGGCCTGCTGTCCCACGTCGGGCTCAAGGACGCGCAGAAGCACGAGTACCTGGGGGCGCGCGGTGCGAAGTTCGCGATCTTCCCCGGCTCGGCGCTGTTCAAGAAGCCACCGCGCTGGGTGATGGCCGCCGAGCTGGTGGAGACCTCCCGGCTCTGGGGCCGGGTCGCCGGGCGGGTCGAGCCGGAGTGGGTCGAGCCGCTGGCGCAGCACCTGGTCAAGCGCAGCTACAGCGAGCCGCACTGGGAAAAGAAGCAGGCCGCGGTGATGGCCTACGAGAAGGTCACCCTGTACGGCATCCCGCTGGTCACCTCCCGCAAGGTCAACTTCGGCCGGATCGACCCGGCGCTGTCGCGGGAGCTGTTCATCCGGCACGCCCTGGTGGAGGGCGACTGGCAGACCCACCACGAGTTCTGGCGGGACAACCAGCGGCTGCTCACCGAGATCGAGGAGCTGGAGAACCGGGCCCGGCGGCGGGACATCCTGGTCGACGACGAGACGATCTTCCACTTCTACGACCAGCGCATCCCCGCCGACGTGGTCTCCGGCCGGCACTTCGACTCCTGGTGGAAGAAGACCCGCCGGGAGCAGCCGGAGCTGCTCACCTTCACCCGCGAGTTGCTCATCAACGCCGGCCGCGGCGGGGTGGACGAGGCCGACTACCCGGACGAGTGGCAGGCCGACGGGGTCACCCTGCCGCTGACCTACACCTTCGACCCGGGTACCCCGACCGACGGCGTGACCGTGGACATCCCGCTGCCGCTGCTCAACCAGGTGCCGGCGGAGACCTTCGACTGGCAGGTGCCGGGGCTGCGCGAGGAACTGGTCGTCGCGCTGATCCGGTCGCTGCCCAAGGCCGTCCGGCGCAACTTCGTCCCGGTGCCGGACTACGCCCGGGCGGCGCTGGCGGCGATGCCGGCGGGCGAGGAGCCGCTGCTGGACGCGCTGACCCGGCAGCTGCGCCGGATGACCGGCGTCACCGTGCCACGCGACGCCTGGGACGTCGACCGGCTGCCGGCCCACCTGCGGGTCAGCTTCCGGGTGCTCGACGAGGAGAACAAGCCGGTCGCCGAGGGCAAGGACCTGCCGACCCTGCAACGCCAGCTCCGCCAGGAGGTACGCCAGGTCGTGGCCGCCGCCGCGCCGGACGTGGCCCGGACGGGCCTCCGTGAGTGGAGCATCGACGATCTTCCTCGCACCATCGAGCAGGTCCGGGCCGGTTACGCGGTGACCGCGTACCCGGCGCTGGTCGACGAGGGCGCGACGGTCGGGGTGAAGGTGTTCGACTCCGAGGCCGAGCAGGCCGCGGCGCACTGGGCGGGCACCCGGCGGCTGCTGCGACTGACCGTGCCGTCGCCGGCGAAGTTCCTCCAGGGCCGGCTCTCCAACGAGGCGAAGCTGGCGCTCAGCCGCAACCCGCACGGCGGGGTGCAGGAGCTGATCGCCGACGCCGCCGGGGCCGCGATCGACAAGCTGATCGCCGACGCGGGCGGGCCGGCCTGGGACGCCGAGGGCTTCGCCGCGCTGCGCGAGCGGGTCCGTGCCGACCTGATCGACACCGTGGTCGACGTGATGGACCGGGTCCGCCGGGTCCTCGCCGCCGGGTACGCGGTGGAGCAGCGCCTCGGCGCGACCCGGAACCTGGCCGTGGTGGCCGCCCTGGCCGACATCCGCAACCAGCTCTCCGGGCTGGTGCACAAGGGGTTCGTCACCGAGGCCGGGTACGCGCGCCTGCCCGACCTGCTGCGCTACCTGACCGCGATCGAGCGGCGCCTGGACCGGCTGCCGGGCAACCCGCAGCGGGACAAGCAGCAGCAGGACCGGATCGCGGTGGTGCAGAAGGAGTACGCCGACATGCTCGCCGCACTGCCGCCGAGCCGGCGCAACTCGGCGGCGGTACGGCAGATCCGGTGGATGATCGAGGAGTTGCGGGTGAGCGTCTTCGCCCAGGCGCTCGGCACCCCGTACCCGGTGTCGGAGCAGCGGATCTACCGGGCGATGGACGACGCCGAGGGGCGCTGAGCCACTGAGCGGCGCACGGGGCGGCGCGATTGCCGGCGCTTCGTTATCGTCTGCGCGACCGGTCATCGGGCGACCGGCTTCGATCCCCAGGGTGCAGCGTGTCCATGGTCATCGTCTTCTACATCGTGGTTCTCGTGGCGAGCGCTGTGGCGCTGCTCGGTGTCGCCGTGACGTCGTTCGCCACCACGTCCGTGGTCGACCGGGTGCTCGCCGCGTTCTTCGCCGTCTGCGCAGCCGGCAACGCGTGGCACCTGATCGCCACCGGCGCGACCCGCGGGGTGGTCTTCGTCCCGGCGTTCTTCGTGCCGTTCTACGCCGGGTACAAGCTGTACCAGGGCTTCCGGCACCGGGAGAAGCGCCGCGCCGACCGTGACGCCGCAAAGCGGGCGTTGGTCGCCGCCGAGGAGTGGCGCGCTTCACGGCGCTGGTAGCGACCGCAGCCCGCGCCGGCGCGGGCTGATGGACGGGTGGTCAACCTGGGCGAGGCGGTCGTGCTGTTGCCTCCGCTGCGGCTGTGCCGGCCTGCGGACCGCCCATCCGGCCGGCCCTCGCCCGGCGGCTGAGCCGGCTCGCCGGTTACGGCAGCGGTTCCACCCCCGGCGGCAGCTCGTCGGCGGCGGTGGCGTCGTGCACGTAGTCGAGCAGTATCCGGCGCAGCTCCCGACCGGCGTGGGTGGGCACCACGTCCCGGCGGCGGGCCACCGCGATGGTCCGCCGTACGCCGGGCGGGGCGAGCCGGGTGACCCGGACGCCGGCCCGGCGGGCGACCACGATGCCGGGCACCAGGGCGATGCCCAGCCCGGCCTCGACGAAGCTGAGCACGGCGTCCATCTCGCCGCCGTCGACCGAGATGGTCGGTTCGAAGCCGGCCTCCCGGCAGGCCTGGATGGTGGCGTCGCGCAGGTCGTAGCCCTCGCGGAACATCACCAGGGGCTGGCCACGCAGGTCGGTGATGCGCAGCTGGCCGTTGTCCCGGGCGGCGGGCAGCGGGTCCACCGACGCGACGACGAGGCTCTCCCGCAGGATCGGATCGGCACGCAGCCCCGGGTCGGCGCCCTGGGCCGGCATGATGATCAGCGCCAGGTCGAGGTCGCCGCGCAGCAGGTCACGGACCAGGTCCTGGGAGCCGCCCTCCTCCACCCGCAGGTCCACGGTGGGGTGGGCGTCGCGGAACCGGCGCAGCACCGGCGGGGCGAGCGAGGTGGCCAGGCTGGGGGTGGCGCCGAGGCGGACCCGGCCCCGGCGCAGGCCGACCAGCTCCTGCACCTCGCGGGTGGCGGTGTCGACGTCGGCGAGGATCCGCTTGGCCAACGGCAGCAGCACCTCGCCGGCAGCGGTGAGGGCGATGTTGCCCCTTACCCGTTCGAAGAGCGGGGCCCCCAGGTCGGTCTCCAGGGCGTGAATTTGCTTACTCAGCGAGGGCTGGGTTATGCCGACGAGGTCGGCGGCTTGGGTGAAATGTCGTACTTCTGCGACCGCCACGAAGTACTTGAGCTGATGGAGCTGCATCTACATAGCTTATGGCTATCAAGACTGCGAGGTCGATGCATTGGACGACTGATCAAAGTCCTCCTAGCGTCGGTCAGGTGGTAATCACGAAAACTCGGTCGCCCATCCGCTCGAACGTCGGCCTGAAGGCCGTCATGGCGGTGACGGGCATCCTCCTGGTGCTCTTCCTCGTCGTGCACATGCTGGGGAACCTGAAGATCTTCACCGGCGAGACGTCGTTCGACCACTACGCGCACTGGCTGCGGGACATCGGCGCGCCGCTGCTGCCCCACACCTGGTACCTGTGGATCCAGCGCACCGTGCTCACGGTCGCCGTGGTGGCGCACATCGTGGCCGCCACCGTGCTGGCCCGGCGCGCCCGCGCCGCCCGCCCGGTGAAGTACGCCCACCGCAAGAAGATCCAGGGCAGCTACGCCGCCCGCACGATGCGCTGGGGTGGGGTGATCATCCTGCTCTTCGTGATCTACCACATCCTGGACCTGACCACCGGTCACCTGAACCCCCAGGGCGACGCCAGCAACCCGTACGGCAACGTGGTCGCGGACTTCGCGCCGGAGCGCTGGTACGTCACGCTCTTCTACACCCTGGCGATCGTCACCGTCGGCTTCCACCTGCGGCACGGCGCGTTCAGCGCCTTCCGCAGCCTCGGCCAGCAGACGCCGAAGGGCGAGCGGCGGGCGCGGGCCGCCGCGCTGGTCTTCGCCGTCGCGCTCTGCGCCGGCTACCTGGTGGTCCCGTTCGCCGTACTCACCGGATTGGTGTCCTGACCATGGATCTCTTCATCGAGGGCGACCCGATCGCCGACACCAAGGCACCCGAGGGCCCCGTCGAGAAGCGCTGGGAGACCCGCCGCTTCGAGGCCAAGCTGGTCAACCCGGCCAACCGCCGGAAGATGACCGTGATCGTGGTGGGCACCGGCCTGGCCGGCGGCTCCGCCGCGGCGACGCTGGCCGAGCAGGGCTACCGGGTCAAGTCCTACTGCTACCAGGACAGCCCGCGCCGGGCCCACTCGATCGCCGCGCAGGGCGGCATCAACGCCGCCAAGAACTACCGCAACGACGGCGACTCGGTGCACCGGCTCTTCTACGACACCGTCAAGGGCGGCGACTTCCGCTCCCGGGAGTCGAACGTGCACCGCCTCGCCGAGGTCTCGGTCAACATCATCGACCAGTGCGTGGCGCAGGGCGTGCCGTTCGCCCGTGAGTACGGCGGCCTGCTCGACACCCGCTCCTTCGGCGGCGCGCAGGTGCAGCGGACCTTCTACGCGCGGGGCCAGACGGGCCAGCAGCTGCTGCTCGGGGCGTACCAGGCGCTGGAGCGGCAGATCGGCCTGGGCAACGTGGAGATGAACGCCCGGCACGAGATGCTGGAGCTGGTCGTCGTCGACGGCAAGGCCCGGGGCATCGTCGTCCGGGACCTGGTCACCGGCGAGATCAGCACCGAGATGGCCGACGCGGTCGTGCTCGCCTCCGGCGGCTACGGCAACGTCTTCTACCTCTCCACCAACGCCAAGGGCTGCAACGTCACCGCCACCTGGCGGGCGCACCGCAAGGGCGCGTACTTCGCCAACCCCTGCTACACGCAGATCCACCCGACCTGCATCCCGGTCTCCGGCGACCACCAGTCGAAGCTGACCCTGATGAGCGAGTCGCTGCGCAACGACGGCCGGGTCTGGGTGCCGAAGGCCAAGGGCGACGACCGCGCGCCGCGGGACATCCCCGAGGACGAGCGCGACTACTACCTGGAGCGGATCTACCCCTCCTTCGGCAACCTGGTCCCCCGCGACATCGCCTCCCGCGCCGCGAAGAACGTCTGCGACGAGGGCCGGGGCGTCGGACCGACCAAGCTCGGCGTCTACCTCGACTTCGCCGACGCCATCAACCGGCTGGGCCGCAAGGCGATCGAGGCCAAGTACGGCAACCTCTTCGAGATGTACGAGCGGATCACCGGCGAGGACCCGTACGAGGTCCCGATGCGGATCTACCCCGCCGTGCACTACACGATGGGCGGCCTCTGGGTCGACTACGACCTCCAGTCGACCATCCCGGGTCTGTTCGTGATCGGTGAGGCGAACTTCTCCGACCACGGCGCGAACCGGCTCGGCGCCTCGGCGCTGATGCAGGGCCTGGCCGACGGCTACTTCGTGCTGCCCAGCACGATCGCCAACTACCTGGCTACCGGCTCGCTGGACAAGGTCGACGCCAGCCACCCCGAGGCGATCGCGGCCCGCCGCGACGTCGAGGACCGGATCACCCGGCTGCTGGCGGTCAACGGCGATCGGACCGTGGACTCGTTCCACCGGGAGCTGGGCCAGATCATGTGGGAGCACTGCGGCATGGAGCGCAGCGAGGCCGGGCTGCGCAAGGCCATCGACGAGATCCGCACGCTGCGGGACGAGTTCTGGCAGCGGGTGCGGGTGCCGGGCGACGGCGAGGGGCTCAACCAGTCGCTGGAGAAGGCCGGCCGGGTGGCCGACTTCTTCGAGCTGGCCGAGCTGATGTGCATCGACGCCCTGCACCGCGAGGAGTCCTGCGGCGGCCACTTCCGGGCCGAGCACCAGACCCCGGACGGCGAGGCGCAGCGCGACGACGACCGGTTCGCCTACGTGGCGGCCTGGGAGTACACCGGCACCGGTGAGCCGGTCGTGCTGCACAAGGAAGACCTGAAGTTCGAATACGTCCACCCCACGCAGCGGAGCTACAAGTGAACCTGACCCTGCGCATCTGGCGCCAGTCCGGCCCTGAGGACAAGGGTCGGATGGTGACCTACCAGGTCGACGACGTCTCCCCGGACATGTCGTTCCTGGAGATGCTCGACGTCCTCAACGAGCGGCTCATCCTCCAGGGCGAGGAGCCGGTCGCGTTCGACCACGACTGCCGCGAGGGCATCTGCGGCATGTGCGGTCTGATGATCAACGGCGACGCGCACGGGCCGCAGCGCGGCACCACCGCCTGCCAGCTGCACATGCGGCAGTTCTCCGACGGCGAGACGATCGACATCGAGCCGTGGCGGGCCCGCGCCTTCCCGGTCATCAAGGACCTGGTGGTCAACCGGAGCGCCTTCGACAAGATCATCGCCGCTGGCGGGTACATCACCGCCCCGACCGGCAGCGCGCCCGAGGCGCACTCCACCCCGGTGGCCAAGGCCAACGCGGACGCCGCCTTCGAGTCGGCCGCCTGCATCGGCTGCGGCGCCTGCGTGGCGGCCTGCCCCAACGGCTCCGGCATGCTCTTCACCGCCGCCAAGCTCACCCAGCTCTCGCTGCTGCCGCAGGGCCAGCCGGAGCGCTACACCCGGGTGATCGGCATGGTCGACGCGCACGACGAGGCCGGTTTCGGCGGCTGCACCAACGCCGGTGAGTGCACCGTGGTCTGCCCGAAGGGCATCCCGCTGAACACCATCGGCCGGCTCAACCGCGACTACCTGAAGGCCACCACCAAGGGCGCCGGCACCCCCGGCTCCTGACCGCCAGTTGCGCACCGACCGCCGCATCCCCGACCGGGGGTGCGGCGATCGGCGTTTTCCCGGCGGTACGGCGGGAAAACAGCGCTGGCGCCGGCCCGGGCGGCCCGCCGGTTCAAGCCGCCCACTCGGGGTAGCAGTCCCATGGACGGCACCGAGAGGGGACGACAGGCATGAAGGCACTGACCTGGCACGGCAAGCGTGACGTCCGGGTGGAGGAGGTACCCGACCCGCGGATCGAGGAGCCCACCGACGCGATCGTCCGGATCACCTCCACCGCGATCTGCGGCTCCGACCTGCACCTGTACGAGGTGCTCGGGCCGTACCTGAAGCCCGGCGACATCCTCGGGCACGAGCCGATGGGCATCGTCGAGGAGGTCGGCCCGGGCGTGACCCGGCTCAAGCCGGGCGACCGGGTCGTCGTCCCGTTCAACATCTCCTGCGGCGACTGCTGGATGTGCCGGCGGCAGCTCTACGCCCAGTGCGAGACCACCCAGGTCACCTCCGAGGGCAAGGGCGCGTCGCTGTTCGGCTACACCTCGCTCTACGGTGCCGTCCCCGGCGGCCAGGCCGAGTACCTGCGGGTCCCGTACGCCCAGTTCGGCCCGGTCAAGATCCCGGAGACCGGCGCGGACGAGCGCTACCTCTACCTCAGCGACATCCTGCCCACCGCCTGGCAGGCGGTGAAGTACGCCGACACCCCGCCCGGCGGCACCCTCGCCGTCTTCGGGCTGGGGCCGGTGGGCCAGTTCTGCGCCCGGATCGGCCGCCACCTGGGCGCCGAGCGGGTGATCGGGCTGGACCTGGTGCCGGAGCGGCTGGAGATGGCCCGCCGGCACGGCATCGAGACCCTCGACGTCAGCGAACTCGACGACGTGCCGACCACCCTGATCGACCTGGTTGACGGGCGCGGCCCGGACGCGGTAATCGACGCGGTCGGCATGGAGGCGCACGGCTCCACCGCGGGCAAGCTGGCCCAGACCGCGGCCGGGCTGCTGCCGGACAAGCTCGCCCAGACCATGACCGACAAGGTCGGCGTCGACCGGCTCGTGGTGCTCAAGGCCGCGCTCAAGGCGGTCCGCCGGGGCGGCACCGTCTCCATCTCCGGCGTCTACGGCGGCGAGGTGGACCCGCTGCCGCTGATGGAGATGTTCGACCGGGGCATCCAGCTGCGGATGGGGCAGTGCCACGTGCGCCGCTGGACCGACGAGATCATGCCGCTGCTCTCCGGCGACGACGACCCGCTGGGCGTGGAGGACCTGCGTACCCACCGGGTGCCGCTGGCGCGGGCGCCGCAGGCGTACGAGATGTTCCAGAAGAAGCAGGACGGCTGCGTCAAGGTCGTGCTCGCACCGTGAGCCGGGTGGTGGTGGTCACCGGGGCGACCAGCGGCATCGGCCGCGCGGCCGCCCGGGAGTTCGCCGGGCGCGGGGACCGGCTGGTCCTCGCCGCCCGCTCCCACGCCACCCTGGCCGAGGTGCGCCGCGAGTGCCACGACGCCGGCGCCGCCGAGGTACGCGAGGTGCCCACCGACGTGACCACCCCCGGCGCGCTGGACGCCCTGACGGAGGCGGCGCTGCGGGAGTTCGGCCGGATCGACGTCTGGGTGCACACCGCGGCGGTGATGGCGTACGGGCGCTTCGAGGAGATCCCGGCGGAGGTCTTCGACCAGGTGGTGCGGACCGACCTGCTCGCCTCCGCCGGGGTGGCCCGGGTCGCGCTGCGGCAGTTCAAGGCCGCCGGCGGCGGCACCCTGATCCTCACCGGCTCGGTGCTCGGGCACATCACCGCGCCCTACATGAGCGGCTACGTCACCAGCAAGTGGGGTTTGCACGGCCTGGTCCGGACGTTGCAGCAGGAGTCGCGGGACCTGCCCGGGGTGTGCGTCTGCCTGGTCACCCCCGGCAGCGTGGACACCCCGGTCTACCAGCAGGCCGCCAACTACCTGGGCCGGATGGGCCGACCGCCACTGCCGATCACCAGCCCGCAACGGGTCGCCCGGGCGATCGTGGACTGCGCCGACCGGCCCCGCCGGGAGATCTCGGTGGGCCGGGTCAACCTGATCATGCGGGTCGGCTTCACCGTGCTGCCCGGCGTCTACGACGCGCTGGTGGGGCCGCTGATGCGCTGGGGCGGGCTGACCGACCGCCAGGTGCCGCCGCACGACGGCGCGGTGTTCGCCCCCAACCCGGCGGGCGAGGCCCTCCGCGGCGGCTGGCTGCCCGACCTTCCCCGCCTGGCCCGGGCCGTGGGCGACACCGCCACCTCAGCGGTCACCGCCGGCGCCGCCGCCCTCCGCCGCCTCCGCTGACCACCCACCACCCCGTCCTCGCTCCACCCCCGCCCCACGTCCCCGGCCCCGCCGCGCCACCTTCTGGCCGCACTTTCGGAGAAAGCGTGGCTATGGCGCGCGGAATAGCCACGCTTTCTCCGAAAGTGCGTGGATGAGGGGGCTCGTCGGGGCGGCCTGGCGACGCTTTCTTGGAAAGTGCGCAGGTGGGGGTGTGGGTGCGGCGGCGGTCCGGCGCGGGGGTGACGCGGTGGCTACCGTGTACTCGGGAGACGGCGGAGGGGACGTGGCGATGCGGGCACCAGCGGACCGGGAACTCGACCGGGCACTCGGCGGGCGGCTGTGGCGGATGACAGGGCTGGCCGCGGTGGCCGGCCTGGCCTGGGCGGCGCGGGACGTGCCGGCGGCGCTGGGTGGGCGGCTGACCGGGGCCCGGGCGGAACGGGCCGCCCGCTCCCCCCAGTTCCGCGACGGCACCTTCCACAACCGGGCCGCCACCCGGACGATGACCACCGGTGACCCGGGTCGGAACCTGGTCTGGGAGCTGATCTTCGGCAAGCAACGCCGGCGCCCCAGCGCCCCGGTCCCGCTGCTGCCCCCGACGCCCCCGCCCTCGACCGACGTCGAGCGCGAACTCAACATCGTCTGGTACGGCCACGCCTCCGCGATGATCGAGATCGAGGGGCGCAAGGTCCTGGTCGACCCGGTGTGGAGCGACCGCTGCTCCCCGTCCGCCGCGGTCGGGCCGAGGCGACTGCACCAGCCCCCGGTGCGCCTGGCCGACCTACCCCCGGTCGACGCCATCCTGATCTCCCACGACCACTACGACCACCTCGACATGGCCACCGTGCAGGAGCTGACCCGGCGGCAGTCCGCGCCGTTCCTGGTGCCGCTGGGCGTCGGCGCCCACCTCGACCGGTGGGGCGTGCCGGCGGAGCGGATCGTCGAGCTGGACTGGTCGGAGCGGCACCGGGTAAGTGGGCTCGACATCATCGCCACCGCCGCCCAGCACTTCTCCGGCCGGGGGCTGCGTCGCGACGGCACCCTCTGGAGCTCCTGGGTAATCGCCGGCGCGCACCGCAGGGTCTTCTACACCGGCGACTCCGGCTACTTCGACGGGTACGCCGAGATCGGCGCGGAGCACGGGCCGTTCGACGTGACCCTGATGCAGATCGGCGCGTACGACCGGGCGTGGCCGGCCATCCACATGTTCCCCGAGGAGGCCGTCTCGGCCCACCTCGACCTGCGCGGCGGGCTCTTCCTCCCGGTGCACTGGGCGACGTTCAACCTCGCCCTGCACGACTGGTCCGAGCCGGTGGACCGGCTCTGGGCCGAGGCCAAGGCGCGCGACGTGCGGCTGGCGGTACCCCGCCCCGGCGAGCGGGTGGTGGTCGACGACCCGCCGCCGGTGGACGGCTGGTGGCAGGCGGTCGCCTGACGTACCCGCCGCCGGTGCCGGCCGGCCGTCCGTCACTTGCGCCGAGCGGTCAGAGGACGAAGGCGTCGGTCCAGAGGGCGCCGGAGCGGCCGGAGAGGGCGCCCAGCATGGCGACGGCCTGGCTGTCGGTGAGCTGGGCGACGAAGTCGACGATGGCCCGGCCCCGGGCCCGGCCGATCCGGTCCGCCGTACGCGGGTGCAGCTCCGCCTCGGCGAGCTCGACCAGGTCGTGCAGCCGGCGCGGCAGCCGGGACTCCTCCTCCGGGTCGAGCAGCCACTCCCACAGCGCCTCGACCAGGGTGCCCAGCAGCCGGGCCTGACCCCGCTGGTGCAGGGCCAGGTCGGGGCGGGCCAGCACGAACCGGTGGTGGACGAACTTGAGCACCTGCACCTCGTGCCACTGGGCCGGGGCGAGCAGCACGTGACCGGAGCGCACCGACGGCCGGCGGACCACGGTGATCGCGTCCACGAAGCGGGTGGTCCAGCGGGCGGAGAAGCGGGCCACGTACTGCTCGGCCTCGATCGAGCCGTCGAAGGGCATCGCCAGCAGGCCCTCGACCAGTTCCTGGCGGACGTGCTCGACGGCGGCGGCGAACGCGTCGTCGGCGGCGATCCAGCCGTCCTTACGGTGCAGCTGGCGGCGCAGCCGCTCGATCGCCGAGCCGGGCCGACGGGCCGCGCCGGTCAGCGCCGCGTCGGTGACCGCGCGCAGGTGACCGCCCTCCCGCTGCCAGGCCATCAGCTCGGCGGCCACCGCCCCCTGCTGGAGCACCCCCACCCGGTAGAAGTCCTCCACGTCGTGGATCGCGTACGCGATGTCGTCGGCGGTGTCCATCACCGAGGCCTCGACGGTCTGCTGCCAGTCGGCGATCCGGCCGGCGAACGGCGCCCGGGCCTGCCGCAGGTCGGCCAGCTCGGTCCGGTACGCGCCGAACTTCGCCGACCCGCTCTCCGGGTCGTCGGGCGGGACGGCCGCGCCCCGGGGCGCCGGGGTGAGGTGCCGCGGGTGCGGGTCCGGATGGTCCAGCCGGGTCCACGGGTACTTCAGCAGGGCCGCGCGGACCGCGGCGGTGAGGTCGAGCCCGGTGGTGGCCGCCCCCCGGATCTCGGTGCTGGTGACGATCCGGTACGACTGCGCGTTGCCCTCGAAGCCGTCCGGCAGGCCGAGCCGCTGCCGGGCCAGCCGGTCCAGCACCCGCTCCCCCAGGTGCCCGAACGGCGGGTGGCCGAGGTCGTGGGCGAGCGCCGCGGCCTCGACCACGTCCGGGTCGAGGCCGCCGAGCTCGTCGAGGAGCCGACGGTGCGCCGGGTCGGCGGTGAGCCGCTCGGCGATCGCCCGGGCCACCTGGGCGACCTTGAGGCTGTGGGTGAGCCGGTTGTGCACCAGCAGACCGGACCCACCCGGGCTGATCACCTGGGTGACGCCGTTGAGCCGGGCGAAGAACGGCGAGCCGACGATCCGGTCCCGATCGGCCCGGAACGGGCTGGCGGCCAGGTCGCCGAGCGCCCGGGCGCTGCCGCCGAAGAGCCGGCGGGCCCGCGGATCCGCTGGTTGTTCCATGATCGCAACGCTAGCGCAGGCGCGTTCGGCGGGTGTGGCGAGCGCCGTCGGGGGCGGGCGGCAGAATGCAGCACGGAACCCACAGCGAAGGCGGATCAAGATCGTGACCCAGTCAGTTCATCAGCGGATCGCCGACGAGCTCGGCGTCGCGGAGCGTCAGGTGCGGGCGGCCGTGGAGCTGCTCGACGGCGGCGCCACCGTGCCGTTCATCGCCCGCTACCGCAAGGAGGCCACCGGCCTGCTCGACGACGCGCAGCTGCGCACCCTCGAGGAACGGCTGCGGTACCTGCGTGAGCTGGACGAGCGGCGGGCCGCCGTGCTGGAGTCGATCCGCGGCCAGGGCAAGCTCGACGAGGCCCTGGAAGCGCAGATCATGGCGGCCGACTCGAAGTCCCGGCTGGAGGACATCTACCTGCCGTACAAGCCCAAGCGGCGGACCAAGGCGCAGATCGCCCGCGAGGCCGGGCTGGAGCCGCTCGCCGACACCCTGCTCGCCGACCCGTCGCAGGACCCGCGCGAGACCGCGGCCGGCTTCGTCGACGCCGACCGGGGCGTGGCCGACGCCGCCGCCGCGCTGGAGGGTGCCCGGGCCATCCTGATCGAGCGCTTCGGCGAGGACGCCGACCTGATCGGCACCCTGCGCGAGCAGATGTGGTCGCGGGGCCGGCTGGTCTCCCGGGTACGCGACGGCCAGGAGGCCGCCGGCGCCAAGTTCGCCGACTACTTCGACTTCGCCGAGCCGTACACCAAGCTGCCCTCGCACCGGATCCTGGCGATGTTCCGGGGCGAGAAGGAGGGCGTGCTCGACCTGACGATGGACCCGGAGGCCGAGGGCGACAGCGACGCCGTGGTCACCAGCCCGACCCGGTACGAGGCGGCCATCGCCGGCCGGTTCGGGATCAGCGACCAGGGGCGGGCCGCCGACAAGTGGCTCGCCGACACGGTGCGCTGGGCCTGGCGTACCCGGATCCTCATCCACCTCGGCGCGGACCTGAGGATGCGGCTGTGGCAGGCGGCGGAGGAGGAGGCCGTCCGGGTCTTCGCCACCAACCTGCGCGACCTGCTGCTCGCCGCGCCCGCCGGCACCCGCGCGACGATGGGCCTGGACCCGGGCCTGCGCACCGGCGTCAAGGTCGCGGTGGTCGACGCCACCGGCAAGGTGGTCGCCACCGACACCATCTACCCGCACGAGCCGCGCCGGCAGTGGGACGCCTCGGTCGAGACCCTGGCGAAGCTCGCCGGGGCGCACGGCGTCGAGCTGGTCGCCATCGGCAACGGCACCGCCAGCCGGGAGACCGACAAGCTCGCCGGTGACCTGATCAAGCGGTACCCGCAGCTCAACCTCACCAAGGTGGTGGTCTCCGAGGCCGGCGCGTCGGTCTACTCCGCCTCCGCGTACGCCTCGCAGGAGCTGCCCGGGCTGGACGTGTCGCTGCGCGGCGCGGTCTCCATCGCCCGCCGCCTCCAGGACCCGCTCGCCGAGTTGGTCAAGATCGACCCGCGCTCGATCGGCGTCGGGCAGTACCAGCACGACCTGTCCGAGGTGAAGCTCTCCCGCTCGCTGGACGCGGTGGTCGAGGACTGCGTCAACGCGGTCGGGGTGGACGTCAACACCGCCTCCGCGCCGCTGCTGACCCGGGTCTCCGGCATCGGCGCCGGCTTGGCGGAGAACATCGTGCTGCACCGCGACGCCAACGGCCCGTTCCGGTCCCGCACTGAGCTGAAGAAGGTGCCCCGGCTCGGCCCGAAGGCGTTCGAGCAGTGCGCCGGCTTCCTGCGCATCCCGGGCGGCGACGACCCGCTGGACTCCTCCAGCGTGCACCCGGAGGCGTACCCGGTGGTGCGGCGGATCCTCGCCAGCACCGGGCAGGACCTGCGCTCGCTGATCGGGAAGTCGGCGATCCTGCGCGGGCTGCGGGCCACCGACTTCGTCGACGAGACGTTCGGCCTGCCCACCGTCACCGACATCCTCGCCGAGCTGGAGAAGCCGGGCCGCGACCCGCGGCCGGAGTTCCGCACCGCCACCTTCGCCGAGGGGGTGGAGAAGATCAGCGATCTGACCCCGGGGATGCTGCTGGAGGGCGTGGTCACCAACGTCGCGGCGTTCGGCGCGTTCGTCGACGTCGGCGTCCACCAGGACGGCCTGGTGCACGTGTCGGCGATGTCCCACACCTTCGTCAAGGACCCCCGGGACGTGGTCAAGTCCGGCGACGTGGTCCGGGTGAGGGTGCTCGACGTGGACGTGCCCCGCAAGCGCATCTCGCTCACCCTGCGGCTGGACGAGGACCCGACCGGCCGCCCCTCGGCCCCCGCCGAGGGCGGGCGCCGGGAGCGGGGCGGGGCGCGCGGCGACCAGGGCGGACGGACCGGCTCCGACGCCCGCGGCCAGCGCGGCGGCGCCGAGGCACGCGCCGGCGCCGACGGGCGCGGCGGTGGTGACCGGCGCGGCGGCGCTGACGGGCGTGGCGGGCAGCGCGGTGAGCGCGGCGGGTCGCGGGGCGGACCGCAGCAGCGGCAGGGCCGTGGCGGCTCCGCGCCGGCCCCGGTGAACGACGCGATGGCCGAGGCGCTGCGCCGGGCCGGCCTGGCCTGACGCTCGACGGCACGGCGTGGTCGCCCTCAGCGGAGACCACGCCGTGCCGGCCTGCGGCCGCACGACCCGGCAAGGCCGAAACCCGGCCGACCCCGCATGCCCCGACGACCTCGCATGCCCGGACGGCCCCGCGAGCCCTGACGACCGGGCGGGGCCGGAGCGGCGTGGTGGGCGTACCGTCGCGGCATGGATGCGGACGACGGCCTCCAGTGGCGGGAGCGGCAGCGGCGGGCGGTGCGGGCGCACGCGGAGGCCGCCGATCGGCAGCGGGCGGCCGAGCACGCGGAGGCCGCGGAACTGGTCGCCTGGTTCGCCGCCGAGGCGACCCGGCGGGGCCTGCGCACCACGCCGCTGGTCGCCCGCGGGCACGACGGTCGCGGTCGCTACCGGACCCGACTGACCGGCTGGTACGTCGACCGGGCCGGGACCCGGGCGGTGGACACGGCGGGCCGGTTCCACCTGCTCAGCGTGCCGCCCAGCCTGCGCGGCCGGCTCTTCGGCGTCGACCCCGAGCCCGACCCGGCGCCGCTGGTGCTCGGCCGGGGCGGCCGGGACGGCGAGTCGATCCCGCTGCGGACGCTGCTCACCCGCCGACTGGAGGCTGGGGACGACTGGCGGTGACCCGGCCGGCGCGCCGGCCCACCCGCCACCACCACAGCTGCTGCACGGCGAGGGTGGCCAGCCCGGCGAGCACGATCGCACAGATATTGATCACCAGCTGGAGCGCCGACCCGGCCGCCTCGTGCCACACCCCGTACGCGGCGGCGACGGCCACGTTCGCGGCGGCCGGCACGGTGGTGACCGAGATCAGCACGCCGACCAGCGAGCCGGACTTCTTCGAGGTGAGCGAGAGCATCCCGGCGATCCCGGCGAGGATGCCGACGACCCAGGAGAGCGCGTCGGGCCGCCAGATGAAGTCGGTCAACGGCCGCTCGGCGAGCAGCATCTCCCGGTTGACCAGGTCGACGGCGGTGAGCGCCCAGGTGCTCAGCACGGTGGCCACCATGGCGGCCAGGAAGCCCACCGTCAGCGCCTGCACCGAGCGGACGATGGTGCGGGGCTTGCGGCGCAGCAGCGCGACGCAGAGTGCGGCGAGGGGGCCGAACTCGGGGCCGACCACCATCGCGCCGACGATCAGGATCGGCTGGTCCAGCAGCACGCCCACCCCGGCGATCATCGTGGCGACGATGATCAGCGCCAGGTACGTCCCGGTCAGCTCGGTCTGCTCGCCGGTCTTGGCGGCGATCTCGTCCCAGACGACCGCGTCCTCGCCGTGACCGGGGGCGTCCCGGGCGGCCTGCTTCGCCGCCCGGGACAGGGTCAGCTCGACGTCGTCGGCGGAGATCCCGCCGTGCGCCTCGACCCCCAGCTCCTGCAACTGGTGCAGCACCCGGTCGGCGCTCTCCCGGACCACGTCGCAGAGGACCAGGTCGCCGGCGGGCTGCCGGGCCGCGCCGGGGATCACGGCCAGGTGCACCACCCCCGGGTTGTCGGCGAGCAGGTCCGCCACCTGGGACGACCGGTCGGCCGGCGCGATGATCCTCAAGTGCAGCAAGAATCGCTCCCCTCGAGGCACCAACCGCCGGGCGCGGCCCGGAGAACCCTACCGCCCGCGCCCGGGACCCGTCGCCACGGCGCACCTTCGGGATGTCAGCCCTCACGGTTCCACGCCGGACGGACACCGGTTCGGCGGCGCTCGCCCCGCACGGGAGCGGCGGACGGCCGAACTCCGACGAGACGGCGACACGGCGCAAGACTGCGGAAACCGGACGAACGTGCGTTTGTGGGATATAACCCCTAACGGCAACGCTCACCGGATTTCTAGCGCAGGACGGGACAATGACCCAGACACGAAGCAGGCCGAATGCCCCACCATGGGCATCCTTCCGGGGCGACATCGAGGGACTGCGCGCCCTGGCGGTCCTGCTGGTACTGGTCGGCCACGCCGGAAGCCAGTTCATCCCCGGCGGCTTCGTCGGCGTGGACGTCTTCTTCGTGATCTCAGGCTTCCTGATCACCGGCCTGCTCGTCGAGGAACTCGACCGCACCGGACGGATCTCGCTGGTGGGCTTCTACGCCCGACGCGCGAAGCGGCTGCTGCCGGCCGCCGGCCTGGTGCTCGTGGTCACCCTGCTGCTGACGTACCTGTTCCTGCCGAAGGTGCGCTTCTCCAACACCGCGTGGGACGTGGTGAGCAGCGCGCTGTACGTGATGAACTGGCGGCTCGCCGAGCAGTCGGTGGACTACATGTTCGTCGACCAGGCACCCAGCGTCCTGCAGCACTACTGGTCGCTCAGCGTCGAGGAGCAGTTCTACCTGATCTGGCCGCTGCTGCTGCTCGGGTTGGCCGTCCTCGGTGGCCGGCGACGGCTACGCCGCGGCGTGCTGATGGTCGGGTTCGCCGTGGTGGCCCTGCCGTCCTTCGCCTGGTCGGTATTCCTGACGTCGACCGATCGGGCCCCGGCGTACTTCGTGACCACCACCCGGATCTGGGAGCTCGCCCTGGGCGGCGCGGTGGCCATCGTCGGTGCCCGACTGCACCGCACCCCACGTGCGCTGGCCGTCGTGCTCGCCTGGTCCGGGTTGGTCACCGTGGTCGCCTCGGCCTTCCTGCTGGACTCCGCGTCGGCCTTCCCCGGGTACGTCGCCTTGCTGCCCACCGCCGGCACAGCGGTGGTGATCGCCTTCGCGGTGGCCGCCGGGCGGGCCGGGCCGGCCGGGCTGCTCAGCCTGCCGCCGATGCGCGGCGTCGGTGCGCTGTCGTATTCGCTCTACCTGTGGCACTGGCCGCTGCTGATCGTCGCCGACTACCGGTTCGGCGAGCTGAGCGCGTCCGCGCGCCTGGCGGTGGTCGCGCTCTCCGCGGTGCCGGCGGTCCTCACCTACCACTTCGTCGAGAACCCCATCCGCCGATCGCAGACGTTGCACTGGCAGCCGGCGCAGGCGCTGGGCATCGGCGCCCTCTGCACGGGCACGGCGGTGATGGCCGGCCTGCTCTTCCAGCTGACCGTCTGGTCGCCGGCCCGACCGTCCCTGTCCACGTCCGCAGTGCCGCCACTGGGCGGCAGCAGCGCGTCGGCGGGCGCCCTCGCCCCGGCCGGGCCACCGGGAGCCGCCGTCCTGCGCAAGTCGCCCAGAGGGGACCAGGCCGGGAGGCCGGTCGACCGGGTCGACTCGATCACCCCCGACCCGCTGGTCGCCGCGAAGGACGTCCCGGCGACGACCCGCACCAACTGTCACGTCCAACAGAACAGCAGCGAGCCACTGACCTGTGTGTACGGGGTCAAGGATGCCTCCTACACCGTCGTGCTCGCCGGCGACTCGCATGCCGCGCAGTGGCTGCCGGCGCTGGAGGCGGTCGCGGTACAGCGGAAGTGGCGGGTGGTGACCCACACCAAGTCCTCGTGCCCGTTCCTGGCGATGGAGGTGGCGCTGGACGGCCGGCCGTACACCAGTTGCACCGAGTGGAACCAGCGGGTCCGCGGCCATCTGCGCGCCGACCCGCCCGACCTGCTGCTGGTGGGCAACTCCCATTACCTGACGGTGCGCGACGGCGAGCTGGTGACCCGGGATGCGCACGACATCCTGGCCACCGGGCTACGGAACACGTGGCGGGAGATGACCACGATCGGGGTGCGGGTGGTGGTGCTCCGGGACACGCCGTACCACCGCCGAGACCCGGTCGAGTGCGTCTCCGCCAACCCGGACCGGCTCACTCGGTGCGCGCCGCAACGTGACGAGGTGCTGGCTGCCGGGGGTGGCAGCGCGCAGGAGCGGGCCGCCGAGGGACAGCCGGGAATCCACCTGGTCAATCTCAACGACGCGATCTGTCCCACCGACCGCTGCGCGCCGGTCATCGGCGGCGTACTCGTCTATCGGGACACCAACCATCTCACCGCCACCTACGCCCGGACGCTCGCGCCCCGGCTCGACAGCGCCCTGGCCACCGTACGGACGGGCGGAAGCTGAAGCGTCACACCCCCGGCCCACGCCACCACGTGGCCCGGGGGCGACCACTCCTTCAGATCTGCCGTTACGACCACCCGGGCCAGCTCACACGGTCGGGACGAAGCTGGCTCGGTGATGGTCGTGCCCCTCCCCACCTCCGCGAGCGCGGTGGCCGGCGGCGAGTGGCGTCGGGGCGTACCGTCGCGGTCGTGGGTGAGCAGGACGGCGCGGACTGGCGGGAGCGGCAGCGGCGCGCGGCGGCCGCGCACGCGGCGGCCGACGAGCGCCGGCAGGCGACCGAGCATGCGGCGGCCGCGGAACTGGTGGCCTGGTTCGCCGCCGAGGCGACCCGACGGGGTCTGCGCCCGGACCGAATCACGGCGACGGCGTACGACGGCCGCAGCCGTTACCGCACCCGGCTCAGCGGCTGGTACGTCAACCGGGCGCGGACCGAGGCCGTCGACGCCCGAGGACAGCGTCGCAGCGGATGAGGTCGCCGGCGGAGCTGCCGGGCAGCACCGGGTATGACCGCCGGGTGGAGCCAGCCGGGGTCGTCGCCGAGCATGCCGCCACGGCGGTGGCGCGGTCACCCGGCACGATGATCCTCAAGTGCAGCGCCGTCGGGCTCCCTGCGGTCGGACGTGTGCCTGTCACTGGCCGCAGCACTGTACCGACTCCAGTCAGGAGCGCAGCACGTCCACTGCGGTTCCACGGATCTACGGCACGAGCTCCGGCGTCGGCCGGCCAGCGGCCGTCTCCTGCCAGAGCGTCATCAGCGAGCCGGTCAAGGTGTGTCGCGGGGCCCAGTTCAACACACGGGCGCTGCGCCCGATGTCGGCGCACATCCAGGGAACGGCGGCCGACCGACCGGCGTCGGGCGCCAACGAGCCGTCGCCTACCTCCCCCGTGAAGCCCGCGACCTCGGCCAGCCGGCCGATCGCCTCCCGGGTGGCCACCGCCCGCCCGCTGCCGACATTGAAGATCCGCTCGGCGAGCGGCCCGCTGCGGATCGCGGCCAGCACCGCGTCCGCCACGTCCCGCACGTCGACGAAGTCCCGGTAAGTGCTGAGCAGGCCGAGTGACACCCGCTCCTCCCCCCGGGCCAGCGCCGTCCTGATCAGCGTCGCCGCTCGGCCGAGCACGTTGCCGGCCGGCATGCCCGGACCGACCGGGTTGAACACCCGCAGGACCACCGTGTCCACCCGGGCCGACTCCCCGGCGAGCTGCGCCAGCCGGGTGGCGGTGAGATGGCTCAGTCCGTACTCGCCCACCGGGCTGGCGGGATGGTCCTCCGTCACGGCGCTCCCGTGCGGTACGGCGCCGTACTCCGCCGCGGAACCGATCCGGACCAGCCGGGCCTGGGGCGCACCGGCAGCCACCGCCTCGATCAGTTTGGCGGTGGTGGCCACGTGCGCCTGCACGAAGTCGTACCCGGAGCCGCTGATCCGACCCGCTGCGGTCACCACCGCGTCCGGTTTCTCCCGGCGGAGCAGGGCGACCAGCGCCGACAGTTCGATGCCGACCAGGTCGCACTCCCATCGATCCGGCGCCAGGACCATGGAATGCGACGCGAGCGCACCGTGGATGTGCCGGCCCAGGAAGCCGCCGGCGCCGAAGAGCAGTACCCGGCTCATCGAGCGCCGGGACGGACGGACTCTCCGGCGGGCCGCAGCAAGCCGGGGTCGGGCTCCGCGTTGCCGGTGAACTCGTGCCAGGTGGCGGCGCCCGGCGCCGAGATGCCGTCCCGCCTGAGCACCACCCGCACCGTCGCGGCGAGGATCCGCACGTCCAACCAGAACGATCGCCGGTCGACGTACTCGACGTCGTACTCGAACTTGTGCTGCCAGTCGAGGGCGTTGCGGCCGCGCACCTGGGCGAGCCCGGTGATGCCGGGTCGCACCTCGTGCCGCCGCGCCTGTCGCGGGCTGTACAGGGTGAGGTAGCGGACGAGATGGGGCCGCGGCCCGACGATGCTCATCTCACCGCGGAGCACGTTCCAGAACTCGGGAAGCTCGTCCAGGCTGGTGGCACGCAACCACCGACCCAGCGGGTTGAGCCGGTCGGCGTCCGACACCAGTCCGCGCGCCGGGTCGACGGGGTGCATGGTGCGGAACTTGACCAGCTCGAACAGCCTGCCGTCGCGACCGGGCCGGGTGTGCCGGAACAGCACCGGACGGCCCAGGACGAGCAGGATCGCGCCGGCCACGACGGCCATCACCGGCGCGGCGAGGATCAGCACGACGATCGCACCGACGATGTCGATCAACCGCTTCCAGCGGTCGTACGGCCGCCCCGCCAAGGCGCCGGAACGGGCCTGGTCGGCGGCGGCAGGGGGGTGAGCCAGGGCGCGCCCCACCGGTTCTTCGAGAATGCCTTTAGCCATACAACAGTCCTATCAGCATGAAAAGCCATGAAAGGCCCCAAAGCGGAACAAAATGGCCCTTCATGTCTCGGCGCTCCCCGCGCTCTCCGACCGTCCCGGTGGCCGGCCGAGCGCGCGGTCATCCGCCTCCGTGCGGGGGTCGGCCCACCGCCGGGTCCTGGCGGCCAGGCGCGGAGGACGACATGCCCGCAGCGGCCGGGAGCAGCCGCTCGGCGTGGACCCCGGCGCCGCCGGGCCGGTGCGGCACCGCGCTCGTCCGCTGCGCCGCAGCGCCCTTGGGGATGATCAGGAGCAGCGCGGCGAGCACCAGCAGGCGGCACCCGGTACGTCCGGCGAAGGTGGCGGCGCCGACCCAGATGACGTCGAAGAGCCCCACGGTGAGGACGATCCCGGTCACGTACGCCAGCACCGTCCGGGGCGTCATCAGCGGCACCGACGTGATCCGTCGGGCGAGCCGGTCGAGGTACTGGATAGCCAGACCGGCCGCCGGGATCATCAGCGCCAGACCGCCGACGCCAAAGTTGAACAGCCACTCGCCGAAGAAGAGCGCCGCGTCGGACTGGTTGGTTCCGACCATGTCGGGAGACAGGAACGGCACCAACTCGGCGCCGAGTCCCAGCGGCTTGTCCGGCCAGACGGCCCTCGGCACCAGGAAGACGGCCGCGGCGTAGAACGTCCCGCCCCACGCCCGCGGCAGCAGACCGAGGTCGTTCATGCTGAGGAGCTGAGCGAAGTCACGCAACGGCCACACCACCGAGTAGAGGCCGTCGATGTCCCGATTGGCGTTGTCCACCACCGACTCGACCGGGGCCGCGGCGCGGATCCGCGCCAGCACCAGGACCGCGATCGGCGTCAGGGCGAGGATCGCGACCTTGACGTGCCGTCCGCGACCGCTCCGGTCGATCAGGACGGCTGCCAGGGCAAGACCGAGCGAACCCACGACGATCCGACCGAAACCGTCGAAGAGAAAGGTGCAGTAGACGGCGAAGCCGGCGACCGGCACGAGGCCGTACACCAGCGGCGGCTTGTGCAGCGGGGTACGCAGCAATCCGACGCTCAACAGCACGACACCGACGAATCCCGCCGCGTTGATGAGGATGTGCTTGTCCTGCTCCGGCAGCGACAGCTGAAGGAGGACCGCCAGGGTCAGCAGGGTCAGACCCCACCGGACGGCCCATCGGGAGACGGCCGGGTCCACCCGCAGGGCCGGGCTCGTGGCCGGCCTGGCGGACGGCGCGCTCCAGAACAGCATCCAGGTCAGGACGTGGACGAAGTAGCAGAGGGTCACCGCGCGGAAGAGCGGAAGCTCCGGTGACGTGTCCCGGACAGCGTGGTAGGCGGCGGCGAAGCCGACGAACAGCGCGAAGCCGAGGTTGTAGGTGCCGACGACAGTGATCCTCGGCCCGCCATCCCGCCAGAAGACCCAGATCCCGAAGAACAGGGCGAGGACGGCGAAGACCATGGTGCCGTGGTAACGCCGATCCTCGATCGCGGTCAGGGAGTCGAGGACGAGCGGAACGCACCCCAGGCAGAGCCAGCCCAGACCGGCCAGCACCTGCGCGTACCGCCGCTCGGCGAACCGAGTTCGCGCCTCGGGCTCGACCGACCCGACCGGGCCGCCCCCGGGTGCTCCGACGAGGGGCCGCCCTCGCGGCTCGAGTGGACGCGGTTCATCCGGCCGGCGATCCCCCATGACGACTACCTCCTGAGCGCTGCGCAACTGCCGGCCGGAGCGGATGCACAGGTGAGCGCACCGACGAGCGAGCAACGGCCTTCCGGTCGCGACCGGAGAACCGGCGCGGTCGCGACCAGCTCGGGTGCGACGTCGGCGAGGAGTCACCTCCGACCGGGCCGGAACACCGGGCTCAACGGGAGCGTCGCGGGTTGGTTACGGCCGTCACCACCCGGGAGGCGCCCCGCCGGTGACGGTACGCGGGCCGTCGTCACCGGGTGCACCGCTCGTCGTTGACCAGGCAGGCCGCCGGAACGACGCGGCGGTCTGCCGACTGCGCGTCCGACCTGAGGTCACGACGGCGGCGATCTCGTGACGCGACCGGCGGTCGGGCCAGCGCCAGCGGTCAGGTCGACCAGAGGTCGCGGCCGACGACGGGACCCCGATCCGGGTGGCCCGAACTCCGGGTCGGCGGCCCGTGCGTCGCCTCCGACGTTCAGCCGCTCCGCGCCGCCTCCTGCCGCACCTGCGCGTCGTTTCCGAGGCCCGGTCGTCGGGCGGGTCGCACTCGGGCCGGCCGCCGGGGGCGGGACCCGCCGGACGCCGCCGATGATTCGGGGCGCAGGTCCCGTCTTACGTCGAAAAACCTATTTTGTCGCTTTAAGGGGATAGAGTCCGATTCTGGGCTAACGTCAGCCTTTGGCGAGACCGCCCCGACCCGGCTCCGGCCGGAGGTCGAAGACGAAAGGACAAAGGGTGACGCCTTCGCTAGCGAACGGACGATTCTTGATCACCGGCGGGACCGGCTCATTCGGTCAGACGATGGTCGACCGGCTGCTGTCCACCGGGGCGGCAGAGGTCCGCGTACTCAGCCGGGACGAGTCCAAGCAGGACGCCATGCGGCTCCGGCTCCGGGACGACCGCGTCCGGTACTACGTGGGTGACGTGCGCGACCTCGACACCGTGTCGAAGGCGAGCCGCGGGGTCCAGTTCGTGTTTCACGCCGCGGCGCTGAAGCAGGTCCCCTCCTGCGAGTTCTTCCCGCTCGAAGCCGTCCGGACGAACATCCTGGGCAGCGCGAACGTCGCGGACGCGGCGGTGCAGAACGGCGTCGAGGCTGTGGTATTCCTGAGCACCGACAAGGCGGTCTACCCCGTGAACGCCATGGGCATGAGCAAGGGCCTGATGGAGAAGGTCGCCCAGGCGCACACGCGGAACAACCCCGGTGCCCGCACCCGCATCTGCATCGTCCGGTACGGCAACGTCATGTGTTCGCGGGGCTCCGTCATTCCGCTCTTTCTCGACCAGATCGGCAACGGCGTGCCGTTGACGGTCACCGATCCGGAAATGACGCGCTTCCTGATGTCACTGCCGGAGTCCGTGGAACTCGTCGAGCACGCGTTCCAGCACGGGCGCAGCGGCGACATCTTCATCAAGAAGGCCCGCGCCTGCACGATCGGCGACCTCGCCACCGCCATGTGCAACCTGTTCGAGGTCCCCGCCAAGATCGAGGTGCTGGGTATCCGGCACGGCGAGAAACTGCACGAGACGCTGGCCAGTCAGGAGGAGTTGGCCAGGGCGGAAGACCTCGGGCAGTTCCTCCGCGTGCCGGTGGACAGTCGGGACCTCAACTACTCGCTGTACTTCGAGGAGGGAGACCCCCGCCGGCACCACCCGTGGGACTACACCTCGCACAACGCCGAGCGCCTCGACGTCACTGACGTCATGAGGTTGCTGGACACGCTCCCGGAGGTGCGTGCCCGGCTGACCGAGGTCATGGACCTCGCTGGCGCGGGAAGGGCCTGACGGCAGCGTGCGCGGCCACCACGTCCAGTCGGAGGGGCCCTGCCGGGCGACACTCATCACCCAGTGGTTCCCACCCGAGCCCACCCCCGTCCCGCTGAGCATCGCCCACTCCCTGCACCGGCGGGGATTCGAGGTGGACGTCCTGACCGGCATGCCGAACTATCCCGACGGCAAGCTCAAGCCGGGATATCGGGCCTGGCGTCGGACGACCGGAACGGAGCACGGCCTGCGCGTTGTCCGGACCCCGCTCTACCCCAGCCACAACCACTCGGCGGCGGGCCGGGCCGCGAACTACCTCAGCTACGCCGCCTCGTCCTCGGCCCTCGGCGCGAAGGCGCTCCGGGGCGCCGACGTGGCGCTGGTCTATTCCGGCCCGGCCACAGCCGCGACGGCGGCCATGACCGCCCGGCTCCGGTGGCGGACGCCCTACGTGGCCATGGTGATGGACCTCTGGCCCGACTCGGTCTTCGCGTCCGGGTTCCTGACCGGGGGCGTGAGCCGGCGGGTCGCGGAGAACGCCCTCAGCTGGTTCACCAACCAGACGTACCGGCGCGCGGACCATGTCACCGTCACGTCTCCGGGACAACGCGACGCGATCGTCGCCCGGGGAGTGGCCCCGGACCGGGTCTCCGTCGTCTACAACTGGGTCGACGAGAAGGTCATGCACCCGACGGAGCCCGACGGGGAGCTGCGCCGGCAGCTGGGCCTCACCGACGAGTTCGTCGTCATGTACGGCGGCAATCACGGCATGGCCCAGCGACTCGACGTCGCGATCGAAGCCTTGGCACGCCTCGACGATCTATCGGACGTCCACCTCGTGTTGGTCGGTGACGGCATCGAGAAGCGCGCGCTGCAGTCGCTGGCCGACCGGCTCCGCCTGCGTACCGTGCACTTCCTGCCGGCCCAGCCACCGGAGCGGATGGCCGGCCTGATGGCCTCGGCCGACATCCAGCTGGTGTCCCTGGCGGACGAACCGCTGTTCAGGATCACCATGCCGAGCAAGATCCAGTCGATCTTCGCCTGCGGGCAGCCGGTGGTGGCCTGCGTACCGGGTGACGCGTCGAGGGTGGTCGACGAGGCCGGTGCGGGCCTCACCTGCCCGCCGGGCGATCCGGCCGGACTGGCTGCGGCGCTCCGACAGGCGCACGCCGCCTCCGCAGACCGCCGGCGAGCCATGGGGCAGGCCGGGCGCGCCTACTACCTCGAACACATGAGCGAATCCGTCAGCTCGCAGCTGCTCGCGGACGTGGCCGTCGCCTGCGCGGCCCGGAACACCGGCAGGGTGCCACGCGGGCGGGGACAGGAGATGGCATGAGTCAGCGGGTGCTCGTCCTCGGCGCCACCGGAATGCTGGGGCACACGTTGCTGCGAGAACTGGACCGCGGCGGTGAGCTGGACGTGTTCGGCTCGGCCCGCTCCGCTGACGACCTGTCACGCTTCTTCCCGCCGCACCTCGCACGTCGCATCACGCCCGGCGTCGACGCTCTCGACACCGACCGCGTCCGTCGCCTGCTGGACGACGTCCGACCCGACCTGGTGGTCAACGGCGTCGGTGTGATCAAGCAACGGTCCGATGTGCACGACGCCGTCCGCACGGTCACGATCAACGCGCTCCTTCCCCAGATCCTGGCCCACGAGTGCGGGACGCGCGGTGTCCGCCTGGTCAGCGTGAGCACCGATTGTGTCTTTTCCGGCGACCGTGGCAACTACATGGAGACGGATATTCCCGATCCCCCGGACCTCTACGGTCGGTCCAAGCTGCTCGGGGAGACCGCTCCCCCAACCCTCACGCTTCGGACGTCCATCATCGGCCACGAGCTGACCAGCAACCGGTCACTCGTGGACTGGTTCCTGTCCCAGACGACCGACGTCCGGGGCTACACCAAGGCGATCTACACCGGGGTCACCACCACCGAGTTCGCCCATTTCCTCAGGACGGTCGTGCTGCCGCGCGAGGATCTTCAGGGGCTCTACCACCTCGCGGCCGCGCCCGTGTCCAAGTATGACCTGCTCCGGCTCGTCGCCCGCACCTACGGCTGGACGGGACGGATCCTGCCCGAGGACGGCTTCCGCTGCGACCGATCCCTGTCGGCCGACGCGCTCTTCGCCGCCACGGGGTACCGCCCGCCCGCCTGGCCGGAGATGATCAGCCAATTGCGCGAGGCGATGTCGCGGTGGAACTTGCCGGCGGGACGCCTGGCAAGTCTGGCTCCGGCCAGCTGACCGACCTCGGACACTCGTCCAGCCGGGTGGTCGCCCGGCCGAACGAGCGTGTCCGCCCGGGTGGCGGTGGGCCCGGCGGCCAGGTCAGGCACTCGGGTACCACGTACGACATCGAGGAGAACTGGGACTTCCTCATCGTCGAGACGCACGAGGCGGGCAGCGACGCCTGGACCACGCTGCCGGACGCCGGCGGCCTCACCGGTACGGAGACCGGGGACAGCTGCGCCGGTGGCTGGGCCGAGTTGCACCCCGTTCCTCGCCCACCACCAGGCCGCCGACTGCCCCTCGAGCGGCAGCACCGGCATTGGAACACGGCCACCGGTTCCTCGAGCGGCTGGAAGGTGTTCACCGCCGAGATCTCGTTCGAGACGCCGGACCTGGGCGGCTGGACGGTGGCCCGGCGGCCGCCCGGCTCCGCGCCCGGCGCCCGGCGCCAACGACTGAGCCCACAGCCAGCAGGCGTTTCCGAGGGCGCGGCGGTGGTCACCGACGACACCGTGTACCTCGGCTTCGGCCTGGTGGGACTGGCCCCGGCCGCCCGGGACCGGGTCCTGACCGGTCCCGGGCCGGCCTCACCGCCGGATGCCGGCCCACCCGTGGTGCCGGCGGACGGTGGACAGCATGAAGTCGACGACCCGGCGTGAGGTGTCGCGCACCTGGTAGTCGGCGGGGCACGGGACGCCTTCCCGGCTCTGGTCAACCGTGACCCGGACGGCCTCCGACACGCCGGTCGGATCCAGTCCGGTCATGATGACGCTGCCGACGTCCAATGCCTCGGGACGCTCGATGGACTCCCGCAGCGTCACCGCGGGGAAGCCCACGATCGCCGCCTCCTCGCTGATGGTGCCGCTGTCCGAGAGCGTGCAGCGGGCGTTGCGCTGGAGCTGGATGTAGTCGAAGAGACCGAATGGTTCGTGGAAGGCCAGACCGTCGAGGTCGCTGGGGTCGGGGGCGAGCGCCTCGAGCCGCTTGCGGGTGCGCGGGTGGGTGGACACCAGCACCGGCAGGTCCCACTCGTCGCGTACCGCCCGCAGGCAGCCGAGCAGCTGGCGCAGCCGCTCCGGCTGATCCACGTTCTCCTCGCGGTGGGCGCTCACCAGGAAGTAGCCTCCCGGGGCGAGTTCCAGCTGCCGCAGCACCGTCGAGGCGTCGATGTCGGCGCGGTAGTGATCCAGCACTTCACGCATCGGTGACCCGGTGTGCAGGATGCGGCGGGGGTGCAGCCCTTCGGCCAGCAGGTTGCGCCGGGCGTGTTCGGTGTAGACCAGGTTGAAGTCCGAGACGTGGTCGACGAGGCGGCGGTTGGTCTCCTCCGGCACGTTCAGGTCGAAGCACCGGTTGCCGGCCTCCATGTGGTACACCGGCACCCGCATCCGCCGTCCGATCAGGGCGGCGATGGAGCTGTTCGTGTCGCCGAGGATCAGCATCGCGTCCGGCCGGACCTCACGGATGACGTCCTCGACACCGGCGAGCACCCCGCCCAGCATCCGGCCCAGCGACGTGGTGTCGACGTTGAGGAACCGGTCGGGTTCGCGCATCCGTAGCTCGCGGAAGAACACCTCGGACAGCGCCGGATCCCAGTTCTGCCCCGTGTGGACGAGGACGTGGTCGACCGTGCGGTCGAGCCGGTCGACGACCCGGGATAGCCGGATGATCTCCGGTCGCGTCCCTACCACCGTCACAACCCGCGTCATCTCACGTCCCTTCCGACCGACGACCGGTGTCCGACGCACCGGGCGCCCGTAGACACAACGAATCGTGGAGTCGACGAGAAACGTCACCGATCGAAATGGTGGATGTGGCGGCGGATCCGACGTGACCCGGCGGCGCGGTCAGCCCAGCAGGCGTACCTCTTCGAAGAGGTTGGTGAAGCGCTGCTGGCCGCGCCAGGCCCCGAAGGCCTCCGCGGCGCGGTCCCTGGCCCGCCGGCGGTCGGTCGGCGAGAGGGCGGCGAAGCGTTCCACGCCGGCGGCGACCGCGTCGGCGGTGAGGGGCCGCACGACGGCGCCGCCGCCGGCCTCGATCAGATCGTTCCACGGGGTCTCGTCGGAGCAGATCAGCGGGCAGGACGCCGCCAGGCTCTCCAGGATGACGTGACCGAAGTTCTCGCCCCGGGTCGGCAGCAGGAAGGCGTCGTACTCGCCGAAGGTACGGATCACCTGCTCGGGCGGCAGCGATCCGCGGTAGCGGACCGTGACGTTCGCCGGCATGCCGGCCATCAGCCGCTGGCAGCGCGCCCAGTAGGCCTGATCCTCGAGTGGGCCGAAGATGTCGAAGTTCACCGGCCGGGTCACCTTGTGCAGGCCGGCGAGTGCCAGGTCGAGGTTCTTCATCGGCGAGATCCGGCTGATGAAGACCAGGCGCAGCGGCCCGTCGGGACGGTCCTGCGGCGGCCTCGCGTCGTCGGGCAGGGACGTCTGCTGGCCGTGCACGATGATCCGGGCCCAGGGGAACCGCGCGGCGATGTGCCGTGCCTCCAGATCGCTGCAGGCCTGCCAACGGACCCGCAGCCGCTTGAGCAGAGGCGCCCAGAACAGCAGGAAGAGCCGCTTCTTGCCGGCCTTGAGGCGCAGCGCGCCCGGCGAGAGTTCACCCCGGGGCGCGAGGAGGATGCTGCGCACCGGCAGCAGCCCCACGGCGGCCGCGAGCACCGGCACCTGCGAGAAGAGCGACCACAGGCTGTTGACGTAGAGCAGGTCGATCCGGCGGGCCCGCAGCTGCCGGGCCAGGCGCACCCAGTTGCGGACGTCACTGACCCGCAGATAGTGGACCAGCGCCCCCCGGCGGCGTACCCACCGCGCGGAGAGGCCGGGGTACGGGTCGGACGTGCCCAGGTCCCGGTCGCGCGTGACGAGCATGACCTCGACGTGCGCCGGACAGCTGTCCAGGATCTTCTCCAGGGACCGGACCGGACCTCCGCCGCGGTAGCCCGGCTGGAAGGCCCGGCTGGTGGCCAGCACGCGGTAGGTCACCGGCGTCCCGTCCGACATCTGGTCGATGTCGATCGACAGCAACCCGCGGTCTCCGCTCACACCGACCTCGCCTTCGTACGCATGCGATCACCTCGAACACCGACCCGAAGAGCCTGCTGGGGGTCGGCCCGGTTGGACACCGGGTCCGCCCGTCATACAAACCCGTTTCCGCGCGTGGAGGTCACGGATCACCGCGACAAACCGCGGCAATCGTGACCGGCGCTTCCGACGGCAGGAAACAGAGCGCCATTCAGAAACCCCGAAGTAGTCTTTGGTCAGCACTCGGCACCGCCACACCGACACGCGTCAGCGACGCCCGTGGGTACCGCGAAAGCTCCCCTCGTCCACCCGCAACTCGTTGATCGCCTCCTCCTCGGGCCTGGCGAGCGGTCTGCTGAACGCGGCGATGCTCGCCCTGAGCGCCCGGACCGGCCAGACCGGAGAGATCGCCACCTACGCCGTCGTCACCGCCGCCCTGACCCTCGTCGCCGTCGCCGGCGGCTCGCCTCTGCTGTACATCAGCGGAGACGCGGGGCAACGCCGCGCGGTGCGCAGCCAGTGGGTCTTCCTGACCCTGCCGACCATGCGCTCGGCACGCTGGCGGTGGGCGCGTTCTACAGCCGCTCCGGCTATGAGCGGCCGGCCATGCTGGCGGTGGGGCAGTCGCCATGGGCAACAACCTCGCCCTGCTCCAACTCGGCGACCTGGCGCGCGACCTGCGGTTCGTCAGCAGCGCGCTGGTCACCTGCGGCTGCAAGATCCCCGCGCTGGTGATGGTCGCCGGCGGCGCGGTGATCAGCGTCTACCAGGCACTGGGCGGCGTCCTGCTCGCCACTTTGCGCGTGCCGATGGTCGGGCGCGTGCGCAGCCGGCAGGGCATCGGCAGCGCCGCACCCGATCGACGGGCGGAGCTGGTGGCCATCCTCAACCAGATCGGCGACGCGGCGTACCGGCGGGCCACCCGGATCATGCTGCTCAACGCCGGGCTGATCACTCCGCTGGCGCTGGTGGCCGTACCCCTGGCGGGCCCGACCGGGGCGGCGGCCGCCACCCTCGCGGCCGAGGTGCTCACCGCTGCGGTGCTCGGCCTGGCCGTGCTGCGCCGGCGTGGCCGGCTGTCGGCCTGGATCATCAACCCGCCGCCGGTGGGCCGGGCTCGGCGGTGACCGCGGGTCGCGGCGGCACGCGCCCGGCCCTGCGGTCGACCCCGTCCGCGCCGTTCGGAGGTCGGCGACCCGCCAGACGCCCATGACCCGCCCGTGCTGGACCGCGTCGTCCCTGATCTCGTACATCGGCGCCGGCAGGTGGAACGGACGCTTGCGCAGGTTGAGCACCCGAAAGTCGCCGCTGCGGATGTCGGCGTTGAACGCGGTCGCCTCGTCGGTCGTCGCGATGAGGTACCGGGCACCGGACGCCCGGACGTTCGACAACAGGCTCGTCGCGTCGGCGAACGAGAGGTGGAAGAGGACCTCCCGGCAGAGCACGACATCGGCGGCGGGCAGCGGCTCGGTGACCGCGTCGACGCACCGGAACTCCCGCAGCGGGGAACCGTGCCGCCTCCGGCTCTCCTCGATGACCGACTCGACGATGTCCACCCCTAGGTAGGGAACCCCAAGTTGCACGTGCTGCATCCAGGTGAAGTCGCCACATCCGACGTCCAGCAGGGACTCGGCGCCGAGCTGCGCGACCACCTTCGGCAGCTCGGCCTGGAGCACCGCCGTCGCCTCCAGCCGCGAACCGGCGCCGGAGAGGCAGTCACGGTTCGGACCGACCAGCCAGATCCCCTGTCGGTAGATCCGCTCGAACGCCTCCTTACGGGCCCCCGTCCGCAGGTAGCTCACGTCCAGACCGCGGGACGCGCGGCGTCGGAGCAGGAGCTGGTCGAGCGACGTGGCGTGCAGGCCGTGCCGCACCAGCTCGCGAATCGTGATCTTGTTCATGCTGTCCGTTCCCCGAAAAGATCCTGGAATGCAACGTCCGGTGAGGCAGGCGCCCGGCGACGCGGAACGCCCTGCGGCGTTCCTGCAGATTACGGCTGAGAATGCCTTATATCGCATTGGGGGTTATCGCGGCGGCCGCCCGCCGCCACGCCCGTGGGACGGGCGCGGCTCGCGGGATCGAGGTGGAATCCGGTGGGGAGGTACCGGTTCGGGCAGGTCCGCATCCGACCCGGGACGTGTCCGAGGCCGTCGACACGTGGCGCTCCGGCTGAGCGCCGACACTCCGACCGAGCAGTTCCGGCGTCACCGACTCGAACTCTTCAGCGTTAGTCCAGCGTGGCTGAATTGTCCGACGTTCCCCTTGGCGGCAACACGCGCTCAGCCTCGAACCATATTCTCGGTCCAGGGGATCCGCCGTGACGGTCCATCAGGGGCGACCCACGGCACGTCCCGGGGAAAACACCCATCCACCGGCACCCTTCCGGCCGATTCGCGTGCTGCTGACGGGTGACTTCTTCGAGCCGGGATTCCGCGCCGGGGGGCCAGCCCGATCCATCGCCCAGTTGCTCGACGTCGTGTCGCCAGCGGTCGAGGTCACGATGGTGACCAGGGACCGGGAGCTGGGCTCGTCGGAGCCGTCTGAACATTCTCGACCGGATCAGGCTGACAGTCGGGGGCACTGACGCCGGATCGTCGGGAGCCTGTGGGGCCAGCCTCACCGGCGGGCAATCAACCATTGGCTCGTCGACCCGCTCGTTGCCGCGAAAGGAATGCGCTTGAACGACCGGTTCACGCGGGAGACGATGGCCCCCTCGCCCGCCGCGCCTCCCAGGGCGGGCCGGACCCGCGCGACAGGAGTCCGGTCGAACACCATCGTGGCGTCTGCGTCGAGTCTGGTGAGTGGCGTACTCAACGCCGGGATACTCGCTTACAGCGCACGGCAGGGGCAGACCGGTGAAATCGCCGCCTACAGCGTCATGACCGCCGCGCTCACCTGGATCGCGATTCTGATCATGGGCGGATCGTCGCTCCTCTATGCGACGGGGGACGAGGACGAACGTCGGTCGGTCCGCTGTCAGCGCCTGCTGATCGCGGCGCCGGCCATGGCCGCCGCCACCGTGCTGCTCGCCTGGCTGTACGGCGGTCGCGGGTACGGGACGGTGGCCCTGCTGAGCGCCGGCGGCGTAATGATCCTGAACAGTCTCGCCGAGCTACGCTTCAGCGATCTCGTCCGCCAGATGAGATTCATCGCGGCCTCGGCAGCGATGACCGCCACCCGGCTCTTCGCGCTGGTGCTGCTGATCGCCGGCGTGCCGCTGACGATCGCGCTGGCGGCCGGCGCGGCCGCCTACCTGGCCACGACCGAGGCGCTTGTCTGCCGCAGCCCGTCCGGCGGCCCCCCGATGTGGACCGGGTTGTCGCCCTCGTGGGCGAGGCGGGCGTTCCGGTTGAACCGACAACTGTTCACCCACAGCTTCGCGGAGTCGCTCACCGGGCGAGCCGGCACGATCGCCCTCTCCCTGGTCGCCAGCCCGCACGTCGTGGGCTGCTTCGGTGCCCTGGTCAGCGTCTATCAGGCGCTGGTCGCCGTCGTCTTCAGCGGGCTGCGGGTGCCGATGGCAATGCGCACGCGGCACCGGCACAATCTGGGGCCGACCGGTGCGGTCAGCCGGGAGGCCGAGGTTATCTCCGTGACCACCGGGGCGGTGATCGCCGCAGGCGTCGTCGCCTGGGCTCCCTGGATGGCCACCAGCCTGCTCGGCCTGCCGATCCCCGAATCGGCGATCTGGTTACAACTGCTGGCGCTCGCCCTCCCGTTCGCCACGGTCAACCGGGCCTTCATGCTGAATCGCATTGGCGACGGCAACTACCGGGCCGCCACCCGGGTGGCCGTGTCCATCGCCATGGTGGTCACCGGTGGACTGCTCGTCCAGGCCCTGACGCTCGGTCCGACGGGCGTCGCCGCCGCAACCTGCATCGCGGAAGCGGCCGTCGCCGGCGTCTTGGTCGCGCTGGCCGCGTTGCGCTGGTACGGACGCACGAGGGCGAACGGGTCGCACACCGCTGCCGCCGGTCAGGATCGTGACCGGCCCCGTTCCTCCACTGCCGTCGGCAGGTGACGAGCAGCGCTCCGGCGCGCCGGTGGCGCGGCCGCCAAGTCACATCCGCCCAACCCAGAGGGCACTCATGTTCCCGACCCACCACCGCCAGCCTGAAGGCGCGAGGCTAATCGGCAAACCACGGCTGCTGATCCAACCAGAGCTTCAAGAAAGTCACCATCCAGACGAAGTTCCTCACACCCTGGGTCAACGGCTGGCCCTCTGCAGCGCGTTCGACGATCCGCCGTAGACGGGTGATCTCGAGGTAATCGGCCAATGCCCCAGGTTCTGCCGAGATCCGCTGCACAACACCACGCAGCGGCTCCTCGGTCAGCCACCGGTCTAACGGCGGAACGAAACCGGACTTGGGGCGGTAGACCAGCTCAGCCGGTACGGACGCGGCAAGGCTGTTTTTCAGCGCTAGTTTGGCATCCCGGAAGGTGTACTTGATCTCCCGCGGCATGGCGAACGCTTCGGCGAGCAGATCTGGCTCCAGGAAAGGGAAGGATGCACGTACTCCCCGCATGCGCAATGGATCGAAGCTCTTGGCCGCATACTCGCCGGCGCAGACATGGAGAAGGTCCAGCCATTGATACTGGTCACGAACGTCGGTCGAGGGCGCGCAGTCGATGATGTACGTGCGTATCGCCCGCGACAGGTACGCGCGGTCCGGCGGGGGCAAGCGGTAGAGGACGCCGTCGAGTGCATTGGTTGCCACCACCGCGGCTTCCAAGAGCGGCATTTGGGCGGCTCGCCGGAGAGCCCTCGTGCGATGTTCGAACCGGCTTGGCCGCCGCCATAGTCCGGCCCAGGAGTAGAGCCCTGCTGCGCCACGCAGTAGCGGCCGAGGCAGCCGGTAGAGCTTTTGCCACGTTGCCAGTTGACCGACGCCGAAAGCGCCGTCCGCGCCGGTTCCGTCGATGAACTGCGGGGCGTCGGGGGCCATCTTGATGCCGGCCCGCACCATCAAGTTGGCAGATATGGTGGCGAAATCCCCGAACGGGTACGTGTAGTCGCGGCCGATGTCGGCCAGAAACGCGTTCATCTCCGTGGACTCGTAGGTCGTCTGCTCGAAGTCCAGGTGGAAATGCCTGGCCATCGCGGCCGCATGCTTCGCTTCCGGGTCGGCGTCGCCGAAGGAAAAGTTGAGCAACCAGACATCGGTACGCCGCAGGGCGGACAGTCGGGCCGCGAGAAGCCCCGAATCCACTCCACCGCTGAAGGTCAGTACCGAACCCTTGGGCGCGGTGTCGAGGATGGCGTCGAGGCATCGGTCAAAGCGTATGCCATCGGCAGCCTCGCGTGGCTGAAGGTGATTGACGGCGGCAGTTGCCACGCCGCTGCTGAGATCAATGCTGGTGACATGCCCGGGTGCCGCACGCTCGACGCCGGACAACAGGGTGAGCGGAGCCGGGATGGCGCCGTACTGCAGGAGCGCGTGCACCGCGCGGCGATCGAGGCGACTGCGCCCGATACGGCCGAGGAGGCGTAGGTCGTTGCTGAGGCAGAAGCCGCCGTCCGCAGCCCGGAAGACCACCTGTTCCGGCGTGGCTGGCGGTACGTGGACCTGCACGGTGTCAGTGCCCAGCCGGTGATCGATCCAGATGTCGTTCCCAGCCGGCTCGCTGGCCGCGATCGCCATGGCGTTGGCCGCCGTTGCTCGCGTCGTACGAAGCCGGATCGCATCACCGATCTGACTGATCGCAGGGGATTCCCCGAGCTTGGAAAGCTGTGCGCACGTAAAGGCTCCATACGTGACATACGCCGATACCAGGCCGAGCCAGCGGGCATGCTCCTCAACCTGCCGGCGCCAATCGAGCTGGCCCGGGCCACGGTACATGGCGAAAATCACTCACTCCTCCAACGCAATTAGACAAGCCCGAAGTGCAATATTAAGGCCTTTAATCAACCCGCGGGTGTATCCGGAAATCATCCGCCTGGAAGTGTGGATCGGCGGCGGCCGGTGCCGGTGAGGTCCAGGCTCATCAGGGCCATGTACACGCACTTGAGTGCTGCTTGCTCGTTGGGGAGGCACCCGCGGGCGCGTACGGCCTTGCGGATTGCGGGCGTTGACGCTCTCGATCGCGTTCATGGAACAGATGACTTTGCGGAGTTCGACGCCGACGGCGAGGAACGGCGTGAACTCGGCCCAGGCGTTCTTCACAGCCGGACGATCGGCCCACCTGACTGGGCGTCCGCGCCGGTAGCGGTCGGGGGTGCGCCCGGCGCTCGTCATGCAGGGCAGCCTTCCGGGCGAGTTGCCGACGACGCTCCGCGAACATCACCTTCGCCCGCGTCAACGCATCCACCTCCAATCGCTCCCAGGGTTGGCTGCCGACCGTCGGGGCATCCTGATCTTCGCCGCACCGCCCATTCATCAGCACCTCCCTAAACGAGGCGACAGAATGCGGGTTACGAAGGCAGGCCGGCCAGGTGGGCCACCACCGACGACAGTGACGGCATCCCGGGATACCGGCGGAGCCGAGCGCCCCATTGACACGCGTGAGTCATGTTGGGAAGGCTCTCCGTTACCGGTCCTTCCACCGAAGGGGATGCGATGAGACCAACACGGCTGGCGATCGCCGGCGTGTTCACCCTGGTCGGCGCGCTGGCGCTGACCGCACCGGCGAGCGCACGGCCACCGTCTGACCCGGGCGGCCGCGACAGCTTGGAGGTGTACGTCGGCACGCTCGACCCGCAACAGCTGGAGAAGCTGCGCGCGTCCGGCGTCGACCTCGGCCACGACCACCGCGGCACCGATGAGAACGGGGCCACCCGGGTCGAGACGGTGCTCAGCAGACGGGAGGCGGCGCGCCTGGCCGACCAGGGCGTGCGGCTGGAGGTCAAGAAGGTGCGCGGCAAGGAGGCCTCCCGGGCGCTGCGCGAGCAGGCGGCGGCCGGCTGGGACGCGTTCCGGTCGTACAGCGAGCCCGGTGGCCTCCGGGACGAGATCACCGCCACGGCAGCGCGCTTCCCGAAGCTGGCCAAGCTGGAGACGATCGGCCGCACCGTCCAGGGCAAGCCGATCCTGGCGGTGAAGGTGACGAAGAACGCGCGGACCGTGCCGGACGGGCGACGCCCGGCGGTGCTCTACGGCAGCGCGCAGCACGCCCGCGAGTGGATCACCCCGGAGATGACCCGCCGCCTGCTGCACCACGTGCTGGACAACTACGGCACCGACCCGGAGATCACCCGGTTGGTGGACCGCACCGAGCTGTGGTTCCTGCCGGTGGCCAACCCGGACGGCTACGACCACACCTTCACCCCGGGCAACCGGTTGTGGCGCAAGAACCTGCGCGACAACGACGGTGACGGCCAGGTCACCACCGCCGACGGCGTCGACCTCAACCGCAACTTCAGCTACAAGTGGGGGTACGACGACGAGGGCTCCTCGCCGGAGCCGAACAGCGACACCTACCGCGGCCCGGACCCCAACTCGGAGCCGGAGACGAAGGCGCTCGACGCGCTCTTCAAGCGGGTGCGCTTCGAGTTCTTCGTCAACTACCACTCGGCGGCCCAGCTGCTGCTCTACGGCGTCGGCTGGCAGGTCAGCACGCCGACCCCGGACGACGTCATCTACCAGGCGATGGCCGGCGACGACGCGCACCCGGCGGTGCCCGGCTACGACCCGGACATCTCCGCCGAGCTGTACACCACCAACGGGGACACCGACAGCCACGCCACGGTCCGCTACGGCACACTCGGCTTCACCCCGGAGATGTCCACCTGCCAGTCGGCGGCCGCCTCCGACCCGGACGACCAGTGGCGGCCGGAGGACTGCATCAGCGGGTTCATCTTCCCCGACGACGAGAAGCTGATCTCCGCCGAGGTGGCGAAGAACCTGCCGTTCGCGCTGTCGGTGGCGAAGTCGGCGGCCGACCCGGACGACCCGGTGTCGGTGGTCGGCCGCAGCACCCCCGATTTCGTGGTCGACTCCTTCGACACCTCCTACGGGCGTACCCAGCAGGTCGCGTCGATCACCCGCCGCGCGCTGCGCGACGTCCGGATGCACTACGTGGTCAACGGTGGCCGCCCGAAGACGATCAAGGTCCGCGAGTGGCGCGGCGGCGAACGGTACGGCGACACCCACGACGACTACTACGCCGAGCTGCGCGGCACGGTCACCGGTACCAAGCCGGGTGACCGGGTCGAGGTGTGGTTCACCGGGGTCAAGCCGCGCAGCGGCCCGGTGGCCAGCGAGCACTTCACCTACCGGGTGCACACCGACATCGGCGGGGACGTGCTGGTGCTCGCGGTGGAGGACGTGACCGGGCTCAGCCCGGTGCAGACCGGCGGCCCGACCGCGAAGTACGCCGACGAGATCGCCGCGTCGTTGGCCAAGGCCGGCCGCAGCAGCGACGTCTACGACTTCGACGCGATGGGCCGCGCCGCCCCGCACCCGCTGGGCGTGCTGTCGCACTACCGGACGGTGGTCTGGGAGACCGGCGACGACATCATCCTGCGCTCGCCCGGCCAGGTCGGCGGCACCGCCGCCCGGGCGGCGCTCGACACCGAGCTGGCCGTCCGCGACTACCTCAACGAGGGCGGCAAGCTCCTGGTCAGCGGCAAGTACGCGCTGTTAGCCCAGGCCGCCAACGGCTCGTACGTCTACCAGCCGGACCCGGCGGTGGCGGAGTGCGCCGACCCGGACGACGCCACCTGCCTGCCGTTGTTGAACGACTTCCAGCAGTACTACCTGGGGGCGTACAACTACGTCAGCGACGGCGGCAGCGACCCGGACAGCACGCCGTACCCGCTGCGCGGCGCGGACGGCGCCTTCGCCGGCTTCGAGGGACAGCTCAACGCGCCCGGCTCGGCGGGGAACCAGGACCACACGGCCTCGTTCCTCACCACGTCGAGCTTCCTGGCCCCGGACCGGTTCCCGCAGTTCGCCAGCTCGGCGGCGGTGGACTGGGCCCGGCCGGGCAGCGCGCCGTTCGACCCCCGCACCGGCGACTGGTACCTGTACAGCGGGCGGTCCGACGAGTCGTACAAGCGGCTCACCCGGACCGTCGACCTCACCTCGGCGACCAGCGGGCAGCTGCGCTTCTTCGCCTCGTACGACATCGAGCAGAACTGGGACTTCCTGATCGTCGAGGCGCACGAGGTGGGCAGCGACAACTGGACGACGCTGCCCGACGCCAACGGTCGGACCGGCACCGAGACCGGCGACAGCTGCGAGTCGGGCTGGGCGGAGACCCTGCACCCGTTCCTCGCCCACTACCAGGGCGCCGACTGCTCTCCGACGGGCAGCACCGGTAGCTGGAACGCGGCCACCGGCAGCTCCGGCGGCTGGCGGGAGTTCGCCGTCGACCTGTCGGCGTACGCCGGCAAGCAGGTCGAGATCTCCATCTCGTACGTCTCCGACTGGGGCACCCAGGGCCTGGGTGTGTTCCTGGACGACGCGCGGGTGATCACCGACGGCACGGTCGTCTCGGAGACCTCCTTCGAGACGCCGGACCTGGGTGGGTGGACGGTGGCCGGGCCGCCGCCGGGCTCCGCACCGGGCGGCAACGACTGGGCCCGTAGCCAGCAGGCGTTCACCGAGGGCGCGGCGGTGGTCACCGACGACACCGTCTACCTCGGCTTCGGCCTGGAGGGGCTGGCCCCGGCGGTCCGGGACGACCTGGTCGCCCGGTCGCTGGCCCACCTGAGCGGCCGGCCGCGCCGCTAGCGGACGCGGGTGCGGCGGCGGGCTCCCACCGCCGCCGCACCTGTCCGTACGGCTGCCGGACCGTCCGCCCGTGTGATGAGCTGTACCGGTGGCGGGGTTCCTGTTCGGTCTGGTGCTGCATCCCAGCCGGGACGTCTCCGAGGTGGTCGAGATCGTCGACCGTTGGGCGGTCCGGCACGGCAAGAGCCTCGCCGTCCGCACCGAGGACCGGCACCGGGTGCCGCCGTCGGTGGAGCTGGTGCCGGCGGCGGAGCTGGCCCACCGGTCGGACGCGTTGATCAGCATCGGCGGGGACGGCACCATGCTCGGTGCGCTGCGCTCGGCCGTGCGGGACCCGAAGCCGGTGCTCGGGGTGCACCTGGGCAAGCTCGGCTTCCTCGTCGAGGTCGAGCCGCCGGATCTGCCCCGGGCGCTGGACCGGCTGGTCGCCCACGACTTCATCGTCGAGTCGCGCGCCTGCCTGGCCTGCGACGTGTGCGGGGACGACGTGGTGGCGTTCAACGACATCGCCCTCGTCCGCCATCCGGGGTCCGGCTTCGTCACCGCCACCCTCGCCGTCGACGGGCAGCGTTACGGCTACTACCGGTGCGACGCGCTGGTGATCAGCACGCCGACCGGCTCGACGGCGTACAGCTACGCGGCGGGCGGGCCGCTGATCTCGCCGGCGACGCAGGCCGTGGTGGTGACGCCGTCAGCGCCGATGGCCGGCATCTCCCGGTCGGTGGTGCTCTCCTCCGACGAGACCATCCGGCTGGAGCTGCTGCCCGACTCGGCGCCGGTGGCCGTGGAGATCGACGGCATCATCATCCGGGACGCCTCGACCGAGGGTGCGGTGCACGTGCGGTACCAGCAGAACGCCGGCCTGGTGGTCCGCCTCGACCCCCGCCGCTACGCGGAACGCAACCAGCTCAAGCTCAGCCTGCTGGACCTGCCACTGCTGCCGGAGCAGCTGCGCGAGCTGCTGCCGGACGGGATGCGCAAGCAGTTGAACCGCCGCGAGCTGCCCCCGCCGCGCTGACCGCGCCCCGTGGCTCAGGCCTTGGCGAGCACCCCGTCGACCAGCGCCTTCGCCTCCTCCTGGATGCGGGCCAGGTGCTCCGGCCCCCGGAACGACTCGGCGTAGATCTTGTAGACGTCCTCGGTGCCGGACGGCCGGGCGGCGAACCAGCCCGACTCGGTGGTCACCTTCAGCCCGCCGATCGCCGCGCCGTTGCCGGGCGCGGTGGTGAGCGTCGCGGTGATCGGCTCGCCGGCCAGCTCGGTGGCGCCCACCTGCTCCGGGGAGAGCTTGCCGAGCACGGCCTTCTGCTCCCGGCTGGCCGGGGCGTCGATCCGGGCGTACGCGGGGGCGCCGAAGCGCTCGGTCAGCTCGGCGTAGTGCTGGCTGGGGGTCCGGCCGGTGGTGGCGATGATCTCCGAGGCGAGCAGGCAGAGCAGGATGCCGTCCTTGTCGGTGGTCCAGGTGCTCCCGTCGCGGCGCAGGAAGGACGCGCCGGCGCTCTCCTCGCCGCCGAAGCCGACCGCGCCGTCGAGCAGCCCGGGCACGAACCACTTGAAGCCCACCGGCACCTCCAGCAGCGGACGACCCAGGTCCGCCGCGATCCGGTCGATCATCGAGGAGGAGACCAGCGTCTTGCCGACCGCCGCCGCCGGGCCCCACTGCTCCCGGGTACGGAACAGGTGCCCGATCGCCACCGCGAGGTAGTGGTTGGGGTTCATCAGGCCGCCGTCGGGGGTGACGATGCCGTGCCGGTCGGCGTCGGCGTCGTTGCCGGTGGAGACCTGGTAGTCGGCGCGGGCGGCGATCAGCGAGGCCATCGCGTTCGGCGAGGAGCAGTCCATCCGGATCTTGCCGTCGCCGTCCAGGGTCATGAACCGCCAGGTGGGGTCGACCGTCGGGTTGAGCACGGTCAGGTCCAGCCGGTGCCGCTCGGCGATCTCCCCCCAGTACGCGACGCTGGCCCCGCCGAGCGGGTCGGCGCCGATGCGCACCCCGGCGTCGCGGATGGCGTCGATGTCGATCGCGGCGGGCAGGTCGTCGACGTAGCCGGCGAGGAAGTCGTACCCGCCGGTGGTGTCGGCGGCGCGGGCTCGGGCGTACGGGATCCGCCGGACCTCCTTGAGGCCGGCGGCCAGGATGGCGTTGGCCCGGTCCTGGATCCACTTCGTGACGTCGCTGTCGGCGGGGCCGCCGTGGGTGGGGTTGTACTTGAACCCGCCGTCGTCGGGCGGGTTGTGCGACGGGGTGATGACGATGCCGTCGGCGAGGCCGCTGGTGCGCCCCCGGTTGTGGGTGAGCACGGCGTGCGAGAGCGCCGGCGTGGGGGTGTAGCCGTCGCGGCTGTCCCGCAGCACGGTGACGCCGTTGGCGGCGAGCACCTCCAGGGCGTCGGCCTCGGCGGGGGCGGAGAGCGCGTGGGTGTCCCGGGCGAGGAAGAGCGGGCCGTCGAGGCCCCGCTCCCGGCGGTAGTCGCAGAGCGCCTGGGTGACCGCGAGGATGTGGTCGGAGTTGAAGGCGTTGCGCAGCGACGACCCGCGGTGCCCGGACGTGCCGAAGGAGACCTGCTGCGCCGGGTCGTCGGGGTCCGGGTGCTCGGCGTAGTAGGCGGTCACCAGCCGCGGCACGTCCACCAGGTCGGCGGGCTCGGCGGGCTGTCCGGCGCGGGGATGGGCCACTGCTGCAACCTCCAAGGGCGGTACTCCGACGCTCATTGCTTCCCGGCCACGGCCGGGGTCACACCTGGTTCACGGCTCGACGCGCTGGCCCTTGCCGATCACCACGATGCCGTTGTCGGAGACGGTGTAGCGCTGCCGGTCCTTCTCCAGGTCGACACCGATCTCCGCGCCCTCAGGAACGAAGACGTTCTTGTCCAGGATGGCCCGGCGGACCACGGCGTGCCGGCCGATCTCGACGCCCTCCATCAGCACCGCGCCGTCCACGTGCGCCCAGGAGTGGACCTTGACCTTCGGCGACACGATCGAGTTCTCCACCAGCGAGCCGGAGATCACCGCGCCGGGCGAGACCATCGAGCCGACCGCCCGGCCGACCCGCTCGCCCCACTGGTGGACGAACTTCGCTGGAGGGTACGGCGGCTGGTTGCTGTAGATCGGCCAGTCGAAGTTGTAGAGGTTGAACACCGGGTGCACGTTGATCAGGTCCATGTGGGCGTCGTAGAAGGAGTCCAGCGTCCCCACGTCCCGCCAGTAGCCGCGGTCCCGGTCGGTGCTGCCGGGCACCTCGTTGTCCTTGAAGTCGTAGACGTTGGCCTCGCCCCGCTCCACCAGCATCGGGATGATGCTGCCGCCCATGTCGTGCTTGCTGGTCTTGTCCTCCGCGTCCCGCTCGACCGCCTCGCAGAGGGCGCCGGTGCTGAACACGTAGTTGCCCATCGAGGCGTAGATCTGGTCCGGGGCGTCGGGAAGGCCGACCGCGTCGGTGGGCTTCTCGCGGAACGCCCGGATCCGCCGGCCGTCCTCGCCGACCTCGATCACCCCGAACTGGTCGGCCATCGACAGCGGCTGCCGGATGCCGGCCACGGTCACGCCGGCGCCGGAGGCGATGTGGTCGTCCACCATCTGCCGGGGGTCCATCCGGTAGATGTGGTCGGCCCCGAAGACGATCACGTAGTCGGGCTGCTCGTCGTTGATCAGGTTGAAGCTCTGGTAGATCGCGTCGGCGGACCCGGCGAACCACCACGGGCCGCGGCGCTGCTGCGCCGGCACCGGCGTGACGTAGTTGCCGAGCATCGTCGACATCCGCCAGGTCTGGGTGATGTGCCGGTCCAGCGAGTGGGACTTGTACTGGGTCAGCACGACGATCTTGAGAAAGCCCGCGTTCGCCAGGTTGGACAGGACGAAGTCGACCATGCGGTACATCCCGCCGAACGGGACGGCCGGCTTGGCCCGGTCCGTGGTGAGCGGCATGAGGCGCTTGCCTTCTCCGCCGGCGAGGACGATCGCGAGCACCTTGGCAGCCATGTCCCGACGCTATCCATCCCGCTGCGACTTCACCACTCGTACGGGCACAGTTCTGCACTAGGGTGCGGGGGCATGACGGAATCGGCACGGCTGCGCGTGGATCTGCTGACCCGGGAGTACCCGCCCGAGGTGTACGGCGGCGCCGGGGTGCACGTCGAGTACCTGGCCCGGGAGCTGCGCCGACTCGCCGACGTACGGGTGCACTGCTTCGGCGCGCCGCGCACCGAGCCGGGCGTCACCGCGTACGCCGAACCGGCCGGCCTGGCCGGCGCGAACGCCGCGCTGCGCACCATGGGCGTCGACCTGGAGATGGCCGCGGGCTGCGCCGGCACCGACGTGGTGCACAGCCACACCTGGTACGCCAACCTGGCCGGGCACACCGCGAAGCTGCTGCACGGCGTGCCGCACGTGGTGACCGCGCACAGCCTGGAGCCGCTGCGGCCGTGGAAGGCCGAACAGCTCGGCGGCGGGTACGCGCTCTCGTCCTGGTGCGAGCGCACGGCGGTGGAGGCGGCCGACGCGATCATCGCGGTCAGCGCGGGGATGCGCCGCGACGTCCTCACCGCGTACCCGGAGGTGAACCCGGACCGGGTCCGCGTGGTCTACAACGGCATCGACACCGCCCAGTACGCCCCGGACACCGCCACCGACGTCGTCGACCGGCTCGGCATCGACCCGTCCCGCCCCAGCGTGGTCTACGTCGGCCGGATCACCCGGCAGAAGGGACTGCCCTACCTGCTGCGCGCGGCCCGGGAGCTGCCCGCCGACACCCAGCTGGTGCTGCTCGCCGGCGCCCCGGACACCCCGGAGATCGCCGCCGAGGTCGAGGGCCTGGTCGGCGAGCTGCGAGCCAACCGCTCCGGGGTCATCTGGGTGGCCGAGATGCTGCCCAAGCACGAGGTGATCCAGGTGCTCACGCACGCGACGATCTTCGTCTGCCCGTCCGTCTACGAGCCGATGGGCATCGTCAACCTGGAGGCGATGGCCTGCGAGACGGCCGTGGTGGCGACCGCCACCGGCGGCATCCCCGAGGTGGTCGCCGACGGCGAGACCGGGCTGCTGGTACCGATCGAGCAGGCCGGCGACGGCTCCGGCCGGCCGCTGGAGCCGGAGCGGTTCGTGGCCGACCTGGCGGCCCGGATCAACGAGGTGCTGGCCGACCCGGCGCGCGCCGCCGAGCTCGGCCGGGCCGGGCGGCGGCGGGCGGTGGAGCACTTCTCCTGGGACGCCGTCGCGGCCCGCACCATGGAGGTGTACCGGTCGGTGGGCGCCGCAGGCTGACCCGAGCGCGAAGCGATCTCGGGCAGTAGGTTGGCGGGGTGAGCGGACGGTTCCCGATCGAAGACGTCTCCCCCGTCGTCGCCTGCGGTCGCTATCCGGCCAAGGCGGTGGTCGGCGAGGTGGTGCCCGTGTCGGCCCGCGCCTACCGGGAGGGGCACGACGCGCTCGGCTGCAACGTGGTCTGGCTCGGCCCGGACGGCGCGGCGCGACCCTTCACCAGGATGCGCCCCGGCGAGCCGGGCCAGGACACCTGGCACGCCACCATCCGGCCCGACGCGGTCGGCGACTGGGTCTTCACCGTCGAGGCGTTCCAGGACCCCTACCTCACCTGGCAGAACGCGGTGACCAAGAAGATCGCCGCCGGGCAGGGGCCGGCGGAACTGGCCAACGACCTCGCCGAGGGCGCCCGGGTGCTGACGGCGGCGGCCGAGCTGGTGCCCGCCGCCGAGGTCGTGCGGGTGAAGGCCGCCGTGGCCGCGCTGCGCGACACCGGGCTGGACCTGCCCCACCGGGTCGCCCCGGCGCTGGAGCTGGCCGACCTGCTCTGGGAGAACCCGGTGCGCGAGCTGGTCACCACCGGCGAGGAGCACCGGCTCTGGGTGGACCGCCCCCGCGCGCTCTTCTCCGCCTGGTACGAGTTCTTCCCCCGCTCCGAGGGCGCGATCCCGGCCACCGTCGACTCCCCGGCCCGCTCGGGCACCTTCGTCACCGCGATGGAGCGGCTTCCGGGCGTCGCGGCGATGGGCTTCGACGTGCTCTACCTGCCGCCGATCCACCCGATCGGCCGGGTCAACCGCAAGGGCCCCAACAACTCGCTCACCGCCGGGCCCGACGACGTGGGCTCGCCGTGGGCGATCGGCGCCGCCGAGGGCGGCCACGACGCCATCCACCCCGACCTGGGTACGCCGGAGGACTTCCGCGACTTCGTCGCGGCCGCCGCCGAGCAGGGCCTGGAGGTGGCGATGGACCTGGCGTTGCAGTGCGCGCCGGACCACCCCTGGGTGACCGAGCACCCGGAGTGGTTCACCACCCGGGCCGACGGCAGCATCGCGTACGCGGAGAACCCGCCGAAGAAGTACCAGGACATCTACCCGCTGAACTTCGACAACGACCCGGAGGGGATCCGGGCCGAGGTGTTGCGGGTGGTGCTGCACTGGGTCGGCGAGGGAATCCGGATCTTCCGGGTGGACAACCCGCACACCAAGCCGTTCGACTTCTGGCACTGGTTGATCGCCGAGGTCAAGAAGGTCGACCCGGACGTGCTCTTCCTCGCCGAGGCGTTCACCCGACCGGCCATCATGCACGGGCTGGGCAAGATCGGCTTCACCCAGTCGTACACGTACTTCACCTGGCGCACGTCGGCGGCGGAGATGCGGGCGTACTGCGAGGAACTGGTCGCCGCGGCCGACTACATGCGACCGAACTTCTGGCCCAACACCCCGGACATCCTGCACTCCTCGTTGCAGCACGGCGGCCCACCGATGTTCAAGATCCGGGCGGTGCTGGCCGCGCTGCTCTCCCCCTCCTGGGGCGTGTACGCCGGGTTCGAGCTCTTCGAGCACGTCGCCCGCCCCGGCGCCGAGGAGTACCTGGACAACGAGAAGTACGAGCTGCGCCCCCGGGACTGGGCCGGCGCGCAGGCGCAGGGCCGCTCGCTGGCGCCGTTCATCGCCACCCTCAACCGGGTACGCCGGGACAACCCCGCCCTGCACCAGCTGCGCAACCTGCGCTTCCACGACATCGACAACCCGGCGCTGCTCTGCTGGTCCAAACACGACCCGGACAGCGGCAACACCGTCATCGTGGTCTGCTCGTTCGACTCCCGCAGCGTGCAGTGGGGCAACACCACCCTCGACATGCCCGCCCTCGGCCTCGACTGGCACGAGCGGTTCACCGTCCACGACGAACTGACCGGCGCCGGCTACGAGTGGGGGCAGCGCAACGCCGTCCGCCTCGACCCGTATCTTCAGCCCGCCCACGTGTTGACGGTGCGCCGCCCGGCCGCCGCGGCCGCGGCGGAGCCCACCGGGCACGCCCCGGCCGACCTCACCGTCGCCGACGTGCCGACCGACCTTTCGGGCGGCACCGCCCCGACCGCTCCCGCCCCGGAGGACGCGCGATGGACCAGCTGATCGCCGGCGAGACCCACGACCCGCACGCCCTGCTCGGCGCGCACCCCGCCGACGGGTGGACCACCATCCGCGCCATGCGCCGGGGTGCCGGCGACGTGATGCTGCTGGTCGGCGACGAGCGGCACCCGATGAAGCGGGTGCACGACGTCGGCGTCTTCGAGACCCGGGTCGAGGGCACCGTGCTCGACTACCGGATCGAGGCCGACGGGCAGGTCACCGACGACCCGTACCGGTACCCGCCGACCATCGGCGAGCTGGACCTGCACCTGATCGGCGAGGGGCGCCACGAGCGGCTCTGGGAGGCGCTCGGCGCGCGGGTCTTCGACGAGGGCGTGGCGTTCTCGGTGTGGGCGCCCAACGCCCGGGGTGTGCGGGTGGTCGGCGACTTCACCGGTTGGGGCCCGGACGACGGCTGGCCGATGCGCTCGCTCGGTTCCAGCGGCGTGTGGGAGATCTTCGTGCCGCAGGCGCGGATCGGCGCCCGGTACAAGTACCGGATCCTCGGCGCCGACGGGCGGTGGCGGGACAAGGCCGACCCGCTGGCCGCGTACGCGGAGGTGCCGCCGGCCACGGCCTCGGTGGTGCACCACTCGACGTACGAGTGGTCAGACGCCGTCTGGCTGGAGCGGCGGGCCCGACGGCAGCCGCACCAGGAGCCGATGAGCGTGTACGAGGTGCACCTCGGCTCCTGGCGGCCCGGCCTGGGTTACCGGGAACTGGCCGAGCAGCTGACCGCGTACGTCACCGAGATGGGCTTCACCCACGTGGAGTTCCTGCCGGTGATGGAGCACCCGTTCGGCGGGTCGTGGGGCTACCAGGTCACCGGCTACTTCGCGCCGACCTCCCGCTTCGGCGACCCGGACGACTTCCGCCACCTGGTCGACCGGCTGCACGGCGCCGGCATCGGCGTGATCCTGGACTGGGTGCCGGCGCACTTCCCCAAGGACGAGTGGGCGCTGGCGCGCTTCGACGGCACCCCGCTGTACGAGCACGCCGACCCGCGGCGCGGCGAGCACCCCGACTGGGGCACGTACGTCTTCGACTTCGGCCGCCGCGAGGTACGCAACTTCCTCGTCGCCAACGCGCTCTACTGGTGCGAGGAGTTCCACGTCGACGGCCTGCGGGTGGACGCCGTCGCCTCGATGCTCTACCTGGACTACTCCCGCCAGGAGGGGCAGTGGGCCCCGAACGTGCACGGCGGCCGGGAGAACCTGGAGGCGATCGCGTTCCTCCAGGAGGTCAACGCCACCGTCTACAAGCACCACGCCGGTGTGGTGATGGTCGCCGAGGAGTCCACCGCCTGGCCCGGGGTGACCCGGCCGACCGCCGACGGCGGGCTCGGCTTCGGGTTCAAGTGGAACATGGGCTGGATGCACGACACCCTGCTCTACACCTCCAAGGACCCGATCTACCGGCAGCACCACCACCATCAGCTCACCTTCTCCCTGGCCTACGCCTGGAGCGAGAACTACGTGCTGCCGATCAGCCACGACGAGGTGGTGCACGGCAAGGGTTCGCTCGCCGCCAAGATGCCCGGCGACACCTGGCAGCGGCTGGCCAACGTGCGGGCGCTGCTGGCGTACATGTGGGCGCACCCGGGCAAGCAACTGCTCTTCATGGGCTGCGAACTGGCCGACGACCGGGAGTGGAGCGAGGAGCGCGGCCTCGACTGGTACCTGACCCACGACCCGGCCCGGGCCGGCGTGCAACGCCTCATCGGGGACCTCAACACGGTCTACCGGGCGACGCCGGCACTCTGGGCGCAGGACACCGACCCGGCCGGCTTCCGGTGGATCGCCGGCGACGACGTCGCCCACAACACCGTCTCCTTCGTCCGGATCGCCCCCGACGGCGCGACGCTGGTCTGCGTGGCGAACTTCTCCGCGCTGCCGCTGGAGGACTACCGGATCGGGTTGCCGGCCGGCGGCACCTGGACCGAGGTGATCAACACCGACGCCCACCACTACGGCGGCTCCGGGGTCGGCAACCTCGGCGCGGTACACGCGCAGGACGTGCCGTGGCACGGGATGCCGGCGTCGGTGCCGCTGCGGGTGCCGCCGCTGGGCGTGCTCTGGCTCCGCCGCGATTGACCGCGCCGTTCCCGGGTCGGCTGGTCGTTACCCGCCCGCCTCTCGTTTCCCGCCCGCGTCGCAAGGATCGGCGCGGTTCGTCGGACTCGTCGCCTCCGTCGCGGGACAGTCACCCGGCTCGCGGGCCGGTCGGTCGCGTCGCGGGCCGGTCGGTCAGGTCGCGGGTTGGTCGGTCAGGTCGCGGGTTGGTCAGGTCGCGGGCCGGTCAGTCAGCTCGCGGGCGGGTTGGTCAGGTCGCCGCCGGGGAGACATGTTCGTGGTGAGCGATATGCCTGTGAGTCATAAATATGCCTCAGAGTCATATCGCTCAGCGCATCATCGACCAGGCATGCACTACTGGCCGTAGCCGGCAACGCCAAAACTCTCACCCTCCGTCGAACTTTGCGCCGCTGCCGTGCCGCGACGTGAACCGTCCCCGCAGTCGCCGCCGTATCCCGCATCGGATGCCGGACACCCGTGACGACGAGGCGGAGGAGCTTCGATGGCGTGGAGCAGGGGCACGACGAGTAGACAAAGGGTGACGGGCTCGTCCCGTCAGCGGAAGATCGCCGGCGGGGTCGCGCTCGCGGTGACGGCCGGCGCGGCCTTCGCGGTCGCGACCGGGACCGGTCAGGCGGCGGAAAACTGCCAGGGCCTGGACACGGCCCTGCGCAACAACCTGACCTTCATCGCGGGACAGCGGCAGAATCCGGACGCCAACTCGCCGGCCCGGATCGCCAACCGGCAGGCCGTGGTCGACCTGATCCAGCAGCGCCGCGCCGCCGCCGGCTGCGACGGCGACGTGGACGTCGCCGGGGCCGCCTGCCCGATGGTCCCGTGGGAGGTGGCCATGGCCACCCGCCTGGACCAGGCGTGGGCGATCACCGAGCAGCTGGCCGGGAAGCGGACCGGCCAGCTCGCCAACCCGCAGGCGACCCAGGCCCGGGTGCAGCGGCTCGACGGGATCTTCGGCGGCGTCCGCGACATCGTGCAGGGTGCGCAGCAGGCCCAGGCCGGGAAGGCCGCTCCCGGCGGGGACGCGGCCCCCGGCGGCGGCGCGGCTCCCGGCGCAGGCGCGGCGGCCGGCGAAGACGCGGCTCCCGGCGAAGGCGCGGCTCCCGGCGCAGGTGCGGCGGGCGGCGGCGGCGCGGCGCGGGCGGCCGGGATCATCGACGCTGTGGGTGGGCTGCTAGGGCAGATCGCCGACATCATCGAGGCCGCCAGGGCTCGCCAGCAGGCCGGCGCCGGAGAGCAGGGGGCCGGTGGGCAGCAGGCCGGCGAGCAACAGGGCGCAGGGCAGCAGGCGGCCGGCGGACAGCAGGCCGCAGGTGAGCAGGAGGCCGGCGGGCAGGAGGCGGGCGCCGAGCAGGCCGCCGGCCAGCAGGCGGGGAACGCCGGCGGCCAGAAGGCCGGAAACGCGGGCGGCCAGAAGGCCGGGAACACGGGCGGTCAAAAGGCTGGGAACACGGGCGGCCAGAAGGCGGCGAATGCCGGCGGGCAGGTCGCCGACCGGATCCAGCAGATCCGCGTCCGGATCCAGCAACTGCGGGCGATCGTGCAGCAGGTGCGGGAGGCCCGGCAGGCCGCGCGCGACCAGGCCGCAGCCGAGGACCAGGCGCAGAACGAGGCCGGGGCACAGAACCAGAACGAAGCCGGGAACCAGAACGAGGCCGACGACCAGGCCGACGCACAGAACCAGGCCGGAGCCGAGAACCAGGCTGGCGCCCACGACCAGAGCGGCGCAGCAGACCAGGCCGGAGCTGAGGATCAGGCCGGGGCACAGGATCAGGCCGGAGCGCAGGACCAGGCCGGAGCCGAGGACCAAGCCGGAGCCGAGGACCAGGCCGGAGCCGAGGACCAAGCCGGAGCCGAGGACCAGGCCGGAGCCGAGGACCAGGGCGCGGGCAATGCCGGTTCGGTCTATATGGTGGCCGATCCGAGTGCGCCGGGCTGCGCCGACGCAGCCGGGGAAAAGTCCGGCGGGTCCGCCGCCGACGGCGGGACGGCCGACACCGGCACGGGTGCGGGTGCCGACGGCCGCAAGGCCGGCACGGTCAGCGGGTCACGCACGGACTAAGGACGGCGGTGGGCGCGGCCTGGTCGGGCGTACGTCAGACCAGGCCCGCGTCCCGCAGCAGCTTCCAGAGCCCGGCGCCGTCCGGCGCGGAGAGCCACTTCTGCCCCACCGGGCCGGACGAGGACTGACCGGCCGGGGCGGGCAGGCTACCGGCCAGCACCGACTGGGTCGGCGAGAGGCGGCGGATCGCCACCCCGGCGACGTTCTCCGGGTGGGCGGCGGCGAACTCGCGGTAGATCTCCTGGTCGTGCTGCCCGTCGTCGCCGATCAACAGCCAGCGCACCTCGGGGAACTCCCGGGCCAGTCGGGCCAGGGTGGCCCGCTTGTGCTCCCGGCCGCTGCGGAACCACCGGTCGGCGGTCGGCCCCCAGTCGGTCAGCAGCAGCGGGCCGGCCGGGTAGAGGTGCCGGGAGAGGAACCGGGTCAGCGTCGGCGCGACGTTCCACGCCCCGGTGGAGAGGTAGAAGACCGGCGCGCCCGGGTGGGCGGTGGCCAGCCGCTCGTAGAGCACCGCCATGCCGGGCACCGCGGCCCGGGCGTGCTCGTCCAGCACGAAGGTGTTCCAGGCGGCGAGCAGCGGCCGGGGCAGCGCGGTCACCATGACCGTGTCGTCGATGTCGGAGAGGATGCCGAACCGGACCTCCGGGTCGAGGATCCGCACCAACGCCTCGGCCGGCTCGGCGTCGGCGACGCTGAGGCGTACCGAGGACCAGCCGGGGGTGAAGTCGCCTTCGACGACGGTGTCGACGAAGCCGCTCCGGTCGGCCTGCGCCTCGTGGGTGACCCCACCCGCCTCGATGGTCACCTTGACGTGCTTGGCCGGCAGGGTGGTGAAGCTGCGCCAGCCGCGTACCTTGTCCAGCCGGCCCCGCTGCCGGGTGTCCGGGCGGCCGAGCAGCACCCGGCAGAGCACCCGCGCCCAGCCCGGCGCGCCGTAGCCGGCGTACGCGACGATGTTGGCCTGCCAGCCGGTGCGGCGCAGGCGACGCTCCACCAGCTGGTGCACGGCGTCCTCGAGCCGCGCGGCTCGGTGCAGGTTCGGTACGGCCAGCTGGCCTGCGGGAGTGGGTGGCACGCTGCAACCCTGCCACACGTGGGCGGAAGCGGCCACGCGAGAGACGCCCGGCTCCCGGGATCCGCCCCGGGCGTCCGGTACGGCGTGAAACACTCCGGTCGGGACGACGACGGGGGCGTTGGTCGTGTCGACATCAGGATCGCAGGACCACGCGGAGCGGCCGCGGCTCGACCGGCCGGCGCTCGTCGCGCTGCTGCTCGGGGCGGTCGGGGTGGTTTACCGGCTGGTGCTGACCCTGCTGACCGTGCCCCCGTCGAACAGCGACGAGGCCACCTTCGGGCTCGCCGCCCTGCACATCGCCGCCGGCCGGGAGCGCCCGGTGTTCCTCTACGGGCAGCACTACATGGGCATGGCCGAGGCGTACCTGGCGGCGCCGCTGGTGGCGCTGGCCGGTCCGAGCTGGCCGGTGCTGCGGCTGCCGCTGCTGGTGCTGTACGCGCTCTTCCTCTGGTTGTCGTACCGGCTGACCCGTCGGCTCTACTCGCCCTGGTTCGCCACCTTCGTGGTGGGTCTGCTGGTGCTCGGCACCGAACGGGTGGTGCGTGACCAGTTGACCGTGGTGGGCGGCCGGCCCGAGGTAAAACCGGCGGTGCTGGCGATGCTGCTGATCGCGGTGGCGCTGGCCCAGGACCGGGTGCCGCGCCGGTGGGCCGCGATCGGCCTGGCCGGGCTGCTGGCCGGGCTGGCGCTCTGGTCGGACTGGCTGATCGTGCCGTACCTGGCGGTGGCCGGGCTGCTGCTGCTCTACGCCGCCCGCCGGGACCTGCTCGGCTGGCCGGGGCTGCTGCTGGTGGCCGGTTTCGCCGTCGGGGTGGCGCCGATGATCTGGGACAACCTTCTCGCGCCGCCCGGGTCGGACTCGCTGTCGGTGCTCCGTGAGATCAACTCCACCGGCGGCCCGCCGCCGCCCTGGTCGCTCCGGTTGCGCGGCGGTCTGCTGGAGGGGGTGCCGCTGGCCACCGGGCTCTGCCCGATCACCGGCTGCGCCCGCTGGCAGGAGTGGTTCGGCCTGCTCTACCCGGTGCTGCTGGCCGTCGCCGGGCTGCTCGCGCTGGTCGCGTACCGCCGGACCGCCGGCCTGCCCACGGCCCGGCGGGTCCGGCCGGTCGCGCAGCTCACCCTGGTCGTCGGCGCGGCGCTGACCCTGCTCGCGTACGTCCGCAGTCCGCTCACCGTGACGGACCCGCTGGGCAACGCCCGCTACCTGTCGGTGCTCCAGATCTCCCTGCCCGCGGTGCTCTGGCCGCTCTGGGCGGCGGCGGTGGCCTGCTGGCGGGGCACGGTCGGTGCGGCGGGCCGGCTGGCCGGGGCGACCGCGACCGCCGTGCTGGCCGGGCTGACCGCCACCGCCGTGGTGGCCACCGGGCTCTTCCTGACCGGGACGGAGGCGGCCCAGGACGAGGAGCGGCAGGCGCGGGAGCTGGCCGACGCGGTGCGCCGGACCGGGCTGCGCGAGGTGTACGGCGACTACTGGACCTGCAACCGGCTCACCTTCGCCACCGGCGAGCGGGTGGTCTGCGCGGTGCTCGACGGCGCGCTCACCCCCGGGCAAAACCGCTACCGGCCGTACTGGGAGCAGGTCGGCCGGGCGGAGCGGCCCGGGTACGTGGTGGAGGTCGGCTCCGCGGCGGACCGCCGGCTACGCCGCCTGCTCGGCGAGCGGGCCGACGCCGCCGCCCTGGTGGAGGTCGCCGGATATCGCGTGTACCACCCGCCGACCGCCGTGCGGCCGTGGCGCTGAGTCCGGCCCGTACGCTGGCGGCGTGCTCATCCTGCTGCCGCCCTCCGAGGGGAAGGCCGACACCGGCACGGGCCGGCGGCTCGACCTGACCCGGCTCTCCCTGCCCGAGCTGACCCCCGCCCGCCAGGAGGTGCTGGCCGCGCTGATCGCGCTGAGCGGTGGCGACGAGACGGCGGCGCTGGCCGCCCTCGGGCTCAGCGCCGGGCAGCGGGGTGAGCTGGCCCGCAACGCGCGGCTGGACCGGGCGGCGACCGCACCGGCGGGGCAGGTCTACACCGGGGTGCTCTACGAGGCGCTCGACCTGGCCTCGCTGCCGGCCCCGGCACAGCGGGCGGCGCGCCGGACCGTGCTGATCAGCTCCGGCCTCTGGGGCGCCGTGCGCCTCACCGACCGGATCCCGCCGTACCGCTGCCCGATCGGGGCGAAGCTGCCGGGGGTGGGGGCGCTGTCGGCGTACTGGCGTCGGGCGTTGGCCCCGGCGATGGCGGCGGCGGCCGGCGACGGGCCGGTGCTGGACCTGCGCTCCGGCGCGTACGCCGCCACCTGGACGCCGCGCGGCGAGCAGGCCGGCCGCACGGTGACGGTGCGGGTGCTGCACGAGCGGGAGACGCCGGCCGGGCCGACCCGCAGCGTGGTCAGCCACTTCAACAAGGCCACCAAGGGCCGGCTGGTCCGCGACCTGCTGATGGCCGGCGCCCGGCCGCGCACCGCCGCCGGGCTGGTCACCGCGCTGCGTGACCTCAAGTACACGGTCGAGGAGCAGCCGACGCCGCCCGGGCGCCCCCGGCAGCTCGACGTGGTGGTCACCGAGCTCTGACGAGCCGCAAGATTTCCTCAAGGCTGGGCCGGATCGGTGGAACCCGGCCGGCGCGCGGGTGACGGTATGGGGACCCCCGACGCCGACAAGGAGCGGTCCGATGGCCCCGCAACCCACTGTGCTCGACCGGCCCCGTGTTCCGCCGCCCCCGCCGCCGATGGACTGGCTCACCCTGGGCGACGCGTTCGAGGTGGCCTGCCTGGTCCGCTGCACACCCCCACCCGCCGCCGAGCGCGGCCCGATCGAGCCGTACCGGCCGGTGGAGTTCAACCGGGAGGACGCCGCGCTGCGGATGCGGCAACTGCTCAACCGGCTGGACGTGCCGGTGGAGCACGAGGTGGTCAGCGGTGGCCTGCGCCGCCGCTACGAGCTGCACCGGCTGCACGTACCCCGGGACCACCGGGCGGCGTACGCGGAGTTGCGTGAGTCGGGCTGGCGGCGGGGCCGCCGTGAGCTGCTGGGCGGGCCGGCCCCCGGCGCGTCGACGGCTCGGGCGGCCTGGCGCTCCCGGCTGGCCGCGGCGGCCTGGCGGTCGGCGCTGCTGGCCGGCGGCCGGCACGTGCGCCGGCACATCCTGGGGATCCGGCTGACCGACCGGGAGCTGGCCGCCGTGCTGGTCCGGAGCGCCGCCCTGCTGGACGTGCCGGCCCTGCTCCGGCCGGGCGCCGGCTGCTTCGTGGTCAGCGTCGCCGACGGCCCGGACCGGCTCCGGATCATGGACCGCGCGGCGCTCGCCCCGGCCCGCTGACCCGGTACGCCGACCGCCCCGGGCTTGCGCCCAGGGCAGTGCGCGGCGCAGAGTGCTGCGCGTGAGCCGTTGCTGGTCTGTCCCCGGCCGGCGGCGTGCCGCCGCCCCGGCGGCGCTGCTGATGCTGCTGCTCGTGTCGACGGGCGGGCTGGCTGCCTGCCGCGATTCTCCGCCCGAGCCGGTGCCGATCCGGATCGCCACCGGCAGCGCGACGGCCGTGTACCACGCCTTCGGCCAGTCGCTGGCCGCCATCCTCAACCGGGAGCTGCCCGGGGTGCGGGCCAGCGTGGTGGTCACCGCCGCCTCCGCCGAGAACATGCGGCTGGTCGGCGCGGGTGCGGCCGAACTCGGCTTCACCCAGGCCGACGTGCTGCCCACCGGGCCCGCCTCGCACCCGTCGGTGCTCGCGGTGGCCCGGGTCTACGACGACCTGCTGCACCTGGTCACCACCGCCGGCGGCCCGGTCCGGACGGTCGCCGACCTGCGCGGTCGGCGGGTGTCGGTGGGCGCGCCGGGCTCCGGCACCGAGGTCACCGCGACCCGGCTGCTGGAGGTGGCCCGGCTCGGCGGCGACCGGGTCCAGCAGAAGCACCTCAACCTGGACGACTCGGTGGCCGCGCTGCGGGCCGGCGAGATCGACGCGTTCTTCTTCTCCGGCGGGCTGCCGGTGCGCGCCGTGCGCGAGCTGACCGCCGACTCGGCCACCCGGGTCGTCGACCTCGGCGAGTGGACCGAGCCGCTGCGCCGCAGCTACCGCGAGGTGTACGTGTCGCGGGACATCCCGCGCTCGGTGTACCACCTCGACCCGGTCACCACGGTGGCCAACCCGAACTACCTGATCGTCCGGGCGGACCTGCCGGAGCCGCTGGTGCGGGAGGTGACCCGGCTGCTGATGGAGCGCCGGGCCGAGCTGGCTGCGGCCCATCCGGCGGCCGGCCGGATGAGTCCCCGCTCGGCGATCGCCACCGCGCCGCTGCCGCTGCACCCGGGCGCGGCGGGCTGGTACCGCTCCGTCAAACCCTGACCGCTCAGGCCCCGGCCGGCGCCCCGTCGACGCCCACGTCCTCGGCGGAGTGCCCCGGGCCCACCTGCTTCGGCACCGGGGCGTCCGCCGGGGTGGTCCCGATGGTGGCCAACGCCGGTGGCGGGTCGACCGGGGCCGGGAACCACAGCTCCGCGACCAGGCCGCGCGGCTCCCCCGCCCGCATGGTCAGCCGCCCGTCGGAGGCGTCCACCAGCACCGCGACGATGGTCAGCCCGAGCCCCGCGCCGTCGATGTTCTGCGCGTCCGGCGCCCGCCAGAACCGCTCGGTGGCCTGGTCGAGCTGGCCCGGCGTCATGCCCGGCCCGGTGTCGCGTACCTCCAGGGCGGTGCCGTCGTCGGCGTACCGGACGGTCACCGTGACCTCTCCCCCGGCCCCGCTGAACTTCACCGCGTTGTCGATCAGCGCGTCCAGCGCCTGGTCGACGGCGGTGGGCACGGTCCGGGCGTACGCCGGGCCACGGGCGTGCAGCCGGAGGGCCACCGAGCGGTGCCGGGCCAGCGGCTCCCACGCGGCGACCCGCGAGGCGGCGACCTCCGCCGCGTCCACGGTCACCCGCTGGTTCTCCTCCCGCTCCGCCCGGGCCAGCGTGAGCAGGGCGTCGAGCACCAGCGCCAGCCGGTCGGTCTCCTCCAGCGCGAGCCGGTGCTCGGCCCGGCCGTCCGGGTCGGTCAGGCTCGGCCCCAGCTCCTCCACCCGCAGTCGCAGCGCGGTCAGCGGATTGCGGAGCTGGTGGCTGGCGTGGGCGACGAACGCGCGCTGCCGGTCCATCACGTCGGAGACCGCGTCGGCCATGTTGTTGAAGCTGGCCGCGAGGCGGCGCAGCTCGGGCGGGCCCAGCCGGTGCTGCACCCGCGCCCCGCCGTCGCCCTCGGCGATCTCGTGGGTCACCGCGTCCAGCTCGGTGACCGGGCGCAGCACCCAGCCGGCCAGCCCGAACGCGGTGGAGACGCAGGCCAGCACGGCGAGCAGGCCGATCCCGGCCAGCAGCAGCCACCAGACCGTCACCGTGCGCCGGACCTTGCCGGCCGGGGTGGCGGTCACCACCGCGCCGAGCACCTCGCCACCGTCGTTGATCGGCACCGCCACCACCAGCGGGCCGTCCACCCACGGCCAGACCGCCTCCGGCCCGCTGAACTGCTGGCCCGCCAGGGCCGTGTCACGCGCCGTCTCGGCGGCCCGGCCGGCGCGCCAGTCGGGCGACACCACCACGGTACGGCCGTCCCGGTCGACCACCGCCGCGCCGATGCCGTAGAGCTCCTCGTAGGCGGCCAGTTCGCCGCTGAGCGGTCCGGGCACGCCGCCGCGCAGCGCCGGCCCGGCCAGCGAGGCGAACCGGGTCGCGTCGGCGAGCCGGTCGGCGCGGACCCGGTCGGTCTCCCGGGAGGCGAGGGTGGCCGCCAGCGGAGTCTCCAACGCCAGCAGCACCAGCACCATCAGCAGCAGGTAGCTGATCACCAGTCGGCGACGCACCGGCCGCCCCTCACTCGCCGCGGAGCCGGTAGCCGACCCCGCGCACGGTCTCCACCAGGCGGGGCTCGCCGAGCTTGCCGCGCAGCGAGCCCACGTGCACCTCGACGGTGTGCCGGTCGGCCCAGGTGGTGCCCCAGACGTCCAGCAGGATCCGGTCCCGGGGCACCGCGACGCCGGGCTGGCGGGCCAGCGAGAGCAGGATGTCGAACTCCTTGCGGGTCAGCGCCACCGGCCGCCCGGCGACGGTGACCGTACGGCCGGCGACGTCGATGCGCACGGCGCCGGCCTCGATCAGGTCCCGCTCCGGCACGGTGTGCGACGCGCGGCGCAGCACCGCCTCTATCCGGGCCTGTAGTTCCACCATCGAGAACGGCTTCACCACGTAGTCGTCGGCGCCGAGCCGCAGGCCGAGCACCCGGTCGCGTTCCTCGCCCCGGGCGGTCACCGCGATGATGCCGAGCTGGCTGCTGCGCCGGCGCAGCTCCCGGCAGACCTCGGTGCCGTCCCCGTCGGGCAGGGTCAGGTCCAGCAGCACCAGGTCGCACGGGGCGGCGGAGAGGGCCGCGGCGACGGTGGCGGCGTGCTCGACCTCGTACCCGCGCCGGGTCAGCGCCGAGGAGAGGGCGGCGGCCACCCGACGGTCGTCCTCGACCAGCAGGATGCGCACGGGTGACCCCCATTCGTCGTACGGATGACGTGCGAATGGTGGCAGAAGAGCGCGACGGGCGGGAGGCCCGGTCCGGCCATCGGGCAGCTCGACCGGCGCCGGGGTGGGCGGAGCGGGCCGTAGGCTGCCGTCATGATCTACAAACTGGTGACCCTCGACGAGTGGGCGCGGGCCGGGGTCGACGGGTACGTCCCCGCCTCGGCCCTGGACCGCCAGGACGGGTTCCTGCACCTGTCGGCGGCGGACCAGATCGTGGAGACCGCCCGGCGGCACTACGCCGGCGCCACCGGGCTGGCCCTGCTCACCGTCGAGGAGGACCTGCTCGGCGACGACCTGCGCTGGGAGCCGTCCCGCGACGGCGCCTGGTTCCCGCACCTGTACGGCGAGCTGCCGCTGGAGGCGGTCAGCGGCGTCGCGGAGCTGCCGGCGGACGTGCCCGCCGCCGAGGCCGTGGCCGACCTGCTGCGCTGAGCCGGCAGCCGAGGAGGCCCGGGACGAGTCGTCCGTCCCGGGCCTCCTGGTGCGCTGGGTCAGCGGCAGAGCCGCCCGATCTCCTCCTGGAACCGGTCCATCGGGTTCGCCTCGGCCGGGCCGAGCAGGTAGGTCTTCAGCTCGCGCCGCGCCTCGGTCATCGGGTCGTCGCCGGTGCGGGTGAGCGCGAGGATCTTCTCCAGCTCGCCGCAGTCGACCGAGAGCAGGTACGCCGCCCGCGAGGTCGGGAACTCCCGGCGGAACTCGTCCTCGGGCAGCCCGCTCGGGTTGGCGACCACGTACGGCCGCTGGCTCTGCACGAAGTCGGAGACCACGCTGGACACGTCGCTGATCAGCAGGTCGGTCTGGTTGAAGCAGTCGAACAGCGCCGGGACGCGGCCGGTGACCACCCGGTGGCCGGGGCCGTCCAGCGAGGTGGCGTCGACGTCGCCGCCGGCCGCCCGGACCAGCGACACGATCCGCTCGTGCGCGGCCTTGGCCTCCTTGGAGCGGGAGCCGGTCAGCGGGTGCGGCTTGTAGATCAGGCGGACCGTGGGCGAGGTGGCCAGCAGTCCCTTGACGATCCGCTCCCCCATCAGCACCACCGAGGTGTGGTACGGGTCGTCGTCCAGCCAGCCCTCCCAGGTGGGGGCGTAGAGGACGGTGAACGGCCGGTCCTCGGCGCGCGCGCCGAAGGTGTGCACGCCGGCGAGCTGCGGGCGTCCGATCTCGACGATGTCCTCGTCGCGTACGCCGACACCGGCCCGGGCGTAGCGCTCCCGGCCGGCGAGGCCGGCGACCCACACCTCGTCGTACACCTTGCTGTAGGGGTTGACGCTGGCCTGCTTGTCGCTGTCGCCGTGCCCGACGAAGACGTGCTTCATGCCCGGCTCGCGGAGCATGTGGATGTTCGCGCCGACGTTCGCGGCGTAGAGCGCGGCGCGGACGGTGCCCAGTTCGAGGTTCATGAAGTCGACCCCGGCCGGTACGCAGACCACCGGCAGCCGGGTGTCGGCCAGCTCGAGGAAGGCCTCCCTGCTGCGCATCAGCACGATGCCGCGCTGGTTCAGGGCCTCGGTCGGGGCCAGCCACATGTTGGCCTGGTAGACGTCCTTGGCCGGGCCGGCGAAGTAGAGCGCCACCTCGGGCCGGTAGCTGTCCAGCCAGCGCTGGAGCACCGGCAGCACCGGGCTCTTGCCGGTGCCCCGGCCGCGCAGCCAGGTCAGCGCGATGATCGCGCCCACCGCCGCGGCGGCGACGGCGGCCACCGCGCCGACGACCAGGACCGGGGCGACGTCGTCCTGGACCGCGGCCACCACGGCGGCCGGGATCAGCAGCACGTTCGCCACCGCCAGCGGGACGCCGGCGAGGTCGGACGCCCACTGCGGCGGGCGCGGCGCGGACCGGATCGGGCCCAGCTCAATGTTGCGGACCAGCGCGGAGATCGGGTTGCGACGGTCGATCATCGTGTTGAGCGCGCCGGAGAAGACCGCGATCACCCACACCACGGCCGGCAGGATCAGCAGCCAGGTCACCTCGATCGCGGTCAGCCGGACGGTCGCGGCGACCAGCAGCACCGTGGCCAGGTCGCGGCTGAGCTGCCGGTAGCCCCGGTTGAGGCCGACCTTCTCCAGCAGGAGGTCCGACGGCGGCGACCACCGGGAGAGGGCGAACTCACCGACGACGGCGGCCAGCCCGGCCACGGCGAAGACGGGCACCCAGCCGAGGGTGCCCGCGACGAGCATGACCAGGTAGGACAGCACCAGCAGTGCGCCACGGGCGGCGACGCCGATGCGTTCCATTAACGTGCCGAACAACGGTTACGCTCCCTACGAGATCGATGACGGGCATTGCCCGTGTCGTCGACGTCACGCCGCGACGTGGGTGGTCTGTCCCGCGCCGTGTCCCATTCGACCCGGCTGCGGGTGACTGCGACCTTAACGCGAGTGGATGCCCCGGCGTCGGTCGGGTGTCGGGCACGATCATCGTCGCCGCGACCCGGACCGGCGCGCCGCCGGGGCGTGGGTGTCGGACCGCTCAGCCGGCCGGTCGGTAACAGGTCATCGCCCCCGGCCCCTTGCGCGCGGCGAACTCCTGGAAGCCGAGGTCGACCACGGTGTCGCGGGCGTACCGGTTGCCGTTGTAGACGCAGATGGTGCCCACGCCGACCCGTCGCACCGCCGTGGCCACCTCGTCCTTCGGGGGCTGGATCCGGCCGTCGGCGAACCTGGCGAGCAGCAGCCGGTCCTTGGCGAAGTCCGAGGTGAGGTCGTACTCGACCAGGTAGAAGTCGCGCGGCAGGACCACCCGGACCTCGCTGGTGACGATCAGCGAGGTCCGCATGATCACCGAGGGGGCGAGCAGGAGGCCGTCCGGCCGGTCCTGGTCCTTGATCCAGAACGCGATCTTCTGCCGCTGCTGGGGCAGCTTCCAGGTCGGCCGGTCGTGCGTCTCCACCCAGCTCACCGGGGACCACATCGGAGTCGCCCAGAGCGCGAAGCAGGCGACCATCGCCGCCGCGAGCACGGCCCCGACCGCGCCGCGCAGCAGCGGCGCGGGTGACGGGACGTCCACCGTGCAGAGCAGGCCGATCAGCGCCGGCAGGGCCAGCAGCCAGGGCACCCGCCAGAGCACCACGGAGATGCCGCTGAGGTCGCCCAGCACCTCCAGCACGCCGGGGATCAGCAGCACGCTCATCGTCAGGGTGGCGCCGGCGGCCAGCAGCGCCGGGGTGCGGCGCCGGGCCAGCAGCGGGCCGCACCAGAGCGCCAGGCCGCTGATCACGCCGACGATCCCCACCAGCAGCGTCCGCCGGTAGGTGTACTCGGCGTCGAAGAAGGCGTCGTCCGCGCCGGTCGCGTTCATCCCGCCGAGCACCAGCCGGGACACCACGATCGCCCCGATCGGGTACGCGACGGCGGCCACTCCGCCGATCAGGGCGTCCTTCCAGCGGCCGACCAGCAGCATGGCCAGCCCCGCCGCGCCGACCAGCATCGGCAGGATGATCGCCGAGGTGGTGGTCAGGCCGGCGGCGGTCACCGACAGCGCGAAGACCAGCAGCAGCGACCGGCGCGAGCGGGTGTCGAACCACTCGGTCAGGTAGAGCCACATCAGCGGGATGACCGCCGAGACGAACATGCCCTTGCCCTCGTAGAGCCGGGGCAGGTGGAAGGTGCCCAGCGCGGCGTCCGCCCCGGCCACCAGGTAGAGGTAGGCGACGGCGACGCTGAAGGCGAGCACCGGGCGGCGGGGCGCCCACCGGTGGACCAGCCGCCAGAGCGCCAGGATGGCCAGCACGGCCAGCGCCGGCAGCAGCACGTACCAGGTCGCGGAGGCGCCGTGGATGCCGAGAACGCGGCCGAGCGCGCCGGCGAAGACCTCGATGGAGGGGGTCGGCGGCTGCGAGCCCATCGCCGGGGCGATGTTCTCGGTGAAGAGGAAGTCGTTGAGCGGGACGATGTCGCGCTCGGCCACCCAGACCGACTTGCCGACGTAGTAGACGTCGTCGGGGGTGTTGCGCGCGATGAACAGCGAGGAGATCGCCACCCCGACCGAGACCAGCAGCGCGTACGCCGACTGGAGCGCGGTCGGCGCGGGCGCCGCCGGCTCCGGCGCGGGCCCGGCCAGCCAGGCCCGCCGGGTCAGCAGCATCACGCCGACGGCCGCGACGATCCCGGCGGCGGCCGGCACCCACCAGGAGATGCCGTCCCCGGCCGGCGTGCCGGCCAGGCCGGCGGTGATCGCCGCCACGGCGGCGGCCGCCACGACCGGCAGCACCCAGCGGCGCGGGTGAGCCGCGGGCGACGGGCTCGGCGCCACGGGCGTCGACGACGTGGCCGCGCCGCTGCGCCGCCAGGCGCGCACCCCCGCCCAGCCGGCCAGCAGGACGCCGGACGCCACCCAGATCAGGAAGGTCACCGACGGGCGGAGGCTGAACAGGAACGCGGCGTGGTAGAGCACGGTCCACAGGGCGAAGCCGACCACGCCGGCGTCGGTGACGGCGGCGGGCGCCGCCGCGATCAGCGCGGACAGGCGGCGCCGACCGGGCGCGTGCGGGCTCTGGGGGGACGCGTCCGCGGGAGCGGGACGCTCCTCGACGGCAACGTGGTCGGCGTTCGACACGGGTCGTCCTTGTCGTTGTGTGGGCGATGTGCGCGACAGGCATGCGGCGGGCGGCGCCACGGGGGCGGCCCGGCTCCGGTCCGGGTTGCAGAGTAGCCGGAACCACCCTTTCGTGATGTCCGGCAGATGGCGTGGCGGTGACGCGTCGGGGCGCACCGGTGTGTTCCGGGTCAGCCGGGCACCGGCGCCTCGCGCTGGCGGGGCAGCATCGGTTCGGCGCCGAGGCCGGCCGCGACCGCCTCGGCGAGGGTGTCGAGGTAGGTGTCGGTGAGCGGGGTGCGGGCGATGGCGAGCCGCCAGTAGAGCGGCCCCACGATCAGGTCGACCGCGGCGTCCGGGTCGGTGTCGGCCGGCAGCTCGCCGCGCTCGATCGCCCGGCCGATGAGCTGGCCGCCGATCTCCTGCTGCTTGCCCCGGAGCACCTGCTGCAGGGTCTGGTCGATGGTCGGGTTGCGGGCCGCCTCGGCGAGCAGGTCGGGGATGATCTGCGAGGCCAGCGGGTGGCTCAGCGCGTGCGCCATCACCTGGAACAGCAGCGCCAGGTCGCCGCGGAGGGTGCCGGTGTCCAGCGCGGGCAGCTTGCTGCCGGCGGCGGCGACCACGTTTTCCAGGACCAGTTCGAGCTTGGAACTCCACCGCCGGTAGATGGCCGTCTTGCTGACCCCCGCCCGGCGGGCGACCGCCTCGATCGAGAGCCGGCCGTAGCCGACCGCGGCGAGCTCCTGCATCAGCGCGCGCCGGATGGCCTTCGTGATGTCGCCCCGGAGCACCGCGGCGCCGGCCGGCGTACGCCTCTTCTCGCTGGTCATCGGGGACCTTCCGCAGCTGTCACGTGGGCCAATGTACCGCAACGACGGTACGGTTGCGTCCCGACGTGTTTTGGACTACCGTCCACGCAGCGACGAGGCGGCCTCCGCGAACAGCTCCTCGTAAGATTCCATCGTCGCGAGCATCCCGTTGGCACGAAAGATCGGAGTGCCCTTCCATGGCCGACACCGCGCTGGTCGACCCCGAAACGGGCCTGACCCAGGCGCAGCTGGCCGCCCGGCACGGACTACGGGTCGCCGGTGAGCGCCCCTCCCTGGCCGAATACAGCCGCCGGCTGTGGTCCTACCGGCACTTCATCGCCGCGTACGCCAACGCCAAGCTCGTCGCCTCGTACAGCAACGCCAAGCTGGGTCAGGTCTGGCAGGTGCTGACCCCGCTCACCAACGCCCTGGTCTACTACCTGATCTTCGGGATCGTGCTCGCCCAGAACCAGATCCCGAACTTCATCGCGTACCTGACCACCGGGTTGTTCATCTTCAACTTCACCCAGAGCGCGGTGCTGGCCGGCACCCAGTCGATCAGCGGCAACCTCGGGCTGATCCGGGCGCTGCACTTCCCCCGGGCCAGCCTGCCGCTGGCCGCCACGCTCACCCAGTTCCAGCAGCTGCTGGCCTCGATGGTCGTGCTGGTCGGGATCGTGCTGGTGACCGGCGAGCCGATCACCCTCAAGTGGCTGATGGTGGTCCCGGCGCTGCTGCTCCAGGCGGTCTTCAACGCCGGCATCGTGATGCTGGTCGCCCGGATGGGCTCGAAGGCCAGCGACCTGAAGCAGGTCATGCCCTTCATCCTGCGGACCTGGATGTACGGCTCCGGCGTGCTCTACAGCGTCAGCCTCTTCGAGCGGCTGCCGGGCTGGGCGACGACAGTGGTCCAGTTCAACCCGATGCTGGTCTACATCGAGCTGGCCCGCTACTCCCTGCTCGAGCAGGCGCCACTGCTCAACGAGTCGCTGACCCAGCTCTGGCTGGTCGGCGCGGCGTGGGCGGTGCTGGCGGGTGTCGGGGGCTTCATCTACTTCTGGCGCGGCGAACAGGAGTACGGCCGTGGTTGACCACTTCGAGGCGTCCAACGACGTCACCGTCACGCTGCCCCGGCTGACGGAGCGGATCCCCACCGTGGTGGTGGACGACGCGCACGTGATCTACCGGGTGCACAAGGGCGCCGGTGGGGGCAGCACGCCGGTGGCCGCGCTGCGGCGGCTGGTGAAGCGGTCCTCCGCACCGAACATCCAGGAGGTGCACGCGGTCAAGGGGGTCTCCTTCACCGCGTACCGGGGCGAGGCGATCGGGCTGATCGGCAGCAACGGCTCCGGGAAGTCCACCCTGCTGCGCACCATCGCCGGCCTGCTGCCGGTGAACCGGGGCGCGGTCTACACCCAGGGCCAGCCCTCGCTGCTCGGCGTGAACGCCGCTCTGCTCAACGACCTGTCGGGTGAGCGGAACGTCACGCTCGGCTGCCTGGCCATGGGCATGCACCCGGACGACGTGGCCCGGATGACCCCGGAGATCATCGAGTTCTCCGGGATCAACCTGCGGGGCGACTTCGCCAGCCTGCCGATGCGGACCTACTCCTCCGGCATGGCGGCCCGGCTGCGCTTCTCCATCGCCGCCGCCAAGAAGCACGACGTGCTGCTGATCGACGAGGCGCTCGCCACCGGCGACAAGGGCTTCCGCAAGCGCAGCGAGCAGCGGGTCCGCGAGCTGCGGGAGGGCGCCGGCACGGTGTTCCTGGTGAGCCACCAGCTCTCCTCGATCCGGGACACCTGTGAACGGACGATCTGGCTGGAATCGGGCGTGCTCCGGATGGACGGACCGACCGACGAGGTGATCCGGGCATACGAGGCATTCTCCAACGGTAAGTAACATCCCGGACCGCGCCGCCCCGTTGGGACGGCGCGGTCCGCGCGTTAAGGTTCAACCCGTCGCCACTCGGGCGCAATCTTTCGTTCAGGCATTCCCGGAAGTGAGGATCGGCAATGACGCAGGACCACACCACTGGCCCGGACGCCACACCGGAGACCCCGGCGCCGTGGCGGCCCTCGCGGACGGTGGCGGTGGTGCTGGCCGGTGGCACCGGGACCCGGCTCGGCCTGGGCATCCCGAAGCAGCTGCTGAAGATCGCCGGTAAGCCGATCATCGAGCACACCCTGGCCGTCTTCGAGGCCGCGGCGGAGATCGACGAGATCATCGTGCTGATGGCCACCGGCCACGTCGCCGACGCCCAGCAGATCGTCGACAGGGCCGGCTTCCGCAAGGTCAGCAAGGTGATCGAGGGCGGCGACACCCGCAACGCCACCACCCGGATCGCCCTGGACGCGGTCGGCGAGGGCGACGTCAACATCCTCTTCCACGACGCGGTCCGGCCGCTGGTCAGCGCCCGCATCGTGCGCGAGTGCGTGAACGCGCTCTGGACCTACTCCGCGGTCGACGTGGCGATCCCCTCGGCCGACACGATCATCCAGGTCGACGAGAACGAGTGCATCACCGACATCCCGGTCCGCGCCACGCTGCGCCGTGGCCAGACCCCGCAGGCGTTCCGCTCCGGCACCATCCGGGAGGCGTACCGGCGGGCCGAGGGCGACCCGGACTTCGCCGCCACCGACGACTGCGGCGTGGTGCTGCGCTACCTGCCCGGTACGCCGATCAAGGTGATCGACGGCTCGGACGAGAACATCAAGGTCACCCACCCGGTCGACGTACACCTGGCGGACAAGCTCTTCCAGCTCGCCGCCGCCCAGGCGCCCCGGCTGACCGACCACCGCAGCTACACCGAGGAGCTGACCGGCCGCACGATCGTGATCTTCGGCGGCAGCTACGGCATCGGCCACGACCTGGCCGAGCTGGCCCGCCGCTACGGCGCCCAGGTCTTCCCGTTCAGCCGCTCCTCCACCGGCACCCACGTCGAGCGCGCCGAGGACGTCGAGGCCGCGCTGAAGACCGCCTTCGAGGCCACCGGCCGGATCGACCACGTGGTGGTCACCGCCGGCATCCTGGAGAAGGGCTCGCTGACCGACATGGACCAGGAGACGATGGACCGGGTGCTCCAGGTCAACTTCGTCGGCCCGGTCATCGCCGCCCGGCAGTCGCTGCCGTACCTGCAGCAGACCAAGGGTCAGCTGCTGCTCTACACGTCCAGCTCCTACACCCGGGGCCGGGCCCAGTACGCCCTCTACTCCGCCACCAAGGCGGCCCTGGTCAACCTGACCCAGGCGCTGGCCGACGAGTGGGCCGAGTTCGGCGTGCGGGTCAACTGCATCAACCCGGAGCGCACCGCCACCCCGATGCGTACCAAGGCCTTCGGCGAGGAGCCCGAGCACACCCTGCTCGCCGCCGAGACGGTGGCCCAGTCCTCGCTGGACGTGCTGATCTCCGACCTGACCGGCCAGGTGATCGACGTACGCCGGGCGCCGGGCGAACCGGCCCCGGTGCCGGCGCAGCCCACCGTCGCCGACCATGACCGGCTGGCCAGCGGCGTCGACGCCGGCTGACCCACGACCCGGAGGCGAGTGGGCGACATGCGTGGTGACCTGGTCAGAAAACTGATCGCGCGGTGCCTGACCACCGGTCTGGCCGTGGTCGCGTTCCTGGTGGTGGCGCTGACCGGCGCCACCGGCTGGGGTCTGGCGCTGGCGGTGGCCGCGCTCGTCGCGGCCGCGGCGGAGCGTCGGGTCCGGCCGGGCGCCGACATCAGCGCCGAGTCGGTGCTGCTCGCCGCCGGGATCCTGGTCGGGTACGCCCGCCGACTCGACGGCGGCTTCGACCCGGCGCTGGTGCTCACCGCGCTGGCGCTGCTCGGCCTGGTGCTGCTGATCGGGCCGCTGCGCGACGCCGGCAACCTGGAGATCCGGGCCGCCAACCTGCCCGTGCGCACCTGGACCCCGCTGGTCGCCGCGCGACTCGGCGGCGCGCTGCTGGCCCTGCTGGGGGTGGTGGCGGTGTGCGCCGCGCTCACCCTGCCCGCCGTCGTCGCGCTGGCCGCCAGCCTGCTGGTGGCCGGCGCCTGCGCGGCGGTCGGGCTCGACCTGGCCCGCCGGCGGTTCCGGCCGGCGGCGGGCGGCGGGCCGGTCGCCCGGGCACTGCGGGCGCACCAGCCGGAGTTCCTGCTCTACTTCTCCGCTCCCCCCGGCTCCGAGTACCAGGTCACCATGTGGCTGCCGTACCTGGAGCGGCTCGGCCGGCCCTTCGTGGTGCTGCTGCGGGAGCCGGAGTTCCTGCCGGCGGTCGCCGCCGCGACGAGCGCCCCCGTCGTCTACTGCCCGACGCTCAAGGCGATGGACGAGGCGCTGGTGCCGAGCCTGCGGGTGGCGTTCTACGTCAACCACGGCGCGAAGAACAGCCACTGCATCCGGTTCTCCCAGCTCACCCACGTGCAGCTGCACCACGGCGACAGCGACAAGGCGCCGAGCGCCAACCCGGTGTCGGCGATCTTCGACCGGATCTTCGTGGCCGGTCCGGCCGCCGTCGAGCGGTACGCCCGCGCCGGGGTGGAGATCCCCGCGGAGAAGTTCGTCGTGGTCGGCCGCCCGCAGGTCGAGGCGATCGAGGTACGCACCGAGCCGGTCACCGGCCTGGCGCACCCGACCGTGCTCTACACCCCGACCTGGACGGGGCACCACGCCGACGCCAACTACTGCTCCCTGCCGGTGGCCGAGACGCTGCTGCGCCGGCTGCTGGACCGGGGGGCGACGGTGATCCTGCGGGCCCACCCGTACACCTCGCAGAACCCGGCCTCGGCCCGGCAGCTGGCCCGGCTGACCGAGCTGCTGGCTGCCGACCGGGCCGGCACCGGCCGGCAGCACCTCTGGGGCGCCGCGGCGAGCCGGGAGCTGTCCCTGGTCGACTGCGTCAACCGGGCGGACGCGCTGGTCTCCGACGTCTCCGGGGTTATCTCCGACTTCCTCTACTCCGGCAAGCCGTACGCGGTGACCGACATGGGGGTGGACGGTGACGACTTCGTGACGCGGTTCCCCCTCGCCGGCTCGGGTTACGTGCTGCGGCGGGACATGTCCAACGTGGACGACGTGCTGACCGGGCTGCTGGACACCGACCCGCTGGCCTCGGCCCGGTGGGAGACCCGCCGCCGCTACCTCGGCGACTTCCCCGCCGACTCGTACGCCGACGGCTTCCTCGAGGCGGCCCGGCGTGAGCTGGAGCCGGGGTGGGAGCCCCCGTCGCCCCGCGCCGCCGACTCGGTGGCGCAGGAGGGGTCACCCCTCTCCCCCACCGCCTGAACGTCGGCCCGGGGCGCGTCCACCGGCTCCGGTCCGGCTAGTCCGGCGCGCCTTCGGTCAGATGCCGATGGCGAAGGCCAGATGAGAAACCGGCGACATGTTCTGGCGTCCCATGGTGGGGCTTGCTCGGTCGGAAGCGACGCCGTGAAAGATCCACACGGTGGGGGCCTCTGCCTTGCGCCGATCAGGGCTGCCGGCTGTCGTCCTCAGCCGACCTGCCCCACATCCGCGAAATACTCCAAGCCCTAGCGGACCTTGAGCAGCATGACCAGGACACAGACCTCATGAAGCTGTGCTGCCTGATCCTTGGGCGGCCCGAAGCCCGGGCCGATCCGAGGTTGGGTACTCAGCGCCTGGTCTCGTACCTGGTCAGGACCACGCCGTCAGGGAACGTCCGGGTCTCCACCAGGGTCAGGTTCACCCAGTTGTCCAGGGCCGCAAAGAACGGCGTGCCGCCACCTACCAGGACCGGATGGGTGACGATCGCGTACTCGTCGATCAGCCCGTCCCGCATGGCCACTGCGGCGAGTGTGGCGCCGCCGATATCCATGGGGCCGCCGTCCTCGGCCTTGAGCCGGGTGATCTCGGTGACCGCGTCGCCGGTGACCAGGCGGGTGTTCCAGTCGACCGTGCTGGTCGTCGAGGAGAACACCACCTTCGGCATGTCCCGCCAGCGGCGGGCGAACTCGATCTCCGCCGGTGTGGCACCCGGCTGCTGGTCGGCGGTCGGCCAGTGGGAGCTCATCGTCTCCCACAGTTTGCGCCCGTACAGCGCCACGCCTGTCGCCCTCACCCGGTCGGACCACCACTGGAACAGCTCGTCGCTCGGCACACTCCAGCCGAGGTCGTCGCCGGGCGCGGCGATGTAGCCATCCAGGCTCAGGTTCATGCCGAAGGTCAGTTTTCGCATGGTGTCAGCCTCCCGTGAGTCGGTACTCGGCGTACAGACCAGCACGGCGCGGAAGAATCATCGGTCAGGCCACACCGAGGGCCGGTTCACCACCACGCCAGGACCCGTAGCGCCAGGACGGCGATACGATCTCCGCACTTATCTCTAGACCAACCGTCAAGCAACACCTGGACGGATTCGTCAAGCATCAGGTGGGACTCGACAGCCGGGAGCCGCCGGAACAAGCCAATCGCACCATGCATGCCGGTTGTCGAGGGGGCCATTTGCGCGTCCACCTCGAGTGAATTAGGCGAGTACGGCTGGGCCGAGGGCTTGGGCCAGGCGCAGTGCACATTCGTACTCCAGGCGGCGGTCGCGAAGATCCCTGCCGGTCTCCTGCTCGACCTTCTTGACCCGGTAGGCGACCGTGTTACGAGCGACGTGGAGGATGTCCGCGGCTCGGGCGAGGCTTCGGTCGCAGGCGAGATAGGCGGCTACGGTCTCCCGCAGTTCCGCGGCCGCCTGGGTGTTCTGCGCCAGCTGGCCGAGTTCGCGGGACACGAACGCGCGAGCCAGTGCCGGATCCCGGCTGAGCAGGACGGCGAGTTCCACGTCGGCGTACCACGTGAGCCATGCGGGGGCCGGTGCGCCGCCACGGATGAGCTCCGCAGCCTGGGCTGCTTCGTGGTGGGACTGCCGGAACCCGTCGACCCCCGTTGCCAGGGTGCCGACTGCGACGTTCACGCCTGGCGCGTCCGGGGCCACGAGCGAGGGACGCTGGACGTTCCGGGAGCACCATGATGACCACACCCACACCGAGGACGCCCCGAAGGGTACAACGAGGGTGGCGCTGCACCCGCTGCCCTCCAGCAGGCGGGAAGCAACGCGCTGCAGGTCGCTGAGTGTCCCCACGCTGCCGGGATCCCGCCAAACCACCAGCGCCACGTGGTGACGGTCCAGTGGATAGCCGAGTGTGGCCGACGCTTTGGGTGCCGACACGGGATCCCCATCGAGGATCGAACGCACCAGCTCTGCACGTTCGGCGGCCGCGCTGGTCACCCAGCGATCGTGCTCAGCGAGGTACTCGGTAGCCATGCTTGAGGCAAAGTCGTCGATGTAGGCGAAGAGCAGTTCTGAGCTGCGCTTCATCTCCGCTGTGCGCATCGGCTCCTCGACGGTGGTCGACGCCGCCTCCAGCAATGCTCGGGACATGATCGAATGGCCGAACCGGATGCCGCGCAGCACGTGGTCGAGCGGGATCTTCCGTCGCGCGAAGTCGCGGTCACCCTCGAGTGCCTCCTCGCTCGCCCTCACTGTCACGAGGTCGTTCGAGACCAGCAGCAGCATGCCATGGATGGTCGAGGACTCCGTTCCCATCCGCAGAGTCTGGAACGCCTCCTCGCCACCGCTGAAGTCCGGCATCTCGGCGATGATCGTGGACGCCATCTCATGCCCCATATCGACGGCCCACGCCAGTGCCTCGCTGCCCAGTGTCTCAGTGGCAGCCGCGATCAGCGGTGCGTGGCTGGCTGGAGCATGCCGCCCCGATCCGGAGAGCTTGAGCACCCACTGCCCGGCGGGCTCGGGCGGGTTGTCGCGACTCACCATTCGGCGCGGGTTGTCGCGACTCACCATTCGGCGTAGTGGTCGCGCTGCCAGTTGCCCTTGCTCGGGACCGTGCGCGCGTCGAGTTGACACAGGGTGCCGCGGTAGAACACCAGTGGCCTTCGCGGCAGCGGGGGTACGTCGAGATTCACGACGCGGCCCACGATCGCGTCGTGGTCGCCGATCGGGACGACCGACTCGAGCTCACAGTCGATCCACCCCAGCGCGTCGGTCAGGCGCGGAGCCGGGTGGTCGCCCGCCACCAGCGGAACGCCGGCGAACCGGTCTGCTCCCTTGCGAGCGAACACCTGGCACAGGGCTCCCTGGTCGTCGGCAAGCATATTGACGGTAAACCTCCCCGCCCGACGCACCCGCTGAAGGGTGGCGGAGCCGGAGTCGGCGAAGAAGCCCACCAGCGGCGGGTCCAGCGAGATGGAGGTGAAGCTGCCGACGGTCATACCGGTCGGACCGTCGTCGTCGCAGGAGGTTACCACGCACACCGAGGTGGGCACGTGACCGAGGGCCCGGCGGAACGTCGTCGCGTCAAACTGTGGTTGCACGCTGGTCATGATCATGGCCGATTCTCCAGGTGGGACGTCAGGTGACCGGGAGTCCGACTCCCGCCGACCCTACAAGTTAAGACGTCACGTTCCTACCTGCCTTGGCCTTCGGGGCCAATGCTCGGGGCGCCCGTTGCACTGCATGACAGGGATCACGCCGAGTCCAAAGCTGCGCCGGAAGTATGGTGCGGCAGCGCAGGCAGCCGGTGTGACCTTGTCGCATGGTTGCGGCGATCCCGCACACCACCGCGGCCCACCCGAGGCGGGACCAGACCTGCACAGGAGCACATCATGACCGCTATCACCACCGACCGACCCTCGACCGCCGACGCGGTGCCGTCCAGCGACGAGCTGGTCGCACGCGCGGCCAACCTGGTGCCGCTGCTGCGCAGCAACGCCGAGACCACCGAGAAGCAGCGACGCGTGGTCGAGGAGAACATCGAGGCGATCAAGGCCGCGGACCTCTACCGGATCTCCGTGCCGTCGCGCCTGGGCGGCCTCCAGACCGACGTCACCACCTCCTTGCGCGTCAGCGTCGAGCTGGCCCGGGGCGATGGTTCGACCGCCTGGGCCACCACGCTGATGAACGTAAGCGCCTGGATGATCGGGCTCTTTCCCGACCGCGCCCAGCAGGAGGTGTGGGGCGAGGACCCGACCGCTCGCGTGTGCGGCGTACTCGCACCGACCGCCACCAGCCGCAAGGTCGAGGGTGGACTGGTCGTCACCGGCAGGTGGGGCTTCGCCTCCGGTTGCCTGCACTCGCAGTGGGCCGGCCTGGGCATCCCGATCGTGAACGAGGCCGGCGAGCCGATCGACCAGGGCATGGCGCTGATCCCGATGAGCGACCTGTCCGTCGAGGACACCTGGTACGTCGCGGGCATGCGCGGCACCGGAAGCAACACCTTGGTCGCGGACGAGGTCTTCGTGCCCGACCACCGCATCCTCTCGGTGACGCGCGCGATCGGTGGGGACTACCCGACCGAGCACACCGGCGAGGCGCTCTACCGGTCGGCGCTCGTGCCGGTCCTCGCCCTGGTACTGGTCGCACCCCAGGTGGGCCTGGCCAAGCAGGCCCTGGAGATCGTGCAAGCCTCCCTCGCCAAAGGCCGCGGCATCAGTTACACGTTCTACGACAAGTCCTCGCTCGCCCCGACCACCCAGCTCCAGGTCGCCCAGGCCGCCCAGCTGATCGACACCGCAGAGCTCCACATGCTCCGTGCCGCCGGCGACATCGACCGTGCCGCAGCGTCCGGCGAGTACCTCGACTTCGACACCCGAGCCCGCGTGCGCGCCGACGTCGGCACGGTCGCCCGCAGCTGCCGCGAGGCCGTCGACCTGCTGCTGAACGTGCACGGCGCCGGCAGCTTCGCCGAGGCCAACCCGCTCCAGCGAGTCTGGCGTGACCTGGAGACCGGCAGCCGCCACGGCGTGGTCAACCCCGAGATCGGCTTCGAGCTCTACGGCCGAGCACTGCTCGGTGTCCAGGAGCAGATCACCGCCCTGATCTGACGACCGCGAACATCGGGACCGCACCCTGCAAGCGGCCCTCAAGCTGGTGCTGGGGCCGATTTTCGAGGCGGACTTTCCCGTGTTCCTACGGGTTCCGCCCGAAGCGCCGAGCCATGACGCGATCGCTGAGATCCATCAGTTCACCTCCCGCTCCTACAAGTGGGTGTTCGAAGCTGACATCGAGGCGTGCTTCGACCAGATTTCGCATCCGGCCCTGATGGACCGCTTGCGTCAACGGATCGGGGACAAACGTGTCCTGGCCTTGGTGAAGGCGTGCGCGCGGGCATCCTCGCCGAGGACGGCCAGGCGCAGGCCACCATCGCCGGCACCCCGCAAGGGGGCATTCTGTCGTCCCTGCTCGCGAACGTGGCGCTGTCCGTGCTCGATGAGCACTTCACCGAGCATTGGCAGACCGATAGCGGCACCGACTACCAACGGACCAAGCGTCGCCGGGTTGGGCTACCGAACTACCGAATCGTCCGTTACGCGGACGATTTCGTGGTCATGGTCAGCGGCAGCCGGGCGCACGCGGAGGTTCTACCGGAACAGGTTGCCGAGGTCCTCGCCCCGATCGGCCTACGCCTGTCAGAGGCGAAGACGAAGGTCAGCCACATCAACCAGGGCTTCGACTTTCTGGGCTTCCGCATCCAACGGAAACGCAAGCGAGGCACCAAACGCGTGGTCTACACCTACCCGTCGAAGAAGGCGCTGGCCTCCATCGTGGGACGAGTACGCGCGCTGATCAGCAGGTCATCACACCCATCCCTTGCACACGGGATTATCGGTCCCACCGATCGGCGTAGGGTAGGCCAAGCAGCCGCACGTGGTCGTATAACTCGGTCGACGCGCCGTGCTCTCGCAGTACGGCCGGCGCGTGTCGCAGCACCCACAGCGACAGCGCGCGGCACCACGTGTCCTCGTCGTGCCAACTCGACCAGGGGAGCGCATCGCCCAGTAGGTCGTACATCCACTCATCCACGGCAGTAACCAGCCGCCGCCGCGCCACCGCGTCGACCAGCAACTCCGCCCAGAGGGTCAACCACGGGGTGAGCTTCGTGGTGACCTCGGCGAGGAGCGTCAGGGCCTCATGGGCGGGCACCTTTGCATCGGGCTCGACCAGGACGTGAAGCCACCAGGCGTCCAGGAATTCCCGCAGAGCGCTGCGTTGCTCGGTGGGCCACTCCTGCCAGCGGCCGGCGGTGAACAGACGTCCCAGGCTCTCCGTCCCGGCCATCGGCTCTACTCGGCCCGCCACGAGGCCCTGGGTCAGTTGGGGCAGGATCCGGCGCAGCAGCGGCCCGGGGTAGCGCCAGTCCGTGGTCCAGTACGTGCGGCGGAGCAGTCGTCGTCAAGCGGCACGTCCGGGGTCTTGAGCAGTGCCAGTTCCTCCGCGCTGCCCCAGTGGCACTCGCAGTTGGACTCCTGCCGGTGGGCCGTCATGCCCCGGAACGTGGCGGCCACACCCGCCAGCGCCACATCCAGGCGGCCGCTCACGTCAGTCGGATCAGGGATCATGGCGAATCCGCCTTCGAGGACTCCGGAGGCGTATACCTGCCGAAGAGAAGGATCTTAGAGCCATACGAACCAGCGCGTGCCTGGGGTCAAGGAGCTCGGGCTGGGTGACCAACTGGGTGACGACGGGCGCGGGCAGCGCCGGACGTCCACGGATTCTGGTGGACCGTTGGGACAGCTCAGCCCTGCTGCTGGCGCAGCTCATCGACGGCTGGTGGTTCCTTCACACCGAAGAGGTCATCGTGGCTTTATCCCCTGGTCAGGCCTAACGAACGGACTGCGGTCAGTGGCGGACAACGTCCGGCGGTACACCAAGCGCCGTGACAACGTCCGGTGTGGACGGCGAGCTCGAACCTCCGGGTCGGCAGGTAGTCCCGAGCCGAATGCCGCCCACGACGGCGACGCCCGCCGTCCGCAACCGGTCACAGGTACGGGTCGAGCAGGGCCAGCACCGCCGCCGGTTCCTCGACGTGCGCGTTGTGGCCGAGGCCGGGCAGGGTCGCCACCGGCACGCCCAGCTCGGCGAGCTGCGCGTCGCTGACCATCGGGTCGTGCTCGCCCCGGGCCAGCAGCACCGGGACGTCGGTGGCGGCCAGCAGGGCCGGCAGCTCCGGCGCGCCCACCGCGAAGGCGGCCGGGTCCATGGCCAGCCGCCAGCGGCCGTCCTCGGCACGCAGCCCCGCGTCGACCACCGGGTGGTCCGGCGCGAAGAGCCCGCCCAGGCCGGCCACCTTCAGGTAGCGGCGGGCCGCCTCGTCCCGGGTGGCGAACCAGGTCACCGGGCGCTCCGCCAGCTCGCGCGCCCGGGCCAGCTCGGCCGGCGACCAGACCGCCTTGATGCCCAGCCCGACCACCGCGTCCACCGGGAGCCCGGCGTCGCGGGCGGCCAGCGCCAGCGCGACCACCCCGCCGAGGGAGTGGCCGAGGACGACCAGCCGGTCACCCGGGCGGGCCCTCTCGGGCACCGGGCCGAGCCCCGCCGCGACCTGCTTGGCGAACCCGGCGAAGGAGTACCCGGGCAGCGGCGGCGAGAAGCCGTGGCCGGCCAGGTCCGGCGCCAGCCAGCGGCCCGGCCAGCGGTGTTCCAGCAGCGGCGCCCAGGGCAGCCACACGTCGCCGGTGGCGCCCATCCCGTGCAGCAGCAACAGCAGCCGGCGGTTACCCGAGTCGTCGGTCATGGGCCGCAGTGTGCCATCGCCCGGTTCCGCCGCGCGAGACCCGCGCCAACGGCGACGGGCACCGGCCCCCAGGGGAGCCGGTGCCCGGACGAGCGACGGTGTGGATCAGGCGGAGTAGCCGCGGGTGGCGATCCAGTTCGCCAGGTCGATGGTGCTGACCCAGTACGACGGCAGGTTCGGGTCCGCCGAGTCGGCGATCCGGACCGTCCGGCCGTCGTTCTTGTAGCCGACCACCGCGATGTAGTGGCCGCCCGGGAAGGAGTGCCAGCCGCCGTCGGTGTCGGTGGCGCTCCCCGCCACGTTCGCCACGACGCCCCGGCCGTCGGTGATCGCCGCGATCACGTCGGCCTGGAGCCGGTCGATCTGGGCGGAGCTGGGGGTGCCCTGGAACATCCGGGTCCGGTACGGGTCGCCCTTGACCGACTGGTTCAGGACCCGGGTGGTGTCCAGCGCCGAGTTGGTGCCCATCTCGGTGGTGCCGAGCGGGCCTTCCAGCTCGGCCTGGGTCCGCTCGACGCCCGCCGCGCTGAGCGCGTTGCGCACCGCGGCCGGACCGCAGTTGTAGAAGGTGGTCTGCGCCTGGTAGTCGTAGCGGAGAACCTTGGTCGACGGCGGCTTGGGGGCCGCCTTGCGGGTCAGGTCCGGGTCCGCCTTGGCCTTCTTGGTGGCGCTCGCCGACGCCGAGGGGCTGGCCGAGGGCGACGGGCTGGCGGACGGGGTGCCGACGCGGGCCTGGCCGCGGGTCGCGACGTCGTCCAGCCGGGGCGCCACCTCGGCGACGGCGGCCGAGGTCTGCTGGCGGGCGGGCGCCTCGTCGGCGAGCAGGGTGCTGGCGCCGGAGACGAGCACGAGCGCGGCGGCCGAGCCGGCGACCAGCTGGTACGACCGCTCGGTGGCCAGGCGTCGCAGCTGCCGCTTCAGGGGGTGCTTCACGTGTTTTCCTCCACGGTACGAGGGCGGGAGCGGCGTGCCGGACCGGCGCGTGACGAAACGTCACCCGCGGTGTCAAGACCGGTGTGCGAGGCCGCTCGGCGGGGGTGCGCCCGGTCGGTGACCGGGCGGCGGGGTGGGGCCGGAATCAGCGCGCGAGGGCGCGGCGGACCGGCACGAACACCCCGGTACCGAGGTGGAGATCAAGCCGAGGAATGCGACGGAGCAGCAAAAGTTGGAACTCCTTCCGACACCGCCTACCGGGTTAGCTGACGGATTCGGGCGGGAAGAGCGCCCTACCACGGGCCGTGGCCCGCGGATTCACCCCGGACGTGCATGGGTCCCCGGTTCGTGAAATCACGATTGAGCGGGTCGGCGCGGCGTCGCCTCTTGCGATCGGAAACCGCACCGGACCCGGGCGACACTACTGGTCGGTCACGTGTCGGCCAAGCGCCGTCAGCTGCGTAAACATGATCAGGGCGACAAATTTGCCGTACAGTTCGGCACTGACGTCACTCAATGGGACAGGCGGTTGTTCCGGGACCGTCGGGCGACAACCGGACAGCACGGCGGCAAACCCTGCCGCTCGTCGCGATCGATGTCACCGACTGTGACCGGATGACCGGTTTCCCGATTGCCGTGACGCGAGTCACGGAAATACGGGTAACAATTCGGTCGCGTCCTCAGCCCACCCGGGCCGGCCGCCACCGCGCCGCGAGCGCGGTCCGCGCCGTCGCCGTCGCCGTCCGCTGGGCGGGCAGCCGCGCCGGACGCAGCCGCTCCGCCGCCGCGTACGCCTCGGCGGCGAGCGCGCGGGCCGCCTCGGCGGCCAGTTCCGCGTCCCGCCACGCCGACCGCTCCCGCCCGGCCGCCGCCCGGTACGCGTCCCGCCGGCCGTCGCGTACCGCCCGGGCCAGCAGCACCTCCTGCTCGACGGGGTGCCGCCGGGGGTCCCACCCGTCCCGGTGCGCGAAGACGTCCCGCAGCCGCTCCACCGGCAGCTCGCCGCGCCAGTGGGCCGCCACCGCCGCCTGGTGCAGCCAGCGCTCCCGGCCCGCGTACTCGGCCGGCGTACGCGGGGTACGCGGGGCGGGCAGCGCGGCGGCGCCGGTGAACCGGCGGGCGGCGGACTCCGCCTCGTCGTACGCCGTCCAGGCCCGGTCCACCTCCTCCTGGGCGGCCAGCCAGGCCTCCCGCCACCGGCGCGCGGTCTGGGCGGCGCCCGCCGCGGCGACGGCGACCTCCTCGGCGTACCGACGCAGATCCGCCAGCTCGGTCGCGGGGTCGGCGGCCGGGGCCGGGTCGACGACCGGCTCGTCGGGAGCCGGGTCCCGCTCGGGGCGGGCGACCAGCACGGTGAGCACGGTCAGGGCGAGTACGAGCAGGGCCGACCAGATGGCGGCGGCGGTCGGGACCTCGACGAGGAACTGGTAGAGGACGGTGTTCACGGTGGGCACCTCCCGGAAGCGGGATGCGGAAAGAGGAGTCACACACCGGTCCGGGGGCGACGGGGCGAGGCCGGGGCGGCGCCGCGTGCCGGGGAGCGGGTGCGGTGGTGCGGTTCTCGAAGGCGCGGTCGCGGGTGGCCCCGCGTGGCGGTCAGCCGACCGGCGGGGCGCGGGGACCGGTCGTGCCGGCAGCGAGCCCGGTCAGGGGCAGCGGCGGCGCGGTGACCGGATGGGCCGGCCGGCCGACCGGGTCGATCGAGGTGACCTGAGCGAGCGGCGCGGCGGGCGGGGCGACGGATGCGCGGCCCGCGCTCTGGGCGTCGTCGGCGGCGATCGTCACGGCGGGGACGGCGGCCGCGCGGACGGCGGACCCGTCGGGCACCGCCAGGTCGGCGAGGACCGGGGCGCCCGCCGGACTCGGGGCGGCGGGGAGCGCGCCGGCGTCCGGCCCGGCCGGACCGCCGAGGGAGAGCGCGACCGCCAGGGCGAGGCCGGTCAGCAGCCGGGAGCTCCAGCGCGCCACCCACCACAGAGGACTGGTGAGCGCGACCGGGAGCACGGCACCACGCTACCGCCGATGCCGGGTGATCGCAGCGTCGCCGGGCGTGTCGGCGCGACACTCACCACCGTGCGACGTGACGAACGCCCGCCGTTGGCGACGTGTCGCGCCCTCCCTCGGGGACGTCACCCCGACACGCCGCAAACGGCGCGAGGCGCATGGGCACGAGCGCGGGCGGCCAACGAACACCTGCCGATGGAGTCCCAGCGACCGACCAGCGCGGTTTGCGGCGTGTCGCGCGATCCCGGACGAGCGTCACCGCGACATGCCGCAAACCGCGCGGGGCGCACGGGCACGGGGACCGAACCGGAGCGCGCCGGCCAGGGTGGACGTGGGGTCAGTGGGGGTCGCGCGGGCCCGCGTACTCGATGGGTCGGCCGGCCGGCGGGCCGTCGGCGGCCGCCCGCGGCGCCGGCGTGGGGCGCGGCGCCGGCGCAGTCTCCGCGTCCAGGGTGGACGGGGCGAGGCGGGGCCGGCGGCGGGGGGCCAGGCGGCGCATCATCGGCGTCTCGACCCAGCGGTGCAGCAGGGCGGCCAGCACCAGGTTCACCGCCAGGAAGCCGAGCACCGCCAGCGGTCCCCACCAGCCGGGCAGCCCGACGCCGAGGTGGCCGGTGGCCCGCAGCACGGTGACCATCACCAGCACGTGCACCAGGTAGAAGGCGAACGAGACCTCACCGAGCCAGACCAGCCGGCGGTGCCGCCAGGGCGAGGGCAGGCCGCGCACGTCGGCGTCCGCCGCGGCGGTGATGACCAGGATGTACGCCACGGAGAGGATCGCCGCCCAGAGCTCGGCGCGGATCCACTGCGCCGCCACCACCCAGGTGACCACGAAGACGAGGCTGGCCAGCGGCAGGCCGGGCCCCCGCCAGCGGCCCCGCCGCATCAGCTCGGCGGCCGCCACGCCCAGCCAGAACTCCAGCGAGCGGACCACCGGGAAGATCTGGGTGAACCACCAGGTGCTCTCCTCCGGCACCAGCGCCTGCCCGGGCCAGAGGGCCACGATCAGCAGCGGCACCGCCGCCACCACCGCCCAGAGCAGGCCGGCGCGGGCCCGGCGCAGCGCCGGCAGCACCAGCGGCAGGCAGAGGTAGAAGAACAGCTCGCAGGAGAGCGACCAGCTCACCGTGTTGATGGCGTAGAAGTAGCCGGGCGTCGGGTCCCAGGCCTGCACGAGCAGGAGGCTCTCCAGCGCGGCGCGGGGCACGATGGTGTCCGCGAACCACCACATCACCAGCAGGGCCGCCACCCAGGTCAGCAGGTGGTTCGGGTAGATCTTGGCGAGCCGCCGCCGCCAGAAGTCGCGCCGCCGGTCCCCGTCGCGGGCCGACCAGACCAGCACGAACCCGCTGAGGATGAAGAAGAACTGCACCCCGGACAGGCCCAGGGTGAACACCCCGCCGACGACCGCCTGGTAGTCCGGTTCGCCGACGATCCGCATGGTGCCCGCGTGGTAGCCGAAGACCAGCATCGCGGCCACCCAGCGCAGCCCGGTCAGCGAGGGCAGCCGGCTCGCCGTGGCCGTCGGTGCGCCTTGCGCGCTCGTCATGCCGGGCACCCCGCCGTCGCCACGCTCACCCGCACGTACCTCTCCTCCCCCGGCCGCTCGCCGCCGCGACCGCGGCCCGGTGCCGGACGGCGGCACCGGTCGTGCCACCGTCCGGGCACCCTACCGGCTGGTGGGGCCGCCACGACCGGGCCGGGGGACGCGGACCCACCGGGAGATGTACGCGGGCTGCAGATTGCCCTAATATTCCCCGGACCCGCAGCCGACGTCGTGCCCGGCGGCGGGCCGGCCGGCGTCCTCCCTCCAGGCCGCCCCGGCACGCGTGGACCACGAAATGGAGCGGCGATGCACCAGCGGATCCTGATGCGGGCGAAGAAGGGCCCGTTCGACGTCCGCTCCGCCGAGGAGGCCTTCGAGGGCGACTGGATCGGGGTCAACAACGGCAACCTCGTCTTCAGCCACGCCGCCCACAAGCTGCTCAGCACGACGACCGCCGAGATCACGCCGACCGAGTTCAAGGTCAACCCGCGCGACGCCGACGAGATCAACGAACGGTACGACGTCTACGTCGTACCGCTGGCCAACGCCTTCCGGCGCAGCTACGCGCACCGCATCGAACTGATGACCCGGCTGGTCGAGCGGCTGAAGATCCCGGTGGTCGTGCTCGGCGTCGGGGTGCAGACCGACGTCACCGGCGACCGGGAGTACCTGCGCCCGATCGACGCCGTGGTCAGCCGGTTCGTCCGGGCCGTGCTCGACCGCTCCCCCAGCATCGGCGTACGCGGCGAGATCACCGAGAGCTACCTGCGCACCCTGGGCTTCTCGGCGGTCGACGTGATCGGCTGCCCGTCGATGTTCCTGCACGGCGACCGGCTGACGGTGGAGAAGACCAGGCCGACGCTGGAGCCGGACGCCCGGGTGGCGCTGACCGTCTCCCCGTACGTCAAGTCGATGGCGAAGATCATCGCCGCGCACCACCGGCGCTACCCGAACCTGCGCTACCTGCCGCAGGACCTCACCACCCTCGGCACGCTGCTCTACGGCGACGCCCCGGAGGACCGGGGCAAGACCAGCCCGATCCCGGTGCACACCTCCCACCCGCTGTTCGTCGAGGACAAGGTGCGGATGTTCCTGGACCCGTGGACCTGGATGGACTACCTCTCCGGGTTCGACTTCGCCTTCGGCACCCGCATCCACGGCACCATCACCGCGCTGGTCGCCGGAACCCCCGGCTACCTCTTCGCGCACGACTCGCGCACGCTGGAGCTGGCCCGGTACTTCGACATCCCGCACCGGACGATGAAGGAGGTGCCCGCCGACGTCGACGCCGCGCAGCTCTACGCCGAGGCGGACTACACCGCCCTGCACGCCGGCCACCGGGCCCGCTACGAGCGAATGACGGCGTTCCTCGCCGCGCACCGGCTCGGCAACGCGTTCGACGACGGGGACGCCACCGCCCGCTTCGACGAGCGGGTCCGCGCCACCAGCTTCCCGCCGGCCGTCCGCCCGGCCACCTCGACCTCCCCGGAGGCCCTGCTGGAGCGGATCCAGTGGCTGCGGGACCGCAACACCGCGCTGGACGGCCAGGTGCGGACGCTGGAGGAGCAGCGGCTGCGGGCCCGGGTCAGGCGGGCGGTCGGCGCGCCGGTACGGCGGATCCTGAGTCGTTAACCCGCCGCTCGGCGGCTGTTCAGTAACTCCATCTCCACCGGATACGTCAGGTTCCGGGGCCGTCCACCCGGGTGCACCAGGGTGGCGGCGTGGTCAACGAGCCGACGCGCGCCACCCCTCTGCTGAGCATCGTGGTGCCGGTCCACGGGGTGGAGGCGTACCTGTACCAGTGCCTCGAGTCGATCCGGGCGGACATACCGGCCGGCGAGCGGGGCACGGTCGAGCTGGTCGCCGTCGACGACGCCTCCCCGGACCGGTGCGGTGACATGCTGCGCTCGTACGCCGCCGGCCGGTCCGAGGTCCGCACCGTGCACCTGAGCAGCAACGTCGGGCTGGGCCCGGCCCGCAACGCCGGCCTGGCGGTGGCGACCGGCGACTACGTCTGGTTCGTCGACAGCGACGACTGGCTGCCGCCGGGCACCATCCCCGCGGTGCTGGACCGGCTGCGCGCGCACCGCCCGGACGTGCTGCTGCTGGACCACGTACGGGTGCACGAGGGCGGGCGGCGGGAACTGGACGCCAGCAGTCCCCTGCTGCGCGGGGTGCCCGACGTGGTCCGCCTGGCCGACCGGCCGCAGCTGCTGCGGGTGCAGCACACCGCCTGGAACAAGGTGGTCCGCCGCGCCTTCATGGACGAGCTGGAGCTGCGCTTCCACCCCGGCTGGTACGAGGACATCCCGTTCAGCCACCCGCTGCTGATCGGCGCGGAGAAGATCTCCGTGCTGGACCGGGTCTGCTACCTCTACCGGCAGGGCCGGCAGGGCGCCATCACCTCCACCCGCAGCGGCCGGCACTTCGACGCCTTCGACCAGTACGACCGGCTGCTGGACTGGGTCGGGCGGCGGTACCCGGACGAGCGGCTGCGGGCCGAGCTGTTCGGGCTGATGGTCAACCACATGCTGGTGGTGGTCGGCAACGACGACCGGCTGCACCCGCACCTGCGCCGGGACTTCTTCCACCGGGTGGCCGCCCAGTACCGTCGCCACCTGCCGGCGGGCGGCTACCCCCGCCCCGGCGGGGTGGCCGGGCTCAAGCACCGGCTGGTGGGCCGGGACAACTACCTCGCGTACGCGGCGCTGCGCCAGGCCCACCGGCTGGCCGGTCGGCTGCGCCGGCCCGCCGCGCCCCCGGCCGGTGCCGCCGTCGCGCCAGCGGGTACGGACCGGGTCGCCGCCGACCCGGCGGAGCGGGCCGAGGCGACCGACGCGCTGGCCCGTCACGGCACGCCGTGACGGCGAGGGTCGACACGTCGCGCCGCCGTGATGTCCGGACCCGGTCCGGTCGGCAACCGGCGGCGGAGTTTTTCCAGGTCGTCCCCGGACGACGAGGCAGGGACCGCGCGCCTGCGCGGACGCACAGCGGACAGAGGTCGGACATGACGACGACAGTGAAGATCGGGCCGCACGTGGTCGGCGCCGGGGAGCGGCCCTTCGTGGTCGCCGAGATGTCCGGCAACCACAACGGTGACCTGGACCGGGCGCTGGCCATCGTGGACGCGGTCGCGGCCAGCGGGGCGCACGCGCTGAAGCTCCAGACGTACCGGCCGGACACGATCACCATCGACGTCGACACCCCGGCCTTCCGGATCTCCGGCGGGCACGAGCTGTGGGGCGGGCAGAACCTGTACCGGCTCTACGAGCGGGCGCACACGCCGTACGAGTGGCACGCGCCGATCTTCGCCCGCGCCCGCGAGCGGGGGCTGACCGTCTTCTCGTCGCCGTTCGACGCGACCGCCGTCGAGCTGCTGGAGGAGCTGGACGCGCCGGCGTACAAGATCGCCTCGTCGGAGCTGGTCGACCTGCCGCTGATCCGGCTGGTCGCCGGCACCGGCAAGCCGCTGGTGATCTCGACCGGAATGGCGACGGTGGCCGAGATCGACGCCGCGGTGCGGACCGCCCGGGAGGGCGGGGCCGGCGGCATCGTGCTGCTGGCCTGCACCGCCTCCTACCCGGCCCCGCCGGCCGACAGCAACCTGCGCCGCATCCCGGTGCTCGCCGACGCGTTCGGCGTACCGGTGGGGCTCTCCGACCACACCCCCGGCATCGGCGTGCCGGTCGCCTCGGTGGCGCTGGGCGCCTGCTTCATCGAGAAGCACGTGACGCTGGACCGCGCCGACGGCGGGGTGGACTCCGACTTCTCCCTCAACCCGGACGAGCTGGCCGCGCTGGTGGTCGAGTCGGGGCGGGCGTACGCGGCGCTCGGCGGTACCGCGATCGGCCCCACCCCCGCCGAGCGGGAGGGGCTGCGGTTCCGCCGTTCGCTCTACGTGGTGGCGGACGTGCGCGCCGGCGACCCGGTGACCGCCGACAACGTGCGGTCGATCCGGCCCGCGGGCGGGCTGCCGCCGGTGGAGATCGAGAAGGTGCTGGGCCGTACCTTCGCCGTCGACGTCCCGCGCGGCACCCCGCTGAGCTGGGACCTCGTCTGACCTGACCATCCCGCGCCCGGTCCGTGCCGAGCGGACCGGGCGCGGCACGTCGCGCTGCCCCGAAGGGGCGACACCGCGACATGCCGCGAGGCGGCGAGCGTCACGGGCCGGGGCGCGCCGGGGCGAAGGCCACCGTGACCACCAGGTCGTCCAGGCGCAGGGTCCGCCATACCGCCCGGCTCTCCGGGGGTACGGCCAGCCCGTGCCGCCGCCACCAGGCGGCCACCGGCACGTCGGCCAGCTTGCAGAGGCTCTCCGCACGGGTCCAACGGGCCCAGAAGTCGGCCCGCCCGAAGCGGTGCGCCAGGGCGGGCGGGACGTCCGCGTCGGCCCGTTCGGCGTCCACCGCGACCCGCCAGCCCGGGGTCGGTGGGCCGTACCAGCCGACGCAGCGCCCGTCGTCGAGGTGGCTGCGGGTGACGGCGTACCCGAGGTCGGCCGGCCGGCCCACCCGCAGGTGCCGTTCGGCGGTGCCGAGCAGGGCCGGCACCGGCCGGGGCGCGCGGGTGGCGGGCCCCGGCCGGGACAGCGCGGCGTCAGACGGAGGCCGCACCGTCCACCACGATCACCTGGCCGTTGATGTTGGTCTGCTCGCGCAGCAGCATCCGCACCACCGGCACGACCTCCTCCGGCTCGGTGAGGTGGCCGGTGGGGGTGCGCCGGACGATCTGGTCGAGCTGGGTGCTGCCCAGCACGGCGGACATCTCCGAGGCGAAGAAGCCGGGCGCCACCGAGTTGACCAGCACCCGGCCGCCCAGCTCCCGGGCCAGCGAGCGGGTGGCGGCGTCCATGCCGCCCTTGGTGGCCGAGTACGCCACCAACCCGGGGAAGCCGCGCTGCGCGCAGATCGAGGTGATGTTGACGATCCGTCCGCGCAGCCCCTTGCCCAGCATCCGCCGGATCACCAGGCGGGTGAGCTGCAACGGCGCGGTCAGGTTGGTCTCGATGATCCGGGCGATGTCGCCGGTGGAGGTGTGCACGTGCAGCGAGTCCTGGCCGACGGCGGCGTTGTTGACGACGCCGTCGATCGGGCCGAGCCGCTCCTCCACCTCCCGCACGAAGGCCTGGGTGGCGGCCGGGTCGGTGACGTCGACCGCGCCGACGTGCACCCGGTCGGGATGCTCGGCGGCCAGCTTCTCCAGCTCCGGCGTGACGGTACGGGCGAAGGCCGCCACCCGTACGCCGGCGTCGAGCAGGTCGGTGACGATGGCCAGGCCCAGCCCCCGGGAGCCGCCGGAGACGAGGACCACGGTGCTGGGCGGGACGAGCGGGGAGTCAGACATCGCTCTTCAACGTCTCCTTGACGGGAATCTCGGTGAACATGCGGATGCGGCGCGGCACCGCGTAGTCGGGGAGCCGGTCGGCGCACCAGCGCACCAGCGTGGCCTCGTCCAGCGGGTCGCCGGACGGTGTCGGCACCACCTCGGCGACGACCATCCGGCCGAGCACCGGGGCCCGCCGACCGGTGACCCGTGCCCAGGCCACCCGGGGGTGGGCGGTGAGCACGCCGCGGACCAGCCCGGCGGAGACCTTGCTGCCGCCGACGTTGATCTCGTCGGAGTCGAGCCGGCCGGTGATCAGCACCCGGTCGTCGACCACCTGCACCCGGTCGCCGGTGCGCACCGGCCCGTCGAGCCCGACCCCGTGGTACGGCGAGCTGACCACCAGCTCCTCGCCGTCGACGGAGAGCCGGGGCCGGCCGGGCACCTCCCGGTCCAGCCAGTCGACCGGGAACCCGGCGCGGCCGTCGTGCACCACGATGGACGCGCCGACCTCGGAGGAGGCGTAGATCCAGGAGATCCGGGCGGTCGGGAAGACCGCGCGGAGCTGGTCCAGGACGGCCTGGTCGACCGGCTCCCCGCCGAGGGTGAGCTGGCGCAGCGGCACCCGGGCCAGCGCCGTGCCGTCGCGGTGCAGGGTGCGCCGCCAGAAGGTCGGCGTGCCGGAGGCGGCGTCCACGCCGTGCGCGGCGGCGACGGCCGGCCACTCGTCCAGCTCGTCCGGGTCGACCACCACGAGGTGCTGCCCGGGCTGGGTGAGCGACAGCGTCACCACCTGCCACCAGGCGTACGTGCCGGGGGCGTACGGGCAGAGCCAGGTCCGCTCCGGCTGGGCGCCCCGGACGGTGGTCAGCGATTCCAGCGTGTGCCCGACCCGCTTGGGCCGCCCGGTGGACCCGGAGGTGAGCAGCCAGAGCCGGCCGGGCTCGGCGGGGCGAGGCCGGGTGGGCGGTACGGTCACCGGCCCGTCGGCGTCCAGGGTGGTCAGCGCGAAGCCGGCCTCGCGCAGCTCGTCCCGCATCGCCGGGTCGACCCGGTGGGCGGTGCTCAGCAGCAGCTCGGTGCCGTGCTCGGCGTGCTGCCGGGCGGCGGCCAGCGCGTCGGCGGAGCCGGCGGCGAGGACCGCGGCGGGCGATGGCAGCGCCGGCGCGGGCAGCGCCCGCCAGGTGCGCGCGGCACCCCCGAGGACGACCCGGTTGTCCAGGCCGGCCGGGGTGGAGGTCGTGATGGTCACTGCCGCTGGAGCGTGCCGAGGAAGTCGAGGACGTCGCCGACGGTGGCGATCCGGCGCAGGCCGGGGGCGTCGAAGTTCAACTCCTCCCCCGTCTCGTCCTCGACCCGCAGGGCCAGCTCGGAGAAGTCCAGCGACCGGAAGCCGATCTCCCGCAGGTCGGCGGCGTCGTCGTCCGGGAGCACCTTGCCCTGGTTGGCGAGCACCTGCGCCATGAGGTCGCGGATCTGCGCGCGACTCAATTCGTTCATGCGGCGGAGTGTACAGCCCGGGAATTGGTCCCGGCATTTCCCGGGTAGGGTTTCCGGGGCCCGTGGGAATCGGATGGAAAGAGGTCGACGTGCTGCGTGGGGCGACCGAGGACGACGTTAACCTGATGTTGTCCTGGCGTAATCAGGAAACCAACCGGCAGGTCAGCAAGAACAGTCACGAGATCACCGCCGAGGAGCACGCCGCGTGGTGGTCGCGGGTGCGTACCGACCCCAACCGGCGGGTGCTGGTGTACGTCCGCGACGGGCGGCCCTGCGGCGTGGTGACCTTCTTCGAACTGCGTCTCGACGGTCCGCGTACCGGTTCCTGGGGCTTCTACCTGGACGCCGACGGGCTGGCCGAGCGGGGCGAGACGCTGCCCGCCTGGCTGGAGGTGATGCGGGCGGCGGTGGACCACGCCTTCGACGAGCTGCGGCTCGACCGGCTCGACGGCGAGGTGCTCGCCGACAACACGGTGGTCCGCCAGATGAACCGCCGGTTCCGGTTCGTCGAGGGCATCCCCGAAATGCAGGTGCACGACGGGCGGGAAATCACCGTCGTCCCCGTTTCGCTGGATCGGGAGAATCGTCGACGGCGCTGATGTCGACAATTGTCCGCCGCGCATTAACCGGCCGGCCATTCCCCGTTCATCGACGTCGGGAAAGAACCGTCAGCCGCGCCGCCAGGCCGCCCAGTGCTGGCCCGGATTGCCGCCGAGGCGGACGAAGCCGTAGCGGGTGCCGTCCCAGTCGTCCGGGGCGCCGGGCGCCCAGCGGGCGAAGACCACGTCGGCGGCGGCCGGCGGCCGGTCGCTGAACCACCGCACGTCGCTCCAGGTCACCTGGTGGCTCAGGTTGAACCGCAGGATGTAGTGCACGCCGACGGAGGCGTAGACCCGCTCGCCGGGGCGTACCCCGAGGTCGGCGAGGCGCGGGGTCGGCGCGGTCGCCGCCACCATCGGCCGGACCAGCCGGTCGGTGATCACCTGCATGGTGCCGAGGTTCACCACCACCAGCGCGGCGAGCACCGGCACCCGCAGCCTCGGCACCCGGACCGCGGCGACCAGCAGCAGGCAGGCCACCGCGCCCACCGCCGCCCCGGTGAACGGGCGGAACTCGCGCCAGCCGCCGGTCAGCGCCATCAGGTCGGGGGCGCCGAAGCCGCCGTAGCGCAGCTCGTGCCCCCGGCTCGCCACGTAGGCGAGCCGGGCGGCGATCAGCGCCGCGCCCCCCACCAGCAGCGCGACCGCGACGGCCGCCCGGGCCAGCAGCACCCGGTACGCCACGGTGAGCAGCACCCCCACCCCGACCAGCAGCCAGAACGGGGCCAGCATCTGCACGTACCGCCCGTAGATGGCGTCCAGCGGCTTGGTGGTGATGCCGGCCAGGATCACCGACGCGCCGCCGGCCACCCCGACGCTGGTCACCAGGGCGACGCCGAGCGTCCAGCGGACGGCCGGGTCGCCCCCGCGCCGGCGCAGCTCGCGCACCGCGGCGGCCCAGGCGATCCCGGCCATCCCGAAGGTGATCACCACCAGGTACCAGAGCTGCGTGGCGACGGCCGCCCCCAGCCGCAGCAGCCCCTGGCCGGAGGCGACGGCCCGGACGGTGCCGCCGCCGGGCGGGTTGCCCAGCAGGTAGACCCGGTCGCCGAGCAGCCGGATGCCGGCGGCGTTCACCAGGGCCAGGGCCAGCACGGGCAGCACCGCGGCCAGCCCCTGCGCGAGGGTGGCCCGGCGGCGGACCAGCAGCAGCAGGACCAGACCGGCGTGCACCGCCACGATCACCAGGCCCCGCGAGTGCAGCAGGTGGAACGCGCCGACCAGCGTGCCCACCGTCGCGGCGGCCAGCGCTCCCGGGCGGGCGACCCACCGGTGCACGGCCAGCAGCCAGGCCAGCACCAGCGGCGCCAGCACCGCGTCGATCATCGCCACCTCGGCGTAGAAGGCGGTGGCCGGCAAGGTCGCGGCCACCGCGGCGGCGACCAGCGCGTACGAGCGGCGCAGCGCGAGCAGCCGACGGGCCAGCAGGTACGCCAGCGGCAGCACGGTGGCGTTGACCACCGCGTTGATCAGCTGCACCAGGCGGTAGCTGTCGGTGAAGTCCCGCTCGCCGAGGAACGCCGGGGAGATCAGCATCGGGTAGCCGACCCGGCGCAGCGGGCCGTTCTCGCTGCTGAAGCCGCCCGGCCCGCCGGCCAGTGCCCGGGCGGTGTTGAGGTAGCTGTCCTCGTCGGTGTGCGCGATCGGCAGGGCGACGTGCCGGGCCAGCCACATCCGCCAGGCCACCCCGGCCAGCCAGCCCAGGACCAGCAGCGCCGGCACCAGCCAGCGCCGCCGGGCCGGCGCCGCCGGGGCCTCGGCCGGGTCGGCCGGGTCGGCGACCCGTTCCCGTACGTCGGACGTCATCTCGTCTCCTGGTCGCTGGTGAGCCGCGCCGGCCGCGCGGCGGGTCGCGGCGGGCGGGTCGGGCGGAGGGTGGTGGCCGGCGGCGCGGGGCCGGAGGGCGACCGGGCCGGGGCCCGCCGTCGCGTACGCGCGGTCACTGTAGCCAGCACAGTTCCCGCCGGTCAGCCGCTCGGCGAGGTCGGCGCAAGTGTTCGCCTGCCGGGTGTCCGGCATTCACGGGACCAGCGCGGTCGGTTCACCCGGGCGCGTCGGGGTGTTAACCCGCCGTGGCTAGCGTCCGTCCGGTCGCGTGGCCCCCGGCCACCGGCGCACAACCTGCGATCATGGGAGCACCACATTGAGCGAGCTGACGGGATCCTCCATCCTGGTCACCGGCGGCACCGGTTCCTTCGGTAGGACCTTCCTCCGGCACATCCTGGCCGAGGCCGACCCGGCCCGGGTGGTGGTCTTCTCCCGCGACGAGCTGAAGCAGTACGAGCTGCGCCAGCAGCTCGGCGACGACCCGCGGCTGCGCTGGTTCATCGGCGACATCCGGGACCGGCACCGGCTCACCCGGGCCATGCACGGCGTCGACCACGTGGTGCACGCGGCGGCGTTGAAGCAGGTGGACACCGCCGAGTACAACCCGTCGGAGTTCATCGCCACCAACATCACCGGCTCCCAGCACGTGGTGGACGCCGCGATCGAGGCCGGCGTCAAGAAGGTCATCGCGCTCTCCACCGACAAGGCGTCCAGCCCGATCAACCTGTACGGCGCCACCAAGCTGGTCGGCGACAAGCTCTTCGTCTCCGCCAACCACTACGCCGCCCAGCACCCCACCCGCTTCGCGGTGGTCCGCTACGGCAACGTGGTGGGCAGTCGCGGATCGGTGGTGCCGCTGTTCCGCCGGCTGGCCGCCGAGGGCAAGAGCCTGCCGATCACCGACAAGCGGATGACCCGGTTCTGGATCACCCTCGACCAGGCCGTCCAGTTCGTCATGGACAGCTTCGACCAGATGCAGGGCGGCGAGCTGTTCGTGCCGCGCATCCCCAGCATGCGCATCCTCGACCTGGTCGAGGCGGTCGCCCCGGACGCCACCACCCACGAGATCGGCATCCGGCCGGGCGAGAAGCTGCACGAGGAGATGATCGCCCCGGACGACAGCCGGCGGACGCTGCGCGCCAAGGACCGGTTCATCGTCCAGCCCACCATCGCGACCTGGGGCTACCAGCCGCCGGTCGGCTGCGAGCCGGTGCCGGACGGGTTCGCGTACCAGTCGGACACCAACGACGAGTGGCTGAGCGTCGAGCAGCTGCGCGACATGCTCGGCCTCGGCGCGTGACGGCGATGCTGCCGTACGGGCGGCAGTCGGTCACCGCCGACGACGTCGCCGCCGTGGTGGCCGCGCTGCGCAGCGACTGGCTCACCACCGGCCCGCAGGTCGACGCCTTCGAGGCCGACCTGGCGAGCTGGACCGGCGGGGTCGGCTGCGCGGCGGTCTCCAACGGCACCGCCGCGCTGCACGTCGGGTACGCGGCGGCCGGGGTGGGTCCCGGCGACGAGGTGGTGGTGCCGCCGATGACGTTCGTCGCCACCGCCAGCAGCGCGGTGGCGCTCGGCGCGAAGGTGGTCTTCGCCGACGTCGAGGAGGAGACCTTCACCCTCGACCCGGCCGCGGCGGCCGCCGCGACGACCGCGCGTACCCGGGTGGTCTCCGCCGTCGACTACGCCGGCCACCCGGCCGACTACGACGCCCTGCGCGGCGCCCTCGCCGGCAGCGACGCGCTGCTGCTGGCCGACGCGGCGCACTCCATCGGCGCCACCTACCGGGGCCGGCCGGTCGGCTCGCTGGCCGACCTGACCACCTTCTCGTTCTTCCCCACCAAGAACCTGACCACGGCCGAGGGCGGCGCGGTCGCCGCGCTCGACGCGGAGCTGCTGACCCGGGCCCGCCGGTTCCGCAACATCGGGCTGGTCCGCGAGCGGGACGCGCTGCGTTGGCCGGACGAGGGCGGCTGGCACCAGGAGGTGCACGAGTTCGGCCTGAATTACCGGCTGCCCGACGTGCTCTGCGCACTGGGCCGCAGCCAGCTGCGCCGGCTCGGCGACTTCCTCGCCGCCCGCGCCCGGCTGGTGGCCCGGTACGACGAGGCGCTGGCCGACCTGGACGGCGTGCTGCGGCCCGGCCGCCGCTCGTGGGCCGCCCCGGCCTGGCACCTCTACCCGATCCGGGTGCTCGACGGCCGCCGCCGCGAGGTGTACGACCGGATGCGGGCCGCCGGCATCGGCGTCCAGGTCAACTACCTGCCGGCGCACTGGCACCCGGCCTTCGCCGACCTCGGCTACCGGCGCGGATCCTGTCCGGTGGCCGAGTCGTTCTACGAGCAGCAGTTGTCGTTGCCGCTCTTCCCGACTCTGACCGACGCCGACCAGGATCGCGTGATCGACGCGCTGGGCGCGGCGCTGCGGGGCGTCCCGGCACGTCCCGCCGCCGCCTGACGGGGGAACCGATGCACCACGCGAACCACTTCTACGGCCACGCGCACGTGCTGGCCCGCTACTGCGGGCTGGGCGACGGGCACCCGCCCCGGATCAACGGGTACGTCCAGCACGGCTGGAACATCGGCGACGGGCTGGCCCCCGGCCACCCGTACGCCGAGTTCACCCCCAGCCTGCTCTGGTCCGAGCAGACCCGGCGGCGGGCCTGGTCGGTGGGGCGGCGCAACGTGGTCACCGTCGGCGCGCCGTTCGCCTACCTGCTGTCGCTGCGTCCGCAGGACCCGCCGGAGGCGGAGCGGGCGGGCACCATCTGGTACCCGTTCCACGGCTGGGAGGGCCAGCACGTCAAGGGCGACCACAAGGAGCTGATCGCCCGGATCCGGGCCACCGAGCCCGGCCCGGTCACGGTCTGCCTCTACTGGCACGAGTACGGCATGCGCCGGGTGCGCCGGCTCTACGAGAACGCCGGCTTCCGGGTCATCTGCCACGGCTACCGCGGCCACTGGTGGAAGGACACCGACCCGCTCTTCCTCGACAAGCAGCTCACCGAGCTGCGGCGGCACAAGCGGGTCGCCTCCAACCGGCTGACTAGCGCGATCTTCTACGGCATCGCCGCCGGCTGCGAACCCGCCGTCTACGGCGACCCGATGATCCTCGCCGCCGAGGACCCGACCTTCGGCGGCACCGCCCGGATCCGCCGGCAGTGGCCGGAGCTGCACGGCGAGTCCGTCGACCTGCCGACCGCCGTCGAGATCGCCCGCGCCGAGCTGGGCACCGACCACCGCTGTACGCCGGCCGAGCTGCGCGAGCTGCTCGGGTGGGCGAACCTCCAGGAGGAGAAGAGTTGACCACTGAGACGGTGGCCCGGATCGCGCTGCCCGGCGGGGAGATGCTGGCCTGGTCCGACCTGCCGGAGGAGCGGCTGCCCGACGGCGGGCCGCTGGCCGCGCTGGCGGCGCGGGTGGTACCGGCGGGGGCGCGGGTGCTGCTGGCCGGGCCGCACGACCCGGCGCTGCTGACCCGGCTGGCGCACGCCGAGGTGACCTGCCTGCTGCGCAGCCACCCGGACGGGGTGGCGCTGGCCGAGCGGGGCGCCCGGGTGGTGGTGGGCGGCCCGTCCGGCCTGCCCGCCGGCGAGACCTTCGACGTGGTGGTGGCGGCCGCCGGGCTGGACGCCGTGGAGTCGGTGGAGGGCCCCCGGCTGGGCTGGGACGGCGTGCTGGACCGGCTGGCGCGGGCGCTGCGCCCGGGCGGGACGCTGCTGCTGCGGCTGGACAACCCGCTCGGCGTGCACCGGCTGGTCGCCACCGCCCCCTGGTACGCCGACCGCGCCGACTCCGCCTGGACCATCGGCGGGGTGCTCGACACCGACCGGCCGGCCAACCCGGAGCAGTTGCGCGACCGGCTCACCGGGGCGGGACTGCGACCGGCGGGGTGCTTCGCGGCGTACCCCGATCCGAGCACGCCGACCGCGCTGGTGGCCGCCGACGAGCTGGACCGGCGGACCACGTCGGGGCTGTTCGACGCGGTGCTGCACGGTGCCTGCGCGGACGGCGCGGCCACCGTGCTCCAGGATCCGGCCCGGCTGGCCGTCGACGCGCTGCACGCGGGCCTCGGCTCGGCGTTGGCGCCGGGCTGGCTGCTGCTCGCCCGCCGGCCCGCCGACCCGGACACCGGGCCGGTCGACCCGTCGGCGGACGCGCTGCCCGTGGCGCTGGTGCAGACCGGGCCGCCGGGGATCGGCGTGGTGGAGGTGGTCGACGGGCCGGACGGCTGGCGGTGGCGGGTGGGCGGCCGGGTCAGCCGGCCGGAGCCGGCGCCGTTCGCCACCCGCGAGGCGGCCTACCGGGACGCGGGCGCGTTGGACGGGCCGGTGCCCGAGGGGCGGCTGCTGCGCACCCTGCTGCTCGACGCCTGCCTGCGCCGCGACCTGGACACGGTGCGCCGGCTGCTGCGCGGGTACGCGACCTGGCTCGCCGCCGAGGCCGACTCCGACGGCCGGCTGGGCGGCGCGGTGGCTCTCGCCGGCACGGACAACGTGGTGGTCGCCGGCGACGAGCACGCGGTGCTCGACCCGAGCTGGCGGGCCGCCGCGCCGATGGACGTGGACGTGGTGCTGGCCCGGAGCCTGTGGCGGTTCGCCGCCGCGCTGCTCACCGGCGGGTACGCCCACCCCTGGCCGTCCACCCTGGACGTCGCCGGGCTGACCGTCGTGCTCGGTGGCCTCGCCGGCCGGGAGCTGGACAGGCGCACCGTCGACGCGGCGATCGAGGCGGAGGCGGCGGTCTCCGCCGCGCTGCGCGGCCTCGACGCCGACGGGCGGGTCCGCCTCGCCACCGAGCTGCGCGCGGTCGAGCCGACCGACCCGCCGGCCGGGCCGCGCAGCTACCAGCAACTCCGGGAGGCGTGGCTGCGCCAGCGGGAGGAGCTGACCCGGCTGGGCGCGCTGCTGAAGTGGACCGAGGAGCTGCTGACCTCGCGGGAGCGGGCGTTGCGCCGGGCCGACGCCACGATCAACCTGCTCAGCGGTTCGCTGAGCTACCGGGTGGGCCGGCTGGCCATCACGCCGGCCCGGCTGGCGAAGCGGGGCGCCCGCGCGGCCAAGCGCCGCGCCCGGGAGGCGCTGAACCAGCGCGGTCCGCGGGAGGAGCAGCAGTGAGCGCCGCGACCTGGTCGGCTGGTGGTCCGCGGATCGTGGGGATCGTGCAGGCGCGGATGGGCTCGTCCCGGCTGCCCGGCAAGGTGCTGCGCCCGCTGGCCGGGCGCAGCGTGCTCGGCCGGGTGGTCCGGGCCGCCCGGGACAGCGGGGTGCTCGCCGACCTGGTCGTCGCGACCAGCACCGACGCCGTCGACGACGCGGTGGCCGCCGAGTGCGACCGGCTGGGCGCGCCGTGCCACCGGGGCCCGGTCGACGACGTACTGGGTCGCTTCGTCGGCGCGCTGGCCGCCCACCCCGGTGACGCGGTCATGCGGTTCACCGCCGACTGCCCGCTGCTCGACCCGGAGATCATCGCGCTGGTGGCGTCGGTGTACCGGGCGGTGCCCGGCCTGGACTACGCCAGCACCTCGATCGCCCGTACGTTGCCCCGCGGGCTGGACGTCGAGATCATCCGGGCGGACGCGCTGCGCACCCTGGACCGGCTCGCCACCGACCACCACCGGGTGCACGTCACCTCGTACGCGTACACCCACCCGGAGCTGTTCCGGGTGCTCGGGGTGACCCTCACCCCGGACCGGTCGGCGCTGCGGCTCACCCTCGACACCGAGCAGGACTGGGCGTTGGTGCGGGCGGTCACCGACCACTTCGGCGACGTCAGCGTGCCGCTGGCCAAGCTCGCCGACTGGCTGGACGGCCAGCCCGCCCTGCGCGCCCTCAACGCCGACGTACGCCAGAAGCGCCTGGAGGAGTCCTGAACACGCCACGGATCGGGTTGCGCTGCGACGCCGGGCCCCGGCGCGGGGTCGGGCATCTGGTCCGCTGCCTGGCCCTCGGCGAGGAGTTCCTGGCCCGGGGGGCCCGGGTCGAGCTGTTCGGCACCGTCGAGCGGATCGGCTGGGCGCAGGCGCAGCTGGCGGCCCGGGGCATCCCGGCGCACCCGGGCCCGGACACCCCGGCCGGGCTAGTCGAGGCGGCCCACCGGCACCGGCTGGACGCGATGGTGCTCGACTCGTACGAGCTGGACCCGGCCGGCGCCGGGGCGCTGCGCGCGGCGGGCGTGGTCACCCTGGCGGTGGTCGACGGCGACACCCGGGGGCAGGACGCCGACCTCTACCTGGACCAGAACTTCGGCGCCCGGACCGACGCGCCCGCCGGGCGGCTGCTGGCCGGCACCCGGTACGCGCTGCTGCGCGACTCGGTGATCGGCGCCCGGCCGGCCGCCCCGAAGCAGCCCGCGCCGGTGGACCGGCCCCGGGTGCTCGCCTTCTTCGGCGGGACCGACGCCCTCGGCGCCGCCCCGGTGCTGACCCGGGTGCTGCTCGCCACCGGGCACCCGATGGAGCTGACCGTGGTGGTCGGCCGTCCCGACGCCGAGGCGGAGCTGGAGGCGCTGACCCCTGGCCGGGGCCAGTCGCTGCGTCCGGTCCCGCCCACCGACGAGCTGCCCGCCCTGATCGGGGCGGCGGACCTGGTGGTCAGCGCCGCCGGCACGTCCACCTGGGAACTGTGCTGCCTGGGCGCGCCGTCGGCACTGGTCTGCGTGGTGGACAACCAGCGCGAGTCGTACCGCCGGGTGGTGGACCACGGGCTGGTCGCCGGCCTGGGCGAGCTGCCGGAGCTGGCCGGGGCCGGGGTGGCCGGGCGGGCGGCCCGGGCGGCGGCCGCGCGGACCATGACCGGCCTGCTCGGCTCCCCCCGGCGGCGGGCCGCGCTCGCCGCGCGGGCCTGGGCCACCGTCGACGGGCGCGGCCGGGCCCGGGTCGCCGACGCGCTGCTCGACCTGGTCCAGCGCGGCGATCGTACGCCTGTACTAAACCGCTGATAGGGTGGCGGCATGACGCAGGCCGCCTACCAGCCGTCGATGCTCGACCTCGCCGACGCCGGTCCGTCGCTCGGGCCGCTGCCGGGCGCGCTGCGCCGGCACGTGCTCACCCGGGGCGCCTGGGTCGACCACCTTCCCGGCTGGGTGCGCGGGTCCGACGCGGTGCTCGACACCCTGCTGGCCGAGGTGCCGTGGCGCGCCGAGCGCCGCACCATGTACGACGCCGAGGTCGAGGTCCCCCGTCTGCTCTGCTGGTACGCGGGCGGCCGCCCGCTGCCGCACCCGGTGCTGACGGAGGCCCGCGAAACCCTGACCCGGCACTACGCCGCCGAGCTGGGCGAGCCCTTCGTCACCGCCGGCATGTGCCTCTACCGCGACGGCCGGGACAGCGTCGCCTGGCACGGCGACACCCAGGGCCGGTCGGCGCACACCGACACCATGGTCGCCATCGTCTCGTTCGGCTCGCCCCGGCCGCTGCTGCTGCGCCCGCGCGGCGGCGGCGCCAGCCTGCGCTTCCCGCTCGGGCACGGCGACCTGGTGGTGATGGGCGGCTCCTGCCAGCGCACCTGGGAACACGCCATCCCCAAGACCGCCCGCCCGGTCGGCCCCCGCGTCAGCGTCCAGTTCCGCCCCACCGGCGTCGCCTGACCCACCCCCGGCCTCCCCCGGCCTCCGCCGCCGGCCATCGCGCTGTTGATCAAGAAGTTTGCGTCGGGCCGGCGCGGCTTTCTGACGCAAACCTCTTGATCACCGCCCGTGACAGCGCCCACCCCCGCAGCACCACCGCCACCCCACGCCGCCCCCGTCGCCTCTCGGCTCGGTGATCATGAAGTTATTGCCGCAAAACGCCGGTGGGCAGAGCAACAACTTCATGATCAACGCGGGGGCACGCGGGGGTACCGGGGGCGCGGGGGATGCGGAAGGGGGCCGGGGGCGTCAGCCCCCGGGCCCCTTGCGCGTGCGGGTCAGTCGCGTTCGATGAGGTGGCCGAGGACCGTGGGGCCGAGCATGACGGCGAAGCCGCTGCCGTCGCGGCGCGGGTCGGCGGGAGGCAGCTCCACCGGGTCGCCGGTGGCGGTCGCGCCGACCGGCCGGGCGCCGACCCAGGCGACCACCAGGTCCGTCTCGCCCTTGAGGAACCGCTGCGCGCGCACGCCGCCGGTCGCCCTCCCCTTCGCCGGGTACGCCCCGAACGGCGTCACCTTGACCGTCGCGCCGGTCGAGGTGACCACCATCGGCTCCCCGTGCCCGGGGTCGTCGGTGCGGACCGCCCCGAACCAGACCACCCGCGCCCCGTCGGGCACGTTGACGCCGGCCATGCCACCGCCCTTGAGCCCCTGCGGGCGGACCAGCGTGGCGGCGAAGCGCAGCAGCGACGCCTCCGAGGTGATGAAGGTCAGCGCCTCCTGGCCGTCGGTGAGCCAGGTCGCCCCGACCACCTCGTCGCCCTCGCGCAGGCCGATCACCTCGAACTCGTCCGAGCGGACCGGCCACTCCGGCGCGCAGACCTTGACCACGCCCTGCCGGGTGCCGAGCGCCAGGCCCGGCGAGCCCTGCGCGGCCGCCCCGAGCGGGGCGAGCCCGACCACCGTCTCGCCGGCCTCCAGCGGCACCAGCTCGGCGGCGGACATGCCGCCGCGCAGCGAGACCGTGCCGGCCTGCTCCGGCAGCACCGGCAGCGGCAGCACGTCGATCTTGAACGCCCGGCCGGCGCTGGTCACCAGGAGCACCCGGCCCCGGGCCGTGGTGTGCACGACCGCGCGTACCGTGTCGTGCTTGACCCGGCCGTTGCGCCGGCGCCCCTCGGCCGCCTCCTCCGACTCGGCCGCGGTGCGGGCCACCAGCCCGGTCGCGGAGAGGATCACCTGGCAGGGGTCGTCGGCCACCTCCAAGGGGCCGGCCGGCACCGACGCCGCCAGCACCTCCTTGAGGTCGCCGTCGACCAGGGTGGTACGCCGCGGCGCGCCGAACTGCTTCACCACCGCCGACAGCTCGTCGGAGACGACCTTCTTCAGCACCTTGTCGTCGTCGAGGATCTTGGACAGCTCGGCGATCTCCCCGCGCAGCTTCTCCTGCTCGGCCTCCAGCTCGATCCGGTCGTACCTGGTCAACCGGCGCAGCGGAGTGTCCAGGATGTAGGTGGCCTGGATCTCGGAGAGCTTGAACTTCTGCATCAGGCCGTCCTTGGCCGCCTGGGCGTCGTCGCTGGCCCGGATCAGCTTGACCACCTTGTCGATGTCGAGCAGGGCGATCAGCAGGCCGTCGACCAGGTGCAGCCGCTCCTCGCGCTTGCGACGGCGGTACGCGCTGCGCCGGGTGACGACCTCGTAGCGGTGGGCCAGGAAGACCTCCAGCAGCGCCTTCAGCCCGAGGGTGCGCGGCTGGCCGTCGACCAGCACCAGGTTGTTGACGCCGAACGACTGCTCCAGCGGGGTGAGCCGGTAGAGGTCGGCCAGCAGCGCCTGCGGGTTGACGCCGACCTTGCACTCGATGACCAGGCGGGTGCCGCTCTCCCGGTCGGTGAGGTCCTTGACGTCGGCGATGCCGGTCAGCCGCTTGGTCTTGGTGACCTCGTTGGTGATCGCCGCGATGACCTTCTCCGCGCCGACGCCGTACGGCAGCTCGACGACGGTGATCGCCTGCCGGCCGCGGCTGCCCTCCAGCGGGCCGATCTCGACCCGGCCGCGCATCCGGACCACGCCCCGCCCGGTCTCGTACGCCCGACGCACCTCGTCCAGGCCGAGCAGCAGACCCCCGGTCGGCAGGTCGGGGCCGGGGACGAACTCCATCAGCTTGTCGAGGTCGGCGTCCGGGTGGTTGATCAGCCAGCGGGCGGCGGAGACCACCTCGCCGAGGTTGTGCGGGATCATGTTGGTCGCCATCCCGACCGCGATCCCGGACGCGCCGTTGACCAGCAGGTTGGGGAAGGCGGCCGGCAGCACGGTGGGCTGGGTCAGCGAGCCGTCGTAGTTGGGCTCGACGTCGACGGTGTCCTCACCCAGCTCGCCGACGAGCAGCATCGCCTCGCGGGAGAGCCGGGCCTCGGTGTAGCGCGCCGCGGCGGGGCCGTCGTCCGGGGAGCCGAAGTTGCCGTGCCCGTCGATCAGCGGCGCGTTCAGCGAGAAGTCCTGGGCCAGCCGGACCATCGCGTCGTAGATCGCGGTGTCCCCGTGCGGGTGGTACTTGCCCATCACGTCGCCGACGACCCGGGCGGACTTCACGTGCCCCCGGTCCGGCCGGTGGCCGGCCTCGTGCATGGACCAGAGGATGCGCCGGTGCACCGGCTTGAGCCCGTCGCGCGCGTCGGGCAGGGCGCGGGAGTGGATGACCGAGAAGGCGTACTCCAGGTAGGAGTCGGAGACCTCGGTGACCAGCGGGTTGTCGAAGACCCGCGCGCCGGCCTGGTCGAAGGCGGACAGGTCCACCTTGGCGCGGTCTTCCTTGCGGCGTGCCATCGTCAGCTTTCCCCTCGAACGGACCCGGTGCTCATGCGTCGATCGCTTCCCGGTCGACCCGGTCGGAGGAGTCGATCAGCCAGTTGCGGCGCGGCTCGACCTTCTCCCCCATCAGCAGTTCGAGGATCCGCTCGGCGGCGTCGACGTCGTCGAGGGTGATCCGGCGGACCGCCCGGGTGGCGGGGTTCATCGTGGTCTCCCACAGCTCGTCGGCGTCCATCTCACCGAGGCCCTTGAAGCGCGGGATCGGGGTGACGATCTGCTTGCCGGCCTTCTCCAGCTTGCGGACCGTCGCCTCCATCTCGGCCTGGGTGTAGGTGTAGATGGTCTGCGGGTTGCGCCCCTTGGTGGTGATCTTGTGCAGGGGCGGCATCGCGGCGAAGAGCCGACCGGCCTCGATCAGCGGCCGCATGTAGCGGGCGAAGAGCGTGATGAGCAGGGTACGGATGTGCGCGCCGTCCACGTCGGCGTCCGCCATGATCAGGACCCGGCCGTACCGCAGGGCCGACAGGTCGAAGGTACGCCCCGAGCCGGCGCCGAGCACCTGCACAATCGCGGCGCACTCGGCGTTGTCCAGCACCTGCTGGAGGTTCGCCTTCTGCACGTTGAGGATCTTGCCGCGGATCGGCAGCAGCGCCTGGTACTCCGCCGACCGGGCGAGCCGGCCGGTGCCCAGGGCGCTGTCGCCCTCGACGATGAACAGCTCGCTGCGGTCGATGCCGGCCGCGCGGCAGTCGACCAGCTTGGCCGGCATCGACGCGCCCTCCAGGGCGGTCTTGCGCCGGGCCGCGTCCTTCTGCTGCTTCTGGGTGAGCCGGACCCGCGCCGCGTCGACGATCTTCTGGAGCACCGTGCGCGCCTCGGCCTTGGTGCGCCGGTCCTCCAGCCAGGCCTTCAGGTGCTGCTCGATCAGGGACTGCATCACCTTGGTGATGCCGGCGGTGGAGAGCTCGTCCTTGGTCTGCGAGGTGAACTGCGGCTCCGGGATGCGCACGTGCACCACGGCCGTCATCCCCTCCAGGACGTCGTCCAGGGTGGGCGGCTCCTCCTTGGCCTTGAGCAGGCCACGGGTGTTGCGTACGGCGTCGGCGAGGGTGCGCGCCAGCGCCCGCTCGAAGCCCTTGCGGTGGGTGCCGCCGTGGGCGTTGCGGATGGTGTTGGTGAAGCACTCCACGGTGCGCTCGTAGCCGGTGCCCCAGCGGAAGGCCACCTCGACCTCGGCGCGGCGCTGCACGTTGGACTGCATCACGCCGTTGGCGTCGGCGGCGTTCTCCCGGTAGGTGCCCTCGCCGGTGACCAGCAGGGTGCCGGAGACCGGCCGGTCGCCGGCCGGGGCCAGGAACTCGACCATGTCGGTGAGGCCGTTGGGGAAGTGGAAGCGCTCCTCGGCGGGCTGCTCACCGGTCTCGTCGCGCAGCCGGTAGTCGACCCCGGGCACCAGGAAGGCGGTGTTGCGCAGCTTCATCCGGACGGCGTCGACGTCGAGCGTCGCGCCGGTCTCGAAGTAGCGGGCGTCGTGCCAGTAGCGGATCGAGGTGCCGGTGCGCTGGCCGCGCTTCATCGCCCCGACGATCTGGAGCCCGGGACCGGCGGTGAAGGGGGCGTCCGGGCCGTCGCCGTCGAAGATGCCCGGCACGCCGTGCCGGAACGACATGGCGTGCACCTTGCCGCCGCGCCGGACGGTGACGTCGAAGCGGCGGGAGAGCGCGTTGACCGCCGAGGCGCCGACGCCGTGCAGGCCGCCGGAGGTCTTGTAGCCGGAGCCGCCGAACTTGCCACCGGCGTGCAGCCGGGTGAGCACCAGCTCGACCCCGGAGATGCCGGACTTGGCGTGCACGTCGGTGGGGATGCCGCGGCCGTCGTCGTCGACCTGCACCGAACCGTCGGCGTGCAGCGTCACCTCGACCTTCCTGGCGTGACCCGCGACACCCTCGTCGGTGGAGTTGTCGAGGATCTCGTTGACGAGGTGACCCACGCCACGGCTGTCGGTGGAGCCGATGTACATGCCGGGACGCTTGCGGACGGCGTCCAGGCCCTCGAGGTGGGTGAGGTCGTCGGCCCCGTAGAGGGTCTCAGGCTGTGCGGTCAACTGGTCGTACTCCCAGGTCTCGGCGGTGTGGTGCCGCTCACCGTCTTGATCCACCCTGACTCGATCTCCACGCGCGGCGCGCCGCAGCGAGCCTAGCCGCACGCCCCGACACAACCGCGCAGCCCCGCTGGAGCCATCGCGAACCGGGTGCCGGTCGTCGGTCTCCCGGCAGCAACGCCGGTCCCCGCCGGGGTGTTCCCCGGGGCCGGGCCGGTTGGTGCCACGCGTGCCACACGCGTGTGTCGAGCGTTGAACGAACGCGTTACCACCCATTGACGCCCATCACGCCGAAGTGATCTGATCGCGACCATCGGAGGATCTTTCACATTTCGATGGACAGATGGGGGACGCGATGGTCAGGTTCCGTCGTACCGCTCTCGCCGCAGTGCTCACCGTCGCCACGGCCGCGCTCTCGGCCGCCGTCGGCCTGCCCGCTCCCGCCGCCGCGGCGCTGCCCACCGCCGCCGTGGCGCTGGGCGACAGCTTCATCAGCGGCGAGGGCGCCGGGGCGTACTCCCCGGTGGTCGACGTCATCGGCGCTTCGCAGCCCTTCCCAGGCTGGTCGGCGCCGAACAGCAACGCCTACTTCTGCCACCGCTCACCCAACGCCTCGCTGCACCAGGCGGACCTGCCGGGCGTCCAGGCCCGGTTCAACCTCGCCTGCTCCGGCGGCCAGCCGTACGACATCGCCGCCGCGTCCGCCACCCGGGCCAAGGGCCGGCAGGTCGCCGCGCAGCTCGACCAGCTCCGCGCGGTCGGGCAGACCCACGACATCGACCTGGTGCTGGTCGGCCTCGGCTCGAACAACAGCTCGTTCACCTTCGGCAGCGTCGCCGAGAAGTGCGCCAACCGGTTCATCGCCGACGCGTGGACCGGCTGGTGGGAGTTCTGGGCGTACCTGGGCGGACCGGTCGAGCAGAAGCCCTGCGGCGACGCCGACCTGGCCACCGCCGCCCAGTTCAGCGCCGCGACCGCGGAGACCACCGCGGCCGTCCGCCAGATCCTCACCACCCTCGACCAGATCGACGCCGACGGTCAGCACCGGATCGTGTTCCAGGACTACACCAACCCGCTGCCGCCGGAGCTGGCCCAGGTCTACTGGAGCGAGGACGACCGGGACGACACCCGGGACAAGTTCCGCGCGCTGGGCGCCGAGCGGTACGCCGCCGGCTGCCCGATCCACCGGGCCAGCCTCGCCCCTGGCCACCGCTTCTCCCAGGGACTCGGCACGCTGGTCAACTCGGTACGCGCCACCCTGGCCGCCGAGTTCCCCGCCGCCGACCTGGTCTACCTCAACGTGCAGCGCGCCTTCGACGGCGCCCGGCTCTGCGAGCAGGCGGGCAGCCCCACCGGCACGCTGGCCACCCCGATCCGCCTCCAGGACGGCCCGTCCGGCGTCTTCGTCACCAGCCTCTCCGGCTACGACAAGCTGGACATCCAGCGGATCGCCAACGCCTGCGGGACGTACTTCCAGACCTGCCAGGAGTCCTGGCACCCGAACGCCGCCGGGCACAGGGTGCTCGGCCGATGCCTGACCGGCGCCGCCGCGACCGCCTCCCGGGCGGTCTCCTGCGTACGCGCGCCCGACGGCACCGTCACCGTCGGTTGAGTGCCCCGTCGGGGGCGGCCCACCCGGGTCGCCCCCGACGCGCGCCCGCCCGACGACGGCTCAGGACCGGATCGCGGCGCCGAGCACGTGCGGCGACGCCGGCGCCGGCAACCGCCCGGGCGGGAAGCGGAACCGGTCCAGCCGGACCACGCTGAAGCCGGCCGCGACGATGGCCGACACCGTGTCCCGTCCGGTGTGGCAGCCGCCGCAGAGCAGCGGCCAGCAGGTGGCGTCGACCACCCGCTGCGTCCGGCGCAGCCCGGGGGTGCCCGCGGCGACGTGCTCGTAGAAGCGCAACCACCCGCCGGGACGCAGCACCCGGTACGCCTCCCGCAGCGCGACGGACTGGTCGGGGACCGAGCAGAGCACCAGCGACATCACCACGGCGTCGACGCTGGCGTCGGCGACCGGCAGCGCCTCGGCCAGCCCGTCGGTGACCGTCACCGGCACCGGCGCGCGCTCGGCGGCGCCGCAGGCGGCAGCGCGCAGCCAGGGCTCGGGCTCCACCGCCAGCACGGCGTCCACCTCGGACGGGTAGTGCGCGAACATCCGGCCGTTGCCGGCGCCCACCTCGACCACCCGCCCACGCAGGCCGGCGACCAGTCGACGCCGGTGCTCGGCCGCGCCGGCCCGGTCCAGGGCCACACTCGCCCGCGCGAACAACCGGGCGAACAGCGGGTGGGACACCCGGGAGTTGGACATCGGCGCTCCGCATCGACGTGGGCCGCTCCACCTGCAGGCTACCGTCCGCCGGCCAGCGCACCGCCGCTCCACGCCCGCCACCGGGCCGGCACGGCGACCGGACCGGCCGCGAAGCTCCAACCTGGAGATTCGTGGCCGGCGGGAGAACTCGATGATCTACAGGTTAGGAGGAGAAGGCGAGGGTACCGACCCTGCCATGCGCGTCCTCGGTATCAATGCGATCTTCCACGATCCGGCCGCCGCCCTGGTGGTCGACGGGCAGGTGGTGGCCGCCGCCGAAGAGGAACGGTTCAGCCGCCGCAAGCACGGCAAGCGACCGGTCCCGTTCTCCGCCTGGGAACTGCCCGAACTCTCCGCGGCCTGGTGCCTGTCCAGCGCCGGCGTCGACGTCGACAGCCTCGACGCGGTGGCCTACTCCTTCGACCCCGGCCTGTGCCGCGACGCCGCCGACCTCGGCCTGGCCGACCCGTGGGACTGGCTGCGCGTCGACTACGCCCGGCGGGCCCCGCAGTTCCTCGCCGCCGCCCTGCCCGGCCTCGACCCGGAGAAGGTGCGCTTCGTCCCGCACCACGTGGCGCACGCCGCCTCGGCCGGGCTGGCCGCCCCGCCGGCCGGCGACGACACCGCCGTCCTGGTGCTCGACGGCCGGGGCGAGGTGGCCAGCCACCTGGCCGGCGTCTACCGCGACGGCGAACTGAGCCCGCTGTACTCGCAGGAACTGCCGCACTCGCTCGGCCTGCTCTACGAGGACCTCACCCGCCACCTCGGCTTCCTGCACTCCAGCGACGAGTACAAGGTGATGGCGCTGGCCTCGTACGGCCGGCCGAAGCACCTCGGGCTGCTGCGCGAGCTGGTCCGGGTCACCGACGCCGGCGGCTTCCACGTCGACCGGATCGACTGGGCCAGCCTGGCCAAGGCCGCCGAGCCGGGCGCCGAGCTGACCGAGGACCACGCCGACCTGGCCGCCAGCGTGCAGGCCCGGCTGGAGGAGGTCGTCCTCGACCTGGCCCGCTGGCTGTACGACGCCTCGGGCGGCGCCTCGACCCTGGCGATGGCCGGCGGGGTGGCGCTGAACTGCGTCGCGAACGCCCGGCTCGCGGCCGACGGGCCGTACCGGGACGTCTGGGTGCAGCCGGCGGCCGGCGACTCCGGCACCGCGCTGGGCGCCGCCCTGCACGTCGCCGGCGCCCTCGGCGACCGGGCGACGCCGATGAGCGGGGCGGACCTCGGCCGCGGCTGGTCGGTGGAGGAGCTGGAGGCGGAGCTGCGCCGGGCGGCGCTGCCGTACTTCCGGCCGGACTCGATCGCCGCCGAGGCGGCCCGGGTGCTCGCCGACAACGGCATCGTCGCCTGGTACCAGGGGCGCAGCGAGTACGGCCCGCGCGCCCTCGGACACCGCTCGCTGCTGGCCCACCCCGGCGACCCGGCGACCACCGCCCGGATGAACGACGTCAAGGGGCGGGAGCAGTTCCGCCCGATCGCGCCGATGGTCCGCGCCGAACGCTTCGCCGACATCTTCGACGGGGTCTTCCCCAGCCGGTACATGCTCTTCGTGCACCGGGTGAAGCCGGAGTGGCGCGACCGCATCCCGGCGGTCACCCACGTCGACGGCACCGCCCGGGTGCAGACCGTGCACACCGACACCGAGCCCCTCGTCGCCGAGCTGCTGGCCGAGTTCGAACGGCTCACCGGGCTGCCGGTGGTGGTGAACACCTCGCTGAACACCGCCGGCCGGCCCATGGTGGACACCCCGCGCGAGGCGATGGAGCTGTTCGGCTCCGCCCCGGTGGAGCTGCTGGCCCTCGGCCCGTTCGCGGTGCGCCGCGGCGCGCTCGGCGGTGGCCGGTGATCAGCATCGTGGTGCCGACCCTCGGCCGGCCCAGCCTCGGCACGTTGCTCGACGCCCTCGCCCCGCAGCTCGCCGAGCTGCCCGACGTGGAGATCCTGCTGGTCGACGACCGGCGCGACACCGCGGGCGAGCTGGCGGTGCCGGGGGCGCTGTCCGCGTACGCCAAGGTGGTGACCGGTCGCGGCGCGGGCCCGGCGGCGGCGCGCAACGTCGGCTGGCGGGCGGCCCGCCGGCCCTGGGTGGTCTTCCTCGACGACGACGTGGTGCCGGCACCGGACTGGGCCCGGCGGCTGCTCGCCGACCTGGCGGTCGGTGACCGGGTCGGCGGGGTGCAGGGGACGGTGGCGGTGCCGCTGCCGGGCGACCGGCGCCCCACCGACTGGGAGCGGAGCACCGCCGGCCTGGCCGAGGGCGAGTGGATCACGGCGGACATGGCCTACCGGCGGGCCACGCTGGAGGCGGTCGACGGCTTCGACGAACGCTTCCCCCGGGCCTACCGGGAGGACGCCGAGCTGGCCCACCGGGTCCGCCTCGCCGGCTGGGAGCTGGTCCGGGGCCGACGCGTCGTCACCCACCCGGTGCGGCCGGAGGACCGCTGGGTGAGCCTGCGGGTGCAGCGGGGCAACGCCGACGACGCGCTGCTGCGCCGGCTCTACGGCCCGGACTGGCGCGCCGAGCTGGGGTTGCCGCCCGGCCGGCGGCCCCGGCACGTCGCGACCGCCGCCGCCGGGGCCCTGGCGGTGACCGCCGGCGCGCTGCGGACTCTGCTGCCCCGCGACGGCGCGCCGCGCCGGGTGCTCGGCGCGGTCGCCGCCGCCGGCGCGCTGGGCTGGGTGGCGGGAACGGCCGAGTTCGCGGCGGTGCGGATCGCGCCCGGGCCGCGCACCCGCGGCGAGGTGTCCACCATGCTGCTGACCAGCGCGCTCATCCCGCCGGTCGCCGTCGCCCACTGGGTACGCGGCTGGTGGCGACACCGACCCTCCGGTGCGGACGGTGACCCCGCCGGAGCGCAGAGTTGATGTTTACACCCCCTGCCCCGGGCAACTGGTCTGCCATGAACGGGGGCGCGGCGACGACGTACGACCTCTTCGACGCGGTGCTGCTCGACCGGGACGGCACCCTGGTCGAGGACGTGCCGTACAACGGCGACCCGGAGAAGGTGCGTCCGCTGCCCGGCGCGCGCGAGGCGCTGGACCGGCTGCGCGCCGCGGGCCTGCGCCTGGGCGTCGTCACGAACCAGTCCGGCCTGGCGAAGGGGCTCTTCACCGCCGACCAGATGCGGGCGGTGCACGCCCGGATCGAGGAGCTGCTCGGCCCGTTCGACGACTGGCAGATCTGCCCGCACGACGACGGCGACGGCTGCGGCTGCCGCAAGCCCGCGCCGGGGATGGTCCACGCGGCCGCCGCCGCGCTCGGCACCTCCGCCGGACGCTGCGTGATGGTCGGCGACATCGGGCGGGACATGACCGCCGCGCTCGCCGCCGGCGCCACCGGCGTCCTGGTGCCCACCCCGGTCACCCGGCCCGAGGAGATCGCCGCCGCCCCGCACGTCGCCCGCGACCTGCCGGCGGCCGTGGACGAGATCCTGCGCCGGCAGGCCGCCGTCCGGCCCACCGCGCCACGCCGCGCCGGCACCGTCCTCGTGGTACGCAGTGACTCCGCCGGCGACGTGCTGGTCACCGGCCCGGCGATCCGGGCCGTCGCCGCCGGGGCGCGGCGGGTGGTGCTGCTCTGCGGTCCCCGGGGCCGGGCCGCCGCCGAGCTGCTCCCCGGCGTGGACGAGATCGTCGAATGGCCGCTGCCCTGGATCGACGGCGACCCCGCCCCCGTCGACCCCGACGACATCCGCGCGCTGACCGGCCGGCTCACCGCCGTCGGCGCCGACGAGGCGGTCGTCTTCACCTCCTTCCACCAGTCGGCGCTCCCCCTCGCGCTGCTGCTGCGGCTGGCCGGGGTGGGCCGGATCAGCGCGATCAGCGACGACTACCCCGGCTCCCTGCTGGACGTCCGACACAAGGTGCCGGTCGGTGTGCCGGAGCCGGAGCGGGCCCTCTCCCTCGCCGCCGCCGCCGGGTTCGGCCTGCCCGTCGGCGAGGAGCCGACGCTGCGCGTCGAGGTGCCCACGACCGCCCTTCCCGACGGCCCGTACGTGGTGGTGCACCCCGGGGCGTCCGTGCCGGCCCGGGCCTGCCCGCCCGAGCGGTGGGTGGAGATCGTGCGCAGGCTTACCGCGACCGGCCATCGGGTAGTGGTCACCGGGGGGCCGGTCGAGACCGCGCTGACCTCCCGGGTGGCCGCCGCCGGCGGCACCGACCTCGGCGGGCGCACCGGGCTGGCGGAGCTGGCCGGAGTCCTCGCCGGAGCGAGCTGCGTGGTGGTCGGCAACACCGGCCCCGCCCATCTCGCCGCCGCCGTCGGCGTACCCGTCGTCAGCCTCTTCGCCCCCACCGTCTCCTTCGGCCAGTGGGCGCCCTACCGGGTGCCGCTGGTCCGACTCGGCGACGCCGCCGTGCCCTGCCGGGACAGCCGGGCCACCCGCTGCCCGGTGCCCGGCCACCCCTGCCTCACCGCCGGGGTCGACCCGGCCGGGGTGGTCGCCGCGGTCCGCCTGCTCACCACGGGAATCCGACGCTGAAGGAGGGTCATGAACGTCCTGCTCTGGCACGTGCACGGTTCCTGGACCACGTCCTTCGTGCACGGCAGGCACCGTTACCTGGTGCCGGTCACCCCCGACCGTGGCCCGTACGGATTGGGCCGGGCCCGCACCTACCCGTGGCCGGCCGGCGCGGTCGAACTGACCCCGGAGGAACTGGCCGACGCCGACGTGGACGTGGTCGTGCTGCAACGCCCCGAGGAGCTGGAGCTGGCCGAGCGCTGGCTGCGCCGGCGGCCGGGGCGGGACCTGCCGGCGATCTACGTCGAGCACAACACCCCCAAGGGCGACGTGCCCACCACCCGCCACCCGATGGCCGACCGGGACGACCTGCTGCTCACCCACGTCACCCACTTCAACGAGCTGTTCTGGGACAACGGCGGCACCCGCACGGCCGTCGTCGAGCACGGCATCGTGCCGCCAAGGGTGGAGTGGACCGGCGAGCTGGACCGGCTCGCCGTGGTGACGAACGAACCCATCCGGCGCTGGCGGGTCACCGGCACCGACCTGATGCCCCGCTTCGCCGAGGTCGCCCCGCTGGACGTCTTCGGCATGGGGGTGACCGGGCTGGCCGACCGGCTCGGGCTGCCCGGGCACCGCCTGGCCAGCCACGACGACCTGCCGCAGGACGTCATGCACCGGGAGGTGGCCCGGCGGCGGGCGTACCTGCACCTGTGCCGGTGGACGTCGCTGGGGCTGAGCCTGGTCGAGGCCATGACGATCGGCATGCCGGTCGTCGCGCTGGCCACCACCGAGGCCGTGGACGCGGTGCCGCCCGACGCGGGAGTGCTCTCCACCCGGGTCGACACGCTCGTCGAGGCGGCCCGCTGGCTGACGGAGGACCGCGACGCCGCGTACCGGTTGGGTGCGCGGGCGCGGGAGGTGACGAAGGAACGCTTCGGGCTCGACCGGTTCCTCGCCGACTGGGACCGGATCCTTGAGGAGGAAACATGCGCATCGCGATGATCTCGGAGCACGCCAGCCCGCTCGCCGTCCTCGGCGAGGAGGACGCGGGCGGGCAGAACACGCACGTCGCCGAACTGGCGGCGGCCCTGGTCGGCGAGGGGCACGACGTGCGCGTCTACACCCGTCGGGACGCGGTCGACCTGCCCGACGTGGTCGACGCCGCCGCCGGCTACCAGGTGCGGCACGTGCCCGCCGGGCCGGCGCAGCGGGTGCCCAAGGACGAGCTGCTGCCGTACATGGGCGAGTTCGGGCGGTGGATGGCCGAACAGTGGGGCGACCGGGGCTGGCGGCCGGACGTGGCGCACGCCCACTTCTGGATGAGCGGCCTGGCCACCCTGCACGCCGGCCGGCGCACCAACACGCCGGTGGTGCTGACGTACCACGCGCTGGGCTCGGTGAAGCGCCGCCACCAGGGGGCCCGGGACACCAGTCCACCGGGCCGGATCGGCTACGAACGCGCGCTGGGCCGGGCGGCCGACCGGGTGATCGTCCAGTGCCAGGACGAGATCGGCGAGCTGGTCCGGCTCGGCGTGCCCCGATCGAGGATGGCGCTGGTCCCGTCCGGGGTCAACGAGGAGATGTTTCGTCCGGAGGGGCCGGTCGCGCCCCGCGACCCGGCCCGCCCGCGCATCCTCACCGTCGGCCGGATGGTGGAGCGCAAGGGCTTCCAGGACGTCATCCGGGCGCTGCCGGCGGTGCCGGAGGCCGAGTGCGTGGTGGTCGGCGGCCCGGCGGCCGAGCTGCTGCCCGCCGACAGCTTCGCCCGCCGGCTGGGCGCGCTCGCCGAGTCCTGCGGGGTCGCCGACCGGGTCAAGCTGGTCGGCGCGGTCCCGCGCGAGGAGATGGGCACCTGGTACCGCTCCGCCGACGTGCTCGTGGCCGCCCCCTGGTACGAGCCGTTCGGGCTCACCCCGCTGGAGGGGATGGCCTGCGGCGTGCCGGTGATCGGCACGAACGTGGGCGGCATCGCCGACACCGTGGTCGACGGGCTGACCGGTGATCTGGTGCCGCCGCGCGACCCGCGCGCGCTGGGCACCGCGATCCGCCGGCTGCTCGCCGACCGGGTGCGCCGGTTCGCGTACGCCACGGCGGCGCTGGACCGCATCCGCAGCCGGTACTCCTGGAAGCGCTGCGCCGAGCAGCTGAGCGCGGTCTACGCCACGGTCAGCACGGTCGGTCGAGTCGTCCCGGCGGTGGCCTGATGAACGACGCGATGTCCGCCCTCGACGGGCACCTGTCCGGGCTGGCCGCCGCGCTGCTGCCGTACCGGCGTACCGCCGAGCGGCTGGCCGGCTGGGGCACCCAGCTGGCCTGGACGCTGGCCACCGGCGGCCGGCTGCTGGCGGCCGGCAACGGCGGCAGCGCCGCCGAGGCCCAGCACCTCACCGCCGAGCTGGTCGGCAAGCTGCGCGACGACCGGGAGCCCTACTCGGCGATCGCGCTGCACGCCGAGACGTCGTCGCTGACCGCGATCGGCAACGACTACGGCTACGACGAGATCTTCGCCCGCCAGGTGCGCGCCCACGGCCGGGAGAACGACGTCCTGCTGCTGATGTCCACCAGCGGCACCAGCACCAACCTGCTGCGGGCGGTGGAGGCGGCCCGGGAGGTCGGGGTGCGCTGCTGGGCGTTCACCGGTCCCGCGCCGAACCCGCTGGCCGAGGTCTGCGACGACGTGCTCGCGGTGCCCTCGCCGGACAGCCAGGTCGTGCAGGAGCTGCACCTGGTCTCGCTGCACCTGCTCTGCGAGTACGTCGACGAGGCGCTGCCGCTGGTCCGCCAGCTGCCGCGCACGGCGGCCCCGCGGCAGCGGAGCGTCGAGTTCACCGGCCGGCTCCCCGGCGGCGCCGACGCACCCGCCCTCGCCGCCGCCGGCAGCGGCCCCGGGATCAACCGGCACGCCCTCAACGGGCATGCCGCCAACGGCCACGGCGCCAACGGCCACGGGCCGAACGGGCACGGGTCGAGCCGCCGCGGGTGCCCGTCGTGAGCCGGCCGCTGGTGGTCGTCGGCGACGCCCTGCTCGACCGGGACGTCGAGGGCGCGGTCAACCGGGTCTGCCCGGACGCGCCGGTGCCGGTGCTCGACGAGCGGGCCAGCACCGACCGGCCCGGCGGCGCCGGACTCGCCGCGCTGCTCGCCGCCGCCCAGGGTACCGAGGTGGCGCTGGTGACCGCGCTCGCCGACGACGCCGCCGGAGCCCGCATCGCCGAACTGCTCACCACCGCCGGGGTACGCCTGTACCCGCTGCGGCTGCCCGGGGCGACGCCGGAGAAGATCCGACTCCGGGCGGGCGGGCAGACCCTGCTGCGGCTGGACCGCGGCGGTGAGCCACGGCCCCCCGGCGAGCCGCCCGAGGCGGCGCTGGAGGTGCTCGCCTCGGCCGGCGCCATCCTGGTCAGCGACTACGGTCGCGGCCTGGTCCGGCAGCCCGCGCTACGGGCCGCGCTCGCCGACGCGAGCGCCCCGGTGGTCTGGGACCCACACCCCCGGGGGCCGGTTGCGGTGCCGGGCGCCCGGCTGACCACCCCCAACCTGGCCGAGCTGCGACAGCTCACCGGCGACGCCGGCGCGGGGTCGCCCCTGTCCACCGCCACCCGCGCCGGGCACGAGCTGCGCCGGCGCTGGCGGGTCGGCGCGGTGGCGGTGACGATGGGCGCCGACGGCGCGGTGCTCTGCCACTCCGGCAGCACCCCGCTGGTGGTGCCACCACCGTCCGACGTGGAACGGGCCGAGGACACCTGCGGCGCCGGGGACCGCTTCGCCGCCACCGCCGCCACCGCGCTGGCCGCCGGAGCGGTCACCTCCGAGGCGGTGCAGGAGGCGGTCGCCGCCGCGTCCGCGTACGTTGCCGCCGGCGGGGCGGCCGGGCTGGCCCGCCGGGAGCCCGAACCGGCCGGGTCGCGCCGCCCGGCGTCCGCCGCCGAGGAGCTGGTGGCCCGGGTACGCGCCGACGGCGGCACCGTGGTGGCCACCGGTGGCTGCTTCGACATCCTGCACGCCGGGCACGTCGCCACCCTCCAGGCGGCCCGCCGGCTGGGTGACTGCCTGGTGGTCTGCCTCAACTCCGACCGCAGCGTCCGCGCCCTCAAGGGTCCGGACCGCCCGGTCAACCCGGAGGCCGACCGGGCCCGGCTGCTGGCCGCGCTGGACTGCGTCGACGCCGTCGTGGTGTTCGACGAGCCCACCCCGGCCACCGCGCTGGCCCGGCTGCGCCCCGACGTCTGGGTCAAGGGTGGCGACTACGCCGGCGACGGCGCCCCCGAACTGCCCGAGGCCGAGCTGGTACGCGGCTGGGGCGGCCGGGTGGTGACCGTGCCCTACCTGGCGGGCCGGTCCACCACCGCGACGATCAGCGCCGCGCGCTCGCGCGGCGCCCGACTGGTCAAGGGAGCACGATGAGCAGGGATCTGAACGGATCGGCGGTGCTGGTCACCGGCGGGTCGAGCGGCCTCGGCGCGGCGGTGGTGACCGCCGTGACCAAGGCCGGCGGGCGGCCGTACGTGCTGGACCGGCAGCCGCCGGCCGACGGGGTGCCGTGGGTCGAGTGCGACCTGGGAAACACCCGCGCCGCCGAGGCGGCCACCCGGCGCGTCGCCGAGCAGGCCGGCGGGCTGACCGGCCTGGTCACCGCCGCCGGGATGGACGTGCCCGGCAAACTCGCCGACATCGACGGCGCGACCTGGGACCGGATCGTCGGCATCAACCTGCTCGGCACCGCCGCCGTCGTCCGGGCGGCCCTGCCGCACCTGGAGCGCGCGCACGGCACGGTGGTGACGGTCGCCTCGACGCTCGGGATCAAGGCGGTCAGCGACGCCACCGCGTACTGCGCGGCGAAGTTCGGGGTGGTCGGCTTCACCCGGGCGCTCGCCGCCGAGCTGGCCGGCCGGGTCGGGGTGACCCTGCTGATCCCGGGCGGCATGCGCACGGCCTTCTTCGACGACCGGGACGAGCAGTACAAGCCGGGTCCGGACGCGATCCTCAACGACCCGGCCGACACCGCCGCGGCGGTCATGTTCGCCCTCGCCCAGCCGCCCGGCTGCGCGGTACGCGAGCTGGTGGTCTGCGCCGAGCAGGAGTCGTCGTACCCGTGATCCTGGTGTTACGGGCGCTCGGCGTCGGCGACCTCGCGACCGGGGTGCCGGCGCTGCGCGCGTTGCGGGCCGCGTACCCGGACGAGGAGCTGGCGCTGGTCGCGCCGCGCTGGCTGGCCCCGCTGGTCGACCTGGTCGGCGGGGTCGACCGGCTGGTCGGGGCGGACGGGCTGGGCCACCTGGCGTGGCCCGGCCCGCCGCCGGAGCTGGCGGTCAACCTGCACGGTCGCGGCCCGCAGTCGCACCGGATGCTCGCCGGGGTCCGGCCGGGCCGGCTGCTCGCCTTCGCCAACGCCGAGGCCGGCCACCGCGACGGCCCGGACTGGCGGGCCGAGGAGCACGAGATCGACCGCTGGTGCCGGATGCTGGCCTGGTACGGCATCCCCGCCGACCGCACCGACCTGGCCCTGCGCCGCCCGGATGCGGGACGGACGCCGACCGGGGTGAGCATCGTCCACCCGGGAGCGAAGGCGGCGCAGCGGCGCTGGCCGCCGGCCCGGTTCGCCGAGGTGGCCCGGGCGCTCACCGACCGGGGACACCGGGTGGTGGTCACCGGCACCGCCGGCGAGCGGAGCATCGCCGAGCAGGTGCGGGCCCTGGCCGGGCTGCCGGCCGGCGCGGTGCTCGCCGGGGAGACCGGCCTCGGGGAGCTGGCCGCGCTGGTCGCCCACGCCCGCCTGGTGGTCAGCGGCGACACCGGCATCGGTCACCTGGCCACCGCCTACGCCACCCCGTCGGTGCTGCTCTTCGGCCCGGTACCGCCCGCGCAGTGGGGTCCCCCGCCGGACCGGCCCTGGCACCAGGCGCTCTGGGTGGGGCAGCGGCAACCGGTCGACGCCGCCGCCGTGCACCCGGCGCTGGCCGCGCTGGACGTGCCGGCGGTGCTGGCCGCCGTGGAGCGGGTGGAGCGGGGCACGCCCCTTGCTACCCGCCGGTAGCTTCCGCTTAGGCTGGGGCGGTGAGCGGGGACATCGGGTACAGCCAGGAGTTCGTCGACGTCGACGGCGCGCGCATCGGGGTGCAGGTCTACCCCGAACCGGACGGGCCGGCCGGCGCGCCGGTGGTGGTGCTCTGGCCGGCGATGGGCGTCCGGGCCCGCTACTACCGCCCGTTCGCCGTCGCGCTGCGCGACGCCGGCCTGGCCGTGGTCGTGGCCGACCTGCGCGGCACCGGCGCCAGCACTCCCGCGCCGAGCCGTGCCTGCCGCTACGGCTACGCCGAGTTGGCCGGTGACGTCGGCGCGGTGCTCGACGCGCTCAAGCCCCGGCTGGACGGGCGTACCCGGCTGCTGCTCGGGCACTCCCTCGGCGGGCAGGCGGCCCTGCTGCACCTCGCCCTGCACGGCGCGGACGCGGTCGACGGGCTCGCCCTGCTCGCCGTCGGCGTGCCGTACTGGCGCAGCTACCCCGGCGCCCGGCGGTACGGGGTGCTGCCGTACACCCAGGGCATCGCGGCGACCGCGGCGGCGCTCGGCGTCTGGCCGGGCTGGGGCTTCGGCGGGCGGCAGGCGCGCGGGGTGATCCGGGACTGGGCGTACACCGCCCGGACCGGGCGTTTCCCGGTGCTGGACGGGGTGGACGCCGAGGCGGCGGTGGGGCGGATCGGCACGCCGGTGCTGGCGGTGAGCGTCGACGACGACCAGTACACCCCGCACGGCACCCTGGACCACCTCTGCGCCAAGCTGACCGCCGCGCCGGTCACCCGGGACCGCTACACGTCCGCCGAGGCCGGCGCCGCGCTGGACCACTTCACCTGGGTACGCGCCGGGCGGCCGCTGGCCGCCCGGGTGGCGACCTTCGCGGCGGGCCTGCCCCGCCGCTGAGCGGCCGTACCGGCCCGCCCCACCGCCGGATTCCCCGGCGGCACCGCCGGGACGAACGGCGCGGCAGGGGACGTCCCGACCGCCGATGAGATCGGGTGCGTAGCCGCGCGCCGGGCGGGTATGCCGCTGCGCCCGAATACGGTGGAGGGGGATCAGATGTCCGAACGGCACACCGCACTGCGCTCGATGCACGACCTGGGCCTGGCAGCCTGGTTCGGTGGCTCCCTGATGGGAGCGCTCGGCGTCAACGGGGCGGCGGCGCGGATCAGCGACTCGACTCAGCGACTCCCGGTCGCCTCGGCGGGGTGGTCCCGCTGGACGCCGGTGAACGCGGCGGCGATCGGCGCCCACCTGGCCGGCGCGGTCGGCGAACTGGCCGCGGAGAGCCCGCGGGTGTTCAGCCAGCGGGGCGTGGGGAAGGTCAGCGCGGTCAAGACGGCGCTGACCATCGGCGCTCTCGCCGTGACCGGATACAGCCGGTTGCTCGGCATGCGGTTGGAGAAGGCCGGCAACCCGCCGGTCCAGGGGACCACCGAGCCCAACTACCAGACCCCGTCCGACGTGGCCTCCTGCCAGCGGCAGATGAAGCTGCTCCAGTGGGCCGTTCCGGCGCTGACCGGGGCGCTGGTCGTGGTCACGTCGTACATGGGCGAGCAGCAGAAGCCCGGCCAGGTGTTCCGCGGGATGATGGGCCGCGCCGGCGGGTTCATGAGCGCGCCGTCGACGATCGGGAAGCTCGCGGCGATGGGCACGGCCAACCGTCAGCGCCGGATGGCGATGGCCGGCTGAACGCCGCGCCCGACCGGTGCGCCGGTGGCCGTCCGCGACGGCGGCCGGCGTACCGGTCGGGACGGGCGCGACAACGGCCGGTCGGGAAGACGAGCTGCGAGGTGGCCATGACGGCGAACAAGGGACCGAGGCGAGGCGCGGGGCGGGGGCCGGAGTCCGCCGCCCCCTGGGGCACCACGGACGGCTTCGACGCGGACCCGCCCTGGGGCGCGGGCGAGCACGACCCGATGGACGAGGGCAGCGAGGAGACCGCCGTGCCGGAGGGCCGGCGGGGTGAGCGCCGCGCGGGCGCGCCGAGCGGGCCGTCCGGGCGGGAGGGCCGGCACGGCTTCGGTTCGGTGGAGCCGACCCGCTACACGGACGCGGGGCCGGGCGCCCCGCCCGACCCGGCGCCGTCGGCACGCACCTTCCCCGACGACACGGCCGGCGGGGACCTGCCGGACAACGCGCTGGAGGAGGCCACCGGGATGCACCCGGAAGGGGTCACCCGGGACTGACGGTGGTGTGGCGGGCCGGGCTGGGGCAGGACGACTCGCGCCCCGACCCCGGCCCCGGTCGCACGGTAAGTGCACCGACCACTTGCAACGGCGGGGCCGGCCACGGAGATCCGTGGCCGGCCCCGCCGGCGTCCGTCCGGGACCGGGCCCGCCGGTCAGGAGCCGGTGCCGTCCTCCTCACCGGCCGGTGGCGGCGGCGGCTCGGCGACCGGCCGGCCGGTCTCGTCCACCAGTCCCGGCGCCATGCTGCCACCGTGCGCCTCCTCCGCCTCGCGAACCCGGCGGGCCTCGGCGTCGTCCGGCACGCCCGGCTGTTGTTCCTGCGTCATCGCGGCACCTTTCTGTCGTTGCCGGCGCGGTACCCGTGCCCCGGGACGACAAACCGCCTCACACCCCGGCGCGCTCCGGCGCGGGGGTCACGCCGAGCAGCTCGGCCAGCCGGCCGGCGTCGCGCTGGGCCTGCCCCTCGCAGCAGTTGTTGAACAACACGTGCAGCTCGCCGGCGCTCTCCGCCAGGTCGGTCAGCAGCTCCGCCCAGCGGCGCAGCTCGCCGTCGGAGTAGGCGTACCGGAACCGGTCCTCCTTGCTGCCGCCCTCCCAGTGGGCGCTGTGGCCGTGGAACCGGACCACCGCCGGCTCGGCCGTGGCGACCATGATCGGCGGCACCGAGGACGGATGGCCCTGGGGCATGTCCACGCAGACCATGCCGAGGTCGTTGTCGCGCAGGAAGGTCACCGTCTCGGCGGCGGCCGCGTCCTCGAACCAGGAGGCGTGCCGCAGCTCCACCGCCACCGGCCAGGGCCGGCAGCGCCCCGCCAGCTCCACGATCCGCCGCCGGGCGGCCTCGCCCCGGGTCAACCACGGCGGGAACTGCAACAGCACCGCGCCGAGCCGGTCGTCCGCCGCGAGCGGCTCCAGCGCCGCCCGGAACCGGCGCCACAGTTCCTCGTACGCCCGCTCGGGCAGCTCACGGCGGCGGATCCGGGTCGGGCCACCGGCCGGCCGCAGGTCCTTCGGCAGCATCGACACCGGCGTCGGGTGGCCGGTGAAGAGGCTGAACGCCTTGACGTCGAAGGTGAACCCGGGCGGGGTGGCCTCGACCCAGCCGGCGGTGGTCTCCGGCGCCGGGACCGCGTAGTACGAGGTGTCCACCTCGACCAGTCCGAAGTGGCGGGCGTAGAAGCCGAGCCGGTCGGCGGGGGTCTTCGCCGACCGTGGGTACCAGCCGGACCGCAGCAGCGTCTGGTCCGCCCAGGAGGACGTGCCGACCAAAATGTCACCCATGTAGTTCAGTGGACCGCCGGAGCGCCGGATCGGCAACCGCTGGCGTCGCGTGGCGGGCGCGGAACTGTCGGTGCACCGGCCTAGCCTGAGCCTCGACGACGTCGACGGAAGGTGCAGCGATGACCACTTCGGAGCGGGTTCTCACCGGCGAGCGGGCCGACCTGACCCAGACCCTCGGCCGGCACCGGGGGTTTCTGCGGCAGACGGTGCGCGGGCTGACCGACGAGCAGGCCGCGGCGCGCACCACGGTCAGTGAGCTCTGCCTCGGCGGGCTGATCAAGCACGTGGCGGTCATCGAGGATCGCTGGATGCGGTTCGCGGTCGGCGGCGCGGAGGCGATGCAGAGCGAGCCGCTGGACTGGGTGAACGGGTTCCGGATGGTCGAGGGCGAGACGCTCGCCGGCCTGCTCGACCACTACGCGCAGGTCGCCGCCCGCACCGACGAGCTGATCGCCACCCTCGACCTGGACGCCGCGCAGGCGCTGCCGGTGGCGCCCTGGTTCGAGCCGGGTGCGAGCTGGTCGGTGCGCCGGGTCCTGCTGCACCTCGTCGCGGAGACCTCGCAGCACGCCGGGCACGCCGACATCCTCCGCGAGGCGATCGACGGCACCAAGACGATGGGCTGATCCGCCCCGGGTCAGCGGGGTCGATCGAGGTCGCAGAGGTCGTCCCGGATCCCGCCGATCTCGCTGGCCTGCCCCTCCAGCGCAGCGGGCAGCGCAACACCCTCATTGTCACGCACCGTAAGGGTGCTGGCGCGTCGCGGTTGACCTGACGGGTGTCGCCGCGTGATCAGCGCCACCCTCCGGGCAGAGATGTGACGTCGGGGGGGTGCCCGGCGCTGAGGGACACGAGATGAACGCACATCGGATGGACCAGGAAACCGTCGAGCGGCTGCTCGTCGGTCCGGTCGTCGACCCGCACGACGGCCCGGAGCCGCTCGTCCGGCTGCTGACGGCGGTGCGTGCCGCGCCGCACCCCGGCGAGCTGCGCGGGGAGAGCGCCGCGATGCACGCGTTCCGCAGCGCCCGCGCCGGGGCTCCGCTGCCGGCTCCGTCACCCGCCCGCTCATTCTCCCTGGCCCGACTGGCCGGGCTGAAGGTCGCGCTCGCCGGCCTGGCCGTGGCCGCCACCGGGGGCGTCGCCTTCGCCGCCGCCACCGGCACGTTGCCCGGACCGCTGCACCGCGACGCGCCGGTCACCCCGCCGTCCGCCGTGCCGCAGTCCACCCCGCCCACCACCGCCGGGCCCGGCGGGTCCGCCGCTCCGTCCAGCGTGAAGCCGGAGCCGAGCAGGCCGATGCCACCCGCGTCGATCCTCGGACTGTGCCGCTCCTACCGCGCCGCGGCCGGGGACAACCCCGGCCGAGCCCTGGACAACCCGGCCTTCGCCGACCTCATCAACAGGGCCGGTGGCCGGGACGAGGTGGCCGGCTACTGCGAGCGCGTGGTCCGCGACAGCGGGGCCCCGACACCTCCCTCCGCACCCCCCTCGGCCGACCACCCGACGCCAGCCGAACGGCCGACCGGCCGGCCCTCACAGGCGCCCTCCACCGCGGGCGGCAAGCCGGACGCCCCCGCCCGGACCGTCCCGTCCCGCCCGACCCACTGACCATCGCCGGCCAGCCGGCTCCGCCGGCTGGTGATCGGCGGGGCTGATAGCTTGCGCCGATGAGTCTGCGGCGTCGACGCGTGCCGGTGGCCTTCCGCCTGGCGATCGTCATCAGCGTGCTGGCCGGGATCGTGCTCACCGCGCTCGGTCCGGCCACGGTCACCGGCCTCCTGCCGTACTTCACCATCCAGAGCAACGTCGCGGTCGGACTCTTCGCCGGCCACGCGGGTTGGCGGGCCTGGCGGGCCCGGCCCGAGCCGCCGTCGGCGCTCAAGGGCGCGGTCACCCTCTACATCACCATCACCGGGGTGGTCTACCACCTGGTCCTGGCCAACCCGGCCAGCCCCTTCGCGATGCCCCAGCCGGACCGCGCGCTCGGCGAGGCGCTGGGCAACCAGTTCCTGCACACCGTCGTGCCGCTGCTCGCGATCGCCGACTGGGCGCTGTTCGACCAGCGCGGCCGGCTACGGCTGCGCTACGCCGCCTGGTGGCTGGCCTTCCCGCTGGCGTACCTGGGTTTCGCGCTGGTGCGCGGGCTCGTCGTGCACCGGTACCCGTACCCGTTCATCGACGCCGGACAGCTCGGCTACGCCGGGGTGTCGGTCAGCGCGGTCTTCTTCGCCTTCGCGTTCTGGCTGCTCGGCCTGCTCTTCGTCGGCGTCGACCGCGGACTGTCCCGCCGGGTCGCCGCCCGGCCGGCCGACGCCCCGGCGCCCGCCGTTCCCGCGCCGGGTCCGGCCCCCGACGACGCCGCGACGGAGACACCCGCCGCCCAGCGGTGACCGCACCGCGGCCACGGTCGAAGGCGCGACGCGGTCGCGGTCAGCGCAGCCGGGAAGGCCTCCCGTCCGCGCGCACCGAGCGGTCCCGGCCGTACGCGTCGGCGTGGCCCCAGCGTCCGGGGACGTCCAGCAGCTCCAGCCGGCCGAAGCCCTGCGGCACGGCCGGGGTGACCAGCAGTTCGTCCCCGCAGGGCCGCAGCCCGAGGATGGTGCCCAGCAGCATCAGCAGCGCCCCGGAGGCCCAGGACTGCGGGCGGCCCGCCATCGGCAACTGGACGGGATACCGGGTGCTCTCACGTGGGTAGCCGGCGATCACCTCGGGCACCGGACCGCCGAGCAGTTCCGCGACCGCGAGGATGCCGGCCGCGACCCGGGCCGCCTCGTCGTCGTGGTGGTAGCGGCGCAGGCCGGCGGCGATCAGCGAGTTGTCCGACGGCCAGACCGCGCCGACGTGCGCCCCCACCGGGTTGTATGGCAGCTGCCCCTCGGCCAGCGTCCGCACGCCCCACCCGGTGAACATCTCCGGCCCGAGCAGGTGCTCCGCGACCTGCGCGGACCGCTCCTCCTCGACGATCCCGCTCCACAGCAGGTGGCCGATGTTGGAGGTGAGCGTCTCCACCGGGGTGCCGTCCGGCTCCAACGCCAGCGCGTAGTGCCCGCGCCGGGGCAGCCAGAAGTCCCGGTTGAACCGCTCCTTGAGCGCCGCCGCCTCCCGCTCCAGCCGGTGGGCGTACGCCGGGTCGCCCCAGAACTCCCGCGCCAGCCGGGCGCCCCGCAGCTTCGCGTCGTACGCGTACCCCTGGAGTTCGCAGGTCGCCCGCGGGTGGCCGGGCTCGCGGCCGTCGCGGTGCACGATCGCGTCGGGCGAGTTCTTCCAGGTCTGGTTGACCAGCCCGTTGCGCGAGCGCCGCTGGTAGCGCAGGTAGCCGTCGCCGGTCAGATTCCCGTACTCGTCGATCCAGTCCAGGGCCATCCGCGCCGGGTGCTGCAGCTCCCGGACCAGCGCGGCGTCGCCGGACCAGCGCTCGTACTCGTCGAGCAGGACGACGAAGAGCGGCGTGGTGTCGGCAGCACCGTAGTAGAGCGCGGTCGGCTCCTCGCCGAAGCCGGCGGACTCGCCGTAGCGCAGCTCGCCGAGAATCTTGCCGGGCTCCTCGTCGTGGTGGTCGTCGAGTCGCCCGCCCTGGAGCAGAGCCAGCAGCCGCAGGGTGGCCGGGGCCAGTTCGGGGGTGAACGGCAGCGTCTGCAGGCAGGTGATCATGGCGTCCCGGCCGTAGAGCGCCATCGCCCACGGCAGGCCGCCCACCGGCACCCGCGCGGGGTAGGACAGCGGTGTGTAGCGCAGCGCGGCCAGGTCGGTCAACGCGCCCTCGTAGACGTCCGTCAGCACGTCACGCTCGGCCACCAGCCGCGGTGCCCGATCCAGCCAGTCCCGCAGGTCATGACGCATGTCGTGGTCGACCCGCTGCCGGTGCGTCTCCAGGCTGGCCCGCACGTCCCGGCCGCCTTCGCCGCGGGCGATCATGTTGACGTGCAGGTCGGTCACCCACCGCCCGTTCGGGGGCACGGTGATCCGGTAGGTGATGCCACGCTGGTCGACGTGGCCCGGGGCGGTCGTGGAGACCGCCGCCTCCCGGCAGAACCGGTCCCGCTCGTACCGCAGCCGGAGCACGCCCTCGTTCGGGAAGGCGGTCGCGGTCGTCCGGCGGGGCCGGGGGCTGCGGATCTCCGAGGTGTCGGCGAAGTCGGCGCCGATGTCCATCCGGACGACGAACTCAGCCGGGCCGGTGGAGTGGTTGAGCACCGTGATCCGCTCGTTGAAGCTGTCGTCGATGGAGCGGTACCGGATGACCGAGACGTCCGCGTCGACGTAGTGGCTGGCCGTGCCGGGTACCAGGAAGAACTGGGTCTCGAAGTGGCTGATGTCGTCCCGGGACAGGGCGTCCAGCCGCTGACCGTCGACGGTGAGCACCCAGCGGGACAGGAACCGGGTGTCGAACGAGAAGAGCCCGACCGGCGCCCGCGGGTCGACCTCCATGTCGCCCTGGGCGTCGCTGGCCGCGAAGGCGTTGCCGGCGATGACGTGGACCCGTTCCTGTCTCACCGGCGCAGGCTCTCTCGGGCGACGTCGCGGGGGTGCCGGGCGTCGACCGGGCCCGGGAAGATCCGCCGCAAGGCCAGCAGCAGGCGCACCTCGCCCTGCACGGTCAGTTCGTTGCGCATCAGCGACTGCACCACCTCCGTCCGGCCGTCGACGAGCCGGTCGAAGACCTCCCGGTCGGCGCGCACCACCAGGTCGGCGTCGTCGGGCGAGCGGGTCACGTCGAGGGACTGGTCGTGCACGGTGAGGTACCAGTGCTCCGTGCTGCCCCCGTCGTGCAGGTCGAGCCGGATCGTGCCGGACAAGGTCTCGGGCAGTTGCGGGCGACGGCGCGACGTCAGCCGCTGCAGGAACTCCGCGCCCGACGTCGCCATGGCACCCCTCCCCGTCCGGTCCGCAGTCCGGTGAGCACGATGGCAGGCGTCAGGGTGAGGTCGCCTCACCCGAACCGGGTGAGCCGGCCCGGTCCCTCCCCTCGAAGCCTGGAACCCGGGGGTGCGCCGCCGGATCCGGGGTAGCAGGAGCGGGGGGAGGCGACGATGGGTGAGCTCGACGACCCCCGGGTGGGTCGGGTGCTCGCGGCACTGCTGGCCATGCAGCGGCAGTCGTGGGAGCAGGGGGTGACCGGCCACGCGTTGCTCGACCTCGGGTTCGAGCAGCAGGCGGTGCTGCTCGCCGACGCGGCGGTGACCCGCCAGCACCCGGACGGCCGGCTCGGCGACGTCTCCGGGGAGGACGGCGCGGTCAACGGCGCGGCCTGCGGGGAGGCGCTGCGGTACGCCGTCCGGGCGCACCCCGACGAGCGCTGGGCGGCGGCGCTGGACCGGCAGCTCGACTGGCTGCTGACCCGGGCGCCCCGGGCCGACGACGGCACCCTGTTCCACCTGCTCGGCAACCGGCAGGTCTGGGCGGACACGGTGTACATGGTGGTGCCGCTGCTCGCCCTCTGCGGGCATCCCGGACCGGCGGCGGCCCAGGTCGACGGTCACCGTCGCCGGCTGTACGACGAGCGCAGCGGGCTCTACGCGGCCCGCTGGGACTCCGACCGGGCCCGGCTGGACCACCCGCAGCACTGGGGCACCGGCAACAGCTGGGTGGTCGCCGGCATCGCCCGCGCGCTGCGGCTGCGGCCCGACTGGCCGACCGGGCAGCGCGAGGAGCTGTTCGGACACGCCCGGACGGTGCTCGACGCCTGCCTGACCCACCGCAGGCCGGACGGGCTCTTCCACGACGTGCTCGACGACCCCGGCAGCTTCGTCGAGGCCAACGTCGCGCAGATGCTGGCGTACGCGGCGCTGACCGGGGTCGCCGACGGCTGGCTGCCGGCCGCGTACCGGGACGTCGGGCGGGACCTGTTGGCCGCCGCGACCCGGCAGGTCGACCGGCACGGGTTGGTCCGGCCGGTCAGCGGCGCGCCGGACTTCACGCGCCCCGGCACCTCCCCGGAGGCGCAGGCGTTCCACCTGCTCGCGTACGCCGCCCTGCGCCGGGCCGGGTGACGGCGGCTCAGCCGGCGCGGAGCAGGCCCCGGACGTAGCCGGCCTGGCCGGCGTGCTGAAGGCCGTCGTCGGCCACACTGACCAGCCGCACCCCGAGGGTCACCGGCGGGTCCCACGCCTCGTCCACCACCCGGTCCAGGTCCGCCGGCCGCAGCCCGGCCAGGAACATCCGGGTACGCCCCGCGACCGCGTCGTAATAGTCGACCAGGGCGCGGGAGCTGTCCGGGCGTACCGAGGCGACCCGCTGCGGGGTGTGGCCGTAGCCGGTGTCGTTCGGGTCGGGGTCCAGCCCGAACCGGGCGGCCCAGTCACCGGAGGTCCAGACCTGCTCCGTGCCGAGCAGGTCGGCGACATGGTGGTCCTGGATCCGGGTCAGGTGCCAGACCAGCCAGCCGACCGGGTTGCCGCCGGGCGCCGGCGACCGGCGCAGCTCCGCCGGGCTCAGCCCGTCCACCGCCGCGCGCACCAGGTCGGGCAGCCGGTCGTAGATCTCGGTCAGCAGGTCGTTCACATCCACCGGAGCACTCCTTCGCGGGCCGCCGCCTCCCGTCGGGTACCGCCGGCCGGGGCCGGTAAACCCGGCATCTAGGGTGATCACGTGGTCGCGGCGCTGGAGCTGTATCTGGACACCGACGCCACCCGTCGTATCCGGGTGCTCTGGGACGCGCTGGAGGCCGAGGGCGTACAGAGCATGCGCTCGCTGCTGGAGCAGCGGCACCGGCCGCACGTGTCCCTCGCCGTGGCGCCCCGGCTCGACCCGGAGCGGGTGGCCGACGCGCTGCGCGGGACGGTGGTCGCCCCGCCGCTGCGGCTGGGTTTCGACCACGCCGGCCAGTTCGTCGGCCGGGTGCTCTGGCTCGGCGTCACCCCCACCGTCGAGCTGCTGGCCCAGCACGCCCTGGTGCACGAGCGGCTGACCCGGGCCGGGATCACCCTGTCCGAGCAGTACCGCCCGGGGCGCTGGGTGCCGCACTGCACGCTGTCCATGCGGGTGCCGAACGTGCTGATGGCCGCCGCCGTCCGACGGTGCCTGGAGATGCTGCCCCTGGAGGCGACGGTGGTCGCCGCCGCCGTCGCCGACCACGCCCGCAACATCTCCCACCCCCTCCCCTGACCCCCGCTCCCTCCCCCCAGGCGAGTTGCTCAAGAGGTTTGCGTCAGGATTCCGCCTCGGGAGGACGCAAACTTCTTGATCACCTGGCGGTGGCGGACCGGAGGACGGGGTGAGGTCCTGTTCCGGTCGTGCCGCGGGTCGTATGGTCGGACCGTGGCAACCTGGGACGATGTACGTCGGCTCGCGCTCGCCCTGCCGGAGACGACGGAGCGGCCGTCGTACGACGGCGCACCGGCCTGGCGGGTACGCGACAAGCCGTTCGTGTGGGAGCGACCGCTGCGCAAGGCGGACCACGAAGCCCTGGGCGACACCGCTCCCGACGGTCCGATCCTCGGCGCGCAGCTGCCCGACCTGGGCGCCAAGGAGGCACTGCTCGCCGACGACCCGGCGATCTACTTCACCACCCCGCACTTCGACGGCTACCCGGCGGTGCTGGTCCGGTTGGACCGGATCACCGTGCCGGAGCTGACCGAGCTGGTCCTGGACGCCTGGTACGCCCGCGCGCCGAAACGCCTCGCCGCGGCCCACCGCGCCGGCGAGGCGTAGGCACAAACTCCGGGAGCTGAAGGGCCCGGCTCAGCGGCGCCAGTCGCGGAAGACGAACCGGTGCACCGCCTTGAGCCCGATCCCGACCGCCAGGGCCCGGGCCCACCGGAACCGACCGCGCACCTCGACGCGGGTGCTGCGGGTGAGCCGGGTCGCCCGGCCGCCGGCCACCGGCGTCAGCTCGAAGGTGTCGCTCAACGCGCTGACGCACGAGCCGAACGGCAGGTCGGTACGCTCCATGTGGAACGCCAGCCGGGCCGGCGGCGACCACTCGGTGATCCGCTGGTACACCACGCCCCGATCGGAGACGCACTGCCGGGGCGCGCCCACCGCACCCGGCCCCGCCGGCAGGAAGCACTCGACCGGGGTGGGCGCGCCGAGTTGGAACACCGGGCAGCGGGGCGTCGAGGTGATCCGCGAGTCGCAGAGCAGCGGCCAGACCGCCTCCGGCGGCCGGCGTACCAGGGTGGTGGTCCGCACCAGCATCAGCGCCCACCCCCGACGGTGAGCGCAGCGGCGCCTGTCGTATCCATGCCAGTGACGCTAGAAACTGGCCGCCGCTGGGGCCTCCCCCGGCAGAGGGAACGCCCTCCCCCGGGCCGGCGCCCGTCGGGGCAAGGGGTCCGGACCGGGCCCGGGTTAGGGGCCGGTCGCGCCCTTCTAGGGGTACGCCCGGTCTGTTCCACCCGCGACGGAGGCGGCTTGACTGACCCTGCGCACCCGTCGGGTTCCACGGGGCACCTGCTCAGAGGCAGTGCGACACCGCGCTGCCCGATGGTCCCGCCCGACGCGGACAACGCTGACATCCGTCCCGCGGAGGGGGTTCGATCTCGTGGAATTCACTGTGGCAGCCGACCAGTGGGTCCGGCTGGAGCAACTGGAGGCGGCGGCCACGCACTCGGTGCCGGTCGGCCTCGACGACAAGGTCTGGCAGCGCGTCCAGACCTCCCGGGAGACGCTGCAGCGTTTCGTCGACGAGGGCCGGGTCATCTACGGCGTCAACACCAGCATGGGTGGCTTCGTCGACTGGCTGGTGCCGGTCACCATGGCCCAGCAGCTCCAGGAGAACCTGATCAACGCGGTGGCCACCAACGTCGGGCCGCACCTGGACGACCGGACGGTCCGGGCGATCATGCTCTCCCGGATCGTGTCGCTGGCCCGGGGCAACTCGGCGATCTCGCCGGCGAACCTGGAGAAGCTGATCGCCGTGTACAACGCGGGGATCATCCCGTGCGTACCGGAGAAGGGGTCGCTGGGCACCAGCGGGGACCTCGGCCCGCTCGCCGCGATCGCGCTGGCCTGCGTCGGCCAGTGGCGGGCCCGCTACCGGGGCGAGACCATGCCCGCCGCGGAGGCGCTGCGGCTGGCCGGCATCGCGCCGATGACGCTCAGCTTCAAGGAGGGGCTGGCGCTGATCAACGGCACCTCCGGCATGGTCGGCCTGGGCGGCCTGGTCTTCGCCCAGGCCAGCCGGCTGCTGGAGACGTACCTGACGGTCTCGGCGCTGTCCGTGGAGGGGCTGCGCGGGATGACCAAGCCGTTCGACCCGCGGGTGCACGAGCTGAAGCCGCACAAGGGTCAGCGCGAGATCGCCGCCCGGCTCTGGCGCACCCTGCAGGAGTCCACCCTGGCGGTCAACGAGCAGGAGACCGAGGCGGCGCTGGCCGCCGAGATGGACTCCTCGGCCAAGGCCGGCTCGCAGCCCATCGAGGACGCGTACTCGATCCGGTGCACGCCGCAGATCCTCGGTCCGGTGCTGGACAGCTTCCTGCGGATCGGCGAGACGCTGGAGGCCGAACTCAACTCGTCCAACGACAACCCGCTGGTGGTGCCGGACGAGAACGACGTCTTCCACAACGGGCACTTCCACGGCCAGTACGTGGCGATGGCGATGGACCACCTGGTCATCTCGCTGACCACCCTGACCAACCTGGCCAACCGGCGGATCGACCGGTTCCTCGACAAGAGCAACAGCAACGGGCTGCCGGCGTTCCTGTGCCGGGAGAACCCCGGCCTGCGGCTCGGCCTGATGGGCGGGCAGTTCATGACCGCCTCGCTGACCGCCGAGACGCGGGCCCTGGCGGTGCCGATGTCCGTGCAGTCGCTGACCAGCACCGGTGACTTCCAGGACATCGTCTCGTTCGGCTTCGTCGCCGCCCGGCGGGCCCGGGAGGTGCTCGCCAACGCCACCTACGTGGTCGCCTTCGAGCTGCTCTGCGCCGCCCAGGCGGTCGACATCCGGGGCAACGAGGGTCTCTCCCCGGTCACCCGCGAGCTCTACGAGCGGACCCGGGAACTGGTCCCCTACCTCGACCGGGACGTCACCATCACCGACTACGTCGAGGCGATCGCCACCCAGATCCTGGCCGCGCCGCCGGCGTACCGGTCGGAGGTCCTGCTGTGACCGGCCCCGCGCCCGACGGCGCTGATGCGGAGCCCGGCGGTGGGGCCACCGCCGTGGTCTTCCCCGGCATCAGCCCCAGTTCGTTCGCGCAGGTCGGGCGCTTCCTGCTGATCAACCCGGAGGCGCGCCGGCTCACCGCGGAGGCCGACGAGACGCTCGGCTGGTCGCTGGTGGACCGCTACCGGCAGGCCGAGGGCGGCTACTCGGAGAGCGAACGGGTCGCGTTCCTGGTGGTCTGCCTGGCGCTGGCGCACTGGGCGGAGGACGCGCTGGACGTCCGGCCCGACATCGTCGTCGGGCCGAGCTTCGGCGGCACGCCGGCCGCCGTCTACGCCGGGGCGCTCAGCTTCCCCGACGCGGTACGGCTCACCGTCGGCTGGAACCGGCACCTGGACGAGTACTTCGCCCACGCCCACAGCGACGTGGTCACCCAGTCCTTCGCCCGGACGCCCCGGGCCCGGCTGGCGGAGATCCTCGGCGAGTTGGACGAGGCCGGCGAGTGGTACGAGACGGCCTGCCACGTCGACGACGACTTCTGGATGCTCTCGGTGCGCCGGCACCGCCTGGAGTGGCTCCAGGCCGCCGTGCGGGCGCGCGGCGGCCTGCCGCTGTACACGATGAGCCCGCCGATGCACTCGGCCGCGTTCGCCCCGCTGCGGGCGACGGTGGAGCGGGAACTGGTGGCCGGGCTGCCGTTCACCGACCCGCGGCTGCCGATGGTCTCCGACCACGACGGCGCGGTGCTGACCCGGGGCGAGCAGGTGCGCCGGCTGCTGTTGGACGGGATCGTCCGGCAGGTGCGCTGGCCCGGGGCGCTGGAGACGCTGCGCGCCCACGGGGTGTCCCGGCTCTGCGTCTCCGGTCCGGACGGGCTGTGGGGCCGGGTGGACGCGGCACGGCGACCGTTCGACGTGCTGACCCTGACCCCGGCGCTCGCGCTGCGGCCCCGGCCGCGGCAGCGGACCCTGGTGGGATGATCCGGCGGCCTACCGGGCCGCGCGGGCCAGTTCGGCCAGCGCGGTCCGGTTCGCCTTGCCGTTGGCGGTCAGCGGCAGCTCGGTGAGGAAGTGGAACCGCGCCGGGACCATGTACGCCGGCATGGTGCGCCGGCACCGCTCCACCAGCTCGGCCGCGCCGACGGTGGCGCCCTGCCGGGGCACCACGAAGGCGTGCAGGCTCGGCTCGCCGTCGGCCGCCGGGGCCGCCACCGCCACCGCCGCACCGACCGTCGGGTGGTCCAGCAGCCGGCGTTCCACCTCGCCTAGCTCGATCCGGTTGCCCCGGATCTTCACCATCGAGTCGGTCCGGCCGCAGAAGTACAGCTCCCCGTCGGCCCCCCGGTACGCCAGGTCACCGGAGCGGTAGACGAGCTGCCCGGAGCGGGGCTCCAGCGGGTCGGGCACCAGCACCTGCCGGGTGGCCGCCGGGTCGTCCCAGTAGCCGCTGAACAGCGACGGGCAGCGGACGTGGATCTCGCCGACCGCGCCGGGCGCGTCGACCACGCTGCCGTCGGAGTCGACCAGCAGCAGCTCGGCCCCCGGGTAGCCGTCGCCGATGGAGAGCCGCTCGGCGTCGGCGGGGAGCGGGTCGGGCACCTCGGCGAAGGAGCAGGCCACCGTCTCGGTGGCGCCGAACGCGTTGACCACCCGCAGTCCCGGGTGCAGCTCGCGCAGCCGGCGCAGCTCGGCCAGCGGGAAGTTCTCGCCGGCGAAGAGGATGCCGCGCAGCCGGTCCAGGGCGGCCAGGTCGTCGGGCTCGTGGCGCAGCAACGGCCGCCACAGCGAGGGCACGCCGTGCACCACGGTCGCGCCGGCGTCGCGGAGGAAGCCGAGCAGCCGGCGCGGGAAGCTCAGGAACTCGCGGGGCACCGGCGCGAGGGTCGCCCCGCTGCCCAGCGTGACCCCGAGGTCGAAGAGCGAGACGTCGAAGGCCAGCGGCGAGGTGCTGGCCACCACGTCGTCGGCGGCCACCACCGGAAACCGCTGGGCGCCCCGGTAGAAGGCCAGCGCGGCGTGGTGGCTGAGCACCACACCCTTCGGCTGCCCGGTGGTGCCGGAGGTGAAGATCAGGTACGCCGGGTCGGTGCCCACCACCGCGCGGCGGCGGCGCTGCCGGGGCTTGCCGGCGGGGGCGACCAGCCCGTCCGGGCTGAACTCGGCGACCGCGGTGGTCGACGGCAGTTCCCGGGCCGGGCGGCCAGCGGGCCGGATGTGCAGCACCGGGTCGGTCGCCTCGACGATGGCGCGTACCCGCAGGTCCGGGGTGTCCGGGTCGACCGGCACGAACGCCGCGCCGAGCCGGGAGCAGGCGAGCAGCAGCGCGATGGCCGCGGCGGAGGTCTGCGACTCGATGACGACGCGGTCGCCGGTGCCGACGCCCGCCTCGGCCAGCGCGGCGGCCCGCGCGTCGACCGCGCGGGCCAGTTCGCCGTACGTGACCGTCACCAGCGCGCCGCCGGCCCGCTCGATCACCGCCGGCTTGTCCGGGGTGCGGGCGGCGGGGCCGAGTACGAACTGGTCCAGGGTGTCGGCGGGAAACCGCCCGACCGCGTCGGTCATCGGATGTCCGTCCTTCTTCACACCTGCGCGACGGTCTTGAGGTAGTCGCCCACCGTCTGGCGGAACCGGTCCGGCTCCTCCAGGTGCGGCACGTGGCTGGAGTCGTCGAACAGCTCCCAGCGCGCGTCCGGGATGAGGTCGACGAAAGGCCGGACGGTGGCCGGAGTGGCCTCGTCGTGGCGGCCCGAGATGACCAGGGTGGGCACCGCGATGTCGGCGAGACAGTCGGTGACGCCCCAGTCCTTCAGCGACCCGATGACGTGGAACTCGCTCGGTCCGTTCATCGCGAGGTAGACGGTCGGGTCGTTGTAGAGCTCGTAGAAGGAGGCCTGGTAGTCGCGGGGCCACGGGTCGAGCCGGCACAGGTGCCGGTCGTAGAAGACCTTCGTGGCGGCGTGGTACTCGTCGCTGTCGGTGGTGCCCGCCGCCTCGTGCCGGCGCAGCGTGTCGTCGACCCCGGCCGGCAGCGCGGCGCGCAGCTCCGCCATCGCGTCCAGCCACAACGGATACGACGCCGGCGCGTCGGCGATGATCAGGCCCTTCAGGCCGGCCGGCGCCGCCGCGGCGTGCTTCGCCACCAGCAGGCCGCCCCAGGAGTGTCCGAACAGGACGTAGTTGTCGGCGATCCCGAGGTGGCGCAGGAGGTTGTCCAGCTCGTCGAGGAAGAGCTGGACCGTCCAGAACTCGGCCGGCCGGCCCGGCAGATGGGTGGAACCCCCGTTGCCCAGCTGGTCGTAGTGGACGACGGGGGTGCCGCCGTCGGCGAACACCGAGAGGCTGGTCAGGTAGTCGTGGGTGCTGCCGGGGCCGCCGTGCACGACCACCAGCGCGGTCCGTTGCGGCGACAGCTCCCCCGTGACCCGGTACCAGGTCCGGAATTCGCCGAACGGCGCCGTCCCCTTGGTCGTCGGTGCGGTCACTAGACGCGGCGGCCGGTGACCGGGAAGGTACCGAACATGCCCGGCTTGGCCTTGCCGGTCATGGTGTCGCCGTTGACGGTGACGGTGACCTTCATGGTCAGCGGCACCGGCTTGCGGCACTTGATCTTCCACGAGGCGACGTCGCCGACCAGCTCGCCGTCGATGATGTCGGGGTCGATGACCTGGCCGTTGGCCCGGGCCTTGCCGATCAGCTTCTCGCCCTCGGCGGTCAGGTCGACCCAGAGGCTCTGCTTGCCGAGCGGGCTCTCGATGTCCAGCTGCCAGCTGCCGTCGGTGCTCATCCGTTGCTCCCTATCGTGCGTCGATCGCTTCCCGTGGCAGACACTATGGACCGGGGCGGGCGGTCCATACCCCTATCAGCCCCTAGGGGGGAGCGTCCCGAGCCACTCCTCGACGACCTCCGCGGCGACCGCCGCCCGGTCCTCGATCATGGTGAAGTGGGTGGCCGCGACGGTGCGGTACTCGTGCGTCGGCTCCCAGGGCCGGGCCTGCCAGGAGCCGTCGTCGGCCGCGTCCGGTTGGAACGGCTCGGCCGCGCCGACGAAGAGCACCGGCGCCTCGACCGGGTCCAGCCGGAACCGGGGCACCAGGTCGAAGTAGCGGTTCATCCCCGACAGGGCGGCGCTGTTGAGCATCCCGAAGCGGGCGTCGGCCTGGACCAGCCCGACGGTGAGCTGCTCCATCAGCCGGGACTGGTCCCGGTCGTCGGTGTCGACCCGGTAGGTGTCCATCAGCACCACGCCGGCGGGGCGCATTCCCAGCCTCCGTTCCAGGTGCCCGGCGGTGGCGTAGGCGAGCGTCCCGCCCGAGGAGTAGCCGATGAGAACGAACGAGCGTCCGGCGGCGGCCCGGACGACGCTCTCGGCGAGCACGTCGACCACCGCGTCCACCGAGTCGGGCAGCCGCTCCCCGGCGACGAAGCCCGGGTTGGTCAGCGACACCATCGGACGCCGGCCCCGGAACGCGGCGGCCAGCCGGGCGTGCTGGTGCGGGCCGCCGGTGGCCATCGGCGTGCTGATCCCGATGAGCACGGGTGACCCGGGGCCGTCGGCCATGGTGACGCCCGGTGGCACCGCCCCGAAGTCGGCGGCGGAGGTGAACCGGGGTCGCAGGTCGGCCACCGCCCGCAGCAGGTTGAAGCCCTTGAGCACCTCGTTGCCCAGCACCGCCGCCCGGAACAGCCCGGCCAGGGTGTCCGGCTCGCCGGCCGGCTCCGGTGCGGGCGCGCCACCGGCCGCCGGGGCCAGCTCGGCGCGCAGGTGCCGGGCCAGCGCGGCGGGATTCTTGTTGTCGAACACCGCCATCGGGGCCAGCCGCAGCCCGGTCGCCGCGTTGAGCCGGTTGCGCAGCTCCACCGCGGCGAGGGAGTCGAAACCCAGTTCGAGGAAGTCCCGCTCCGGGTCGACCGCCTCGGGGCCGTCGTGGCCGAGCACGGCGGCGGCGTGGCCGCGTACCAGCTCGGTGACCTGGCGCTCCTGTTCGGCCGGGGACTGCCCGGCGAGCCGGCGGGCGAACCACTCCGGGTCGACGGCGGCCGCGGCGCTGCGTCGGCGTACCCGGGGCAGCAGGCCACGCAGCAGCGCGGGCGGCTCGTCGGCGCGGGCGCGCAGCGCCGCCACGTCGACCTTCACCGGCACCAGCGTGGCGCGGGGACTGCGCAGCGCGGTGTCGAGCGCGGCCAGCCCCTCCGGCACGGTCAGCGCGGGCAGGCCCTGCCGGGCCATCCGTTGCAGGTCCGCCTCGGTGAGCCAGGCGCCCAGGCCGACGTCGGTGCCCCAGAGCCCGTAGGCGACCGAGGTGGCGGGCAGGCCGGCCGCCACCCGGTGCTGCGCGAGCGCGTCGAGGAAGACGTTCGCGGTGGCGTACCCGCCCTGCCCGGCGGCGAGCACCAGCCCGCCGGCCGAGGAGAAGAGCACGAACGCGGCCAGGTCGGCGTCGCGGGTCAGCTCGTGCAGGTGCCAGGCGGCGTCCACCTTCGGGCGCAGCACCCCGTCGATCCGCTCCGGGGTCAGCGAGCCCACCACCCCGTCGTCCACCACCGCCGCCGCGTGCACCACCGCGGTCAGCGGACGCCGGTCGGGCACGCCGGCGAGCAGCGCGGCGAGCTGGTCGCGGTCGCCCACGTCGCAGGCCACCACGTCGGCGGTGGCGCCGAGCGCGGCCAGGTCGGCGCGGAGCTCGTCCACCCCGGGCGCCGCCGGCCCGCGCCGGCTGGTCAGCAGCAGGTGCCTGATCCCGTACGCCCCGGCGAGGTGCCGGGCCACCAGGGCGCCCAGCCCGCCGGTGCCACCGGTGATCAGCACGGTGCCGTCGGGGTCCAACCCGGCCGGGGCGTCGGCCGGGGCGTACGGCTCGCGGACCAGGCGGGGCACCAGGACACGGCCGGCCCGGATCATCAGTTCCGGCTCGTCGGTGGCGAGGGCGGCCCCGAGGGCGTCCCGGGAGGCGACGGTCCGGTCGGTGTCGAGCAGCACGAAGCGGCCGGGGTTCTCCGCCTGGGCGGCTCGGAGCAGGCCCCACACCGGCGCCTGGGTCAGCGCCACGTCCGCCCCGTCGACGCCGACCGCGCCCTCGGTGAGCAGGACCAGCCGGGTGGCGGTGAAGCGGGGGTCGGCGAGCCAGCCCTGGACGAGGTCCAGGACCTCGTACACGCAGCTACGGACGCCGGCCAGGACGTCGACGCCGGTGTTCGGCTCGGGACGCTCGGCGGTGCCGGGTGTGGTCGCCGGGCGGGGGACCCGGAAGAGCACCACGTCGGGCGCCGGAAGGCCGGCGTCCACGGCGGCACCGAGCGCGGCGAGGTCCGGGTAGCTGGGAAGGTCGCCGTCACCGCCAAGCGGGACGAGATCCCTGTCGTTCGCCGGGCCGCCGTCCCTGCCGAGCACGGCAAGATTCTGGTCGTTTGCCGGGCCGCCGTTGATGCCAAGCGCGGCGAGATCTCCGTCGTTCGCCGGGCCGACGGCCCGGCCGAGCGCGTCGAGTTCCGGGGCGTTCACCGGATCGGCGTTGATGCCGGAAGCGTGCGGGGCCGATGCGCTCGCCGGACCGGTGTCGGCGTCGGGCGCGGCGCGGTGAGGGCCGGGCTGGCCGATGACGGCCCACCCGGTGCCGGTGGTGGCGGTCGGCAGCTCGGCGGCGGGGGTCCAGGCGAGCCGGTACAGGCCGTCCTGCCGGTTCGGCGTGGCGGTCCGGAGCTGCGCCGCGTCGACCTCCCGCAGGGCGAGGGAGCCGATGGCGGCGACCGGCGCGCCGGACAGGTCGGCCAGGTCGAGCGAGACCTCGCGGGGCCCGGTCGGGCGGATCGCGACCCGCAGCCCCCGGGCGCCGGTGGCGTGCGGGGTGACGGTGTTCCAGGAGAACGGCAGCATGGTGCCGCCCTGGTCGTCGCCGTCGCCGTCGGCGAGCCCGAGCACGTGCAGCGCGGCGTCGAGCAGGGCCGGGTGCAGCACGAACTGCTCGGCCTCGGCGTGCGCGACGTCCGGCAGGCTGATCTCGGCGTACAGCTCGTCGCCGCGCTGCCAGGCGGCGCGCAGCCCCTGGAAGGTGGGCCCGTAGCCGTAGCCGCGCTCGGCCATCCGCTCGTACGCGTCGCCGGTCGGCAGCGGAGTCGCGCCCGGCGGTGGCCAGGCGGTCAGGTCCACGGCGGGCGCCGTGCCGCCGGCGCCGATCCGGCCGTCGGCGTGCCGGGTCCACGGGTCGGCCTCGCCAGCGCAGGAGTGGACGGTGACGGACCGGGAGCCGCCCTCGTCGGGTGGGCCGACAGCGACCTGGAGGGTGACCGCCGTGTTCTCGGGCAGCATCAACGGGGCGTGCAGGATCAGCTCCTCGATCACCGGCGCGTCGGTCCGCTCGCCGGCGGCGACCGCCAGCTCGACGAAGCCGGTGCCGGGGAAGAGGACGGTGTCGCCGACCGTGTGGTCGGCGAGCCACGGCTGGGTGTCGACGGAGAGCCGGCCGGTGAAGAGCACGCCGTCGGTGTCGGCGAGGGTGACCGACGCGCCGAGCAGCGGATGCTCGGTCGCGGCGAGACCGGCCGGGGCGGCCCCCTCGCCACCGGGCCGTTCCGGACGCCAGTAGCGCTGCCGCTGGAAGGGGTAGGTGGGCAGCTCGACACGGGTGCCGGTGAGCAGTGTGGTCCAGTCGACGATGGTGCCGGAGATGTGCAGCCTGGCCAGGGCGGTCAGGGCCTGCCGGTGTTCGTCGTGTCCCCGCCGCAGGCTCGGGATGATCGTCGCGTCGTCGGTGAGGATGCCCCCGATCATCGGGGTGAGCGCGGCGTCCGGGCCGAGTTCCAGGAACGTGGTCGCTCCCGCCTGATGCAGGGCGGTGATGCCGTCGGCGAAGCGGACGGCCTCGCGGACGTGGCGGACCCAGTAGTCGGGGTCGGTCAGCTCGGAGGTGGCGATAGCGCCGGTCAGGTTCGACACGACCGGGAGTTGCGGCTCGGCGTAGGTCAGGCTTGCCGCGACGGCCCGGAAGTCGTCGAGCATCGGCTCCATCAGCCCGCAGTGGAACGCGTGACTCACTCGAAGACGGGTCGTCTTGCGCCCGAGCTTGGTGAAGTGCTCGGCCAAGCGCAGCACGGCGGCTTCGGGGCCGGAGATGACCACCGACCGGGGGCCGTTGACGGCAGCGATGTCCACCCCGGCACCTGCCGCCGGGCCGATGCCGGTGGCCGTTGCGGCGAAGAGCCCATCGCCGTTGGCCGCGACCGTTCCACGGCCGCCGGCGCCGCCGTCCGCAACGACCCGGCCATCACCGCCGCCGTCGCTGCCGTTAGCCGCGACCGGACCGCTGCCGGCGACCGTGCCGTTGCCGCTGCCGGCGCCGGTGCCGGTGCCGGTGGAGGCTGAATCGTTTGCGTCATCAGGTCCGTAGGACACGACAGAGGCGTCCGGCCCCGCCAGCGCCGCCCGCACCTCCTCCTCCGACGCCTGCACCGCCACCATCGCGCCGCCCTCGGGCAGCGCCTGCATCAACCGACCCCGCGCCGCCACCAGCTTCGCGGCATCGGCCAGCGACAACACACCGGCCACATGCGCCGCCGCCAGCTCACCGATCGAGTGTCCGGCGACGAAATCGGCCCGCACGCCCCACGACTCCATCAGCCGGAACAGCGCCACCTCGACGGCGAACAACCCGGCCTGCGCATGGCCCGTCTGGCGGATCAGCTCCTCATCGTCACCCCAGATCACCTCACGCAACGGCCGGTCCAAGTGCGCGTCCAGCTCGGACACCACCGCGTCGAACGCAGCGGCGAACACCGGGAAGGCTGCGTGCAGCGAGCGACCCATGCCGAGCCGCTGCGCGCCCTGACCGGTGAACAGCACCGCCAACCGACCAGCCCGGGCTGTCCCCGACAGGACGGGCGCCGCCGTCCCGCCGTCGGCGAGGGTGGCCAGCCCGGCGAGGAGTTCGTCGCGGTCGGCGCCCAGCACGGCAGCCCGCTGTTCCAGGGCGGCGCGGCCGGTCGCCAGCGAGTACGCCACGTCCGGCAGCCGCAGCTCCGGCCGGCCCGACAGGTGCCGGTGCAGCCGGGCGGCCTGGGCCCGCAGCGCCACCTCGGAGCGGGCGGAGAGCAGCCAGAGCAGCCGCCCCTGCGTCCCGGTCTCCGATTCCGTGGGGGTGGCCGGGGGCGGTGGGGCCTGTTCGACGATGACGTGGGCGTTGGTGCCGGAGAGCCCGAACGACGAGATGCCGGCCCGGCGCGGATGCCCGTTCGCCGACCACTCGCGGGGCCGGGTCAGCAGCTCGACCGCCCCGGCGGACCAGTCCACCTGCGGCGAGCGCTCCTCGGCGTGCAGCGTCGGCGGCATCAGGCCGTGCCGCATCGCCTGCACCATCTTGATCACGCCGGCCACACCGGCGGCGGCCTGGGTGTGCCCCAGGTTCGACTTGATCGACCCCAGCCACAGCGGACGATCCGCGGGCCGGTCCTGACCGTAGGTGGCCAGCAGCGCCTGCGCCTCGATCGGGTCACCGAGGGTCGTACCCGTGCCGTGGGCCTCGACCACGTCCACCTCGGCGGCCGGCACACCGGCCGACGCCAGGGCGGCCCGGATCACCCGCTGCTGCGAGGGGCCGTTCGGGGCGAAGAAGCCGTTCGACGCGCCGTCCTGGTTGACCGCCGTGCCGCGTACCACGGCCAGCACCGGGTGGCCGAGCCGCTGGGCGTCGGACAGGCGCTCGACCAGCAGGAAACCGGCGCCCTCGGCCCAGCCGGTGCCGTCGGCGCCCGCCCCGAAGGAGCGGCACCGGCCGTCCGGGGAGAGGCCGCGCTGCCGGGAGAACTCGATCAGGATCTCGGGGGTGGCCATCACGGTCACGCCGCCGGCGAGCGCCAGCGAGCACTCCCCCGACCGCAGCGCCTGCACCGCGAGGTGCAACGCCACCAGCGACGACGAGCAGGCGGTGTCCACCGCCACCGCCGGGCCCTCCAGGCCAAGCACGTACGACACCCGACCGGCCGCCGCGCTGCCGCCGGCGGAGCTGCCGTACCCGTAGTCGTGGTACATCAGGCCCGCGAAGACGCCGGTGGGGCTGCCCTTGAGCGTGCCCGGGTCGATCCCGGCCCGCTCGAACGCCTCCCAGGCGCACTCCAGCAGCAGCCGCTGCTGCGGGTCCACCGCGTACGCCTCGTTGGGGCTGATCCCGAAGAAGCCGGCGTCGAAGTCGGCGGCGTCCGACAGGAACCCGCCGGCCCGGGCGTAGCAGCGGCCGGGGCGGCCCGGCTCGGGGTGGTACAGGTCGTCGGCCCAGCCCCGGTCGGTGGGCAGCGGCGCGATCGCGTCCACCCCGTCGGCGACCAACCGCCACAGCTCCTCCGGCGAGCCGACCCCGCCGGGGAAGCGGCAGCTCATCCCGACGATGGCGATCGGCTCGTCCACCGGGCGCGGCCCGACCTGGGTGGGGGCGTCGGCCTGCACGCCGCCGAGCAGCGAGTCGAGGTAGGCCGCGACGGCGTCGGCAGTCGGGTAGTCGAAGACCAGCGTGGCGGGCAGCCGCAGGTCGGTCGCCGCGCCCAGCGCGTTGCGCAGTTCCACCGCCGACAGCGAGTCGAAGCCCAGCTCGGAGAAGGCGCGGTCCGGCTCCACCGCCTCGGCGGAGTCGTACCCGAGGACGGCGGCGACCTGGGCGCGGACCAGGTCCCGCAGGGCGCGGAGCCGGTCGGGGCCGGACCGGCCGGCGAACCGCCCGGCGGCGGCCGGGGTGTCGGTGGCCCGGCGCATCCGCCGGGGCGCCCGGACCAGGGCGCGCAGCAGCGCGGGAATGCCGGCGTCGGTGCGCACGGCGGCCGGGTCGATCCGGAGTGGAACGAGGGTGACCGGCCGGTCCCGCAGCGCGGTGTCGAACGCGGCCAGCCCGTCGGCCTCGGTGAGCGCGGGGAAGCCCTGTCGGGCCATCCGTTCCAGGTCGGCGTCACTGAGCACGGCACCCAGCCCCGCGTCGGTGCCCCACAGCCCGTACGCCAGCGAGGTCGCCGGCAGCCCTCGGGCGGCCCGGTGCTCGGCGAGCGCGTCGAGGAAGACGTTCGCCGCCGCGTAGCCGGCCTGGCCGGCGGCGAGCACCAGCCCGCCCGCGGAGGAGAAGAGCACGAAGGCGGACAGGTCCGATTCGCGGGTCAGCTCGTGCAGGTGCCAGGCACCGTCCACCTTGGGCGCGAGGGTCGCCGCGAGCCGTTCCGGGGTGAGCGTGGCGGTCACGCCGTTGTCGGCGACCCCGGCGGCGTGCACCACGATCCGCAGCGGGTGGGCGGCGGGGATGTCGGCCAGCACGGCGGCCAGGGCGTCCCGGTCGGCGGCGTCGCAGGCCGCCACGCGTACCGTCGCGCCGAGCGCGGTCAGGTCGCTGACCAGCGCGTCCACGCCGGGGGCGGCGGGCCCGCGCCGACTGGTGAGCACCAGGTGGCGGACGCCGTGCGCGGTGACCAGGTGCCGGGCCACCAGCGCGCCGAGACCGCCGGCGCCCCCGGTGACCAGCGCCGTGCCGTCGCTCGGGCCGCCGGTCGCCGGCTCGCCGACCGTGGCGTGCTCGGGCGTCCCGGCGGCGGTCGCCGCGTGGTCGCGCGACGCGCCGTCGGTCGTCGCGCCGTCGGTCGTCGCGTCGTCGGGGGTGTCGGTCGCGGCATCGCCGGTCGGGCTCTCGGGCGTCGCGACGTCGGATACCGGGACGAGCCGGGGCACGAACAGGCGGCCTGCGCGCAGCGCCAACTCCGGCTCCCTCGCCGCGAGGGCCGCCGGCAGCGCGGCCCAGGACTCCGGCCGGCCGTCGGTGTCGGCGAGGACGAACCGTTCCGGGTTCTCCGCCTGCGCCGCCCGGACCAGGCCCCAGACCGGCGCCTGGTCCAGCGCCACCCGGTCGTCGGGGCCGGTGACGACGGCCTCCCGGGTGAGCAGCACCAGCCGCGAGTCGGCGAACCGGTCGTCGGCCAGCCAGGCCCGCACGGCCGCCAGCGCCGCCCCGGTCACCTCCCGGACCGCCGTCGGCACGTCGCCGTCGCCGGCAGCGAGCGGCAGCAGCACCACCTCCGGTACGTCGTCCGCCGCGCCGGCCGCGTCCAGATCGGCGTACGACGGCACCCCCGGCACCGCGACGGCGTCGCCGACCACCGCCCAGCGGGACGGGTCCGGCGCCCCGTCCGGGGTGGCCGCCGACTGCCAGCTCACCCGGTGCAGCACCTGGTCGCGGCCGGCCCGGACGCCGTCGAGTTGGGCGGCGGAGACCGGCCGGGAGACCAGCGACCCGACGGTGAGCACCGGCTGCCCGGACGGGTCGGCGACGGCGAGGGTGACGCTGTCCGGCCCGGTGGGTGCCATCCGCAGCCGCAGTGCGGTGGCGCCGACGGCGTGCCGGGAGACGCCGTTCCAGGCGAACGGCAGCAGCGTCGCCCCGGAGCCGTCGTGGTCCTGGAGCAGGGAGGCGTGCATGGCGGCGTCGAGCAGGGCCGGGTGCAGGCCGAACCGGGCGGCGTCCGGGTGCGCCTCGTCGGGCAGGGCCACCTCCGCGTACAGCTCGTCGCCGCGTTCCCAGGCGGCCTGCAGCCCCTGGAACGTCGGCCCGTACGCGTACCCCCGCCCGCGCAACCGCTCGTATGCGCCCTCGGTGGCCAGCGGGGTCGCGCCCGCCGGCGGCCAGGCGGTCAGGTCGACGGACGGCGCGGCGGCGTCGGCGGCGAGCAGCCCGTCGGCGTGCAGCGTCCAGCGACCCCCGGTGGCCCGGGAGTAGACGCCGACGGTACGGCGCCCGGCGGTGTCGGGGTCGCCGACGACCACCTGCACCATGACGTCGCCGCGTTCGGGCAGCACCAGGGGCGCGGTGAGGGTCAGTTCGTCGAGCCGGTGGCAGCCGGCCTCCTCGCCGGCGCGCAGGGCGAGTTCCACCAGGCCGGTGCCGGGCAGCAGCACGGTGCCGAGCACGTCGTGATCGGCGAGCCAGGGCTGCACCTGCCGGGACAGCCGGCCGGTGAGGACGAGGCCGTCGGCGTGGGCGGTGGCCACGGCGGCCCGCAGCAGCGGATGGTCGACGGGGGTCAGGCCGAGCGCGGCCGGGTCGTCGCCGAGCGCGCCGGCCAGCCAGGACTCGGCGAGGTAGTCCAGGGTGTGCAGCCAGTACCGCTGCCGCTGGAACGGGTAGGTGGGCAGGTCGACGGTGCGGGTGGCCTGCGGGAGCAGTGCGGTCCAGTCGACGGTGGTGCCCGTGACGTGCAGCCTCGCCAGGGCGGTCAGGGCCTGCCGCGGTTCGTCGTGTCCCCGCCGCAGGCTGGGCACGACCGTGACGTCGTCGGTGAGGATGCCCTCGATCATCGGGGCGAGCGCGGCGTCCGGACCGAGTTCCAGGAACGTGGTCGCGCCCGCCTGATGCAGGGTGGTGATGCCGTCGGCGAAGCGGACGGCCTCGCGAACGTGGCGGACCCAGTAGTCCGGGTCGGTCAGCTCGGTCGTGACCAGGGCGCCGGTCAGGTTGGACACGACCGGGAGTTGCGGGTCGGCGTAGGTCAGGTCTGCTGCGACGGCCCGGAACTCGTCGAGCATCGGGGCCATCAACGCGCTGTGGAACGCATGACTCACCCGCAGGCGGGTCGTCTTCCGCCCCAGGTTGGTGAAGTGCTCGGCCAGGCGCAGCACCGCTGCTTCGGGGCCGGAGATGACCACGGACCGGGGGCCGTTGACGGCCGCGATGTCCACACCGGCCGCTGGGCCGTTGGAGGTTGAATCGTCTGCGTCATCAGGTCGGTAGGACGCGAAGGAGGCATCCTGTGCCGCCAGCGCCGCCCGCACCTCCTCCTCCGACGCCTGCACGGCCACCATCGCCCCACCAGCCGGCAACGCCTGCATCAACCGACCCCGCGCCGCCACCAGCCGAGCCGCATCCGCCAGCGACAACACCCCAGCGACGTGCGCGGCGGCCAACTCACCGATCGAATGCCCCGCCACGAAGTCCGGCCGCACACCCCACGACTCAGCTAGGCGGAACAGGGCGACCTCGACCGCGAACAACCCGGCCTGCGCATGACCCGTCTGGCGGATCAGCTCCTCGTCATCGCCCCAGGTCACCTCACGCAACGGCCGGTCCAGGTGCGCGTCCAGCTCGGACACCACCGCGTCGAAAGCAGCGGCGAAGACCGGGAACACCGCGTGCAGCGAGCGACCCATACCCAGGCGCTGCGCGCCCTGACCGGTGAACAACACCGCCAACCGACCGGCCTGGGCCACGCCGGAGACGGCGTTGGGCGCCCGCCCCCCCGCCGCCACCGCCGCCAGGCCGGCGGACAGCTCGGCCGGGTCCGCGCCCAGCACCACCGCCCGGTGGCCGAACGCCGCTCGACCGGTGACCAGGGTTCGGGCCGCGGCCCCCAGGTCCACCGGCGACAAGTCTCCGGCGACAGAAGCGAAGCGGTCCGCGAGTTCGCGGAGCGCCGGGTCGGACTTCGCCGACAACACCCAGGGCACCAGCGACGAGGGCACGCCGGCGTCCGGCTGCGGGGCGGACTCCGGGGCCTGTTCGACGATGACATGGGCGTTGGTGCCGGAGAGGCCGAACGACGAGATGCCGGCCCGGCGCGGGTGCCCGTCCGCCGGCCACTCGCGTGCCTCGGTCAGCAGCTCGACCGCGCCGGACGACCACTCCACCTTGGGCGAGCGCTCCTCGGCGTGCAGGGTCCGGGGCATCACCCCGTGCCGCATCGCCTGCACCATCTTGATGACGGCGGCGACGCCGGCGGCGGCCTGGGTGTGCCCGAGGTTCGACTTGATCGACCCGAGCCGGAGCGGCCGGTCGGCGGGCCGGTCCTGCCCGTACGTGGCGAGCAGGGCCTGCGCCTCGATCGGGTCGCCGAGGGTGGTGCCGGTGCCGTGCGCCTCCACGACGTCCACCTCGGCGGCCGGGACGCCGGCCGAGGCGAGGGCGGCGCGGATCACCCGCTGCTGGGCGGGGCCGTTCGGGGCGAAGAAGCCGTTCGACGCGCCGTCCTGGTTGACGGCCGTGCCGCGAACCACGGCGAGCACCGGGTGGCCGAGGCGCTGGGCGTCAGAGAGGCGTTCCACCAGCAGGAAGCCGGCACCCTCGCCCCAGCCGGTGCCGTCGGCGCCCGCCCCGAACGACTTGCACCGGCCATCCGGGGCCAGCCCTCGCTGGCGGCTGAACTCGACGAAGGCCTCCGGCGTCGCCATCACCGCCGCGCCACCGGCGAGCGCCAGGGTGCACTCCCCCGAGCGCAGCGCCTGCACCGCCAGGTGCAACGCGACCAGCGACGACGAGCAGGCGGTGTCCACGGTGACCGCCGGCCCCTCCAACCCCAGCGCGTACGCCACCCGGCCGGAGGCGATCGAGCCGGTGGCGTGGCTGCTGGCGTAGTCGTGGTACATCAGCCCGGCGAACACCCCGGTACGGCTGCCGCGCAGCGTGCCGGGGTCGATGCCGGCCCGCTCGAACGCCTCCCAGGCGCACTCCAGCAGCAGCCGCTGCTGCGGATCCATGATGGTCGCCTCGTTGGGGCTGATCCCGAAGAACGCCGGGTCGAAGGCGGCGGCGTCGGTGAGGAACCCGCCCTGCCGGACGTAGCTGGTGTGCGGGCGCTCGCCGGTCGGGTCGTAGAGCTCGTCGACGTTCCAGCCCCGGTCGGCGGGGAAGTCGCCGATCGCGTCGACCCCGTCGGCGACCAGCCGCCACAGCTGCTCCGGCGTGCTCACCCCGCCGGGGAAGCGGCAGCTCATCCCGACGATCGCGACCGGCTCGTGGGCGGCCGCGGTGAGCCGCCGGTTCTGCGCGCGCAGCCGCTCGGTCTCCTTGAGCGAGCTGCGCAGCGCGGCGACGAGCTTGTCGTCGGTCATCGAGGGTCTCCCGTCATGAGGTCGTCGAGGTCCTGGTCGCCCAGCGCCATGCTGATCAGGTCGTCGGCGTCCATCTCGTCGATCGAGCGGCCGGCCTCGTCGTCCGCCGTGGCCGTGTCCGGCGTGGGGGCGAGTCCACCGAGTTCGAGCAGCCGGTCCAGCAGCCCGGCCTCCCGCAGCCGGCTCAGCGGGATGCCCTGGAGGACCTCCCGCACCCGGTCCTCGGGCAGCCCGTCGGCCGGCGCCGGGGCCAGCGCGGTGGCCAGCTCGGCGGCGAGGACCCGCGCGTTGGGGTGGTCGAAGACCAGCGTCGCGGGCAGCCGCAGGCCGGTTGCGGTGTTGAGCTGGTTGCGGAACTCCACCGCGCTCAGCGAGTCGAAGCCGAGTTCCTGGAACGCCCGGTCCGGGTCGACGTCGTGCGGACCGGCGTGCCCGAGGATCGCCGCCGCCTGGGTGAGCACGACGTCGAGCAGCGCGGCTTCGCGCTCGTCGGCCGGCAGCGCGGCGAGCCGCCGGGTCAGCGCCGCAGCGTCCGGTCCGGCCCCACCGGGGCGCGCCGGTCGCCGCACCAGGCCGCGGAAGAGCGGCGGCAGGTCGGGTACGCCGGCCAGCGCCGCCAGGTCCAGCGCCACCGGTACGACCACGGCCGCGTCGGTGGCGGCGGCCGCGTCCAGCAGCGCGAGCCCTTCGGCGGGCGCGAGCGGGCGGACGCCGGTCCGCTCGACGCGGGCCCGGTCGCCGGCGGTGAAATCGGCGGCCATCCCCGCGTCGCCGGCCCAGGCTCCCCAGGCGAGCGACTGGGCGGGCAGGCCGGCGGCCCGGCGGTGCGCGGCGAGCGCGTCGAGGCAGGCGTTGGCGGCGGCGTAGCTGCCCTGGCCCGGGTTGCCGACCACGCCGGCGGCGGAGGAGAAGAGCACGAACGCGGTGAGCGGCAGGTCGGCGGTCAGCTCGTGCAGGTGCAGCGCCGCGTCCACCTTGGGGCGGAACACGACGTCGACGCGGTCCGGGGTGAGCGACCCGATCACCCCGTCGTCGAGCACGCCGGCCGAGTGCACGACCCCGGTGAGCGGGTGCGCCGGGTCGAGCCCGGCCAGCAGGGCCACCACGGCTTCCCGGTCGCCCATGTCGCAGGCAGCGAGCCGGACGTCCGCGCCGAGCGCGGTCAGCTCGGCGACGAGGTCGTCCGCCCCGGCCGCCGCGGCGCCCCGCCGGCTGGTCAGCAGCAGTCGGCGTACGCCGTGCGTGGTGACCAGATGCCGGGCGACGAGCCGGCCGAGCAGGCCGGTCGCGCCGGTCACCAGGACCGTCCCCTCGGCGCCGAACACGCTGGCCGGCGGGGCCTCCGGGGTAACCGCGAGCCGGGCGAGCCGGGCGACGTGGGCGACGCCGGCGCGAACGGCGACCTGCGGTTCGCCCGTGGCGACGGCCAGTGCGAGCGCCGCCGGGTCGTCCGGGTCGTCGAGGTCGGCCAGGACGATCCGGTCGGGCTGCTCCGACTGCGCGGAGCGGACCAGCCCCCAGACGGCGGCTCCGGCCAGGTCGGCGGCCTCCTCGTCGGCCACCGCGACCGCCCCCCGGGTGACCACCACCAGGGTGGACCGGGCGTACCGGTCGTCGGCGAGCCAGGCCTGGACCCGCTCCAGGGCCCGGTGGGTCCCCCGGTGCACGGCGGCGGTGTCCCGACCGGGCTCCGACCGCAGCACCACCACCTCGGGTACGTCCTCGCGGACGTCCTCCCACGCCGCCCAGCGCACCGGGGGCGCGGTCACCGGCGCGGCGGGCTGCCAGGCCAGCCGGTACAGCGGTTCCGGCCGGCCGGCGGCGAGCTGGGCCGCGGAGAGCTCCCGGAGGGTGAGCGACTCCACCGAGGCGACCGGCAGCCCGGCGGCGTCGGCGATGTCGAGGCGCACCCCGTCGCCGGCCGGGGTGACCCGGACCCGGATGGTGGTGGCGTCGGGGACGACGACGGTGACGCCGGCGAAGGCGAACGGCAGCCGGACCGGCCCGACCCGGCCAGCGTCGAGGCCGACCGCCTGGAGGCAGGCGTCGAGGAGGGCCGGGTGCATCCGGTACCCGTCGTCGGCGCCGTCCCCGGCCGGCAGGGCCACCTCGGCGTACACCTGCTCGCCGGCGGTCCACGCGGCGCGCAGCCCTTGGAACGCCGGCCCGTACGCCAGTCCGGCGGCGGCCTGGGCGTCGTACCGCCCGGTGAGGTCGACCGGGACGGCGCCCGGCGGCGGCCACGCGGCCAGGTCGAACGACGGCGGCCGGGTGGCCGGGGCGACGGCGCCGGTGGCGTGCCGGGTCCACGGCTGGTCCGGTCCGCCATCGCGGGAGTGCACGGTGACCGGCCGGCTGCCCGCCTCGTCAGCCGCGCCGAGCAACACCTGGACGGTGACCCCGCCGCGTTCCGGTACGACCAGCGGCGCCTCGAGGACCAGTTCGGTGAGGGCGCCGCAGCCGACCTGCCCGCCCGCGCTGAGCGCCAGTTCGACGAAACCGGTGCCCGGCAGGAGGATCGCGTCGCCCACCACGTGGTCGGCGAGCCAGGGCTGGCTGTGCACGGAGAGCCGTCCGGTGAGGACGGTGCTGTCCGAGCCGGCGAGGGTGACGGCGGCGCCGAGCAGCGGATGGCGGGCGGCGTCGACGCCGACCGCACCGAGGTCCCCGTCGGCGGTGCTGGTCCGCTGCCAGTAGCGCTGCCGCTCAAACGGGTAGGTGGGCAGGTCGACGGTGCGGGTGGTCTGCGGCAGCAGGGCGGTCCAGTCGACGGCAGTGCCGGTGACGTGCAGCCTGGCCAGGGCGGCCAGGGCCTGCCGCTGTTCGTCGTGTCCCCGCCGCAGGCTGGGGATGATCGTCGCGGCGTCGGTGAGGATGCCCTCGATCATCGGGGTGAGCGCGGCGTCCGGACCCAGTTCCAGGAACGTGGTCGCGCCGGCGGTGTGCAGGGCGGTGATGCCGTCGGCGAAACGCACCGCCTCACGAACGTGGCGGACCCAGTAGTCCGGGTCGGTCAGTTCGCTGGTGGCGAGGGCGCCGGTCAGGTTCGACACGACCGGGAGGTGCGGCTCGGCGTAGGACAGGCTCGCCGCGACGGCCCGGAACTCGTCGAGCATCGGCTCCATCAGCCCGCTGTGGAACGCATGACTCACCCGCAGCCGGGTCGTCTTCCGCCCCAGGTTGGTGAAGTGCTCGGCCAGGTGCAGCACGGCGGCTTCGGGGCCGGAGATGACCACCGACCGGGGGCCGTTGACGGCCGCGACGTCCACACCAGCGCCTACCGCCAGGCCGCTGCCGTTGCCGCTGCCGCTGCCGTTGCCGGTGCCGCTGCCGGTGCCGGTGCCGGTGCCGGTGGAGGCTGAGTCGTTTACGACATCAGCTCCAAAGGATCCGACCACCACACCCGGACCCGCCAGCGCCGCCCGCACCTCCTCCTCCGACGCCTGCACCGCCACCATCGCCCCACCAGCCGGCAACGCCTGCATCAACCGCCCCCGCGCGGCCACCAGACGGGCCGCATCCGACAGCGACAACACCCCGGTAACATGCGCGGCAGCCAACTCACCGATCGAATGCCCGGCCACGAAGTCCGGCCGCACACCCCACGACTCCATCAGCCGGAACAACGCCACCTCGACCGCGAACAACCCGGCCTGCGCATAACCCGTCTGGCGGATCAGCTCCTCATCGTCGCCCCAGATAACCTCACGCAACGGCCGGTCCAGGTGCGCGTCCAGCTCCGCCACCACTGCGTCGAACGCCGAGGCGAACACCGGGAACACCGCGTGCAGCGAGCGACCCATGCCGAGGCGCTGTGCGCCCTGACCGGTGAACAGCACCGCCAGCCGACCACCCGGCCGGGCCACGCCGGTGACCAGGCCGGGAGCGCCGGCGCCGGCGGCCAGGGCGGTCAGGCCGGCCGACAGCTCCGCCGGGTCCGCGCCGAGCACCACCGCCCGGTGGGCGAAGAGCGCCCGTCCGGTGGCGAGCGTCCGGCCCGCCGCCGGCACATTGGCCGGGTCGATCCGGGCGGCGAGGTCGGCCAGCCGTCCGGCCAGGTCGCGTACGGCGGTGTCGGACCGCGCCGACACCAGCCAGGGCACCAGGCCGTCGACCGGTCGGGGCGTGGACGCGTCACCGTCGGTGGGCGCCTCCTCGATGATCACGTGGGCGTTGGTGCCGGAGAGCCCGAAGGAGGAGATGCCGGCCCGGCGCGGATGCCCGTTCGCCGGCCACTCGCGTGCCTCGGTCAGCAGCTCTACCGCGCCGGCGGACCAGTCGACCTGCGGCGAGCGCTCCTCGGCGTGCAGGGTGCGGGGCATCAGCCCGTGTCGCATCGCCAGGATCATCTTCATCACCCCGGCCACCCCGGCGGCGGCCTGGGTGTGGCCGACATTCGACTTGACCGACCCCAGCCAGAGCGGCCGGTCCCCCGGGCGGTCCTGCCCGTAGGTGGCCAGCAGCGCCTGCGCCTCGATCGGGTCGCCGAGGGTCGTACCCGTGCCGTGCGCCTCGACTACGTCCACCTCGGCGGCCGGCACCCGGGCCGAGGCGAGCGCCGCGCGGATGACCCGTTGCTGGGCGGGGCCGTTCGGCGCGGTCAGGCCGTTCGACGCACCGTCCTGGTTCACCGCCGAACCGCGCACCACCGCCAGGACCGGGTGGCCGTGGCGGCGGGCGTCGGAGAGGCGTTCCACCAGCAGCAGCCCGGCGCCCTCGGAGAAGCCGGTGCCGTCGGCGCCCGCGCCGAAGGACTTGCACCGACCGTCCGGGGAGAGCCCGCGCTGCCGGCTGAACTCGACGAAGGTGTCCGGGGTGGCCATCACGGTCACCCCGCCGGCGAGCGCGAGCGTGCACTCCCCCGACCGCAGCGCCTGGGCGGCCAGGTGCAGCGCCACCAGCGAGGACGAGCAGGCAGTGTCGACGGTGACCGCCGGCCCCTCCAGCCCGAAGGCGTAGGCGACGCGGCCGGAGGCGATCGAGCCGGTGTTCGTGTTGTCCTGGTAGTCGTGGTACATCACGCCGGCGAAGACGCCGGTGGGGCTACCCTTGAGCGTGCCCGGGTCGATGCCGGCCCGCTCGAAGGTCTCCCAGGCGCACTCCAGCAGCAACCGCTGCTGCGGGTCCATCGCCACCGCCTCGTTCGGGCTGATGCCGAAGAAGCCGGCGTCGAACTCGGCGGCGTCGGCGAGGAAGCCGCCGGAACGGGAGTAGGTCCGCCCCTCGGCGCCGCGCTCCGCGTGGTAGATGCCGTCGACGTCCCAGCCCCGGTCGGCGGGGAACTCGCCGATCGCGTCCACGCCGTCGGCGACCAGCCGCCACAGCTGCTCGGGCGAGCCGACGCCGCCGGGGAAGCGGCAGCTCATCGCGACGATGGCGATCGGCTCGTCGGCCGGCCGCGCCGCCGGGGCGTCGATGGACGGGGCCGCCTCACCGGGGGTGAGCACCTCGTCGAGGTGCGCGGCCACGGCGAGAGCCGTGGGGTGGTCGAAGACCAGGGTGGCCGGCAGCCGCAGCCCGGTCACCGCGGTCAGCCGGTTGCGCAGTTCCACCGCCGACAGGGAGTCGAAACCGAGGTCCTTGAACGCCTGGTCGGGCTGGACGGCGTCCACCGTGGCGTGGCCGAGCACGGCGGCGATCTCGACGCGTACCAGATCGAGGAGGGCCTCGCGGCGCTCGGACCCGGACCGGCCGGCGAGCCGGCGGCGCAGGTCGTCACCACCGGCCGGCGCGGTCGCGCCGGCTCGCGCGACCGGCCGGGCCGGCGGGACGAGGCCGCGCAGGGCGGCCGGGAGGGGTTGACTGGCGGCGACCGCGCGCAGGGCCGGCAGGTCGAGCCGGACCGGCACCCGCAGCGGCTCGGCGGCGTCGAGCGCCGCGGTGAACAGGGCCAGCCCTTCGGTGCGGGTGAGCGGGGGGAAGCCGTTGCGGCCCAGCCGGCGCAGCTCGGCGGCGGTGAGCCGGTCGCCCATCCCGTCGGCCGCCCACAGTCCCCAGGCCAGCGAGACGGCCGGCAGCCCGGCGGCGCGGCGGTGCGCGGCCAGGGCGTCGAGGAAGACGTTCGCGGCGGCGTAGCCGCTCTGGCCGGGCGCGCCGAGCACCCCGGCCGCCGACGAGAAGAGCACGAACATCCGCAGGTCACGGGTGAGTTCGTGCAGGTGCCACGCGGCGGTCGCCTTGGGGGCGAGGACGGCGTCGACCCGCTCGGGGGTGAGCGCGGCGAGGACGCCGTCGTCGAGCACGCCGGCGGCGTGCACCACCCCGGTCAGCGGACGGGCGGTGGGCACGCTGGCCAGCAGCCGGGTCAGCGCGTCCCGGTCGGCGACGTCGCAGGCGGCGACGGTGACGTCGCCACCCAGGTCCGCCAGCTCCGCGACCAGGTCGCGGGCGCCGGGCGCGTCGAGGCCGCGCCGGCTGGTCAGCAGCAGATGCCGGACGCCCAGCTCGGTGACGAGGTGCCGGGCGACCAGCGCGCCGAGACCGCCGGTGCCGCCGGTGACCAGGACGGTGCCGTGCTCGTGCGGCGCGGCCGGGGCGGCGGCCTCCGCCGCGCGGACCAGCCGCGGCACCCGGATCTCGCCGCCGCGCAGCGCCGCCTCCGGCTCGCCCCAGGCCAGCGCCGCGGGCAGGCGGCGACCCGATTCGACGGTACGGTCGACGTCCAGCAGCCCGAACCGGCCCGGATGCTCGGCCTCCGCCGCCCGGACCAGGCCCCACAGGGGCGCGGTGGCGAGGTCCACCTCACCGTCGGCCACCGGTACGGCCTCCGTGGTGACCAGCACCAGCCGGGCCGCGCCGAAGCGGGCGTCGGCGATCCAGTCCTGCGTCAGCCGCAACGTCCACGCCACCACCGCGCGCAGTCGCGCCGGCACGTCGTCGCCGGTGAACGCCGGCACAGTGACCAGCACCCGGTCGGGCAGCGGGGCGCCCGCGTCGACGGCATCGGCGAGCGCGGCCAGGTCGGGGTGGGCCGGCAGCTCCGCCGCGCCCGCCGGCGGCGTACCGACCAGCACGACCGACCCTCCCCCGGCCGGCGGGGCAGGCGTGGTCAGCGGCACCCAGTCGAGCCGGTACATCGCCTCGGGTCGGGTGCCGGGGTCGAGCTGGTCGGCGCTGACCGCGCGGTAGTCCAGCGAGTCGACGGTGAGCACCGGCTGCCCGGCCGCGTCGGCCACCGTGACGGAGGCGCTGCGGGGGCCGCGGCGGGTGATGCGTACCCGCAGCGCGGTCGCGCCGGCGGCGTGCAGGGACACCCCGCTCCAGGAGAACGGCAGCAACGCGTCCCCGGTCGACGGGTCGGCGGCGTCGCGGTCGGCGGCGTCGAGCAGGGCGGCGTGCAGGCCGGCGTCGAGCAGCGCGGGGTGCAGGCCGAAGCGGGCGGCGTCCGGGTGGGCCGGCTCGGGGAGCACGACCTCGGCGTACACCTCGTCGCCGTGCCGCCAGGCCGCCCGCAGACCCTGGAACGTCGGCCCGTACGCGTAGCCGTCGGCGAGCAGCCGCTGGTAGCCGTCGTCCACCGGAAGCGGGCTCGCGCCGGCCGGCGGCCAGGCGTCCAGCGGCGCGGCCGGTGCGGGTACGGACGCCGAGAGCAGCCCGGTGGCGTGCGCCGTCCAGGCGGTGTCCTCGGCGTCGTCGCCGGAGTAGACGACGACGGTACGGTTGCCCGCCTCGTCCGCCCCACCGACGACGACCCGCAGCACGACGGCCGCCTGGTCGGGCAGCGGCAGCGGCGCCTGGAGGGTCAGCTCGACCAGATGGGGGCAGCCGACCCGGTCACCGGCGTGCACGGCCAGGTCGACCAGGGCGGCGCCGGGCAGCAGCACCGTCCCGGCGACGGCGTGGTCGGCGAGCCACGGGTGGGTGGCGAGCGAGACCCGTCCGGTCAGCACCACCTCGCCGGAGTCCGGTACGACCAGCTCGGCGCCGAGCAGCGGGTGGCGCAGCGCGGCGAGGCCGGCGGCGACGACCTCGCCGTCACCGGCCCCGGCCCAGGCGTCGGCCCAGTACTCCCGCGCGTCGGCCCAGTAGCGCTGCCGCTGGAAGGGGTAGGTGGGCAGCTCGACACGGGTGCCGGTGAGCAGGGCGGTCCAGTCGACGGGGGTGCCGGTGACGTGCAGCCTGGCCAGGGCGGTCAGGGCCTGCCGCTGTTCGTTGTGTCCCCGCCGCAGGCTGGGGATGATCGTCGCGTCGTCGGTGAGGATGCCCTCCATCATCGGCGTGAGCGCGGCGTCCGGGCCCAGTTCCAAGAACGTCGTGGCTCCTGCCTCGTGCAGGGCGGTGACGCCGTCGGCGAAGCGGACCGCCTCGCGGACGTGCCGGACCCAGTAGTCGGGGTCGGTCAACTCGGTGCTGGCGAGGTCGCCGGTCAGGTTCGACACGACCGGGAGCTGCGGCTCGGCGTAGGTCAGGCTCGCCGCGATGCTCCGGAGATCGTCGAGCATGGGATCCATCAACCCGCTGTGGAAGGCGTGGCTGACTCGCAGTCGCGTGGTTTTGCGGCCCAGCTCGGCGAAGTGCTCGGCGACCACGAGCACTGCGGCTTCCGGACCGGAGATGACCACCGACTGGGGGCCGTTGACGGCCGCGATGTCCACACCAGCGCCGGCCGCCAGGCCGTTGCCGTTGCCGTTGCCGTTGCCGTTGCCGTTGCCGTTGCCGTTGCCGTTGGAGGTTGAATCGTTTACGTCATCAGGTCGATAGGACGCGACAGAGACATCCTGTCCCGCCAGCGCCGCCCGCACCTCCGCCTCCGACGCCTGCACCGCCACCATCGCCCCACCAGCCGGCAACGCCTGCATCAACCGACCCCGCGCAGCGACCAACCTTGCGGCATCCGACAGCGACAACACCCCGGCCACATGCGCGGCAGCCAACTCACCGATCGAGTGCCCCGCCACGAAGTCCGGCCGCACACCCCACGACTCCACCAAGCGGAACAGGGCCACCTCGACGGCGAACAACCCCGCCTGCGCATAGCCCGTCCGCCGGATCAGCTCCTCGTCATCACCCCAGACCACCTCACGCAACGGCCGATCCAGGTGCGCGTCCAGCTCGGACACCACCGCGTCGAACGCAGCAGCGAACACCGGAAACACCGCGTGCAGCGAGCGACCCATGCCCAGGCGCTGCGCGCCCTGACCGGTGAACAGCACCGCCAGCCGACCACCCGATCGGGCCACGCCGGACACCAGCGTCGGGTCGGGGGTGCCGGCTGCGAGGGCGTCAAGGCCGCGCCGCAGCTCGGTCCGGTCGGTGCCGAGGACGACGGCCCGCCGTTCCCATCGAGCCCGCCCGGTGGCGAGGGACCACCCGATGTCGCCGTCGCGCAGGTCGGGGTGCTCGCCCGCGTACGCGGAGAGCCGCCCGGCCTGGGCCCGCAACGCCGCCTCCGACCGGGCGGACACCAGCCAGGGCACGACCGGGCCGGCGGTGGATCCGACAGGGCCGGCCGCCGCCGGGGTGTCGTCCGGGGCCTGCTCGATGATGACGTGCGCGTTGGTGCCGCTGATGCCGAACGACGACACCCCGGCCCGGCGCGGATGCCCGTTCACCGGCCACGCGCGCGCCTCGGTCAACAGCTCCACCGCACCGGCGGACCAGTCCACCTGCGGCGACGGCGCGTCCACGTGCAGCGTCCGGGGCATCGCCCCGTGCCGCATGGCGAGGACGACCTTCATCACCCCGGCCACCCCGGCGGCGGCCTGGGTGTGGCCCAGGTTCGACTTGACCGAACCCAGCCAGAGCGGCCGGTCGGCGGGCCGCTCCCGGCCGTACGTGCCGAGCAGGGCCTGCGCCTCGATCGGGTCGCCCAGGGTGGTCCCCGTGCCGTGCGCCTCGACCAGGTCGACCTCGGCGGCCGGGACGCCGGCCGCGGCGAGCGCGGCCCGGATCACCCGCTGCTGCGACGGGCCGTTCGGCGCGGTCATGCCGTTCGACGCGCCGTCCTGGTTGACCGCCGAGCCGCGCACCACGGCGAGGATCGGGTGACCGTTGCGGCGGGCGTCGGAGAGCCGCTCGACCAGCAGGAACCCGGCGCCCTCGGCGATGCCGGTGCCGGCCGCGGCGGCGGCGAAGGCGCGGCAGCGGCCGTCCGGCGACAGTGCCCGCTGCCGGCTGAACTCGACGAAGATCTCCGGGGTGGCCATCACGCTGACCCCGCCGGCGAGCGCCAGGTCGCACTCCCCCGACCGCAGCGCCTGCGCGGCCAGGTGCAGCGCCACCAGCGACGACGAACAGGCGGTGTCGATCGTCACCGCCGGCCCCTCCAGGCCGAGCACGTACGCCACCCGGCCGGAGGCCACCGCGCCGGTGCCGCTGTTGGCCGGGTAGTCGTGGTACATCAGGCCGGCGAAGACGCCGGTGGGGCTGCCCTTGAGCGTGCCCGGGTCGATGCCGGCCCGTTCGAAGGTCTCCCAGGCGCACTCCAGCAGCAGCCGCTGCTGCGGGTCCATGCCCAGCGCCTCGTTCGGGCTGATCCCGAAGAACGCGGGGTCGAATTCGGCGGCGTCGTGGAGGAAGCCGCCGGAGCGGGTGTAGCTGCTGTTCGGCGTGGTGAAGTCGGGGTCGTGGAGCTGGTCGACGTTCCAGCCCCGGTCGGCCGGGAAGTCGCCGATCGCGTCCACCCCGTCGGCGACCAGCCGCCACAGCTCCTCCGGCGAGCTGACCCCGCCGGGGAAGCGGCAGCTCATGGCGACGATGGCGATCGGCTCGTCGACCGGCTTCGCCGCCGCCACGGCGGACGTCACGGCGGCGGTACCGGAGAGCTCGTCGACCAGGAAGCGGGCGAGCCCGGCCGGTGAGGGGTAGTCGAAGACCGCGGTGACCGGCAGCCGCAGGCCGAGGGTCTGGTTGAGCCGGTTGCGGAACTCGACCGCGGTCAGCGAGTCGAAGCCCAGCTCGCGGAACGCCCGCTCCGGGGCGACGGCGGCGGCGGAGGTGAAGCCGAGCACCAGCGCCACCCGGTCCAGCACCAGGTCGAGCAGCGCCTGCTCGCGGTCCACCTCGGGCAGCCGGAGCAGCCGGTCCACCAGGGAACCGGCGTCGGCGCGTACCCCGGCGGCGCTGCGCCGGGCGACCGGCAGCAGGGTACGGAACAGCGCCGGCACGTCGCCCTGGGCGCGCACGGCGGCGAGGTCGAAGCGGACCGGCAGCAGCAGGGCGTCGGGGCGGTCCAGGGCGGCGTCGAGCAGGGTCAGGCCCTCGTCGACGGCGAGGCCGATCATGCCGCTGCGGGAGATACGCGCCCGGTCGACGCCGCCGAGCCGCCCGGTCATGCCGGTGGCCTGTGCCCAGAACCCCCAGGCCAGGCACTGGCCGGCGAGCCCGTGGGCCCGGCGGTGCGCGGCGAGGCCGGCGAGGAACGCGTTCGCCGCCGCGTAGTTGCCCTGCCCGGGCGCGCCGACCACGCCGGCCGCGGAGCCGAACAGGACGAACGCGCCGAGGTCCGCGTCGCGGGTCAGCTCGTGCAGGTGCAGGGCCGCGTCCACCTTCGGGGCGAGCACGGCGTCGAGCTGTTCGGGGGTGAGCGAGGCGATGGTGCCGTCGTCGAGCACGCCGGCGGTGTGCACCACCGCGGTCAGCGGCCGTCCGGCGGGGACGTCGGCCAGCACGGCGGCGAGTGCGTCCCGGTCGGTGACGTCGCAGGCGACCTGGTCGACCGAGGCGCCGAGGCCGGTCAGCTCGGCGGCCAGGTCGGCCGCGTCGGGGGCGGCCGGTCCGCGCCGGCTGAGCAGCAGCAGGTGGCGTACCCCGTGGGCGAGGACCAGGTGGCGGGCGACGATGGCGGCGAGGGTGCCGCTGGCGCCGGTGACCAGCACGGTGCCGGCCGGGTCGATCCGGCCGGCCGGCGGCTCCTCGGCGGTGGCCGGCGCGCGGACCAGTCGGGTGGCGAGCAGGTCACCGTCGCGTCGCAGCAGTTGCGGCTCGCCGGCCGCGACGAGGGTCGGGGCGAGCGCGACGGCGTCGGTGACGCCGACGTCGGTGTCGGCGAGGACGATCCGGTCCGGGTGCTCCGACTGGGCGGAACGGACCAGGCCCCAGACGGCGGCGCCGGCCAGGTCGGTGACGTCCTCGCCGTCGCGGCCGACCGCGCCGCGGGTGAGCACCAGCAGGGTGCTGGCGGCGTACCGGTCGTCGGCCAGCCAGGTCTGGAGGTCGGCGAGCACGCGGCGGGTGGTGTCGTGCACCGACGCCGCGTCGGCGCCGCCGGTGACCGGCAGCACCACCACGTCGGCGACCTCGCCGGCGTCCCACCGTCCGACCTGGACGGGCGCGGGCGGCGGGGTGGGCACGGGCGTCCAGGCGGTGCGGTAGAGCGCCTCGGCGACCGGTCCGGCCGCCGCCGGGGCGACGTCGGCCGGAAGCGGCCGCAGGACGAGGGAGTCCAGCGAGAGCACCGGCGCGCCGGTGGCATCGGCAGCCTCGACGGCGACCTCGCCGGCGCGCAGCGGGGTGATCCGCACCCGCAGGCTGGACGCCCCGACCGCGTGCAGGGTGACCCCGGTGAAGGCGAACGGCAGCAGCGCCCGGTCGTCGACGGCGTCGGTGAGGGCGACCGCGTGCAGCGCGGCGTCGAGCAGGGCGGGATGCAGGTCGGCGCGCTCGGCGTCGGCGGTGGCCTCCTCGGGCAGCTCCACCTCGGCGTACACCTCGGCGCCGGCCCGCCAGGCGGCCCGCAGCCCCTGGAACACCGGCCCGTAGGCCAGCCCGGCGTCGGCCAGCTCCGGGTAGAGGGCGGCGACGTCCACGGCGGTGGCACCGGCCGGCGGCCACTGCCGCAGGTCGTCGGCGGGGCGGGCGGTGGCCGGGGCGAGCTGGCCGGTGGCGTGCCGCTGCCAGGGTGCGTCGGGGGTGGCGTCCTCGGCCCGGGACCAGACGCTGACCGGGCGGGCGCCGCGCTCCCCCGCCGCGCCGACGGCGACCCGCAGTTGCACGCCGGCGCCGTCGGCGAGCACCAGCGGCGCGCCGATGGTCAGCTCGCTGACGGTCGGGCAGCCGACCTCGTCGCCGGCACGCAGCGCCAGCTCGACCAGGCCGGTGCCGGGGACCAGCACGGCGCCGGCGACGGCGTGGTCGGCCAGCCACGGGTGGGTGCCGGTGGAGATGCGTCCGGTGAGCACCACCCCGTCGTCGGCGGGGGTCGCGACGACCGCGCTGAGCAGCAGGTGGTCGGCGGGGCGCTGGCCGGCGCCGGTGACGTCCCCGGCGCCGGTGGCGGCCGCGTCCAGCCAGTGCCGGCGACGCTGGAACGGGTACGTCGGCAGCTCCACCCGCCGCCCCGGCCGCCCCTGGAACAGCGGCTGCCAGTCCACCGCGACGCCGTGGACGTACGCCTCGGCGAGCGAGGCGGCGAGGCGGTCGGGTCCGCCGTCGTCGCGGCGCAGGGTACCGATCACGACGGCCGGGGCGCCGGCGTCGGTGACGGTCTCCTCGATACCGACCTTGAGCGTCGGGTGGGCGCTGGGCTCGACGAAGACGGTCAGCCCGTCGGCGAGCATGGCCCGGGTGGCGTCGGCGAAGAGCACGGTCTGCCGCAGGTTGGTGTACCAGTAGCCGCCGTCGAGGGCGGTGGTGTCCAGCAGGGCACCGGTGACCGCCGAGTAGAACGGCACCTCGGCGGTGCGGGGGCGGACCGGGGCGAGCAGTTCGGCGAGCCGGTCGCGGATGCCCTCGACGAAGACGGAGTGCGAGGCGTAGTCCACCGGGATCATCCGGGTGCGGATCTCCTCGGCGGCCAGTTCGGCCTGGAACGCGGTGAGGGCGTCTACCTCGCCGCAGACCACCACCGAGCCGGGGCCGTTGACGGCGGCGAGGGAGAGCCGTCCGGCCCAGCCGGCGAGCCGCTCGCGGGCGGCGTCGGCGGGCAGCGAGACCGACATCATCCCGCCCAGGCCGGCCAGCTCGGCGGCGATGACCTGGCTGCGCAGGGCGACCACCCGGGCGCCGTCGTCGAGGGTGAGCGCGCCGGCGACGCAGGCGGCGGCGATCTCGCCCTGCGAGTGGCCGACCACGGCGGCCGGCTCGACGCCGTGGCTGCGCCACAGCTGGGCCAGCGAGACCATCACCGACCAGAGCACCGGCTGCACCACGTCGACCGGGTCGAGGGTGGGCGCGCCGGGCGCGCCGCGCAGCACGTCGACCAGGTCCCAGTCGACGAAGGGCGCCAGCGCGCGGGCGCACTCGGCGATCTTCTCGGCGAAGACCGGCGACGAGTCGAGCAGCTCGACCGCCATCCCGGCCCACTGCGAGCCCTGGCCGGGGAAGACGAAGGCCACCCGGGCGTCGGTGCGGGCGGTGCCGCGTACCAGGTTGGCGGCGTCGCGGTCGTCGGCGAGGGCGGCCAGGCCGGCCAGCAGCGCGCCGGTGTCCGTACCGGTGACGACCGCGCGGTGGTCCAGCGCCGAGCGGCCGGTGACCAGGGCGTGCCCGACGTCGGCCGGGTCGGGCCCGGCCTCGACGGCGGCGAGCCGCGCGGCCTGCGCGCGCAGCGCCTGCGGGTCGCGGGCCGACAGGACCCAGGCGAGGGTACGCCCCGACGGCGCCGGCTCCGGCGTCGTGACCTCGGCCGGCTCCTCCTCCGGGGCCTGCTCGATGATGGCGTGCGCGTTGGTGCCGCTGACGCCGAAGGAGGAGACGCCGGCCCGGCGGGGGCGGCCCGACTCGGGCCAGGGTAGCGCCTCGGCGAGCGGCCGGACGGTCCCCGGCGACCAGTCCACGTGCGACGACGGGGTGCCGACGTGCAGGCTCTTCGGCAGCAGGCCGTGCCGGATGGCCTGCACCATCTTGATCACACCGCCGACCCCGGCGGCGGCCTGCGCATGCCCGAAGTTGGACTTCAGCGAGCCGAGCCAGAGCGGCCGGTCCACCGGCCGGCCCTGCCCGTACGTGGCCAGCAGCGCTTGCGCCTCGATCGGGTCGCCGAGGGTGGTGCCGGTGCCGTGCCCCTCGACCACGTCGACCTCGCCGGGCGGCAGCTGCGCGTTGGCCAGGGCGGCGCGGATGACCCGCTGCTGGGCCGGCCCGCTGGGGGCGGTGAGGCCGTTGGACGCGCCGTCCTGGTTGACCGCGCTGCCGCGCACGACGGCGAGCACCGGGTGGCCGTTGCGGCGGGCGTCGGAGAGCCGTTCGAGCAGCAGCACGCCGGCGCCCTCGGCCCAGCCGGTGCCGTCGGCGTCGTCGGAGTACGCCTTGCAGCGGCCGTCGGGGGCGAGCCCGCGCTGCCTGCTGAACGCCACGAACGGCGCCGGGGTGGACATCACCATCACCCCGCCGGCCAGCGCGAGGGTGCACTCGCGCCGGCGCAGCGCCTGCACCGCCAGGTGCAGCGCGACCAGCGACGACGAGCAGGCGGTGTCCACGGTCAGCGTGGGCCCCTCCAGCCCCAGCGTGTACGCGACCCGCCCGGCGATCACCGAGGCCGCCGCCGCGGTGCCCAGGTACGCCTCGGCCGCCTCTGGGGCGGCGTTGAGCAGGTCGCCGTAGTCCTGGTAGCCGGAGCCGGTGAAGACGCCCACCGGCTTGCCCCGGACGGCGTCCGGGGCGATGCCGGCGCGTTCCAGCACCTCCCAGGAGACCTCCAGCATCAGCCGCTGCTGCGGGTCCATCGCCGCCGCCTCGCGGGGGGAGATGCCGAAGAAGGCGGCGTCGAACTCGGCGGCCTCGGCGAGGAAGCCGCCCTCGGCGACGTAGCTGGTGCCGATCCGGTCGGGGTCGTCGGCGAGCAGCCGGGCGAGGTCCCAGCCCCGGTCGGTGGGGAGCGGGCCGACCGCATCCACCCCGCCGGCCACCAGGTCCCACAGCTGCTCCGGGGTCCGCACGTCCCCGGGGTAGCGGCAGGCCATCGCCACGATCGCGATCGGGTCCCGCTCGACGCCCTCGACCTCCTGGAGCCGCTGGCGGGTCTGCGTGAGATCCGCGGTCACCCGCTTCAGGTAGTCGAGAAGCTTGCCGTCCTCCGCCATGCCCGTCCTCACCCCTGTGCGGGTCAGCGCAACCCGAGTTCGTTGTCGATGAAGTCGAAGATCTCGTCGGCGGTCGCCGCCTCGCCCAGCCGGTCGTCGCCGGCGGAGGGGTCGACCAGGCCGATCAGGGCGCGCAGCCGGGCGGCGAGCGCGGGCCGGTCGGCGTCGTCCTCGGGCAGCGCGGCGAGGGACGCCTCCAGCCGGTCGAGATCGGCCGCCGGCCCGGTCGTCGCGTCGGCGGCGCCGACGCCCAGCTCCGCACCGAGGAACTCCGCCACGGCGGCCGGCGTCGGGTGGTCGAAGACCAGCGTGGCGGGCAGCGCCTGACCGGTGGCGGCGGTGAGCCGCTGCCGCAGGTCCATCGCGGCGACCGAGTCGAAGCCCAGGTCGGCGAAGGGGCGGGCGGGGTCGAGGGTGGCCGGGCTGTCGTAGCCGAGCAGCGCGGCCACCTCGGCGCGGACGGTGTCCAGCAGGGCCCGCGCCCGCTGGGCCGGCGGCAGCCCGGCGAGCCGGTCGGCCAGGCCGGTCGGGGCGTTCGTGGCGTCACCGGCGACCGCCTCGGCCACCTCGGGCAGCGCGTCGAGCAGCGGCCGCCGGCGGGCCATGGTGTAGACGGGGGCGAAGCGCGACCAGTCGATGTCGGCGACGACAAGGTCCCCGGCGTCGGCCCGGTACGCCTCGGGCAGTGCGGTGATCGCCAGCTCCGGTCGCATCGGCGGCGCACCGAGGCGGCGCATCCCGGCGGCCAGGTCGGCGTCGACCATGCCGCTGTCCCAGGAACCCCAGGCGATCGAGGCGGCGGCGCGGCCCCGGGCCCGGCGGCGGGCGGCGAGCGCGTCCAGGTAGGCGTTCGCGGCGGCGTAGCCGGCCTGCCCGGCGCTGCCCCAGACGGCGGCGCCGGAGGAGAAGAGCACGAACGCGTCCAGCTCGGTCTCGGCGAGCAGGTCGTCGAGGTGGGCGGCGCCGGCCACCTTGGCGGCGGCCACATCGGCGATCTCGGCGAGGGTCAGCTCCCCGACCGGGGCGATGCGCTGCATGGCCCCGGCGGCGTGCACCACGGCGGTCAGCGGCCACCGGGCGGGCAGCCCGTCGAGCAGGTCCCGGAGCTGGTCGCGGTCGGCGACGTCGCACGCGGCGAGGGTCACCTCGGCGCCGAGGCCGGTCAGCTCGGCGGCCAGCGCGTCCGCGCCGGGGGTGTCCATGCCGCGCCGGCCGACCAGCACCAGGTGCTCGGCGCCGGCCCGGGCCAGGGCGCGGGCCACGTGCGCGCCGAGGCCGCCGGTGCCGCCGGTGACCAGCACGGTGCCGCGCGGCCGCCACGACGGCGGCGCCACCGGGCGGGCGGCCCGGACCATCCGGCGGGCGCGCACCCCGCCGTCGCGGATGGCCACGTGGTCCTCGCCGCCGGTGGTGGTGACCAGGGCGCGCAGCCGGCGCAGGGCGGCCGGGTCGGGGAACTCGGGCAGGTCGACCAGCCCGCCCCAGTGCCGGGGCAGGTCGAGGGCGAGGCCGGTGCCGAGGCCGTGCACGGCGGCCTGGGCCGGGTCGGCGGACTCGCTCGGGTCGACGACGACCGCGCCGGTGGTGAGGCACCAGATCGGGGCGTCGAGCTGGGCGTCGCCGAGCGCCTGGACCAGCGCGACCGTCCCGGCGAGGCCGCGGGTCAGCGCCGGGTGGTCGGGGTGCGGCCGGTCGTCGAGGGCGAGCAGGGAGAGCAGCACCGTGCCGGGGCCGGGCAGCTCGCGCAGCCGGGCGGCGAGGGCGCCCCGGTCGGCGTCGGCCACCGGGACGCGGACCACCTCGCCGCCGTGCTCGGCCAGGGTGGCCGCGATCATGCCGACCCGCAGGTCGTTGTCGTACCCGTCGGGCACGGCGACCAGCCAGCGGGCCGGCGCCGGGCCCGGCTCGGGGTCGGCGACGGACTCCCACACCACCCGGTAGCGCCAGCCGTCCACCGCGGACCGGTCGGCGTGCCGGCGGCGCAGCGCGGACAGGGCGGGCAGCACCTGGCCGAGGGCGACCGGGTCGACGCCGAGGTCGGCGGCGAGGGCGGCGGGGTCGGCGGCGGCGAGGTCGTCGAGGAAGCTCGGGTCGGCGGCGACCGGCTCGGGCGCCTCCCACCAGTACCAGCGGCGCTGGAACTCGTAGGTGGGCAGCTCGACCCGGCGGGCGCCGGGGTGCGCTGCCGCCCAGTCGACCGCCGTGCCCCGGGTGTGCGCGCGGGCCAGCGCGGTGACCAGCTCCCGCTCCTCGTCCCGGTCCCGGCGCAGCAGCGGCACGAAGACCGCGTCCCGGCCGTCGCCGACGCAGTCCGGGCCGGTGGCCGAGAGCGCCGCGTCCGGGCCGAGCTCCAGGAACGTGGTGACGCCCTGGTCGGCGAGCCACCGTACGGAGTCGTGGAAGCGGACGGTGCCGCGCACCTGGCGTACCCAGTGCTCCGGGTCGGTCAGCTCGCCGGTGACCGGCTGCCCGGTCAGGGTGGAGACCACCGCCAGGGTCGGCGCGGTGTAGCGCAGCGACCGGGCGACCTCGGCGAAGTCGGTGAGCATGGGTTCCATCAGCGGGCTGTGGAAGGCGTGCGAGGCGGCGAGCCGACGGGTCCGCCGGCCGAGGCCGCGCAACTGCTCGGCGACGGCAAGCGCGGCGGCCTCCACACCGGAGACCACCACGGCGGTCGGGCCGTTCACCGCGGCCAGGTCGACCCGCTCGTCGAGCAGCGGCCGGACCTCCGCCTCGGTCGCCTCCACGGCGACCATCGCCCCGCCGGCGGGCAACGCCGCCATCAGCCGGCCCCGGGCGGCGACCAGCGCCGCCGCGTCGAGCAGGGTGAGCACGCCGGCGACGTGCGCGGCGGCCAGCTCGCCGATGGAGTGCCCGACCAGGTACGCCGGGCGCACCCCCCAGCTCTCCAGCAGCCGGTACAGCGCCACCTCCAGCGCGAAGAGTGCCGGTTGGGCGTACCCGGTGTCGTTGAGCGGGTCGGCGTCGGCGCCCCACACCACCTCGCGCAGCGGCCGGGCCAGGTGCGGGTCGAGGGCGGCGACGGCGGCGTCGAACGCGTCGGCGAAGGCCGGGAAGGCGGCGTGCAGCTGCCGTCCCATGCCGGGGCGCTGGGCGCCCTGCCCGGTGAAGCAGAAGGCGGTGCGGCCGTCGACGCGTACCGTGTCGCGGACCAGGTGGGCGGCGGCGGTGCCGTCGGCGAGGGCGGCCAGTCCGGCGCGGAGCGCGGCGTGGTCGGCGCCGATGACGGCGGCCCGGTGCTCCAGCGCGGCGCGGGTGGTGGCCAGCGAGTACGCCACGTCGGCCGGGGCCTGGTCGGCGCGCTCCTCCAGGTGGCCGGCGAGCCGGCGGGCCTGCGCCCGCAGCGCCGGCTCGTCGCGCCCGGAGACCAGCAGCGCCACCGGCCGCGTGCCGGCGTCGTCCCGGATCGGGGCGGCCGTCACCTGGGGCTGGGCGGGCTCGGCGGGCGGCTCCTCGACGATGACGTGGGCGTTGGTGCCGCTGAGCCCGAACGCGGAGACCCCGGCCCGGCGGGGGCGGTCGCCGCGCGGCCAGGGCCGGGCCTCGGTGAGCAGCCGCACGTTGCCGGTGGACCAGTCCACGTTGGGGGTCGGTTCCTTGACGTGCAGGGTCTGCGGCAGCGTGTCGTGCCGCATCGCCGCCAGCATCTTGATGATCCCGCCGACCCCGGCGGCGGCCTGCGCGTGCCCGACGTTGGACTTGAACGAGCCCAACCAGAGCGGCCGGTCCGCCGGCCGGCCCTGCCCGTACGTGGCGAGCAGCGCCTGCGCCTCGATCGGGTCGCCGAGGGTGGTGCCGGTGCCGTGCGCCTCGACGGCGTCGATCTGGTCGGCGGTGAGCTGCGCGGCGGCCAGCGCGGCCCGGATCACCCGCTGCTGGGCCGGCCCGTTGGGGGCGGAGAGGCCGTTGCTGGCGCCGTCGGAGTTGACCGCGCTGCCCCGGACCAGCCCGAGCACCGGGTGGCCGTGGCGGCGGGCGTCGGCGAGGCGTTCCAGCAGCAGCAGGCCGATGCCCTCGCCCCAGGCGGTGCCGTCAGCGTCGGAGGAGAAGGACTTGCACCGGCCGTTGGGGGCCAGCCCCCGGTCCTGGCTGAACCCGACGAACGAGTCCGGGGTGGACATCACCGTCACCCCGCCGGCCAGGGCGAGGCCGCACTCGCCGGCGCGCAGCGCGTGCGCGGCCAGGTGTACCGAGACCAGCGACGAGGAGCAGGCGGTGTCCACGGTGACCGCCGGGCCCTCCAGGCCCAGCGCGTACGCGACCCGGCCGGAGGCGACGCTGGCCAGGCTGCCGACGCCCTTGGCGGCGTAGTCGTGGTAGACGAGGCCGGCGAAGACGCCGGTGGCGCTGCCCTTGAGCGAGGCGGGGTCGATGCCGGCCCGCTCGACGACCTCCCAGGCGGTCTCCAGCAGCAGCCGCTGCTGCGGGTCGGTCTCCCGCGCCTCCCGTGGGCTGATCTTGAAGAAGTCGGCGTCGAACTCCCCCGCGTCGTGCAGGAACCCGCCGTTGACGCAGTACGTCCGCCCGGGCGTGGCCGGCTCCGGGTCGTACAGGCCGGCGACGTCCCAGCCCCGGTTCTGCGGGAACCCGCTGATCGCGTCGCCGCCGGAGGCGACCAGCTCCCACAGGTCGTCGGGGGTGCGGACGCCGCCGGGGAACCGGCAGGCCGCGGCGACGATCGCGATGGGTTCGTGCCAGCGCTGCTCGGCGTCGTGCAGCCGCCGCCGGGTCTGCTGGAGGTCAGCCGTGGCGCGCTTGAGGTAGTCGCGCAGCTTGTCGTCGGTCGCCATCGCCGCTCAGCCCATCCCCAGGTTGTCCAGCACCGCGAACAGTTCGTCGTCGGTCGCCGTGGCCAGGTCGTCGTCCGTGCCGTCCGGCCCGGCCGGGTCGTGCCGGGTCCGCCATTCGCGCAGCACCGCCTCCAGCCGGGCGGTGACCCGGGCCGGGTCGCCGTCGGTGGGGCCGGCGAGCACCGCCGCGAGCCGGTCCAGTTCGGTCAGCACCGGGTCGTCCCCGGCGACGTCCCGCGCGCCCAGCTCGGCGGCGAGGTGGGCGGCCAGCTCACGGGAGGTCGGGTAGTCGAAGACCAGCGTCGGCGAGAGCCACCGCCCGCACGCCTCGCTGAGCGTCCTGCGCAGCTCCACCGCGGCCAGCGAGTCGAAGCCGAGGTCCTGGAAGGCCCGGTCCGGCTCGACCGAACGCCAGTCGGGGTGGCCGAGGACGGCGGCGACGTGGGTGCGGACCAGCTCCAGCAGGAAGCGGTCGCGCTGGTCGTCGGAAAGCCCGGCGAGCCGCTGCGCCAGGTCGGGACCGGTCGGCGCGACGCGGCGGGCCGGTACCCGGACCACCTGGCGCAGCAGCGCCGGCAGCGCGTCGCCGGTGGCGCGCAGCGCGGCGACGTCGAGGCGGACCGGGACCAGGGCGGGGGTGGCCTGCCCGAGCGCCCGGTCGACCAGGGCCAGCCCCTCGGCGACGCCGAGCGGGTGCAGGCCCATCCGGTCCAGCCAGGGCGGACCGGCCTCCCACGCGCCGAAGGCGAGGGCGGTGGCCGGCAGCTCGCGGGCGGCCCGGTGGGCGGCGAGCGCGTCGAGGAAGGTGGCCGCCGCCGCGGTGGCCGGCCGGCCGGCGCCGAACATCAGCCCGGCGGCCGAGGAGACCAGCACGAACGCCGCGAGGGGCTGGTCGGCGGTCAGCTCGTGCAGGTGCCAGGCCGGGTCGACGGTGGCGCGCAGGGCGGCGGCGAACGCCCCCGGCGCGGTGGTGGCGAGCAGGCTCTCCTCGCGTACGGCGGGGGCGTGCACGACGGCGGTGAGCGGGTGCTCCTCGGGGATCGAGTCGAGCAGTGCGGCCACCGCATCCCGGTCGGTCAGGTCGCACGCGGCGACGGTGACGTCGGCGCCGAGCTCGGCCAGCTCGGCGAGGAGGTCCTTGTCGGCGTCCTCGGCGGGGTCGACGGCGAGCAGCAGGTGGTCGATCCGATGCTCGGCGACCAGGTGCCGGGCGATGGCCGCGCCGGGTCCGCCGGTCCCGCCGGTGACCAGCACCGTGCCGTCGGTGTCCCAGCGCGGCGGCGCGCCGGCCCCGGCGGCGGCGCGGGTCAGGCGGGGCAGCAGGGCGCGGCCGTCGCGGACGGCCAGCTCCGGTTCGTCGTACGCGAGCAGCGCCGGCAGGGCCACCCAGGAGGGTCCGCTGCCGTCGGTGTCGACGAGTACCAGCCGCCCCGGCTGCTCGGACTGGGCGGCGCGGACCAGCCCCCACACCGGCGCGAGCAGCGGGTCGGCGGGCAGCTCCCCCGCCCCGACCGCGCCCTGGGTGAGCAGCACCAGCCGGGTCCGGGGCAGCCGGCTCTGGGCCAACCAGTCCCGCAGCGTGCCGAGCAGGTCGGTGAGCAGGGCGCGGACCGCCTCCGGTGCCTGCCCGGCGGGGGTGGCCGGGGCGTGCAGCACGTACGCCGGTTCCGGCGCCCCGGCGTCCACGGCGGCGAGCAGCGCGGCCAGGTCGGGGTGCGCGGGCGCGTCGGGGGCCACCCCGAACCGGTCCTCACCGAGCACCGCCCAGGTGGCCGGCGCGACGTCGGGGGCGGCCTCGGGCGCGGGCACCCAGTCGAGGCGAAGCAGGCTCTCGTCGCCGGCGCCGGTGACGGCGGCCAGTTCGGCGGGGCCGACCAGCCGGCTCTCCAGGTGCCCGACGGTGAGCACCGGGCGGCCGTCGGCGTCGGTGGCGGTCAGCGTGACCCCGCCGCCGACCGGCACCAGGTGTACGCGCAGCGTCGCCGGGGCGACGGCGTGGCGGGTGACGTCCCGCCAGACCGACGGCTGGACCGGTCCGGCGGCGTCGTCGAGGCGGTACGGGTGCAGGGCCGCGTCGAGCAGCGCGGGATGCGTCTCGTGGCCGTCGGCGGTGACCCCCTCGGGCAGGCTCACCTCGGCGAACAGCTCCGTGCCCCGTCGCCACACCGCCCGCAGGCCCTGGAAGGTCGGGCCGTACCCGTAGCCGTGGCGCAGCAGGCCGCGGTGGACGTCCTCGACGTCCGCGCGGACCGCGCCCGGGGGTGGCCAGGCGGCCGGCGGCGGGGTCGGGGTGGGTCCGCCGGGGGCGAGCACGCCGGTGGCGTGCCGGGTCCACGGCAGCTCCTCGTCGGCGCCGCGGGTGTGCACCCCGACCGGCCGCGCGCCGTGGTCGTCGGGCGGCCCGACCACCACGCGTACGGTGACCGCCTCGTCGGTGAGGACGAGCGGGGTCTCGGCGGTCAGCTCGACCAGCCGGTCGCAGCCGACCTGCGCCCCGGCGTGCAGGGCGAGGTCGAGCAGGCCGGTGCCGGGGAAGACGACGCGGCCGTGCAGGTCGTGGTCGGCCAGCCACGGCTGCCCCGGCAGCGAGATCCTGCCCGTGAGCACCAGCAGGTCGTCGTCGGGGACGCTCACCTTGGCGCCGAGCAGCGGATGGCCGGTGGCGACCTGCCCGAAGCCGGAGAGGTCGGCGGTGGAGGGCGCGGCGAGCCAGTACCGCTGCCGCTGGAAGGGGTACGTGGGCAGGTCGACGGTGCGGGTCGTCTGCGGGAGCAGTGCGGTCCAGTCGACGGTGGTGCCGGTGACGTGCAGCCTGGCCAGGGCGGTCAGGGCCTGCCGCTGTTCGTCGTGTCCCCGCCGCAGGCTGGGCACCACGACGGTGTCGGTCATGATTCCCTCGATGAGCGGGGTGAGCGCGGCGTCCGGGCCTAGTTCGAGGAACGTCGTGGCTCCCGCCTGGTGCAGGGCGGTGATTCCGTCGACGAAGCGGACCGCCTCACGGACGTGGCGGACCCAGTAGTCCGGGTCGGTCAGCTCGGTCGTGGCGATGGCGCCGGTCAGGTTGGACACGACCGGGAGCTGCGGCTCGGCGTAGGTCAGCTCCGATGCGACGGCCCGGAACTCGTCGAGCATCGGGTCCATCAGCCCGCTGTGGAAGGCGTGACTGACCCGCAGGCGGGTGGTCTTGCGACCCAGCTTGGTGAAGTGCTCGGCGACCGCGAGCACGGCGGCTTCGGGGCCGGAGATGACCACGGACCGGGGGCCGTTGACGGCCGCGACGTCCACAGCAGCATCTGCCGCCGGGATGCCGAGACCCACGCCGTGGGCCGCGACCCTGCCGTTGGTCGCGACCGCACCGGTGCCGTAGTCGGTGTCGGTGCCGTTGGCGGCGACCGTGCCATCGCCACCGCCGCTGGCTGCGGCCGAGCCGGCGCCGGTGCCGACGGAGGCTGAGTCGTTTGCGTCATCAGGTCGGTAGGACGCGACAGAGGCATCCGGTCCCGCCAGCGCCGCCCGTACCTCCTCCTCCGACGCCTGCACCGCCACCATCGCGCCGCCCTCGGGCAGCGCCTGCATCAACCGACCCCGCGCCGCCACCAGACGCGCCGCATCCGACAGCGACAACACCCCAGCGACGTGCGCGGCAGCCAACTCACCGATCGAGTGCCCCGCCACGAAGTCCGGCCGCACACCCCACGACTCCACCAGCCGGAACAACGCCACCTCGACCGCGAACAACCCCGCCTGCGCGTAACCCGTCCGCCGGCTCAGCTCCTCATCGTCACCCCAGACCACCTCACGCAACGGCCGGTCCAGGTGCGCGTCCAGCTCCGCCACCACCGCGTCGAAGGCAGCGGCGAAGACCGGGAACACCGCGTGCAGCTCACGACCCATGCCCAGGCGCTGCGCGCCCTGACCGGTGAACAACACCGCCAACCGACCGCCCCGGGGCGTGCCGGTCACCGTGTTCGGCACGGTCTCGCCGGCGACCAGGGCGGCCAGGCCGGCGGACAGTTCCACCGGGTCCGCGCCCAGCACCACGGCCCGGTGAGGATGCAGCGCCCGGCCGGTCGCCAGGGTGCGAGCCGCCGCAGCCGCGTCCGCCGGGTCCATCGGGCCGGCGACCTCCGCCAGCCGACCGGCGAGGGCCCGCAGCGCCGGTACCGACCTCGCGGACACCAGCCACGGCAGCACGCCGGTCACCCCGGAGTCCGCGCCGGTGCCGTCCCCGCCAGAGCCGGACGCTTCGGAGACCGACGCGCCAGAGCCGGACGCTTCGGAGACGGACGCGCCAGAGCCGGACGCGTCGGAGAGGGCGACGTCGGAGCGGGACGTGCCGGAGCCGAGAGCGCCAGCGCCGGCCGCGCCGGTCGACGCGTCGTCCGGGGCCTGCTCGATGATGACGTGCGCGTTGGTGCCGCTGATGCCGAACGACGACACCCCGGCCCGGCGGGGGCGGCCGTCGACCGGCCACTCGCGCGCCTCGGTCAGCAGCTCCACCGCGCCGGTCGACCAGTCCACCTGCGGGGAGGACTCCTCGGCGTGCAGGGTGCGGGGCAGCACCCCGTGCCGCATCGCCAGGACCATCTTGATCACGCCGGCGACACCGGCGGCGGCCTGGGTGTGCCCCAGGTTCGACTTGATCGACCCCAACCACAGCGGACGGTCGGCGGGCCGGTCCTGGCCGTAGGTGGCCAGCAGCGCCTGCGCCTCGATCGGGTCACCGAGGGTCGTACCCGTGCCGTGGGCCTCGACCACGTCCACCTCGGCGGCCGGCACACCGGCCGACGCCAGGGCGGCCCGGATCACCCGCTGCTGGGACGGGCCGTTCGGGGCGGTCAGCCCGTTCGACGCGCCGTCCTGATTCACCGCCGAGCCCCGCACCACTGCCAGGACCGGGTGCCCGTTGCGGCGGGCGTCGGAGAGCCGTTCGACCAGGAGCAGGCCGACGCCCTCGGAGAAGCCGGTGCCGTCGGCGCCCGCGCCGAAGGAGCGGCACCGGCCGTCCGGGGAGAGCCCGCGCTGCCGGCTGAACTCCAGGATCACCTCCGGGGTGGCCATCACGGTCGCCCCACCCGCCAGGGCCAGCGAGCACTCCCCGGCGCGCAGCGCGCGGACCGCCCAGTGCAGCGCCACCAGCGACGACGAGCAGGCAGTGTCGACGGTGACCGCCGGCCCCTCCAGCCCGAGCGCGTACGCGACCCGACCGGAGGCGATGGAGCCGGTGGCGGTGCTGCCGGCGTAGTCGTGGTACATCAGGCCGGCGAAGACGCCGGTGTCGCTGCCGCGCAGCGTGGCCGGGTCGATGCCGGCGCGTTCCAGGGTCTCCCAGGCGCACTCCAGCAGCAGCCGCTGCTGCGGGTCCATCGCCACGGCCTCGTTCGGGCTGATCCCGAAGAAGTCGGCGTCGAACTCCCCCGCGTCGGCCAGGAACCCGCCCGACCGGGTGTACGTACGCCCGGCCAGTCCCGGCTCCGGGTGGTACAGGCCGTCGGTGTCCCAGCCCCGGTCGGTGGGGAACCCGGAGATGGCATCCACCCCGTCGGCGACCAGCCGCCACAGCTGCTCCGGCGAGCCGACCCCACCGGGAAAGCGGCAGCCCATCGCGACGATCGCGATCGGCTCGTCGGCGACCGCCGGGGCCGCCGTCACCGGGCTGGTCGGGTAAGCCGCGCCGAGCAACGTCGTGGCGAGGTGGGCGGCGACCGCCGAGACGGTCGGGTGGTCGAAGACCAGGGTGGCGGGCAGCCGCAGGCCGGTCGCCGCGTTGAGCCGGTTGCGCAGCTCCACCGCGGTGAGCGAGTCGAAGCCGAGTTCCTTGAGGGCGCGGCCGGCGTCCACGGCGTCCGGGGTGGCGTGGCCGAGGACCCCGGCGACCTCGGCGCGGACTAGGTCCAGCAGGGTGCGGCGGCGGTCCTCCTCGGGCAGCCGCCGCAGCCGGTCGGCCAGCGAAGCGGCGCCGGCGCCCCGATGGGCCTGGCGGCGGGGCACCCGGACCAGGTCGCGCAGCACGGCCGGCAGCGCACCGGAGGTGGCCTGGGCGCGCAGGCCGGCCCGGTCCAGCCGGAGCAGCACCGGCGCGGTGACGTCGCCCGCCAGCGCGGCGTCGAGCAGGGCCAGGCCGTCGGCCTCGGAGAGGGCGTCGAAGCCCTGCTGGCGCAGCCGGCGCAGCGCCGTCTCGTCGAGGTGGCCGGTCATCCCGGTGCCGCCGGCCCAGAGCCCCCAGCCCAGGGAGTGGGCGGGCAGGCCGCGGCCGCGGCGGTGCGCGGCGAGGGCGTCCAGGAAGAGGTTCGCGGCGGCGTAGTTGGCCTGCCCGGCCGGGGCGAGTACCCCGGCGGCGGAGGAGAAGAGGCAGAACAGCGCCAGGTCGGCGTCGCGGGTCAGCTCGTGCAGGTGCCAGGCGGCGTCGACCTTCGGCGCCAGCACGACGTCCATCCGCTCGGGCGTCAGCGACTGCACGAGGCCGTCGTCGAGCACCCCGGCGGCGTGCACCACCCCGGTCAGCGGGTGCGCGGGGTCCACGGCGTCGAGCAGGGCGCGCAGCGCCACCGGATCGGCGGCGTCGCAGGCGGCGACGGTGACCCGCGCGCCGAGGTCGGTCAGCTCGGCGCGCAGCGCGTCGACGCCGGGGGCGTCCGGGCCGCGGCGGCTGGTCAGCAGCAGGTGCCGCACGCCGTGGACGGCGGCCAGGTGGCGGGCCACCAGGGCGCCGAGGCCGCCGGTACCGCCGGTGACCAGGACGGTGCCGTCGGGCGCCAGCGCCAGCGCGGCGTCGCCCTTCGCGGGGGCGCGCACCAGCCGGGGTACGGCCGCCGCGCCGGCCCGCAGCGTCACCTCGGGCTCGCCGAGGCGCAGCACGGCCGGCAGCGCCGCCAGGGAGGCGGGATCGTCGTCGGCGTCGACCAGCAGGAAGCGCCCCGGGTGCTCGGCCGCGGCGGCCCGGAGCACACCCCGAACCGGCGCGGTGCGCAGGTCGTCGTCGGCGTCGGGCAGGAGTGCCACCAGGGTCGCGCCGGCCAGCCGCTCGTCGGCCAGCCACTCCTGGACGACCCGCAACGCCAGACGGGCCGCCGCGTGCGCGCCGTCGACCACGTCGCCGTCGCCGGCGGTGACGGGCCAGAGCGCCACCTCGGGTACGGCGGCACCGGCGTCCAGGTCGGCCCGGAGCGCGGCCAGGTCGGGGTGGTTGGTGGCGGGCGCGCCGATGGGCGGGTCCGCGCCGAGCACCGCCCAGCCGTCGAACGAGCCGACGCCCGTCGCCAGATCGACCGGTCGGCGGTCCAGGCGCAGCGGCTCCACGGCCGGAGCACCGCCGGCGGCGGCCAGTTGCTCCGCGGCGACCGGGCGGGCCACCAGCGCGCCGACCGAGATCACCGGTGCGCCGGCCGGGTCGACCGCCTCGATGGTGGCCCGGTCCGGCCCGAGGCGCCGCACCCGTACCCGCAGCGCGGTGGCCCCGACTGCGTGCAGGGTGACGTCGGTCCAGGCGAACGGCAGCAGGGTGTCCCCGCCCGCGTCCTCGATCACGCCGGCGTGCAGGCAGGCGTCGAGCAGCGCCGGATGCACCCCGAACCGGTCGGCGTCCGGCTGGGCCGCCTCCGGCAGGGTCACCTCGGCGAAGAGGTCGTCGCCGTGCCGCCAGAGCCCGGTCAGGCCCTGGAACGCCGGACCGTAGCCGTAGCCCCGCCCGGTCAGCCGGGCGTACCCGTCGCGGATGTCGACGGCGGTCGCGTCGCGCGGCGGCCAGTCGGCCGGTCCGGCGGCGGGGGCCGGCGCGGCGGGTGCCAGCAGCCCCTCGGCGTGCCGGGTCCACGGCCGGTCCCCGTCCTCGGGGCGGGAGTGGACGCTGACCGGGCGCGCGCCGTCGGCGGCGGGGGCGCCGACGACCACCTGGAGCGCGACGGCGCCGCGCTCGGGCAGCACCAGCGGCGCGCCGAGGGTCAGCTCCGCCACTCCTGGCAGGTCGACCTGCTCGCCGGCGTGCAGTGCCAGCTCCACCAGGGCGGCGCCGGGGAGCACCGGCCGGCCGTGGACCTCGTGGTCGGCGAGCCAGGGGTGCCGGGTCACGGAGAGCCGGCCGGTGAGCAGCAGCCCGTCGCCGTCGGCGGGCCGGACCAGCCCGGTCAGCAGCGGGTGGCCCGGGGCGCCCTCGCCGGCGCCGGTGGTGCGCCCGGTCGGGTTCTTCCAGTAGCGCCGCCGCTGGAAGGCGTAGGTGGGCAGGTCGACGACCCGGCCGCCGGCGAGGAAACCGGCCCAGTCCACCGGCGCGCCTTGCACGTACGCCTCGGCGAGCGAGGTGGCGAAGCGACGCAGCCCGCCGTCCTCGCGGCGCAGCGACCCGATCGGTACGGCGGTGACGCCGGCCGCCTCGGCGGTCTCCTGCACGGCGGAGGTGAGCACCGGGTGGGCGCTGGACTCCACGAACACGCGGTGCCCGTCGGCGAGCAGCGCCCGGACGGCCTCCGTGAAGCGGACCGTCTGGCGCAGGTTGCGGTACCAGTAGTCGGCGGTCACCGTGGCGGTGTCCAGCGGGCCCCCGGTGACGGTGGAGTAGAAGGCCACCCCGGCGGTACGCGGGCTGACCGGGGCGAGCGCCTCGATCAGCTTCTCCCGGATGCCCTCGACGTAGTGCGAGTGCGAGGCGTAGTCGACGGCGATCCGGCGGACCTGCACGCCGTCGGCGGTCAGCTCGGCGTGGAACTCGTCGAGGGCGGCGACCTCGCCGCAGACCACCATGGACGACGGGCCGTTGACGACGGCGAGCTGGAGTCGGCCGGCCCACCGCTCCAGCCGGGCCTCGACGGCGTCGCGGGGCAGCAGCACGGACATCATCCCGCCGAGGCCGGCGAGTTCCGCGCCGATGAGCCGGCTGCGCAGGGCGACGACGCGGGCGCCGTCGTCCAGGGTGAGCGCGCCGGCGACGCAGGCGGCGGCGATCTCGCCCTGGGAATGGCCGACCACCGCGGCGGGCCGTACCCCGTGTTCCTGCCAGAGGTGGGCCAGCGACACCATCACCGCCCAGAGCATCGGCTGCACCACGTCGACGGAGTCCCAGAGCGGGGAGTCGGGGTCGCGCAGCACGTCCAGCAGCCGCCACTCGACGTACGGCTCGAGCGCGGTGGCGCACTCGGTGAGCCGGGCGGCGAAGGCCGGCGCCTCGTCGAGCAGCGCCCGGGCCATCCCGGGCCACTGGGAGCCCTGGCCGGGGAAGACGAAGACCGCCCGGGCGTCGGGCAGGACCGTGCCGGTCACCACGCCGGGGGCGTCGGCGGCGTCGGCCAGTGCGCGTACCCCGGTCAGCAGCTCGGCGCGGTCCGCGCCGAGCACCACGGCGCGGTGGCCGAGCCGGGCCCGGGTGGTCAGCAGCGAGTGGCCGACGTCCGCCGCCCGCGGGTCGGCGGCCTTTTCCAGGTACGCCGACAGGCGGGCCGCCTGCCCGCGCAGCGCGTCGGCGCCGCGCCCGGAGAGCACCCAGGGCAGCACCGCGCCGTCCCGCGACGGCTTCTCCTGGTTCACCGGGTACCACCGCCTGTTCCGATCGCGAGGTGAGCCGTCTGCGGGTCGTGCATGGGTCAGGCCGGGCTGGCCGTGGACCGGGGCGCCGCGTCGACCTTGACGAGGTCGCCGAACTCGGGGAACTGCGCGATGGCCTGCTCGGCGGTCAGCGCCGGCGTACGGGGGCCGCGCAGCACCGCCCAGAGGAAGGCGGGCGTCATCATCCGGGTCATCGGCGCGCAGAGCGACGCCACGTTGAACACGGTGTTGATGACCATGCGGTTGCCGCAGCCGGTCCGGGCAACCCGGGCGGCCATCTTGTTGGCGAACGCGCCGCCGCGCAGCGGCACGTTGGCCCGCACGTGCGGCAACCCCTGGTCGGTGTTGACGGCGATCTGCCAGGCGCCCTGGTTGATCTTCGCGATCGCGGCCTGCACGTTGCGGGAGAAGCCGGGCCGCAGGCCTCGCACGTCCAGCTCGGTACGCAGCGCCAGCGCGCACTGCGCGGCGACTGACATGCCGGTGCCGTGCACCGGGTTCAGCGCCTGGGCGGCGTCGCCGATCACCAGGAAGCCCTCCGGCACGGGCAGCTTCTCGAAGCGCCGCCGCTGGTCCGGGATGCTCCGGTAGGCGCGGATCGGCCCGGCCGGGCGGGCCTGCGCGATCAGGTCGGCGATGATCGGGTGGTGCCGTTCCCGGGCGAACTGCGCGAAGCCCTCCTCGTCGGTGGGGGGCTCGCCGCCCCGGCTGCCGAAGAGGCTGAGGATCCAGCGGCCGTTCTCCATCGGCAGCAGCCCGGCGCCCTGGCCGGGGCGGCCGGTGCCCGCCTGCATCTGGATCATCACGCCGGGGAAGTCGTCGCGGGTGCCGGGCGGCGCGGTGAACCAGCGGCTGACGTAGACGATGCCGGCGTCCACCACGTCCTCACGGACCTGGGGCAGGCCCAGGTCGACCAGCCACTTCGGGGCGCTGGTGGCCCGGCCGGTGGCGTCGACCACCAGGTCGGCGTCGAGGGTGCGCTCCGCGCCACCCTGCTCGATCCGCACGCCGGTGACCCGGTCGGCGTCGCCGACCAGCCCGGTCACCCGGGTGCCCTCCCGGACGCCGATCCGCTCCTCGCGCAGCACCTGCTCGCGGACCACGTGGTCGAGCAGCTCCCGGCTGCACAGCAGCAGGTACGCGTCGGTGTCCAGCCGTTCCATCCAGCCCTCGGGACCGCGGGCCAGCGCCCCGGAGGGCAGCCCCCGGCGCTTGGCGCCGGCGGCGTACAGCCGGTCGGTGACGCCGGGCAGCAGCTGGTCGAGCGCCTCGACGCCGCCGCGCATGAGGATGTGGCTGTGGTGGCCCTGCGGCAGCCCCTTGCGCGGCTGCGGCTCGGTGGGGAGCTGGTCCCGTTCCACGACGGTGACCTCGTCGACGGCGCGGGCCAGCGCGGCGGCGGCGAGCATCCCGGCGAGGCCGCCGCCGAGGACGACGGCCCGGCTCACTGCTCGATCCCCGAGGTGGCGAGGAAGAGTTTCATCCGCCGCTCGGCGAGCTCCGGGTCCGGCAGCGCGCCGAGGCTGTCGGCCAGCCGGTACGCGGCGGCCAGGTGCGGCACCGAGCGGGCCGACTGCTCGCCCCAGACCATCCGGAAGTGGTCGTGGTGCCCGGCCAGCCAGCCCAGGAAGACCACTCCGGTCTTGAAGAAGAAGATGCTCCGGCCCTCGCCGCTGAACAGGTGCCGGTTCAGCGGCAGGGTCTCCTCCAGCAGCCCCCGGGCCCGGCTGTCGTCGCCGGCGTCGAGCGCCCGGAAGGCCTCGGCGGCGATCGGCACGACCGCGTCGATGACCGGGGTGAGCGGGTGGCTGTGCCCGGACCCGTCGCCGACGAACATCTCCGGGTACTCGGTGGTGTCGCTGGTGTAGAACTTCACGCCCTCGGGCAGCCGCTTGCGCCACTCGACCTGCCGGGCCAGCGACGCCGGGCCGATCTTGACGCCGTCGACCTTGTCGAGGTTGTCGCGGACGATGGCGATCAGCGCGTCGTACGCGTCGTCGGGCTCCTCGTAGCCGAAGTACTCCGAGTTGCGCGGGTCCCACTCCGAGGTGATCCAGTGCACGATCGCCGGCTGGCTCGACTGGCGCAGCAGGTTGCCGTACACGGTGGCGAAGTCCTCGGGGCCGCGGACGGCGACGTTCAGGTGCGGGCTGCACATGATCACCGGCTGCGCACCGGCCTCCTCGACCACGGCCAGCTGTTCCTCGTAGGCGGCCTGGACCTCGGCGAGGGTGACCGGGGCGAACGGCTCCAGCTGGTCGGTGAGGACGGCCGCGGCCATCCGGCCGCCGACCGCCTTCGCCTCGGCGCCGCAGCGGCGGATCAGCTCGGCGGCGCCGGGCCAGTCCAGCCCCATGCCGCGGTGGGCGGTGTCCATGCCCTCGCAGAGCGTGAAGCCGTACGACCAGAGGTGCCGGCGGAAGGCCAGGGTCGCCTCCCAGTCCAGCGACTGCGGCGGCGGCGACCCGCCGGGCGGGCCGAAGGGCTCGTTGTCGGCCAGCGGGTCACCCAGCACGTGCGCGGTGGCCAGCACGGAACGGGTCCGGAACGGGGAGGGGTCGGCGGGCTGCACCACGCGTGGCGCCTGGGTCGGGTGGTAGACGGTCAGGGTGCCGTCCGACTCCGGAAGCTTGATCATTTTTTTCTGCTCCGAACCGTCGTCTGGATCGAGTCGGCACAATTCAAGCGACTCACGGGAGTGCGGTTCCATAGCGGCGACCCCCTAATTCCGGGGCAACCCCTGAACGGCTTCCGCCGGCCCGACCGCGCCCCTAGGGGGCGGGCCGGACCGGCGGGCTGCCGGAATTGGTCCGATCGACCGAGATGGCGCCGACCGGACAGTTCAGCGCGGCCGTACGGGTCGCCGCGCGCAGCGCCGGTTCCGGCGATTCCACCAGGACGACCACGAGACCGTCGCGGTCGTCCTGGTCGAACACGGTGGGCGCGAAGTACACGCAGTTGCCGGAACCGACGCAGGTTTCCCGGTCGACCTCGACACGCATTGTCGGCGACCCGTCGCTCACCAGGTGACGGGCAGTTCGTGCAACCCGTACGCGTGCGCGTCGAACATGTACGACAGTTTGTCGACGTCGGCGGCCAGGCGCAGCTCCGGAATGCGCTCGAAGAGCGTACGGAAGACGGTTTCGAGCTGCATCCGGGCGAGGTTCGCGCCGGGGCACATGTGGTTGCCGTAACTGAAGGCCAGGTGCCCTTCGGCGTTGCGGTGGATGTCGAACCTATCCGGTTCCGGGAAACGCTCCGGGTCCCAGTTCGCCGCGCCGTTGAGCGCCAGCACGCCCTCGCCCTGGCGGATGGTGCCGCCGCTGACCTCGACGTCGTGGGTGGCCACCCGCACGGTGGCCGAGTCGAGGATGCTGAGGAAGCGCAGCAGCTCCTCGACCGCGCCCGGCCACAGCGACGGGTCCGCCTTGAGCTCGGCGAGCTGCTCCGGGTGCTCCAGCAGCACCACCGTGCCGAGGGAGACGACGTTGGCGGTGGTGTCGGAGCCGGCGATCACCAGCACCCGGGCGATGGCGACCAGGTCCTCGTGTTCGAGGGTGGGCTCGTCGGGCAGCCGGGCCGCGATCCGGCTGAGCAGGTCGTCGCCCGGGTTCTTGGTCTTCTCGGTGATCAGCTCGTCGAGGAACTCGTCCATCTCGGCGATCGCGCCGGCCACCGCCTCCTGCGTCGAGTCCCGGCCGGTGGTGGTCTCGGCGTAGCGGCGGAAATAGCCGATGTGCACCGGGTCGACGCCGAGCATCTCGCAGAACAGCAGCGCCGGCACGGGCAGCGCGAGCTCGGCCATCAGGTCCAGCGGGCCGCCCTTGGCCAGCATCTGGTCGATCTGCGTGTCGACGATCTGCTGCATCCGCGGGCGGAGCTTGTTGATCCGCGCGGCGGTGAATTCGGGGATCACCATTCGCCGGCGGACGGTGTGCTCCGGCGGGTCCATCGCCGGGAACGGGAAGGCGATGTACGGCAGCATCTCCTCCGGCACGTGGAACTGCGCCGGATAGGAAGGGTTACGCGCATTCGAACTCATCGACGGGTCACCCAGCACCTGGCGCACGTCCCGGTAGCGGGTCAGTGCCCAGACGGGTTTGCCGGTCATCCGGTTGGTCACCGGAGCGAGTGGATTCTCCTCACGCATCCGCTCGTATTCCTGCGGAACGGCGAGCGGGCACCGGCGCCGGTCCAGCGGAAAATCCGGGCGCTCGGTACCGGTGGTCACGGCATCGGCTGTTTCGGTCATCGCTGCGACGCCTCTCTCTTCAGGGGGCGGCGGGGAATCGATCGGATCGATTCAAGCAGCGCGCCGGCACGGCGGACAGGTTCCGCACCCCCTAAGGTCGGCGATGAGCCCCCTATGCCGGCACCACGGGACGGGGCGGAACGGTTACTGTCACGGCACCGACGGTCCGGTTTCCAATCCCGTGCAGACATCGTTCGGGCGGCGGCATACCCTGAACCGCAGCGACGGGCAGCGGCGAAGGGCGGATGACCGCGGCCGGGCGTCTCAGAGGGAAAGTGGAGTCGATGGGCGGAAGCATTGATCCGGGGCTGCCGGGATACATCGGGGACGCCTGGGGTTTGCGGGACCGACCGAACAAGGGTCCCAAGCGCGCGCTGAGCCTTCCGCGCATCGTCGACGCGGCGGTCGCCATCGCCGCGTCGGAGGGTCTGTCGGCGGTGTCGATGAGCCGGGTCGCGGCGGATCTCGGCGCCTCGACCATGTCGCTGTACCGCTACCTGTCGGCCAAGGACGAGCTGCTCCAGCTGATGATGGACGCGATCTACCAGACCCCGCCGTCCGGGCCCGACTCGCCGGACGAGGGCTGGCGCGCCGGGCTGGCCCGGTGGACCTGGGAGCAGCACGCGATCCTGCGCAAGCACACCTGGGCGCTGCACATCCCGACCCTCGGCCCGCCGGTCACCCCCAACCAGATCATCTGGCTGGAGCGGGGGCTGGAGTGCCTGGGCGGCACCGCGCTGGGCGAGGGCGAGAAGCTGTCGGTGATCATGCTGCTGAGCGGCTTCTGCCGCAACGACGCCACCGTCTCCGCCGACGTGCAGGCCTCGTTCATGGCCAAGGCCCCCGACGAGCTGGCCGCAATGTCCTCCTACGGCCAGCTGGTCCGCAAGCTCGCCGGGCCGGACCGCTTCCCGGCGTTCACCGCGGTGATCGACGCCGGCGTGCTGGACACCCCGGCCGGCCCGGACGACGAGTTCGTCTTCGGCCTGGAGCGCATCCTCGACGGGGTCGGCGCCCTGCTCGAGCAGCGCGCCGCGGCGAGGAACGCGGGCGGCGAAGGGCACTGACCCTCCGCCCGGACGGCCCGCCCCCGCCGACCGACGCGCACCCTGTTCCCGTCGCTGTGGACCTGATGTCGTGAACGACTCAGCCCACGCGCTGATCCGTCGCGGTGACCCGCGCCCTCCCGCCCGCCTGGGACCTCGGCTCGCGGGGTGGCGCCGCTGCCCGGCCGGCGCGGGTCGCGAGTCGTCCACGTCATCAGCTCGACAGCGCCCGCGCACGGCTGTTCCGCCGGCGGCGGCCCGAGCCGGTCAGGCGCGGGCGTGGCCGGCCACCACCCCGTCCGCGGCGTGCCGGCGGATCAGGGCCATGACCTGGGGGGCGTGCCGGTTGAGGTAGAAGTGCCCGCCGGAGAAGACGTGCAGCGCGAACGGGCCGGTGGTGTGCTCCCGCCAGCTCTCCGCGTCCGGCACGTCGACCTGCGGGTCGGCGTCGCCGGTCAGCGCGTACACCGGGCAGGTCAGCGGCGGACCCGGCTGGTAGCGGTAGGTCTCGGCGGCCTTGTAGTCGGCGCGCAGCGCCGGCAGGATCATGCGGACCAGCTCGGGGTCGGTGAGCATCTGGGCGTCGGTGCCCTCCAGCTTCAGCATCTCCCTGATCAGCGCGTCGTCGTCGCCCTCGTGCACCCAGGCGGGGCGGTGCCGCGACGGCGCCCGCCGGCCGGAGGCGAACAGCGCGGACACCTCGGTCCCGCGCGCCTGCAGCCGCCGGGCCACCTCGAACGCCACGGTCGCGCCCAGGCTGTGCCCGAACAGCGCCAGCGGCCGGTCGGCCCAGACGGCCACCTCGTCGACGAGGGCGTCGACCAGCCGGGGCACGTCCTCGAAGGCCGGCTCCGCGCGGCGGTCCTGGCGGCCCGGGTACTGCACGGCCAGGACGTCCAGGCTGGGGCTCAGCGCCTGGGACACCGGGTAGAAGTACGACGCGGAGCCACCGGCGTGGGCGAAGCAGACCAGCCGGGTGGGGGCGTCCGGGGCGGGGTGGAAGCGGCGGATCCAGGCGCCGTTGTCCGTGGGTACGGCCATCTCGTGCATCCTTCGCGTCGGTGCGCCGGCGCGGCCGGCGCGGGAGGAACGGCCCGGCCGCCGCCGGCCCGGCCGGGGGTCGACCCGGCCGGGGACACGGCGGTGGTCAGTCGTCGTCGTCGGCGTCGCCGTAGAGCGACATCTCCGGGGCGATGACGAAGTCGGAGACGTCCTTGGTGCGTCGCCTGACCCGGCCGAGGGCCGCCTTGACGGCGACGTCGAGCCGGTCCCGCTTGGCGGCCTCGCGGGCCTCCCGGCGGTCGACGAACTCCGGCATCACCTCGCGGGCGAACAGCTCCAGCGACTCCATGATGTGCTCGTGCTTGTTCTTGCCGATCTGCACCGAGAAGATGATCTGGTCGACACCGACCGCCTCGTACCGGCGGATGATGTCGGCGATCTGCGCCGGCGTGCCGATGCCCCGGCGCAACTGCCCGACCTGGTCCATCATGGCCTGCGACTCGGCCGACTGGAGGTCCTTCTCGTCCGGCACGATCGCGTCCCGGGTGAAACCCATGCTCTCCCGGGCGTCCTGGAAGCTCTGCCAGATGTCGGTCACGCCCGGCTGGTGCTGACCGGTGATGTAGTAGTGCATCAGGGCGTACGAGAAGAAGTAGGCGCCCTCCAGCCCGCGGTCGAGGGCGACCTCCTCGTCCTCGTGGCACATGAACGGCAGCACCATGGCGACGTTGGCGTTGACCGCCTGGCCGATCGGGACGCAGTCGTCCGACTCCAGCGTCCGGTAGTAGGCCTCGACCCACTCCTCGGCCTCCTCCGGGTTGACGAAGGAGAAGGCGAGCGCGCCCATGCCCTCGCGGGCCGCCTCCTGGATGCTCTCCCGCCGGGTGCAGGCCCGCCACAGCGGCGGGTGCGGCTTCTGCTTCGGCTTGGGGATGACGTTGCGGACGGGCACGTCGACCCACTTGCCCTTGTGGCCGGTGAACGGGGTCTCGGTCATCATCCGGATGACCACCTCGAGCGCCTCGTGCCACTGCTCCTGCTTGTCCGCCAGCTCGATGCCGAAGGCACCCACCTCCAGCTGGGAGCTGCCCTGGCCGGAGCCGAAGTCCACCCGGCCGCCGGAGATCAGGTCCAGCATGGCCAGGCGCTCGGCGATCCGCACCGGGTGGTTCACCGCCGGCGGCATGTGGATGATGCCGTGCGCGAGCCGGATGTTCTTGGTCCGGGCCGCGGCGGCGGCGAGGAAGACCTCCGGCGCCGAGGAGTGCGAGTACTCCTCGAAGAAGTGGTGTTCGGTGCCCCAGGCGTAGTCGAAGCCGAGCCGGTCGGCCAGCTCGATCTGCGCCAGCGCCTCCTGGAACAGGCGTTCCTCGCTGTCCTCGGCCCACGGCCGGGGAAGTTGGTGGTGATAGGTCAAGCCGAAGCGCATGCGTTCCTCCGCGTGACGAGAGCTGCCCGGTGGCCATGACGCTAGGGCCGCGGCCGCCGGATCCGGCCTGGCGGAGGCCGTAATCAGGGGGCCGGCGGGGCCCGTTCAGGGGTCGGGCGGCGCGGCCTAGGGGGTGCCCGGGACGGCGGGCGCGGTGCCGCCGGCGGCCAGCACCGACCCGGGTACGGCGGGGGCCGGCGGGACGGCCGGGGCGGGACGGCGGAACCCGGCGAGGAAGAACAGCAGCGGGTCGGCGTCGCCGTCGACCACCTCCAGGTCGCGTACCCGGCCGACGGCGATGACGTGGTCCCCGCCCGGGTACTCCGCCTCCACGGTGCACTCCACCCAGGCCAGTGAGCCGGGCAGCCGGGGTGACCCGGTCACCGGGCCGGGCGTCCAGTCCACCCCGGTGAACTTGTCGACGGCCCGGCTGGCGAAGGTCCGGCACAGCCCCTCCTGCTCGGCGGTCAGGATGTTCACCCCGAACGCGCCCCGGGCGCGGATCAGCGGCCAGGAGCGGGAGGTGCGGGACACCGAGAAGGAGACCAGCGGCGGATCGAGGGAGAGCGAGACGAACGACTGGCAGGTGAAGCCGACCGGCCGCACCCCGTCGCCGGCGGCGGTGATGATGGTGACCCCGGTGCAGAAGAGTCCGAGGACGTGCCGGAAGGCGCCGGGGTCGACCCGGCCCGCCGTGGTGCCCGTACGCGATGTCATCGCTCTCCCGCCCGTCAGCCCGGCGCCGGCGCGGGGGCGTCCCCGCCCTCGGCCGGCGCCTCTTCGAGGATCACGTGTGCGTTGGTGCCGCTGATGCCGAAGGAGGACACGGCGGCCCGGCGCGGCCGGCCGGTCTCCGGCCAGGGCCGGGCCTCGGTCAGCAGCTCCACCCGCCCGGCCGACCAGTCGACCTGCGGGGTGGGCGCGTCGACGTGCAGCGTGGCGGGGAGCAGCCCGTGCCGCATGGCGAGCACCATCTTGATCACCCCGGCGACCCCGGCGGCGGCCTGGGTGTGCCCGAGGTTGGACTTGACCGACCCCAGCCAGAGCGGCTCCCCCACCCGGTCCCGCCCGTACGTGGCCAGCAGCGCCTGGGCCTCGATCGGGTCGCCGAGCCGGGTGCCGGTGCCGTGCGCCTCCACCGCGTCCACGTCGGCCGGCCGCAGCCCGGCGCTGTCGAGGGCCTGGCGGATGACCCGCTGCTGGGCCGGCCCGTTGGGCACGGTGATGCCGCTGGACGCGCCGTCGGAGTTCACCGCCGCGCCCCGGATCACGGCGAGGATCCGCCGGCCGTTGCGGCGGGCGTCGGAGAGCCGTTCCAGGACCAGCAGGCCGCTGCCCTCCCCCCAGCCGGTGCCGTCGGCGGCGGCGGCGAACGACTTGCACCGGCCGTCCGGGGCGAGCCCGCGCTGGGAGCTGAAGTAGACGAACGTCTCCGGGGTGGACATCACGGTGATACCGCCGGCCAGCGCGAGGGTGCACTCCCCGGAGCGCAGCGCGTGCCCGGCCAGGTTCAGCGCGACCAGCGAGGACGAGCAGGCGGTGTCCAGCGAGACCGACGGCCCCTGCATGCCCAGCGTGTAGGAGATCCGGCCGCTGGTGATGCTGCCGCCGCCGTCCGCGCCGTCGTAGTCGTGGTACATCACCCCGCAGTACACGCCGGTGCGGCTCTCCTTGAGCGAGAGCGGGTCGATCCGCGCGTGCTCCAGGGCCTCCCAGGCGGTCTCCAGGATCACCCGCTGCTGCGGGTCGATGTCCCGGGCCTCCCTGGGGGAGATGCCGAACAGGTCGGCGTCGAAGTCGGCCGCGTCGTGCAGGAACGCGCCCTCCCGGGTGACGGTCTTGCCGGGGCGGCCGGGCTCCGGGTCGTACAGGGCGTCGGTGTCCCAGCCGCGGTCGGTGGGGAACGGGGTGACCGCGTCCCGGCCCCGGGCCAGCAGCTCCCAGTAGCTCTCCGGGGAGTCCACCCCGCCGGGCAGCCGGCAGGCCATCCCCACGATGGCGATCGGTTCGTCGGCGGCCTGGGTGAGCCGGGCGTTCTCCTGCCGGAGCCGGTCGTTCTCCAGCAGCGAGGTCCGCAGCGCCGCGACGATCTGGTCGGTGTCCACGCCGCTCACCGGTGCGCTCCGTTCGGGTCGGCGCCGCCGAGGGCGGCGCGGACCAGGTCGTCCACCGCCATGTTCCGGATCTCCTCACTGCGGTCGGCGGCGGCGGGCGCCGCGCTGGGCGGGGGTTCGACGCCCGGCGCGGTGAGCCGCAGCAGGGCGTCGAGCAGGCCCGCCTCGCGCAGCGCGTCCAGCGGGATGGTGGCCAGCCGGCGGCGTACGTCGTCCTCGTCCTCGTCCTCGCCGTCGGCGCCCGCCGGCCCGGCGGGCGCGTCGGCGGACGGCCCGACCGGCACCTCCTCGGCCAGTTCCTCGCGCAGCAGCCGCGCCACCTCGGCCGGCGTCGGGTGGTCGAACATCAGCGTGGCGGCGAGCCGCAGCCCGGTCGCCGCGCTGAGCCGGTTGCGCAGCTCGATCGCGGCCAGCGAGTCCAGACCGAGCTCGGTGAAGCCCCGGTGGACGTCGATCTCGCCCGGTTCGGCGTGCCGGACGGCGGCGACGTGGCCGCGGACCAGGTCCAGCAGCATCCGCTGCCGGCCCTCCTCGGGCAGCGCGGCGAGGCGCGGGACGAGGCTGCCCTCGTCCACCGGGGCCGCCGGCGCCTCGGCGATGGCGGCCGGGGTGGCCGCCGGGGCGGGCCGGCGACCGGCGGCGCGGGCGACGTCGCGCAGCTTGGCCGGGATCTCGGTGCCGGTCGGGTCGGGGCGCAGCGGCACCAGCACCGGCTCGTCGACCCGCAGCGCCTGGTCGAACAGGGCGAGCCCGTCGGCCGGTGACAGTGCCGGCATGCCCATCGCGGCGAGCCGCCGGGTGACGCCGGGGTCGGTGCCGCCGGCCAGGCCGGCGCCCTCGCCCCACAGGTTCCAGACCAGCGAGGTGGCGGGCAGTCCCATCGACCGGCGGTGCCGGGCCAGCGCGTCGAGGAAGCTGTTCGCCGCCGCGTAGTTGCCCTGGCCGGCCGGGTCGAGCAGGCCGGCCACCGAGGAGAACAGGACGAACGCGGTCAGCTCCCGCTCCTCGGTCAGCTCGTGCAACGCCCAGGCGGCGTCGACCTTGGGCGCCAGCACCGCGGCGAGCCGGTCCGGGGTGAGCGAGGTGAACAGCGCGTCGTCGAGCACGGCGGCGGCGTGCACCACGGCGGTCAGCGGTTGCGGCAGCCCGTCGACCAGCGCCGCCAGGGCCTTCGGGTCGGTGACGTCGCAGGCGGCGACGGTCACCTGGGCGCCGAGCGCAGCCAGTTCGTCGCGCAGTTGCGCCGCGCCGGGGGTGTCCGGGCCGCGCCGGCTGACCAGCGCCAGGTGCCGCACGCCGTGCGTGCCGACCAGGTGCCGGGCGACCAGCGCGCCGAGGCCGGTGGTGCCGCCGGTGACCAGCACCGTGCCGTCGGGCCGCCAGGGCGACGGGGGCAGCTCGGTCGGCACCGGGACGGGGGCGAGTCGGGGCACCTTCACCTGGTTGCCGCGCACGGCGACCTCCGGCTCGGGCAGCGTGACCACGGCCGGCAGCATCCGCAGGCTGGCCTCGTCGGAGTCGAGGTCGACCAGCATCAGCCGGTCCGGGTTCTCGGCCTGCGCGGCGCGCAGCAGGCCCCAGACGGGGGCGACGGTCAGGTCGAGGTGCCCGCTGTCGTCGTCGGCCGCGAACCAGGTCAGCACCACCAGCCGGGTGGCGGCGTACCGCTCGTCGGCGAGCCAGGCCCGGGTGGTCTCCAGCACCCCGGCCAGGCCGTCGCGGACCGCCTCGGGCACCTCGCCGTCCGCCGGCTCGACCGGCAGGAACACCACATCGGGTACGCCGTCCGTCGCGGCCGCCGCGGCCAGCGCCGCCAGGTCCGGGTACGCGGGCACGTCCGCGCGGCCGAGGTCGACCTCGCCGCCGAGCACCGCCCACCGCCCGGGTACGGCCTCGGCGGCCTCGCCCAGCGGCAGTTGGGGCCAGTCGACCCGGAACACCGAGTCGAGGTGGCGGGTGCCGGTCATCGCCGCTCCGGCGGCCACCAGCCGGTCCGCGGTGACCGGCCGGACCACCAGCGACTCGACGGTGGCGACCGGGGTGCCGGCGGTGTCGGCCAGGTCCAGGCGGACCGCCTCGGAGCCGGCGCTCTCGTCGGAGTTGGTCCAGTTGATCCGTACCCGCAGGCGGCTGCGGCCGCCGGAGTGCAGCCGTACCCCGGTCCAGGAGAACGGCAGCTGGCCGGCGCCGATGTCCTGCGGCTTGCGTCCGCCGAGGAAGTCGGTGGCGCTGAGCGCGGCGTCGAGCAGCGACGGGTGCAGCCGGTACGCGGCCGCGTCCTGCCGGGCCTCGTCGGGGAGCGCCACCTCGACGAAGAGGTCCCGGCCGCGCAGCCAGACGGCACGCAGCCCGCGGAACATGGGTCCGAAGTGGTAGCCCTGCGCGGTCAGGTAGTCGTAGACGCCGCTGATGTCGACCGGCTGGGCGTCGGCCGGCGGCCACTGGCCGACCCCGACACCGAACTCCTCCGCGGTGACCGGCGGCGCGTTCTCGGTGGCAAGCCAGCCGGTGACGTGCCGGGTCCAGCCCACCTCCGGCGGGGCGTCGTCGAACCGGGACCAGATGGCGATGCTCCGCCGGTTGCCGGCGTCCGGCTCCCCCACCACCACCTGGACGGCCGCGCCGCCGTGGTCGGGCAGCGGCATCAACTGCTCGATGATCAGTTCCTCGACGACGTCGCAGCCGACCTCCTCGGCGGCCCGCAGTGCCAGCTCGACGAAGCCGGTGCCGGGGAGCAGCCCCATGCCCATCACGTTGTGGTCGGCCAGCCAGGCGTGGGTGTCGAGGGCGAGCCGGCCGGTGAGCACCACGCCACCGCCCTGCGGCGCCACCATGACGGCGCTGAGCAGCGGGTGGTCGGCGTCGCGCTGGCCGTGCCCGGTGGCGTCGCCGGCCCGGGTCTTCGGGGCGTTCAACCACAGGTGCCGCCGCTCGAACGGGTACGTGGGCAGGTCGACCCGGGTGCCGCCGCCGAGGACCTCCGTCCAGCGGGCCGGGGTGCCGGTGACGTGCAGCCGGGCCAGGGCGTCGAGCAGCTGGGTCACCTCGGGTCGGTCCCGGCGCTGGGCCGGCGCGACGACGGTGTCGGTCACGACGCCCCCGATCATCGGGGTGAGCGCGGCGTCCGGGCCGAGTTCCAGGAACGTCGTGACTCCCGCCTGGTGCAGGGCGTTGATGCCGTCGGCGAAGCGGACCGCCTCACGGACGTGCCGCACCCAGTAGTCCGGGTCGGTCAGCTCGCGGGTGGCCACGGCACCGGTCAGGTTCGAGACCACCGGGAGTTGCGGCTCGGCGTAGGTGAGGCTCGCCGCGACGGCCCGGAAGTCGTCGAGCATCGGGTCCATCAGTCGGCTGTGGAAGGCGTGGCTGACCCGCAGCCGGGTGGTCTTGCGGCCAAGGTTGGTGAAGTGCTCGGCGACCGCGAGCACGGCGGCCTCCGGGCCGGAAATCACCACCGACCGGGGACCGTTCACGGCGGCGACGTCCACCCCAGCGCCTGCCGCCAGGAGGTCCGTGCCGTGGGCCGCGACCGTGCCATCGCCACCGCCGCTGGCCGCGACCGCGCCGGTGCCGTACCCGTTCCCCGCAACCGCGCCGGTGTCGTGGCCGACCGCCGGGACCGCGCCGATGCCATCGCCGTTCGCCGCGGCCGCGGCGGTGCCGGTGCCGGTGCCGTTGCCGGTGCCGTTGCCGGTGCCGTTGCCGGTGAAGGCTGAGTCGTTTACGACATCAGCTCCAAAGGACCCGACCACCACACCCGACCCCGCCAGCGCCGCCCGCACCTCCTCCTCCGACGCCTGCACCGCCACCATCGCCCCGCCCTCGGGCAACGCCTGCATCAACCGACCCCGCGCCGCCACCAGACGCGCCGCATCCGCCAACGACAACACCCCGGCCACATGCGCCGCCGCCAACTCACCGATCGAATGCCCGGCCACGAAATCAGCCCGCACACCCCACGACTCCACCAGCCGGAACAACGCCACCTCAACCGCGAACAACCCCGCCTGCGCGTAACCCGTCCGCCGGATCAGCTCCTCGTCATCACCCCAGATCACCTCACGCAACGGCCGGTCCAGATGCGCGTCCAGCTCGGACACGACCGCGTCGAAAGCAGCGGCGAAACCCGGGAAGGCCGCGTGCAGCGAGCGACCCATGCCCAGGCGCTGCGCGCCCTGACCGGTGAAGACCACTGCCGACCGGCCGCCGGAGCGCGCGACGCCGGTGACCACGCCGGTGGCGACCTCCCCGGCCGCCAGGGCGGTCAGGCGGGCGGTCAGCTCGTTCCGGTCCGCGCCGAGCACCACGGCCCGGTGCTCCAGGGCGGCCCGGCCGGTGGCCAGGGACCACGCGACGTCCCGGTCGGCCAGGTCGTCCCGCCCGTCGAGGTGGGCGGCCAGCCGCTCCGCCTGCGCCCGCAACGCCCGGTCGGTACGCCCGGACAGCACCCACGGCCGTACCGGCGCCGTGTCGGCGTCACCAGCCGGCGGGTCGGCGGGCCGGGCCGGGCCGGCGAGGTCCGCCGGCGCCTCCTCGATGATCATGTGAGCGTTGGTGCCGCTGAGCCCGAACGAGGAGACCGCCGCCCGGCGGGGGCGGGGCTGCTTCGGCCACTCCCGCGGCCGGGTCAGCAGTTCGACCGCGCCGGAGGACCAGTCCACCTCGTCGGAGGGGGCGTCGACGTGCAGCGTCGCCGGCATCAGCCCGTGCCGCATCGCCTGCACCGCCTTGATCACCCCGGCCACGCCGGCGGCGGCCTGGGTGTGCCCGAGGTTCGACTTGACCGACCCGAGCCACAGCGGCCGGTCCCGGTCCCGGTCCCGGCCGTACGTCGCCAGCAGGGCCTGCGCCTCGATCGGGTCGCCGAGGGCGGTGCCGGTGCCGTGCCCCTCGACCAGATCCACCTCGGCCGGGGCGAGCGCGGCGGCGGCCAGGGCGGCCTCGATGACCCGCTGCTGGGAGGGGCCGTTCGGGGCGGTCAGCCCGTTGGACGCGCCGTCCTGGTTGATCGCCGACCCGCGCACCACGGCCAGCACGGGGTGACCCTTGCGCCGGGCGTCGGAGAGGCGTTCCACCAGCAGCAGCCCGATCCCCTCGGACCAACCGGTGCCGTCGGCGCCGTTCGCGTAGGCCTTGCACCGGCCGTCCGGGGCGAGGCCCCGCTGCCGGCTGAAGTCGACGAAGACGTCCGGCGTGGGCAGCACCGTCACGCCGCCGGCCAGCGCCATCTCCACCTCGCCCTGGCGCAGCGCCTGGCAGGCGATGTGCAGCGCGACCAGCGACGAGGAGCAGGCCGTGTCGATGGTGACCGCCGGCCCCTCCAGCCCCAGCGCATACGCCACCCGCCCGGAGGCGATGCTGGCGCCGCTGCCGCCGCTGAGGTACGCCGCGATCTCCTCGGGCACGTGCTGCTGCACCCGGCTGCCGTACTCGGTGTACATGACGCCGACGTAGACGCCGGTGCGGCTGCCCCGCATCGAGGCGGGGTCGATACCGGCCCGCTCGAACGCCTCCCAGGCGCCCTGGAGCAGCAGCCGCTGCTGCGGATCCATGGCGAGCGCCTCGCGCGGCATGATGCCGAAGAACTCCGGGTCGAACTCAGCGGCGTCGTGCAGGAACCCCCCGGTCTTGACGTACGTCTTCCCGGCCGCGCCGGGCTGCGGGTCGTAGACCGCGTCGACGTCCCAGCCCCGGTCTGCCGGGAACTCGGAGATCGCGTCGCGCTCGTCGATCAGCAGCCGCCACAGGTCGTCGGCGGAGCGCACCTCGCCGGGGTAGCGGCAGTGGATCGCGACGATGGCGATCGGGTCGTCGTCGGGCGCGGCCGGGGTGGTCGGGGCGAGCGCGGGTGCGGCGGCGGGAGCGACGCCGACCAGCCGGTCGGCGAGGAAACGCGCGGCGGCCTCGGCGGTCGGGTGGTCGAAGACCAGGGTGGCGGGCAGCCGCAGACCGGTCGCCTCGTTGAGGGCGTTGCGCAGCTCAACGGCGGCGAGCGAGTCGAAGCCGAGGTCCTTGAACGCCCGGTCGGGGGCGACCGCCTCCACGCCGGAGTGCCCGAGCACCGCCGCCACCCGGGCGCGGACGAGTTCGACCAGGACGCGGTGCCGCTCCGCCTCGGTGACACCGGCGAGCCGTTGGGCCAGCCCGGTGGCCGTGCCGCCGCCATTGGTCGTACCGACGGCGGCGCGCCGGGTGGGGGCGGTGACCAGGCCGCGGAGCAGGGTCGGCACCTCGCCCCGGGCCCGGACGGCGGCCGGGTCGACGCGCAGCGGCACGACCAGCGGTTCGCCGGTCGCCACGGCGGCGTCCAGCAGCGCGAGGCCGTCGTCGACGCCGAGCGCCGGCAGGCCGAGCCGGCGCACCAGGGCGACGTCCTCGGCCGAGGCGCCGCCGAGGTCCCAGAGGCCGAAGGCGACCGCGGTGGCGGGCAGGCCGGCGGCGGCCCGGTGGGCGGCGAGGGCGTCCAGGAAGACGTTCGCGGCGGCGTAGTGCCCCTGCCCGGCGGCCAGCACCAGGCCACCGGCGGAGGAGAGCAGCACGAACGCGTCGAGCGGCAGGTCCCGGGTCAGTTCGTGCAGGTGCCAGGCGCCGTCCACCTTGGGCGCCAGCACCGGGTCGAGCCCGTCCGGGTCCAGGTCGGCGACCAGGCCGGCGCCGGGTACGCCGGCGGCGTGCACCACGGCGGTGAGCGGGTGCTCGGCGGGGACGGCGGCGAGCACGGCGGCGACGGCGGCGCGGTCGGTGACGTCGCAGGCGGCGACGGTGACCTCGGTCGCGCCGAGCGCGCGCAACTCGTCGCGCAGCGCCGCAGCACCGGGCGCGTCGGGGCCGCGCCGGCTGGTGAGCACGAGCCGGCGTACCCCGTGGGTGGTCACCAGGTGCCGGGCGATCAGCGCGCCGAGCCCGCCGGTGCCACCGGTGACCAGTACGGTGCCGTCCGGGTTCCAGCCGGGCGCGCCGTCGGCGGGACGCAGCCGGGCCAGCCGGGGCACGCTCACCCGGCCGGCGCGGACCGCCGCCTCGGTTTCGGCGGCGGCGACGGCGGCGAGCAGCCGCGCGGAGTCGGCGCTGCCGTCGGTGTCGAGCAGCCCGAACCGGCCCGGCTGTTCGCCGGCCGCCGCCCGCAGCAACCCCCACACGGGGGCCTGGGCCAGCTCGACGTCCTCGCCGGTCGCGGCGGCGACGGCCTGCCGGGTGACGACGGTCAGCCGTGCCCCGTCGAAACGCCCGTCGGCCAACCAGGACCGCACCGTCCGCAGCGTGTCGCGGGTGACGGCACGGGCCGCCTCGGCCCGGTCGCCCCCAGCGGTGGGTGCGGCGAACAGGACCAGGTCCGGGGTGCCGGTCTCCCCCGCGTCGAGCGCCGCGCCGAGCGCGGCCAGATCCGGGTACGCGGGCAGTCCGGTCCCCGGCAGATCGCCGAGCACGACGGCCCGGCTGGTCGCCGGCGGAACCGGTGCCGGGGTCCACTCCAGGCGCAGCAGCGCGCCGGCGCGGTCGTCCCGCGCGAGCTGCCCGGCCGAGACCGGCCGGACCAGCAGCGACTCGACGGTGGCGACGGGGCGTCCGTCGGGGTCGGCCACCCGGATCCGGCACTCCTCGTCGCCCCGCAGCCGTTCCAGGTGTACGCGCAGCGCGCGGGCCCCGGCGGCGTGCAGGGTGACCCCGGACCAGGAGAACGGCAGCAGCGTCTCGCCGTCCAGCGGGCCGTCCTCGCCGAGCTGGTCGGCGTGCATGGCGGCGTCGAGCAGGGCCGGGTGCAGGCCGTACCGCTCGGCGTCCTCGCCCTCGGGGAGCGCGACCTCGGCGAAGACGTCCTCGCCGCGCCGCCAGGCGGCCCGCAGGCCCTGGAACGTCGGGCCGTAGCCGTAGCCGCGGGCGCGCAGCCGCGGGTAGAAGCTCTCCACCGGCAGCGCGGTGGCCCCCGGCGGCGGCCACTGGGTGAGGTCCCAGGTGGCCGGGGCGGCGGTCGGCGCGATCGCGCCGGTGGCGTGCAGGGTCCATCCCCCGTCCCCGCCCTCGGGTCGGGAGTGGATCCCGATCTGGCGTACGCCGTTGTCGTCGGGCGACCCGACCACCACCTGTACGGCCACCGCACCCCGGCCGGGCAGGATCATCGGTGCCCGGTGGGTCAGCTCCTCGACCCGGCCGCAGCCGACGTGGTCACCGGCGCGAACGGCGAGTTCGACGAAGCCGGTGCCGGGCAGCAGCACCGCACCGAGGATCTCGTGGTCGGCCAGCCAGCGCTGCCGGTCGACGGCGAGCCGCCCGGTGAGCACCACCCGATCGGTGTCGGCGGCCGGTACGGCGGCGCCGAGCAGCGGGTGCCCGATCGGGTCGAGCCCGACCGAGCCGACGTCGCCCGCGGGCGGCAGCGGGTTGAGCCAGTAGCGCCGCCGCTGGAACGGGTAGGTGGGCAGGTCGACCGTGCGGGTGGTCTGCGGCAGCAGGGCGGTCCAGTCGACGGCGGTGCCGGTGACGTGCAGCCTGGCCAGGGCGGTCAGGGCCTGCCGCTGTTCGTCGTGTCCCCGCCGCAGGGACGGCACGACGGTGACCTCGTCGGCGAGGATGCCCCCGATCATCGGGGTGAGCGCGGCGTCCGGACCCAGTTCCAGGAACGTGGTCGCGCCGGCGGTGTGCAGGGCGGTGATGCCGTCGGCGAAACGCACCGCCTCACGAACGTGGCGGACCCAGTAGTCCGGGTCGGTCAGTTCGCTGGTGGCGAGGGCGCCGGTCAGGTTCGACACGACCGGGAGTTGCGGCTCGGCGTAGGTCAGCTCTGCCGCGACGGCCCGGAACTCGTCGAGCATCGGCTCCATCAGCCCGCTGTGGAACGCGTGACTGACCCGCAGCCGGGTGGTCTTGCGACCTTGCTTGGTGAAGTGCTCGGCCACGTGCAGCACGGCGGCTTCGGGGCCGGAGACGACCACCGACCGGGGCCCATTGACGGCAGCGATGTCCACACCAGCACCTGCCGCCGGCTCGCGGCCGCCGCTGTTGGCTGCGACCGTGCCGTCGCCGGTCCCGCTGCCGCTGCCAGTGGAGGCTGAATCGTTGACGTCATCAGGTCGATAGGACGCGAAGGAGGCATCCTGTGCCGACAGCGCCGTTCGCACCTCCTCCTCCGACGCCTGAAGGGCAACCATCGCCCCACCAGCCGGCAACGCCTGCATCAACCGACCCCGCGCCGCCACCAGACGCGCCGCATCCGCCAACGACAACACCCCGGCCACATGCGCGGCAGCCAACTCACCGATCGAATGCCCCGCCACGAAGTCCGGCCGCACACCCCACGACTCGACCAAGCGGAACAGCGCAACCTCGACGGCGAACAACCCGGCCTGCGCGTAACCCGTCCGCCGGATCAACTCCGCGTCATCGCCCCAGATCACCTCACGCAACGGCCGGTCCAGATGCTCGTCCAACTCCGCCACCACCGCATCGAAGGCAGCGGCGAAGACCGGGAAGGCCGCGTGCAGCGAGCGACCCATGCCGAGGCGCTGCGCGCCCTGACCGGTGAACAGCACCGCCAGCCGACCGGCCCGGGCCAGCCCGGACACCACCCCCGGCGCGGACCCGCCGTCGGCGAGCGCGGCGAGGGCCGGCGACAGCTCCGCCGGGCTCGCGCCGAGCGCCACCGCCCGGTGGTCGAAGAGCGCCCGACCGGTCGCCAGGGTCCGGGCCGCGGGTGCCACGTCCGCCGGGTCCATCGACCAGGCGACCTCCGCCAGCCGACCCGCCAGGCTCCGCACCGCCGCCTCGGACCGGGCGGAGAGGAGCCACGGCACCGCCACCGGGAGGCCGGCGGACCCGACTGCGCCGGGGGCGTCGCCGGCAGGCCCGGCCGGGCCGGGGGCGTCGCCGGCAGGCCCGGCCGGCGCCGACGCCAGGACCGCCGGGGGTTCGTCCGGGGCCTGCTCGATGATGACGTGCGCGTTGGTGCCGCTGATGCCGAACGACGACACCCCGGCCCGGCGCGGATGCCCGTTCACCGGCCACTGGCGCGCCTCGGTCAACAGCTCCACCGCACCGGCGGACCAGTCCACCTGCGGCGACGGCGCGTCCACGTGCAGGGTGGGCGGCAGGACGCGGTGGCGGATCGCGTGGACCATCTTGATGATCCCGGCGACCCCGGCGGCGGCCTGGGTGTGCCCGAGGTTGGACTTGATCGAGCCGAGCCAGAGCGGGCGCTCCGCCGGGCGCTCCTGGCCGTACGTGGCGAGCAGGGCCTGCGCCTCGATCGGGTCGCCAAGGGTCGTACCCGTGCCGTGCGCCTCCACCGCGTCGACCTCGGCGGCGCTGACACCCGCCGACGCGAGCGCGGCCCGGATCACGCGCTGCTGCGACGGGCCGTTCGGCGCGGTCATCCCGTTCGACGCGCCGTCCTGGTTGACCGCCGAGCCGCGCACCACCGCCAGGACCGGGTGACGGTTGCGGCGGGCGTCGGAGAGCCGCTCGACCAGCAGGACGCCGACCCCCTCACCCCAACCGGTGCCGTCGGCCGACGCGGCGAACGACCGGCACCGCCCGTCGGAGGAGAGACCACCCTGCCGGTTCATGTCGATGAACGTGTCCGGGGTGGACATGACGGTGACGCCGCCGGCCAGGGCCAGCTCGCACTCCCCGGTGCGCAGCGCCTGGATCGCCCAGTGCAGGGCCACCAGCGACGACGAGCAGGCGGTGTCCACGGTCACCGCCGGCCCCTCCAGCCCGAGCACGTACGCGACCCGCCCGGAGACCACGCTGGTGTGGCCGCCGTTGCCCAGGTAGCCGAGCGCCTCCTCCGGCATCTCGCCGGGCCGGGTCGCCCAGTCGTGGTACATCACCCCGGCGAACACCCCGGTACGCGAGCCGGCCACCGAGTGCGGGTCGATGCCGGCCCGCTCGAACGCCTCCCAGGACGCCTCCAGCATCAGCCGCTGCTGCGGGTCCATGGCGCTGGCCTCGCGGGGGCTGATCCCGAAGAAGTCCGGGTCGAACAGGGCGGCGTCGTAGAGGAAGCCGCCCTCCTTCGTCGAGATGCGCCCCGACCGGCCCGGCTCCGGGTCGTACAGCTCGTCGACGTCCCAGCCCCGGTCGGCGGGGAACTCGCCGATGGCGTCCACCCCCTCGGCGACCAGCCGCCACAGTTCCTCCGGCGAGCTGACCCCGCCCGGGTAGCGGCAGCTCATGCCGATGATGGCGATCGGCTCGTCGGGGACGGCGCGCACCACGGCCCGCACCGGTTCGGCCGCCGGGCGCAGGTCGAGCAGCTTCTCGACCAGGTGCCCGGCCAGCGCGCGCGGGTTCGGGTAGTCGAAGACGAGGGTGGCGGTCAGCCGCAGCCCGGTGGCCGCGTTGAGCCGGTTGCGCAGCTCCACCGCGGCCAGCGAGTCGAAGCCGATCTCGTTGAACGCCTGCCGGGGCGCGATGGCGTCCGCGCCGCTGTGCCCGAGCACGGCGGCCACCTGGGTACGGACCAGGTCCAGCAGGACCGACGTACGCTCCGCCTCGGTCAGCTCGGCGATCTGGCGCGCCAGGGAGAGCTCGACCGGGACGGCACCGGCGGCGGCCCGGGCGGCGGGCCGCCGGGGCGCGCGGACCAGCCGGCGCAGCAGCGGCGGCAGCTCGGCGGCCCGATGCCGCAGGTCCACCAGGTCGAAGTGAAGCGGCGCCAGGAACGCCTCGTCCACGCCGAGCGCGGCGTCGAAGAGGGCGAGGTTCTGCGCGACGCTGAGTTCCCGCAGCCCGAGGCGACTCACCCGGTGCGCGGCGACGTCGTCCACCCCGGCGCCCATGCCGATGTCCCGGGGCCAGAGCCCCCAGCCGAGGCTGGTGGCGGGCAGCCCGGCGGCCCGGCGGTGCGCGGCGAGCGCGTCGAGGAAGGTGTTGGCCGCCGCGTAGTTGGCCTGCCCGGAGCCGTCGAGGAAGCCGGCGGCCGAGGAGTAGAGCACGAAGGCGCGCAGGTCGGCGTCGCGGGTCAGTTCGTGCAGGTGCCAGGCGGCGTCGGCCTTGGGGCGCAGCACCGCGTCCAGCCGCTGCGGGGTGAGGCCGTCGAACGTGCCGTCGTCGACGATGCCGGCGGCGTGCACGACGCCGGTGAGCGGCTGGTCGGCGGGGACCGTGGCGAGCAGCGCGGCGAGGGCGTCGCGGTCGCCGACGTCGCAGCCGGCGACGGTGACCTGGGCGCCGAGGGCGGTCAGCTCGTCCCGCAGCGCGGTGGCGCCCGGGGCGTCCGGTCCGCGCCGGCTGGCCAGCAGCAGGTGCCGCACCCCGTGGGTGGTGACCAGGTGCCGGGCCAGCACCGCGCCGAGTCCACCGGTCCCGCCGGTGACCAGGACGGTGCCGTCCCAGGCGGCGGGGGCGGCGGCGCGCGGGCGGCGGGCGGGCACCAGGCGGGGAGCGAGCAGCCGGCCCTCGCGCAGCGCCACCTCCGGCTCACCGGCGACGGCGGCGCCGGGCAGGGCGGTGGCCGGGGTGGCGGCGTCGAGGTCGAGCAGGAGCAGCCGGCCGGGGTTCTCGGCCTGGGCCGCGCGCAGCAGGCCCCACAGCGGCGCGGTGGTCAGCGCGATCGGGTCGCCCGGCAGCGCCGCGACGGCGTGCCGGGTCACCACGACCAGCCGGGTGTCGGCGAGCCGGTCGTCGGCGAGCACGTCCTGGGTCAGCCGCAGCGCCCGGTGCGCGGCGGCCCGTACGCCGGCCAGGGTCTCGCCGTCCCCAGCGTCGAACGTCGCGACCAGCAGGTCCGGCGTGGTCTCGACGGCCTCCGGACCGGTCACCGCCGGTACGCCGAGCGCGCCGGCCAGGCCGAACGGGTCCGGGCCGACGACGGCGACGGACGCCTCGGCCGATGCGGGCAGCGGCTGCTCGGTCCACTCGACGCGGAGCAGGTCTCCGCCGCCGGTGCCGGCGCCGAGCTGTTCGGCGTCGACGGTGCGCACCAGCAGCGAGCCGACGGTGGCGACCGGAGCGCCGGAGCCGTCGGCCAGCGCGACCCGGACGGTGTCCGGCCCGGTCGCGGTGAGCCGCACCCGCACGGCGGTGGCGCCGGAGGCGTGCAGGGTGAGGTCGTACCAGGTGAACGGCAGGGTGACCCCGCTGGCGGGCTGCGGCAGCGCCAGGTCCAGCGCGTGCAGCGCGGCGTCGAGCAGCGCCGGGTGCAGCCCGTACGCGCCGCCGTCGGTGGTGGACTCGGGCAGCGCCACCTCGGCGAAGACCTCGCCGGCGCGCCGCCAGACCGCGCGCAGGCCGTGGAAGGTCGGCCCGTAGCCGTAGCCCTGCTCGGCCAGGCCCGGGTAGAAGTCGGTGACGTCGACGGCCTCGGCGTCGCGCGGTGGCCACCGGGTCAGGTCGTCGTCGCGGGTCGGGGCGGCGCCGGTCGGGGCGAGCACCCCGCTGGCGTGCCGGGTCCACTCGCCGCCGGGCGGGGCGTCCTCGCGGCGGGAGTGGAACTCGACCGTGCGCCGCCCGTCGGTGTCGGGCGGGGTGACGACGACCTGGAGCGCGACCCCGGTGTCGTCCGGCAGGACCAGCGGCGCCTCCAGGGTCAGCTCCTCGACCAGGGCGCAGCCGACCTGGTCGCCGGCGTACGCGGCCAGTTCGACCAGCGCGGTGCCGGGCACCAGGTTGACCCCGCCGATGACGTGGTCGGCGAGCCACGGGTGGGAGCGGCGGGACAGCCGGCCGGTGAGCACCGTGCCGTCCTCGCTGGCCAGGTGCAGCAGCGCGCCGAGCAGCGGGTGGTCGGCGGCGAGCTGCCCGATCCCGGACGCGTCGCCGGTGGCGGGCGGCGAGGTCAGCCAGTAGTGCCGGTGCTGGAAGGCGTAGGTGGGCAGCTCGACGCGGCGGGCGTCGCTGCCCGCGTAGCAGGCCGACCAGTCGACGTCGGCGCCCCGGACGTGCGCCGCCGCGACCGCGGCCAGCACCTCCCGCTCCTCGTCGTGGTCGCGGCGCAGGGCGGCGACGAACGCGCGGTCACCGTCGGGGGCGACGCACTCCTGCGCCATCGCGGTGAGCACCGGGTCGGGCCCGAGTTCGAGGTACGTGTCGACGCCGGCGGAGTCGAGGAAGGCGATCCCGTCGGCGAACCGGACCGGCTGCCGCACGTGCCGTACCCAGTAGTCGGGGGTGCACAGGTCGGCGCCGGCGAGCGCACCGGTGACGTTGGAGACCACCGGGATGCGCGGCTGCTCGTACGCGACCAGCTCGGCGACCCGGCGGAACTCGTCGAGCATCGGCTCCATCAGCGGCGAGTGGAAGGCGTGGCTGACCCGCAGCCGCTTGGTGCGCCGGCCACGGCCGGCGAGTTCGGCGGCGATCCGCAGTGTCTCGTCCTCGACGCCGGAGATCACCACGGCGGCCGGGCCGTTGACGGCGGCGAGGTCGACCCCGTCGACCAGCAGCTCGCGGACCTCGTCCTCGGCGGCGGCCACCGCGACCATCGCGCCGGCCGACTCCAGCTCCTGCATGAGCCGGCCCCGGGCGGCGACCAGCATGGCGGCGTCGGGCAGCGAGAAGACCCCGGCCGCGTGGGCGGCGGCCAGTTCGCCGATGGAGTGCCCGGCGACGAAGTCCGGCCGCAGGCCCCACGACTCGACGAGTCGGTAGAGCGCGGTCTCGACGGCGAAGAGCGCCGGCTGGGCGTACCCGGTCCGGTCGAGCAGCGCCGCCTCGTCGGTGCCCTCGGCGGCGAAGAGCACGTCCCACAGCGAGTGGTCCAGTTGCAGGTCGAGGTGGCCGATCGCCTCCTCCAGCGCGTCGGCGAAGACCGGGTACGCGGCGTGCAGCCGGCGGCCGGTGCCGAGGCGCTGGCTGCCCTGGCCGGTGAAGAGCAGGGCCAGCCGGCCGCCGGTGGCGGTGCCCCGGATCAGCCCGGGGGCCGGGTCACCGGCGGCGAGGGCGCGCAGTCCGGCGCGTACCTCGTCGGTGTCGCGGGCCAGCAGCACCGCGCGGTGGGTGAGGGCCGCGCGGCCGGTGGCCAGCGACCAGCCCAGGTCGACCAGGTCCGGCGGCGTGCCGGCGGGGTCGGTGGCGTCGAGCAGCCGGGCGGCCTGGGCGGGCAGCGCCGGCGCGGTCCGGGCCGAGACGACGACCGGGCGCAGCGCGGCGGCGACGGGCGGCCCCGGGTGCGGCGCCGGTGCCGGCTCGGCCGGCGGCGGCTCCTCGACGATGACGTGCGCGTTGGTGCCGCTGACCCCGAAGGAGGAGATACCGGCGCGGCGCGGGGCGCCGTCGGCGGGCCAGGGCCGGGCCTCGGTGAGCAGTCGCACGGTGCCGGCGGACCAGTCGACGTGCGGGGTCGGTGCGTCCACGCCGAGAGTGCGGGGCAGGGTGCCGTGCCGCATCGCCATCAGCACCTTGATCAGCCCGGCGGCCCCGGCGGCGGCCTGGGCGTGGCCGAGGTTGGACTTGATCGAGCCGAGCCAGAGCGGGGCGTCGGCCCGGTGCGCCCGCCCGTACGTGGCGATCAGCGCCTGTGCCTCGATCGGGTCGCCGAGGGTGGTGGCGGTGCCGTGCGCCTCCACCGTGTCCACCTCGGCGGGGGTGAGCCCGGCGTCGGCCAGCGCCTGCCGGATGACCCGCTGCTGGGCCCGGCCGTTCGGGGCGGTCAGGCCGTTGCTGGCGCCGTCGGAGTTGATCGCGGTGCCCCGGATGACGCCGAGGACGGGGTGGCCGTGGCGGCGTGCGTCGGAGAGTCGTTCGAGGACGAAGAGCCCGACGCCCTCGGCCCAGGCGGTGCCGTCGGCGGCGGCGGCGAACGGGCGGCAGACGCCGTCCGGGGAGAGCCCGCGCTGGCGGCTGAACGAGGTGAACGCGCCGGGGTTGACCATGACCGACGCCGCACCGGTCAGTGCCAGGGTGCATTCGCCGCGTTGCAGCGAGCGGACGGCCAGGTGCAACGCGACCAGCGAGCCCGAGCAGGCGGTGTCGACGGTCAGCGTGGGCCCCTCGGTGCCCAGCACGTACGCCAGCCGCCCGGAGACGACGCTGGGCGAGTTGCCGGTCATCAGGTAGCCGTCGAGGCCGTCCGGGGCCTCGTGCAGCCGCATGCCGTAGTCCTGCGGGTCGGCGCCGATGAAGACGCCGGAGCGGCTGCCGCGCAGCGTCTGCGGGTCGATGCCGGCCCGTTCCAGGGCCTCCCAGGCGGTCTCCAGCACCAGCCGCTGCTGCGGTTCCATGGCGCTGGCCTCGCGCGGGCTGATGCCGAAGAACTCGGCGTCGAAGCCGGCGGCATCGTCGAGGAAGCCGCCGTGCCGCACGTACGTGGTGCCGGGGTGGTCCGGGTCGGGGTGGTAGAGCCGGTCGAGGTCCCAGCCCCGGTCGGTGGGGAACCCGGTGACCACGGTGCCCTCGTCGGCGACCAACGCCCAGAGCCGGTCCGGGGAGTCCACCCCGCCCGGGTAGCGGCAGCCGATGCCGACCACGGCGATCGGCTCCTCCTCGGCCGGCGGGCCGGCCGGGGCCGACTCGGCGGGCTCCGGGCCCTCGCCCAGCAGCAGGGTGCGCAGGTGGTCGGCGAGGGCGACCGCGGTCGGGTGGTCGAAGCCGACGGTGGGTGGCAGCGTCAGGCCGGTGGCGGCGGTGAGCTGTCGTTGCAGCTGCACCAGTCCGAGCGAGTCGAGGCCCTGTTCGCGCAGCGGCCGACCGGCGTCGACGGTGTCCGGCACGTCGTCGGCGCCGATCTCCCGCAGCACGGCCGACGCCTGCGCGCGGACCAGGTCGACAAGGACGCGCGTCTGCTCCGGTCCCGGCAGGCCCGCCAGGCGGGCGACCGACGTGGGCGTTCCCCGGTTCTCCGTACCCTCTTCTGCCACCCGGCCAGAATTACGTTCCGACGGTGCTTTCCGAATCCCCTACCAGCCCCTACCGGTGCCGATCGGGGCCGGTGGATCAGCTCGCCGCCGCCCGGGCCAGCCGGCCGCGGTCGATCTTCCGGTTGGAGTTCAGCGGGAACTCGTCGAGGTGGGTGTACCGGCGGGGCAGCATCCCCTTCGGCAGGATCTCGGCGAGCTGCTTGGCGAGCTGGGCGGCGGGCACCGGCTCGCCGGTGTAGTAGACGACGATCTCCACCAGCCCGTCGACGGTCCGGGTGACCGCCACCGCGTCCCGTACGCCGGGGCAGCCGGCGAGCGCGTGCTCGATCTCGGCCAGCTCGATCCGCCAGCCGTTGACCTGCACCTGGGCGTCCCATCGCCCCAGGTAGATGAGTTCCCCGTTGGCCAGCCGGCGCACCCGGTCGCCGGTGCGGTACCAGCGGCGTCCGTCGTGGTCGAGGAACCGTCCCTCGTCGTCGGCGGGGTCCAGGTAGCCGGGGGTCATCTGCGGGCCGGTGACGCAGAGCTCACCCTCGTGGTCGGACAGTTCCCCCTCGGGGGTCCGCAGCAGGGCGTCGTGCCCCTCGTGCAGGTGCCCGATCGGCACCAGCCCGTTGACGCAAAGGCCCGGTGAGGTCTCCGGCGACCAGCGGTGGCCGGTGATGGTGAGGGTCAGCTCGGTGGGGCCGTAGATGTTGGCCACCGTGGACCGGTGGGCGGCGGCGTGCCAGTCGGCCACGTCCGCCGCGCGCAGCGCCTCTCCCGCGAACAGGCTCCAGCGCAGCCCCGGCATGCCGCCGGGGCGCAGGCCACCCAGCCGGCGGATCAGGGTGATCGCGCTCGGCGCGGAGAACCAGACGGTCACCGCGCGCTCGGCGAGGAAGCCGGGCAGGTCCCGGTAGGCCTGCGCGGGCACCGGCTGCACGGCCGCCCCGGCCCCCCAGGCGCAGAACATGTCGAACGCCGCGCAGTCGAAGTTCAGGTCGAAGGTCTGCGAGAAGACGTCCGTGGTGTCGAAGTCGTAGTGCCGGTCCACCAGCCGGAAGTAGTGGTCGGTCATGCCGTAGGTGATCGGCACGCCCTTCGGCCGGCCGGTGGAGCCGGAGGTGAACAGCACGTAGGCCACCTGCGACGCGGTGACCGGCAGCGGCGCGTCGAGGGGCCGGTCGCCCAGCGGGATGCGCGTCGTGCCGGGCACCGCGTCGGCGTCCAGGCCGGGCGCGAGCACCGGCAGCTCCAGCCCGGCGCCGGCCAGCTCGCCGAGGGTGGCCAGGCCGGCCTCGTCGGCCACCACGGCGGTCGCGCCGGAGACCTCCAGCATCCGCCGGGTCCGCGACACCGGGAAGCCGGCGTGCAACGGTACGACCGTGGCGCCGGCGTACAGCACGGCCAGGATTCCCGCGTACGCCTCGACGCTCTTGCCGGTGAGCACCGCGACCGCCTCCGGCGGCTGGTCCCCGGCGGAGCGCAGGGCCCCGGCCCGGGCCAGCGCCAGCTCGTGCAGTTCCTCGTAGCTCACGGCGCGGGATCCGACCCGCAGGGCCGTGCCGGTGGGGTTGGCCGCCAGGCCGCGAAGGAAACGCGCCGACAGGGCGGGACCGTCCACGTCTACCATCCGGTGCTCCAACAGTAAGGGGCGACAGGGGTTGTCGGCCGCACGGGCAGGTACTTGTATCGAGGTCACCGCCGACACCGGTTCCGACAGATTCGGAGTGACCCATGCTGGACGAACGGTTCGAGGGGATCCTGCGGGGTTACCTGGCCTTCCTGTCGCCGACCGACACCCTCACCGAGGACACCCCGCTGCGCGACTTCGGCCTGGACTCGATGGCCACGGTGGAGCTGATCTCCGACCTGGAGTCGACGTACCGGGTGCGGTTCGTCGACGACCTGCTGAGCCTGGAGAACTTCGCCACCCCGGGCACGATCTGGGCGAGCCTCACCGCGTTGGGCGTCACGGGCCAGGTGACCGAGGCCCGGGTCGGCCACTGACCCGTGACGCCCGTGTGAGGCAATGCTGGTGCAGGCCCGTACCCGCGGAAACCCCTAGCGCCCCCTGACGTGCGCGGCCGCCGGCCGGCCTTCCGGTCGACGGTTTCCGCGGACCCGATGGAGCAACGACGGCGTCCCGACCGGATCCGGTCGGGACGCCATTGTGTGCCCGGACAGCGGAGCGCCCGCCCGGAGCACGGTCCCGGGTGCTCCAAGCGGGCGCGGTCCCTCAGCCGGCCAGTTCCTCCCAGTCCTGCCCGGCGTGGAGCAGCCCGGTGGCCCCCTCGCCACGGGACTCCGACAGCCGCTTGCGCAGCTCGTGCTCGGCCGGCAGGTCGGTGCGCCGGGTGATGCCCAGCTTGCGGTAGACCCGCGTCAGGTGCTGCTCGACGGTGCTGACGGTGATGTACAACGTCTGGCTGATCTCCCGGTTGGTGTGCCCCAGCGCGGCCAGCTTCGCCACCCGCCGCTCGGCCTCGCTGAGCACGTGCCGGCCCTCCTTCTCCCGGTCGTGCCAGCGGCCCACCAACGCGGGCGGCTCGACCGGTCGGTCCCCGCCGGCGGGGACGGCCGGCCCGGTCGTACCCGCCTGGGCCACCTGCGCGGCCCGCCGGGCCAGCACCCGGGCCCGGTCGAACTCGCCAAGCTGCTGCCGGACGACGCTGAACGCGGTCAGCGCCCTGGACAGCTCCAGCCGGTCGTCGGCCGCCTGGAGGCACTCCACGCTCTGCCGCAGCAGCGTCGGACGCTGCGCCGGCTCGCTGGCGGCGGCGAGGACCCGCAGCGAGATGCCCCGCACCCGGACGTCGGCCGCGCGCGCTCGCTCCAGTTGCTGGGTGAGCAGGTCCCGGGCCTCGACGGAGCGGCCCAGCCGCAGGTTCACCTCGGCCAGGTCGCTGCGCCACGGGATCAGCGCCGGCACGTCCACGTCCCATTCGCGCATCAGCCGGCCGCACAGCTGGAAGTCCCGTCCGGCGGCCAGCACCCGGTCGGTGGCCAGGTGGAACTGCCCCCGCGCCCGCAGGTACGGCAGGCTGAAGACGGTGCCGAACATCGAGTCGGGCACCGGCGCCTGGAGCACCTCGGCCGCCTCCCGGAGCTCACCCCGGGCGGTGCGCGCGACGATCAGGGTGGCGCGCGGCTGACCGATCAGGACCCCCCAGCCCTTCTCCGGCAGCAGGGCCAGCGCCTGCTCGGCGTGCCGGATCGCGTTGACCAGGTCGCCGCGCCGGTAGGCGATGCTGCCGGCCAGCGAGGAGAGCACCGCCTGCCAGGTGACCTCGCCGCGCTCCGCGGCCTGCCGCATCAGCCGGTCGCACCAGGTGCGGGCCAGCTCCGGCTTGTTGCCGCGCTGCACCGCGAGCACCGCCGCGGCCACCACCTCCAGCGGGGTCTCACCGACCTGGCAGCTGCGCAGGATCTGCTCGGCACTGGTGGTGGCGGCCTCCCCGCCGCCCCGGCCCCAGAGCGAGGTGAGTCGCTGCGCCGCGTCCGCCCAGAGGTCCCTCGGGTGGGTGGTGCCGGTGGGCCCGAACTCGGACAGGCGCCCCCGGGCCGGACCGAGGAACCAGTGGAAGCTGACGGCCAGCTCGGCCGCCGTCTGCGCGTCGATCGGATCGGCGGACGCGCCGAGCGCCGTGGCGGCCCGGGCGGCCGCGTCCTCGTCGCCGTTCCACAGGCTGTAGCGGATCACCGCCGCCGCGTCCGGCCCGTGCAGTTCCCCGTCCTGCACCGCGCCCTGCAGACAGGGCAGGTACGCCAGCGTGGCCGACGGGTTCCGTCGCCAGAGCGCGCCGGTGAGCGCGTGCATGATGGCGATCCGTTCCTTGCGGTCGGTGCAGCCGGAGAGCGCGAGCTCCAGGCAGCGCACCGCCAGGTCCGGGTCGTCCGCGGCCAGCGCCTGGTCGGCCGCGGTACGCAGCACCCCGACCGCCCAGTCGGCGGGCACCTGCTCGGCGTTGAGCAGGTGCCGCCCGACCTCGGCCGCCGGCGCGCCCTGCTGGTGAAGCAGGTCGGCGGCGCGGACGTGGACGGCGGACCGTTCCGCCGGGGTCATGCTCTCCAGCACCGTGGTGGCGCCGAGCGGATGGCGCATGCGGCAGTCCCGCAGTACGCCCGCCTCGGTCAGTATTCCGACGATCTCCTCGGCGGTTTCGTTCCGCATTCCGAGAAGGCGGCCGATCAGGGCCGGATCCGAACGCTCGTTCAGTACCGCGGCCGCGGCGGCCACGTCCAGCAGCTGCGCGTCCCACCGGTGCAGGCCGGCCAGCACGGCGTGGGCATATCCGTCACCGACGACGGGCGTGGCCCCGTCCTCGACCCCGGCGTCCGACGCATTGTCGTCGAGCAACGCGTGGACCAACAGCGGATTACCGTTTGTCAGATCGTGGTATTCCTGGGCCACGGACTCGGGCGCCGTCTTTCCCCATTTCTCGGTGAGCAGATCGGCGATGTCCGGCACCGTCAACGCCGACAACCTGATGCTCTCGTGCGGCTGCCGGGTCAGTTCCGTGTAGAAAAGCGGCAGGGTCGGCCGGCGTCGGTGCCACTTGCCGAGGACGAGCAGCATTCGGGCCGCATCCATCCGTCGCTGCAGAGACAACAACAGGCGCAGCGAGGCGGAATCGGCGAACTGCAGATCGTCGATCACGATCACGAGGGTGCGCTCCCGGGCCAGACCCAGCAGCACTCCGCAGAACTCACGCATCCAGCCCGACCGAGCATCCGGCTCCGCCAGCGGGTCCGACCATCCCCCGTCCTGGTCGGCCGCATCCACCGAACCGATGAGCCGGGCGGCCCGTTCGGGCAGCGCGTCCACCAGGTCGGCACTGCGGAACAACTGATCGACGACTCCGAGCGGCACCGACTGCTCCGCCCGTGATGCCGTACCACTGAGAAGTAACGCCCCCGTCTCCACCGCGTAACGCGAAAATTGATGGAGCAGATATGTTTTACCGCTGGCGAGTCCCCCCTCGACGAGCGCCAGTCGACCGCTTGAGCCGTCGCATTGGCGAAGGAGCCCTTGCAACAGCGACAGGGCCCCCTCATATCCCATGGTCGCCACGTTTGCATACCCCTAAGTAGCGTAGTAGTCGAAACGCTCCAGCACTGGTAGCCACGTTGCGGCGTATCATATCCACAGATCGACGGTGATGCTAGTCCGCCCTCTTTAGCACAGATCGGGCACAAGGCCCTGGTCAGGCGGTTCTGTCGGCGATCCGATCCGGGTGAATTGCAGAATGTCCAGTTCGCCGGTGTGTCCCATTTTTAATGCGACTGACCACGCCGCCGCTAATCAATCCGGAACGATGTGAGCGATCTTCAAATGTCACGAACCGTTACTTGATCCGGCAACTTATCGTTCACTTTTCGGTGATCGGCGAGGGCGGGATCCCGGCATTCGCGCAGGTCCGGTCCGCTCCTGCCGGGCTACATCCGCCAGGCGCTCACACCCGCCGCCGGCCCGTCGTCACCCGGCAGCGGTTGTGTGACCTGGCCGTGACCTGACCCGGCCGGGTGGGACGCCTCGACGACCCGGACGAGAGGCGTTCCCCGCGCCGGCCGTCCGGCCTGTCCTCGCCGCCGAACAGCGATCCGAGACGCGACGTCGGGACGACCCCCGCCAGCCCGTCCTCACCCTCGTGGGGCCGGTCGACCTGGCCGATTCCCGACAGGTGGCCGCGCCCACATTTCCGCAGATCCGGGCGCGTCCGGGACTCCTGCGGGCCGCCCGAGCCTCGTTGCGTCACGTCGATCCGGTGGTGCCCTGGGACGCGGGGGGCCGGTGCGCGTCGGAGCGGTGCCGAAGTTCGCCGCCCACGCTCGCCGACGGCCCGCCGCCGTCCACCGGGACAAGCCGCCCCGGGGCCGGTTGCCCTGCCACCAACTCGACCTGGCAGCGCCCGCTCGCCGAGGGCCTCTTGCCCTGCCGTCAGCTCGCCCTGCACTGACGCGACGCCGAGCACTGGACGGCCGGCGACTCCCTGGTCGGCCAGACGGTGGGGGCGGGCAAGAACTCCCCGCATTGCGGCATGTCGCGCTGTCGCCGCCGGCCGATACCGCGACACGCCGCAAACCGCGCCCCACCAGCAGGCAGCGCCCCGACACCGGACGGGGCGATGTGGACGAGGTCGCCGCTGTGCGGCATGTCGCGCTGTCCCGGCCGGCCGTCACCGCAACACGCCGCAAACCGTGCCGCACCAGGCACAGCGCGGCGACAGCGGCCCTGCGCCAGGCGGCAGGGACGGCTCTCGGAAGCGACGAAGCGGCGCGCCCGACGAGATCGTCGGGCGCGCCGCTGGAGCGAATCGCCTGTCCTGCTCGGGCTCGGTGCCGCCTCGCCCCTGGTCACGGTCCCCGGCGAACGCCGACGACCGCCGCCCGCGAAAGAGCGCCCAGCCCCACCAGAGGCCGGGGCGGGCCCAGAGACCCGCCCCCGCCCGGTGACTACTTGCTGGCCCGCACCGGGCCCGGCACGCCGGGGCTGACCGGCGCGGAGGCCTGCTTGCCGAGGTCCCGGTAGAGGCGCCCGGGCCACCAGCTCGCCCGGCCGATGTCGAAGGAGAGCGCCGGCACCAGCAGCGTCCGCACCAGGAAGGCGTCGAGCAGGACGCCCACCGCGACGACCACACCGAACTGGATCATGTCGACCACCGGCATGGAGGCGAAGACCGCGAAGGTCGCCGCCAGCACGATGCCGGCCGAGGTGATGACGCTGCCGGTGGTGGCGAGACCACGGCGTACGCCTTCGGCATGGCCGTGTCGCGCGGCCTCCTCGTGCACCCGGGTCATCAGGAAGATGTTGTAGTCGACGCCGAGTGCCGCGAGGAAGACGAAGCTGACCAGCGGCAACTGCCAGGCCGTCCCCTCGTGCCCGAACACGTGCTTGAAGAGCAGGTGCGACGCGCCCAGCGCGGCGAAGTAGGACGCCACCACCGTGCCGAGCAGGACCAGCGGCGCCACCAGGGCGCGGAGCAGGATGATCAGGAACAGCAGGATCACCGCGAGCACGACCGGGATGACCACCTGGGCGTCCCGGCTGGAGGCCCGGTCGATGTCCAGGGTCTCCGCGGTGGTGCCGCCGACCTTCGCGTTGGCCCCGGGTACGGCGTGCACCGCGTCCCGGATCTCGTCGATGGTCTCCTTCGCCGCGTCGCTGTCGGGCGCGTCCCGGAGCACCACGTCGATGATGACCCGCTTACCGTCGGGGCTGGGCGACTCCTGGCCGACCGTCGTGCCCTCCACGCCGGCGGCGGCTGCCTTGACCGGCCCGGCCGCCGAGGCGTCGGCGACGAGGATGGCCGGGTCGGACGCGCCGGACGGGAAGTGCCGGGCGAGCTTCTCCTGCGCGGTGACCGACTGGGGCTTGGTCTGGAACACCTCGGTCTGGGCCAGCCCCATCTTGATGTCCAGCGCGCTGACGGCGAGGCCGCCGATCACGATCAGGCAGCCGAGCCAGACCACCCGGGGGTGGCGGCCGACGGCCGCGCCGATCCGGGTCCAGAACCCGCGCCCGGCCCGCGCCTCCTGGCCGAACTTCGGCACGAACGGCCAGAACACCCACCGGCCGGCGATCACCAGCAGCGCCGGCAGGATGGTGACCATCGCCAGGTACGCGCAGAGCACCCCGGTGGCGCCGACCAGGCCGAGGCTGCGGGCGCTCTGCATGTCGGCCAGGGCGAGGCAGGCCAGGCCGACCACGACGGTCGCGGCGGAGGCGAGGATCGCCGGGCCCGAGCGGCGCAGCGCGATCCCCATGGCCAGGTGCTTGTCGGCGTGCCGGCGCAGCTCCTCGCGGTAGCGGGCGATGAGCAGCAGCGCGTAGTCGGTGCCGACGCCGAACAGCAGGATCATCAGCAGGCTGGAGCTGGCCGGGTTGACCGGCAGCCCGGCGTGTTTGGCGAGCAGGTACGCCACGCCCTGGGTGAGCGCGCTGGCGAAGCCGACGGCCAGCAGGGGGAAGATCCAGAGGAACGGGCTGCGGTAGATCAGCAGGAGCAGCACGATGACGATCGAGCTGGTCGCGATCATCAGGTTGACGTCGAGGTTCTCGAACGCCTGCGTGTAGTCGTTGAGCAGGCCGCCGGGGCCGCCGAGGTCGACGTCCAGCCCGGCCGGGGCGCCGGCCTGGGCGGCGGTGCGCAGGTCCTTGACCGCGAAGTCGATCTCGACGTCGTCGCGGGTCAACGGCACCACCAGCATGAGCGCCTTGCCGTCCTGGGACGGGATGGCCGGCTGGATGGCCGCGCCGCCGTCGGCGAACTTCGCGAACGCCGTACGGTCGGCCTCCACCTTGCTGCGGTCGGCGTCCTGGATCCCGGACTCGCGGGTGTAGACGGCGACCACCGGGACGGCCTCGGAGGCGGAGCGGTACTTGTCCAACTCCTCCATGACGGCGGTCGACTCGGCGCCGCGCGGAAGGCTGCCGGACGGAGTCCGGTCCTCGTAGTCCTCGATCTTGCCGAAGAGCGGGCCGAGCACGACGGCGAGGACTATCCACAACGCGAGGATGGCCCACTTGGAACGCCGACCACTCGGCAATTTGGCCAGTAGCCCGACAGAATCGCTCATTGAGCCGAAACCCTTCTATGCCCGTCTATGCCGATTTCATCGTCCAGGGCACGGAGATCCCGGCGTCGTCCGCCTGGGACGGGGACAAGACCTCGTCGCTCATCGGGCCTGACGGCCATTTCCAAAGGTGCCCCACCACGCGGGGCATGCTTCTGCGTATGCCCCACGCGTACATGCTAAGCAGTACGGCGGAACAGCGTCAAGCACTTCGGCAGAGTGTCCGATCAGCTGGGAACAAGCGTGCACACCTGGGTTGAGCTGCGGAAATGTCGATGGCCCTGGGGTCGTCGGGCGGGCGGCTAGGGGACCCGGCGCCCGGGTTAGGGGGCGGCCGTTCTGTTCGTGCCGCCGTCGCCGGTGGTTACGTGATAGCCCGACCAGCCGGTTGACGCGGGTCGACGTCGGCGAGCGTGAGGGGCGACGACGCATGGTGGACAAACCGCATTCCGACCTCGGGTCCCGGGTGGCCGAGCTGCATTCCGTCAAGGCCACGGCCGTCGCCGGCCCGGGGCCCCGCGCCTCGGCGCAGCAGCACGCCAAGGGCAAACTCACCGTCCGGGAACGGCTCGACCTGCTCTTCGACGAGGGCACGTTCCGGGAGATCGAGCAGTTGCGCCGGCACCGGGCCGCCGGGTTCGGGCTGGAGGACCGCCGCCCGCACACCGACGGCGTGGTGACCGGCTGGGGCAAGGTCGACGGCCGGACGGT